>NZ_JAUSUF010000035.1 GCF_030813415.1 Eubacterium multiforme | reverse complement strand
GTTGGCAAACCGTTTCGATGTGCGAGTAGCACAGCCAGTAACATGCCCTTATAGGGCTAGAGCAAACCACCCGTTTTACGGGTGGTCATGATTTAAAACATAAATTTTAATTTGGCAAATTTCTTTGACTTTTTTATTGAAATTTTTATAGAAAATTAAAAAAATAAAGAAAAAAATTAAAAAATAATAAAAAAACATAACTTATTTAAGAATAAAATTAGAAAAAATAATAAGAAAATAGTAAATAAATACAGAAAGTTTAAAAAATATAAATAATCATATTCGGACTTTATGCAAGTAATATACATTATTTATAAAAAAATTAAAAGTTAAATAAGTAACAAAAGACTATAAGTCTATTATAGTAAGAGTTAGTTCATAAAAAGTAATATAATTTTTTGATGAATAAAGTTAAAAATGTTATGCATACACTGTAATAAATTTCCTTGAAATCGTTTAATATGAAGGATATAATTAAGTTGTAAACAATATTAATTTATTGTATAAAAAAATAAAAATTAGAACAAAAGAGAAAGAGGAGTGATAATATGATGGGAGATAAGGCTTTAAACGTTACCTCAGAAATAGGTAGATTAAAGACAGTATTACTACATAGACCTGGAGAAGAGGTTGAAAATTTAACTCCAGATTTATTAGATAGGTTATTATTTGATGACATTCCATACTTAAAAATTGCAAGGGAAGAGCATGATGCATTTGCTCAAACTTTAAGAGATGCTGGTGTAGAAGTTCTTTATTTAGAAGTTCTTGCAGCAGAAGCAATTGCAACTGATGAGAACGTTAAAAAGCAATTCATAAGTGAATTTATTGATGAAGCTGGTGTAGAAAGTGAATCTTTAAAAGAAGCTTTAACTAAATACTTCTTAAGTTTTGAAAACAAAGCTATGGTTGATAAGATGATGGCTGGTGTTAGAAAAGAAGAACTTAAGGATTATCACAGAGATTCATTATATGATTTAGTAAATAGCACTTACCCATTTGTATGTGATCCAATGCCAAATCTTTATTTTACAAGAGATCCATTTGCAACAATTGGACATGGTATTACTTTAAACCATATGAGAACTGA
>NZ_JAUSUF010000034.1 GCF_030813415.1 Eubacterium multiforme | reverse complement strand
GTGTGAACCCGTAGCTTCGGTGGTAAGTTTAGCCCCGTTACATTTTCGGCGCAGGATCTCTCGACTAGTGAGCTATTACGCACTCTTTCAATGAGTGGCTGCTTCTAAGCCAACATCCTAGTTGTCTTAGAAATCCCACATCCTTTCCCACTTAACTTACACTTTGGGACCTTAGCTGACGATCTGGGCTGTTTCCCTTTTGACCACGGATCTTATCATTCGTAGTCTGACTGCCGAATTAAAAGTATGTGGCATTCGGAGTTTGATAAGGTTCAGTAAGCGCTATGCCCCCTAGCCCATTCAGTGCTCTACCTCCACTACTCATATCATTCGACGCTAGCCCTAAAGCTATTTCGAGGAGAACCAGCTATCTCCGAGTTCGATTGGAATTTCTCCGCTATCCACAGCTCATCCCATGCTTTTTCAACAGCAACGTGGTTCGGTCCTCCGCGAGGTTTTACCCTCGTTTCAACCTGGCCATGGATAGGTCACCCGGTTTCGGGTCTACAGCATGCAACTAGTCGCCCTATTAAGACTTGGTTTCCCTTCGGCTCCGTACCTTAAGTACTTAACCTTGCTACATACCGTAACTCGTTGGCTCGTTCTACAAAAAGCACATCATCACCCTCATATGGGGCTTTGATCGGTTGTAGGCACACGGTTTCAGGTTCTATTTCACTCCCCTCCCGGGGTTCTTTTCACCTTTCCCTCACGGTACTGCTTCACTATCGGTCATCAGGTAGTATTTAGCCTTGGGAGGTGGTCCTCCCTGCTTCCCACAAGGTTTCTCGTGTCTCGTGGTACTCTGGATCAGAACTTTAGGTCTTCTCGTTTCACATACAGGACTATTACCTTCTACGGTCCAACTTTCCAGTTGTGTTCTGTTACGATAGCCTCCTAAGTTAATGTTCTGTCCGCAACCCCAAAGATAAATCTTTGGTTTGGGCTCTTTCCTTTTCGCTCGCCGCTACTAAGAAAATCGATTTTTCTTTCTCTTCCTCTAGGTACTTAGATGTTTCAGTTCCCTAGGTTACCTTCATATAGCTATGTATTCACTATATGATGCATGGGGTTTCCCATGCGAGTTTCCTCATTCGGAAATCTTCGGATCTCTGGCTATGTGCGCCTACCCGAAGCTTATCGCAGCTTATCACGTCCTTCATCGGCTCCTGATGCCAAGGCATTCACCATGCGCCCTTTGTAGCTTGACCT
>NZ_JAUSUF010000032.1 GCF_030813415.1 Eubacterium multiforme | reverse complement strand
GCTTACACCTCTGACCTATCAACCTTGTGTTCTTCAAGGGGTCTTACTAGCTTATGCTATGGGAAATCTCATCTTGAGGTGGGCTTCACGCTTAGATGCTTTCAGCGTTTATCCCTTCCCGACTTAGCTACCCAGCTATGCTCCTGGCGGAACAACTGGTACACCAGAGGTCAGTCCATCCCGGTCCTCTCGTACTAAGGACAGCTCCTCTCAAATTTCCTACGCCCGCGACGGATAGGGACCGAACTGTCTCACGACGTTCTGAACCCAGCTCGCGTGCCGCTTTAATGGGCGAACAGCCCAACCCTTGGGACCTACTTCAGCCCCAGGATGCGACGAGCCGACATCGAGGTGCCAAACCTCCCCGTCGATGTGAACTCTTGGGGGAGATCAGCCTGTTATCCCCGAGGTAGCTTTTATCCGTTGAGCGATGGCCCTCCCACGAGGTACCACCGGATCACTAAGCCCGACTTTCGTCCCTGCTCCACTTGTAGGTGTCGCAGTCAGGCTCCCTTCTGCCTTTGCACTCTTCGAACGATTTCCGACCGTTCTGAGGGAACCTTTGGGCGCCTCCGTTACTTTTTAGGAGGCGACCGCCCCAGTCAAACTGCCCACCTAACAATGTCCAGTCACCAGTTTCATGGCGTCCTGTTAGAACTCCAGTAATATCAGGGTGGTATCCCAAGGTTGACTCCATCAAGACTGACGTCCTGATTTCCTAGTCTCCCACCTATCCTGTACAGATAATACCGAAATTCAATGCTAAGCTACAGTAAAGCTCTACGGGGTCTTTCCGTCCAATCGCGGGTAGCGAGCATCTTCACTCGCACTACAACTTCGCCGGATTTGCAGTTGAGACAGTGCCCAAGTCATTACGCCATTCGTGCGGGTCAGAACTTACCTGACAAGGAATTTCGCTACCTTAGGACCGTTATAGTTACGGCCGCCGTTTACTGGGGCTTAAGTTCACACCTTCGCTTACGCTAAGTGTTCCCCTTAACCTTCCAGCACCGGGCAGGCGTCAGCCCCTATACATCAGCTTTCGCTTTAGCAGAGACCTGTGTTTTTGCTAAACAGTTGCTTGGGCCTATTCTCTGCGGCCTGCTCTCGCAGGCACCCCTTCTCCCGAAGTTACGGGGTCAATTTGCCTAGTTCCTTAACTGCAATTCTTCCGCGGGCCTTAGGATTCTCTCCTCATCTACCTGTGTCGGTTTGCGGTACGGGCACTATTTCTCTTTCTAGATGCTTTTCTTGGAAGCATGGAATCAGATACTTCGGTTCCGTAGAACCTTCCCCATCACGCCTCAG
>NZ_JAUSUF010000031.1 GCF_030813415.1 Eubacterium multiforme | reverse complement strand
AATTGCTGGTTCTAAATGTATTCTATATATTCTGTTCAATTTTCAAAGACCATTTTATCTCGTCGCCCCTAAGCGACTTGTTTATCTTATCACCTGCAAGCTTCATTGTCAACAACTTTTTAAATTTATTTTTTAATAAATATTTTTGTTGAATCTCGTTTGCTTCAAGCAACGAAATCAATAATATCACATATATTAAATGCCTTTAATTATTATATCCTTATAATATTAATTTATATCATTCTTATTGAAAATTACTTCAATTTACTCAATAATTCTACTATTGATACGCTTGGATAAGTTTAATTTAGAATTATTACATTTTATTACTAATTACACTCATTATAATAAAAAATTCTATTTATATACATTAGAATTAACTATAATGCAAAAGAGAAGGATACCTCCTTCTCTTTTATTTTTTATCTAAACTTTATATCTCCATTATCAATGCTATCTATTATAGCTAAAGATTCAACTCTTGCTCCTAATGATTCTAATGTCTCTCTACCTTCTTGGAAACCTTTCTCTATGACAATACCTACACCAACTAAATTAGCTTCAGATTGCTTAATTAATTCTAACATTCCCTTTGAAGCACAACCCTTAGCTAAGAAGTCATCTATTACTAATATATTTTCACCCTTATTTAAAAATCTTTTTCCTACTCTAACACTATATTCTTTATTTTTAGTAAATGAATGGACCTTCACTTCATATAATTCTTTATCTAAGTTAAGGCTCTCTGTCTTCTTTGCAAACACAACAGGTACATAATCAAAATATTGTGCAACAATAGCTGCTATTCCTATTCCTGAAGCTTCTATAGTTAATATCTTGTCTACCTTTTCATTTTCAAATCTTTTTTTAAATTCTTTTCCTATTCCATTTAATAACTTAATATCCATTTGGTGATTTAAGAAACTATCTACCTTTAATATATTTCCCTCTCTCACTCTGCCATCTTCTAATATTTTTTTCTTTAATAACTCCATATCCTTCGTTCCTTTCCTTAATATAATAAATAAATGATCCGAATAACAAAAAAACTAGACCATTTTAGCCTAGGAACATATAGTTTATTATAAGATTTTACTATATATTCGTAGTTAGGATTCGGCTCCTTGTAGAAACACCCAAGCCATAACTTTATTTGGGCATATACGAACTTTAATTATAATTAATTTTTAGTCTAATATATCATTACATATCAATCAGTGCAAGTTTTTTATAAAAGATTACGTAATTTCTTATATTTTAAATATATTATTTCATATTTAAAAGCTTTAATCTTTAATAAAACATGCCTTAATAAGAAAACTTAATCTATAAATACAGCTTTATTTTCTATAAATTTTTGTACAAAAAAAGAGATAGTAATTAAACTATCTCTTTTCGTTACTTACCTGGCAACGTCCTACTCTCCCACACGGTCTCCCATGCAGTACCATCGGC
>NZ_JAUSUF010000030.1 GCF_030813415.1 Eubacterium multiforme | reverse complement strand
GAGACTGTAGATTATTTTGTGTAATATGGTTTCTTAGAAATTAAATATTACTGGAAATTTTAGATTCCAGTAATATTTTTTTATTATCTAGAAATACTAATAATGTGTTTGTATGTTCTTTTATAGTATTTAGCAAAAATCAGAAAGTATGCATAATTTTTATAAAAAGTACAAGCTTTTATGCTAATTCGTCTTTTAATTCTTCACTAAAAAATAATGTTAATTCTGCTAATGTAGCTCCCCAATTTGAAATTGGTTGAGTCCATTTATCCATAATTTCCATAGTAGCAAGGTATACACACTTATTTAAAGATTCATCAGTAGGAAATATAGTTCTAGTTTTGGTATATTTACGTATTTGCCTATTAAATCCTTCAAGTGCATTAGTTGTATAAATTATTTTTCTAATTCTTGGAGAAAATTCAAAAAATGTAGATAAATTTTCCCAATTGTTATACCATGAATCTATAACCATTCCATAATTAGAACCCCAGGTATCCTTTAACCTATCTAGCTGCGCTAACGCAAGTTTTTCAGTAGTAGCCCTATATACTTCTTTTAAATCTTTGATAAATGCTTTTTTATCCTTCGATGCTATGTATTTAATAGAATTTCTTATTTGGTGCACAATACATGTTTGAATATTAACTGATGGAAATACAGTTTTAATAGCTTGAGGTAATCCCTTTAGACCATCCATACATGCAATTAATATTTCTTTTACACCTCTATTCTTTAAATCATTACATATGCTTAACCAAAATTTTGCGCCTTCAGCCTCATCAACCCATATTCCTAGAATATCTTTATATCCTTCTATTGTATAACCTAAACAAATATATACTGCTTTATTTACTATTCGTCCATTACTTCTAACTTTAAAATACATAGCATCTAGATAAACTATTGGATATATTTTATCTAATACTCTATTTTGCCATTCGGTAGCGGTAGCTATCACTTTATCTGTTATTTTTGAAACCATTGATGGTGATATCGTTATTCCATATAAATCTTCTATTTCAGCTTGAATATCGCTAGTAGTCATTCCTTTAGCATAAAGTGAAATTATTTTTTTATCTAATTCATTACAAACAGTTTCATATTTTTTTACAATTTGAGGCTCAAATTCAGCTTTTCTATCTCTTGGTATATCTAGATCTACGTCACCAAAAGAACTTCTTAAATTTTTTTGACTATATCCATTTCGATAATTTCTTTCTTCAGGTTCGATATAATTTTGACGCTGATATTTATCTCTTCCTAAATGTTCATCCATCTCTACTTCAAGTATATTTTCCAATACATCCTTTACTAATTTTTGAATTAATCCATTTTTACCAAGAACATCGTCAATTGTTTTACATTTTTTCACTTCTGAATTGTAATCAAAGTTAATATTATTTTTTCTTGTCATAAAAATCCTCCTTAAAATCTTTATAGTATATTATTCCAAATTAACCAACTCATCATACAAAAAAAGAGTAGTTAAATTTGTTTATTACACAAATATAACTACTCTCCC
>NZ_JAUSUF010000029.1 GCF_030813415.1 Eubacterium multiforme | reverse complement strand
CAATAAAAAGTTTAATCATACTCATAAAACTTACTTTAATAAAAAGAATTGCTGGTTCTAAATGTATTCTATATATTCTGTTCAATTTTCAAAGATCTAAGCAATCTTGTTGACTGCTTTATTATAATATCACTTAAGTTTCTTATTGTCAACAACTTTTTTTAAGTTGTTTTTCAATGTTTTCCCTCAGGAGAAACTTATGTGGCCGTCATTACCTGACAACGGATATTATAGTATCACGTTTATACTTTTAATAATCTTTTATTATCAATCATTATATTAAATTATTTTTATAATACTATAAATTACTACTTTTTTCTCTATATATCAAATAGTGATACGCCTGGTTTAGTTATCATTTAAAATCTTATAATTTTACATATTTCATTTAATATTTCTAGTAATATCTATATAATTTTTAATTATAATTTATCTTTTATTTCCTTCAGTTTAATTATTAAAAGAAAAGTCCCATTAAATAAATATATTAATCTCTTAATTTTATCTACTTAATAGGACGTAACTTAATTCATATTACTTTTTATTTTAAATTATTAACTAATTCCTTAAATTTATTTCCTCTTTCCATAAAGTTAGGGAACATATCAAATGAAGCACATGCTGGTGATAATGTTACTATATCTCCTTCTACTGCTATTTCTTTTGCCTTATTAACAGCATCTTCAAAGCTATTAACCTCAATTATCTCTACTTCTATATCTTTTTCTGCTTTTAAATTTCTAAATACTTCTTTTATCTTCTCTTTAGTTGCTCCAAGTAATATTAATTTCTTTATAAATGGATATCCCTCTTCTGCTAATGGTTTAAATGGTATATGTTTATCATAGCCACCTGCAATTAATATTACCTTTTCATCAAAGGCTTTAAGTCCTGCAAGTGTTCTTGTTGGGCTTGATGCAATTGAATCATTATAGTACTTAACGCCATTAAGTTCTCTTACTAATTCACATCTATGCTCAACTCCACCAAAAGTTTCACATACCTTTTTCATAGATTTTATTGATACATCATCTTTAGTAGCTATAAATGCAGCTAAATAGTTTTCTACATTATGCATTCCTTTTAATACAATATCTTTTCTCTTTACTACTTCTTTTCCTTCTAGATATAATGTTCCATCTTTATAGTAAGCTCCATGTTCTAATACTCTTTTTGAGCTAAATTCTCTAACTTCACCTTTAGCTTCCTTTTCAAAACTATATGTTATTTCATTTTCTCTATTTACTACTAATACACTTGATTCTTCTCCATATAAAAATACATTTTTCTTTGCATCAATATATTCTTGCATATCTTTGTGCATATCTAAATGATTTGGTGCTAAATTAGTACATATAGCAACATCTATTGGTAAATCCATTGTCATAAGTTGAAAACTTGATAATTCTAAGACTACCATATCTTCTTTCTTTATATCTTCAATTTGAGCAAAAAGTGGTGTTCCAATATTTCCACCTACCCAAGTTTTATAGCCTTCTTCCATTAATAACTTTGATATTATAGTTGTAGTAGTTGTTTTTCCGTCACTTCCTGTAACACCATATATTTTTCCTTTGCAATATCTTACGAACTCTTCCATTTCTGAAGTTATGTATGTACCTTCATTTTTAACCTTAATTAAAGCATCACAATCTATTCTCATTGAAGGTGTCTTAAATACAACATCAAATCCTGTTAAATTATCTAAATAATCTTCTCCAAGAGATAAATTAACTCCCTTTTTCTTAAAATCTTCTGCAACACTTCCTAGTTTTTCTTCTGTTTTTATATCAAAAGCAGTTACCTTAGCCCCAAGTTCTACTAGAAAATTTATAAGAGGAATATTACTAACACCTATTCCTACTACTCCAACCTTTTTGTCTTTGATAAAATCCTTAAATTCTTTAAAATCTTTTCTCATACTTTGCCTCCAAAAGTCTTATACTACTATCAACTTATATATTATGAATTATTTTAAATTTTGTCCTAATTGTTTCTAATTATAACACTATAGATTATTATTTTTAAGCATTTAATACCTTATATATTATAAAATAATTTTATTTTATAAAGAGCACATTTTTATGTGCTCTTATATTATTTAATAACATAATCATCTATAGTATTAAATACTTTAAATAACAACTCATTAAGCTGTCTATTTTTAATAAATTCTAGTTCTATATTCAATCCTCCAGCTAAGAAAAGTTTTATTTCTGCATCTAAATCCATTCTTCCTGCTGTTTCTATTGAATAAGTGATTATCTTGCTATATGGTATAGCATAGTATTCTGTTTTCTTACTTGTTATTCCTTGTTTATCACAAATTAATATTTTCTTATCTGTAAATATGGCTGCATCTCTAAATGTTTTTACTGCAAAAAGTGCTGTTTCATTTTTATTTACAAACCCCTTTAAATCTTCTGGTATTCCTATTTCTTCATAAAAAGTAAATACTCTTTTATTTGTTAATTCTCCCATATATATCTCCTCCTTTTATAATTAATTAAAGTATAAGGAGCATTTTTATTAAAATGCTCCTTCTATTTATAACAATTATTAAAATTCTAAACTTTTAGCAATGTAAGCTTCTAAATCTTCAATCTTAATTCTTTCTTGTTCCATTGAATCTCTATCTCTTACAGTTACAGCGCCATCTTCTAATGTATCAAAGTCTATTGTTATACAGAATGGAGTACCTATTTCATCTTGTCTTCTATATCTCTTACCTATACTTCCAGCTTCATCATATTCAACATTGAACTTTTTAGCAAGTTCTCCGTATACTTCTAATGCCTTTTCTGATAGTTTCTTTGATAATGGTAATATTGCTGCCTTAAATGGTGCAAGTGCTGGATGAAGATGCATAACTATTCTTGAATCTTGTTTATCTTCTGTTGATAAATCTTCTTCATCATAAGCATCAACTAAAAATGCAAGTGCAACTCTATCAGCTCCAAGTGATGGTTCTATACAGTATGGAATGTATTTTTCTTTAGTCATTGGATCTAAATAAGTTAAATCTGCTCCTGAGTGTTCTGCATGTTTCTTTAAGTCATAGTCTGTTCTATCAGCTATTCCCCAAAGTTCTCCCCATCCAAATGGGAATAAATATTCTATATCTGTTGTTGCATTTGAATAGAATGAAAGTTCTTCTTTTTCATGGTCTCTTAATCTTAAGAAATCTTTATTAACTCCTAAGTTTAATAGGAAGTTCCAGCAATATTCTCTCCAATATTCAAACCATTCTAAATCTGTTCCTGGCTTACAGAAAAATTCTAGTTCCATTTGTTCAAATTCTCTTGTTCTGAAAGTGAAGTTACCTGGAGTAATTTCATTTCTGAAAGACTTACCAATTTGACCTATACCAAATGGTACTTTCTTTCTTGAGCTTCTTTGAACTTGTTTAAAGTTTATAAATATACCTTGAGCTGTTTCTGGTCTTAAGTATATTTCATTTTTAGCATCTTCAGTTACTCCTTGGAAAGTTTTAAACATAAGGTTAAATTGTCTTATGTCAGTATAATTCATCTTTCCACATTTAGGACATACTATATTGTGCTCTTCTATATATGCCTTTAACTGTTCATTTGACATTCCATCTGCTGAAGCTACTTCTATGCCACTTTCAGTCATATGATCTTCAACTAATTTGTCTGCTCTAAATCTTGCCTTACATTCTTTACAATCCATTAATGGATCTGAGAATCCGCCTAAGTGACCTGATGCAACCCAAACTTCCTTGTTCATTAATATAGCACAGTCAACACCTACATTGTATGGACTTTCTTGGATGAATTTTTTCCACCATGCCTTCTTAACGTTATTTTTAAATTCTACTCCTAGTGGACCGTAATCCCATGAATTTGCAAGACCTCCATATATATCTGATCCTGGGAATATGAATCCTCTATTTTTACATAGTGCAACTATCTTATCCATAGTCTTTTCTACTGCCATTGTTAATCCCTCCAAATTTTTATTTTTGTAATAAAAAAAAGCCTTAAGCACAATAAAGGGACGAAAAACTTTCCGCGGTTCCACCCTTCTTGGCTAAAGCCCAACTTTCTATCTTATGCTCAAAAGCTCCCTTCATTTTAATTTATTAATGATTTGCACCAAACATCATCTCTCTATAAATAAATTTAAAACTACTCTTCTTTTTCATCGCAAATATTTAACTATATATTTCATTTTATCAAAAGACTTTTATATGTCAAGGTGTATACAAGCTTATTTTAAGTATTCTATGAAATTATTTATAGTATAGACACTTTTTTCTTTTTTAAACACAAAAAAAGCAGCAACTAAAAGTTACTGCTAAATTTCTAATAATAAAAAAATGGCTCCGCGAAGAGGACTTGAACCTCCAACCTATCGGTTAACAGCCGAGTGCTCCACCATTGAGCTATCGCGGAATATCCATATAACAAATATATTGTTTTAAAATAAAAATGGCTCCGCGAAGAGGACTCGAACCTCCAACCTGTCGGTTAACAGCCGAATGCTCCACCATTGAGCTATCGCGGAATATCAATATAATACTTTAAAACAAAAATGGCTCCGCGAAGAGGACTTGAACCTCCAACCTATCGGTTAACAGCCGAGTGCTCCACCATTGAGCTATCGCGGAATATTTGCTACATTT
>NZ_JAUSUF010000028.1 GCF_030813415.1 Eubacterium multiforme | reverse complement strand
CTTACTTTAATAAAAAGAATTGCTGGTTCTAAATGTATTCTATATATTCTGTTCAATTTTCAAAGACCATTTTATCTCGTCGCCCTCAAGCGACTCGTTTATCTTATCACTTATGAAGAATTATGTCAACATCTTTTTTTATCTTTTTAATTTTCTTAAAGAAAATTAAAATTTATATTTCAAAGATGCACTTCATCTGCGACAAAAAATATATTATCACGATAAAATAATATTGTCAATATTTTTTCAAAATAATATCAAAGATTCTTTTATCTCATATAATAATAATTGATTAATACTAATATTAATGGAGTTAATCTATGAATAATATTCTAATTAGCAGTAAAAATTCAATAAAAAATACAATTAAGTTATTTATTAAAAATCTATTTTCATCTTCAAATTTTAAAGACTATATATCCAATGGAAACTTAAGCTACCTTATTGACTTAAAAATAAAATATTTTAATTTATATAACAAAAAAATTATACTTCCACTTTTAAGTTCCTACTATAAAATTAATTATGATTATATAAACTTTATAAAAAAAGATTTTTCATTAGTTCAATTTTCTATAAGCTCTTTGTTAATTAATAAAACTAATAGTTTTAATTCTATTAGCACTTCCATATATATTGCTTTACTAAAAAAACAATCTAACAACTGGTATATAGAATATTTTTCACCTATTGAATGTTTACAGGATGTAATTAATGATAAAAATAATTTTATTTATATTTATAACGAACTAATAGAAAAACAAATTATAAATTATGAATCTCTATTATTAAATTTTAATACTATTGATATAATGAAGCGGAGTCCTAAGGAGGCTTCTACTATTACAAAAACTTTAAATTATAATACAACTAAAGCTGTATATTATGCTGAAAAACATGCCTTAAATTATAATAATGAATATACAAGTTTTGATGAAAATGGAGGAGATTGTACAAACTTTGTCTCTCAAGTTCTTAATTATGGTGGTATTAAAACCACACCAACTTGGAAGCCTTATACAAATCCTTGGTTAAGAGTAATAGAACTTCGTAATTATTTAATATACAATAAACTAGCCTATGAATCTTATACCTTAACTGATAATCCTATAGGCTCTGTAATTCAATTTTTTAATCCGACAACAAAAATGTGGTCTCATTCTGGAATAATAACTTACAATTTAGAAGGAACATA
This sequence comes from Eubacterium multiforme, assembly GCF_030813415.1. Lineage (GTDB taxonomy): Bacteria > Bacillota > Clostridia > Clostridiales > Clostridiaceae > Clostridium > Clostridium multiforme. Next base: position 4,659 of record NZ_JAUSUF010000028.1, on the reverse strand, counting down.
TCTTTATTGTTGCCATTCCTATGATAAATTAAACTACCCATTATCCTATGTGTATCCATCCATATATCCTAAAATACGAATAATTACTCCATATTAAAGAAGCTAACAATTAAATGCTAGCTTCTTACGCCTGTCTATCATCCTTTTCTTTATTTTTTTCACCAAATAATTTTTCTTTTATAATACTAAAAAACATTTTCTTTTTCTTGTTTTCAATTTCCTTCTTTTTATTATTTTCCTCAATCATTAATGCTATATCCATTATAGGTGTAAGTTGATTTATTGTATCTTCATAACCTAACTTAATTCTTTTTATAGAATTATCCTTAGTAAAATCTAATGCACCATCTATAAAACCCTCTTCCATTTCACTTGGACTTATTTCTATTATTTTTGAATTTGGATATAAAGCTCTATTAACTTTAAAATTAAGTTCTAATGGAACTACTATTATAATATCACAGTCTTCTCCATATACAGGCTGTATTGGTACATTATCAGTCATTCCTCCATCTAGATAACTTTTTCCTTCTATATTTTCACTCTCATATATCATAGGTAATGCAGAAGTGGCTAAAAGTATCTTCTTTATATCTTCTTTACTATAATTATTTATTTTAAAATACTTAGGTTCAAGTTTTGGAATTTCACTACAGGCTGCATAACATACCTTATCATTATTCCTAATTTTATCAAAATCTAAGTAATTATCTATAATATCTATAAGTCCATCCCTTGCAATATCTCCTCCATTTATAGCCTTTGGCATATATTTTTTTATGAAATTTAAGTTTTTAGAACCAATTGCTAAAAGTAAGCTTTTTGTTAGTAAATCCTTATGATCTGTTGGAAATATTTTTTCAACACTTATATTTAGCCATACATCTTCTGCAAGCTCTAAATTTCCTTGGCTAAAAAATACAGCATTTAATCCTCCAATTGATGTTCCTGCTATAGCTTTTATATATTTATCTATATTTAACTTTCTAAGAGCTTTCCATACACCTATTTGATATGCTCCTCTCGCCCCTCCTCCAGCTAAAACTAATCCTATTTTCATTTTTATGCCACCTCTTCCCCTAATAGTTTATACTATTATTTTATACACTTTCTTATCATTAGTTAAAATAAAAGGGCTTTTCTTTTATATTAAGAAAAACCCTGAAGTCTTAAAATATATAATTTTATCTTTTCACCTTTAGTTCATCTAAAATAATAAGGGCTGTATCTTCTATAGCTCTCTTTGTAATGTCTATTGTTTTGCAACCAATCCTTCTTATTATTTTATCTGCATAATCAAACTCTTCTAATATCCTAGCATCTCCTGCATATTCTATATCTGATGATATTCTATGAAACTTATCTAATCTTCTTTTTCTTATTTCAATTAACTGAAATGGATCTATTACTAATCCAAAAATTTTCTTCTTATCTATTTCATATAATTCTTTTGGAACTCCAACCTCTGGCACTAAAGGAATATTTATAGCCTTTATTCCCTTATTAGCTAGATACATACATAGAGGCGTTTTTGAAGTTCTTGAAAGTCCTATTAAAACTACATCAGCATTTTTTAATCCTCTATAATCCTTACTATCATCATATTGCATAGCAAACTCCATAGCTTCAATTCTCTTAAAGTAATTTTCATCTGTTTCCCACATAGCTCCAGGATTATTATCTGGAAGTCTATCTAATTTACAGGATGCAACATTTAATATTGGACCTAAAATATTAATTACTGATATATTGTTTTCAAGACCTTTTTGTGTTAATCCTTCTCTTACTTGAACAGTTATTATTGTAGATACAACAATTGCTTCTCCATCACATTCTTTAACTCTTTTAATTACATCTTCTATATCCTCAAGACTTTTTACATATGGAATTCTCTCTACAACAACATCTTTTGAAAATTGACTGGCAGCTGCACGCGCTACCTGATTTGCAGTTTCTCCAATGGAATCTGATACAGCAAATATTGTTAGCATTTTAAAGCACCAACTCCTCTCATAAACTTATAGTTTTCAAAATTCTCTCTATATCTATATTATTACATAATTTTTTTCTTTTTCTCAATAGTGAATTTGAATATTATGTGATAAACTTAATTTTATAGGTTATTATTTACAAAAACTTTGCAAGGAGGCTCAAATGAATACTAAAAAAATATTAGCAATAGGTACACTACCATTAATGTGGTTTATCTATATACTATTTGAATTCTTTACTGGAAGGATAACTAATTTAACCACTATTGTAGGAAACATATTTTTAATTATATTGTTTGCAGTAGTTGGATATTTTTTTTATAAATTTGCTTCAAAAAAACCTGATGGATTATCTACAAAGTCTATGTGGACCATGTTTTTAATTCTTATGTTACTTGACCAAGGTATAAAGATTATTATTAAACTGTTTTTCTTTAATTCTTATGTAAATATCATTGACGGTTTTTTATCTTTTAATCCATTAATAAATACTAATGGTTCATGGCTAAATGCTAGATTTGGTACATCTGTTAGTTTCTCAGTTTTAATAATCCTTAATATTGTAGCCTTAATATTATTTGTAGAATTGTATAGATATTATAAGAGCAAAGGAAATAAAGATATATTTGCTGACTTATCTTTAATATTTATTAGTTCAGGTGCTTTGTGCTCTTTAATAGATAAGGTCTTTTATGGAGGAAGCTTAGACTTTATTGGAATAAGTACTCTTTTTGTAGCTGATTTTAAAGATATATATATTAACTTAGGAATTTTATTTTTAATTATATGTTTATATAATAATAATTTCTTTTCTAATGAAGATGATACAACTTTAAAGGATGATATTAATAGTTTGAAGAAATTCTTATCCTTTGCCTTTTATGATATAAAATCTCTTTTATTTAAAAACAAAAAACAAATATAAAAAAGCTGCATCAAATTTTGATGCAGCTTTAATATTTCCTAAAAATAAAAAAAAGATTATGCTTACATAATCTTTTTGAATATATAATGCTAAGCAAGTTCCTATTAGAGAATTACATTAAGTAATTCTTGGTGGCTCACCCGGGAATCGAACCCGGGACACCATGATTAAAAGTCATGTGCTCTACCGACTGAGCTAGTGAACCAAATTACCTGGCAACGTCCTACTCTCCCACACGGTCTCCCATGCAGTACCATCGGCGCTGTAGAGCTTAACTTTCCTGTTCGGAATGGGAAGGAGTGTTTCCTCTATGCCATCATCACCAGATTTGCTTTGCCGTTTCGCCTCAATTAGCGGCTCAACAATTACTTATTATATAGACCTAACAAACATTTGTCAACAACTTTCATTAAATTTTTTATAATAAAAAATAGCCATATACCCTAACACAAGTTATATCAAGGCATAAGGCTACTTTTTTTATTAAATATTTTTTCTAATATCCTAATTTTTTTATATATTCTTTAATAATATCAATTGAATTTTTAAACTTTTCTTTCTCATCATTAGTCATATCAATTTCAATTATTTCCTTTACTCCATCTGAATTTAGTATTGCTGGTACTCCTGCAAACACATCATTCATACCATATTCTCCCTCTAAAAGAGTTGAAACAGGAATTATTCTATTTTCATCATTTAAAATTGCCTTTATAATTGAAACTGTTGCTGTTGCTATTGCATAATAAGTAGTTCCTTTTCTCTTATATACTTCCCATCCTGCTCTTGCAGTATCTTCAACTAATTTATCAAGATTTACATCTGAAAATTTATCTTTGTTACTTTCTAGTATCTTCTCAAAAGATTTTCCGCCTACTCTTACATGAGACCATGGAACCATTTGTGAATCTCCATGTTCGCCCATTGAATATCCTTGTACAGATCTAGGATCTACCTCTAAAATCTCTCCTATGAAGTTTTTTAGTCTTGCAGTATCAATTGATGTCCCAGTACTTAATACATGGCTTTTTGGAAGCCCTGATAATCTATATACATGATATGCTATTACATCTGCTGGATTTGATACTATCAAAAAGTGTCCTTTAAATCCTGATGCCATAATTGGAGTAACTATTGACTCAACTATCTTTGCACTTAAATCTAAAGTATCTAATCTTGTTTGTCCTGCTTTAGGTGGTGCACCTGCTGTAATAACAACAATATCTACATCCTCACATTCATCATAAGATGAAACCCTAACTTTAGTATTCCTATTTAAATACTCTATTGAATGGTTTAAATCCATTGCTTCCCCTAAAGCTCTTTCTTTATTAATATCTATCATTAGAACTTCATCACATACTCCCTGAGTTACTAAACTAAATGCAGTACTTGATCCAACTAATCCTGTTCCAACTATAGCTACCTTGGTATTTTTTCTTCCCATACTTTTCCCTCGTTTCTTTTAAAATTTATCCTTATTTTTAATTTATTCCAATAATTTAATATTGTCCAGTAAAATTTTTTATATAACAAAAAAGATCTAGAAAATTCTAGATCTTTAAATATGGTGCGCCATCAGGGATTCGAACCCTGGACACCCTGATTAAGAGTCAGGTGCTCTACCAACTGAGCTAATGGCACATATCTTACCTGGCAACGTCCTACTCTCCCACACGGTCTCCCATGCAGTACCATCGGCGCTATAGAGCTTAACTTTCCTGTTCGGAATGGGAAGGAGTG
>NZ_JAUSUF010000027.1 GCF_030813415.1 Eubacterium multiforme | reverse complement strand
AAAAAGAATTGCTGGTTCTAAATGTATTCTATATATTCTGTTCAATTTTCAAAGACCATTTTATCTCGTCGCCCCTAAGCGACTTGTTTATCTTATCACCTAAAAGCTTCATTGTCAACAACTTTTTTCAAATTTATTTTTTAAATTTAATCTAGTTGTTTCCATCTCCTAAAAGACCATGTCTTGCAGTCAACGTTTGTTATTATATACTTTTTTCCGACATATAAACTTCACAATAATTTTATTTAATTAAATTATTCTTTATATAATCTGTTTTTCTACATATTCCTCATTATTACTTATATTGATATGCTAGGATGAGTTTCACCTAAATTCCTTTAGAATACCATTAATTAACCTTATTTTTAGTAAAAGAAAAAGAGCATCTTCCCTAACAAGACACCCTCTTTTCATTAATAGCATTATTTATTTTATTAGTCTTCTATAGCATTATCACTTGCAACAATTTTCTTTCTATTCCATAACATTAATAATACTGTAAATATACTTAATATACCTACTCCAACATATTTAAATTCCGCAAGCTTAACTAATAACCAAGGTAGCGGACTTGAACCATAGTCTATACTTGATATAAGTTCTGCTCCATTTGGTATTGTAAAGTTTGCTGCAGCTGCTGCTTTAGTAAATAGTGGTGCTAAATTAGTTCCTATTAATAATCCTATACTTACAATTATTATTCCTATTATGAATGTTCTAAAGAAATCTCCTCTAGCAATTGGAACAATAAGAACAAACATAAATGGTAATCCTGCTAAACTAGCAAATGGTAAGAACTGATTTCCTGGTATTATAAGTGCTAATATTAAAGTTACTGGTATTAAAACTAATGAAACAGCTAGCGTTACTGGATTACCAACACCTACTGCTGAATCTAATCCTATGTAAAGTTTTCCTCTTCCTTGGAATTTTCTTTGAATTAACTCTTGAACAGCTTCTGAAACAACCATTAATCCTTCCATTAATATAGCTGCCATCTTAGGAGTTAAAACTAATACGGCTCCCATTATAACTGCTAAATTTAATATTCCTTTAATATCATATTTAGCAAGTAATCCTAATATAATTCCAATTGAAGTACCTAATATAGCTGGATCTCCAAATAATCCAAACTTCTTTTGTATGTCATTTGCATCTAATTTTATCTTGTTTATTCCTGGAATTCTATCTAAAACCCAATTAATTGCATAAGCAAAAGGTACATAAGAACCTGAGAATCCATGTGGTATTGATATCCCTGGAAGTCCTAAGAACTTTTCAACAAGGGGTGCTGTTCTATCTCCTATTATCATTATTATTATCATATTTATAGCAGATAATAATAAACTTATAAATAAATCATTTGTTAGCATATAAACTAATGAACCTGTAAATGCAAAGTGCCAAAAGTTCCATATATCTACATTTACTGTTCTAGTTGTTCTAGTTAATAACATTATTATGTTAACTACTAAACATAATGGAATTATTAAAATCCCTACAGTAGATCCAAAAGCAATTGCTGATGCAGCTGGCCAACCTACATCTAATACATTTAAGTGTAACCCAAAGTTTTCAACCATCTTTTCAGCTGCTGGACCTAAATTATCTGTTAATAAAGTTATAATTGTACTAAGCCCTATAAAACCTATTCCAACTAAAAGTCCTGATCGTATAGCTTTCCCAAACTTCACCTTTAAGCATAAAGCAAATACAGTAAAGATAATAGGCATCATAACTGCAGGCCCTAAGCTAACTAAATATTCTAAAGCTGCCATTTAATATTTCCTCCCATCACATTCCTCTTTAATTTATAAAATATATTTTTATAATCCAAGTTTTGAAACTATGTCATTCATTACAGAATCAATTCCCATTCCTGCAATAAATGGTATTCCTGATATTACTGGAATATTAAATTCTTGTGATACTGATGCTGTTGTAACAACTAAATCATGACCATCAGCCTTCATTGGTAATTCAGCTACAGTGCATTGAGTGAATTGAACCTTATCTAATAATCCTCTTGCTTCTAATTGACTTTTTATTTTTTGCATTGCTATTGTTGATGTTGCTATACCTGCTCCACATGCTACTATTATTTTTTTCATTATAATTCCTCCTCTAAAACCTTTATAATATCTTCATTTTTATATTTTTGTAATTTATTCATTATTTCATTATTAGTAACTATACTCATAAGTTTTTGTAATAATGGTACTTGTTTATTTTTATCTGTTACAAGTAAAACAAATGCCATTTCAGCATTAACCTTGCCTTCTCCACCCATACCATTAAAAATCATAGGTTTATCAAATCTAACAAATACTATACTTGGTTTATTTACATGTATACTATCTGTATGTGGAATTGCTATACCTAAATTCTCTACTTGTAAACCTGTTGGAAATTCCTCTTCCCTCTTTTTGATAGCATTTTTAAAACTTTCCTTTACATATCCTTTTTCATAAAGTATATCTGAAATCTTATCAAAGAAATCATTGTAATCCTTTGCAGAAAAGTCTAAAAAAACTAACTCCTTTTCAATCATAAATTTTTTCCTCCTAACATTCTAGCTCAACCTAATTTATATTATGTAACTCATCCAAAGATTTACTTTGTATAATCTTAATTACTTTTTCTTTGCTATCAAGATTTTTATAAATATCTAAAAATAATTTTTCATTTCTACTAACTTCATTATTTTTTATGCAAAGCATAACTATTAATTGAACTTTTCCACACTTCCATTTAATAGGCTCTTTCAAAATTCCTATGGCTACTCCTTCTTTATATACCTTACCTTTTATTCCATGAGGTATTGCAACTAAATTACCTATTTCAGTTGTACCCATATTTTCTCTTTCTATATATGAATCTTTCATTTCTTTATCAATATATCCAAGTTCTAAAAGCTTTGAAGATAAAAAATTTATAGCTTCTATATTATTTTTAAATTCTAGACCTCTAAATACTAATTCCTCACTAAATAATGAACTTTCTTCATTAAAACTATAATTTTTATGTCTTAAAAAACTATTTATTTTATTACAATCTTCATCAAGTAAAATAGGTGATACTTCTATTACATTGGCATCTTTTATTTTTAAAGGTATTGTTGTAATTATAAAATCAAATTTTGATAAGTCTATCAGCTTTAACTTAAAGGCTGGATAAAAACCTACAATTTCTAATACATCACTAAATTTACTTTCAAGCTTGGCTTTAAGTAATATAGATGTTCCTACTCCTGTTGCACATACAACTATTGTTTTATATTTTTTAAATTTCTTTTCTACTTTAAGTCTTTCAATTGCTCCTCCAAAATGAAGGGCAATAAATCCAACTTCATTATCATTTATATCCTTTTTATATAATTCACTTAAAGATTTAGTAAAGTAAGTTGCTATCTCAAAGGCAAAAGGATAATTTACTTTAATATCTTCTAGCATAAAGTTTTTTATATTCATCCCATAATCTATTCTATTAAAGGCACTCCTTAAATGGGTTAATAAACCCTTACATAAAATTTCATCAACATTAAAATCAATTCCAGTATACTTATATATACTTTCATTACATTCTTTAATCCAATCTAAAATTTTGTTATCTTCTTTATGCTTTACAACTTCTTTATCAATATAAATTCTTTTTTGTGCTACAAGGTGTTGGTATAGATATATGATTTCACTTTCTGGGAACTTAACATTAAAGCTATGTTCAACAAGATCCTTTAAATAAATTGCTGCATTATATTCATTTTCTTTAAAATCAATATTACTTACATCAAATCCAACTATCTTATTACTCTTTATTCTATAAATTGTTATTAAAATATGAGTACATAAGTTGTTAAAACCTAAATCTGTAATATCTAAATTAAATTTTTCTAATATTTTTAAAACATTACTTGCAACTAAGGTAAAATAATTATTATCATCTCCAAATAACATTTTTATTTCATTAGAACAATTGTTATTATATTTTTTTACTAGATAATCTGAAATAAAACCTCTTATATTTCTTTCAGCTCCAATTAGTTTTATTCCACTATTACCGCTTCTTGAAATATTTAGTTTATAATTCTTTAAAATCTCCTTAGCTTCTTTTATGTCATTCTTTATTGTAGAAGTACTTACATATAGCTTGTCTGATAATTCTTCAACCTTTATACTTCCCTTTCCATGACAAACACTTAAAAAAGCTAATGTGCTTAGTATACTATTAATTCTTGATTCCTTCTCTTCAATTAAAGTATCTTCTTTACTTACCCTTTCTTTTAATAAACTAATAGATTTCTTATTTTTTGCTTCAAATTTATAGCCTAATCCCCTTAATGATGCAATTGAGCAATTATATTCTATAAGAAATTTATTTAATATAGGTATTTCCTTTTGAAGGGTCTTTTTTGATACTCCTATTAATTTTGATAGGTTATCTCCATTAATATATTCATTTTTATTTATTAATACTTTTAATATTTTCTCTTGCCTATTATTTAAAGAATTGTAAATCATCTTATCACCACCTTTATTATAATATGTTAAATAATTATATAATAGATAAATATATACTCTTATTAAGAGCATATTTATATACTACATTAAATTTAATTAATAATATTAAAATAATTTATTACATTCTATTACAATTATAAATTTTGAGTATTTATATGTCTATGTTACTTTTTCTATGAATATCTATATATTTAATTGTTTTCTTTCATTAAAGAAATCTTTATAACATAAATAAGTTGCTATAATTGTAGATATAGATGATGCAGACAAAAGCATAAAAGTAACCATTATCTGAAACTTTATTGCCATTAATGGAGCTACTCCTGCTAAAATTAATCCTGTCATCATTCCTGGTAATGATACAATCCCTAATGTTTTTGCTGAATCTATAGTTGGAATAATAGCCACCTTTACGCTATCTCTTAAAATACTTTTAGATGCTTCCTTTACATCTGCCCCTAAAGACAACTTAACTTCTACTTCTTCCCTTTTATTTTTAAAAGAGCTATTAAGATTTCTATAGCTTAATCCAATTGCAATCATAGAATTACTTATTATCATTCCTGCAATTGGTATAACTTCATTTGGATTAAACTTTATAACTCCTGAAATAACTAATACTGATATTGTAACTGATGCTCCAATTAATATTGATACAAAGGAGATAGTAAATATGTTATCTATTCCCTTACCTCTCTTCTTTGTATTTACTGCTGCATTTACAATCATTATTAAAATTAATATTAATGTACATATAGGATTTTTCAATCCAAAAATCACATCTAGAATATATCCAACTATTATTAATTGGATTATTGCCCTTACCATGCTTATAACTATTTCCTTTTCTAACCCTAGTTTTTCTTTATAAGATATAAATATAGGAATTAGAACTAATGTTGATGCTATAACTAAAGATATTGTACTCATCTTAATTCCTCCATTTTTTCAACTTTCCCCTCTGATATTACTATTCTCTTATTAAATATAGATTCACTTTGCTCCATGCTATGGGTAACCCAAACTATTGTTACTCCCTTATCATTTAATTCCTTTATATACGCCTCAACTAATTTACAGTTTTCTTTGTCTAAAGCTGATGTAACTTCATCTAATAGCAAAATATCTGGAGTATATATTAAATTTCTTACAAGCGCTATCCTTTGTTTCTCTCCTCCTGATAGTGACTTTATCTCTTTATCTAAAAAACTTTCATCTAGATTGAATTTTTTAAATAATCTCATTACCTCACTTTTATCTATCTCTTCATTACGTATTTTAAATGGGAATATTATATTCTCAAAAACAGTCTCTCCAAAGAGATAAGGTGTTTGAATACAATAACTAATCTTTCTCCTAAGATCTAAAGGATTATAATCCTTATAATTTTTCTCTCTATAATATATATCTCCACATGATGGAGTTATTAAATCTGAACAAATTTTCAATAAAGTACTCTTTCCACTTCCTGAAGACCCTATTATTGATATACAGTCACCTTCTTTTACATCAATAGAAATTCCTTTTAATATATCTGTATTATCTGCTCTATAATAAATATTTTTTATGCTAAGTATATTCACTTATATCTCTCCTTATATTTTTAAAAAGACAAAATAATAGACCTTAAAATCAGTCTATTATTTTGCCTTTTATCATAACTTTTAAATTCTAATATATAATTTTTTGTTTATAGTTTTAATGGTAATCTCCATTTAAAAATATTTTTATTGCTTTTAAAACTGCAATATCCCAAAACTCCCAATCATGTTTACCTTCCCATTCTTCATAAACAATAGGTATCTCAAGTTCCATCATCTTATTTTTAAATTCTGTATTTTCATTATATAATGAATCTTCTGTTCCAATATATTGTATAATCTTAGGACTTTTATTCTTATGCATAAGATTTTTCCTTGCAAGTTTTAATAAATCATGCTTTTCATCTAATTTATCAATATCTCCAAAAATATTCCTATATGCAGTTAAAATTTCATCTTTTAAATTTTCTGGTGACCTTTCATATAAACCTTTTAAAGAAGTTACACCAGAAAAACTAGCTATTCCACCAAATCTTTCAGGATAAGTAAAACCTATTTTTAATGCACCATATCCACCCATAGATAGTCCTGCTATAAATGTATCTTCTGGTTTATTAGATAAGGGAAACCATCTTTTCATAATATATGGTAGTTCCTCTGTTATAAAAGTAAAATACTTCTTTCCATGAATAGCATCAGTATAAAAACTATGTTCTGCTGTTGGCATAATAACAGCTAAATTATTATTTTTAGCGTACCTTTCAATTGAAGTAAATCTTGACCAACTACTAGAGTCATCTCCCATTCCATGTAACAAATATAAGGTCTTAAAAGAAGGCTTTTCACTATCTTCTGAATATGAATACTTCTTTTCTTCAGGTAAAATCACAACTACACTAGTGTCATACCCTAAAACACATGAAAAAAAATTACAATTTAATAGTGCCATTTTTCTTTCCTCCCAACATATAATATCTCTTTTCATTTACCCATTAATTAAATTTATATATATTTTATCATTTTTCAAAAGAAAAAGGAGTTACCTCAAAATACATAAATAAAAAAATATACTATTAAAAATATCTTTTCTTTATTTTTTGAGATAACTCCTTATTAAATTATTTTTCTTGCATAAGTTTTTTTAACTTGTTTTGAACTAGCCATAATTTCTTTTGCTTTCTATTATAGGCCACTATTTTACCTTTGTTATTTTTATTTTCGTCAATTAATTTTATATACTCTTTATCTGCAATTCTTAGTGCATCTTCAATTACTAAAAGCTCATCTTTAGAAAACATTCTATCTCCTCCATTTACTTAATAGATTAATTTTCTATGATATTATATCACAATATATTTTTAAATAAATTTATGAACCTAAAAATAAAAGTCTAAAAAAAACTAAAAAAAATGTATTCCTATTTTATACATGAATTATGCATTTTTTTATGCATTTTAATTTAGCATAATAAATCGGTAAATAACTAGTTATTAGTGTAATCAGTATTAATTCCTTACTAAATTCTTGGAATTATCATTATGAATAAAATAAAAAATAGCTATACATTTATTGGAATAAACTTCCTTGTTAACGTTTTATTATGTATCTATAATAGGGACTGTAAACAAGTTAATCCATTGTGATTGACCCCACAGAGATGTTTACACATAAACAAAAGAAAAAAATTGAGAGAAAAAAAGGAGTGACAATAAATGGGAGAAAAAGCTTTAAACGTTACCTCAGAAATAGGTAGATTAAAGACAGTACTATTACATAGACCTGGAGAAGAAGTTGAGAATTTAACTCCAGATTTATTAGACAGATTATTATTTGATGACATTCCATACTTAAAAATTGCAAGAGAAGAACATGATGCATTTGCACAAACTTTAAGAGATGCTGGTGTAGAAGTTCTTTATTTAGAAGTTCTTGCAGCAGAAGCAATTGCAACTGATGAAAAAGTAAAAGCACAATTTATTAGTGAATTTATTGATGAAGCTGGTGTAGAAAGCGAATCTTTAAAAGAAGCTTTAACTAAATACTTCTTAAGTTTCGAAAACAAAGCTATGATTGATAAAATGATGGCTGGTGTTAGAAAAGAAGAACTTAAGGATTACCACAGAGATTCATTATATGATTTAGTAAACAGCACTTATCCATTTGTATGTGATCCAATGCCAAATCTTTATTTTACAAGAGATCCATTTGCAACAATTGGACATGGTATTACTTTAAACCATATGAGAACTGAAACTAGAAATAGAGAAACAATATTTGCTAAATATATTTTTAATCATCATCCAAGATTCAAAGGAAAAGATGTTCCATTCTGGTTTAACAGAGATGAAAGTACTTCAATAGAAGGTGGAGATGAATTAATTCTTTCAAAGGATACTCTAGCAGTTGGTATTTCACAAAGAACTGACTCAGCTTCAGTTGAAAAACTTGCTAAGAGATTATTATTCAACGAAGATGCAACATTTAAAACAGTACTTGCATTCCAAATACCTGTAAGTAGAGCATTTATGCACTTAGATACAGTATTTACTCAAGTTGACTATGAT
>NZ_JAUSUF010000026.1 GCF_030813415.1 Eubacterium multiforme | reverse complement strand
ACTCATAAAACTTACTTTAATAAAAAGAATTGCTGGTTCTAAATGTATTCTATATATTCTGTTCAATTTTCAAAGACCATTTTATCTCGTCGCCCCTAAGCGACTTGTTTATCTTACCACTTCTGAAGAACTGTGTCAATATTTTTCTTAAAAAGTATTTTTAACTTATTTAATGTAAAATATTGTTTTGTTTCTGTGAAACTGTTCCGCATCAGCGACGAAATTTATAATAACACATATAAAAATATATATTAATTATATTTCTACTATTAATTTAGATTAATTACATATAATTATCTTTTTCTTCATTTTTCTTCAAATTTCTTATTATGATACACCTGGTTATGTATTAGATATATTTTACATAGTTATCTATTTTTATTCACATTTTAGAAATTTTTTATAAACTATTTATTCACACTTTATATAGTTTGTTATTTTTACAACTTAATTTCACCAACAAAAAGAAGTGCTAATAAAACTAAATTTATAGCACCTCTACTTAATTATCTAATATTTATTTATTTTCTGTATTACAATAGGCCAATTCTTAGATCCTATATAACGTTCATGCTTATATACTTTTATTTTTTTATCTGCAATTACATTTTCTAATTCAGAGCCCTTTTCAATAGTTGTACCTTGAAGTATTATACAATCTTTTATTTTCACATCTTTTCCTATATATACTCTCCTTGATACTATACTATCTTTAACTTCACCATCAATATAACACCCATTAGCTACTAATGAATTTGACACATTACTATTATTTGTATATTGTGTTGGTCCTTCATCTTTTATTTTTGTATATATAGGTCTATCCTTACAAAATATTTCTTTATTAACCTCTTCTTTTAGAAAATCCATATTTGCATCATAATATGCCTTTAATGAATTTACACAACTTAAGTATCCTTTAAATTCATAAGTTCTAACATTTAATCTATCTAAATTAGAATGAATAAATTGTTTTATCTTCCTATACATACCACTTCTAATAGATTCATTAACAATATCTATAAATAAATCCGTTCTCATAACATACATTTCCATACTTATATTTGCATTATTTGCCTGTCCAATATTCTCCCCAACACTTATAACCCTTTCATTACTATCTATATTTAATATATCGCAATCTATACATTCTTTATTTGCATTATTTATATTTTTATAAACCATAGTAACATCATTACCATCTCTTTTATGTTTTTTTATTAATTCTCTAAAATTAATATTACATATCATATAAGCTGGAGCCAAAATAACATATTTCCTTTTACTATACTTAACAAATTCAATATTGTCAGAGAAATTATGCACATCATCATAAGACGGATCCTCATCACCAAAATTAAAAACCTTTAATCCATCTTTTTTTCTATGAAGATCCCAAGGTCTTCCATTTGTTAGATGATCCATTAAAGATCTTGACTTATTTTTTGCAAAAATTCCAATGCACTCTATTCCTGAATTAGTCATATTTGATAATATAAAGTCAACTATTCTATATCTAGCTGCTATAGGAATTGAGGCTAAAGGTCTATTTCTAACTAGTTCTCCCATTCTAGCTTCATTTTCATCTAAATTTATTATTCCTAAACAATTATTCATGCCCGATAATCCGCCCTTCCTTTTATACCAATTTTTTTCTTCTAATTACACTCCCTGCATCTATTTTTTCTTTGGAAGCTACAACTGAAATTTCTTCTCCATTACCTATTTGCGACTCCTTTTTTACAATTACATCACTACCTATTATTGCTTTATTAACTACTACATCATCATCTATATAAGAGTTAGGCATAATTACAGAATCTTTTACAACTGCATTTTTCCCAACATAAACACCTTGAAATAATACAGAATTATAAACTTTTCCATGAACAGTACATCCTTCTACTATAACTGAATTTTTTAAATCAGCTTTTTCTCCAATATATTGAGCTGGACTTACAGGATTAACCGAATATATTTTCCAATCCTCATCAAATAGATTTAATTCATTTTCCATTTTTAATAAATCCATATTAGCCTCCCATAAACTTTCTATTGTTCCAACATCCTTCCAATAGCCTTGAAATGGGTAGGCAACTAACCTATTTCCCTCTTCTATCATCTTTGGAATTATATTTTTTCCAAAATCATTACTTGAATATATATTTTCTTCATCTTCAATTAAATGTCTCTTTAATGTTTTCCAATTAAATATATAAATACCCATTGATGCATTTGTGCTCTTTGGACATATAGGTTTTTCTTCAAATTCATATATTGATGAATCTTCCCTCGTATTCATAATTCCAAACCTACTTGCTTCTTTATATGGAACGTCAATTACTGCAATTGTTGCATCTGCCTCCTTTTGTTTATGGAATTCTAACATCTTATCATAATCCATCTTATAAATATGATCTCCTGATAGCACCAATAAATACTCTGGATCATAACTATCTACATATTCTATATTTTGATAAATTGCATTTGCTGTACCTTTATACCATTTACCACCCTTTTCTTCTTGGTAAGGTGGTAATATACTTACTCCTCCCTCTCTCCTGTCAAGGTCCCATGTATCTCCTATTCCAATATGTGAATTAAGCTCTAAAGGCTTATATTGAGTCAAAACTCCTACAGTATAAATACCAGAATTTGAACAATTACTTAAAGGAAAATCTATTATTCTATATTTTCCTCCAAATGGCACCGCAGGTTTTGCTAATTTTTTTGTTAATACCCCTAATCTTGAGCCTTGTCCACCAGCTAAAATCATTGCCACTATCTCTTTTTTGCTCATTATATATCTCTCCCCTTCATATGTTTTCCTTTATTTACTAATCAAATTTTTAAATTAAACTAATTTTCAAAGCACTTATATAAACATATGATGGTTCCTTATTATTTATACATAATTTAGTTTATGAAGAAGAAAAATAATAAAAATACTAGCATTAATAGTCTTAATAGTTTAAAGCTTCTACTTTAAATTAAGATTTTGCTAGTATTTTTTATATTGAATAATATTAATAAATTTTCATATATAATATCTTTAAAGCATTAGCTAAAAATAATACTATTTTTTAAATTATAAGTTTTTATATAGTAATTCTGAACCCCATATTCCATTTGCATATTGAAGTATTGTTCTATCTGATGAGAATATTCCTGAATGAGCTATATTTATTCCACACATTCTTTGCCATGTATTAATATCTCTATATAGTTTATCAACTTTATTTTGTGCCTCTATATATGAATCAAAATCCTTAAGAACAAAGAACTCATCATTATAAGGAATTAAATTTTCATGTATTGCTCTAAATCTTTCCCTATCAAAATGATATTTGCCATTAATTAAATCATCTACTACATTTTGTATCCTTGAATTATTTTTATATACATCAAAGGATGAATACCCTCCATTTTTATAATAATTTAAAACCTCTCCTGAGGTTAATCCAAAAATAATGATGTTTTCATCACGAACCTCATCCCTTATTTCAATATTTGCTCCATCTAATGTTGCAATAGTCACTGCCCCATTCATCATAAATTTCATATTTGAAGTTCCTGAAGCTTCCTTTGTAGTTGTTGATATTTGTTCACTTAAGTCAGTGGCTCTTATTATTTCTTCTGCAAGAGAAACATTGTAATTATCCAAAAAAATAACTTTAAGCTTATCATTTACTTTAGGGTCATTATTTATTTTTTCTGCAATTCTATTTATAAGTTCTATAGTATTTTTAGCTAAATTATATGCTGGAGCTGCCTTCCCTCCAAAAATAAATGTTCTAGGCACAATATCAAGATTTGGATTTTCTAATAATCTATTATATAAATCCATTATTCTTAAACAGTTTAATGTTTGCCTTTTATAAGCATGAATTCTTTTTATTTGAACATCAAATATAGAATCTACATTAACTTTAATACCCTTTTTCTCATATATTGTATCTGCTAATTTTAATTTATTTTCTCTTTTAATTTTATGAAGTTCTAACTGAATATTTTTATCATAAGCTTTATTTTCAAAACTTTCTAAGTCAGTAGGATGCTTTATGAAACTATCACCTATTGTATCTACTATTAATTTAGTTAACTTAGGATTTGTCTTTAATAACCATCTCCTATGAGTAATTCCATTAGTTTTATTGTTGAATTTATTTGGATAATAATAATAAAAGTCACTCATTTCCTGTTTTTTAAGTATTTCCGTATGAAGCTTTGCAACTCCATTTACACTATGACTTCCTACTATTGCAAGATTAGCCATTCTAACCTGACCATCTGCAAGTATTGCCATACGAGATATCTTATCCCATTGTCCAGTATAAGTATTCCAAAGGTCTGCACAAAACCTTTCGTTTATTTCATTAACTATCATATATATTCTTGGAAGTAGTGACTTAAACATATCAATTGGCCACTTTTCAAGAGCCTCTGCAAGTATTGTGTGATTTGTATAAGAAACTGTGTTAGTTGTTATTCTCCAAGCTTCCTCCCAAGAAAATCCCTCTTCATCTAATAAAATTCTCATAATCTCTGGAATTGCAAGGGTTGGATGAGTATCATTTATATGAATTGCTATTTTTTCATTTAAATTTTTTAAATCTCCACCATGTTTTTTATAATGTCTAATTATCCCCTGTATACCTGCTGATACGAAGAAATATTGCTGTTTTAATCTAAGCATCTTACCTTCATATTGAGAATCATCAGGATAAAGCACCTGAGATATTGCTTCAACTGAATTTTTATAATCTAAAGCCTTTAAAAATTCTCCTCTACTAAAGGATGAAAAATCAAATTCATTATTTACAGTTTCAGCACTCCATAATCTTAAAGTATTTATAGTATTATTCTCATATCCAACAACTGGAGTATCATAGGGAACTGCAAGAACTGGTTCGTAATTTACATGGGTGAATTTTAACTTTCCACCTATTTCTTCTTTAATTATATTTCCACCAAACTTAACTATTTCTTTTTTATCATTCTTTCTCTTTTCCCAAACATTTCCGTCCCTAAGCCAATTATCAGATACCTCAACTTGAACTCCATCTATTATTTTCTGTTCAAAAAATCCATATTTATATCTTATTCCACAACCATGTCCTGCTATGTTTAAAGATGCCATAGAATCTAAAAAACAAGCTGCAAGTCTTCCAAGACCTCCATTACCTAAGCCCTGATCATGTTCTAAGTTTTCTAATTCTTCTAAACTAATATTTAAATCCCTTAAGGCTTCTCTACATACATCTCTAATTCCTAAATTAAGTAAGGCATCTCCAAGAAGTCTTCCAAGCAAAAATTCCATTGAAAAGTAATATACTTGCTTTTCTCCAGTACTATTATACTTTTTATTAGTCTTCATCCAGTTTTCTGCAACATAATCTCTAACCAAACTACCTAAAGCTTCATACTTTTTATAATTACTCCCCTCTGAAAGCTCTTCTCCATGAATTTCTAAATATTTTTTCTCATAAGCCTTCTTGAAAGTATTCTTATCAATGGTTAGCATACTTATCCCCTCCACACTCATCTCTCTATCTCTGGATTTTATGACTATTTAATCACCAATTATTTGGCTATATATTGCTTTATAATCATTAGCTGATTTTTCTAAACTATTATTTGATGATAAAGCCTGTAAAACTATAGAACCCCATTTGCTTTTATCTTTATAAATCTCTAAAGCATATTCAATAGTATTTAATAATTCGTTAGCATTGTAATTTTTAAAGCTAAATCCATTTCCCACACCATTATATTGATTATATGGATAAATAGTATCTTTTAAACCACCAGTTTCTCTAACAATTGGAATTGAACCATACCTAAGGGCTATAAGCTGACCAAGTCCACAAGGTTCAAAAAGTGAAGGCATTAAAAACATATCTGTTGCTGCATATATTTTATGAGCTAAAGAATTGTCAAACTTAATATTTGAAGACACCTTATCTCTATATCTATCTGCTAACCCTTTAAAATGATTTTCATAATGATAATCACCTGTTCCTAATATAACTAATTGAATATCATGCTGTAATAATTTATCTGCAATATCAACTAATAAATCTAACCCCTTTTGATTTGTTAATCTAGATACCATAGAAATCATAGGTATATTTCTATTTATAGGTAATCCTAATTCCCTTTGAAGCTCTTCTTTATTACTTCTTTTTTTGTCTAATGAATTTTTATTAAAATTTAAGTATATAAGAGGATCCGTTTCTGGATTAAACTCACTATAATCTATTCCATTTAATATTCCACTTAAGGCATATTCCCTATCTTTTAATATATAATTAAGCCTTTCCCCATATTCCTCCGTTTTAATTTCATCCACATAGGAATAACTAACTGTAGAAATTCTATCTGAATAAAGTATTCCACCCTTCATAAAACTAATTCCATCATCAAAAGCTAAACTACCATTATAGTAAAGTTCTAAATCATATCCAAAAAGATCTGGTAATACTTCCTTTGGAAATATCCCTTGGAACTTAATATTATGAATGGAAAATATAGATTTTATCTTTTCATAAAATCTATCCTTTGTATATTCAACTTTAAGAAGTACTGGTATCATTCCTGTATGCCAGTCATTACAATGAAGAATATCTGGTTTAAAATCTACTTCTTTTAAAAAGGTTAAAACTGCTCTATTAAAAAAGGCAAATCTTTCACCATCATCATAATATCCATAAAGACCATCTCTTCCAAAGTAATACTCATTATCTAATAAATAATAAGTAACACCTTCTTCCTTATACTTAAAAATTCCACAATATTGAGTTCTCCATCCAACCTTAACCATAAACCACTTTATAAATTTAAGTTTATTTTTTAAACTTTCCTTTATATTCTTATATTTAGGAATTACTACTCTTGCATCAGTGCCTAATTTAGCTAATGATTTTGGAAGGGACCCTAAAACATCTCCAAGTCCTCCTGTTTTTATAAATGGATTAGCCTCAGACCCAACAAATAAAACCTTCATCAAATCTCCTCCTTATTTCTCATCTTTAATATTACAGTTCCCATAGGTGGTACCTTTATTTTTATACTATTTTCAAACTCTTTATAATTTTCTCTTGTTGAAATTAGTAGCTCCTTCATAACTTGTCCTGAACCTCCATACTTTCTATTATCAGTATTTAATACTTCCTCATATATTCCTTCGTAAGGCACACCAATTCTATAATCGTAATATACGATAGGTGTAAAATTTGATACAAAAATCAAAGTGTCATTTTTACTTCTTCCTCTACGCAAAAAAGAAATAATGCTTTGATTATTATTGTCTATATCTATCCACTTAAAACCTTCAGGGTCAAAATCTAATTCCCATAACCCTTTATTATCTTTATATAAATTATTTAATTCCTTAAAAAACAACTGTAATTTTTCATTAATTGGATATTTATAAATAAGTTCCCACTCAATTTCTTTATTTACTCTCCAATCACTTAATTGTCCAAATTCACTTCCCATAAACATAAGCTTCTTTCCTGGATATCCCATCATATAGGAATAAAATAGCCTAACCTGTGAAAACTTATTCCAGTTATCTCCCCACATTTTATTAACTAATGACTTTTTACCATAACTAACTTCATCATGAGAAATTGGAAGAATAAAATTTTCTGAGTAATTATAGGTAATTGGAAAGGTTAATTTATTATGATTGTATTTTCTATATATAGGATTTAATTTAATGTATTCTAAAATGCTGTCTTTCCAATCCATATTCCATTTAAAATTAAAGCCTAATCCACCTTGATTTTCATCTCCACAAACTTTATTCCAGTTTTTAGATTCCTCTGCAATTATAATAACCTCTGGAAATTCCATAAAAACAGCTCTATTTAATTCTTTAATAAAATCAATTCCCTCTAAATTATTTTCTCCTCCATAAATATTAGGCAGCCACTCTCCATCTTCTCTTCCATAATTTAAATATAATATGTTAGAAACATCATTGATTTTTAAGCCATCAATATGATATTCCAGAATCCAATATAAAGCATTTGAAATTAAAAAACTTTTAACTTCAGGTTTACCTAAGTCAAAATTAGAGGTTCCCCATAACTTATTTTCAGCCTTCCAACCTTCTTCATACTCATAAGTTGGAGTGCCATCAAATCTATAAAGTCCATGACCATCCTTACAGAAATGCCCTGGTACCCAATCTAAAATCACCCCAATGTTCCTTCTATGAAGTTCATTAACTAATTCCTTAAACTCTTCTAAATTTCCGTATCTACTAGTTAATGAATAAAATCCAACCCCTTGATATCCTAAAGACTCATCTAAAGGGTATTCTGCAAGGGGCATAAATTCCACATAGTTATATCCCATATCTTCTAAATAATCAGGAAGTATATTTTTTAATTCCTTATATGTTAAAAATTTTTCTCCTTGCTTTCGCCAGCTACCTAAATGAATTTCGTAAACATTTATTGGAATCTCATAAATATTCATATTTTTTCTTTTATCAATCCAATAATCATCACTCCAATTAAAATTATCTTCTTTATATACAATTGAAGCACTTTTAGGTCTAACTTCAGAAAAAACTGCATAAGGATCTGCTTTATAATTTATGTTTCCATAAATATCTTCTATTCCATACTTATATTTTGTACCTGATTTAATATCTTTAATGAAAATACTCCAAACTCCATTTGAAGTAATTTTACTCATTTTATAGTTTTCATCTATAGAAAATCCATTAAAATCTCCTACCAAATATATGTTTTTAGCCCTTGGTGCCCAAACAGTAAATCTAACACCTAAAATTCCATTTTCCCTAATAAATTTACTTCCTAATATGTTATATGCTTGAAAATTTCTTCCTTCATGAAATAAAGAAAGACTATAACTGACAGAATCTATTTTATTTGTTTTAATACCTTCTTTATTTTTAAACTTTATTTTTAAGTTTTTAATATTAAAGACCTCTTTTATCATCTTCTGTCCTCCATATAATTTCTTAAATACCAATAATAAATTAACTCATATTATTATTATTCAAATAAAATAAGTTTTATTAATAAAAATAAAATTTATAACTCCCCTTTAATTATAGAAAAATAAATCCCAGCTACCATTTCCCAAAATAATCCATATTTCTTGATTTCATTATAATTTCCAAAAACAAAAAAGCCCTAATCATCATAGTGATTAAGACTTTTTATACTAAACTTTTATTATTTATAATTTTATTTTAAATTTCATTTTTAAAGCTTATTAACATGCAACTTCAATATTATTATCATTATCCTTATTAATTAACTTTATTATTATAAAATGAACTACCATTGCAACTAAAATTGCAACAACTAAGTCACAAGTCACAGTTAAAACAAAAGTTGTTAACAATTCAACTGCATCAAACTTATCATTGTGGATAACTTTTACACATTCTCTCCACTCACTCATATTATATGAAACAACTACAAGAATTGCAGCTAATGCAACTAGTGGAACATATTTTATAAGAGGCATAAAAAGTATCATTATTAAAAATAACATAATAGCATGAACTATACCTGCAATTGGAGTTCTTCCTCCATTTTTAATATTTGCAGCTGTTCTAGCTATTGCACCAGTTGCTGGAATTCCTCCAAATAAAGATGATGCAATGTTAGCTAAACCTTGTCCTATTAATTCAGTATTTGAATTATGTTTTTTATCAATCATTCCATCTGCAACTACAGCTGATAATAAAGATTCAATTGCTGCCAAAAATGCAATTGTAATTGCTGGCATAAATAATATTTTTATTTTATCTATTGTAAACACTGGTAATGTTGGTTTAGGAATAGTTGATGATATATCTCCAAAAGCAGAACCTATTGTTTGAACATTTAGGCTTAATGCTGTAACTATTAATGTTGATATAATTAAAGCAATAAGTGATCCTGGTATTGTTTTATTTATTTTTGGAAATAAAACTATTATAGCAATACAAAGTATTCCAATAAGTAATGCAACTAAATTAGTTTCATTAAAGTGTGATATGTAAGCACTCCATTTATGTAAAAATTCTGAAGGCACTTTTACTATGTTTAATCCAAATAAATCTTTTATTTGAGTAGATAATAAAGTAACAGCAATTCCTAAAGTAAATCCTAAAGTGATACTTTTTGGAATATATTTTATTAAATTTCCAAGCCTTAATAATCCAAATAATATTAAGATAACACCAGCCATTAAAGTTGATATTATTAACCCTTCAATTCCATACTTCTCTACAATTCCGCAAACTATAATTACAAAAGCTCCTGTCGGACCTCCAATTTGTACTCTACTTCCTCCAAATAAGGATATAAATAATCCTGCTATTATAGCTGTTATAAGTCCCTTTTCTGGTGTTACTCCAGAAGAAATTCCAAGTGCAATAGAAAGTGGTAATGCAATAATTGCAACAATAACTCCAGCTATAATATCTTTAAATATTTGCTCTTTTTTAAGTTCTTTTTTTCTGTGTTTTAGTATAGAGAAAAACTTTGGTTTTTTCATCAGTACAGAAATCCCTCTTTTCTTATAATTTTATATATGTGATATATACATGAAAAAAAGAGATAGTAATTACTATCTCTTTTAATATAGACCTGGCAACGTCCTACTCTCCCACACGGTCTCCCATGCAGTACCATCGGCGCTATAGAGCTTAACTTTCCTGTTCGGAATGGGAAGGAGTGTTT
>NZ_JAUSUF010000025.1 GCF_030813415.1 Eubacterium multiforme | reverse complement strand
TATTCTGTTCAATTTTCAAAGACCATTTTATCTCGTCGCCCTCAAGCGACTTGCTTATCTTATCATTTAAAAACTTTGCTGTCAACATTTATTTTTTAAAAATTAAATGTTGAATTTGCTTTCAAACAACATAAGTTATTATATCACTTAAGCTAGCATTTGTCAATGTTTTTAAGCACTTATCAATTCCAAGTGTTTAATTCATTTCCTTTGCCTCTCAAGCAACGAAACTAATAATAACATATATATTCTTATATTAAAATTCGAATATGCCTATTTAATGATTTTACAATGATAATACTCTTATTTATTAATTAATACTTCCATTTCATACTATTGATACACTAGGATTAGTTTCTTGTTCCTTTTAAAGTTATTTAAGCTAAATAGAGTAAAAATCTATCTATATGGATATTTATTTATGCTAATTAACACATTTATATATAGCTTTTTTTTAAAATATAAATCACTATAAAATAAAAAAAGAGAGAAATTATAAATATATCCATATAGTTAAATATCTTTTTAAGATCTTTAGCTATAGGTATAAATATAATAACTCTCTCTTCTTTATTAAATAAATATCCTTTATATAATTTTTATTTTTTGAATAGTTACAGGATAATTCTCAGTTCCACTAATATTTTGATTATTATTTACTACAGTTCCCTTATCTGCAATGACCTTGCTCATAGAAACATTTCTTTCTATAATACTATTTTGCATTATAATACAATTTTCTATAACAGTACCTTTTTGTACATGAACTCTTCTTCCTATAATACAATTTTTAACTGTTCCTTCTATATAAGCACCATTAGCCACTATAGAATTAACTACATTACTTTCATCAGTATACTGAGTAGGTGCTTCATCTTGAGACTTTGTATATATAGGATGCTTATCGTAAAATAATTCTTTATTTATATCCTGATTTAAAAGGTCCATATTAGCATCAAAATATGATTTTATAGAATTTATACAAGCTAGGTATCCTTTAAATTCAAAAGCTCCAACTTTAAGATCATTTAGATTATTACTTATATAATCTTTTATCTTCCTATACACTCCATTTTTTATACAATCATAAACCATCTTTATAAAAAGATCTGTCTTCATTATATACATTTCCATATTAATATTTGCATAACTTTCTCTTCCTATGTTTTCTCCAATACCTAAAACCCTATTTACTTCATTAATATTAACTAGTTCGCAATCAATAAATTTTTTATCTGCATTATCTATGGATTTATATACTACTGTTATATCATTTTGCTTTTCTATATGACTTTTTATAAGTTCTTTATAATCTATATTACATATCATATATGATGGTGATATTAAAATATATTCTTTCCTACTATTTTTTATAAATTCTATATTATCAGCAAAATTATGGACATCATCATAAAAAGGATCATTATTACCAAAGTTAAAAACTCTTAATCCATCTTTTTTTCTGTGAAGATCCCAGGGCCTACCATTTGTTAAATGATTTATTAAAGATCTTGATTTATTTTTTGTAAAAATTCCAATTCCCTCAATACCTGAATTTGCCATATTAGATAATGTAAAATCAATTATTCTATATCTTCCCGAAATAGGTACTGATGCTAAAGTTCTAAATTTAACTAATTCACCCATTCTACTTTCATTTTCATCTAAATTTATTATTCCTAAACAATTATTCAAAAACCCCACCCCTTTATCAATAGTTCAAACTAAACATTTTTAATTATATCTTCTTCTAAAAATATATCTCTTGGACTTATATTTAATCCCATCTTACTAGAAACAATTTTTGATTCTAGATTTTCATTTGCAGCAACAACAGCTATTTCTTTACCATCCCCAACTTTACAGCCTTTTCCTATAATTGATTCAGTTCCAACTATAGCTTTTTCTATTATTACATTATCTTCTATTGAAACATTAGGCATTATTACTGAGTCTCTAATAACAGTATTTTTTCCAACCTTTACCCCTTGAGATAATACTGAATTTTCTACATTACCATAAACTAAACAGCCTTCATTGATTAATGAATTTTTGATTTTTGCCTCTTCTCCAATATACTGTGCTGGTCTAACTGGATTTTTTGAATAAACCTTCCATTCCCTTTCATTTAAACTAAGTTCATTCTCCTTTTTTAATAAATCCATATTAGCTTCCCACAAACTATCTATAGTTCCAACATCTTTCCAATATCCCTTAAATGGATATGCAACCATCTTTTTATTATCATTTAGCATTTTAGGAATTATGTTTTTTCCAAAGTCATTACTTGAAAGTTCATCTAATTCATCTTCCTTTAGATACTTTTTAAGTGCTTTCCAATTAAATATATATATCCCCATTGATGCATTATTACTTTTTGGATTCTTAGGCTTTTCTTCAAACTCATATATAGATAAATCTTCTCTTGTATTCATTATTCCAAATCTACTTGCCTCTTCTGTAGAAACTTCTATAACTGCAATTGTTGCATCTGCCTCTTTTTCTTTATGGAAGTTTAGCATCTTATCGTAATCCATTTTATATATGTGATCTCCTGAAAGTATAAGTACATATTCAGGCTCATATCTATCTATATATTCAATATTTTGATATATTGCATTTGCTGTTCCCTTGTACCAATCTCCACCCTTTTCTTCCTGATATGGAGGCAAAATTGATACTCCTCCATCTCTTCTATCTAAATCCCATACATCTCCAATTCCAATATGTGAATTAAGCTCTAATGGTTTATATTGTGTTAATACTCCTACTGTATAAATTCCTGAATTTGAACAATTACTTAGTGGAAAATCAATAATTCTATATTTACCTCCAAAAGGAACTGCAGGTTTCGCTAAATTTTTAGTTAAAACCCCAAGTCTCGACCCCTGACCACCAGCTAAAATCATAGCTATAATCTCTTTATTACCCATATAATGTATACCCCTTCCCATCTATACTTTTATACATAAAATAAATTTTATAATTCCATAGTTTTTATAGCATTAGATTAAAGCGCTAATGCTATAAACTTTATAATTTAATTTTTAAAATTTTGTAATCTAATTCCTTTAATCTTAAATTCCCATTTTCATTTATAGTACACTCTGCTTTTTCTATTAAATTAATTATTACCCTATTTTCATTCTTTAACTCATAATCTATTTTTTTATTATATGGATTCACTATTACTATTATTTTTTCCCTTTCATATATGCGCTCATATATAAGTAATTCTTCTGAATCATATATAAAATTAAACGCCCCTTTTTTTAAAGAGTTTTCATTGTTTCTTATACTTATTAAACTTTTATATAAATCTAATATTTCTTTATTTTCCCTTCCCCAAGGATATGGCTTTCTATTTTGTGGATCTCTTCCTCCAGTAAGTCCAACTTCATCCCCATAATATATTAAAGGTACCCCCGGAAGTGTCATTTGCATTGCTATTGCCAATTCAAGAAGTTTTTTGTTATTATCTAATAATGTAAAAACCCTTTCAGTATCATGGTTTCCAAGTAAATTCATATTGCTATAGAAGTTTTCTTTTGGATAATTTTCATAAATACTCATTATCTTTTTTATAAAATAATTTTTATCTATTTCTTTCATTAAAAACTTAATTAAAACATCCCTTAGTGGATAATTTGTAACTGAATCTAATTCATCTCCAAAGAAATACTTCCTTCTTTCGGAATAGCTTATTTTATTGGATGCATCTTCCCATACTTCTCCTATAAGAACACTTTCTTTATTGTTACTTATAATCTCATATTTTATTAGCTTTATAAATTCATCTGGTAACTCATCTGCAACATCAAGTCTCCATCCTAATGCCCCTAACTTCATCCATTTAGAAATAATTGAATTTTTATCTTTAATTATATAATTTATATAATCTTTATTTAATTCATCTACATTAGGTTGGTTTTCAAAACCCCACCAGCTTTCATATTTATCTGGATGTTCATAAAATCTATACCAGTTATAATATATTGATGCTTTAGATTGATAGGCTCCAATACTGTCATAATTACTAAATTTATTAAAATACTTACTATCTGATCCAGTATGACTAAAAACTCCATCTAGTATAATATTTATATTCAATTTTTTTGCTTCAGAACATAATTCCTGAAAATCCTCTTCTGTTCCAAACATTTCGTCTATTTTCTCATAATCCCCAGTATCATACTTATGACAACTTGCTGACTTAAATATTGGGTTCATATATATAATTGATACACCAAGAGATTTAATATATGGTAGTTTTTTAATTATTCCCTTTAAGTTTCCTCCATAAAAATCCCATCTTACGATATTACCCTTATTATCTTTTATATACATAGGATCATCATCCCATGAACCATATATGAAACTATTCTTTTTAGGATTATTTATTTTAAAATCATCATTTCCATTAAAAAATCTATCTACAAATATTTGATATATAATTCCTTCCTTATACCATTTAGGAACCTTCCTCTCCTTATAAATAGTAATCTGATATAACTTAGGAGAAGAATCATAACACTTTCCTATTCCTCCTAAACACTCCTCATTATTTCCATAATACATAGTTTTATTTTCATATATTATTTCAAAATAATAATTTAGTATTCCATATAAGTTACTAGTATCTAAACATATATCAAACTTAATATTTTTCTTATCTAAACTTTTATGTTTTAACATTTGAGTTCTACTTTTCTTTCCACAGAATTCAATTAAATGCAAATACACATTAGCCTCTATATTTAAATCTATCCCTATAGAAATCTTATCCCCAACTTTAACTGCTCCAAAGGGTTTTCTATATTTTAAGTTTTGAGAATTATGAAAAACATTTATATCTACCATAAAAGCCCCCTATTTATATGCTTTTATTAAAAGCATTAGTTCTCCAAATCTCTTTAGAATACTCTTCTATTGTTCTATCTGAAGAAAAAACTCCAGAATGTGCAATGTTAATTCCACAAATTCTTTGCCATTTTCTTTGATCTTTATATAATTCATCTACTCTCTCTTGAGCTTTTATATAATCCTTAAAATCTTTTAATACAAAAAACTCATCATTATAAATCAATAAATTATCATATATATTTTTAAACTTGTCTTTATCCCTTGAATACTTTCCATTTACTAAGTCATTTACTACTTCTCTTATTTCATAATGACCATTATATATATCAGAAGAAGAGTAATTGCAATTTTTATAATAATTAATTACCTCTTCTGAGGTTAATCCAAATATTATAATATTATCATCTGAAACTTCATCTTTTATTTCTATGTTAGCTCCATCTAAAGTAGCTATAGTTACAGCACCATTCATCATAAACTTCATATTAGATGTTCCTGATGCTTCTTTAGTAGTAGTTGATATTTGCTCACTAAGGTCTGTTGCTTTTATTATTTTTTCTGCAAGAGATACTCTGTAATTCTCCATCATTACTACTTTTATTTTGTCATTTACTCTTTTATCATTATTTACTTTATCTGCAATAGCATTTATTAATTCTATTATATTTTTTGCTAAATAATACCCAGGTGCTGCTTTACCTCCAAAAATGAAAGTTCTTGGACAGATATCTAAATTAGGATTCTCAAGTATTTTATTATATAAATCCATTATTCTTAAACAATTTAATGTTTGTCTTTTATATCCATGTATTCTTTTAACTTGCACATCAAAAATAGATTTTGGATCTACTATAATTCCTGAATCTTTATAAATTTCATTTGCTAACTCAATTTTATTAGATTCCTTTATATCTCCTAATTTATCTATAACATCATTATCATCTAAATGTTTTTTAAAATTTCTAAGTTCTATAGGATTTTTAATAAAACTCTCTCCTATAGTACTTTTAAGTAAATTCGTCAATTTAGGATTACTATTAATAAGCCATCTTCTATGAGTTATTCCATTTGTTTTATTATTAAACTTTTCAGGATATAAATTATAAAAATCAGACATTTCTCTAGTTTTAAGTATTTCTGTATGAAGTTTTGCAACTCCATTTATACTATGACTTGCAACTATTGCAAGGTTTGCCATTCTAACATATCCATCACCTATAATAGCCATCCTAGAAATCCTATTCCAATCCCCTGTATACTTTTCCCAAAGAGTTTTGCAATATCTTTCATTAATTTCTTCTATTATCATATAAATTCTTGGTAATAACTTTTGAACCATTTCAACTTGCCACTTTTCTAATGCCTCAGATAATATTGTATGATTTGTATATGAAATAGTGTTCTTAGTAATTTCAAAAGCTTCATCAAATCCTAATCCTTCATCATCTATAAGTATCCTTATAAGCTCTGGTATAGCAAGGGTTGGATGAGTATCATTTATATGAATAGCTATACTTTTATCTAAATTTAAAATATTTTTCCCACTTTTCTTATAATTTCTTATAATACTTTGTATACCTGCCGATACAAAAAAGTATTGTTGTTTTAACCTAAGCAATTTTCCTTCATAAAATGAATCTTCTGGATAAAGTATATAAGATATTGATTCAACTGAATTTTTATAGCTTACTGCCTTATCATAATCACCCTTATTAAAAGAGGAAAAATCAAAGTCTTTATTTAAAGTTTCTGCACTCCAAAGCCTTAATGTATTAACTACATTATTTTTATATCCTATTATTGGTGTATCATAAGGTACTGCCTTTACAGAATGGTAGTTTTCATGAATAAACTTTAATCTTTCACCTGTATTTTGGCATATAACATTCCCATAAAATTTTACTTCTTCAAATTCATTATCTTTTCTTATCTCCCAAGGATTTATTGATTCTAGCCAAGTATCAGCTACTTCAACCTGACTTCCATTAATTATTTTCTGGTCAAAAAATCCATATTTATATCGTATTCCACATCCATGACCTGGAATAGAAGAAGAAGCCATAGAATCTAAAAAGCAGGCAGAAAGTCTTCCAAGTCCCCCATTTCCAAGTCCTTGATCTTTTTCAATCTCTTCAATATCTTCTAAATTTATATTAAGTTCACCTAAAACCTCTTTACATATTTCTCTAATGCCTAAATTGTTAATAGAGTCTCCAAGTAATCTACCTAATAAAAACTCCATTGAAAAATAATAAACCTGCTTTTTATTAAAGGATTCATATACTTTATTTGTTTCTATCCACTCTTTAGTTACATATTCCCTTACTAAAGTTCCTAAAGCTCCATATTTTTCAAGTATTGTTCCTTTATTTAATTCTTTAGCATACATTTTAGAAAACTTTTCTTCAAAGTCCTCCTTGAAAATTTTCTTGGTTATTGCAATCATTTAATTCCTCCTGATATCTCAAAACTTGAGTATCAGCCTATTAATTCCTCATACATTTCTTTATATTTTTTAGCTGATTTTAACCAGCTGTTATCAGATTTCATAGACTGTAATATTAATGATTGCCACTTTTTCTCACTTTTATATACATCTATTGCATATTCTATTATTTTTTTAAGTTCATTATAATCATAATTTTTAAATCCAAATCCATTTCCAATCTCATTATATTCATCATATGGAATAACTGTATCCTTAAGTCCACCTGTTTCTCTAACTATTGGAACTGCCCCATATCTTAAAGCTATAAGTTGACCAAGTCCACAAGGTTCAAAAAGAGATGGCATCAAAAACATATCTGATGCTGCATATATTTTATGAGCTAACTTATTATCAAACATTATATTTGAAGATACCTTTCCTTTATATCTTTCTTGAAAATCCTTAAATGCATTTTCATAAATAGGATCACCAGTACCTAATATAACTACTTGAACATTATTTTTAAGTAATCCTTCTAGCATATTTATTATTAAATCACAGCCCTTTTGATGAGT
Source organism: Eubacterium multiforme (assembly GCF_030813415.1). Lineage (GTDB taxonomy): Bacteria > Bacillota > Clostridia > Clostridiales > Clostridiaceae > Clostridium > Clostridium multiforme. The sequence goes on along the minus strand of NZ_JAUSUF010000025.1, from coordinate 3,469 downwards.
AAGTCTTGATACCATTCCTATCATTGGTGTATCTTTACTAACTTTAAGACCTAATTCCTTTTGTAACTCTATCTTGTTTATAAGTTTATCTTCAAAGTTTTTAACTGAATAATTTTTAAAAATAAATTTGTCAGTTTCAGGATTATATTCATCATAATCTATTCCATTTACTATCCCTTTAAGAATTCCTTTTTTCCATCTTAATAATCCATCTAAAGTTTCTCCATATTCTGGTGTCATTATCTCTAAAGCATAAGTTTCACTAACTGTTGAAACTATATCTGAATAATTTATTGCTCCTTTTAAAAAGCTAACTCCTCCATGAAGTTCTAAACTTCCATTTGTAAATAATTCATAATCATATCCAAAAAGTTCTGGTAATATTTCCTTAGTAAATGTTCCTTGAAAAAATAAATTATGGATAGATGTTATTGTTTTTATATTTTTATAAAAATCATCCTTCATATACTCCACCTTATGAAGTACTGGAATCATTCCTGTTTGCCAATCATTACAATGAATTATATCTGGCTTCCAATCTATCTCCTTTAAAAACTCTAAAACTGCCCTATCAAAAAATGCAAACTTTTCACCATCATCATAATATCCATAAAGACCATCTCTTTTAAAGTAATACTCATTATCTAATAAGTAGTAAGTTACACCTTTATATTTATATTCAAGAACCCCACAATATTGTTTTCTCCAACTTACAGGAACTTCAAAACTTTTAATAAATTCTAACTTCTCTTTTATTTCTTTTTTTATATCTCTATAATTTGGAATTACAACTCTAACATCTAACCCTAAATTCTTTAGTGCTTGAGGCAATGCTCCCATAACATCTCCAAGACCTCCAGTTTTTATAAAAGGATGAGCCTCTGATGCAGCAATTAAAACCTTCATTTTTAAGTTCACTCCCTTATTTCTCTATAATAGTTTTATTTTCTAAAAAATATTCACTAAAATTTTCAATTCCAATTATAGACACTGCCATAGGTGGAATTTTAACCTTTATAGAATACGGCATATTATGATAGGATATATCTTCAGCTACTAATATATCTTCCATAGTTTGTCCAGATCCACCATACTCTTTTTCATCTGTGTTAAACACTTCTTTATAATCTGCTAAATAAGGGACTCCTACCTTAAAATCATAATAAACCTCTGGAGTAAAGTTACATATAAATATTAATGTATCTTTATCACTTTTACCCTTTCTCATAAATATCAGTATACTTTGTTCATTGTTATCAGCATCAATCCACTTAAACCCTTCTGGACTATAATCTAATTCCCATAATGCACTATTTTCTTTATAAAAATTATTTATTTTCTTGAAATAATCATTAGTCTTTTTATGCATATCAAAACTTTCAATAAGTTTCCACTCAAGCTCTTCATATTCTCTCCATTCTATGAACTGTCCAAACTCTGATCCCATAAATAAAAGTTTCTTTCCTGGATGTCCAATCATATATGCGATATACATTCTAAGTCCAGCGAACTTGTTCCAATAATCTCCCCACATTTTATCCACTAATGACTTTTTACCATGAACAACTTCATCATGAGAAATTGGAAGTACAAAATTTTCTGAGTAATTATACATCATTGAGAATGTTAATTTGTTATGATGATATTTTCTATATACAGGATCTAACTCAATATACTCTAAAGTATCATTCATCCATCCCATATTCCATTTGAAGTTAAATCCTAATCCTCCATTTTCAACTGGCTTACAAACATTAGGCCATGACGTTGATTCTTCAGCAATCATCATTATATTATTAAATTCAGAAAATATTGCTTTATTTAATTCTTGTAAAAACTCTATTCCTTCTAAGCAGCCATCTTCCCCATACTTATTAGGTCTCCATTCCCCTTCTTTTCGGCCATAATTTAAATAAATTATATTTGAAACTGCATCTACCCTTAATCCATCAACATGAAATTCCCTTATCCAATATAAAGCATTTGATATTAGAAAACTTCTAACTTCTGGTTTACCTAAATCAAAATTAAATGTTCCCCATCCTTTATTATCAGCTTTCCATCCTTCTTCATACTCATAAGTTGGACTTCCATCAAACATATATAATCCTTGTTCATCCTTACAAAAATGACCTGGAACCCAATCTAAAATTACCCCAATATTATTTCTATGAAGAGCATTTATAAGTTCCTTTAAACCTTCAGGATTACCATATCTACTGGTTGGAGAATAATATCCTATTCCTTGATATCCCCAAGATGCATCTAATGGATGTTCCACTAAAGGCATAAATTCCACATGTGTATAACCCATTTCAACTACATATTCAGGTAATCTTTCTGCAAGTTCACTATATGTTAAGAATTCACCATCTTTGTTTTTCCATGAACCTAAGTGAACTTCATATATATTTATAGGACTTTCATATACACTTGTTTTATTTCTTCTATTTATCCATTTCCTATCAGTCCACTTAAATTTTATATCTTCCTTAACTATTGATGCCGTATTAGGTCTAATCTCTGAAAGCAATGCATATGGGTCAGCTTTATACACACCTTGACTTTCCCACTGATTAATTATGTAGTATTTATACTTAACACCAGCCTTTAATCCTCTTACAAAAAGACTCCAAATCCCCATATCTGTTATTCTTTCCATCTTATACTCTTCAAGTGGTTTAAAATCTGAAAATTCTCCAACTACATAAACACTACTAGCCTTTGGCGCCCAAAGAGTGAACCTTGTTCCTCTTTTTCTATTTTCAACAATATTATGAGCCCCCATAAATCTATAGCTATTATAGTTCTTTCCCTCATGGAATAAATAATTATCAAACTCTGTTATTTGCCCTTTTTTAATTATTGTCTTCTTTTTTGTTGACTGTACCATAATAACCCCCTCCTCATTTATCCCTTTACACTTCTTTGCAATTATAACATTTAATTCCTTATTTCTCCATTAATTTTTTCCTATAAATTTTTACAAATTTAAATATATTTCTTCAAAAAATATATTTAAAATAAATAAAGATTAAAACATAGACAAAAATCTATCCTTTAATCTTTTAAAATTATTCTTATGAAATTTTTATATATCATTTAAAAACTCATATATCATTTTCAAAATTATAATTATAAAAAATAATTATATTCTTAATTAAAAATATACATAATAACATTTTTATTATTTACTATGAAATTATTATTTCTATTGAATTATATATTATTTTAATTTCTGCTCTATATCTTAATATAAACACTTCATAAAATTTCTTACATAAAAAATAATCGTACTAGTCTTTTATAATATTATAATTGGTAGTTATTAGTACAAACAAATCTCTAAATTAATTTTTATCATTTTTTTATACAAAAAAAGAGATAGTAATTAAACTATCTCTTTTCGTTACTTACCTGGCAACGTCCTACTCTCCCACACGGTCTCCCATGCAGTACCATCGGCGCT
>NZ_JAUSUF010000024.1 GCF_030813415.1 Eubacterium multiforme | reverse complement strand
AAAAATGGCTCCGCGAAGAGGACTTGAACCTCCAACCTATCGGTTAACAGCCGAGTGCTCCACCATTGAGCTATCGCGGAATATTTGCTACATTTGATATTATATCATCTTTTCATTAAATTGCAACTATTTTTTCAATATTTATTTTGATTACCTTAAAATTTTATTATTTATTCTAAAGATTAATAATCAAAAAAGACACCCCGCAACGGGTGTCTAATTAAAACTCTATTTATTTACTTGGCTTCATTGTTGGGAATAGTATTACGTCTCTTATTGATGATGAATCAGTTAAGAACATGATTAATCTATCAACACCTATTCCAAGTCCACCTGTTGGAGGCATACCTGTTTCTAAAGCACTCATGAATTCTTCATCTAACATGTATGCTTCGTCATCTCCATATTCTCTTTCCTTAGCTTGTTGTTCAAATCTTTGTCTTTGAACTATTGGATCATTAAGTTCTGAGTAAGCATTACATACTTCTCTACCATATACGAATCCTTCAAATCTTTCAGTGAACATTTCATTTCCTCTCTTCTTCTTAGTTAGAGGTGAAATTTCTACTGGATAATCAATTAAGAATGTTGGTTGTATTAACTTAGATTCTCCATATTCTTCAAATAACATATTAAGAACTTCTCCCTTAGTTACCTTATCAAGAGATTTTGGGAATTCTAAGTTCTTTTCCTTCGCAATAGCTTGAGCTTCTTCATCTGAAGCTATTTCATTGAAATCTATTCCAGCAAATTCCTTAACAGCATCAACCATAGTTATTCTTCTCCATGGTGGCTTAAAGTCTATTTCTGTTCCTTCGTACATTACTTTAGTTGTACCATTTATCTTTTCACATACATAAGCAACCATGTTTTCCATGATTTCCATCATATCGTTATAGTCAGCATATGCTTGGTATAATTCTATAGCAGTAAATTCTGGATTATGTCTTACTGAAACTCCTTCATTTCTGAAGTTTTTACCCATTTCATAAACTTTTTCAAATCCAGCAACTATTAATCTCTTTAAGTATAATTCAGTTGCAATTCTTAAGTACATATCTATATCTAATGCATTATGATGAGTTATAAATGGTTTTGCAGCAGCTCCTCCAGCTATTGGTGATAAAATTGGAGTATCTACTTCTAAGAATCCTTTATTATCTAAGAATTCTCTTATTCCCTTTATAATTTGTGATCTCTTTATAAAAGTATCCTTTACTTCAGGATTTGTTATTATATCTACTTCTCTTTGTCTATATCTTAAATCTGGATCCTTTAATCCATGGAACTTTTCTGGTAATGGCTTTAAAGACTTACAAGTTAATGTAAAATCTGAAACCTTTACTGTAACTTCTCCAGTTCTTGTTTTAAATACTTCTCCTGTTGCAGCAACCCAGTCACCTAAGTCAAAACTCTTATATGCCTTTAAATTTTCTTCTCCAACTGCATCAATTTTAATGAATAATTGGATCTTTCCATCTCTATCATGAATATCTGAGAATACAACCTTTCCTTGGCCTCTCTTAGACATAATTCTTCCAGCTACTGTTACAACTTTTCCTTCTAGTTCATCATAGTTTTCTTTAACTTCTTCTGAACTATGTGTTCTTTCCACTTTATATACGTCAAATGGATCCTTACCTGCTGCTTGTAATTCAGCTAACTTCTCTCTTCTAAGTCCTTCTTGCTCACTTAACTGAGCTTCTAACTCTTGTATATTCATTTCTTCAGTTGACATTAATATCCCTCCGTTATTTACGCTCTACTTATCTCTAATATTTCATACTTACTTATTCCATCTGGTACTGATATTTCTACAATATCTCCAACCTTTTTACCTAACAAACCTGCTCCAACTGGTGATTCGTTTGATATTTTAAATTCCATTGGATTAGCTTCAGCTGAACCTACTATATTATATTCAACCTCTTCATCAAAATCATAGTCTTTAACTCTTACCTTTGCTCCTACTGAAACAACATCTGATGGTATTTCTGCTTCATCTACAACTTCAGCATTTTTAAGCATGTTTTCTAATTGAATTATTCTACCTTCTGTAAACGCTTGATCGTTTTTAGCTTCATCATATTCTGAGTTTTCACTTAAATCTCCGTATCCTAGTGCTACCTTTATCTTTTCTGTAATCTCTTTTCTTTTGACAGTCTTTAAATATTCTAGCTCGCTTTCAAGCTTTTTAACACCCTCGTAAGTCATTACAAATTTTTTTTGTTCGCTCATATTTAACTCCCCTTTAAAAAACCTTCCATTGGTTTGCTTTTTATTTAATATTTATGCCATATATCTTTTTATTAAGCCCTATAATAATATTGAAATTCATTTAAAACATTATAAAGCAGGGCCTATAATATGTCAACAAATTAGCTTTTATAAAAGCGTTATCAATAGTATATGATACCTATTATATACTACTTTATTCATAAAAATAGACCTTAATTTTAATTACCTTTAAAAATAATGTAACTTTTGAATAAATTATTTCATTTATTCAAAAGCTTACACTATTATATTTCAGCTTTAAAATTCTTAAGGCTTTCCTTATAATTTATTAAAAGCTTCATTACATCATCACTGTTATCTAATGTATTCATAACATTTCTAACTTCTGTACATCTTGGAAGACCCTTTATATACCATGATGCATGTTTTCTCATTTCTCTTATTGCTTTATAATCTCCATCATACTTTATTGCAAGTTCATAATGTCTTATGCACATATCAATCTTTTCTTCTGGAGTTATTACTTTAAGTTCTTCCCCTTGAAGAATTCTTTGAATTTGTTTAAATAACCACGGATTACCCATACTTCCTCTTGCAATCATTATACCATCACAATTAGTAAGATTTTTCATCTTTAAGGCATCTTCTGGCGTAAAAACATCTCCATTTCCTATAACAGGTATTTTAACATTATCTTTGACTTCCTTTATAATATTCCAGTCTGCTTTTCCTTCATACATCTGTTTCCTAGTTCTGCCATGTATAGCTATTGCATCTACTCCAGCATCTTCTAGGGCTAATGCAAATTGGACAGCATTTATATTATCTTCATCAAATCCCTTTCTAAACTTTACAGTTACAGGTTTTGATGAAACCTCTTTTATTTTCTTTACAATTTGTCCTGCAAGTTTTGGATCTTTCATAAGAGCTGATCCTTCTCCATTTTTAACAATTTTAGGAGCTGGACATCCCATATTTATATCTATTATACAAATATCATCTCTTTTATTGAAATGTTCTTCTACTACTTTAGCCATAATCTCTGGATCATTTCCAAAAATTTGTGCTGCTACAGGCATTTCTTCATCAGAAATTCTAAGAAGTTGTTTAGTATTTTCACTACCATAATATAATGCTTTTGCACTAACCATCTCCGTGTATACAAGTCCACAACCCTGTTCTTTACAAAGGCCTCTAAATGATATATCTGTTACTCCTGCCATAGGTGCTAGAAATACATTATTTTTAAACTCTAGATTTCCTATTTTCATCTTTTTGAGTACTACTCCTTATTTTTATAATATATTAACCTTAAGCCCTCTAGTGTTAAATCAACATCAACTATATCTATTGCATCTGTTTCTTTTGCAATTAAGTTTGCAAGTCCACCTGTTGCAATTACTGTTGGTTCTTCACTACACTTATTCACCATTTCTTTTTTCATTTTATTTACTATATACTCAACTTGCCCAATATATCCATATAAAATACCTGCTTGCATACTTACAATTGTACTTTTACAAATAATATTTTTTGGTACTTCAAGTTCTATTCTTGGTAATTTTGCTGCTCTTTCAAATAAGGCATCTGATGCTATGCCTACTCCAGGAACAATACATCCACCTAAGTAATCTCCCTTTTCTGTTATTGCACAAAATGTTGTTGCTGTTCCAAAATCAATTATTATGCTTGGTTTTTTATATATTTCAAAAGTCGCAACAGCATTTACTATTCTATCTGCTCCAACTTCCTTTGGATTATCATACTTTATATTAATTCCCGTTTTTATTCCAGGACCTACTATTATAGGTTCTTTGCAGAAACATTTTCTTATCATATTCTCTAATGAATGCATTATATTAGGAACAACTGAAGATATTATTATTCCTTTTACTTCTTTTGGATTTAAATCATGTTGCGAAAATAGTTGCATAACTTGAACACTAAATTCATCCGATGTTTTCTTCGCATCCGTTGATATTCTCCAACTAGCTATATATTTATCTTCTTTATAAACTCCTAAAACGATATTTGTGTTCCCTACATCGACAAGCAAAATCATAAAAGCACCACCTTAATATAGTTAAAAGCAGCCGTAATTGAAGCTGCTTTTATTATGATAAAATAACTTAATTTTAACAATATAATTTTAACAATTCAGTGGTATTTGTCAAGAGTTTAACATCTTATTAAAATAAACCTATTATCTCCCCATTATCTAGTATATCCATTTTATTTGCTGCTGGAACTTTTGGTAGTCCTGGCATAGTCATTACATTACCAGTTAAGACTACTATAAATCCTGCTCCATTTGATACTCTAACTTCCTTAACTGTTATGTCAAAACCTTCAGGTTTTCCAAGAAGACTTGGATTATCTGATAATGAATATTGTGTTTTTGCCATACATATTGGTAATTTATCAAGAGAGAATTTTTCTAATTCTTGAATTTGTTTTTTTGCTTGTGGAGTATAACTTACACCATCTGCTCCATATATTTCTTTTGCTATCTTAAGTATTTTTTCTTCAATTTTATCATTTTCATTATATAATACTTTAAAATCTGATTTCTCATTTTCTAAAACATCAATTATTTCATTTCCAAGGTCAATTCCACCTTCTCCGCCTTTTGCCCAAACATCTGAAAGTGCTACTCTAACATTTTTTTCCTTGCAAAAATCTTTAATAAATTGTATTTCTTCTTCACTATCTGAAGTAAATTTATTTATTGCAACTACTACTGGTACATTATATTTTTTAATATTTTCTATTTGTTTATCTAAATTTGAAACTCCTTTTTTTAATAAGTCCACATTTGGAATACTTAATTCATCCTTTTTAGCTCCACCGTGATGTTTTAATGCTCTTATTGTTGCAACTACAACAACACAATCTGGAGTTAATCCACCATATCTGCACTTAATATCTAAGAACTTTTCTGCTCCAAGGTCTGCTCCAAAACCAGCTTCTGTAATAGCAATATCTCCAAGTTTTAATGCTAACTTTGTTGCTATTATTGAGTTACATCCATGTGCTATATTTGCAAAAGGTCCCCCGTGAATAATAGCTGGAGTATTTTCTAATGTTTGAACAAGATTTGGCTTAATGGCATCTTTCATTAATAGTGCCATAGCACCTTGAACTCCTAGTTCCTTTGCATAAACAGGTTCTCCATCTAAGTTATAAGCAACAACTATATTACCCATTCTTTCCTTTAAATCGCTTAAATCCTCTGCTAAGCAAAGTATTGCCATTATTTCTGAAGCTACAGTTATCATAAAGCCATCTTCTCTTAAAAATCCATTAACTTTACCACCAAGACCTACAACAACTTCTCTAAGGGCTCTATCATTCATATCCATAACTCTTTTAAAAACTATTCTTCTTGAATCAATTCTTAAATCATTTCCTTGATGAATATGATTATCTATAGCTGCTGATAATAAATTATTAGCTGATGTAATTGCATGCATATCTCCAGTAAAGTGTAAATTTATATCTTCCATAGGAATAACTTGTGCATATCCACCACCAGCTGCTCCACCTTTAATTCCAAAAACCGGTCCAAGAGATGGTTCTCTAAGAGCTATTACTGCATTTTTTCCCATTTTACATAGCGCTTCTCCAAGTCCTACTGTAACTGTTGACTTTCCTTCTCCTGCTGGAGTTGGATTTATAGCAGTTACTAAAACTAACTTACCATCCTTTTTATTCTCATTATCTTTTAGAGTATCTAATGAAATCTTACATTTATATTTTCCGTATAATTCTATGTCATCTTCTTTTAAATTTAATTTTTCTGCTATTTTTACTATAGGTTCCATTTTTGCTTCTTGAGCTATTTTAATATCACTTTTCATTAATTCTAACCCCTTTTCTTTTTGATAATATTCGGCTATACATACTTATTTTTTATTATGTATTATATATTAAGAGTATAACACCTGTTTTAAGGTTTTTAAAGTTTATTTTTCGAACAATAATTTTATAATAAATTAAAACATTCGCAATATATTTTTTTTGATGATTATAAAAAAAGATCCTGCCTAAGCAGGATCAATTTTATGCATTTTCAAATATTTCTTCAAACTCTGAGCCTTCTAATTTTTCTTTTTCTAAAAGTGCTTTAGCTACAGCATGTAACTTATTAATATTTTCTCTAAGTATTCCCTCAGCTCTTACATATGCTTCATCAACAAAGTTTTTAACTTCCTTATCAATTTCTGCTCCTATTTCCTCTGAGAAGTTTCTTCCTCTTCCAAGATCCCTTCCAAGGAATACTTCATTTTGGTCAGATCCATATGAAATAGTTCCTAATTTTTCACTCATTCCATATTCCATAACCATACTTCTAGCAATTGCACTAGTTCTATCTATATCATTCTTAGCTCCTGTACTAATATCACCAAGAATAATTTGTTCTGCAACTCTTCCACCAAGAAGACCAACCATATCATCCTTTAATCTAAGTTTTGAAGTATATGATCTATCTTCATCTGGTAAATGCATAGTATATCCACCAGCTCTTCCTCTTGGTATTATACTTATTTCGTGAACTGGATCTGCATGTTCTAATGATCTCATTACAACAGCATGCCCTGCTTCATGATATGCAGTAAGCTTTCTATCCTTTTCACTAATAACTCTACTCTTCTTTTCTGGTCCTGCTATTACTCTTGTTATTGCTTCTTCCATATCAACCATTGTAATAGCCTTATCTCCTCTTCTTACTGCAAGTAACGCTGCTTCATTAGTAAGGTTTTCTAAATCGGCTCCTGCAAATCCTGGAGTTCTCTTTGCTAATACATCTAGCTTAACATCTTCAGCTAAAGGTTTCTTTCTTGTATGAACTTTAAGTATTTCTTCTCTTCCCTTAACATCAGGTGCTCCAACAACTATTTGTCTATCAAATCTGCCTGGTCTTAAAAGTGCTGGGTCTAATATGTCTGGTCTATTTGTAGCTGCTATCATTATAATTCCTTCGTTCATTCCAAAACCATCCATCTCAACAAGTAACTGATTAAGAGTTTGTTCTCTTTCATCATGTCCTCCACCAAGACCTGCTCCTCTTTGTCTACCTACAGCATCTATTTCGTCTATAAATACTATACAAGGTGCATTCTTTTTAGCATCTGCAAATAAATCTCTAACTCTTGATGCTCCAACACCTACAAACATTTCAACGAAATCTGAACCTGATATACTAAAGAAAGGTACACCTGCTTCTCCAGCTATTGCTTTAGCAAGTAATGTTTTACCTGTTCCCGGAGGTCCAACTAAAAGAACTCCCTTTGGTATTCTAGCTCCCATTTGAGTATATCTTGTTGGCTCTTTCAAGAAATCAACTATCTCTGCTAATTCTTGCTTTTCTTCATCGGCACCTGCAACATCTCTAAATGTTACCTTCTTAGAATCTGGAGTAGCAACTTTAGCTCTGTTTTTACCAAAGTTCATAACTCCTCTTCCGCCGCCACCACCTTGTGATTGCTGTGTCATAACAAATAGAAGAACTAAAAATAATACCACCATAAGAACTGTTGGTATAAGAGATAACCATGCTCCGCTATTTGAAGGTTTCTCAAAATCAACTTTAACATTATTTTTAGAGTTTTCTCCAATTAATTTTGTCAATATTTGTTCAGGTACATATGTTATGAATTTTTCATTATTGTTCATAACACCATCTATAGTCATCTTATCATCATGGACATATATTTTAGAAATTTCATTTGAAGTCCATTTTTGTTGGAATGAACTGTATGAAATAGTATCTGCTTTATTTCCTGTTTCCCACATAGCAACTGATGCAAAAATCAGTACTGCTAATGTAACAATCCATACAGCTGCACTTGAATATTTTTTCATTCAAGGCCCCCCTCTCTTTTTAATTATTTTAAATTTTATCATATGAACTTTTTAATTACAATAATTAACTATAATGCATTTTAATATAAAAATATTTTTTACTTTTTGTATACTTCTTCTTTTAAAACTGCAATATAAGGTAAGTTTCTATATTTTTCAGCATAATCAATTCCGTATCCAACAATAAATTCATTAGGAACTTCAAATCCAATGTATTTAACATTTAAATCTACAGTTCTTCTTTCTGGTTTATTAAGTAATGATACGATTTCTATACTTTCTGCTTTTCTTGCCTTTAAATATTTTAATAGATAATTTAAAGTTACTCCACTATCTACTATATCTTCAACTATTAATACATGTTTTCCTTCTATGCTATGGTCTAAATCCTTTAAGATTCTTACAACTCCTGAGGTTTCTGTTGAGTTTCCATAACTTGAAACTGCCATAAAATCTATTTCACAAGGAATAGTTATGTTCTTTATAAGATCTGATGCAAATAAAACTGATCCCTTTAAAACTCCAACTACAAGTAAGTCTTTACCTTCATAGTCTTTGCTTATTTTGGTTCCTAACTCTTTAACCTTCTTCGCTAAATCTTCTTCATTAAATAAAACCTCTTTTATATCTTCTCTCATAATTACAATTCCTCTCTTTTAAATATTATTTTCATAATTTTTTTTGTTGTTTTGTTTACTTTATATGTATTAGAAGTTTTAACTCCCACTACCCAAGCAATTTCATCATCAAATTGTATAACAGGAATATTGTCCCTATAATCTTTAGGAATTTTCATGTCAATAAAAATATCTTTTAGCTTTTTACTGCCACTCATTCCTAAAGGAACTATCCTATCTCCATTTTTTCTTTTTCTAAGAGTAACATACTCATTAATTTTATCATAATCAAAATACTTAATTAAGTCATTATTGTTAAATTTTAAATTTTTTTCTTTTAAATTTACTTCAAATTCAATTAAACAACCTAAAAAATCTATTTTTAATCCATTTAAGTCTTCTTTTTTTATTCTTACTTCACTACATTCATTATTTTTATTTATTAATGAATCTTTTTCTTTTATGTATATTTCACCATATATATTCTCAGCATATATACCATTTGGCAAATCTACTCTTTTATTTGTTCCTATATCCTTAAGGTTTATTACCTCTTTTATATGCTTCATCTCAAAGTCATAAGTACTTTTTGAAATGGTAGTTAAAGATTTTCTTATTACTCTAGTAATTATAGCCTTTTCTTCATCAAATAATTCTCTATTTATAATTATTTCATTATTTTTTACACTACAATACTTATTAAATGCTTTTATTGCCTCATTATTTATAAATTCATTGTCTTCTTGAAGTAATAAACTCATTCTATTTATAGCCTTTACTACATCATTATTAAAGTTTTTCTTCATATAAGGTAAAATATCTAATCTTATTTTATTTCTACTATATATATTTTCTAAATTAGTTTTATCTATTCTTGGGTTTAAATTATTATCACTGCAATATTTTTCTATAAACTCCCTTTCTAGAAATAATATAGGTCTTATATATAAACCTTCCCTCTCTACAGGTATTCCACCTAATCCTTCTAATCCAGTTCCTCTCATTATTCTCATAAGTATAGTCTCTGCTTGATCATTTGCATTGTGAGCTGTAGCAATTTTTGTATAGCCTTCTTTATTTTTTACATCATTAAAAAATTTATATCTTTCATCTCTTCCAGCTGTTTCTGTAGATACCCCTCTATCCTTTGCAATTTTATTTATATCAAGCCTTATACTATAAAATTTAATATCTAAACTCTCACATAAGTTCTTTGCATACTCTTCATCTATCATAGCCTCTTCTCCTCTAAGCATATGATTTATATGAGCTGCTCCAATTTCTAGAGCATATTTATCCTTTATAGTATTTAATAAATGTAATAAACAAACTGAATCCGGTCCACCTGATAATCCAACTAATACTTTATCACCTTTACTTAAAAGCTTATTTTCTTCTATATATTTTGTAAAATCATTGATCAATTTTATCACATCCTATGTATAACTTCATTTATATCATACATTAAATTACACTTTTTGTAACATTAAAAATTATAAAAGCTGACTATAAGCCAGCTTTTAATATTACTATACCATATTTTAATATACAGAATAAACCTTAGAAACTACAATTGTCATATCATCTTTTATTGTTCCATTGTTAATTTCTTTAGAATATTCTAATATATCTTGAGCAAGCTCCTTTGGATTATTACCTTTATTTTTTAAATAATCTTCAAGCCAAAGGGAATCTCCCACTCCATTTTTATCTACATCTAAAACTCCATCACTTAAAGTTATTATTATATCTCCACCTTTAACTCTTTCCTCAACACTTTCTAATTCCATCTTGTCAACAAGCCCAAAAGGAGGCATATTTGATGATATTTTCTTTATTTTATTTCCCCTCTTTATAAAACTTGCAGCAGCCCCAACTTTATAAAATGATATTTTACCACTATATAAATCTATTAAGTTTAAATCTAAAGTTGCAAATTTTTCATCCTCTTCAAACTTCATATTCATTATTGAATTTACAGTATTTAATGCTGATTCAATTTCAAAACCTTCTTCTACAAACTTTTCAACTAAATCTACTGTTATTTTACTTTCCTTTCCAGCTTCAGGTCCAGATCCCATTCCATCACTTAATAGTGTTATATAATTTCCACCATCCATTCTTCCAAATGTATAGGTATCTCCAGTATATTGCTCCCCTTCTTTAGCTCTCATTCCAGCATAGGAAGTAACCTTATACTTAGGCATTTCCTGTATTAATATTGTGCATTCTTTATTGTTAGGGGAAATTCTACACCCATCTTCATTAATTGTCATTGGAGTTCTCATTATTTCATTAATAGCTGGAAGTACATTTTTACTACAATAACTTCCATCTAAACAATTTTCCATCTTTATTTTTATATTTATCCTTCCACCTTTATCTGTAAAGCAAAATACATCCTTATAATTTATTGAATTTCTATTTAATTCTTTTCTTACTGTCTTTTCAAGCTCTAATCCCCAAGTAACATCTCTTTTAAAATCTACTATCATATCATTTAAGTTGCCTGAAATACTTCTTATATGGTTTGTTACAAGCTTTCTGCCTTCTTCTAATTTCCTTCTAGTTATTTCATTTCCATTTAATATATTTATTATACTATCTGAATTTCTTATAAGGTCTGTCTTTTTGATACATTTCTTTTCAAGTTCTATAGGAAAATTATCTCTACCTTCTTCCCTTCCCTTTAACAATACTTCAAAAGCCGTATATGTTTGATTAAATTCTCTATTCCAACATTTATTGCATTCTGAACATCCGCTGCATACTCTATCTGCCAAATTTTCTATTAAGGCTGTACTTCTATTTTTATATGATAAATTATTATTTTCTGAAATATTATTTAACGATTTTTCCATCTGATTTAATACACTTTCAAACCCCTGTATCTTTTTAGTAAATTCACCTTTAACCTGTTTTAAATGTTCATCATTTATCATATCCACTTTAGCATCATTACACATTTCCGTTTCTAACATACTTAAAATTTTCTTAGGTATTATTAAAAACAATATACCTCCTAATAATACTTCTATAATCCCTTCCGTATGTAATCCTTGGGAATACAATGAAATAATAAGATATACCATTATTGAAGATAAAAAGGAAAATATCTTTCCAGTTTCTTTAAATAATCCAACTATGAGTCCAACACTTCCATATAATCCTATGCCACCTATCATATCTCCTGCTGTTATTCCAATTACAACCCCCATAGATATTCCAATAGCAGCTCCATTTGAAGCTCCCCCTATATAAGCTATTGAAATTACTGTAGCTAAAGATATTATAGTTCTTATACTAATCTCTCCAATAGTTAATCCACCAACCCCTGAAGCCATTAAACATATTATTATTGAAATGCTTATAATTTCTTCTATATTAAAAAAGTAATTTGAATTATATTCACCTACACACTTTAATCCGTAATTTATAATATAGTATACTGGAACAATTAAAATTGTATTAAGTCCTGAAATAGTTATATTTACTCCTAAATCATAATTACTTATAACTAATCCATAAATAACATTACTTAAAAAAACTATAAATAGTAAATGTTTTTCATTAACTCTCTTTTTAAGTTTATCTGCAATAAGACTATATCCTAACAAAATAAGTACTCCACTTAAATACATAAGTCCATCTTTTAAAGTAGCATTTATTGTAAAATATCCAATTAAAGCTCCTGCACCTGATACTATTATTTTGTTTCTATCTCCACCTACTATTACACTAATAAAAAAAGCCAGTCCAAAAGGAGATATTCCTGACACATCACCTTCTCCAATTAATATGGTAACTCTACTTAACAATAATATTGTTATGAAAATTAGACATAACTTAGCAAACTCGCTTTTAACTTCTACTCTATTATTATCTAATATATCTTCTTCCATTCTTTCAACTGAATTTTCATTAAGTCTGTACTGCATATATCTTCCTCCTTGCAATTTCCATAAATTGTAATTTAATTATAGCAATTACCTTTCTCGATATATGTAAATTTCTGCAATGATTTTAAAGTTTCGTAGGACATTATTCAGCTATATTTTTGATTTTCTATATTTAATATTATTTTTCGATATTTTATTTAAACATTGTAAAAGTTTACCAAACCTTGCTATTCCAAGTATTTTTTAATATTTTAATATTTTTTATCTTTGTCATTATATATATGAATTTGTTGCATATTAAAATATTTTTTTATGTATAATATTTTTAGAAATATATGAATTTTCTATTTAAACAAGATTAATAAATAAGCAGAATGATAAACTACTAAAATTTACCATTCCGCTTATTTATTATAATTTATTTTTCTTTTTCTATTCTTTCTTTACGTTTTTTTAATTCTTCATTTAGTTCTATAGCTTTTTTTGTTTTATATCTTTTTATTGAGAACCATATTATTAAATATACACAAACATACCAAATAAAAAATAATATTTTACCAGTTGTATTAAATCCTGATGGTGCCCAGCCAGCATACATTGCTATAGGAAAATACATAAGCATACATATTGCATGAATTATTGTCTTCTTAAGTAAGCTCCATTGTTCAACACTAAAAATAGTAGTTATTCCCACAAAATAAAATCCTGATATTACTGAAATTACAAATTGAAATATAACCATATTAGGAGAATCATAAACATTTCCTGTGGCACAAGCTATAAGAACAGTTATTAGCTGATTAATAAAAACTCCTATTGTACATCCAACCAATCCTCTCAAAATAAACATTTTAATATACTTCATATTACCTTCCTCCCATTCCAATAAAATCTTTTACTTTTTGTAAATACCTTCTAGAAATAGTTTCCTTTCTTCCATTAATAAAATTCACAACTAAATTCCCGTTAAAAACCACTTCTATGTTTCTTATTTTATCTACATTAGCTATTGCAAATTTAGATATTCTAACAAAGGACTCTCCCCTTAACTCATCTTCTAATTCATATAATCTTTTTTTAACTTCATAAGTTTTATTTATAGTATCTACAAAAACCTTTTGATCTTTACTATAAATAACCAAAATATCATCTGGATTCAATATATAAATTTTTTCATTTTCTAATCCAATAACATTTCTTTTCTTAATGGATTTAAGTTTCTTTAGTATTTCAGAAATTTCTTCTGTCATTTCTTTAGATTTTATAATAACAAGTGCTTCTTCATATTCTTCATCAATATCAAGTTGTATCTTCACTCAACTTCCTCCTAACTCACTTTATGTTGTTAGTATAACTTTTTTAATTTAGAATTCCTACATTTTCTCCTTAAGCGGCAACTTATTAGATGTGAAAGGTAAGTATATTAATGTTAAACATATTAAAACTAATTATTTTTGGACATAAAAAAAGATCTAAGAAAAATTTCTTAGATCTTTTGGTGCCGAAGACCGGAATCGAACCGGTACGGTGTTTAACCACCGCAGGATTTTAAGTCCTGTGCGTCTGCCAGTTCCGCCACTTCGGCA
>NZ_JAUSUF010000023.1 GCF_030813415.1 Eubacterium multiforme | reverse complement strand
GTTGGCAAACCGTTTCGATGTGCGAGTAGCACAGCCAGTAACATGCCCTTATAGGGCTAGAGCAAACCACCCGTTTTACGGGTGGTCATGATTTTTGCTTTAATATCATCAGGTCCCTCACTAGGCATTAAAGTAACAGCTTTAACGTTTTCTTGTTCTCCAAAAATCATTGAACCAGATTGTAATATGCCTTTAGCAAAATCCCCATGACTAGCAAGAATAATTCCTACCATATATATACCTCCTATTTTTTATTTGTTACGAAAAAATTTATAAATAAGTTCTAAAAACTTGTAACCAAAGTTAATGTTTATAATTTTTTCTTTCAATCAACTTTTTGATATTTATTATTTACAATTAATATATAAGCAATTGTTGTGCCAATAGTAATGTATTAAGAATATAAAAAGTACTCAAAGCTATATGATTCAATGACTTAAGCTTTAATCCTAACTTTTCAAGTTTTTTCTCCAATACACTTTTGATACACTTTTGATACGGTTTTATTTTAGTTTAAAGTTATTTTGATATACTTATTCAAACATTTCATTACTATAACAAATTTCTTTCTTATTCAACATAATATTTAATATATTATTGAATATATTATTTTCTTTATAGACAACTTTCTTTGTAGTTTTGTTTAATGTATTTATATATTTTTTATATGCTAACCACTTCTAAACACTGACTTTTACAGCATTACAATATATATAACCCATTAATTTAATACTTATAATTGTATTAAAGTTTTTATTTAATTATTTTTTCAATACACTTATACATTAAATTAATACACTAATTATTTTATTTATACTTAACCTTTTGAATGTCTCATAAAAGTGATTATAACTTACAATTATATTAATGGAATTTTTTAAAGATAGGTCTTACTGCGTATTAATTTTTAATACAAAAAGAAAAAGCACTCATTCTACCAAGAATAGTACTTTAAAATCATTAATTATTTTATTAAACTATAATCTTTTTTTAATACACCATATCAATTAATTACCTTCCACATTCATAAATCTTATCATTTTCTTTATTTTTTCTCTTAGCAAATTTATCCTTGTGTATTAGTTTAATTAATTGTTCCCATATTATCCTCAAATAATATTAAAAAATATCTTTGAAACAAATAAGAACCTTAAACATCTAGATTTACCTATAGACTAAAATCTATTTATCTTCCATTTGTTTTTTTACTTCATCAATTCTCTTTTGTCCCCATTCATAAAGAAGATCCACAATTGGTATTAATGTCTTTCCTAGTTCTGTAAGTGAGTATTCCACTTTTGGAGGAACCTGCGGAAATACTTCTCTATATACTATTCCATCTTCTTCTAATTCCCTTAATTGGTTACTCAACATTTTATGAGATATCTTAGTAAAGAGTTTTTGTAATTCATTAAATCTATGCTTCCCTTCATGCCCTAAATGCCATAATATTACAACTTTCCATTTTCCGCTAATTATTGATAATGTGAGTTCTTTTGCACAATTGAATTCACCATTTTGAATTTTTAATTTTATTTCTTTTCTTAAAGTATCACTCAATTTAACATCTCCCTTACTACTTTTTATATTAAATCCATAGTAACTATAAAGTAACTATATTACAAAAAAGTGCATTCTATACTATATAAAATAATAATAATATAATACTTTATGTAAAACAAATAAAATTATATAAAGAAAAGGAGCCATATTTTATGAAGAAAAAAATATTATTTATCATACCCCCTGAGCGTTTCAACGAGGATGAATTAAATCAACCAAAAAATATATTAATAGATGGAGGATTAGATGTTATTGTATCAAGTACAATAACTGGTGAAATTACTGGTGATTACAATGGTAAAGCAATTTCTACTGTAGTCTTTTCATCTGTAGATATAAATGAATATCATGCTATTGCAATTATAGGGGGTTCAGGTACAATTGATTATTTATGGAATAATGAAACTTTAATTAAATACTTAAAAGATGCTCATAAAAATAATATAATTATAACTGGTATTTGTGCTGGATCAGTTGTTGTTGCTGAAACGGGATTACTTTCAGGACGTATAGGAACTTGTTATCCTGTTGATATTATGAAAAATAAACTGAAAGAAAATGATGTAATTTATTTAGATAAAAAAGTTGTTAAACACGATGATATAATTACAAGTAATGGTCCAATAGGTGCAAAAGATTTTGGAAATGCATTATTAAGTTTATTTGATTAGTGTAAAATAATAAAGCATTTTTTAAATCAAATTTAACTATGTTTAAAATCTCAAATATTCAAGATTAATAATAAAGTATTATTCCATATCAAGTAAAAGTATAATTAATAAATATAAAATTATCTAACTAACCCAGTAGTAAGAAATAATTCTTTTCTACTGGGTATTTTAGTAATAACTATGTATATCAATATTTAAATAAACTCTAACTTTAATACAAATTTAATCTATTTGTGATATAATTCTCCGTATCAATAGTGCATAAGTTTTTTATATATTAGCCAGCCTTATATTTCTTTTTTTCAAAAAAACCATATTAATTAATTGCCTTCCACACTCATAAATTGGATTATCATAATTATCTATAAAAAATTTATTAATTCTATGAGATTTTATAAAACCACATTTTTCATAAAAGGGTATTATATATGTAGGACCATCTCCTGTTCCTACATATATAATACCTCTTTCAAGATATTTACCAATCATATTTTTCCGCTCATCTGCTAATAACAATAAATCTAAAAAATCTTTTTTATTTTCTTTTATTATTTGTATCTTCATAATTTAAAATAAATCATACAGAATTCATTTAGAAATAACTACTCAAAATAACATTTTCATCTACTGAATTAATCTAAATAAAAAATACATTCCTATAGTAACAACTAATGCAATAAGCCCTGAACAAATTACTAAAAATGCTTTTTGATATGGACGTTTTCCAGCCTCACATCTCTTCTCAATCTGATCAAGTTTTTTTCCTTCAGTAAAAGCAATAATTTCTCTGTATGTTTGAATGTCATGAGTTTTCTTTTGTTTTTCAATACCTTTTGCATAATACATTGTAATGCCATATAGCACTAACCAAATTACAATTCCAATAAAATTTAAGTAAAGAAATAGTGGAACAGCCAGTACTACTGTTGTAATAAGTAGTACAGTAAAAACTATGCCGTCATGATTAAACTTTTTAATATCCTCTGTTTTAATTTCCTCTTTCATTTCTTCTAAATCTCCTTTAACTAGAATATCAAGAGAAACACCAAAGAGAGTACTTAATAGTACCAAGCTATTTATATCTGGATAGTTCTTTCCATTTTCCCAATTTGAAATTGTCTGCCGTGTTACAAATACTTTTTCAGCCAAATCCTCCTGGGATAATTTTAAATCGAGCCTATATTTTTTTATTTGTTTACTAATATCCACTTTGATCTTCCTCCTACTTAAATTCTATTGTTTAGAACGTATTTATGCTATCAAATCTATTTTACATCACTACTTTTTAGTATGTAAAATAGATTTTACATGCCCTTTT
This sequence comes from Eubacterium multiforme, assembly GCF_030813415.1. GTDB lineage: Bacteria > Bacillota > Clostridia > Clostridiales > Clostridiaceae > Clostridium > Clostridium multiforme. The sequence goes on along the minus strand of NZ_JAUSUF010000023.1, from coordinate 20,150 downwards.
ATAGTATTTATCTATATAATATAATTAAATATTATAAAGGTTAAAGGACTTGAGAAGATGAAAAGAGAACGGATTTTTTATGTCTTTATAAAAATTAAATAAATTAGAAATTTTAGATGTTAAAAGAATGGGATTAGTTTGTGTTAATTGTTCTAGAAAAACCACACTTATAAAAGCATTAATTGATGATATCCCAATCCATAAAGAAAATACCTTTAAAAAATATTCTACTATTCACCATATTTTTTTGTATATTTTACCTGTACATTTATATTAGGATAATACTTTTTAAATTGATCAATTACAAGATAGCAACTAGGACAAGGTTCCCATTTGCTATATAAAATAAGATTACCCTCTTCTTTTAAGATGCCCTCTTCTATTTGTTTGTGTATCTCCTCAAATATTTTCTTTTCACTATCGTTAACTCTGTTATATCCTGTTCCTAATTTGCCCAACTTATTAACTTTACTACTTTTAAAAAATGCCTTTTCTGGTAGTGGTGATCTGCAAAAATCTTTTACCTCATTACTTCCACTAATCGCTCTAAATTCTTTTCCATTATACATTGCTACTGCTATATTTATAGAATCCTGTAATGCCTCACTTTGATTTATTTTAAATGTTTTATTTTCTTCTTTATTCAAATTCATATATTTATAAACATTTTTTATTAGGCGCTTCATTCTTGGTATATTCTTTTTTATATGTTCATAATATTCCACACTACCTTTTTTAGCTTTAATATAATCATAATTTATATATTCAGGTATTTTTATACATACTGTTTTTGTTCTAGCTTTTTCATTGTATGTTTCTTTTACATATTCATTTTTAATAAGAACCATTTTCTTTAGTAGTTCTATATCCTTAGCATAAAGATATTCTTCATCTAAATATTTTTCTAATTCTATTAATCTAATTTTATCTTTATCATTTATTACTCTAGATATATCATTTGCTGTTTTTTCTATAATAGGTATCATATCTTCAACATTATCTTGCGTGCTAGGAACTCTTTCATATTCAGTTCTCTCTATAATTAATGACTTTACGGTGCTTATCTTTTTAAATAACTTATTATGTATATCTTCAAATAATATTATCTTTTTTATGTAGTCAATCAATTCTTTAATATCACTTACTTTATATGTAATATTCTCTTTCCTAATGGATGTATATAAATTCTCTATAACATTTTTATCTACGTTAAAATCCCTTGCAATTTTCTCTTTAAATTTTTCTTCATCAGATTCACTTATGTTATATCCTTCTTTTTTTAGTTCATCCTTAAAGTCATTTAAATTATTAATTTTTATTCTTTCTCTTTTTCTCTTCCTTTGTAAAATACCTTTATCTATTTTTTCATAATAAGCTTCTCCCCAATTACTCATTATTCTAAGAATTGGCATTAACTTGTCTCCTAATTCTGTTAGTGAGTATTCTACTTTTAGAGGAACTTCTGAATACACTTTTCTTATAATTAATTTATCACTCTCTAGTTCTCTCAATTGTTGTGTTAATATTTTTTGTGTTATTTTAGGAATAAGCTTTTTTAATTCATTAAATCTTTTTGTTTCTTTGTTTCCAAGATGCCCAATAATAATAGGCTTATACTTTCCACCTATTAAATCAGTTACCATCTCAAAAATATATTCATATTCTTTATTTTTGAGATTTAATACACATCTGTCTAAACTCATATTTATCTCCTTTTACTTATTACAATATCTTTTTAGATACTGTAATACTAATAGTTCGTAATTATACTTGTAATATAATTATTTTTAAATTATATCATAATGCAAAATAGTATGAATAAATAAAGGAGATTATAATTAATATTCTTCAGTATTTATAAAATGTCTCCGTTATTTATAGTATGGTTATCCGTAATACTTATAAATGAGGTTTTAATGTTACTATTTACTGGTAGATTATTTTTATTAACACTATTAACATTTATAGTGTTACTTATAGATAAAATATCAAAAAAATAGTAGCCCCGTACGCAATTTGGAAGCTACTATTTTTATTACTAAAAATTCTAGTGATACCAGTTGCCTAAGCAACTAGAATTGTATAAGTAGGGTTCACCAACACTCTACTTTTTTATTTTCTGCATTTCTTATTTATATTATATCAAATTTTTATAACTCTTGTTGTGAAAATATTTTAGTTGATATTTTTATAGAAAATATACTAATAAAAACAGATAATATTACCGGAAGTATATATTTAATTATTATAGGTATATTAATATTAAAACTAAAGTTTTCAGGTATAATTGTTATTATAGAAGGTAATCCAAAAGATATAGTAAAAATAACAATCATAAAAAAGTATTTGGTATTTTCATATCCAAATTTATATTGAATGGGCATATAAATATTAAAGATTGTAGATATAATAAGAAAAGAAATAATTATACTTAAAATTGATAATTGAGGAATTTCTGCTATTATTAATGTTAATATACTGTAAGATATATAGCAAAAAATAAAAACCATAAAAAAACAAATATATTTTGCTTCTACAATATTTTTTCTTCTAATCGGCGTTGTACATAACAATGTTGTTGCTTTAGGATATTTATTTTCCACTAAGAAAATAGACTGTATTAATAATACCTCTACAAAGACACTAGTAATAAAAAAAGTTATTCCCCCTAAAAGCATAGGCACTCTCCAAAAGATAAATAACGGTAGTATAAATGGAAGTAAAATCATCAATATTAAATATTTTTTTACTAAAATAAACTCTTTTTTTACAAGATTAAATATCATTACTTTTCCTCCTTTCTATGTATGAAAGCATAATATTTTCAATAGTAGGTTTTTCAATTATTAAATCAGGATAAATACTTTGTAGCTTGTTTATATTTTTTGATATACCTGAAAAACCAAAATCTGTTTCGTTTATATCAATAAAAAGAGCTCTAATATCATCAGTTAGTTTCTTATCATAACCTTTTACAAGCCTATGAGTATCAAGCAATACATCTTTCTCTTCTTGAAATATTATTTTTCCTTCATGTATTAAAATTAATACATCTGCAACATTCTCTAAATCTGATGTTATATGAGTAGAAAAAAATACAGCTTTTCCATCTTCCTTCATAAATTCGAGTAATATATCCATAAGTTCTTTTCTTACAAGTGGGTCTAATCCACTTGTAGGTTCATCCATAATTAATAAATCTGCATTATGAGATAATGCTAATGCTAATGCAAATTTCATATTCATACCTTTAGATAAAGTTGAAATTCCTTGATTAGATTTTAAAGAAAATCGTCTCATATAATACTTATACTTTTCTTCATTCCAATTAGAGTATAATGGTGCAATAATACTTTTCATTTCATCCATAGATAAGTCCTCATAAAATCCACCATTGTCTAACACAACACCAATTCTATTTTTAATTTTAGCTTCATTACCAGTAATGTCGTCTCCAAAAACTTTAATATTTCCACTTTCCTTTAATGAAAGTCCTAATATTGTTTTTATAGTTGTAGTCTTTCCAGCACCATTTACCCCAATAAATCCTGTAATACAATTTTCCTTCAGAGATAAATTAATATTATTAAGCTTAAAATTCTTATGATATTTATTTAATCCACATACCTCTAACACATCTTTCATATTAAATCTCCTCCTCATATAAGATATTTATCATTTCAATTAATTCTGCCTTATCAATACCAAGAAGCTTAGCTGAATCAATTGTTTCCTGTATTTTTTGTTCCACAATATGCCTTTTATATTCTAATAATAACTCTATATTTCCACAAGATACAAAAGTACCTTTTCCTGCTTGAATAGTAACAAATCCCTCACTCTCAAGTTCATCATAAACACGCCTTATAGTAAGAACACTTACCTTTAATTCATTAGCAAAATTACGAATTGAAGGTAACAATGCCCCGTCATCTATTTGATTTGAAAAAATTGCATCTTTAATTTGCTCCTTAATTTGGATATATAAAGGTTTATCAGAATTATTAGAAATCAAAATCTTCATTTAAAGCCTCCCAACTGTGATGTTTGTATATACACAGAATACACTCTAATTATATTTATGTCAATATTCAACTCATAATCCATAATAATTAATAGTCTAATCAAATGATTAGATTTTAAAAGGTTCTGATTTTATATGAGATAAAGATTTAACATTACATTTGATATATGATAATATTCTCTTCTATTTAAAGTTTATTTATCAAACTTTGTATAAACTTTATTAAAATATGAAATATAAAAAGGTTTAATCCTTATTAGTATTAATAATTTAACATCTTAATAATTAGAAAAAACAAGTAGAATTAATTTTTTTCATTAAGTATATTTATAGTTTGAGTAATAATTGTTATTACTTCTATATAATAATTGCTTAATTGTGTCAATTATTTTTCTAAGTAATTCTTTCTCACTCACATTCCTGCAAAAATAAGCTATATTAGATTAATCTAATATAGCTTCATTAAAATTTATAATATATATTTATTTTTTTATTATAGATGACTGTATTTCTATTTCCTCTTTATAATCAATAATTGAATATTTTAACCATAATTTAATAATTTTTTTACCAACATATTTACTTTTTCGAGTCGCTTTATAGATGAATCAAAATTATTTAATAATATTCCCATATAAAGCATATCTACAATCGCTAATTGTGATACGTGAAGCCATTTGTTCACTATAAAATGTTGTTTCTATATCTCCAGTATAAAAAGTAATATCTGCATATTTAGAAATAGCCGCAGCCCTAAAATTTGTTAATGCAATTGTCTTTGCTCCAGATTCTTTTGCAATTTTTAATACATTAACCCTATCTATGGTATTTCCGGAATAAGATATTACAATTAAAACATTCTTGTCAGTTAAATGGCTTGCATAAATTTGTTGTACATGATTATCTGGATATAACCTACAATTTAACCCTATACGAATTAATTTATTCATTATATCACTTGCTATACTTCCAAAATTGCCAACACCATATACATCTATGATATTAGCATTACATATTAACTCAATTGCTTCCTTATATTTTTTAAAGTTAATCAATTTTAATGTATCCTCTAATGCTTTTATTGTAATTCCTATCATCTTTTGTGGTATATCTTCTAATTATAAAAACTCTTACCTTTATATTTAACAAGTAAGAGTTCTCATTATTATAATATTTCAATTTATTATACAAAAAAGAATGTACTTAAAATAACTTTTCAGTACATTCAGTCTTTTTTATTATCATTAATATTTACCGTTACTTATGGTACGGTTCACCCTTCATTATCCTAAATGCTCTATAAACCTGCTCCAAAAGCATAACCCTAAAAAGTTGATGGGGAAAAGTCATCTTAGAAAAACAAAGTTTATAATTAGCCCTCCTCAAAACATCCTCAGAAAGACCAAGACTACCTCCAATAACAAAAACAATATTAGAATTCCCAGTAATACCACACCTATCAATAAAGACAGAAAATTCCTCAGAAGTAATTTGCTTTCCCTTTAAATCCATAGCCACAACATATGAATTATCCTTTATCTTAGAAAGAATACCTCTACCTTCCTTCTCCTTTATTTGCTTCTCCTCATTTTCAGATGCATTGTCAGGAGTTTTCTCATCTGGTAATTCTATAATTTCAAGCTTGCAATATCTACTAAGCCTTTTTGAATATTCATCTATTGCTTGCTTTAAATATTTCTCTTTTAATTTTCCAACTGTTATTAAAGTTATATTCATTTTTCCTCCTAAGATCCTTTTCTATACTTTTAAATAAACTCTAACTTTTTTATTTACATATTATAAAATTATGTAATAAATAAAATACCTATTTCATATAAATAATTATATGTATAATTCAAAAAGCACTAGTTATTCGTAAAAAATGTCTCCTTACGTTAATTTAAGTATAGTATACTTTTTAAACATAACTAGTGCTTTTCTTTTTAATATCCTATGTTTTCATTTAAGAAAATAACATGTATTCTTTCAGGATTATTTTGTCTCTTTATCAATGTATACTCATTACATATTCTCTCAGGACTATTACAATCCATACAGTAACCAACCTTTGTACATGGAGTTTTTCTACTTAATCTTTTTGCATTTATTGGAGCTGCACATTCTCTATTTCTTTTTATAGCTTCATGAACATCTTTAACTATCTTATTTACTCCACAAATAACTATAACCTTATCTGGTCCATAAAGCATAGCTGCAACTCTATTTCCATTTCCATCTACATTATAAAGTTCTCCCTTTTCAGTAACTGCATTACTACTTACAAAATAAGCATCTGCAAAAAAGGCTTTCTTGTATATATCTACAACTTCTTCCTTTGTAAGACCTTCTTTATATCTATCTAGAAATTCATATCTTTCACATCTTAAATGATCAATTATTCCTGTTTCAAATAATGTCATTGAACCACCACAGGAAACTTTACTGCCTGTTTTTACTATAGTTTCAATTAGTTTAATAAGTTCTTCTCTATTTTTTGCATAATATCCATTCATATTATTCTTTTTTAATGATTCTATAGTTCTATTAATTTTTATTTCATTTGACCAAATAACATTCTTATCCATTATACCCCTCCTAAAAAATTAAATAAAAGCCCATAATTAAAACTATGAGCTTTTAAATATATTAAACTATTTTCTTCCGCAACACTTTTTGTATTTCTTTCCACTTCCACATGGACATGGATCATTTCTACCGATTTTATCATCGTTTCTTACGATCTTTGATTCTCTATATTTCTTTTGAATTTCTTTTCTCTTTTCTTCTGAGAATATTCCTTCCCATTGTGGTAATGTGTATAAATAATCTGCTTTAGCATCAAGCATATTGAAATATAATTTTTCTAAATCAATATCAAATACTAATTCTGTATTTTCATCAATAGCTTCTAAGTCATAATTATCCTTTAAGCTATCGTTTATTCCGTCAACAAATCCCATTATAAATTCAGCTGTTGTATTATAGTCCTTAGCTAATTCATTTATTGTTGTTTTCTTTACTTCTTTATGATTTGATAATAGATCTTTGTATATGCTTGTCTCAATATTACCATACTCTTCCCAAAAAGCTTTTTCTCCTTTTGTCTTCACATATTCAACAACCATATCAGTCCAATTTTTGTATAAACTCATCTCATTTTCTCCTCTTTCTTTTTTAAATTATAAGTTAATTAATGAGCTAGGTTCATGTCTACTAGCCATTGAAATTTTAACATCCTCACCTTGCTTAACTCCCTTTTCTTCTAAAACACTTAAAACTGTTTGATAAGCTAAGTCTGGATGATTATTAGTTCCACTTAGATGACCTAATATTATTTGTTTATTGTTATCATGCTTAATTAGTTCTATTATAGCCTTACCACAGTCATCATTTGATAAATGACCTATTTCACTTAATATTCTTCTCTTAAGTACATAAGGATATGGTCCAAACTTTAACATGCTAACGTCATGATTACTTTCTAAAAGTATTATGTCAGACTCTTTAATGTTGTCACTTATTTCCTCTGTGAATGTACCAAAATCTGTTGCTACACTTGCAATCTTATCCTTAGACTTAATTGTATATCCAACAGGAGAAATAGCATCATGTGGTATATTAAAAGATTTAATTGATAAATCCTTTATATCCACGGTGCTTCTTCTATCCATTATTTTTATATTATGCTCTTTTATCTTACCTATAGATTTCTCCATAGCTTGCCATGTTTTTTCATTTGCATATATAGGAATATCATATTTTCTTGATATAACTCCTACACCCTTAATATGATCTGAATGTTCATGGGTAATAAAAATACCATCAATTTCTCTTGGATTTTGATCTATTTTTGCTAATGCTTCATCTATCTTTTTTCCTGGAACACCTGCATCTATTAATATTTTTGTTTTTTCATTCCCCACAAATATACTATTTCCACTACTCCCACTGTAAAGTGAACAAAATATCATCTGCTGTTCCCCCAAAAATTTTACTCTTCGTCGTCAATCCTTCTCACATCTGCACCTAGTCTTCTAAACTTACCTTCAATGTGTGGATATCCTCTATCTATATGTTCTATATTTGTAATTTCAGTTACACCATCTGCTATAAGACCTGCTATAACCATTGCAGCTCCAGCTCTTAAGTCTGTTGCTTTAACTACAGCGCCAGTTAACTTACTAACACCATCTATTATAGCTACTCTTCCTTCAACTTTTATGTTTGCCCCCATTTTTTTAAGCTCATCAATATGTTTATGTCTGTTTTCCCATATGGATTCAGTTATTAAACTTCTTCCTGGTACTACACTTAATAATGTTGACATAGGTTGTTGAACATCAGTTGGGAATCCTGGATAAGGAGCCGTCTTAATGTTTACACCTTTAAGCTTTCCATTATATTTAACTCTTACTGAATCATCACCATCTTCAACTACAGCGCCCATTTCGTTAAGCTTAGCTGTTATTGATTCTAAATGCTTTGGTATAACATTTGTAATAGTTACATCACCTTTAGTAGCTAATGCGGCTATCATAAATGTACCCGCTTCTATTTGGTCTGGAATTACACTATATGCGCATCCCTTTAACTTTTCTACTCCTGTTATTCTTATAATGTCAGTTCCTGCACCCTTAATATTTGCTCCCATTGAGTTTAAGAAGTTTGCAACGTCTACTACATGAGGTTCCTTTGCAACATTTTCTAATGTTGTTATACCTTCTGCTCCTGTAGCTGCTATCATAACATTGATAGTTGCTCCAACTGAAACTACATCAAAGAATATATTTGTTCCTATTAGTCTATCAGCCTTAACTCTTACTGAACCATGTTCTATTACAACATCTGCTCCTAGTGCTTCAAAACCTTTTATGTGTTGATCTATAGGTCTTACTCCTATAGGACAACCCCCTGGAAGTTCTACCTTTGCTTCTTTAAATCTTGCAAGAAGTGCTCCAATAAAATAATATGATGCTCTCATTCTTCTTACATCTTCTGTGCATGCATCACAAGTATGTACTTCTGTACTATCTATTTCTAAAGTATTATTATTAATCTTATTTAATTTACATCCTAAACTAAGTAATATTCTCTCTAAACAATGTACATCTTCAATATCTGGTATATTATCGATTATACATTTACCTTCACTAGCGATTATTGCCGCTGGTAATATTGCAACTGCAGCATTTTTTGCTCCATTTATTTCAACTGAACCTTGTAGAGGATTCCCTCCATTTATAACTAACTTTTTCATCCAATTCACCCTTATTTTTTAGATTCTATATATTTAAAATTCCCAATATTTATATTATTTATCCAAAAAAATATCTATTAGACATTATAATCCTATTATTATTTTTTATAGTTCGATTATCATTATAACACAAAGTTCTATTATTGAAATATTTTTTTTAATAAAGTTAAAAAATAAGATAGATAAAATCATTTTAATGATTTTATCTATCCATTAATTAGATTAATTATTAATATTTTCTATAATTGTTACTCTAATTCAAAAGAGTCGCAATCAGTTTCCTCTACTGTATTTACAGTATGTTTATGCTTACCTACTTTTATTGAATTTAAAGTACAATAATCATCCTCTTTACAATGGTATTTACATTCATCTACTACACACTTAATACTTGGATTATGTTTCATAACTCTAATACCTCCTTAGCTTAATTACATTAAATATTATGTGTACTATCCTTTTATTTATTCATCTAGTTTTTTTATTTAAAGTATTATGTTATAATTTATAGAAAAGTTTGGATACTAAATCCTAAAAGAATATATTATGCGAGGTAAGATATGAAATATTATATTGTTGCATTATTTGATACTTCTTCCTACGAATTTATTACTCCAGTTCAAAAGACTGTTTCTAAAAAACTTAGAGGTAATAGAAATTCGCCAGCACCATACATTGCACTAGAAGTACTTGATAATCCAAATATTGAAAAGTTAAACACACTTATCGAAAAAACATTAAAGCCTTACAAGAAATTTAAAGTAGAGCTTTCTAATGATTTTTCTATTTGCGAAGATTTAAGAACAATAAATTTAAATATTAGTGATAGAGGTTACATAAAGAAAATTGAAAGAACCCTTAAAGAAACTTTAACTCTACATGGTTTTAACATTAGAGAGGGTAATGTAGATAATCTTTCTATTTCTTTAGCAAATTTAAATTATTTACCTAAAGATAATAAAAGAAAAGTTATAGATCCTCAAATCATACCTGAAAATAAAACTTTAAAAGTTGATAAATTTCAACTATGGAAAGTTCCACATAATAAAAAAGAACTTAAAGTTAAAGAATTCGAATTAAAAACTTTTTAATCCAGTATATTTATTCTTTTTTCACTAAAAACTTCATTTATCGTAAATGAAGTTCTTTTTTTGCTCATTTTGTTTAAATTTTATAAATTTTTAAACAAATTTATTTTGTATTCGTTTACTGGTCTTTTCATAAATGCAAAGTTTTTGTAAAATAGATTTGGATAATTGCCTTAAGAACAGGGGGATTTGTTAATGTTTGTTTCAAATTTATTCAAAATGCAAAAAAAACTTGATGAAAAGTTATGTATAAACCCAGATTTAGATGAGTATAAAATTAAAGCTCGTAAAAACTTAGAACTACATATTAAAGTAAGTGATCTTGCAAATGAAACTAATTGTTATGAATATACTAAAAATATGAATAATATTGTTAATTGCGACGTTATTTTGTCAAAATATGTAGATTGTTTAAAACAAGTACTTTCAGTTGGAATTACTAATGGATATGACAATGTCAGAGAGATTTCTATACAACCTAATGAATATTGCTTAAGTGACCAATTTCTTAATTTATATATCGATATAAATGATTTAATTATTTCACGTTCTGAAGATCATTTTAAAACATTATTTGAAGACTTTTTAAGTATTGGTTATACACTTGGTTTCTCAGAACAACAAATACTAGATAGTTTTGAAAATACAACTAAATAAATAAATTTCTTGCTATAAGTTAATTCTTATAGCTTTTTTTATTATAAATATTATTTCACTTGGTAAAACTACTATAGAGGTGATTTAATTGTTAGGATTTATATTCGCAATAGTATCTGGAATTGCAATGAGTTTACAAGGAGTTTTTAACACAAGACTTGGAGAAAAAATAGGAACATGGGAAACAAACACTATTGTCCAACTGACAGGACTAATAATTACTTTAGTAATTACTGCTTTTTTTGGAAAAGGAAATTTCAAAGCTTTAAGTGATTCTAATAAAATATATTTATTAGGTGGAGCTTTAGGCGTAGTTATTATATTTACAGTAATGATGAGTATAGGCTCCTTAGGAACTACCTGTGCAATAGGTATAATTTTAGTTGCTCAACTTATTGCTGCGGCAGTAATTGACTATTTTGGACTTTTTGGAAGTGAAAAAATAAATTTTACCTTAAAAGAATTCATAGGTGTTGCAATTATGATAGCAGGTATTATAGTATTTAAGTGGAAAAGGTAACTTAAATAAGGAGATACAGAAATATGAATTTTTTTAAGAATATACATTTTTTATCAAAATTAACTTATAACAATGTAAAAGAATATTTTAATGATAGAGCACCATCACATAATGATCCTATAGAAAATAATTCAATAAACTGGTATGGTCATGCCACTACAGTAATTAATTTAGATGGCAAGATAATTGTAACTGATCCAGTAATATCAAATAGATTAGGTTATTTTAAGAGAGTTATTAATAAACCTTTTGAATTAAGCGAAATTAAAATTGATTATATATTACTTTCTCATGGTCATATGGATCACATGCATTTTCCTTCCCTAAAAAAATTAAGGAAGCTAAATAAAGATGCTACAGTTATAGTTCCAAAGGGCTACAAGAAAATCCTTTCAGCCCTTGGCTATACTAATGTTCATTTATTAAGAACTGGAGACACTTTTAAAGATGAATTTATAAAGGTTACTTCAGTTGAAGCTAATCATGATGGTCGTAGATTCTATGTTGGTATCGATAATGAAAGTAATTCTTATCTTATCGAAAGAAATAATACTAAAGTTTTCTTTGCAGGAGATACAGCTTATACTGAAAACTTTAAAGATATAGAGTGTGATGTCGCATTAATGCCTGTTGGCTGTTACAAACCAGCTAGATTCCAGCATATGCACTGTTCACCTGATGAAGGTTATAAGATGTATAAAATGATGAAAAGTAAAATAATGATACCTATACACTACAAAACATTTAAAATCTCATTAGAAGATTTTGAAGAGACACATGAGACTCTTGTAAACTTTAAAGACGATACAGTAAAAATAATAAATGTTGGTGAAACATATAAACTATAAAAATCATTAACATTTAAAAGACTATTACTATAATATGGTATTGTGATAAATATTATAGGAGTACTTTATGTTTAATCTTAGAAGTAAGCTTGACTACAATTTAAATGTTGCTATAAATGAAAATGCCTATAAAAGATATAGGGTTCTTATAAAGTGTAAAAACTTATTTTCATCTATATTAAAAAAGGTTTCTCATTTTAAGGAAGCTTTAATATATCCTTTAGAGTTTTGCAACATAATTGTAGCAAATTTAAATAAATATGAAATCAAATTAATTTTAGAATATCCAGAAGTTGAAAAAATATTTTTTGATGATTATTTATTTTTATGTGGAATTAGTATAAGCTCTGCTAATAACTGCTACTCTCTAAATAAAAATGACTTAAACTATTCAGGAAGTAACATAAAAATAGGCTTAGTAGACAGTGGAGTTTACCCTCATACTGATTTACTAAGCCCTAATAATAAAATAGAGGATTTCTTTGATTTAGTTAATAAATTTAACTATCCTTATGATGATAATGGACATGGTACAGCAATGGCTGGCATAATTTGTGGAAGTGGAATATCCTCTAACAATCTTTATAAAGGTATAGCCTCTTCAAGCAAAATAATATGTTATAAAGCCTTTGATAAGTTAGGCAAAGGATATGCCTCTGATATTCTTTATAGTATAGAGAGTTTAATAAAAGCTTCTAGCAGTAAAAACATAAGAATTTTATGCCTTCCCTTTGAACTTTTAAATCATAACTATTTTATTATAGATGCATTTAAGTCATTATTTGATGTTGCAATAAATAATAAAATTATCCCAATAGTACCAAGTGGAAGTAATAATTCTTTAAGTAGTAATATTATGGGGATTTCTACCCTAAAAAACTGTATAACAGTTGGAGGTATTGAAAGCCACAATAATAAACCATATCTTTATTCATCAAAGGGTCCCTATGGAAAAATAATTAAACCAGATTTAGTTTCATCCTGTACAAATATAACTTCTCTTAATAGTGATACAGCCTATATATCTGAAAAAGAAGGCAAAAAATTATATCCTAAAAAGCTTAATGCTAACTATAAATCTTTTAGTGGAACATCAATATCAGTAGCCTTTGTAAGTGCTGTATGTGCAATTATATTAGAGCATAATAATTCTTATTCATTTAGCGACCTACAATCTATACTAAAATTAGCCTGTGACCCTAAAGATTTATCAAAGGACAATGTAGGAGAAGGAATCTTAAACTTTAATAAAATACTTAAATAATTATTTTAAATAATTTTGTGGATCTACAGGGCTTCCATTTATCCTTACTTCAAAATGTAAATGGGGTCCTGTACTTCTTCCTGTATTTCCAACTCTTCCTATTAAGTCTCCCTTTTTAACTTTATCTCCTTCTTTAACTTCTGACTTACTCATATGGGCATACCTAGTTTCTATACCATCTTCATGCTCTAAAATAACAACATTCCCATAGCCATTCTTCTCATAAAAAATGCTCTTAACAACTCCATCAATAGCAGCTACAATAGGATCTCCCATATTACCTGCTATATCCATTCCATTATGATTTCTACCCCATCTTTCCCCAAAAGATGATGTTACCATCCCCCCTCTAGTTGGACTCATTAAGAAAGCTTTATTTGAAGTTATAGGATTTTTAGTTCCTTTATATACAACTTTACTAATACTATTTTTTATTATTTTTTCTGATAAAACCTCTGTACTAATCTTTTCTCCATTCCTATAAGTTACTTTTGTGTGTTGCTCTTTTTTTCCTACTTTCCCTTCTTTAACTTTACTTTCTCCAATTAACATATCATCAGTTCTCTCTATTTTAACTGATGGTTCTATATTAACTACCTTTTTATCATTAATAATTAAATCTACGTATATCATATCTTTATTTATATTCATTATCTTATTTGCAAGGTCATAAGTTCCATTTAATTTTGATACACTAACAACTTCATCCTTTAACTTAATATTACCTTTTACATTAACTGACACAATTTTATCTTTGCTTAATTCGTTCTTTTTAGCATATATTTCAGAAACCTTAATTAAGGCATCCTCCATATCAGCCTTGTCTATTACATATCCAATTTTTTTGTTATCTATAATTATAGCTTTAAGAGTTACCTTATCACTTATTGTATTTAATATATTTCTTTCAAATTCATTATATTCACTTGAACTAACTTCCTCATGAATTCTTTTAAAACGAAGTATTTTTTTAGTTATTGCTTCATTTTCACTAAGCTTATTATTTAAATCATCTATTATCTGTTTATAATTATTTTTTGCTGTATCTTTATTTTTTGTATATCCAATAACTGAATTTCCTAAATAAACTTCATAACCTTTAGCTTTATAATCTAAATACATGTTTATTCCTATAACAGCTATAACTACTAATATAAATGAAAAAGCAGTTCTTTTTATATTACTGTACATATGTATCTCCTCTTTTTATCCAATTTTTTAATACATTCCTTAAGTTATCCAATAATTATCTTTTTATACATATGTTATTTTTTCCTTAAGTTGTTATCCTAACATCACTTTGTTATAATTAGCTTACATATAATGAATGTTATAATTTAAATTTTATTAAATATAATTTTGAAAGGCAGAGATAATATAAATGAGCACTTTTATGCTTAAAAATACACCTTTAACTTTTACCCCTGTAAGTAATGTATTTATAGAAAAATATATGCCAAAAGCTCGTGGTGAATTTGTTAAGGTTTATTTATTAATGTTAAAATACAATATTGCTAGCGAAATTGGTGTTAGTTCACAGGTTTTGGCTTCAACCCTTAATTTACTAGAATCAGATATAATGAATGCACTAAACTATTGGAATGATGAAGGTGTTATTAAATTTGTTCCCATAGATAAAATGAATAACTTTAGTATAGAATTTTTAGACCTTGAAGAAGATGAAAGTAATGTAGATACAGAAAGTATAAATATATTAGAAGCACTAAATAATTCTGAAACTACAGATATGCTTAAGGATATAGAAAAAATTCTAGCAAGACCTCTATCAAGTAAGGAAATGGAAATATATCTTGGATGGCAACGTGATTTTAATTTCCCATCTGAACTTATTCTTATATTAATAGAATACTGTTCATCAAAGGGTAAAAATAACTTTAGATATATGGAAAAGGTAGCTGAGTCTTGGAATGATATGAATATAAAGACTGTTGATGAAGCCCAAATTCATATTAAACAAAATGAGGATAAGTGGACTAAAATAAGAAGAATACTATCTTATCTTGGAATGAAAAATTCAGAGGTTATGAAACCTCAAGAAGATATGCTTGAAAAATGGATTTTCACTTACAAGTTCAATATGGATTTAATCGAAAAAGCCTGTGATATATGTTTTGAAAGACTTAATAGAGCTGATTTTAAATACATAGATGGTATATTAGGTAAATGGAAAGAAAATAATATTAAAACTTTAGAAGATGTAGCCCTTAAAGATAAAAATATGAAAAAATCTAATAATAAGCAATTTAATAACAACAATAATTTTAATAACAATAAATCTAAGGCTATAAGGTTTAATAACTTTAAACAAAGAGAATATGACTATGATTCTTTAGAAAAGAAATTGTTAGGATGGGATAAAGATGATTAAAGGCTATCAAACAGAGTTAATGGAAATATATCAAAAAATCAGAAATGAAGAGGATAAAAATTTAAAGCAAAGAAGAGCTGAAATTAAAGCCTTACATCCTGAAATAATAGAATTAGATAATGATATCCATAAACTTTCACTAAAACTTTCAATGACAATTTTAAAAAATACTGCAACTGAAGATGATATTGAAAAAATAAGAGATGAAATTACAGACCTAAGAGCAAAAAAATGTGAGAGATTAGTTCAATATGGTTATGACCCTGAATATCTTAATATGCATTATAAATGCTCTAAATGTCAGGATACTGGATATGTTGGAACTAAAAAATGTGACTGCTATAAAGATAAACTTATAAGACTTTATTATAAAGATTCTGATCTTGAAGAAATACTTAAAGATAATAACTTTAAGAATTTTAATTTATCGTTATTTTCAACTTCAAAGGATTTTGGTGAAAAATATTCTGCAAGAACTAACATGAAAAATAATGTAGATTATATAAGAAATGAATTCATTCCAAACTTTAGGTTTAGTTCAGATAACTTATTATTTTATGGTTCTCCAGGAAGTGGTAAAACATTTTTATCTTACTGTATTGCTAAAGAATTATTAGATGAAGGTTTTTTAGTTGTATATAAAACTTCAGATGAATTAATAAGATGTTTAAGAGATGCAAAATTTAATAATAATTCTGCTCTTGAAAAATTATTAATTGATTGTGACCTTCTTATAATTGATGATTTAGGTTCAGAACAATTAAATGATTTTGTAGCAACAGAATTATTCAATCTTATTAATAAAAAACTTCTTAAAAAGAAAAAGATGATTATATCAACAAACCTTACATTACCAGAAATAACTATGACTTATACAGAAAGAATATCTTCAAGACTTATTGGAAACTTTAAATTACAAAAATTTTATTCTGATGACATAAGAATAAAATTAAATCTATCAAAAAGATAATAAATTAAGAGGCTACTACAAAATCTAAAATTTTGTAGTAGCCTCTTTTTAATTACCCAAATAGCCTCCATAATTGTGTTGTAAAGAAACATACAACTATTCCTGCAATAGTTGGAATTATAAAACTTATAATTGTCCATTTAACACTATTAGTTTCTTTCTTTATAGTTAATAATGTAGTTCCACAAGGATAATGCATTAAACATAGTATCATAACATTAATTGCAGTTAAAATTGTCCACCCATTAGCAACTAATAAATCTTTAAGCTCATACAAACTATCTAATTCTAACATTGTTGTTGCCCTTAAATAACTCATTATTATTATTGGCATAACTATTTCATTAGCTGGAAGCCCTAATATAAATGCCATCAAAATATATCCATCTACACCTATACTATTTGCAAATGGAGATAAAAAGTCTGCACATACAGATAAAAGTGAACCATCCCCAACTGAAACATTTGAAAATATCCATATTACTATACCTGCTGGTGCTGCAACAACAATAGCCCTACCTAAAACATAAAGGGTTCTATCAAATATTGATCTAACAATAACCTTTCCTATTTGTGGTTTTCTGTATGGTGGTAGCTCTAATATAAAGTTTGAAGGCATTCCTCTTAATACAGTTTTGGATAATATCTTAGAGACAATTAATGTCATAAAAACACCAAGTATAATAACAACTGTAACTGTAATTGCTGATACTAAATTTCCTTTAAACCCAATTGAAATTCCACCAATAAATATTGATGCTATAGAAATTAGCATAGGAAATCTACCGTTACATGGCATAAATACATTAGTTAGTATAGCAGCTAACCTTTCTCTAGGAGAGTTTATTATCCTACACCCTATTATTCCAGCTGCATTACAACCAAGCCCCATACACATAGTTAAAGCTTGTTTTCCACAGGAACAACACTTTTTAAAACATTTATCAAGATTAAAAGCTATCCTTGGTAAATATCCTAAGTCCTCTAATAGAGTAAACATTGGAAAAAATATAGCCATAGGAGGTAACATTACAGAAATAACCCAAGCTAAAGTTACATATACACCATCTATTAACATTCCACCAATCCAATAAGGCATTGATGTATTTGAGAATACTTCTCTAAGATATTCTTCTCCTTGTCCAAATAAATTTGCAAGCATTGATGAAGGATAATTTGCTAACGTTATAGTTATCCATAAAACAACAAGTAATGTCATTATCATTATAGGTATTCCAGTTGCTTTTGAAACTAATATTTTATCTAATTTTCTTTGAAACTTATCATATTTCTTTTCTATAGTAACAACCTTTTTCCCTATTCGTTCAGCCTCATTTATAAGTATCTCTATTACCCTATCCTCTATAGGTTTTTCTCTTTCTCTTTTTCTTATCTCATTAATTTCTATCAATATATTATCTACATCATAAATAGTAAAACCATATTTAAACTTTATTGAATTTCGTATACTTAAATTTCCCTCTAAAAATCTTAAAGATATCCACCTAAGTTCTTTTTCATCAATATTATTATTAATTTTTTCTATTACTTTTTCTATACTTCTTATGCCACTTTCTATATCTAAATCGTACTTTATTCTACTTTTAACTTCCTTATTAGACTGTATTTCCTGTAAAACTACCTCTTTTAATTGTTCTATTCCAATATTCTTTGTTGCAGCAGTTTCTACAACAGTTGCATTTATTTCTTTTGAAAGTAAATTACAATCTATATTTATGTTCTTTTTCTTTGCCTCATCTATTAAATTTACACAAAGTACTACTCTCTTACTTATTTCTGAAATTTGAAAAAATAAATTTAAGTTCCTCTCTAAAGAAGTTGCATCTGCTATTACAACTACTAAATCAGGCTCATTAAAACATATATAATCTCTAGCAATTTCTTCTTCTTCTGAATTTGATAAAAGAGAATACGTTCCAGGTAAATCTACTACTTTTATAGTCTTATCCTTAAATGTATAATGCCCTTCTGCATTAGCTACAGTTTTTCCTGGCCAATTTCCCGTATGCTGATTTAATCCAGTTAAAGCATTAAAAACAGTGCTTTTACCTACATTAGGATTTCCAGCTAATGCAATTACATAGTCTTCTTTTATTAAACTCCTTTTACTTTCTAAAGATAATATTTTAATGCCAGTAGAGTTTTTACTTAAGCCCATATAATCCTCTCCTAAAATTAATTCATTACTTCAATCTTTTCACTATCCTCCTCTCTAATTGCAATTACAGCCCCTCTTATTAAATAAGCTCTAGGATCTCCAAATGGACTTTCATATAAAATTTCTATTGAAGTTCCCTCTATTATTCCTAAATCAAAAAACCTTCTTCTAAGTTCCCCATCAGCCTGTATATTAGTTACTTTTACCTTAGTTTTTAATTCTGCTTCTTTTAAATTCATATTTTTTCTCCCTTCTAAAACAAGGATTTTATTTCGAAAACAGTAAATTTTCCTATTAATAAACTATGAGAAAATTTATGTATTGTGATTGCTTTTAATTATATAAATCTAATATAAAATCTATTTTTCAAAATATATTTTAAATTTATAAAAATATACTAAAATTTTAAGTTAATATATTTTTGCATAAAAAAAAGAAGCAAGATAAATCTTACTTCTTTTGGCGACTCAGAAGGGGTTCGAACCCTCGACCTCCGGCGTGACAGGCCGGCACTCTAACCAGCTGAGCTACTGAGCCGTATTAAATTTTAAAAATGGTGACTCCTAGGAGAATCGAACTCCTGATTTCACCGTGAGAGGGTGACGTCTTAACCGCTTGACCAAGGAGTCACATCCTAAAATATGTGGTGGGCACAACAGGGTTCGAACCTGTGACCCCCTGCTTGTAAGGCAGGTGCTCTCCCAGCTGAGCTATGCGCCCATATAAAAATATAAAAAAAAATGGTGACTCCTAGGGGAATCGAACCCCTGTTACCACCGTGAAAGGGTGGTGTCTTAACCGCTTGACCAAGGAGCCATATTAAGTTGTAAAAAATTTATTGGAGCTAGCGATCGGAATTGAACCGATAACCTGCTGATTACAAGTCAGCTGCTCTGCCAATTGAGCCACGCCAGCTTATATTATAAAATTTAAATGGCGACTCAGAAGGGGTTC
>NZ_JAUSUF010000022.1 GCF_030813415.1 Eubacterium multiforme | reverse complement strand
AAACACTCCTTCCCATTCCGAACAGGAAAGTTAAGCTTTATAGCGCCGATGGTACTGCATGGGAGACCGTGTGGGAGAGTAGGACGTTGCCAGGTCCAATTGGATCTTTAGCTCAGTTGGTTAGAGCAACCGGCTCATAACCGGTAGGTCCGGGGTTCGAGTCCCTGAAGGTCCACCATTTTGGGGGTATAGCTCAGCTGGGAGAGCACCTGCCTTGCACGCAGGGGGTCAGGAGTTCGAATCTCCTTACCTCCACCAAAAGGTGGAAAGCTATGAACAAAAGTTCATAGCTTTTTTTGTTATATATAAAATTGATAAGATATTATGTAAATGGTATTATTTAATTAAGAAATAAATTTGTTGAGGAAATTAATATGAACTATAGAATTAAACAATTTTATTGGTATGTTACTTCAAGTTGGAAAAAGGTAGATATAAAATTAATAAAAAAATATTTAAATAATAATGAGCAAAAATTATTTAATAAATTAAATAATTCAGAACAACATCATTGTATTAGGGTTTGTAATGATGCCATTAAAATGGTAGATAGCGAGAATATAAAGATTAATAGGAATAAGCTAGCTAAAATAGCATTACTTCATGATGTAGGTAAGACAACAAAATATTTAAATGTTATAGATAAGTCTGTTATCGTATTACTAGATAAATTTACAAAGGGCAAATTAAAAAAATATACTAATATAAAAAAAGTAGATGTGTATTATAATCATCCAATAAAAGGAGTTAGAATATTAGAGAATTTACATAATTATGATAAGGAGTTTTTGGATGTTATAAAAAAGCATCATCAAAATCCCCATAAAATTTCAAAGGAAGATGAGAATATATATCTTGAAATAATAAGGGAATGTGATAATAAAAATTAAATCTATTAAAGGAGATATAAGGTATTATGGATTCAAATAAGAGGCGAGAGGATATTTTACTTAGATTAAATAATAGAAATAATACTCCTATAAAAGGGATAGAATTTGCAAAAATATATAATGTTACGAGACAAATAATAGTTAAAGATATAGCATTATTAAGAGCTAAGGGAAATAAAATAGTTTCTACACCTGATGGTTACATTATAGTAAAAGAAGAAAATAAAGTTAAATCATTAATTGTAGTAAATCATAATGAGAGTAGAATAGGAGAGGAATTAGAGATAATTATCAAATATGGGGGAATTATAGAAGATGTTATTGTGGAGCATCCTATATACGGAGAAATAAAAGCCACTTTAATGATTAAAAATTTAAATGATTTAAATAATTTCATGAGTAAATGCAAAATCAATAATC
This sequence comes from Eubacterium multiforme, assembly GCF_030813415.1. GTDB lineage: Bacteria > Bacillota > Clostridia > Clostridiales > Clostridiaceae > Clostridium > Clostridium multiforme. Next base: position 26,755 of record NZ_JAUSUF010000022.1, on the reverse strand, counting down.
CACTTCCTTTATCCTTATTAACTAATGGAGTTCATATGCATACAATTTTATGTGATAATGAAGAGGATATTGAGTTAATAAAGCAAGATTTAAAGAAAAATGGTTTTATAGTTTCTTAAAATAATTTATAGGATATGGAGGTATATTAGACAATATGGATTATGATGTATTAATATTAGGGGCTGGAATAGTTGGTTGCGCAGTTGCCTATGAGTTATCTAAATATAATCTTAATATAGCAGTTATTGAGAAGGGATATGATGTTGCAGATGATATTGCTGTAGCTAATACTGCCATTGTATATGATGGGTCTGAGACTTCTAATGCAGTTATGGCTGGTCTTGAAAATATAGGAAGCGTTCTTATTAAAGAGGCTTGTGAAAAGTTTAAGATACCATATAAAAAGATAGGGTCTCTTAGAATTGCAACTAATGAAGAACAAGAAATAAGACTTGAAGAAATGTATGTTGAAGCAAAAAATAGAGGTATATTAGGGGTAAAGCTTATTGATGGTGATGATGTAGATCAAATAGAACCTAATTTAAAGGTTGATATTAGAAAGGCTTTATATTCAAAAAATACAGCTATAATTGCACCATATGATTTATCAATTACATATGCAGAGGTAGCAGCTGATAACGGAGTAAACTTTAGATTAGAAGAAGAAGTTTTTAATATAAGTAAAATAACTAAAGGATTTGATGTAACTACAAATAAAAATAAATTTAAATGTAGGATAGTTATAAATACAATTCCTGATGAAATATATGTAGACAATAATAAGGTTAAAGAAAATGTTATAGATAATGTTATACAAAAGAAAATGAATTATTTTTTAACTGAGGATAAGGTAAAGGATAATCCTAAAAAGATAATTGTTAATGTAATTGATGATCAAACTTTCGTTATAAATTCACCTATGATTAATGGTGGAAATATGCTTGGAGTTAAAAATACAGATATTCTAGATGTAGATAAGGGTGCATATTTTGGAAAATATATTATTCCAGATGTTAGTAAAGAGAATATAACTGAAATGATAAGGGAAGTATATAAAAAAGATGAAATGGTTATTGATGATAGTGAGCTTGATAATGGATATATAAGAGTTACAGGTAAACATTATGGAAAGATAACAATTGCACCTGCAATAGCAGAAAGTATAAAGGATTCAACAATTAACATTATGAATGCAACACCTAAGAAAAATTTTATAGATAAGAGAAGAGAATTCTATAGGTTTAGAGATTTAAATAGGGATGAAATAAATGAGATAATAAAACTTGATAAAAGATATGGAAATATTGTTTGCATTTGTAATAAGGTAAGTGAAGGTGAAATAGTAGACTGTATAAGAAGACCTCTTGGAGCTAGAACACTTGAAGGTGTTAAAAAAAGAACGGGAGCAGGTTATGGAAACTGTCATGGTTCTTATTGTGCAAGAAAAATAATAAATATTTTAGCAAGAGAGATGGATAGAAGACCAATTGATATAGTTAGAAATTCAAAGGATTCAAATATATTAGAAGGAAGAATAAAGGAATTTGATGAAGTTTAAGTTAGGAGGATGGTTTTTTGAGTAATAAGGATATCTTTACTAGCGTTGTAAGAATAAAAGGTGATGCTAAACATAAGGTTGTACCTGTAAAGAGTAGTGATAAGGTTGATATATCTTTGTGGAGAGAATTTTCTAAGGTTATAGGTAGAATATATACAAGTACACCTATAAATACTGGAGATATAATATGCAAAAATATATTAAATACAGGTATAGATATTGTTTGCAGCAAAAGAATAGATAGTGAATAATAAATATTAAATAGAATATTGACAAGAAAGCTTTAAATGTATATATTAGAGTTAACATAAATAGTAAGTTTTAAACTGGTGATAAGGATAAGTAGTTTAATTTAGTCTTTAAGAGAGTCAGTGTGTGGTGTGAACTGATAGTCTAATTAATATGAATCTACCTTTGAGGGACTGTGAAAACAAGCAGTACGGTGAAGAATCGTTAAATCTATTAAGAGGATAAAAATTTTATTTTTATCAATTAGGGTGGCAACGCGGAGTCTATTCGTCCCTTTTATTTAAGGGATATAGGCTCTTTTTATATGTAAAAATTTAAATGATATAAATACATTTTAGGAGGAAACAGATATGTTGGATTTAAAAAGAATAAGAAATAATCCTGAAGAAATTAAAAAGGCTTTAACTAATAGAGGAGAAGACTTTGATTTATCTACTATTGATGAATTAGTTAAATTAGATGAAGAAAGAAGAAATATACTTGTAGAAGTAGAAGTTTTAAAGAGCAAAAGAAATCAAGTTTCATCAGAAATTCCAAAGCTTAAAAAGGCTGGAGAAGATGTAGCTCTAATAATGGCAGAGATGAAGGAACTTGGAAATGAAATAAAAGAACATGATGCTAATTTAGCAAATGTTAATGAAAAAATAGAGTACTTAATGCTTAGAATACCAAATATACCAAACCCACAAGTTCCAGAGGGAGAATCAGATGCAGATAATGTTGAGATTAAAAGATGGGGAGATGTAAGAGAATTTAAAGGTGAACCAAAAGCACATTGGGATTTAGGATTAGACCTTGGAATACTTGATGCTGAAAGAGGCGGAAAAGTTGCAGGTTCAAGATTTACATTCTATAAAGGATTAGGAGCAAGACTTGAAAGATCAGTTCTTAATTACTTTATGGATAAACATTCAAATGATCATGGTTATACAGAAATATTACCTCCATACATGGTTAATAGAGCAAGTATGACAGGTACAGGTCAATTACCTAAATTTGAAGAGGATGCTTTTAAGGTAGAAAACAATGGATTCTTCTTAATACCAACAGCAGAGGTTCCTGTAACTAATATGTATAGAGATGAAGTGTTAAATGGTGAAGAACTTCCAATTAAGCATGTAGCTTATTCAGCTTGTTTTAGAGCAGAGGCTGGTTCAGCAGGTAGAGATACTAGAGGACTTATAAGACAACATCAATTTAATAAAGTTGAGTTAGTTAAATTCTCAAGACCAGAAGATTCATATGATGAGTTAGAAAAGTTAACTAGAGATGCAGAAGAAGTTTTAGAAGAATTAGGATTACCATATAGAAAGGTTAGAATCTGTAAAGGTGATTTAGGATTTACAGCTGCTTTAAAGTATGACTTAGAAGTTTGGATGCCAAGTTATAACAGATATGTTGAAATTTCAAGCTGCTCAAACTTTGAAGATTTCCAAGCAAGAAGAGCTAACATTAAGTTTAGAGATGGAAAGGGTAAGCCTCAATTCGTTCATACATTAAATGGATCAGGTTTAGCTGTTGGTAGAACTGTTGCAGCAATACTTGAAAATTATCAAAATGAAGATGGAACAGTAGAAGTTCCAGAAGTATTAAAGAAATATATGGGTGTAGATGTAATAAAATAATACAAATTAAATATTGTTTTAAATTTATGCTATAAATTAATATATGCCAGTAGTAAGTTTTGTAATTTGCTACTGGCAGTATTTTTTTATAAAGTAGATTCTATATATTTAATAACTCCATCATTTACATTAGAATCAATAATTGAAGTTGATAACTCTTTTAATTTAGAACAAGCATTTTGTACAGCATAACATTCATCAGATATTTCAAACATTGGAATATCATTTAAATTATCTCCAAAGGAAATTAATCTATCAAAATTTAAGTCATCCATTATTTTCTTTATAGAATTTGCTTTTGAAGATTTACAACTGTAAATTTCTAAATTATATAAATCTCTATTATAAATATCCTCATATGCAACATAATATATTCCTTCAATATTTTTAATTTCTTTTTCTATATTTAAAATAGTTTCTTTATTATCCATTAAGAAAAAGTATAAAACATCAGAATCTTTAGGTAGAGGAGCATCTATAAATGTTTTAAAAGGACCACCATTATGTGCATTTATAAAATTTTCCTGAACATAATTGTTAGATTTAGTATAGTATGCATTTATATGGTTATCATAAATAGTATAGGAGAATGAAGTAGTTTCATTTTGGGATAAGATAAGAGATATTTTTTCTACTATATCTGAAGAGATTTTATTATATGATAAATATTTATTGTTTTTTAGATCATATATAGCAGCTCCATTCATAACAACTATTGGTAGATTAATATTTAAAGGTGATAATATTGGAACTACTGTAGCTGGTGTTCTAGCAGTTGCAATAGAAAAGTTTAAGTTAGAATCCAACAGTTTATTTAAATTTGTTTTAGTATACTCTGAAAGTTCAGCATTTTTATTTAAAAGGGTTCCGTCTAAGTCTGATATGTATAAGTTCATAATTGCCTCCTAGTAATGATTAGTTAATATAAAATTTTTAATAATTATAATATAAATAATATTATAACATCAAATTTATTATATAAGAATTTAACTTTAAAGTATTAATTATATTAAAATGAAAATTTTAAACTAGTATGTTCACAATGATAAGAGCTTTTAACAAATAAATTTAAAAGGTATATCAAATTATATATTAACGTATGTTTAGGAGGCTAAGGCTTATGCAAACAAAGGCTAAGAATAGTAGTATATATTTATTATCATTTATTATTCCAATAATAATTTTGTTTTTAGTATATATGCTTATTGGAATATATCCTGCTGGAGATAAATCTATACTTTTTAGAGATTTAGATGGGCAGTATATAAGTTATTTTAGTGAACTTAGAAATACTATTTTAGGAAATGGGAGTTTTGCATATTCTTTTTCAAAAGAAATAGGTGGAGGAATGGTTGGGCTAGAAACCTATTATTTAATGAGTCCATTAAACATACTGCTTATATTATTCCCTAAAAGTATGATTACAGAAGCTGTTATTATAATTATTTTATTAAAGATAGGTTTTTGCGGACTTACGTTTTTTATATTTTTGAAGAATTCATTTAGAAATTTTGGATATTATACATTAATATTCACTACAGCATATGCACTTATGTCTTACAATATAGTTTATCAAACTAACATAATGTGGCTTGATGGGGTGGCTATGCTTCCTCTTGTTATAATAGGAATAGAAAATATTATTTATAAAAATAAATCATTAATGTATATTATTACATTGGCTTTATCAATAGTATTTAATTTTTATATTGGATTTATAATATGTATTTTTTCTTTAATTTATTTTTTATATAAGGTATTTATACATTTAAATAAAAATAAACTGAAATTTAAAGATTTTTTTTGCAAATTTTTAAGGTTTTCTTTTTCATCTGTTATTAGTGCACTTTTAAGTTCAGTTGTAATAGTACCTACTATTTATGCTTTAATGGGTGGAAAGGCTAAGTTTGAGTTTTTCACTATGCCCTTTAGAGTTAATTATAACTTTTTTGATATAGTTTCTAGGTTTTATATTAGTGGATTAGGGGATAGAGATATATTAAAGGGGTTACCTAATATATATTGTGGAATATTTATTGCATTATTAGCAGTATTATATTTATTTAACAAAAGCATATCTAAGTTTGAAAAAGGTAGCTCTATTGTTGTTGTACTTATTTTACTTGTAAGTTTTTATATTAATAAAATAGACTATATATGGCATGGATTTAATAAGCCAGTTGGATTTCCATATAGATATTCCTTTGTATTTAGCTTTTTTATTATAATGCTAGCATATAAATCATATTTGAATTTTAAATATATAAATAAAAATATTATATCTATATTATTTTTGGGTATTTGCGGTATTTCAGCTTTAATGATAAGAGAAAAATATAAGTATTTATCTATATTAAATATTATGATAAGTCTTATTTTATGTGCATTATACTGTTTATTTATAGTAGTTAAGAAAAAATCAAATTATAGGAATACAGTAGTTTTCTGTTTATTAATTACAACAATATTGGAATTAGGAATAAGTTCAACAAGTATTCTTAAAGATATAAAATTTAAGTCAAGAAGTGGCTTTATTAATTATGTTAATGATACTGAAAGTGTAATAAATTTTATAAAGAATAATGATGATACTTTTTATAGGATAGGTAAGACATTTAAATATAATAATAATGATCCTATGTTATTAAATTATAATGGATTAAGTCATTTTAGTTCTGTATATAAGGTTTATATTAGTAATTTTATGAAAAGTATGGGATTTAATCAAAATAATATCTGGTATGCTTATGATGATGGATCTACAGTAATAGCTAATTCATTATTAGGGGTAAAATATATAATTGTAAAGGATGAGAATAAAGATAAATATAATGATACATATAAATTTTTATATAAGTATAAGGATATGAATGTTTATTTAAATGAATATGTTTTGCCTTTAGGTTTTATGGTTAGCAATAATATATTAGATTTTAAATATTATAAAAATCCATTTGATTTTCAGAATGAATTAATAAAGTCTATGAATAATAATATAGATAGTAAAATGTATTTAAAAATTAAAGATTATAATGTTAGTTTAAAGAATTTAAACTTAATAAAGACTGATAATTATAATGAATATTATAAAGTTAATAAAAATAAAGAAGGAGAAATAATTATAAGATTTAATGCTCCGAATAATGATCCTTTGTATGTGTTTTTAGAAACAGACTACATAAAAGGTGCAGATATTTTTATTAATAATAAAAAAATTAGTAGTATTTCAAAAGGTAATTATAAAGTTGTTCCATTAGGAAGATATGAGCATTATGCCCCATTAGAATTAAAAATAAAATTAAAAGATAATAAATTTAATTTATCAAATATATATTTAGAGAATTTGGATTTAAAGAAATTTGAAGAGGCATTTAGTAATCTTTCTAAAAATAAATTTAATATAATGGAGTATAAAAGTAATTTTATTAAAGGTAATGTAACTTCTACAAAATCCAAAAGTATTTTATATACAACTATACCATATGATGAAGGATGGAAAGTCACGTTAGATGGAGAAAAGGTTGAGACAATTAAGTTAATGAATTCATTAATGGGTATAAATATTCCAAAGGTAGGAAAACATATTTTAGAGTTTAAATATATTCCTAGTGGGTTATATTTAGGTAGTACATTAACTTTATTATCAATATGTATAATATTAATAATATGTATTTATAATAGAAAATATAAATAGAGTTTAAGGGCTAATCTAAAAGTTATATTTTTATATAGATCTAGCCTTTAAATAATATTAAAAAATTTAATTATAAAAATAGTTGACATAAAAAATTCATATGTTATAATATTACTTGTGTTTCGCATGGAGAGATGGTCGAGTTGGTTTAAGGCACCGGTCTTGAAAACCGGCGTACCTTTGCGGGTACCCAGGGTTCGAATCCCTGTCTCTCCGCCAAACAATAACCTGTTCTTATGAACAGGTTTTTTTATGTATAGAAAATTATAATAAATCAAAATTTGTAGATAACTTTGAGCGTATAGTAAAACTCATAGTCCACAGAGTATATTTTTTATATACATATTTAAGAAAGTATATAAATTTATATATTAGAATATTTACTATTGATATTAAATTAAAATATAACTATATATTAAAATGGATAAAGAAAAAACTTTAAAAAAGGTGTTGACAGTAAAATACCTTGTTGTTATAATAGTAAATGTCTTTAATACGGAGAGATGGTCGAGTTGGTTTAAGGCACCGGTCTTGAAAACCGGCGTACCTTTACGGGTACCCAGGGTTCGAATCCCTGTCTCTCCGCCATATATATTTTAAATATAGAGGGCACATGGAGAATTACTCAAGTGGCTGAAGAGGCGCCCCTGCTAAGGGCGTAGGTCGGGCAACTGGCGCCCGGGTTCAAATCCCGGATTCTCCGCCATAAGCATCTAACATTAGTTAGGTGCTTTTTTGTTATTTAAAAAAGTATAAGTGTTATAAAAATAATAGTATTTAGGATATAATTAAAATATATAAATTAAAAAATAGGAGTTAATTATGGGAATTAGATTTATTTATGGGAGAGCAGGAAGTGGAAAAAGCAGATTTTGTTTAGAACAAATTAAAAAGAAATTAGATAATAAAAAACAAAATAAATTAATACTTATAGTTCCAGAACAATATACATTCCAAACAGAAAAAAAACTTTTAGATATAGTAGGAGAAAAAGCATTATTAAGAACGGAAGTTTTGAGCTTTAAAAGAATGGCTCATAGAGTTTTTGAAGAGTGCGGAGGTAGAGTTCACCAAAGTATGAAGGATGAAGGTAAGAGTATGCTTATTTATAAATTACTTCAAGAAAAAGGTGATACTTTAGAATATTTTAATAAGATATCAAAGGAACAAGGTTTTATTGAAATAGTATCTAAAACTCTTACTGAATTTAAAAAGTATAAAGTTTCTAAAGAGGAATTATTAGATGCTTTAGAAAAAATAGAGGATGAAGAATTAAAGGAAAAGATTAATGATTTAGCAGATATTTATAGTGAATATAACAAAAGAATCGAAAGTAATGTTATAGATAGTGATGATGAACTTACTATACTCGCTAAAAAGCTTAAAAACTGCTGTATTTATGATGATGCAGAAATCTGGATTGATGAATTTACAACTTTTACTCCTCAGCAACTTGATGTAATTTGTGAATTAGCTTTTCATGCAAGTAAAATTAATATAACTCTTTGTATGGATGAATTAGGTAATGGAAAGGAATCAGAAGTTACAGATATTTTTAATGCGCTAAAGAATACTGAATATAGAATAGTTAAACTTATGGAAGAAAATAATATTTCTTATTTAGAGCCTATAAATTTAAATAGGGAGTATCCATATAGATTTAAAGACAGTGAGGAACTAAAGCATATTGAAAAACATTTCTTTACTTATCCCTTTAAAATATATAAAGGTCCTAATAAAGATGTAAGACTTTATAAGGCTAATAATAGTTATGATGAAATAGATATGATAGCTAAAGATATAGTAAGACTAGTTAGGGATAAAGGTTATAGATATAAAGATATAGCAGTTGTTTGTAGAGACATAGATTCTTATGAAAAGATAACTTCTGTTATATTCAAGCAATATGACATTCCATATTTTTTAGATAAGAAAATAGAAGTTTTAAGTAATCCATTAGTAATATTAATAATGTCAGCCTTTGAAATACTTATACAAAATTGGTCTTATGAGAGTGTTTTTAAGTATTTAAAAAGTGGCCTTGTAAAAATTGAAAGAGAATATGTTGATATTTTAGAAAATTATATATTAGCTAATGGATTAAAGGGATATAGATGGACCACAGAAGAGGTTAATGATGGATATTTTGAAAGTGAGGATGTTTATAGTAATCCTGATGAACTTATAATAAAGGAAATAATGGAGGATGTAAGAGCTCCAATTATGAGGTTCCACAAAAAGATAAAAGGAAATAAGTCAGTTAGAATTATATGCTCAGCTATATATGAATTATTAATTGATTTAGATGTATTTAATAGAATAGATGAATGGATTGAAGGCTTTAAAGAAGAAGGATTAGAGGATAAAGTTAAGGAATATGAGCAAGTTCCATCAATGGTTATGGAAATATTAGATCAGGCTGTTGATGTAATTGGAAATGATAAATTATCTCCTAAGGAATTTTATAAAGTTTTAAATGCTGGATTTGAAATTAAAGAAATAGGAGTTATTCCAGTTGCTTTAGATCAGGTTAATATAGGAGATATTGCAAGGGTTAAAGGAAGAGAAGTTAAAGCTTTATATATTGTTGGAGTTAATGATGGAGTATTACCATCAGTAACTAAAGAAGAGGGAATATTATCAGATGCAGATAGGGATATTTTAAAGGAAAGAGGAATAGAACTTGCTGCAACAACAAGGACTAGAGCCTTTGAGGAACAATATATGGTTTATACAGCTTTAACTATTCCAAGTAAATATTTAATGATTACTTACCCTATGGCAGACTTTGAAGGAAAATCCCTTAGACCATCAATTATAATACCTAGAATTAAAAGAGTTTTAAGTAACTTAAAAGAAGAAAGTGACATATTTAATTATCCACAAAAGTATGATAGCTTTAATAAAGTTACAACTCCTATACCAACCTTTAATGAACTTATATTAGCTCTTAGAAAACAGGCTGATAGGGAAGAAATTGATGATTATTGGAGAGAAGTATTTAGTTGGTATATGAAGCATAAAGATTTTGAAGATAAAACTAATATAATTTTTAAGGGAATTAATTATTCAAATATTGGAGAAGAAATTTCTAGAGAAAAGATTAAAGAGCTTTATCAGAATGAAAATGGTAATTTAAGATTTAATGTTTCAAGGCTTGAAAAATATGCATCTTGTCCATTTTCTTATTTTATTCAGTATGGACTTAAAGCTAAGGATAGAAAAATATATGAGTTTTCAGCACCAGATTTAGGTTCATTTATGCATGATATATTAGATAAGTTTACTAATAAAGTTAAAGATGAAAAAATATCATGGTCAGAACTTACAGGTGAAAAATGCAGGAATATTGTTTCAGATCTTATTGATGTAAAACTTAAAGAGGAAACTAATTCAATATTAAATAGTACAAAAAAATATAAATATTTTACTGATAGATTTAAGAGGGTAATTTCAAAATCTGTTTCTGTTATTTCAGAGCAAATGAAAAGAGGAGAGTTTGAAGTATTTAGAAATGAGTTTGAATTTGGAAATATGGATGGTGGAGAGCCTATAAAGCTTGATTTACCTACTGGAGAAAGAGTTTATTTAACAGGTAGAATTGATAGAATAGATACTCTTAATATGGATGGTAACACATATCTTAGAGTTATTGATTACAAATCAGGTGCTAAGAAATTTGATTTAACAGAAGCTTATTATGGTATACAAATTCAGCTTTTAGTTTATTTAGATGCCCTTCTTAGAAATTCAGAGTACATTTTAAATACAGGGGCAGTGCCTGGTGCAATTTTATATTTTAGAATAGATGATCCAATAATAAAGAGTACTAAAGAATTAGATGATGAAGAAATTCAAAAGCAAATACTAGATAAACTTAAAATGAATGGACTTCTTTTAAAGGATGCTAAAGTTGTTAGGGCTATGGATAATACTATGGAAACTTATTCTCTTATAATTCCAGCAAGCTTTAAGAAAGATGGAGATTTTTCATCTAGAAGTTCAGTTGCAACAGAAGAGCAGTTTGAAATTTTAAGGGAATATGTAAATATGAAGATGGTAGAACTTTGTACTGATATGTTAAGTGGAAAAATTAAAATTGAACCTACCAAAAATAATCAAAGGGCATACTGCGAGTATTGCGATTATTCAGCTATATGTCAATTTGATACTAGTATAAAGGATAATAGATATAAATTAGTAATTAAAAAAAGTGATGATGATATATGGAATAAGATTGAAAATAAAGTTAAAGGAGAGGAGGAAGAGAAGTAATGGGAGAAACTAAATGGACGAAGGAACAACTTGAAGCAATTAATACTAGAAATAGTAATCTTTTAGTGGCAGCAGCGGCAGGTTCAGGTAAAACGGCAGTTTTAGTTGAAAGAATAATAAAAATTGTAACTAATACAGAAAATCCAGTTGATATAGATAAACTTTTAGTTGTAACTTTTACAAGTGCAGCGGCGGCTGAGATGAGAGAGAGAATAGCAGCTGCAATTACAAAAGAACTTGAAAAAAATCCGAATTCTAAGGTACTTCAAAAACAATTAACACTTTTAAGTAGGGCAAATATAACAACAATGCACTCCTTTTGTTTGGATGTTATAAAAAATAATTTTCATACAATAGATTTGGACCCAGCCTTTAGAATTGGTGATGAAACTGAAGGAACTTTACTAAAAAGTGAGATTATAGATGAGCTTTTTGAAGATTTATATGAAAAGGATGATAAAGAATTTTTTGATTTAGTTGAAGCTTATTCTGGAAGTAGAGATGATGAAAAATTAAAAGATATTATATTAAGTCTTTATAGATTTTCAATGAGCGGGCCTTGGCCAGAAAAATGGCTTAAAGAAAAGGCTGAAGAATTTAATATTAATTCATTAGATGAACTTAATAAAACAGTTTGGGTTAAAGTTTTAAAAGATGATATAAGTATGGAAGTAGATAGCTTTATTAATATGTATCATAAGGCTATAGAGGTAATACAAGAAACAGAAGGAATTGAAGCTTATTTAGATGTTTTTAATGATGAATTGTCTAGTCTTATTAATTTAAGGGAAGGATTAGATGAAGGCTTAGAAGAAATTTATGAAGGACTTTCAAAAATAAGTTTTGGAAGACTTAAATCTATAAGAAAAAACAATGTAAGTGATCCAGATTCACAAGATTTAGTTAAGGGAATAAGGGATCAGGTTAAGAAGAAAATAGGAAAGCTTAAAGATGATGTATTTGCGATGACACCAGAAGAATCACTAGATGGAATAAAGGGGGCATATCCTTTTATGAAAAAACTTTCTGAAATTACATTAGAGTTTTATAAAAGGTTTAGTGATAGAAAAAAAGAAAAGAATATGCTAGATTTTAATGATTTAGAGCATTTTTGTCTAAAAATACTTATAAGTGAAGATGAAAATGGTGAGATAGTTCCATCAAAAGTAGCAGAAAAGTTTAGAGAATTTTTTGATGAAGTATTAGTTGATGAATATCAGGATTCTAACAATGTTCAAGAGGCTATTATAAACCTTGTTTCTAGAAAGAATACAGAGAACCCTAATGTATTTATGGTTGGAGATGTTAAGCAAAGTATTTATAGATTTAGACAGGCAAAACCTGAATTATTTTTAGAAAAGTATAATACCTATTCAAAGGAAGAGGGAAAACTTAATAGAGTCATACAGCTTTATAAAAATTTTAGAAGTAGAGAAGAAGTTATAAATGGTGTTAATTTTATATTCAAGGAAGTTATGTCAAATAGTGTTGGAGAACTTGAATATACAGAGGATGAAGCCTTAAACTTAGGAGCAAATTTTAAAGAGTTAAAGGAAGAAGGCTGTTATAATGGTGGAAAAGTAGAACTTCATATATTAGATAAAAATGATTTAAAAGTAGACGAAGATTTAGAAGATGATGAGGATATAGATTCAATAAATTTAGAGGCAAGGGTTGTGGCAAAGAGAATAGTAACTCTTATGTCACAGGCAAATGAAAAGAATTTTAGAGTTTTAGATAAGGAAACAGGAGAGTATAGACCTCTTAAATATAAAGATATAGTAATACTTTTAAGGGCAACTAAAAATTGGTCAGAAATATTTTTAGATGAACTTGGTTTAGAGGGTATTCCTGTTTATGCAGATACAGGTTCTGGTTATTTTGAATCAATAGAAATAAGAACTATTATGTCTTTATTAAAAATAATAGATAATCCACTTCAAGATGTGCCTATGATAGCTGTATTAAGATCACCTTTTATGGGATTTACATCAGAGGAACTTGGAGATATTAGGATAGTAAATAAAGATAAATATTTTTATGAAAATATTATTTCAATTACTAAGGATGAAACAAATGTTTCAGAGAAACTTAAAAATAAATGTGAAATAGTAGTTAGTAACATTAATAAGTGGAGAAACAAGTCAGTATATATGCCAATAGATGAATTTATTTGGTATTTATATATGGATACAGCTTACTATGCTTATGTTGGAGCTATGCCAAATGGAGTTTTAAGACAGGCAAATTTAAAAATACTTTTCCAAAGAGCAAGACAATATGAAAAAACAAGTTTTAAAGGACTATTTAATTTTATCAATTTTATAAATAAACTTAGAAAGTCATCAGGGGATATGGGAAGTGCAAAGATACTTGGAGAAAATGAAGATGTTGTTAGAATTATGAGTATCCACAAAAGCAAGGGATTAGAGTTCCCAGTTGTATTTTTAGCTGGAGCTGGAAAACAGTTTAATTTAATGGATTTAAATAATCAAATTCTTTATCATGATGATTTAGGATTTGGACCTGATTATGTAAATTTAAATAAGAGAATTAGTTATAGTACTTTACCTAAGGAAGCTATTAAGAAAAAGATAAGATTAGAAACTCTTTCAGAGGAAATGAGAATATTATATGTTGCCTTTACTAGAGCTAAAGAAAAACTTATTATTACAGGTTCTGTTAGAGATATAGATAAAACTGTGGAAAAGTGGGCTCAATCGGCAAGTATTGAAAAAGAAAAAATATCACCATCAGAAGTTTTAAAGGGAAAATCTTATTTAGATTGGATTGGAATGGCTTTATGTCAGCATAAAGATGGGGAAGTTTTAAGAGATAAAATAGGTGTTAATAATAATATTGCAAAAGATGACTTATCCACATGGAATATAGATTTATGGAATAGAAATGATTTAATTGTGGAAAAAAATTTAGAGGCTGTGGATGAAATTTCAGCTGATGAAGAGTTGTTTATAAATTCTAAAGTAGAAACTGTGGATAAAGAAATTGAAAGAAGGCTTGGATACAAATATAAATTTAAGGAAGCTACCATACTTAAGAGTAACTTTTCAGTATCTGATTTAAAGAAAGCTAATTATAATGAAGAAGAAGATTATAATGGTGAAAGTTTATTTAAAGATGATATAGTAATTAAACCAAGATTCCTTCAAGGAGAAAAAGGACTATCAGGAGCAGAAAGAGGAACGGCAGTTCACTTTGTTATGCAAAAGATTGATTATGATAGAGTAAATTCTTTAAGTGAAATAAAAGAACAACTTGAAGAAATGGTTCAAAATGAGCTTTTAACTTCAGAAGAATTTAAGGCTGTTAATCCATTTAAGGTATTTAATTTCTTTAAGAGTGATTTAGGAAAGAGAATACTTAAGGTATATAATGATGGTGGTATGGTTAGAAGAGAATTACCATTTTACACTAATATAAGTGCAAAGGAAGTAAATAAGGATTTAGACGACAGTTCAGTTAATGAAGAGGTTAGACTTCAAGGAGTAATAGACCTTTTCTTTGAAGAAAATGGTGAAGTTGTACTTGTTGATTATAAAACTGATTATGTTGTAGATAATATAGAAGAAGAGATGAAGAAGAAATATAAGATACAACTTGATTATTATGAAGAGGCGTTAGAGAAGATTACAAATAAAAAGGTATCTAGTAGATATTTATACTTATTCTATCCTGAAAGTGAAATAGAAATTTAATTATAACCATTTATGGTAATATTAAAAATATGATATTATAAAAAGTATATGTAGGTTACGAAAATTTTTAGGAGGAAAAGTAGTGGATAAAATATTTGAATTATATAACAAGTTTAAAGAACAAATATTATATATAGTTTTTGGTGTATTAACAACAGCAATAAATATTGTAAGTTTCTTTGTTTGCACTAGAGCCTTTGGATTAGGAGTTATGACAAGTAATGTAATAGCTTGGATTACATCTGTGTTATTTGCCTTTGTAACTAATAAAATATATGTTTTTAATAGTAGAAATTATAGTATTAAGTTTGTACTTAAAGAATTATTTGATTTTACTGTTTCAAGAGGTGCAACTGGTGCTTTAGATATGGGACTTATGTATTTATTTGTATCAGTAATTCATATGGAAGATATGATTAGTAAAATAATAATAAACATAATTGTTATTATTTTAAATTATGTATTGAGTAAATTGTATGTATTTAGAAAGAGAGATTAGTTTTAATCTCTCTTTTTTATATATTCTTTAGCTTCTTTTAGTAAATAGTCTTTATTGTTTAACTTAGGATTTTCCAAAACCAACTTAAAAAGATGGTTTAAGGTATCACCTATAATTTTTCCTGGAGTTATTGATAAATTATTTATTAAATCACTTCCATCTATTGAAAGGTCTTTAACTGATAGAGGCTCCTTTGAATTTATAATTTTATTTGCTTTATCTTTCATAATATTAAGCTTATTTAAAGGAGTGATAGAATCCTTTAAAGATTTAATATCAGCCTCTTGAAGAGAAAATAATAAATTAATATTTTCTAGGGAAACCCTGTTTATAAGTCTTTTAATTGCAGCATCACTTGGATTATCTAAAACATTCATATGTTCTTTAATAAGTAAAGAAACATTTTTTATAGTTTTATTATCAAAACGCAATCTTTTAAGTATTTTTTTTGTTATATCAGAGCTAACATTATTGTGACCAAAGAATCTTCCATTACCTTTTTCATCAAGGAAGAAACATTCTGGTTTTCCTATATCGTGAAATAATGCTGCTAACCTTAATGTTAAATCTTTAGGTGTATTTTCTAATACAGATAAACTATGATTAAATACGTCTTCGTGATGGTACTTATTTCTTTGATTAAAATCTATTGAAGGAGTAAGTTCAGGAATTATTATATCTAAAATTCCACATTCTTTTAATAAAAGAAAGCCTTTCCTAGGGTTATCTGATAATAATATTTTTGATAATTCATCTCTTATACGTTCTAAACTTATATTTTTAATTAGAGATTTATTTCTTATTATTGCATTTAGAGTTTTTTCTTCAATAGAAAAACCTAATTGTGAAGAAAATCTAATTGCACGTAACATTCTAAGGGCATCTTCATTAAATCTTGTATTACTATCCCCTACAGTTCTTATAATTTTATTTTTAAGATCCTCTATTCCATTAAAATAATCTTTAAGTCCTTCTTTGTCATTATAAGCAAAAGCATTTATAGTAAAATCCCTTCTTGAAAGATCATCTTTAATATTTGTAACAAAGGAAACTTCTTCTGGATGCCTATTATCTTTATAGGTTCCTTCTGTTCTGTAAGTTGTAACCTCAAAGGGTTCATTATTTATAAGAACAGTTATAGTTCCATGTTTAATACCAGTTGGTATTGTTTTTTCAAATAAGGATTCAGTTATTGATGGAGGTGCTGAGGTTGCAATATCGTAATCTTTAGGATTTTTTGAAAGTAAAGAATCACGTATACATCCACCAACCATGTAGGCTTCATATCCATTATTATAAAAATTTTCTATTATAAATTTAACTGGAATTGGTATATTTATTTTCATAGAATACTCCTTGTAAAATTAAAATATCTTATCTACTATTTTAATAGATAAGATATTTTAAATAAACATTATAATTATTTTATTATAATTTTAGAACCTTTAGGTAATGTATCATAAAGCCATTTTGAATCTTCTAATGATAACCTAATACAACCATGAGATGCAGGAGTTCCTAAAGTTGTGTCTAATACAGTCTTTTGGTCTTTATCGTAGGGAACTGAATGGAATAAATAATCTCCATCAAATTGTACCCAATACTTGCCCCCTTGCTTAAATTTTTCTGAGAAAAACCATGTATCTCTATTTTGAACAGTATAAACTCCAGATGGAGTTTCTTTATCTGTAATTCCAGTTGAGCATTTCATAGATTTTTTTAGTGCCCATTTATTTTTTGAACCAGTATATACATTAGTGTTTTGAGATGCTGTGTCTACATAAACTAAATAATCAGTTAAACTTTCAATATCTAGTGTGTTTATGTTTGAAACATTTATAGCACTTACAAGCTGAGAAGAGGTAGATACTGAAGAATTTTTATTATTTGCTAAATAAGTATCTTTAGCTGATTTTAATTCTTCAATTTTTTCAACAAGTTCTTTATCTTTAGATAATATATTAAATTTACTTTCTATTAAGTTAATTGCAGCAGTAAAATATTCCTTATCTTTATATTCACTTACTTGTTTTAATAAATCTTCTTTAATTTTAGTTTTACACTTAGATATATATTCTAATGAAGTTTTATAACTGGAATCAGTACTAGGTATTTTCTTTAATATATCTAAAGCTTCTTCAAATTTTCCTTCATTAAAACAAGATATTCCTTTTGATAAAGTACTATTATTATTTGATACAACAGATACTGTACTACTTGAATCTAATATAGCGTATTTTTTAATTTCATTAACAATAACTGCTACCTCATCTGAGGTTATTTCATTTAAACTTAACTTTTCATTTAAAGTGCTTAATTTATTTTTAAAGTACTCTGATAAATCATTTTCTAATAAAAATGATTTAAATAAGTTAGAATTTTCATTAACTACAAGATGATTATTAGCTGTTATATATTCATTTGAATTAAAGTAGTCTTTAAACTTATTAATAAAAGAGTTATATCTAAAGCCTTGATAACTTAATAGACTTCCTATAATTAAAGTAAGGGCTACAGAAATAATTCCTAACTTTTTAAAGTTTATTTTATCTTTAAGTTTTAATTTTTTAGACTCTGTAGAGCTTTCATTTTGATTTGTTATGTTATTTTTTATATCTGACAATATAATTCCTCCTAAAATAAATGATCTATTTTGATTTTTGACCATATTTTGGAATAATAAACATAAAATATTTAATAATATAGATTAGTATGGTACTATAATTAAAGAGGATTTAGGAGAAAATAAATACATAAGGATTTTAAAGGAGTAAAAAAAGTGGAAAAAGAAAAAAAAGATAATTTTTTTAGTAAACTAAAAAATAATATATATAATATAAAAACATTTTCTGAATATGTAAAAGAAGGCCTTGGAAAAGCTATATTATATGCACTTTTATTAAGTCTTATAATTGGAGGAATACAAGGAATCTATATGGGATTTAGAGCAAAGAATACCATTGAGAAAAATATAAGTGAATTTAATAATCCAAAATATGATTTTACAATAAAAGATGGAGTATTAAATATGAAGAACAGTCCTATAAAGATTAATGAAAATAACGGCGTTTTTTATTTGGACAGCAAAAAGGACTTAAAAGATGCTGAATCTCTAAAGAATATATATGTTCATGAAAATATGTATGTGTTATTTCTTAAAGACGGTATTAAAGTTGGACAGGGAGCTAATTTAAATAAGGAATTTGCTTATAAGGATTTATTTAGTGGCCCAATTGATAATAAGGCAATTATTAGCGATATGAAGTATTTAGCAATAATTATAGTACCAATTTTAATAATAGTTACAATAGTTCAATACTTTGTTTCATTCTTATTAAACTGTCTACTTGTAACTGCATTCTCAATTATAATAGGAATGATAATGGGATTAAGAATTAGATCTAAAGCACTATATTCTTTAGCAATTTATGCAGGAACATTACCAAGTATATTATTATTACCATTTTCAATAATAAGACCTGGTGTATATTTTGATAATGCATTTATAGCAGGAGCAACTATATATGTTATTTTCATATTAAGATATATAAAGAAGGATCTTTTAGACAATATAAAAAAATTATAAGGTTAACTTAAAAATATATAATTAAAAGCAGAAGAATAAACTATTTATAATGGTTATTCTTTTGCTTTTTTTATTAAGTAAATTATATTTTGAAACAGACCTTTTGATATAATAAAGTTATATTTAATGTGGTAGGAGGGGTAATATGAAAATTATTCACACAAGTGACTGGCATATTGGAAAGATAGTAAATGAATATTCTATGATAGAGGATCAAAAATATATATTAAATAAATTAATGGATTTAATTGATGAAGAGAAGCCAGATGTACTTATAATTGCAGGTGATATGTATGATAGATCAATTCCACCTGTTGAAGGGGTAGAATTACTTAATGAAGTTTTAAGTAAACTTATTACAGAAAAAGGCATAAAGGTACTAGCTATATCAGGTAATCATGATAGTGGAGAAAGGGTATCTTTTGGAGAAGAAATATTAGAAAAACAAGGATTATATATTTCAGGAAGAGATTTAGAATTGTACAAGAAGGTAGTTATTAAAGATGGAGATAGTAATGTTAACTTCTATTTAGTACCATATAAAGATCCTTCTGTAGTTAAGAAAATTTTAGATAACAAAGAGATAAGAAATCATAATGATGCAATGAAAAGTATAATAAATCTTATAGAAGAAAAAATGAATAAGAAAGAGAGAAATATATTAATTGCTCATGGATATGTAACAATATATAGAGATGAAGCAAAGGAAAATGAAACTAATAAATATGAAGCAGCACACCTTCAAACAAGTGAATCAGAAAGACCACTTTCTATTGGAGGGACAGATCTTATAGACTGCAATATATTTAATTATTTTGATTATGTAGCCTTAGGACATTTACATGGTAGGCAGAAAATAGGAAGGGAAGAAGTTAGATATTCAGGTTCTTTACTTAAATATTCCTTTTCAGAAATAAATCAAAAGAAAGGTGTTACAATTTTTGAAATAGATGAAAATAAGAAGGTAACAATTAATTTAAAAGAGATTAAGCCTTTAAGGGATTTAAGAATTATAAAAGGAAAAATTGATGCTTTAATAGAAGAAGGAAGAGATTTAAAAGAAGGAAAAGATGATTATATACAGGCAGTATTATTAGATGAAGGTGAACTTATAAATCCAATTGAAAAGTTAAGGGCAGTATATAAAAATGTTATGCTTATAACTAGGGAAAATAAAAGAAACTATGATGAAAATAATACTTCAGCTAAAAGAGGATATAAGAGTAAATCAGAAAAGGAATTATTTAAAGAATTTTATGAAGCTTTAGGAAATGGTGAATTTACTGAAGCTAAGGATGAAGTTATAAATAAAACTATAAATGAAGTATTAAAAAGGGAGGTGTAATTTATGAGACCTATTAATCTTAAAATATCAGCCTTTGGCCCTTATGCAGAGGAGCAAAAGTTAGATTTTATAGAGTTAAATGGAAGAAATATATTTGTTATAACAGGTGCAACAGGTTCTGGAAAAACAACAATATTTGATGCAATAAGTTATGCTTTATATGGAGAGGCAAGTGGGGAGTTTAGAGATAATGATTCTTTAAGAAGTCACTTTGCAGATGATGATACTGAAACTTATGTAGAATTAGAGTTTGAACTTAGAGGAGAAGTTTATAAAATTCTAAGAAGTCCAAAACAAATGAGAAAGAAAACTAGGGGAGAAGGTTATACAGAAAAGGAAGCAGAAGCAGAACTTATCCTTCCAAATGGAAAGGTAATTACAAAGGTTAATAATGTTACTAAGAAAATAACTGAAGTTCTAGGAATTACAAAGGAACAGTTTAAGCAGATAGTAATGCTTCCTCAAGGAGAGTTTAAAAAATTACTTCTTGCAAGTTCAGTTGAGCGTGAAAGTATATTTAGAAAAATATTTAACACATATAATTTTGAAAGAATTCAATTAGAGCTTAAAGATAAAGCAATTAAGTTAAGTAAGGAAAGAAATTTATGTAAAGATAAGATGAAAACTTACTTAGAAAATATAAAGGGTAATCATAATATTTCAATTGGAGACTATATAGATTTTGATGCTGTTATAGAAGGCCTTAAAGAATTAATAAATGAGGAAAAAATAGAATATAAAAATAGTGAAAAAGAGTTAGTTATTATACAAGAATTACTTCAAAATAAAAATAAAGAAAAATTAATTGGAGAGCAAAATAATAAATTAATAGAAGAAAAAAGGATAGCAAAAAAATCTTTAGAAGAACTATTACTTAAAAGAGATATATTTATAGAAAAGAAAAAAGTTATTGATAAAGGTAAGAAGGCAAAAGAAGTTAATTATATTGAAGAGGGCTATATTCAAAGCAAAGATAGACTAGAAAAAAGAGAGAAAGATAATGAAGTAGCAACTAAAAATATTGAAAAGATAGAAAAAGAATTAAAAAAGTTAGAAGTTTTAGTAAAGTCAGAAGAAGATAATGAAGGTTATAGAACTAAACTAACAGAAGAAATAGGAATTTTAAAGGGATTGGAACCTAAAATTAAAGATTTTGAAAATAATAAAAAGTTATTAATATCTTTAGATAGTAGTATTAAAGGTATAAAAACTAAAATAGATAATAACGATAAAAAAATTAAAGAATTAAAAAAGGATAAGGAAGTTAATGAGAAAGTTCTAAAGGATATTAATGACCTTTCAATAAAGAGTATTAATTTAAAAACTGAAATAGAAAAGAAAGAAATATTAATTGAAGATATAAGAAAAGTCTTTAAGTGTATAGAAAGCTATGAAAAAGTATTAAGAGAGCATAGTTCTTTAGAAAAGAAATATGGTGAATTTGAAAAAGTTTATAAAGGTGTAAAAACAGAATATGAAAATATGGAGGATGTATATAGAAAGGAACAGGCTGGTATATTAGCAAAAACATTAAAAAATGGAATGCCATGTCCAGTTTGTGGTTCATTGGAACATCCAAATCCTGCAATAAATAATAATTTAAAGGTTCCAACAGAGGAAGAACTTAAAATTAAAAGAGAAGAATTTAAAAAACTAGACCAAGAAAACAATAATCAAATAATAAAATTAACAGATATAAATTCAACTAAGAAAAATTATCTTTTAAATGTAAATGAGGCTTTAAGTAAAATATCAAATATTATAAATGTTGAAGATAAATATAATAAGGATATTTATGAGAAGGTAAAGGGAAAAGGAATAAAATTAAAAGGTGATATAGATAGCTTAAATAAAGAACTTAAAAGTATAAATAATAAAATTAATAAAAAAGAGATTATAGAAAAAACATTAGAAAATATAGAAACTGAAATAAAAAATACTGAAAAATTAATAGAAGAATTAAATAAAGAGGATAAAAGCCTATTTGGTAAGTTGGAAGGGGTTAATACTTCAATAATGAATTTACAAAAGGAAATACCAAAAGAAGTATCAACAGTAGAAGTACTAACTAAATTAATAAGGGCTAAGGAATTAGAACTTGAAGAGAGTAAAAAGAAATTAGTAAGAGCAATTAATAATAGGGATAATTGTATAAAGGCCTTTGAAGGAGAGAAGTCAACAATTAAAGAGATTTCTAAAAACATTGGAGAAATAAAAGAAGAGATAAAGTTAAATAAAGAAAAATTCCATAATGCTTTAAGAAATGAAGGGTTTATATCTTTGGAAGAATATATTGCTTGCAAAAAATATATTATAGATTTAGATAAATTAAGTAATGAGATAGAAGAATATAAAAAGCAAGTGGAACTTTTAAATGAAAAGGTAAAAGACTTAACAGAGAAATGTAAGGATATTAAAATATTAGAAATAGAAAAAATAAATGAGGTTATAAAAAATCTAACAGTAGATAAAACTGAAAAAGAAAGTAAAGTTCGTGAGGAATACTCAATTCTTCAAAATAATATGAATGTCTTAAAGAAGGTTAAGGAATTAAATACTAAGTTTAGAGAAAAAGAAGAGGAATATAAGGTAATAGGAGAACTTTCAGAACTTGCTAATGGTAAAAAGAGTCCTTATATATCCTTTGAAAGATATGTTTTAGCTTCTTATTTTCAAGATATAATAGATGCGGCAAATTTAAGACTTGAAAAGATGACTGGAGATAGGTTTACGTTAAAGAGAAAAACTAGTAAAAGTAAAGGAGCAGGTCAAAAGGGACTTGAACTTGAAATTTTTGATAACTATACTGCAAGTTCTAGAGATGTTAGTTCCTTATCTGGAGGAGAAAGCTTTAAGGCTTCTTTATCCCTTGCACTTGGACTTTCAGATGTTGTTCAATCAAGTAGTGGTGGGGTATCTTTAGAAACAATGTTTGTTGATGAAGGATTTGGAACATTAGATCCGCAATCTCTTGATAATGCAATAGATAGCCTTCTTGAATTACAAAGAGGTGGCAGATTAGTTGGTATAATATCTCACGTTGAGGAACTTAAGGAAAGATTAGATGCAAAACTTGAGGTAAGTGCTACTCAAAATGGAAGTTGTGCAAAGTTTAATGTTCTATAAAGAACATAGTATAAAAATTTAGTATTTCCTAATTAGAAAAATTTTATCTATATATGATTAATAAAAAGTTATATAAATTTTATAAAAATCCTCTGCTTTTTTAGTAGAGGATTTTTTATGTTATTTTGATTGTTTTTTATTTTCTCCATAAGCTTCAAGATCATATAAAACTTCAAAAAATCCTTGTGGATGCTGACAGGCTGGACAAATTTTAGGAGCTTCAGTTCCTTCGTAAATATAACCACAATTTCTGCATTTCCAATATTCTGTAGTATTACGTTTAAATAAAAGATCATCCTTTAAGTTAGCATAAAAATCTAAATAACGCTGTTCATGATGCTTTTCTATTTCAAGTATTTTCTTGAAGGCGTGACTAACTTCAGGATAGCCTTCTTCCTCTGCAACCTTTGCAAATTCAGGATAAGCAGTACCCCATTCTTCTCTTTCGCCTTGGGCCCCATATTGTAAATTATCTAATGTTGAACCAAAGCCTATAGGATAATCTGTATCAACATGAATTTGAGCACTTTTCCCTAAACCTTTAATCATTAGATAATAAAAAACTTTAGCGTGGGCTCTTTCGTTATCTGCTGTTTCTAAAAATATAGATTCAATTTGTTTGTAGCCCTCCTTAGATGCAACTCTTGCAAAAAAAGTATATCTATTTCTTGCTTGAGATTCTCCTGCAAAAGCTTTTGCTAAATTGTCTGCTGTTTTACTTCCTTTTAAACTTTTCATAAATAAAAACCCCTTTCAAATAGTTTATATATAGTATTAACTATTTAAAAGGGAATTATGTTTTTATTTAAGATTTCTATTATTACCTTTAAAGAAAAGTGTTAGTGCATTTGGACCTGCATGACTTCCTATTGCAAGACCTATATAATTAATAATTACTTCAGTATTATATTTTTCTCTTATCATATCTGCTAACTTAGTAGCATCATCTAAACAATCTCCATGAGATATGAATATAGTTTGATTACTTGGATCCACTACTTTTTCTTCAAACTTATTAAATAAAGATTTAATTGATTTTTTTCTGCCTTTTACTTTATCAAAGTTTTGAAGAGTACCATCATCAGGTATATAAAGAAGTGGTTTAAGTTGAAGTAGAGTACCAATAGTTGCAATTGTAGGAGAAATCCTACCCCCACGTTTTAAATGGTTCAAATCATCAACTGTAAATAAATGATTTACTTTAAGTTTAGTATCCTTTAAATAATTAACAATATCTTCTTTAGAAGCGCCTGACTCTTTAAGTTTACAAGCATCATACACTAAAAGACCAACTCCAAGAGATGCTGATCTACTATCTATTATTGAAATATCCGCATTAGGATAGTTTTCTAATATCTCTTCTTTAGCAATTAAGGAACTATTATAAGTACCACTTAAGGCTGAAGAAAATGCTATATACACTACAGGTATATTTTCTTTTGCATATTTCTCAAATACTTCATAAAATCTAAAACTGTTTATTTGTGATGTAGTAGGCATAATACCTTTTCTTAAATCATTATAAAATTCAGAATAACTTAAAGATTTACCACAATCTTCAATAAAATCTTTATTATTAAAGTTACAAATAAGGCCTATGTATTCTATAGAAAATTGTTTAATAAAGCTTTCTGGTAAATCACAACTAGAATCTGTCATTATAACAAAATTATTCATATTTAAAACCTCCTTTTATATAATAGGTTAAATTTTGCTAAGATATAATTATAAATATAAGCCATTAAATTATACCAGTAATTTAGAAATTTAATAACCTAATATATAATAATTTTATTTTAAATAAAGAATTAATGCAAATTTAGGATATAATACAAAAAAATGGTTGTTTAAATTGGAAAATAATGCTAAAATTTAACTGTATTATGTTGTTGATTAAGGTAGGTAAAGGTATGATTCAAAATAAAATTAAAGATAATATAAATGAATTGTCTAAAAAAGATATGATTGTACTTATAGAAAAATTAAAAAATAAACAAGAAATGCAAGAAAAATTTATATTAGATATATATCATGATTTAAGGTCTCCATTGAATGTTATTATGAGTGTTAATCAAATGCTAGAATCAATTAAAAAGAATAATGAATTGTATAATACAAAAGAAACAGAATATCTTAAAATGCTTAGGAGAAATAGTTATAAGATGTTAAAGTTAATAGATAACTTAATGGATGTTACAAAATTAGAAAAAAATCATTTTGAAATAAAAAAGAAAAATATAGAAATAGTTAGATTTATTGAAGGAACTATAGAATCCATTGATAAATATGCTAAGCAAAAAAACTTAACACTTATTTTTGATACAAATAAAGAGGAATGTATAGTAGCTATAGACCCAGAGGCTCTTGATAGAATTTGTATAAACTTAATTTCAAATGCTATAAAATTTTCAGAAAGTGAAAATTTTATATATATAACTCTTATGATAGATAATAAGTTAGTAAAGATAAGTTTTATGGATAATGGAATTGGAATTAGTAAAGAGGATCAAAAAAATATATTTAATAGATTTAATCAAGTAAATACAAATGGCGAATATAAAGGAAGTGGAATAGGATTAGACTTAGTTAAGTCTTTAGTTGAATTACATGGAGGAAGTGTAAGTTTAGAAAGTAAGCTAGGATATGGCTCTAATTTTATAATTACATTACCTAATGAAAAAATTGAATCTGAAGAAATTAAATTTGAGGAAGAAAGAAATAAGGTTCAATTATTAGAAATAGAATTTTCGGATATATATTTATAAATATTGATATACTAATAGAGAGTTTGTTATTTAGATTCTTTACTTAGTATATCAATTTAGAATAGGTTTGCACTACATAAATTTTTATGATAAAATATATCTGTTATATGGGGCGTTAGTTAAATGGATATAACATACCGCTACGGACGGTACATTATGGGTTCGATTCCTATACGCCCTACCATAAGAAGGATATTTAATATAAATATCCTTCTTTTTTTGTTGTATTTAGAATACCACCTGCTATGCGGGTGGTTCTAAAAAGCTTTCAGCGGTGAGTAGAAAATAAAAAACCTCCATTGTAAAATTATAGTAGG
>NZ_JAUSUF010000021.1 GCF_030813415.1 Eubacterium multiforme | reverse complement strand
AGACATGGTCAAGCATTCAAAGGATTATTAGATAGATATTTCGCTTAAAATCATAAAAATATAAAAAGTAAAAGGCTTAGAGAAATTTTTCTCTAAGCCTTTTTTGTTAATATATATTTTCTAATATGCAAAGGACCAAATGAATATGTCATGGGCAAGAAATATATTCATTTAAAGTTTTAACACATTATAAAAATTAATTTATAGAATATAGTATGTGAAATTATATCTTTATAAAGAGGTGGAGTTATTTGATAACCATAAGTTTATGTATGATTGTAAAAAATGAAGAAAAAACATTAGGACGATGTTTAGGATCTGTTAGTGATTTAGTGGATGAAATAGTAATTGTAGATACTGGGTCAACAGATAATACGAAGGAAATAGCAAAATCCTTTGGCGCAAAACTTTATGACTTTAAATGGGAAGATAATTTTTCAAAGGCAAGGAACTATTCCTTTAGCAAAGGAACTAAAGATTATATACTTTGGCTTGATGGAGATGATTATATTGATGAAGAGAATATTGAAAAATTAATGATATTAAAAGAAGAATTAGATAAAAGTACAGATTCTGTTATGATGAACTATTCATTAGTTAGAAATGAGGCAGGTAAAACTATATATTCACTTAGACGTAATAGACTTGTTAAAAGAAACAAAAATTTTAATTGGATAGGATATGTACATGAATATCTAAATGTTTTTGGAAAAATAATTCAAAGTGATATAACAATAAATCATGACAAAAAGAAAGTTAGAACTAATAGAAATCTTTTAATATTTAAAGGCATGGAAGATAAGGGAGAAGTATTTACAACAAGGGATATATTTTATTATGCAAATGAGCTTTATGATAATAATCTATACTATGAAGCATCAGAAAAATATAAGGAAGCATTAAATAAAGAAGATATTTGGTTTGAAGATTCAAAAAGAGCTACTATAAACTTAGTAAGGTGTCTTGAGTTTTTACAGTCTCCAATTGATGAGAGAATAGATTTTATTTTTAATTCTTTAAAAAAATATTCGCCAAATAGTGAAATGTTATGTTTACTTGGAGAATGTTTTGTTTCTAAAAATATTATTAATGAAGGAATAATTTATTTTAAAGGAGCTTTAGACTTAGATGAGGATAAAGATAATTTAGGGTTTAATAATAATATTTATTCAACATGGGTTCCTGCTATAGAACTTTGTGTTTGTTATTCATTAATAGGAGATATTGAAAAATCTTATTATTATAATGAACTTGCAGATTTATATTCTGCACCTAAAGAAAAAATTGAATATAATAGGAAGTTTTTAAAAAATCAAATGAAAGAAAAGAATATAAAGGAAAGAAGTGTAAAAAGGATATTAACTTGGGATATATAATCTAATAATAAAATTTCTTTAGAATAACAAAGTTAAGATTAAAGAATATAATGTAGTGATTATTTAAAGGTGGTGATTTTTTGAGTAGCAAAAATATCAAAACAAAAAATGATACTTTTGTTTCTTCCAATTATCCAAATAAAAATTTTTCCAGAGAAAAAAATCTTTTAGTTTCAAAATATGAAGACTGCGATTCTACATTAGAATATAGTAATTCTTTAATTAAATTTGAGTTTTTAAAGTCTTTCTTTGAGTGTGATATTAAACATGCAGAACTTAGGCTTTGTGTAAAAGGAGTTCATTCTTGTAATAGTGAAGGCGTTTGTATTGACCTTTTATATAATTTATCAAGCTATGATTATAAAACAGTTAATTATAAATCGGCGCCTTTAACTAAGGTTTTTAGGAGAGAAATATTAATTGATGAAAAATGTGAAAATAAATATATAAATATTGATGTAACAGATCTTGTAAGAGAATGGATTGAAGGACACATTGAAAATCATGGAATTACTTTAGTTATTTCAAATAATGATTTAGGAGAAGTTTTATTTGAATCTTCAAGATGTAGTAGTGGTCCAGTATTAAATGTTTGTTATAGAAATGATTGTATTATTTGTACAGAGGGAATTCCAGGACCAGTAGGGCCAGAGGGGCCAAGAGGACCTCAAGGACCAATTGGTTGTAGAGGAGAAGTTGGACCTGTTGGACCAATAGGACCAGAAGGACCAAGAGGTGAAGAGGGACCTATAGGTCCAATTGGAGCCATTGGACCTATAGGGCCAATAGGACCAAGAGGTTTACAAGGAGATAGAGGATGTCAAGGACCAGCAGGACCTATAGGAGAAAGGGGACCAATGGGGCCTATGGGAATACAAGGTGAAGAGGGAGAACGAGGAATACAAGGAAAAGAGGGAATAAGAGGACAGCAAGGTCCAATGGGACCACCAGGAGAAATGGGACCAGTAGGACCAGAGGGGATGCAAGGACCAAGAGGAATAGAAGGACCAAGGGGAGAAGAAGGGCCGGAAGGGCCAATTGGAATACAAGGACCTCAAGGATTAATGGGAGTAAAAGGAGAAATAGGACCAGAAGGAGCAGAAGGTCCTAAAGGAATACAAGGACCAGAAGGAGCACAAGGGATACAAGGAGAAGTAGGAGCAACAGGGCCAACAGGAGCAACAGGACCACAAGGACCGAGAGGATCTCAAGGAATACAAGGATTAAAGGGAGATCCAGGTGAACAGGGAGAAGAAGGGCCAATAGGACCACAAGGAATAATGGGTCCAACAGGATTACAAGGACTTAAAGGCGAAACTGGAGAAATGGGAGCTATGGGACCAACAGGAGCAACAGGGCCTCAAGGACCAAGAGGATCTCAAGGAATACAAGGATTAAAGGGAGATCCAGGTGAACAGGGTGAAGAGGGACCAATAGGACCACAAGGAATAATGGGTCCAACTGGACCAAGAGGAGAAAGAGGCCCCCAAGGATTAGTTGGACCTCAGGGAAAAGTAGGAGTAACAGGGCCTCAAGGACCAAGAGGTGCACAAGGAATACAAGGATTAAAGGGAGATCCAGGTGAACAAGGAGAAGTAGGACCGGAAGGGCCAGAGGGAGAAAGAGGAGCAACGGGATTAAGGGGAGAAAGAGGTATGGTAGGACCTAAGGGTGAAATAGGACCAATAGGACCTGAAGGACCAAGAGGCCCAAGGGGATTTCAAGGACCTCAAGGAGAACAGGGTGAAATAGGGCCAATAGGACCAGAAGGACCAAGAGGAGAAGAAGGTCCAGTAGGACCAGAAGGTGCAATGGGACCAATAGGACCACAGGGACCAACAGGATTAAGAGGATTAAGAGGAGAAAAGGGAGAAGAAGGTGAAATGGGACCAGTAGGACCAGAGGGACCAAGGGGACCAATTGGAGAGAGAGGACAAAGAGGTTTTCAAGGTGAAAGAGGAGAAAAAGGACCTACTGGACCGGAGGGTAGAGAAGGAAAAGAAGGACCAATAGGAGAACAAGGAATTCCAGGACCAATGGGTCCCCAAGGACCAAGAGGATTTGAAGGACCAAAGGGTGAAAGAGGAGAAATGGGACCAATAGGACCAGTTGGACCAATGGGTCCTAGAGGAATTGAGGGGCCAGAAGGACCACAAGGTAAAATTGGAGCTAAGGGAGAAATGGGACCAATAGGTCCAAGGGGAATAAGAGGCCCTATTGGTCCTAAAGGAGACTGTGGAAGTTCGTGTACTTGTGAAAATGCATATATAACATCAAACAATTGCCAGATGATTTCAGGACAATGTCCTATCCCATTAAATAATAATGTAAATATTTGTGGAGATTCTATAAGTCATGAGGAAGGTTCTCCATGTATAAAAGTTACTGAAGGTTGTTATTTAATAAATTTTTCATCCTCAGTAACAGGAGAGTCTGGTGTTATTGCAGAACTAAGGCTTTGTGTAAATGAAGAAATATTTAGTATTGCTGCAGGAGAAATAGGTAGGAAAGGGATGCTTATAAATCTAGCTAGTTCAGCAATAATAAATATAGATGAATGTATGTGTGGTGAAGGTGAAATAAAGCTTATAAATGGAAGTAAATATTGTTTGAGTTATTTGCTTACAAGAATAACTATAGTAAAACTATCATAATTTTAAATTAGATTTAATTAGAAATATAATTTATAAATAAAAGGAGCAAAATAGTAAATTTTAAGAAGTGATACAATTTTATTAAGAATTTATTGTAATATTCTTATTAGTTTATTACTTTGCTTTTTTTATTTATTTTGTTTTAGATATAGAAAAAAATTTATTTTCCCATTAATTTTATTAATACAAATACATAAAAATATTTAAATCTTTATGTTTGATTGGATTTTTGAAAAAGGCTATAATAAATAAATAAAACTATTAAATAAAGGATAAAATTTAAAATAAACATAGTATTTATGAGAGGTAAATATAATTTTATAGGAGGAAGCAAGAGTGAGCGTTCATCTAACAGTCATTGGAGTAATATTATTTTTAAATGTTGTATTGGCATTTTCATTAATATTTATTGAAAGAAAAGACCCTACAACAACTTGGGCTTGGCTTTTGATATTTATATTGTTGCCAGGACTTGGCTTTTTAATATATATAATTCTTGGACAGAATTTTAGTAGACAAAAGCTTTTTAAAAGTAAAATAATAAGGGATGTACATAAGAAAAAAGAATTAAATGAACTATTAAATGATAATAGTGGTCATGATGGAGGAGAACAATTTCTAGACCTTAGAAAGATGAATTATAACAATAGTGGGGCAAGATATACAGTAGGAAATGATATTGATATATATGTAAATGGAGAGGATAAATTCAAACAACTTCTAGAGGATATAAAAAATGCAAAAAAATATATACATATTGAGTATTATATATTTAGAAAAGATAAAATAGGAGCAAAGGTAATTAAAGCCTTAGAAGAAAAATTAGCTGAAGGTGTTGAAGTAAGACTTTTAGTAGACAGTATGGGCTCTTATACAATAACAAAAAGAAAATTAAAGCTATTTTTAGAGCTAGGTGGTAAGTTTGCAATATTCTTTCCAGGGATACTTCCTCATATAAATACACGTATTAATTATAGAAATCACAGAAAAATAGTTGTAATTGATGGAGAGTATGGCTATGTTGGTGGCTTTAATGTTGGAGATGAATATATAAGTTTAGATGAAAAAATAGGATTTTGGAGAGATACCCATATAAGAATAAAAGGAAATGCTGTTAATGATTTAAATGAAAGATTTCTTTTAGATTGGTGTTATGCATCAGAAGAAGATATTGAAGATTTTAGTAAATTTATGCCTCATAAAGATTATGAAGATGGTGAAGTTGGAATACAAATAGTAACAAGTGGACCAGATCATAATGAGGAATACATTAAAAATGCTTATCTTAAAATGATTAATAATGCAAAGAAAAATATATATTTAACATCACCTTACTTTGTACCAGATGAACCTATTTTAGAAGCAATAAGAATATCAGCTTTATCAGGGGTGGATGTTAGAATACTTATTCCAGGAAATCCAGACCATAGATTTATGAAATGGGCAGCAGATTCTTATATAGGAGCCTTATTAAAGGCTGGAGCTAGAGTTTATTATTATGAAAATGGATTTATTCATGCAAAAACTTTAGTAGTTGATAGTGCTGTTGTAAGTATTGGAACTGCTAATATGGATATAAGAAGTTTTAGTTTAAATTTTGAGGTTAATGCATTTATATTTGATGAGCATGAAGCAAAGGTTTGTGAAGAGCAATTTATGAAGGACTTAGAATATTCAACTGAGGTTATATTAGAGGAATTTGTTAATAGACCAAGAGGAAGAAGAATTATGGAGTCTATTATTAGATTATTAGCTCCTATTTTATAAAGTAAGAGGTATTTTTATGAAAGAATTATTAGTGGATTTAGGAGAAAACTCCTATAATATAGAAATAGAAAAAGGATTAATTAAAGATGTTTCTAAAAGTGTAAGAAAGGTTTTTAATGGAGAAAAAATATTTATTATTACAGATAAAAATGTAGATAAATTTTATGGTGATATAGTTTTAAATTCTTTAAAAAAAGATGGATTTAATGTAGCTAAATATGCAGTGGAACCAGGGGAAGGAAGTAAATCTTTTAATACATTACCTTTAATATATGATAAATTATTAGATTTTAAACTAACAAGGAAGGATTTAATAATTACTTTAGGTGGAGGTGTTGTTGGAGACCTTGGAGGTTTTGTTTCTGCAACATATTTAAGGGGAGTTTCCTTTATTCAAATACCAACATCACTACTTTCACAAGTTGATAGTAGTGTTGGAGGAAAGGTTGGAGTTGATTTAGATAGAGGTAA
Organism: Eubacterium multiforme; assembly: GCF_030813415.1. Taxonomy (GTDB): domain Bacteria; phylum Bacillota; class Clostridia; order Clostridiales; family Clostridiaceae; genus Clostridium; species Clostridium multiforme. Next base: position 24,072 of record NZ_JAUSUF010000021.1, on the reverse strand, counting down.
AAATCTAGTAGGAAGTTTTTATCAACCTAAGAGAGTTTTAATTGACCCTAATGTTTTAAACACTTTAGAAGACAAATTTTATAAAGATGGAATGGGTGAAGTTATAAAATATGGCTTTATAAAAGATAAAAATTTATACTTTCTTTTAAATAGTTTAAATAATAGAGAAGATGTAATGGAACATATTGAGGAGATAATTTATACTTGTTGTAATATTAAGAGAGAAATTGTAGAAAAAGATGAAAAAGACCTTGGAGAAAGAATGGTTTTAAATTTTGGACATACATTAGGTCATGCTATTGAAAAACATTATGGTTTTTCAAAGTTTACCCATGGTGAAGGTGTAAGTATTGGAATGTATTTAATTACAAGGCTTGCAGAGAAAAAGGGATTAACAAAGGAAATTTTATCAGATAAGGTTAAAGAAATTTTAATAAGATATGATCTTCCTTATAATGTAGAAATTAATGATATGGAAGACATAATTGAAACTATATCTTTAGATAAAAAGAATATGGGGAGTACCTTAAAGATAATAATTATGAAAGAAATAGGAAATGCAAAAATTTATAATACAACAGTAGATTTCTTTAGATAGGAGGAGAAATTTTAAGAGTATGGAAAGTCTTAAAATATATAATAATAAACTTAAGGGAGAAGTAATTATTCCTCCTTCAAAAAGTATGGCTCACAGGGCAGTAATTTGTGCAGCTCTTAGTGAAGATGAAAGTATAATAAAAAATATAGATTTATCAGATGATATAATTGCAACAATAAATGGAATGAAAGCCTTAGGTGCAGAAATTAAATTAGATGATAAAAGATTAATTGTAAAAGGTATAAACATAAAGAATATGAAAAGGGGAGAAAGAATTATAGATTGTAATGAATCTGGTTCAACCCTTAGATTTTTAATTCCAATTGCATCTTTAGATAATGGAAAAAATAAATTTATTGGAAGAGGAAACTTAGGTAAGAGACCTCTTAATGTTTATTATAATATTTTTAATGAGCAGGGAATTAAATATTTACATAATGAAGGAGAAGTAATTCTTAAAACTGAAGGAAAGTTAAAGAATGGAGAATTTCATGTTAGAGGAGATATAAGCTCACAGTTTATAACAGGACTTATGTTTACTCTTCCACTTTTAGAAGGAAACTCAAAAATAATTATTGAGGGACCACTTGAATCAAAGGGATATATAGATTTAACTATTAAAGCTCTTAAAGATTTTGGAGTTATTGTAGAAAATAATAATTATAGAGAGTTTAATATTAAAGGAAATCAAAAATATAAGGGAAGAGAGTATAAAGTAGAGGGAGATTACTCCCAAGGAGCTTTTTTCTTATGTGGAGATGCATTAGGTAATGAAGTTATATGTGAAGGATTAGATAGAGAGTCCCTTCAAGGGGATAAGGAAGTTATTGAAATATTAGAGAAAATGGGAGTATTATTTAATAATGAAAAGTTAAGTTTAAGTAATTCTGGAATAATTGGAGTTTCAAATAAGCTTAAAGGAACTATTATTGATGCTTCAAGTTGTCCAGATATAATTCCTATACTTTCAGTAGTTGCTTGTCTTTCAGAAGGAAAAACAAAAATTATAAATGCTAAAAGACTTAGAATAAAAGAATGTGATAGACTTTCAGCTATTAATTTAGAACTTTCAAAGCTTGGTGGCAAAATAAAAGAAATAGAGGATGGATTAATAATTGAAGGAATTAAAGAATTTAAGGGTGGCGTTTCTGTTTGGAGTCATAAAGATCATAGAATAGCAATGATGCTATCTATTGCAGCTACAAGGTGTGAAAATCCAATAATACTAGAAGATTATAGATGTGTTTCTAAATCTTACCCTAAATTTTTTGAAGATTTTAAAAGGTTAGGAGGACAATTTAATGAGTGGAATGTGGGGAAATAACATAAGATTATCAATTTTTGGTGAATCCCATGGAGAAGGCATTGGAATTACAATAGATGGTCTTCCTTCAGGATTTTTATTAGATATAGATAGAATAAATTTTGAAATGGAAAGAAGAGCACCAGGAAGAAGCTCTATTTCAACGGCAAGAAAAGAAGGAGATAAAATTGAAATTTTAAGTGGGCTATTTAATGGAAGGACAACTGGAACTCCTCTTTGTGGAATAATAAAAAACAGTGATAAAAAGTCAAAGGATTATAGCAAACTTAAAACTTTAATGAGACCAGGTCATGCAGATTATACTGGTAATATTAGATATGAGGGATTTAATGATTATAGAGGGGGAGGACATTTTTCTGGAAGAATTACAGCACCTTTAGTATTTGCAGGGGCAATATGTAAGCAAATATTAGAAAGTAAGGGAATAAGAATAGTAGCTCATATTAAAAGTATAGGTTCTATTTGTGATGATTCTTTTAACCCTACAAATATAGATGGAAATTTAATAAAAAACCTTCCAAATATGGAGTTACCTCTTGTAAATTCATCTTTAGAAGATGATATGAGAAATGAAATATTAAATGCTAAAATTTCTGGAGACTCTGTTGGAGGAGTTATTGAATGTGCGGTAGTTAACATAAATGCAGGTATTGGAAATCCATTTTTTGATTCTGTAGAATCTACCTTATCACATCTTTTATTTTCTGTTCCAGCAGTTAAAGGGGTAGAGTTTGGAGATGGATTTAATATTTCAAAACTTAAAGGTTCAGAGGCAAATGATGAATTTTATTATGATGGAGACGAGATTAGAACAAAGACAAATCATAATGGAGGAATACTTGGAGGAATTACAAATGGAATGCCAGTAATATTTAAAGTAGCAATTAAGCCTACAGCTTCTATTTCAAAACCTCAACATACAATAAATTTACAAAGTAAAAAGGAAGAGGAACTAAAAATAGAAGGTAGACATGACCCTTGTATAGTTCAAAGGGCACTTCCAGTTATAGAAAGTGTTTCTGCCATTGGAATTTTAGAACTTTTGAAAGGAAGATAACAATGAAATCTTTAGAGAGCTACAGAAAAGAAATAGATAAAATAGATAATGAAATAACAAAGTTATTTGAAAAAAGAATGAATGTGGTGTTAAAGGTAGCGGAATATAAAAAAGAAAACAATCTTCCAATATTTAATGAAGAGCGAGAAAAAAAAGTAATTAAAAAAAATGTTGATAGATTAGAAAATAAAGATTACACTAAAGAAATTGAAGAATTTTTTATAAATTTAATGAAAGTATCTAAGGATTTACAAAAAAGAAAATTAGGTAAGGTAGAAGAAAAAAGTGATAATGAAGTTAATTTTTATGGACTTATAGGAGAAAAACTTTCTCATTCTATTTCACCTAAAATACATAATATGATTTTTGAAACTCTTAATGTTAATGATAGTTATAGGTTATTTGAAATACCTAAAGAAAATATAGAAAACTTAAAAGAGGCATTAAAAACTTTAACTATTAGAGGAGTAAATGTTACAATTCCATATAAAGAAAAGGTCATTGAATATTTAGATGAAATATCTAAAGAAGCTAAAAATATTGGAGCAGTTAATACCATTTTTAATAAATCAGGAAAACTTATAGGTTATAATACTGATTATTATGGATTTAAATATATGCTAGAGGATAAAAATATTAATGTAACAGAAAAAAAAGTTACTGTACTTGGAACTGGTGGTGCAAGTAAGGCAGTAATTACTTATCTTTTAGACTCTCATGTATCAGAAATACTATTAGTTAGTAGAAAGAAAAAAGATTTATACAAAAATGAAGAAAAAATAAAAGTAATAGAATACAAAGATTTAAAGGGAGTTTTAGGGGATATTATTATTAATACTACTCCTGTAGGTATGTATCCTAAAATGAAGGATTCACCAGTTACTTTAGAGATAATAAAAAATTATGATGTACTAGTTGATTTAATATATAATCCATTAGAAACAGAGTTCCTTAAATTAGGCAAGGAAAATAATAAAATTACTTGTAGTGGTCTTATGATGCTTGTAGGTCAAGCCGTCAAAGCAGAGGAGATTTGGCAAGATAAAACTATTGATAAAAAGGTTATAATAGATATATATAACAAACTTATTAAAGAGTTTAAATCAAGGAGAAGTTATGAAAAAGAGAGATAAAATTATCCTTATTGGTATGCCAGGATGTGGGAAAACTACAATAGGAAGAATTTTAGCTAAGGAGTTAAAATACAATTTTTATGACATGGATGAATATATTGAAAAAAATGAAGGAATACAAATAAAAGATATATTTAAAAAGTCAGAAGATGCCTTTAGAAAATTAGAAACTAAAGCCTGCTTAGAACTTACAAAAAAAAAGAGATGTGTAATTTCAACTGGTGGAGGAGTAATTAAAAAAGATATTAACATAAATATTTTAAAGGAACATGGTATCATTGTATTTATAAATAGACCAATTGAAAAAATTTTAAAGGATATTGATATTTCAAAAAGACCTTTACTTAAATCTGGAAAAGATAAATTATATAGCCTTTATGAGGAAAGATTTGAAAAATACAAAAATTGTTCTAATATAGAAGTTATTAATGAAGGATTTTTAAGAGATACAATTGATTTAACTAAATTAAAGTTAAAGGGAAAGATTAAGGAGTAATTAATTATGAAATTAATGGTTATAAATGGTCCTAACTTAAACATGCTTGGTATAAGAGAAAAGAAAATTTATGGAGCTAAAAGCTTTAAAGAGGTTGAAGAATATATTAAAAAGGAAGGGGAAAAGAGAAAAGTAGATATAACTCTTTTCCAAAGTAATATTGAAGGAGAAATAATAAATGTCATTCAAAGAGCTTATTTTGAAGAGTTTGATGGTATTATAATAAATCCAGGAGCTTATACTCACTATAGTTATGCAATTTATGATGCAATAAAAAGTGTAAGTATAGATACAGTAGAAGTGCATTTATCAAATGTACAAAATAGAGATGAATTTAGAAAAACATCAGTTACAGCAGCAGCTTGTGTTGGTCAGATTTCAGGTTTTGGTGAATTTGGATATGTACTTGCAATGGAGGCATTATTAAATAGATAATATAATTTAGACAAAGGTTAGGATAGAAAGTATAGTAGGTGTTTCTAAGAAGTGTTTTAGGAGGATATTTTATGATAATTGTTATGAATACAAATGCTAATTCAGATGATATAGATAAGGTTAGTAAATGTGTAGAAAAGTTAGGGCTTAGAACAAACCTATCAAGAGGAGGATCATATTTAATAGTTGGAGTTATGGGCGATACTTCAATAATAGATCCAAATAAACTTTTAAGATTTGATGGGGTAGAAAAGGTAGTTAAAGTACAAGAACCTTTTAAAAAGGCAAATAGATTATTTAAACCAGAGGATACAATAGTAGATGTTCTTGGAAATAAAATTGGTGGAGGACACATTGGTGTTATGGCAGGTCCTTGTTCAGTTGAAAGTGAAGAACAAATTATTAGTATTGCAAAAAGTGTTAAGGATTCAGGAGCAACTTTTTTAAGAGGGGGAGCATTTAAACCAAGAACATCACCATATAGCTTTCAAGGTTTAGAACTTGATGGACTTAAACTTTTAAAAAAGGCAAAGGAAGTTACAGGACTTCCAATAGTTACAGAGCTTATGTCAACAGACTACATTGATGATTTTGTTGAAAATGTTGATGTTATACAAATTGGAGCAAGAAATATGCAAAACTTTGATCTTTTAAAGCAAGTTGGAAGAACAAAAACTCCAATACTTTTAAAAAGAGGTATAGCTGCAACTATTGAAGAGTGGCTTATGGCAGCTGAGTACATAATGGCTGGTGGAAATGATAATGTAATTCTTTGTGAAAGAGGAATTAGAACTTTTGAAACAGCCACAAGAAATACATTAGACTTAAGTGCTATTCCAGTTGTTAAAAGACTTAGTCATTTACCTGTTATAGTTGATCCAAGTCATGCAGCAGGATATTGGTATTTAGTTGAACCATTAGCAAAGGCTGCAATAATGGCAGGAGCAGATGGACTTATGATAGAAGTTCATAATGATCCTGAAAATGCATTAAGTGATGGACAGCAATCAATAAAACCTGAAAGCTTTAACAGACTTATGAAGGAAGTTAAAAGAATAAGTGAATTTGAAGGAAAAGTACTTTAAAAATAAGCTGTTTTTTTATGTAAGTTTTTATTAAGATATTAGTGCAGTTATATCTAAAAAATACTAGTTAAAAATATAGTTTAATAATAAGTTCTTTAAGGTCTATATAGATTTTAAAGAGCTTATTTTTTATTGCTTATAAAATTTAAATATAAATAAAATAAACATTTAATTTAATTACACAGAGAATTTAATTAGTGTATATCTGTGTAAAAGCTTTTACACAGATTAAAAGACAGTGTGTAAATTAAATTTAAAATTAACCTATAAAATTGGTGAATTTTCTCTAAAATAGGGAAGAAAATTTTTGGCATACACTTTGCTATATATAAAGTGTAAGAATAAATAATTAAAATCAAAAAGGAATTTTTAGATTATTTCAAAAAGAAATTATATTAAGTAATAAAAGAATAAAATATTTAGAAATAATTTAGCAATTCTAAAAATTATGGGAGGGAATTATTTATGAAAAAGTTTATGGAATGGATGGAAAAGTATTTCGTACCTATAGCAGCTAAAATAGGCTCACAAAGACATTTAGTTGCTATCCGTGATGGTTTTGTTACTATTATGCCTTTAATTATAGCAGGGTCTTTTGCCGTATTAATTAATAATATAGGATGGAAACCTTATCAAGATTTTATGCTTAAAATCTTTGGAGAGCATTGGAAGGATTTTGGAGGAGCTATTTGGAATGGATCCTTTGCAATTATGTCAATTTTGGTTACTTGTACAATAGCTTATCATTTAGCTAGAAGTTATGATAAAGATGGTGTTGGAGCAGCTATTGTTTCCCTTGGAGTATTCTTTATCCTTTATCCACAAGCACCTCTTAAATTAGTTGAAGGAACTGGATTTTCACTTCAATTTTTAGGATCAGCTGGATTATTTATTGCAATTATAGTAGCCTTATGTGCAACTGAAATTTACATAAGACTTATTGGAAATCCTAAATTGGTTATTAAAATGCCAGAGGGAGTACCACCAGCAGTTTCAAGATCATTTGCTGGATTATTACCATCAATTATAGTATTAATAATAGCAGCTGCAGTAGTACTTATATTTAGAGCAATCGGAATTGATGATGTATTTGCATCATTGTTTGCAGCTATTCAAAAACCATTAGAAGGAGTAGTTGGTAGCTTTGGCGGAATAGTAGTATTAATTTTAGTTCAACAATTATTATGGTTCTTTGGAATACATGGATCAAATATAATAGCACCAGTAGTAAATGCTGTACTTTTACCAATGACATTAGCTAATACAGCAGCTATTAATGCAGGAAAAATTCCACAAAATATAATAAATAGCCAATTCATAGATTCATATGTAAATATGGGTGGGTCTGGTACAACAATTGCACTATTAATAGCTATATTTATGGTAGGTAGAAAATCAAAGCAAGAAATGATGATTGCAAAACTAGGATTAGCACCAGGATGTTTTAATATAAATGAACCAGTAACATTTGGTATGCCATTAGTTTTAAATCCAATATATTTTATACCATTTATATTAGCACCAATTGCTTCTGCAACTATAGCCTATGTTTTAACTGTAATAGGTTTTGTTCCACCAGTAGCAATAGTAGCAAGTTGGGTAACACCTCCAGTACTTGGAGCTATAATTTCAACTAATTCATTAATGGGTGGAGTAACTGCAATTATTTGTATAGCAGTATCAGTATTAATTTACATACCATTTGTAATGATATCTGTAAGAAAAAGTTTAGAGATGGAAGGACTATAATACATAGTCTTTTGTAAAGGAACTATTAAGTATTTAATATACTTAATGGTTCCTTTTATTTTTTTTATGATTAAAAGTACATTTTGAAGGTTTAGGTTATCTTTTTAGATAAATTAATAGAATTTATTATTAAAACTATATTAACTAATATTAATGTTATGTTAAATTTAGTTAATTAAAAATTTTTTATGATAGACTTTACTTGAAATGAAAAGTTAATATAAAAATATAGTATTATTAAAAAATTGAAAAAAAGTAAATTGCCAAATAAAAACTTGGAGGGATGGAATTTTGGAAATTTTGGGTATTATTTCAGGAGTGATAGGAGGATTAGGATTATTCCTTTATGGAATGAAGCTAATGGGAGACGGTCTTGAAAATGCAGCAGGAGAAAAGTTAAAAGGAATAGTAGAAAAATTCACAAGTAATAGGTTTATAGGAGTTTTAGTAGGAGCCTTAGTTACTGCTATTATTCAAAGTTCAAGTGCTACAACTGTAATGGTTGTTAGCTTTGTAAATGCAGGAATTATGAATTTGATTCAAGCAACTGGAGTAATAATGGGAGCTAATATTGGTACAACAATAACAGCTCAAATGGTATCTTTTAATTTAGAAAGTATTGCACCACTTGTAATTGGACTAGGAGTATTTACATTATTTATTTCTAAAAGTAAAAAGAGAAAAGAAATTGCAAATATTCTTGTAGGGTTTGGTATCTTGTTTTTAGGAATGGGATTAATGTCAAATGCTATGGAACCTATTGCAAAGTCACAATTTTTTAAAGACTTTGTATTTTTAGTTGGAAATAATGTATTTTTAGGAATATTAACAGGTCTTGTAATGACAGCTATAGTACAAAGTTCATCTGCTACAACAGGTATACTTATAGCTTTATCAATGACAGGTTCTATAAATCTTTATGTTGCACTTCCAATAATATTAGGATGTAATATAGGTACTTGTGTAACAGCATTATTGGCAGCTATAGGAGCAAATAGAACAGCAAAAAAGGCAGCTATTATTCATTTATTATTTAATGTAATCGGAACAATTATATTTATACCTTTTATTGGAGTTTTAATAAAAACAGTTCAATACATAAGTCCAGATGATATACCAAGGCAAGTTGCTAATGCACATACAATATTTAATGTAACAGTAACTGCTATTTTATTACCTTTTGTAGGAGTTTTAGTATTACTTGCAAATAAGATATTACCAGATAAAAAAAGTGATAAGGTTAGAGAGGATATTTATTTAGATAAAAAATTATTAGATACTCCAGTTATAGCAACAGTTCAGGCACAAAAGGCTACTGTTACTATGGCTTATAAAGCAAAGAAAAATTTTGAAAATGCAATGAAGGCATTTAATGAAAATAATGAAAAATTAACAGATGAAGTAATGGAAAATGAAAAAGTTATAAATTCATTAGAAAGAGATATAGCTGATTATTTAATTAGGTTATCAGAGGAAACTTTGTCAGATGAGTTAACAAATGATATAACTTCAGCTTTTAATATAATAAATGATATTGAAAGAATAGGAGATCATGCCAAAAATATTTCAGAACTTGCAAGAGAAAAAATATATGAAAAAATTAAATATGATGATGAAGATTTAAAGGAACTAAATATGATGTATGAAAGTGCATTAAAAATTATGGAAATGTCAATAAAATCTTATGAAGATAATATTGTAAAGGATAAGGAACAATTAAATAAAATAGAAAATGATATAGATAATATGGAAAAACAATTAAGAAGTAATCATATAAAAAGACTTAGCACGGGTAAAACAACAACTGCTTATGGTAGTGTAGTATTTTTAGATATTATAAGTAATCTAGAAAGAATAGGAGACCATTCAGTAAATATTGCAGAGTCTGTTTAAGATTTTAAGAAAAAGAAAAATAATTATAAAACAATGTTAATAATATGTTATTAATTAATAATTATTATTTGTTAATAATAAAATATGATATAATATAGTATAAAGAATTTAGAACTTAAGGGAGGACTTATACTATGATTAATATGAAAGAAGTAGAAATATTTAATAAAGTAAAAGAAAATGATGTAGTTACATCTTTTTATATGAGACCAAAAGATGGTGGCAAATTAAAGAAAAGTATGCCAGGACAATTTATATCAGTAAATCCAATTAAAGAGGGAGAAAATAAAGGAGCTATAAGACAATATAGCTTATCAATGAAGCCAGGTTCAGATTTTTATAGAATTAGTGTTAAAAGAGAAGAACATGGATTAGTATCTAGATATATGCATGATAAAGTAAATATAGGAGATACAATATTTATAACAGATCCCCTTGGAGATTTTATATTAAAAGAAGGTAATAAGCCAGTAGTTTTAATAAGTGGTGGTATTGGAGTAACTCCAACTATGGCTATGTTATATCAAGCTTTAGAAGATAAAAGGGATGTTACATTTGTTCAAGCAGTATTAAATTCAACTCAACATACTTTTAAAAATGAAATTAAAGAATTAAAGAAAAATAATAAAAATATGAAGACAGGAGTATTCTATCAAACTCCATTAGAATCAGATGTATTAGGTGAAGATTATGATGAAGTTGGATTCATTACTAAAGAGTGGATTGAAGAAAATTTACCTAAGGATGGAGACTTTTATTTCTGTGGACCTTTAGGATTTATGAAATATATATATGATATATTAAAGGGAATGGGAATAAAAGATGATTCTATACATTATGAAATGTTTGGACCTTCAAAAGATTTAGCAAAATTATAATGGTAGAATATAATATATTATATTAGCTATAAAAATTATGGCTGGACTTAGTATAAACTTTGCCCAGCCATTTTTTTATTTGTGATTTTTATTATATTCATCAATTAATTCATAAATAGTTTTTGATGTTGTATCTTTTATAGTATATCCAAGTAAAGCTAAAATTTTATTTAAAGACTCTAAAGAAGAGGTTTCAATTTCAATATAAGGGAATGGACAAAAGTCCTTGTCATTTATATCAATTTCTACTAATCCATCTAAAACTTTATAACTTTCTCTATATTTTTTTATAGATTGATGAAGGACAAGACCTAAAGATTTAAATATTCCTTCAGCCATAGTTTTATTATCTACTATAACTTCATTTTCTTCCATTTCTTTAAACTCACCTTGAGATAGCATTTTTTTTGTTGTCATAAATATTATTTCTTTATTATTTATAAGATCATGAACAGTTCTAATTCTTGCATAGCCTTTTTCTTTTAAAAGTCTTTCATCTTCAAAGTCATATATATCATTTATTTGATTTTCAGACTTTACTTTTTCTGCTTTTAAACTAACTAATTTTTCTCTAATTTTTTCTACATCTATGTTTATAACTCTAGTTTCTAATTCTTTTCCCATTATTTAATCCTCCTAATTTTAGGTTTTATAATTATTTTAAAATTTATATTATTTAAAATCATAGTCTTATTTTAATATTATATCAAATGAATATAAACTGAAATTAAAGTAAATAATTAAATATTATAATTTATAATGCTGTGTTTTAAATTGGTATTTATTTTATATAGAATTTTAATTATTAAAGATTTATCTAAAATTTAAATAAATAGAGATATTTATAAAAAATAAATGTAAATAAATATTTAATAATTAGATAATACTATTAACTTTATGAACGAGAATGGATAGAATTAAATGTGCAGCAAAAGAAAAAGAGTTGGAGGAAAATATAATTGAATATATTAGGGATAATTTCAGGCCTAATAGGTGGATTAGGTTTATTTCTTTATGGAATGAAACTAATGGGAGATGGCCTTGAAAATGCAGCAGGAGAAAGATTAAAAACTATAGTTGAAAAATTTACAAGTAACAGATTTGTTGGAGTTGCAGTAGGAGCATTAGTTACAGCAATTATTCAAAGTTCAAGTGCAACAACTGTAATGGTAGTAAGCTTTGTAAATGCAGGAATTATGAATTTAATTCAGGCAACAGGAGTAATAATGGGAGCTAATGTTGGTACAACAATAACAGCTCAAATGGTATCACTTGATTTAGAAAGTATAGCTCCATTTATAATTGGCGTTGGAGTATTTATTTCTCTTGTAGCAAAAAGCAAAAAGAGAAGAGATATTGCAAATATTTTATTAGGATTTGGTTTATTATTTTTAGGAATGGGATTAATGTCAGGTTCTATGAAGCCAGTTGCAGACTCAGATATGTTTAAGGATTTTGTATTTTTAGTTGGAAATAATATGTTCTTAGGACTTATAACAGGATTAGTTATGACAGCAGTAGTACAAAGTTCATCAGCAACAACAGGAATACTTATAGCCCTTGCAACAACAGGAGCGATAGATCTTTATGTTGCAATTCCAATAATTTTAGGGTGTAACATAGGAACTTGCGTAACAGCATTACTTTCAGCAGTGGGAGCAAATAAAACAGCAAAGAAAGCAGCAATTATACATTTATTATTTAATATTATAGGAACTGTTATTTTCTTACCATTTATAGGTTGGCTAATTGAAGCTGTTCAAGTAATTAGTCCAGAAAATGTTGTAAGACAAATAGCAAATGCTCATACAATATTTAATATTATAGTAACTATTATTTTAATACCATTTGCAAATGTATTAGTATTTATTGCAAATAAAATACTTCCAGGAGAAGATAATATTGAAAAAAATGGAGCATTATATTTAGATGAAAAGTTACTTGAAACACCAGTAATAGCTACAATACAAGCAGAAAAGGAAACTGTAAGAATGGCATATAAGGCTAAAGAAAATTTTAAGCTTGCAATGACTGCTTTTATTGAAGGAAATGAAGCTATTTCAGATAAGGTTATAAAGAATGAAAGAATTATAAATACCTTAGAGAGAGAAATTGCAGATTACTTAGTTAAGTTGTCTGAGTCCCAATTATCAGATGATATAACAAAGGATGTAACATCAGCTTTTAATGTAATAAATGACATAGAAAGAATTGGAGATCATGCCAAAAATATATCAGACCTTGCAAGGGAAAAGATATATGAGAAGGTTAAGTATGATGATGAAGATATACATGACTTAAATATTATGTATAATAATACTCTAGAAGCTATGGAAATGGCTATAAAAGCTTATGAAGATAGAAGTATTAAAAATTCAACTCTTCTTGGAGAACTAGAAGATGCCATTGATGTTATGGAAAAAGAACTAAGAAGCAGCCATATAAAGAGACTTAGTACTGGAAGAACAACTGCTTATGGAAGTGTAATATTTTTAGATATTATAAGTAATCTAGAAAGAATAGGAGACCATGCAGTAAATATAGCTGGAACAGTTTCAGAATAATAAAAATAATTTATTAAAATAAATAATAGGTTGTCAAAATATTTGACAACCTATTTTATATAATTTATTTTTTATCTTTTTTTAAACCACAAGGTACCCAAGGGTAATCTGGATGAGCTGGATTACAAGGATCTGTTGGATCAACTTTCTTATCCTCTTCTAAAATTTGATCATAAAAATCCTCTTTAGTTAAATTTTCTTTATCTTTCATTTAAGCATCTCCAATCTTTAAAAAATTCAATATTTTTCTATTAATTATATTTTATATCTAATAATAACAATTATCAATAGAAAGTTTTTATCTATAAGAAAATTTTTATTAGTAATTAGTATATTTCATTTTCTGGTGAAGCTTTAATATAATTTTTATTTTCTTTTAATTTTTCATATTTAGAATTTCCATCAAATATATAATCTCCAAGTATAAGTCTTCCAGGTTTATAGGAAGTTTTGTTTAACTTTCTAATGTATAATTGATTATTATTTGTATCGTAGAAGTAGTTATTAAATATTATTTTGTCTTTGTCATAATATAATTTATCTTTTCTATTTATATTTTTTAATATTTCAGTTTCTTTCATATTAAAATCCAAACTAACTAATGAATTTTTATTAGGTGTGGATTTAAAAGTGTATATTTTATCTTTATATAACAAAAATTCAGTTGAATAATTTTTAGTAGATTTTTTTATTATTTTATTGTTATTTAAATCATATAGATAAATTTTATTATCAGAAATATATGCTGCCTTATCTTCATATATGGCAACTGGTACATCAGCAGAATTATTAAATTTTGCAATAACAGTTCTTTTATTATTTTTTATATTCATTGTTTCAACATAGGTTGTATCATTTGATACATAAGAATAAATAATATTATTTTTATATACTGAAAAATCTTTTAGAGAATATATTTTTCCTTTTTCAGTAACTAAATTATTAACTAGAATTTTAACATCTCCATTATTTATATTTATACCAGTTAAGCCTTCATTACTATAACTTTTAAATATTATCCAATCCCCGGAAGATTGCATGTTAGATGGATTTATAACTATATCTTTAGTATCTCCTAAGTTTTTAAAATTATATTTTTTTTCTTTTTTAGTCTGTTTATCATATGTAATTAAGTTAAAAAATTTAATTCTATAATCACCTGTTTCTTCAAGATTTTTATGACTAAGAGCATAATAGTAATTAGAATTATGATTAACAAAAAGTATAGAATTAAAATTTTTATATGTATAACGATAAAAAATAGAAATAATAACAACAAGTGCTACTATTATTGAATAAATAATAATACCTTTTTTTATTCTCATATTTTAAAATCTCCTTAAATATATTACAAAATGTTAAATTAAATAAAAAAATAACAATCAGTTTATAGACATTATAACAGAATTTACCAAAGTATAAAACTAATTGAAATTAATCTTACCAGATGAAATATATTTCATATATGATACAATATAAAATGTTAATGATTTGGGTTTGGAGGAAATTTAGAAAATGGAATATATAAATGATATTAATATAAATGAAGCTGTTATACATATTTTAGATAGCAATGGGGGAGAGCCCGTTTTAAATGAATATTCTTTAGATTTAAATGAGGATATATATAAATTTGTTTTTAAACATATAGAAAAGTGTTTTAAGGATGAAGAATTAAAATATGCTAAGTTTAATGAGGGAAGAAGTATTGTAAAGGAAGTAACACAAGATTATTTAAATGGTGTAGATAGTGATTTAATTAATCTTTCAAAGGAACTTGCAAGGCAGATGTTTGCAATAATGAATGGGAATGTTAATATTCCTTCCTGTGATCTTATAGTTGCATCTATAACAACAGATCAAGGACCTATGATTGCTATTTTAAAAATGGATTATATAAAGAATTTTACTCATCATGTTGAGTTTTTAGATAATAAAATTGGAATAGGAATTGTACCTCAATCAGCAGGACTTCCTGGTAGTTCTCAAAAGATTCAAAAGGCAGCTTTTATTAAGCCAATAAGAGAAGAGGAAAATTATAATTTAATGGTTTTAGATAAACAAAGGAAAAGCAAAAATGAAGATGAGTATGGAGCAAATTATTTTATAAATAATTTTTTAGGGTGTACTATAGTTCAAAATGAAAGGGATATGACAAAAACTTTCTTAAAGGCTACTGAAGCTTGGACAAGAGAAAATTTCCAAGAGGATGCAGATCAAGCTGAAAAGGTTAGAAGTAAAGTTAAGGATAAACTTAAAAACGAAGAAATAATTAATGTAGATGAATTTTCAGAGGAATTATTTAAAGGTGAAGAAAATAAAAAGGATAATTTCAGTACCTTTGTAAAGGCTCAAGGATTAGATGATGTTTCCGTAGATAAAACTTGGGTGGAGAAGAAACTTAAAAGGGTTAGACTTAAAATAGATAAAGAAATTGACCTTTACATAGATGAAGAGGTTTATAATGATTCAAGCAAATTTGAAATTGTAAGAAATGGTGATGGAAGTATAAACATGGTAATTAAGCATGTTAAAAATTATATAGAAAAATAGGAATTAAAAATAAAAAATTACAGATAATAATAGAGTATATTTAGAAAAAAGGAGTTGTATTTATGGCTACATTAAGATGTCAAGTTAGAGAATGTACTCACAATAGAGATAGTTATTGCTGTAATGAATCAATAGCAGTTGGTGGAAGAGAGGCAATGTCATCATCACAAACAATGTGTAATGACTTTCAAGAAATGAGTTATTCCATTATGAGTATGGAACAAAAGCCTAATCCTAATATGGAAATAGAATGTAATGCAAAAAATTGCATGTATAATGATAAACAAAGATGTATAGCAAATTATGTTGATATATCTGGTGATAACTGCAAAGAAGAAAGTGACACTAAATGTGCAACCTTTATAGAAAGATATTAAATACAAAATAAAAGTTTCCTCTTATATTTTTAAGAGGAAACTTTTATTTTAGTAAAGAATTTGAAATTAAAGTATATTTTCTAAGGTTGGATATTGTAGCTGTTTAATCCTATCAGCATTATATTTCATTAGATGTAAGGTAGATAAGGATTCAGCTTTATCATGACATTTTATAAGGACAGTAGCTCTAACAGTATTATTTATAAGCTCATCTATATCAGTATGATTTATATAAATAGATGATACAAATCCATCCGTTTTTAAAAGTTCTAAAAGCTTAACACTTTTTTTATAGGATTCGTTCCAGTTATCATTATCTAGTAGTTCCTCAATTTTAGAACTTTCTTTTGAAATTTCATCACAAAGTTTTATAAGTTCACCATTTGCAAAAATAACGAAGCCAACAACTGTTAAAAATAAAATAAGAGAAATTATTGTGTTTTTCATTTCTTTTTCTCCTTTTCATATTTATCAAAAAGTTGATATTTAAAATTACCTTTAGTATCATATAAGGCTATAAGTACCTTCTTTATATCATGAATACCATGTTTTTTTAATTCTTTTATAATACAGTCCTTATTATCACTAAATTTAGTTAATGGATTTTTATTTATTTTTCCATCAGATACTAATACTTTAGGAAGCAATGAGGTATCAGAGCCTTGACTATTACTATTTGACTGATTTTGGCTTTGACCTGAAGATTGGTTTTGCTTCTTTCCTTTATTTTGATTTTGGCTTTCATTTTGAGACTGATTTTGATTTTGACCTTGTTTTTGGTTTTGACTTTGATTTTGTGATATGCCGCTACTAGTACCTCCACCATTACCAGAAGGACTATTAAAATCATTAGGTAAAATGGATATATGACCATTAGTTTCAAGTATTGCATATTTTATTTGATCTAAGTCAAAATATTCTAAAAGGCGAAGTTCTTCTAAAAGTTCATCTAAATTAATTTGTTGACTTTTTAGTGATTTATATTTAATTTTTCCATTATAAATTAAAATAGAAGGTTCTCCTTCTATAAGCCTTCTTGCAAATTGACATTTAAGTTGAAGCTGTGAAATAAGAACTTTAAGAAGCATTAATGTAATAATAGGAATAATTCCTAAAATTAATGGTAATCTACTATCTTGCATAGGAATTGATGCCAAGTCTGAAATCATAATAGTTATTACAAATTCATAAGGTTGAAGTTCACCAATTTGACGTTTCCCCATAAGTCTCATTGCTAAAATAACTAAAATGTATAAAATTGTAGTTCTTATAAAAACAATAAACATATAATAAACACCTCAAAAGTATTATTTGTAAAAAATATTTTTTATATGCAAAATATAAAAGTTTATAAGTTTTCACAGGAATTAAAAAGTAATATAATGGTATTAATATATAGAAAAGGTTATGTTTTAAGTGAGTTTTTAACATAATCATAGAAAATATTTAAAGGAGGATAAATGTTAATGACTAATATAAATTTAACTCTTGAAGATGGAAGAATAATAAAAGTTAAAAGGGGAATTAGATTTAAAGATTTAATAGATAAATATTATAAAGACGAGATAAAAAATATTGCACTATGTAAATTGAATAATGAATATTATGAGTTAGTTCAGGAAATAAATAATGGAGTCAATTTAGAGGTAATTAGATTTAATACTGAAGAGGGAATGAGCGTATATACTAGAACACTTCAGTTTATATTTATTAAAGCTGCCCTTGATGTGTTTAAGGATTCAAAAATAACTATAGAACATTCTATAAGCAAAGGAATTTTTGGAGAAATTCACAAGGAAGAAGCTCTTAATAAAGAGGATGTTAAAAAGATTAAAGAAAGAATGAAAAAAATAATAAAAGATAATGTAAAAATAAATAAGATTGAAGTGTCTAGACAGGAAGCTATAGAAATTTTCAATAAATATGGTATGGAAGATAAGGTTAAATTATTAAGTCATATGAGTTTTAATAAAGTAAAACTTTATGAACTTGAAGGAAGATATGATTATTTTTATGGCAAGATGGCCTATGAAACTGGAGTTATAAGAGCTTGGGATTTAATGTTTTATGAGCCAGGATTTATATTAAGAAGCCCAAATGCAGAAGATTTAGATAACCTTCCACCATATAAGGAACAAAAAAGACTTGCAAAAATCTTTTATGAAACAGAAAAGTGGCTAAATATATTAGGTGTTGGTGAAGTTGGAAGTTTAAATGAAAAAATTGAAAATAATGATCTTAAAGATTTAATACTTGTGTCAGAAGCTCTTCATGAAAAGAAAATTGCATATATTGCAGATAGGATATCACAAAAAAATGGAGTTAAAATAGTTTTAATAGCAGGACCATCTTCATCAGGTAAAACAACCTTTGCAAATAGGTTAAGCATACAGTTAAGAGTTAATGGTTTTGTTCCAGTACCTCTTAGTTTAGATGATTATTTTATTGACAGAGAATTTAGTCCTAGGGATGAAAATGGAGATTATGATTTTGAATCAATACATTCACTAGATTTAAAAACTTTAAATGACCATTTAGAAAAAATGCTAGATGGAAAGGAAGTTGAAATACCAACTTATAACTTCATGAAAGGAAAAAGAGAGTGGCATGGACATAAGGTAAAACTTCCTCAAAATGGAGTTTTAATAGTGGAAGGAATACATGCACTAAATCCTATGCTTACTGAGGCAATTGGGGAAGAATATAAGCATAAAATTTATATATCAGCCTTAACTCAATTAAACTTAGATAATCATAACAGAATACACACAACAGATGTTAGAAAAATAAGAAGAATTGTTAGAGATTTTCTATCAAGAGGATATGGGGGAGAAGAAACATTAAAAATGTGGACTTCCATTAAAAGAGGAGAGAAAAAGAATATATTCCCATACCAAGAGGAAGCAGATGATATGTTTAATTCAACTCTTGTATATGAATTATGTGTATTAAAGCCATATGCCTTAAAGGAATTAAAAAAAATAAGTAAAGATAGCACTGTATTTAATGAAGCTCAAAGATTAATATCATTTTTAAACTTCTTTAGAGAAATACCAATGAATAAGGTACCAGAAAATTCAATATTACGTGAATTTATTGGAGGAAGCTGTTTTTATAAATATTAATAAATTAAGGGGTTATCTATAAAGATAGCCCCTTAGTTACTTAATTTATTTGTGACACTTTAATTTTATATTTCTTAAAAGCTTCTTCAACAAGGAATTTATTATTTTCACTTACTTTAAAAGTAAGTGTTGATTTTGGTGTGAAGATAACAATGTTATACTTGTTTTTGCTTTTTGATATTTGAACACTTTTTATATACTTATAATCTATAAATTGTCCTATGTAACATACTCCATCTTGGCAAAGTGTAAATTTTAAAGAAAGTACTGTTTGATAAATTATAAATATTACAGGTAATAAAATATATAAATTCATAACGTTATTAATAGAATATTTAGTAGCACTATTAAATGCTATAAATGATGATACTAATATAAATATTATAAGAACTATATTAAAGATTGCAACATTTGAAAATACTCCAACAGTTATAAATGGTCCTTTTTTCTTATGACGTCTTTCAATTGTAAAACTTCTTACTATAAAAAAAGCAACAGCCACAAATAATAGTATTTCTAATATAGGCATATTTTTCATAAAATCCCCCTCCTTATGTATATAGATATTTATATAATATCAGATTTTTAAAGTTTAATTATTGATAGTATGTAAACAATTAAATTAAGAATTAAAAATTAATAAATGGATACTTAGAACCATTTATTAATTTAATGTTATTCATATATTTTTACATTAACACGATTTTCTCTTAGTTTTTTTGCAAAAAGTTCCATCTTTTTATTACTCATTCTAAAAGTAACAGAATCTTTATTAACTTCTATTAAAATTATAGAAGATGAACGTTTTTTCCCAATACTTAATTTAGTTATCTTTTTATAATCAATATATTGTCCCATACAAAGTAAGCCATGATTAAATAAAACTAATCTTGAAGCTTGAATTGCTTGGAATACAAATAATATTAATATTAAAAGTATAAATATGTATTTAATTGAGAATAGGTTAATATTATTAGCTTTTATATAAGTTAAAGGAATAATTATTAAACCTATGTTTATTAAAGCTACCCCAGAAAATATTATAAAGGTAGTTTTCTCTGATTTTTTGCTGCATATGTGTTCAATATATATTGCTTTACCTACTAAAAATAATAAGGTTAAAACAATTACTATATTTAAAACAATAGAAAAATATTTCATATTAATCCTCCTTAAAATATATACATATAAGATTTTATAGCTAAAATAGAATAAATGTGTGAATAAAATGTTAAATATGATTAAAAGAATGGAATTTAACTTATAAATGAAACTTGTACAAATTACTTAAATGTAGTTAAATTAATATGTATTTTAGAAAAAAGAGGTGTTTTATCTGTGGTAAATAAAGAAGCTAAGGATTATATAAAGGAAATAACTAAGGCATCAACCTACTTTATATTTAGAAATGGTCCAGTTAAAAAGTTGTATGAAGAAGGAAAATTAACAGATGAGGAATTTAAAGATATACAAGAATATCTTCAAAATCATCTAGCTTATCTTTATAATGTTTTATTAGAAGAAAATAATGTAAAAAAGTTTGATTTAATAACATCAACAATGAATAAGTTTTATGTAAATGACCATTCAGAAATAGAAATGAATGATGATGGATTTGATAATTTTTACAATAGTTTATTTAATCCAAATGGAAGTAATTCAGGAATAAAGTTTAAATAAAAGAACTCGCAAAATTTTGCGAGTTCTTTTTATACTCTTTCCACTTTAACTTTTCTATCTTTTAATACTTCATAGAAATCATCTGCAGAAGGTTTATTTATTGAAAAATTAAAAGTTGTTTTTTCAAATTGTAATTTTAATAAATATCTATTTTCAGATTTTTTCTTAAATATAACAGAATATATATCGCTGTAAGGAATATTATAATACATGTAATATAATGAATCGTGTGTAAGCAATATTCCTGAATTTATTAGTGTATTAAGTATTAAAAGTAAAATAATTATAACTGATAAACTTTTTTCTATTATAGAACTTTTATCAACACAAATTATGTAAATACAAGCCATAATAATTAAAGCTATTAAAGTTATTGTAAATGATAAATTATGATTTTTAATTATTACGTAATGACCATTCTTTTTTAAAGAAGATCTTTTAAAGTAGTTTTTCAAAATAGCAAAAGAATATATAATTATGAAGGCTACTTCTACAATTAAGAATAAATTCATAAAATTTACCTCCTTTTAAAAATTAACATTAATAGTAAGTTAAATATAACATCATTGTATGAACAATGAATTAACAGTATTTAAAAATAAATTAAAACTAAAAAAAAATATATATTGAAAAAGTATACATTAATAGCTTAAACTATAATTGAATAAAATTTATGAATGAAATAAGGTGAAAGAACATGAATAATGTAGGAGTTTTTGACATTTTAGGACCAATAATGATTGGACCATCAAGTTCACATACAGCTGGAGCAGCAAGACTTGGAAAGGTTGCAAGGGCAGTTGCAGGTGATGAAGTTGTAGAAGTAACATTTTATTTGCATGGATCCTTTGCAAAAACATATAAAGGACACGGTACAGATAGAGCTTTAGTTGCTGGAATACTTGGAATGGAACCAAGTGATAAGAGATTAAGAAATTCATTAGAAATTGCTAGAGAGAAGGGACTTAAATTTTCTTTTGTAGAAAGTGATTTAGGAGATGTTCATCCAAATACTGTTAAATTTGTTATGGTAACAAAATCAGGAGAAACAAGAGAAGTTGTTGGATCATCTATTGGTGGCGGAAGCATTAAGATTAATGAAGTTAATGGAAATAAAGTAGAATTTACAGGAGATTATCCAACTCTTATAATAGGACAAAGGGATGTGCCAGGAGTTGTATCTAAGGTAACTAAGCTTCTTTATGATGAAGGAATAAATATTGCATTTATGAGCGTTTATAGAAGACAAAGAGGACAAGGTGCAAATATGATATTTGAATTAGATTATGGAGTAAGTGAAAATATTATAGAAGAGATTAAAAAAATAGAACATATAAGTAGAGTTATTATGATTAATCCTGTAAAGGAAGGTGAAGAATAGTGATTGCAAGAAGTGGTGAAGAACTTTTAAGAATATGTGAAAGTAAAGGCATATCTTTAAGTGAATATGCAATAGAAAGTGAAATGGAAAAGTCAGGAGATTCAAGGGAGCAAGTAATAAATAGAATGAGAAATACCTTGAAAGTTATGATTGATTCAGCAACTGAAGGAATGGAAAATGAAGTTTATTCAGTTAGTGGATTAATTGGAGGAGATGGATACAGAGTTAATGAGTATCTAAAAAAAGGAGAAACTTTAACTGGAACAACAACTGTTATGGCAATGGCAATGGCACTTTCCTCTTCAGAAGTAAATGCTTCAATGGGAAGAATAGTAGCATGTCCAACAGCAGGATCTTGTGGAATACTTCCAGCGGTAATATTATCAGCAGGAGCTAAACTTGATAAAACAGAAGATGAACTTGTAATGGCACTTTTTGCATCAGCAGCAGTTGGAACAATAATTGCAATGAATGCAACAGTTTCAGGAGCAGAGGGAGGATGCCAAGCTGAATGTGGATCAGCAGCAGCTATGGGCTGTGCAGCTGTAATTTCAATGATGGGAGGAACTCCAAAAATGAGTTTAGATGGAGCTTCTGTAGTTATTAAAAACATATTAGGATTAGTTTGTGATCCAGTTGCAGGTCTAGTTGAAATACCTTGTGCAAAGAGAAATGCAGCAGGTGCTGTAAGTGCACTTTGTACAGCTGATTTAATAATGGCTGGAGTTGAATCTAAAATCCCATTTGACGATACTGTTTCAGCAATGTATAAGGTTGGAAGACAGTTACCACCATCTTTAAGAGAAACTGCTATGGGTGGAATTGCAGTAACAAAAACAGGACTTAAACTAAAAAAACAAGTTTTTGGAGATAAATAATATAATTATTTAAAACTAAAATATTAATTTATATAAAAAAGCCTATTTCAGAAATTAAAGAATTTTGAAATAGGCTTTTTATTATATAATGAATTTAATTTTTTTTATCTAAATTAAATTTAAGTTCTTCTTCAACAATTTCAAGAGATAAAAATATTAAAATTATTGGAAGTAATATTCCTACAATTGATACTATTTGAGGTCTTAACATTAATGTTGTTTTTAATATAAAAATAGTTATAACAGAAATAATACCAAATGCAACCCAAAGCTTACCAAGATTAGTATTAGCAAAAATCCAAGCTTTAGCTGATCTCATTGAACGTTTAGTTCTATAACCGCAATGTTCATTAATTTTATCTGGTGGATTAATTATAAATAATCCTCCCAAAATAATCATGATAATTGGAATAAAATAGTCAACAGAATATTTTAAAAAATTCATAAAATCCCCTCCATTTTATGTTAAATTATATTCTCTCTATAACTATAATATAACATAAATAATAAATGTTGTGAAAACGTTTTTTAAAAATTTAAATTCTATTTATTAGTAAATTTGTTATGGACTATCTTAAGAAGTTGTTATAAAATTAAAGAGTAAAAGAATTAAATATAGAGCTAGGGGAGCCATAAGTTTTTGGCTGAGAATGAAATTTTAATTTCTAAACTCTTATTACCTGATATGGTTAGTACCATCGTAGGGATAGCGCCGTTTATGAATAAATAAATTGTATTGATAGATAGAGTATAACCTTACGTAAGGTTATACTTTTTTTTGTATTTAGAATACCACCTGCTATGCGGGTGGTTCTAAAAAGCTTTCAGCGGTGAGTAGAAAATAAAAAACCTCCATTGTAAAATTA
>NZ_JAUSUF010000020.1 GCF_030813415.1 Eubacterium multiforme | reverse complement strand
GGTTGGCAAACCGTTTCGATGTGCGAGTAGCACAGCCAGTAACATGCCCTTATAGGGCTAGAGCAAACCACCCGTTTTACGGGTGGTCATGATTTGTTTTAATAACTAATTATTAAAAGGTTAGTATAACTTTAAATAAAAGCTATGTTTTAGGTGATTGTTGATTTTAGATATCTTAAATAAAATTCAATTAAAAATAGTTTAAAGATTAAAGAAAAAGGAGGAGAAGAAAATGAATAAAAAGAGTAATTTAACTTATAAATTAGTTCTTAGTGGATTGTTAATAGCGATAGCGACTATATTTGGAACATTTTCAATACCAATTTTAGGGGCGAGAATATCCCCAGTACAACATTTTATAAATGTTGTTTCAGCAATAACCCTTGGGCCAGCATTTGCAGTTATAAATGCTTTTTGTGCATCATTTCTTAGAAATATTTTTGGTACAGGAAGTTTACTTGCTTTTCCAGGAAGTATGATTGGAGCTTTTCTTGCAGGAATTTTGTATAAAAAATTTAAAAGTCCATTATTAAGTGTAATTGGAGAAGTTATTGGAACTGGAATAATAGGGGCATTAGTAGCTTATCCAATTGCTTCATTATTTTTAGGTAAAGAAGGAGCCTTATTTATTTATATAGTTCCATTTACTTTAAGTTCCTTTGCTGGAGCTATTATGGCATATATTCTTATAAGTGTTCCGTCAATTAAAAAAATACTACATATAGATAAAGAAGAAAAATTAAAAGAAAAAGTTATAAATTGAAAGGATGATAGACATGTATAGAGCATTAACAATTGCAGGATCAGATTGTTCAGGAGGAGCTGGAATTCAGGCAGATTTAAAATCTTTTTCTGCAAATGGAGTTTTTGGTATGAGTGTAATTACAGCAATTACAGCTCAAAATACCCAAGGGGTTTTTGGAATTGAAGATATATCACCTAATATGATAAAAGATCAAATAAGAGTTATTTTTGATGATATAAGAGTAGATGCAATAAAAATTGGTATGGTATCAAAGATAGAATCTATAAAAGCCATAGGGGAAGGATTAAGAGCTATTAAAGATTTACCACAAATAGTATTAGATCCCGTTATGGTTTCAAAAAGTGGTTTTAAACTTCTATCAGAGGATTCAAAAGATACTTTAATTAAAGAGTTATTTCCACTTTCAACTTTAATAACTCCAAATCTTCCAGAGGCTGAAGAAATAATTGGAGAAGAAATTAAAACAATAGAAGATATGGAAAAGGCATGTATTAAATTAAAAAAACTTGGACCTAAATACATATTAGTTAAAGGTGGACATCTAGAAAATGATGCAACAGATATTTTATATGATGGAGAAAAATTTATTTATTTAAATCAAAAAAGAATAGATAGTAAAAATACACATGGAACAGGATGTACACTATCATCAGCAATTGCTGCAAACCTTGCAAAGGGAATGAATATAGAAGAGGCTGTAAGGGAAGGAAAAAGATATGTAACAGTTGCAATAGAACATGGAATAGAACTTGGTAAAGGTGTTGGACCAACTCACCATTTCTATGAATTATATAAATCTGCTGGGATAGAATAATTTAATATAAGAAGGAGATAAATAGGATGAATATAGAAGAAATTTTAATAAAAGCTGATAATTTTAAAGTAGATAGCCCTTTAGTAGATTCAATAACAAACAATGTAACTATGAATGATGTTGCACAGACTATACTTTCTTATGGTGGGAAACCAATGATGATTGATGATTTAAAGGAAGTAGAAGAAGGAGTACCAATTTCAAATTGCCTTCATATAAATATTGGAACTATGGGATATGAAAAAGTTGATAGTATGTTACTTGCAGCAGAGGTTGCAAAGGAAAATAATATTAAAGTAGTTTTAGATCCAGTAGGAATTCATGTTACAAAACTTAGAAAGGATTTAGTAGACAAGCTTTTAAAAATTGGAGTTACTTTAATAAAGGGTAATCTTACAGAAATAAAAACTCTTATGGGAATTAAAAGTGATTTTATTGGAATAGATTCATTAGATGAAGGAAGTTTTACTAAAGAATTTAGAAAAGAATTAAGAGAATATTCAATTAAAAATAATTGCTTAATTGTAATAACAGGTAAAGAAGATTATATAACAGATGGAAAAAGAGAAATAATAATAAAAAATGGAGTTAAAGAACTTTCATTAGTAACAGGAACAGGGTGTATGCTAGGTGGAATGCTTGCAGTTGAATGTGGAAAAGATTTAGGAGAAAATCTTATATTTGGAGCAGCTAAAGCCCTTTTAACTATGAATATTTCTGGGGAAATAGCAATGGAAAATAATAAGGATAAAGGTATACTTTCCTTTAAACATAAAGCACTAGATAAAATATCTTTTATAAATAAAGATGAAATAATAGAAAGGGGAAAAGTAATATATGAAGAATTTTAAGGATAAAAAAGTATACTTAGTAACAGATTATAGAATACCCTTTGATGAGCTTACAAAAAAGGTAGAAGAGGCATTGAAATCTGGTGTTAGACTTTTGCAATATAGGGATAAAAATGTATCAACTAAGATTATGTGTGAAAGAGCAGAAGAATTATTAAAACTTTGCAAAAAATATAATACAATATTTTTAGTAAATGATAGAATTGATGTTGCAATGGCAGTAGATGCAGATGGCGTTCATATAGGACAAGATGATATGGACTGTAAAATTGCAAGGAAGATACTTGGAAAAGATAAAATAATTGGAGTGTCTACAAAAACTGTTGAAGAAAGTTTAAAAGCTGTTAATGATGGTTGTGATTATTTAGGGTGTGGTGCAGTATATTCTACAAATACTAAAGATACAACTGTAATAAAAATAGAAACTTTAGAAGAAATAAGAAAAAATGTATCAGTTCCTATTTATGGAATTGGTGGGATAGATGTAAACAACATAACAGAGGAGTTAAAAAAACAAATAGATGGAGTTGCAGTAATAACGGCTATATTAAATTCAAAAGATATAGATAAAAAAATTATTGAGTTTAAAGAAAAGCTAATGTAATAAGATTAATATAAATGAATATTATAATAATTGAATCACTTAATTTTAGGAGATTAAATGGATTCTTTTCAGTTTAATGACTTTGAAGAAATTTTAAAAAAATGTGGAATACCTTTTGAAAAATGTAATGAAAATTCTAATTCAAAAGGACAGAATAAAGGTCCAGGATGTAATGATATACCTGGAGGATTTCAGGATTTACATCCTCAATTATTTGTAGTTATAGGAGAGGTTATGGGGCAGGTTATGGCAGGAAGTATGCCATTTAATGTACAAAATTCAATAGGAAACTGGTTTGAATTATTAGGACAAGTTATATTAACCTATAGTGCTCAGCAACAGTATTTTCAAAATGGCCCCGGAAGATACTATAATAGAAAATATAAAAATGTAGGTAATCCATTTTGTACAACTGCCCCATCTCCAGATAATGCAAGTGACCACGGAGGAGAAACTATTAATTATAATTCTGAAGTAAGAGATTTGAAAGATAAAATAAATTTACTAATAGATGAAATAGAATATTTAAAAGATGAAATAGAGGATATTAAAATGGGAAAGTAAAGGTATGCTAATTTAAAAACTTAGTATGCCTTTAATTTTTTTATAAAATAGGTAAATTGTTATTAGTTATATAAAGAAATAATATATGACTTATTAAAAAATAGCATTATAATTTAATTATAATTTAGAAACTTTGGAGGGTTACAATGAACAGTATTTTAACAGAGGAAGAAAAGTTATCACTTAAGGGCAAAGGAATACTTGCGCAAAAGCAAGATGGTTATTTTGCAATAAGATTTTTAAGCAAAGTAGGATATTTTTCAGCAGATGATATGATAGCTTTAGCTAATTTAGCAAAAAAATATGGAAATGGAGAATTAAGTTTAACAAGTAGATTAACAATTGAAATTCCTTATATAAAAGAATCTAACTTGAAAGATTTGTTAAAAGAGGCTAGTTTAAAAGGTTTAGTAATTGGAGGTGCAGGTCCTACAGTTAGAGCAGTGGTAGCATGTAAAGGAAGTGTATGTGTTCATGGACTTATTGATACAAGAACTTTAGGAGAAAAAATTGAAAATGAATTTTTAGGAAGAGTTCTTCCAAATAAATTTAAAATAGGTGTATTTGGTTGTGTAAATAGTTATGGTAAAGCTCAAAGTAATGATTTAGCAGTTATGCCTGTTAAAGATTTAGAAAAATCAGAAGTAGAATTTTTAGTATTTTTAGGTGGAAGGTTAGGGAAAAAAGCAAGACTTGGAACACCAATTAAGAAAAGATTTAAAGAAGAGGAATTAATTGATTTAATAGAAATAGTAATAGATTATTATAATAAAAATGCAGTAGGAAAAGAGAGATTTGCAGAGGTTATAGAGAGAATTGGATTTTCTAATGTTGAGAACTACATAATAAGTGAAAAGTTGAATAAATTGTAAATTTTTTTTAGGAATAGTAATGTGAATTTTATGAATTAAGTTGCTATTCCTTTAATTTTGTGAACCTATATAAGTAAATGCCTATTAAGATAATCAAAAAAAGCTATTGGTATTATATAAAAAATAGGAGTAGTATCGAAATATAGAGTGTTAAAAAAAACACAATTAATTAATCTATTAAAGTTTAATAATTTGGAGGTAGTAACATGGGATATAAGTTAAAAATCCAAGAAGTTAATGATTTGTTTAAAGAACTAAAAAAAGAATACAAAATTTACGCGCCAAAAAGATTTAGTAAGCAGGGAAGATATTCAGATACTGATATAATAAAGTATGCTGAAATAAACACAGTTGATGAAATAGTGTATGATGAAAAGTCAACATATCCTGCTAAGGAAGTAGTTACTCCAATAAATCAAACATTATATTATTTTACAGAAGATGAATTCAGAGAAAGTAAAATG
This sequence comes from Eubacterium multiforme, assembly GCF_030813415.1. GTDB lineage: Bacteria > Bacillota > Clostridia > Clostridiales > Clostridiaceae > Clostridium > Clostridium multiforme. The sequence continues at coordinate 28,520 of NZ_JAUSUF010000020.1, read as the reverse complement.
CCTCACAGTAAAAAAATATTAATATTTGCAAGACCTTGTGATATAAATGCACAAGAGAGACAAGATAAAGTGTATCTAGAAAATGGAAACTTTCAAGATGAATTCTATAAGAGAATGAGAGATAGAGTTAAATTTGTATGCATGGAATGTGTTGAAGGTTGGGATACATGTTTCTGTACATCTATGGGAAGCAATAAAACAGATAATTATAGTTTAGCTGTTAGATTCTCAAATGATTCAGTATTATTTAATGTAAACGATGACGAGTTCAAAGATTACTTTAATGGATCAGAAAAGGAAGATTTTACTCTTGAATTTATAAAAGAAAATAAGACAAAAGTTACTATTCCCGAAATAAAGGATAAAGAAGTCCTTGAAAAATTAAAGAAACATCCTATGTGGGAAGAATTCAATAAGAGATGTATAGGATGTGGAAGTTGTACAATTGCTTGTAGTACATGTACTTGTTTTACAACTGTTGACATAGCTTATAGCGAAAATGGAAAAGTTGGTGAAAGAAGAAGAGTTGCAGCATCATGTCACGTAGATGGATTTGATGAAATGGCTGGAGGACATACTTTCAGAAATACTTTAGGGGATAAAATGAGATATAAAGTACTTCATAAGATTCATGATTATAAAGAAACTTTTGGAGATAATCATATGTGTGTTGGTTGTGGAAGATGCACAGATAGATGTCCTGAAAATATTTCAATTACAGCAACAATTGGTAAAGTAGCAAAGGCTGTTGAAGAAATTTGTGGAGGGGATAGTAATGAGTAATAATATATTAACACCAAAGCCATGTAAAATTCTTAATGTAACAAAAGAAAGTAATTCAGAATATACTTTCAGAGTAGAAACTGATATAGTTCCAGAACATGGTCAGTTTTTACAATTATCAATACCAAAGTTTGGAGAAGCTCCAATATCAGTTAGTGGAATTGGAGAAGGTTATTTAGATTTTACTATTCGTGCTGTTGGTAAGGTTACAGATGAAATATTTAAATTAGAACCAGGTGATACATTATTCTTAAGAGGACCATATGGAGTAGGCTGGCCTGTAGATAAATTTAAAGGAAAAAATGTTATTATAGTTGCTGGTGGTACAGGAGTTGCTCCAGTTAGAAGTATAATAAATAAATTTTATAACGAACCAAATTATGTAGAAAGTTTAAATTTAATATTTGGATTTAAAAATGAAGATGGAATATTATTTAAACCAGAACTAGCAAAATGGAAAGAAAGATTTAATACAATCTATACTTTAGATGCTGGAGAAAAAGAAGGATGGGAAACTGGATTAGTTACTACTCATTTAGATAAATTACCTATTAAAGATTTTGGAGATAACTATGAAGTAATTATAGTTGGACCTCCAGTAATGATGCATTTTACAGCACTAGGTTTCTTAAAACTTGGAGTTCCAGAAGAAAAAATCTGGGTTTCATTTGAAAGAAAAATGTCTTGTGCAGTTGGAAAATGTGGACACTGCAGAATAGATGAAACTTATGTTTGTCTTGAAGGCCCTGTATTTAATTATACTAAGGCAAAAACATTGTTAGATTAAAAAGGAGTGTTATATATGAATCATGATATAGATATTAAAAAGGTAAGAACTAATTGCTTCCGTCAATCTAAAGTTCCTGGAGAATTTATGTTTCAAATGCGTGTACCTGGTGGAACAACAAATGCTAAGTATTTAGGAACTGTTCAAGAGATAGCAGAAAAATGGGGAAATGGAACATTTCATATAGGAATGAGACAAACCTTTAATATTCCTGGAATTAAATATGAAAATATAGAGGCAGTAAATACTTTTGTTAAAGAGTATTTAAAAGAAGTTGAAGTTGAAGAATGTAATTGCGATATGGAAGTTGATGATAATGGATATCCAACAATCGGTGCAAGAAACATTATGGCTTGTATAGGTAATACTCATTGTATAAAAGGAAATGCAAATACAAAAGAATTAGCAAAGAAGATAGAAAATTTAATTTTCCCTTCACCATATCATATAAAAGTATCTGTATCTGGATGTCCAAATGATTGTGGAAAAGGTCACTTCCAAGATTTTGGAGTAATTGGACAAGCAAGAATGGAATATCATCCAGAAAGATGTATTGGTTGTGGAGCTTGTGTTAGAGCTTGTGAACATCATGCTACTAGAGTACTAAGCTTAAATAGTAGAGGAACAATTGATAAGGATGCTTGCTGTTGTGTTGGTTGTGGAGAATGTGTTCTTGCATGTCCAGCAAGTGCTTGGACAAGAAAACCAGAAAAATTCTACAGATTAGTTATAGGTGGAAGAACAGGAAAGCAAACTCCAAGAATGGGAAAAACATTTATTAACTTTGCTACAGAAGAAGTTGTTCTTGCAATATTTGGTAACTGGCAAAAATTCTCAAAATGGGCACTAGATTATAAACCTGAATATTTACATGGTGGACATTTAATAGATAGAGCTGGATACCATAAATTTAAAGAAATAATTTTAGATGGAGTAAAATTAAATCCAGAAGCTTTAGTTGCTGATAATATATTCTGGGCAGAAACAGAATATAGATCAAACTTTAATGTTAAACCAATTGGAATGCATAAAAGTATAGAAACAACTAGAGAGATTAGAGAATAAAAAAAGAATAAAGAAGAACAAAAAAACAACGTAAGAAAAATTTTTAGAAAAACATACATTTGTTTAAATAAATTGAAAAGAAGGTATTAGTATTATGAGTATAATTTATTTCTTTGTTTGTCTATGTTCGTGCATAGTTGGAGCAATAAGCGGTATAGGTGGTGGAGTTATTATTAAACCCACATTAGATGCATTAGGCGGATTAAGTGTATCAACAATAAGCTTTTTATCAGGATGTACAGTCTTAGCAATGACTAGTATGACACTATTTAGAAGTAGAAATTCTACTGTAAAAGTAGACAAACGAAAAGGAACATTACTAGCAGTAGGTGGTGCTATTGGTGGTATGATAGGTAAATATATCTTCGATTTAATAAAAACAAGTTATGGGAAAGGTGCTGTAGTTGGTGCAGCACAATCCCTATTACTTGCAGTAGTAACTATCGGAGTACTTATATTTACATTAAATAAAAGCAAATTTAAAGTATATGATGTTGAAAATAGCTTAGCTTGTATTTTATTTGGTTTTGGGCTAGGATCAATATCAGCTTTTATGGGAATAGGTGGAGGACCAATTAACCTTGCTATTTTATATCTTTTCTTTGCAATGGATAGTAAAAAGGCTGCACTTAATTCAATATACATAATATTCTTTTCACAACTTACATGTTTCTTATTTACAATATTTAGAGGAAAAGTTCCACCATTTGATTGGGCTGTATGCTTATTTATGCTTGCAGGTGGATTATTAGGAGGAACAATAGGACCTATGATATCTAAAAAGTTATCTCTAAAAGGTGTAGATAAGGTTTATACAACATTAGTAGTAGTTGTAATAGCTATAAGCATTTATAACTTTGTAGGTTATGTAGGAAAAATAGGATAAATATAAAATAAATAATTAAGAAGGATCAATGAAAGAAGGATTAATGTTATGAGTATATGTGCAAAATGTCAAACTATGGGATGTACACAAAAGGATGAAAGTAAAATGCCAAAGAGACTTTGTCCAAGCAGGGATGAAGAAATACAAGCAAAGGCAAAGGAACTTTACTTAGAAAATGATTTTAAATTAGCTAAAGAAGCAGCTTTAGTTGAAGAAGAAGGAAATTGTAACTGGACTCGTGTGGAAGAAACTATAAACTTTGCTAAAAAGATGGGATATAACCGTGTAGGTGTAGCTTTCTGTATGGGACTACATGAAGAAGCAAAGGTTTTTGTTAAAATATTAGAACATAATGGATTAGAAGTAGTATCTGTTGGATGTAAAAATGGAGCTACATTAAAGAATTTCTTAGGAATAGACCATGGAAAGAAAGAACATTATGTTAAAAATGATATAATGTGTAATCCAATAGGACAAGCGCTAGTGTTAAATGAAGAAAAGGTAGATTTAAACATATTACTTGGATTATGTGTAGGACATGATACTTTATTTATAAAGTATGCAGAAGCACCAACTACAGTTTTTGCAGTTAAAGACCGTGTATTATGTCATAATCCATTAGGTGCTGTTTACCAAGCAAATGGATATTACAGAAAAAAATTATTTAAATAAGATATATTTTTAATATATAAATACTTACTCTCATCAAAAGGTGAGTTTCTAAATTAATAGAAACTCATCTTTTTTTTAAAACAAGGATATTTAGCATTATATTATAATAAAAGGAAATTTATGATATTCTAATTATATAAAATAAAAAGAGGTGTAATAATTATGGAAGATAACAAAAGAAAAATTTTGGTTGTTGAAGATGACCAAGATATAAATAATTTAATATTTAAAATATTAAATAAAGAGGGATATGAAGTTGTTCAAGCTTTTTCAGGTTCAGAGGGAAGAATGTGTTTAGAAGCTTCAGATTTTGATTTAATACTTCTTGATTTAATGCTTCCTGGAATGAGTGGAGAAGATATTATACAAAAAATAAGACTTTCAAAACATATGCCAATAATAGTTATTTCAGCCAAAGCATCACAGGAAGATAAAATAAATGTTTTAAAAATTGGTGCTGATGATTTTGTATCTAAACCTTTTGATGTAAATGAAGTTTTAGCTAGAGTTGAAGCACAACTTAGAAGATATAAAGTTTTTCAAAAGGAAGATATTAAAGAAGAAGATAAAATATTAACTTATAAAGAAATAGTTTTAGATAAAGAAAAGGTTGAAGTTAAAGTAAAAGGGGAATTAATAACTCTTACAGCAAAGGAATATTTAATATTAAAACTTTTAATGAGCAATTCTAAAAAGGTTTTTACTAGAGCTAATCTTTTTAAGTCTGTTTGGGGAGAAGATTTTTTAGCAGATGATAATACAATAAATGTACATATAAGCAATATACGTTCTAAAATACATGAAATAGATAGTGAAAATGAATATATAAAAACTATATGGGGAATAGGTTTTAAGCTTGATTAGTTATTTAAGACTTTCTTAATGTTTTCTTTAAGGTATATTTGTGTTTTGGTTTTAAACTTAGATTATAAATTAAGTGATATTATAAATTTTAAGAAAAACATTAGAAAAGGGTGAGTGTATTGTCAGAAAATATTGCTATAACAAAAAATCTTACAAAAATATATGATAAAAGAATTGTAATTGATAATGTAAATATGACAATAAAAAAAGGTGATATTTATGGATTAGTAGGAAAGAATGGAGCAGGTAAAACGACTATTATAAAAATGCTTTTATCTTTAACAAATTCTACTAGTGGAGAAATTGAGTTATTTGGAACTTCAGATTTAGATGAAAAAATAAAATTACATTCAAAAATAGGTTCAATAGTAGAAAGTCCAAAGTTTTATAAAACTTTAACGGCAAGAGAAAACTTAGAATATTATAGAATTTTAAAAGGTATACCAGGAAAAGAATGTATAGATGAAACTTTAAAGTTAGTTGGATTATCAGATGTAGATAAGAAAAAATTTAATAAGTTTTCTTTAGGTATGAAGCAAAGACTTGGATTAGCTCTTGCTATACTTGGAAGTCCTGATTTTTTAATTTTAGATGAACCAATAAACGGATTAGATCCTATGGGAATAAAGGAAGTTCGTGAAATATTATTAAATTTAAATAAAATGAAAAATACAACTATCCTTATATCAAGTCATATATTAGGAGAGCTATCTCAAATAGCTAATTGTTATGGATTTTTAAATAATGGTAAATTAGTAGAGGAAATATCAGCAAAAGACCTTAAGGATAAATGTAAGCATCATTTATTAGTAAAGGTTGATGATGTTAAAAAAGCTGCAATAATTTTAGAGAAAAATTTAGGTTATAACTCCTATGAAATTTTAGAAAATGAAAGAATTAAAATATATAAAGGATTAGATGAGCCACAATTAGTAAATAAGTTATTAGTTGAAGGAAATGTGGGTGTTTATTCTTTAGAAAAAGTTTCAGAAAACTTAGAAGAATATTTTATAAATTTAATAGGAGGGGATATTAATGTTTAATTTAATAAAGGCTGAATTATATAAATATAGAAAAAAGAAATTTATATATAAAACTAATATAATTTTACTATTACTTATAGTACTTTATTTTTCATTAATAGGAGGCAATGGTATTTTAGATTCTGTACATATAAATATATTTAATATGCTTTCTGTAGTATTTGCAGTTATTCCTCCTCTTGTTTATATATTTTTAGATGTATTTACAGAAGAATTTAAAGAGGAAACTTTTAAAAATATTATATCTTCTAATATTTCAAGAGAAAAAATATATTTATCAAAATTTATAGTTCAAATAATATTAGCTATAATTACATCTATTATTTGTATGACTGTAGTTTATATATGTATAATGTTATTTGGTCTTCAAGGAAAGAATTTTTTAGCAACTAGTAATAACTTTCTGCTAAGATTTTTATCAGGAGTACCAATTTATATAGCTGTAATAGCATTAGGGGATTTACTTATTGTTTTAATAAAAAAAGAAATAATAGCAAGTATGGTATTTTATGTAATTATATTTTTCTCAAAACAAGTATTTGGACTTTTAGGTCACTTTGTTTCACCAATATTTGATAAGTTAGTTAAATATACTATAACTGCACCTCTTGAGCCATTACAATATGCTAATGCAACTTTAACTAATATGTATTTTGCTATAACAGTTGGAATAGTTTATACTGTAGTTCTTTTATCTATTGGAATATTTGTGTTTAAAAATCAAGAAATAAAATAATTAAAAAGAGGTGATTAAATGGTAATTTTAATATTTTTACTTTCAGGTTTACTTATAATTTCAACAAGTATTATATTTTATAGAAATAAACAAATTGAAAGTCTAGCTAAAAAGATTAAAAAAATAAATGAAAGTAATACAAACGAAATAATTACAATTTCATCACCTAATAAAAATATTGAAAATTTAGCCTTTGAAATTAATAATATATTAAAATCAAAAAGAGATATGGAATGTAAATATAAAGAATTAGATTTGGAACTTAGGCAGGCTATTGCAAATATATCCCATGATTTAAGAACTCCTTTAACTTCAATAATGGGATATATTCAGCTTCTTAAGGATGAAAATATATCTAAGGATGATAAAAAAGAATATATAAATATAGTAGAGAAGAGATCCTATGTATTAAAAAACTTAATTTCAAGTTTTTATGATTTATCAAGACTTCAAGCAAGTGAATATGATTTAGAGCTAGAAAAGGTTAATTTACATGATATTTTATGTGAGATTATAGCAGCTTTTTATAATGATATAGAAAATAAGGGGCTAGAGCCAGTTGTAGAAATAGAAGAGAGCAATTCTTTAGTTTTAGGAGATAAAATAGCTATAAATAGAATATTTACAAACTTAATTCAAAATATATTAAAGTATGGAAAAGGAAGAGTAAAAATAGTTTTAAAAGAAGAAAAAGATTATATAGTTACAGCCTTTTCTAATGAAGAAAATGAAATTAAGGAAGATGAAGTAAATAGAATATTTGAAAGATTTTTTACTGGAGATAGAATGAGAACAGGACAAAATACAGGTCTTGGACTTGCTATAACAAAAATATTAGTTGAAGAGCAAGGAAATAAAATTTTTGCAGAAAAGAAGGATAATATACTTACAATAAAAATATTATGGAAAAAAATATACCCTATAGAGTAAAATTTTAATGAAAAGATTACTCTGTAGGGTTTTCTATTTATATAAATATTATCTCAAGGCGCCAGGATAAAGATAAGCATTTTTAGGTTTTGCTATTGGCGTTATTTCTTTTACAATTATTATTGGTTCACCATCTTTTCCTAATGTTATTTTTCCATGTACATTAAACCAATGATTTGCCTTTAATTCAGAAGAATCTTTAAATTTACATTTTGGTCCAGCAACTTGAAGATCTGCAACACAACAAGTCATAACTTCTCGACCTAAAACAAATTCATTTTGTGATAAACCTTTATCCCTATATATAAAACCATCAATAGAGATGTTTTTATCTTTATAAGAATCAGGGTTTGCAAATATTTTCCCTAAAATATCAAGGTAATTAGAATCATCTAACTTTAATATATTAGAATCTGAATTTTTTGGAATAGCTTCATTATCTAATTTATAAATTTTATCAAAATTTTTATTTTCATAGTTAGAGGAATCTTGTATTATTTTATCGTTTCTTTTAGCTGTTAACCATTTATCCAAAGAATGGATTGAAAATGCAGTAATTAAAATAAAAAATACTAAAACTCCCTTAAAAATTCCTTTTCTGCTATATACATCAAAAATATTAAGAAATTCATTAATAGTAAGGGCAATAAAAGTAACTAATGCAAAAATAACATATTTATTCATTTTTGGATTTAGAAATAATGAAATATTATCAGTATATAACAAATAGAAAAAGAAAATTGAAATAAGTAGTAAAATTATAAAACCTATAAAATTTAATATATTAAATCTTTTCAAAGCTGTAATCCTCCAATAATATTAAATAGGAATGTTGTAATAATAGTTGTTATTAAAATATAAAGTGAAAGCTTTATAACAAATTTAACTTTAAAGTTACCTAACAGCATTAAAAGATTTTTTATATCTAGCATTGGACCAAGTACTAAGAAAGATAATATAGAACCTGTTGTGAATTTACCTAGGAAAGTACTTGCAATAAATGCATCTGCCTCTGAACATACTGATAATGTAAAGGCTAAGAAAATCATAACTATTATTGAAAGGAAGGGACTTCCTCCAAAGGATGTAAGAATTTCTTTTGGTATAAGAACTTTAAATAAACTTGAAATAAAGGCACCAAATATTAAGTATTTAGATACGCTAAATAATTCTATTGTTGTATGATTTAATACTAATCTAATTTTAGAAAAATTATTAAAAGTAACTTCGTCGCAACCACAAGCACATTTTTCATAATATGAAACTTCTTTATCTCTAATAGGTAATGGGTCATTTTTTTGAGTTTTATGTATTATTAAGCCAATAATTATGGAATTTAATATTCCAAAAAGCGTTCTAAATATAAAAATGCTGTGATTAGTTGCAAAAGCATAGTAAGTTGACATAATTACTATTGGATTAACAATTGGAACAGAAAGCATAAAAGTAATTGCAATTGATAAAGGTACACCTTTATTTATTAATTTTTTAGTTATTGGAATAATTGCACATTCACATACTGGAAAAATAATTCCTAATAGTGAAGTGAAAAATAATGCTAAAAAAATATTTTTTGGAATAATTTTTGCAATAAAGTTTTCTGAAATAAATAATTGTATAAAAGAAGATATTAATGAGCCAAGTAATATAAAGGGGATTGCTTCTAATAATATCCCAATAAAAATAGTCATAATATTAGTAAATATCATCTTTGTATCTCCTCTGAATCTTTAGTTAGTATTTGTAAAATAGTAAAAAAATCTTTATAAAATAAGGAAGATTTTTGTATTTTAGAATTTAAGTTAGATACTGATTCAAAGTCTATAATATAAGCTTTTCTATTTAATAATTTAATAGTTTTCTTTATATTATTTAAGCTTTCATAACTAACTTTAGATTTATTATTAATTAAAATTATATTTCCATGTTGTATAGGTGAAGTTATAATACTTCCCATATTATTAAGATATATAGGAAATAATGTACTATCAATAATATTTACGATTTCTTTTATTTTAAAAACCCTTTTAAAATCTTTTGAATTTACCATAGTTAAAAGTTCGTTTAAATCCCTACTTCCATTAAACTCTATAATTATTCTATTAGGATGATACTTTCTCCTAAAATAATTTAATAATTTAAAATTAATTTCTTTTGTTGGAGGAAAGTATTCAATTGTAATATTAGAATCTAATGAATATTTTTCATCTATTTTTCCTACTCCATTTTCAAAAAGAAGAATTACTATTTTTTCACTTGTTATTAAAGTTTTAGAGAGTAAAGAATTTATAAATGTAGTTTTTCCACAATCTAAAAAGCCTGTAATCAGTTCAATGTTAGTTTTATTAAACATAAGCTATGATTGTCCTAAAAATAATTCTTTTAATTTATCTTTATTTAAGTTACAGCCTATAATACAAATTTTACCCTCTTTTTCGTAATTAGCCTCTTTTATAGATAGTTCATCTGGAATAAAATTAAATTGCATAAAATGGTTGTTAGTACACTTTAAAAAGCCTTTAGCTCTTAATACAGTTCCATAATTTTTATCTTTTAGTTTAGAAATTATAGTAGTTATGTTCTCTTCAGTAAATGTTTTTGAAGTGTTTAAACTTAATGTTTGAAAAGAGGATAATGTTTTCTTTGTTAGTGATTTTTTAGCAATTTTAAAATTGCTAAATTTAATAGGTTGATTTATAGTTTTTAAATTTTTAGTGTCAGCATTTAAAGTGATAGGGGAGATACTATTTAAATCCAACCCATCTAAAGATGTAATAATTTTTACCTTTTTATTTAAATTTATAATTTTTTCTTTAATGTCAGCTAATTCTTTTTTATTTAAAAAGTGACTTCTACTTATTAATATTACCTTTGCATTGGCTATTTGATTTACATAAAAATCACTAAAATTATTTAAGTAAACATTAAATTTAAGGGGATCTACTACTGTTATAATCAAATTTAATTCAACTAAGTCCTTTAAATCATCCTTTTTACATATCTCTATTATTTCAGAAAGTTTTGCAACTCCAGAAGGCTCTATTAATATTCTATTAGGTTTGTACATATTAATTATATCTTTAATGGCTTTAGTAAAATCACTAGAAACACTACAGCATATGCACCCTGCATTAATTTCTTTTATCTTTATAGATGAATCCTTTAACATATCTCCATCAATACCAATGTCTCCAAATTCATTTTCTATAAGAACAATTTTCTCCTTATTATAATTTTTGTTATTTAATAGTTTATTGATTAATGTAGTTTTACCAGCTCCCAAAAATCCAGAAAATATATCTATTTTAGTTTTCATATATTTAAAACTCCTTTTCATATAGAATATAAATGCAATTAATTTGCATTAGCATAAAATATATATATCATAAATGCAAATAAGTTGCAATTACAAAAATATTAAAAAAATTTAATATAAAAAGAGCTATCTTAAAATTTAAGATAGCTCTAAATATCGTATTTATGATTTAAATTTACCTAAGTCATCAAAATTTTCTTTAAGTTCTCTATCTACAACCACTAAAGGAATAAACATGCATGTAAGTGAACCAATTAAGCATATAATTGAAATTGATTCATTATTAATACTTAAAGTGCTTTTTAATGCTACTGTGAAAGCAAAAGAAAATATTCCAAATATTAACCAAAGTTTTCCAAGGTGGTTATTTGCAAAATCCCAAGTTTCTTTTGTTTTCATTGAGCGTGATGTTCTATAACCATAAAATTCATTAATTTTCTTTGGTGGATCAAAGATTAATATTAATCCCAAAATTATCATTGATAAAGGAATTAAAATGTCAATTAAATTGCTTATAATGTTCATAAAATCTCCCCCTCAGCCAATAAGAAATCGTTTTCTTTTATATTTATATTATACCATTAAATAGTAAAAAAAGTTGATAATATTAAATGAATATGTTAGTGTTTTTTTACTTTTTTATAATTATAAATTTTAATTTATTATTTTAAAAATTTTTTTAATAATGTAGTTTTATAGAGGTTAAATGGAAATAATTATATAAACATAAAAGAAAATATAAATAAAAATAATGTATAATAATATTAAGAAAAAAGGAAAGAGAGTAAAGTGATATGAATAATACTCAAAGAGCTTATTATGCCCTTAAAAAATTTTATGGATATGAAAGCTTTAGGGAAGGACAAATAGATATTATAAATACAATTTTAAATAAAAGAGATGTTTTTTGCCTTATGCCAACAGGTGGGGGTAAGTCTATATGTTACCAGATACCTGCAATTATATTTGATGGTATAACATTAGTTATTTCACCACTTATTTCTCTTATGAAGGATCAGGTAGACTCCTTAAAAGAAAATGGTATACCTTCAGTTTATATAAATAGCACTTTAAAAAATGAAGAAATAAAAGAAATTTTAAAGGATGCAACTTTAGGTCTTTATAAACTTATATACATAGCACCAGAAAGATTAGAATCAGATTATTTTAAAAATATGATTAAAGGCTTAAATATTTCTCAAATTGCTATAGATGAAGCTCATTGTGTTTCAGAATGGGGACATGATTTTAGAAAAAGTTATAGATATATAAAACCCTTTTATGAAAGTTTAAATACTAGACCAATTATATCTTCTTTTACAGCTACAGCTACAGAGGAAGTAAGGAAAGATTCAATAAATCTTTTAGGACTTAAGGAACCTTATATATTTTTAGGAGATATAAATAGAAGTAATTTAAATATAAATGTACTTAAAGAGGTGGATAAAGAAGAGGAACTTAAAGATATAATAAGATCCCATGAAGGGGAATCTGGAATTGTTTATTGTACTTCAAGAAAAGAAGTTGAAATAATTTATGATAGGTTAAAGGATTTAGGATACAGTGTTTTAAAATATCATGGAGGAATGAAGGATTCTGAAAAAGAAGAATCACAAGAAGATTTTCTTTTTGAGAGAAAAGATGTAATGATAGCAACTAATGCCTTTGGAATGGGAATTGATAAATCAAATATAAGATTTATAGTACATGCAACTATTCCAAAAAATTTAGAATGTTATTACCAAGAAATTGGTAGAGGTGGAAGAGATTCTGAAAACTGTGATTGCTATCTTTTTTATTCTAGGGATGATATAAGAAGAGTTGAGTTTTTAATAAATAAAAGCAGTGGAATAAACAGACGAGAAATAGCCCTTAGAAAGCTTCAAGCTATGGTTGATTATGCAGAAAGTAATAGTTGTTATAGGGAATTTTTATTAAAATATTTTGGTAATAAATATATAAGTAGTTTTTGCAATAACTGTTCAATATGTTTAAATAATGATGAAATTCAGGATTTTACAAGGGAAGCACAAATAATTTTATCTACAGTATTTAGAACTAGAGAAAAGTTTGGAATTTCTGTCCTAATTGATATTTTAAGGGGAATAAAGGGACCAAAAATAATTCAATATAAATTAGATAAGGTTACTACATTTTCCCTTATGAAAGAGTTTAGTTCTAAATTTATTAGAGATTTTATTAAAAACTTATTGAATTTAGGATATGTTGAATTAAAACCAGGAACTTATTCAATGCTTATTTTAAATAATAGATCAATGAAGGTTTTAAAATCAGAAGAGAAAGTCTTTATGAAAATTGAAAAAATGGAAGATGAAATATTAAATAAAGATATTTATAATGCTTTAAAGTCTTGGAGAAAAATAAAGGCAACAAAGGAAAATATAAGACCTTACATAATATTTTCAGATTCTAGTTTAATTGAAATTGCAAATAAAAAACCAAATACAAAGGAAGAACTTATGAATATAAGAGGTATGGGGGAAAAGAAGCTTGAAAGATATGGGGATGAAATTCTTAAATTAGTACAGTCATTTTAATATATAAAGGAGATATCTTTTGAGGATATTTTTATTTAAAAGTCTATATCGAAATAAATTTGAAAATTCTACAAAATATGGTAAAATAATTATGGAGTATAAATAAAACAATAAAACTTTTATTGTTTTATTATACTTTTTATAAAAATAATTGATTAATTAATGCTTAAATTTTACAAATTAATATAAAAATATATTTTAAAGATTTAATGGATTTAAATAAAAAATCAAAAGGAGATGAAAGATTTAATAGTTAATGTATACGTTTACTAATAAGACTAAATCCATTTTATTATTTGAGGGGGACAAAATATGAAACACTTTAATAAAAAGTATACTTTCTTATCTTTAATAGCATTAATTTTAAGTTCAACTTTACTAATGTCTTGTACTTTATTTGGTAGTAATGAAAAGAATAATAGTTCTAGCAGTAATGAAAAAAATTTAACTGAATCTAATGGAAAGGATAATTCAAAGGATATTAAAGAAGTAGATAAAGAGGAAGTTAAAGAAAAAAATGAAGAAAAAAATTTATCTGGTGAAAAAAATACAGATATTTTAATTTTAAAAAAAGATAAAAATAAAGATTTAAAAAGTAGTTCAAAAAGACATTTGTTAAATGATAATACCATAACTAGTAGGGAATTTAATTTAAAAAAAGATAATAACTTAAAAGAAGATATTGATTTAAGTAAAAATTCTTTTGTAAGGCATGATAATGTACATAAAATAAATAAAAAAGTAGTAGAAGAGAAAAAATTAATTCAAGAAAGTAAAGTAAATAATAAAGATAAAAAAGAAGAGAAAAATACTCAGAATGACTCTAAAGCTAAATTAGTTAATATAAAGGATGAAAACTTAAGAAGAGTTATTAATAGAGCTTTAGGGAAAGAACGAAATCCTTTATCTGATATTACAGTACAAGAAATGGAAACTATAACAAAGTTAGATAGTAGATTTTTAAAATTAAAGAAAGATGAAAAAGGTACACCTGTAAGAGGAATTAAGAATCTATCAGGATTAGAGTATGCTAAAAATCTTAAAACAATTAAATTAAGTATGAATAAAATAAAAGATTTAACACCTATAAAAAATTTAACAAAATTAGAGTTTTTAGAAGTATATAGAAATGAAATAAGTGATTTGGAACCATTGAGAAATCTTAAAAATTTACAACATTTAGATATATATAATAATGTAGGAATATTTAATTTAGAACCTATTTCTAAACTTAATAAAATAAATTGGATTGATATGCATTATTGTAATAAACGTACTAAAAAAATAACTTATAAATATTTAGGAGAACTTACAAACTTAGAATTTTTAAGCATTGATGATAATTTTGTTGATGATATTAGTTTTGTAAAAAATCTTAAAAATTTAAAAACTTTAAGTTGTAATAATAGTTATGTAACTAATTTAAATGAAGTACAAGACTTAGCAGCTGATTCCTTTGAAGATTGGTCTGGAAAGAAATTTTTTAATATGTATGGACAAATGCTTAAAGATACAATTAAGGTAAAAGCAAAAAGTGAAGGAACTGTTTATAAAATGAAATGTCCAGTTACTGGTGCTGATAAATATATTGAAAAAATTTATAAAACTTATGGAATAACTGAGGGGCTTCCAGCAATATCAACTAATGATGAAAATAAAAATATAGATCTTAAGTACAATAAAAATACTAAGGAATTAGAATTAACAGTAGGTAAAAATACTAGTTCTAAGAAAATTAATACCCAATTTAATGCAGTATTAGAGTATGGTATGTATAGTTTAAAAATTACCTTTGATATAACTCAAGATGGAGTTAAGGACTTATCTAAAGTAGAAATAAATTAAAGACAAAAATATATAATACATAATACCTAAAATATGGTATAATTAATAAAAAATGGTTAAAATAAAAGATAACAATTAATTATAAATATTAAAATTAGGGAGGTTTTATTATGACAGTTGAAGTTAAAGAAAATATTAGTTTAGACATACTTGATAAAGTTGACATAAGAGTAGGTACTATTAAATTAGTAGAGGACATTGCAAAATCAAAGAAATTAGTTAAACTTACTGTTGATTTTGGAGATTTTAATAGGACTATATTAGTAGGTATGAAAGGTGAAAGGGATAATCCTAAAGAAATTGAAGGACAGCAAGCTTTATTTATTGTAAACTTACCACCTAAAAAGATGGCTGGTGAAATATCAGAAGGAATGCTTTTTGATATAGGATATCAAGATGGAATTATTCCAGTGCTAGCTCAACCTGAAAAGCCTGTACCAAATGGAACAAGGGTTGGATAAAAATTTTTAAAAATAATATATATTAGGCAAAATAATAAACTTATAACTTTAATGAGTTAGTTTTAAATAGTTTATTATTTTGCCTTTTGTTATATTTTTAAAACTTATTAAGAAAATAATATCTAAGACTTTTTAAATATAATCTAATAAAAAGTAAACTTAATTAGAATTACTACTAAGACTATTTAAAATCATTCCAACAATAACTAATGTTATACCAATCATTCCAATTAAAGTTGGAATTCTGTCGTGAAGCATGAAAATTCCACCTAAAAGTGTAAAGATTACTTCACCAGATTGAGTTGATTCTATTACAGCTAGTTTGTGAGCATCTTTACTTACAATATCAGTAGCCTTAAAGAATAGTATAGTAGCAATAACGCCAGAAAATATGGCTACTAAAAATGATTGAAATAGTTGTTCACTACTTGGAAAACCAACAGATGATACACCATATATTGATAATATTAACCAAAATGGAATACTGCACAAAGTCATACCAAAAACTCTTTGAATGGTATTAAGATTATTATTACAAACTTCCATCATTTTACGATTCCCAAGAGGGTAAGCAAAGGCAGCAACTAGAACAGGTATTATTACTAAAAATGCTTTTAAAATTGAAATATGTTTTGTTTCCTCAAAAAGCATTAAAAATATTCCAAGTAAAATTATTAAAGACATTATTAAAGATTTTTTTGGAATTTTATTTCTTACTTTAACTAGTCCATTTTTAGTTTCTATGTATTTAAAAAATAGTGGAGACATAAGAGCTCCTGCAATTATAGTTATTTGCCAAGTTCCAGCAACTAACCATGAAGCACCATATTCTGATGCAAAACTTAAAGGTGCATAAAACAAACCAAAACCTACTGTACTCCAAATAAGCCATTTAATTGGCTTTTTTATTATATCTTCTAGTACATCAATTAATTGATTTTTTGTAAGGACAATAATAAATAAAATTGGTAACATAAAAATATAGCGTAAAGATGAGCTCCAAATCCAGCTTCCTCCAGAAAGATTCATACTTCTATTTAGTACAAATGTAAATGAGAAAAAGAAGGATGCTCCTATTCCATATATAAGTGCTTTTTTCAAAATTAAACCTCCAAATTAAAAAATATAGTCAAAATTAAAGTTATGTTTTAGGTTAGTATTGATTTTAGATAGCCCTTTAGATTTGCTTAATTTCGCAGAGAGTTTCTATTATCTATTCCAAAATAATAGCTAAGACTTTTAAACTCACTGCCCTCCAACAGAAAAAGGCTCTTAACGCTATTATTTTTCCATAGACAATGAAACTCTAATTGCTTATTAAGATAGTCTTACAGTTCTATCTAAAATCAATACTAGTTTAAAACATAGGCAAAACTAAAAGTGTAATATAATATTCTTGTATACTATAGCATTAAATATATGTTATATTGTACATTGGATTATTTACAAAAGCAATATAATATTATAAAATTAATATATTAAAACATAACTAAATATGTAAGCCTTAAAGTATAAGGAGTTTTAAGTAATGGAAAATTTAAATTTAATTATAGGTAGTAGATTAAAAGATATAAGAAATAAGAGAAATTTAAGTTTGGATGAAGTATCTAAATTAACAAATGTTAGTAAAGCGATGCTAGGTCAAATAGAGAGGGGACAGTCAAATCCAACAGTTTCAACTCTATGGAAAATTGCTAATGGACTTAAAGTATCTTTTTCAATTTTTATTGATGAAAATAAAGAGGAATTACAAGTAGTAAAGCAAAAAGATATTACTCCAGTAATAGAAAATGATAATAAAATGAAATTGTATCCTATTTTCCCTTTTGATCCTAAAGAGGGTTTTGAGGTTTTTACTATAGAACTAGAGCCAGGATGTAATCATGTATCAGGTCCTCATAATGATGGGGTTTGTGAGTATATTATAGTTACAGAGGGAGAAATGGAAATAGAAATAGATAAGGAAAATTTTGTTCTTAAAAATGAACATTCAATTAGATTTATGGCAAATAAAAATCATGTATATAAAAATACAAGTAAAAGTAAAGCTATTTTTCAAAATATAATACTTTATACATGATTAAATACATTTAAAATAGCCATTCCTTTTTAAAACGGCAAAAAATCGTCAAAAAATATTTTCCATTATTTCACTTGCTCTCTTTAACATATCATCAGTTACATGGGAGTAAGTTTTCATTGTTTGCTCTACATCATGGCCTAAAAGTTTGGCCGCAGTTTTAAAATCAATTCCGTTTGATATTAGATTAGTTGCAAATGTATGACGTAGTTCGTGGAAGGATATATCAAAACCAAGTCTTTTAATATGTTTATTAATTGACACAGTTATAACTTTAGTATTTTTATATGATAGTATTCTACCATCAATATTATATATGCTATTGTTTTTTAATTCCTTTAGTTCTTTAATCATATTAGGAGTTAATGGAAGTATTCTATTAGAATTTTTACTTTTAAGTTCACCAAATCCAAAAGTATTATTTTTTAGCAATTTCCATTGCTTATTTATAGAAAGTGTAGCATTTTTAAAATCTATATCATTCCAAGTTAATCCAACTATTTCTCCTATTCTAAGGCCACATCTAGAAGCAAGAAAAATCATTATATAATACTTTGAATTAGTTGTTTTCTCCAGTAATGTATTTAATTCAGAATTAGTAAGAGCTCTCTTGGTTGAAGGGTTTTTTTCTTTTTCAATAGTTAATTTTTTAGTTATATTTTTTATTGGAATATCATAGTTATTTATGGCGGTGTTGAATATATATTTAATTTTTTGAATATAATTACGAATTGAAGAATACTTATAACCTTTGGTAACTAAGTTATCTACACATTGTTGTAAATCTATATATCTTATTTTAGATATTTCTAGATTATAAATACTTTCAAAATGGCTTAAGCCTGCTCTATATGAAATTATAGTATTGGGTTCTAAATGTATTTTCATATGTTTTAAATGTAGTTCTATGAACTCGCCTAGTGTTATATGTTCAAATTCGTTGTAAGTAAAATTTGTTATAGATTCTTTTAACTCTTGAAGTATTATATCAGCCTGAATTTTAGCTTTTTTCTTTCCCTCTCTAGTATTAGGGAAGCCTTGTTTAGATTTTTGTTTCCATTTTCCTGAGTTGTCTTTGTAAGAAATAATAACCTGAATTCCATTATCTTTTTGTCTATAGGTTACATTATAGTCCATAAAATCACTCCTTATCGAATATATGTTCTTATATATTTAAAAAATAAACAGTTAAATATTTAACTGCCATTTTAAAAAGCTTTACCAATGAATAAGTTTGGCATAAAGTAAATTAAATAATTATCTATTTGATACATAACTCCATATTTATCTCTATAATAATCAATAGCTTCTTGTAAATATTCTTCTGTAACATCTAGGTATTCAGCTATTTCAAATCTTCCAATGCAACCGTGTTTGAAAGCTTCTATCAATCCAATTAGACCAACATTTCTGTCAAAGCCGTATTTTCTAGCTATAAGTTCCTGCTTTTTGTTTTCTATTTCTTTTTGATTTAAAATATTACCAATAGTAAGATTATAATGTCCAAGTTCTTCAGCAAGAATACAAGCTTTTTCAGTATTATTTAATTTACTATTTATAGCAATTCTATTGCCATAGCATCTACCTTTCTTTGTTCTCATTTTAATTTCTTTAACTATTATTCCGAGCTCTTCTGCTTCTATTAATAATTCATCATATGTCAAATCCTCATCACCCACTTTAACTATTTATTCCAGAAATCATCATCTTTCATAATGTCGTCATCATGCTTATAATCTTCTTCTGTAAATTCCCCTTCTTTTTCATGTGCTGCATTAGGCATTAAAAATTCTTTTCCTTCTTCTTCCCATATTTGTTTTTGATATTTAGGCATTTCTACTAAATCTTTAGTATAAGTAATAACTTTCTTTTTACCTATATCATTTAATTTTCTTAAGTCCTCTATGTGGTTTTCTTCTTCTTTAGATAATTCATTATTGTTTTCATTTAAGCCTAAAAGCCATAATGGACTTACATCTAAAGCCTTAGCTATAATACCTAATTTATCAACAGGCATATTTTTTATTAATCCGGTTTCATATCTTTGCAATGTAGATTTACTCATATTAGTTTTTGAAGCTAAATCTTGATATGAAAGTTGTAATTCTAATCTTCTACTTTGTATTCGATTCATTATATTTTTCATTTTTGAATCATCAAATAAATTACTCATTTAATCACCTCATAATTTAATTATAAAATATTTTTTCATAAATGCAACGATTATTTTAAAAAATATAAAAAAAAGTTGCATAAATGGGTTGACTTATAAAAAAGGAGATGTTATAGTTTAATTATCCCAAATATGCAACGGAGGTGAGAAAATGATTTATAATAAGTTAAAAGGGATTATGAAGGAAAAAAATTATTCTCAAAGTAAATTAGCCGAGTGCCTTAGTATAACAACGCAAAGTCTAAATGCTAAACTTAATGGGCGTAGTCAATTTACTTTGAAAGAAGCATTTGAAATTATTTCTATTTTGAATATAGAAAATTCAAATGATATAATAGAAATTTTTTTTAAAAATAATATCCCAAATATGCAACAAAAAATAAGTTAGGAGGAAAAAGTATGAGGTATTACACAGTTGAAGAAACTGCTAAAAAGTTAAAAGTAAGCACAGGTCATATTTATGAACTTGTAAAAAGAGGAGAGATTAAAAAGAAAGAAGGTTTAGGGAGAGCAATAAGGATTCCATCAGGTGAATTGAAAAATGTAAATATAGAAAATAATTACTTTACTTATGATAAAGAAAGAGTACAAGCTATTGAAACTCATTTAGGTAAAATTAGAAAACTTAAAGATAGAGATTACTATGTTATCGCTGATTTAGCTAAAGCATTAGGGTTGAATGATAGTTTTGTAATTACTAGAAGATTAGATAAGAGTGAGTATATGAAATTAAATACCGTTCAAGCTAATGATTATGGGTTATCTTGCAATCAAAGAGGTTTATTAATAATTACTTATACAGGAATACTTCTATATTCTAAAAAGAGCAGAAAGAGAAACACTATTGATTTTAATAGACTTCTTGAAGAATTAAAAGTTAGTAATTGCAAGCAAATTGAATTTGAAGAAGCAGAGCATAAGAGAGAATTACAGATTTTTAATAATGAAGAGTTTGGACAAGTAAGAGTATTAAATAAAGAAGGAGAACCTTGGTTTGTAGGAAAAGATGTAGCTGAAAGATTAGGATACCTAAATTCTAGCAAAGCATTAACAGATCATGTTGATGAAGAAGATAAACTCAATAACGTTTCGTTATCCAGTTTAGGACAACGAGGTGGATGGCTTATAAACGAAAGTGGACTTTACAGTTTAATACTTTCTAGCAAACTACCAAATGCAAAGAAGTTTAAAAGATGGATTACAAGTGAAGTTCTTCCTACTATCCGTAAAACTGGTGGATATGTTGATAATGAAGAGAAATTCACAGACTCTTATTTTTCAAATTTAAGTTTAGAGGTAAGACAAGTTATAAAGCAAGAGTTATTAAATAGAAATAAACAAATAGTAAATAGAAAGAGAGAAATAATAGAAGAATCCAAAAAGTTAAAAAAAGAATATGACATGAATAATAAAGCTATAGAACAATTAGTTATTTAGATAAAGATGTAAGTTAGGAGGGGGAAAATGAATAATTTAGTTTTAAGGAGGAAGTTTAAATGGATAAAAGCAGATATAAAGAGTTAATTAGCCTTAAGGCAGATGTAGAAGTAGTTGAAAAGGGATTAGATAAAATGCTAGAAGAATTAAGAGGTAAGAATAGAGATTTGTATACTAAAGATTTAACTGAAAATGAAAAATACAAAAGAGCAATTGAGGTATCAGCTCAATTACTCAAATGTTATAAGTTCAAAAATGAATTATCAAGACAATTAGAAAGTGTTTAATTCATTTTCAACTAATAATTGGTTTAGATCTTTGTCAAACTTGATTTTCTCAAATCTAGTTATGGAAAAAGGGTTACTAGATTGTTCTTGGTAGTCTTTTAATGAATTAAGTATTTTTGTATAGTCATCATCTTCTACTGAATCAGAATAAATAACTTGATATAAATGAGTAAAAAGCACATAAGTAAATTTAGTTTTTTCGTTATATTTGTCATTTTCAAAACCCCAATGAGTTTGTTTATCTGAGATAAAAACTCTAATACTTTTTTCACTATTACCAAGTGAATCAAGAATAAAACCCAAAAAATCAGATATATTAGTAACTTTTATATACATGTGAATCACCACCTTTCATAAGTATTTCAGCTTGGCAGGGCTGATACTTAAATTATAAAACTGGTGGAAAAATAAAACAAATTAATTTAGAAGGGGCGGAGGAGGATAATCATGAATTTAGATATCGAAAATCTTCTAACAAAAGAAGATGTAGCAGAGTATTTAAACTATAAACCTAAGACTATTGAAAGATGGGTGAGAGAAGGAAATATTAAATGTTGCCCTAATGTACCTGGTAATGAATTGAGGTTTAACAAAAATTATATATTAGGACTTGGAAGAATGGATTTTAAGCTAGAGCCTTCTCCAGAAGTTTATAGAGTTGAAAGAAAATATAAAAAGATATTAAAGGAAAAAGAAGAAGAAATAATTAGTTTAAAAAAAGCTATAACTAATCTTCATATTCAAAGCACACAAGCTATGAATACATTACTTAGTATCGAAAATATCAAAGTTTTATAAGGAGGAAAAGCGATGGAAGTTTTAAGAAAAGGAACTAACTTAGTTAGAAAACAATTAGGACAAACATTGAAAGTAAATGGAGTTAAAAATATAGATGGAATGCAATTCCATGATATAGAAGGAGGATTTGGAGAAGGTAAGAAAGCAATGCTAGTTAAAGAAATTGCTGATATTCATAATAAAGAATTCAAACATATTAATGAAGCTATAAATAAGAATAAAGAAAGATTTAAAAATAATATTGATATTGTTGATTTAAAGTCAGTCGATTTAATCGACCGAGATTTATTAAAAGAATTAGGGTTTAGTAATAGTTCAATAGCAAATGCTAAAAATATCTACTTGCTATCAGAAAGAGGATATGCAAAACTTCTTAAAATTTTAGAGGATGATGTTGCATGGGAACAATATGACAAATTAGTTGATGGATATTTTAATATGAGAAGTGAAGTGAAGAAGCCAACAAGTGCAGTAGATTTATTAGAGCTGCAAGTTAAAGCTCTTAAAGAAGTAAAAAATAAAGTAGAAAAAGTCGACCAAAAGTTTGATGAACTACCTTTGTTTAAAGTAGATGCAAAATCACTAAGTAAATTAGTAAATAGTAAAATGACAGCTTTATTAGGTGGTAAAAAATCTACTGCATATAAAACTTTAAATAAGAAAGCTTTTTCAGATTTATATAAGCAAATTCACAGAGAGTTTCAAGTTGGATCTATAGATGAAATAAAAAGAAAGGACTTAGATTATGCTAAAGAAATAGTCATTGATTATAAATTACCAAGAGCATTAAGAGAAGAAATAGAAAGTCTTAATAATCAAATTAGTTTTAAGGAGGAATGTTAGATGGATAAATTAGAATGTCCTAGATGTAAAAATGAAAAGTTAAAAGGAACTGAAAATTATTGCCCTATATGTGGGTTAAATTTAAAAGGTGGAATGACTAAAGAAGAAGTTATAGGTCAAATTGATAGTTTAATTGATGAAGCAAAACTTCATATAGAAGATGATCCTTTTGATAGTGAAGTATTCAGAGATGATAAGGAAGCGTTAGAAACAGTTAAGGAAGTATATAAAAGAACTGCTCAAGAAGTACCAGTTCAAGAGCAGCCTAAGTTTATTCCAGAAAGTAGTAATGGAATTTGCGAATATCCAAATAGACTTACAACACCTAAACTTTAGATGCTATCCAATCCCAAGCTTCGCTTGGTAACCAACCATAGTATTCTTTTGCAACTTTAATGATTAGTATGTAGTCGTTACTATCTAAACAAGGACTAAGTTTTTCATAAATTGTTTTAGAATCACTATAGCTTTCTATTAACCAAGTAGAATCTACACAATGACACCAAGATGGAAAACTTCTTAAGGCGTCATATAGTTTTGAATAATTTTGACCTGTTTTATTTAGGTCGTAAGTAACTGAGTAAACCATAATAACACCACCTTTCATAAGTATTTCAGTTTTGCAGAACTGATACTTAAATTATAAAACTGGTGGAAGAATAAAACAAATATAAGGAGGTATAAAGTGCATTTAATAAAGATAAGTTTATTAATAATAATTTTAGCTATGCAACTTGCAACATTTTGTATAGCAGCAGGAAAGTTTATATATGCAACTAAGTTAAAAGACAGGATAGAGTATTTAATAATTGCTCTAAGTGGACTAGTAGGATTTATATTCTTAACTAATCCAGTAATGTATGTAATTTAAATAAGGAAGTGAAGATATGAAAATAAAAGATATTAAAGAAGGTTTAGCGTTTCTGAGTATTGATGATATGAAAGGAATAAGAGAAACTATTAAATTTGTAGAAAATTATTGTCCAAGTGAAATTAGTTTGGAAGGATCTGATTTTTGTAATTGTGATGACGAATGTATTAATTGCTGGATTAAATGCTTAAGCTTAGAAGAAAACCAAGACAAATTAGAAAACGAAATTTAAGGAGGAATAGTTATGTATTCTAAAGGTTTACTTATTCTTGATGATAACGGTGTTAAGAATACAGCAGATTTTAAGTATATGTATGCAGATTGGGAAAGTTACACTTTTAAGCACATTCCAACAGGCAAAAAAGTAAGTTTTAGGAGGTAAAAATATGAAAAAGAGTGATTTACAAGACGGATATATTATTGAAATTAAGTGGTCTAGTTTAGACCCTGAAAGATATATAAAACTAGGAGAAAAATTAATAGGATTAAAAGGGTTTGTAAGGTTAGAAGAACTAACAGAAGATTTAGTTGCAATTGATGGATTTAATAGCAATAGTAAGGTTAGTAAAGTTTTTAAAAATAAAAATATGACATTTTTAAAAGATATAGAAAATAATGATAGATTAACATTATTATGGGAAAGACAAAGAGAAATAGATTGGAGTAAAGTTCCTAAATGGACTAAAGTTCAGGTTAGGGATAATAAAGATGACAAATGGAGAAATACTTACTTTTTAGATAGAAACGGTGCTGTTTTTCATTCAACATTTTGTGATGAATACACTTATGATAAAGACGAAATTTTAGGGTTTTGGCAATGCAAAATACATCCAAGTATTGAAATAAAAGAAGAATGGTACAGATAGAAGGTAATTAAGATGTTAAAGAGATTTATAAGAAACTTATTTAAGTCTAAAGAAACTAAATACAAAGAACACTTTAAAGAAGTTTTAAAGATGGAGGATTAAGTTATGGGAGCTATAAACACAATACTAGATAAGGTTGTTCCAAGGGTACAAGCTAGAGAAGGCAAGGGCAAAACTTTAATAGATATTATTCAAGAAGAAATAGAAAAAGAAAAAAACCTATCTGAAACCGACCAAAGTAAACAGATAGGAACTAATGAAACTATTATTGAAGATATTATACCACTACATTGTGATATAGACAATGGACAGGTTTATGACATTAATACTGGAAAGGTAGTAAAGGAGTTGTAATTTATGAGTTTACCAGATTGTTGTTATGACTATAGAAATATAGAAGATGAAAAGACTGTAATAGATGAATGTAACGAATGCGGATGCAGTATATATGCGGGACAAGAATATTATGAAGTTAAAGGCGAAATCATATGTTGTGATTGCATTAATTTTTTTCAAGAAAACAGCAGAATTATAGGAGGTTTATTATGACAGAACAAAAGAAACTTAATATATATCAAAAGATACAAAAGGCTAGAGTTGAACTTCAAAATAAGGATTTAAAAAAGACTGGATATAATAAGTATTCAAATTATAAATATTTTGAATTAGGAGATTTCTTGCCACATATTAATGAGATTTGTAATGAAATAGGACTATATACAGAGTTTAGTTACGGAGATAAAACAGCAACATTAACAGTATATAATACAGAAAATTTGGAAGAAAAAAGAGTATGGATTACACCAGTTGAAGTAGCTACATTAAAAGGTTGCAGCACTATACAAAATATAGGAGGAACACAAAGTTTTGCTAGAAGGTATTTATACATGATGGCTTTTGAAATTGCTGAAACTGATGTAATAGATGGTGGAGCAGTTGATGAAGAAGCAGAACTTGGAAAGCAAAAGATAGGTAAAGCTCATGTCTTAACAATAAACAGTTTAATTGAGGAAACTAACTCAGATAAAAAAGAATTTTTAACTTGGGCAGGAGTTAACAAGGTAGAAGATATAACAAATGAAGCAGTAGGTACTTGCCTAAATATGCTTAATAAAAAGAAAAAATTAAAAGAGAAACAAGAAAAGGAGCAGCAATTAAAAAAGCAACAGGAAATACAACAAAGAGAATTGGAACAACATCAAGGAGATTTTGAATTTTAGGAGGATTAGAGAATGAAAGAGATACAAATAAATAAAGAGTTACCAGTAATAAAGATGAACTTTGAAGAAGTCAAAGGATCATTGCAAGAAACAATGAAAAAATATGAGGGCATAGTTGTAACAGAAGAAGGATTAAAAGATTGTAAAGCAACTCAAAAAGATTTAGCAGGACTTAGAAATAAAATAGATACTTACAGAAAAGATGTTAAGAAAGAAATGGAAGTTCCTATCAAGGAATTTGAAGGTAAGTGTAAAGAATTAATTGGTCTTATATCAGATGTAGAGAAACCAATAAAAGAAGGTATAAAAGTTTATGATGATAAGCGTAAAGAGGAAAAAAGAAATAAAGCTTTAGAATATATAAAAGACAGTATACAAGCCCATAAATTAACTAAAAAGTATGCAGATAAGTTAGATGTAAAGGATAAGTATTTAACTCTTAGTGGAAGTTTAAAAAGCATTAGAGAAGATATAGAATCAAGAGCTTTGATGTTAGAAAAGGAACAAAAAGATGAACAACAAAGAAGGGAAATGCTTAGAGTTTCAATAGAAAATGCAATAAATATAGCCAACGAAAGTATCAAAACTAAGTTAAAGTTTGAGGACTTTACTAAGTATATAGAATTTGAATGGCCTTTAGATAGAATTTTAAAAGAAATTAATGATAAGGCAACTATGATAAAGGAAGCTGAAAAACCAAAAGAAGAACCTAAAGTTGAAGAAAAAGAACCAGTTCAAATACCATTAGATTTTTCTAATAAGCCAGTTGAAGAACCTAAAAAAGAAGTTAAGGAAGATAAATTCTTTGTAGATGTTTATGTAGAGCATAACTTTGAAATGATACAAGCTTTAAGTAAATTTTTAAGAGATAACGGATATAACTATAAGGTTCATAAAAAAGGAAAAGTTAAGTAGAAAAAGGTGATTAAATGGCACAAAGAAGAATGTTTTCAATAAAAGTTATAGATTCAGCTAAATTTTTAAAAATGCCATTATCAACAAGACTCTTATACTATGACTTAGGAATGCGAGCAGATGATGATGGTATAGTTGAAGCTTTTAACGTATTAAGAATGACAGGAGCTACAGAAGATGATCTAAGAGTTTTAGTAGCTAAGGAATATATAAAAGTTCTTAATGAAGATTTAGTAACTTATATTATAGATTGGAAAGAACACAACAAATTAAGAGCAGATAGAAAAGTAGATAGTATGTATAAAGATTTATTACTACAAATTATGCCAGATGTAGAATTATTAGAACCTAAAAAAAGGGCAGATAGAGATAACAGTTCAGCAGTTGATAATGGGACGTCCCAAGGACAACCAAGTGTCGGCATAGGTAAGGATAGGTTAGGACAGGATAGTCTAGGTAAGCCTAGGACAGGACAGGATAGGACAGATGAGGATAGTTTAGAAGAAGTACCTAAACTTGAACCTCTAATCTTTCCTACTCCAATCCATAAAGAGATTTATAACATTGTTGGTGATGTAGGTTATAGAACTTGGTTTATAGATACAGATATAACAGAAACAGATTCTACAGTATCTATTAAAGCACAACAAGAGTTTAAAAGAGACATAATAATATCTAAGTATATTCCTAAGTTACATTTAGGAAAAAGAATAGAAGTTAGCTAAGGAGGAATGAAAATGATAAATGAAAGTGAAATACAACAACAATTAAGAGATTTAATAAAGGAAAATCCAACTTTACCATTCAAAATTTTTGCAGCAGATGATGTAAATAGTGGTGAATTTAGATATGAAGAAAGTTATATAAGTTCTGTAAAAATAGATGAAATAGCATTGTTAGAAGAACGTTGGGAAGCTACATGGTATAACAAAGAAGATTATCCAGACGAATTATATGATTATTTAAAATATACAAAAGAATATAAGGGAGAAGAATTAGAAGCTAAATATAAAGAAGAATTTGCTAAAGTTAAATTTGAAAAATTTATAGTTATAAATATAGGATAGGAGGATTATTAAGATGG
>NZ_JAUSUF010000019.1 GCF_030813415.1 Eubacterium multiforme | reverse complement strand
CCTACTATAATTTTACAATGGAGGTTTTTTATTTTCTACTCACCGCTGAAAGCTTTTTAGAACCACCCGCATAGCAGGTGGTATTCTAAATACAATGAAAGATGCAATTGCATCCTTTGACAACCAAGATGAAGTTTTATTCTTAGTTGATCTTTGGGGTGGTACACCATTTAACCAAGCTAACAGTCTATTTGAAGAACATAAAGACAAATGGGCAATTGTAGCTGGTATGAATTTACCGATGGTTATTGAAGCTTATGCAGCTCGTCTTTCAATGGAATCCGCACAAGAAATTGCGGCTAGCATCATAGAATCATCTAGAGAAGGAGTTAAGGTTAGACCAGAAGCATTAGAACCAGTTAAAGATGATAAATCTTCAGCAGATTCTCAAAAACAATCTAATGCAGGTGCACCAGGATCATTTAAATATGTTTTAGCTCGTATTGATTCTCGTTTACTTCATGGTCAAGTAGCAACTGCTTGGACAAAAACTGTACAACCAACAAGAATTATTGTTGTATCAGATGCAGTAGCTAGAGATGAACTTCGTAAGAAGTTAATTCAACAAGCTGCTCCTCCAGGAGTTAAAGCTCATGTTGTTCCTATTGATCAAATGATTAAGCTTGCAAAGGATGATAAGCATTTTGGAGGACAACGTGCAATGCTTCTTTTTGAAAATCCAGAAGATTTACTTAAAGCAGTAGAAGGTGGAGTACCTCTAAAGACAGTTAATGTTGGATCTATGGCTCACTCTGCAGGTAAAGTTCAACCAAATAAAGTGCTTGCTTTCAGTCAAGAAGATATTGATACTTTTGAAAAACTTAAAAAAGCTGGATTAGATTTCGATGTTCGTAAAGTTCCAAATGATTCAAAGGGAAATATGGACGAAATTCTTAAAAAAGCACAAGACGAATTAAATAAATTAAAATAATAGATATTATTTTAATAGAAAAAGGAGGATTAACATAGTGGATCTAAATATAGTTCAAGTAATATTAGTTATTATTATTGCATTTTTAGCTGGGATGGGAGGAATCCTAGACGAATTCCAATTTCATCAACCTCTAGTTGCGTGTACTTTAATCGGATTGGTTACAGGTAACTTAATACCATGTCTAATCTTAGGTGGTACTCTTCAAATGATTGCCTTAGGTTGGGCAAATATAGGTGCGGCAGTAGCACCTGATGCAGCTTTAGCATCTGTTGCATCTGCAATTATTCTAGTTCTTGGTGGTCAACAAGGTAGAGCAGGAATTGATTCAGCTATCGCTATAGCAATTCCATTAGCAGTTGCAGGTTTATTATTAACAATCATTTGTCGTACAATTGCTACAGCATTCGTACATTTCATGGATGCTGCTGCAAAAGAAGGAAATATTAGAAAAGTTGAAATGTGGCAAATTATTGCTATTTGTATGCAAGGTGTACGTATAGCTCTTCCAGCAGCCTTAATTTTATTAATTGGTTCTGGTCCTATTAGTGCCTTACTTACTTCTATGCCAGCTTGGTTAACAGACGGTTTAGCAGTAGGTGGTGGAATGGTTGTAGCTGTTGGTTACGCAATGGTAATCAATATGATGGCAACAAAAGAAGTATGGCCATTCTTCGCAATTGGTTTTGTATTAGCAACTATTCCTCAAATTACACTTATGGGATTAGGTGCAATCGGTGTATCTATAGCGCTTATTTACTTAGCACTTAGCAAAAAAGGTGGTTCAGGTAATGGTGGTGGATCAAACACAGGAGATCCAGTAGGCGATATTATCGATAATTATTAGGAAGGGAGAGTAGACGAAAATGGAAAAAAAATTAAAGTTAACAAAAAAAGATCGTCTTTCTATTTGGTGGCGTTCAACTTTCATTCAAGGATCTTGGAACTATGAAAGAATGCAAAACGGTGGTTGGGCATTTTCATTAATTCCAGCAATTAAAAAATTATATAAAACTAAAGAAGACAGATCAGCTGCATTAACACGTCACTTAGAATTCTTTAATACTCATCCATATGTAGCTTCACCTATTATTGGAGTAACATTAGCGTTAGAAGAAGATCGTGCAAATGGATCACCAGTAGATGATGTAACTATTCAAGGTGTTAAAGTTGGTATGATGGGACCTTTAGCAGGTATTGGAGATCCAGTTTTCTGGTTTACAGTTAGACCAATATTAGGAGCATTAGGTGCTTCACTTGCTATGGCCGGTAATATTATGGGACCTATTATATTCTTCTTTGCTTGGAATATTATACGTATGGCATTTACTTGGTATACACAAGAACTTGGTTACAAAGCAGGTTCTCGTATTACAGAAGATTTATCAGGTAACTTATTACAAGAAATCACAAAGGGTGCATCTATACTTGGTATGTTCATCCTAGGATCATTAGTTAATAGATGGGTATCTATTAAGTTTACACCAGTAATATCATCAGTTCAGTTAAGTAAAGGAGCCTTCATTGATTGGGCTAACCTTCCAGCTGGATCAGAAGGTATTAAACAAGCATTAATGCAACAATCAGCTGGTTTATCATTAACTACTGATAAGGTTACAACATTACAAGGTAACTTAGATTCATTAATTCCTGGACTTGCAGGATTGTTATTAACACTTCTTTGTATGTGGTTACTTAAGAAGAAAGTATCTCCAATTATAATTATTCTTGCTTTATTTGTAATTGGTATTGTATTCCACGTAATAGGATTAATGTAATATTTTTAATTCAGCCTAGGTTAGTATAATATTTTTACTTAGCCTAGGCTTTTTTAAACACAAAAAAGTTAAATTTAAAATAAATTTTATGATATTATAAAGTATAAGAGTAGATAAAAATAAATGTATACTAAGTAGAAAAGAGGTAGAACGTATGGTTGAATCACTTAATACAAAAGTGGATTTAGTAATGGATGCAACAGCTTTTACAGGTCTTACAGATTATGGGAGAATAATGATTGGGGATAAGGCTTTTGAATTTTACAATTCTAATGATGCTAGAAAATTTATTCAAATCCCTTGGAATGAAGTTGATTGCGTAATTGTGTCTGTGGTACTAAAAGGAAAGTGGATTCCAAGATATGCAATTAAAACTAAGAAAAATGGTACATATTCCTTTGCATCTAAAGATCCAAAGAGAGTACTTCGTGCTATTAGAAATTATGTTGATCCAAATCACATAGTTAAGTCATTAGGCTTTTTTGATGTTGTTAAACGAGGAATAAAATCTATATTTAAGAAGAATTAATATTAAATATTTTGTATCATTGTGTTCAGGTATATGTAAATTATAGAGATAGAGCGTTTTCGTGTAAGGGAAGCGCTTTTTTTAATATTTTTCGATTAAGATAACTTTTTTATGAATATATAAAACTTATATCAAAGTACATAATAAGAAATATTTTATAGTTATTTTTATTTATTATTTATTTATTTAGGGTGTTAATATTAATACTATCAATATTAAAGTACTATATATAATAATATTGATATTTGTAATGTTTTATTAATAATACCATTATTAAACTTTTTTAAACATGGTTGAAAAAAGCCTAAAACTGTACGAAGATATATATATAGTAGTTATTAAAAATAAAAGTATATATAAATATAGTTATATATATTGGAAGGAAGTTATATATATGGGTAATAATATGGAGAATGTAAAGGAACTTGTAAATGACATGAATGCTGGATGCAGTTCAATAACTTGGACCACAGAAGATGGCAAGCATTTATGGGGAAGGAATTTTGACTTCAATCATATAGCTAATGGAAGTATGATAACTTATGTTCCAAAGGGAAAAGAATACTATGGTTGCGGTAATATATTAGAAAAGAACATAGATGAATCTTCAAAATTAACTTCTAAATATGGAGCTGTAGGAACAGGATCACTTTTAATGGAATCTACTCCTGTTTTATATGAAGGTATTAATGAAAAAGGATTAATGGGTGGTCAATTATATTATCGTAATTATGCTCATTATGAACCTAAAGCAAAGGACGGAACAATAGCAGTACAACCACCTTATGTTGTAACATACTTATTAACACAATGTGCAACTGTAGAAGAAGTTGTTGATGCTTTAACAAATAAAATAACAGTAGTTAACATACCAATGTTTGGAAGTGTAGGAACAGTTCATTGGTCATTTACAGATAAAACTGGAGAAACAGTAATAATAGAACCAGATGAAACTGGTATAACAATATATCGTAATGCAATGGGAGTATTAACTAATAGCCCAAGTTATGCATGGCATAAATTAAATTTATATAATTACTTTAATATAAGAGATTTAGATTATGATTCTTTAAGTGTTAATGGATTTACTTTAGAACAATGTGCATCAGGAAATGGTACTTTAGGACTTCCAGGAGATTCTACATCTCAATCTAGGTTTGTAAGACTTGCATTCTTAAAGAAATATGGAGTTAAGGGTAAAACAGAAGAAGAAGGAATTACTTATGGAATACATTTATTTAATAATGTAGCAATGCCTTTAGGTATGGTAAGAGTTTCAGAGCCAGGAGATTTAAAACATGCTTCAGGTGTAGTTCCATTTGATTATACAGTATATACTTCAATGATGTGTGCTGAATCATTAAAATTCTATTGGGTAACTTATGAAAATCAAACAGTACAATGTGTAGATTTAAATGATTTATTAAGTAAAAATGATTATGCACAATTTGATCTTGGAAGAGTAACTGAATTTAAATATTTAACAAAATAATAAATAAGATTTATATTAAAAAGCTGTATCAGAGAAAGATTTTAAATCTTTTTTGATACAGCCTTTTTATTTTAAAAACTATGCTATTTCACTAATTTCGATAGCTTCTTCATTTGGAGTAAATTCCTTTTCCCACTTAGAAATAACAACAACAGCCAGTGAATTTCCAAGTACATTAACAACAGTTCTTGCCATATCAACAATACGATCTATACCTGCAATAAAGGCAACTCCTGCTACTGGAATTCCTAAAGAACCAACAGTTGCTAAAAGCACTACAAAAGATGCACCAGGAACACCTGCCATACCCTTTGAAGTAAGCATTAATACAAGTACTAAATTAATTTGAGCAGAAAGTGGTAGATGAATTCCATATATTTGAGCAATAAAAAGTGCTGCAATAGATTGGTATAAAGTAGATCCATCTAAGTTAAAGGAATATCCTGTTGGAACAACAAAGGATGTAATTGACTTAGGACATCCAAACTTCTCCATCTTCTCCATTAGTTTTGGTAAAACTGCTTCAGAACTTGCTGTAGTGTAAGCTAAAATAAGTTCGTCTTTTAAAAGTTTTATAAGTGATAGTATACTTGTTCCTGCCATCTTTGCAACAAAGCCAAGAACAAAAAATACAAAGAAGAACATTGCACCATAAACAGTGATAATTAATTTCCCTAAAGGAATTAATGAAGCTAATCCAAATTTAGCAACTGTTACACCTATTAAACCAAATACACCAAGTGGTGCAAGTTTCATAATTTGATTAGTTACCCAAAACATTGCATCAGCTATTCCTTGGAATATTGCAAGAACAGGCTTTCCTTTTTCTCCAATTGCAGCTACACCTAATCCAAGCATAACTGAAAAGAAAATAACAGGAAGTAAATCTCCTTTTGCAAGAGATTCAAAAATGTTAGTTGGAACAATATTTATAAATGTATCCATAAATCCATGGTTAGATGCAGCTTCTGCTGTATGCATATATTTATCAATATTAGTAGTTGCAAGATTGCTAATGTTTACTCCATTTCCTGGATGAACTAAATTAGCTACAATTAAACCTATTATAATAGCAAAGGTAGTTACAATCTCAAAATAAAGTATTGTTTTACCACCTATTTTTCCTAATTTTTTAATATCCCCAACTCCTGCAACACCAACAACAAGTGATGAGAAGACAATAGGAACAACAATCATTTTAATTAATCTTATAAAAATATCGCCAAATGGCTGTAAATATGAAGTAATAGCTTGATTACCATAAAAAACAGCTCCTACTATAATACCAAGAACAAGTCCAAGTATAATTTGAAACGCTAGTCCTAATTTTTTCATTTGTTTAATAGCCCCCTTGAATGCTTATAATGTAAATGTCATTGTATAAATTTCCTTAAATTGCATAAATGCAAGAAATGTATATGTAAAAATTCATTTTACAGACTATAGTATATCATAAAAAAGCAAAATTAATCTTATATTTTGAAAAAAATATAAATTAATATATGTATTTTTGATTAAAAATTAAAGCAAATGTAGAGAAAATTGATGAAAATCCTTCATTTATATTAAAAAATGCAAGTTTCACGTTAAAAAGAAGAGAATATATGCGAATAATATATATAAATGCAAAATATTTTCCATAATAATGAATTTGACTTTAAGTTAGTGAAATTATGGATTTTTGAAATAAATTTTAATATAAAATTGCAAATATAAAATTATGAGTATTAAAGTATTATATTGATATTTTAGTTTATGTAATTAGTAGAACCTGCGTTGTAACACAATAGTGTATATTTTTATTTAAACTATGTTGAATTTATTTATGTTAGAGTACAATCTTAATGTATAATTTAATAAGACGAAATAAAGAATTATATTATTAATATTAGTTACTTAAATATAGAAAGGTTGGAGGAAAGATGATAAAACCAGTAGTAAAAGATATATTATTTTTAGGGCAAAAATCAGAACCTGCAAGTAAAAAAGATATATCAGTTATTGATGATTTAGTAGATACATTGAGAGCAAATTTAGAAGGCTGTGTTGGAATGGCTGCAAATATGATAGGAATAAAAAAGCGCATATTAGTATTTAGTTTAGGAAACATTATAGTGCCTATGGTAAATCCAAAGATATTAAAAAAAGAAAATATTTATGAGACAGAAGAAAGTTGTTTATCTTTAACAGGTTTTAGAAAAACAAAGAGATATGAAAAGATAGAAGTAGAATATTATGATAAAAATTTCAAAAAGCATAAAGACGTATTTACAGGATTTACGGCACAAATTATTCAACATGAAATGGATCATTTTGAAGGTATAATAATATAAAATTATATGATTAAAAATAGATTTTTAAAAGTGGACTTAATTGTCTACTTTTATTTTTTTATATAATAATGAGAAATATTTATAAAAAAGGTCCCTAAATAAAAAATTCAATTTGTATTATATAGTGAGAAACAAATTAGAGGGGGTGAAATTTATGTTATCAGTATCTAGAAAAGAGGTTAAATATTTAGTTTCAAGCAAAGATAGAATTTATCTATTAAATAGCTTAAGTAAAATATTAACTCCAGATGCATATGGTGATTATAATGGATACAAAACAAGAAGTGTTTATTTTGATAGCATTGATAATAATGACTTTAGAGAAAAATTAGTTAAAAAAGAGAAAAAGAAAAGGGTGAGATTAAGAATATACAATGAAACTGATAATTTTGCTAAGTTTGAAATCAAAAGAAAATATTTAGAAAGAGAACTAAAAGAAAGTATAAAAATAACAAAAGAGGATGCTATAAAGTTAATAAACAAAGATTATTCAGTATTACTAAATTACAAAGATAATCCTTTATCAAAATATGCATATGATTTAATGAAAACTAAAGCTTATAGACCAGTTTCAATGGTGGAATATGATAGGAGAGCTTTTACCCATGAATTTTTTAATACAAGAATAACTATTGATAATAATTTAAGATTTACTAATTTTAATTATGATTTGTTTAATAAGGATATAAATTTTAATAAATGCTTAGATTCAGATAAAAGCATACTTGAAGTTAAATATGATAGATTTCTATTTTGGCAGATACAAGAAGTTTTATCTAAATGCGATTTTTCTGGTAAACCACCAAGTAAGTTTGGAACTTCAAGACAATTATTAAATACATATTATTATTAAAAGAATCAAGAAAGTTTAACTGAGGAGGAAATTTTATGAATCAATTTTTCAATCAAAATTTAAATATTTTATCAAAGGCAGCTAGAGATCCAAGCAATATTTTAAAGGCAATTTTACTTACTAGTATTTTTTCTGTAATAATTTACGTTACTTATAAATTATCCTATGATAAATTACATTATAATAAAAAGTTTAATATAACACTTGTTATGATTTCATTTATTACAACAGTACTTATGATATTAGTGCAAATAAATATAGCTATGTCATTAGGTATGCTTGGTTCTTTATCCATTGTTAGATTCAGAACTAATGTTAAGGATACTAGGGACATAGGATTTATATTTTGGAGTATCTTTACAGGATTAGCTGCTTCTGCTGGAGAGGTGTTTTTATGCTGCGTAAGTTCTTTAATAATATCTGCTTTTATGATTATTACAAGTCAAGTTAAGCTTAAAAACAATAAGTTATTACTTGTAATAAGAGGTAAACATATAGATTTAAATGATATTGAAGAAATATTTTCAAAGGAGAAAATTAAAAATAATATTAAAGCTAAAAATATACTAAATGATTCCTTTGAATTAGTATATGAAATAAATACATCAAAAAATAAAGAAAATCTATTAATTAATAAATTAATAGAATCTAATGAAATAGATAGTGTAAATTTATTAACTCCAACTACTGAAGTAGTATAAAAGGAATAAAAAATAGGACTTCCTCTAATGGTTTTTAATACCATAGAGGAAGTCCTATTTTTAATATTTAATCATCATCTGAATCTTCTTTATTAGTAGTTTTTATATCTTCTAAATCATCTTTATCAGTATCTTTGCTACTACTTTTTTTATCTTCTAAATTTTCCTTATCATCATCTTTATCATTGTCCTTTGACTTTTTTAAGGAATCTTTATCATTATCACTTTTTTCTATATTTTTTGAGTCATCCTTATCCTTATCTTTACTTTCTTTAGTATCTTCTAAATCTTTTTTACTAGATTTACTATTTTCATATTTATCCTCATATCTATCTTCAATTTCATCTTTTATTTCTTCATTTAGATAAGTTGGAGTACCTTTTTTGTTTAGTAATTTTATAAGCTCATCTACAGACATATTTTCTATTTTATCATCTAAATCATCACCTAATTCTTCTGAAATCTTATATCTTCCAATACTTAAGCCTTTATTTTCAGCCTTTTTAGTATCTTCTTTATTAGAATTAATATAAACAATTTTAAAGCCTTTAAAGTTATCTTTTACTATATTTTTTATATTATCTTCAAATGCTTTATTATGATTATTTCCTAAAAATGCAAAGCCTAATATAATAGAATCTTTATTTTTAATTTTCTTATTATTTTCAATAGATGTTTTTAATGATTTTATAACTTCATCAAAGCTTTTACCTTTAAAATTATTTAGATCCATATTTTTGCCGTCATTATTAAGGCCTTTTACATTTAATACAGTTTCATTTTCATCAACTTCAATTCCTATACTTGGATTTATATCCAATGTTACTAATGCATAAGGTGATGAAGTAGTATTTATATTTTTACTTGGTAAATTCATTAGTACTGCAAAAAATATTAATGCAGCTGTAACTATTGGCAAAATGAAAGTTTTCTTTTTAAATTTAAGTAACTTACTATCTTTTATAATATCTTCATCAGAGAAGAATATTGCATCTCCAACATTTAATTTATGTTTTAGTTTAATTTTATTTATGTTGCCACTGCTATCCATAACAAGGGCATATTTTTCTTTAATTTCTACAACTATACCTTTATAATACATATGTACTTACCCCTTTATCCAAAGTATTAAATTTCTATATTTTTTAAAGAAGATTATTATAAGAGAAATTATAAATTTTTTACTTCTTTTTAATACTTTTTCTGATACTAAATATTTTAGAGACATATTTCTTATTGGGAGTCTCCTTTTTTCATACATAAAATCAGTTACTTCTGAGTCTTCACTTGCTTTTTCTGAAATTTTAATTGCATTTTCTTTAGTATCTTTATGTTTTGGAGAGCTATTAGCTAAATCTTCTAAGGTTAAGCTAAATAGATTAAGCTCTTTTTTAAACCTATCTATTTCAATTAATAGTTCAGTTTTATCTTCTATTGGATTAGATATTAAGTTAGTTACATCAACTCCCATATCATTATATAAATCTATGGAAACAGTATTTTTATGTTTATTTTCTTTTTTTAAATAGTTTTTTATTCTGCTTTCAATTACAAGTTTAGCAAAACAAATAAAATCTCCTTTGCTTTCATCATACCTTTCTAAGGCCTCTAAAAAAGCACAAAGTCCTATACTAAACTCTTCATCATTTTCAATTGAAACATATCTTCCTGTTATTTTTGAAATTGTATTTATTATGATACCTAAATTATTTTCAATAAACTCATTAATATTTTGGTCTAAAAATAACTTGTTTTTCATATCCTAAATCTTCCTATTCAAATAGTATTTACTAAAATTATACTATATAATTGGAAGGTTTTATTTATTTTCTATATTAAAAGTATTTTTTTGTATTATTAAAAAAGTTTTATTTAAATTTACATATAAAATTATCAATTTAAATAACAAAAAATAATGAATTTAATATATTTTTATATAGTTAAAACAAATTGTTGGCAATATTTATGTTTATAACATTCAAAACAATAAATATTATGATTAAAACTATAAAATAAGTAAAATAATAAATTTGTAAAAAAATTTCAAACTGATATATTATTATTTAAATAGAGAAATAAGGAGTGATTTTATGTGTACAGGATTAACACTAGAGACAAAAGATGGTTTGCATTTATTTGGTAGAAATATGGATATTGAATATTCATTTAATCAATCTATAATGTTCATTCCAAGAAATTTTACATGTACTAATTCAGTTTCTAATAAACAATTAACAACAAAATATGCTTTAGTTGCTATGGGAACAACCTTTAATAATTATCCAGCTTTAGCAGATGGAATGAATGAAAAAGGTTTAGCTTGTGCAGGATTAAATTTTCCACAATATGCATACTTATCAAAAGAAAGAGCAGAAGGAAAGGAAAATATTCCAGCCTATGATTTTATTTTATGGATTTTAGCAAACTTTAGTAACATAGAAGATTTAAAGAAAGAGTTATTAAATGTAAGATTAGTAGATGAAAGAATTGATAAAAATATACCTAATTCAACACTTCATTGGATGGCAACAGATGTAACAGGAAAATCTATAGTAATTGAACAAACAAAGGAAGAAGGATTACGTGTTTTTGATAACAATGTAGGAGTTCTTACAAATTCACCAGAATTTCCTTGGCATATAACTAACTTACATCAATATGTTGGAATGAATTATAATCAAGTTTCATCATATAAATTAAGTAATGAAAACTTAAATGCTTTAGGGGAAGGAACAGGTTTAATTGGATTACCTGGAGATTTTACCCCAGCATCTAGATTTATAAGAGCAGCATTTTTTAGAGATGCAATTATGAAAAATGATAAAGATACAATTGATATTATGGAATTTTTCCATATATTAAATAACGTTGCTATGGTAAAGGGTGCAGTTAGAACAGCAGAAGAAAAGAGTGATATAACTCAATATACAAGCTGTATGAACTTGGAAAAAGGTATTTACTATTATAATACTTATGAAAATAATCAAATAAATGCAATAGATATGAATAAAGAAGACTTAGATGGTAAAGAAATGAAGATGTTTAAGTATAATACAACTTTAAATGTAAACTTTGAAAATTAATGTATAAAAAATATTAAGTTTAAATGTGGAATTAGAAGGATAGCTACATATAGTTATATCCTTCTTTTTTATATATAGAAGGATAAGTGAAAATAAGATACTAGAAAAAGGTATACACTTTATGGAAGGGAAGGCATATGATAAAGCTTTAGTTTTATTTGATTTGGATTATAAGTCAAAAAATAAAGAAGCATTAGAATACAAAGATATGATAAAGGAATACTTATATTCTAAAAAGCTATTTAATGAAAATAAAATAGAAGAGGCAAAAAATGAAATTAAAAAAATTAAAGATGAAATAAAATACATAGAAGATGAGAAAATAAATCCAAAGGAAGCAAAAAGAATTAGAGAAGAGAAAAAAGAAATTTTAGAAAATAAAAGTCATTGGAATACATTTTATAAAGCTGTTCAATTAGTTAATGGAGTATTACCAGAAGGAACTGACTTTACATATGAATGTATTATGGATAAGGATAAAATCCAATATTATCAATTTTTAGATACTGATTTAGTAAGATATGCTGTACCTTTGAAAAAAAGTGATAATGTATATTTAATAGTAAGTAGTTATGGAGATCCTATACTTAAACTAATAAATGATTAATATATTATTTTTTGGAGATGTTAATATGAAAAATACACTGTATGATTATAAAGAAGCAATTAAAAAATTACCTTTAAAAGATAAATACACAAAGGAAGAGTTATTAATAAAAGACTTTTTAATTGATAAGAAAGATAATATAGAAATATATTATGCTCCACATAATGAGTACAAAAATAAAAGGGCCAAAATATTTATAATTGGAATAACTCCAGGTTTTGCTCAAATGAATACAGCTATGGTAACTGCAAGGAAAGAGCTTGAAATAAGTGATAATATTGAAGAAATCCAATATAAATGTAAGGTAGCAGGACGCTTTAGTGGTACTTTAAGAAAGAATATAATTAGTATGTTAGATAATATAGAGCTTAATAAGGCACTTAATATAAAAAGTTCTAGTGAGTTATTTGGAGATAAAGATTATTTAATGCATACAGTATCATTAATACCTTATCCTACATTTATAAAAAATCAGAATTATTCAGGTCATACTCCAAAGTTAATTAAGAGTGATTTTTTAATGAAGTATGTTTATGAAAATTTTATTGATGAATTTAAAAGCTTAGACAACTTTAATAATATATTACTAATACCATTAGGTAGAGCTGTGGAGGATGTTTTATTAAAACTTAAAGATGATGGAATTATAAATGAAAGTCAAATCCTTAAAGGATTTCCTCATCCCTCAGGTGCAAATGTAAATAGGATACCTCAGCTTAATGAAAATAGAGAAGATATGATTAAGTTTATAAAAGAAAAAAATTTCTAAATTAAAATACAAATATATACTGTAAAATTTTATATGTTTATTTTTTATAGAATCTTGATATAATATAAGTAAGAAAACAAGTCTATGAAATAGAATATTGGAATTTAGAAGTAAAAAAATAGGGCTTAAAACATACTGCTAATATGGTTTAAGCACCTTATATATAATACAGTTGTTTATGCAACTGGTATCACTAGTATTTCATAAAAATAGTAGCTATCCAATTGAGCTTTGGGCTACTATTTTTTTGCGATTTTTTCTATAAGCGTAACAATAAATGTTAAAAATGCTATTAAGAATATACCAGCTGTAAATAGTAACATTAAATTATCGTTACTCATATGTATCACCTCCCTTCAAAAAGAGGTAAGTGATACCAGTAGCCCACAAACAACTATAAAATTATACTTCAGAATTATAACATAATTTGAGATATATTATATAGAGGTATAAAATGGGAAAAATCATATAAAAGAAGACCACTTACGTGAAATAAAGAACCACTTACTGTTGTTATATTTACAATAAAAAATGGAATAAATATAATAGGAATTGTGGAGAGTGAAAATATGAAAATACGTATTGAAGTAGATAATAAGATTAAAGAAAATGAAATTATTATTAAATGCAGTGAAATTAACAAGGATATTGAAAATATTAAAGTTATGATTGAAGATATGTTATCATGCAATGATTGTATAATTGCCTACAGGGGAGATACTCAGTATAATATTTCTCTTAGCAAAATATTATTTTTTGAAACTGAAGAAAATAGGATTTGTGCACATACCATTGATAATATATACAATGTGAAATATAGACTTTATGAACTTGAGGAATTTTTGCCTCAGTATTTTATGCGTGTTTCAAAATCAACAATTTTAAATATAAATCATATTTACTCCATAACACATAGCATAGCATCATCAAATAGGGTAGAGTTTCAAAACACTCATAAGCAAGTATATGTTTCAAGATATTATTATAAGTTATTAAAAGTTAAATTATCAGAAAGGAGGAAATAAAATGAAAAGAGAAAGAATTTTTTGGGGAGTACTATTTATATTAATAGGTATATTTCTAATTGTAAGTAAGCTTGGTTATTTTCCTAATGTAAATGTATTTAGTTTACTTGTAACAATCTTTTTAGTGGTAATTATTATAAAAAGTTTGATACGTCTTAACTTTGCAGGTATATTATTTCCTATTGCATTTATATGCATAATATATGATAAACAATTAGGTATTACAAACATTACACCTTGGACAGTGTTAATTGCAGCTACCTTTGGAAGTATTGGTTTATCTATGATTTTTCATAGACCTATGAAATGTATCAATAATAAAGATAATTACAAAAATAAAAACTATGAGAGAATAAATGTAGAAGACGAAAATTATGTTAAATTTGATAATTCATTTTGTGCTAGTATAAAATATATAAATACAAATAAATTTGAGCAAGGAGATTTTAATTGTTCATTTGGAGCTTTAAAAGTATATTTTGATAATGCCATTATGAATAGTGATACTGCTACAGTTAGGATTGATGCTTCTTTTTCAGGAGTAGAATTATATATACCAAAAAATTGGAATGTTCAGGATAAAACTAATGTGTTTTTAGGTAGTGTTACTGAAAAAAATAAAACTAATGAAATAATAACAAACACTTTAATATTAATTGGAGATGTAAGTTTTTCAGGAGTAGATATAATATATGTATAATATAGATTAGATTGAACGTTATTTAAAGCCATGTAGGAGTATATTCTATATGGCTTTATTAATGTGTTTTAGTTGAATGTTTAGATAGATATTAGAGATTTACTTAGTTTGCAAAGAGGATTTCTACTAGTTATTTTAAAATAATAGCTAAGACTTTTAAACTCTATTCCATGGAACAGAAAAAGTCTTTTAATCATATTATTTTTACATAGACTAGGGGTAGTAGCAGTAATGCAACTATTAGTTAACAGTATGCAACTATAAAGTTATTGTATATATTTAGAAGTTTAAATATAATTTAAGTTGAGATGAGGTGGTTATGTTTGAGTTTAGGGGAAAATATAAAAAGACTAAGAAAAGAAAAAAATTTATCCCAAGAACAATTAGCTTAAATGCTAAATGTATCTAGACAAGCTATATCAAAATGGGAATCAGGAACTACATATCCAGATATAAGTAATCTTGTTTTATTAAGAAATATATTTGATGTAACATTAGATAATTTAGTAATGGATGAAAGCGAAAATAGTGATAAAATTAAAAATAGTAAAACAGTAGATAACAATTTCGAAGAACTAGAAGATCATAAAATTTTAAATAGTGAGTGTAAAAGTTTAGAAGATGAAAATGAAGAAGATGATGATGAGCTTTTTAGTAGTTTAATGGTTGGCGGGTTTGTTATTGGAATTGGAGCAGGATTTATTACAGGTAATTTTATGCTAGGAACAGCTTTTAGTTTTATTGGAATGGGTATAGGATATATATTAAAGATTACTAAGAAGGATTATAAGAAAACAAATATAAAGGAAAAATAATTTATTTGTAAAGGAAGTATACAATGGAAAAGAGTATAAAAAAAAGATATCCAAAATATCTTAAGGAGTTTAAATGTATAGGGGGAGAATGTACAGATAGTTGTTGTATTGGTTGGGATATAGAAATTGATAAGGCAACTTTTAAGGAATATTATAAAGTTCAAGATAAAGAAATGAAAAAAATGTTCCAAAAGAATGTTCATAATAATGATAATTACATAAGTCCTAATATAGATTATGGAAAAGTAAAATTAAAAAAGGATAAAAGATGCCCATTTTTAGATGATGAAAATTACTGCATTATATATTCTAAGCTTGGAGAA
This sequence comes from Eubacterium multiforme, assembly GCF_030813415.1. Taxonomy (GTDB): domain Bacteria; phylum Bacillota; class Clostridia; order Clostridiales; family Clostridiaceae; genus Clostridium; species Clostridium multiforme. Next base: position 19,734 of record NZ_JAUSUF010000019.1, on the reverse strand, counting down.
GAATATCTTTCAAATGTTTGTACATGTTTCCCAAGGATACTTAATAAAGTAGATGGATATTATGAAATGTCTTTAGATGTTTCTTGCCCAGAAGCTGCAAGAATTCTTTTATTAAAGGAAGAAGGAATTAAATTCGAAGAATGTACAGAGGTTTTAGGAAAGCATATAGTATCAAGTGAAATAGATACTAAATCTAAGGAATTTAGCAATTCATCTATAAAGTATTTTAAAGAGATTAGAGATTTAAGCATTAAAATAGTGCAAAACAGAAAGTTTGATTTAAATGAAAGACTTTATATACTAGGAGAATTTATAAATAAGTTAGAGGATGAACTTAAATATAACTTTAATAATGTACCTAAATTTATTAAAGAATATAATATAGACTTAGTTAAGGAGCCTTATGAAAAAGATGAGTTAAGTTATATTCTTCAAATGGATTTTTTCCAAAAAACACTGAAGTTTTTTAATAAATTTAGAGAAGTAGATAGTATTGTCTTTAATGAAGATACAAATAAAGCAATAGAAGGATTTAAACTTGAAGAGGAAGGAAACCTAAGTAAATATTCAAAGGTTTATATAGAAGCCTTTAAAAATTATACTGAAAAGTTTATAAAAAATAATAGTTATATATTTGAGAATTATTTAGTGAATTTTATGTATAATGATATGTTCCCTTTTTCTGAAACTGAATCAGTATTTGATGGATATATTATGCTTTTAATGAGATATTCCCTTATTAGATTTTATTTAGTTGGAAAATATTTATACAATAAACAGGATTCTATTGAAGAAATAGTTCAATTTATTCAAGTTTTTTCAAAGGGAATGGGACATCATAAAAGTTATTTAGTTGATATATTAAAGTATATAAAAGAAAAGGAATTTAATAATATAGAGTTTGCTAAAATACATTTACCTAAGATGTAAAATTTGTATTTTGAGTAAGTATTGATTTTAGAAGTCCTTTAAACATATTTAATTTTGCAGAGAGTTTTATAAAAGCTTAGAGTAGCCTAAGAGTTATAGCTTAAAGGCTACTCTATTTCATTAGTTAAAAATTATATCCGTACAAAAATACGTTAAGCTTTGAATTTAAAGAAGTGAAAGTAATTTCTTTTTCATTTAGACGCTTAAAGTTTTGACTATCATAAAATCCATAGTTACATCTAGTATCTGTATATAAGTACAGGGATTTTACATCTCTACTTTTCATATAGTTAAATAAATGATTAATTAGAGTTTTGCCAACGCCAAGTCCTCTAGATTCTTTAGATACAATAAATAATTGTATTGCACCTTGAAAGTTATCTTCTTTTCCTTCTATAATTTCCTTATAGGTATCTGTGATTTTTAATAATTCTTGTATTATTATCTGATTTTCTTCATTATCCATAATTAAAGCAAGATTTTCCTCTTCATTATTTAAAATTTTATTAGGTTCTTCTAAAATATTTTCATCATTTTCTGCTTTCCCTAAAATAAAACCAATTAGTTTATTATCTTTTTCTGCTACTTTACTAAAGGAACTTTCCAAAATGCAGTCTTTCATATAAGAATCTAATACTGAATCTAAAAGTGTCTTATTTTTAATAAATTCATTAAAGCCAAAAGCTTCACCAATTAACTCTTTTATAGTCCCATAATCCTCTTTAACTAAATCTCTATAAATTACCTTATTCATAGTTACACCAAACCCTTTCATATTAAAAATTAAATTTGTATTTTATGGTAAAAACATCTTATAATGATAGTAATGTGTTCTCTAAGGGGAGAGTCAACAATAAAATTAAAAATATTAAAGGAAGTTATTAAGATGAAAAATTTATTTTCTATTGGTGAAGTTTCAAAGATTAAAAAGATAACTATAAAGGCTTTAAGATATTATCATAAAATGGGTATTCTTATTCCAAGTTATGTTGATGAAGAAACAGGTTATAGATATTATTCTATAGATCAGTTTATTTATATAGATATTATAAAAGGATGTAGAGCCTTAGGAACAAGTATAAAGGAACTTCAAGAAATTTTTAAGGAATGTAACACTGATAAACTACTAAAATTTTTAGAAATAAAGAAAGACGAAGCAGAAGAAAATATAAAGAAAATGAAAGAAATAATTAAAAATATTGATGACTTAAATGAAACAGTAAAAACCTCTAGAAGAATATTAGAAAATGATGAAATCACCACTAAATTTTTTCATGAGCGTCATATAATTACAGCACCATGCAAAGAGGCGGGTAGTTTAAAGGAATTACTTTATTATTCAAATTTAGAGAAAATAATTCAAGAGAAAGATATAAAGATATCTTTAGATAGAGGAATAGTATATGAATTTAATTCAAAAGAAGACATAAAGCCAGTATATGTGTTTAATGGTTTAAAGGAACTTAAAAATATAAATATAGATTCAGAAGATAATATAAAAGTATTACCAAAAGGAAAATATTTAACGCTAAATTATAGCAAAGATAATGAGGATGAACGTATTAAAAAAATAGTTAATTATGCAAAGGAACATAATTTAAATATTAAGAGTTTTATTGAAATAGAGCTTTTTAATGAACTTTTTAATACAGAGTCTTATAACTGCCAAATTCAAATTTTTGTAGAGGATAATAATTAAATGGGATAGATTTAGGAAATGGTAAAATTAAAATAATTCATACTCCTGGATATTTATGGGGTCATATGTATTTTATTGTAAATAAGTTTTATAATAGAAGTAATATATTTAAATTTAAGATTAAAGTAAAAACTTTATATAATGTAATTAAGGAGTTGATAAAATGGTTTATGCGCCTGTATTTTCCCTTCTTTTTAAATAAAAAAGAAGGGTGGTTTAAATGATAATAAAAAACTTAATAAATAAATTTAATAATTTAGAATACAAAAAAATAAATAATATAGCAATTCCTTTAATGCTTAATAATGTTTCATCTATGATTATTGGACTTTGTGATGAAGCCATGATTGGAAGAGTATCATTAATAGGATTTGCAGCAGTTTCTATTATAGTAACTACTGTAAATAGTATAACCGGAGTGCTTGGTTCAATTTCAGTTGGATTTAATATAATTGGTTCAAGGTGCAGAGGAGAAAATAATTATGGTAAGTTAAAAAATAACTTTATCCTTAATATATTTATAAGTATATTAATTGGATTAATATTTTTCCTAGGAGCTTTAAGATTTGGAAGCTTTTTTATAGAAAAATTATATGGGCTAAAAGGTGAGATTTTAGTTCAAGCAGTGGAGTATTTTAATATATTTAGTTTGTCTCTTGGACTAAATATGATACTTTTTACCTTTTCTTCTTATTTTAAAATTATAAATAAAACAAAAAATATATTGTATGGAAATATAGTAGCATCAGTATCCAATGTATTTTTTGACTATATATTTATATTTGGAAAATTTGGTTTTCCAAAGCTTGGTATTAAGGGAAATGCAATTGGTTCCATATTAGCCTTAGTTTTAAATGTTTTAATATATATAGTTTTTATAAGAAAAGATGGTATTTTAAAAATTTCTAATATTAAAATACTTGAAAATTTTAAAGAAACAATAAAGATATCATTACCAATAATAGGACAAGAGATACTTGAATCAACATTAATAGTTATAGCTATTAATTCAATTTTAGCTAGGTTAGGAGTGATAGAAGTTTCGGTATATAATTTACTCCTATCAATAGTGGGTATTGCATCAATGCCAATTTATTCTTATTCGCAGGCATCTTTAACAATAATAGCAGAAGACTTAGGAGCTAATAATACTAGTGGCATAAAGATAACTCCTAAAAAATGTTTAGTATTTGCAGCAATATTTTATTTAACTCTATCAATAGTGTTTTTAGTATTTAGGGAGTATGTACCATATATAATAACAGATAATAGAGAGCTGGTTAAAAATTCTATTACTTATATGCCAGCAGTTTTTAGTGTAAATCTCTTTTTTATTCCATTAACTATATATAAATATAGCCTTCAAGGAATAGGAGATGTAAATTGGGTGTTTTTTGCCTCAATAATAATTAACTTTATAGGTCTAGGGTTTATAATTTTATTTACAGAAGGATTAAAGTTAGGTTTATATGGGGTATATATTGGTATGGCATTAAATTATATGATAATATCAATAGCATTTTATTTTAGATATAAAAAGTGTTTAATTAGAAAATAATATATTAGGCTATATTTTAAGCTAGTGGTAGTTTTAGAGGTTCCTTTAAAATAATTACTATATAATAAATATAGCCTATTTTAGATTTTAATTTTAGATTACTTAAAGGTATGTACTTATGTAAAATCATTTGTCAATATAATAAGACTATGATATTATATAAACCTATAAATATCCCCCTATATGTTTTTGTAAATTTCAAGTTTATAATTCTTATTCTTACAAAGTTATAAAAAGGGAATTTATTAGAATTAGCAATAACCAAAATGGAGGAAATCAAATAATGATTAAATTACCAAATTGTCCAAAATGTAATTCAGAGTATACTTATGAAGATGGAAATTTCTTAATTTGTCCAGAATGTGCTCATGAGTGGACTTTAGGATCAGAAAATGAAAATAATGAAGATGAACTTATAGTTAAAGATTCTAACGGAAACATCTTAAGTGATGGTGATTCTATAACTATAATTAAGGATCTTAAAGTAAAGGGATGTTCATCAGCCCTAAAAAAAGGTACAAAAGTAAAGAATATACGTTTAGTTGAAGGCGATCATAATATTGATTGTAAAATTGATGGATTTGGAGCTATGCAATTAAAATCTGAATTTGTTAAAAAGTTATAAGAGATAGAATATATAACTTTAAACAATTAAAAATATTGAAAAGAAAAACACACCTATAGAAAATCTAAAGGTGTGTTTATTTATATAGGTTTTAAATTACTTTAATGGTGCTGGTGTTTGAGCTATTTTATTTACAACATAATCATATGAATTTACAACCCAATTGTAGTGGTTATAATGTTGGCTTTCAGAGTCTAATCCAAGAGGTCTAATTCTTTCTAAAGCAGTTACAGCAAATGTTAATACTCTGTCATAATCTTTAGAGCCAGCATTTAATTCATTAACAGCAATTCTCATTTCTTCAACTGCATAAGTTAATTGTTCTAATACATAGTTATCTATTGATACTAAAACATTAAAAATTCTCTTATAGTGTTGTTCTAATGATTGAACATGTCCATAATTTTCATTAGATGAATCTATATTTAATCCTCTAACTCTATCTATTGAAGTTGAGGCAAATACTCTCATTCTTCTTACATCTTGAGGCTTTAAATTAGTTCCTTTAGATAATATGTCTGAAGCAATTCTCATTTCTTCAATAGCATAACCTAATTGAGTCATTGTTTCTTCATCTAATTTAGGAGATGCCTTTTGTTCAACAGAAGTCTTTGTAGTTTTTTCTGCTGCACTTGCATTTGTAGCAGGAGCTATTCCTGAAACTACTCCTAAGATCATTGTTGCAGCCATAATTTGTGAAATTTTCTTTTTTAACATGCTTTTTTGTTCCTCCTTAAAATAAACATAAAAAATTAAATTTATATTAGAGGCAATATTTAAATAAAAAAACAATGTTAATTAAATATTAGTATAATAGATATCAATTTGTGTTGACATAATTATTGGTATAATATATAAACAAAGAATAAATAAATTTCTTTATAGTAAAATATATTATAGTATATACTTTAGAAAACAAAATAGCCGGCAAGCAAAAATGTTTTAATTAGTATTGTACTTTATTTATATTTTTAAAGAAGCCTTGGAATTTGTTATATATTAATATATTTAATAAAGTTCAAGGTTTTTTTATTAAATAAGTTGCCTTTAACATTCTAAATACCTCTATTTTCTTTTCTTAAAAGTTAAGAAAGCTCCTGATAATGTTGAGATTATTCCTAGTGATAATAAACCATTTTGGAAACCGGTTTTTGGAAGTGGTCCTTTAATAGTTGTAGCATTATTTGATGGTTTTGTAGGTTTATTTGTACTAGGTTTTTCTTCATTTGGATTTGAAGGCTTTTCAGGTTGTTCTGGTTTAACACCTGTATCAGGTTTTTCTTCATCTGGGTTTGAAGGCTCTTCAGGTTGTTCTGGTTTAACACCTGTATCAGGTTTTTCTGGGTCAACTCCCATATCAGGTACTTCTCCATCTGGAGATGCAGGCATATTGAACCAGTAGTCTTTAAGTATCTTTTTTGCACTTTCTATAGTAACTTTATTTAAATGTCCTGCTGCTTCTTCTTGATTGATTATATCATTTAATATATTTAAGACAATTTTCATATTATCAACAGTATCTTTTCTATCTGGATTAAATACTGTTTTTACATTATCAATTGCCACTAATAATCTATCTATACTATTTGTAGCATTTCTTATTCTATCTCCAGTTGCTTCAATCCATTTTATATGACCATACCATTTATGATCTTCCTTTATATTTAGAGCTCTAGATCTATCTAAAGAAGTTGTTGCAAAAATAATCATTCTATCATAATTATCTTTGTTAGTGAAATCAGCAGTTTCAAAAAGATCCTTTGCAATTCTCATTTCTTCAACTGCATATGTTAATTCTTTAAGTAAAGCTTCATCAGCTTGGCTATTTTCTATTTCTTCTTTTAGTTTTTCAGAGTATTTTTTTAATATATCTGAAGAACTATCTAATGTTTTTTGATTAAGTATTGAAGCTTCTTTTTCTTCTTTTATAACTTGATCTAAACTTTTTAAAACTATCTTTTTATTTTCAATAGTATCTTTTCTATCTGGACTAAATACTGTCTTAACGTTATTTATAGCGTGTAATACTCTATTTATTCTGTAAGTAGCATTACGGATTTCATCTCCTGATTCTTCAATCCATTCAATATGAGGTTTCATTTCAGCTGTTATTTTACTTTCATCAAATCCTCTAACTCTATCTAATGATGCAGTTGAGAAAGCAATCATTCTGTCATATCTAGATTGATTAGTGAAATCAGCAGTATCTAGAAGTGGTATTGCTTCTTTCATTTCATCAATAGCATAAATTAATTGCTCATGAGTTGCTTGATCCATAGTTTTCTTTTTAGTTTGTTTCTTTTCAGATTTTTTAGTAGTATTGGATTTTGTTTTTTCCTCTTTTTCACTATTTAAAGAGACTTCAACTTCATTTGTATTGTTTTGTAAATTTTTTGAGTTTTCAGTAGCAAAGACACTTACTGAATTAGTCATTATTATTGTTCCTGCTAACATTGCAGATAAAAATTTCTTTTTCATAAAAATATACCTCTCTTCCCAATTAATATATTACTAACTTTAACATATATGTATTTTATTGTTAAGAAAATTCGTTTTACAAATTTTTCATATAAAAATAAAATTTTTACACGTATTTTAATTAGTATTAATTAAGAATAAAAATATGAAACTAGCTATAATATGAATTAAGCTGTATTTATATATTCATTATTCAGACATATTTAAATTAAAAAAATTAATAAATAGCTTAATATAAGAGTTTATATATAAAAATAAATAAATTTATTAAATAAATGAAATATTGTTAGAAAAATAATTCATTTGTGATATAATATAAAAAAGAAATATTGAGATAAATAAAAATTTGAAGATGTTTGATATATCTAAAAATTCATTTCTAACAAAAAATATTATTTTAAATTAAAAGTATTTAAAAAATCGATAATTGACCTTTTATAGATTGCCATAGAAAAATTTAAGTGAAAAAAATAATAAGCATAATATTTAATTCTTCTTTATTGGGGCTATTTAGTTATAACTAAATATTTATTGAAGAATTAAATTATTAATAAATAAAAGCAATAAGTAATAAATAATGTAACTTAATGTTTATTAGAAATTTATTAGATTTCTATAAAATATTATTTTGCATTATAAAAGGGGGCATTTTATGAAAAAAAAGTTAGGACTTACTACAAAAATTTTTATTGCATTAGCAATTGGAGTTCTGGTTGGCTTTCTTATTAAATTTTTACCAAATGGATTTATTAAGGATACACTACTTCTTAATGGGATAATAAAGGTTTTAGGAAAAGGCTTTATTAGTGCAATAAAGATGCTAGTTGTTCCTTTAGTTTTTGTTTCAATAACTTGTGGAGTTGCATCTTTAAGCAACATAAAAAGTTTAGGAAGAATTGGGGGAAGAACTTTAGCTTTTTATTTATCTACAACTGCAATTGCAATTTCTATTGCTATTGGATTAGCACTTATTATTAAGCCAGGAATAGGGCTTGATATGTCTGGAATAATTACTAAGCAGCCTGAAATAGGACAAACTAAACCTTTATCAGATGTATTATTAAATATAATTCCAACTAATCCTATAAAGTCTATGGTAGAGGGAGAAATGTTACAGGTAATATTCTTTTCAGTATTATTTGGTGCTACTATAAGTATTTTAGGGGAAAAAGCAAAGCCTGTAAAAAATATAATGATTAGTTTAAATGAAATATGTTTAAAGATGGTCAATATAGTAATGAAGTTTGCACCATTTGGAATATTTGCATTAATAGCAGAAACTTTTGCAACAACAGGTTTTGATGCTTTTGGACCTTTGGTAAAATATATGGTTGTAATATTATTAGCATTATTAATTCATGCTGGTGTAGTATATACTGCACTTTTAAAAGGGTTTACTGGTCTTAGTGTAAAGCCTTTTCTTAAAAGATTAGGAGACTTTGCTGCAATAACTTTTTCTACAGCATCAAGTAGTGCAGCACTTCCAGCTACAATGAAAACTATGAATAATTTAGGGGTACATAATGAAGTATCTTCCTTTACATTACCACTTGGAGCTACTATAAATATGGATGGAACAGCTATAATGCAGGGTGTAGCAACAGTATTTATTGCACAAATTTATGGTGTTGAACTTGGTTTAAATTCAATACTTACAGTTATATTAACTGCAACATTAGCATCAGTAGGAACAGCAGCAGTTCCAGGAGTTGGATTAATTATGTTGTCTATGGTTTTAAATTCTGTTGGATTACCTATTGAAGGAATAGGATTAATAATGGGTATTGATAGAATACTTGATATGTGTAGAACAACAGTAAATGTTATAGGAGATTGTGTATGTACTTTAATTGTGAGTAAGAAAGAAAATGCTCTTGATGAAAAGATGTATTATAGTCAAATTGAAGATGAAGAAAGTAATGAAGAATTTGAAGAAGAAATTGAATTTGTTCAAGAAATATAGTATTTAAAATTTAATAGATACATTAGTTATTTAAAGGAGTAGAGTATTAAGTTATACTTTACTCTTTTTTTGTGTAGCTTTTAAGTAACCACTAATTTTTCATAGTAATTAAAATCTTTTTAATTTTGCCTAGGGTATTTATAAATAAAATATTGGATATACTTAAAAATGGTAATATTTTAATTATATAAGAGGGAAGTTTATGAAAGTTTTAAATAGATTAAAAAAATCACCAATATTCATTTATACAATTATATTTTTAGGTATTTTTTCTTTGTATTATGGACTATTTTTAGTGGAAGGGAAAACATTAATATGGAAAAGTGATGGGATAAATCAACATTTTTCTATACTTTATGACTTTAATGAAATTATTAGAAATTTTATTAAGAATCCTTCAGGTGGAATTATGGAATGGTCATGGAATATAGGATATGGAAGCAATATAATAGGGGCTTATTCTTATTATATTATAGGAGATCCATTTTCTTATTTATCATTATTATTTCCTTTAGATAAGTTAGAAATAGTATATGATTTATTAATTGGGATTAGATTATATTCTGCTGGATTAGCATTTATATTATATTGCAAGAGAATGAAATTTTCTAATTATGGAACTATTTTAGGAAGTATTTCATATGCCTTTTCAGGATTTATAATAATGTCTGCTATAAGACATCCTTACTTTATTAATCCTTTAATAATACTCCCACTTGTGTTTATTTGTATAGAAAATATATTAGATAACAAAAGAAAGTATCTATTTTCTATTATTGTTTCAGTATCTATGATTTCTAATTTTTACTTTGCTTATATGCTTGCAATTATAAGTATAATATATTCTTTTTTAAGATACATCGAATTAAGAAAATCAAGAAAAATAAAATTTAGCAGTTATTTTTTTAGTTTGTTTATATATTTTATTATAGGAATTTTAATATCTTCTGTTATATTGTTTCCAACTCTTTATTCAATATTGACATCATCTAGAATTTTAAGTGATAATACTCAACAATTAATAAGGATTTATCCAATAGGATATTACATTAACTTAATATATTCCTCTATTTCAAGTGGGAGTTATCCTTTTTGGACAGTGCTTACATTCCCAGTATTAACAGTTATAATGCTACCTATATTCATTAAAAATAGAAAGAAGTACAAAGCTTATTTTTATATGTTTATAATATTTTCTATAATGCTTTTAATACCTTTCTTTGGATCAGCTATGAATGGGTTTTCTTCTATATCTAATAGATGGTCCTTTGTATTTGCATTTATTTCAAGCTTAATAATAGTTTTAGGATTTGATAATTTAAAGGGTATAAATAAAAAGGATATTTTTTGGAGTATAGCTATAATTTTAATGTTTTTTCTACTTGGAATTATAAAAATTAAATTTCCTAAAGTTAAGAATCAAGTTTTTCCAAGTGTGTTTTTTGGAGTGATAATAATTGCTTTTATATTGTATTATCTAAATTTACAAAGAAAGAATATATTAAAAGATAATAAAATATTATTTTTAGGTTTATGTATTTTACTTTCATTAAATATAATTTTTAATAATTATTATAGATACAGCATTAATGGAAATAAGTATATTAAAGAATTTTTAAGTAATAATAAAGCTTTTTCCTATTATAAAGATTCCTTTGATGGAGCAGAGAATTATATTAAAAATAAAGATAAATCCTTTTATAGAATAGGGAAGGCAGACAATGTATCCCGTGATAAAACTAGAAATAATTCAATAATTTTAAACTATAATGGGATAGATTCATTTTTATCTATAAATAATGGATATTTAGCAGAGTTTTCTAGAAATCTAAATAATAGAGCCTTTACTCCTAATAGTCCAATAATTAATTTTGATAATAGACCTATAGTAAGTAATGTAATGGGTGTGAAATATTATATAAGTAAGAGTGATGAAAATCCAAGATTTGATTCATCGATAATTAAGGTTAAAAATATTGGAGATTTTTCTGTATATGAAAAGAAGGATGTATTACCTTTTGGATATGTCTATTCAAATATATTAGATAAAAATACCTTTGATAATTTTAATGGTTTGGAAAAGGAAGAGGCACTAGCTTATGGAGCAAGTATAGACTCTAAGTATATTAGCAGTAATATAAAGAGAATACCCTCTAAATTAGAAAGAATAGATTTTGATACTAAAAATAGCACAGCTAAGATAATTGATAATAAGATTGTTGTAACAAATCCAAATGAGAAAGTTGTTTTAAATATTAATAATAAGGTATCAGATGGAAATTTATATATAAATATTAGTAATTTGCAGTTTACACCACTTTCAAAGAATCTTGAAAGAAAAGATGAAACTAAAGGTTTTGGTAATAAAATAAAATTAGCAATTAAAAAGTTATATAAATTAAATAATGGAGATAGTTTTAAAATAAATGCATCATATAAAAATATAAGTAAAAATTTCAATAAACCTGATGGGTTAGAGGCATCAGAATATTTTGAGATGAAGGATATAGTATATAATTTAGGCTATTATAATGAGATAGATGGTGGTGAACCTATTGAACTAACTTTTAAAAAACCTGGAGAATATAGTTATGCTAATTTAGAAGTAATTAATTTACCAATTAAAGAGTATGATAATGAATTCAAAAAACTTAAAGAAAACTCCTTTGTTATAGATAATATATATAATGATAGGATTTTAGGAAGTATAGATTCTTCTGTAAATGGAGTTCTTACCTTTCAAATTCCATATTGTAAAGGTTGGAAAGTTAGGGTAAATGGTAAAGAAATAGAAACTTTTCCTGTAAATGAAGCTTTTTTAGGAGTAAATTTAGAAGCTGGTAAACATAATATAGAGTTAGAATATAAAACACCATTTTTAAGAATTGGATTAATAACAACTATAATAGGAATAGCTATTCTTTTAATTTTAGCAAAGAGAAATAAGGGTAATTTAATTAATAACTTTAGAAAATAAATTATTAGTTAAAAAAGCTAGTTATTATTAATTATAATTTATAAAAGATAAGTAAGATTGTGTGATATAATCAGCTTGTATATTAGATTATAAATGTGATTATAAAGCATGAAAGGGTAATAGAATGTTTATAAAATTTATAAAGAAATCATCATGGCTAGTTGTAACTATAATTACATTGATTATATTAGGTACAATGGTGAATTTAAATATTGCTCCACTTGGGAAAGTTAATATAGCATCAAAAGAAAATATTATTGTTATTTTATATATTTGTTTAACAGTATTTATTGGAGTTTTATTATATAGAATAAAAAATAGAAAATACTTTTTATTAGGTCTATTTTTCATAGGACTAATTATAAGAATTATTTGGGTTTTAAATATCCATAGTGTGCCAGTATCAGATTTTATGCAGATGTATAATGGTGCGCAAAACATACTAAATGGAAATATTGATGTAATAAGAGGAAGTGAATACTTTCAAACATGGGTGTATCAATTAGGATTTACAGTTTTTCAATATAATATAATTAGAATTTTTGGAAATTCAATAGTTGTTTTAAAGATAGTTAATGCAATTATAACATCCTGTATTCCAATAGTTATTTATTTAATATGTAACACATTAAAGAAGGGAAAAGTTTCTAGGATACCAGCTTTAATATATTGCTTTTATGTTACAGGTATAGCAATGACTTCTGTTTTAACTAATCAACATCTTTCAACTTTACTTATTTATTTTGGATTGTATTTACTAATACGTAAAGAAAAGAAATTTCTTAGTGTTATTTATGTTGGAGTAGTAATTTCTTTAGGTAATATAATTAGACCAGAAGGAATTATTGTAATAATTGCAATAGTACTATTTTTGATATTTAAGGATTTTGAAAATATTAAAAGTCCTAAGAAGTTTTTTAAATATAATATTTTAAAACCTATGTTAATAGTAGTGATATACCTAATAACAAGCACAATAGTATCTGGAGCTTTTAAATTAAGTGGATATACTGATTATGCCTTATCAAATAGAGAACCTTATTGGAAGTTTGTAGTTGGACTTAATACTAAACATAGTGGTCTTTGGAATTGTGAAGATGGAGATTTAGTTAATAGATATCCATTAGGGGAAAAAAGAGATGAATATGAAAAGAAGATAATTTTAGATAGGCTTAAAGACAAAAAAGAAGTATTAAATTTATTTGAGAAAAAGTTCCGCTATATGTGGACTAAAAATGATTTTGGAAGTCTTGCCTTTTCATTAAATTACGAAGGAGCTTCAAAATATTTAATGAAGTTATTTCTAAAAATAGAAAAGGTACAGTTTATAATTATAATATCTTTAGCATTTATATCAGTAATTATAAGTGTACTTAAAAAAGTTAAGTTTGGCTATTACCATCTTTTCATGATAATACTAATTGGATATGTGTTGTCACATTTAATTGTAGAAGTACAAACAAGGTATAGGTATTTTATAATTCCTACTTTTGTGATTTTATCAATAGAGGCAGTATCTTTTATAAGTAAAAGTGAACATAAAACTGAATAGTATATTTATTTAAAAATATATTTTTTAAAATGAGGAACTTTAAAGAGGATATTTTAAATTTATTATAGATAAAAACCTTTCATATTTTATGGAAGGTTTTTTATGTCTAATTAACAAAACTTATGTCAATAGTTGGATATAAAAAATAAGCTTATAGTGTTATAATAAATTAAGTATGAATATTATAGAAAAAATATTGAAAGGAAATTTTTATGAAACTAATTAATAAAATAAAAAAATCACCAATAATACTATATACTATAGTATTTTCGATTTTGATGTTATTATTTTGCATTCTATTTTTATTAAAAAATAAAACTATGATTTGGGTTGGAGATGGAATATATCAACATTATTCAATTTTATATGATTTTAATGAAAAATTTAGGAGTCTTATTAAATATCCTTTAAATGGATTTTCGCAATGGTCATGGGCTATCGGGTATGGAAGTGATGTAATTGGTACTTATGCTTATTATGTGTTAGGAGATCCTTTTGCATACTTATCATTATTGGTTCCCATGAATAAATTACCATTAGCATATAATTTTTTAATAGTACTTAGATTATATTTTGTAGGAGTAGCATTTATTGTGTATGCTAAAAAAATGAGGTTTTCTAAATATGCTTCAATATTAGGTTCTGTTGCATATGCATTTTCAGGATTTGTATTTATGATAGCTATTAGGCATCCATATTTTATAAATCCTTTAATATTATTACCATTAGTATTTATATGTATAGAAAATATTTTAGAAAATAAAAGGAAGTATCTTTTTTTAATTGTAGTAGCAATTACTATAATATCTAATTTTTATTTTTGTTATATGATTGCTCTTATTAGTATTTTATATGCATTTTTAAGATATTTTGAAGTGAAAAAATATAAAGATATTAAATTAAGTAAATATCTAATAAATTTAATTTTTTATGGAATAATAGGGGCTTTAATATCTGCAATTATTTTAGCGCCCACATTATATTCAGTATTTACATCTTCTAGAATTGTTGAAGGTAGTAGTGAAGGATTGGCTATGAATGGTTACCCTGTTGGGTACTATATAAATGAAATATATTCTCTTATTTCAACAGGCAGGTATCCATATTGGACAATATTAACATGTCCAATAGTGGTATTTATTTTTATACCGCTGTTTATAAAGTTCAGAAAAAAATATTCAACTATATTTTATATGTCAATTATATTTTTAATAATGACTTTATTCCCTATCTTTGGGTATGCAATGAATGGATTTGAATCAATATCAAATAGATGGACATTTGTATTTGCATTTATTGCTAGTTGTATTATAGCTATAGGTTTTGATAATTTAAAAAGTATAAATAAAAAAGATATAATATATATGGGAAGTATAGTTGGAGTGTTTATTGTATTATCAATATTCAAAGTATATATTCCTAGTATAAAAACAAAAATGTTTCCTAGTATTTTATTAGGAATATTAATAATTGTAAGCATAATATTTTTCTTAATTAATAATAAAAAATATTATAAAATGATGTTTATATTAATATTAAGTTTACTTTCAGTAAATATAGTATTTAATAATTATTATAGGTATAGTCCAAATCAAGATAATTACATAAATGAGTTTTTAAGTAGAGGAAAAGCAATTCCTTTTTATAAAAATTCTTTTGATGGTTCTGAGAAATATATAAAAAATAATGATAGTGGTTTCTATAGAATTGGAAAAACAGATAATGTTAATAGAAGCAGAACAAGAAATAATTCATTAGTGTTAAATTATAATGGAATAGATTCCTATTTATCTGTAAATAATGGGTATTTAGCACAATTTTCAAAGGAACTAAGTAATAGGTCTTTCACACCAAATAGTCCAATAATAAATTTTGATAATAGACCTATAGTTAGTGATATAATGGGAGTTAAATATTATGTTGGTAAAAAGGATGAAAATCCACATTTAGATCCATCTATAAAAAAGGTTAAGGATATTAAAGATTTTACGGTTTACGAAAAGAAAGACGTAATGCCTTTTGGATATGTTTATTCTAAAATATTAAGTAAAAACAAATTTGATAGTTTAAGTGGTGTTGAAAAAGAAACTTCTTTAGTTTATGCTGCAAGTGTAGATGAAAAATATGATAAAAGTAATATAGATACTATTCCAAATCATACAAAAGAAATTTCATTTAATACTAAAAATAGTACAGCAAAAGTTACAAAGGATAAAATTATAGTTACTAAACCAAATGAGAAAGTAGAACTTAATATAAATAATGAAGTATTACCACAGGGTAATATATATGTAAATATAGATGGACTGAAATATAATCCAGTGTCAAGAAAAGAAAAAATTAATAATGAGATAAACAAATTAAAAGATAAGAATAATTTAAAAGATGTATTAAGAATAAATTCAAAATATTTCAATAGATTTGATAAAGGTGATGAGTTTAATTTAGATATTTCTTATAAAAATGTTAATAAAAACTTTAATCAGCCAGATTCATATGAGGCATCAGGATATTTTACAATGAATGAAGTTTTATTCAACTTAGGATATTATAATAAGCAACAAAATAATAAAGAACCAATAGTACTAACATTTGAGAATCCAGGAGAATATACTTATAAGGATATAAAGATATTAAGTTTACCAACAGAAAAATATAATGAAGAGTTAAATAAACTAAAAAAGAATTCAATGAAGATAATTAGTATATCAGATGACAAAGTATTAGGAAGTATAAGTACATCAGTAAATGGGGTTATAACATTCCAAATTCCTTATTCAAAAGGATGGACTTTGAAGATAGATAATAAGAAAGTAGAAACATTCCCAGTAAACACAGCGTTCTTAGGAGCGAATATAGATAAGGGAAAACATAAAATAGAATTAACTTATAAAACACCTCTTTTAAGAGCTGGGGCTGTTATTAGTGTTATAGGGATAATAATTCTTATAGTAACTATAGTAGCTAGTAAAAAAAGACCTAATAAATAAAAATTTTCTATTTTAGAAAAATAATAGGGATAGATTTTTAAAATCTATCCCTTAAGCTATTTTTAGTGGCATTTTATTACTTTATTATTTAACGATTTTAGTTCCTGATTTTCCAACTAAAGCATCATTAGCTCTGCTAAGGGATGCAATAATTGCAGCTCTATTTTCTCCTGATTGTACAAACTTCTTACAAGCTTCAACCTTTGGAAGCATACTTCCTGGAGCAAATTGTCCTTCTTCAATATATTTATCTACTTCTTCAAGATTTATTTCTTCTAATGCTTTTTGATTTGGTTTATTAAAGTTTACACAAACTCTATCAACAGCTGTAAGTATTAAAAGTACATCTGCATCTAAAATTTCTGCAAGTTTTTCAGCAGCAAAGTCTTTATCTATAACTGCTGGAACTCCAACTAAATCATTTCCTTCTTTTATTACTGGAATTCCACCGCCTCCGCAAGCTACTACTACAAAGCCATCTGAAACCATTTTTTCTATAATATTTTTTTCAACTATATCTAAAGGTTTTGGTGATGCAACAACTCTTCTATATCCACGTCCTGCATCTTCTTTCATAACATAGCCCTTATCTTTTTCAAGCTTTTCTGCTTCTTCTTTACTATAGAATGAACCTATTGGTTTAGTAGGATTTTTAAACCCATTATCATCTTTATCTACAACTACTTGAGTTACCATAGTTCCAACTGATTTTTGAATATTTCTATTTTTTAATTCTTCTAAAATAGAATTTTGTAAATGGTAACCTATATATCCTTGTGAAAATGCTCCTACAACATCAAATGGGAATAATGTGTTATTATTGTCTGCTTGATATGCAGCTTCTAAACTTGCTAATATTTGACCAACTTGTGGTCCATTTCCATGTACTATTGAAACTTGATGTCCAGCTTCTATTAAATCAACTACTGATTTAGCTGTTTCTTTACAAGTTTTAAGTTGACCTTCTGCACTTTTATCTTTTGGATCTGCTTGAAGAGCATTTCCGCCTAATGCTAAAACTATTTTCATTTCTTTGTCCTCCTTATGGTTCAATGTAATTATATTTTTATCTTTTGTGTTTTTATAAATTTATTTGATGCTTAATAAGTCTAAATATTATATAGGCCTTAAGCTAGAATTCAGATGAAGTTTAAAACCTCATCTGAATATAAATTTTTTATCTTTTGTATTTTAAGTGTGTATTTACTTATCTTTTGTAAAAATTTTATTTTAAAATTAATATAATAATCTAATTAAATTGTAATTGTTCCATTTGATAGTAGAACAATGGCTATAACAGCAATTACTAATATAGCTATTGCTATTATTGATTCAACCCCTTTAAATACTTTTTCGCCAGGTTTACTTTCTTTCTTTCCTTTATAGTAGAATATTATTCCTATTGCATAAAGGATGAAACATAGTAATAAGTATTTTAATCCAGCAGCATAGCATAACCATATAGCATATACAGTTGCAACAGTTGAAGCAATTTTATCTTTAGTTCTTCCTTCAGGATTTACATCATAAGTTTCTCCTGAATAAGAAAGTTTCATAGCATACATTGCACTTAGTAGATAAGGAACAAGTATAGCTGTACTTGCTACTGAATAAAGTGCTTGATAAGTACTGTTAGAAACTAAAGTTAAGAATAAAAATACTTCTACTAAAAGATTTGTTATTATTAATGAAGCAACTGGTGAGTTGTTTTTATTAACTTTAGCAAATATTTTTGGAAGTGCACCATCTTTAGCAGCAACAAATGGAATTTCTGCTGCAAGTAATGACCATCCAAGTAATGATCCAAATAAAGAAATTATTAATCCTAAATTTATAAGTACTGCTCCCCATTTACCAACTGCAAATTCTAAAACGTAAGCCATTGATGGGTTTTGTAAATTTGCTAAATCCATTCTCTTCATAACACCAAGTGCCATTAATGAAATTAACATATAAATACATAATGTTCCTATTAATCCTATAACAGTTGCTTTACCAACATCACTTTGTTTCTTAGCTCTACCAGATACAACAACTGCACCTTCAATACCTATGAAACACCATAATGTTACAAGCATTGTATTTTTAGCTTGATCTATTACACTACCTAAATCAGGACTTCCCCAGAATTCAAATGTGAAATTATCAAAGTGGAATGCAAATATTGCAGCTACTATAAATACAAAAATAGGTACTAATTTTGCTATAGTTGTAATTAAGTTAACTAAAGCAGCTCCACTAACACCATTACAAATTAGTAAAGTGAAAGCCCATACTAATATGGAAGCTCCTATAACTGAAGCTAAGTTGTTACCTTCTCCAAATACAGGGAAGAAATATCCTATAGCTCCAAATAATAATACTGCGTAAGAAACATTTCCAATCCAAGCACTTAACCAATATCCCCATGCTGAATTGAAACCTATGTAATCACCAAAACCAGCTTTAGCATAACTATATACACCACCGCTTAACTCTGGTTTTCTATTTGCTAATGCTTGGTAAACAAAAGCAAGTGCTATCATACCAATACCAGTTATAACCCAACCTAAAATAATTGCGCCAGATCCTGCTCCTCTTGCCATATCTGATGGTAAATTAAATGCTCCACCACCAATCATTGAACCAACAATTAATGCAGCTAAAGAAGCGAACCCAAGATTTCTTTCTTCACCAGTTGAATGTTCTTCTGACATAATACTCACTCCCTATTCAATTTATTGTAGTATTTTAAAAAATTTTAGTCGGCTATTTAGAAAATAGCCGACTAATTCTAATGATATATTACTATTTTCCTGCAGTTGCAACCATTACGGCTTTAATAGTATGCATTCTATTTTCAGCTTCATCGAAAACTACTGAATTTCTACTTCTAAATACTTCATCTTCAACTTCTGTTATATCAAGACCAAGTCTGTCCTTAAGGTCTTTTGCAACATTAGTAGTCATATCATGGAATGAT
>NZ_JAUSUF010000018.1 GCF_030813415.1 Eubacterium multiforme | reverse complement strand
TAAAATGGTGACTCCTAGGGGAATCGAACCCCTGTTACCACCGTGAAAGGGTGGTGTCTTAACCGCTTGACCAAGGAGCCATATTAAGTTAAAAACTTTTCGTGAACCGCTGATTTGTTTTAGAGGCGGTAATCACATAGACTATATTACATAAAATCATTTTAAGTGTCAACACTTTTTATAATAAATTTTAAATTTTTTTTATTTTTACCCTTTAATATTGCATTATATTACATATTATTATTCTGCATAACCTGTTGATACCCCTCATTTACACAAGTTTTTATCATTATTTTAATACTTAAATAAAAGATTTTTTATTTTTTGTATATTTTTTTATTTTATATCCTTCTTTCTTAGAAAAATCAAAGCTTTAGCTTTATTATACTACTATCTTTACCATATAAAACTTATTAATACCTATGATTAATTTTTATTAATAATATAAAATCTCACAAACTAAAAATTTTTAAAATATCCTATACAAAAAAAATTTCTACATCTATATATAAAATTTTTTCTTCAAATATATATTTAAAATTCATTTCTTTAATGAAAATTATTACTGTGGTAGAATCTATATTAAAGTATATTTTAAGGAGAAGATTTTAAATATGATATATCACGATTTAATAATAGTTGGTGGTGGTGCTTCAGGTCTAATGGCTGCAATTTTAGCCAAAGATTTTGGAATTGATGTTGCTATAATTGAAGGAACAGATAGAGTTGGTAAAAAAATTCTTACTACAGGTAATGGAAGATGTAATATTTCTAATTCATCAATTTCTTATCCATTTAAAAATTATCATAGTTCAAATAAGGATTTCTTTATTAATGCACTAAATAGTTTTTCAATAGAAGATACAAGAAATTTCTTTTTATCAATAGGTCTGCCAATAGTAGAACTTGAAAATAACAAACTTTATCCACAATCCCTTCAAGCTTCATCAGTTGTGGATATATTTAGACTTGCTTTAGAGGATAGAGAAATACCTTTATACACAAATTGCAAAGTAAAAACTATCCACAAAAATAAAAATTTCAAATTATCCACAAGTAATGATGAATTTAAAACCTTTAGCTGTGCAAAACTTCTTCTTTGTTGTGGAGGAAAATCTGCAATTAAAACAGGCTCTGATGGATCTGGCTTTAAATTAGCTGAAGATTTAGGTCACTCTATTACTAAAACAATGCCTGGAATAGTACAATTAAAGCTAGATTACCCTAGACTAAAAGGACTTTCTGGAATTAAATTTGAAGGAAAAGTCTCCCTAGTAGTTAATGAAAAAATTATTAGAGAAGAAGCTGGGGAAATTTTATTCACAGACTATGGAATATCAGGTCCACCTATACTTCAAATTTCATCCACAGCTTCTAGACATTTAAAAAATAATGATGATGTGTGGATAAAATTAGATATGATGAATGATAAATCACTAGATGATGTTAGTAATTTTATTTATGGACATTTATCAATGTTTTCCCATAGAAGTATTTCTGATGCCTTAATAGGAATTATAAACAAGAAACTTATACCTATTCTTCTTAAGGATATTGGTATTTTTGATATACATATTCCATGTTATGAACTTGATTGGAAATATCAAAATGAACTAATAAATAGATTAAAAAATTGGGAATTTAAATGTATCGGAACTAAAGAGTTTTCAAATGCCCAAGTAACAGTTGGAGGGGTTAATACTAAAGAAGTTTCAACGAACTCATTGGAATCTAATATTGTTAAAAACCTATATTTTGCTGGTGAAATTTTAGATGTTGATGGCGATTGTGGCGGATTTAACCTTCAATGGGCTTGGAGTTCTGCATTTTTTGCTATAAATTCTATACTTAAAAACAAAAATTAGCTAAAAAAATTAAAAAGCAAAATACTAAACATTAAAGAGTAATACAATTTAACTATACTCTCAGTTTACTATTTTGCTTTTTTTATAAGTATTCTATATTTTCAAACTATATCCTTATAGCTACTTAAAATTATAGCTATGTTTTAGTAGATGTTAATTTTAGATAGCCCTTTAGACTTACTTAATTTCACATAGAGCTTTTATTATTTATTAAAAACCAAGAATTTCTTCTATAAATTCCATAAATAAATTTAATCTTCTGCCTTTGTCCAATGAGCTTCTAACAATGTTAACTCTTCTCCATCTTTATTTGTAATCCTATGAAGGGTAATTAACTTATCTCCCTCTTTTTTAACTTCTGCTGATACATGAATCTTATTTCCATAAGTAGTTTCCTTCTCAAAAACAACCTTCATTCTGCTTACTTGATAGTCCTTAACAACTTCTAATGGAACTGACTCCACAGCCCATTCAATATACTTAGCGTTGTTAACATGCGTATTTGAATCTATATCACTATATCGTATTTGGAATTCCTTATAATAATCTTCTCTAGTAGGTTTCTCTATCTTTTCCATATCTATAGCTTTATCTAGATCATCTTCTTGATCATACATATCATAATATTCCTTAAATATTCTTGCAGGTCTTCTCTTTTCTATGTTTATTAAGAAAAATAAAGCTGTTGCTTCTGCAAGTAATTCTCCCTCTTCACTCTTCACTATGTAGTTTCTGTAAGCATAGAACTTTTTAAATCCTGCTGGCATTGTTGTTACATATACCTTTTGTCTATACTTTGGATATTTATACATTTTTATATCATATTTATAAAATACCCAAGTACAACCATGAGCTATTTGAAAATCTATTGAATCTCCCATTTTTTCAGCATGAATATTTCCAATATCACAAAAAAAGTCCACAATTGACTCTAACTTACATCTTAACTTATAATCTGAATCACGGTACATAACCTCATATGGCTTTGTATATTCTTTAATATATTCTTTAGTCATTTACTACTCACCTCAAATTTTCTATATTATAATCCTATATTAATCTATATAAACTTTCTATGGTATATTTTTATATTAAGTTTATTTTTACAAAATATTAATTATATAAAAATAAAACTATAACAATATTCTTTAAATATATAAACAAATAACATATACTTACATATATTATTTTTAAAATATTTATTTCTAAAACTATGTAATTAGCCAAAAATAACCTCTTAATTATTTACTTTAATGAATATATATTCATAATTTTTTACTGTATTTTTCATGAATTTTTCAAAATAACTCTATAAAATAACATATATATTTACCTTTATTATATAAAAAAGGCAGATAGCATTAAATTAATCTATCTGCCTTAAATAACTTTGGTTATATTACATTTCTTCTTTATTATTTAATGCTACTATTAGAGCATCTAAATTTAATCCATGAACAGCAGCTGCCTCTTCTAACGTTTCAGCTTGAGCTGATGGACATCCAACACATCCCATTCCAAAAGCCATTAAAACTTCTGCTCTACTTGGATCCTTATGGATTATTTCACCTATTGTCATATCCTTAGTTATCATTTACTTCACCTCTTTAATAATTTTATGTACATAATTATCATCTATAAAAAGATTATATTTTATACAATTATTAAAGTCAAGCTTTCTAGTCGGAATTAAATTTCTTTAACTCTCATAGTTTGGTCTCTCTTTGGACCAACTGAAACTATTGATACATTTGTATCTGTGAATTCTTCAATTCTTTCTATATATTTCTTTGCGTTTTCAGGAAGTTCATCATAGCTTCTTGCATCAGCTACACTATCATCCCATCCTTCAAATTCTTCATATACAGGTTCACATTTAGCAAGGTCTTCTAAACTTGCTGGGAAGTAATCTATAACTTCTCCATTAAACTTATATCCAACACATACTTTAATCTTATCAAGACCAGCTAAAGTATCTATTTTAGTTACTGCAAGTGAAGTTAATCCACTTACTCTTACAGCTGTTTTAAGAATTACTAAATCAAGCCATCCACATCTTCTTGATCTACCAGTTGTAACTCCATATTCATGACCTTTTTCTCTTATCCAAACGCCAGTTTCATCATTTAATTCAGTTGGGAATGGTCCTTTACCTACTCTAGTTGTATAAGCCTTTGCTATACCAACAGCATTAGTTATCATTCTAGGTCCAATTCCTGATCCACTAGCTACTCCACCAGCAGTTGTGTTTGATGATGTTACATATGGATAAGTTCCATAATCAATATCAAGAAGCATTCCTTGAGCACCTTCAAATAATACATTCTTATCTGCTTTTATTGAATCATAAATTTTTACTGAAGTATCTTTAACAAATGGTCTCATTCTCTTTCCAAGTTCAAGATATTCTTTAAGAATTTCATCTGCATTTAAAGGTTCTCCACCTAAAACTTTTGTTATGTATAAATTCTTAGCTTCTACATTTTCTCTTAATTTTTCTTCAAATACATCTTCGTGCATAAGATCGCAAACTCTTATACCACATCTTTCATATTTATCTGTATAACAAGGTCCAATTCCTTTTCCTGTTGTTCCTATGTCATTCTTTCCTCTTGCTTTTTCTTTTAATTTATCTAATACTTTATGATATGGCATTATTAATTGTGCTCTATCACTTATTAATAACTTCTCTGGTGTTACTTTAACTCCAACGCCTTCTAAGTATTCTATTTCTTCAAATAATGCCTTTGGATCTACTACTACTCCGTTACCAATAACATTTGTCTTATCATCATATAGTATTCCTGAAGGTATTAAGTGAAGCTTATATTGCTTATCTCCTACTTCTACAGTGTGACCTGCATTATTTCCTCCTTGGAATCTAACAACAACATCTGCGTCCTCTGCAAGATAATCTGTCATCTTTCCCTTTCCTTCGTCTCCCCATTGAGCTCCTATTACTATAAATGCTGACATATTGTTTGCCTCCTTTAGACTATTCATCTAAGTCTTTCTTAATTTTATGGAGTTATTTATATATTTCTATTATCTACATTAATTCAAAAAATTAATATAAATATTTTTGGATTTTATAATCTCCAATAATTATAGTATCAAACCATAAATTATAAATCAACACATTATCGAATATTTTTCTTCATATTTAACAAATAATTCGTATATATTGACTTTTATTGCGAAATGCAAAAAAATCTTAGAGCTGTGGTCTCTAAGATTTTTTTCCTTAATTTTAATAATTAAGAGGAGTTTTTAGTTAATGTTTTGTGTGTGTTTGTGTGTATCCAGTTTCATAACCAATTCAATTATCTTACGCTTTCTAATTGATATTGATTATCACTACCTTTAGTATATAGAATCCTTTTATTTTTGTCAACAATTAATTTAAAAATTTTTTAAATTATTTTTTTACATGCTTTTTGATTTAGCTGCACACTTATCTAATGCTTCTATTACTGCATCTCTAAAGCCCTTCTTTTCAAGTTCACAAACTGCTTCTATAGTTGTTCCTCCTGGTGAACATACCATATCTTTTAACACTCCTGGATGCTCTCCTGTTTCAAGAACCATCTTAGCTGAACCAAGTACACTTTGTGCTGCCATCTTATAAGCTTTATTTCTTGGTATTCCAAGTTTTACAGCACCATCTGCCATAGCTTCTATAAACATAAATACATAAGCTGGTGATGATCCACATAGTGCTATAAATCCATGAAAGTCTTTTTCATCTAATATTTCATATTTTCCAAATGCCTCAAACATACTACAAACATAATTTAATTCTTCTTCTGTTACATTATCATTTGGACATATTGCAGACATTCCCTCTCCTACTAATGCTGGGGTATTTGGCATAGTCTTAACTATTTTAAAATTATTACCTATCATATTATGTAAATCACTTAAATCTATACCTGCTGCTATACTTATAATTATTTGATCTTCCCTTAAAGCTGTCTTAACTTCCTCTATAACATCTTTATACATATATGGTTTAACTGCTAATATTATTACATCAGCTTCCCTTGCAACATCTATATTCTTTAATACACCCTTTACTCCATATTTATCTTCTAATCTTTTCTTTGATTCACTACTTCTAGTTGATACTATAATATCTTTTGCATTTGCAAAATTTTTATTTATTAAGCCTCCAAGCATTGAACTTCCCATATTTCCGCATCCTATAAATCCTATTTTTTTATTCATAAGAAACCTCCTAGTTTTAATTATTATATAAATAGAAACTCACCCATCTAAAGGTGAGTTTCTTATTTTTAAATTTTAATATTACTCTTGATGTATTGTATCTAAATTACCAAATTTACTGAATTGACCAAGCCATGCAAGTTTAACTGTTCCAACTGGACCATTTCTTTGCTTAGCTATAATGCATTCACCAACATTCTTTTCCTCTGTTTCCTTGTTATAGTACTCATCTCTATATAAGAACATAACAAGGTCAGCATCCTGCTCAATTGAACCTGATTCTCTAAGGTCAGATAGCATTGGTCTATGGTCTGCTCTTTGCTCTGGAGCACGAGATAACTGTGAAAGAGCAATGACTGGACATTCCATTTCCTTTGCTAATGCCTTTATTGATCTTGAAATTTCTGATACCTCTTGTTGTCTACTCTCTGATGAAGAACCTGACATAAGTTGAAGATAGTCAATCATTATTAAATCTATACCATATTCTATCTTAAGTCTTCTACATTTTGATCTCATTTCCATTACTGATACACCAGCAGTATCATCTATATATATTTTAGCTTTTGATAATGGACCTGTAGCCCTTGCGATATTCTCCCAGTCCTTATCATCTAAAGCACCAGTTCTAAGTTTTAACATATCAACATTTGCTTCAGAACATAATAGCTTATATGCCAATTGTTCTTTAGACATTTCTAGTGAAAATACAACAACACTTTTACCTTCTCTAAGAGCTGCATGTTCTGCAATATTTAGGGCAAAAGTTGTTTTACCCATTGAAGGTCTTGCTGCAATAAGAACCATATCACCCTTTTGGAATCCTGATGTCTTTGCATCTAAATCTAAGAATCCAGAACTTACTCCAGTTATTTCACCTTTATTATTAAATAATCTTTCTATTTCTATAAATCCTCTTTCAAGAACTTGATTTAAAGGTTCAAAATCACTTGTAGTTCTCTTCTCTGCTATATCAAATATTCTTTTTTCTGCTGAATCTAATACATTTTCAACTTCACCTTGCTTATTGTAGCTTTCCTCAATAATTGAAGTTGATGCTTTAATAAGTTTTCTAAGAGTTGATTTTTCTTGAACTATTTGTATATATGAACCAAGGTTCGCTGTTGTTGGTACAGAGGATGTTATTTCTGTTACATATGTTACACCACCAGCTCTTTCAAGAGTATCATTTGCTTTTAGATTTTCTAGTACAGTAACTAAGTCAACAGCCATATCTCTCTTAAACATTTCAATTATGCTCTTAAATAATACCTTATGACTATCTCTGTAAAAATCTTCTTCATCTAATCCTTCAGCAGCCTGTGCTATTGCACTTCTATCTATAATCATAGAACCTATTACAGATTGCTCTGCTTCTATACTTTGTGGCAATGTTCTATTAACAGTTGTTTCCATTTAATTACCTCCTTCCAAACTTTATACTCTCATATTATATCAAATTATTATATTAAAAAAAGTTAAAAATTATTATATTAAAAAAGTTAAATGTGTAAATTAGTCTTTTTATGATTTTTATGGAAATTTAAAGAGGATGCTTAAATTAATTAAACACCCTCTAAATATTTTAAAAAACTAAATTCATTACATCTTCAATAGTTTTTACAGGTTTAACTTCTATATCTGTTAGTCCTTGTGGAACTTCATTTTTATTATCTTCTGGAACAATTACAAGTTTAATTCCTTTTCTTCTTGCACCATAAATTTTTTCAAATATTCCACCTACAGGTTTAACATTTCCTCTTAGTGATATTTCCCCGGTAATAGCAACATCTTGTCTTAACGGCTTTTCTAATAATGCACTTATTATACAAACAGTTATTGCTGCACCTGCTGAAGGTCCATCAATTTTCCCTCCACCAATAACATTAACATGTATGTCATAATCTTTTATATCTTTATCAGTAATTTTTCTTATTACTGAGGCTGCATTATATACTGAATCCTTTGCCATGCTTCCAGCAGTTTCATTAAATCTAACTGTTCCTGCACCTTTTTTCTTTGCTGGAAAAGCTGCTGCTTCAATTTCTATTGTAGATCCAATAAACCCACTAACTCCTAAACCATTTATATGACCAACTTCATAATCAGGACCATCAGTAACTCTTTCAAATTGAACATATCTTCCAATTGAAACTACCTCTTCAACATCCTTTAAAGTTATCTTAAGTTTCTTTGGTTTACTCTTTCTCTTATATAGAGCATATCCATATGCATCAGTAAGAATATTTACAGCTTTTCTACCTTCTATAGTAAATCTACTTATATATTCTGGAACTTCCTTTTCAAGGGAAACGCCAAGTTTTTTTGCAGCATTTTTTACTATATTTTCAATATCCTTAACTCCAAGTGGCTCAAAGAAAACTTCAGTACATCTTGATCTAAGAGCAGGATTTATTTCACCTGGTTCTCTTGTTGTTGCTCCAATTAAAACAAAATCTGCTGGAGCTCCTTTTTCAAATAAATACTTTATATATTTAGGAGTTTTATCGTCATCTGGATCATAATATGATGATGAGAATTCAACTCTCTTATCCTCTAGAACCTTTAAAAGTTTATTTTGAAGTATATTATCTAATTCTCCAATTTCATCTATAAATAGAACTCCACCATGTGCCTCAGTAACTAAACCTGGCTTTGGTTCTGGAACTCCTATATCTGCTAAATCTCTTTTACTTCCTTGATATATAGGATCATGAACTGAACCTAATAAAGGATTTGTAATTTCTCTTGGATCCCATCTTAAAGTTGTACCATCAACTTCAACAAACTTAGAATTATCATCAAATGGTGTAAAGTCTAAATCCTTAGCAGCCTTTAATGCTATTCTAGCAGCTGTAGTTTTACCAACTCCTGGTGGTCCATAAAGAATTATATGTTGAGGATATGGAGATGATAACTTTGAAATTAATGATTTTATAGCTCTTTCTTGACCAACTATCTCATCTAAAGTTTCTGGTCTTAAAAAGCTCATTATATTTTTACTTGTTACTCTTGAATCTAACTCCTTAAGTTCCTCATATTTTTTCTTTGTCTTTTGGTTTTCACTACCTTTTTCCTTTTTTATAATGGATAGTCTCATTTCATCAATATATTTTTCTTGCTTTTCCATTATAGCTTTTTCTACTTTAGCTTCTATTTGACTTTGAACATACTTTTTAGCTATTTCTTCCGAAATCCAAACTACAGCATCTTCAAGAACTTCATCTATTTTTTCTTCTGGTGGAACTACTTCTATTCCTGCCCCATCTGAAGCTATCATATCAAGTGCATAAGCCCTTTCTGCAACATTTTTTGAAGTTACATACTTATTTAATTTAAATCTTATAGTTCTAGCTCTTATTGCACCGTCATCTAATACGTTTTTTAATATATCAAAGAGAACATTTATCTTAGATTCTTGAGATAAATCTCCTGTTAAAACATCCTTTAGGAAATTAACTTCCTCTTGTAATTTCAAATCATTTCCTCCTTATGCTTGTGGAACAATAATAACCTTCATCTTTGTTGAAACTTCAGGATATAATTTAACTTCTATCTCATATCCACCTGCTACTTTTATTGTTTCCATTACAATTTTCTTTTTATCTATATCTATTTTATAAGCTTCTTTTATCTTTTTTGCAACATCTTTACTTGTAATAGCTCCAAATAATTTTCCATTATCTCCAGCCTTACCTACTATTTTTATTTCTTTTCCTTTTAATTCACTAGCTAATTTTTGCGCTGCTTCTAATTCAGCTAACTTTTGCTTTCTTTCATTTTCTTTTTGGTTGTTTAAAATGTGTAAATTGTTATCTGTAGCTTCTTTTGCTACACCCTTTGGAAATAAGAAATTTCTTGCATATCCATCTGATGCATTTATAACATCACCTTTTTTTCCTAACTTTTTAACGTCCTTTAATAAAATTACTTTCATTATTAGTCACCCACCCTTAAATATTTTTTCATTGCATCCTTTAAGTCAATTAAGACTTCATCTATTGATTTATTTGATACCTTA
This sequence comes from Eubacterium multiforme, assembly GCF_030813415.1. Classification (GTDB taxonomy): domain Bacteria; phylum Bacillota; class Clostridia; order Clostridiales; family Clostridiaceae; genus Clostridium; species Clostridium multiforme. The sequence goes on along the minus strand of NZ_JAUSUF010000018.1, from coordinate 27,355 downwards.
GCTCCTGCCATGTTCATATGTCCTCCTCCACCTAAAGCTTCTAGTACAACTTGAACATTAATATCTCCAATGGATCTTGCACTTATATAAGTGTCCCCATCAATATTAGCTAATACAAAACTTGCTAAGATACCTGAGATATTTAACAAATCATCAGCTGATTTTGCAATCATAACAGTATCTCTTACGCTACTTGGACATGTTGCTATTGCAACTTTATTTGTAATCTTTGCTGATTTAATTATATCAGCAATTTGTATAAAATCTGTTAAGTTATCAGTAAACATCTTTTTAACTTCTGTAGTTTCAGCACCTATATTCTTTAAGAAAGATGCTGCATCAAAGGTTCTAACACCTGTTTTAAAGGAAAATCCCTTTGTATCCATATAAATACCTGCAAGTAGACCTTCAGCTTCTAACTTTGTAAGACTTGGCTTATCATTCATATATTGTATTATTTCTGTTATCATCTCACAGGTTGATGATGCATATACTTCTATATAATTTAATAAAGTATCCTCTATTATATCAGCACTTCTTCTATGATGGTCTATTATTACCTTTCTTTTTGCACTTTCAACAATTTTTAAGTTATTAACATAATTTTTGTTGTGTACATCTACAATAACTAAAAGAGAATCATCATCAATTTCTTTCATTGCTTCCTCTGATGTTTCAAATAGATTAGCATATTTTGAATCACTTTTCAATTCTCTTAAATAATATTCTATTGCACCTATATCATTATCTAATATAATACTACAAGGTTTACCTAATTGTCTTATTGCACTTGAAAACCCAACTGCTGCTCCAAAACAATCCATATCAGGATTTTTGTGACCAATTATAAATACCTTATTACTCTCATATATAAGTTCTTTTAGAGCATGTGAAACAACTCTTGCCCTTACTCTAGTTCTCTTTTCTAACTCTTTTGTATTTCCTCCAAATATCTTAACTCCATCACTACTTTTAACAACTGCTTGGTCTCCACCTCTACCTAAGGCAAGTTCCTTTCCAACAACTGCATAATTATGATTTTCTAAAGGTGATATTCCCCCTCTACCTACCCCGATACTTAAGGTTATATCTAATTTATTTCCTTTATTTATTTTCGATATGTTATCTAATATTTTAAAGTTATTATTTATTTCTTCATCTATATATTTATCTTGAACAGATACAACATACATATTTCTCTGATACTTTTTTATCATGGCTTCTAAGCCATATGCATAAGAATTTATCTGTCTATCTATTTCTGCAATTACTAAAGGTTTATCTGCTTCATCTGCAGTATCTAAAGCTTCAGTAAAATTATCTACTTCTATAAGCATTATACTTTCTTTTGTAGTATCTAGTCCTATAAATTCACTTATGTCATTAAAATATACTAAAAATAAGTCTTCATTATCTCTAGGCATTTTTGTACTATATACATCATATAGTCTTCCATTTAGTTTTAATCTTTGATGTAAGTCATATTCTGCCTTTATTATATTATTTAAATTAAGATCTCTTGCAATACTTAGTATATTTTCTCCTATAAAGTTTTTACTAGGTTTTAACTCGTTGAATATATCATTATGCCATTTTATATTGCCCTTTTCATTTATTAATACAATAGGTAGTAATGTACTAGCTACATTTTTTTCTATGGCTTTATTTATATTCTTTGTAAATTGGTCTGCATCATCTTCTCTTTTCCAGTAATTATTTAATTCATAAAAATTATCTATAAAATATATTACTGCAAGTAATAAACCAATTTGCTTATATCCTAATAAAAAGAATATTACAGAAGATAAAATAAGCACCATTGGCTTTATGAGTTTCTGTAGTAATTTCGTAAATTTCATAAAACTCCTCCTACTTAAATTTATTGTTCTCTTCTGTCTGAAATATATTCCTTAAGCTTACTTAAGCTCTTTCCTTCCTTTTCAACTTCATCTTCGGCTCTTATGCCAATATCAAGCTTTTTTTTCATCTGATGATCTATTTCTGGTAATGAATAACCAAGCTTTTCACCTAATACATATAAAATAATTATTGCACCTGATATACATTCAACTATAGCTTCTTCTGCAACATTACTTCCTCTTGTTAATAAGGTATAAAAATCTCCAATTACTCTAAGTAATTGTGCCTTTAAACTTTCAATAATTTTAACATTTCCCATAATATTTAACCCTTGTTTTTTCATAAACCTCACCCCTTAAAAAAACCTTGTATGTATATTTTAGTTTTTTTCTATTACTAATGCAAGATGATGAAAGTTTTTTCAAAAAAATAAGAGAGTAAAATAGAATTTAATCCTATTTTACTCTCTTTATCATTACTACTCAGTTGTGAATGGTAATAATGCTATGTTTCTAGCTCTCTTAACTGATTCAGTTAATTGTCTTTGATGCTTAGCACATGTTCCTGAAATTCTTCTTGGAAGTATCTTTCCTCTTTCAGTAACGTACTTTCTTAGCTTAGCTACATCTTTGTAGTCTATTGATTCAGCCTTTTCAACACAAAAAGCACAAACTTTTCTCTTAGATCTTCTCATTCTTCCGCCAGATCTTCTGTTGTTTTCTCTCATCATTTTCCCTCCTTACCTTGAAAAACTAAAATGGCATGTCTCCGTCATCAACTGGAGTCATATCATCGTCAAAACCGCCAAATGAATCATTTGATGGTTTTGAATAATCAGAATTGTTGCCACCGAAATCATTATTAAATGATCCAGTATTGTTGTTACCTTTACCTCCACCTACGAATTCAAAGCTTTCAACTACTACATCAGTAGTGTATCTCTTTGAACCATCTTGTGCATCATAACTACCTGTTCTGATGTTACCAGTGATTGCAATTTGGCCACCTTTTGTAAGATATTGTGCTATTGTTTCAGCTGTTTTTCCAAAAGCTACGCAATTGATAAAATCAGCTTCATCTCTCTTGAATTGTCTTGTGACTGCAATTGAAAATCTAGTAACAGCGTTACCGCTTCCTGCTGCAAATCTTAATTCAGGATCTCTTGTAAGTCTACCTAAAAGTATAACTTTGTTCATTACAATATCACCTCTCTTACGCTTCTTTCTTTACTACGATGTGTCTTATAACACCGTCAGTGATTCTGAATATTCTTTCTAATTCTCTTGGTAATTCTGGGTTTGCTGTAAAGTCTACTAATGTGTAGTATCCTTCGTTAACTTTTGTGATTTCATAAGCAAGCTTTCTCTTACCCCAAAAATCAACGTTTTCTACAGTTCCTCCACCATTTTCTATTACACCTTTAAACTTTTCAATGTTAGCTTTAACAGCCTCTTCATCAAGTGATGGGTGTTGTATGAATATAGTTTCGTACTTTCTCATCATTTTCACCTCCTCCCCTCGGACTAACGGCTGTGCTTTGCACAGCAGGGATTACAATTTCTAATTTTAACATTTTAAATTTACTTTTTCAAGGATTTTTCTTAACTTTCTGCTTTTTTTACTATTTTTTTTGAACCTTTTTGAAATTTAGCCCTTGGTATCATAATAACTCTTCCACATCCTACGCATTTTATTTTTACATCTGCGCCAATTCTTGTTATTTCAAAATTTTTCTCTCCACAAGGATGTTGTTTTTTCATTTCAACTATATCCCCTAAATTAAAATTTTCTACCAATTAAATCTCACTCCTTTATTTATTATTTTTCATTATTATTTCTGTTTTATTATAAGGAATCTCTATTCCAGCACTATCTAATGCTTCCTTTATAGTTTTTCTAAGTTCTCTTTCCATTGACCATTGACACATTGGGGTACTAAATCCAACTGTTCTTACATTAAGTCCTGATGCACCAAGGGCAGTTACACCCCATACTTCTATTGGCTGAACTACTTCATCTTTGTGAGCCTCCTCAAAGGCTTTGCAAGTCCTATTTATAACTTCTAATGCATTATCTATATCTTCCTCATAGGCAATAGATACATCAACAATAAATCTTATATTGCTTCTTGAATGATTTGTAACTGCTTTAATTGTTCCATTTGGAATTGAATGTATGTCTCCATTAAAATCCTTAATTATTGTTGTTCTTATTCCAATACTGTCAATTATCCCCTCAAAAGTTCCTATTGTGACATAATCTCCTACTCCATATTGATCTTCAAATAATATAAAAAATCCATTTATAAGGTCCTGCACTAAACTTTGTGCTCCAAAACCTACTGCAAATCCTCCTATACTAGCAAAAGTTAATGAAATACCATTAAATAAATCTGATAATATTATAGCTATTCCTATAAAATATACAGAATATTTAAGTATACTATGCATTACACCTCCTATAGTTTTAGCTTTTTGAGGATTCATTGTTAACTTAGAATTTGGATTGTTAACTTGCCTATCAACAAATTTTTTAATAGCAATATTACCAATTTTTATTGCCAAAAACATTAAAATGATAACACTAACAACTTTAAGCCCCTTTTTTATTATAAAATCTATAGATTCAGCGGTTATTTTTATAGGTCCAAACTTAAGACCTTCTCCAACAGAAAATATATCAACTGCTAAATAATTCATGTATTATATACTCTCCCCTTTTTTAGTTAAATAATCTCCTTGTATTCAGAACCTTCTTTACAATATATATTTTTATATTCAAAACTTTCTTCTTTAATCTTGTTAATATCTTCTTCATTTTCAACTCTTATACAAATACCACAACTTTTGGTTATAGAAGTTGGAGTTGGCATAATCCTAAAATTATATTCTCTTTCTCCAAGAAATTTTTCTCCAGCCATAGCATCATGAGTATTTTTAAAAACTATTATATAATATTTCATAATCATTACTCCTATTCTCTAAAAATTTATCTTATATTCTATATTATATATAATTTATAGGTTTTATAAAGAAATATAATATTGTTTTTGGTCAAATTTAATGAATTGTATCTCAATTTGATTTATAATTAAATAATATAGATTTATATTATTTAAAGGAGAACATTATGGTACAATTTTTAAGAGCGCCAATTGTAGGTTTTTTAACTGGTGTTATTGCCTCAATTCCATTAGGTCCAGCTGGCTTAGAGTCTATAAATCGTTCTGTAAGTAAAGGTTTTTGGCATGGATTTAAAGTATCTATAGGTGCTGTTTTAGCTGATTATACCTACTTAACTATAATTAACTTAGGTTTATTACAAATATTAGAACAAAGTTATATATATAAAGGTATTTTTTGGATTATATCTGGTTTAGTATTATTTCTATTTGCTAAACATTCCAAAAACGGAAGTGATACTAAAACTTCAAAATTTCTAAATAATCCCAAAACAGGAGGTTTTGTATCTGGTTTTGTAATCACTTTAATTAATCCAGTAACATTCTCTTTTTGGCTAGCTTTTAGTGGCACTATTATGTCAATATGGAGATCAGATGGAACTGCATTTTTTTACACATCATTTTTATGTATGCTAATCGGAAGCCTATCTTGGCTAGCTATACTAAACTTATTTGCTTCAAAGGGATTAAAACTAATTAAAGGGGATGTTAACGCTGTTACATCAAAGTTATTAAATTTTGTTTTATACATTATTGCAATATGTTTTTTTATTTACGGACTATATGTATTAATTTGGTAAAGGGTGTTGAATTATGAAAGTATATTTAGATAACGCAAGCACAACTTTTCCTAAACCAAAAGTTGTTGCTGACTCAATTTATAATTATTTAGTAAATGTAGGTGGTAATGCAAATAGATCAAACCACTCAAATGCACTAGAAAGTAACAGGGAAATTTTTACAGCTCGTGAAAGAATAGCTAAATTTTTTAACTATGATAAAATTGAAAATGTAGTATTTACAAATAATATTACAGCATCACTAAACACACTTATAAAAGGAGTTTTAAGAAAAGGCGATCATGTTATAACTTCTTCTGTTGAGCATAATTCTGTTATAAGACCATTAATATGGTGCAAAGAAAACTTAAATGTGGAAATTGACTTTGTTAAGGCAAGTTCTGATGGATTTATAAATCCTAAAGATATAGAAAATTTTATAAAAAATAATACTAAGCTTGTTGTTATAACTCATGCTTCTAATGTAGTTGGAACTATTCAGCCTATTAAAGAAGTTGGTGAGATTTGCAAGAAGCATGGTATTTTTTTTATAGTTGATACTGCTCAATCTGCTGGAACTGTTCCAATAGATTTTAAAGAGATAAATGCTAGTGCATTAGCATTTACTGGACATAAAAGTCTGCTTGGACCTCAAGGTATTGGTGGTTTTATTATTGATGATGATTTAAATGAGATCTGTACTCCTCTTTTACAAGGAGGAACAGGAAGTCTTTCTCACGAAATACATCAGCCAACATTTATGCCTGATAAATTTGAAAGTGGAACATTAAATATTCCAGGAATTGTTGGTCTATCTAATGGTATAGAGTTTATAAATAAAGTTGGAATACATAACATAAAAGAAAAAAATTCTAACCTTTATAAAAGACTTTTAAATGGTTTATTAAATATTAAAAATTATGAAGTATATGGAGATACAACTGGAAACAATGCTACTACTTCTTTATCCTTTAATTTAAAGGGAGTAGATACATCAGAACTGTCATTTTATCTTGAAAGTTATGGTATAAGCAATCGTTCTGGACTACATTGTGCTCCAATGTGCCATGAAACTATAGGGACATTTCCCTCCGGTACTGTAAGACTTAGTATTTCTTATTTTAATACTGAGGAAGACATAGATTATGCATTATCAATATTAAAAAAAGCTAGTGAAGATTTATATTAAAATTTTGAATACTTTCCTCCTTATATGGAAATACTTTCTTCTATATAAGGAGGTTTTTTTATGAATAATTCTTTTTCAGTTTATGGAGTAGATATAAATTCATCTATTGAAATTGGAGAATATCTTTATGATATTTTAAAAAAAATAAATTATGATAGAGAAATTATTTTTTTATGTATTGGTTCTGATCGTTCAACTGGAGATGCTTTGGGCCCCTTAGTTGGTAATAATCTAAAATCATTTAAAAATAAAAGAATATATATTTATGGATCTTTATATAATCCTATACACTCCCAAAATCTTAATAACACCATAAATAAAATAAATAATAACTTTAATAATCCTTATATTGTTGCAATAGATGCATCTTTAGGTTCTTTAAAAAATGTTGGTAAAATATTTATACAAAATAAACCATTAAAACCAGGGTTAGCTCTTAATAAAGACTTACCACCTATAGGAGATTTAAGCATAACAGGTATAGTAAATATAACAACAAAAAATTTTGAATTTGTAGTTTTACAAAATACTAGATTATATTTAGTAAATTCATTAGCTCAAAATATTTCTAATGGAATATCTCATGCTATAAATAAATTAATTAGTAATACTAATATTTTAAAATCTATTGATATTTAAGTTTTATTTAAAATCTTAGTTTTAGAAGTTCTTAGAATATATGATTAATCTACTATTATTAATTTTAATATTTTTATCTATATTCTTTAATTCATAAATTTTATTTATAATAACAATACTTTAAATAAAAAAATCTCTTTTCTCAAATTTTTGAGAAAAGAGATTTTTTTATTACTTACTATTCATAGCTTCTTTTAAAACATGAGCTTCTTCTTCTGATAATTCGTATCTTGAAATTCCTTTATCAACTGGCTTTGCATAAGTTGTACTATCATGTCTTCCATATAATCCTGTTATTATTATTCCATCATTATGTCCATCTAACATTGCTATTGAAAAACTTAGGTCACTTCCAACATCCTCAAAAGCCTTATATCTCATTATTCCTACTTTTTGTACACAACCATTTATTTCAACCTTTAATTCATCACATGCTTTAGCTGCTGTATTGGCTGCATCTGCTGCTTTTTCTACTTCATCTAACTTACTATTAATTAATTCTTCTAAGTTTTTAGTTGTAGTTCCTCTCATCATTCTTCTATACTTGTTTTCTAGTTTGCTTACTGATCTCCATAAAGCAATAATTAAAATTAAAAGTAATAAAATTATTATTCCCATACCTATTACTATATAAGGTAAATAATTTCCTAAATTTGATATTAAATCTTCCACTGTTTTTCCGTCCTTCCTTTTATTAAAGATGTTTCACGTGAAACATGTTTCACGTGAAACATTAAATATTTATTAACTCTAAAATCCTATTCAAATCATCTTCTGAATAGTATTCTATTTCTATTTTTCCTTTTTTATTTTTTGAGTTTATATTTACCTTTGTTCCAAAATAATCTTGAAGTCTATTTTGAACATCTTTAACATAAGGATTAATCTCCTCATTTTTCTTCTTATTATCATTATCTTTTTCTTTAAATAATAATTTAATTAATCTTTCTAATTCTCTAACTGAAAGTTTTTCATCAATTATTTTTTGTGCAAAATCATATTGTAAATCCTTATCTTCCACTGCAAGCAATGCTCTTCCATGCCCTTCTGAAATTACACCTTCAATTAAATATTGTTGAACTCTTTCATCTAAATTAATTAATCTCATTGTATTGGTAATTGCAACTCTTGATTTACCTATTCTTTTACTTAACTCCTGTTGTGTTAAATTAAAATCATCAATTAATTTTCTATAAGCCAAAGCTTCTTCTATTGGATTTAAATCCTGTCTTTGTATGTTTTCAATTAAAGAAATTTCTAATATTTCTTTATCACTTAATTCCATAATAATAGCAGGTACTTCCTTTAAGCTGAGCATTTTTGCAGCTCTCCATCTTCTTTCTCCTGCTATAATAACATATTTATTTCCATCTTTTTTTAATATAAGAGGTTGAATAATTCCATGATTCTTAATTGATTCAGCAAGTTCTGCAATATTATCACTGTCAAAAAATTTTCTTGGTTGATCTGAATTATTTATAATACTATTTAAAGGAATTAATGTAGTTGATGGACTTTTTTCTTTAGTTTCAACTTCATCAGGAATCAACGCACCTAATCCTTTTCCTAATCCAAATTTTTTACTCATTTATTCTCACCTTTCATAACACCTTGTCTTTTTAAAAATTCTTCTGTTAATTTTGAATAAGCATTTGCTCCCTTACATTTATCATCATAAAGCATTATAGGTAATCCGAAACTAGGAGATTCTGCTAACCTAATATTTCTAGGAATTGTACTTTCATAAACACTATCTTTGAAAAATTTCTTTACTTCATTAAATACTTCATTACTAAGATTAGTTCTGTAATCATACATTGTCATAATTACACCCTCAATATCCAATTTAGGATTTAATGATTTTTTAACTAATTTAATAGTATTGATAAGTTGTCCAACTCCTTCTAATGCATAGAACTCACATTGAATAGGTATCAATACAGAATTACAAGTTGTTAGTGCATTTATTGTCAGCACCCCTAATGATGGTGGACAATCTATAAAAATAAAATCAAAATCATCTTTAACTTCACTTATCTTATCTAATAATATTCTTTCTCTATTATCTTTTCCTATAACCTCAACCTCAGCTCCAGCTAGTTCCATTGTTGATGGTGCTATATATAAGTTTGAAATAAGATCGCTATGTATAATAACCTCTTTTAAAGTTACATCTGAAGTTATAACATCATACATTGAAAATTCTAAGTTTCTTTTATCTAATCCTAAACCACTTGTAGTATTACCTTGAGGATCCATGTCTATTGTTAACACCTTATAACCTGCCATAGCAAGATAAGAAGCTAAATTAATGTTTGTGGTTGTTTTTCCAACCCCACCTTTTTGATTAAATATACAAATTATTTTCATATCTAGCCCTAAGTATTTCTAGAGCTTCGCACCCCCTCTCTCATAATAACATTATATATTTTTTTATATAATAATTAAAGATAAAACTTGCAAAACAATACATTCTTAATAGTTTTTTCAGCTTTTATTTATCAATATATTATATATCCTTTTAAAAATAAAAAAACCACCAAAAATTTATTATTTTTGGTGGAATATTTCTTATATTTACTTTTTCTTTTTAGGAATATTTACTGTGATTTGTATATAATCATCACAATCATTCATTTTATATTTAGCTGGTATATTAAACTTATCAAAAACTTGTTTAATTGTATTTACATAAAGTTTTGCTGGGAAAACTGATGTTATTTTTTTCTTAGTTTTGCCATTAAGTTCATTTCCAGCAACTTTCAATAATTCTTTGTTTATTAATTCTTCTGTTTGTCTTACATTTAAATTGTCTTTTATAATTTTCTTTATTATATTTAATTGCATCTTTTCATCTTGAACAGATAATAATGCCCTAGCATGTCTCTCTGTTAATTTATTACTTAAACAAAGTTCTCTAACCTTTTCACTAAGCTTTAAAATTCTAAGTTTATTTGCAATTGTTGATTGCTTCTTTCCCATTCTCTTAGCTATTTGTTCTTGAGTAAATCTATGATCATGAATTAAATTATAGTAAGCTTCAGCCTCTTCTATAAAATTTAAATCTTCTCTTTGTAAGTTTTCTAATAATGCAAGTTCTGCTGATTCTGTATCTGTAATATCTATTAAATTACATGGAACTTCTGTTAAACTTGCAAGCTTTGCAGCTCTAAGTCTTCTTTCTCCAGCTACTAATTCATAAAATTCTCCTATTTTTCTAACAGTAATTGGTTGAATTATACCATGTTCTTTTATAGATTGAGATAATTCCATTAAAGCATCTTCATTAAAATATCTTCTTGGTTGATATGTATTTGGTATTATCTCGTTAATATCAATTTTTAATATTTCATTATTCATATTGACACAACCCATCCCTTATAAATTTCCGATAATTTTGTATATATATTAAAATTCGTCACTTACCATTTTTTTCCTTCTTTTTTTATCTACTAAAATAAGTCATTTATCCTTATTATATGGTAATATATTACATTTTGTTTTGTTTATCCTATTTTATCGGCTTTTTCGCTACAGTTCCCGCTTTTCTTGGATATGTTTTAGGACATCCTTTTATCTTTTTAACAACAACTATGTTGTGATTTAAATCCGTATCCTCTATTAATGTTTTATCAACTCTTAAAAGACTTCCCCCTAAAACATCTAAAGCTCTTTTACTATTTTCTAATTCTTCTTCAATTGCAGGCCCTTTTAAAGCCACAAAATACCCTGATACTTTTACATAAGGCAGGCAAAATTCAGATAAAACTGCCATATTAGCAACAGCTCTTGAAGTAGCTACATCAAACTTTTCTCTAAGTTCTTTATTTCTTGCACCATCTTCTGCTCTTGAGTGTATAGTTGTAACATTTTTTAATCCTAAATCTCTAACAACTATATTCAAAAAGTTTATTCTTTTATTAAGTGAATCTAATAAAGTAACTTGAATATTATCTCTTAATATAGCTATAGGTAATCCTGGAAAACCAGCCCCTGTTCCTACATCAATAACAGTTTTAGCATTTTTAAGCTCATCGCTTTTAAATGCCTTTATACAATCTATAAAATGTTTTTTTATAAATTCTTCATCCTCTGTAATTGCAGTAAGATTAATTTTTTCATTCCATTCTTGAACTAATTTCATATACTTAATAAATTTATTATACATATCTTCATTAAATTCTATGTTAACCTCATCTGCCGCTGTTTTCATTAAATTGTAAAAGTCCATATTTGCCTCCTTTATGATTTAACTATCTTCATTTAGTTTTTTACCATAGTGATATTCTAAATAAATTAAAAGTACAGAAATATCTGCTGGGGAAACTCCTGAAATTCTTGATGCTTGCCCTATACTTATTGGTCTAATATTACTTAGTTTTTGAATAGCCTCTGTTCTTAATCCTTTAACATCACTATAATCTATATCATTAGGTAAAAGTTTCTTTTCAAACTTTTTAAATTGATCTACTTGCTCTAATTGATTTACTATATATCCTTCATATTTAGCAATAATATTTATTTGCTCTCCTACATTATCAGGATACTCTGGTCTTTCAGGATCAAGTATTGCAGCTGAGAAATAATCTAACTCTGGTCTCTTTATTAATTCATAGAAACTTATTGGCTTTTTAAGTTCTGTACTTCCAAGCTGAACTAATAATTCATTATTTTCATTTTTATTAGTTATTTGAAGATCCTTTAATCTTTGAAGTTCTGTTTCTATATTATTTTTTCTCTCTAAAAATCTCTTATATCTTTCATCAGATACAAGACCTATATCTCTACCAATTTGAGTTAATCTAAAATCTGCATTATCTTGTCTTAAAAGCAATCTATACTCTGCTCTTGATGTCATCATTCTATATGGTTCATTAGTTCCCTTAGTAACTAAATCGTCCACTAAAACTCCAATATATGCATCAGAACGTGTTAATATCATCGGATCTTTTCCTTGTATTTTTAATGCTGCATTAATACCTGCAACAATACCTTGTGCTGCTGCCTCTTCATATCCTGAACTACCATTTAATTGTCCCGCTCCATAAAGTCCTTCTATATTTTTAAATTCAAGAGTTGGATTTAATTGAGTTGGATCAATTGAATCATATTCTATTGCATATGCAGCTCTCATTACTTCAACATTTTCAAGTCCATCTATAGTTTTTATCATTTCCATTTGAACATCCTCTGGTAATGATGAAGAAAATCCTCCAACATACATTTCTAGAGTATCTTCACCCTCTGGTTCAACAAATATTTGATGTCTTGATTTGTCTGGGAATCTCATAACCTTATCCTCTACTGAAGGACAATATCTTGGTCCTATACCCTTTATAGATCCATTATATATAGGTGATCTTCCTATATTATCTTCTATAACATGATGTGTTTCTGGATTTGTATAAGTTAAATAACAAGATACTTGTTCCCTATCAATATTATCATTCATAAATGAGAATGGTATTATCTTTTCATCACCTTTTTGCTCTATCATTTTAGAAAAATCAACAGATCTTCTATTTACTCTAGGTGGTGTTCCTGTTTTAAATCTTCTAAGTTCTATTCCTAAATCTAATAATGTTTGTGATAAATCATTTGCAGGTAATAGCCCATTAGGACCACTATTATAACTTAAGTCTCCTATTATTATACTTGCTTTCAAATAAGTTCCAGTTGCAAGTATAACAGCTTTACACTTAAATATAGCTCCATTTTTTGACACAGCTCCTGCTATTTTACCATTTTCCACTACTAAATCTACTATTTCTACCTGTCTAACATAAAGATTTTCTTGTGATTCAAGAACTCTCTTCATTCTTTTTTGATATTTTAATTTATCAGCTTGTGCTCTTAATGAGTGAACTGCAGGTCCCTTTGATGTATTAAGCATTCTTGATTGTATAAATGTAGCATCAATATTTACACCCATTTCACCACCTAATGCATCAATTTCTCTAACTAAATGTCCCTTTGCAGTTCCACCTATATTAGGATTACATGGCATCATTCCAATTGATTCTAAATTAATTGTACATATTAATGTCTTTAATCCCATTCTTGCAGATGAAAGAGCTGCTTCACAACCAGCGTGACCAGCTCCAACAACTACAACATCATATTCTTCAGCATTATATCTCATCTAATTCCTCCTATTTTCCTACACAGAATTCACTAAATATCTTATTAACTAAATCTTCCTCAAGTTCAGAACCTGTAATTTCTCCTAAAGCTCTTAAAGCAGATGTTACATATATTGAAATTAAGTCTAAATACTCGTGCATCTTTAATCTATTCTGTGCCTCTTTACAATTTTCTAACGCTCTAATTAATGCTTGCTTATGTCTATTATTTGTTATTATTAAGCTTTCATTATCAACTTCTCCATTAAAGAATAGATCCTTAATCTTTTGTTTTAATTCATCTATCCCAAAACCTGTCATAGCAGATATCTTAATAAAATTATCTAATCCATCTATATTTTCTAAATTAATTTTACTTTCTAAATCTACTTTATTTAATAATGCTATAGTCTTTTTATTTTCTATTGCCTTTATTATTTCTTTATCTTCTTCTTCTAAAGGCCTTGAAGTATCAAGCATTAATACAACTAAATCAGCCTCTTCTATTTTTTCTTTTGATCTTTCTACTCCAATTTTTTCAACAACATCCTCAGTTTCTCTTATTCCTGCTGTATCAGTAATCTTAACTGGAATGCCTCCAAGATTTATATATTCTTCAATTACATCTCTTGTAGTTCCTGGAATATCAGTAACAATAGCTCTCTTTTCTTGAAGAAGAGCATTCATAAGAGAAGATTTCCCAACATTAGGTTTTCCTATTATTGTCATTTTAAGTCCTTCTCTTATAATCTTACCCTCATTTGCACCCTTTAATAACTTTTCCATATCGCTAATTGCCTTCTCAAGGCTTTCTCCTACTTTTATAGGAATAGTTTCATCCGGTTCTTCATCATCTTCTGTAAAATCTACATCATATTCAATATGGGCAAGCACATCAAGTAAATATGCTCTAAGTTTATTTATTTCCTGGGAAAGTGATCCTTCACTTTGCATAACTGCTGATTTCATAGCTAAATCTGTTTTAGCAGTTATAATATCCATAACTGCTTCTGCTTGGCTTAAATCAATTCTTCCATTTAAGAAAGCTCTCTTTGTAAATTCTCCAGGCTCTGCAATTCTTGCACCATTTTTCATTACTTCTTCAAGAACCCTATTAGTAGAGACAACCCCTCCATGACAGTTTATTTCCACAACATCCTCTGCGGTAAAACTTCTAGGTCCTTTCATATAACTTATAATAACCTCGTCAATAACTTCATCAGTTGAACTATCAACAATATTTCCATACTTCATAGTATAAGTCTTCATTTTATTTATATCAAAATTATTTTTTCCTCTAAATATACGTCCAACTATTTCTAATGCTTTATTTCCTGAAACTCTTATAATTGCTATTCCACCTTCACCTTGTGCAGTAGCAATACCACATATAGTATCAAATTCTTTCATTTATTATCCTCCTTAGAAGTTAATTACTTCTATATAATATAACCGAGTTAAAACTAATATCAATTTTACAGAAATATATTTAATAAGTCAAAGCTATATATTGCTTATTTTGAGTTATTCATACAACAGAAAAAAAGAAAGCCAAATTTTTGGCTTTCTTTTACTTATTTAATGCTACTACAACTCGCCTAAATGGTTCCTCGCCTTCACTATAGGTACATACAAACTCATTATCTTGAAGTGCAGCATGTATTATTCTTCTTTCATATGGGTTCATTGGTTCTAGCTTAAATGGTCTCTTGCTTTTCTTTACTTTGCTAGCAGTCTTTAGGGCTACTCTCTTTAAAGTTGCTTCTCTTTTTGCTCTATAATCTTCAGTATCTAATACAACTTTCTTATAAGGAATATCATGTCCCTTATTAACCACTAAAGATATTAAATATTGAAGTGCATCTAAAGTCTCTCCCCTGTATCCAATTATTAAACCCATTTTAGGACCAGTTAGATTAACTTTAATTATGTCATCTTCTTCTACAATTTTCACTTCAGCTAAAATTCCCATAGAATCTAAAATACTTCTAATAAATTGTCTAGCATCTTCCATATAGTCTCTTTTTACTGTAACTTTAACCTTTGCAGGTTTAGTTCCTATAATATTTAAAAATCCTTTTGAACCTTCATCTATTATATCTACTATTACTCTATCCTTAGTAACATTTAATTCTCCTAAAGCATTTTCAATAGCTTCATCAACATTTTTTCCTGTTGATTCAATAAATTTCATATACCCTATTCACCCACTCTCAAATAATAATATTAATATATTTTATAATACTACTTCTTTTTCTTCTTTTTCTTATCATAATCTGGCATTACAAATTTATTTTTCTCTTGTATTTTTGTTTCTTCTGCTACTTGTTGTTCCTTCTTTTTTTTCATTACCGGCTTAACATTTAAGAAGTATGTTTGTACTAATTGATATACTCCTCCAACTACCCAGTAAATAACTAGTAATGAAGGGAAATTTAATGACATAAATCCCATCATTAATGACATACCAATATTCATTGGCATCATATTCATACCTGATGACTCTGTTGCTGGATTTGCTTTAGTCATTAAATATGATGGTATAAAAGTACTAAGCGCAGCTAAAACAGGTAATATATAATATGGATCTTTTCCTGCAAGATCAGGTAACCATAAGAATGATACATCTTGAATTCCTTTTACTTGCATGAAAGTATAATAAAGAGCCATTAATATTGGTAGTGGAATTAACATAGGTAAACATCCACCAGTCATACTAATATTGTTTTCCTTATATATTTTCATCATTTCTGCATTGGCCTTTTGAGGGTCATTTTTATACTTCTCTTGAATCTTTTTAATTACAGGTTGAAATTCCTGCATCTTTGTTGTTGATTTTATTGATTTAATACTAAACGGTAAAACAGCAGTTTTGATTATTACAGTTAATAATATAACTGCTAAAACATAAGCTAACCCTGGATCTGTTACACCAGCATTTATGATAAATGCATGTAATTTATCAAACACTATAGTAAAGAAATCAATTATAGGTTTAAACAATGTCATCATAATTTTTATCCTCCCATACTCTATTTAACAGGATCATATCCACCCTTGCTAAAAGGATTACACCTCAAAATTCTCCAAAGTGCCATAAAGCCCCCCCTGAATGCACCATATTTCTCAATTGCTTCTATTGCATATTGAGAACATGTAGGTACATACTTACAACAAGGATTTTTAAGAGGTGATATATTTTTCCTATAAAATCTAATTAGATTTATTAATACCTTCTTCATTATATAGGCCTGCTTTCTTAAATAAATTCTTCATAGCCTTTTCAACATCATTAAAATTTTTTCCTTTCATATTTGTTCTAGCAATAAATATGAAATCAAAACCTTTTTTTATAGAAGCTTCATTTAATCTATAGCTCTCCATGATTAACCTTTTGCTTCTACTTCTTACTACGCTATTTCCGACTTTCTTACTAACAGAAACTCCTACCTTATTATAAAATTCATTATCTGAATTCTTATTACTTCTATTATTATAAGTATATAATACCAAAAGATTATTTGCTAATGATTTTCCTCTTCTATATACTGTTCTAAATTCACTATTCTTTTTTAATCTGTATATCATGGGTATTTAATACTCCTTTTTTCCTACATTGTAGAAAAAAGGCCACTAAAGTGCGGCCCTTATGCTGTTAATTTTTTTCTACCTTTTTGTCTTCTCTTTCTAAGAATGTTTCTTCCTGATGAAGTCTTCATTCTCTTTCTGAAGCCATGTTCTTTTTTTCTTTGTCTTTTTTTAGGTTGGTATGTCATGAACATTTGCACTACACCCCCTTCAATTAAAAAATTTATATAGCGAAATAACTATACTTCTCTTTATATTTTAGATTTACCTTATCATTATATATATATACCCTTCTTATGTCAAGAATATCGCTATTTGTTGATAAATATATCTATTATATTATAAAAATTGTGGATAACTTATTGAATCCCCTTATTTACTTATGGTATCATAAATAATATATTGTTAATAACTTATTATTTTATAAAACTTATCCACAGCTGTGGATATATCTGTTGATAACTTGTTCTTTTTTTCTTGACAACTTTAATAGTTGCTAATTTTTTTTGCTATAATAGGCATTATTAGCTACTTTTTTACTGTTTAAAGTTTATTTATTGATATTTGTGGATAACTTTAAAATAGATTTTAATTCCACATAATTATCAACATGTGAATAAATTTATATACATATTTTTTTTAAATCTTATATTTGTTAATAACTTGTTGATACCTTGTTATTATCATGTTATTAATTCAATTTATATTAAAAAATTAAAAAAAAATTTTTGACTGGAGGATTAAAAATGGATGCAGAGCTGAAAGAATTATGGGAAAAAACACTGAATATTATAAAAGGAGAATTAAGCGAGGTTAGCTTTAATACATGGATAAAAAGCTGCGAACCTATTTCTATGTCTTCAGATACTATAAAAATCAGTGTTCCTAACGCCTTCACTCAAGAAATACTTGAAAAAAGATATAAAGATTTAGTAGCAAATTCCATAAAAGCTACATGTTCAAAGCTATATAACATTGAGTTTTTAATAGCTTCTGAAATTCAAAATGCAGAAGAAGAAAAATCAGAAAAACAAGCTAAAAAATTAAAGGAAAACAAAAAGATTGTAGTAAATGATGAAATGACTACAAATCTAAATCCTAAATATACATTTGATTCTTTTGTAATAGGTAATAGTAATAGATTTGCTCATGCAGCCTCTTTAGCTGTTGCAGAATCACCAGCTAAAGCCTATAATCCTCTATTTATATATGGGGGAGTTGGACTTGGAAAAACTCACTTAATGCACGCTATTGGACATTATGTTCTTCAAAATAATTCAAGTGCAAAAGTAGTTTACGTATCATCAGAAAAGTTTACTAATGAACTTATAAATGCAATTAAAGATGATAAAAATGAAGAATTTAGAAATAAATATAGAAATGTAGATATTCTTCTTATTGATGATATTCAATTCATTGCAGGAAAAGAAAGAACTCAAGAAGAATTTTTCCATACCTTCAATGCTCTACATGATGCTAATAAGCAAATAATTTTATCATCTGATAGACCACCAAAAGAAATTCCTACATTAGAGGATAGATTACGTTCTAGATTCGAATGGGGGTTAATTGCAGACATTCAAGTACCAGATTTTGAAACTAGGATGGCTATTTTAAAGAAAAAAGCAGATGTAGAAAAATTAAATGTAGCAAATGAAGTAATGGTGTATATAGCTACTAAAATCAAATCAAATATTAGAGAATTAGAAGGTGCCTTAATAAGGATAGTTGCATATTCTTCATTAACAAATAGGGAAATAACTGTAGATTTAGCATCTGAAGCACTAAAGGATATAATTTCTAAAAAACAAAGTAAACACATAACAATAGAAATTATACAAGATGTAGTTGCAAGTTATTTTAACCTAAGAGTTGAAGATTTAAAATCTCAAAGAAGAACACGTAATGTATCTTATCCAAGACAAATGGCCATGTACCTAAGCAGAAAATTAACTGATATGTCTCTACCAAAGATTGGTGAAGAATTTGGAGGAAGAGATCATACCACTGTAATACACGCCTACGAAAAAATTTCAGATAACTTAAATAGAGATGAAAGTTTACAACATACAATTGAGGATTTAACTAAAAAATTAACTCAAGGATAATTTTTTTTCTCTTATTTTAAAGTTATCAACAAATGTAGATAATAGTTATGTAATAACATGTGGATAAAGTAAAAAATTAAATTGCTTGTGAATAACTGTGGATAAGGTACACTTATAGTTACCAACTTATCCACAATATTTTTTTATAAAATGTTGTTGATTTTACTGGGTTTAGACCAGTTATCAACAAATCCACACTTCCTACTACTATTATTACTATAAATTTTATATTTATCTAACTAAACTAAACCAATCTTATCTGTGAATAAGTAAGGAGGATCATAAATGATATTTATATGTGAAAAACACAAACTACAAGAAGGTATTTCAATAGTTCAAAAGGCTATTACTGGTAAATCAACAATGTCAGTATTAGAAGGAATATATATTGATGCTACTAAAGATGGATTAACTCTAATAGGATCTGATATGGATGTTAGTATTGAAACTAGAGTTGAAGCTGATGTAATGGAAGAAGGTAAAATAGTAATTGATGCTAAAATATTTGGTGAAATAATACGTAAATTGCCTAATTCTGACGTAAAAATAGAAACTATGGAGAATGATACAATTCAAATAACATGTGAAAAATCAGTGTTTAACGTAGTTTATATGAATGCTGATGAGTTCCCTGAACTTCCTAGCTTAAATGAAAATATGAAAGTTGAAGTTCCTCAAAACATATTAAAAAATATGATAAAATGTACATCTTTTGCTATAGCTCAAGATGAAACTAGACCAATACTTCAAGGAATTTTATTTGAAGTTAAAAATAGAAATTTAAACCTTGTTGCTTTAGATGGATATAGATTAGCAATAAAAAGTGAATATTTAGATAGTGACTTTGATATAGAAATTGTTATTCCTGGCAAGACTTTAAATGAGGTATCAAAAATATTAGAAGATGTTAATGACTTAGTTCAAATTACATTTACTAAAAACCATGTTTTATTTAACCTTAATAAAACAAGAATAATATCAAGACTTTTAGAAGGTAAATTTGTAAATTACAAATCATTACTACCTCAAGAACATAAATTATTAGTTACTGTAAATAAGCAAGAACTTCAAAATGGTATTGAAAGAGCATCTTTAATGGCCAAAGATGGAAATAACAATTTAATAAAATTAGAAGTACAAGATGAGGCTTTAGTCATAACTTCTAATTCTCAATTGGGAAAAGTTAGAGAAGAAGTTTTGATAAATCTGCAAGGAGATAAAATACAAATTGCATTTAACTCAAGATATCTTATTGATGTTTTAAAGAATTTTGAGGAAGATGAGGTAGTTATGGAAATGACATCAAGTGTAAGTCCTTGCATAATTAAAGCAAAAGATATGGATAATTATAAATACTTAGTATTACCTGTTAGGTTAATAAGATAGAAAAAGGAGGAAGGATTCATGTATAAATATACAAAATTTATACATGAATATCCTATATTTAACATGAAAGAAATTAATATTAATACAGAATTTATAAAATTAGATTCATTTTTAAAATGGGCAGGTGTTGCTTCATTAGGTTCTGAGGCAAAAATTTACATATCAGAAGAAATGGTAAAAGTAAATGGAGAAGTTTGCACTCAAAGAGGTAAAAAATTAAGATCTGGAGATATTATTGAATTCGAAGAAGAAAAATATAAGATAATATAAATTTATAATCTATTGCAAGCCAGAATATCATAAAAATAACCTTTTATTCTTTTATTATGATATAATTAAATGGGTGTTTATAGATGTATGTAAAAAAGCTTAAATTAATAAATTATAGAAATTATGAAAATTTAGAAATAGACTTAGGAAGACATGTTAATGTTTTTATGGGAAACAATGCTCAAGGAAAAACAAATATACTTGAGGCTATATATTATTGCAGTTTTGCAAAATCTCATAGAACATCAAGAGATAAAGATCTTATTAATTGGTCTAAAGATGTGTCATTTATAAGCATAAGTGTTGGGAAAAATCGATTAGATAAAAAGATTGATATTAACATTCTAAAAGATGGTAAAAAAATTATTAAGGTTAATTCTATAAAAATAAATAAAATAGGAGAATTATTTGGTAATTTTAATGTTGTTATGTTTTCACCAGAAGATTTAAAAATAATTAAAGATTCTCCAGGAATAAGACGAAAATTTATTGATATGGAATTATGTCAGTTAGATTCTAAATATTACTATAACTTAGTTCAATATAATAAAGTTATGAACGAAAGAAATATTGTTCTAAAAAATAGAAATCTTGACTTAGATATTCTAGATATATATGACATGCAGTTAGCTGCCTTTGGATCATATATAATAGATAGCAGGTTATCTTATTTAAGTTCTTTAAATAAATACTCTGAAGATATACATAAAGAAATTACTTCAGGAAAAGAAAATATAGAATTTAGATATAATTCTACTATAAAAAATAGTGATAATATTCAAGAAAATTTCTATGAAACATTGAGAAAGAATAGAAAGCGTGACTTGGAAAGAGGAATAACTAGTCATGGGCCTCATAGAGACGATTTCTCAGTTTATATAAATAATGTTGATACGAAGAGTTTCGGATCTCAAGGTCAACAAAGAACAGCGGTACTTACAATGAAATTTGCATCTTTGAGGATTATAAAAGAAATAACAGGGGAATATCCAGTATTACTATTAGATGATGTGCTATCAGAGCTAGATTCTAATAGAAAAAGATATGTTTTAAGTTCTATTGGTGAAATACAAACTATAATTACATGTACTGGAATAGAGGATTTGAATGATTATTTAAATAATGACTCAAAGTTATTTAAGGTGAAAGAAGGAATAGTCTCAAAATAGAAGGAGGAATTCTAAATGTTTTTGCACTTAGGAGAGAATGTTGTAGTTCCTATAAAAGACGTTATTGGAATTTTTGATTTACAAGCAACAATGTATAGTTCTGATACGATTCAATTTTTAAGAATGGCAGAAGAAGATGGATTTGTGGAAAGAATAACAAAGGATAAACCAAAATCATTTGTTATAGCAGAAGTGGATAAGAAAAGTAAGATATACTTATCACCAATTTCTTCATCAACTTTAACTAAAAGAACAGATTTGGAATACAATCCGTAAGTCCAATGTACCTTCATTAAGACAATTCAAAATAAAGTTTAGGAGGAATTTATGTTGGAACAAAACAAACAAAGTTATGATGAAAATCAAATACAAGTTCTAGAAGGCTTAGAAGCTGTAAGAAAAAGACCTGGTATGTACATAGGTAGCACTAGTTCAAGAGGTTTACATCATTTAGTTTACGAAATAGTAGACAATAGTATAGATGAAGCACTAGCAGGATATTGTAAAAATATAGAAGTAACTATAAACGAAGATAATTCTATAACAGTAGAAGATGATGGAAGAGGTATGCCAGTTGGAATACATCCTAAAATGGGAAAACCAACAGTTGAAGTTATAATGACTATTTTACATGCTGGAGGAAAATTCGGTGGAGGCGGATACAAGGTATCAGGTGGTCTTCATGGAGTTGGAGCATCAGTTGTTAATGCCCTTTCAGAGAAATGTTCAGTAACTGTAATGAGAGACGGTAAGGTTTGGAGACAAAATTACGAAAGAGGAATTGTTACTAGTGATTTAGATGTAGTTGGAACAAGTGATAAAACAGGAACAATTGTTTATTTTAAACCTGATAAAGATATATTTGATGAAATAGACTATGATTTTGAAATACTTTCTCAAAGATTAAGAGAGTTAGCATTTTTAAATAAAGGAATAAAGATAATATTAACAGACAAAAGATATGATAAAGAAGAACATTATCATTATGAAGGTGGTATAAAATCATTTGTAGAATATTTAAATAGAAATAAGCAAACACTTCATGAAGAGCCTATATATGTTGAAGGATTAAAAGACGAAATTATGGTTGAGGTAGCACTTCAATATAATGATGGATATAGTGAAAACTTATTTACCTTTGCAAACAATATAGACACAATTGAAGGTGGAACTCATTTAGTTGGATTTAAGACAGCTTTAACTAGAGTATTTAATGATTATGCAAAAAGATTTGGACACTTAAAGGAAAATGATAAGAATCTTTCTGGAGATGATATAAGAGAAGGATTAACAGCTGTAATATCAGTTAAGATAGGAGAACCACAATTTGAAGGACAAACAAAAACTAAACTAGGAAATAGTGAAGTTAGAGGAATAGTTGATTCAATTGTTGGAGAGGGAGTTGGAACATTCCTAGAAGAAAATCCTAACATTGCTAAGATTATTATAGATAAAGCTTTAATGGCAGCTAGAGCTAGAGATGCTGCTAGAAAGGCAAGAGAACTTACAAGAAAAACAGTTCTTGAAAGATCAGCACTTCCAGGTAAACTTGCAGATTGTTCATCAAAAGATCCTATGGAATGCGAAATATATATAGTCGAAGGGGACTCAGCTGGAGGCTCTGCAAAACAAGGTAGGGATAGAAAGTTCCAAGCAATTTTACCTTTAAGAGGTAAAATAATGAATGTTGAAAAGCAAAGATTAGATAAAATATTAAATTCTGATACTATAAGATCAATGGTAACTGCTTTTGGTGCTGGAATAGGTAAAGACTTTGATATATCTAAAATAAGATATCATAGAATAATAATAATGACAGATGCCGATGTTGATGGAGCTCATATAAGAACATTATTATTAACATTCTTCTATAGATACATGAGAGAGTTAATAGATGGAGGACACGTTTATATAGCTCAACCACCATTATATAAAGTTACAAAATCTAAGAAAGATTATTATGCTTACACAGATGGAGAACTTGATGAAATATTAGAATTAGTTGGTGGAAAAGATAATTCAACAAATATTCAAAGATATAAGGGTCTTGGAGAAATGAATGCTACTCAACTTTGGGATACAACAATGGACCCAGAACAAAGAGTATTATTAAAAGCAACTGTAGAGGATGCTATGGCTGCTGATGAAATATTTACAATTCTTATGGGTGAAAAGGTTGAACCAAGAAGAGAATTCATCCAAGAAAATGCTAAGAAAGTAAGTAACTTAGACGTTTAGTACTAAATACGAGGTGAAGTACATGAGTTTTAATGAGGGAAAAGTAATACCCGTAGATATAAAAAACGAAATGAAAAAGTGTTATATAGACTATGCCATGAGTGTTATAGTAGGTCGTGCTCTTCCAGATGTTAGAGATGGTCTAAAGCCTGTTCATAGAAGAATACTTTTTTCAATGCATGAATTAGGATTAGCACCAGAAAAAGGATACAGAAAATGTGCAAGAATAGTTGGGGAAGTTTTAGGTAAGTATCACCCACATGGTGATACATCAGTATATGACGCATTAGTTAGAATGGCTCAAGATTTCTCAATGAGATATATGCTTGTAGATGGTCATGGTAACTTTGGATCAGTTGACGGTGATAGTGCAGCTGCAATGAGATATACAGAAGCAAAAATGAATAAAATAGCTAGCCAAATGTTAAGAGATATTGGTAAAGATACAGTAGATTTTATTCCAAACTTTGATGGTGAAGAAAAGGAACCTTCAGTTTTACCATCAAGATTTCCAAACCTATTAGTAAATGGTTCATCAGGTATAGCAGTTGGTATGGCAACTAATATACCACCACATAACTTAGGAGAAGTTATAGATGGAACAATAATGCTTATAGATAATCCAGAACTACAAATAATTGATTTAATGACAGCTATAAAAGGACCAGATTTCCCAACAGGTGCAACTATAATGGGTAAATCAGGTATAAGATCAGCTTACGAAACAGGTAGAGGTAGAGTAATTGTTAGAGCAGTAGCAGAAATAGAAGAAGAAAATAATAGACATAAAATAATAGTTACTGAATTACCATACCAAGTAAATAAAGCAAGACTTATAGAAAATATAGCTGATTTAGTAAAAGATAAAAGAATTAGTGGAATATCAGATTTAAGAGATGAATCTGATAGAGAAGGTATGAGAATAGTTATTGAACTTAAGAGAGATGCAAATCCTAATGTAGTTTTAAACCTTCTTTACAAACATACTAAAATGCAAGATACATTTGGTGTTACAATGCTTGCATTAGTTGATAATGAACCACAAGTTCTAAATTTAAAACAAATATTAGAAAATTATATTAAATTCCAAAAGGAAGTTATAACTAGAAGAACAATATTTGAACTAAATAAAGCAGAAGCTAGAGCTCATATTTTAGAAGGTCTAATAATTGCTTTAGATAATATTGATGAAGTTATAAGTATTATTAGAGGATCTAAAACAAGTGAGATAGCTAAGAATACTCTTATAGAAAGATTTAATTTATCAGAGAAGCAATCACAAGCAATTCTGGAAATGAGACTTAGAAGACTTACTGGATTAGAAAGAGATAAAATTGAAGAAGAGTATTCAGAACTTATGAAACAAATAGAATACTTAAAATCAATTTTAGCAAGTGAAGAAAAACTTCTTCTAGTAATAAAAGAAGAATTATTAGAAATAAAAGCTAAATACAATGATGAAAGAAGAACAAGTATTGAGAATAATGTAAATGAAATTGATGTTGAAGATTTAATTCAAGAAGAGGAAATAGTAATTACATTAACTCATTCAGGATATGTTAAGAGAATATCATCAGATGTTTACTCAGCTCAAAAAAGAGGAGGAAAAGGAATCCAAGCAATGTCTACAAAAGAAGATGATTTCGTAGAACATGTAATGGTAACTTCAACTCACGCAGATGTATTATTCTTTACAAATAGAGGTAGAGTATATAAATTAAGAGGATATCAAATACCTGAAGCTGGAAGAGCTGCTAAGGGAACTAATGTAATAAACCTTATAGCGATAGAGCCAGATGAAAGAATAGAAACTGTACTTACTGTAAGTGATGTCTATGAAAATGGTTATTTATTTATGGGAACAAAGAATGGTATAGTTAAGAAAACTAATCTTTCAGAATTTAAGAACTTAAGAAAAAATGGTCTTATTGCAATTAATCTTAGAGAAGGAGATGAACTTCTAAAGGTTAAAATGACAAGGGGAGACGCTAATATAGTAATGGTAACTCAAGATGGTTTAGCAATAAAATTCAATGAAGAAAATGTTAGACCTATGGGTAGAACTGCATCAGGAGTTAAAGCTATAAGCTTAAATGATGGTGATATGGCAGTATGTATGGATATAGCTGTTGACGAAGAAGATCTATTAGTAGTTAGTGAAAATGGATTTGGTAAAAGAACACCTATAAGTGAATATAAGGTTCAACATAGAGGTGGTAAAGGACTAATGACATATAAAATATCAGATAAAACTGGTAAGTTAGTAGGAGCTACTGTATGTAAGAGCGAAGATGAGCTTATGTTAATAAATACTAGTGGTGTAGCAATAAGAATTAATATTGAAGATGTTTCAGTAACAGGAAGGGCTACAATGGGAGTTAAGTTAATGAGAACTCTTGATGAAGAACAAGTTGTTGCTATTACAAAAATTACTGGTGATGAAGATGATAATTTAGATAGTGAAGTTCAAACAGAATTAGGAATAAATGAAGATGATAAAGATACTTCAGATAATTCTATAAATGAATTAATTGAAAGAGCAACTAGCAACGAAGAATAAAATAAGAATAAAAAAGTCTCAGGAAATATAATTTTTCTGAGACTTTTTTTTGTTTTTACATATTAAAATTTATTTTAAGTTAGATATTTTAAAGATATAAGCTCTATATTTAATTAAAAAAACTAAGTTTTAGTTAGATTTTATAAGCTAAATTATAAAATTATAAAGTAATCTTATCCAGGCGTATCAATATAAAAAAAACAAAGGAAAATAAAGAAAAACAAAGAAAAATAAGTATAATTTTGTGTAAATTAAAAAATAAATTTATTAATAAGATAATTATATGATATTATAAATCTCGTCGCTGATGCGAAAACAAAACAACTTAAAAACAAAATAAATTGTTTAAAAAGTTGTTGACAAGATTTCGAAAAGGTGATAAGATTTAATAGTCGCTTGAGGGCGACGAGATAAAATGGTCTTTGAAAATTGAACAGAATATATAGAATACATTTAGAACCAGCAATTCTTTTTATTAAAGTAAG
>NZ_JAUSUF010000017.1 GCF_030813415.1 Eubacterium multiforme | reverse complement strand
AAAATCTTTATAGTATATTATTCCAAATTAACCAACTCATCATACAAAAAAAGAGTAGTTAAATTTGTTTATTACACAAATATAACTACTCTCCCGATTAGAACGAATGATGACAGGAGTAATTTATACTATACTTAAGAGAAATGAAGAAAAGTGAAGGAAAAGACATATAAACACTTTACACCATATTAATTGCCTATAAAAGTTTCACAATTATATATTTTTATGTAATTTCTATACATTTTAAAATATTTGTTTATTGTATTATTTCTTTTAAAAAGCTATTCTATAATCAAATAATTTAAAAGAAATTTGAGGTGTTTTATATGGGAAATTACGAAAAATTTAATCCAGTTGCACCAAAAAACATTGATGCAAGAAAAGCTTATTTAATTGGAGGTGGAATTGCTTCTTTATCAGCAGCAGCATTTTTAATTAGAGATGCTCATATGCCAGGTAAAAACATACATATTTTAGAAGAATCTAAAATATATGGAGGTTCTATGGATGGTGCTGGAAGCCCAGAAAAAGGTTATTCAGCAAGAGGTGGAAGAGAAATTGAAGAACATTTTGAATGTTTTATGGAACTATTTAGTTTTATTCCATCATTAACTGATAAAAATAGAAGCGTATTAGATGAATTCCATGAATTAAATATAAAAGAGCCAATTGAATCACATTGCCGTTTAGTCCATAATCAAGGAGAAAAAGCTGATTTTTCATCTTTAGGACTATCAAATGAAAATGCAATGGAACTTGCAAAACTTCATATGCTTACAGAAGAAGCCCTTGGAAATAAAAAAGTTGAAGAATATTTTTCAAAATCATTTTTTGAAACAAACTTTTGGTATTTCTGGTCATCTATGTTTGCCTTTGAACCATGGCATAGTGTTGTAGAATTAAAACACTATATGGAAAGATTTATGCATTTAATTGGAGGAATGAATAGATTAAAAGGAATTCTTCATACTGAATATAATCAATATGATTCTTTAATTCTTCCACTAATTACATGGCTTAAAGAAAAGGATGTATGTTTTGAAACAGGATGGAAAGTTACAGATATAGATTTTGATTTTTCAAATAATGAAAAAGTTGCAACAGTTATTCATTATGTAGAAAATGGTGAAGAAAAGAAGATTAATGTAAAAGAAGATGATTTAGTATTATTTACAAATGGATCAATGACAGAAAATACTGAAAAGGGTGATTTAAATAATAAAGCAAATCTTAATCGTTCAGAGGATAAAGGATGCTTTAGTGTATGGAAAAAGTTAGCTAAAAAGTTACCTGATTTTGGACATCCAGATGTTTTCTGTGAAGATATTGATAAAACAAAATGGTTATCTTTCACAGTTACATTAAAGGATGATGATATTGTATTCCCTTATCTAGTTAATCTTACAGGTGATGAGTCAGGAATGGGTGGACTTGTAACAATAAAAGATTCAAGTTGGTTTATGAGCTGGGTTATTCCAAAGGATCCTCATTTTATTAATCAACCTGAAAATGTTAAAGTATTATGGGCATATGCTTTAAGACTTGATGTAAAAGGAGATTATATTCATAAAACATTATCAGATTGTACAGGAAAAGAAATGTTTGAAGAACTTTTATATCATATGGGATTAAAAGATAAGATACCAGAAATTCTAAAACATACAGTTAATGTAATTCCAAGTATGATGCCATATATTACTTCTCAATTTATGCCTCGTGTAAAAGGAGATAGACCAGAAGTAATTCCAAAAGGAAGTAAAAACTTTGGATTTATAGGACAATATACAGAAATAACAAATGATTGTGTATTTACTGTAGAATATTCAATTAGAACTGCAATGATGGCAGTTTATGGCTTAATGAAACTTGGTAAAAAGGTAGATCCTGTATATCCAGGTCAATATGATATTCGTGTTTTATCTAATGCTGCGAAGACTTGTCTTGGATTGAATAATTTACTATTAAAGGAGATACCAATAGGTGAGCTTTTGAAAAATACAGAGCTTTTAAAACTTTTATAATAAGTTATGCTTTAAGTGAGTGTTTTTTAGCTAGACTTTTAGAGCTAAGTAAAATAATAAATTTAATAGAAGAGACTGCTTTATATTTTTAAGGCAGTCTCTTTTTTAAGAATCAAATTCATAAACATATATTAAATTATTATCTTTATCTAAAACAGAAACAATATAATTAAAAGGAATATCATAATTGTCCTTATCATCTGGATACATTTCTTTATATTTATTTTTATAATAATATAATCCATGTTTAATATTTTTAGGAATTTTTTTACCACTACCTAAAGTTCCATAGTGTATATTATTATAATCCCCACCATATAAAAGTGGAATGGCTATTTTATTTTCTATAGGAAGTGATTTCCACTCTTTAGATTCTGAAGCCTTTTTATATAATGTATCAAAATCATCTTTAGGAACTTTTATTTTTGTAAAATAATCTCCATCTCCATGGAATCCACCATGAGTATCTATTTTTTCTTCATATATTGCTGATTTTGGTATAGTTAAACCACCTAAAAGACTTTTTTCATAATTTATTTCCATAACTTTTGAGGATATTTCTATTCCTAAAAGAATTATTACAATAATTATAATTGTTATTTTAAGTTTTTTATGTTTAATTTTAATCACCAACTTTTTATTTAAAAATTTCATTTATGATTATAGCATATTTTTATGCAAGAATTTATTTATAAAATTAATTAAATAATTAAATAAGTTAATAATAAATATTTTACAAAAATGTATAAAATATTGAATGTGAGTTGAAGTTTATAAACAAAAATAAATAAAGTTTATTAATATATAGACAAATTAAGCTATATAGCATAAAATTAAAATAGAGATAAATATAAAAGGAGTGTTTAGGGTATGAGTAAAAATAATAAAGAATTATTTTGGGATGCAACAATTGATGAAGTTAAAAAAGGATTTATAGAAGAAGAAGAGTGTTATAAATGTATTATTTGTGAGAAAGAATTTACAAAGGGGAGAATATATGAGATAGACTCTATACTTTATGATGCAGAAAAAGCAACTAAACTTCATATAGAAAAGATTCATAAATCACCACTACATTATTTACTTGAAATGAATAATACTTTTACTGGTATATCAGAAATTCAAAGAGAAGTATTAATGTTAATGGCTTCAGGATTAACTGATAAAGAAATTGCTATTAAGTTAGGAGTTGCACAATCAACTATAAGAAATCATAGGTTTAAATTAAGAGAAAAGGAAAAACAAGCAAGATTATTTTTAGCAATGATGGAGCTTTTATCTAGTAAAGCAAAGAGAAATATAAATATATTAGAGAAGGATACTTTATGTGATGCCCATAAAACAGCTACTACATTAGATGATAGGTATAACATTACAGATAAGGAAAGAGAAAGTACAATCAAAAATTATATGGATGAAAATGGAGCCATAAAGACTTATCCATCTAAAGAGAAAAAGAAAATAATAATCTTATCTGAAGTTATTAAGAACTTTTCAGCTGGAAAGAAATATTCGGAAAAAGAAATAAACAGGATTTTAAAAAGGATATATGAGGACTATGCAACTATTAGAAGAGCTTTAGTTGAGTATGGATTTATTGAACGTGCTGATGATTGTAGTGCTTATTGGGTAAAAGAATAAATTCAAAAATATAGAATATAAATTTAAAAAATTACTTATTAAGAGGAGCCTACAGACCTATATAAAATTAATATTAGTTTAAAATATATCCTAATATAAAAAGTACTACTTTAAAAAATAAATTGTTTTTTAGTAGTGCTTTTTTTATGGAGAGTCTATAAAATTTCCTCTAGATATAAGAAATTTTATAAATTGAAAATGTTTAACTTGGCTGATAGAATGAATTCGAGGTGGATAAATGAAAGAAAAAAAGATACTGTGTAAACTAATGGAATGTAAAAATCCTATATCTAGTAAAGAATTATCTTATTTAATAAAAATGAGCTCAAAATCTACAATGAAAGTACTTAAATGGCTATCTAAAGAGATTGAAGACTATGGAGCTATTATAGAGGCAAAAAGAGGAGCTGGATACAAGTTAAAAATTAAAAATAAGATCTTGTTTGAAAAGTTTATTACAGAATTTTTATCAGAAGATAATAATTCTACAAATTTTGAAGCACAAGATTCAAGAGTAAATTATTTAATAAATAAATTCCTAGAAAGTAATAAATATATAAAAGTAAGTGATTTAATTTCTGAAATGTTTATTTCAAGATCTCAAGTTTTCAAAGATTTAAAGTATGTAAAAAGTTTTATAAAGAGCTATGGATTAGCTTTAGAAAATAAACCTCATTATGGATTGAGAATTAAAGGGGATGAATTTCATTATAGGAGATGTTTAGCCAGTATTTATATGAAAAAAAATAATCAAGTTATAAATGAAATTGAAGAAAAAAATAATAAATTTCACCAAGATATGAAGAAAATAAAAATTATAATTTCAAACATATTGCAAAATGATACATATAGAATATCAGATGTTTTTGAAGAACGGCTGGTAGCACATTTATATACTACTGTAATAAGAATAAAAAGAGGCTATATTATACCTGAAAATAAAGAAATTTTAGATATTCAAAAAAGAGAAAAAGAATATGAATTAGCATGTAAGATAGGGAAAATGCTAGAAAAAGAATTTAATTTGGAATTCACCGAACAAGAATGTGGTTTTATAGCAGTACATTTATCAAGTAAATCTATGAATGATGAAAAAAATATATTAAATATACCTCCGGAAGCTAATGACTTAGTAGATGAAATGCTTATAAAAATTAAAAAAGAAAAGGACATTGATTTAAGGAATAATTTAGATTTGAGAATACTTTTAGCATTACATATTGTACCTTTAAAAACAAGAATAAGGTATAAAATGCCACTTAAAAATCTATTATTAAGTGAAATAAAAACAAAATTTTTAGCAGCTTATGAAATAGCTATTTGTGCAACAACTTTAATAAATAATAAATATGATATTAATTTATCAGAGGATGAAATTGGATATTTTGCATTACATTTTCAAGTAGCATTATCAAAATCATTAAATGAAATAAAAAAGAAAAACATAGTTATTGTATGTTCGTCAGGAAGAGGAAGCTCACAATTATTAAAATATAAATTTATGTTAAATTTTGAGAAATATATAGAATCTATATTAATTTGTAATGCAAATGAGATAAATTATATTAATTTAAATAACGTTGATTATGTATTTAGTACAATACCTGTACAATGTCATTTGCCTGTATTTCAAATAAACCATTTTTTAGAGAATAGTGATATGAAAAAAATAGAAAGAATTTTACTAAACAAAAACAGTGAAAAAGATGTATTAAAGTATTTTCCTAATAATTTGTTTTTAGGAGAGATAGATTTTAATTCTAAAGAAGAAGTATTAGAATACATGGTTAATACACTTAGAAAAGTTAAGAATATACCAGAGAATTTTTTAGAAGAAATATTGAATAGAGAGGAATTTGCAACAACTGATTTAAGTAGCAATGTAGCATTTCCACATCCTCAAAAAGCTTTAACTGATGAAACTTTTGTAGTAGTAGCTATATTAAAAAAACCTATATTTTGGGGAAAAAATAAAATTCAAGTAGTATTTTTAGCATCTATTGAAAAAGGTGAAATAAAGGATTTAGAAAGATTTTATAAATCTATTTCAATAATCATGTGTAGTAACAAATATATAAATGAATTAATAAAAAAACCTGAAATAAAAACATTAAATAAAATATTAAATGAAGTGAATTAGAAAGGATTAGCTATGGAAAAGTACTCACAAAGTTTTAAATTAATTTTACATGCAGGAATTTCTAAAAGCAAATCCGCGGAAGCTATAACTTTAAGTAAATCAAGTGAATTTTTAAAAGCAGAATTAATATTAGAAGAGGCAAAAAAAGAGTTAATATTAGCGCATAAGGCACAGCAAGATTTAATGAATTTAGAAATAGAAGGTAAAGATTTAAATCTAAACATGTTATTAATACATGCACAAGATCATATATGTGGAGCTGAAATGTATATAAATTTTGCAATGGAAACTTTAGAACTTAGGAAAGAAATTCTTAATTTAAGGAAGGAGTTTAAAAAGCTATGAGAATAATGTTAGTTTGTGCAGGTGGAATGTCCACAAGTATATTAGTTTTAAAGATGCAAGAAGCTTGCAAAAAACAAAATATAAAAAATGAAATTTGGGCAATCGATTATTGTTCAATAAAAAGATATGTTGGTAAAGTTGATATAGTTTTGATTGCACCACAAATTGCAAATTATATATCAGATATACAACATATAATGAAGAAAGAGACAAAAGTATACAAAATAGAAGAACAAGCCTATGGGTTAATGAATGGGGAAAAAATTTTAGAAAGTGCTATGAAAAAGTACGAAATGGAGAAAGATTGTGAATAGTATAGAATTTATTGAAATAAAGGAGATAGAAGAAGGGCATATTTCTATTGAATACAAAGGGGAATATTTAGGAACAGTAAAAATATATTATGGAAAAACACCTTCTGTGGATTTAGATGATAAAAAACTTATAGCAACAATGAATTCAAATGAAATTGTAATAAAAAATCCAAATAAAAAAATAAGAGGCTATTATGTTTTAGTGTTAGAAGATGATAAAAAATATTTAGCTGCAAAAAGATTGGTAAATTTAAATGGAACAACTAATTTTAGAGATATAGGTGGTTATTTAACTGAAAGTGGAAAAAGAGTTAAATGGGGAAAAATTTATAGATCAGATCAATTATCAGATTTGGATTGTGAGGATATAAAATTTGTAGAAAAGCTTGGAATAAAGACTATAGTTGATTTTAGAAGCAAAGCAGAAGCAAATGCAGCTATAAATAAAGAAATAAAGGGAACAAAAACTTATTCTTTAGATCCAAATGCAAAAGTAGCACAATTAGCAGCAGGTTCTGTAGATGATAATAACAATAAAAATAAAACTACAATGGAATTATTAAAAACAAATGAATTTAACGCTAAGGCTTATGGAAATCCAAAAGAAAATATGCTTAAAGAGTATAGAAAATTTATAAATTCAAAAGAGGCAAAAAAAGCTTATAGAAGCCTTATGGATATTATATGTGATGAAAATAATTTACCACTTGTGCAGCATTGTAGAGGAGGTAAAGACAGAACAGGGTTTGGAGTTGCTATTATACTATTAGCTTTAGGAGTAAGTGAAGAGGAAATAATAAAAGATTATGAACTTACAACTATATATAGAGGGCTTCGCAATGAGAGGCAAATGGATAAATATAGGCAATATACAGATGATGCCGAAATACTAGAATTATTATCTACAATGCAGCAATCTAAGGGTGAATATATGAGAGAAGCTATAAATGAAATTAAAAAAGCATATGGAACAGTTGATAATTATTTAGAAAGAGTGCTTGGATTAGATAAAATAAAGAAAGAAAAATTAAGGGAAAAATTACTTTACTAAAGAATAAGGGGGAATTAATAAATGAGGTTTCAAGAAAAATTAGACAAACTGAATAAGGTTATGACAAAGGTGCAAACAAATAAATATTTACAAGCTTTATCAAATGGTATGATGTCATTATTACCAATAATGGTAATAGGTTCTGTTGCGGCATTATTAGGAAAATTAAATATAGGACCATATCAAAATTTTATTAAAAGTATGGGGATAGCAAATGCTTTAAATGTATGCTTTACAATGACAATGAGTTTGATGGGACTTTATGTTGCATTTTTAATAGGTAGTAAATTAGCAGAACTTTATGAAGAAGATGCTACTCTTGCAGGAATGATAAGCGTAATGGCATTCTTAATTGTAACTCCAATTTCAGTCTTTGGTAAAACAAAAGCTATAGATATTACGTATTTAGGATCAAGAGGATTGTTTGTTGGAATGATTACAGCATTAATTGCAACACGAATATATGTTTTTGCAATTAAGAAGAACTTAACTATAAAAATGCCAGCGACTGTTCCACCAGTTGTTAGTAAAACATTTGCAGCATTAATACCAGCAGTCATAGTAGCTATAGTATTTATGTTTATAAACAGTTTGTTTGGAATGACTTCTTATGGTAATGCACATACAGCTTTATTTGCAGTACTTCAAAAGCCACTTCAATCACTTGGATCTAATTTAGGAACAGTAGTATTACTTGTAGCATTAATGGAAATTCTATGGTTCTTTGGGATTCATGGAAGTAATGTTGTAAATCCAATTTTATTAACAGTATTTTATTCAATGGATATAGCAAATATGGAAGCATATCAAGCAGGTGCAACAATGTTACCATATATAATAACTGTATCATTTATTCAAAATCAAAAAGGTCCACGTAATTTAGCATTAGCAATATTATTATCATTTAAAGCTAAAAGCGAACATTTAAAAACCGTAGGTAAACTTGGAATAGTTCCAGCTTTCTTTGGAATAAGCGAACCATTAAAATTTGGATTGCCAATGATACTTAATCCAGTAATTGGTATACCTATGATACTAACACCAGTTGCAAGTATAACTTTATCATATTTTGCAACAGTAATAGGATTTTTGCCTAGAGCAAATGGGGTTAGTGTCCCAGCAGGTACTCCAGAACTTTTAAGACCTTTATTTACATCTGGAATAAGAGGAGTAATATTTGCATTATTTTTATTAGTTGTTTGTATGGTTATATATTATCCATTTGTTATGGCTTTTGATAAACAAAAATTAAAAGAAGAAGAAAAACTTAGAATAAAGGAAGAGAAAGAATTTAAAGCAAAAGAATTAAATATAGCAATAGAAGAATAAATACATGCAGAAGGAGAGATTTAATATGAGAAAAATAGTTTTATTATGTGCAGCAGGCATGTCAACTAGTATGTTAGTAGTAAAAATGCAAGAAGCAGCTAAAGAAATTGGATATAAGGTAGAAATAGAAGCTAATGCAATATCAAATGTAGTAAATGCAACAAGAGGTGCAGATATAGTTTTATTAGGGCCTCAAGTGCGATTTAATTTAGATAATGTGAAAGATAAATGTAAAGGTATTCCAGTTGAAGCTATAGATATGGTAGCTTATGGAATGCTAGATGGAAAAGCTGTAATTAATCATGTTAAGAAAGTTTTAGAGGATTAAACTTTTAAGAGGTTATTACAATATACAGAAGGGCAGGATGAAAAATGGACGAAAAGATTGTAATGGATTCAATGGAGCTTATATTAAATTCAGGGAATGGAAAAACCCTAGCAATTGAAGCTGTTAAAAGTTTAATTAAAGATAATAATATAGAGGAAGCAAGAAAAAAATTAAAAGAAGCAGAAAATGAAATTGGAAAGGCTCATAATATACAAACAGGCTTTCTTCATAAAGAAATGTCTGGAGAAAATTTAGAAAAATCAATATTATTAATACATGCTCAAGATCATTTTATGAATGCAATGACTATTAAAGATATGGCAGTGATAATGGTAGATATGTATGAAAAATTAAATAAATAAACAGAAGTTAAAGAGAAAATACTTAATTTAAAAGTATTTTCTTTTTTAATTTAAAAAATTTGTGATTTAGAAAGGAATTTTTTTAGTAATATTTTTAAGTTTAAAAAATAATAAGCAAATAAATAGATGAAACTTTTTGAAAAAATAAATGACGAAACCTTCCATGAAAGATTTTTTTTCTATATGATACAATAAATTACATGGAATAAAAGGTAAAAAAAATTTACAATCCTTTGTAATTGTTTACAAAAAGCTTTCAAATTACAATATAAGTAGGTGGTAGATATGTATATAAACAGTGGAGTTTTGAAAGTATTAGACTACATAAAAGAAAACAATAAAACATCAATAAAAGAAGTTTCTAATAAATTAGATTTATCAGAAAGAGTTGTTAGGTATGACATTGATATAATAAATTTTTTATTTGATATGTATGGATTACCTGAAATAAAAAAATTGCCAAAGGGGGGATTATTAGCTGAGGAATCAATAAAGTTAAGTAAAAAGATTAATGAGATAAAAAAATTAAATAAATATACAAAGTCAGAAAGAATAAGTTTTATAAAAGCAAAAATTCTTGTAGAAGGTTCTGTAAATCTATCTTCATTAGCAAGACTTTTAAAGGTTAGCAGAACAGCTATAAGAGGAGATATTATATCCATATCAGAGGAACTAAAAAAAGATGAAATATTTATAAAAGACAATAAAATAATTCAAGAAGAAGAGTATATTAGAAAAATAATTATGAAAGATTGTTCAAAGGAAATTTATGAATCACAATACAATAGATTTAGTATTAATGATAAAAATTTAATGATAGATTATTTTGATGAAAATCTAATTAATCTAGACAAAAAAAGGCTAAAGAGCTATGTAGATAATATAATAAATAAATTAGAGTGTGATAATCCAAATAGTTGTAGACCAATAATTATTTATATATTAGTTTCATATTTAAGAATAAAGAATAATCATATTATAGTTAATTTTAAAAGAGAAAATTTTGTAAAAACTACAAATGAATATAAGGTATTAAAAAATTATATATCAGAGTTAGAAAAAATATTAGGAATTGAATATGGCAATAAAGAAATTATGGCATTAGCAGAATATGTTCAAGGAATAATATCTTGCAAGACTAATACCTATGTATTAAAAAATTGGATAGACATAGTACTAGAAATAAAAAAATTAGTAAATAAAGTTAGTAGATATACAGGAGTAGATTTAACTAATGATGAGCCTCTTATGATAGGACTTATAAATCACATTAATCCTTTAATCTACAGATTAAGAAATAACATAAAATTAGAAAATGAAATTTATATGGATGTTATAGAACCATATGAAGACATATTTGATAAAGTAAAGCTGTTTCTTAAAGATTTAGAAGTGTTAATTGATAGGCAAATTGATAATTCGGAAATTGCTCTTATAACATTACACTTCTTAGCAGCAATTGAGAGAAATAAAAAGATTAGTCCTATAAAGAAAAAAGTTTTATTAGTTTGTGGAGGCGGCTATGGCACATCAAAATTAATAGCTAATCAAATAACAGATTTATATAATGTGGACATTGTAGATATTATATCATATTCAACATTCATTCAATATGATATAGATGGAATAGATACAGTTATAACAACTTTAAATATAAGTAATGAAGTTGAAAAAGAATATAAATTACCAATAATAAAAGTTAGTCCATTTTTAACAATTAAAGATCAAAAAAAGCTTGCAAAAAATTTTAAGAAGAATGGTTTCAATAAGAATAAATTATATAAGATATTAGATATAGTAAATGAAAACGCAATAATTAAAGATGAGAGTAGCTTAATAGATAAGCTTAAAAGTGAATTATTTAATAAAGAAAAGATTGAAAGCAATAAAGAAAAGCTAAATCTAATAGACTTTATAAGTTTAGATAAAATTAAAATTTTTGAAGGTTTTGAAAATTGGAGAGATGGTATAAAAGAATGTGGAAATATTTTAGTTGAATCTGGTGATATAAAAAAGGAATATATAAAGGAAATAATTGATATTGCAGAAAGTTATGGAGTTCACTTTGTCTTGGAAAATAAAATAGCAGTTCCACATGGTGAAGTTAAAAATAATGTTATAAATTCAGCTATTAGTGTTATATATTCTAAAAATCCAGTTAAATTTGATGGAGGAAAGGAAGCAAAAATATTTTTCTTTCTTGCAGCAGAAAATACCAAAGATCATCTAAAAAGTATTGAAGATATAACAGGATTAGTTAATAATGAAAAATTTTTTAAGGATTTAGAATTAATAGAGAAAAAAGAAGACATATATGAATTAATATTAAAACATACAAGATAAAAATTTTCAGTATGTAAACGTAATAATAGATAGGTGGTATTTAAGATGAATATAGAAGAAATAAGCTTTGGAATAATTTCATATGCTGGAGATGCTTTAGGAAGTATGAGAGAAGCAATTAGATGCGCTAGAGAAAAGAATTTTGAAAATGCAGAAAATTTAATGAAAGAAGCTAATAATAGTTTAAAAGAAGCACATGATATTCATACAAAAATATTAATGGAGGAAGCTAATGGAAATAAAACAGAGTATTCAATACTTTTATCCCATGCACAGGATACTATGATGAATGCAATGACATTCCAAGCTATAGCAGAAGAATTTATAACTATGTATAAAGAAAAATAAATAAAAAATAAATTTAAAGGAGAGATAAATATGAATTTTGACAGATTACATGTTTTATTATGTTGCAACTTAGGAATGTCTACAGGAACTATGGTAAATAAAATGAGGGAAATTGCGTTAAATAGTGCAAAACTTAAAGATAAGGATATAAGAATTGAGGCACATCCTGCAAGTGATATTTTAGAATATATAGATGATTTTGATGTTGTAATGATTGGACCTCAAATAAAACATAGATTTAATGAACTTAAAAAAATTTGTGATGAAAAAGGAAAACCTATAGAAATAATAGATACAAAAGATTATGGAACTGTAAATGGAGGTAATATACTAAAGGCTGCAATTTTAATGAAATTAAAAACTATGGAATAAAACTAAAATAATTATGGGGGGAGTTTTTTAATGAACAAAGAAATGAAAATAATGGATAAGTTAGTTCAGTTTTTAGAAAAATATTTAGGCCCTATAGCAGGGAGAATAGAATCACAAAGACATATTCAATCAATAAAAAATGGTATGATGGCACTTATAACTGTATTAATGGTAGGTTCTCTTTCGCTTATAATATCTGCTATTGGTGGATTATTTCCAAAGGGGTCTGCAATTAAAAACTTTTTTGAAAATAATGCACAAGTATTAAATTTACCATTTACTTTTACATTTGGTTTACTTGCTTTATATTGTGCAATAACTATTTCCTATAATCATGCTAAAAAACTTGAAATACCAATAGCACATGGCGTTGTTGGTGGAGTTTTAGTCACTCTTATATTAGATGTAAAAATAATTGATGGAGCTATGAACATTGAATATTTAGATTCAAGAGGAATGTTTGTTGCAATTATTGGTTCACTAATTGCTGTAGAAATAATGGCATTTTTCATTAAGAAAAAAATCACATTAAGATTTGAAGGATTACCAGAAATGATTTCACAAACTTTTGAGGCAATAGTACCCTTAGCAACCATAATAGTTATAGCTGTAATAATATCTGTAACTGTACAAAATTTAACTGGTGGAGCAATAGTTCCAGAGGCAATAACAAAATTAATAGCACCATCTATTAATGGGGTAGATACAGTATGGGCAGTTATGCTTATATCATTTACAGAAATGTTATTCTGGTTTGTTGGATTAAATGGATTTGCAATTTTAGTAGGATTTGTAATGCCATTTATGACTCAATACTTAGCTGAAAATGCAGCAGCATATCAAGCTGGAACTGCTATACCACATGTGTTTACACCATCATTTTGGGACTTTTTCCTTGCAGCAACTGGATCAGGTATAACAGGAGCACTTGTAATACTATCAATTATGAGTAAGAGAAAAGATTTAAATGCAATAGGAAAAGCAGCAGCACTTCCTGCAATGTTTAGTATTTCAGAACCTGTAGTTTTTGGTCTACCAATAGCTTATAATCCATATTTATTTATACCATTTGTATTTGGAACACCATTAGTTGGAGGATTTTCATTTATGGTATTAAAATCAGGATTAGTAAGGGCACCTATAGCTCAAGTTGGAGGTATTCCAGTACCACTTGCACAATATTTAGTAACAATGGATTTTAGAGCAGTAATATTATTCTTCGTAATACTTGGTTTAGGAGTACTTATGTATTATCCTTTCTTTAA
Organism: Eubacterium multiforme; assembly: GCF_030813415.1. Taxonomy (GTDB): domain Bacteria; phylum Bacillota; class Clostridia; order Clostridiales; family Clostridiaceae; genus Clostridium; species Clostridium multiforme. The sequence continues at coordinate 29,877 of NZ_JAUSUF010000017.1, read as the reverse complement.
AATGTATGAAAAGAGTTTAGAAAACCAAGATAATGATAAAGATTCAAGGCAAAAAGAATTTGATGCATTAGATTTAGATTTCTAATTTGATAGTACATAACATAAATATGATGATAAAAGGTTGCAATAAAAAATTAATAATAGGAACTAAGAAAAATAGATAAGTTAATCTTTTGGGTGTATTGAACCATTAGAATAAGGAGGAATAAATATGGGCAATAAAATAGTAATTGTTGGAGGAGGATCTACACATACTCCTGGAATTGTAGAAGTATTAAAAAATAGAGCAGAAGATTTAGAATTAGAAGAATTAGTTCTTTATGATAATAATGAAGAGAGAAATAGACTGCTTGGAGAATTTACTAAAATATATTATAGGGATAATAATTCTAAAGTTAATGTATCATATACAACAAATATAGAAGAGGCTTTTGAAAATGCTGATTTTCTATATGTTCAAATTAGACCAGGTTTAAATAATCAAAGGGAAATAGATGAAAAAATATGTTTAAAACATGGTGTTGTAGGACAAGAAACATGCGGACTTGGAGGATTTTCCTTTGCATTAAGAGTTATTCCACAAATGTTAAAAATAGTGGAGGTTGCACAAAGGGTTTGTCCTGATGCTTGGATATTAAATTATACAAATCCTGAAGCAATAATATCAGAGGCTATTTATAGAAAATTTCCTAAAGCAAAATGCTTATGTATATGCGATATGCCAATAATTATAGAAAAATCTATTGCAGATTATTTAAAAATTCCACGAGAAGATCTTACATTTAAATATTTTGGGTTAAATCATTTTGGATGGTGGACTAATATATTTGATAAGGAAGGTCATGATATATTACCTGAAATTCGAGAAAGAGTATTGTCAGGAGAACTTACAGCTTTAAATCAAACAAATGAAGAGGCTGTTGGAGATAATTATTGGAATAAAACTTTTAAAAATATAATTAAAGCATTTAAGATGTATCCAAAGTATTTTCCAAATTGTTATTTGCAGTATTATTATTTTGCAGATGAAATGGTAGAATCAGATGACATTAATTTTACTAGAGGCTCTTATGTATTAAGCACTAGAGAAATTACTGTATTTGAAGAATGTAAAAAAGTAATTGAAGAAGGTACAGCAAAAAATTCTAAACTTATAAATGGAGTTCATGGAAACTATATTGTTGATATTACAAATGCAATAATTCATGACACAAAGGAACGATTTATTGTTAATATAAAAAATTGTGGAGCTATTGGAAACTTTAATCCAGAAGCAGTTGTAGAAGTTCCATGTTATATTGGAGCAATGGGAGTTGAACCAGTTTCTGTTGGGAATATTCCAACATTTCATAGAAGTATGATGGAAATGCAGAAAGGATATGAAATATTAACTGTAGAAACTGCTTTAACAGGATCATATAATATAGCTATGGAAGCTATATTATTAAATAAAACAATTCCTTCATATAGAGTTGGAAAAGCTCTTTTAGATGAACTTTTAGAAGCTAATAAAGATTATTGGCCAGATTTAAAATAAATTTTAATATTATAAACTAGATAAGCCTGTATTTACTTTAGTAGTGAAAGTAGATACAGACTTATTATTTTTAAATATCTATTTTTGTAATTTAAGTAAATTATTTAGAGGTATTTTTTTTATTTTTAATATGTTTAATTGTTATAAAAATTAAAAGTATAACAATTAATATAGCTAAAATAATCAAATAATATTTCTTAACCATTCCATCAATTAAAGCACTATTTTTCGTAAAAATAGTTCCAAGTTCTATTAATGAAAAATCCCAAAGGAACATACCTAATGCAGAAAAAAATAAAAATCTATATAATTTCATTCCAATTATTCCAGCAACTATAGAGGTAACAGTTCTAGCCAAAGGGAATATTCTTGATAAAAAAACTCCAATATATCTATATTTATATAATAGTCTTTCTGATTTTTCTAATGTCACCTTTGCTTTAGGGGATTTTTCTTTTAATTTATCTACAAATTTTATAACTACATATTTTCCAAGTAAAAACATTATTAATGACCCTAAAGACCCACCAAGTACTGCAATTATAGTTACCAAAATTATATTTTGATTGTTGCTTTTATAAATTGCACCTACAAAAGGCAATACTACTTCACTTGGAATTGGCACAAATAAATATTCAAGCATACTTGTAAAAAATACACTAATAGCTCCATATTTACTTATAAAAACTTTGATTAAAGATAAAAAATTCATATAAATAACTTCCAATCATTAAAATTTAATATAGGAGAATTATATCAATAAAAAATTAAAAAACTTAGAATAATAAGTTATATTTTATAATTAAATAATAGAAATAAGATTTAAAATATATCTTACAAGATTGTAAGTTAAATGTAATACAATTAAATATGAAATAAAAGGTTTCCTAATTATAATAAAAGAAAATTATTTAAAAAATGGAGTGATTATTTTGGGAAAATTACTAAAGGTTCTTTTAGTAAGTATTTTATGTGCTATTTTATTTGGAGGGTTACTTTTGGGCAGCAAAATTAATCCTAAGGAAATAGGAGCTAGTAAATATTATGTACAAATAAATAAGGATGGAAATAAAGAATATGATGGAAAGTATAATGGGGAAGATGTATATACTTATAGATATAACAATGTAAAAGCCTATAATTCTAAAGGTGAAAAAATAGAAGTAAAGTTTTTTGCTGATAAGAGCTTAAGAAAGGAAGCTTTTTTATTAGTGAAAGTTAAAGATATAAAAGATAATAAGGAAAATGATATATTATCTTATGAGGAAGTTAAACAAAGGGAATTGCCTAAAAAGGTTAAGGAAAGTTTTAATGCTAAGTAGTTAGATTAATTAACTATAGAAAAGTTTATTACAGACTAAAAGACTAGATAGAATGTTTATATAAAACAGCCTATCTAGTCTTCTAGTTTTTTTGGAAGTTATTCAAAATTTTTCTTGAAATCTTTAACTAGGTTTTCTTCGTCAGATCTACTTAATTCATTATCTTTAGCAAATTGTTTCATTCCAGCATCAAACATTTCATTAAAATCCTTAATTATTTCAGTGCTTGATTTACCTTCTTCTTTTTCAGCTTTAATTAGGATTCTTTCACAATCTTTTAAGAATCTAATTTTTTCTTTAGCTTCAAGTTTAACTTCATGTTTTATATCTTTTATTGTATCTAAGTCTAGTTTCTTTTCAGCTCTTGCAATACTTGAAGATTCATTAGCATCTTTAGTTGCTTTTATGTCCTTTTTCATTTTGTTAAGTTCATCAAGTTTGTCCAATTTTTCAGTATTTACATCATCTTTTGAAGTACTAAAAAATTGTTTTGTTTCTTTAATCTCTTCTTTTTCATTTTCTTTAACAGTTTTTACATTATCATTCATTTAAATCACCTCAATTTTAAAAATTTCTATTATATTGATAAGTCCTAATGTTCTAATATTAAAAAATATTAGAACATCAATTTATAATTATAAAAAGGGGAATTAATTAGATTAATATTATATTAAGGCTGAACATTAATATGATATTTATCTATTCAACTAAGTTTTTGTTTAAATATATTATAGCAATTTAAAATACAAAAAAATCATGTGTAAATCAAGTTTAATTTATTTAAGGTTAAATATTAAAAATTAGCATTAATTATTCATTTATATAAAAAAACAAATGAATTGATTATCAATATCAATTTATATATAATTATTTATAGGTTAAAATTCTATTTGAATAATTATATGTGTTTGATATTAAGTATTAACAAATAAATTATTGTATAAGAAATATGTACAGTATATAATTAATAAAAACAAAAGAAATAAAGGAGATAAAATGAATAATAAGTATGTGAAATTTTTATTACTTGCTTTAACAACAAGGGCGTTAGATAAGTTTTTAAAACAAGATAATAAAAAAAATAAGAATTCTCTTAATTTACCAAGTTTTATTGGTGTTATAGAAGTTAAGCATAGTATTAAAGGCAGAGTTAGATTACATATACCAATATTAAAACAAGATAAAAATGCTAGAATATTTTTATTAGATCAATTAAAAAGAGTTGAAGCTTTAAAATATATAGAAATAAATAAAATTACAGGAAATATTATTATAAAATATGATCAAGATAAAATAAATCCTCAATTACTTATAGGAATAATAGCAAAACTTCTTAAATTAGATAATGAGATATTAAAGAAAAAAGAGTCTGTTGTAACTAAAGAGCTATCTAATATGAAAGAAGTTGTAAATTTAGCTATATATAATAAAACTAAAGGAATGTTAGATGGTAAAGCTATTTATATAATTTTAGTTTTGATTTTAGGGATAAAAGGAATAAGAAATATGCCTAGAGTATTGCCTAATGGATATACAATGCTTAGATGGGGATATAATGCTATATAGGGGTGAAAGTATGTTAAAAAAAATGGTTATTCATCAGTTAACTAAGTTAAAGGTATCTCATAGTATGCCAGGAAGAATAAGATTTAAGATGAGTTCATTAAAAATGATTCCAGAACAATATATGGCATATGAAAAATTTTTGAAACAAGCAATAAAGAAGTTAAATGGTGTAGAAAACATAGAAATAAATAATTTAACTGGTAGTATATTAATAACTTATGATATTAACAAGCTATATGAAAAGAAACTTCTAAAGTGGATAGATATAGTAAGAGAAATAGGAATTAAAAATTATGACTTAATAGAAAAATATGGTGAAAGTAATTTAAATTATGTAGTTAAAACTATAGAACAACAATTAGACGAAAATCTAAAAACAATGTAATAAGAGGGAGTAGTGAAGAATATGAGAAAAAATGATTTGCTACTAAAAAGTACTATAAAGCATAGTATAGTAGGAAGAATTAGACTTAAATGTGAAGGAATAAAATATTTAAGTGAATATAAAAAGGAAATAGAAAAGAAAATTTCTAGTAGTTCTTTAATAGAGAGTTGTGAAATAAATTCTATTATAGGAACATTGCTAATTAATTATGATAATAATGTAGAACAAGAAAAGATTATTACAATAGTTGATAATATATTAGGTGAATATTCATTAAAATTATTTAAATCTCTTAGAGAGTTAGAAAAAGTTGATTTAAATACTGTTGATAAAAATGAAGAAACATCCAAAGATATTTTAAAGAAGATAGCTTTAAATGTAGGTGTATTAGGATATTCAGTTGTAAAGGGAAAGTTAGATTTAAAAGATTTGGATAATGAAAAAATATTTGGAAAAATGGGAAGATTTATTACAGTGCCATCTATAGCAAGTATTTATTTAAATAAGGGATTGTTTAAAAATGGTATAATAAATGCAGTAAAAAATAAAAAACCTAATGCGGATACCTTAACATTAACATCTATAGTTTCAAGTTTAATACTTGGAAATGATAAATCAGCTCTTATGATAACATTATTATCTGATGTAGCAGAACTTATGACTACATACACTATGGAAAGAACTAGAAATTCAATTAAAAATATGCTTTCTGTTTCAGATAAGGAAGTTTGGAAAATTTCAGATGATGGAGAATTAAAGAAAGTTCCAATAGAAAGCATAGTAAAAGAAGATAAGGTTATAATTTATACTGGAGAAAAAATTTGTGTAGATGGAGAAGTTGTTGAAGGTGAGGCAGTTGTAGATCAATCATCTGTAACTGGAGAATTTGTACCTGTAATTAAAAGAAAAGGAGATAATGTTTTTGCAGGAACTGTTATAAAAAGCGGAAGTATAACAGTTAGGACTGAAAAAGCAGGAGATGATACTGTAGTTTCAAGAATTATTCATCTTGTAGAGAATGCAGCATCAAAGAAGGCTCCTATTCAGGATTATGCAGATAAATTTTCTAATTACTTAGTTCCATTTAATTTTTTATTTGCTGGATTAACATACATGTTTACTAAGAGTACAAGCAGATCTTTAAATATGATGATTATAGATTATTCATGTGGAATTAAATTATCGACTGCTACAGCTTTTTCTGCAACTATTAATAATGCAGTTAAAAATGGAGTTTTAGTAAAGGGTGGAAACCACCTAGAAGCATTATCAAATTCAGATACTTTAATTTTAGATAAAACAGGAACTTTAACAGAAGGAAAACCAACTGTAACAGATATAAAAATATTAAATAATAGTTATTCAGAACATGATGTTTTGAAAATAGCAGGAGCAGCAGAAGAAACATCATCTCATCCAATGTCAGTTGCTATAATGAATGAAGTTGAAGATAGAGGAATAGAGATTCCAAGTCATGTTGATGTTGTAACTCATATTGCAAGAGGAATGGAAACTTCTATAGAAAATAAAAAAGTATTAGTTGGAAGTAAAATTTTCTTAGAAGAAAATAATATAAACACTAAAAATATTACGCCAGAAATACAAAGTTTAAAAAATGGTGGTGCAAACTTAATTTACGTAGCATACGATAATGAATTAATAGCTGTAATATTTATAAAAGATAAAATGAGAGAAAATATGAGAAAAGCTATAAATAACTTAAGATACCAAGGTGTAGATGACATTTTACTTTTGACAGGAGATTTAGAGGCGCAAGCTAAAGAGGTTGCAAATCTTATGGGAGTAGATGGATATAAATCAGAGCTTTTACCATCAGATAAGGCAGAAGAGGTTTTAAGATATCAGTCAAAAGGAGCAAAGGTTATAATGGTAGGCGATGGTATAAATGATGCACCAGCCCTTGCATATTCAGATGTTGGAATAGCCTTAGGTGGAGGAAGTACAGATGTTGCAATGGAAACTGCTGATATAACAATTCAAGGAGATAATCCTATGATGTTACCAACTATAATAGACTTATCTAAGAAAACTATGAATGTTGTAAAACAAAATTTTGGTTTAGTTATAGGAATAAATAGTGCTGGGTTAATACTTAGTGCAGCTGGGGTATTACCAGTATTCTTTGGAGCAGTACTTCATAATTCAAGTACAATACTTGTAGTTGCTAATTCATTAAGACTTATGTTTTTCAATATGGAGAGAGGTGTTTAAAATGAATATACCAACTATTGTAGTGGTTCATAAAATAAAAAATAGAATAAGATTTAAATTATCTCATTCTCTTAGGAATATTAAATTAGTTGAAAATGAATTTGTTAATAGAGAAGGTATTAAAAAGTTTAGTTATAATGATATAACTAAATCTATAGTTGTTGAATATAATAGTGAAGTAATAAAAGAAGAAGAATTAATAATGAGAATAATAGTTATGTATTCAAAAACTTATGGATTAACTGCTGTTAGACTAGTCTATAATTCAAAGAAAAAGAGCGTTCCTCCAATGGCATATTATTCTTTTTTAACATTTTTAATAGGAGGTATAAGTAAATATATACCTATGAATAAAAAAATATCAGAATTTGTAAATTGGGCAGTAGTTGGAACTACAATGGGAGCAATAGTTGAACATGCTTCTAGAGAGATAAGTGAAAAAGGATATTTTGACCCAGAAGTAGTATCTGTAATGTATTTAATAAATTCTGTGGGAAAAGGAAAATTTTTAATTCCATCTATGATAACATGGTTTGCAACATTTGGAAGACATATACTAGGAATGTCCTATAGAAGAAATATTATAGAAGTTAGGAAGTTTAAAAATAAAAATTTAGAAGACTATTATGATATAATAGTTAATCCTGATATAGATACATCTAAAAAATCAAGTGTAGTTAAAGTTTTTTTAGAAAAATTTGTAGAAACTGAGGAGAGAAGAGTAAGTAAATCTTTTATGATTTCAAATAATCAAGTATTAAAATCAGAAGGAAGATTTATTGGAGGATTTGGGTCAACATTCATAAATATTGATAAAAATAGTATGAATGCATATAAAAATGCTATAAATTAATTTAAATATAAAAAAATCTAAGGAGGAATTAAAATGGTAAGTATTAATAAGGATCATATAACAGGAGCATTAGTAGGTGTTGGGGTATGTGCAGCTGGATACTATATATACAAAAAAAATCAAACAAAAGTAGATGAATTCTTAAAAAAACAAGGTATAAATATATCAAATGATTCAACAAAAGATTATTCAAATATGTCATTAGAAGAATTAATGGAAACAAAAGAAACAATTGAAGATTTAATTGCTGAAAAAGAATTAGTTTTAAATGAATCAGAATCAGAAATTATTGAGACTGTACAAGAAGAGAAGTAATAATTGTTATATATAAAGGTCACTGAAATTTTCAGTGGCCTTTTAAATTTTTTACTTTAACTTATAAAGTATACCAGAATTATTTTTACTAACTTGAATATAATACTTTTTTATATATTTCACAATAAATTTATCCTTCATTTTGCTAAGATCTTTATTAGAAACTTTCTTAGGATTTGAAGTTATTATCCATGTTGGTTTATTATTTTTTAATGTTGAGTTAATTTCTTTATAAACATTTTTATCAGTTAGATTCCACCAATCTTGAAGAGTAAAGTATCTATTACATGGAGAAGTATCAGTTAAAAAGAACCAACGAGCTTCTTGATTGTAGCTAAATAATTCATCTTTATTGCAATTTATATGTGAAGCTAGTTCAATTGAATTCTCTATATAATTATTAGTTTTAGTTTTAACTTTGTATAACCTATGCATACAAAAATATGTAATCCAAGTAGAAGTACAAAATATTATTAAAATAAAAATTATACTTGGAGTAATATGTTCTAAGCTTAGTTCTTTTAAAAATACTATTATAGATAATACAAATTGAGGAGCACCTGTTATTAAATAGTGCATAAATGTATGACCACTTAAACAGATTGCAACTAGTGTAATTATAATATTTAATGATAAAAATACTGCCATTATTAAATTTTTCTTTACAAAGGAAATTATAATGGACAATAAGGATGTTAATATTAATACCCATAATACTATTTTAAAAGTACTTTTAGTAGTAAATAGTAAAAATTTAATATTGTGCAATAGGGAATCTCCCTCATACATAAAATTAAATATAAAAGTTCCATAAAAGAAATCATATAGTGATTTGTTATATATAAAATATGACAATATAGGAACAATGCAAATTATACAACCTAATATGTAGTATAAAAAATATTTTATAACTTCTTTAAATCTTTTATTTAAAAGAAAATAAAAGAAGATAAAAATAGTTGCACTAACAATAGTAGGACTATTATTCATTCTTATCATAACTACAGCCATAAAGGTTATTCCTAATATGATTGAACTAAGATTAGAAATTTTTTTCTTTTTTGAAAAGTAAAAGTTGATAAAAATATATAATGCTATTATGCAAAAAAAGTTACTATATTCTTCTGACATATTACCATATTGTATAGTGTAAGCTGAAAATGCCATATAAGAAATAGGTGGAATTATTGATATTAGTTTTTTTTTGAAGAACTTTTTGCTTATTTTAAATATAAGTATTATAGAAATAAACATAAATATAAATTCAGTAAACCATATTCCAAATGTTCCATGTATAAAATTTTGAGGAATTGCATTTATGAAAAATAGAAGAGGACCTTTATGATCAAAAATTTCTTTAAATAAAATTTTACCATTACATACTTCCTTACCAACCTCCATAAAAATACCACTGTCACTTGTAGCACTACCTAGTAATGGACTAGTAGAACCGGCTAAAATTAGCATATAAATAAATATAACAATAAACCAAACATAATTACTTAAGCTGGTTAACTCTTTTTGAAAAAATTTTTTCATTAGTAGAAACTCCTTTTATTAAATTTAAAATTAACAAAGTTATTATAACATATGGAAAGTAATTAATGGATTTTAATGAAAAGTTTACCTAAAAAAGATGTTATATAATATTAAATATCAACTTAATATAGATTATTTTTATAGTAGTATTAGTATAAAAATTTTAAATGGTAATTAATGGGTTAAGAATGAAACTATATCATTAAAAATGTTATAAAAACAGAAAAGAGGTAATATTTAAGTGAAAATAAAATTTATTTTACCAGCATTAGAAGAGGCAAAAAGTCCATATTGGAGACCTATAAAATATTCACTTTTTCCACCATTAGGATTAGCTACATTAGCATCATTATGTGATGAATCAGATGAAATAGAGATTGTTGATGAGCATGTAGAAGAAGTTAAATTAGATGATATACCAGATTTGGTATGTATTGAAAGCTATATAACTAATTCAAATAGAGCCTATGAAATTGCAGATGAATATAGAAGAAAAGGTGTAAAGGTTGTTATTGGAGGAATTCATGCAACATCATTACCTAATGAAGCAAAAAAACATGCAGATAGTATATTACTTGGATTAGGCGAAAAAAGTTTCCCAAAATTTTTGAAAGATTTTAGAGAAGGAAAAAATAAAAGGATTTATGAGCAAGGAGATGTATCATTAGAAAATTTACCTTTACCAAGAAGAGATTTGTTTAAGAATGAAAAGTATTTAGTACCAAATTCAATGGTATTTTCAAGAGGATGTCCTAATAAGTGCTCATTTTGTTATGTTAGTTCTTTTTATAAAGGAGGAAAATCTTTTTATACATATAAAATTGATAGGATTTTAGAAGAAATAGAAAGCATGGAAGGAAAACATTTATATTTTTTAGATGACAATATATTTGCAAATACAAATTTATCAAGACAGGTTTTTAAAGAAATGAGAGGAATGGGAAGAGTCTTTCAAGGTGCAATAACTGTTGAATCTATTCTTAAGGACGATACATTAGAGCTTGCATATGAGGCTGGACTTAGAAGTGCATTTATTGGATTTGAAAGTATTAATAATTATAATTTAATTCAAGCTAACAAAAAATCGAATATTGGGAAAAATTATGCTGAGGCTATAAAAAAATTAGATGAATTAGGAATAATGATAAATGGAAGTTTTATTTTTGGATTAGATAATGATGATTTAGATGTTTTTGATAGAACTACAGAATGGGCTATTAATAGTGGGATAACTACAGCAACTAATCATATTTTAACTCCTTATCCAGGTACAGCAATATATGACAGTTTAGATAAATCAAATAGAATAATCACTAAAAATTGGAAGATGTATGATACTAGACATTTAGTTTTTACTCATCCAAATATTACTAAAGATGAAATGGAAGCTGGTTATAATAAGGCATATAAGGACTTTTATAAATGGGGAAATATAATTAAGGCATCAAGAGAGCATGAAGAACTTAAAATGAAATTAAAACATTTAACTTATGCAGGTTCATGGAAAAAATTTGAGCCTGTTTGGAACTTTCTAATTAAAAATGAACTTTTATCTAAGGCTAGAAGTACGTTAGTAAGGACATTAAAATAAAAATAATGCAATACAATTTATATAAAATTTGAAAGTAAAAAGTATTTAGTATATAGTTATATATTTCATAGTTTACTATATACTAAATAACTAACAAATAAAGTATAAGATAAATTTAATTATATTTATCTTATACTTTTATTAATTTTAAACTATTAATTTATTGCGAAAAAAGTAACCAAGCTATTTTGTTTCCTGTTTCTAAATTAACAGCAAAGGTTTTGGTGTTTATATTATTTTTAGTTTGCCATTTTTCTAAACTTTCTTTGCAATCAAAAAAGTGCATAATATTACAGCAACAGCATGACCAGTTTTTATTTTTTTCTAAATCTGTATGTAGAATATGTATATTTTCATTACCTTCAATAACATTTATTTTCCCATTTTTTACGTCAAGAATAATTTTACTATTACAGTATTCACAGTTACCTTCAATTTTTATATTTTTCTTAAAAGTATAATGAAATCCTATAGCGTCAATTGCACACATTGCATATCCATAACGACCATCTTCAAAAATAACTTTTTTATTTGTTTTTATTGCAGATACTGGATAAATTGAAACAATTTCATTATTTTCATTTATAGAAAGTATATTTTTATTAGCCATAATTTTTAATAATTCTTCATTAGGATCATTTTTTATTGAATAGGGTTTATGATTAGTAATAATATAATCCATTACAAATTCTCTTAATTTATTTTCTTCAGCACTTATTTTTGTGACTATGGGACTTGCAATATAATCTTTTATAGAATAATTTTCTTTCATATTAAGTGATCTCCTTTCAAAATTAAATATATTTTAGATAATATCATAAAAGCTAAATGAAATAAAGAGTCAAATGAAAATAAAAATCAATTGAAAACAAAAAGATATTTAATGTTCAACAAAAATAAGATATAGTTAAAAAAATAAAATATAAAACAGCATAATCAATATATTAAAAGCTTTTAATTAAAAATCTCTATATTTCATAGTTTATATAGCGAATTTACTTAATATTACAAAAATTATCATAAAATTTAAATAAATATTAAAAAATGATAAAATTTCATATATTATACAGTATATATATATAAATGAAAATTTAAGCGACTTTAAAAGTGAATGATATAATAAAAATATGAAAAAAATTAACAAAATTAAAATTTATTAAGGAGGGTTATGATGAAAGTTACAGAGAAAATTGAAAATCTTAGAAAACTTATGGCAGAAAAAAACATTGATGCTTACATGATTCCTTCAGCAGATTATCATAATAGCGAATATGTTGGCGAACACTTTAAGGAAAGAGAATTTATTACTGGTTTTACAGGTTCAGCAGGAACTGCTGTAATTACAAAAGACCAAGCAGGACTATGGACAGATGGTAGATACTTTATTCAAGCAGAGAAACAATTACAAGGTTCAGGTGTTAAACTTTATAAGATGGGGAACATTGGAGTTCCAACAATAGAAGAATTTTTATACTCATCACTTTTAGAAAATGAAACATTAGGATTTGATGGTAGAGTTGTGCCAGTACAAGAAGGGAAAGTTCTAGAAAATATTTTATCTAAAAAAAATATAAAAATTAATTATAGTTATGATTTAATAAATAGCATTTGGGAAGATAGGCCACCTTTATCAGAAGAAGCAATATTTGATCTTGCTTTAGAATATGCAGGAGAAACTGTTTCTTCAAAATTAAATCGTGTAAGAGATAAAATGAGAGAACTAGGTGCAAATGCTCACATAATTACAACACTTGACGATATTGGATGGCTTTTAAATATTAGAGGAAATGATGTTAAGTTCTTTCCATTAATTTTAAGTTATGCGATTGTAACACTTGAAAAGGTTTACCTATATATTGATGAAAGAAAAATTAATGATTCAATTAAGAGTAAACTTACTAAAAATAATGTAGAATTAAGACCTTATAATGATGTATATGAAGATGTTAAGAAATTTAATGAAAAAGATTCAGTTCTTATAGATCCAGATAGGATTAATTATGCATTATATAACAATATACCTGAAACTGTTAAGTTAATTGAAGAAGAAAGTCCAACTATATTAATGAAAGCTATTAAAAATGATACAGAAATTGAGAACATAATAAAAGCTCATATAAAAGATGGTATTGCAAATACAAAATTTATATATTGGTTAAAGACAAATGTTGGAAAAATAAAAATTACAGAACTTAGTGCAATGGACAAGCTTGAAGAATTAAGAAAAGAACAAGAAGGTTATTTATGGCAAAGTTTTAGTCCAATCTGTGGATTTAAAGAACATGCTGCAATTGTCCACTATTCTCCAACTCCAGAAACTGATATAGAAGTAAAACCAAATAGTTTATTATTAACAGATACTGGAGGAAACTATTATGAAGGTTCTACTGATATTACAAGAACTACAGCACTTGGAGAAATAAGTGATGAAATAAAAGAAGACTTTACAACAGTTTTACAATGTAATCTAAGACTTGGAAAAGCAAAATTTATTTATGGTTGTAATGGAATAAATGTAGATATTCTTGCAAGACAACCACTTTGGGAGAAAAATAAAAACTTTAACCATGGAACAGGACATGGAGTTGGCTATCTTGGAAATCTTCATGAACCACCAACAGGAATACGTACAAAATATAAAAAAATAGATTCACATGAATTTGAAGAAGGAATGATAATTACAGATGAGCCAGGAATATATATAGAAGGTTCTCATGGAATTCGTATAGAAAATGAACTTCTTGTAAGAAAAGGAGAGGTTAATGAATATGGAGAATTTATGTATTTTGAACCTATTACTTATGTTCCAATAGATTTAGATGCAGTAAAAGTAAATATTTTAACAGAAGAAGATAAACAGGAATTAAATAGATATCACAAAAAAGTATATGAAATAATATCTCCTTATTTAAATGATGAGGAAAGAGAATGGTTAAAAAAATATACTAGGGAAGTATAATAATTTCTAATAAGTGAAGGCTTAAAATATTTTGTAAAGCAGGTGAAGTTTATGGGAAATGTTAAAAAAGAAAAATTTAAACATCCAATAGGATTGCAATTAGCTAATATTAGTATAACTATTCAAAGTTTTGCAGGCTATGCAATTTCCTCATTCTTAATACTTTTTTTTACTGCCAATATATCAAAAGGTGGAATTGGATTAAGTGTACCTAAGGCAACAGCAATTATGGGTTTATATGCTGGATTAGGTTATATGACACCTCTTATAGGTGGCTGGCTTACTGATAGATACTTAGGCTTGCAGAAAGGAATAATATTAGGTGCATTCCTAGGTGGAGTAGGATATTTATCTTTATATTTCTCAAAACCAACTGTACAAAGTCTTTGGATTGGACTTGGAATAATGATTATAAGTGGTGGATTTTTTAAAGGGAATATAAGTCAACTAGTAGGTGAACTTTATTCTCGTGATGAATTAACAATGAAAGATGCTGCTTATTCAATATTTTATATGGCAACAAATATAGGTTCTTTATTAGGACCTATAGTTGCTGGCTTTGTTACAGATAAATGGTGTTCAACAGTTAATGCAAGTGGAAAAATAGTCTCTTATGGATACAGAGATGTATTTCTTCTTTCATCAATTTTAATGTTTGTAACATGTATAATTTTCTTTTTGTTAGCTCCTAAATGGCTTAAAGGAGTTGGAAAAGAACCCGTTGCAAAAACTATAAAGAAAGTTACTGAAAGTGATGTAAGTAAAGAAAATCAAGCTTTAACTAAAACAGAGAAAAATAGAATACTTGCAATGTTTATAGTATTTTTCTTTGTAATATTATACTGGACAGCATGGTTTCAAACACAATCTTCATTTTCATTATTATCTCAAAAATTAGTAAATAGACAAATTGGGAGCTTTGATGTACCTGTACCTTGGTTAATATCTTTTAATGGAATATTATGTGTTATATTTGCACCTATACTTGGAAGCTTGTGGATCAAACTTGCAAAATCTAAAAAAGGAGATTTAACTATTCCAACTAAGATGGGACTTGGAATGATACTTGGAGGATTAGCATTTATAGTTCTTATACTTGGAGTAAAAACTTTAGGTGGCGTTTTAGATGGAACAGTAAAGATGAACATACTATTTGTTTTAGGAGCATATTTTTTACTTACAATGGGAGAACTGTGTTTATCACCAATAGGAATGTCTATGTTTAATAAACTTGCTCCAGAAAAATATAGTTCACTAGCAATGGGTGCTTGGTATCTTTGTTTCTTCTTTGCAAATTTACTTTCAGGTAAACTTGCAGGATTTACAGCCTCTATGGGATACACAGAAGTATTTGGAATAATAGCTGTAGTTGTAATTGTATTTGGTTTAATTCTTATATTTATGAGAAAGTTATTAGTTCGTTTAATGGCATTAGATGAATTTGAAAAGGAAAAATAAGATTTTTTAAAATTAATAAAAGGCACCTTTAGGTTATTTATATACCAAAAGGTGTCTTATTTATTATGAGGAAAATTAGAGGTTATTATGGAATGCTTTAATAGTTTTAAAAATGCTAATTTAAAAAGGAGATAAAATAAATATGAAAAAAACTAATGTAATGAAAATATTTGATAAAGAAAAAATTAATTATGAAACAATTATATTTGAATTTGAAAATGGGTATATAGGCAATGGATATATAGCAAAAGAGCTAGGAGAACCTTTTGATATGGTATATAAAACTTTAGTTACAATTGGTAGTTCTAATAATATTTATATGTTTTTAATACCAGTATTAAAAAAGCTTGATTTAAAAAAATGTGCAAAAATTTGTAATGAAAAAAAGATAACTTTATTGAAAAAGGAAATTATAAAAGAATTTACTGGATATGAAAGAGGTGGATGTTCACCAATAGGGATGGAAAATGCAAAAGGAATATTTATTCAAAATGATGCTTTAAAGTTAGATGAAATAATATTAAGTGGAGGGGCAGTAGGAGTTCAGGTTAAACTTAAATTAGAAGATCTAAAGAAAATAGTAGATTTTAAGTTTGAAGATATAGCAAAAAAATGAAATAATTGATAAAATATAGATAAAAAGTTAATATTATTTAATAATTTTTAAAAATAACAGGTGTTTAGCAATTATATACTCAAAAAATATATAGTTAGAGGTAGAATAATGAATGCAAAAAGTATGATTAGAAAAGTTTTAATATCATTAATAATATCCTTTTTATCTATAAATATAGGAATTGGTGTTGCAAATGCAGCTATGGAAAAGACAAAATCATATTATTTTGGAGATCCAACAAAACAAACTTTAATAACTTTAAATACTAGTTTTGGAGAAAAGGTAATAGATTCTAAAGTAATTTATGATTCTATAGCAAAGGTCAAAGATAAGAATAATATTATTGTTGGGCCTTATAGACTTGATGAAGAAAGTAAAGGAGAAACAGAAACCAATATATTTTTTATAAATGACAATTCAATTATTAAAAAATACATTAAACAAGTAGAAACTCCAGACAAGAATGATTTAAAGGAAAATGAAATTATTGTTGGTAATAATATAAAAGTTAAAAATAAAAAATCTTATAAGATTAGAGGGATAGAATATAGTGTTGCGGGGATAGTAGACACTAATTTTAAGGATAACCGTGTAAATAACAGTATATTTATGCCAAGTAACGATATGAAAAAAGTTATAAAGGAGCCTTATGTTAGTAAAGAACCATTTTATTTAGAAATAATTATAAATGGGAAAAATTCTGATAAAATAGCTGATGAAATTATACATAATATAAATAGTTTAAAAAAGGATTGTAAAGTAAAAATAGCTAAAAAAACATTTACAGAAGATTACAAAGAATCAATAAGCCCATCTGCATACATAATTAGTGGATTTTCATTAATTATACTTACATTAACAATAATAAATTTAATATTAGTATCTAGCTTTATCATAGAAGAAAATTATAAGAACTTTGCAATAATGAAAGCCTTAGGTTCAAATGAAAAAATGATATTCCAATTAATTATAAAAAATATAATAAAAATAATTTTTGTTTCAGTTATATGTGGATATATTGGAGCCTTTATAATAGCAAAGATTTTAAATTATACATTAGAATTAGGTATATATATTGGTTTAGATAATCTAGTTTATAGTATAATTCTTGGAATAATAAGTTGCTTAATATCAATAATAAAACCATATTTTAAAATAAAAAAATTAAATTTAACAAAATTTTTAAAGGGATAAGAGTAAGAGAATATGAGTAAGTTTTTTAAGAATAAAGGTTTTACTGGATATTTGTTTTTGAATTTATTTTTAGTATTAGTAACATTAATATTTGTTGTTTCTATGGGGATGGATATATTTTTAAAAGTTAATTCAAACAAAAAGGTAATGAACCTAAATAATTATATATGTGTAAAAAATGAAGATAACCTAAATAATAATATGCCTTATTATAAGAGCACTATTTTAAGTGATAGTGAAAGTGGTAAAGAATATAATGTTATTTTCATATCACCTGAATTTTTAAATTTAAAGGAATTTAAAATTAAGGATTCTAAAAATCCTATAAGTAAAATGGATAAAAAAGATGTTTTAGTTGGGAAAAATTTAAATTTAAAAGAGGGAGAAAATTTAAAAATTAAAGGATTTACAACTGATGTTAATGTGTCAGTAAAAGGTATTTTAGAGGATGAATATTTATGGATAAAAAATGATGTAGTACCATCATCTCTAGATAATAATATTGTAATTTTAGATAGAAAAACTGATATGGAATCATCACCTAGAATATTTAAAGGTGAAAGTGAAAAAAACACAGATAAAAATTTTATTCCAATTTATAAACATATACTAAAAAATATTTTCAATAAAAGTGGAGAAATATATGTGTCACTTATATTTTTTGTTGTATTAATGATTATAGCAATAAATAGTATGAGTATAATTTTAAGATTAATAATAAATAAAAGGAAAAAGGAATTTGGAATAAAATATTCATTAGGAGCAACACCGAAGGATGTATTAAAGGAAATAGCTAGTGAAATTTTCTTTATATTAATTGGTGTAATAGTATTTGCTATATTAGTATCAAGTATAATTCAAAAAATTATTCCAAGTAAATTAGGATATACATTTAATCTGTGGAGTCTAGTAATAAGCATATGCATTTATATTGTTATGATAAGTATTGCACTTTATAAAATTAAGAAAGATATTATAAATATTACAATAAGTTATGTAATAAAAAGGAGTAACTAATGATTGAATTAAAAAATATTTCTAAAATATATGATAATAATGAAAAGATAATAGTTTTAAATAATATGAATATTACTATAAAAAAGAATGAGTTAGTTGCAATTGTAGGGCCATCAGGCTCTGGAAAATCTACACTTTTAAATATAATTGGACTTATGGATGACTATACTAGTGGAGAATATTATTTAGAAGGAAATTTAATTAATATACATAATGAGGATCAAAATAAATTAGCTAAAATAAGAAATGAAAAGTTTGGATTTATTTATCAAAACTTTGCTTTAATAGATAATCTAACAATAAAAGAAAATTTAGAATTACCAATTAAATATAGAAATAAACATGAAAAAATTAAAACAAAAAAAGAAGTATTAAATGAGAAAGTAATAAATGTACTTAAAAAGTTTAAATTAGAGAGTAAAATAAATAAATATCCATATGAACTGTCAGGAGGAGAGCAACAAAGAATAGCAATTGCAAGGGCTATAATAAATGATGCAGAAATTATATTAGCAGATGAACCAACAGGAGCATTAGATAAAAAGACAAGCGATTTAGTTGTAGAGGAGTTACTTAAATTAAATAAAGAAGGAAAAACTATTGTTATAGTAACCCATGATTTAAATGTAGCTAAAAGATGTGAGAGAATTATAGAGCTATAAATTATTAGTATTGTAAAATAGTAAATTAATTCAATGGGGTATCTAAAAGACAAAATTATAATTTATATGAAGGAATAAATAGAAAAAATTATATAGGTTTATTTTTTATAAAAGTTTGATATAATATAAATAAGAAAAGCTTAGTGTTAGCGTCACTAAGCAATCCTTAGAACATTTATTTTGTTTTAGGGCTATTGGATGAAATTAATTGAAGATTAATTAAGAAAAAGTGCTAATCTTTGCAGGATGGGGCACTTTTTTCTTTACTTTTAACTTCTATATCAAGACCAAGAAATTTAATCTTAATTTTTAAATGATATACATAAGAATAAAATGGGAAAATATTATTTAGAGTAATTACTAAGAATCGTATCATAAAAAATGAATTGTATTCGTATGACAAGTGGTAATATAAGAAACAGATGCAAATAAAGTATTTTAATTTTGATAAGTAATTAATATATTAACTAAATAATTATTTTTAAGAACCATACTAATTTAGTATGGTTCTTATTTAACTTTTCACACAGTTTAATAAAAAAAGATAGAATAAAATAAAGTACTATATGGAATTGAAAAGATTTGATATACGGGCTTATATTAGCTGGAGTAAAGGAAGTATACTATACCAATTATCAAGATCAGAAAAACCTAAGCAATTTTTAAAAGTAATAAATGATAAAAGTTTTTATAATACATTTTTATTTTTTTATTGACAAGTTTTAACTTTTAGAATATTATAATCGTATAAGATTAATCGCATACGATTAAAAATAAGGAGTGATAAATATGAAAATATTCGCATTGGAATTTTATAAAAATGGATTCATGAAAGAAGCTTTTGCTTTTGGGGGATCAGTTGAAAAGGAAAATATAGATGAGTCTAAAAAATACGACTCTAGTTTACAAAACTACTTAATAGACACAGGAAAAGAAGTTATATTAATAGATACAGGAGTTCCAGTTGAAACACCTGATATGGAGCCAAAGCCTGAACAAATGCTATACACAGGAGAAAAAGTTAATAACTTTGTAGATGCATTAAAAAAAGTAGGATATGAACCTAAAGATATAGATAAAGTAATAGTTACACATAAACATCCAGATCATACAGGAGAGCTTAGATTATTCAATCATGCTAAAATATATATATCAGAAATAGAAGCAAATTCAATGAATTTAAAAGACGAAAATATAGTCAAAGTTAAATTTGAAAGTGGAGAATATAAAAACTTTAAACAAAGTGAAAGAATATCAGAAAATATAGTTATGTTACCTGCATATGGACATACAAAAGGAAACTCTATAGCAGTGCTTGAACTAGATGGTTTAAATTATATGTTTCATGGGGATGTAACTTATACAGATGAAGCACTTAGAAGAAATGCACTTTCAGTAGTATTTGAAGATAAAGATTTAGCTAAATATACTTTAGAAAATGTTAGAGAGTTTATTCAAAAAAATAATACAGTTTATTTATCAACTCATACACCTGAAGCTTTAGTAGCATTAAAAGAAAAGAAAGTTATGAAACTTTAATTAACATTAAATAGGGGAGAAATGATATGGAAAAAATAGTTCAATTTTTAAATAAAAATAATATAGGTGTAGTTGCTACATCAAATGAAAACAAGCCTTTTATAAGAGTTCAACATGTTCATTTAATAAAAAATAATGTATTTTATTTTACTACTGCTAATATAAAGCGTGCATATAATCAGTTAAAAGAAAACCCATTTATTGAATTCTTAGTAATGGATGATAAATATGTTACAGTTAAATTAAGTGGAGAGATTAAGTTTACAGAAGATATAAATGTAAAGCAGATGGTTATGGATAATTCACCATCAGTTAAACAAGGCTATAAAATAGCAGATAATCCACTTTACGAAGTATTTTATTTAGAACATGGGCAAGCAGTTTATTCTGATTTATTATCAGGAAAAGAAAGCGAAATCTTTGATTTTTAGGTATAATTATAAATAAAAACTATTTTTATTTTTTAGGAGATAATTATATGGATAATAAATTAAAGTTAGAAGACCAACTCTGTTTTAAGATGTATTCTATTTCAAAGAGTATGATTAGAATTTATGGGCCACTTTTAAAAAGCATAGGATTAACATATCCTCAATATCTAATTATGATGGTTTTATGGGAAGATAATAAAATAGACTTTAAGGATATGAGTTTTAAATTAAAAATGAAAACTGGAACATTAACTCCAATTATAACTAAATTAGAAAGTAGAGGATATCTAAATAGAGTAAAAAACAGTACAGATGATAGAAAAATTTACATTGAAATAACTAAAAAAGGAAGTGAACTTGAAGAAAAAGCAACAAATATTCCTAAAGAGTTAGGTTGTAAAACACATTTAAATGAAGAAGAATACTTTAGATATTTAAAAGATTTTAATGAGTTAATTGCAAAATTAGATTATATAGAAAAATATATAAAGTAAAAGATTACCACTTTAATAGGGGGTTACCTTATTATTAAATGAAAAAACGTATCACATATAAGTGATATGTTTTTTTATTTCTATTTGTTATAGTAATTTATTTCAACTTAAAAAATTTTCACTAGCTATATTAATAGTAACTATTTTAATTAATGGTATTCCAATGGCTTAAATATAGCTTAAAAGAATAGGAAAGGATTTTAAAGAAGCTTTTGGATTGATGAAAAAGTATTTCTCAAAAATCAATAGAATGTTTTTACTTAGTATTAGGTGATAAGCCAAACGATGAAAAAATATGGTTAATAATTACTTAGATTAAAAAATTATGTAGATAGTTTAAAAGATAAAATAAAGTAATTAAAAATAGTAAAGAAGTAAATGATAATTTAGATAAAATAAGAGAGGAAATAAATATATGAATTAATCAATTATTTTTAAAAACCGTACTAATTTAGTATGGTTCTTATTTAACTTTTCACATAGTTTAATAAAAAAACATAGAATAAACTAAAGTACTATATGGAGTTGAAAAAGATAATATTTTTACTGAACCTATGAACAAAGAAACATCTAAGTTTATAATTAAGGTTCTATAAAATAATTACACAAATAAAAAGATATTAGTGTTGTAAAATAGTAAATTAATGTAATAATATATTTAAGAGATAAAATATTATGGAGGGAATAGTTATGAAAAATAAGGAAGTTGATTTATATGATATTTTTACACACTATTCTTATAGTGAATTAAAAGATTTATTTAAAAATGCAAAGACAAAGGAAGAACAAGATTTCTATATGACTTTATCAAATTTAGTGTTACAAAAAGAACAAGAGAAAGTTATAGGTAAGTAATTATGTTAACTTATACAATATTTGCAGGGGTTAATGGTGCTGGTAAAACATCAATATATAAATCTGTTTATTATAATGAAAATAAAGATGAAAAGAGAATAAATACTGATGAAATGGTAGCTAAAATTGGATCATGGAAAGATAATAATCTTCAAATGAAATGTGCAAGAGAAGCAGTTAAATTAATTAAGAAATATATTAAAGAAGGAATTTCATTTAATCAGGAGACAACATTATCAGGAAAAAGCATTATAAAGAATATTAAATTAGCAAAAGAAAATGGATTTTATATTGTTATGAATTATATAGGTGTTGATAATCCTGAAATTGCAAAAGAAAGAGTTAAAATTAGAGTAAGTAATGGTGGACATGGAATTCCTGATAAGGATATAGAAAGAAGATATTATGATTCATTACATAATTTACAGGAAGTTATTAATATATGTGATGAAATAAATATATATGATAACACAAAAAGATTTAGAGAAGTTGCTTATATAAATAATGGAATTTTAAGATGGGAAGAGGATAATATTCCAGATTGGTTAGATGATATACTAAAATAAATTATTTAAGATTAATAAGGATTAAAATAATGTATAATAGATTTTTACAAATATTAAAGGAAACAAAGAGGATTCATAATTCATTAAATGAAATATTAAAATATGATTTTATTTATCATTCTAATAAAATAGAAGGAAGTACATTTACAATAGAAACCTTACAAATGCTTATGGAAAAAAATATAGTTACAGGAACTCATACTTTAGATGATGTACAGGAAACGGTTAATTCATTTTATACATTTGATTTAGTTATTGATAGTTTAGATAAACCTTTAACTTTAGAAATGATAAAAGAGTGGCATGCTAGTTTAATGTATAGAACTAGATTGTATGATTTAGGTTTAGCAGGGGTTTTCAAGAAATATTCTAATAAAATATTAGGAGCTAATTTTGATACTGCAAATCCTTGGGAGGTTGAAGATAAACTTAATATTTTAATAAATGAGTTTAATAATTTAAAAGAAGCAACTTTAGAAGATATAGCAAAATTTCATTTGGAGTTTGAAAGAATACATCCATTCCAAGATGGTAATGGGAGAATAGGTAGATTTATATTTTTAAAGCAATTACTTGATAATAAATTACCACTTAAATATATGAACGGTGAAACTTCAACTGAATATAAGGAAGCTTTAGGTAAATCTACAAATAATAATGTAATACCTTTGATTGAATACTTAAATAAACAGAAAGATTTTATTGAAGATAATAAAAATATGTTTTAATATAATTATTTAAGAAAGAAGATATAGTAAAATTATTAGATGAAGAAATGGTTATATATAATTAATGGAACTATATGTATAGATTTTAAGTATATAAAAAGTATGTAAGAGGAAGAATTGAGTTTCTTCCTCTTTTAACATATATAAAGAAAATATTATATACTATGGAATTTTACAAGAGAAAATATCAATTATAAATATGAAAAGGATATATATTATTTTAAATATAAAGAAATCAATAAAATTAAAGTTACTTATAAAAGGTAAATATGTATTAATTAGTAAAATAAATTCAAAGTTGTATAATAAAAATATATATAAACTAAGGGGGATTAGTCTTATGAAAAAGAAATACATAATTCCTATAGTTATTTTAGTTATAGCTATTATAGGAGTAGGATCATTTTTTATTTATAAAAATTCAGGAGTAAATAAAGAAATCAATAAAGGAATTGAATTAATGATACAGAAAGAATATCAAAAATCAATAGCATGTTTTGACTTAGTATTAGACGATAAGCCAAACAATGAAAAGCATTACAATTAAAAAGTATGGTAAATAAGTATTTAGATTCAAAAGATTTTTTTGATAAAGGAGATTTTGATGAAGCAAATAAAAAGATAAATGAAATAAATCAAGAATATTCAAATTATAATGGATTCAAAAATGATGTAGATAGTTTAAAAGATAAAATAAATAAAGCAATTAAAAATAGTAAAGAATTAAATGATAATTTAGATAAAATAAGAGAGCAAATAAATAATAAAAACTATAAAGAGGCAAAGAATTTAATTGATAAATTAGAAAAGAGTGAATTGGATAAAAATCAAAAACAGCAATTAGAAGATTTAAAAGGAAGAGTAAATTCAGAGCTTAGTAAATCAGAAGAAAAAAGTGGTTCAGTAGGTTATTTAGGAAATGCAGCTATTGATAAGAAAAATTATATAAATAAATTAAATGCGATAAAAGAAGAAACAGAAAATAGCATAACTGGAGAATCTACAGTTGAAATGAGAAGTCAAGCTTCTGATGTATATAAGGAATGGGATAGTGCATTAAATGATATATATGGTACTTTAAAAGCAAAATTACCTAAAGATAAATTTAAACAATTAGAAAAAGATGAAGTAAGATGGATTAAAATAAAAGAATCAAAAGCTGAAAAAGCAATGGCTGAATATAAAGGAGGAACTATGGCTCCTTTAGTAAAGTTAGGAACATTAAGTAGCGAAACTGAAAAAAGATGCTATGAATTAGTGAATAAATATATGAATTAATCAATCTTTTTAAGAACTGTACTAATTTAGTATGGTTCTTATTTAACTTTTCACATAGTTTAATTAAAAAACATAGAATAAACTAAAGTACTATATGGAGTTGAAAAGATTTGATATACGGGCTTATATTAGCTGGAGGTAAAGGAAGTAGACTATACCCATTATCAAGATCAGAAAAACCTAAGCAGTTCTTAAGAGTAATAAATGATAAAAGTTTTTTAGTAAATACAGTAGATAGAATAACTCCTTTAATTGAAAAAAATAATATTTATATAGTTACAAATAAAGAATATAAAGAGAAAATTGAAAAGGAACTTGTTGATATTGAAAAAGATAATATTTTTACAGAACCTATGAATAAAGAAACTGCAACATGCATAGGTTTGTCTGCAATTAAGCTTCTTAAAAAAGATAGGGATGCAGTAATGGTAGTATTACCTTCAGACCATTATATAGAAAATGAAAAAGCATATATAGAAACTCTAACTCAAGCTGTTGAATTAGCAAATCGAAGAAGATGTATAGTAACCTTAGGAATATATCCTAAAAGACCAGAAACAGGTTATGGATATATTGAAATGGGAGATAGAATTAGCGGGACAAGACCTGCTTATAGGGTAGCAAGATTTACGGAAAAACCTAATCTTGAAGTTGCTAAAGATTTTATTTATAAAGGAACTTATTTATGGAATTCAGGTATGTTTGTATTTAGAGCAGACGT
Organism: Eubacterium multiforme; assembly: GCF_030813415.1. Classification (GTDB taxonomy): domain Bacteria; phylum Bacillota; class Clostridia; order Clostridiales; family Clostridiaceae; genus Clostridium; species Clostridium multiforme. The sequence continues at coordinate 4,019 of NZ_JAUSUF010000017.1, read as the reverse complement.
AATACTAAGAGAAATAGAAAAATATCTTCCATTAATGCATAGACCACTTATGGAAATATATAAGCACATAGGAGAAGAGGATGAAGAAAAAGTTATAGAAGAACAATATAAGTTAATTGATGGAATATCAATAGATTTTGGAGTTATGCAAAAAACTAGAAAAGCATACGTTATTAAATGTGATTTTGCTTGGGACGACATTGGTAGTTTTAATGCTTTAAGTAGATTTTTAAATCAAAGTAGAAGTAATTCTGTATCAAAAAATGTTTATTTAGAGGAATGTGAAAACTGTTCTGTATTTGGGGAAAATAACTTAATTATAGGTTTAGGAATTAAGGATTTAGTTATAGTAGAAGCGGGAGATGTACTTCTTGTAATGGATAAAAATAGAGATCAAGAAATAAAACATTTATTAAAGGATCTTGAAGGAAAAGAAGACTATAAAAAATATTTGTAATGAATAATTTTAGACACTAATCTTTTTTAGATTAGTGTTTTTTCTATTTGAACATATTAATTTATAGATAGGGAATTTTGTATAAATTTAATAGAATTTATTTTATGGTTTTATATTTTTTCCGACAATAAAATACAAAATTAAATGTAAATAAATGTTAGTATATAGAAGGTAAACTAAAAATCAGGATTTATATTTACAATTAACAAGGGTATTAAACACATAAATTAAAAGGAGTGTATCTTCTATATGCTCCTAAAAAATAGGAGTATATATGAAAAGTATAAAAGAATTAATAGCAAACCCTATAACAACAACTTTTTTAATGATTTCCATTATAATATCTATATTTTCTATAGATATAGTATCACAAATGTTAAATTCAACTTTTAGAAGTTATGATGGAGAGCGGGTATTTTATAATGAGAACATCTCAATAAACTTAAAAGAAAAATCTATAAGTTTAAAGGAACTTAAAAATATAAATATTCCATTTATAACAGAACCATTAAATCATATGGAGCCTATAGGAGATGGATTTAAAAAGGTAACAGCATATGGAGTGAATAATTATGGAGGCTTTAAAAAATATTTAAAAACTCAAAACAAAAATTATTTTAAAGATGAAGATTATAAAAATAAAGAGGATATAGCTATAGTAGGAGAGTTAAATAAGCAATTAGTTTATAAAAAAGATGGAGTAGAGTATATAGATTTAAAAGGAAAAAGTTTTAGGGTAATTGATTATATTTCAGATAAAATATCTGATTGGAGACATGGGATTATAATACCTATAAATAGTTTATATAGTGAAATTTATGGAGAAAAAGGAACCAATATAATTAATGTTTATAAAGCAGATTATAATGAAAATTTAGAAAATATTTTAGGCGAAAAGTATAAAGGCTTTTCTAAAGTAGAAAGAAGTAATAGTAAGGCTAAAACTTGGGAATCAGTATTTTTATACAATAATGGATTTATAAAAACAGCTATTTTAGGAGTTTTAGTAGGGCTAATAAATTGTATAATATCATCAATATTTTGGACTCAAGGTTTAAAAAAGAATATTGCCATTAAAAAGGTATTAGGAGCAAGGAGAATAGATATAATAATAGATATATTTAAGAAATTAATAATATTAAATTTAATTGCCTTTTTAGTAAATATAGTACTTATAAACTTAACAACAAATATTATTGGAGTGGTAACTCGTTCAGTAATAGAATATAGTTTTAAATCCTCATTAATTTCATTAAATATAAGTTTGTGGCTTTCTTTATTTATAGCAATATATTTATTAAAAGACATAAGAAAAGTTAATGTTCAAGATAATTTAAGATAGAGGGGTTATTATGAGAAATGAGAAAATACTAAAAATATTTTTAAAGAAGAATAAGTTTATAAGCATATTATTAATAATTGAATTAGCAATAGCAACACTATTAATTTATAATATTCAAAAAGAAATTAAGGTATTTGGATATATGAATAAGCTAGATTCATATTCATGGAATGAAAAAGGAACTTATAAAATTTCTTTGGCTCCAAATAGTTTCTTTTCTGAAAATGAAAATTTGAATAAATTTTATAAAGAATTAAAGAAAAGTAAAATAATAAAAAATATTGGATTAATATATCCAACTCAAGTTACAGTAGATGGATTAAAGGTAAATTATTTAGAAAAAATACATATGCCTTATTCTGTAAATGGAGCAATTGTTGAAGATTTTGGTGATGAATTTAAAGAATTAGTTCCTATAAGAGTTATGGATTATGGATATTATAAGGAATTAGGTATAAATATTAAAAAAGGTAGGGCTTTAAATTATAAAGATTCTAATAAAATAATCCTAGGAGAAAAATTTGAAAATTATGTAGAGCTACAGGATAAATTTAAATTACAAATGGGATTAGGTGGAGATGAAAAGTTTTATGAAGTAGCAGGAATATCTAAAGGGGATACACCTTTATATTTTGATAGGTTATATTATGATATAGTTCCTTTCTTAGATGATTCAATGATTGTTATATTAAAAGAAGAAGACTTTTATAAAGATAATATGCTTGGGGCATTAGCAAGTTTAGGTGGAATTAATGTAAAGTTTATTCATGGAGATTATGATAAATATCAAAGTGACATAATAAAATTAGCTAAAAAGCATAATTTAGATATAAGTATAAACAGTAATTTAGGTGAATATGAGAAGGCAAAGGATAAAATATTAGGATCTGTAAAGTATTCATTAATGAGGACAAGCATATTATTGCTATTAATACTCCTTGGGGGAGCTGGAAGTATAATGTATTCTTTATATCAACTAAAAAAAGAATTAGGAATAATAATATCTTTAGGAGCTAAAAAGAAAGATATTATTTTAGTGGTATTAATAAAGACATTGATTATAGCTTTTATAGCTTTCATCATAGGAATTTACTTAAATAAATATATTAATTTAGCTGGTGGAGGATGGTTTACAATTCAATCGACAAAAATTAATACTATAATTACTGGAGTTATTCTTTTGATAATAATATTTTTAATAACTTTAATTCCAATTAAAAGTATTATTAAAATTAAGGCTGTTAATTTAATTGGGGGAGAAAAATAATGAAGATATTATTAGAAAATGTTAGTAAAGTTTATGGAAAAAAAGAAAATGAATTTAAAGCATTAAAAGATATTAATTTAAAAATAGAAGAGGGAGAATTTATTGCTATTATGGGAGCTTCAGGTTCTGGTAAAACAACTTTATTAAACATAATAGGATGTATAGATGAATTAACTTACGGTAAATACTTATTAGATAATGAAGATTGTAGTAATAAAAGTTTTGATGAACTTGCAAAGATAAGAAATGAGAAGATAGCCTTTATATTTCAAAACTTTGCATTAATTAAAGAACTAACAGTTAAAGAAAATATAATGTTGCCTTTAGAGTACAGAAAAGGTAAGAAAAATTATAATATAAATTTAAATAATTATCTTGAAGTATTAGGATTAAAAGAAATCTTAAATAAAAAGGTTAGTAAATTATCTGGAGGTCAGCAGCAAAGAGTTGCAATTATGAGAAGTTTAGTTCAAGGAGCAGAAATTATATTAGCAGATGAGCCTACAGGTGCTTTAGATGAAGATAACGGAAAAAAGATAATGGATATATTATTAGAATTAAATAAAAAAGAAAAGAAAACAATCCTAATAGTAACTCATAATCCAAGTATAGCGAAGTATTGTAATAGAACTATCAATATAAAAGATGGACAAATATTTCACAAATGATTTATTAAATATTCATAAAAAACGAGTATATTAAATAATGTAAAGAATAATTTACGATTGTAAATAAATTTGCCATAATATCACAATATAATGGATAAATTTCTTTACATATTAAGAAATTTATTGAAAAAAATACAGATAAAACCCCTAAATATATAGATTTTTTAAATATTCAGAAAATTGGCACAACAAATGCTAAGTATATAAGTGAGAGGTTAAATTAAAAAAGTTTTTAATTAAAATAAAAAAATCTAAGGGGGATTAAGTTTATGAGTAAAGATTGTA
>NZ_JAUSUF010000016.1 GCF_030813415.1 Eubacterium multiforme | reverse complement strand
GTTGGCAAACCGTTTCGATGTGCGAGTAGCACAGCCAGTAACATGCCCTTATAGGGCTAGAGCAAACCACCCGTTTTACGGGTGGTCATGATTTTCTATGAAAGTATAAAAAATTGTTTTTAATATTCTTTTACATAATTTGAATAATGTTTTATCATAAACAATAAAATAATTATATAAAATTAAATATATGAACTATAAAATGTAATAAAATGAAAAAATATTGCTAAAGTTAGTTATATACATCTTACTTATGATTATATATAATTATTGTATAAGAATAATTATTTGATATGGTTACGTTTTCAAAAAAATAGAACGAAAAGGGTATATAAACATATAATGGATAATAAAACTATATAACATTAGTATTTTTTTAAAGCTTAGGATGGGGAGTGTTTTTTTTGACAAAAATAGAAGAATTAAATGAATGTCTTAAACAATTGAAGCTTGAAAAACGACAGTTAATTTTAGCTGGGAAGAAAACTTCTGATATAGACGAAAAGATAAAAATAGTTGAAGAAGAAATTGATGAATTGAAAGATCTTTTAAAAGCGTAATATAAACGTAATAATAATTATAATTATAGAAACTTAACAAGTGTGTTAGGTTTCTATTTTTTTATATAGAATATTTCCTTTTAAAAAAGAATATAAATTATCTAATGAATGGATTATTTTAAATTTTAGGGAGATGATAAAATGATTAGAACTGTTGTCTGCGAAAAGGAAGGGTGCTCTGGTAATAAATTTAGAATTGAAACTTTAGATAATAAGATAAAAGCTATTTGCATGGAATGTGAAAGTGAATATTATCACGAAATAGGAGATGATATATATGAAGTTTTATCCTTTTGTTCTTCGTGTAAAAACGATAATTTTAAGTTGTTTAAAGATACTAATGGAAATAAGTTATATGCAAAATGCTCAATATGTGGTGATCCACCAGAGAAAATATTCGTAGATGCAGATGGAATACAAATAAAGTACGAAACAAAGTTATTACAAGAATTAAAAGAGCAAATTCAATCTATAGATCAAAGATTATGTAATTTGAATATTAAAACAGAAGATATAGAGCGTGGTCAAAGTATAATAGAGGAATCATTAGCTTATATAAATAAGTATATAATTCAAGATAGATAGTAATTTAAGGTATATAAACTTACAATCTTATAAATTTACATTTATTATTTTATTGTAGTATAATATAGCTTATTATTATTGATTGGAGACTTAATGTATGAAGGTTAAACAAAAGATGGTATTATCTTGGGCTATATTATTAATTTGGATGGTATTTATATTTTATATGTCAAATCAGCCGGCAAATATTTCAAATAATCAAAGTGATTTTGTATTAAATTTAATAAGAAATTTAGGTATGGATATTGAAGGAATTTATGTTGATATAGCTATTACTATAATTAGAAAAGGTGCACATTTTACAGAGTATTTAATATTAAATATACTTTACTTTAATGTATTAAGATTTTATATAAGTAATAAAAAAGCTTTAATATATTCAATTATATTATCATTTATTTATGCTTCAACTGATGAGTTACATCAAACTTTTGTAGCAGGTAGAGCAGGTAGGTTTACTGATGTATTGATAGATACTTCAGGGGCTGCTACAGGATCAATATTAGTATTTTTTATAAATAAGATAATAAAAAGAAAAGCAAAAGCCGTAAAATAGGCTTTTGCTTTTTTATATTGGATTTATAAATATTAACTATTTTTTGTAGTTATTTTATTTAATGTTAGTTTTTATTTAATGTCAGTAACATGAATTGTAGAATAACCATTTTTATTTAAGGCTTCAACAATTGATTTCATTAATGAATTTTGAGCTATTTCTTCATTAAAAGTATTGTTATTAGAGTTGAAATTTAAATAATCAAGCTCTAATGTTGGATGATAAAATAATGATGCTAAAAAGTTTGGAGCTGGATTTTCAATCTTTTTAATCATAGGTTTAGTATCATGATTTTTTACATAGTTAAGTGGAGTTGGAATATAAACATTACCTTCAGCTGTTTCTTTAAATGCTGTAAAGTAAGGAATACTATATGGTTCATATAAATATTTGAAATATTCTTGTATAATTTCTTTTTGCTTTCTAGTTGCTTGATAGTGTGGACTTTCAAAAAAGTGAACAGGAATATTTAAATCGTCAGCATTTTTAAGACCATTTTCTATAACAGCTCTAGTTTCTTTTTCTGTTGAATTAAATTTACTTGATAATTCTATTCCAGCTAAACTTACGCTGTCTCCTGCTTGATGAGTGTAGCCATGAAGTCCAATTTCAGCTCCACTATTAATTATATAATCTAATAAGTTTATAAAACCAACATTATTTATACAATTATTTGTTAGAAGGTCGTTATCAAAATGTTCTCCAGGGTCTTTGTATCTAGGTACCCAAGCTACATGGAATCTTATATTATTGTTATAAAGATAATCTGCCATTACCTTTAATTTAGTTTGATTTACATCTTCATATAAAGCTCCACCAGAAGAGAAATCTTCTAATCTTATTAAGGCAGCTTTGCCATCTTTAAGTTTATCATTAGTTCTATTTAATCTACTATAATTTGATTTTAACAGTTTAACTGAATTCTCTTTAAAATCAAATACTGATGTTAGAGAAAAGATATATTCAATATCAGATATAGAAATATAATATTGATCTTTATATTTTGGAAGCCAACCTCTTAAGTTATATTTTTTACCATTTATCATAGCTTCTTTTTCAGAAAAAGTTATTTTTGAATCTCCTTTTGAAAATTCTAATGGATTTTTGTTATCTTTTGAATATCCAAAAGTTTTATTTACATAATCTAGAGGTAAATAATATCTTTGTGCCCTTAATAAAATAGGTACATCTTTTGGAACAGTTTTTCCTAATATAGATATTTTAACATTATCTATTTTCTTTAAAGGTTCAGAGTTTAAATTAATTGATGAGGTATAAATACTTTTATAGTTTTTAGGCTTAACCTTACTTATTACTTGTCCATTTTCTACATAGGTATTTCCTTGGAAGAAACTAAAATAGAATGCAATTCCATAGGCTATTAGAATAACAAAAACTGCTATTATACTATACTTTATACCTTTTTTTAATTTTTTATTTTTCATCTTTTTTCCCCTATCTTAGATTTTTTAATAAATATATTTTAGCATAGGACTTTATAAATATAAGAGAATTTATGTAAAAATAAGAAAATATTAAGATAAAAAAATATTAAAACAGATTTTTTTATACAAAAACATACAAAATGTAGAATTGTTAAAATAAACCTTACAAATATGAACAAAATGAACAAAATGGTTGTAATTAGTTCAAAAATGTTATATAATGTACACATCTTAGAAACATATGTGCTTATAATGAGGACTAAATGTGGGGATACTAATAAAAAGGGGGACAGCTAATGGAAAAAAACATTAAGAAAAAAGGTTTTCTGAATATGGTTGAAAGAGTTGGTAATGGGTTACCTCATCCAGCTACTATATTTATTATTTTATGTGCAGGTATTATAGTTTTATCAGCAATACTAGCTAAGATGGGAGTTAGTGTTACTTATACAGGTCTAGATAGGGCCACAATGCAAATTAAAGAGTTAACAGTATCAGTTCAATCACTTCTAACTCCAGATGGAATTAGATATATGTTTGAAAGTGCAGTTAACAATTTTACAAGTTTTGCACCACTTGGAACGGTTTTAGTGGCATTACTTGGAGTTGGGGTTGCAGAAGGAACAGGACTTATTGGAACATTACTAAGAAAACTTGTTACTAGTACTCCAAAGAGCTTAATTACAGTAGTAGTAGTTTTTGCTGGAGTAGTTTCAAATATAGCATCAGATGCAGGATATGTTATACTTATACCTCTTGGAGCAGTTGTATTTTTAAGCTTTAAGAGACATCCACTTGCAGGTATTGCAGCAGCTTTTGCAGGAGTATCAGGTGGATTTAGTGCTAACATAATATTTGGACCAACAGATGCATTACTTGCTGGTATAACTCAAGAATCAGCTCAAATGTATCAAGCTGGATATGAAGTTGGAATAGCTTCAAACTGGTATTTCTTAATAGCTTCAACAATACTTATTACAATAGTTGGTACAATCATAACAGAAAAGGTTGTTGAACCAAGACTTGGAGAATACAAAGGCAAAAAACAATCTGAAGAGATAACAGAAATTAGTGATAATGAAAAAAGAGGATTAAAATTTGCAGGTATTGCACTAGTATTATTTATAATATTTATGGGATTACTTGTTGTTCCATCATGGGGACCACTTAGAAATCCTCAAACAGGAGAAATATTAAAGTCACCTTTCATGCATTCAATGGTAGCAATAATATCAATGGCATTTTTAATACCAGGAATAGCATTTGGAATTGGTAAAAGAGATATAACTAGCGATAAGCAAGTAATAAATTTAATGGGTAAGAGTATGTCTTCAATGGGAGGATACATAGTATTAGTATTCTTTGCAGCTCAATTCGTTTCATACTTTAACCATACAAACATTGGTACAATTATTGCAGTTAAAGGAGCGGACTTCTTAGAAAATACAGGAATATCAGGAATTCCTTTAATATTAGGATTTATATTAGTATCAGCATTTATAAATCTATTTATGGGTTCAGCTTCAGCAAAGTGGGCTATTATGGCACCAGTTTTCGTACCTATGTTTATGAGAATGCACTATTCACCAGAACTTGTTCAAATGGCATATAGAATTGGTGATTCAAGTACAAATATTATTTCACCTCTTATGACATACTTTGCATTAATAGTTGCTTTTGCAGAGGTTTATGATGAAGATACAGGTATAGGAACACTTATTTCAACTATGGTTCCTTACTCAATGGCATTTTTAGTATGTTGGACTATTTTATTAATAATATGGTTCTTACTAGGATTACCACTTGGACCAGGTGCAGGATTATTTATTTAAAAATTATATAGTTTAAATAAGAAGCAGGAGATAGTTATATTTCCTGCTTTTTTTATATAATATCTTAAAATTTTCTTATAAATTAATTAAAATATGGAATAGTTCCAAAAAGTATAGTTTGTAAATAACAAAATATCTTAACATTATGATACAATTGTATTTGTGAAATTTTAAAAGTATAATTTCACTATAAAATTAGGAGGATTAGGTATGGAAATAAAAAAGTTTAGAAATGGTTTTACGAGTTTTGTAACTATAGCATTAAAACCATTAATACTTATTTTAGTTTTTGCAACTATATTAGATTTAAAGGTTTTCTATAAAGGACTAGATTTATCTTTTACAGTTTCTACTTTAGCTTTAATATTAACTGTTGTTTTAGGATATTTTTTAGTGAAAAGTAAAACTTTAAATAATAGAAGTAAAATAATAATTATTTTAATATGGGGTGCTATATTAAGAATATTATGGCTTATAAATGTAAAATCAGTTCCGGTATCTGATTTTAATACTATGTATCAAACGGCAAAGGCAGTATTAGAAGGAAATTATGGTATGATGTGGGGAACAGGATATATAGCAAGATTTCCACACTTAACTGTTATGATTATGTATATGGCATTAATGCTTAAGCTTTTTTCAAATGCAATATTAGCAATGAAAATTGTAAATTTAATTATGGGTGTAATTACAATTTACTTAATTTACTTAATATTAAATGAAACATTTGAAAAGAAATATTATGGAATAATTGGTGCCTTAATAGCTTCAGTATTTCCACCTCTTGTAACTTATACAGGAGTACTTTGTACAGAAAATATAGCAATACCTTTTTACTTAGGGAGTATATATGTTTTTCTTATAACTTGTAAGAAAAAAGTTCATCCAGCTATGTTTATATTATCAGGGGTACTTTTATCTATAGGAAATTTATTTAGAATGGTTGCACCAGTTATGGTAATAGCTTATGTAATGTATATTATAATTTATACAGACAATAAGTTAAAAAATAAGATAATAAATATTTTAATGGTAGTAATATCCTTTGGACTAGTTCTTGTTATAGCAAGTTCAACTTTAAAGGCTTTCAAAATTACTGAATATAATTTATGGAAGGGTGCAGAGCCGTCAACTACATTAATATTAAAGGGTACAAATATTGAATATGGTGGTAGATGGAATTTAGATGATGCACAAATACCAGAAAAATATAATTTTAATTATGATGAAATAGATTCTGCATGTAAGGATATAATCTATAATAGACTTACTACAACTAACCCTTCTACTTTATTAAAATTTTATATACAAAAATATTCAAATCAGTGGGCAGAGGGAGATTTAAGTGGTGTATTTTGGTCACAACTTGATGTTCCTAATAATGATATATTAATTAATTTTAATAATGGTGGAAGATTTGCTATACAAATTATGTATTTAATAGTAATGGTATTAGTATTTATTGGGTTATTTAATAAAAAGAGATTTAAAAATAAATCAGAAATAAATCTTTTTTATATAGCTTTTTGCGGATATGGGTTATCTTATCTATTTATAGAAATGCAATCTAGATATTCATATATTGTATGTTGGTTGTTTGTAATTTTAGCTGTTTCTGGAATAGAAAAAATAAAAGAATTGAGACATAGTATATAAAATTTTTTAAGTAGGTGAAGAGAAAATATGAAATTTGATAAGATACTTAATTCTATCAAAAAAATTAAGCTAGGTTTTGTAATGAAAGTTTTAATATTTATAATATTAGCTTTAAAAACAGTAGCTTTTATGGCAATAGGATCATCTAACAATGGAAGAACATTTTTAGGGTGGGGCGTGCAGATTGATAATGAAGTATTACTTGCTCATATAGCATTTTTATTAATAATGATAATTCCAGCTCTTTTCTTTAAAGGAAAGAGGCAATTTACTTATTTAATAGTAATAGATTGTTTATATTCATTATTACTAATAGCAGATCTTTGGTATTATAGAGCAAGTAGAAATTATTTAGGATTAAGACATATATTTTTTAGAGATATGTTTAATCCATTAAATGAAAGTTTAATAAATCCAAGTATATTGGATTTACTATTTATAATAGATATACCAATACTTATATTAATAAGAAACAAAGCAAAATCATTAAGTCTTTGCAAGAAACATATAAAATCAGCTATTGGTGTATTAGTTATTTGTGTAGCAGTTATTTACGGAACACATTATTTATTTGATGTTAAGAATATAACTGATAATAAAGTTAAGTTTATGAATACATCATGGTCACCTTTTGCAATGATGCAGGATGCTTCCCCTCTTGGATATCATTTAGGAGAGGCAGCAATGGCTATAGAAAAGTATAAAGAAAAACCTAGTGAAGCGGAAATGAAGCAGGTTGATAATTGGCTTGAGTGGAACAATAAGAAACTACCAGATAATAAATATAAGGGTATATTTAAAGGTAAGAATGTAATATTCATGCAAATAGAATCTTTAGAAAACTTTGTAATTGGTAAAAAAGTTTATGGACAAGAAATTACTCCAAACTTAAATAGACTTATTAATAAATCATTTTATTTTGACGATTTTTATGAGCAAAATAATGCTGGTAATAGTATAGACTGTGATATGATGGTTAGTTCTGGAATGTTAACATTAGGGGATAGTATAACATTTTTAACTCATCCAGAGGTTAAATATCCATCTTTACCAAGGAACTTAATTAAAAATGGATATACAGTAGTATCAACCCATGCAGAAAGAGCAGGGGATTGGAACTGGTCAGAGGCACATGCAAATGCTTTAGGAATTAATAAGATGTGGGATATTAATTCATATAAACTTGATGATGTTTTTGGAATGGGACTTTCAGATGGATCTTTTTATAGTCAATATGCAGATAAATTAAAGACTTTAAAGGAGCCTTTCTTCTCAACAATACCTAGTTTATCAAGTCATGGACCTTTTGATCTTCCAGATAGATATAGAGAATTAGATTTACCAAAGGTAATTGATGATAGTAAATTAGGTGGATATTTCCAAAGTGTTAATTATGCAGATAGAAAAATAGGATTCTTTATAAATAAATTAAAGAAACTTGGGTTAATGGACAATACTGTTCTTGTTATTTATGGAGATCATACAGGAGTTCATAAATATTATAATAAGGAAATCCAAAAGCTACCTTTACCAGGAACTTGGTGGAAGAAGGTAGACCATAAAATACCATTATTTATTTATGGAACAGGAATTAAAGGAGAAACTATAAATACTCCAGGAGGTCAAAGTGATATAACTCCAACAATGTTGTATTTATTAGGAATAGATACTAATGATAAGTTTATGGGAAGAAATCTTTTAAATACAGATAGGGATGCTACTGTAATTAAAGGAAATAAGGTTATTGGAAATCCTACACCTGAGCAAAAAGAGCAATTAGGAAAAGCATATAAAATAGCAGATTATATGATAAAGAATAGATATTTTGAAAATAGAGGTTTAGTTAATTAAATATATATTAAAAATTAAAAATAGAAAATAATATATAATATGTTTATTAGAGTGTCGAATTTGCGACACTCTAATATTTTTGAATAAAATAAATTATTAAATCAATTTTAAAATATTAAAAACAAGTTATCCATAGCGAATTTTTAATTTGTTACTATAAATATTCTATTTAAATGTTCTTCTAGCAAATGTACTAAAAGTAAATTTGTCTGGACGATGGTGAGATTCAGTATATTCAAATAGAGTACCATCATCTAAGTAAACAAAGTTTTTAATAATTGCAACTAAATTATTATTCCCTAAATCAATATATTTTTTATCTAAAGAAGAGGCAGGCTCAACAGAAATTAATTTTTGAGCTCCACTTATTTTTATATTAGTATTTTCTTCTAAAAATTTATATATTGAATCTTTAGCTATATTTTTATTTAAATCTTTAACTACATCAGATAAAAAATAATTTATATCTAAGATTACATTCTCATCATTTATATTTCTAACTCTTAAAATATGAAGAACTTTGCTATTAACAGAAAAACCAGTTTTTTCTGAGAGTTCTTTATCTACAATAATTTCCTCAAATAAAGGAATTTCCGTAGTATATTTTATATTATTGTTTATAGATGCCTCCTTAAAACTTTGTAAGCCACCAACTAAAAACTTAAAAGGTTTGTTTTCAATTACAAATACACCTTTACCGTGTACACTTGTTACAATACCATCTGTAGCTAACATATCTATTGCACGTCTAACTGTATTTCTACTTACAGAAAATAAAGTAGTTAATTCATTTTCTGATGGTAATTTTTCACCAGGTTTAAAACTATTATTTAATATTTTTTCTTTAAGATAATTATATATATCTAAGTATTTGTTTTTAGACATAAATAAGGTCCTCCTCATGGATATATACTTACATTATATACATTTTTTTAAGATTAGTCATTATTTCACAGAACTTGTTCAAACAAGTGTTGACAAACTTGTTTGAACAAGTTAAAATAAAATCATAAATTATATCAAACGTTTACAAAACTAAAGAGAATTTTATATAAAGGGAGGATACAAATGGGAGTGTATAAAGAGGAAGCTAAAAAAGTTTTAGAATTAGTTGGTGGTAAAGAAAATATTGTTAGTGCAGCTCATTGTGTTACAAGACTAAGACTTGTACTTAAAGATCCAGCTAAAGCAAAACCTAAAGAAATTGAAAAATTACCTACTGTAAAGGGAACTTTTACAAATGCAGGACAATTTCAAATAGTAATAGGTAATAAAGTTTCAGAATTTTTTAAGGATTTTACAGAAGTTGGAGATATAAAAACTGTTTCTAAAGAGGAAAGTAAAAATATAGCCAAAAAGAATATGAATCCTTTGCAAAGAGTAATTGGTGGTCTTGCAGAAATTTTTATTCCACTTCTTCCAGCAATTATAACTGGAGGTCTTATACTTGGATTTAGAAATATTATTGGAGATTTACATGTATTTGGTAATGGAACACAAACTTTAATTCAATTACACCCTGTACTTGCACAAGTTTATGATTTTCTATGGGTAATAGGAGAAGCTATATTTCATTTCTTACCTGTTGGAGTTACTTGGTCAACAGTTAAAAAATTTGGTGGTTCAGAAATATTAGGTATTGTTCTTGGTATATGTTTAGTATCACCTCAATTATTAAATGCTTACGGATATGCAGAAGCAGCTGCAAAAGGAACTATTCCTGTTTGGAATTTTGGAATTATAACAGTAGAAAAAGTAGGTTATCAAGCACAGGTAATTCCTGCTATACTTTCAGGTATTGTATTATCAAAAATAGAACTTTGGCTTAAAAAATATATACCTGATGTATTAAAAATGATAATTATACCTTTCGTTGCAATAATAGTTACAGTATTACTTTCATATATAATAATTGGACCTATTTCACGTGAATTAGGCAATGGAATAGCAGCAGTATTTACTTATCTTTTAACAGGACCATTTAAAATAATAGGTGCAATAATATTTGGACTTACATATGCACCACTTGTAATAACTGGTCTTCATCATACATTTATAGCTGTAGATTTACAACTTATAGCAAATAATGGAGGAACAATGATATGGCCATTAATTGCTCTTAGTAATATTGCTCAAGGTTCAGCTGCTATGGCAATGGTTATGTTATACAAGAAGGATGAAAAAATTAAATCAATAGCATTATCTTCAGGAATATCAGCATGGCTTGGAGTTACAGAACCTGCTATGTTTGGAGTAAACTTAAAATTTAAGTATCCATTTTATGCGGCAATAATAGGTTCAGCATCAGCTGCAGTTGTAGCAATAATGACAGGAGTACTTGCAAATTCAATTGGAATTGGTGGGTTGCCTGCATTACTTGCAATAAAACCTAACAATTGGTTAACTTATTCAATAGCAATGCTAGTTGCTGTTATAGTACCATTTGTTTTAACATTTATATTTTATAAAAGAGAACAAATTAAAAGTAAATAATAGATTTATAAATTAAGTTGTATTTTAGCTATATAAGAAGAAGGAGTGGCAGTAATGGCAGATTGGTGGAAGAAGTCTACTGTATATCAAATATATCCAAAGAGTTTTAAAGATAGCAATGGAGATGGCATAGGAGATATAGGTGGAATTATAGAAAAATTAGATTATTTAAAAGATTTAGGAATAGATGTAATATGGATAACACCAATATATGTGTCACCACAAAATGATAATGGATATGATATTGCAGATTATTATAATATAGACCCTTTATTTGGAACAATGGAAGAATTTGAAGAACTGCTTAAAGAAATTCATAAAAGAGATTTAAAACTTATAATGGATATGGTAGTGAATCATACTTCTACGGAGCACAAATGGTTTAAGGAAGCATTAAAAGGAAAGGACAATCCATATCATGATTTCTATATATGGAAAAAGGGGGAGAAAGATATTCCTCCTACTAATTGGAAATCTAAGTTTGGAGGTTCAGCTTGGAAATATGTGCAGAAATTAGATGAATATTATCTTCATTTATTTGATGTAACTCAAGCAGATTTAAATTGGGAAAATCCTACTTTAAGAAAAGAAATTTATAAAATGATGAGATTTTGGATGGATAAGGGAGTAGATGGCTTTAGGCTTGATGTTGTAAATCTTTTATCAAAAGACCAAAGATTTTTAAATGATACTTTAGAAGATTCAAATCATGATGGAAGAAAATTTTATACAGATGGACCTAAGATTCATGAATATTTAAGAGAAATGAATGAAGAAGTATTTTCAAAATACGAAGATACTATGACAGTTGGAGAGATGTCATCAACAACTATAGATAACTGTGTAAAATATACTAAGCCTTCAAGAAAAGAACTTACTATGACCTTTAGTTTTCATCATTTAAAGGTTGATTATTTAAATGGAGAAAAGTGGAGCTTAATGTCTTTTGATTTTAATAAATTAAAGGAAATATTATTTAATTGGCAAGTAGGAATGGAAGAAGGTTGTGGTTGGAATGCACTTTTTTGGTGCAATCATGACCAGCCAAGAGTATTATCACGTTTTGGAGATGACTTAAATTTTCATGAAAAAAGTGGTAAGATGCTTGGAACAGCAATTCATTTAATGAGGGGAACTCCTTATATATATCAAGGAGAAGAAATTGGAATGACAAATCCAAAGTTTGAAAGTATAGAT
This sequence comes from Eubacterium multiforme, assembly GCF_030813415.1. Classification (GTDB taxonomy): domain Bacteria; phylum Bacillota; class Clostridia; order Clostridiales; family Clostridiaceae; genus Clostridium; species Clostridium multiforme. The sequence continues at coordinate 32,316 of NZ_JAUSUF010000016.1, read as the reverse complement.
GACTATAGAGATGTTGAATCTATTAATGCTTATAATGAACTTAAAAATAAAGGATGTTGTGAGAAAGAAATATTAAATATATTGAAGGAGAAATCCAGAGATAATTCACGTACACCAGTTCAATGGGATGAAAGTGAAAATAGTGGTTTTACTAAAGGAATTTCATGGATAGATTTATCCAAAAATTATAAAGAAATAAATGTAGATAATAATATAAAGGATAAGGATTCAATATTTAATTATTATAAGAAGTTGATTAATTTAAGAAGAACTTATGAAATAATTAGCAATGGAAAAATAAAACCAATACTAAAAAATGATAAAAATATATTAGCCTATGAAAGAATTTTAAATAATAATAAGCTTATAGTATTTTGTAATTTTTATGGTAATGAAGCCAACATTTCCTTAAAAGAATATGATTTAAAATCTTCAGAAATTCTAATTAGTAATTATGGGGATTTTGAAGTAAAAACATATATAAAACTACGACCTTATGAATGTTTTGCTTTGTATATAAAAAATGAATAAAAAAAGAACTAAAGAGGAAAATTTGTCGATTTTCCTCTTTTTCTTTTAAATTATTATTAAGAATAGTGGGTTTTCTTGTTATATTTCCTGAAATTAAATATAATATTTAAGTTAGTATAATATTATAATGGGTTTATAAAGAAACTTAAATAGTATATAATAAAGAATAAATTTTTTAAAATGGGAGAGTTTTGATGGAAAACAAGAGAAAAAGGAGAAGAAGAAATAAAAAGAAGTGGAAAACGATAGTAGCCTTTTTGGTTTTTGAATTGGTATTTACAGCCGTTACAGCACCCTTTGTATTACTTTATGGACCTTTTGATAATGCAAAGAGAATATATGTTGGTTCAGCAATGACAACAATGAAGCATCAATATTTAGCAACAATGTTTTTATCAAAGGAAAGAATTAATGAGATATTAAATTCATCAGATGAACAAAATGAAAACTTAGGAATTAAAAATAATTCTGTAGTTGAAGTAAATGGAAAACAAGACAATACAATAGAACTTTATAAATTTGAAAACTCAAAATATAATGGACATATGTTAGTAATTAAAAATCCTAAAAGGGTTAGAGTTGCATATACAAAGGATATGTACAAAAAGGGAGAAACAACTTCAGAAATGGCAGTAGACAATAATGCAGTAGCAGCTGTAAATGGAGGAGCTTTCGTAGATAGTTCCAGTAATTCAAATTGGACAGGCAATGGTGGAACACCAACAGGGATTATAATTTCAAATGGAAAAGTAGTATTTTCAGATTTAAAAACACAAAATACGAAAACAGAATGTATGGCAATTACAAAGGAAGGTAAAATGCTTGCAGGTAAGTATTCTACTAAAGAGCTTAAAGAATTAAATGTTCAAGAAGCCGTTAGTTTTAAGCCAGTACTTATTAAGGATGGGGAACCTACAACTTTAGGAGGAGCTAATGGAGCAAGAGGTATTGCACCAAGAACAGCTATAGGACAAAGAGCTGATGGATCAATAGTTTTAATGGTTATTGATGGAAGAAATCTTGTAGGAAGTATTGGATGTACTATGACTGAACTTCAATCTCTTATGCTTACAAAAGGAAAATGCGTTACAGCTATTAATTTAGATGGAGGAAAATCATCTACAATGTATTTAAATGGAGAAGTTATAAATGACGTGTCAAATGGACTTGGAGAAAGATATATTGCTTCTTCTATAATAGTTAAATAACAAAGGAGAGACTATGAGAAAAGTAAAAATGATATTATCCTGGATAGTAGTGTCCCTTGTACTTCAGTGTACGGTGCTATTTTTCTTAGATAAATTTTATTTTAAAGATAATACTAATGTTGATATGCAACAGGTATCAATAAATAGTACAAAAGATAATAATAAAATACATGTTACTATTCCAGCAGGTGCAAAAGATATTAAAGTTTCTTATGATGGTAAGTATGTAAGTTACTATGATAAGACAAAATTAGAGATATGCAATGCTAACACAGGAAATGTAAAACAATTAGAAAACATTAATAATAATCAAATACTAAGATCTGTTTGGCTTGAAGACAGAAATATGCTTTTAACTTTAGAGATAGAAGATGGAGAAATAGTTCTTTATAATTATGAACCTGAAAAGGGAGTAAATCAAAAAATAGTAGAGGTTTGTCCATATAATCAAGGTTATAAAAATTTTGATATAAAGGCATCAACAATTACAGGAGTTACTTATATTAAAATTAATAATCACATTTTTAGAGTTGATATAAACCAAAACTTTGCAACTAAAGTGCCTTTAAATGTAAGGGTGTTAGGAGATATTTCAATAATTCCAACAAAGGATAGATTAGTATATATGGCTCCTAATGGAACTATACTTCATATGACTCAGCCTAATACAAGAATAGCTATAAAATCTAATGAGAGCCTTGTAATATTAGGAATAGATGAAGATGGAGTTGCATACTTAGGAGAAGTACAAGGAAATAAAATAAATAAGATAGTTAAAAAGAATTTAAATGATATGTATTCTAAAGAAGAAATTATAACATTAGAAGAACCAGTTAATAAAAAGGATATTTTTGTTGATGGAAGAGGAAATGTTTATGTTAATTCTTCATCAAAAAAAGTTGTTAAAGAACTTAAATCTAAAAAAGAAACAAGCTATAAAGGAGAATTTTTAGGATTCTATAATAATGGTGTAGCAAGTTTAGTAGAAGGTAAGTATTACAAAACTCCTTTTACGAAATAGGTAATAAAGTTATATATTAGGGAGCGAGGCAAATGATGATTTTGCTTTGCTCCTTTTATAATATAGAAGTATAAAATAATTTAAATGTCTATTTCCTAACATATTTTTTATTAGTAATAATTTATATTATAATAAATTATATACAAAATCATATAATGTTAGGGAAGGAGGGCTTTTACTGATTAATAAAGTAAAAGAAAAATAAATGCAAAATAGTTTAGAATTTTTCTTAAGAATAGCTTTAGCTGGGGTTTTGGCAGGATTAATTGGATTAGAGAGAGAAATGGATTCTAAAGAGGCAGGTCTTAGAACGCATTTTTTAGTTGGACTTGCAAGTGCCATGTTTATGATTATTTCAAAATATGCTTTTAGTGATGTTCTTAGTTTAAATCATGTAGGATTAGATCCAAGTAGAATTGCAGCACAAGTAGTTAGTGGAATTAGTTTCCTTGGAGCAGGAACTATTTTTATGGAGAAAAAATTTGTAAAGGGACTAACAACAGCAGCGGGAATATGGACAACAGCAGCCATTGGACTAGCTACTGGAGCAGGACTTTATTGGATTGCTATTTTCACTACCTTTATAGTTATTGTAATATTGAAATTTATGCAAAAGTTATTAAATGTACATCTTTTAAAGGCAATAGATATTGTTAAAACCTTTGATATAAGGATACAGGTTTTAAAATATCCAGATGATAGAATAACAGACATATTATCAGATGAAAAGTATACAATATCTTCTATAAAGACTGAAAAGAATTTAAAAAATGATGAGTGCATGTATTCTATTCATTATATAATAAAAACTAAAAATAATGAGAATGCTTTTGAGTTAGTTAAAGAAATTCAAAGTATTGATAACGTTGTATCTGTGGATGTGGAAAATATATGATAACTATAAATTGAGTAAAACAAATATTAGATTGTTTGTTTTACTCTTTTTATATTAGAATAAACTACTATAAAAAATACTCTAACTAATTAAATTAGCTAGAGTATTTTTATTAAAAGCAAATTCTTATTTTTATCAAAAGATAGAACAAAAGATAGTGTAAAGGAAATAAAAATATCTTTTGATAAAATTTATTAATGAATTACATTTCTATTATATAGTTTAAATGTTTTTCTATTCAAATATATAATAGATCTTTAACCTTAAATTAACATGGCTTAATATTGTAGTTAAAAATATTTAATAAATTACTATTATTATGAAAAAAATTTAATTTTTACAAAATTTATATAGTAAAGTATAATTATTTTTAAGTTTATATATAAATTTAAAAATAATTAAGCTCAAGGGGGATGGTTATGAATTTTGTAATTGGACTTATAATTACAATTTTAGTATTTAGTTTATTTTTTATTTATTCAAAATATAAAATGAACAAGTTTATGAAAGAGGAAATAGATAGAAGATGGGGTAAGTTTCAAAGTATAAAAAATAGTAAAGTAGATTTTAAATATACAAAAGCATATTTTGAAAATACAAAGTCATGTTTTCATATTGATGATATAACATGGAGCGATTTAGACATGGATGATATTTTTAAGGTTATGAATAATACTATGACATCAGTTGGAGAAGAAGTTTTATATAACATTTTAAGGAAACCTCTTTTTAATGAAGATGAATTAAAGAAAAGAGAAAAACTAATTAAATTCTTTGAAGAGAAGGAGAATATAGCAAAAGGTATTCAATTAAAATTATGGAAATTAGGTAAGAAGAAAAAACTTTGCATATCAGATTATTTTTATAAAGATAAGGAAGAAGTAGTTAATGATAATAGTAAATTAAGATTAGTTTTATATAATATTTTATCAATAACTCCAGTTTTATTAACTATCTTAGGGATATTTTCTTATAATTATTTTTTTGCATTAATGGGTTTAAATATTGCTTTAAACATGTACATACATAAAAAAACTAAAGAGAAATATGAAAATAGAATAGAAGATTATATTTATATGATTTCCTTAGTTAACTGTGCAAAAGATATTTATAAATTAAATTATAAAAATATAAATGAAAATTATATACATATTGAAAAGACATTACGTTTATTAAAAGGATTAGAAAAGTCTGTATTTGTTAATGCAACTAATGCAACAAGTGAGGCATTAGCTTTTAATGAAATTTTTAATTTATTTTTTCTACGTGAGGTAAGAACCTTTGAAAGAATAAATAAAACTTTATATAACAATATGAAGGATTTAGAGAGCATATATAAATATGTGGGAGAGATAGATAGTTTAATTGCAGTGGCTTCCTTTAGAGGTGCAATTGAATATTATTGCATACCAAATCTTACTATTAGCAGCAATAAAGCTGAAAATAAAATAGACTTTAAAAATATATATCATCCTTTAATTGAAAATCCAGTTAAAAATAGTCTTGATATAAATAAGTGTTTATTAATAACAGGTTCTAATGCTTCAGGAAAATCTACATTTTTAAGAACAATAGGAATAAACTCTATTTTTGCTCAAACTATATATACTGCCTTTGCAGATGAATATAGTAGTAGCTATTTTAGATTATTTACATCAATGGCATTAAAAGATGATATGTTTTCTAATGAAAGTTATTATATGGTTGAAAGTAAATCATTAAAGAGAATATTAGATAATGTTAATGAAGAAATTCCTGTATTATGTTTTATTGATGAAATATTAAGAGGAACTAATACAATTGAGAGAATTTCTGCATCAACGGAAATATTAAATCATTTAAGTAAGGAAAATTGCATATGTATAGCAGCAACTCATGATATTGAGCTTACTTACATTTTAGAAAATAGTTTTTATAATTGTCACTTTCAAGAACAAATAAAAGATAACAATATTATATTTGATTATAAATTATATGATGGAAGATCAACTACTAGAAATGCAATAAAAATATTATCAGTTATTGGATATGATGAGGACATAGTTAAAAGAGCAGAAAGTAGAGCAGAATTTTTCTTGAAAAATAGCTACTGGGAAGAAATAAAGTAATTCTAAAACCTTTTAAACTCTCATAAAAATTAATATGAGAGTTTAAGAAGGGTGGGGCTTTATATATGAAAGATTATCATATAAAAAATCTTAGAAATATTGGATTTATAGGTCATGGTGGAACTGGAAAAACTTCTTTAGTAGAGGGACTATTATATAGTACAAATACAATAAGTAGACTTGGAAAAATTGAAGATGGAACAACTACCTCAGATTTTGATGAAGAGGAGAAACGTAGAGGGATTTCTTTATCTACAACGGTTTCGCCATTAGAATGGGAAAATAAAAAGGTGAATCTAGTAGATATACCAGGATACTTTGACTTTGAAGGTGAATTTATTGAAGGTATAAAAGCAGTTGATATTGGTGTAATAGTTGTTTGTGGAGTATCTGGCGTTGAAGTTGGAACGGAGAAAGCATGGGATTTTTGTAAAAAGATAGAGATGCCAAAGGCTTTTTTTATTAATAAATTAGACAGAGAAAATTCTAGCTTTGATAAAACATTAAATAATCTTAAAGAGAAATTTGGAGAAGGGGTAGTACCTATACAATATCCAATAGGAAAAGAAGATAGTTTTAGTGGAGTAATTAATGTAATTTCAAAAAAGGCTACAGTTTATAATTTAAGAACTAATAAAATAGAAGCAATTGAAATTCCAAAAGATTTAGAAGAAAAAATAGATGAGTGTAAAGAAATGTTAATGGAAGCTGTTGCAGAAAATGATGAGGAATTACTAGAAAAATACTTCTCAGAAGGAAGTTTAAGTGATGAAGAAATTTATAGAGGATTAATAAATGGATGCAGTACAGGGGATATAGCACCTGTAATGTGTGGAAGTTCAATTAAAGCAATAGGAATGAATTCTTTTTTAGATGATGTAATTAAATGTTTTCCATCTCCAGAACTATCCCTTGCAAAAAGGGCTATTAATGAAAATGGAGAAGAGGAGTATCTTTGTTTATCAGAAGATGGACCTTTTTCAGCAATAGTATTTAAAACTGTGGTAGATCCATTTGTAGGTAAAATATCTTTATTTAGAGTTATTACAGGAAAACTTAAAAATGATATGTCTGTAATAAATTCAAATAAGAAAAAAGGTGAAAAGTTATCAAATATATTTTTTATGAGGGGAAAAAATCAAGTTTTAACTAAGGAGATAGTAGCTGGAGATATTGGAGGAGTATCAAAACTTCAATTTACAGGTACAGGAGATACATTAGTAGATCCAAGTTTTAAAATTACTTATGAGAATTTTAATTTTAAAGAACCTGTAATATCTATGGCAGTAATTCCAAAGGCAAAGGGAGATGAAGAGAAAATATCATTAACTTTAAACAAACTATTAGAGGAAGACTTAACCTTTGATGTAAGAAGAGATAAGGAAACTGGCGAGCTTATTATATCAGGAATGGGAGAAACTCATTTAGAAGTTATAGCTTGTAAAATCAAAAATAAGTTTGGAACAGAGGTTATATTGAGAGAACCTAAAGTTCCTTATAGGGAAACTATAAAGGGAACTTCAGATGTTCAAGGAAAGCATAAGAAACAGTCTGGTGGACATGGTCAATATGGGGATGTAAAAATAAAATTTGAAAGAAGATATGATGGGGAAGAGGATTTAGAATTTGTAGATAAGGTAGTAGGAGGTGCTGTTCCAAGAAACTTTATACCAGCAGTTGAAAAAGGATTAAAGGATTGCATAAAAGAAGGAGTACTTGCAGGGTATCCAGTTATAGGTCTTAGAGCAACACTTTATGATGGTTCACATCATCCTGTTGATTCTTCAGAAATGGCCTTTAAAATTGCAGCTTCTATTGCATACAAAAAGGGACTTGAAAATGCAAAACCAATTCTTTTAGAACCTATTATGAAGGTGGTTATAACAGTACCTGAGGAATATATGGGAGATATTATTTGTGATATAAATAAAAAGCGTGGAAGAATAGTTTTAATAGAACCAAAGGAAAATAATCAAAGTATAATTTGCGAGGTACCACTTGCAGAAATGTTTAAGTATTCAACAGATATTAAGTCAATTACCCAAGCTAGAGGGGAATATAAAATGGAATTTGAAAGATATGAAGAAGTACCAGAAAATGAAGCTATTAAAATAATTGAAAATAGTAAAAAAGAAAATTAATTTAAAATATAGCCTTTAATTAAAATAAATTAATATGTTTTAGTTAAAGGCTTATTTATGATTGTTAAAAAAAGAGGTTATTATGGAGGTATAATTAATTTCTTGAAATGGAGTTAAGGAATGGTTTAATCTATTGAAATTGGAAGAATTTTATATAGTATTCTTTGTAATAAATTAAGGTTAATTACATATAATATACTTAAGTTAATTTATATTCTTTTTTTAGATGGAAGGATGAGAAATTATGTCGGATTATAAGATGGATATACATGGAAGTATAGGTCTAAGTGAATATAGCAATATTTATGATTATTTATGTATAGTGGATAAAGAAGATAAGTTTACAATATCAATAGATAAAGAAAATAAAGATAATTTAAGCACAATAAATTCAATTTTACAAGATAATAGTTTTACTGTTGACAATCAAGGTATAGACAACAATGGAAACTATTTCATAAAAGCACACAAAAATTTATAAAAAATAAAAATAGTTAAACTAATAACAATAAGGACTTTATTATTTCTATAAATATATTAAAATAGAATAGTAAGTCCTATTTTTATATGTAGATATAAAAATATATTAATCAATTATATTGAGGAGGTTTATATGAATAAATATGTAGTTGGGGTAGACCTAGGTGGCACAAAAATAAGTACTGCACTTGCAGACCTTAAAGGAAATGTTTTGGCACAAAGCATAATACCTACAAATGCCCATGAAGGGGAAGAGAGAGTTTTAGAGAGAATTATAAAAAGCATACAATCTGTTATTAATGAAGGTGATGCTAGTATAGAAGAAATTGATGGTATAGGAATAGGTTCACCAGGACCTTTAGATTCAAAAAAAGGTATAATAATAACTACTCCAAATTTACCATTTACTAATTTTAATTTAGTAAAACCTTTAAAGGATAAATTCAACGTTCCAGTATTTTTAGATAACGATGCTAATGTTGCAGCAATTGGAGAATATATGCTAGGTGCTGGAAAAGGCAAAAAGAATATGGTTTATTTTACAGTAAGTACTGGAGTCGGTGGAGGAGCAATTGTTGATGGTAACATATGTAGAGGAAATACATCAAATGCTTTAGAAATCGGTCATATGACAGTTGCACCATTTGGACCAAGATGTAATTGTGGAAATATAGGATGTTTAGAAGCGGTATCATCAGGAACAGCAATAGGTAAAAGAGGACAAGAAGCTGTAAGAAGTAAAGTTGAAACATCACTTAAAAATTATGAAACTATTACTTCATATGAAGTATTTAAAGAAGCTGAAAAAGGTGATGAAGTTTCAAAGGAAATAATTGATGAAGCATTAAATTATTTAGGAATTGGAATAGCAAATGCAATTTCAATATTTGATCCTGAAATGATAGTTATTGGTGGGGGAGTATCAAAAGCTGGAGATATAGTTTTTGATAAAGTTCGTGAAGTAGTTAATAAAAGATGTTTTAAATCTATGGCAGAAAGTTGCACTATAGTTCCAGCAGGACTTGGCACAGACGCAGGGGTTATAGGAGCAGTTGCATTAGCACTTTTAGAATTAAATAAGTAAAATTATTATTACCTACAAAATTATCATTAAATGATTTTGTAGGTATTTTTATTAGTATAATTAAAAAATGCAGTGGAAGAGTAGTAATGGAAAACTATTTGTTAACATTTTAAAATTCATTGTAAGTACATAGTTTTGTCTAATAAAATACAAAAAAATAAATTAATATAAATATAGTGAGATTTAAATACTTACTGTTTTAAATTAATTTTAAATATAAAAATTAATTAGTTTGTAGAACAATATTTAATGTTCATACAAGAAGGAGCGATAATTATGTCAGTATGTGAAAATTTAGAACCAAAAAAAGTATTCGAGTTTTTTGAAGAACTAACAAAGATTCCTCATGGCTCATATCATGAAAAGGAAATCAGTGATTACCTTGTAGATTTTGCTAAAAAGAGAAATCTTGAAGTAACTCAAGATAAAGCATTAAACGTAATCATAAGAAAGCCAGCTACAAAGGGCTATGAAAATTCAACACCAGTTATAATACAAGGTCATATGGATATGGTTTGTGAAAAAGCAGCTGATAGTGATCATGATTTTGAGAAGGAACCTTTAAAATTAAGAATCGAAGGAGATAACCTATACGCAACTAAAACTACATTAGGAGCTGATGATGGAATTGCAGTAGCTTATGCACTTGCTATATTAGATTCAAATGATATACCTCATCCAGCACTTGAAGTTGTTGTTACAACTGCTGAAGAAGTTGGTATGGATGGAGCTATGGCTTTAGATACTAAAGCTTTAAATGGAAAAGTGTTACTTAACATCGATTCAGAAGAAGAAGGTGTTTTCTTAGTTGGATGTGCTGGTGGAATTGAAACTAAAGCAACATTTTCAAATGATTTAGAAGAAAAGACTGGAACTTGTATGCAATTAAAAGTATCTGGATTACTTGGAGGACATTCAGGAATCGAAATAATTAAGCAAAGAGCAAATGCTAATAAATTAATGGGTAGATTATTATTTGAAATTGGTAAATCAGTAGACTTTAATTTAGTTGAAATAAATGGTGGTACAAAGCATAATGCTATTCCACGTGAATGTATTGCATCAATAACAGTAAAAAATGAAGAAGATATTAAAAAGGTTAAAGATATATATAAGAAGATGGAAGATGACTTTAAGGTTGAATATAGAGTTGCTGATCCTAATTTATCAATTAGTGAATGTAACTGCTGCTCTGAAAATAATAAACAATTTACAGCTAAAAAGACATCTGAATTAGTAGATTTCTTAGTTGCAGCTCCAAATGGAGTTCAAAATATGAGTAAGGATATAGAAGGATTAGTTCAAACTAGTTTAAATTTAGCAGTTATAAAAACTAATGAAAATGGAATAGAAATGACAATATCAATAAGAAGTTCTATTAAGAGCTTAAAATATGAAGTGTTTAATACATTATCAGTTATAGCTAAAAGAACAAATACTAAGTTTGAAAAAATTTCTGAGTATCCTGAATGGCAATATGATCCTGATTCAAAGATAAGAGAACTTTGCAAAAAGGTTTATAAAGACTTATTTAATAAGGATGCCGAAATATCAGCTATACATGCTGGACTTGAATGTGGATTATTTAAAGAAACTATGAAAGATACAGATATGATAAGTTTCGGACCTAGTATTTATGATGCTCATACTGAGAATGAACATTTATGTATTTCATCAACTGAAAGAACTTATAAATTACTTTTAGAAGTTTTAAAGGAAATGAAATAATTAATTAAATCTAAGAAAAGTCACTACTTAATATTTGTAGTGGCTTTTACAACTTAAGGAGTGGTCAAAATGCCTCAAGAAAAGAAAAAATTATCAGCTACAGCCTATGGAGGCTGTAAAGGAGAAGATTATGTACCCTTTGTGCCAACTTCTGATGTAATGCCAGAGACGACAGGATATTCAGTAATAGTTGGAATACTTATTGCATGTATATTTGCAGCTGCAAATGCGTACCTTGGACTTAAAGTAGGGATGACAATTGCATCAGCTATTCCAGGAGCAATATTAGCTGTTGGAATATTAAAAGGCTCTTTTAAAAGAAATAATATTCTAGAAGCTAATCTTGCTTGCTCACTATCAGGTATGGGGGAAGCTGCAGCTGGATGTGCAGTATTCGTATTACCTGCACTTATTCTTGCTGGATTTAATATAAGCTTGTTAACTATAATAATTATTATAATTGTAGGTGGATCAATGGGTATATTCTTTATTACTCCACTTAGAAGATATTTAATAGTAGAAGAACATGGAACTTTAATCTATCCAGAAGGAATGGCTGCATCAGAAGTTTTAGTTACAGCAAGCCAAGGTGGAAGTTCATTTAAAACAGTTTTAACTGGTATTGGTCTTGGTGGATTATATAATTTATTTTCAGATGGTTTTCAATTATGGAAAGGTCAAACAACTTATATTTTTAAAGGATATCAAGGAACAATGATAGGTTTAGATACTTTAGCACCAGTTCTTGGAGTAGGATTTATAGTTGGTGTTAGAGTGGGATTATTAATGTTTGGTGGTTCATTAGTTGCATGGTTTGGATTAATACCACTAATAAAATTCTTTGGGGCAGGATTACATTATGTTATATTCCCATCAACTAAACTAATATCACAAATGTCAGCTATGGAAATATGGTCAAATTATATTAAATATATAGGTGCAGGTGCTGTTGCAATGGGAGGATTTATATCTCTTGCAAAATCAATGCCTACTATAATAAATAGTTTTAAGCAAGCTATGGTAGGAGTTGTTAAAGAAGAAAAGCATACTGCAAATACAAAGAGAACAGATAAGGAAACTCCAATAGTATGGCTTATAGGAGCAGCTTTAGTAGGATTTTTTGCTACATGGCTTTTACCAATGATTAAAGCTGGAATCTTAGGCGGAGTATTAGCTGTATTATTTGCATTTTTCTTTGCAGTTGTATCAGCAAGAATGGTTGGTATAATTGGTGAATCTAATAACCCAGTTTCTGGTATGGCAATTGCTTCATTATTATTTATAGCAATTATATTCAGATTAACTGGACTTAGTGGATCAGTTGGTATAGAAAAATCATTAATAGTAACTTCAATAGTTGCAGCTGCAGTAGGAATTGCAGGTGCATCATCTCAAGGACTAAAAACAACATTTATAATTGGTGGTACACCAAAGGATAACCATATATGGATGTGGGTTGCTGTAATGTTTTCAGCAGTTATAGTTGCAGTTGTTATATTTATGCTAAATAAAGCTTATGGATTAGGTTCAGTAAATGTTCCAGCACCTCAAGCTACACTTATGAAAATGTTAGCTGATGGTATTATAACAGGACAAATTCCTTGGACTTTAGTATTCATAGGAGCATTTATATCAATATTCTGTGAAATGGTTGGAATTCCAATCTTACCAGTTGCACTTGGTGTATATCTTCCAATAACTTTAAATGCTACAATTTTATTTGGTGGAGTTGTAAGAGTTTTAGTTGAAAAGAGATTTAAAAAGGAAGAAGATAAAGATGCAAAAGGTGAAGCAGTTGAAAAAGGTGTTCTTACAGCATCAGGACTTGTTGCAGGTGGTGCAATTATGGGAATAATAGTTGCAATATTTACTACTATGGGAATTCATATTGGATTTGGAGCTAATATAATTCCAAGTATTACTCAAAGTAACTGGTTACCACTTGTAATGTTCTTAATTCTTTCTTATTGGTTCTACAGTTCATCTGTTAAAGGTGGAAAAGACTTTAAAATAAAAAATGAAAAGGCAAGTAAGTAATATGACTAGTTTTTTAAAAAAAGATAAAGATAAGGAAGTAAAAAAGCAAAATAAAAAAGCAAATTATAATTTTCTACTTTATGTACCTGAAATTAAGCATGATAATTGGAAGGTAGTAGAAGATAAAGTTGTAATATATTTTTCTGTTAAGGACCCTGTAAAAAGGTTTGTAGGATGGCTTTATAAAAAGTCTCCTACCTGTGATGTAACTTTTGATAACTTATGTTCAAAGGCATGGCTTTTTATAGATGGAAAAAATTCTATTTATGATATTGCAAAAAAGATGGCTAAAGAATGTAATGAAAATATAGATAGTTCAATTCACAGAATTGTTCCATATATGCGTTATATTGCAAAAAAAGGCTGGATTTCCTTTAAAGAAGTAAAAGAAGTTAGTTAAATTTAATATTTGTAATTTATAAAAGGAGTTAGGATGAAAATATTTTTGTCTAACTCCTTTATTTTTTATTAATGAATATAAATAATAAAATCAATACTATTTAAAATATAACCTTTTAATAAATAGTATTTAATAGAGAATAAATTAAAGAAATTTATGCAAAACTTTATGAAATAATTTTAGGTAAATATAAAGAGAGAGGATTTTTCAAAATAAAATAGAAAAATATATTTAAGAAATAATTTAAGGATTATTTATGTAAGAGAGATATAATATATTTAGTTATGCATATATTATAGGATTTATAAATAACAGAGGAAAAAAGGAGAAAATTTATGGTTACAGTATATTTAACAAGACATGGACAAACTGAGTGGAATTTAGAAAAAAGATTGCAAGGACATGGAAACTCTCCACTTACTGAATTTGGACTAAATAGAGCAAAGGAACTTTCAAAGAGAATGGCAGATATAAAAATAGATAAAATTTATACAAGTCCTATTGAAAGAGCTTACAAAACTGCCTGTATAGTAAGAGGAGATAAAGATATAGAAATTAAAACTCATGAAGGCTTAAAAGAAATGAACTTTGGAGATTATGAAGGACAAATAACAGAAGAAGTTATGAAAGAAAATCCAGATTGGGATATTTCAGCTATAATGAGAGGAAATTTAGAGATGCGTGCTCCAAATGGAGAAACATTAGGAGAAGTTAGGGAAAGAGTAAATTCAGCAATGAAAGATATACTTAAAGAAAGTGAAGATAAAAGTATATTAATAGTTGGACATGGAATAACATTAAAGGCAATTTTAGCATTTTTTAATGATGAAGAGGCTAATAACGATGTAATGGGACAAGCAACTCTTACAAAGGTTATAGTAGACGGTGATAATTTTAAAATAGAATTTAAAAATGATGGAAGCCATTTTACTGAAGAGGAAGAAAAGCAAGGTTGGTAAATAAAAATTTTGAATATAATAAGATTTTTTTGCATATGATATTGTAGGAAGAGGAAATATTAATTAGGGAAGACGAATAAATTCTCTTCTCTCATACATATTTATATATTGCTTAACTTCCATATAATTAAGGAATATATAAACCCGCCCATGCAATAAACTCTGTGTAATGAGAGGAAGGATTTTTTATATAAACTATCCCTAGACCTTTTTATGTCTAGGGATAGCCAAATAAAAAATTTGAATTTAACTTAGGATGATAGTATAACTTTACAAAAGGTTAACTATCATCCTTATTCTTATTGGTAAAAATAATATATAATAAAATATATGTATATGGAAAATATAGAAATGAACTAAATAATTTTATGTAAGAAGGGATAATATGAAGTGTGAAATATTAGCAGTAGGAACTGAAATTCTTTTAGGAGATATTTTAAATTCTAATGCACAATATCTTTCAAGAGAATTAGCAAATTTAGGACTGGATGTATATTATCATGAAGTAGTTGGTGATAACAAAGAGAGAATACTAGAAGCTCTAAAAAGATCCTTTAATAGAAGTGATATTATAATTACTACTGGTGGACTTGGACCAACTAAAGATGATATGACTAAAGAATTAGTTGCAGAATTTCTAGGAATGGATATGTGTCTTCATGAAGAAAGTTTAAAGAAGATAAAAGCATATTTTAAAAAAATGGGTAGAGATTGTGTAAAAAGCAATGAAAAACAAGCATATTTTCCAAAGGAAGCAATAATATTAGATAATGATAATGGAACAGCACCAGGTGCAATATTTGAAAAAGATAATAAAGTAATAGTAGTTTTACCAGGACCACCAAGGGAAATGAAACCTATGTTCCAAAATGGAGTAAGAAAATATTTAGAAAAACTTACAGGTGATACTATAGTTTCAGAAGTTCTTAGAGTTTTTGGAATTGGAGAAAGCATGGCAGAACATAAGCTTCAAGACTTAATTGATAATGGCAAAAATCCAACAATAGCACCTTATGCTAAAGAAGGAGAAGTAACCTTTAGAATAACAGCAAAGGCAAAAAGTGAAGAGGAAGCAAAAAAACTTATTAAACCATTAAAAGAAGAAGTTTTAAAAAGACTTGGAGATGCAGTTTATAATACTGGAGATGTAACACTACAAGATACTGTAGCAAAAATGCTAGTAGATAAAGATATGACAATTGGAGTAAGTGAATCTTGTACAGGTGGATTACTATCAGCAAAATTAATAGAGTATCCAGGTGTATCAAAGGTATTTCTTGAGGGGGCAGTAACTTATTCAAATGAAGCAAAGATGAGAACATTAAATGTAAAGAAAGAAACACTAGAAAAGTATGGTGCTGTAAGTCATGAAACTGCAAGGGAAATGGCAGAAGGTATTGCAAAGAGAGCTGGAGCTAGAATTGGAATATCAACAACAGGAATTGCAGGACCTGGTGGTGGAACAGAAGAAAAACCAGTGGGACTTGTATACTTTGGTATATATGTAGATGGAAAAGTAGAAACTTATAAACATATATTTACTGGAGATAGAAATGAAGTTAGAAATAGAGCTAGTATGACTGCATTAAATATAATAAGAAAAGTTTTATTAAAATAACTCATAGTAACATATATTTATGGAGTTTTATCTAAAATTTAATTAAAGTATGCTTTATTAAAAAATAAAGATGGGTAGAAGAAAAGAAAAATCCCTCTTTGCTTTTAAAGCCTAAGAGGGATGATTCATGTATATAAATAAAATGGGGGAGAGGCGATTAATTAATGAAGCAAATAGCCTCATTGAATATTATCTCCTAATATTTTAAAATTATACTTATAAAAAGAAAAAAGGAGAAAAATATGAAGAAAATTTTTAGAGCAAATGTATATTTTCTAATAATAATACTATTAGAAATATTTATGCCCTTTGTACTTATTCCTATGTATCGTTTAATTGGACTAAGAGATATAAGGTTAATGTTAGTACTAAATCATCTAATATTATTTATAATTCCTGCTATTATATATGTAATTGTGACTAAATGTAATATAAAAGAGACATTTAGATTTCATTTATTACCACTAAAAGATTTAATATTTGTAATTATGCTTGGATTTATATGTGTACCTATAATGGGGTTCTTTGGACTTTTAAGTGGATTTTTCTTTAAAAATAATATAGGTACTTTAATAACTTCAATATCAGGAACACCTTATTTAGTACTTTTAGCAATTGTAGCTATTATGCCAGCTATAACAGAAGAAATTACATTAAGAGGAATCGTATTATCAGGATATAATGGGAAAAGTAGGTTTAAAGCTGCTTTAGTTATAGGACTTTTCTTTGGAATATTCCATTTAGATGCTCAGCAGTTTTTATATGCAGCTGTACTTGGATTTATTTTAGCATATGCAGTTAGAGTAACTGGAAGTATATTTGCCTCAATGATTATGCACTTTATAATAAATGGAACATCAATAACTGTTCAAAAGTTAGCAAATGTTATTGGCATAACAAATCCAAAAGGAGGAGCAGATGCTATTATGAATCTTACCCTTTATGAAAAACTTCATCTACTTCAAGGTGCAGCAATAAATTTAGTAATAGCAGTAGTACTTGCATATTTAGTTATAAAAAAATTAGATAAATGGGGTAAAGCAAGAGGAGTTAAGGAAGTAGAAATAAGTGATAGGTCCTATGGAGAAACATTAATTTCTACAGAATCAACAGAAAGAATATTAGATTGGCCATTTATTGTTACAATAATTGTTTATATAATATTTATGGTAATAAGGTTAACTAGATAAAAAATATATAAGAAAAATAATAAACCTTTAAAGAAGTTGTAGTATTTCTTTAAAGGTTTATTATTTTAAATTATTATAGGGTTAAAAGTATTTTTAATTAGTATCTTTTGAGACAGTTTTGGAGGAACTATAAAAACATGAAAAACTTTTTTCATTAATCCATCCTCTTGAATTTATATTATTATCTAAAGGTAAGGCTATATAATACCAATTTTCCATATTAATTTCTGCTTTATCTAAAATTCTAACTTCCATTTTTACTGGTACCTTTTGCAGTAAACTTGAAAATTCTAAAGGGGATATGTATACATTAGAATTTTCATTTATTATTCCCATTGTAGAAGTTGGAGATAGAAATTTAATTTCAAGTTTATCTGATTTTCTATTATTCTTAGGTACTCTTTTTCTCAAATTATCAATTTGACTATTTGCAACTAGTAGTTGTCTTCTACTAGAGAATAATTTCTTTTCATAATATATTACAAGAAAAACTATGGCTAAAATTAATAATAAAAATATAATATATTTCATTTTAGAAGCTCCCGAAAGATTTATATATTATAAATATATTTCTTAGTACCTTAGATTATTCGATTACTTATTAATATTTAAATTTTAGGTTATGTTTTACAGTTCTATCTAAAATCAATACTAGTTTAAAACATAGCCCAATTTTTAAGTACATTATGGTAGAATATAGTAAAATTACAATATAAGTAAAGAATTTTAAAGATTTAATGAAAATATATGATGGGGGAGGTGGTACTTTGCAAAGAATAAAAAATATATATGGTATGGACTTACATGAAGCTCCTTTTGGTGATGATGGAATTAGATTTACTATAGCTAACAGTAGTGGAGAAGGGGTAATTACAGTTTTTAATGTATATGAAGGTATACATGTAGTATTTAATGATATTCATATGGAGTTTTATAAATCAAATGGACAATTTGAATCAAATATTATTGAAATTAACCATTGCTTTGTAGGGCGTTCTGAATATTTATGTGATGATAGAAATATTGCTTATATTTCAGAAGGAGACCTTTCCATATCAGATTTAAAATTTGATAAAAATGATTATTCGTATTTTCCAACTAAGCACTATCATGGAGTTTCTATATTTTTATCCTATGACAAATTAAAGGAAAATAAATTATTAAAAGAATTTGGAATTGACTTAAACAAAGTATATAGATTGGTAAGTAATTTAAAAGTTAAAATTTATAGATCAGATGAAAGATTAGAACATATTTTTTATGAATTTTATCATGCAGAAAATAATTTTATGAAAGAATATTTAAGGATAAAAGTATTAGAATTATTATTGTTTATTACAAATTTAGATTGGGAAAAGGGGGAGATAAAAAAATCCTATTTAACTAAAAAGCAAGTAATAGTTATTAAACGTATTAAGAACTTATTAGTAAGGGATTTAACAGTTCATTATACTATTGATGAATTATCCAAAAGGTTTAAAATATCACCAACTAGTTTAAAAACTCAATTTAAAGAATTATATGGAGATAGTCTTTATGGTTATGTAAAAAAGATTAAACTTGAAAAGTCAAAGGAATTATTAATAGAGGGAAAGCTATCTATTGCAGAAATAGCACTTGAAATAGGTTATTTAAATCCAGCAAAATTTTCATCAGCCTTTAAAAAGGAATATGGAGTTTCACCTTCAAAGTTTAAAGTCTAAATGGATAGATTTTTGACTTTTAAGAGTGGAAGAGATACTTCTTAATTGATAATGTTTATCATATAGATATTAGTTTTATAAATAAAACTTTATTTTGATAAGTAATTAATATTAGGAGGTATTATTATATGGAATTAGATATTAGAAAACAAATGCTTACAAAAAAGCCCTTTAATTTAATGATACAACTTTGTGTACCTGCGGTAATAGGAATGATTGTTATTGGCTTATATCCTTTAATGGATGGGATATTTGCAGGTCAAATCATTGGTGAAAAAGCTATGACAGCTATTAGCGTAGCTATGCCACTAACCTTTATAAATAGTGGAATATCTACTTTAATAGGAGTTGGTTCTGCATCGATTTTATCAAGAGCCTTAGGAAAAGGTGATAAAAAGATAGTAGATAAAATTATGGGTAATCTAGTTGTATGGAATTTAATTTTTTCAATTACAATTACTATATTTGGGATAATATTTGCTGAAAGTTTCTTAAGCTTTTTAGGATCAACCTATGAAATAAAAACATTAGGAGTTAGATATTTAAGAGTAATATTTTTAGGTTCTTTGTTTGTTAATTTTACTCAAAGTGCCAATATGGTAATGAGAGGACAAGGTCTTATGAAAAAGGCAATGCTTATTATGGGACTTGGAGCATTACTAAATATTATTTTAGATCCTATTTTTATGAAACTAATGGGAGATAGAGCAATAGAAGGAGCAGCAATAGCAACAATTATTGCACAAATAGTTCAAGGGATAGTAACCCTATACTATTTTAAAAATAAAAGTAAAGATGTAAAAATAGGAAAAATTAAAATTGAAAAAGAAATTTATCCTGAAATGTTTGGAGTCGGGGTTTCTGCAATGATGATGCAATTATTATTTATGATACAACAAACTATATTATATAAAAGTGCCTTTAAATATGGAGGAGAAGCAAATGGAATATTAATGGCTGCAAGTCTTCGTATATATGGATTTTCATTTATACCTTTATGGGGAATGAGTCAAGGGTTACAACCAATTATAGGAACAAATTATGGAGCAAAACAGTTTGATAGGGTTAAAGAAACAATGAGAATTTTTATTATGGGTGGAATGTTCCTTGCAGCAATATTTTGGATTCCATCAGAAATAATTCCAAAACATATGCTAAGTTTATTTAATGTTAGTGATGAAATTATAAATGCAGGAGTTAATAACTTTAGACTATTTTATAGTGTATTTATTTTATATGGATTAATGGTAATGACAATTACATTTTTTCAAGCTATTGGTGATGGGAAAAAGGCTGGAATAATTGTAATGTTTAGACAATTAATTTTATTTGTACCTGCTATGATATTACTTCCAAAATTTTTTGGAGTGGAAGCAATTTGGTTTACACAACCATTAGTAGATTTCATTATGATTTTCATAGGGTTAATTATGCAAATTAAAGAACTTAGAAAATTAACAACCTATAAAGTAGTAGCAAGTAGTTAAATATAAGTACATAGGATATATTTAAAGTTATTTATTTGAATAAGAATTAAAAAAATTACATAAAATATTATTTTTATTTCAAAACACTATTGACAAACTATTAAAAGATAATTATTATTAATTACAAATAGTAAGTGATAATAATTATCAATTAAGGAGGAATGGTTATGTCATTAATAAACAAAAAAGTTTCAGATTTTAAAGTACAATCTTATCAAAATGATGAGTTTAAAGAGGTAACTCAAAAGGATTTAGAAGGTAAGTGGTCAGTATTTGTATTTTACCCAGCTGATTTTACATTTGTATGTCCAACAGAGCTAGGTGAACTTGCAGATAGCTATGATAAATTTAAAGAAATAGGTTGTGAAGTATACTCAATTTCAACAGATACACATTTTGTACATAAGGCATGGGCAGATACTTCAGAAACTATAGGAAAAATTAAATACCCAATGCTAGCAGATCCAACTGGAAAATTAGCAAGAGATTTTGAAGTTATGATAGAAGAAGAAGGAGTAGCTTTAAGAGGTTCATTTGTTATAAATCCAGAAGGAATTATAAAAGCATATGAAGTCCATGATAATGGTATTGGAAGAAATGCAGAGGAACTTTTAAGAAAAGTTCAAGCAGCTCAATTTGTAGCTAAATATGGGGATAAGGTGTGCCCAGCAAAATGGGAACCAGGAGAAGAGGCTCTATCACCTAGCTTAGATTTAGTAGGAAAGCTTTAATAAATAAGGAACTGTCTAGCTTAAATTAACAATAATCTTATTAATTAAAAATTTGATAAAATAAATTTATATAGCTAATCACAAATGTGATTAGCTATATTTTATGTTATAGATTTTAATAAATGATTTTATACTTTAATAGTATTATTATAATAAATCAACAGCTTTACTTAATACTTTACCAATAGAATCATGAATAACTAAATCAGCCTTATTATCAGCTGGAGTAGAACTCTTATTTATAAGGACAAGATTTCTTCCTCTAAAGTAATCAATAAGTCCAGCTGCTGGATAAACAACTAAAGAAGTTCCGCCAATAATTAAAGTATCAGCCTGAGATATTGCTCTAACTGCACCTTGAATAGTAGCTTCATCTAATCCTTCCTCATATAAAACAACATCAGGTTTAACTATTCCACCACATTTTGGACAAGTCGGAATACCTTTAGAATCTAAAATAAACTTTTCATCATAAAAAGCATGACATTTAGTACAATAATTTCTTAAAACTGATCCATGAAGTTCATAAACATTTTTAGAACCAGCAGCTTGATGAAGTCCATCTATATTTTGAGTAACTATAGCTTTAAGTTTACCCATTTTTTCAAGTTTAGCTAGTGCAATGTGACCAGCATTTGGTTTAGCATTAGGGTATATAAGTTTTTCTTTATAAAAATTAAAAAACTCCTTTGGATATTTAACATAAAAACTATGAGATACTAATTGCTCAGGAGTGAAATTAATCTTTAGCTTTTCACTATATAAACCATTTGCACTTCTAAAGTCTGGTATTCCAGATTCAGTAGAGATATGGATGTAAACCCGAAAAATTACATAATTTATATTAGTTAATTAATAATATATTAGAGAAATTATAATATAAATTAATACATTTTATTCAATAATAAGGTATTTTATAAGGTATTATGGTAAAATTAGGGTAATATTATAAATGATTTAGGGATGGGAGAAAAGTATGTATTTATCTGAAATATCAGTTAAAGGTTATAGAGTATTTAATGAGGAAGTTAAAGTAAAATTTAATCCAGGACTAAATGTTATTGTTGGAGAAAATGGTTGTGGCAAAAGTACTATTATCAATGCAATAAGAATGTTGTTAAATGAAGATGAATATTCAAGAAGTAGTATATATGATGAAGATTTTTATACATCATTAGACAATAAAATAAAATCAGAACAAATAAGAATAAAGGGGAAATTTTATGGATTATCAGAAGAAAAGAAAGTTGAGTATTTGACATGGCTTGATAACGACTTTAATGCGATTTTAAATTTAAGTATAGATAAGAAACTTGATAAACGAAACAATTTTAAAAGGAAAGTATGGGGAGGGGAGTCAACAAGTAGTATTTTTGAGTGGGAGCCATTAAATGATATACAATGTGTTTATTTACCACCACTACGAGATGCCGAGAAGAAGTTAAAAGCAAGTAGGGGATCAAGACTTTCAAGATTACTTTTGAATTTATCACAACGTGAACTTACAGAGAAAAGACAAAATGGGGAGTTGATGGATGTAGAAGAGAAATTTAAAAAATTTAATGATGAAATAGCAGCAACGAAATATATAGGGGAAGCTAATAAGTTAATTAATGATAGTTTAAAAGAATCTTTGGGTAATATTTTTGGACAGAAGACAAAGATTCAATTTAATGATGTCAATTATGAAAGAGTCGTAGAATCGTTGAAAGTTATGTTTTTCCCTAAAATAAATCCCAATTCAGATGTTGAATTTAGGAATTTATTTGAGAATAGTTTGGGATATAATAATTTAATTTATTTAGCAACAGTATTAGCAGAGTTTGAAGGGTTGAGAGATAATTATTCTTCACCTAGAATTTTACTAATTGAAGAGCTAGAAGCTCATTTACATCCACAATTACAAATAAAATTATTAAATTATTTACAAGAAGAAGCTAAAAAAAGTGAGATTCAGATATTAATTACTACTCATTCCCCCAATATTGTGTCAGCCACATTAATTGAGAATATTATAAGTATGAACGTTGTAGATGATAATAAAATAAAAGCAATTCAATTAAAAGAATGCAATATGGAAGAGAAGGCAGAAAAGTTTTTAAATAGATGGTTGGATACAACTAAATCAGTATTATTATTTTCTAAAGGGGTAATACTTGTTGAAGGATTAGCAGAGGCATTATTAATTCCTAAATTAGCAAAGATATTTTTAAAACAATATAAGGATAATAATCCTGAAAAGGATGTTCCCCAATCATTGGAGGAAGCAGGTGTGTCGGTAATAAATATGAATGGAATATTTATAGATTCATTTATGCAATTGTATAGGGGATATAAAATTAATTATCCTGAAAGAGGAGATAATGAAACTAAAGATTCATACCAAAAAAGAATTAAAGAATTAAAAACTAAAGATAAACTTGAAGAAGTAGAATATAGTGCTACAGAATTTATTCCAATAAGATGTGTTGCACTTACAGATAATGATCCTAAGAAAGAAAGCACACCAACTTTTGATAGTCAAGAGGAAGGAACAAATCCTAAATTATATTTAATAGATCAATTAAAAAATATGACTAGTAATTGTAGAGTGTTTAAAAATCTAAAAACTTTTGAATATGACTTAGGATTATTTAAAGATAACTTAAAGATAATGATTGATATTTTATTAGAGAATTTAGAAACTGATGGAGATATAAAAAAGTCATTATTAGAATATAAGGAACAAATAGAAAAAGATGAATTACAGTCAAATATAAATAGAATATCAGGTTATGTACTGAATAAAATTGATAGCAATATTATTGGAAAAGGAATGTTTGCACAACAATTACTAGAAAAGATTGATAATAATGAAAAGTTCATAGTGCCATCATATATTGGAGATGCAGTAAAGTTCGTACTAGGATTAGAAGTAGAGGAGCTTTAGGTTATGAATGAATTGAAGGCAGAGATATGTAAGCAAATATGCAAAAGAAGTGAGTGCAATAATATTGAATTATGTGATGGAATTATAAAAGAAAAATGTATTAAAAAAGGAGTTAGCTGCATTGAAAATTTAAATAAAGAACAAGATGACTATATATTGTCTGATATGAATAAGAATATTTATTTAAAGGCATGCCCAGGAAGTGGGAAAACAGAAGTTTTAGGCATAAAAAGTGCTTATGAAATTAATAAATGGAGTAAAAAAAATAGTGGAATTGCAATATTAACTTTTACTAATTCAGCAGAAGATGAGATAAGGAAGAGAGTTGAAGGATATTTAAATAGAAAAATTGAATACCCACATTTTTTGGGAACATTTACAAGTTGGATACATGGATATATAGCTCATCCATTTATAGCTAAAGCTATTAAATATGAAGGAAATGATAATGGTGATAAAAGTATAAAGATAATTGATTGTGATAGTAATACTGAATTTTTGAAAATATTCTCTACTAAGTATTCATATGAAATCTTAGGTCATATAAGAGCTAACCAATATTATTTTGATATTAAAAGTAAAAAATATATTTATAATGGAAATATTTTCAGGGATGGAAATAATATTTTACAGAATATTACAGAAGGAGTGGAGTGGAGAGTTGAAGATTTAAAAAAAACTAAATTTAAGCTGTGGAAAAGTGGATATGCTAATTATGAAGATATAGAGTATATAGTTTTTTGTTTCTTAAGTAAGAATTTAGATAAGGCAAAAGTAATATCAAAGAGATTTCCTAATATTTTTATAGATGAATGCCAAGATTTATCCTATATTCAACTTAGAATTTTAAACATTTTAAAAGAAAGTGGTTCTTCATTACACTTTATTGGAGATATAGATCAATCTATATATAAATTTAGAAATATTGAACTTAATGATATAATTCAATATATTAAAAAGGGTGATTTTAAAGAACAAGAATTAAATATAAATTATAGAAGTTGTCAGAAAGTAGTCGACTTATGTGATAATGTAATAAAAAGAAAAAGTAACATTAAAGGGGAACAAGAAGAAAAGTGTAGTGAACCTTTAATTGCTTTATTATATAAGCAAAATAAAGAACAAGCTATTATAAATAAGTTTGAAAAATTAATAGATAATTATGAACTAAATCATAATGAATCTAGGATAATAGTTAGAAATAGGGGATTGAAAAACAAGTTATTAGGTATAAAGACAAATGATAAACCTAATAAATTAGAGATTCTAGTTCAGGGGATATATATTGAAAATAAAAATTCAAGTGTAGATGAGTATAAAAAAGGATTTATAAATATATGTGATTCATTAAGAAGCATTTATTTTAATGAAAGTAAACATAAAAATATTAATGAATTTTATTCACCAGAAGATATGGATACCTTAAGTTGGAAGCTATTAGTGTCAAAGATAATAAAGTATTTAATAGAAGATAAAAGGTTATTAAATTATGATTTAACATGGACAGAATGGAAAAAGGTTTTAAAGGAGCTACTTAATTTAATGATAGAAAATATTGAAGAATTGAAAGATTGTAATATAAAGTTACCTAATGTGAGGAGCGGAAATTCTAAAAAAAGTATAAATCAAACTTTATTTAATAGTAATTCAAATAGAATTAGATATGATATATCAACAATTCATGCTTGTAAGGGATTAAGCCTTGATGCAGTATTGTTTATATCTTCTTATAAAGATTCTAAAAATGGTGAATCAGGTTCCTATTGGAAACAGTGGTTTGATACAAAAATTATTGATGAAAAAAATAGAATAGCATATGTAGGTTTTTCAAGAGCAAAATATTTGTTAGTTTTAGGAATTCCTAAAACTAATAGTTTTTCAAATGAGGATTACAACTTTTTAAAATTAAAAGGATTTAAGGTTATTGATATAGATGAGAATGTATAAGAATATAATTAATATTTTATAAATATTAAAATTTATTGTATTTGTAGTATTTAAATTATATTTTAGGGAGGATAATAATGATTTTTAATGTTTCAAAATCATATGAAGATATGTTAAATAAAATAGGGATATTTACATTAGGATTTTTAGTTTGTGGATGGTATTTAATACTTTTAAGTTTCCCAGAATTTAAAAAATTAATAAATAATTCGATAAAAAATTTTTTCGAAATTAGTGGATCAATAAAATTATTTAGTTTTACATTGCCAATTGTATTTGTAATTCCAATTTTTATAGCATTAATTTTTAGAATAATAAAGTTACATGATAAAATATCTAATTTATTTAAAATAAGATTAAAATATGATTTACAATATATTATTTTGCCATTAGCAGAAGGATCTAATATTAGTATAAATTCAATTAATAATATTAAAGAAAATCGTAGTAAAATTATGAATAAAATTTTTTATAATTATGTAGGATATGAAAATCCTCAAATTGATAAGCATCTTATAAATATGGCCTTAGATTCTTTATGTTGGTATTGGATAGTAGTTGAAGGTTTAGTAGTAACTAGTACCACGTTAAGTATATGTATTTTTTCTAGTAGATTGGGAGTTATAAGATTTTTAATTTTAGTATTAATATTTCTAATCGTTAGTTATATTTTACTAGAGAAATCTTGTATAAAGAAAACTGAATCAGAAATTAAAGCCATTTTAGATGATGAAGAGAGAAAAAAGTATATAGAAGAGTTTTTTGTTAATAGTAAATTGGGACAAAAAATTAAGAGAGATAAGAAAAGGAATACTTTATGCATTATAAGATTAAAAAGCAAATAATAAGAAGTGAGTATGCTGCTAAGTCAGTTAAACAACCTAATAAAGAAATAATAAAAATAATTAATGGTTTACCCAAAGATATGATTGTATTAGACTATGGATGTGGAAAACTTAGGTATACTTTACATTTGAGCAATAAAGTTAAATATGTTTATTCCATTGATTCAGTTGAGCAAATAAATAGAGTTCAATTAATAAACGGAGAAAGAACTACGATAAAAGAATATGTAAATAATTTTAAAAACATAAATGCTTTTTCAATAAATGAAAATAAATGGAAAAAGGCTAGATATGATTTTATTCTATGTACTAATGTATTATCAGCTATTCCTATTTATTCTGAAAGGATAAAGATATTTGAAAACATAAAAAAATTTTTAAAGGATGATGGAGTAGCTTTGGTGTCAACACAGTATAATAACTCATATTTTAGTAATTATAGTTTTAGAAAAGACTGCAATAGACATTATGATGGATGGATTATAAAAAGTAAAAGCAATATAGCTTTTTATGGATTGATTGATTTAGAAAAACTAAAATACTATGCTAAAAAAGTTGGTTTAAAGATTGATAAAGCATATAAAAAAAGTGGGAGTGCATATTTGTTTATACGGAAATAATATTTTTAGAAATTGTAGATAAACTTGTTAAAAGTTAATATTATTTACAGCAGAGTATAAAAATTTTAGCATATAAAAGTTAGTTATATTAATGTGTTTGCAATTTGAAACTGTAAATTTTATACTACGAGGTGGGAATGGCAAAAGTATTTTTTATAATTTATGGTTTGAATTCAGAGCTTAATATCTTTATATATAAAGAGTTACATTATAAAAATAATTTCTTAAAAATTCTCACTATATCAATTTTGATAACTGTGTTTTTAAGTTTAATATAGTTTGATGTTAGAATTTATATTTCCTTAGATGTTCATACAGCTATACTTCAAATATATTTTTTACTAATTTTTGAATTAATACATTTTTCCCAAGAGTATCATAAATTATTGTTCATTTTTACTTCTGAATTGTAATGAAAAATGTTTATGTTATATTATTCAAAATATATTAACTAATCATACAAAAAGTAGATAAATTAGTTTATTATATCAATTTATCTACTTTTCTATCTTTTTAAGTTGTTATAGATTCTTCACAGCTTTACTTAATACCTTACCAATAGAATCATGAATAACTAAATCAGCCTTATTATCAGCTGGAGTAGAACTCTTATTTATAAGGACAAGATTTCTTCCTCTAAAGTAATCAATAAGTCCAGCTGCTGGATAAACAACTAAAGAAGTTCCACCAATAATTAAAGTATCAGCTTGAGATATTGCTCTAACTGCACCTTGAATAGTAGCTTCATCTAGTCCTTCCTCATATAAAACAACATCAGGTTTAACTATTCCACCACATTTTGGACAAGTTGGAATACCTTTAGAATCTAAAATAAACTTTTCATCATAAAAAGCATGACATTTAGTACAATAATTTCTTAAAACTGATCCATGAAGTTCATAAACATTTTTAGAACCAGCAGCTTGATGAAGTCCATCTATATTTTGAGTAACTATAGCTTTAAGTTTACCCATTTTTTCAAGTTTAGCCAGTGCAATGTGACCAGCGTTTGGTTTAGCATTAGGGTATATAAGTTTTTCTTTATAAAAATTAAAAAACTCCTTTGGATATTTAACGTAAAAACTATGAGATACTAATTGCTCAGGAGTGAAATTAATCTTTAGCTTTTCACTATACAAACCATTTGCACTTCTAAAGTCTGGTATTCCAGATTCAGTACTCATACCAGCACCACCAAAGAAAACAATATTGTTGCTATTTCTTAGAATTTCAGCTAGCTTTTCTATATCTACTAATTCATTATTATTCATAAAAACATCTCCTGTAACTATCATTTAACTCAATTATTACATACTTATATAAAAAATAAAATTAAAAATGTAATAAAACTTTTTTAACAAAAGCTTTGACACCGCACTAAAGATTAGTTATAATATGAAATGTATCTAGTGATGATGGCGTAGAGGAAACACTCCTTTCCATTCCGAACAGGAAAGTTAAGCTCTATAGCGTCGATGGTACTGCATGGGAGACCGTGTGGGAGAGTAGAACGTTGCTAGGTTTGTATGGCTCGATAGCTCAGTCGGTAGAGCAGAGGACTGAAAATCCTCGTGTCGCTGGTTCGATTCCTGCTCGAGCCACCAAGGAAAGCACTAACATTTGTTAGTGCTTTTTTTTACGTACAAGAACTCATAAAATTAATAAGCTTCATATTACTCATAAAAATAACTTATTAATAAGAAAATTAGAAACAGGTTAATAAATATTTAAAATAAATTTACTTTGAATAAGTGTTATTTAAGTTTTACTTAAGGAATTATTAAGAAGTATATTTTATAATAAAAGTAAGATTATGGGTTTAAGGAGTGATGGAATTGTTTGAAAAGGCTAATTTAACAGATTATGAATATGCTCTAGTTACAAAAGGTATAGTTTTTGGTGTTGCAATAGGAACATTACTAGGTGCTATTATTGGAGAAGTAACTTTATTCTTTTCACTTGGAGGCGTTTGCGGAATAATTTCAACTTTAGCTTATGTGCTTTATAAAAGATTAAAAAGATAATATTTTAAAGGTTAAATATATTCAAATTTAAATTTTAATCAATTTATGTTAAAAAGCAATTTTAAGAGGACAATATAAAATCAAAAACCCGGACTTTTATATAATAATTAGTAAATTAAAATTAAGGACTTAAAATTTAGAAATATACATATTAGGATGTGTTTTATGTGCACATCCTTTTTTAGACAATAAATTTTTAAAAGAACCTATTTATTATAGAATTTATAATGTATAATCTTAAATGAAAATGGGGGAGTGTTATGAAGAAAAAAAGATTAAAAGAAATAGAAATGCTTAGAGCTTTTGCTTTCTTTTTTGTAATAATGCAGCATGCTTTAGGTAATGCACCATCAAATTTCTCAATGCCAATAGGGCAAATAACATTAGCAAATGCATTAATGGTTATTGCAGAACCAGGTGTTGCAATATTTTTATTTATAAGTGGTTTAACTACAGCTTATAGTTATAAAGAAAATTTAGATTTAAAAAGATATTATAAAAATAGAATTTTTTATTTAATAATTCCATATTTTATTTTCTCTTATATAAATATGAAATTATATAATCCAGAAAGGATAGGAAACTTTTTTGCAGAAACAATATCTGGTAATGGATGTTTTCATCTTTGGTATATGGGGATGTTTATAAGACTGGTTCTTATATTCCCAATATTAATATATATAGGAAGATGGATTCATAAACAAAACAAAATTATAAGAATAGGAACATTTTTTGTAATTTTAAAGGGATTTATGTATATAACAGTTCATCAAAGTGCAATTAAATCAGGAATGGCAAAACTTATATTTGGACAACCTACTGATTTACAAATGAGATTTGTAAATATATCAATATTATTTTGGAGCATATATGTAATTTTTGGTATGTATGCAGCTTTTAACTATGAAATATTTAATAAAGTAGTAAATAAGTTTAGATATGTTATATATGGAGTTTTTGTTGTAGCCTTTTATTATAAATTTTCAAGACAATTTGAGCTTGTAGATTATAGTTTAATATTTGATATATTATATAGAACATCAAATATATTAATGTTTTATATAATAGGAGAGTATATATTAAGTAAAAAGGTAGCATCATCAGTTATAGCCTTTGTATCAAAATATTCATATGCAGGCTATATGATTCATATTTATGCTTTATATAAAATTATATTTGCATTAAGAGGATTTGGAATAAACAATCCTTTAGGAAATGCAATTTTAAGTGCAATTGGAGCAACTTTCCTTGCTACATTTATTGTTTATGCAATAACTTTAATTCCAAAATCAAAATTTATAACAGGTGTAAATGATAATTTTAGTCATTTAAAAAATATAGCAAATAAATTTTTATTATCTAGATATCCATCTAAGGTAGGAGAATAAAATATAAATTAAGAGCACATCAAATATTTAATTTTTGATGTGCTCTATTTTTTATAAATTTTCAATTTGCCAATCAATTGGTGTTTTATTTACTTTAACTAAGAAATCATTTGTTTTTGAGAATGGTTTACTACCAAAGAAACCTCTTGCTGCTGAAAGAGGACTTGGATGAACAGACTGAACTATATAATGAATTGGATTCGTAATTAGTTCTTTTTTCTTAATAGCATTATTTCCCCAAAGTATAAATACAATAGGATCTTCTCTTTCATTAAGTAATGAAATTACTTTATCAGTAAATATTGACCAACCTATCTTTTGGTGAGAGTTAGCTTTTCCACCTTCAACTGTAAGAGTTGCATTTAACAAAAGAACTCCTTGATCAGCCCATTTTTTTAAATATCCATTATTGGGAATAAAACAGCCTAAATCACTTTGAAGTTCCTTATAAATGTTAAGTAAGGATGGTGGTATTTTATTTCCAGGTTTAACAGAAAAACTAAGACCATGTGCTTGATTTGGTCCATGGTAAGGGTCTTGCCCAATAATAACAACTTTAACATCTTTATATTGAGTAAAGTGTAATGCGTTAAATATATCATACATATCAGGATATATTATTTTTGTTTTATATTCTCTTGCAAGAAAATTATGTATTTTTTTATAGTAATCTTTTTGAAATTCGCCACTTAATAAAGGATCCCAATCATTTTTTAAGATGTGTCCCATAATAATCACCGCCTTAATAAAAAGTATATCATATAAATATTATATAAAAATATAGTGAAAATGGCATGGATTATTCAAAATATTACAAAAAACAAGAGAAACATAACCTAGAGTGTCAATATAAAAAAAATACAGTAAAAGAGAATAATTTAAAGAAAAATAAAGATAATAAGATTAAATTGAAATATAATAATTTAATTAATAAAAAAATTATGATAAGATAAAACACGTCATCTGTGATGCAAAGGAGTTTCGACAAATTAATTCTTTTAAATAGAAAAAAGTTGTTGACAGTTACATGAGAGGATGATAAGATAAAAAACGTCCTTTAGAAACAAGAAAAAACATTTTAAAATAAATGTTGACAGCAAAGTTTTTAAATGATAAGATAAGCAAGTCGCTTGAGGGCGACGAGATAAAATGGTCTTTGAAAATTGAACAGAATATATAGAATACATTTAGAACCAGCAATTCTTTTTATTAAAGTAAGTTTTATGAGTATGATTAAACTTT
>NZ_JAUSUF010000015.1 GCF_030813415.1 Eubacterium multiforme | reverse complement strand
ATCTTTATAGTATATTATTCCAAATTAACCAACTCATCATACAAAAAAAGAGTAGTTAAATTTGTTTATTACACAAATATAACTACTCTCCCTAAAACTTTTAAATATTTAACAACTCAATAAAATATATTACCCAATTTATTAAATAGCTATCTAAAAGCCGTAAGATATTAAATATTATCTTACGGCTTTTTATTATAATATTAAAAGTTTTATTCTATTTTTGTAACTTCATATCCCTTATCCTTCATCATATTAACTATTCCATCATCACCAAAGAAATGTAAAGCTCCAACTGCTATTGTATAAACTCCATTCTCATTAAAGAATCCTTCCATCTTTTTAACCATATTTTTATTTCTATCCTTTATCATAAGATTATATTCTTCTTTATTTTGCTTTTGAAATTTTACTGCCTCTTCCATAACTTTAGTATCACCATTAGAATATCCCTTCATAAGCTCTTTAGAATACTCAATTATAGCCTTACCATTTTCAATAAACTTTCCTTCTTTATGAAGATCTAAACTTCCTTTTAATGCATTTATTCCATTAATCTTATCTAAAAGATTCATTTGAAAAGTTATTGTTTCTAATTCAACTATCTTTTTGTTTTTCTTTAGAGAATTTTTAATTAGCATATCATCAAAAGTTTCCATAGTTAGTCCAGCTTTATCATACAAAACAGATTGTAGATTGTTTATTATTAAATGAGGTTTTAATATTTTTATCTTTTCATAGTCACAATTAACTTCTTTGCATATGGATTTAAGATTTTTAATTTGCTTTTCATTAAGTTCATCTTCAATTGAATTACCACCACTATATATTCCATCTGCATTAGATTTTAAAAGTTCATTCTCTGAAGGATTAATTTCAACTGCTAGTACATCAGTATTTTTTACTATATCTTTTATTGTTTTAGTAAAATACTCATAATCCTTATTAATAGGATGCATTGTTCCTACTAAATACATAGTTTTGTCACCCTTCTTAACTTCCCATTGGAAACCCTTAGCCTCCATTTTAGATGAATCTACATTTTCCTTTTCATATCCAATTACTACAGAAGTAAAAAAGACTCCCAAAATAAGTATTAAAGACGTTATTATTTTATATTTTTTTGAAAACAATTATAAAAACACTCTCCCCTTATTGTGTTATTTTATTTAATTATATTGTAACATATTTTTCCATATTCCATAGTATATATTAATTAATTGATTTTTTATCAAATTTATAGTATAATTTATTTGAATATTCAGATAATTATAGTAAGCGGCAGTTACTATTTTTTATGGAACTGACCCTACTTACTATTTCAATACTACTTTTTAAAAAGATCCCCCAATACTCATCGCTTGGAGGATCTTTTTTTATTTTATATTATAAACCATCTTTACATGTTGAATTCCAGCTTCATCATAAGGTTCTGAAACTACCTTAAATCCAACATCTTCATAAAGCTTTTTAACATATTCTTGAGATGATAATTTTATTTTATCTTCATTGTAGTTTTCCTTAATATATTTTATAGCTTCCTTTAATATAATTGTTCCAAGACCATGTCTTCTATAGTCTTTACTTACTATAACTCTTCCAATACCCGGTGCATCCTCATATCCAATTCCTTTAGGAAGTATTCTAAGATAGGCTGCTATCTTATCTCCATCCTTTGCATAAACATGAATACAATCTTTATCCTTACCATCAAATTCATTTTCACAAGTTATTTTTTGCTCACAAGCAAAAACTTCAAATCTTTCTTGAACTATTTTATATAATATTTCATTTGTAAGTTCATCAAAAGTCTCAATAAAAATCTTCATATGCTGCCCCTCCATTTATACCAAAGTTTTTTGTAATTTAAAAATCCGTAAAATCAATAAAATCTTTAACTATCTAATTTGACCATTTCCAAATATTATATACTTAACTGTTGTAAGTTCTTTAAGTCCCATAGGTCCTCTTGCATGAAGTTTTTGTGTACTTATTCCAATTTCTGCTCCAAATCCAAATTCTCCACCATCTGTAAATCTTGTTGATGCATTTACATAAACTGCTGCTGCATCAATTCTTTGAAGGAACTTTTGAGAATTAAAATAATTATTAGTGACTATAGCTTCTGAATGTCCTGTATTATATTTATTAATATGTGAAATTGCATCATCTATACTATCAACAATTTTTACACTCATAATATAATCTAAATATTCCTTATAGAAGTCTTCTTCTGTTGCTCTTTCCATATCTTTTATTATATTGCAAGCTCTCTCATCACCCTTTAAAAGAACATCCTTTTCTCTTAAAGCTTTAGCTAATATAGGAAGGATTTCTTCTGTAACATCTTTATGAATTACTAAACTTTCTGCTGCATTACATACTGCTGGTCTTGATGTTTTTGCATTAACTACTATATTTTTTGCCATTTCAAAGTCACAATCTGAATCTACATATATATGACAATTTCCTGTTCCAGTTTCAATTACAGGAACTGTTGCATTTTGAACTACAGCTTTTATAAGTCCAGCTCCTCCCCTTGGAATTAAAACATCTATATAGTCATTTAATCTCATCATCTCTGTTGCAACTTCTCTGCTTGTATCTTCAACAAGACTTACTGAATCCTCTGGAAGACCTGACTCCTTTAGTCCTTCTCTAAGAGCTTTTATTATTGCTATATTTGAATTTATGGCTTCTTTTCCACCTCTTAATATAACTGCATTTCCTGTCTTTAAACAAAGTCCAGCTGCATCACAAGTAACATTTGGTCTAGCTTCATATATTATTCCTATAACACCCATTGGAACTCTTTTCTTACCAATTTGAAGTCCATTTGGTCTATTCCACATTTCTATTACTTCTCCAACTGGATCTTGAAGATTAATAAGCTGCATAAGTCCATCTGCCATTCCTTCTATTCTAGCTTTATCTAAAGATAATCTATCTAGCATAGCTTTACTTGTTCCATTTTCTACAGCCTTTTGTAAATCCTTTTTGTTTTCAGCTATTATTTCATCACTTTTTTCAAGTAATTTATCTGCCATTAATTTTAAGGCTCTATCTTTATCTGTTGTACTAAGGTTTGCTAAAACATAAGAAGCTTCCTTTGCCCTTTTACCCTTTGAAATTAATTCGCCCATTTTTTATTTCTCCTTTCATTTTTTGTAAATAGTGTTCCTATTTCTTTACCCTTTAATATTTCTAATAATATTTTAGGATTTTCTCCATTTGCAAGTACTACGTCTACACCTGAATTATTTGCATATTTTGCAGCTTCAAGTTTTGTAATCATTCCACCAGTTCCAAGACTTGTTCCTGCACCACCTGCTGCCATTTCTAATTCTTCTGTTATTTCTATTATTTCTGGTATAAGTTTTGCATCCTCATTACTTCTTGGATCTTTATCATAAAATCCATCTATATCTGAAAGTATTATAAGAAGGTCTCCTGATACAAGCCATGAAACAATTGCTGACAAGTTATCATTATCACCAAATCTAACTATATTTTCAATTTCATCAATAGCTACTGTGTCATTTTCATTTACTATTGGAAGAACACCCATATCTAGTAATGTATTAAAGGTATTACATACATTATTTCTAATATGATTATCTTCAACTACATCTCTTGTAAGTAAAACTTGACCTACAGTAATACTATATTCTGCAAAAAATTTACTATATATATGCATAAGTTCACATTGTCCTATTGATGCAACTGCTTGTTTTTCTCTAATACTTTGGGGTTTTTCTTCTAACTTTAATTTACTACATCCAACTCCTATAGCTCCTGATGTAACAAGTACAACTTCTTTACCACAATTCATTAAATCTGAAATAACTCTAGTTAATACTTCAATTCTTGTTAAGTTAATATTTCCATTTTCATAAGTTAAGGTAGATGTTCCAACCTTTATAACTATTCTTTTTGCATTTTTTATGTCATTTCTTATATTCATTTTTACAGCCCCTTGTATTTATATTGTCTAATTCTATTTTATTTTAATATGTTATATTATTCACTAATTATTTTAACATATTATATTTTCATAATAATATAGTTACCATTATAAAATATATTTCTAATATTGTTAAATTTACTTAATGCTAATTTACTATTTGTATCATTTTACCATATTAAAATAATATATTTATATTTTTATTAAAAAATTTTTACATATTAACAAAAAAGTGATATACTATCTTTGTAAACATTTTCAGAAAATACATTCTAATTAACAATTGAATAACATAAGTATAATTTGTGTGATAGAGTTTTAGAGAGTTAAGCATAAAAAATTAATATTATTTTTTGCTTGGCTTTTTATTTTTTTATAATAATTCTAATTTATTAGACCATCATATTAATTATAAATTTACATTAATAATTAATATTAAAATTATAAAAATTTAATGGAGGTATTTTTATGATCAATTTTCTAGCAGAAATGTTTGGTACAATGATTCTAATTTATTTAGGAGATGGAGTTGTAGCAAATGTTGTTTTGAAAAAAACCAAAGGATCAAATGGTGGCTGGATGGTTATAACAACTGGTTGGGCTTTCGCTGTTGCTATTCCTGCCTTTATATTTGGTGCTACAAGTGGTGCTCATTTTAATCCAGCACTAACACTTGCCTTAGCTTCTATTGGAGATTTTCCTTGGAGCCAAGTACCTATGTATATAACAGCTCAAATGATTGGAGCTTTCTTAGGTGCAGTATTAGTATTTATTCAATATTATAATCACTTTGAAGAAACTGATGATAAGGATGGAAAACTAGGGGTATTTTGTACAGGCCCTGCTATAAGAAATGAAAAATTTAATTTTATCAGTGAATTCTTAGGAACTTTCTTTTTAGTATTTGGTATTTTAGGAATTAATGCAGTTAAGATGGCAAATGGTTTAAATACCCTTGCTGTAGGCTTATTAATTTGGGCATTAGGTTTAAGTTCAGGAGGTACTACTGGATATGCAATTAATCCAGCTAGAGACTTAGGACCAAGAATAGCTCATGCAATTTTACCTGTTCCAGGAAAGAGAGATTCTGACTGGAAATATGCATGGATTCCTGTTGTAGCACCTATAGTTGGAGCTATTGCTGGAGCAGTTGTATTTGTAAATATATTTTAAATAGTTTAATTTTAAATTTTATTTAGAGGTGAGTAGAATGAAAAAATATATAATCGCATTAGACCAAGGAACAACAAGTTCAAGAGCAATAATATTTGATAAACAACAAAATATAATTGCAGTAAGCCAAAAAGAATTTAATCAAATATATCCAAAAGAAGGCTGGGTTGAACATAATCCTATGGAAATATGGTCATCACAATTTGGTGTGCTACAAGAAACTATAGCTCAAAGTAATATTAGCCAAGATGAAATTGCTGCAATAGGTATTACAAATCAAAGAGAGACAACAATAGTTTGGGATAAGAAAACTGGAGTTCCTGTTTACAATGCAATAGTTTGGCAATGTAGAAGAACAGCTTCAATGTGTGATGAATTAAAAAAGATAGACGGATTAGAAGATTACGTAAAAGATAATACTGGTTTAATTATTGATGCTTATTTTTCAGGAACAAAAATCAAATGGATTCTTGATAATGTTGAAGGAGCTAGAGAAAAAGCTGAAAAAGGAGAATTACTATTTGGAACAGTAGATACATGGCTTGTATGGAAACTTACAAATGGTAAAGTTCATGTAACCGATTATACTAATGCCTCAAGAACTATGCTATTTAATATAAGAGATTTAAAATGGGATGAAAAATTATTAAAAATATTAAATATACCTAAGTCCATGCTTCCAGAGGTTAAAAGCTCATCAGAAATATATGGATATACAAACCTTGGTGGAAAAGGCGGAATTAGAATTCCTGTATCAGGTATGGCTGGAGATCAACAAGCTGCCTTATTTGGTCAAGCTGCCTTTGAAAAGGGTGATGCTAAAAATACTTATGGAACTGGATGTTTCTTGTTAATGAATACAGGAAATGAAATAGTTAAAAGTAAAAAAGGCCTATTAACAACAATAGGTGCAAGTACTAAAGATAATGTTCAATATGTACTAGAAGGTTCTATATTTGTTGGTGGAGCTGTTATTCAGTGGCTTAGAGATGAATTAAGATTAATAAATGATGCTCCTGATTCAGAATACTTTGCTAAAAAAGTTAAAAATAATGGTGGAGTATATGTTGTTCCTGCCTTTGTTGGACTTGGAGCACCTTATTGGGATATGTATGCTAGAGGAGCAATCCTTGGCTTAACAAGAGGTTCTAACAGAAACTATATAATAAGAGCAGCTTTAGAATCAATTGCTTATCAAACTAAAGATGTTTTAGATGCAATGATTTCTGATACAGGTTGTAATTTAAATACATTATGTGTTGATGGAGGAGCAAGTAGAAATAATTTCTTAATGCAATTCCAAGCTGACTTAATTAGAACAACTGTTGAAAAACCGATTATAGTAGAAACAACTGCTTTAGGTGCTGCTTATTTAGCTGGTCTTGCTGTTGGATTCTGGAAAGATAAAGAAGAAATTAAAGCTATGAAATTTATTAGCGAAAGATTTGAACCAAAAGCTCCTAAAGAAGAAATTGATAAATACTATGCTGGTTGGAGAAAAGCAGTTAAGAGATCAATGCAATGGGAAGCTGAAGAATAAATTATTATATAACTCACTTATAAGAAACTGCTAAGTTTAGTTTATCTAACTTAGCAGTTTTTTTAGGTAAATTATTTTATTTAAAATCAAAGCTACCTACTAATTTTTATACAAAATAATAAATTATTATTTTTACATTAGTTTTTAATATATTTTATTAATTTTTGATTTTTTTATTAAATAAAGTTAAATATCTTTAAATTATATTTTTATTTTAATTTATATTAATTTTTTATTGTTCTTTAATTTAACTCATATTAGTTCATTTAAATAGTTTTTTACTTTCCACGTTGCATTATCTTGCATTTTTTTGCATATATACTCATTTCCCTCTGTTTCTTAAACATTCCCTCATCAATTCAGTAAATTTGTAAACTTTTTTTGTTAAGTCCTAGTTTTTCCTAGGTTTTTCTTATATAATTTATGTATTTTTTATTAATATTTTTTATTTAAGGACTATCTTTTTTTCATAATCTAGGTTATTATAGTATATATATAGTGTATATTTATAAAATTTTTATGCATAAAATTTGTATAAAGGAGAGTTACTTATGAATAAAAACTCAAATAAGTATCAGACGAAATCATTGTTAAAATTTATCTTACCATCTGTTGTTGGAATATTATTATTTATGATTCCAATGAAAATTGAAGGACAAATAACTATCCCAATAGCTTTTTTAGCTAAATTCATTGAAGGAAATTACACAGATTTCCTAAAACTAATGGCTTTAATACTAATATCTTTATCCGTTATAGGCAGTGTTATAATTAAAACAGTTAAGCCAAAATTTTTAACTGAAAATAAATATTTAAATAATTTATTTAATGTAACACCTCTATGGTTTATTACTAGAATTATAGGAATGATATTTGTTATATGCGCCTATTTTAATATAGGACCTGACTTTATTTGGTCAGAAAATACTGGTGGATTAGTATTAAATGACCTACTACCAATACTAATAGCAGTTTTCCTATTTGCAGGATTTTTACTTCCTCTACTTTTAGACTTTGGTTTATTAGAATTTGTAGGATCATTACTTACAAAGGTTATGAGACCTATATTTAATTTACCAGGTAGATCTTCAATAGATTGTATTGCATCATGGCTTGGAGATGGAAGTATTGGTATATTACTTACATCAAAACAATATGAACAAGGCTTTTATACAAAAAGAGAAGCTGCTGTAATTGGTACAACTTTCTCTGCTGTTTCAATAACATTTTGTTTAGTTGTTATATCTCAAGTTGGACTAGCTCATATGTTTTTACCATTTTACCTTACAGTAAGTTTATCAGGAATAGTTGCGGCAATAATAATTCCTAGAATACCACCACTTTCAAGAAAAGAAGACGAATATTATGGTGGACAAACTTCAAAGGATTTAGAAGTAATTCCTGAGGGCTATACTCCATTTTCTTGGGGAGTTGAAAAAGCTGTTGAAAGAGCTGACAAAAATACTCATCCAAAAGAATTCTTTATATCAGGAATTAAAAATGTTTTAGATATGTGGATAGGTGTACTAGCTGTAGTTATGGCTATGGGTGGAATTGCTCTTATGATTGCAGAGTACACTACAATATTTCAAATAATGGGAACACCATTTATTCCATTATTAAAATTACTTGGAGTTCCAGAAGCTACTGCAGCTTCACAAACATTAATTGTTGGATTTGCTGACATGTTTATACCATCTGTTCTTGCAACTACTATAACTAATGAAATGACTAGATTTATAGTTGCTTGTTTATCAGTAACTCAACTTATTTATATGTCAGAGGTTGGAGGACTTTTACTTGGTTCTAAAATTCCTGTTAACCTTAAAGATTTAATAATATTGTTCTTTGAAAGAACTCTTGTAACATTACCTGTTATAGTTATTATGGCAAATATATTCTTTTAAATTTATATAGAATATTTACTAAAAAAAATTCAAGCTATGAGATTTTATTATATTAATTAAAGTCTCATAGCTTTTTATTTACCCAAATAATTCCTTTTGTCAACGCCATATGGTATAATTTGTATATTAACTTTTTAGGTGGTGTTATATTTGTTTAGTTTTATTAAAACTTGTCCTAAATGCAATAAAAAATTTAATATAAAAAAAGTAGCCATGAGTAGAGTTACATCTTGTCCTAATTGCAAAACTCCTTTAATTGCTACTACTAAAAATACTCTTATAGCAGGTATAGTACTAGTTATTGGATATGGTGTATCTAACATATTATCCACTAAGGGTATCGCTCCGTTTTATGTTCCTTTTATGATAATAGCTTTATTAACATTGTTTTTAATTGAACCTTTAACAATCCAATATAAAGAGAAAAAATAGGGCTTTTATTAAGCCCTATTTTTATAAGTATTTTAATCTTCACATTCATATTTTTTTAATAGTCTAATATAATGATTAGCCTCCCTTAATACATGATCAGCTAAAAGAGGTACTATTATAGACCTTATTTTACACTTATCAATTCCCTCTACTCCAGCCTTTTTAAATTCTCTAAATTTAATAGTTTCATCTAAAGAATCCCTTGTAATATCATCTATTGAAATATAAGGCACACTCTTTCCCTTTTGCAAAAGTTTAGCATATTCTTTAGAAAATTTATCAGAAGTTTTAATTAAATCATTTTCTGAAGGATCAAGAGTTCCCCTTATAAATAATGCATGTTCCATCATAATATGATCCCAAAACATTTCAGATTCCCTAATATTTCTCTCTTCAATATTTCTTCCATTTTCTAAATCTATTATACAAGACCTATATAACTTTGCTTCATCTATTATGTGTTCAATAAGTAAAGGATAATTAGTTGTAAAAAGTTCACAGGATAGGACTCCATTTAAAACTCTGACTTTTAAATCTATAAGACCTTCAACTAATTTTTTAGCTCTTTTGTTAAGTTGTCTTACAGACCTTTCTAGCCTAGATTTAACATGCTGCCCCTTTCCACAGTCTAATCTTAATTCCATTTTTGTTATATTTTCATTTATTTTTATTCCTGTAAAAAATTGTGTTTTTCTCTCCATACTTAAAGTATAATCAGTAAAAAATTCCCCAGACTTTAATACTTCTTTTCTAATTATTCCATCACTTAACTTTACTGTATCTAATAAAAATTTTTCAAAATATAATTTATAATCATCTGCTTCTCTAGAAAGTTTAGTATTCTTTGGTGTAAATCCTGCCTTTAAAAATATTGAATGCTCCTTCATAATTCTTGCAAAAAATAAATGAAGCTCAAGTGATAGACCAACATATTTTTGACAACTTAACATTATTTTCCCCCAAAAAATTTTTATTATATTCTATTCTTAAAGATTAGTTTAAGTTCTTATTATTTTTTATTCCAATAGGCCTTAGCTTCATTTTCAAGTTTCTTAAGCCGTGTATAATAATCTGGAAACTCCATTAAATGAGCTAGTGCTATTTTCCCTGTAAGTATAGGATCATCTTGAGTAACATTAGTATTCTTAAACTTACTTCCATGTTCAAGTTCTACATTAAGCCCCATTGTAAACTGATTTAAATCAAACTTTTCTTTTGAAAAATCAATATTTAATATTTTAGCAATTTTTCTTCCCTCTTCAATAGTAAAAGATTTTCTCTTTGTTTCTCCCCTTAATTTCATTATTATCCAATGATTACTCTTCATTAATCTTCCTTTTAAAGCATTGTTTTTCATGGTTATTATATGTATATCCTATATAATGTGTAACTCTGCTACTAAATAATTACGAAAAGTGTCTCCTAATTTAAAATAATATCTACAAAAGTTTCATTGTAAACTACTTGTCCACCAATATCGGAAATATCTGATATTGTAATAAAGTTAGGATTCCCTTGCTTTTTCCACCATCCAACATACATCATTACAATATTATCTCCAATAGAATTATCTATATTTAGCTCTACTTCAATTGTTCCATTTTGGGATTTTAATTTAACTATATCTAAATTGCTTAATCCTAAATTTTTTGCCATAGATTCATTTATATAAGCCTTTGAAAGTCCTTCTTTATCCATCATATGCTGACTAAACAAAGTATCCTTACTATGATTTGTTAATAGCCTAAATTTATTTTCTTTTAAATCAATAAAATCTTCTTCATATATTGATATTTCAAACTTTCCTGAAGGTGTTAAAAACTTTTTATCTTCCCAAGGAACTGGCTTATGGATAGTTAAGTATTCTTCCTTTATTTTATTTAGTGAAATATTTTCAAAATAGTCTTTAAGAGGTTCTATAATCTTTTCTAAATACTCCCTCTTTGAAACTATAGGATAATTTTCTATATTCATTATTTTTGCTAATTCTATAAAGAAGTAATATTCATCCATATATTTATTTTTAGGCTCTACTGCCTTTTCATTATAAATAATATAAGGATTAGTCATTGAGCTAAACAATAAATCTTCACTTTCTAATGTGCTTGTAGTTGGTATAAATAAATCACACTTCTTTGCTGTGTCTGTCATAAACATATCAAAGCATACTTTAAACTCAATTTTAGAAAAGGCTTCTTCAAGTTTATTTAAGTTTGGAAGTTGATTTAATAGATTACTTTTACATATAACAGCCATTTTTATAGGAATATCTAAACTTTTTCCTTTAGTATTATTTTTAGTATAAATTTCATCTTTATAATAAGTAATTCCCTTAATTGAATCATTAATAAAATGGCTTATATCACTTACATAAAATAATCTATTGTCTCCATAAATTTCACTATTATATGGATCACAATTTAAAACACTTGTATAAACCTTATTTGCATAATTTACCCCACCACCACTAAATCCAATCTGCCCTGTTATAGCACCTAAAGTATCTATGGCTCTAATAGTATTTCCACCATTTTTATATTTTTGCATTCCATAACCTAATAAAATAGTTGAGTATTTTTCTGTATATAAATTAACTAATGTTTTTAATTTCTCTTTAGATATGCCAGCCTTTTTAATAAGGGTATCTAAATTTAATGATTTTACATATCTTTTATAATCCTCAAAGCCTAATACATAATTATTTATATAGTCATAATCATATAAGTTATTTTCTATAATTAGTTTACCCATAGCTAAGGCTAATGCACTATCTCCATCTGGATTTATTCTTATATATAAATCAGAGAATTTAGCTGTTTGAGTGTAAATTGGATCTATAACTATTATTTTGCTACCACTATCCTTAGCCTTTTTTATCATTTGCATAGTATGAATACTTGTAAATGCAGGATTTTTTCCCCACACAAAAATATTTTTACTATTTAACATATCCTCTAATGAATGACTTCTTACATCACCAAAATCATACTTCTGAGCTTTTATTCCAGCACTCCAACAGGGTCCACCCTTTTGTTT
Source organism: Eubacterium multiforme (assembly GCF_030813415.1). Taxonomy (GTDB): domain Bacteria; phylum Bacillota; class Clostridia; order Clostridiales; family Clostridiaceae; genus Clostridium; species Clostridium multiforme. The sequence continues at coordinate 34,220 of NZ_JAUSUF010000015.1, read as the reverse complement.
GCTTACTCCTCCAAAGAAATTAAAGAATATATCTCCAATACTTTTTAAAACTGAACCATTTCCATATTGCTCATAATAAAGTATTGATTTAGAGGAATATTTTTCCTTATAAAAATTAAGTTTCTCTGCCATTATATTAATAGCTTCATCAAAAGAAATCTCTATCCACTTACCCTTTACCTTAATCATAGGCTTATAAATTCTATCTTTATGATTTAATCTATCAATATGTGCTAACCCCTTTTTACATATAAATCCTTTAGTAAAGGGATGATTTTTATCTCCCTCTATTTTGATTACCCTATTATCCTGAACAAAAACATTAAACTTACAACAATCAAAACAATCTAGCGTACACCCTTGGCTTATTTTTCTCATAAATTACCCCCTCTTTATAAATTCCCTTACTGTATCCCAATATAATTTAGGATTAACCACTGCTGATTTAGCATGGCGAGCTCCCTTTATTACTAATTTTTCTTTTGTACAATTAGTTGCATTATAAACTTTATTAAGCATTGAAAATGGTACAAAATCATCTGCATCTCCATGTATAAATAACATAGGTCTAGTATTTTTAGCTAACTGCTTTATAGATGAGCCATCTTTAAAATAATATCCTGCTCTTATTTTACATATTATACTTGATACATCCAAAAATGGGAATGATGGTAAATTAAATATAGCCTTTAACTGATATGCAAATTCATCTTTTATTGAGGTATAACCACAATCTTCAATTATCCCTTTAACATTATGTGGGAGATTTTCTCCTGAAACCATCATTACAGTAGCACCTCCCATAGATACTCCATGTAATATAATAGATGCACTTTTATCATCTTTTACTATTAAATTAATCCATCTTAATATATCAAGCCTGTCATCCCAGCCCATTCCAATATAATTTCCTTCACTTTTACCATGTCCTCTTAATTCAGGCACTAAAACATTATATCCCATGTCATAAAACCTTCTTGTATAAGATGATAAAAGCACACCATTACTTGTATATCCATGAACTGCTATAATCCACATATTTGTTTTGTCTTTATTAATTAATTTGTATCCATGAAGTTTTAATCCATCAAAGGATTCTATATACTCATCAACATAATTTGATTCATTTAAAAACCATTTTATATCTTCTTTTTTATTTTCTCCACTAGTTTCATTTTTTGATACTTTATCATCACTTCCTTCATCTTCATCCTTAAAAACAATATCCTTTGATACAGCTGGATTAATTGCTAAATTATAAAAGCGATTTCCAAGTACTATAAGTGCAATTATTACTAATATCAAAACTGAAGAAAGTATATAAATAATTGTCATTTCCCTCTCCTCCTTTTATTAAATTTTATAATAAATTTGTAAAAAAATAAGCCTTATAATCTAAATTTTTTATGATTATAAGACTTTATTTATTTTTACTTTACTCTAAGTTTTCTATATCTATTAAAAGAAGCCATTATCTCTTGCTTTCTTGGCATAGCTAAATTACCTGCTCCACCTTTAGTTCCACTAATAGATAATAATCCTTTAACTTTTATTTCATAAATTATTTTATCTGTAACTTCAATTAAGTTAAGTTCATTATTAATTATATTATCTTCTGCCCATTTCATTATATGTCCTATTGAAGTTACCTGTTCTCTATCAACTATTTGTTCTATTCCTCTTAAATTTATGTCTTCCTTATTTATACTAAGTCCATCAATACCAAGAGTTTTAATTTTTACTCCCTTTGGTCCTTTTTGAATTGAACCCTTTAATAATTTTCTATCAAAATTTATATTAATTTTTATATCTCTATTTTTTATTCTATTAAGAATTAAACCCTTTGATAATTCCTTTGCTTTTTCTGTTACATCCTTTGGCTCATAAGCATCCATTTGAATAACAGTATCTGCAATATCAAAATAATCTCCAGAACTTCCTACAACTATAATTGTTGATATATCCTTTTCTTCATATATACCTTTAACTAATTCTATAAATGGAGTTATTGGCTCATCTTCCTTTGAAACTAAGCTTTGCATAACATCATCTCTAATCATAAAATTCGTTGCTGATGTATCCTCATCTATAAGTAAAAGATTAGATTTAGATTCAATTGCCTCAACTATATTTGCTGCCTGTGATGTACTTCCACTTGCATTTTCACTTGTAAATTTTACTGTATCTTTCCCATTTGGAAGATTATTTATAAATAATGATATATCATCTTTAATTATACTTCTTCCATCTTCAGCTCTAACTTTCATTGCACTGCCATCAGTTATAACATATTCTCTTCCATCACCTTCAATATGATTATAAACACCAAGTTCTAAAGCATTTAAAAGAGTTGACTTTCCATGGTATCCTCCACCAACTATTAAAGTTATTCCCTTTTTAATTCCCATTCCTTTAATTAATCCTTTATTTGGTAAATTAATTGAAACTTCTAATTCCTTTGGTGATATAAACTTTTTGCCATCTTTTAATGGTTTTGTTGACACTCCACTTTCTCTTGGAAGAATTGAACCATTTGCTACAAAAGCAACTAATCCTAATCTTTTAAGTTCTTTTCTTATAAATTCTTCATTACAAACTAATTTAACTCTATTTATAAGTTTATCTTTATTTAAATTTTCATATTTTAAACTGTTATCTATTATTTTAGGTAAAAAATCATAAAGTATCTTTTGAAGTTCTCTTCCTAACACACTTCTTCCCCTTGCTGGAAATCCAACTTCAAATCTTGCCTCTATCTTTTCTTTATTTATAACTATTGCTGTTCTATCTAATATTTCCTGTGGACATCTACTTATACTAATCAAGCCACTTTTTCCAGAACCCATAACTCTTTCGCAAAATTTATTTATATTTTGATAAAAAACTCTAGCAATAAAATCTTGAACTGCAATTCTTTTATGACTTTCATTAAATAAATCATAAGGTATTTTATTTACATTTCCCTTCATACTAACTCTTATTCTAGATGGTGATGCAAAGGGATCTCCTTGAACATGGTCTATATGAAGAATATATTCTCCAAAATCATAATCTCCTTCTAAAGTTTTATATGCTTTATATCCACGTCCATCTATACTATCAATTTGTTTTTTTAAATCATTAGAATTTTTCATTTTATTTATCTTTACCCTCTCTTTCAAAAAATTCATCAATAAGTTTTTCACCCATTTTTCTATACATATTACTCATATTTATCATTGAACATAATAATAAAAATTTTTCTTCAAATTCTTTATTCTTAATATCTTTAACTTTGTCTTTAACTGATAATTCTCTATTTAAAACATCCTTTTTAAAGCTTTCTGTATCATCTTTACTTTGCTCTAAATAAGCTTTATATATTTCCCTTAAATTATTTTCTTCTCCATTTTCATATTGATTAATAATAGGATTTAAGCAAGTTTTTATATCACCTAAAGATAAACCGCCCTTTAAATTATATATTAAGCTCATTAATATTAAATGTTCTTTAGAATATTTTTTACTCTTTATTGGAATAAGAAGTTTTCCTTTAGCATAATTATTTATCATTGTCTTAGTTAAAATCTTATCCTCTTCATTTCTTTTACAATCATTATATTTATTTTCAAAGAGTTGAATAACTTGGTCCATATATAAATCTATTTCAGGTATCTCCTCTAAGCTAATACTTTTTTCTAAAGATAGTCCTTCAATTAATTTTACTATTTCTTCTCTTTCCATAATTCCACTTCCTAATCTAGTTTTAAAAACTACTTATCATTGTATATATATTTAATAATAATAGTATTAAGAAGATAATTCAACATTTTCAAAGTATTTTTAGGATTATTATTAAAATTTAAGCTAATAATAACTTTGACCTTTTTTAATTTAAAATAATATAATAATATTACAGTAAGTAGTTTTTGAAACTACGTGGAATTTTTTGGAGGTTGCTATGGATAAATATTTAAGAGAACCAATAAATGGATTAACTCATTTAATTGGTGCAATACTTTCAGTTATAGGTTTAATTGCCTTAGTATCAAAATCAATAATAACTCATAGAGGACTAGTTGCTACTATTTCAGTTGCTATTTTTGGCGTAAGTATGATTTTACTTTATTCAGCTTCCGCAAGTTATCATTCAGTTATTTCTACAGACAAAATTATATATAGATTAAAAAAATTAGATCATTCAATGATTTTTGTACTTATTGCAGGTTCCTATGCACCATTTTGTTTAATAGCCCTTAATAATAAAGTGGGATGGATACTATTTGGTGCAGTTTTAATTTCAGGTATATTAGGAATTACCTTTAAAATGTTTTGGGTAAGATGCCCTAAATGGATTTCAAGTGTAATGTATATTGCCATAGGTTGGTTTGCAATTTTTGCAATATATCCTTTATCTAAAGTACTTAAAACACCAGCTCTTGTATTATTAATTTTAGGTGGTGTTATGTACACAATAGGTGGAGTAATATATGCCTTTAGAAATGATAGATTCAAAATAGGTGCCTTTGGAACTCATGAGATTTTTCATGTATTTATAATGCTTGGAACCCTTTGTCACTTCATTGCTGTTTTCTTTTATTTAATTTAAGATATATTTTAGACTAGTTTTAATTTTAAATATATTTTTGAATAGATATCTAAAATTAGAACTATATCAAAAATAAAAAGCTTATAGTGCTTCTCTCTGCACTATAAGCTTTTTTTATTAAAGTTTCATAATATCCATTCTGCTTACTCTAGATGCAAGATCTGATGATTTAGGACCTCTTCCTTTAACATCCTCTTCCTTTATATTTAAAGTTTCAGCTATTAATTTTCTTACTCTTGGTCCACAAAATGCACCTTGGCATCTTCCCATTCCAGCTCTTGTACGTCTTTTTATAGCATCTATTGAACTAATTTTTATTTCTCTAGTTAATGCATCTACTATTTCGGCTTCTGTTACTGTCTCACATCTACATATTATATGTTTTTTAGGATCTAAAGCATTAATGTCACCTTTAAAATCCTTTCCCTTCTTAACAATAATTGGTTTTCTATAAGACTGAAAATTTTCATTTTTTTCTAACTTAAGACCTGAATCCTTTAATATATCTATAACCATTTTTGCTATTGCAGGTGAAGATGTAAGCCCTGGAGAATCTCCAGTTACATTTAAAAATCCCTTTACCTTTGTCTCCTCAACTATAAAATCTTTAGTTGAACTAGTTGGTCTAACTCCAGCAAAGGAAGTAAGTGCCTTTTTCATATCAAAATCACTTACTGAATGTCTAGCAGCTTCTGCAATTTTTCTAAGGGATTCTTCAGTAGTTGATACATCATCTTTACTTGCTACTTGCTCTGCATCTGGACCTATTAAAAGATTTCCATGATATGTTGTAGTTACAAGTATTCCTTTACCCTTTTTAGTTGGCACTTGGAATATTACCTTATCAACTAAATATGCTTGGTCTTTATTAAATATTATATACTCACCTTTTCTAGGTATAATATGAAAATAATCTTCTCCAACCATCTTTGAAATTTTATCGCTATAAACTCCAGCTGCATTTATTACATATCTAGCTTCTATAATATCTTTATTTGTTTTAACTTTAAATATGTCTCCAACCTTTTCTATTCCTATAACTTCCTCATTTAATCTTAGTTCCATTCCATTTTTTATAGCATTTTCTATAAGTGCAATTGTAAATTCATAAGGTGAACATACCCCAGCATTTTCACAATACAACGCCCACTTTACATCCTTATTTAAATGAGGTTCCATCTTTAGTATTTCTTCACCATCTATTATTTTTAATCCTTCTACATTATTTTCTATACCATACTCATAAAGTTTCTCTAGATTTTCCTTTTCTTCATCTGAAAAAGCTAAAACTAAAGAACCAGTTTTTCTATAACCAAAATTTAAATCCTTTTCTAAATCCTCAAACATCCTGTTTCCTTTAACACAAAGCTTTGCCTTTAATGTTCCAGGCTTATCAGCATATCCACCATGTACTATCCCACTATTTGCTTTAGAACATCCACAGCTAACATCATCTTCCTTCTCTATCATACAAACTTTAAGCTTGTACTTTGAAAGTTCTCTAGCAATATTACCACCTATTACTCCACCACCAATTATTACAACATCATACATACTAATCCTCCTATTTTAGGCTATACCACCTTGTAATTTATTCCATTATATCACCAAATTTAAACATTTACACAACAAAAAAACTATCTAACATTAAATTCACACTTTAATATTAGATAGTTTAATGTATTAAAAATTTAATTACACTTTAAACCTTTTTTCTATGAATTTTTCATAAGAAATATATCCTCTTTTTTTAAAGTTTTTAATTATTACCTTTAGTAGTGAGTATATTGGAATTATACAAAAGGCAGCAATTGGTCCTCCTATTGCTGCTGAACCTACCACTAAAAATATATCTGTTACAGGATGTATTTTCATAGTTCTTCCCATTATAAAAGGCACTACAACCCTACCCTTTAACGTTTGCGCTATTACAAAAAGCAATGTTAATTTTAAAATCATATTAAATCCCATTGATATTGCAATTATATAAGGAATAATCATAGATATAAAAAATCCTACAAAGGGTATAAAGGCTAATATAAATGTTGAAGTGGATAAAAATAATGCACCTGGAATATTTATAACTTTATAACCTATAAAAACCATTATTGCAAGGGATAGTGCAACTATTCCTTGGCCTATTATATAAGTTGATAATACATTATCTCCCTCAAATAAAATGTCACTAACTACATCCTTATACTTTTCTGGACAAAGCTTCATTACTAATTTTCTAAAGTTCATTCCATCTTTTAATAAGAAAAAAGTAATTAGTATAATTAATATAAAGTTAGAAAATATCATCATTCCCTTATTAAATATTCCTTTTGCATTATAAAATATCATATTTATAGAATTTAAAATTCTATTTGAAAATCCCTCTATAAAAAATTTAAATTCTTCTTTAGCCATACTTTTATAAGCAAAATCCCTTATATTATTTTCTCTTATCATTGATGTTATAATCTCTCTTAGTTGAACTATCTGTTTCATAAAATAGTCACCAAAGTATTTTATAACTCCTGATAATATAAAAATAAATATAACTAATGTTAAAGTAGCTGCCATTCCTGATTTTAGACCTTTATCTATAAACAATTCATTTAATGGCTTCAATATGTAGAACAAAAATACACCAAATACAATTGGAGTAAAAATTACAAATAAAAAAACATCCAAAAAGTCATTTACTACTTTAAGTTTTCCTAATATATATAAGAAAATAACTATTAAATTAGCTATTATTAAATAAGAAATAACCTTTTTACTTTTCATAAACTAAAAATCTCCTTCTATATTTAAGGTTAGTTTATCCAAGTTATTTCTTCTAATACCTTTATTTTATAATATCTTCAAATTCTACTCTTATAGCTTTTTCTATATCTTTAGGATTCATCTCAATTTGAAGTCCAATTTTACCACCACTAAAAACTATTTTTTCTAAGTTTAATGCATCCTTTTGAAAGAAGGTTTTGTATTGTTTCTTCATTCCTATAGGAGAACAACCTCCTCTTATATATCCAGTTAACTTATTTATATCTTTAACATGAATCATTTCTATTTTTTTCTCACCTGAAACCTTAGCACCCTTTTTTAAATCAAGTTCCTCTAAAACAGGAAGAACAAATACATAAAGATTTTTTGAATTTCCCATTGTAACTAATGTTTTATATACAGTTTTAGGATCTTGACCTGTTTTTTCTGCAACAGCTGCACCATCTATATGTCCATCTGAAGCATCATATGTTAATGAATTATATTCTATTTTATTTTTATCTAGTATTCTCATAGCATTAGTTTTTTGCATAATATGTACTCTCCTTTTTAAATTATTTATTTATATTATATCATCTTAATTATATATTTAATTGTAATGATATTGTTACCAAAATTTTACTAATATACTTTAATATATAATTACTCTAGTATTGATTTTAGATAAAACTTTAAAAATATATTAATCAATTATTGATATCTTATTATATATTGAGAAATTTATAGGAGGCTTAATTATGAAAAAGATTTTGCTATTTTTTGCAGGAATTTTAATACTTTCTTTAATTGGCTGTAATAGTCCTATTGTATCAAAAACACCAAACAATGAAAATTTTATAACTACTGAAAATATAATAAGTAAAAAAGAACTTAATACACTAATATCAAATTGCCTTAAAAATGACATTGGTTTATCTATAGATAATAATTCTAAGGTATTTGAAAGTCATGAGCTAATAGGTACTGAATTTAAGGATAATACTGTTATATGTTATATAAAAGCCTTCGTAACTACATATGAATTAAAAAATAATAAAGCTTATGAAAGTTCTGGCGGAGAATTTACAGGAGTTGTATACGTAAAAAAAATTAATAATCATTTTAAAGTCACAAAACATTATTTTCCTATTGAATCTACAGAAGCTACTAATTTATTTCCAAAAAAAATTTTACCTAAACTTAAATCAATAGAATTTTCTAATCTAATTTCCAAAACAGAAACTAATGCAAATAATTATTTTAAAGAGCATAATATAAAATTAATTACTAAAAATTAATCCTTTTTCCTATGTTACTTCTTATATTAATGCAATTGCAGGACCACCATTAATATAAAAAGAAATTTTTTATTATGTACCAAAGCTATAAGTTCTTTTGACCCCATATATAACTCATGTTATTCTAAACACAAAAATTGTCGCACTAATTATTTAGTGCGACAACAGTTTCAAATTTAAATTAATCCCAGTTTATTTTCTAATTTTTCTAACTGCAAGTATCACTGGTAAGGCTATTAATATTGCCATACTTCCTGAAACAAATCCATTTAATATATAACCTAAAATAATTTTTTTGGCCATACTTATAGATATGCCAAGTACCTTTGCATATTCCTTTAAATATATTATATAAATAAGCCCCATTACTCCAATTGTATTAGTAAATGAACCTAATAGTATAGAAATGCTTAAATTAAATTTATCACTTCTTGTTCTTACTAGTTTATAAACATAATAAGGTACTATTCCTATTAGCACTCTTGGAATTACTGCAACAATAGGATTTAAGAATATAAATGATAGAGGAGTTGGATTTGTAGCAGATTGAAACATACTAAAAAATCCAAATAGTAAACCATTTAATCCACCTATTATAGGTCCTTCAATTACTGAAGCTATAATTACAGGAATATGCATTATTGTTAGTTTTAATGGTGGTATTGGTATAAACCCAAGACCTGTTGCTCCTAACACTATTGTAATTGCAAATAGCATTCCAACTACTGCAATTTGTCTTGTGCTGAATTTTGTTTTTGCAGCACCTTTCTTTTCTTCAACACTACTTTTTGTTGACATTAATACTACCTCCGATCTTGCTCCAAATTAATGGATGTAAGTCTTTTTTATTTTTATGTAAAATATTAACTAGGAATACCGACTTATGTAAGTTCAGTTTCAACAAAATATTTTACAATAAAATTTTACCATATTTTCAATTAAATTTTAAAAAGACTTAAATAAAATCAAAGAAAAGTAGTAATATTAACTATGCTTTATGACATTTTCTTTTTAAAAAGCACAATAAAATTATTATAGCTATAATTAATATTATTGTTGTTACAAATCCACCTTCTGGACCAAAATCTCCTCCATTTATAAAATTATTTTCTAATAAACCTATATTCATAATGCTATTTGAACTAGTATTATGACCACTTACTAAAAAGCCGAATAAATTCCCTTGAGCAAAGTTCCAAGCACTATGAAATGCACAAGGTCCAAAAAGACTTTCATCATAAATAAAATAAATACATTCAAAAATTCCAAATAATATTAAATTTATTACCGCAAGTACTGATACACCATCATTTAATAAATGTAAAAAACTAAAATATACAGATGAAATTAATATTGCCTTTGGCAAATTCATTCTAAATGTAAGAGTAGGTAACATATGTCCCCTTATAATTATCTCTTCTGAAGCTCCCTGTATCATCCACCCTATTATGATTATTATAAATGATAAAATAGAAATATTATCAATATTTTTATTAATTGAAATGTCTCCATTTCCAGTTATTACTATTAATAAAGATACAACACCCATAGTTAATAAACCTAAAATAAATCCTTTTATATATTTAAAAATAGCAGACTTATTTAGTCTTAATCCCATAGAAGATATACTCCTATTTTCTTGATATTTTACTACCCAGAAATAAACTAAGATTTCTAAACTAGTTGTTAAAATTAAACTAAATGAAAATGTATTTCCACTAATAAACTTAAATGTTCTTAAATCAAAACCCCAATATATCATATGTACTAATAAAATTATTGGAAGTATTATTACTTGAGCTACTATCGGAAGTAATAGTGCCTTTGCTATACTTGAAGGATTCCCTTCTTTAACTCCTTCTAAGACCTCATAATTTCTATTAAATAATTCTTTCATTACATCTCCTTTTTAATTTTATTTTTATTAAATATTTTTGTTGAAATTTTATCATATTTTGTATTAATTTTCAATTTATTGTATAAAACTATATGTTTTAATATAAATTATATTAAATTCCACTAAAAAAAGGCTAGAATATATTCTAGCCTTAATAACCTAATCTTATCCTATTCCTCCATAAACAACTCCTAAGATTATTACACCTACTGTTGTTATAGGAAATACATACTTACCCATTAATATAAATCCATTACCAAGTTTTCTATTAGCTCCTATGTTAATCTCCTCAAGAACCTTACCTGAGTCATATATAAAGTAAAACACTATAGCAACTAATAAAGCTGCAACTGGCGATACTATTATAGTCATTAAATTAGTAAAGTTAGAGAAACTATCCATACTTAAATTTAATGGGATTGATAATACAAATCCAGTTAAAGCAACTAAAATTGATGCAGCCTTTCTTGATAAATTAGTTCTTCCCATAAGTGCTTCAACAGGTCCTTCAAGCATATTTATTGATGAGCTTATAGCTGCAAAAAGTATACTTAAAAAGAATATTACACTCAATATATGTCCACCTGGCATTGACTTAAATATTGTTGGCATTGTTATAAATAATAATGGTGGTCCAGCTTGTGGATCTAATCCAAAAGAAAACACTGCTGGCATTATTACAAATGATACTAAAAGTGCTGCTAATGTATCTAATATAGCTGTGCTAAATGCTGACTTTGGAATATCAAAGTCCTTATCAATGTAGCTTCCGTAAACAACCATACCACATCCATTAAGTGATACTGTAAAGAATGCCTGCCCAAGTGCCATAACCCAAGTTTCTGGTTTTAAAAGGTATGAAAAATCTGGTGTTAATAGGTATTTTACACCTTCCATAGCATTTGGAAGAGTTAATGACCTAATTGCAAGTAATATAAATATTATAAAAAGTGCTGGCATAATTATTTTATTGATATTTTCAATTCCCTTTGTAACTCCAAGGTAAACAATTATAAGAGTTATTGCAATTGCTATAAAATTAAAAAATATTGCATTACTACTTCCTGCAAAAGAATCAAAGTAAGTTGCTATATTAACCTTTGATATTTCTCCTGTTATACTCATACCAAAGTATTTAATTATCCAACCAACTACAACATTATAAAACATAAATACTCCCATAAGTCCTATAGCTGGTATTATAGCAAGTAACTTACCAAATTTAGCTCCTTTTTCTCTAAGTATTACACTAATTCCTGTGGCTGATCCCCCTTTAAATCTTCTTCCAAATGAAAATTCTGTCATAAGTCCAATTGTTCCAAGTCCAAAAACAAATATGAAGTATGGTATTAAAAATGCTGCACCTCCATATTGTCCTAGCCTATATGGAAACATCCATATGTTCCCAAGACCTATTGCTGCCCCTATACATGACAGGACAAAACCTACCTTACTACTAAAAATTTCCCTTTTCATTTAATTTTCCTCCTTCTGTACTACTATCCTACTTTTAATTTATAATTTTAATTTTAAAATTATCATTTAATATATAATAAAAGGTCACATAGCGTTACTACTATGTGACCTTTATTTCAAATGAAATTAAAAACACCACATAGTATTTCGCGTCCTATGTGGCTAATTTATTAAAACCGAACAAGTCATTAAACCCTAACCATCATAGATACAAACTAAAGTTTTAACCAAAGTTTGCATCTATAATTTTTATAAATACAAACTTTATCTATAATAGTTAAAGTAATATGCTATATTAACTTTTTTAATTAAATCTAAGTTAATGCAATTTTTCATGACTATTCTCCCAACCTACTTTTTTATATAAAATAATTTTACCATCATTATACAAAACTTGTCAACAAAAATTACTCCTTCATAATCCTATTTAATTAGCTAGTTTTACCTATTTTTAAGGTATATTGTTAATGTTTATTTTATTATGGTATTTATTTTAAATTGTATGTTATAATAGGCAAATAAATATATTTATGAAATGAGGTAGAATAAGATTGATAACTGTATCAAATGTTAGTTTAAGATATGGTGGCCGTAAACTTTTTGAAGATGTTAATTTAAAGTTTACTGCTGGAAATTGTTATGGTGTAATTGGAGCTAATGGTGCTGGAAAATCAACATTCTTAAAAATTCTTTCAGGAGAAGTTGAACCAAACACAGGAGAAGTATCAATTGCTCCTAATACAAGAATGTCTGTTTTAAAACAAGATCATTATAAATATGATGAATTTGAAGTTTTAGAAACAGTAATTATGGGTAATGAAAGATTATACCAAATAATGAAAGAGAAAGATGCTTTATACGCAAAGCCTGATTTTACTGATGAAGATGGAATAAAAGCATCAGAACTTGAAGGTGAATTTGCTGAACTCAATGGATGGGAAGCTGAATCTGAAGCTTCATCACTACTTCAAGGACTTGGTATAGGAACTGATATGCACTACAAAAAGGTTTCAGATTTAACTGGTGGAGAAAAGGTTAAAGTCCTTTTAGCTCAAGCTTTATTTGGAAATCCTGGAATACTTATTCTAGATGAGCCTACAAACCACTTAGATATAAAATCAATTAACTGGCTTGAAGAATTCTTAATAAACTTTGATGGAACTGTTATTGTCGTATCCCATGATAGACATTTCTTAAATAAAGTTTGTACTAATATAGCTGATGTTGACTTTGGTAAAATTAAAATATTTACTGGTAACTATGATTTCTGGTACCAATCAAGTCAATTAGCTCTTCAAATGGCTAAAGAACAAAACAAGAAAAAAGAAGATAAAATTAAAGAACTTCAAGACTTTATTGCTAGATTTAGTGCTAATGCATCAAAATCTAAACAAGCAACTTCAAGAAAGAAGTTATTAGATAAAATTACTTTAGACGATATTCAACCTTCTACTAGAAGATATCCTTTCGTTGGATTTAAACCTGAAAGAGAAGTTGGTAATGATATATTAATAGTTGAAGGATTATCAAAAACTATTGATGGCGTTAAAGTTTTAGACAATGTAAGCTTTAGAGTTAATAAAGATGATAAGATTGCTTTAGTTGGAGCTAATGAAATAGCTATTACAACACTATTTAAAATAATAAATGGTGAAATGGAACCAGATAGTGGTTCATACAAATGGGGTATAACTATTTCAACTGCATACTTCCCTAAAGATAACTCAGAATTCTTTAATGACTGTAGTCTTTCATTAGTTGATTGGCTTAGACAATTCTCAGAAGAAAAATCTGAAAGCTACATAAGAGGTTTCCTTGGAAGAATGTTATTCTCAGGAGAAGAAGCCTTAAAAGAAGCTTCAGTACTTTCAGGAGGAGAAAAGGTTAGATGTATGTTATCTAGAATGATGCTTTCAAATGCAAATGTATTAATGCTAGACCAACCTACAAACCACTTAGACCTTGAGTCAATAACTGCTGTAAATAATGGACTTAAAGATTATAAGAGTGTTATATTATTTGCATCTCATGACCATGAGTTTATTGAAACTATTGCAAACAGAATCTTTGATATTAAAGATGATGGTACTTTAGTTGACAGAACTATGAGTTACGACGAATACTTAGATACAATAAAATAGAAAAAAGCAGCCTTTTATAAAAGGCTGCTTTTATTTTAAATACTTTCCATAATTTCATCTACAATTTCATGAACAAAATCTATATGGTTTTTGGCATGTTCCTTTACTCCACTTTCAGCTCTATTAAATGTGTAGCTATTTTTTGTTATATTAAACATTGATATGTCATTAAAGGAATCTCCAACTGTATATATATCATCAAAATGCTTATTTTCTATTTTTAATACCTCTTTTAATCCATTTCCCTTTGATGCACCCTTTGCAACTACATCTACAAAAAATTGATTTCTAAAAATTCCAAGTCTTTCTCCAAACATCTCCAAAAGTTTTTCTCTTATATTTTCTGCTAATTCAACTGAACCATCAGCAGCAAATACACTCATAATTGAAGCTCCACTCTTTAAATTTAATATTTCTTCTTTAGAATAAAACTCTACATTTAATTCTTCAAAAAACGGAAGTTTTTCCATATTAGCATTTTTATTTTCTATAAGTGTCATACCATTTCCATTATCAAAATGAATCATTGTATTTTCTTTATCAGAAAATTCATCTATAATTTTTTTAACATCATCATAACTTATTATATTGTTTTGTATAACTTTAAACTCATTATTTAATATTAAAGCTCCATTACATAGAACCAAATAATCAAAACCTAAATTATATTTTTCCAAAACATCTTTAACTCCTAAAAAAGTTCTCCCTGTAGATAAAACAAACTTATGTCCTTCTCTACGTAACTTTGTTATTGATTCAAGATCCCTTTTATCTATCTCATTATCAACTAATAAAGTCCCATCAAAATCACTTGCTAAAATTCTCATACGTCCTCCTAAAAAATATATTCCATCCTTACTATAGCATGAGATCCCTTTTTATTACAACAATTCATATTGCATTGATTTTCTAATTGTATTTTATATAAATGTCTATCCCTTGCATTAACTAACTCTTTCAACTATACTTTTATTATGTTTAAGAAAATTTTTAAATGAATTTTCAAAAAATTGTAAAGGAGTAACTGATGATACTTGTATATAATAGAGCTACAAAATCATATGATGAAGAAAAAGTTGCTGGTAAAAAATATTTAGATTGGTGTTACGAATCACCTGCTGGCAAAAGAATAACAGAACTTATAATAAAAAAGAGATTTTGTTCTAAAATTTATGGAATGTACTGTGATTCTAAATTAAGTGCCAAAAAAATACCTAAATTTATTCATGACTTTAATATTAATATGAATATATACTCTAAAAACGCATCTGATTTTAAAAACTTTAATGATTTCTTTGCAAGGGAGTTACGCACAGATGCAAGGTCAATACCAAATGATAATAATATTTTAATGTCTCCTGTAGATGGAAGACTTTTAGCTTACGAAAATATAGATATGAATAAAATTGTTCAAGTTAAAGGAATTACATATAGCTTAAGTGAACTTTTAGGAGATTCAAAAATAGCTAATGAATATAATGATGGGACTTGTCTTATTTTTAGGCTTTGCCCTACTGACTATCATAGATTTCACTTTATAGATTCTGGTATACCAGGTGCAAATCACTTTATAAAAGGAAATTATTACTCAGTAAATCCTGTGGCTATTGATAGAATTCCAAAGCTATTTTGTCAAAATAAACGGGAGTGGTCTGTTTTTAAATCTGATAACTTTGATGATGTACTATATGTTGAAGTTGGTGCTACCTGTGTTGGTAGTATAATTCAATCCTATAAAGTTGGGAAAAAAGTTAATCGTGGAGATGAAAAAGGATACTTTAAATTTGGTGGATCAACAGTTATATTATTCTTAAAAAAAGGAATTATAAACATTGATGAGGATATAATAAAACAAACAAACCTAGGATATGAAACAAAGGTATCTATGGGTGAAGACATAGGCATAAAAAAATAGATGTTGATTAATCAACATCTATTTTTATATCTATTCTTCCTCAGGAACTCTCTCTAGGTTTATACCTTCAAATTCCTTAAGTCTATCATTACCTAATATTGTTTCTTTACCTTCAACTTTATTTATCTTGTTGAAAGTACCTTTAGCTTTCATTGATGGTACAATAGTTCCAGCTCCATTTATACATCCACCTTCACACATCATTCCTTCAATAAAGTTTCCAGCAAGTCTTCCTATTTTAGCCATAGTCATTGTCTTTTTGATTTCAGCTCCACCAGAAACTTTTACTGGTTTAAAATCAACATCAATATTTTCTTCTTTAATAAGATCTTGAATTGCTGCTGTTAATCCACCTTGTGCACCAAAGCCTCTTCCAAAAATTGATGCATCTTCTACTTTCTCATCTTCACATTCCCATGGGTTAACTTCGAAAGCTTCAAACATTGCAGTTAATTCTTCAAATGTTAATACATAATCAACTGCATCTTTAACTTCTTCTCTAACTGCTTCACTTTTCTTAGCTGTACATGGTCCTATAAATACAACCTTTGCATCTGGATCCATTTTCTTTATTAATCTTCCTGTTGCAACCATAGGTGATACTGTATTTGAAATGTTCTTAACTTCACTGCCATAACATTTCTCTACATATTTTAAGAATGCTGGACAACATGAGTTTGTCATATACTTGTCACCCTTGTCCATTCTTTCTTTAAATTCTCCACATTCATGGATAGTTACTATGTCTGCTCCACATGCAGCTTCAACCATATCTTCAAAGCCAAGTTTCTTTATTGCATTTTTTATTTGTCCATATGTAATGTTATTTCCAAATTGTCCAGTTATTGCTGGCGCAACTACTGCGTACATTTTTCTTTTTCTAGCAAGTCTCTTTGCAACTGGTACTATAAGACTCTTATCTGATATTGCACCAAAAGGACAAGCTGACATACATGCTCCACAGTTTACACAATCATCTTCCTTTATTACTGCTCTTCTATCTTCTTCGTCTATAGTTATTGCTCCTGTTGGACATGCTTTTTTACATGGTCTCATAACTTCTGATATAGCGTCATAAGGACATGCTTTTTTACACATTCCACACTCTTTACATATTTCTTGGTTTATGTAAGCTCTTCCTCCAACATATGTAATAGCACCAAAATTACAAGCCTCTTGGCATTTATGTGCTAAACAGTTTCTACAAGAGTCTGTTACTGTATACTTATTAATAGGACATCTATCACAAGCAGCTTCTATAACATAGATTATTTGCTCGTCAGGTCTTATGTCTATTAATTCAGCATCTTCTACATCTCCATTTGAAAGGAATCCTGCAGCTAATTTAGCTCTTTCTTGAACTATAGCTCTTTCTTTATACACACAACATCTGTAAATAGCTTTGCTTCCCTTTATTACCTTATATGGGATTTTCTCAATATTATCTTTTGTTAATTTATCCTCTTTAGCAAGTATGGCAACTTCTGTTAGGACTTCATGTTTTAATTTATTTAATTGGGTCTCGAATTGAAACATACTGCCTCCTAATTATTTTATTTTTTACTTTATTATGTTAACACTCCATATAGGCTATGTCAAATAAATAACATAACTAAAACCTATAGTATTTTCCATAAAAAATATAGAAAATTTATATGTTTTCATAAATTAAAAAAAGTGCCTAAATTGGCACTTTTCCTAATTTTCTTTCAATTCAAAATACTTTATTATTTTCACTGGACATTTCTCTACACAAGTCATACATAGAGTACACTTATCCTTGTCTATTACAGGTAAATTATCCTTTAATTGTATTGCTTCACTTGGACAATTTCTTTGGCATATTCCACATCCAATACATCCTGTATCACATACAAGTTTAACCTCTTTAAGTTTATCCTTTGAAGAACATTGAACTCTTATCTTTTCTGATATAGGCTTAAGTTCAATTATGTTTTTAGGACATTCTTTAACACAAGCTCCACAACCTGTACATTTTTCTGGATCTACAACTGCTACTCCATCAATTACACTAATTGCATCAAATTGACATGCCTCAACACATGATCCAAAACCTAAACATCCATATGAGCAAGCCTTATTTCCTCCTCCTGGAATTATAGCAGCTTCCTTACAACCCTTTATTCCATAGTAATTTGCAGATTTTTTAGCTACATCACAGCTTCCTGCACATTTTACAAAGGCTTTTTTAGGTTCCTTCTTTTCTGCTGTAACACCCATTATTTTAGCTATATTGTTTGCAGCATCTTCGCCTCCAACAGTACATGCATTTACTGGAGCATTATCATCTACTATTGCTTGTGCTAATGCCTCACAGCCTGCATATCCGCAGCCACCACAATTTGCTCCAGGCAAACAATCTTTTATTAAAGGAATTCTCTCATCTACTTCAACTTTAAACTTTTTAGAAGCATATCCTAGACCTAAACCCAATAATACGCCTAACCCTCCTAAACTTAAGACAGGGTATAATATTTCACTAAAATCCATATCTTATTACATCTCCCTTAACGAATTAGACCTTGAAATCCTAAAAACGCAATTGACATTAAGCAAGCTGTTAATAAAGTAATTGGTAACCCTTGCATGCATTTAGGAACATTTTCATTGTCTTCCATTCTCTCTCTTAATCCAGCTAATAAAACTATAGCTAACATATATCCAAGACCTGTACTTAAAGCAGCTACTACTGATTCAATTAGTGAATAATTTTCATTCATATTGATTATAACTGCACCTAATATTGCACAGTTTGTTGTTATTAATGGTAAAAATATTCCTAAAGCTTTATATAAAGCTGGACTATATTTTTTAATTATCATTTCAACTAACTGAACTAAAGCAGCTATAACTAATATAAATGCTAATGTATACATATATGTTATATTAAAAGGTACTAATACAAATTTATAAACTACAAAAGATGCAATTGAGGCAATTACCATAACAAATGTAACAGCTGCACCCATTCCTGTTGCAGTTTTTATTTTTTTAGATACACCTAAAAATGAGCATATACCTAAAAACTTTGCTAAAACAACATTATTTACAAGTAAGCAACTTATAAATATAATAAATAAGTTCATCTATTTAACACCCCTTTTTTCTTATATTTATTTTCTAAAGTTCTTACAGCTTTCACAATGTCCGCTACATCCTTTGAATTCTGTAATTCTCTTATTTTCTTTATTCTTCTTTTCATTTCTATAATTTAGTAAAGCCATTAATATAGCAAGTGTTAAAAATGCACCTGGTGCTAAAACCATAATTGTTGCTGGATGTGAAAATACTTTAAATCCAAATATTTTTCCAGCTCCAAATAATTCTCTTATTATACCAATTACAGTAAGAGATAAAGTAAATCCTAAACCTTGTCCTAAACCATCAAATATAGAAAGTACTGGACCATTTTTTGATGCAAATGCTTCAGCTCTTCCTAAAATTACACAGTTAACAACAATAAGAGGAATAAATAGTCCCAAAGCCTTATATAAAGCTGGTACATAACCTTCCATTAAGAACTGTATCATTGTTACGAAACCTGCTATTACAACAATAAATGATGGAATACGAATTTCATCTGGTATAAATTTTCTAAGTAAAGAAATAACAAAGTTAGATCCTATTAATACAACTGTAGATGCAAGTCCCATTCCTAATCCATTAACTGCACTTGTTGTAACTGCAAGGGTTGGACACATTGCAAGTACTTGCACAAATGTTACATTTTCTGTAAATATACCATTCTTTAAACGTTCTCTTGGAGTATACATTACTTATTACCTCCCTTTAAGTTCTTATTATAAAAATCTATTGCTTCATTTACCCCTTTAGTTACAGCCTTTGAAGTTATTGTAGCTCCTGTTATGGCTTTTATTTCATCTTTTTTAACATCGCTTGTTTTTACAACCTTTAAGTTTTGTGTAGGTTTTCCGCTATATTGCTTATAAAACTCAGGTTGTTCACAATTTGCTCCAAGTCCTGCTGTTTCTGATTGTGATAATATTTTTATTCCTGATACTTCACCATTATTTTTTATCCCAACCATAATATTTATTTTTCCACCATAGCCTTTAGATGCAACCTTTATGTCATATCCAACTACTTTTCCACTTTTTATTCCTTCATTAACTTCTAATACCCCTGTAGATAATTCCATATCCTTTTTAACAAATTTATCTGCATCACTTAGTAGTTCTTTCATTGCTTTATCATTTGCCTTTTTCTCTTCAATTCTAATAGGCTCTTTTGTTATGTTATATACTGCACCTATAATAAGTCCTGCAACTGCTGTAATTATAAGAAGTATTATTCCTAATTGTAAAACGCTTTTATTTTTTTTCTCCTTATTCGCCATATTATTTCGCCTCCCCAAATGGTTTTGGAACCATATATTTATCTATTAAAGGAACGAATAAATTCATTATTAATATTGAATAAGAAACACCTTCTGGATATCCCCCAATTATACGAATTATTGTAGCTATAACTCCACATCCTATGGCAAATACAATTTGTCCTTTTCTAGTCATAGGAGAAGTAGTGTAATCTGTTGCCATAAATATAGCACCTAACATTAATCCACCAACAAATATTTCGTAAAATCCATTTCCTGTCATAAATCCATTTCTACCAATAACTGTAGTTAAAATTGCAACTGTTCCTATGTAAAACACTGGTATTTCCCATGAGATAACTTTTCTATAAAGTAAATAAACAAATCCAATTAAAAGTGCAAGAGCTGAAGTTTCTCCAATACAGCCTCCAACATTTCCAATAAATGCATTAAATAAACTTGGTAAGTCCCCATTTCCAGTCTTTAAAATTGCAAGTGGAGTTGCTGTTGTTACTCCATCAAGAGTCCATGTTGTCATTTGAACTGGCCAACATGCTAATAAAACTGCTCTACCTGCTAATGCTGGGTTTACTATATTATGACCAATACCACCAAAGAACTGTTTTACAACTAAAACTGCAAAAACATTTCCTAAAACCACCATCCAAAGTGGCATTGTTGGTGGTATATTAAATGCTAATAACAATCCAGTTACTACTGCACTTAAATCACCTATAGTTATCTTTTTATGTGTTAATTTTTGATATAAGTATTCAGTTAATACTGCTGAAACTATTGATGTTATTATAACAAGCAAAGCTTTTGTTTTAAAAAAGTATACACCTGCTACAGTTGCTGGTATTAGTGATATTATAACATCTCTCATTATTGTTCTAACTGAATTATTTGCCCTTATATGTGGTGATGAAGACAATGTTAAATTTAGAACTTCTTCAGTGTTATGTTTATTAATATCATTTGATGTTACTTCACTCATATTTTAAAAGCCTCCTTAAATAAATTATTTTTTCTTTCTCTTATTTGCTATAATTGTTCTTTTGGCTGTTCTAACAGCTTGAAGTATATTCTTTTTAGAAGGACAAGCAAATGTACAACATCCACATTCTATACAATCTAATCCATGATATTCTTCAAAACTTTCCAAATCATTTCTTCTAGCAAAACTTTGAAGTTTTGTTGGTAATAAATTCATTGGACATACATTTATGCATTTACCACATCTTATACAACTTGATTCATCTGGAGAAACTGCCATATCCTTTGTAAGGGATAGTACTCCTGATGTTCCCTTTGTTACTGGAATATCTAATGTACTTAATGTCATTCCCATCATAGGACCTCCAGATATAACCTTAACTGGTGGTTCTTTAAATCCGCCACAAGCTATTTCAATTAATTCTTTTACAGAAGTTCCTATTTTAACTTTTAAATTTTTAGGTTCCTTTATAGCTTCTCCTGTTACAGTAACAATTCTTTCAATTGTAGGTTCTCCAAAAACAATTGTTCTATATATTTGATATACTGTACCAACATTTTGAACTATACATCCAACATCTGCTGGTAACTTTCCTGAAGGTACTTCTCTCTTTTTAATTGCATATATTAATTGTTTTTCAGCACCTTGAGGATACTTAGTTTTAAGCTTTTTAACTTCTATATTTTTTTCACCTGAAACAAGGTCTGCCATTAGTTTTATAGCATCCATCTTATTATTTTCTATTCCAATATATCCTTTAGCCTCTGGAAATAATTTTAATATTATTTTTAATCCTTCAACTATTTCCTTACCATTTTCAAGCATAAGCCTATGGTCACAAGTTAAATAAGGTTCACATTCTGAGGCATTAACTATAATTGAGTCTATTTTGCAATCCTTAGGTGGTGATAACTTTACATGTGTTGGGAATGTTGCACCTCCCATACCAACTATTCCACCCTCTTTTACTAAATTAATTATTTCTTCATTTGAAAGACTTTCATAATCTTTATTGCCCTTCTTCTCTTCTTTTTCATACAAATTATCATTTGTAATTATAATTGACATAACTTTTGTTCCCATAGCAGTAATTCTTGGCTCTATATTCTTTACTGTTCCTGAAACACTACTAAATATTGGAGATGATACAAAACCTGTAGCTTCTCCTATTTTTTGTCCAACAAGGACCTTATCTCCTTTTTTAACTATAGGATTACATGGTGCACCAATATGCTGTGATAGGGGAAAAACCATGTCATTTTTAGGGATATAATCTTCTATTTTCTTTTTTTCAGTCAAATATTTACCTTCTGGTGGATTAATCCCTTTTTTAAAGGTTAACAATTCCATGCCATTACTTCCTTTCTTAAATTTCTATATTTATTAATAAGTTTTAAAATATTTTAGTAAATCTCTCCTATATACATAAAAACAAACCAGTCCAGTAAAGTAACCGGTTATTATTCCAACTCCTATAAGAATTGGTGAATAGACAAATATCCTAAAACTTTTTATCACAAATGCAGCAACTAATAATTGTCCAAGATTATGAAATATAGCTCCTGCAATGCTTAACCATTGAATGCTTATATCTTTTTTAAAATATTTATAAAGTAGAATCATAACTACATTACTTAAGATTCCACCAAATATACTAAATAAAAACCCAAATAAATTTCCTCCAAATATAGATCCTATAAAACTTCTAAGGACTGTTATTAAAAGCATGTCCTTCCACCCAAATGTTAGTAATACAAATAGTGCTATTGAGTTTGCAAGACCTAATTTAATACCTGGAAATATAACTGGTATTTGTGATTCTATTACATAAACTACTAATGCTAAACATAGGAGCATACTTAAGTATAATAATTTATTTAATTTCTTCATCTATAATATCTCCTAACTTTAATAAGCAGTTGCATCTAATTTACTCTCTTTATTTTCAACTATTTTTATATAAATTTTATGAGGAATACATGCTGCTATTTCACCAGGTTTTGATATCCAACCTGTTTTAATACAAGTTTTATCTTTGCAATTTGCATCTTCAAATCTAATTTTTCCTTTTTCAATAAGAATTACATTGTATTCATCATTCCCTATTTTAATTTTTTGTGGCTCTTTAACTTTATTTAAATCAACCTTTTTTATACACTTCCCATTAACATATATTTCAGCCTCAGCTGAATCCTTATTTAAATTTATAAAGTAAACTGAAACAGAAATAATACTTATTAAAAGTATTATAATTGTCCATATTAAAACAAATTTATCTCCCCTTTTCATAATGATACCTCTCATTAGTTATTTGAAAATTATCATTATTTAGACCTGATGAAGTATAAACTTTATTATCCTTTGTAACAAAAATTGCCTCTACTCCATTTAAACTATTAATAAGTTCCATTCCTTTTTTTACTCCTAATATAAAAGTTGCTGTAGATAAAGCATCTCCATCTATTGATTTATCTGATATTATTGTTGAACTTATTATTCCACTTTCTGATGGTGCTCCTGTCTTTGGATCCATTATGTGGTGATAACGTTTTCCATTTCTTATGAAATACCTTTCGTAGTTTCCTGATGTAACTATGGACTTATTCTTAACTTTAACTGTTGCAAATGTTTGTCCATTTTTTTCTTTTGGATCTTGTATCCCTATATTAAGTGGCTTTGCATTTTTATCCTTTTCATAGGCATAAACATTCCCACCTAAATTAATTAGTCCACTTTTTATATTATTTTCTTTTAATATTTTAACTAATTCATCTGCTGCATATCCTTTTGCTATTCCACCTAAATCAATTGCCATATTTTTATCCTTTAAAAATATTGTTTTATTAAAATTATCAGTTTCTATATTTTTATAATTTACAAACTTTAGATTTTCCTTTATTTCCTTTTCTTTAGGTATTCTCTCATTTTTTGTACCTACTCCCCAAAGTTTATCTATAGGTCTTATTGAAATATCAAAGGCTCCATCACTTAATCTTCCATAGTATATTGCCTTATTTACAACACTTAAAAAACCATCATTTACTTTAACTGACCTTTTACCTGCATTATTATTAATTTTCACTATTTCACTATTATCTTTTGTTAAAGACATATTATTATCTATCTCATTTAATTTGTCCATAGATTCATCAATAGCTTTTTGGCTATTTTTACCGTAATATTTCAAATCTATTATAGTATTCATTAAAAAAGCATTTTGAGTACATTCCTTGGAGTTTTCATTAAACTTCATAAGACCTAGACATATAACTACAACGCCTAAGCATATTATTCCTATAATAAATTTTTTATTTTTTTTCATAATTTTTATATCTCCTTAAAAATATTACATATAATATAATATTTAATATATATATTTTACCATATTTAATAAATCATTTTTATATTTAGATAAAATTTAACTTTTAACAAATTACATATTTTGCATTTTTTCTTATAATTATTACATATTTTGCTTATAAAAGTTTTTATTTTTAAAAATTTTCAAATTTTAACATACTTTTTTTATAATACATACATATATCTAAAATTTAAATTTATTTTATAAAGAAAAAAAGCCATAGATTTACTCTATGACTTACTTATTATATCTTCTAATTTTTCTTTAAATTTATTAATATCTTTATTTAATATAATTAGGTGTATTCCCATTTCTTTAGCTCTATCTATTATAGAAGATTTATTAGGTTTTTTAGTAGCTATAAGAATTTTCTTAGCTTTTTCTCCTCCAATTCTATTACTATATACTTCTAGTTCATTTAATGTACTTTCATCATATTTTGAGCTATCCTTACAGGATATACATACTAAAATTGAATCTTTAACTGCAACTACATCTAATTCATTTTTTATATTTCCTTGAGGTTTGTTCCACAAAAATACAACTCCACTTTTAACCTCATCAACAGATTTTATATTTTTTACTATACTCTCCGTTAATACCTCAAGCCATGTTCCACTTTTAAATATAAATCCCTTTAAATAATCATTTAAAAATGTAACCTGTATATTTTTATCTCTATTTATCTTTATTAAATTTAAATTTTCAAATCTATATAGTATTTTATTTAGAATGTCCTTTACTTCATTATTTAACTTACTTTCATTTATAACAACTACTTTAGTATTATCATAATCATGATAGAAAATTTCTGTATCATAAAGTATTTGCTTATACTTATTCCACAAATCTATATTTTCATATATTAATTTAGAAAACTCTAATATATGATTATCCTTAGTTAACTGAGATTCTTTTGATATTATATCATTGCCACTTGCCTTAAACATATCTTCTAAATATAAATCTATAAGCTCCTCTTCTACGAGCTCTAAATTATCCTTAAACCAATATTCTCTCTTATTTAATACATCAACATAAACCCCATCTATATTAAATTCTCTACATTTATATAAAATCTTTAAAGCTTCCAAAGTATTTTCCAAAGTTAAATTTAAAATAATATTATTTTTAGAATTTTTAATATCTAATAGTATTTTATTTATATCATCACATATAAATTTCACATTAATATTAGGATTATTCCCCTTATATAGCTCTCTTAAACTATTTAATTTTTCATCTTTTTCTAAATTATTTGCTACTAAAATTATATTTTTTATTTTATATTTTTTTGCTAAAATTACTCCACTTTCATTATGATCTCTAACTAATGTTATTAATGTATCTTTTACCATAGCTTTTCTCCTTAAAAGTTCTTATATATTTAATTTAACCCTTAAAGATTCCTTTAATTCAAAAATACCCTTATTTTAATTTTAGATAAACTATAATATAACAAAAAGGCAAAACAATATATCTTAGCTTATTGTTTTGCCTTATCTTTAAATCATAATAAAAAAATACTTACTTTAAATAGTATCTATTGTTTTACTTATAAAGTTTATAAGTTTGCTATTATCAAAGTTATATGACTTTAATTCTATATTTTTATAATTTTCAATTGCACTTTCTAGTGATTCATAATCAGTACAATTAATTGTATAACCATCCTTTGAAAGCTTATTGCATATTTCTAATTGATGATCATCATTATGCTCCTTATACTTTGAAAGCCTTGGCATTGTTATTACCTTTTTCTTATATCTAAGACCTGTAAGTATTGACCCAACACCACCATGAGTTATAACTAAATCACTTTTTTCTATATAATTCTTAAATTCATTAGGATCTAAAAATGGTATTATCTTATATTTATTTGAAGTAAAATGAGTATTACCTGATTGTATAACTACTTCCTCATTAATATTCATCTTCTCTAAATATTCAAGCAATCTTTTAAATTCTAATTCATGAGTTCCTAAAATAACAAATATCATTAATAAAGTTCTCCTTCATATATTGCATTATCATAAACTTTAAGCATTTCCTCATGTTGCACTAAAAATACATCTGCAATTTTATTTATCATTTTCCCTGACATACTCTTAGATTGAACTCTAGCAAATGTTTCAATAAAGATAATCTTCTTTTTAAATAATTTAGCAATATAACATATTGGTACTGCTGTATGTGCACCAGTTGTTACAATTACATCTGGCTTTATTTTTAAATATAGGAAAAATGACTTTATTATATTATATGGAAACTTAAACATGTAGCTTAACATATAATTTCTTGCACCATATACTAAGTAACTTATTCTATCTCCATACTTATCTTTTAATTTTAAGGTAGTATCGTTTTTTTCAGTTATTATATGATAATCATATTTATTAAATATACTTTGTAATTGCATTAACTCAGATAAATGTCCACCAGTTGATGATATAAATATAACCTTCTTCATAAATTCACCTAAATGTCCTTCTTTAAAATTATTTTATCTACAAATCTTTTTGATGCTAACCCATCTGAATAGTCAAAAAATTTATTTTTAAAATCTCTTATCTTGCCATAATCACAACTATTATTATTTAATACATCTATAAGTTCTTCTGTATTTTTTACTATTGGTCCTGGTACAAAACTTTCATATGGATAATAAAAATCTCTTTCATGCTCATAGCAATCTAAATCATCTGCATAAAAAATCATAGGTCTTTCTAATAATGAATACTCAAATACTATTGATGAATAATCTGTAATAAGTAAATCTGTCATTATTAAAATATCATTTATTGCTGGATAATCTGATAAATCAATAACTCTATCATTTTTTATATTAATACTATCCTTTACAAAGGGATGCATCTTAAGTGCTAATACATAACCTTCTGGTAATTCATTAACTACTTTTTCAACATCAAAACTTATATCCATTTTAGCATCTGATTGACTGTTTCCTCTAAAGGTTGGAGCATACAATACTATATTTTTACCTTTAAGGGCTGGATATTTACTATAAACATTATCTCTTGCTTTATTTTTCATATCTTCATTAAAGAATATATCTGTTCTTGGTATTCCTATTGGGTCTATATTGTCCTCACTCATGTTAAATGCTTCTGCATAATACTTAGCAACTTCCTTTGAACTAACTAAAACATGAGAATAATTAGTATGAATTGGAATGTACTTTACATAGTTATTATCTGCACCAAAATTTTTGTCTAGTATACTAAATCCAAATTTTTTAAAGGCTCCACAAGCATGCCAAACTTGGACTACTTCAGTATTTTTTCTAAGTTTTTTTACTGTATAAACTGGAAAATAAAAGTCATCTATTAAAAAATACTCTGATGTTGCCATATAATATGTTGCCTTCATCATATGTCCAAAATATTTTATTATTCCCTTTAATCCTCTATTAAACTTTTCATAAAGGAAAACACACTCATAGTCTAAATTTCTTGATTTTATTTCATCGTATATATATTTAAAATTACCATTCATAGTATCATTTCTATAGGTTGCAAACACTATTCTTTTCTTAACTCTAAATATATATGAAAAGTAGTATACAATCCTTAATAGATATTTTAATATTACTCTCTCTAACGTCTTCATTTATTGAAATCCTCACCTTAAGATAGATTTAAAGACCCTTTTTTAAAGGGTCTTTATTTATTAAGATTAAACTCTCCAATCTAAAACAGTTTTAAATGGAGTTGTTAAGTCATGTTCAAATCCTTTTACTATATCTTCTATTCCTCTTACATCAATTACTGCTGATATTAATTTTTGTAATTGATTTTGAGCATCTTCATGTGCTTCTAAGAAATCTACAGCTGCTTTAAAATCTACTCTTCCGCTTCTGCTGCTACCTACTATAGTTAATCCTTTTTCTAGAACCATTCTAGTATTTATAGGAACTGGATTTTCTGAAACTCCAAGTATAGCAATTACACCTTCTGGATTTATGTAATCTATAATTTGGTCTATTGCATATTGGCTTCCTTTTCCACCAACTGCCTCAAAAGCATGATCTACTCTTAAATCATCTGGAATACTATCTATTTGGTAAGTTTCATCAACAAATGAGAAGAAGTTTAACTTTTCTTCATTTTTACCAAAAACTATTATCTTTGCATTTGGGAATTTCTTTTTAAGGATTAATGATGTTATAAATCCTACATTACCATCTCCCCAAATACCTATTGTATTTCTTCTTGCATGAGCTTTCTTGTCAAATCTATCTATTGAATGTGCTGAAACACTTATAAGCTCTAAGAATGATGCAACATCATGATTTATGTTATCGTATTTTATTATACGATCTCTTCCCATAAATACATATTGTTGTAAAAATCCATCATATCCACTAGCTCTAAACTTACTTGTTCTTAAATAATTTTCTGCAATTACTTTATCATCTTCAGTTGGAGTATTAGGTATCATAACAACTGTATCTCCAGGATTAAATTCTCCCTTTGGATCATATATAACTTCTCCAACACCTTCATGAATAAGAGCCATTGGAAGTTTCTTTCTCATAGCTTCCTTACCTCTTGTTCCAGTGTAATATCTTTGGTCTGCTGCACATATTGATAATCTTGTAGGTCTTACAATTATTCCTTCTCCATCTAAGCTTCTCTCTTCAAATTCTACAGTGATCTGCTTAGGTGCTATTAATCTATATACCTTATTTATCATTTATATCATCCCTCACTAAAGCATTTGCTAGTTTTAAATCATATGGAGTAGTTATTTTCATATTGAAAACTTCTCCTTTAACTAACTTAACATCTTTTCCTTTAACAACAAATATTTTTGCAGCATCAGTTAATATTTTCTTTTCGTCATCTGATAATGAGTTATATAATTTAGTTAATTCTTTTATGTTAAAACTTTGAGGTGTTTGTCCTTGATACATAAAATCACGTCTTGGAATATCACTTATTATGTTTCCATCTACAGATTCAACTATTGTATCAAATGCAGGAACAACAGTATCACAAGCACCAGTTTCTAAAGCCGCATCAATATTGTCATTTATTATTCTATGAGTTAAAAATGGTCTTACTGCATCGTGAGTTACTATTATATCTTCTTCGTTTATTCCAAACTCTTCTTCAATGTATCTTATTCCGCTCATTATTGATTCATTTCTATCTGTTCCACCAGCACATACTGCAATTTTTCCTCTTAAGTTTTCTGGTATGTACTTATTTATTAGGTCACTAGTATGTTGTATCCATTGTTTTGGTGTTGTAATTATTATTTTATTAAATCTTACATTTAATAAAAAAGTCTCAACTGTATGAATTATTATTGGCTTATCTCCAATTTTTAAAAATTGTTTTGGCATTTCAGTGTTACCCATACGAGTACCCTTACCACCTGCTAATATCTCTGCGTAAATCATATCATCACTCCCATAAAATAATTCTATTTTTATATTAATTTTTATTTCTCAATTTTTAATAATGTATCTACTACTCTTTGTGTTGATTTTCCATCAAAGTGATCAAAGAATGTTTTTCTGAATTTTTCTAACTTTTCAGTTTCAAACTTTTTATTTAACACTATATTTATAATGTCATCAGTACTTCTAGCTATAGGTCCTGGAACAAATGTTTCATAAGGATAGTAGAAATCTCTTGATGCAATATAGTCCTCTAAATCATATGCAAAGAATATCATAGGTTTATTTAATAATGAATATTCAAAACATACTGAAGAGTAATCTGTAATTAATATATCTGCAACAAATAATAAATCATTAATTTCTCTTTCCTTTGATAAATCTATTATAAAGTTTTTACAATCTTTTGGAATATACATTTTTTCTTTAATAAATGGATGTAATTTAGAGATTATTATATATTCATCTCCAAGTTTTTCTTTTAGTCTCTTAACATCAAATTCCTCAAAATCATAAGTTGCAGTTTTTTGCCCATTTCCCCTAAATGTAGGTGCAAACATTATAACCTTTTTATCCTTTAACATAGGATACTTACTATATATTTCACTTAATTTTTTATTTTTATAATTCTCATCAAAGAATATATCAGTTCTCGGAACTCCTGTTGCAACAACTTTTTCTTCTGATATTCCAAAGGCTTCTGCATAATGTATTCTAATATCTTCTGAACTTACAATAGCTTTTGTATAATTTCTATGGTTTTTAGATTTAACCTTAGGTCCACCTTTTTTACCTATTCTACTAAATCCAAAAGTCTTAAAAGCACCTGTTGCATGCCATAATTGTATTACTTCTACATCTTTTTTTATTTTGTATTTATATATTTGTGGATAATAATCATCTAATAAAATATACTTACTAGTTGAAATATATTGTACAAATGTTAGCATTTCCTTTAATGATCTCTTTGCATCTATACTAGGTTTTAACATATATTTTATGTCATACCCACCTCTTGATTTTAATTCATTATAAACGAATTCAAAATTACCAGTAAAATCTACTCTACTATCTGATAAAAATACAACTCTATTATTTTTTATCTTTTGTAATTTTAAAATTCTATATATACTTCTTAAAACAAAATTTCCAAAGGCTCTTTTACCTTTTAAAAGTTTCTTTTTAAATTTATCTACAAATTTACTATTTAAAACATTTGTTACTATGTATTTTCCACAAGATACTTTTTCGTTTGTTGATTTTATTACTAATTCTTCATCCTCAAGTTGTAAATCTATTTTTTTAATGTTATTTATTTTACTAGATTTCATTTCTTTAGGAATTATATCAACTAGCCCCTTTCTTTTTTTAATATACCGTAAATTGCCTTCCATTTCTATTCCGTCAGCATTTATGTATATACCAACATTCCATTTACCTTCTGATAATGGATGCATATTATCTATACTACTTAAATCTATAAAACCTTCAAAGCCTGCATAATTATAATTTGATCCATCTTTTCCATACTTTTTAGTTATATCTAATCTTAATTGATTTTGGACAGGCATTATAAACTTTTTTTTACCATTATCTATATATAATGATTTTTTCACCTTATAATCTTTCTCTATGTTTATACCTTCAATTAAGGCATACCCTCTTATATATACTCTATCCTTCGACCTGTCCCAATCTAAACTTTCACTTACACATATTAAATTATTCATATCTTCTCACCTTAATTATTATTCAAAACTTCATGTTCTATGAAAACTACACCATTGCCCTTTTTCTTGTCACTATATTCTACACTGAATTCTCTTTTATTTGAATATCCTACAAAGAATATTCCTGTTCCTTCTCTTAATTCTCCAGATAATAAATATTTTCCAGGCAATAATACATTTTTCACCTTAAGTTCTATTCTATGCTTTCCAATATCATTTTTAATTAAGTATTCTTCATCCATTTTATCACTTGAATAGATTAAGTTTGTAGATGCATCCCTTATTGTAAATGACCACTTTAAGTTATCCATCTTTTCTTTTACTTCATAATCAAAAGAATATACTATATCTTCACCAAAGTTAAATTTTCCATTATTTTCAAACTTAAAGTTTTTAACTTCTATATAGTCTTTTTTGCTTTTTTCGTTTTTACCTTCAGCTTTTTTCTTTTTCTTATCCTTAGCTTTTTCTTCCTTTAAGAAGTTTTCATACTTAGTCATAACTTCCTTAGTAGGACCGTAATCTACTAATTTTCCATCTTTAATCCACATACATTTAGTACAAAATGATCCAACTGTATATAATGAGTGACTTACAAAGAATATAGTTTTACCTTGTTTTCTAAATTCACTCATTCTTCTTAAACATTTTGTCTTAAAGATATCATCACCAACAGATAATGCTTCATCTACTATTAAAACATCAGGGTCTACATTTACTGAAATAGCAAATCCAAGTCTTGCTTTCATACCACTTGAATATGTTCTTACTGGTTGATTTATATAATCTCCAATATCAGCAAATGCTATAATTTCATCTATTTTCTTATCCATTTCTTCTTTTTTATAGCCTAATATAGCACCCTTTACATATACATTTTCATATCCTGTAAGTTCTTGATCAAAACCTGAATTTAATTCTAATATTGCTGATATTTTACCTTTTATATCAACATTTCCACTAGTAGGTTTTACAACTCCTGTAATTATCTTTAGTAGTGTTGATTTACCAGCTCCATTTTTTCCAAGAACTCCTACTGCTTCACCTTTTGGTATTTCTACATTTATTTTATCTAAAGCATTATATTCTGTATAATGTTTTTTGTTAAATATTAAATCAACAACTCTTTTAAAGGGTTTTTGATATATTCTGTATGTTTTTGATATATTATTTATTTTTATAGCATACATTCTCTCATCACTCCTATAATATGTCTGCAAAGTAATCTCTTAATTTACCGTGTATAAATATTCCTATAGCTAATAAAATTAAAACTACTCCCCAAAAATATAGTGTTAACATAGGACTTTCCCAAAACCACTTATGATAAAGTATTGAGTCTCTAAATCCTTGTATAAAATAAAAAAATGGATTTAATTTTACAATAAATCTTAATAACGGAGTTTTTATATTAGTTATAGGCCATAGTATAGGACTAATCCAAAATATTAAAACAATTATTGAATTTAAGAAAAACTCAACATCTCTACTAACTACAACTAATGCAGATGTTGTTAGTGATATTGCAGCTAATAACATAAATGCAGCAAATGCATAATAAATTATTTGTAACCAATATATATCTGGATATATTCCTGAACAAATACACATTAAAAATGCTATTATTATAAATAAAAAGCTACTAATAAATCCAGATAGGACTTTAAAAGTAGGTATTATTGATGTTGGGAATACTATCTTTGTAACTAAATATCTATTTTTTCTTATTGAACTAGCAGCAGGAACCAATGTATCTCTTATAAAAAACCATGGTACTAAACCTATAAGTAACCATATAATATAAGGAAATCCTACTGATGTTGTACCCTTTAATCCTATTTGTATAGTAAACCAATATGCAAAAACATATATCATATTCTTAATTATTGGCCATAATATTCCTAGTGCTGTACCAGAAAATTGTTTCTTTAAATCCTTCTTAGCCATGTTTACTATTTGAAAGGAATTTTTCATATGTTCATTTGCCACAACCTTAATACTTTCTGTAAACTTCATGTTCATTCTCCTTACTTATATTATAACGCCTACATTATATCACATTTTTATACCCCTACAAAATATGTTAATTTGCTATCAATATAAAATTATTTACTTACATTCTATATTTTAAACCATTTTTATAATGTAATTTATAACTTTTTTCTTAAACTGCCCTTAGCTCAAAATCATGACCACCCGTAAAACGGGTGGTTTGCTCTAGCCCTATAAGGGCATGTTACTGGCTGTGCTACTCGCACATCGAAACGGTTTGCCAACC
>NZ_JAUSUF010000014.1 GCF_030813415.1 Eubacterium multiforme | reverse complement strand
TTCCTCCTCATTATCTAAACACACATATATATAATTTAATTTTTTCATTTTTATTAAAATTAAAAGGTTTTGAAATTTTTATTTCTTTTCCCTTTAACAGTTATTATTATATAATAGTAATTATCCGTTGTAAAGTCTTTTACAGAAATTTTTTTAAATAAAACTATATTCTAATTAAATATTGATTTTTAATTAATGCTATATTTTAAAATTAATATTATCCCAAAACATAACCTAAAAAAGCTGCTACACTATTTTTTCAGTGTAACAGCTCTATAGTTATTTTTGAAATTCTATATTCCTATATAATTTTTAAACTTCTCTTGTATAAAACTTTAACCATTCTCTTTCTTCATCAGTTAAGTGAGGAGCAATCTTTTTATAAACAAGTTTATGATAATTATTTAAATATAATTTTTCATCACGGTTAAGATCTTCTGGTTCTATAGCATCTAAGTCAATTGGTGCATATGTTACAGGATCAAAATACATGAACTGTCCAAATTCATTTTTGTTTCCTTTTCTAACAATAAGTTCATTTTCTGTACGAATTCCATATTCACCATCTAGATAAATACCTGGCTCATCAGTTATAACCATTCCTTCTTCAAATTGATGTGTTTCATGTTTAGATGGTACAATATACCACCTAAATCCAGTTGGTGCTTCATGGATATTTAATAAGTAACCAACACCATGACCAGTTCCACACTTAAAGTCTGTTTCAATATTCCACATAGGTTCTCTAGCTAAAACGTCTAGATTATAACCTTTACATCCATATAAGAATTTAGCTTTTGCTAAATTCATCATTGATCTAGCCACAGCTGTAAAGTGATGTTTAAGTTTTTCATCTACTTCCCCAAGGGCTATTGTCCTTGTAATATCTGTTGATCCTTCAAAATAATTTCCCCCAGTATCCATTAAAATGAAGCTTCCTTCTTTAAGTTCTACATCTGTTTCTGGTGTAGAAGTATAATGCATCATAGCTGCATGTTCTCCAAAGGCACAAATTGGATCAAAACTTTGCCATAAATAATTATCTTGCATTTTTCTAAATTCTTCTAGCTTATTACAAGCACTAATTTCTGTAATTTTTATTTTTCCTATATTTTTCTTTAGCCAATACATAAGTTTTGTAATGGCAACACCATCTTTTACATGGGCTTTTTCAATATTTTCAAGTTCTATAGGATTTTTAATAGCTTTAAATAATACAGTTGGATTATCCATTTGAATTTTCTTTGTATGTTCTGGAATATCTTTATATAATGCATAATTTATACGATCTGGATCTATAAGCACTACATCTTCAGCTTTAAATCCTTTAACATATTCATAAATATCATTATAAGGTCTTAAAACTACATTATTATTAGCTAAATTTTCTTTAACTTTTTCATCAAGTTTACTCTCTTCAATAAATAAATCTACTTTATCCATAGAAACAATTGCATAACAAAGAATTAATGGTGAATATCTAACATCATTTCCACGAATATTTAAAAGCCATGCTACATCATCTAATGTTGCAATAACATGATAATTAGCTCCTACTTCTTTCATTACATTCCTTACTCTTTCAAGTTTTGATGCTGTACTTTCACCAGAGTATTTTTCTTCGAGAAGAAAAACAGGTTCATTTGCTAATTTAGGACGATTCTCCCATACCTTATCTACAAGATCACAATCATATTTAACTGTAACATTTTTACTTGCAAGCTTTTGAACTAACTCTTCTCCTTCTTGCATTGCAATAAGACGTCCATCAAATCCTAATGTTCCTCCATTTGGCATATTTTCTTCTAAATACTCTAATATAGTAGGAACACCTTCATTACCCATTTTAAAAAGTTTAATTGTACTTCCTTCAAGTTGATAAGTTGCTTGTAAGAAGAATCTACCATCAGTCCAAAGTCCTGCTTCATCCTGTGTAATTACAACAGTTCCAGCATCTCCTGTAAATCCTGATACATAAGCTCTTGCCTTAAAAAATTCTCCTACATACTCACTTTGATGATTATCTGAAGAAGGTATAATATAAGCGTCTAAACCTTTTTCTTTCATAATCTCTCTAAGCTTTGAAACTATTTCTTTTTTACTTTTACTCATGTTAATTCCTCTCCTTCATAATTTATCGTTAAAGCTAATTAATTTACTAAAAAATTACTTAACATTGGCAACAAAAACTTTTTTAGTTTTTGTTGCCAAGAGGTTTTATCAAAGATTAATAGTTACATAACTACAATAAAATATTAATCATTTTCATTAAGCCATTCATTAAGAACCTTTATATATTTCTCATTTTCTTCCACAAAGGCCATATGACGACTAAATTCAAATAATTCCCATTTTGAATTTGGAATTTTATCATACATTGTCTTTGCAATAAGTGGTGAACAAAGATCAAGTAAACCACTAATAATTAAGCAAGGTTCTTTAATATTTTTAATTTCTTCTATGAAATCAAAGTTTTTCAATGTTCCAGATGGAGTAAATTCATTTTCTCCCCAAGCAGTTACATAAGCCTCTGTTCCTGAAACCTTTGGACGTCTTAAACATTCTGGCGAATTTTCATCTACAGGTCCTGCACAGTAGCGAAGCATAAATTCATCTTCAGCTTCCTGGTATTCTTTTGATGAATAATCATTGTTTTCTTCTGCTTTTTTAATAGCTTCTTGCATTTCTTTTGGAAGATATTTAATTCTTCTTCGCTGTTCTTTTTCCCACAATGAAGCAGCTGGTAAAGTGCTAGATAAAATATAACTTTTAATTCCCTTTGGTTTGTACTCACATGCATATTCAATTGCTTGCATTCCTCCCCAAGATTGTCCTAATAAATGAATTTCATCTAGTCCTAAATATTTGCGAAGTTCAATTAATTCTTCAATCCATGTTTTTGCACACCATAAATCAGGACGAGATGGAGTACTTGATAAACCACATCCTAATTGATCATACATAATAACAGAACGTCCATCTTCTGCAACTTTATCTAGTACTTCAAAATAATTATGAGTGGAACCTGGTCCCCCATGTAATAAAAGCAATGGCTTTTTATTTCCTATACATTCTCCAACTATACGATAATAGGTTTTATATCCTAAATATGGCATATAACCTTCAGTAATTTTCATAGATAAAATCTTCTCCTCTCTATTTACATTCAGGAACAACAATTATATCCTTTGTATATTTATTTAATACTTCACAACCATCTTCAGTTGTAATAACAAGATCTTCAATACGAACTCCTATACCTTCTTCTGTAAGATAAATTCCAGGTTCTACTGAAAAACATTGTCCTGGTTTTATAATATCTGTATTTACAGAAGATACATCACCAAACTCATGATCTTCTAAACCACAAGAATGACCTGTTCTATGTGTAAAGTATTTTCCATATCCCTTTTCTTCAATATAATTTCTTGCAGCTAAATCTACATCACACATTCTATTTCCTGGTTTTGCAGCTGCAATTCCTCTTAAATTTGCCTCTAAAACAATATCATAAATTTCTTTTTGTCTTTCAGAAACTTCTCCAATAAATACAGTTCTTGTCATATCAGAAGCATAATTTTTATATAATCCTCCAATATCTAAAATAACACAATCTCCATATTTTCCTTTTGAATCATCTGTTACATGGTGTGGATCTGCTGCCCCTTTAGCATAAGCTGTAATTGGATCAAAGGATACTTCATCAATTCCATGTTTTTTATAAATTTCACGTGTTTTTTCATTTAATTCCTTTTCAGTTAGACCTTTTACTACCCATGGAATTAACTCATCCATTACAATATCATTTAATCTTGAAGATTCCTTTAAAAGAGCAATTTCTTCCTCATCCTTAATCATTCTTACGTAGTCAACTATTAAAGAACCATTTACAAATTTACTTCCTCCACCAAGTTCTTGTAATCTAAGTAAGAATTTTGATGGCCATGTCTTATCTATACCCATAACTTTATCTTTTTCTACAAATTTAGATAAAATTTCAACTCCATCTTCAATATCGTTGTACCATACTATTTCTACTCCAAGATCTTTTTCTTGTGGAAACAACTCATTAATAATCATTTTGTGATTTCCATTAACATTTAAATATAATGCTAATAATCTTTCTCCTGGATAAATCCATTTTCCTGTTAAATAAAAAATAGATGTGGGATCAGAAATAATCATTTGTGGAATTTTATGTTCTTCCATTGATTTAAGTATTCTATTTAGCCTTTTTGTATTCATACTTATTCCTCCTAATTTAATTATTAAATAACAATATAATATTTTTTAAATATTAAAACTAAAGTATTTTCCACTGAACTTATTGTTATTGATTTTTATTTTCATTTTGTGATTCTTCATCAGGAATAACCAAACTATTAAGTTTCTTATCTAATAGCCAAAGAATAATACCAGCTACAATAGCAATAGCTGCAATTACAGAATATACAGTTGAAAAATCAAATTTTAATGTAAATTCATATATCCATCCATAAGATTTTCCTGCACAGAATATAGCAAGTATCCAAACGCTCATCATTGTTGCTAATAATCTAGGTGGTGAAAATTTACTAATAAATGAATTTCCAAGTGGTGAGAATACCATTTCACCTAAAGATAATACTATACCAAAAGCAATAATCCACCAAAGTGATGCAAGATGTTCACCTCTTGTATTATTTGCAACTACAAATATTATATAAGAAAAGCCTAATAATAACATACCTAAAGAAGTTTTCTTAAACATACTTAAATCCCCTTGAGGTCTCTTAGCTAATTTCATCCATAACTTACCAAGTACTGGTCCTAATATAATACAAACTAATGCATTTAATGAATCAAACCAGGATG
Source organism: Eubacterium multiforme (assembly GCF_030813415.1). Classification (GTDB taxonomy): domain Bacteria; phylum Bacillota; class Clostridia; order Clostridiales; family Clostridiaceae; genus Clostridium; species Clostridium multiforme. The sequence continues at coordinate 80,221 of NZ_JAUSUF010000014.1, read as the reverse complement.
TTGGCACTTGGAAACTACCTATCATCCAATTAGCAGCTGCATGATCTCCACCCCAGTAGAAATATACAGGCATAGATGCTAAATACCAAAATACCCAAAATATTATTGAGAAGAAAGATACTATAATAATAGCAACTACTCTCTTTTTTTCTATTGTTGTAAGTGGTTTCTTTTCTTCTTTTTCTTTCTCTTCCTTGCCTTCTTCTACTTTAAAAGGTTTCTTACCTGCTTCTCCTAAATATCGCCATCCAAAAATAAACCAGATAGCATCAATAAACATTATTATAGCGCAAATTAAAAAACAGAAAGAATATCCTCTATGTGCTGCAAGTACACCAATAATTGTTGTACCAATAAAAGAACCAACATTAACAAAGGAATATTGAACAGAGAATGCGGAATCTAATTGTTTGGGATCATGGAAAAGTCTACCTGTGATAGCATTTGTTTGACATTTAAATAAACCTGTTCCTATAGAAACCAAGACAATCATTAAATTCATCATAGCAGCACTTGAAGCCTGCCATCCAACTAAATAACCAACTCCCATTAAAGATAGACCAACAGGAATAAGATATCTAGCACCTATGAAACGATCTGAGATAATTCCACCAATTAAAGGTGCAAAATAAGTAAATGCAACTAAATTTGCAGACATTTTTGCTGCATCAGCTGTAGTAAGACCAAGCCCACCCTTTACTATGGCAGTTGCTACGAATATTGTAAGTAACCACTTTGATGAGTAGAATGCAAACCTTTCCAGTGTGAAAGCAAGTGAACATACGTAAAAGCCAAAAGGTCTTTTCTGTGTATTTTCCATTTTTCATCCCTCCTGTAAAAATTTAAATAATAAATATATATTAAAAACATATATTACCATTTCACTGAATTTAGTGTAATTGTTTACAAAGGTAAGTTAGCTTATTTCTACAAATTTATAATTTCATCATTAGGGTAATTACAAATTTTGCATTTTTATAGATTAAATAGAAATATTTATTGATTAAATTATATCACTTTCAAAAAAATTAACAAATTTTTCAATTATTTTAAATTTAAATTTATTTAGCTTAAATTTTATAAAAAATTAAAAAAGTGCTAAAATACCTATACATATTTAACATATTAGTAAATATAATGTATTAAATTCATTTTTTAATAATTTTAATATTTTATATTAATTTTCAATTAAAAATATTAATCAATAAAAAAATAAGCATAGAATCTATAAAAATATTAATAGATTCTATGCTTCATTTATATAAACTTTATTTAAAATTCTTTTATAATATTAATAAAATAAATTTTCTGTTGGATATTCTGGGTCACAAGTTATATCTATTCCAAGTTTTCTAAATGTTTGCTCGTCATTATTACTAATTATTGTAGTTGAGTGAGCTTGTGCTCCATTTAGCATTGGAAGCTTTTCTAGTGCAACTTGAGCCATTGGATTTGTAGCTGCACAAATACTTAATGCCATAAGAACTTCATCACAAGAAAGAGCAGGTCTTTTTGATGCTAAAGTTTCTCTTTTTAAGTTTATTATAGGGTTTAATATTACTGGAGAAATTAAATGAATACTATCATCTATATTTGCAAAATGCTTTATTGCATTAATTATAACAGCTGCTGTTCCTTCCATAACTTCTGAAGTTTTTCCTGTTAAAATCATTCCATCATCAAGTTCAATTGCAACTGATGGACAAATTTCTTTATCACTTTGAATCTTTTTAAGATGTTCAGATTTTTCTCTAGCCTTTATAACAACTTTTCTGTCATCTTCCTTTAAGTCTAATTCGCTCATTATTAATGAAACTCTTTGGAATGTTTCTTTATCAACATATCCCTTTTTGTATTCACAAGCTGTTTTAAAATATCTTCTTATAATTTCTTGTTTTGAAGCTTCCTTTACAACCTCGTCATCTGTAATTCCAAATCCAACTCTATTAACACCCATATCAGTTGGTGATTTATATACTGATTCTTCACCAGTAATCTTCTCAATTATTCTCTTAAGAACTGGGAAACTTTCAATATCTCTATTATAATTTACAGCAACTTTATTATAAGCATCAAAATGGAATGAATCTATCATATTAACATCTCTTAAATCAGCAGTTGCAGCTTCATAAGCAATATTAAGAGGATGTTTTAATGGAACATTCCATACTGGGAATGTTTCAAATTTTGAATATCCAGCAACATTTCCTCTCTTGTTTTCATGATAAAGTTGGCTTAAACATGTTGCAAGCTTTCCGCTTCCTGGTCCTGGTGCAGTAACTACAACAATTGGTTTACTTGTTTCTATATAAGGATTTTTTCCATATCCTTCATCACTTACTATAGTATCAACATCTGTTGGGTATCCTTTAGTTGATCTATGTTTATATACTTTAATTCCTCTTCTTTCAAGTTTATTTATAAATATTTTAGTAGCAGGTTGATCATCATATCTTGTTATAACAACGCTATTAACATCTAAATCATATGCTCTTAATTCATCAATTAATCTTAAAACATCAGCATCATATGTAATACCAAAGTCTCCTCTTATTTTGTTTCTTTCTATATCACCTGAATAAACACAAATTACGATTTCAGCTTTTTCTCTTAATTTATGTAACAATTTAATTTTGGCATTTTCATCAAAGCCTGGTAATACTCTTTTAGCATGAAGGTCTTGAAGTAATTTCCCTCCAAATTCTAAATATAGCTTATCATAATTATTAACTCTTTCTAATATGTACTTAGATTGTTCTTCTAAATATTTTTTGTGATCAAATCCTATCTTCATAATATCTCCTTTATCTAACTTAAAAATTATATATTATTTTATTTAACTTTAATTATATATTCTTTTATAACAAATTATATTATTGCACAAATCAATTCTAATGTAAATTTGTATATTATTAAAAATATCTTTTAATTTTTTTACAAACTGATAAAAGGAGCAAAATAACTTTATTTTACCCCCTTTTTTTGTTATTTTCTTTTTTTATTTACACTTCTTATATATAGGACTATTCTCATAAAAATACATAAACCAAAGAAGATTTACGAAAAAAATGTAATATATAGGTTCACCTGCCGTAAAGCCTTTTAAACCTATTAGAGATAAAAGTCCTAGAAGTCCTATATACTTGTGTTTATGATAATCCATAACACTCACCCCAAACTAAATATTTAATTATATTATATACATATTTAGGGATTTTTTCTATCTTTTATTAATTTTGTTTAAAAGTATATTTATACTCTGGGCGTCCAATATTTCCGTAATCTATTGTTACTAAAGCTTCATCTATACTCTCTAAATAATCTATATATTTTTTTATTGTTACATTACTTACTCCAGTTAATTTAGATATCTGTCTTATTGTCCAAAATTCTTTATTATCATTTCTTATAACATCATATATTTTATTTAGTGTATTCCTATTAATCCCCTTTGGTAATTCATTTCTTTTGCTATCAGAATTAATATCATTATACAGTCTATCTAAAGCACTTTGATCTAATTTATCTTCTCCAAGAAGTTCCCTCTTTTTATTATATTTATCAATTGCTTTTTTGAATCTATCAAATTCAAAAGGTTTTATAAGATAATCTATTGCACCATAGGCAAAAGCTGTCTTTATTTCTTCAGAATTATCTGCTGCAGTCATCATAATTACTTCAGTTAATATACCAATATCTCTAATATACTTTAAAATTTGTATTCCACTTTCCTTTGGTAAATAAACATCCATTAGAATTAAAGATACATCCTTTTCCTTTAAGATTTTTACAAGGTCTTCTTTATTAGAAACTGTTCCAACTACTCTAAAGCCATCAAGCATTTCAACATACTTTTTATTTATAAGAGCTACCATTGGATCATCTTCAACAATAACAACTTGCTTCATCTTATCACTTCCTTTTTATTATAATCTTAAATTTCTTATGTTTTCTATATTCCTTAATTTCTATACTTCCTTCATATAAGTCTACCCTTCCCTTAACAGTTGATAAACCTATACCACGCCCTTTTCCTTTAGAGCTTACTCCATTTTCAAATAGCCTATCTTTAATGTACTTGTTTATTTTATTACCATTGTCACTTACTTCTATTTCTATTTCTTTATCATTTTCATCTATAAATACCCTTACAGTACTTTCTTCTTCATTTTCACCACAGGCATCAAAGGCATTTTCTATAAGGTTTCCAAGTATAGTTATTAAGTCAATAGATGAAATATTACCATGTTTTTCTTCCATATAAGAACTTTTATCAATTATAAAATCTATATTTCTTTCCTTAGCAATTAACTTCTTACTAAGAAGCATTGCACTTATTAAATTATCCTTTATATTTGCTACAGTAGTTGAATTTTCTAAAACTTCCTTCTGACAATCTCCAATATACTTTTTAGCCTCATCATATTCTTCTAAATTTATTAATCCAAGTATTACATGAAGTTTATTTTTAAATTCATGAACATTTGCTCTAACATTTTTTAATACTCCATCAATACCTGTTATTTCCCTTGCTATTCTATTAATATTTTCACTTTTCACTAAAGTTATTACAGCCCCTAAATATTTCCCATTTTCCTTTATAAAACTTAAACTTGTAAAGACTTTTTCTCCTGATAAAGTTATCTCTTTCATCTTTACTGTCTTATGTTTATCTATATATGGAGATAATTTATTTATAAGTTCATCTATATTTAAATTATCAAACATTTTAAGACAATTATCATTTATCTCTAAAAGTTTATTTTCAGTATCTATTGCAATAACACCTTCTTCTATTGAATTTAGTATTATTTTCTTCTCGCTATAAAGTCTTGCAATTTCATCAGGTTCCATTCCAAACATTTCTTTTTTTATTTTCCTTGCAAAACTTTCTGAAAGAAAAATAGTTATAATCATTACTACAATAAACAGTAATAATGCAATAAGAAGAACCTTTCTAGTTACAGCCTGAACATCCTTTAAATACTTTCCAACCATTACAAAGCCAACTTGATGTCCATTATAATAAACAGGTTCAAAATATCTAACTGTAACACCCATAGACCCCTTCATAGTGGAATAATAACTACTTCCATATTTTATTACATCTTTATTATCTGGATTTACAAACTTTTTACCTATTTGATTTTTATCAAGATGTGAATACTTTTCTCCAGACATATCTCCAACAACAATAATATCTATATTGTCAAAGTTATTCACATAATTTTCTATATACTTTTCAATTGAAAGATCATTTTCTTTTTTGTATAGTTTTTTTTCTACTAAAGGAGTATTTGACACAACATAAGCAATTTCTTTTAAATCTTTTTTTATTTGACTATTTATATCTTCAACTCTAAGTTTCATAAAAAAAGCAAAGGTTAATACTAGTGGTATTGCAGCTATTAATATACTTCGCTTTCTAACTCTTGTTTTAAAACTCATGTTTACTCCTCCTTAAATATTATTTTGCATATTAGATTATACATATTAATATTAATTTCTACAAATAATTTTAAATAAAAATAGTCTCACTTAGTTAATTATTAACAAGTGAGACTACCTATTATACTATGCTATTGCATTTTTGCATTTATTTTCTGTTAAATATTCATTCATATTGTCATATGAAATACTAATCATATTTGTTAGGGCCTCATCTGTATATGATCCCATATGAGGAGTAAGTAATACTTTAGGGAACATTCCTATAAGTTTTTCTACATTCTTATCTTCGATTTCTTGTCCATTAAGATTCTTAAAGAATACTTTGCTTTCTCCTTCAAGTACGTCTGATCCAAATCCACCGATTTTTCCACTTTCAATACCTTTAACTATTGCTCCTAAATCTTGAAGTTCTCCTCTTGCTGTATTTATAAGAATTGCTCCATCTTTCATCTTTGAAATGAATTCATCATTTACAAAATGATAGTTAACATCCTTAATATATGGCATATGAATTGATATAACATCTGATCTTTCTAATAATTCATCTTCGCTTACAAATTCAACAACTTCCTTTGCTGCATCACTTTGGAATACATCATAAGCTATAACTTTAGCTCCTAAGCCTTTAAAAAGCTTAGCAGTTGTAAGACCAATTCTTCCAGCTCCTATTACTCCTACTGTACAATTTCTAATTTCTTTACTAAACATAGTAGCATCAATTGTAAAGTCTTTATCTTTAGTTCTATTAACTGTATATGCAGTATGTCTTAAAAGCATCATTGCAAGTGTTACAGCAAGTTCTCCTATTGCATTTGGTGAATATCCAGGAACTCTTGCAGATTTTAATCCAAGCTCCTTAACTGCTTCTAAATCTACATGATCAAATCCAACAGTTCTTGTAAGTACATATTTTAAACCATGCTTACTTAATAATTCTAAGTTTTGTCTATCAGCCATACAGTTACCTCTAACCATAATAGCTTCAGCTCCTATTGCTTCTTTTACATTTTCATGATTTAATCCCTTATTTACAAGTTTTAAGTCATATCCATATTTATTTAATTTTTTGAAAAATTCTACTTCTGTTTCCCTAACTCCGAAACAAACTAATTTAATTGACATATAAGTCATCTCCTTTTATATATTAAACAAATAATCCTAAGTTTTTAATAACTTCTAATACAACTATCCAACATGGCATTGCAAATACTGCAACTATTGTTGATAGTAATGAACAGTTTGATGAAAGAAGTGATTCTTTATCAAAGCTTATAGCATAAGCTGCTGCAACTGTAGCAGTTGGTGCTGCCATCATAATTACGATTGTAGCTAGTCCTACATATGAAACTGGTAATATTCCTGTTACATTTAAGATGTATAGTAATACGATATTTATTAATGGTACTATTATTACTTTTTGTATACTGTATAACCATGAATCCTTTGAAGACATTGCTTCTTTAAATGGAATAGTTGCAAGTTTAGCTCCTATTGCAAGCCAAGCAAGTGGTGAACATAATGCACTTAAATAAGTTAATGGTTTATAAAGCCATGGTAATGTTTGGTCAATTCTTAAGAAAGCATAGTTTTTAACTCCTGCCTTTGTAGCTACTGCAACTTGTGGTAGTGACTCTTGGAATAACCAAATAAATAATCCTAAAAATGTTGCAATAATAACTGGATTTAAGAACATAGTTTTTAAATTTTTCTTCATATTGTTCTTGTCCATTTTTACTCCAGACATTTTGATATATCCATATGAATAAAGGAATACTCTGTATGCTATGTTAAATATTGATGAGTACATAACTCCTATTGGTCCATAAACAGCTTGTACTATTGGTGTTCCAAAAAATGTTGTTGAACCAAATACTGTTAATACTCTTAATGCGTCTTGTTTATCACCTTTATATTTTGAGTAAATTAATTTAGTAACAATTATAAGTAATATATAAATTACAAATCCCCATATTAAAATGTTAATTCCTTCTTGCATGCTCTTCTTGTTTATATCTACAAGGAATGATTTTAATGCAAGGGCAGGGATTGCTACTGATAAAACTACCTTTGTTAATATTTTTGATGCTCCATCATTTATTATGTTTTTCTTTCTTAAATAAAATCCTAAGAAAATAATTGCTATTGATGAAAAAATTGCTCCAATAATTGCGTTGTCTGTTAACGTCTTTCCTAAAATGCTTAAGATATCCATTAATAAATTCCTCCTTTTGTTCTTATATAAATTTTAAATTTGTTTTGTTATTAATTTCACACTTATGTTATAACATTAACAATTAAACAACAATCATATTTAATTTTCTAAAGAGTTATTTAACTTAATTAAGTAAATCAATTGATATTTTCCACTTAATTAAGTTAAATAATTAATTTTTTCGTTAATTTATCATCAATATATGTTTTTTAAATAAAAAAAAGAGCTCTTATTGAACTCCTAATATATTTACTATAAAATTTTCTTCTAATTCTTTTAAAACTATATTTTTAATTTTAAATTTAGCTTTAGCATTTGTATATTCTAGTATTGGATCCGTTATATATGAAAGATCATCAAGATATAATTTTCTTCCACTAAAAATATTAATTACTACTTCCTTTTGCGAGTACAATGTTTTTAATTCACTTAAAATTTTATAAACTCCAATACCACAATCTTTAATAGGATTTTTTAAAGATAAATATACTAACCCATTAAAATTTTCAGAAGTTTTAACTAAAGATTCAATAAAAAACTTTAATGTTTCAATTAATAATATTTTTTCTTCTAAATCATTATTTCTATTAATTAATTCGTTATCTATAATTACATTTATATATTTATTTTTTTCACTAATTAAATTATTTATAAATTTGCCCCTAAATATGTCAGAAATTATAATTAAATTATCTTCTTCCTTTATTTCTTTATTGAAAATCTCTACTAAAAACTCTTCATTAATATTTGATATATCTATTATTTCTAAATTATATTTTTGAAAATTAACCTTAATTAAATTATAAAAACATATTACATTATCTTTTAATATTATCTTTTTTTTATAATTATTGTTTTTAATAGTATAATTCTTTATATTAAATTTACTTTTAAAATTATATAATATTTTTATATTATTCATAATAAGCCCCTTTTTATTTCATAAAAATATTTTACCATAAATTAGTTTTTTTAACACTTACTTTAAGGTAATGAATACTATAAATTACGTTACAATTACACTAAAAATATTTAGTTTTATTTAATCTAAAAGAAAAGATGTACAAGTAGGGAAATACTTGTACATCTTTATTAATCAAGGCATTTTATTTATTTTTATAGGTTTTAATTACTTTCTTTTCTTTCTTAAGAACATTCCACCAATAGCTGCAAGTCCAGCTCCTAAAGATAATCCTATACCTTCAAATCCTGTTTTAGGTAATTCATTATTAGAATCTTCTATTGAAGCATTATTTTTACTTTCCTTTGATTCTACATCATTAGTTACTTCATTATTATCTAATTTTTCTTCTTTAGCATTTTTGGCTTTATTTTCTTCTGACTTTACTTTATGATTTTCTACATTTTTCTTATTAATTTCTTCTGTATTATTTGATTTTTCTTCTTTATTATTTACCTCTTTACTATTAGTTTCCTTTGGATCTACTTTATTATCTTCATTATTAGGTTTAACATTAAGATTAGTATCTTTTTCTAAATCCTTCTTTGCTTCTTCTTTCTTTAATGCTATAGCATTTGCTGTATTTCTAAAGGCAAAATCTTTAATTATACCTCCATTTGATGTATATAATGTTTTAACAATTCTATATTCGTCTCCATTTTTCATATTTTTATCTTCATATGTACCATTTTTATCTGGCTTTTCTTCAATTGAAGTAACCATTAAAGTTATATATTTTCCATTTTTATCTTTCTTTTGTAGTTCTGTTTTTATAGTCCAATCAAATGATCTTTTATCTAAAACATCTTCTACCTTTTTCCCATTTAAAAACTTTTTGTATTCTTCAACATTATTTGGAGTTTTTTCTCTATCTGGTAATCTAAACCAAGCTAAAAGATCTAATATTGATAAATCGTCATTCCATGTTATAACATTATCCTTTGCTGTTACTTTTAGATTTGAAAATACTTTTTGTGGATTTTTATATAAAGCATTATTTTTATCCCATTCTTTTGATATATTTGGAAGCTTATTTATTTTATTTAAAGCTATCTCTAAACCTGTTAGCTTAGGATGACTTTCAATAATATTTTCTGGTATTTCAGTAAGTTCATTATCATTTAAATTTACTCTTTCTAAATTCTTAAGTGAATCATAAACTTCACTTGGTATTTCTTTTATGTAGTTTCCTGATAAATCTAAACTTCTTAAAAGCTTTAATTCTTTAAGTTCTGAAGGTACACTTTCTATTGAATTTTTAGCTAAATAAAGCCCTTCTAATTTCTTTAAATTGCCTATACTTTTTGGTAATTTCTTTATTTTATTTTCATATAAATATAATCCATTTAATGAATTTGTGTCCTTAAATATGTTTTCTGGAAGACTTTCAATCTCATTATTTGTTATTCCTATAGATTTCAATTTAGTTAATCCATCAAATATTCCTTCTGGTAATTCTTTTATATTATTAGTAGATGCACTAAATTCTGTCATATTTTTTAAATTTTTAAGTAGTCCTTTAGGTAAAGTCACAAGCCTATTAGCACATAAATTTAATCTCTCTAAATTTGTTAATTTATCAAATATTCCTTTTGGAAGTTCTTTTATGTTATTTCCATTTAAATATAGTTTTGTTACTCCACTACCTAAATTAGCTAATCTTGAAATATCTGTGATTTTTTTTCCTGATAAATCTATTTCGCCTGTGGCTTTGCTTAATTCCTCATCTGTAACAATTCCATTTTTATCTAAATCTAAATGATTATCAATTAAGGCATCATTTAAAACTTTTTCATCATCTACCTTAGTTTTATTATTTAAAAAACCTTTCCATCCTTTTTTAACTTCATTATTAAATACGAAGTCTAGTTTAGTATATTTATCAAAGTTTCCTATATCGCTTGCTTGTCCTCCCATAGCACTAACTAGTACTCCTGCTTTATGAGGCTTTAAATTATCTATTTCAATTTCAAAAAGTTTTTTAGTAGGTATTCCATCTTTATCTAACTCGCCATATGGAGTCATTATATTTTTTGTATACTTATTATTTATTCCAATAGTAAAATCATATAAATATTCTGATAATGCAATATTTAACAGACTTAATTTATATTTTCCATTTTTAACTGTAAGCTTAACATTTTTGTCAAAAGCTCCTTGAAGCATAGATGTTTCTGTTTTATTATTTTCTTTATATGCTTTAAATCCTAATGTATATTCTCCATCTTCTAATTTATCATTAATTGTAAGATTGATCTCTTTTTCCAAAGCATTACTATTGTTATTATTTTCTGAAGGCTTTACTTCCGGATTTGCTGCATCTTCCTTTTCAACTTTAGTTTCTAAAGATTTTTCACTTATAAGCTCACCAGTTTTTTTTATTTTTAAAAGAACATCTTTACAACCTTTTGATTTTATAATTACTTCATTCTCTTCCTTTGTCATCATTTCAGGATCTATTCCTATTCCATAATAATGTTTTCCCATAAAATCCTTTCCTAAAATTTTCTTATCATTTATAATTATTTCTTTCATATCCTTCAAATAATCATTCATATATTTTTTTGACTCTTCATTAGAAATATCATAACTTATTCTATATTCTACTGTTCCATATGCATCTTTTAATTCAGTACCTGTAATTTTTGGTGCATTGCTTAACTCGACATGGTTTACCTCTGTATTATTTCTATCCATTGGTGCTGCATAAGCACTTACACTTACTAAACTCCCACTTACTGCTGACACAACTAGTGCCATTGCTATTGTTTTCTTTAACATTTATATTCCCCCTTGTTTTTTTCCTATTTATATAAGCCTTTTGGCATAAAATAAATCTCATTTGTTTCTTTATTTTTATTTAATATTCCTTGTACTTTATAAACAGATTTTATTAAATCTTCATCTATTATTTCATCTGTTTTTCCACTTCTTATTATTTGTCCATCTTTCATTACCACTATATTATTACTATATTTTATTGCTTGATTTATATCATGAAGAACCATAACTACTGTTAATTTGTTCTTTTTGTTTAATTCTTTAATAGTTTCTAATATTTCAATTTGATGAAATATATCCAAATAAGTTGTAGGTTCATCTAAGAACAATATATTAGGCTTTTGAGCTAGAGCCATTGCAATAAAAGTCCTTTGCCTTTCACCACCTGACAAACTCATAACCATATTTTCTTTTTTATCTAAAAGTCCTGATTTTAAAATTGCCCAATTTATAATTTTAAAATCTTCTTCATTTAAACCTTCAAAATATCCCTTATGTGGCAATCTTCCATAACTAACAAGTTTTTCTACTGTAATATCATTTGGCACAGAATTATGTTGATAAACTGTAGCTATTTTTCTTGCAATTTCTTTATTATTTAACTTACTAAGATTTTTACCTTCTAAAAAAATTTCTCCACATTTTGGTTTATTCAAATTACAAAGTATACTTAGTAAAGTTGATTTACCACTTCCATTTGGACCTATTATTGTAGTAATTTCTCCTTTTTTTATTTGTAGACTTACATTTTTAAGTATTTCTTTATTACCTTCATAACAAAAACTTATGTTATTAGCTCTGATCATTTTAAATATCACTCCTTTTTAGAAGATATAGAAAAAATGGAGCTCCAATTACAGCCATTACTATTCCAACTGGTATTTCATAAGGTTTAATTATACTTCGCCCTAAAGTATCAGCTAAAAGTAATAATACTGAACCTAAAACTCCACTAAAGGGAATTAAATATTTATGATCTGAGCCTATAATAATTCTACAAATATGTGGTACTACAAGTCCTACAAAAGATATTATTCCTGCTATAGCAGTTGATATTCCAGCTAAAAAAACTGCTACAGTTGTTATAAGTATAATTTGAAAGGTTGAATTATATCCTAAGCTACTTGCATTTTTATTTCCTAATACTATAACGTTACAAGATTTGCTTAAAAGTATAGAAACTATTATTCCAACAACCGAATATCCAATTAATATTTTAAAATCTAGCCAAGATATTTTGGCTAAACTTCCTGCAAGCCACATTTGCATACTAGAAGCCCCTGGTCCTGCACATAATGTTACAATTACAGTTAATCCTCCAAGTAATGCATTTACAGCAGCTCCAGCTAAAACAATTCTAATTGGTGATAATCCATTTTTATAAGCCATTCCATATACAATTAAGCAGGAAATTGCTCCTCCTAAAAGACCAAATATAGGTCCAAGCTTAATTAATTTTGGTGCAAAAACTATTACTGAAACTACAACTAATGATGCACCTGAAGAAATTCCTGTTATATATGGATCTGCTAGCGGATTTTTTATTACTGATTGTAAAAGTACACCTGATATAGCTAAATTTGCTCCAACTAATACAGCTACAAAAACTCTTGGCATTCTAAGATCCTTAATTATTTCAACATTTCCACTTGGATTATCAGAAAATAATCCAAAAATAAGTTCTCTATAACTAATCTTTATACTTCCAATTTTTAAAGATATTAATACAGCTAAAGCTAGAAGTATTATGGCTATTGAAATATATATAAGTTTTGTTCTATTTTTAACTAATCTCATTTTATTTGTTCTCTCCATATAATATTTTGCCAAGAGTATTTAATGCTTCCATTACATTTAAATTTGCACTCATTCCAAAATATTCACTATCTAAATAAGTAACTTTTCCATTTTTTATAGCCTTTATATTTTTCCATGTTGGATCATTTTTAAATTTTTCTTTTGCAGAGTTTTTAGCCTCTTCTGGATTTCCATGAGTCATAACTAACACTAAATCTGGTTTAAGTTTTGTAATTTCTTCATTGTTATAAGTATAAAATGGTAACTTGTCTTCCTTAACTACATTTTCTCCACCTGAAATTTTTACTAAGTCACCTACATAGGACTTTGGACTTGCAACCATCATACTTCCTGGTGCTGAAAATACTATCATTACCTTCTTTTTACTTTTACTATCGCCTAATTTTTTCATTTCCTTTTCTTTATTTTCTAAATCTTTTAATATCTTTTCGCCTTCAGCTTTTTTAGAAAATCTATCACTTAGCTTAGTTATGCTATTTTTTAATCCATCTAAACTAGTTAAAGTTACAAATTCACTAGGTATATTATTATCCTTAAAAATATTTTTATAATCCTCTCCTAATGTATCAACAGATACAACAACACTAGGCTTTAATGATTTTATTACTTCTAAATCTGGATTCATTGGATTACCAACTTTAACAGCATCCTTCGTACTTTTTGGTAATTTATAACTAGTAGTTGGAACTCCCTTTAACTTTACTCCTAGTTTATCTAGTATTTGAGTTACAGCAACAGATGTTGCTACTACATTTTCACTATTATCCTTATCTTTTCCTTTGCTATCTTTAGCATCCCCTGAACAACCTACAAAGGCACAGGTCATTATTATTACTAAAGATAATAAAAAATATTTTTTTATTTTCATAAGTTATTTCCCCTTAACCTTTAAATGTTATTTTCTAAACTTCCTTATAACTATTCCCCCTATAATTCCAGCAATTATAACCCCTCCAAAAACAGCTCCATATTTAACTTTATTATTTGATTCATTAGCTTTTGGATCTTCACTTTTTGCTGCTTCATTTTTATTCATATTATCTTCTACCTTTTTTTCTTCCTTCTTTTCATTGCTATCTGCTTTATTTTCAGACTCTTTTTTTTCTTCCTTAGCCTTGTTTTTATCTGTTTCATTGTCTTTCTTTTTATTATCACTTGATTCTTTCTTATCTTCCTTTGAATCCTTTTTATTATCCTTTGATTTTGGTTCATCTATTTTTTTTATTAATTTCATTGTTTTCAAATTAGGAACAACTCCAAATCTAACATCTCTTCCCATAGGTTCAACATAGATTTTAGCTTCAATTTTAGAATTTATATCAGGTCCTTGAACTTTTAATGTTACTGTATTATTCTTTTTATCTCTTTTCATACTCTTTATAGAAGCTTCTTTTCCATTTATAAGAATTCTAAAATTTTTCATGTATTCAGCCCCTGAAAATCCTATAGTAAAATCTACTTTGTCTTTATAAACTTCTACCTTCATTTTTTTATTTGTATAAGTTCTTGCCATGGACATTCCAACCTCTGAATCATGTTTTACATTATTTTCGCATTCATAAATTCCAGAAGATATATTTTTATTAGCTGCATTAGCAACAGTAAAGCCGCTAATGCCTCCTATAAAGGAAAATGTAAATACTAAAAATCCTACAATTAATTGTTTTATATTCTTCACAAAAAATTCTCCTTTTATATTTTTATTTTCTCTTTGAAATAATAGATAATGCACCTAATCCTATAGCTCCTAACCCAGCTAATGCATTTCCTACAAAATCCATTCCAGTAGCAGGTAATTTATTGCTTATTCCAGATTCATTCTTTAATTCATTACCATTTACTTTATATTCTTTTTCAAACTTTAATGTATCCTTTAATAACTCAACTCCAAATTCAACATTTCTACCCATTGGTATTACAAAGCACTTTACTTTCATCTTTGAATCTAAATTTGGAATTTCAAATCTTACCTTTGTTATGTTTCCATTTCTATAAGTAATTTTATGATTAACTTTATTGCCATTTACATATATTTCATAATCCTTCATATATTGACCTCCTGTAAATGTTAAAGTTAAATAAGTTTTCCCATTTACTTCTTCAATTTGTGAAGTACTATCTAAATTTTTTCTTGCCATATCTATTCCTGTTTGGCTCTTATGAGTTACTTTATTTTTTATAGTATATAGTTTTCCTTTTATAACCTCTTCTCTTTTATCATTTCCCTTATCTGCTTTAGTTGAAGATGATTTATTTTCTGTTTTGTTATTTTGTTTATTTTCATTTTTTGAAGTGTTGTCCTTATTTTCTTCTGGCTTATTTGTAGAACCTTCTGATGAATTTATTTTTTTCAATGTATCTTCTTTTAATATTGTTTGGAAACTAACATCTTTATTCATAGCTGTTACAAAGGCTGATACAACAATTTTTGAATTTAAACTAGGTACTTCAAATTTTATCTTTCTATTATTTTCAGTAAAGTTTACATTTTTTCCGTTTACATTTATTTTTATATTCTTTAAAAATCCGTATTGAACTTTATCAAATTCTAATGTTGTATAAATTTTGCCATTTTTTATATTAACTTCACTAGTTTCCTTTAAAACTCTTCTCGCCATGCTATTTCCTATTTCAGCATTTCCGTTTCCTATGTATTTAACATCATTTTGTATTGAGTAATCCCCATCTTTTTCATTTTTATTATCTTTATTACCTTCTGATTTATCCTTTACAGTAACCTTTATATCTTTAGTTGAAACAAGTCCACCTTTATCTTCGGCTCTATAGGTAACTTTATATGTTCCACTCTTTACTGCTACTCCATCTTTTATAAAGCTTGTATCTCCTAAAACTTTAACTTTAATCTTTCCATCTTCCTTATCTAACGCTGTTGCATTAGATAATAAATCTATCTTATCTCCCTTTGAAACAGTTATGTCTTTTGCATTTATTATTGGCATTTCATTTATTGTTTTTAAGGTACTCATATCATTAACTACAAACATTTCAACATCTCTTCCCATTGCAGTTATAAACATTCCTATATGAATTTTAGATTCTGGTGATGGAACTTCAAACTCTATACTTTTATCATCCTTATTTTCTTTTATTTTTATATCTTTTCCATCAATGCTTACCTTGATATTTTGCATAAAAGAATATAATGCTTTATTGAAATTTAATTTCATATATGTTTTTCCATTTTTTATTGTTAATTTTGTAGTTTTTTCTAAAGCTCTTCTAGCCATACTTTCTCCAGTTTCGTTTCCTGGAGTTATATAGGATGTCTTATTCTCTACTTCATAAATACCACCTTTAAGTTGCTCCACTATCTCCTTGTTATGATTTAGTTCTGAAGCAAATGCACGTACTCCTGTTCCGCCACCTATAAATACTGATGTAACTAATGCAACTGCAATTAACATACTTGTTTTTCTTTTTATCATAAAAATAAATCCCCCTATCGTTTTTTCTTATTTGACATATCAGGAATAATAGTCAATAATATTCTTGATAATGATAATCATTTATGTTTTTATGTTAACACATTATTTATTTTTAGTTTTTATCTATATATAGTTTTTTTTAACTATATTTTATTTTTTTAAATAAATTTTAAAATTTTATTGAAAGGAGTTTCTATGGTTTTTATAAATTCTCTAATAAATGATTTTTATAGTTGCTGTTACTTACCTATATGTGTATTAGATGAAAATCTTAATACTCTTTGCAAATGTGGATATACTGGTGAATTAGAAGATATTCTTAAAGAAATTAATATGATAAAAAAATTAAAAAATTTTAATTTTGATTCTTTAAAAAATGCTGATGATATTACTTTTTTAGATTATCCTAAAGAAATAAAATTTGTAGTAACACCTTATTTTAAACATAATGATAAATCTATATGTTTTTTATTAGGCCCCTTTACATTTAAAGAAAATTATTGTAAATGTAAAATATCAACTAAAAATTTAACCTGTATAAAATATATATATGAATTACTAAATTTGATATTTAAAGAAACTATTAAAGTAACTACTAAAAAAACCTATTCCCCATATGTAAGAAGATCTTTAAGTTATATAAATGAAAACTATCAAAATCCAATAACAATAGATTCTATTTGTAATAACTTTAATATAAACAAAAGTTACTTTTGTAATATCTTTAAGAAAGAAACTAATTATACATTTACTAATTATTTAAATTATTTTCGGATTGAAAAAAGTAAAGAACTTCTTTTAAATACAGATTTATCTATATTAGATATTGCTTTAATGGTAGGCTATACAAATCAAAGCTATTATAGTACTATGTTTAAAAAATTTACTACAATAACTCCTATATATTATAGAAATAGCTCATTACATATTATATAAAATTTAATTAATTGAAACTACATAAATAAAAAAAGACAAAATAATAGACTTTATTAAAGCTATAAAACTTTATTAAAGTCTATTATTTTGCCTATATATTAAATATTTTCTTTATATCTTCTTCATTATAGTTAACTATTAATTCCTCTGGAAAATCTAATTCTTTTACTAGCTTTATACAGTTATCAAACTTTCCGATGTCATAACATATATGAGAATCACTTCCAAAAATAATTTTTGCCTTCATTTTTCTACATACATTTAACATTTCAATATCATTTTTTAAAGCACCAACTCTTGCTCCATTAGGCTTTAATGATGAATTATTAAGTTCTAATAAAACCCCATTTTCTTTAGCTTTTTTAACTACCATTTCATAATTTACAGGATACCTTGCATCATCTAAATGTCCTATTATTTTAACTTTATTATTATTCATTGCATTTATTACAGCCATAGTATTTTCTTCCCTATTACCTGGATTTATACAAGGAATATGAAGACTTGCTATTGCATAATCTAATTTATTTAAATCATATTCAGATAAATCTAAATTTCCTTGAAAATCTAAAATATTAACCTCAGCACCAACTAATATCCTAACTCCATTTACTTCCTTTGGTATAACCTTTAAATTATGAAAATGAAATATATGTGGACTTCCTGGCATCTTTGGTCCATGATCTGAAATACCTAAATATTTTAATTTTTTTAAACTTGCACTATCTATATTTTCCTTTACTGTGCTATATGCATGCCCACTTGAAATAGTATGAGTATGCAAATCTATTAACTCTCTCACTTAAAATTCCTCCTATGCTTCTATGTAAATATATTTTACCACAAAAAGTAATTTCAATAACAAAAGAGTTTTAAACTTTTATTTAATTAACTTTCTTCTAAAATTTTATTTTCATTGTTTACTGATAAACTTTTTTTATAAAATCTTATAAAAAATATTCCAGTAATAGTCGCTGCTAAAACATCTGCAAAGGGCTCTGCAAGTAGTACTCCCTTTAATTTATCTTGAACAATCATTGGTAATGTAAGTGCTAATGGTATAAGTAATATTATTTTTCTAAGAAGAGCTAAAAATAATGATATCTTTGCTTGTCCAAGAGCTAAAAATGTTTGCTGACATGCCACTTGTATTCCAAACATTAAAATTCCTGCAAAATATATTTTTATACTCCATGATGTTATCTTTATAAGATCTTCATTATTATTAAATATCATTACAAAAAATTGAGGTACTGTTAAAAGTAAAATCCACATAATACCTACATAACATAAACAACTTTTTATTAAAATTTTAAATGCACTTTTAACCCTATCTAACTTTTCTGCTCCATAATTATAACTCATAATAGGCTGTGCTCCCTGTGAAAGTCCAAGTAGTGGTAATAATACTATTTGCATTATACTACTCATTATAGTCATTGCTCCAATTGCAAGGTCTCCACCAAATTTTAAAAGCTGATTATTCATTATAATTATTACTAAACTTTCTGTAGCCTGCATAATAAATGGAGATACTCCAAGTGCCATAACTGGCAATAATATTTTTAATTTAGGCATTATATATTGTTTTTTTATTTTTAAAACACTTGTTTTTCCAAATAAAAATTTTAAAACCCATAATGCAGAAATAAATTGACCAAAAACTGTTGCAAGGGCTGCTCCTTTAACTCCCATATTAAAACCAAATATAAATATTGGATCTAATATTATATTTATTACTGCTCCCACCATAACTGTTACCATACCAATCTTAGCAAAGCCTTGAGTATTTATAAATGGATTCATTCCTAAAGCAATTTGAACAAATATCGTTCCTATTAAGTAAAATCCTAAATATTCACTAGCATATCCTATTGTAGCCCTGCTAGCTCCAAATGCCCAAAGCATAGGTTCTTTAAAAATTAAAAATCCTACAGTCATTAAAACTCCAATAATTATTAAAGCTCCAAAACTGTTACCCATTATTTTTTCAGCTTCTTTATTATTTGACTCTCCCATTTTTATAGCTGCAAGAGGTGCACCACCAACACCTATTAATGCACTAAAAGCTGAAACAATCATTATAATTGGAAAAGCTACTCCAACTCCTGCCATAGCTATTTCCCCATTTGGAATTCTTCCAATAAATATTCTATCAACAATATTGTATAGAACATTTACAATCTGAGCCATAATTGCTGGAAAAGCTAATTTAAATAATAGTTTTTTTACATTTCCCTCTCCTAAATCCTTAACCACATTCCCCATAAATTCTCATCCCTTTATAATTATTTTTTATATTTGTAAACGAATTTTGTTATTCTCTTTACAGCCTCCATTAAATCTTCCATAGATGCAGCATAACATGCTCTTATAAAACCTTCTCCACAATCTCCAAAAGCATTTCCTGGAACTACTAAAACTTTCTCTTCCATTAAAAGTTTTTCACAAAATTCATCTGAAGTCATACCTGTTTGCTTAATACATGGAAAAACATAAAGAGCTCCTAAAGGTTCAAAACAATCTAAACCCATTTTTCTAAACCCATTAACTAAAACCCTTCTTCTTCTATTATAATCATTTGCCATTTCTTTTACACTATCATCTCCATGTTTAAGTGCTTCAATTGCAGCATATTGAGCTGTAGTTGGTGAACACATAATTCCATATTGATGAATTTTTTTCATAGCATCTATTAAAACTTTATTTCCGCAAGCATATCCAAGTCTCCAACCTGTCATTGCATAAGCTTTAGAAAATCCATTTATTATAAGGGTTTTATCTTTAACCTCTTCAAATTCTGCTATTGATACATGTTCCTTATCATAAGATAATTCTGAATATATTTCATCAGACAGAATAACTATATCCTTATCCTTTAATACATCAACTATTTTTGATAGTTCTTCCTTTGTCATTATTGCTCCTGTTGGATTATTAGGAAAAGGCAGTATTACAACTTTAGTTTTTTCTGTAATTGCATTTTCAAGCATTTCTGGTTTAAGTTTAAAATCATCCTCTGCTTTTAAATTAATTACCTTTGATGTTGCTCCAGTAAAAGCAGTACATCCTTTATAAGCTACAAAGCTTGGTTCTGGTATTATAACTTCATCTCCAGGACCAACTAAAGCTCTAAGGGCTAAATCTATTCCTTCACTTCCACCAACAGTTACTAAAATTTCATCTTCTGCTCTATATGAAACTCCTATTTTTCTCTTCATATAATTTGAAATTTCTTCTCTAAGTTCAATAAATCCAGCATTTGAAGAATAATGAGTATGCCCCTTTTCTAAAGAATAAATTCCAGCTTCTACTACATTCCAAGGTGTTACAAAATCTGGCTCACCAACTCCTAAAGATATAACATCTTCCATTTCATTTATCATATCAAAATATTTTCTTATGCCTGAAGGGGGCATATTTTTTACATTATCTAAAATCATATTTTCCATTATCATATAAATATAGCCTCCCTATCTTCTATCTTCTTATCCTTAAATATTGTTCCATGGTCTTTATATTTTTTAAGAACAAAATGTGTTGCTGTTCCTTGAACATATTCTTGTACAGCAAGTTTTTCTGATACAAACATTGCAACTTCCTTCATAGTTTTTCCTTCAACAATTACTGTTAAATCAAAACCTCCTGAACTCATTAAATAACATGCATTAACATTTTTAAATTTATATATTCTTTCAGCAACTTTATCAAAACCTTGCCCTCTTTGTGGAGTTATTTTAACTTCTATTAGTGCTGTAACTGTTTCTTTACCTGTATTTTCCCAATTAATTAAAGTAGTATATCCTGCAATTATATTTTTTTCTTCATAATCTCTTATAGCATCTCTAACTTCTTCAACTGTTTTACCAGTCATTATAGCTATTTCTTCATCACTATATCTACTATTTTTTTCTAATACCTCTAGAATTTCTTCCATTTTCATTCCTCCTATATTAAATATATTTTTAAATAAAAAAAATCCTCATCCCCAAAAAGGGACGAAGATTATTAACAATTTCGCGGTACCACCCTAATAAGTAACTATATCACTATAAATACTCACTTAGTAAGAATACAAACATATTCTTCCCTCGTTAACGGGAGGTTACGGCTCTACTTAATTAAGTATATTTAAAATACTTAGTTCTCAATAGGCAATTCCAAGGCTGCTTCCATAAGGGATACTTACTAAAGTTACAGCAAAATCTTTAGCTCTCTTAAAGTATCTTTCTAATGTACTCTTCCTCTTCACAATTTTTTTACATTTATTATTTTCTATATTATATGACTATATTTTTATAAATTCAATAGTTTTTTTATTATTTTTATCCAATACCCCCTAAAATAATTCCTAAAATTATTATTATTATTGTTATTGAAACAAATCCGTATTTTGCAAAATAATAAAATTTATCTCCTAATTTCTTACTTCCTCCATTATTTATTTCAGCTAAAACATCCTTTTTATTTAATACATAATAAAATACTATCATTGTAATTAATGCTCCAATAGGAGAAAGTATTATAGTTATAAAATTAGTAAAATTATTAAAAACATTCATTTCTAAATCTAATGGAATTGATAATATAAATCCTATAATTGCAACTAAAGTTACACATTTTTTTCTGCTTATTTTTATTTGTGACATTAAAGCTTCACAAGGTCCTTCAAGCATTGCTATTGAAGAGCTTATTGCAGCTAAGAATACACTAAAAAAGAAAAATGCAGCTAATATTTGTCCTCCTGGTATTTTTGAAAATATAGTTGGAACTGTAATAAATAAAAGTGGTGGACCTGCTAATGGATCAAGTCCACAAGCAAATACTGCTGGCATTATTACAAATCCTGAAAGAAGTGCTGCAAGTGTATCAAAAATTGCTGTATAAATAGCAGTTCTTGGTATATTAAAGTTTTTTGGAGTATAACTTCCATAAACCACCAAACAACATCCAGTTAAAGAAACTGTAAAGAATGCTTGTCCTAATGCATTTACCCAAGTTTCTAATCTTAATAAATATTCCCATTTTGGTACTAATAAAAATTTAACTCCTTCAATGGCACCTGGTAAAGTTAAAGATCTAATAGCTAAAAGCAATAATATTATAAACATCATAGGCATAATTATTTTATTTATTTTTTCTATTCCTTTTACAACTCCAAAACAAACAATTAGTACTGTTATAAAAACAGCTAAACCATTCCATATAATTGTTTCAGGACTTCCAGCAAAACCTTCAAAATATTTAGGTAAATCAACATTTTTGAATTCTCCTGATGCACTAATAAAGAAATATTTTAATATCCACCCTACTACTACATTGTAAAACATAAATATTCCAAATAAGCCAAGTACAGGTATAATACCAATTAATTTTCCTCCAACTAATCCTTTTTTCTTAAAAGCTATTTTTGTACTTTCTAAATTTCCTCTTCCAAACATTCTCCCAAAAGAAAATTCAGTTATAAGCCCTGTTGTTCCAAGTACTAATACAAAGAAAAGATATGGTATTAAAAATACTGCTCCACCATTGCTACCCATCCTATAAGGAAACATCCATATGTTACCTAAACCTATTGCTGCACCTACACAGGATAAAATAAATCCTCTACTACTTTTAAAATTTTCTCTTTTACTCATTCTAATCCCCCCAAAATACAAAAATGCCACATAGATTATTCTATGTGGCAAAACAAAAGCCACATAGTATTCCTATGTGGCTTAATTATTACTTAATTTAGAAACTTAGCCACCATAGATACATCTCCCTTATGTTAAGGTCTGTATCTATGATGATTCACAAATACAAACCCTATCTAAAGTAGCTAAAGAAATTTATGTTATTTAATTTTGCTATATTTTTAGATATTGTATTCATAATCATCCTCCTAAGTTTTTTATGATTATATCATTTAAAACGTTAAATGTCTATACAAATAATATAATTTAATTCTATTTTTTAATATTTTTTCATTTTTAAGGATTTATTTTATTATTTTTAACTTAATAATATTTTATACAAAACTAAAGACTATAAAGCAAAAAACTTTATAGTCTTTATAATAGATAAATGATCAATTATCTACAGTTCCAAAAATCACTGCAATCCCAATCATCCCTGTCATCATCTCTATGACATTCTATTGTTTTGTCACAAACACAATTAGTTTTTTCTAACATTTCTCTAAGTTTTCTAATTAAACATTCAACTTCCTTAGTTCTTTCTTCAACTTGTTCATCTAAAAATTCAGCTTTTTCTTTAAACTTTTCAGATTCTTCTTGAAGACAAATTATTTCTCTTATCTTTTTGATAATGCAGTCTACTAATTTTAAATCTCTTTCTGACATTTCATCTAAGCATTTTTCTAATTTTTCACACTTATTTTTCTTTTTAGGTTCACAGCAACACTTATTACTTCCTAAATTACATCTATTGCTTCCAGAACAACATCTACTATTTCTAGCCATAACACAATCTCCTCTCTTTTGTATACCTAATTTTTATCCCTAATACAATATATGAGTGACTATTATTATTGTTACAGCTTAAATATTTAGCTATATTTTATGATAATTTAAATTTTAGATAAAACTATAAGACTATCTTATTAAGCAATCTAAAGTTTCATTAGCTATTATTTTAACCTTTCCATTGTATACTCCTATTACATCTTTATTGTTACTTATATAATCAGAAACTATATTAACTACTTCCTTTGTTATTATTTCTCCTGGAGAAACTAAAGGAATACCTGGTGGATAAGGTACTATACTCTCCTTTGCTATACATCCAATTGAATCTTCTATTTTTAAAGTTTTCTCTTTCTTTTTAAATACCTCATAAGGTTCAAAAACTTTTTCAGGAGTTATTTTTGAAAATTTTGAATATGTTTTTTCCTTTAACTCTTCCATATTTAAATTTTCTATAACAGAGTATATTTTTTCAAAATCTGAATCTTTATTAAAAGTTGAAAAAATTAAAACTTCCCCTCTTGAAAAACTCATCTCCCCTTGAATTTTTTTACTTCTTAAATAATCATGAAGTTTATGTCCACTATATCCCTTTGGAAGTAATATTAAATATCTACTTAAATCTATTTCATAACCTTCTTTTAAATCCTCTGGTAAAAGTATATGAACCTTTCCTAAAGAATTAATTTTATCTCTCCATATTTTAGCTCTATTAATTAATTTATTATAATCAGTTTCTCCATAATTATCCAAATAATATCTTCCATAATCTAAAGATGCCATTAATAAATAAGATGGGGATGTTGTTAAAAATGCATTAAAGTAAAATTCCACATCACTTTCTAAATCATTTACTATTAAATATCCTCCTTGAGTTAAAGAAGGTATTGTTTTATGTGCACTTAAAATTGTGTAATCTGCTATATCTGTTACCCTTTTAGGTAATTTTTCACTTATACTAAAGTGTGCTCCATGTGCTCCATCAATTATTATTTTAAGTCCCTTTTTCTTTAAATCTTTAATTATATTTTCAATATTATAGCTTATTCCAAAATAATTAGGATAAGTTAATATTACTCCCTTTGGATTTTTAGAAGCTTTAATTGCTTCATAAATATTTTTTTCATCTGGTGGAAGAAATATCTCTCTATCTTCATCTATTACAGGCTCTATATAAGTTACTTTAAGTTTTCTTAATATAAGTCCATTATAAATAGATTTATGGCAGTTTCTTTCAACTATTACTTCATCACCTTCATTGAAAGCACTAAAAATTGAAATAAGATTACCACCAGAACTTCCATTAACCATAAAAAAAGCCTTTTTCCCTCCATAGGTTTTTGCTAAAAGCTCCTGACTCTCTTTAATTACTCCCTCTGGATGATGGAGATTATCTAAAGGATCATTTTCTGTAATATCTAAAAATCCCATATTATTTGCAAATTCTTTTCCTAAATCATCTTTTAAAAATCCAATACCACATTTATTTCCAGGCATTGAAAGTATTAAATTTTCTTCTTTATGATATTTTAATAAAGCTTCAAGTAATGGTGCTTTTTTCATAATATTTTCTCCTTAATACAAAATAAGTAATTTCAATTATTTATATATAAATTCCATATAAAATTGCAATTTAACTATTTTATTATACATTATTTTTTAAAACTGTATTTTAGATGAATATTAAAATTAATCCTTTATTTAGTTTTTAAGTTTTTTAACTATATAAAAATTCATAAAAGATACTAATAAAACAAAAATACCAATTATAAAGAATGAACACCTTAAATTAAAATTCTCACCTATAACCCCAGCTAATGGGAAAAATACTATCATACCTATTGAAAACATCATACTATCAATTGATATTATAGTTGCTCTTTGTTTTGAAGGTATTATTGAATTTACTTTATTTGAACTTATGGGGTAAAGCATAGCTGTAAATATGCCCAAAAGCCAAAACATCAAAACAGATAATACTACTTCTAAGCAGGAAAATAATATTATAGAAATTCCTATACCTAAAGGAATAAACATATATCTATTTCCCTTTAAAAACTTTTCAAATCTATCGCTTATTAATGCTCCTAAAGCTGAAAATACTCCATTTATTAAAAATATTATTGAAATTAAAATTTTGCTTAAACCTAAATCCCTAAAATACTGCTGAGCATAAAAATATATGGTTGAAGAAAACGTAAATATTAATGGAAAATAAATTAAAAGTCTAAGTAACAACTTATTATTTTTTAATATTTTAAAGCTAATTTTAAAATGATCTATTATATTAACTTTATCAATCCTTTCTTTCTTCTCAATTATCCCTATTTCCTTAAATTTTAATGATATTCCTAAAGAACATAATCCAACTAATATAGCAACAATATAACTTATTGAAAAGTTAATTTCTGATAAAATACCCCCAATAAAAACAGCTAGTCCTTGTGCTATTTCTATTATTAAATTTAATCTTCCCGCTATTTTTGTATAATTCTTTTCATCTCCTATTTCCTTTAAACTATCATAAACTAAAGCTTCTTCAGAACCTGAATTTAAATTATAACTAATAGCTTGCGTAATAAAACTAGCTGCAAAGCCTAGAAAACTATTTGAAAATAGCATTATAATACAGGATATTAAAAATCCAATTCTTCCAAATATAATTACTTTTTTTCTTCCAAGTAAATCTGCAAAAGCTCCTGTTGGTATTTCAAATATTAATCCAGTTATATGAAATATACTTTCTAAAAGTCCTATTTCTATTAAATTCATTCCTTTATATCCTAAGTAAAGTATCCAAATTGCAGCAGTTATATCGAAACTTGCAAAAAATCTATAAAAATAATCTACTGTAATATTTTTCTTTATTTTATTCATTATTTTCACTCCAATTTTATTTTTTCCATAAAAAATAGACCATCATAAATTGATTGGTCTTAATTGAAGTTACTGCTTTATGAAAGATTTAGTAAATAAAACTATGTAAATTTCCTAAAAATCTGCGCAGTAACCCAATTTTCATAAAAAGCATATGTTTTTGATAAACAACTGCTTGATAAAATTTCAAATCCTGCATCTTCAGAAAAATTTATCATAATTTTCACCTCTCTTAATTTTAATATATTATACCATGTAAATTTTTTCTAATCAACTAAATTTTATTTTAAAATAATTCTATTAAATTCCTTATAATTTTTAATTAAGTAAAAATAACTCTCCTTTTTCAAAACATAAAATAATAAAAAAGGCTGCCTTAAAGTTTATTAAGACAACCTATATATTATTTAATTATTTCTATTAAAGGTTTTTGTAATACTTTTTTAGCTGTTTTTAAAATGAATTCTAAATTAATATCATTTAAATCCTCTGTTTCAGAAACATATATTTTATAATCTTTAAACATAGTATCATAAGTTGATAATTCTTTAGCTAAAACTATACTTTGCTCTTCTCTAAATAATCTTTTAAGTTTAAAACTCTTTTTCCATGTTAAAACATCATCTTCCTTAAGAGTTTCCTTTAAATTTTCTATATCAGAAATACATTTATCTATTAAATTTAAAGCTTTATAAATATTATCCTTTGAAGTACTAAGAGTTACCTTATAAAATTTAATTCCATTTTCATGACAAACTCTAGTTAAAACATCATAAACTAAGCCATTTTGAGTTCTTAAAACATCAAAAAGTCTTGAATTAATTCCTTCTCCAAAGTATTCATTAAATATTCTAAGTCCTTGTACTTCTTTTTCTGTTAATTTATTAATTGGATACATAATCTGAATTTTAGAAGTTTTAATATCTTCCCTTAAATCTTCAAAAGTTCCACTTACTTCATCTTCATAATAAACTTCATCTATAATATTTTTTTCCTTATTCCAATTACCAAAATATTTTTCAATAATATTTACTAAACTTTCAAATTCTAGTGAAGTAACAATAGCAATTGAAGTATTACTTGGGAAATATACTTTATTATAAAATTCTTTTATATCCTCTAAAGTTAATGATTTTAATGAATGGAATGTTCCTATTATAGGATATTTTATTCTCCTTTTATTAAAGGCATTTAAAAATAATTTATCCTCTAAATATTGTTCTATATCCTCGTCCCATTCCTTAAGTTCTTCAACTATTACATCCATCTCTTCTTTAAATCCCTCTTTAGGAAATGTTGGATTTATAATAATATCTGAAAAAACATCTATTCCTTTTTCAAAATCCTCCCCTAAAAGAGTTCCATAATATATTACATAAGGATAGTTTGTCATGGCATTATGAAAACCAAAAATTCCACTTAACTCCTTATTAATATCCCCTTCACTTCTTTTATTAGTTCCTTTAAAAACCATATGTTCAGTGGCATGGGCTACTCCATATTTTTCCCCTTCACTTAATGCTCCTCCCTCTAGAGAAACACATATTGAAGTAAGGTCTGAAGTACTTTTTTTGTATATTAATTTAACTCCATTTTTTAAAATATAATCCTTCAAAGCTATTCAACTCCAAAATTTTTCTAATATTTAAAATTTATTCTGCTGCCTTTAATGCAATTGCACATTCAATTCTCTTCTTTTGCATTTTACATCCTATTTCATAAGGAATAGTTATATCATTATTAAAGTTTAAGTTGTTTGCTTGACAGCCTCCACTACAATAGAATCTAGCCCAGCAATCTCTACATTTTGGCTTATTGTATATATGTGCCTTCTTAAACTTTTTAGCTAATTCTGTATTATAAGTATCATCATATATTGTTCCAAGTTTATATTCTTCCTTACCAACAAATTGATGACATGGGTAAACTTCTCCTTGAGGAGTTATTGCAACATATTCAAAACCTGCTCCACAACCAGAAATTCTCTTATATACACAAGGTCCTCCATTTAGATCTATATTAAAGTGATAGAATCTAAATTCATCCCCCTCTTTCTTTCTTCTAACCATTTCATCATATAACTTGTCATAGTTATTAAATATTGTAGGTAAATCCTCTTCTCTTAATGAAAGTGGATGTTCATCTGGTAATACAACTGGTTCTATTGATATTTCTCTAAAACCTTCATTTGCCATAGCCATAACATCTTCATAAAAATCTGTATTAGCTCTTGTAAATGTTCCTCTTACATAGAACATTTTATCCTTATTTCTCTTTTCAACCATCTTTTTAATATTTGGAAGAATATCATCATATGAACCTGAACCATCAACTTTAATTCTTACATTATCATTTACTTCTTTTCTTCCGTCTAATGAAAGAATTATATTTCCCATTTCTTTATCCATGTAATCCATCATTTCTTCATTTAAAAGAGTGGCATTTGTTGTCATTGTAAATCTTATATTTTTGTTCCACTTCTTTTCATTTTCTCTTGCATATTTAATTATTTCTTTAATAGTGTCCATTATAAGAGTTGGTTCTCCACCAAAAAGGTCTATTTCTATATTTTTTCTAGGACCACTTCTCTTAATAACATAATCAATTGCTTTTTTTGCAGTTTCTATATCCATAACACCTTTGTGTCCATGATATTCTCCCTCATCTGCAAAACAATATTTACATCGTAAATTACAACCATGAATTATATTTAAACATACTGCCTTTATATAATCCCTATCATCCATTGAACTATGAGCTATATCTTCATACATATCTTTTGTATAAAGCATTCCCTCATCTACTAACTCTTTTATTTCATCATAAGCTTCACTAACTTCAGCTTCATCATACTTATTTTTTAATTCATTTATAACTAAATTTTTATCTCTTAAACCATTATCATCAACTAAATCATATACTAGTTCATCAACAACGTGAACTGCTCCAGTATTTACATCCAAAACAAAATAATTTTCACCTTGTTTAAATTTATGTATTAATGCCATTTTAAACTCCTCCTGAAATTACATTAATAATTAAGCAGTAACTTAATAATTAAGTTACTGCTTATTTATTAGTTTTCGCACTCTAAGTTTGCAACTGTGCATGAAGTCTTACATGCTGATTGGCATGAGTTTGCACATTCTTTGCATCCTGGTTTCTTTAAACTATTTTTGATATTTGTTTTATTGATTGTCTTTATATGTTTCATATACATACTCCTCCACTACTAACGAATAACATACAAATTATATCACAATTAGTCATTATCTTCTATAATAATTACAATTATCCTAATTAGTTTTTATAATTCTCTATATATTTTTTAATAATTTGTTCATTTTCATAGTAATATTTTACTTTATTAAGGTCCTCTAAAGTTTCACAACCTAAAGATCCCATAAGAATTTTTGTGCTTTCCTTTAAATTTTTTATATATTCTCCTACTTTATCTATTCCACCTTCTAAGTACATTTGAAGTATAGGTCCTGCAATTGCTGTAACCTTACTACCTAAAATTAATGATTTAATTATGTGACTCCCTTTATTAATTCCTCCAGATGATATTATATTCATATTTTTGCTAGCTAATTTACAAAAAATTATAGATTCAGGTGTTGGTATTTCTATTTCTTCTATATCCTCTAAAAATTTATTTTTACTTCTTAAAGCTTCAATTTTAATAAAACTTGTTCCACCTTTTCCACCTACATCTATATATTTTGCACCTACACTTTCAAGTTTCTTGCAGGTTTCAAAACTTATTCCACTTCCAACTTCTTTTAAAATAACAGGAACATCTATATTCTTAATTATATTTTCTATATTTTTTAATATTCCCTTAAAATTTCTATCTCCCTCTCTCATAACTAATTCTTGAGAGGAATTTAAATGAAGTTGTATTCCATCTGCTTCTATTACATCTATTGCTCTTTTTACCTTTTCTAATGAACTTAAAGCACTTAAATTAGAAAGAATAACTCCATCTTTATTATTTTCTCTAACTATTTTGAAAGTTTTTTCTAAAGTTTTATCTTTAAACATTATAGACTGAGAACCTACAGCCATTGGTATATTAAATTCTTTTGATAATTTACTTAAATCCCTATTTATATTAAAACTTAAGTCACAGCCTCCAGTCATTGCATTAATCATTATTGGCATATCTATTTCTTTTCCTAAGAAATTGGTTTTAAGGGATATGTCTTCATAATTTATTTCAGGCAAAGAGTTATTAAAAATTCTTATATCTTTAAAATAATCCTTATTTAAATATGCTTCCTTTGCAAACTTTATATGATCAACTTTCCTATCTTTACTCTTTTTTAAATCATCCATATAATCTCCTTTTAAATAACCTTAAAGTTATTTTCTTTAATCAATACTTATTATATTATAACTAACAATATGTCTTTTAAAATACAATTCTAAAAACTTATTGTAAACCCTATTATATTACCTTACCTATTATATTAAAATTTAATCAAAATAAAATTTAATAATGGAGGTTTACAAAATAATGAATAAACTATCAGTTCTAACATTAAAATTTAATTATAATAATTTTACAAATATAGTCCATCCTGTTGTAGTAAGTGATGATACTAATACTATTTTAATTGATTGCGGTTATCCAAACTCTCTTAAAGAATTAAAGATGGCTCTTAAAGAAAATAATATAGATTTTTATAAATTATCAAAGGTAATTATAACTCATCACGACCATGATCATATGGGAAACTTAGCTGAAATAAAAAAAGAACTACCTAATATTGAAATTATCTCATCTGTTATAGAAAAGCCTTATATAGATGGGAGAAAAAAATCTTTAAGATTAAAACAAGCAGAAGAAAATTATAAATCACTACCTGAAGAAAAGAAGCCTGATGCCTATAAATTTATTGAATTAGTTTCCTCCCTTAAACATGTAAATGTAGATTTTACAGTAAAAGATGGAGATAAATTTTCTTGGTGTGGTGGTATTGAAATTATTGGAACACCTGGTCATATGCCTGGACATATTTCAATATATTTAAAAGCTTTTAAAACATTAGTTGCAGGTGATGAGTTAACAGTAGTAAATGGTAAACTTCAAATGGCTAATCCACAGTATACACTAGATATGAAAGAAGCTATAAAATCTTCTAAAAAGTTTTTAAAATATGATATAGAAGATATTGTCTGCTACCATGGTGGAAAATACAAAAACAATCCTAATGAAGCTTTAATTAATTTAGAAAAAGAATTTAATTAAATTATCTATATAAAGAGATTTAAAAAAACTCTCTCTCTCTCTGCTTATTACACAAATTTATATACATCATAAAAAGGGATTCCCTAAATAGAAATCCCTTTTATTTTACATATTAAAATTTATTTTTTTCTCTTTTATACTTTAATCTTATAGTGCCTTAAGTGCTACTGAATTTAATAAGCTCCAAGGTTTATTAAAGTGTGGTTGGAAGAAGAAATCTGTCATTGCAAGTTCTTCAACTGTCATATCATTTTGAATTACTACTGATAAAGTATTCATAAATTGTGTTAAATCAACTTTTGAAATAATTTGTCCACCTAAAACTCTTCTTGTATCTTTATCAAATACTATTTTAACCATTGCCTTTTCATATGTTGGCATAAATTCTGGTCTATAATTTTCTTCAATAGTAGAACTTCCTACATTTATTCCTTTAACAAGTTTTGCTCCTTCTTCAGTTAAACCTGTTGAAGCTATAGAATTTTCATATATTTTAATACCTGATGTACCTTGAGTACCCATATATTTAATTGTAGGTCCATTAATATTTCTTGCAACTAAAGTTCCCATTCTTACTGCATTTGTAGCAAGTGGAATATATCTATCCTCTTTAGTTGGATTGAATTTAACAACGCAACAATCTCCTGCTGCAAAAACATCTTCTCTGCTTGTTCTCATATATTCATCTATTATTATAGCTCCATTTGGAAGAGTATCTAACTTTCCATTTACTAAAGCTGTACTTGGTCTAAATCCTATACATAATACAACTAAGTCTCCTTCATAAGATCCATTTTCAGTTACAACCTTTTTAACTTTTCCATTTTCTCCTTCAAAGTGTTCAACCTTTTCTCCAAGAACTAGATTTACTCCATGTTCTCTAAATGAAGCTTCTGCAATATCTGTAAATTCTTTATCTAAATATTTTGCCATAATTCTTTCTTCTGCATCAATTAAAGTAACCTTTTTGCCTAGCATTTCAAAGGCTTCTGCAAGTTCAACACCAATATATCCAGCTCCAATTATAACTACATTTTCAGCATTCTTTCCCTTTTCAGTTATATCCTTTGCTTGATTATAATTTTTGCAAAGAACTATATTTTCTAAGTCTCCACCTTCAAATTTTGGAACTATTGGCCATGATCCAACTGTTAAAACTAACTTATCATAACTGTCCTCAAAAATTTCTTCTGTAACTAAATTTTTAACCTTAACCTTTTTATTATCAAAATCTATATCTAAAACATCATGTTTCATATTTGTCTTAACACCAAGTTTAGCTAAGCCTTCTGGTGAATTATAAAACATATCATTTAAATCCTTAACAACATTTCCAACATGAAGTGCTATACCACATGATAAAAATGAAATATTATCATTTCTTTCATAAACTGTAACTTCTGATTCTGGATATAACTCCTTTAAATTTACTACTGTTGCAGTACCTGCATGTGTACATCCTATAACAATAACTTTCATAATTTAATTCCTCCTAAAATCATATAATATTTATTACTATCTAATAATCTTTATCAATATCTTTGATTAAATAATACTTCTTTGAAGCTCATTTGTAAATAGTTTTTTGTTAAAATTTATACAAACATATTAATATACCCATAAAAAAAAGAGATACATAAAAATAATGTATCCTTTTTAAACAAATTTTATTATATTATTAAATAATTGATTATTAATTTATACTTGTAATTGTTCTACTACACCTTTATTTTTTTCCTTAACCTTTTTATTTACTAAAAATGCACTTACTATTATACAAACACTTCCTAAAAATTGTAGACTATTAATTTTTTGTCCAAGTAAAATACAAGCTGCTATAACTCCAACTACAGGTTGAAAATTAACATAAGTTGTAATAACAGTTGGTCCAAGTTTTTGAAGACATCTTATATATAAAACAAAGGCTATTATTGTACAAAATATTGAAAGATATACAATATTAAATATTGTTAATGGTGAAACCATTTTAGGTCTATCTAATAAAAGGGTTGGTGATAAAAATAATGCTCCCCATAATGATTGGTAAGCTGTTATAGTTATTGCACTATATGTTCCCTTAAGTTTACCTATAACTATATTATAAACAATCCAGCTAAATACAGCACAAATTGTCATAACATCCCCAATTGAACCTTCTGAGAAAAGACTTACCTTTCCTCTTGATGCAACTATTAAAAATATTCCAAAAACACTAATTATAACTCCACTGCTTTTATATATATTAAGTTTTTCCTTAAAAAATATTCTTTGAACTAATAATGTAAATACAGGAGTAATTGCTATTAAAACTGAAACATTTAAAGAAGAGGTATAATATACTGCAAAATTTTGAAGAGAAAAATATAGGGCTACTCCAAATACCCCACCTAAAATTAAATATTTCATATCTCCCTTTATAATCTTGTCTCTTTTAAATTTCCATTTTTTTATTAAATATAAAACTCCACCAGCTATTAAAAATCTATAAAAAGCTAATAGTGATGGAGGAACTTCTCTCATTGCTATTTCAGAACTTAAATATGATAATCCCCAAACTATCATTGTTAATAATGCAAGAATATGAAACATTAATTTCTTTTCTTTCATATATATGTCCCCTTTCTCTATTTAAAATACAGATTTCAGTTTAACATAAATTTTTACTTTGTCTACACAAATTTAAATATTTTAAAAAAATATATTTTTTTAAAATTAAAGTATTGTTTCTACATTAAATTCCTCTCTGTAAATTTTTTATTAATTCATTAACATTGTATTATTTTGTTAACATTTACATAAAGTTTAGTGGTATTATTAATAATGTTTATTTAAATATATTTTAAATAATTACTAAAAAGATAAAATTAAATTTTTTATTTTAATTATTTATTTTACTATAAAAAATAATTATGCTTATTTTTTAATGAATTTATATAAAAGAAATACTTTCGCAATAAATTCGTTGACAATATGTATTAAAATAAAAGAGAGGGTGGATTAACTAAGGAGGAACTATGGGTAATTTTGAAAAAAAATTAGATAAAGCTAATAAATATTTTAAAAATAAAAATTATAAGGAAGCTTTAAAAATCTGCGACAAAATTTTGACTAAAGATTATAACAATGAAAAAGCCTTAGAACTTGAAGGTGAGATTTTATTTAAATTAGACAGAATTGATGAAGCAATATTAAATTGGAAAATTAATTCTGAATATAATAATAATCCTACTGCTAAAATGCGTCTTGCAGATATGGACAAAGAAACTAAAGAAAAAGCTTTAAGTTATGATAATTTAAACACTATAAGTAGTATACCAGAAGGTGAAATAGAGGATGTCGTAAATCCTAATGAAGCATCAAAAGAAGGGTCTCCTTCAGCAAACGAAGAAACTCCTAATGCTCCTGATGAAATATGTGAAGAAAGTAATAAAATTAAAGAAGAGCCTACCCTTTCAGAGGATAACATAAAGAAACCAACTGAAAATTTGACTGAAGAGTCAACTAAAGAAAATACTGAAGAAACAGTTACTAATCAAAATGAAAAAGCAACTGAAATACTAGCAGAAGAAATAACTGAACAATCAGCGAAAAACATAGATGAACCTTCCGAAGATGTAAATTTAAATACATCTTCTATTAATGAAGAAAAAAATTCATTTGAAGAAGAAAGTTCAAATGAAAATAATGATAATAATTCACCCAAAACAGAAGAAAACAATAATGATACCTCTAATACTGAGGAAACTTCTAAAAATACTAAAACTTCATTAAGTAAAGGAAAAAAATCTGCAATAATTGCTGTTTGTGCAATTATAATAGTTGCAGCTTCTTATGCCGCAGTAAAACACTTTAATAATACTCCTTCTACAAATAATACTGAGCAAAGTCAAGCTGTTAAAGAAGAAAAAGCAGAGGAAAATCTTAAGGCTAATCTTGATAAAGCAATGAAAGATAAAGATATGAATGCTATTTATACTTTATTAACTGAAGTGCCTAAAGATAAGGTTCCATCTGATGCTAAAGAAACTTATGATCAAGCTACTGATATGATGAAGAAAGATGGAGTAGAAAAATTCTACAATGAAGGTTTAGATAGTTACAAAGATAAAAAATATGATGTAGCCCTAGAAAATCTTTCAAAGGCTTATAAGTTCTGTGATGGAAGTTATTTAGAACCTCATATATTATACTTTATGGGTTCAACATATAATGCATTAGATAAAAAAGATGATGCAGTTAAATATTTTGAAGACTATTTAAAGAAATATCCACATTCAGATTTATATACAGCTGAAGTATTATATAATTTATGCTTGTATTACAATGATAAAGGTGATAAGTCTCAAGCAAAAAAATATGCTCAACAATTAGAAGATTCTTATCCAAGTTCACCATATTATAATGATACATCAAGGAAAATATTATATAACTAAAAAAATAAGGCAAGAATTAAATTCTTGCCTTATTTTTATTTATTATTATTTGTTGAACTTCCTGTTGAATTATTGTTTGCTGGCTTATTACCTGAAGTATTATTAGATTTTTCAAAATAACTCATTGGAGCATTTTTTATTACTTTAAATTTATATCCATTATCTTTAAACATTTTTATTACTTGTGGTAATGCCTTTACTGTTGACTTCTTAGCTGCTGCATCATGCATTAATAAAACTACATGATCTTCTCTTTCCATATAAAATTTAGCTTTAGAAACTAAATGTTCTACTGAATAAGTATTTGATTCTGCATCTCCAGTTTCTGCATCCCAATCAATAGATATTATTCCTTCTTTTCTAAATGCTTCATTTAATTGTTTTAAATGAGGATCATGATAATATGCTCTTGACATATATCCACCTGGCATTCTTAAAACTCTTGAATCAAAATTTGGTCCTAAAATATTTTTCATTTGCTCATTATTTTCATTTATTTCATTCATAAATACTTTTACATTAACACTATTTCCTGGATATAATTTGCGATACTCATGACTAAATGTATGATTAGCTATTGCATTTCCACTATCAATTTCATCCTTTAATAATTTTTGGTTTTCAGGATTATTTTTAAGTTGTGAACCTAATACAAAGAAAGTAGCATGTACATTTTCTTCCTTTAATATTTTTAAAATATTACTTGTATTTTCACTTGGTCCATCATCAAAAGTTAAAAATACTTCCTTTTCATTGTTTATAGGCTTTTTAGATTGCATCATTTTTAAAACATCATTTGCAGGTACAGCATAACTATTAGCTGAATTTATTATATTTTGGCCTTTCATTATATCTGTTGGCTTTGGCTGTTCCTCAGCTGCACTAGTACCATTTTCTCCTGTTTTTCCTTTAGCCTTTTGTTCTGTAACTTGTGAATTACTACTATTTTTGTGATGAGCATAAGCATAAATTCCAACTCCAGACACTAATAGTACAACTAGTATAACACCAGTTATAATTCTCCTTTTTTTAGCTTTTCTTCTTTTTTCAGATCTTCTGTTGTTTTTACCGTTCATTTCCATTTAAATCGTTCCCCTACTTTTTATCTTTTGCATAAGATTTATTTATAATTTCTAATTATAGTATATGTATATATACTACTCTTTATATAAGTAAAAAAAATTAACATTTGGAAACAAAATGATTAATTAATAAAAGGTTAATAATTTTTCTATATTATTATATCTAGTGGAGATAATCTACTTATATGATATCTAATAGGCTAATTTTATATATTTTACTATTTTCATAATTACAATTTTGGGTTATACTACTAGATAGAGAGAAATATATGTAATAGCATCTACTTCTCAAAAAAAATTATATAAATATATGGAGGTTTTGCACATGTTAGTTTCAGCAAAAGAAATGCTAAATAAAGCTAGAGAATGCAAATACGCAGTTGGACAATTCAACATCAACAATTTAGAATGGACTAAAGCTATATTATTGACTGCAGAAGAAAACAGATCACCAGTAATACTAGGAGTATCAGAAGGTGCTGCAAAATATATGTGTGGTTACAGAACAATAGTTGGAATGGTTAACGGAATGTTAGATGAGTTAAACATATCAGTTCCTGTTGCTCTACACTTAGACCACGGTAGCTATGAAGGAGCTCATAAGGCTATTGAAGCTGGATTCTCATCAATTATGTTTGATGGATCACACTATCCATTAGCTGAAAATATAGAAAAAACTTCAGAATTAGTTAAATTAACTTCAGGAAAAGGCTTATCATTAGAAGCTGAAGTTGGTTCAATTGGTGGAGAAGAAGACGGAGTTATTGGAGCTGGAGAAATCGCAGATCCTCAAGAATGTAAACAAATAGCTGATTTAGGTGTTACAATGTTAGCAGCTGGAATCGGAAACATCCACGGAAAATACCCAGCAAACTGGAAGGGACTTAATTTTGAAGCTTTAGCTGCTATAGAAGAAGCTACTGCTCCAATGCCATTAGTTCTTCACGGTGGTACAGGAATTCCTGATGATATGATCAAAAAAGCTATCTCACTTGGAGTTTCAAAAATTAACGTTAATACAGAATGTCAATTAGTATTCCAAGAAGCTACTAGAAAGTACATTGAAGCTGGAAAGGACTTAGAAGGAAAGGGATTTGACCCAAGAAAACTTCTTGCTCCTGGATTTGAAGCTATAAAAGTTTTAGTAAAAGAAAAAATGGAAATGTTCGGTTCAGTTAACAGAGCTTAATATTTATAAAAACCACCTTTTTAGGTGGTTTTTTTATTTACTATACATTAAATTTACTCCTATGCAATTATAACAGTTGTTCCATCTGGTATATTATCATATATCCATTTTGCATTATTTACTTTTAGCCTTATACACCCATGACTTAATGCCATCCCAAGTCTTCCATCAATTACATACTTCCCTGTTTTATCGTAAAGAACTGAATGGTAATAATATCTTCCAATAATTCTAGTGGCATATTTAACACTATATAATTCAGTCCCAAATCCTGGTTTTCTTCCTGTTATATTAAATATACCTTTTATAGTTGGTGTTGATGCTTTACCAACTGTACATATCCATTTATATAGCTGAACCCACATCTCTCCATTCCTTTTAAAAATATAGGTATACTTATTTTCTAATGATGTTGTTATTAAATAGTCTGTTCCACTATTTAATTTATTTTCATTAACAAATTCTGTCATATCAATATTGAAATTTTTATAATTTAAAGAATTATGATACTCATTTGAATCCATATATATTTTATTCCTTATTTAAATTACTATATTTATATTAATATGTTCTTATAAGTAAATTTATAAAAAAAATAAAGAAACATTATTAATAAATTTATTTATTAATTGTGTTTCCTTACTGTATTTATATTATAATTTATTTCATTTTAAGAATTTCTAATCCATTATCAAAATACTCACCAATAGATGAATCAATTAAAAGGCTGTTTATTTCTGTTTCTTTATCTTTCCATCCTCTTAATATATCAAAGGAATTCATAGTTTTTTTGTATAACTCATGTGGAGTATGTATACAATTATTGTTTTCATTTTTTCCTATATGTAAAATAACTTTTATAGCTTTAATTAATTGCATATCTAAATTATTTAAATAATTTATAACATTGTTACTGTTATTACTTAGTCCTTCTTCTCCAGTGCAGTATTCATTAAAAACTTGTGAAATATTTTTAAAATCTACGTAATAATCATTTAACATTAAATGCTTCCCCCTTAATTATCTTTCGTAATAATATGATTATACTATCAAAAAAAATAATTACAATATATTTTAAAATTTAATTTTTTTGTATTCCTTTACTTTTAAAATTTTATTTTATACTATATTTTAGAATCGTCACAAAACTTATTTATTCGCCATAATATGATTGTAAAGCATTGTTTTTGAAGGGACGATTTTTTAATGCACAAATATGATTATGAAAGTTTAATTTGCGACTTAGACATTTTTGATGATTGTAAATCAAAAAAATACTGTTATGCAAAATCATTCATTTTGCCTCAAAAATACGAACATTTATTTCCTCTTGATGAGGCTCTAAAAAAAGGAACAATTTTCAAAGACCTTTATCAGCCATATTATGAAGATGAAAAATGTTAAAAATTTAAGAGGTGATATTTATGTATGAAAAAGATTTGCTAAAGGATATTAGAAAATACCTATTTTATGCTGTAGAACTTAATTTATACCTTGATAACTTTCCTAATAATAAGAAAGCTACAGAAGATTACGAGGAAGTATCTGCTAATTTAAGCTGTTTAGTTAGTGAATATGAAAAAAAATATGGACCACTAACAAACTTTGGTTCCGCTTTTGTAGAAAACCCCAAAAATTGGGTAAATAGCCCATGGCCTTGGGAAAATTGTTAATTAGGAGGATTTTTATATGTGGTATTACACAAAAACATTAGAATATCCAATAAATCTTAAATCTAAAGATCTTAAAATGGCAAAATTTCTTGTATCACAATATGGTGGACCAGATGGCGAATTAAGTGCTGCTCTTAGATATTTAAATCAACGCTATACAATGCCAACTGGAAAATCTAAAGGATTATTAACTGATATAGGAACTGAAGAACTTGCCCATGTTGAAATGATTGCAACTATGATATATCAACTTATGGAAAATGCAACTGTTGATGAACTAAAAAAAGCTGGTCTTGGTGGACATTATACAGACCATGGTAAAGCATTATACTATACTGATGCAACAGGAAACCCATGGACAGCAACTTATATACAAGCTAAAGGTGATGTAATTGCTGATCTTCATGAAGATATGGCAGCAGAACAAAAGGCTAGAGCTACTTATCAATGGTTAATAAACTTAACTGATGACTATGAAATTAAAGAAATTTTAAAATTTTTAAGGGAAAGAGAAATAGTTCATTTCCAAAGATTTGGAGAGGCTTTAATGGATGTTCAAGAGCATATTTGTAAAAAATAATTTTGATTAATTCTTTTACAAATAAAATACCGTAAAATTCTTAATTAAGAGTTTTACGGTATTTTATTTGAATACTATTTTTTAGATACATCTTTTGTATTCAATATTATTCATTCTTCTATAAACTGTTTTATATACCCAAAGTGAATTTAATAAAAGTAATCCACTTGTTATAAAGAATATATATTTTATACCAAATGCTGCAGATATTTGTCCACCTAAAACAGAACCACAAAATGTTCCTAAATATAATGCAGACATATTAAATCCAAAGGCTCTACCTACAATAGCATCAGGAGTTATCTTTTTAATAATTGTATTTATTGAAGGTGTAAGTCCTGCTGCTGCTAATCCTAATATAAAACGAAGTCCCATTAACTGCCAAGGATTCTTTACAAAGGCTTGTGGAATAAATACAATTCCAGCAACTATAAGTGCCACTAGCATAACTTTATGTGCACCAATCCTATCAGATAATCTTCCAAGTCTTCTTGCTGCTAATATATTAGCTAAACCAGAAGTTGAAAAAACTAATCCTGAAATAAAAGCAACATTTGTTGCATTTTTAGATAGGCTTGTTACATACACAGTTATAATAGGTTCTATTGAATAGAATGCTAATTGTAACATAAATGATGTTATAAACATAGAAATTACTAATACTTTATCCGGAATAAGTTCCCAAACCTCTTTAAAATTAAGTACCTTTACTTCTGAAGGTTTAAAATCCTCTTTTACAAAAATTAAAGATGCTATAAATGTAATAAACAATAAAGTACCTATTATGAAAAATTCATTTCTAATTCCTACAACCTGTTCCAAATACCCACCAATTACCGGTCCAAATAATGATCCTGCTATTCCAGCAGTTGATAATGTACCAAGTGCTACTCCAGCATGTTCTCTATTAGTTTGGGTAGCTATTAAAGTTGTACACGCTGTACTATAGCCTGATATAGTTCCTTGTAAAAGTCTAAGAATTATAAGAAATTTTACACTATGTGCAAATCCCATAGAAATTACTACAATTGCCATTCCAAGACTTGCTCTTAAAAGCATTGGCTTTCTTCCATATTTATCTGCAAGCTTTCCCCATATTGGAGAAAATATAGCTGAAGCTACAAAGGTAGCACCAAAAGCTATTCCTGAAATTTGTTCAACTAATTTTATACTTGAAACTCCAAGATCCTTTACATAAATAGGTAAAATAGGTGCTATTTGGCTCATTCCAATCATAGTAACAAAAGTTCCAAACCAACACACAATTAAGTTTCTCTTCCATTTCTCCATAAGCATCTCTCCTATTTTATAATATTAAAACTTATATAATTTTAATATTTTTTAAATATCAATGTGCATTTTTACTATTTAAAACATAATGATTACATTATACCACACTAAATTTTTCTATTTATTAAGTATAAGGATTACACCTATTAAAATTCTCTATAAATTAACAATAAAGTTTTCTTTATTTTATTGATATATCATTAATTTAAAGCCTTTATTTTAATAATTTAATATTTTTATGTCATATTTTCTCTCATTTATTGATAAATTAAAAATTTCAAACTAATATTCCTCTTGCTTTTCTTTCTAAAAAAGGTTATATATAGATTGTAGATTAACAAAGGAGTGATATTTATGTGTTTTTTTGGTAAGAGTAAAAAATTTAATTTTGAGGACATTCAAAAATTAGAAGAAGTGAAATTATATAAGGATGAGCCATACGACTATAGGGAAATTAGAAACGAAAGTGCCCCTTCATTAATACTCAAGTCAAAAGCCATAAATATATAATCTTAAAATTGAATTTAATAACTAATTAAAGTAAAGAGGTGAATATAATTTATATTCACCTCTTATTTTTAACTATATAAGTTTTGAAACCTCATCTACAGTAGCATTTATCTTAAACATTAAATCTTCATCTATTCTTAATTTACATTCCTCATCATTTATTTTTATTGTATCAATATTTAAATTTCTAGGACGTAATTCCTTATATCTTGTTGATGATAAATCTATATTAAACTTTGAGTTTTTTGCTCCTGTAATTTTAATAGGAGTTCCCTCTTCATTATTACCTTTAACTCTTATAGTTATAATATTATTCCCTTTACTTTTACAAGCACC
The DNA here is from genome assembly GCF_030813415.1 of Eubacterium multiforme. Classification (GTDB taxonomy): domain Bacteria; phylum Bacillota; class Clostridia; order Clostridiales; family Clostridiaceae; genus Clostridium; species Clostridium multiforme. The sequence goes on along the minus strand of NZ_JAUSUF010000014.1, from coordinate 36,919 downwards.
TTCCACTGGTGTTCCTTCAATAAGAGCTTCTCCATTAAGTGTCATCCATCCACCACTTAATTTTATCTTAGCTAATAAGTCTAATTTATATTGTTCTCCTAATTTTTTTAGAAGTTCACCTAATTCATTTATAGTTAATTCAAATTTCATATTAAAATTACCTTTATAACCTTTCTTATTAAATTTCTTTATATATTAATTATACAATTTATATTTAATAAATCCATACTATTATTACATAAACAATAATAAACTTATTGCCATAACAGCCATACCTGCAACTAATCCATAAATAGACAGATGATGTTCTCCATATTTTCTTGCAGTTGGTAATAATTCATCTATAGATATAAATACCATAATACCTGCAACTGCTGCAAGAAGTACTCCTAATGTTACGTCATTAAAAATATTTCTAAGTAAAAGATATCCAATTATTGCACCTACAGGTTCAGACATTCCTGAAAGAAATGAATATATAAATGCCTTTTTCTTATCCCCTGTTGCATAATAAATAGGAACTGAAACTGATATCCCTTCTGGTATATTATGAATAGCTATTGCTATAGTTATTGGTATTGCTACACTTGCATTATCTAAAGCTGATACAAAGGTAGCTAGTCCCTCTGGAAAATTGTGTATTGCTATTGCTAGAGCTGTAAATATTCCAGTTCTTAAAAGATGTTTATTTTTCTTAACCTCTTCATCATTTACATCCTCCATTGACTTTACTTCATGAGGATTTTCTTTATTTGGCACTAATTTATCTATAATAGCTATAACTGCTATTCCACCAAAAAATGAAAGAACAGTTATAAAACTTCCAAGCTTCAATCCCATTGCACCTACTAATGATTCTTTTGCTTCTTGAAATATTTCTATCATAGAAACATAAATCATTACTCCAGCTGAAAAACCTAAGCTTACAGAAAGAAATTTTGTATTAGTTTTCTTAGCAAAAAATGCTATACAACTACCTATTCCAGTTGCTAATCCTGCAAGCAAAGTTAATAAAAATGCTGTTGTTACATTACTCATACCGATCTCCTTTCAACTGATAATTATTTTCATTTAATTATAAGTTATTTACTCGGATTTGTCTATAGCAAAAATTAATACTTGGAAAACACTTCTAAAAATATAAAACTGATTTATGTTTGTCACAAAAATCAGCTTTATATTTTTAATTTTAATCTATATTTTTAATTAGCTCTTATTCACTAACATTATCTATATTTACATTTTTCTCTAAAGACTTTTCTTTAATAAATTTTAAAGATAATCCTAATATAAAACCTACAATTGATGGAATAACCCATCCAAGTCCCTGTGAATAAAGAGGTAATTTGTGTACTAAATTATTTATGAAACTTAAAGAAATTCCTGTATCACTTAATGCATAAATAACACTTATAACTCCTGTAAAAACAATTGTAAAAGAATATACAATTGAACTACTATTTAAAAATTTATCAAGAATAGCTAATAATATAAGAACTATAGCAATTGGATAAATTGCATTTAATACTGGAACAGATACTGCAAGAATTTTTGTAAGTCCCATATTGGCTAAAACCATACTTGAAAGAGTAAGTACTCTTACAAAAGTTTTATAACCTACCTTTGGCATTAAAGTTTCAAAATATTGACTACATGAAGTTATAAGTCCAACAGATGTTGTTAAACAGGCAAGGGTAAATGTAAATGCAAGTAAAACAACTCCAGGTTTTCCGAAAATATATAACATTATATTAGCTAAAGTTTGAGCCCCATTTGCTGTTTCTCCAAATCTTCCACCACTTGCTGCTCCTAAATGAGAAAGAATAGAATAAATAACTATTAATAAAGTCCCTGCTATTAATCCTGCTTTAATTGAATTTGAAACAACTTGTTTTTCCTCTTTAACACCTTTTGCTTTTATAGCTAGCGAAATTACTATTCCAAAATTTAATGCTGCAATTGTATCCATAGTTAAATATCCATCTAAAAATCCTTTAACAAAGGGTGAAGTTATATATTCCCCTGTTGCTTTTCCATATTCTCCAACTGGCTTAATTAAACTTGCAATAAAAATACTTGATATTAAAATCAATAATGTTGGTGTTAAAACTTTTCCCATACGATTTACTAACTTAGATGGTGTTAAACATAACCAATAAGCTACTGAGAAAAATATTAAAGTATATATAAATAATGCCCATGTATTTGAAATTAATCCCTTTGGAAGAAATGGTGCTACTGCCATTTCAAAAGGAAGACTTCCTGCCCTTGGTATTCCAAGGCAAGGTCCTATTGAAAGATAAATTAAAACTGTAAATATAATTGCGAAGGTAGGATTTACTCTCTTTGCTAAAGATTGAAGTCCTCCTGATTTTGCTACAGCAATTACTCCAAGCACTGGAAATCCAACTGCTGTAATAAAAAAGCCTCCCATAGCAACCCAAGTTGATCCACCAGCCTGTTGCCCTAAAAATGGTGGAAATATTAAATTACCAGCCCCAAAAAATAATGAAAAAAGCATTAAGCTTACAAGTAATAAATCTTTTTTTGATAAATTGTTCATTTTAGTCGCCCCCAATTTTTTATTTAACTTTTTCAATTCATAATAATGTCTCCTTCTATGTCCATAAAAATTCCCCCTTAAATATAAAAATACCCCGTCCCTAAAATAAGGGACGAGGTTTAATCGCGTTACCACCCTAATTCTATAAAAATATAACAAAATATAAATATATCTTTATAGCTCTTAAGTTACGTACTAAATAATACGCTTTTCTTTTAACGGTGAAATGTCCGATAAAGCTTACTAAAACTTTCAGCCTTACTTCTCAGAGATGATTTTCAAATATATATTGAACATTGGCTTTCAGCAAAATGCCAACTCTCTTTGGAACAATATTATAATTTACTTTTTCTCTTCACAGAATTTATTTAAAAAATTTATTTATCTAATATTATATTATTTAGAATTATTTGTCAACACAAATTTTAATTTTTATTATCTTCATTGCCTTTTTCATTATCTTTGTTATCTTTTTCTATCATTACCCTAAATGGCCACCAATTTGCTTTACCAAATATTCTTACCATAGCTGGAATAAATAAAGGTAATATAACTACAACATAAAGTAATATACCAGCTAAAACAACCATTGCTATTTCAACTAAAGATAATACTCCTGATGGGATTAATGCTGCAAATGTTCCACTTAATATAATTACAGCTGATAATATTACTCCTCCCATTAATCTCATTGTTGTTATTATACGTTCTTTTATATCACTGTTATCATCTTGATTAAATCTTGTCATTATAAATATTGAATAATCTATTCCAAGGGCCATAAGTACCACAAATCCAAAGAATGATGTTATCCATGATATACCTGGATAGCCCATTACTTTTTCAACTATAATTTGAATTATACTTAATGATGTAAAGTAACTTAATATAAGTGATGCCATTAAATATATTGGCATTACTAAAGATCTTAATATTATAACTAAAGTTATTGATACTCCAATTATTACAAAAATCAATGCCTTATTATAATCCTTTTGTGCCATCATTTTAGTTTCATAGGTTGTACTTGCAATTCCTCCAACTCCAATATTTGCATTTTCTAAATTAGTTCCTTTTATACTGTTATTTACTACATTCTCCATTTGTGGAATTTCATTTACAGCCTCATTAGAGTATGGATTCTTATCAGTTATTACATTAATAACTGCAAGCTTACCATCTGGACTTATATATTGATTTAATGATTGTTGGAATTCACTATTATTAAATACTTCTATTGGAACACAAATTCCTGAAACATTATAAGAAAGGTTAGACCAATCATTAATAAAACCATTAGCATATTTAAGTCCATGTTGTATTTCTTGAATACCATTAGAACCTGATTTTAATCCTTCTGATAATTCATTTACCTCTCCTGAAAATTGTTTAAATCCATTTTCTATCTGCTCTTGTCCATTAGCTATTTTAGATAAAGCACTTGAAATCTCAGGTACTTTTCCAAGTATTTCTGCTCCACCTTTTGAAGACTTACCAAGTCCTGAATCCAAAGCATTTAATCCACTTTCAACTGTTGAAATTCCTGAATTAAACTTATTTAAATCATTCATTATTTGATCTTTTTTATTATTTAATTCTTTCATTGAATTATTTAAAAATCCAATATCTCCATTTAAATCTTTTATTTGATTAAATATATCTTTATTTAGTTTTCCTTGTATATTATTTGTGTTGTTTGCTAAAGTATCTATATCATTAACAAACTTTTGAAAATTCTTATCTTTAGCTGCTTCAGGATGCATTGCTAAATATGCATTTAAGTCTTTTTTAACTGATGATAAAACATCTTTAAATTGACTGCTATCAATATTTACAATTCCTGAACTATTAGCTATATTGTTAAATTTATTTACCTTATCTAATATACTACTTACCTTACCAGTTATCTCATTATAAGCATTTTCAATTTCACTTTTACTTAATTTTAATTTATCTAATTTCTTTTGTGCCTTATCTACGCCGTCCTTTAATTCAGTTGCACCATTATGTTCTAAATTAATACTATTTTCTAATTCTTTTAAGGCATCTTGAAGTTCATTTACACCATTTTTAGTTTTCAATGTACCATTTTGCAGTGTTTCTGTTCCCTTCTCTGCTCCCTTTAATTTTGATTTAGAACTATTTATTTTATTTCCTGCTTTATTTAATCCACCTTTAATTTCATTTAAACCACCATTTGCTTTTTTTACTCCTTTATAAACATCTCCAGCTTGATTATTTACATATATTTCATCTAACCTAGTTCCTGTTGGTCTTGTAACACTTAAAACAGAATTAATGTTTTTATTAGAATTTTGTAAATCATTTGATATTTTCTCTATTAAAGCTATATACTCTGGCTTTTTCATATTTTCACCATTTTGAATATATATAGATACTGGTGAAGCTTTTCCAATTCCAAAATCATCTGCTACAATATTGAATCCCTTTTTAGATGAATAATTATCACCTATTTCATTTAAATTATTAAAGGATTCATTCCAATTATTAAATAGTATTGGAACTATAAGTATTACTACTATAATAATCAAAGTTTGTACTGGCTTACTAAAAGCAAAGTTTCCAAGTTTTCCCCATAATTTATTTTCCTCAACTGAAATTTTCTTTTTAACAGGCCAAAAAATATTTTTGCCAAGAAGCAGCATAACTGATGGAAATATTGTAAATAATGCACCTATTAAAAATACTATACCTATAGCAACAGCTACTGCACTTCTATATAAATTAAATCCTATAAAATTTAATGAAGCAAATACTACAAATACAGAAGTTGCACTAGATAATACTGTCTTACCTGCGGTTTTATATGTTGTCTTTACAGCTTCAAATCTATCTGCCCCACCTGCAAGCTCCCTTTTAAACCTATTTAAAAGTAAAATAGAATAATCTGTTCCTATTCCAAACATTATACATATCATAAATATTTGAGTATAATTTGAAAGAGGAAAATTATATTTACCAGCTAAAATTGCTACTACTGATTGTGCTGCAAGATAGCTGATTCCTACAGTTAATAAAGGTATAAATGGAGTTACTATTGATTTAAATAATAATATTAATACAATAAATATAAATACCACTGTTATACTTTGTGTCTTATTAAGTCCTCTCTGTGCTGCTAAATTAACATCAGATTCTATTAGCTTTTCTCCTGTAAGATATGTTTCCACTCCAGGTGTTTTTAACTTACTATCTATTGCCTTCTTTACAGTATTAGTTTGTGCACCATTTGGGTTTATTGTAATTAGTGCCATTATTGTTTTATTATTACCTGATACTAATTGAGATTTTAATTGTGGAGTATCAAAGCTGTTAACTATACTGTCTATATAAATACTTGATTTATCTTTCTTTAAGTTTTCAATAGTCTTTTTAATATTTTCTTTATCATTTTCATTTAATCCATTGTTAGAATGGAATACAGCTATGTAACTATCATTGCTATTAAACTTATTGTTTTCATTTAAAATACTAGAGATTTTCGATGAATAATCATTAGGTAATTGTATTCCTCCCTTTTTAGTAACTAGCTTACTAAGAGATGGAGAATTAAATAATAATATTAAAACTACTACACACCATAAAATTAATGTTCCAAAGCTAAAGACTTTCTTTAATCTTTTCTTACTTTTATTTTCTTCCATATATAATACCCCCTTTTCATTTTATTATTAACTACATAAAAAAATATATCACTTTAGAGAAATTTTTTAAAAATGAAACTAAGTTTTAAACTTAATTTTATTAAAATAATTTATAATTTAATTATTTTGTATATAGATTCTTAATATATTTTAATAATACATCAAAGGTTTTTATTTAAATTTATATGTAAATACCCTTATTTTTAAATAAATCCTTCTCACTTTATAAAACTTATATTATTTTATGGAAATTTTTGATTAAAACACCAAATTTATAATTATATTTCCCATTAATAATATAATTTACTGTAAATATATTATTAATATTTTTTTGTGCAAAAAAAGCTGTAGTTTGTCTACAGCTTTTTAATACTTTAGAAATTCTTTTTTCTTTTATCAATTAATTATTAATATTATTTCTCTTCACTATTTGCAAATTGACTATTATAAAGTTTCTCATAAAAGCCACCCTTTGCCATAAGCTCTTCATGGTTTCCTTGTTCTATAATACTTCCTTCATTCATAACTAAAATCAAATCTGCATTACGAATTGTTGAAAGTCTATGAGCTATAACAAAACTTGTTCTGCCCTTCATTATATTTTGCATAGCCTTTTGAAGTAATATTTCAAGCCTTGTATCTACAGAGCTAGTTGCTTCATCTAATATAAGAATTGAAGGATCTGAAATTATAGCTCTTGCTATAGTTAATAATTGTTTTTCTCCCTGTGATATATTAGATGCCTCTTCATTTAAAAACATATTATAACCATCTGGAAGAGTTTTAATAAAGTGATGTACATTTGCTATTTTAGCAGCTTTAATAATTTCTTCTTTTGATGCTCCAAATCTACCATATTCAATATTTTCATAAATTGTTCCATTAAATAGCCATGTATCTTGAAGAACCATTCCAAACATTGAACGTAAATCCTCACGTTTCATATCTCTAGTATCTACTCCATCTATTTTTATTGAACCACCTTTAATATCATAAAATCTCATTAATAAATTAATTAAGGTTGTCTTTCCAGCTCCAGTTGGTCCAACAATTGCAACCCTCTGACCACTTTTAACTTCTGCACTTAAATCTTCTATAAGAATTTTATCATCATTATATCCAAATTTAACATGTTCAAATGTAACATCTCCACGTAATTTTTTTATTTTAATTGGATGCTCTGGATCCTTACTCTCTTCCTTTTCATCTAATATTTCAAATACACGCTCTATTGCTGCAAAGGCTGCCTGTATACTTGAAGATAACTGAGTTATTTGAGAAAGAGGTTGATTAATTTGCCATATATATCTAATAAAAGCTTGAAGATTACCAACTGTAATTATTCCCTTTATAGCATATATAGGTCCTATAATTGCCATAACTGCTATTCCTAAATATGTTACAAGGGAAACTAAAGGTGACATCATACTAGATACAAACTGCGCCTTAAATCCATTAGTACAAAGTTCATTATTAATTTCTTTAAACTCTCTTATTGAATCTTCTTCTTTTCCATATAACTTTATTTCATTAAATCCAGTATACATTTCTTGAACTTTACCATTTAATTTGCCTAAAGCATTTTGCTGTCCTTCAAATAATTTTTGTGATTTATTTACAATAAATTTTGAAACAAAATAACTTATAGGAATTATAAGTATTGCTATAAGTGTCATAGTTATATTAATTGTAAACATCATTGAAACTGCAAGTACAACAGCTAATATAGAATTAATTACTTGGCTAAAACTTTGTTGAAATGCATTAGATATGGTATCAACATCATTAGATATTCTACTTAATACATCCCCATAACTGTTACTATCAAAATAACTTATAGGAAGTTTTCTAATTTTATTTTGAACAGCATTTCTTAAATCTCTCATAGTATTTTGAATTGCATTTGTTAATAAAAATGTTGCAGCATATGTGAAAAGTGTATATGAAATATAAAAGCAAGCTAATATAACAAGTATTTTAAAAATATAATTAAAATTTACAGTAACTCCAGGTATTCCTTTTGCTATTTCAATTACATCATCTGTAAGTCTAGTAATTATAAGACCTTCAACCTTTGGAGAAATTGCACTTATTATAGCTGCTATAACTATAAATAAAATAGCAGATAAAAATCCTCTTTTGTATCTTTTAACATAAGGAGAAAGCTTTTTTAAATTAGTTTTTATTTTTTCAAATCTATTCATTATGCTAGTTCCTCCTTTGTAAGCTGAGATGTAGCAATTTCATAATAAATATTGCAATTTTTAAGAAGTTCCTTATGGGTACCAATTCCTACAACTTCACCTTCATTAAGGACTATAATTTTATCTGCATTTAAAATTGAACTAATTCTTTGAGCAACTATTAAAACTACTGATTCCTTTGTTTCTGCCTTTAATTTTTCTCTAACCATTGCATCTGTTTTAAAATCTAAGGCTGAAAAACTATCATCAAAAATATATATTTCAGGTTTTCTAACTACAGCCCTTGCTATAGATAATCTCTGCTTTTGACCACCAGAAACATTTGATCCACCCTCACTTATCTCTTCATCAAATTTATGAGGTTTCCTTGAAATAAATTCATAAGCCTCAGCAACTTTAGCTGAATGTTCAACTTCTCCTGTTTTGGCATTCTTCTTACCAAATTTAATATTTTTCTTTATACTTCCTGTAAATAATAATGTCTTTTGAGGTATAAATCCAATTTTTCTTCTTAAAGCTTTTAAGTCATAATCTCTAACATCTACCCCATCTATTTTAATACTGCCTTCTGTAACATCATAAAATCTTGGAATTAAATTAATTAATGTACTTTTTCCACTACCAGTACTTCCTATAAAAGCTATCGTTTCTCCTTTTTTTGCTTTAAATGATATATTTTTAAGTACAGGTTCCTCTCCATAAGGATAAGTAAAGGTAACATTTTCAAACTCTATATATCCTTTTTCCTTTGTATCTTTAACTCCATTTTTAGGATTCTTAATAAGAGGTGTTTCATCTAATAATTCCTGAATTCTATTAGCTGAAACTTCTGCCCTTGGATACATTACAAAAACTAAAGAAAATAACATAATAGAAAACATTGCATGAAATAAATACTCTATAAATGCAACTAATTGACCAACTTCTAACGTTCCTGAATTTATCATTTTACTTGAAATCCAAAAGATTGCAATTATAGCTAAATTTAATAATAAGAAAAAGGTAGGTTGAGTAATTGACATAAGTTTATTTAATCTTTTAGAAATATTTGCATAACTTTCATTAGTATCTTTAAATCGTTCTTCTTCATGATGGTCATTTCCAAAAGCTCTAATAACTCTTATTCCTGTTAAATTTTCTCTAGATATACGATTTAACTTATCTAGTCCCTTTTGTTGACTAATTGACATTGGATGAGATACTTTAGCTACAATTACTACTCCTGCCACTATAAATGGAATTGTTATAGCTAAAACTAATGATAATGATAAACTTGTTTTAACTATCATAAATAAACTTATAGTAAACATTACTGGTGTTATAAATGCTACTCTTAAAACTGTATTAACAAACTGTTGTAATTGAAAAGCATCATTTGTAGTTCTAGTAATCATAGAAGAAATTCCAAATTTATCATACTCACTATGTGAAAATTCCTGTGACTTTTCAAATATATCATTTCTAATATCCCTAGTCATACTAGTAGAAATTCTTGAAGAACAATATCCAAGTAATATAGTTCCAAGAACTCCTATTATAGAAATTATTATAATTACAGTTCCCATTTTTTTAATATAGGGAATATCATTATGAACTATACCAACATCAATAATCTTTGCTATTATTGTAGGTATTCCAAGTTCAACTAAAGCAAACCCAAATACCGACAGAACATCTAATGCAATTAATGCTTTATATCTTTTTAAATAATTTAAAATTAATTTCATTACTGCTTCTCCTCCTTCTTTAACTATATTTTAAATAAATGTTTACTTACTATTTTACACAATTAATATAATTTTTTCTAATACTTTTTTATAAAATTTGTAATGAATTTTAAAGACTGCTTAAGAGATTTTTATTTCTTAAACAGTCTTTTATTATATCTAGTAAAATACATATTTACATTACTTTATAATATAAAACAATCTCAAAAAAAGTCACTATATTTATAGTGACTTTTTAATAATTTAGCTAAATCTATAAAATTTAATTACAATAATATAATTTTACATATAATCTTTAGTATCAACCTTTAATCCCTTTTTCTTTAATTTATCCTCTACAATTTCTTTAATTATAGAGTAAATAATTGCAAATAAAGGAACTCCTATAATCATTCCTACTACTCCAAGGAATTTTCCAGCTACTAATATTGAAAATAAAATCCAAAAAGCTGATATACCAATTGAATCTCCAAGTATTTTAGGTCCTATAATATTTCCATCTATTTGTTGAATTATAAATATTATAATTATAAGCCAAAATGCTTTAACTGGTGAAACAAATAAAACTATTATAACTGATGGTATTGCTCCAATAAATGGACCAAAGAAAGGAATTATATTTGTTATACCTATTATTACTGATAATAAAAGTGAATATGGCATTCTAACAACTGTTAATGTTAAAAATGTTATTATACCAATAATAAAGGAATCTAATATTTTTCCAATTAAAAACTTTCCAAAAGTATCATTACTTCTATGAGTTAACTCTATAGTTTTATCAGCTGCTCTTTTAGGTAATATTGCATAAGTCATTTTTTTATTTAAAGCAAAAAACTTTTCTTTTTCTATTAAAAGATAAATAGAAATTATAAGTCCTAACATTATGTTCCAAATACTTGATAAAAGATTTGTTAAGATTGCTCCAAACATAGGAATTAAATTTGTTGATGCCTTAATAATATAATCTATTAATCCATTAAACTTTTCATTTATTAATGTTAAATAATGTTCTTGTACATCAAGACTACCTATAGTTTCATTAATAAAATTATTTGCATCCTTTATATATACAGGTACATCATTAACAAGTCCAACAATACTATCAATTAATTGTGGAAGTACAAACTGTATAAACAATCCAATAAATAATAACGCAGTAACATATGTAAATAATAATCCTAGTCCTCTTTTTGATTTTATCTTAACCTTTTTAAAAGCGGACATTTCAAATACTTTATTTTCATAAAACTTTAAAACGAAATTTAAAATATAAGCCATGGCAAAACCTAAAATAAATGGCTTAAGTATAGCTATTATATTCCCTATTTTACTCATAAGAGAACCCATCTGTGATATTGCTAAATAAAAAACAATACTTGCACAAATTACAATAAATGTATAAACAGCTATAGTATTATATTTTTTGTTCCAATCGATCTTCATTTTTCACCTCTTGTTTTACTTTGTAAGACACATTTATTTTTATTCTTATTGGTAATTTTTTTTATATTTCTACCCTTTTAATTATAGCATATATTTCATAAAAATTTAAAATTCTTTTAACTTTATATAATATTAAAACTATACTTTTTAAAGGATTTATTTTCTATAAAAATCTAGTTTTAGGTAATTTAAAATAGTTATTTTACTTAATGAATACATTTATTGTTATAATGGCAAAATAAATATTGATTATAAGTTTTAATTAGGAGGTTTATACAAATGAAAGATGAAAATAAATCAGTAAATGATATTGCCAAGGAAATGATAATTGCTGGAGAAACCTTTGATGTAATTATGGAAAAAACCCATTTAAGATTAAAAGATTTAAAAAGAATTCAAAGGGAAGAAATAAATCCTCATTTCTAATAAAAAATATAAAATAAATACTGAACTAAAGCTTATCCTTTAATTATTGACATAAAAATTTTAATGGATTACCATTTAAATATAGAAAAATTTACAAATATTAATAATTAAAGGTGATGTTAAAATGAAAAAAGTAATATTATTAAGTGGAAGTCCAAATGCTAATGGAAATACTGTAACTACTTTAGAAAAATGTGCAGATGTTATAAGAAAAAACGGAGTAGAAGCTGAAGTTGTTTCTATAGCAGGATTAGATGTAAAAGATTGTATGAGTAGCAGCGATAAATCTACTGATGGATTTGATGAAATAATTGAAAAAATTAAAAATGCTCAAGGTCTTATAGTTGGTGGTCCTGTATACTGGGGAACTGTAAGAGGTGAACTTATGGTTGCACTTCAAAGAATAGCAATGGCCTCTAAAGATAATGGAAGATTCTTGTCAAGAATGGTTGGAGGACCAATAGCAGTTGCTAGACGTGGAGGACTTACATCTTCTATTGAAGAAATGATGATGTTCTACCTTACAAATGATATGATAGTTCCAGGTTCAACTTATTGGAATATTGTATTTGCAGGAAAAGAAGGTACTGCTTTAGAAGATGAAGAAGGTATTTCTACTGTTGAAAGATTTTCTGAAAATGTAGCTTTCTTAGTAAACAAAATTAACGACTAATTTTATTTATTAAAGTATTTTTTTATTCTTTTCTAGAAATACTAAGTTTAATACTTAGTGGAGGTGAAAATATGACAAAAGATAGTCAGCCAGATAATAAAAGTGCTAGAATGGAAAAATGTAATTATCAAACTCCAATAACTAGTGAAGAAGGAAAAAATCATAATAGAACTAATAAAAAACATTCAATTAAACGTAAAGGCTTCCAAAGCGAACATATAAATTAAACACAAAAAGGTTCTACTTTACTAAAAGCAGAACCTTTTTTTATTTAATAATTTATAATACCTATACTAAAAATAACAAATAACAGGAGTACCTTCCTCAATATTATTAAATATTATTTGTGCTACATTATATGGAGTATTTATACATCCATGAGATCCATTTGTTCTGTAAATGCTGCCTCCAAAAGATCCTCTCCAAACAGCATCGTGAATTCCTATACCTCCATTAAAAGGCATCCAAAAACTAACAGGTGTTTCATAATTTTCTCCTCTTAAAGTTGCATTTCTTTGTTTGTAAGTTAATCTATAAATTCCAGCTGGAGTTCCATAATTTTTACTTACATCTCCAGTAACTATTTGTCCATTAGTCATAAGCTTACCATCTTTATAAAACCACATATGTTGTTTTGTTAAATTTATTTCCACATAAGTATTTCCAATATCGTTAACATTAGTTGATAGAGCTGTTTGCAAATAATTAGGCTCTTTACTTATAGTTTCTCCCTTTTTAATATTTTCTATTAAATCTTTAACCTCTTCTGAAGTATCAATTGCAAAACCATAATTTCCTCCAGTAACTTGTACAGTTGTGCCTAATGAAGTTTTAAAATCTCTAGTTTTTCCAAAAGTATTATATTTTCTTGCAAGAGAATCTACATAATTTTTAATCTCTTTATCATCAAATTTTATTTTTAAATTTTTATCTACCTTAAGCCACTTATTTATTGTATCTCCATTTAAAACTTCTTTATTATTGGGAACTATATAAGTAACTTCAGTTGATACATATTTATTAAGATTTTCTTTAACCTTCTTAACTTCATCAGATCCTGAAGTATATTTTGGATTTTCATAACAATTTTTTTCTTCTAAATTTAATTTTTTATCACCATTAATAATTGCGTTAGATACATTTTTATATAATATATCTTTATTGACTTTATTTCCAATAACTTCATCTATAACTTCATAACTTTTATCCTTATACTTAAATTTAGGGTTTTCTGGCTTAACTACATTATCTTCATTAAAAAAGCTTAAGTTGTTTAATGATTTTTTCAATAGATTTTCATCATAAGAAACTACTTTTGATAATTTATAATCTTTTGAAGTGAAAACTTTAATTATCCAAGCAAAAGGATTTTCATTATCCTTTAACTTGTAGAGCTCCTCATTTAAGTCATACTTTAAATTAATATTAGAGGCATTAATTTCTCCTTTCATATTTTCTCTTCCTTCTAATTCTAGCTTATACAAACTAGCTTCTGATAGCATCTTCTCTTTTGCCTCTTCCACAGTTTTACCTGATACACTAATAGAATTTATTTTAGTTCCAAAATAAAAATGACTTTTAAAATATATGGACATACCAAAATATATAACAATTAAAATGCAAAAGGAAACTATAACTCCTATCATAACTTTTCTAGTCCTATTCTTTTTTCTCATAATGATTAATCCCCCTGAACACACATATAAAAATTTCTCTAACAGATTATTCCATATATAACTTATTTTATCATACATTTAAGTATAAATGCCAATACATTTTATAATATGTTTTACCTATTAAATTTAGTAATAATATTTATAAAAATAAGAGATTGCAAATCTTACAATCTCCTTATATATTTATCCTTTATAAAATTTTTATTTCATATAAATTCCTACTAGTTTCATATCCTTATCATAAGATAATGTAAATTGAACCTTTCCATTTTCATATTTAGCTATTGCTATAACTACAGCAACACCATCCTTTTCTTGAAAGGACATCTTTTCTATACTTTCATACTTACCAACTTTATTTTTTACTCCTTCAAAGGCTTCCTTTAGTTTTGCCTCTGGTAATTGTTTCCTTAATTCATCACTACCAGTATTAATTACATCTTTATATTTTCCATTATTTAAATTAGTTATTACCTCTTCTGATGCTGATTTTAACTTGTCTTCGCTATAATTAGAACTTAACTTTGAAGCACCACACCCTACAAATAGACTTACACAAAAAATTATTGCTAAAATAGATACAAATTTTTTCATTATTAATACACCCCTTTAATATTCATTTAAGGCTATCTAAACTCAATACTGCTCTAAAGCATAGCCTTATTTAAAATTTTATATAAAATAACAGTTTTTTAAAACATTTTTAAATTTTTAAATAACTTTCTAGACTTAATTGTAAAAATTAATAGACCTAAAGCAAAAGTTCCAATGAAAAGTTCACTAAATACTATATTCATTCCACTCATTACAAATATTCCTGACATAAAGTCTATAGCACCATGTATTATTATTGCTAATATTAAATATCTAATTTGCTTTTTATTAATTCCATATAAAACTATAAGTGTTAATCCTATATGAATTATAATTGCTGATATTCTTTCAATTCCTCCAAATAATACATTTATATTGCTTAATTCTAAATATAATGATTTTAAACTTTCAGCATTTCCCCCTAAATAAGTTCCATTATTTAAAGATATTAATGTAATTAAATTTTTTATACTAGATAATCCAACAATAAGTATAGCTTCTATTCCTCCATGTCCAAATCCAAAAGCAATTCCATCTATCCATCTTCTATTATTTTTTAAAGCTATTTTAAATCCTAAATATCTACCACCTTCTTCAAAAACCCCTGCTGTAATACCTAAAAATAAAGCATATAAAACAGGATAAAAAACGGATAAATTATTATACCAATCCATATTTACTAAAACATTTTGAAGTAGTGGTATTCTTAAAAATACTTGTGTAATTAAAAATACTATCATCCCTACAATAAATGGCTTTATACACCTTTTCCTCTTTACTATAAAATATATAAATGCACCTATAGGAATTCCAAAACTTATAATTATATTTATAAAAAAACATATCATTAAAGCTGTAAATTTCATAATATTAAACTCCTAATTATTAATTGGAATAATTATATTTACTTTAAACTTATCTTCATCATAATTAATTCTCATATTACCTTCATACTTCTCTAATGTAATACTTACATTTTCAAGTCCAAATCCTTTGTGATCTTTTTTAGTTGTCTTAAAAAACTTCTTTCCTTTTATAGGTTTACTATTTAATGAATTAATTAAATTAATTACAATAAACTCATTAAACTTATCTATTTTTAATGTTATGTTCTTACTATCTTTTATTTCTTTAGTTTCATCTATAGCATTATCTAAAAGGTTTGCAAAAATTGTAGTTAAATCTATATCATTTATAAAATCTAAATTTACATTACCTATTTTACAAATAAATTCTATATTATAATCCTTAGCCTTTAAAAACTTGTCATTTATAATAACATTTAAAACTTTATTATTTGTATATTTCTTTTGGGAAAACTTTTCTAAAAGTAAATACATATCTTTTGTATATTCTTTCCCCTTTTCATATTCATTTGTCCTATACAAATCCTCTATTGTTTGTAAATGATTTTTTATATCATGAATTGTTTTTCTAGAACTTCTATACTTACTTTCTAGTGAATTATAGTATTCATATTGCATTTTAGACTGCTCTTCATATAACATTATTTTATTTTTAAGTTCATTATTCTTTGATATAGATTCAAAAATATTAGTAATAAAAAGATTTAAAACTACAATAGATAAAATATTTATTAATAATAAAATCAAATCCTCTATAGACATATAAGTTTGAATGTACATCATTAAAGTACTAATATAAATTATGCTAAACAAAGGTAGTACAAAGAAATTTAAGTATTGTATTTTTGTTATTCTTTTTATATTTTTATTCTTAAAACATATTATAAAAAACCTTGAAACACTTAAATAAGTAAATTGAGTTATTATAGAAAGTGTAATTCCATAAATCTCTATGTTATAAAAATTAATATTAAAATAATAACAAGCTATATTAAAAACTACAGACACTATAATTTGGAAGGAAAATAAAACCATTACATATATGCTGTAATATAAAATATATATTTTTTCATTATTATAAAGAAAATGTCCTATTATAACTGTTCCTAATAAACTTAAAATTAAATTTATTGTTCCAGTAAAAAATATATTACTTATAAAAAGAATTGCTGTAAATATTATATAAGCTAGTATGTAAACATACCTTTTATGATATATATTTCTTTTAAATCTTTTCATAAAATCAAATATTATATAAGTAGAAAAGAATCCTAATAAAATAGCTATTATTTGTCCTAAAATTTGTATAGAATTATTTAACATAAATTTACCCTACCTTTAAAGCAAAATACAATTTTCTAAAAATATATTTAGTTTTTCTCTAAACTCTACTGACTTCTTTTGAGATAGTGGAATTATACTTCCATCCATCATAAAAATATCATAGCCTTTTATGGATTTTACATAAAATAAGTTAACAGTGAAACTTTTATGAGGCATTAAAAAATTGTATTTACTCATAGTTTCTGCAATCTTTGTTATCCTTTCTTTTAAAACATAAACTTTATCCTTTGTTTTAATATTTACTTTTCTATTTATATATTCAAAATAATATATATCCTTTGGTCTTAATCTTAAAATGCCTTCTGTAGTAACAAACTCAATAAATTCTTCCTCTTTCTTTTCACTTAAATAAGAAATAACTTCATCTAATTGCTTATGTATATCCTTTTCATTAATAGGTTTATTTAAATATCCAAAAGCATGTACTCCAAAGGCTAAATTAACATATTCAGTAAAACTTGTTACATAAATTATTTTTACATTTTTATCATATTCCCTTATAAATTTTGCTGTTTCAAGACCATTTATCTTAGGCATATCAATATCTAAAAATATTACATCAAAAAACCTTTTTTCCTTTAAAAGCTCTTCTCCACTATTATAAGTAATTATATTAAATGTTTTATCTTTATAATTATTTATATAGCTTTCTATTCTATCTATAATATTTTTTTCATCATCACATATTCCAATTTTTATCATTTATACTCTCCACCAGTGTAATTTCTAAATTTTGTATCCTAGGTTATTTAAATTATATAATTTAAAATTTTTAATTACAATATAGATTGCATAAGGTATAGTTTTTCTTACATAAAATACAGAAAAAAAAGAATTATACATTTCACTGTATAATTCTTTTTAATATTTAAGCCATATGGTCAAACATTTTTCCTAGTTTGCAAATTAAATCATCTCTATCCATTTCCATGTTCTGTTTTTGTTTTTCTCTGTTTAATTCACCTACTAAATAAGACATTTTAACTCCAAGCATATCAAAGCCTTCCTTAGCAACTTCTTCTGGATACATAGCTGCTGCAACCTCCTTTGGATCTGATGGTTTATTTTTTAGCCATGTTGGAGTTATTGTAGATCCTGCTGTAAGTAATAATACATCTACATTTGTATTTTTAAGTTCATAAGCTACACCTTCTGTTAGTGTCATCATATATGCTTTTTGAGCTGCATATTCAGCACAGTATGGAAGAGATGTCCAACCACAAAGAGAACCTGTTGTTATAAAAGCTCCTCTATCTCTTTCTTTAAATAAACCTGTAAAGTGATGTAATAACTTTGAGAATGTTCTTATATTAACTCTATACATTTGCTCATATTTGCTATAATCAACACTTGAATAAACACCCATAGAATGTAAACATGCAACATAATCAATTAATCCCATATCTAAATCTTTAGTTTCTGCAATTATTTTTTCTGCTGCATCCTCTTCAGATAAATCTTGTCTTAAAACTTTTATTTCTCTACCTGTTTCATTATTAATTTCTTCAGCTAATTTTTTTAAAGCTTCTTCTCTTCTTCCCACTAAAATTACATCCATGCCTCTTCTTGCAAGTTCAAATGCACCTGCCTTGCCGATGCCTTCTGTAGCCCCTAAAACAATTCCCCACTGTCCATATTTTTCTCTAAAATTCATAATTATCTCCTCCCATTTTGTAAATATATTTTTTTTAATTTTTAATTAAAGTAATAATTACTAAAATTAAATATGTATAAATTACTTAGAAGATAATTATTTTTAAAATTTTATTCACTTTATGTAAACATTTAAATTTGCTTAATACTACAATTATATCAAACTTTTTTATTTTTTAAATGCTTTTTTTCATCTTTTCTAAAAATTCTTCTTCATTTAAGAACTTTATATCTTGTCCACTTTTTCTTAAATCAGTAGCTCTTCTTAATTTGTTACTCATTTCATCTCTATCTAAACTTTCTATATCTTTCATATTTGTTACTAAACAAGTTGTTTTTCTAGTTACTGAACTTCCAGTATTCCCTCCAAGTTTTCTAACTATCATCATTGCCTTATCTCTTGTCATAGAAGATAGTCCACCTGTAAATACAACAACCTCCCCTTTAAAAGCTTCATAATTTAAATTTTCAAATAAACTTTCCTTACTTATTAACGCTTTTCTATCTGATACTTTTAAAATCCTTCCTCTAGTTGAAGAAGGTCTGTACCCTTCACTATTAACATTTCCAATTGTTACACCTAAATTTTTTGATATTTCTTTAATATTATAACTTTTTAATTCCTCTGCTATATTAATAAGTATGTTGCTACAAGCTAAAGCATCAGCTAGAGCATCATGGTGATTAAACTTATATCCTAAAAAATCATTTACTGTATTTAATTTAGCATTTTCAAGATTTTTATAAAAATTTCTTGCAAGCTTCATTGTGCATATATAATCAAAGTTTGGCATAGTAATTCCATAAAGATTTAAAGTATTTCTAAGAACAGATATATCAAAGGATGCATTATGGGCTATTACTAAACTTTTATCAAAATATCCTTTTATCTCTTTCCATATTTCATCAAACTCTGGCTCACTTTCAACCATTTTAGGTCTTATTCCATGAATACCAATATTAATTGGCATAAACCTCATTTCTTTAGGCTTTATTAAATAATGGATTTCTTTAATTATTTCCCCATTTTCTACAACAGCAATACCAATGGAACATGGACTATTTCTTTTCTCATTTGCTGTCTCAAAATCTATTGCAATAAAATTCAAATTTTCTTTATTATTCAAACTATTAGTCTCCTATTCTGTCTTATGTAAATTTATATAACTATATTATAATACTATTATTTTTTAAAAAAGGCATTGTTAAACTAATTATTTTTAGTTAACAATGCCCTTATTATTTATTTTATATAAACCTTTTTAATCTTAATTTTAGTATTCAAATTGACGGTAGTAACGACGTATATCTAAGTCATGTCCTGTATTATCTTCAAAATGGAATGCTAAACGATCTACTAAAAGTGTTGATGAAATAGTTGGTGCTAATATCCAACGGAATTTATCATCTATTCCTTCTAATTCATAATCTTTAGTATCTATAACTGTAAGCTTATTAGTGTACTTTTCAACAAATCTTTCAACTCTATCATCAATTTCACGGCATTTTCCCTCACCTTTAAGTAAAAATACACATACATCTTCTTCTACTAACTCTAAAGTTCCATGGAAAAATTCTGATGATGTAACTGACTTAGTTTTAAGCCATTGCATTTCTTCTAATAAGCACATTGAGAAAAGATATGTTTCTCCCCACATTTCTCCTCCACCTATCCACATCATATATGGTTCTTTGTGATACTTCTTACCAATTTCAGCTGCTATTGGGTCAAATTTTTCTTTAGCCTTTATTAAATTTTCTGGTAACTTTTCAAGTTGATTTGCAAAGTCATCATATTCTTCAAAATCTCCTCTATTTTTTAATAATCTAAAGAAGAACCAGTATAATAGCATGTACTCATATTCAACACCATTTTCATGTCTCATTGGTATTACATAATCGCTGCTTGAAGCTAGTGGAGATTCTGGATTCTTTGTAAGACAAACTACTGTTATCCCTTGCTCCTTGCACCATTTAGCTATTGCAACTGTCTCTTTTGTATCTCCTGATTTAGACATTGTAACTACAATTGAATCCTTGTCTAAACTCTTATTACCTCTTATTAATAATTCAGCTGCCTGTTCTACAAATACTGGTAGTGTTGTTACTTGCTTTGCTATTTCTCCTATTGCCATCATTGGAGCTAAACTTCCTCCAACTGCTGTAAAAAATATATTTTTATACCCTCTCTTTGTTAACTCATCAGCTGCTCTTTCAGCTTCTGGTCTTGCCTCGCATATAAGTTTCATACTTGTTCTATATTCTTTTTCATTAAATTTTAACATAATAGTCTTCCCCCTTAAAATTCCCTTTAATTTTTTATATTTTACTTTTTAACTTGTCATCAAAGTCTTCAAAAGTTTTTTTATTTAATTTATTTCCTTTATCCTCTGCAATAACATAAGATAATATTTGTATAGGTATTACAAATAGAAGTGGACTTATTAGTTCATCTATTTTTATACCTAAAGTTAAATCATGCTTATTTTCACTAAATTCTTTATAAGTAATTTTATAAGTATGCTTTGTATATTTATCTAAATACTTTCTTAAAGCTTCTTGCCTAAACTGTAACTTACTTTCAGTTTCTATAAATATAATGTGATCTTTATTAGATAATGCTAAATATGGTCCATGCATATATTCTTCAAGTTCATGTCCATTCATAGGCGTTCTAATAGTTTCAGTTATTTTTGTATCTGCTTCCCTTACCACTCCATAGCCTGGTCCATATCCTATTGCTAGAAATCTTTCTCCACTAACTAATTCTTCTTTATTGTCTTTATACCACTTAAAGGTTTTTTCTATAATTTTTTCAGTATTTTTAATAGCTTCTTTTATTTTTATTAATTCACTATTATACTTTTCTTCATTAATTATTTTATTTTTATAAGAAAGTTCTAATCCCATAAGTATAAAAGTTAAAACTGTTGCACTAAAACCCTTTGTAACATATCCAACTTTTTCTTCACCACATCCAATATTGACTATACTTTTGCTTTCCATGCAAACTGGACTATTTAAATCAGCTGTCATAGTTACAACATTACAGTTATTTTTAATAACTTTCTTTAATGCTTCAATTGTTGAAAAACTTTTACCACTTTGTGTAACTACTATATATAGTGCATTTTCATCTATTCTATTTTCATAATTACTAAATACAAAAGGCATTTTTATTTCAATATTTATATTTAATATATTTTCTACATAATATTTAGCACATTCAATGGCATTTGCAGAGGATCCTGTAGCTAACACAATCCATCTATCATATTTCTTTCCCTTAAAACAACTAATAAATTCCTTTAAGTTTTCTTTTCTATTCTCAAGTAAACTTTTATTTGTTACATATTCCTCGTTTATATAGGTTAACATTGTTTCCTTCATAACTTATTCTCCACTATGCTAAGAATCCAAAGAAGGCTCCAACAATACCTATTGCTGCTATCAAAATTAATATAGTTGTTGTTTTAAAATTTTTGCTTAATAGCATATAAATAAATCCTGTAAATCCTAATGACATTATACCTGGAACAATTCCATTTATTATATCAGCAACTTTCATGGCACTATCACCTTCACCTATTGTAAGTGGTATATTTACAGCAACCATTTCAGCTGTCATTCCTCCAATTACCATAAGTCCAAGTATTGCAGCTCCATATGTTAAAGCTTCCATTAATCCTGACTTTTGTATTTTATCTAACACTCCAGCTCCTAACTTATAGCCGCCCATCATAGCAAAATATCTTATTAATATATGTGGCACATTAAAAACTAATAGAAATAATATAGGTCCTAAAATATTTCCTTGTAATGCTAATGAAGTTCCTATACCAGTAGCTATTACCCTTAAAGTTCCCCAAAAGAATGAATCTCCTATTCCTGCTAAAGGTCCCATTAAACCTACTTTAACGTTATTTATTGATGAAGTATCAAAATCCTCTGACTTTGCATTACTCTCTTCCATAGCAGTTGAAATACCTAATATTAAAGTTGCAATGTGTGGAGTTGTATTAAAAAACTCTAGGTGTCTTTTTAATGCTTCTGCTCTTTTTTCATCAGTTTTATATAATTTTTTAATAATTGGCATAATACTATATGCATAGGACATGTTAGCTTGTCTTTCATAATTCCATGACCATTCCATAGTAAAGGATCTCCAAAATACCTTTCTTAAATCCTTTTTAGTTATATTCATATCATTGTCTTTAGAAGTCATCATCATCATTCCCTCCTTCTACAACAACTTGATTTGGTTTATTTAAACCTACTAAAATAATAGCTGTTATTACTCCAAATATTGCTATTCCTGTTATAGGTATTTTTAAATAAACTGATAATGCAAATCCTAAGAAATAAAATACTGCAACCTTTTTATTTATAATCATCTTAACTAATAATGCGAATCCTAAAGCTGGTAATAAACCTGTTGCAATAGCTAATCCATTTTGTATAAATTCAGGTATAACATTTAATATTGATTCCATTACTGGTGCTCCTAAGAAATAAGAGAAAAATACTATTAATCCTATTGGTAAATTAACTGAGAAAAATCCACCAAGTAAATGCATTCTTTCAACACCACTACAGTCACCTTTTTCTGCATATTTATCTGCTTTATGCACAAACAATGGTAATATAAATATCATACAGGCATTTTTTATTACTAATGCTAATGCTGCTATTGGAACTCCTAATGCTAGAGCAACTTCTGGCCCTTGATTTGTTGAAATTGCAAAAGCTGTTCCTAAAATTCCTCCTGAAATTATTTCTGGTGGAATTACTGCACCTACTGAAAATGCTCCAATAAATGCAAGTTCTAATGTTGCTCCTAAAATAATTCCAGCCTTTAAGTCTCCTAGTACTAAACCTGTTAGTACCCCAGTTATAATTGGTCTTGATAACAATGATGTACCAAGCAAATATTCAGCATTAGCAATCATTGCTACTATTCCAAGTAAAATAGCTGTTCCCATAATAACCCTCCCTTTTTATATTTAACCCTTTAATTACTTTAATACATTTTCTGCTAGTATCTTTTGATCATTTGGTATTTGTCTTATCTCAACTATAATCCCATCTTCAATTAACATTTTTAAAATCTTTTCTTCTTCCTTTGTAACATTAATTGCTTTAGAAATATTTCTAGTTCCTTCTCTAGATTTAATACCTCCAAGATTAATTTCTTTAAATTTATTTGTACCTTTTACTAATTTGTAAGCATCCTCTATAGATTCAACTACAACAAATAATTTATATTTATCTGTAACCCCACTATTTATTGCATTTATTGAATCTTGAATATTTTTCATTACTACTTTTACCCCTTGAGGCTTAGCTAACTTAATAGTTGTTTTACGTAATTCATCAGTCATTAATCCATCATTAGCTATTAATATACAATCCACTCCCAAAAACTGCGTCCATGAAAAGGCTACTTGACCATGTAATAATCTGTGATCTACTCTTAATAATTTAATCATTTTCAAAACCCCTTATAAATCTAAAATCCTTCTTCTTCTATATACATTGATTCAATAATAGGATTGCAATATTTAATGCTATCCTTTGAATTTTCTAAAGCACTCTTTATCATACCTTCTATATCATCTTCATTTTGAATTGTAATTAACTCCATTACTAAAGGTAAATTTAATCCTGATATCAAATAGAAATTTTTACTTTGTAAATTATTCATAAATTCATTATTTACACTTCCACCAAATATATCTGTTATAACTATTAACTTATCTTCCTTTTGTAAATTAATTAATATATTTGATATTTCTTTTTGCAAATCAAACTCTTCTTCTTTGTATGCACATAAAGTTGATATATTATTTTGCTCTCCCACTATTATTTTTAAGGAACTATAAATTCCATCTGCCAAGTCCCCATGGGAAGCAAGTAAGAGTTTTATCATCTGTCTCTCCCCCTTTCTTTTTTTCTTGTTATGCCTATATAAATAGCAATAAGCGTGCCAAATTAGTGGCACGCTTATACTTATTTATTTTAAAATCCTTATAAAGCCTATATTTTAGCTGATAAAATATCATATATATATCCTATTTCTTCAATATTAATTTTGACATTATATATCTCTTCTATCCCACTAAAAGCTTTTTTAATATTATTTATTATATTTTCTTGACACTGTATAAAATTTTCTAAGTTGTTATAATTTTCTATAAGAACTCTACGAATTAATCTTTCTATAAGACAACTAATGTGAATATATAATGTTACTTTTTTATTATTAGGTATTCTTTCTCCTATAAACATTTCTAAATTATTTAAACATATTTCTATATTTTCTAAAATTTTATTAGTATCTAATATAGTAACAGAACTTACTATACTCTCTAAAGAAAAATTACGAATTAAATTATTATTTATTATTCTTATAGTTTCGCTATCTGTTACTTTTTCAAATATTTTGTGCATCTTATCTTCACCCTTGCCTGAAATTAAATCTTCTAAAGATATATAATTAATATCCTTAACTTCAGCATCAAGAGTACTTATTATTCCTATTACATCATAAATTTGAAATATAGAGTCTACCATTCCATATTTTTTTAATCTTTCATAATCATGAACTAAAATATTTATTCCTAATTCTTTTGGAATACTTTTTTTAAGTAATCTTTGAATCTGCTTAGCAGTTCCTATACCAGTTATACATGATGTTATAATGGCTTTTTCCTTAATTTTTTCTGGATATATTATTTTATATTCAGTTTTATTAAATTCTCTTATTTTCTCAACTAATTCTTCTAAATAGATATCCTCTTTTAATAAATCTCCAATAAATAAGGCCATTTGAGTAGATACATTATTTATTATTGCTATAGGTGCATTTATATAATCTTTTATTTCATTATATATATCCCTTAATGAACCCATATCCACTAATATTACAAGTCCCTTTGATACATCATTTTTATTTATATATTCTATTAACTTTTTACCAATTTCTTTTACTGAAATATCTATGGGCATATCAAAGGCTTCATATATATTTTTTTCTAACATACGATTGACAACACTACTTATACTGCTTGCAGTAGAATATCCATGAGCTAAAACTACTGATTTTATAGACTTTTTATTTTCTATAATCCCTAAACTTTTTAAATAAAAAGAAATAAATATTTCATCTTCAGCTAATAAATTAACATCCATTTTGCTGGCTATTAAATTAGATAGTTTTGAAGCTAAATTAATTTCATACTTATTATTTTCTAATACATACGAATATAATCTATCTTTTAATTTTTTATCATCTTTGCTCCATTTAATAACTTCTTGTCCCTTTGAATAAATAAAATATGCAATTATATAAATACTATTTCCATTTAACTTTATACTATAGCTATATTCTATATACTTAAAAACATCCTGAAGGGAAGAAATAATAAACTGGAACATAATATTTTCGTTATTCTTTTCCTTTTTAAATATAAGTTTATCTATTAAAGAATTAATCTCTAAAAATATTTTTCTTTCAAACTCTTCTTTATCCTCTAACTCATTATATTTTTTATAAAAATCGAAAATATTTTTATAACAAGTTTTAATATCTTCAGTTGACCTTTCTTCTTTAAAAAATAATTCATTATAATTAGTTTTAGGAGTTATTAATATATCCTTATTTTTCTGTATTTTTGATTCTTTAATATACATTGCCTCTTTAATAAGTTTTTCTGGCAAATCCTTAAGCTTTATTGTTACAATATCTGAAGTAATATCTCTTGAATAAGCTTTAGCACATATATATTTTATTGTATTTTTAAGTTCTCCTACATTTCCCTTGTATTTATGTAACACTAAAACATCTAAAGCCCTTCTTGATATTAAAATATTTTTATTAAAGGTATTTGACTCTCTTATTAAGAAATCATATATAAATTGTATCTTTTCTAAATTATCTCTCTCATCTAATCCTTTAATATTAACTACTATAGGAACTCTTCTTAAAAATGTTTCCAAAAAATTATCTAAAATATTTTCTGTGGTAGCAAATATTAAACGTGCATCTACCTTATGCCAGCCTTCACTTTCTCCCATACGTCTTACTAAGCCTTTATCCATAAAGGTAAATAACTTTTCTTGGCCTTCATTATTTAATCTATGAACCTCATCTAAAAATAATATTCCCCCATTTGCTTCTTCAATCATACCAGCTTTACTTTTATCTGCTCCTGTAAATGCTCCCTTAGTATAACCAAATAAATTACTTGATAATAATTCTGGATTATTATAATATTGAGCACAATTAAATACTATAAAAGGTGCATTCTTTGGTAAAACGCCCTTTTCTATACTATATTTATGAATAAGATCTGCCATAAAACTTTTACCTACCCCGGTA
Organism: Eubacterium multiforme; assembly: GCF_030813415.1. GTDB lineage: Bacteria > Bacillota > Clostridia > Clostridiales > Clostridiaceae > Clostridium > Clostridium multiforme. The sequence goes on along the minus strand of NZ_JAUSUF010000014.1, from coordinate 9,702 downwards.
GGTCCATTTAACATAATTGGAAGTCCATTTTTAGTGGGGTATAATATAGATGTTTTAATCTTTTCTATAGACTCCTTTAAACTTCCCTTATACCCTATTAATTCTTTAAATAAATCCTCATTTTTCTTATATTCTACTTTTTCTTCAAATAATTCTTCTATACTTGCAAATATATTTTTTGAAACTTTAAAAAACTTCTTTTCAAAAGCTTCTTTATGAAAAAAGTAAACTGGTCTAGTGTTTACTTTTATAACTTGTCCATCATTAATTTCTTGATTTATATAATGGCTTATAGTATTCCTTTTCACATTAAAAATAGTTGAAATACTTTTAGCTGTATACACATCATTATTTTCATTTTTTATATATTCACTTGTTTTCTCATGTAAATATTTTAATATATCCTCTCTTAACATAACCCCACTCCTTTATCTTATATGTAAACGTCCATACATTTTATTTACACTTTATTAATAAATTAATTTTATTATATTTTAAGATTCCACATTATTCTACTATTTTTTTAATTTTTAATAACAAAAAAATAAACCTACATTTTACTGCAAGTTTATTTATAATACTTTAAATTCAATTTTTACTATCTTTTCTCTACCTTAAATACATCCTTCTTATTAACTATCTTTACTTTTAAGGCATTAAGTAATTTTTCCATACTCTTAACCTGATTTATATATTTAATATGATTTTTAGAAACTAACTTTTCAATCATTTCTATTATATCTTTCTTTTCTTCATTGGATAACTTAAGGTTATTCTTTAATACTTCCCTATTTATATAAGTTAAAGTAGTCCATATTTGCTCTTCTTTTATATTATTAATATCCATAAGAACCCATGTAAAAGATTTTCTTCTCTCTCCATTTGGATATGCTTCCTTAAAGAACTTAATGAAATTACTTTCTTTTTTAGGATCTTTATCATTAACTAATTTACCTAATTGTCCTTTAAGTTGATTTTTTAAATGCATCATTGTATTTGGCTTAATTGTACTTCCAATAGCTTCAATACTATTATAAATAAAATTATAAGTTTCTTGAATTTTATTAGGGAATACATTTTCACCTTTAAGAATCTTTGTAAGTTCTATATATTCTAATATAGTCTTTTTTGAGTTTAACTTTTTGCCATATAACTTTTCTAAAAGTTCCTCTGCACTTAAATTATTTACATCTATTGTATTTTCTAATTGTTTATCCATTCTTTTCTCTCTTTCTTATATAATCTTTATAAATTATATCATTTTATAAGTGAATATAATACAGAAAGCTTAATCTCTATATTAACTAATATTCACTTTAACTATAACTTTCACTCCATATTAATAAATAACTAAATTAAATATAAAATATAATAGACTAAAAAGTTTTCTCAAAAGCTATTCTTTTGCTATTATCCTCTAAGTAAATTACACCGCAGTACTTAAAATCATTTTTATTAAGTAACTTTTGCATAGGTATATTTTCTTCATGAGTATCTATTTTAATGCTATGAATATTATTATCTAAACAAATATCATATACTTTTTGTAAAATATAAGAGGCTATACCTGTACCCTTATATTCATTATCTATAGCAATTCTATGAATAACAGCATACTTTCCATGACTTAGCCAATTTCCATCATAAATAACATCATAAGTTTTCTCTCCATCAAAGGAAATTGCTAAAGTAGCTACAATATTATTATCCTTTAATACTACATAACTATTATTATTTAAAATATCATTTTCTATTGTTTCATTATTAGGATATCCATCCTGCCATTGGTCTACACCATTTTCTTTTAAAAATTCTTTAGCCTTATTAATAATTTTCATTATATCTTTAATATCTTCCTTTGAGGATTTTCTAATTATCATATCATTCTCCCTTTTAAATATTTTTATTGCTCCTAATTATTTTATACCAGATTTTATTACTTCTTGGAAACTCTTTTCTTTGAAGTTCCTTTAATATTTTTTTAACCTCTTTATACTCAATATCCAAAAACTTTTTCTTTTCAAACCCATCTTCTATTATATTATAAGTCTTCCCAAGCTTTTCAATCTCCACTTTTCTATCTTTTTTAAAGGTCTTAAAGCTAACTTTATCATTTACATCAATGCTCTTTAAAGTATACATAGCCACATTAATCATATCAGTATTATTTATCATGCCTTAACAACTCCTTTAACCTTAGATACTAATCTTGTATATAGATTTTTTCTTATTGTGTTAGATATGAAAAAAACTAATATTTTATCATCTATATAAATATAAGCTACTCTACAGGCTAAATCTTTTCCTAAAGGAATTTTGTATTCATATATAGTTTTACCTTTATATTTATAACCTCTTACAGTTTTTATTTTATGTGGTCTTTCATTTATAAGAATTAATATATTATTATATATTTCTTTTTTTATATATCTTTCATGCTTTTCATTTTCAGCAAAATATTTTTCTAAACTATGATTTTCTTCTATACAAACTTCTTTGCATATTTCATTATTTTCCATAATATCATCCCTTTAATTATATTTTCCTTTGTTTATTAAACCTTTTATTTAAACTATCTTTTATATAATTATATACTTTTAAAATCTAGATAAATATACAGTTTTCTTATTGTTCTCATATTTAATTACTTATATTATTTTTAAATAAATAGTTAATAAAATCTATATTCCAATAAAATTTCAAGTTTTATTATGAAAAATTTGTAAAAATAAATTTCTTATATGATATAATTAATTTATAAAGAATTATTAGATATATTACGAGGTAAATTATGGGTGATAGTATTGATAATAAAATTTTTAAAGTCATAAAAATAATTACAATTATTGTAACTTTTCTTATTGTAATGGCAAATATTTTTTTATTCATAAAAACTTATAACTATATTTATCTTTTAACCATGATTCTTTGTCTTATAGGAATGTTGTTCAATTACTATTTATTAAAAAAGAGTATTTAATAAAATAAAAATATACTACTTAAAACAATAAAGTAGTATATTTTTTATGTTTTATTTTTATTTATAAATGTTAAATATTATAGTAATTTTTATACTTGTTATACCAATTTATACTCCATCCTTTAGTTAAACAAAGATTATAAAGTTCTACTTCATCACAAACACATTTATTAGTTATAATTTTATGTGTTTCTTTGTTTACTATTAGTCTATTTTCTATATCAGTTCCAATTTCAGTATATATAGCAAAACTTCTAATATGAGAAAATTCTGCTGTTTTTTTAATTAACTCTTCACCTGTTAATTCATCACTATTAATATTATATTTTTTAATTCTCTTATACTTTAATCTTTTTTTACCATCTTCTAAACTTTCATTGTGCCTTGTTCTTAAGACTTCAGCAGTATCACAATCTCTTATTGCCATATATATTTTCTCTGAATACTTTAAATAATCTTTTCTTTTGCATGTTTTTTCATTTTGAATAAATTTATCAATTATATTTCTTATTTCATAAGCTCTAATATATATTTTCTTCCCACTTCTTAAAATATTTTTATCGTCAATATTTACAATTGTATGTTTAGCTATAGCTTTACTTGTTCTTAATATATCAGAAAGTCTCTCTGCATCTACCCAAATAATACCATCATCATCCATATGAGAAAAGTTTACCCAAGCATTTTTTACTCTTGTGCATGTACCTTTATGAGTATTTTCTGGTCTATCTGGTATTTCAAAATTCATATCTATAACATGATTTTTAAATAATACTATTTCTTTTGAGTCACTATTATTATCTGTTTTACTCATTATTTACCATATCCTCATATAATTGGTTTAACTTAGATATAGCTTTATCTGCCTTTTTAAGTTTACATTTATCTGGATGAATAACTTTAGCAATAGAATCTCTCCATAATTTTGCTTCTTTTTTATTTGAATAATGTTTTAATTGTATATTTAATTTATCAGCTCTAGATTTTCCACTTAACTCTAACAAATAAAAAATATATTCTGATGCCTTATCATTAAAATATTCATTACATTTATTTTTATTGTCTATATTTTTATCTTTCAAAATAACATTATAATCTACATAAGAAATTACTTCTCTTAATGCTACTATTTTCTCATAGAGGCTTGTCCAGCTTCTACTTTTTATAACAATCATTGATACTATGTTCTTTTCTTTACATTTTTTATCTTTAAATAGTTTTTCTATATCTTTTTTTATTAAAGACATAACACTTTTCATTTTTCCAAATTTTTTTAACTCATCAACGGAATTTACTTTTAACCAATCCATATATTAACCTCTTATAATTATTTACATATTAATATATGATATAAATTACTATTTTCATAACTTTAATTTTATAGTTTTTATAAAAAATCTTATTTTATGGTATTAATCTATTTCTATCTCTTGTTATTAAAGTTGCTTCTCTAACATTTTCTAAATTTAAAAATCTACTAGTTATTCTTTCTAATCCTATTGCTAAACCTCCATGTTTTGGCATTCCATATTTAAATACTTCAGTATAACTTTTATAATTTTCTGGATTTAATCCTTTATACTTTATATTTTCAATTAACATATTATAATTATGAATTCTTTGTCCTCCAGTAGTTATTTCAATTCCTCTAAATAATAAGTCAAAACTACGAGTTTCATTTTCTCCATAAGGCATTGTATACATTGGTCTTTTCTTTCTTGGATAATGAGTTAAAAATATAAATTCACAATTTAATTTTTCTTTAGCATATTTACAAATTAATTTTTCAGCCTCTGGGTCTAAGTCTCCCTCCAAGTCATTTTTGTTATATTCTCTATTTAATATTTCTAATGCTTCACTAAATTTTATTCTTGGAATACTTCCATTTATTTTAGGAATTTCTGCTCCTAATAATTTAAAATATTCTTCTCCATAAGTTTCTAATTTATTTATAATAAACTTTAGTAAATTTTCCTCAAGATTCATAATTTCCTCTTCATTATCAACAAATCCTACTTCAAGGTCCATACTTATATATTCATTTAAATGTCTATTAGTATTATGTTCCTCTGCTCTATACACATGCCCAATTTCAAATACCCTTTCAAAACCTGCTGAAACCATCATTTCTTTATAAAATTGAGGACTTTGAGCAAGATAGGCTTTATTTTCAAAGTATTTAACCTGAAAAATTTCAGTTCCTCCTTCTGCACCTTCTTTAACAAGCTTTGGTGTATAAATTTCAGTGAATCCATCATTTACAAGATATTCTCTAAAGGCATTAACAATAATATTTTGTACCTTAAAAATTGAATTTACTCTCTCATGTCTTAAACTTAAAACTCTGTTATTTAACATAGTATCTAAATTTATATTTAAATTTTCTTTATTTATTTCAATTGGCAAATCTTTAATGCAACTATTTATAACTTCAACTTCTAAAGCTTCTATTTCAAAGTTATTTATCTTATTATTACTTTCTTTAACCTCTCCAATTATAGCTACAATTGATTCTAATTTTATTTTTGATGTATCAAATAAAGTATTAGAAATAACACATTGAACTAAAGAAGTTCTATCTCTAATTATTACAAATGTTATTGTTTTTAAAACTCTTATTCTATGAACCCAACCTTCTACTTTAACTTTTTTATTTATATAATCATTTAACTTATTTATCATTATTCTTTCCATAAAAATATCCTCCTTTTTTTAACTCTAAAAAGCCCCTTGGAATAAAAATTCCAAGGGGCAAATATTTTTGCGGTACCACCCTTTTTTAACTTTTATATAAAAACTTACTAAAATAAAATAGCAAATTAGAACTGGCCAGATTCTAATAAAAAAAGCTTTCACTTCATTATAGAAGTGAAAGCTATATATTCACGGTGCCATTCTATTTAACTAAGTCTAAATAAACTTAAGTTATCTCTATTACTTTATAACGGAGTAACCCGACTTATCCTACTATATTTTTCAAATAAGCTTCTCTTGGATGTCCTTCAATATTATCTTTCTCATGGAGATTCCACCATCCTCCACTCTCTTTTGGATACTTAATTAATATTTACTCTTCCAATCAATGAATTTTTATATTTTTAATTATAATATTCCTTTATCCTAAATTTGTCAATACTTTTATTATATTTATTAAGTTATTTTAACTGTATTTCTAAAATTATGTAATTAAACTTTCTATTACTTAACCTTATAAAATTTTAAATAAACTCTCCTTTGTTGTCATCTCTCATTTTATTATATATACTTTATATATATTGATATATTATATTTAAGGGAGATTTTGCTTTATGAATAATAAATTAACAGAAGAAAACATAAAAAAATTAAGGGAAGAGTTAGAATATAGACTAACTGTAAAAAGAGCAGAAATTGCAAAGGAAAAATTAGTTGCAGCTGCCCATGGCGATAGATCAGAAAATGCAGAATATAAAGAAGCTTGTGCAAATTATAGAGAAAATGACAATAGAATACAATATTTAATGACTATGATTTCTACAGCTACTATAATAGATGAAGATACTATAGATAAATCAGTTCTTGGAATTAATAGTAAAGCTAGAATTAAATTTGTTGAAGAGGATGATGAAGTTACTGTAACTCTTGTAACTACAATGGATTTAGATCCTGAAAATATGCTTATAAGTATAGAATCAGACCTTGGAAAAGCCTTATCTGGCAAAAAAGCTGGAGATGTAGTTGAAGTTAATGCACCTGGTGAAAATTATAATGTTGAAATTTTAGAGATACTATAATTTTTTTAATTTTATATCTACAAAAAATTTCTGTAACCTAAAATAAAATTAACTCCCTATTCTAATATTTAAAACAATTATCAGAATAGGGGGTTTTTATGTATCATTTTTATTAAATTTTCTTTAAAATAAAAAAATTCAATCTAGTTACTAAAAAACTAAAACCATCTTAAAAATAGGAATTTTAAAGTTTTTTATCTAAATTCAAAAGAATATATTCTGCTCTAGAAATAGCTTCAGTAAGCTCTTCTTTAGTTTCGCACCATTTTTCTGCTATAGTCATCCAATTTCCATCTGCAAACTTTGTCTTAGAAAAAGGCTCATCCACTAATAATGGTTTTAAATTATTCCAAACATAATTTCTTATATCTCTTCTTACTTCTTTATCATAACATTCTACTTTTAAAACTACTCTAGTAGGAATTTTAGGATATGCTTCTATTTGAATATATATATAATACTGTTTTAAATTATTTTCTAAAATACTATATTCTTTATTTTTAAAATTCCACCAAAAACCTAAAAAGCCACCTGAGCTATTTGAAACAAATCCCCAGCACTTATTTTTTATTTTCTTTTTTCTTTGTAATTCATCAAAATACCCTTCAAAACCCCATGTCCATTTATCTAATTTATCTTCAAGTTTATAACTATTAAATAATTCTTCTTTGTCTTCTAAATACTCTATATATTCTTTTATAATATCATTATTTATTACATCTTTATAATTATTTAATACATTCAAAAGCATCTTTCTTGATATATATAAATATTGATTATTTTTTAATTTATCTTTTCCTTCATAACAAATATTAAGACTTTGATACTGGCTTTCATTTCCAATTTTTAAATATACATAATTTTTATTTCTAAATCTAATATCATCATTATTATCATCTTCTATTGCTTTAATATATCTATTTAATTGATCACTATGTTGTCCTGTATTTACTTTATCTTCTATTATTATTAGCTCATCATCATTTACTTTTATTAAAATATCTATCTTTTTATATTGTCTTATAATATCAATACTTTTTATGTTTTCAATTCTTTTTTTAGTAAATAAATTTATTATATCTTTTCCTAAGTTTTTATACTCTATTCTTTCATCTATTGATAAATTAACAAGATAACAAATCATTGCATCATTTGTTAATTCACTAGTTGCAAATTTAAATAAATTATTTTTTTCAATCATAACATTCACCCTTTAATTAAATTTATTAAAATCTATAATTATATTATTTAATTATAAGACTTCATTAATTTTTATACAGAAAAAAGCCTCGGCTTTAGCCAAGGCAAAGTAATTATTTAAATATAACTTATATTATTTTATTTATTATTAAATAATCCAGCCCCTTTTATAATTTTCTCTTCTGCAAAAAGATTTGAAACAGCTTGATTATATTCAATTAAATTTTTAGATTTTTTAATATTTTTAGCGTGCTTTTTATTATCTGAAAATATATAAATCATATATCCCCATAATTCTTTCATTCTAAACATTGCATTTCTATCTTCATTAAATACTTCTCTATATTCATTGAAAAGTTCATCATGAAATTCTTTTAAAACTTTTTTATCTATAAATTTATCCTCTTTAATCTCATTCATTAATCCAGGATTAGCTAATATTCCTCTGCCAATCATTATTTTATCTACTTCTTTAAAATCCTTTATTAAATTATCATTATCTTCTTTAGTAAAAATATCCCCATTGTAACATACTGAATTTTTACTTAAAGATAATGCATCCTTAAATACTTCTAAATTAGGTTTGTTGCCATAAAAGTCTTGTCTTGTTCTTGGGTGAATTATTAATTCTTCTAAAGGATATTTATTATAAATTTTTATAAGCTCATAAAACTCCTCAGGATCATCTTTTCCTATTCTAGTTTTTATAGAAATTTTCATATCATCTATTTTAAATATTTCCTCTAAAAATATATCAAGTTCTTCTCTTTTAGCCAAGAATCCTGAACCTCTATTTTTTGAAACAACTGTTCCAGATGGACAACCTAAATTTAAATTAATTTCATTATATCCTAATTGTTGTAACTTTCTAGATGTAGTAATGAATCCTTCTGAATCATTTGTAAGTATTTGAGGTACTATATTAATATCTTTATTGTTTTCTGGTAGTATGTCTCTTAATTCTTTTGTTTTAAGACTTCTACTTTTATTTGGAATAATAAATGGCGCAAAATATTTATCAATGTTACCAAAAAACTTTTTATAATAATTTCTATATATATGTCCTGTAATCCCTTCCATTGGTGCTAAATAGTATTTCATCTAATGTCTCCTTTGTACATATTCTAAAAAATATTATATCAGTGTTTTTTATTGCTATCTAGATTAAATTATCTAATAATTCTTCCTTATAATCAAAAGTTTTTATTAATCCCATAATTGCCTCTTTTATAACTCAGTATATTTTTTACTTGTACCTTTACACTTTTCAACTGGATATTTCTTTTCATTTTTATCCATTTTTTTATTTATTATATCCTCTATATTTACGCCTAAAGAATCTGCCATGTGTATACAATAAATAATTACATCTGCTAATTCATCACAAACTTCATCTTTATTAAAATTATTATCCCACAAAAAATGTTCTAATAATTCTCCAGATTCTATACTTATTGCCTTAGATAAGTTTTCTGGTGTATGAAACTTTGACCAATCTCTATCATTTCTAAACTTTCTTATTCTTTCTATTGTTTTATCCATATATATAATCCTCACCTATATTTCCTTTTATTTGTATATCAATCAAATATTAGTGTTATTTCTAAATATAATTATATTACAATTAAAAACTTTATCCAAATTATATTTCCATAATCATGACCACCCGTAAAACGGGTGGTTTGCTCTAGCCCTATAAGGGCATGTTACTGGCTGTGCTACTCGCACATCGAAACGGTTTGCCAACCG
>NZ_JAUSUF010000013.1 GCF_030813415.1 Eubacterium multiforme | reverse complement strand
AAAATCTTTATAGTATATTATTCCAAATTAACCAACTCATCATACAAAAAAAGAGTAGTTAAATTTGTTTATTACACAAATATAACTACTCTCCCTAATGAGCTAAAGTTTTTTGATAGCTTGTTGGTTTGTAATCTTTTTCTCTACCCCAATGAAAATAAGGAATTATAACTTGAACTCCTTCTTTTTTTAAGATTTCAATATCAGTTTTGATTTTCTCTTTATTTTTTTCGTCGGAATCCCAAGCTTGATATCCTAAAAATGCAAATTTTATACCTTTTATATCCTTAACTATTTTATAACCCTCACCAGTTATATCTAATTTATTATTTTGTAGTACATTTATTGTATCATCAAAGCCTTTTTTACCATAATCATAAATATGATTATTAGCTATTGTTACTCCTTCAACAGAAGATGAAGTTAAAATTTTTGCGTAAGAACTGGGCCCTTTAAAATTAAATTGTATCACATGTCCTTTATCTATCTTAGAATTACTATTAGTAAAAGTAGTTTCTAAATTTACTAAAGTATAATCATCATCTTTAAAAATATTTCTTACATTTTTTAAGAAGTAAGAGTAATCATTTCCAGAAGCTTTAAAAGCTGCTGGTAGGCTTGTGCTTTTATTAAGAGCATCATCAGTTCCTAAAGTAAAATCTCCTGCTGCTGTAAAAATTATTTCTTTTTTCTGAAATTTAGTTTCGGGGTTTGTTTCAGAATTAGTTATTGTTTTTGTATTTTTGCTAGAGGATTTTTTTGTGATATGGCTATATATTGAGTAAGGTATTATACCAAGTATTAAGATAACTAAGGAAAAGAATATAATTCTATTTCGTAGTATTTGTTTTTTACGTAATTTTCTACGTTTATATTTATGTTTGGTTTTCAAAATATTTCCTCCTGTGTTTAATCAAATATATGTATCTAATTATAAAATATAAATCTTAAAGGATACAATAGGTTGTTTTTAGAAAATTAAATTTACTTATTAGTAATGTATTTTAATTAAGATTAATATTATTTATAATGGACAATTGATTTATAAAAGGTGAAACAATGTATAGAAAATATTTTAAAAGATTATTGGATGTGATTTTTTCAATTATTGCAATAATATTGCTTATTCCAATATATATTATGATTGGAATATTAGTAAGAATTAATTTAGGTTCTCCAATTATATTTAAACAGACTAGAGTAGGAAAAGAGGAAAAAATATTTAATATGTACAAGTTTAGAAGTATGACTAATGAAAAAAATAAAAATGGAGAGCTATTATCTGATGAAGAGAGGCTAAATAAATTTGGTAAGATATTAAGGTCAACTTCTTTAGATGAAATACCAGAACTTTTTAATATATTAAAGGGGGATATGAGTATAGTTGGACCAAGGCCATTATTAGTAGAATACTTAGATTATTATAATGAAAGAGAGAGAAAGAGACACTCAGTTTCTCCAGGCCTTACAGGACTAGCTCAAATAAATGGTAGAAATGCTATAGGATGGGAAGAACGTTTTGAATATGATATTAAGTATTCTGAAAATATAACCTTTATAAATGATTTAAAAATATTATTTTTAACTATAAAAAAAGTATTTTTTAGGGAAAACATTACAATGTCTGAAGGTAGAGAACTTGATGATTTTGATGTATATAGAAAGAAACAAATAGAAAATAATGATTTATAGTTATTAGATGATTTTTAAAGGATGTGAAATGGTGATAGATTATCCAGATATATATTATTCAAAAATTTGGGGACAGTTAAATGAAAGTAAGGATAAGGGTAAATGGGATTGTTTTTTATTTGAAAGTAATTTAGGTAAGTTATATTATCCATTTATAAAAAGAAGAATAGATATAAAAGTAAATAATAAGATTTATTATGATATTGTAACACCTTATGGATTCAATGGACCTGTAATTATAGAAAATTTTTGTGATGATATAGATAAGTTAGTAGAAGAATTTAATAATGAATTTAATAAGTTTTGTAATGAAAATAATATTGTTAGTGAATATATAAGATTTTCTCCTTGGCTTAAAAATCATAAGTATTTAAGTAATATATATAATATTAAAAATAATAATGTTACATTATATGTGGATTTAAAAAAGGATTTTTTTTATGAAGAGTTTAGTTCTAAATGTCGAAATGTTATAAGAAAGGCAATTAAAAATAATGTAAAAGTTAAATTTGATTTTTATGGGGATACTATAGAAGAATTTTATAGGTTATATAATGAAATGGCATATAAAAATAATGTAAGTGAGTTTTATAAGTTTGATATTGATTTTTTGAAGGCTTTATTTAATGGCATGAAAGGAAATATATTTATAGCCAACGCAATGTATAAGGGAAAGTATATTTCATCAGCTATGTTTTTATATAATAAAGATTATATTCATTATCATTTATCAGGGAATGATTATAATCATACAACACTTGGAGGAAATAGTCTCATATTATATGAGGTGGCTAAGTTTGCAAAGAAAAAAGAGATAAAGGAATTTCATTTAGGAGGCGCTAATGGTAAGGCATTATTAAAGTTTAAGAAGCAATTTACTAAAGGTGGAGTATTAGATTTTTTTGTTGGAACAAAAATAAGAAATGAAGATATTTATTATAAATTAGTTGAAATAAATGGACGTAATAAAGGATATTTTCCTGAATATAGATAAAAATTTGTATAGTAAGAAGGTAGCATTTTATGAAGTGCTACCTTTTTTCTAGTCTAAAATAATTATTTGCCATATTAAAATACTTTATATTTAAAGAATATATTTTTGTTTTAAATAATATAAATAAAAAAGTGAATTAGTGATTTGCTTAATTTTGTTTGTTAAGGTGGTATGTCAATGGAGTATAACAAAAATGAACTAAGAGAGGCCCAAATCAAATTGGTCAATATGCTTAAAGATGTTGATAAAGTTTGTAGAGAAAATAATATAGATTATTGGCTAACTGCAGGTACATTATTAGGTGCAATAAGGCATAAAGGTTTCATTCCATGGGATGATGATATAGATATATCTATGATGAGGAAAGATTACAACAAGTTTATGGAAATAGGAAAAGATAAATTAAATCATAAATATTTTATTCAATCTATTTATAGTGATGAAAATTCTGAAAATCAATTTATGAAGGTAAGAGATAGAAACAGTATATTGAGAATGAATAAAAGAGAAAAAGGGCATACAGGAATATTTATTGATATATTTCCTATGGATTCATTTACTAAAAATGATTCTAAAATATTTATAAAAAATAAGTTGATGAGAAAAATAAAATTTCATTGGATGAAATACGCAAAAATAAAGAGTCCTTTTTTTAAAAATATAAAAGGAAATGTTGTAAAAATAATAGCTAAAACGTATTTTTCTATTAATAAAGAATATGACTATAAAAATATAAATGAAGAACTAAAAATGTATCTTTCAAATATGAAATATGATGTGGAAAATGAAGATCATATAAGATATGGAATTGAATCCATTCATAACTATATATATCATAGGGAGGATATTTTTCCACTTATTGAAGTTGAGTTTGAAGGATATAAATTTAGAGCTCCAAATAATTATGATAGATTTCTAAAAACATTTTTTGGTGACTATATGAAGTTACCAAAGGTGGAAGATAGAAAGCCACATCATATAATGGAGCTAAAACTTAAATTGACAAAAGAAGAGTATATTAATTTGAATAAAAATTATTTTAATTAGAAATACAGTTGAACTTAAAGGAGATAATTTTATGAGTTTAAAAGGAAATATATTGAGAGTATTTTCAGCTAATTTTTTAAATATGATTTCAGGAATAGTAATAGCATTTATTATACCTATGGCTTTATCAGTAAATGAATATTCTAATTTAAAAACTTATACTTTTTATATTTCCTATATAACAATTTTTACCTTAGGTTTTGAAGAGGGAATGTATATAAAATATGGAGGTAAAGATTTTAAAGATTTAGATAAAAGTTTGCTTAAAACAGAACATCTAACATATGTAATATTACAAATCTTATTTGCAAGTATATTTTTTTTTATAGGAACTTTAATTGAAAATAAAATAATAATATTTATGGCAATAACAATTATTCCTTTTAATATGGTTGGATTTTTTAGAGCTAATTATCAGGCTATAGGAGAATTTAAAAGATACACTAAATTAATATATATACAAACTTTATCGTATTTAATATTAAATTTACTTCTAGTTTTTGTTTTTAAAAGTAATAACTATGTATATTTTTGTTTAGCTACAATAGTTTCTAATATATTAGTTACTATATGTATTGAATTTAGTATATATAAAAATTTTAAAGGTATAAATTGCAAGTATGATAGAAGCATTTTAAAAAATTTTAAAGTTGGATTTTTTATACTAATGGCTAACTTATCTGTAATGTTATTTTATGGATTAGATAGATGGTTTATAAAAATATTTTTTACAGTAGAGGATTTTGCCTATTATTCCTTTGCTTTATCTATGCTTAATTTAATAAATATTCTAGTAAAATCTATCTCAGTAATTTTTTATAATTACATTTCAAAAAATGAAGTAGAAGAATCAATAAAAAAGCTTAAAAATTATTTAATAATATTAGGCGTTTTTTCAAGTCTTTTATACTTTGCTTTTGCAGCAGCAGTTAATTTAATTATTAAAAAATATATACCTTCATTAAGTATAATATCAGTTTCCTTTTCAGCATATCCTTATATGATAGTTATAAATGCTCTATTTGTTAATTTGTACAAGGCAAGAAAGGATGAAAAAAAGTATTTAAAGGTTGTTACAGGTATGCTTATAGTTTCATTTATATATAATTTTTTAGCTGTAATTATATCAGATAATCCTATTTTAATATCAGTTGCTACAACTATAGGATTTATTACATGGTATTTGTATTCATCAAGAGATTTTAAATATTTAACTCCAAGCAAAAATGAAATGATGTTTTTAAGTATAAATTTAATTGTTTTTTTATTTACAGCACATCTAAATAATTGGTTTGTAGGTGGAGTAATATATTTAGCAGTAATAATAGCAACTATATATTTTTTCTTTAATTGTGAATTTAATGAAGGTATTTATATTATTAAATCTAAAATATTTAAATCAAAACTACTTTAAAATTATAGCTAAATTAAAAAATAATTTAAAAGAAAAGTTTTATTTTAGGAGATAGTAAATATGTATGAAGTTTTAAATACACCTTGTTTTATAGTAATGGAAAAAGAATTAGAAAAGAATATCAAAGACATGAATTTAGCATTAAAAAAGTATTGGAATAATTATATTATTGGTTATTCCTATAAGACAAATTCTTTATTATGGATTATAAACTATCTTAAAAAAAATAATTGTTATGCAGAGGTAGTTTCAGATTTAGAGTATAAATTAGCACTAAAAATAGGATATACAAAGGATTGCATAATATTTAATGGACCTAATAAGGGAAAAAATCAATTTTTTGATGCATTAAAAAATGGTTCTATAGTAAATATTGATAGTTTTAGAGAAATTAGTTGGTTAGAAAATACAAAATTTAATTATGAAATAAAGGTTGAAATAAGAGTTAACTTCAATTTGGAGAGGGAATGCCCAAGTGAAACTATTATGGGAAAGGAACTTGGCAGGTTTGGATTTTCACTAGAAAATGGAGATTTAAAAAATGTAATAAATAAAATAAATTCAATTAAAAATGTAAAAGTTGTTGGAGTGCATATGCATAATAGTACAAAAACAAGGAGTTTAAATATATATAAAGCTTTATCAGAAAAAGCATGTGAAATTTCAAAGTTATTTAATTATGAACTAGAATATGTAGATATTGGTGGAGGCTTTTTTGGAGGTTTAGAAGGTAAGCCATCATATTTAGATTATATGAAAATAATATCAAAGGGACTTTCTAAAAGTTTCAAAAAGGAAAATACAAAGTTAATAGTTGAACCAGGAGCATCATTAATAGCTTCGCCAATTAAATTTTTATGTGAAGTAGTAGATGTAAAAAGGATAGGGAGTAGTAAAGTTGTTGTTATTAATGGGAGTAGAAATAATATAGATCCTCTTATGAGAAAAAACAATTATTTTTATAAATTTATTACAAAAAATAATAAAAGATGTACTGAAAGACAAATAATATCAGGATATACATGTATGGAGAATGATAGATTAATGAGTGTATTTAATGAAAAGGAATTAACTTATGGAGATAAAATTATTTTTGATAAGGTTGGAGCATATACTATGAGTTTATCACCGCTTTTTATAGAGTATTTTCCTAATGTATATCTGATAGATAAATTCAATAAAATTAAATGTATAAGAGAAGCGTGGGATGTTAATGAATATATACAAAAATCAATTTTAGAATAAGGATTTAAAGAAGAAATTTATATTTGTTTAACTAATTTCGGGGAGGGGTATATGAATATTTTAATAACAAGTTCTGGTAGAAGAACACAATTAATAAAATATTTTAAAGAGGAATTTAAAGGCTTTGGGAATATAGTTGTCACAGATTGTGATGAATTAGCACCAACATTATATTTGGCTAATAAACATTATATAACAGAAAGAATAACTAGCAAAAATTATATAAAAAAATTATTAGAAATATGCAAGAAAGAAAAAATAGAAGGAATATTATCATTAATAGATCCAGAGTTAAGCTTATTATCAAAAAATAAGAAAGCTTTTGCTGAAATAGGAGTTAAGATAATTGGATCAGATTATGAGTCAACAGAACTTTGTTTTGATAAATATGAATTTGCTAAGTTTTTAAAAGATAATGAATTCAAATATGCTAAGACATATAAATCATTAAATAAATTTAAAAGAGACTATAATGATAAAAAAATAGATTTTCCTGTTTTTGTAAAACCTAGAAAAGGAAGTGCTAGCTTAGGAATAAATAAAGTTAATGATATGGAGTTTCTAGAGTTATTGTTTAAATTATATCCAGATACTATACTTCAAGAATTTATAAATGGAGAAGAATATGGAGTAGATTGCTATGTTGATCTAATATCTAATGAAGTAATTTCTATTTTCATAAAGAAAAAAATAAAAATGAGGTCAGGAGAAACAGATAAGGCAGTCTCTATAAAGGATAAAGTTTTATTTGAGGAAATTTCTAGATTAGTAAAAAAACTTAATTTAAAGGGTGTTTTAGATATAGATGTGTTTAAAACAGATAGAGGCTGGATAATATCTGAGATAAACCCAAGATTTGGAGGAGGATATCCTTTAGCTTATGAATGTAAGGAAAATTATCCTAAATTTATATTTAATAATATAAAAGGAAGAAAAAATAAATCTAGAGTTGGAGAATATGAAGAAAATAAATATATGATAAAACATGATTTTGTATTAATAAAGTAAAGTTTAAATTAAAAGGATGGAAATATGAATATTTTATACTTAACAATTTCTAATTTAAATTTAAAAGAAAGAGGTCTATATCAAGATTTAATAAATGGATTAAAAGAAAGAGGTCATAATATTACTCTTGTTATGGCGAATGAAGCAAGAGTATTAAATAAAACTATTTTTTTAAAAGAAAATAATATTAATGTCCTTAGAATTAAAGTTGGAAATCTTTTTGGAGTTAATTTTATAAAAAAAGGAATTAACAACATATTAATAGAAAAAAAGTTTAAAAAAGGAATTAAAAAATATTTAAAAGATAAAAATTTTGATTTAATACTCTATGCAACTCCACCAGTAACTTTTGCAAATGTAATTGAATACTTAAAAAAAGAGTATAATTGTAAAACTTACTTAATGTTAAAGGATATATTTCCACAAAATGCAATTGATATTGGATTATTTAAAGATAAGGGAATTATCCATAAGTTTTTTAGAAAAAAAGAAAAGAAATTATATAAATTATCAGATTTTATAGGATGTATGTCTAAAAAGAATATGAAGTATTTACTTGAAAATAATAAGGAAATAAATGAAGAAAAGGTTGAAGTATTTCCAAATACAATAAATATTTCAAATTTAGAAGATAATACTTCTTTAGAATACAGAAAAAAATACGGAGTTAAAGATGATTGCATACTATATGTTTTTGGAGGTAATTTAGGTAAACCTCAAGGGTTATCTTTTTTAATGAAAGGGATAAAGAGTATAGAAAACTATGATAAAGCTTATTTTTTTATAGTTGGAGATGGAAGTGAAAAGGAAGATGTTAAAAGTTTTGCAAGTAAAACAAAAAATATTACTTTTATAGACAGATTACCAAAGGAAAAATATGAGAACTTAATAAAAGAATGTGATGTTGGGATTTTATCTCTTGATTACAGATTTACAATACCTAATTATCCATCTAGAACATTATCTTATATGGATAAAGGGATGCCTATACTTGCTTGTACAGATAAAAATACAGATATTAAAGAATTAATTGAGAAAGAAGCAAAATGTGGTAAGTGGTGTTATTCAAATGATATTGATAGTTTTAAAGAAAGTATAGAATATTTTTATATTAACAAAGAGAAATTGAAAGATATTGGATTAAATGGACGTAGATTTTTAGAAGAAAATTTTAATGTAAAAAAATCTATAACTATATTAGAAGATCATTTTAATGAGGGAGAAAAAATATATGTTTAATGGTAAAACTTTATTAATAACTGGAGGAACTGGTTCCTTTGGAAATGCAGTATTAGAAAGATTTCTAGATACAGATATAAAAGAGATAAGAATTTTTTCAAGGGATGAAAAAAAACAAGATGATATGAGAAAGAGATACAAAAGTGATAAAATAAAATTTTTTATTGGAGATGTAAGAAGTTCTGAAAGTATAAGGAATGCAATATATAATGTAGATTATGTATTTCATGCCGCCGCACTAAAGCAAGTACCATCATGTGAATTTTTTCCTATGGAAGCTGTAAGAACAAATATAATAGGAACTGAAAATTTACTTACAGAAGCTATTTTAGAAGGAGTAAAAAAAGTAGTTTGTCTTTCAACTGATAAGGCTGCATATCCAGTAAATGCAATGGGAACATCAAAGGCAATGATGGAAAAAATATTTATAGCTAAATCTAAAACAGTACCCAAAAACAAAACATTAATATGTGGGACGAGATATGGAAATGTTATGTGCTCAAGAGGATCAGTTATTCCTTTATTTATAGAACAAATAAAAAGTGGACAGCCACTTACAGTTACAGATCCAAATATGACAAGATATATTATGAGTTTAGAAGAGGCTGTTGAACTTGTTATGTTTGCTTTTGAAAATGCAGAGCCAGGAGATATAATGGTTCAAAAATCTCCAGCATGTACAGTAGGAGTGCTGGCTAAAGCATTAAAGGAATTATTTAATGTAGATAATGAAGTAAAGGTTATTGGAATAAGACATGGTGAAAAAATGTATGAAACATTATTAACTAAAGAGGAAGCTTATAATGCAATAGATATGGAAAGTTTTTATAGAGTTCCAGCTGATAAGAGGGATTTAAATTATGACAAATATTTCAATAAAGGTGATAGAAAAATAGGTTTAGTTTCTGAATATAACTCTGATAACACAAATATTCTTAATGTTTATGAAGTAAAGAAAAAATTACTTACTTTAAATTATATAAAAAAAGAATTAGAAGCTTGGAGGAATAGATAATGAAAATTCTTGTTACAGGGGCAAAAGGATTTATTGGGAAAAATCTTATTGCTACTTTAAAGGAATTTAATAAGAAGAAATATAAATATGAAATTTTGGAAATTGATAAAGATAATTCAAGGGAAGAATTGACTAGAAGTGTTTTAGATTCAGATTTTATTATTCATTTAGCTGGCATTAATAGACCAAAAAGTGAAGATGAATTTATGGAGGGAAATGCTAATTTAACAGAGTGTATAGCAAATATTTTGAAGGGAAATAATAAAAATACTAGAGTACTTATAACTTCTTCAATACAAGCAGAATTAGATAATCCTTATGGAAAAAGCAAAAAAATTGCTGAAGAGGTTTTAATAAAATATAGCATGGAAACTGGAGCTAAAATATTTATATTTAGACTTCCTAATGTATTTGGAAAGTGGTGCAGACCTAATTATAATTCAGCAATAGCTACCTTTTGTAACAATATAGCTAAGGGAGAAAATATATGGATATCTGATCCTAACAAAAAAATGACACTTGTATATATAGATGATGTTGTAAGAAATATTATAAATATTATTGAAGATGAAAATTCTATTAGTGGATATTTAAATATTGATGTTGAATATAATTCTACTATTTTAGATATAGTTAATTTAATAAAATCCTTTAAAGAAAGCAGAAAAAATTTAATGATTCCTAATATGAAAGATGAGTTTACTAAAAAGTTATATAGTACTTATCTTAGTTATATACCAAAAGAAAAATTTTCTTATCCGTTAAAAATGAATATAGATAATAGAGGATCATTTACTGAGTTTTTAAAAACAGAGGATAGAGGACAAGTATCAGTAAATATATCTAAGCCTGGAATAACAAAGGGGAATCATTGGCATCATAGTAAAAATGAAAAGTTTTTAGTCCTTTCTGGAGAAGGAGTAATTAAACTTAGAAAAATTTATAGTGAGGAAATTGTAGAATATAAGGTTTCAGGTGAAAAATTAGAAGTTATAGATATCCCTGCTGGATATACCCATAATATAATAAATACGGGAAAAAATGATTTGGTAACTATTATGTGGGTAAACGAAATATTTGATAAAGATATACCTGATACTTATTTTAGGGAGGTATAAAATAAATTTATGATATTTTTAGCTATATTAATTATTATGGGGTATATAGCTTTTTTTAGTACAATTTACAAAAAAAATAGTAAAATAATTTTTTTTATATTTACTTTTATTATTCTTATTTTAAGTATGTTTAGATATGGAACTGGTACCGATTATATTGCCTATTTAAATTATTATAAGGTTAACCAAGTAGGCGTAATTAATAGTATAAAATTCAATAACCATATGGATATAGGATATAGAATTTTTATGGGAATAAGTAAGAAACTTGGAATAAGTTTTGAAGGTTTTATAATGATTATTTCATTTATAATGATAGCTTTAGTAACTTACATGATAATTAGTAATTCAAAAAATAGAATTTTATCTTTATTTGTATTTTATTCTATATATTATCAAATATATATTAATAGTGCAATAAGGCAAGGAATAGCACTAAGTATTTTTATTTATGCATTTTATAAATATCTAAAAAATGAAGAAATTAAAAAATATATTATAGCAATAATGTTTGCAGCCTTATTTCATAAATCTATTTTAATAACATTAATTATAGTGTTAATTAATAATAAAATAGAATTTTTATTTCATAAAACAAAATTAAATATATTTTTTTTATTTACAGCTATAACTATATTTTTATTTCAAGGTGAAGGGTTGATTGTAACTTTATTTAATATAAATTATAAGCCAGAAGAAGTAAAAATATTAGCAATTTTATTAAGAGTATTAATATTGATGTTTATTATATATCTTTATGTAAACTCTGAAAAGAATAGTGTAGGAAAATTTGAAAAGCTTCAAATATACTTAGTTTATATAGGATTAATTATATATTTTATTTTTTGTAGAATTAATATTATGTCTAGATTAACAGAGTATTTTTCTATAATTGAAGTAATACTTATACCCAATTTATTAACTTATTTAAAAGGAGTAAATTTATCGAAAAGAACTGTTTGCGTAGCTTTTTATATTATTATTTGTAGCAGTATATATATAAAAGATACAAAAAGCTTTTTAGAACAAGGATCATATTTTAGTAAAAATATTTTAGATTATAAATATATAAGTATATTTAATAAAGATGAAATATATTTGTATAGAAATATGAATATTAACATTGATATATAATGTTTAAGAAAATAGGGGTAATTTATTTATGAGAAGTTTAAAATTAATGACTATAGTTGGAACTAGACCTGAAATAATAAGGCTTTCAGAAACTATAAAAAAATGTGATAAGTATTTTGATCATATATTAGTTCATACAGGGCAGAATTGGGATTATACATTAAATGATATATTTTTTGAAGAATTAGAACTTAGGAAACCAGATTATTATTTAGGAGTTGTAGGAAATAATTTAGGGGAAACTATGGGGAATATTATAGCAACAAGTTATGATATTTTAGTTAAAGAAAAACCAGATGCATTATTAATCCTTGGAGATACTAATAGTTCTTTAAGTGCTATTTCAGCTAAAAGATTAAAAATTCCAGTATTCCATATGGAAGCTGGAAATAGATGTTTTGATCAAAATGTTCCAGAAGAAATAAATAGAAAAATAGTTGATGTAACAAGCGATGTTAACTTAGCTTATACAGAACATGCAAGAAGATATCTTTTAGCAGAAGGAATGAGAAGAGAGTATACATTTGTTACAGGTTCACCTCTTCCAGAAGTTTTTAAAAGATATATAAATAAAATTGATGAAAGCGATGTTCTTAAAAGACTTAATCTTGAAAAAAGAAAATTTATATTAGTTAGCGCTCATAGAGAAGAAAATATAGATAATGATAGTAACTTTAATAATTTAATAAAAACATTAAATTTTATTTCAGAAAAATATAATATGCAGATTATATTTTCAACACACCCAAGAACTTGGAAAAAAATTAAAGAAAGTAATGTCAAATTTCATAAAAATATAAGACAATTAAAACCATTTGGATTTTATGATTATAATAAACTACAAAAAGAGTCTTTTTGCGTTCTTTCAGATTCAGGATCTCTTGCAGAAGAATCAAATATTATAGGATTTCCAGCAGTATCAATAAGGACAAGTACAGAAAGACCAGAATCTGTTGATAAAGGATCATTTATATTAGGTGGAATAAATTTTAATAGTATAACTCAATCTATTGAAGTTATAACAAAAGAAAAAGGTAATAATGAGGAAATAGTTAAAGTTAATGATTATAATGATTGCAATGTATCTACTAAAGTTATAAATATTATCCAAGGATATACTTCAATAATAAATAAATTTTTATGGAGAAAATAATGAGGATTTTAGTAAATGATATAGCAGCAAGTAATGGTGGTGCATTAACAATATTAAAGGAATTTTATCAGTATATAAAAGAAAATGATATAGGAAACGAATGGATTTTTTTAATTGGTGATGACTATTTAAAAGAGACAGAAAAAATAAAAATAATAGTTAGAAAAGATATTAAAAAATCTTGGTTAAAAAGGTTAAAGTTTGACTATATATCAGGAAAAAAATTAATAAATAATCTTAAGGTAGATAGAGTGGTATCTCTTCAGAATACAGCAATATTTGGATTAAAAATTCCTCAAATACTATATATACATCAATCTATACCCTTCCAAAAATCTAAAAAATTTTCATTTTTCAAATCAAAAGAAAGAATTCTAGCTATTTACCAATATAT
This sequence comes from Eubacterium multiforme, assembly GCF_030813415.1. Classification (GTDB taxonomy): domain Bacteria; phylum Bacillota; class Clostridia; order Clostridiales; family Clostridiaceae; genus Clostridium; species Clostridium multiforme. The sequence goes on along the minus strand of NZ_JAUSUF010000013.1, from coordinate 86,855 downwards.
AATAGGTTGGATTATAAAAAAGTCTATTGGTGTATCTGATAAAGTTATAGTTCAAACTAAATGGATGAAAAAAGAAATAGAAAAGTATTCAAATTTAGATAAAACAAAGGTAGTAGATATATTACCAGACATTAAAATTGAAAATATTAATGATGATAAAATTAAAATAAAGGATAATTTATTTTTTTATCCAGCATCAAATGAAATATATAAAAATCATAATTGTATATTTGAGGCATGTAAAATATTAAATGATAAAGGGATAAATAATTTTAAAGTAATCCTTACAATAAATCCAGATGAATTAAATAGAAATTTAAGTAACATATATGCCATGGGCAATTTAAATATAAATAACGTATACGATATTTATAAGAATAGTATATTAATATTTCCATCTTATATAGAAACTGTAGGATTGCCATTACTTGAAAGTAGAAAAGTAGGAACTATAATATTAGCTTCAAATTGCGAATTTTCACGGGAAGTATTAGGTGAGTATAAAAATGCATACTATTTTAATCCATTTAATTCTATGGAATTGGCATATCTTATGGAAAAGTTTATAAAAAAAAATAAACCATTAGTGTTAGAAAGAGAAAATCTAATAATAAAAAATTCTGGTTGGGAAATGTGTTTAAAAGAAATATTAGAATAGAATTATAAGTTTTACAAGTTAGAAATTTAGTTTCTAGCTTATTTTTTTATAAAAATTTATCTAAATAAAATTAAAAGTAATTAATTAATTGAAGATTGAATAAATATTATATATCCATATAGAATAATTTAATTAAAAAGGGGGAAGAGGATTATAGTGAATGAAGAAAATATAAATATAAGAAAAATTATTTCTATTTTAAAGAAAAAATTAAAACTAATTATTGGAATTACAGCATTAATTACAGTAGTTACAGCATTAATTAGTTTTTTTGTAATAACACCTAAGTATGAAATTAAAGCTAAACTATTCATTGGAAAGGAAGGAAGTTTAAATAAAGAATATGATAGTAGCGATGTAGAAATGTACAAAAGACTTTTAACTACATATGCAGAAATTATGAAATCAGAAGATCTAATTAATGATGCATTAGATTCAGAAAAAATATATATAGAAGATAAAGATGTGTATAAAAATTTAAAGGTTATTCCAAGGGAAGATACTCAAATAATTGAAGTAGCGTATATAGATGAAGATAGAAATACAGCACTTAAATTTGTAAATGGATTGATTAGTAAGTTTACTGAACAATCAAAAAAACTAATTCCTATGGGAAATATTCAAGTTATACAAAAGGCAAAAATACCACTTGAACCTGTAAGTCCTAATAAGATGGTTAATATATCTATAGCATTTATTTTGGGAATAATGATTAGTATTGGGTTAGTACTTATATTAGATTTTATGGATAACACTATAAAAACAAAGGAAGATATTAATGATATTGCAATATTAGGAGATATACCAAATTTAAAAAATAGTGTGAGCAAAATAAAAGAAAATAAAAAGAGGAGAAATAAATAATGATTATACTAGATAAAAATCCAAATTTACAAGTAGCTGAAGATTATAGAGCATTAAGAACTAATATTCAATATTCGTCTTTTGATAATAAGATTAAGAGAATACTTATAACTAGTTCAGAACCTGGTGAAGGAAAATCAACTACAGTTGGAAATCTTGCTATAGTTTTTGCACAAGATAAAAAGAAAACATTAATAATAGATTGTGACTTAAGAAAACCTAGTATATATAAAAAATTTAAAATATCAAATAATATAGGACTTTCTGATGTAATTATTAATATGGGAAACTTAGAAAATGCAATTATAAAATATTCTGATTACCTAGATATTCTCCCTTCAGGAAAAACACCTCCAAATCCATCAGAAATGATTGGATCAATGACTATGGATATGCTTTTAGAAAAACTTTCAGAAATATATGATCTAATTATAATAGATAGTCCTCCAATACTTGCAGTTACAGATGCTCAAATTATATCTACCAAAGTTGATGGGACATTAATAGTTGTTAGAGCAGGAAAAACAAAGGTAGAAACATTAGCTTCAGCAAAATCTATTTTAGATAAAGTTAATGCAAAAATTTTAGGAGCTGTTTTAAATGGAAGAGAGAAGAATAGAGAAAGCTATTATGCTTATTATGGAGAATAAAAATGAATTTATTAAATAAATTTAAATTGCCAATTTTATTTTTTATAGATTTTATATTAATAAACTTAGCATATCTTTTTAGCTTTTATTTAAGATTTGATTTGAATATACCTAACATATATTTAAATAACTACCTAAAAGTTGTTCTAATTTTATTTTTTTTATATTTTGTGCCATTATATTTTTTTAATATGTATAAAAGTATATGGAGTAGTGCTGGAATTGATGAATTTATCAAAGGGGCTACTGCTTGTTTAATTGGAGGAAGTTTAAATTTAATTTACAATGTAGTATTTCATAAAGGTATACCTAATTCAGTAATAATAATTAGCTCTATTATAATATTTATTTTAATTATGGGAGCAAGGTTATCTTATAGAATAATTACTAGATTATCTTTATATAAAAAAATAAAAAATTATGAAAACAAGAAAAAGACTTTAATTATAGGTGCAGGATATTGTGGTCAGATGGTTATAGAAGAGATATTTAATAATGAAGAAAGAAATATGATTCCTGTAGCAATTATAGATGATGATAAAAAAAAGCTTGGGAAAATTTTAAGAGGAATAAAAGTAATTGGAAATAGAAATGATATAAAGAATATTGTAGAGAAAGAAAATATAGAAGTTATTTTAATTGCTATTTTTAAAATATCAGCTAAAGATAAAAAAGAAATTATAGAAATATGTAGTGAAACAAAGGCAAAGGTTAAAATATTACCTGGAATTTATGAAAATATTCAAGGTCAAGTTAATATTAATAAAATGAGAGATGTGGATTTTAAAGATTTACTTGGGAGAGAAGAAATAACTTTAGATAAAAGTGGAGTAGAAAATTATATAAAAGATAAAATAGTTTTAGTTACAGGCGGAGGGGGATCCATTGGCTCAGAACTTTGCAGGCAAATAGCTAAATTTTCACCTAAATTACTTCTTATTTTAGATATATATGAAAACAATGTATATGATTTGCAAAATGAGTTAACTAGAAATTTTAAAGAGTTAAATAAAAGAATAATTATAGCTTCAGTTAGAGATAAAAATAGAATGGAAAAGATATTTAAGAAATATAAACCTAATGTAGTATTTCATGCAGCAGCACATAAACATGTTCCTTTAATGGAAGGAAATCCAGAAGAAGCTATAAAAAATAATGTTATTGGTACATTAAATACTTGTGAAGTTTCTAGTAAATATGGAGTAAGTAGATTTGTACTTATATCTACAGATAAAGCAGTAAATCCAACTAATATAATGGGAGCAACTAAAAGACTTTGTGAAATGATAGTTCAAGGTATGAATAATTCAAGTAAAACAGAATTTGTTGCTGTTAGATTTGGAAATGTTCTTGGTAGTAATGGATCAGTTATTCCACTTTTTAAAGAGCAGATAAAATCTGGAGGCCCTGTTACTATAACTCATAAGGATATAACAAGATATTTTATGTTAATTCCTGAGGCTGCACAACTTGTACTTCAAGCTGGAGCTTATGCAAAAGGTGGAGAAATATTTGTTCTTGATATGGGAAGTCCAGTTAAAATATATGATTTAGCAAAAAAACTTATTAAACTTTCTGGATTTGAACCTAATAGAGATATTGATATAGAAGAGATTGGATTAAGACCTGGAGAAAAATTATATGAGGAACTTCTTATGAAGGAGGAAGGGTTAAAAGCTACAAAAAATAAAAGTATATTTATAGGAAAACCTTCAAAATTTAATATTAATGATATAAAGAGAGATATAGAAGATTTATTAACTATTACATTAAATGAGGATGAAAAAGCTTTAAGAGTAAAGATAAAAGAAATAGTACCAACCTATGTAAATATATCTAAAGATGAAAAAATAGATATGGCACAAAGAATATAAAGTATATGCTATGGGGGAAGTTATATGGAATATAAAAAAATATTTCTTTCATCTCCACATATGGGTGGGGATGAAGAAAAATTTATTAAAGAGGCCTTTAATTCTAATTGGATTGCACCACTTGGACCTAATGTAAATAATTTTGAAAAAGAGGTTTCAAAATATTTAGGAATAAAATATGGAGCTGCCTTAATTTCTGGAACGGCTGCTATTCATATGGCACTTAAAGCTATTGGAATAAAAAGAAGGGATAGAATTTTATGTTCTACCCTTACTTTTTCGGCAAGTTGTAATCCTATTATTTATGAAGGTGGAGAACCAATATTTATAGATTCAGAAGAAGAATCTTGGAATATGTGTCCTTATGCTCTTGAAAAAGCCTTTTTAGAATGTGAAAGGGAAGGAAAACTTCCTAAAGCTATAATTGTAGTTCATCTTTATGGACAATCAGCAAATATGGATAAGATAATTAAGTTATGCAATAAGTATAATTGCAAAATAATAGAGGATGCAGCAGAAAGTTTAGGAGCTACTTATAAAGGTATACAAACAGGTACTTTAGGAGACTTTGGTATTTTTTCTTTTAATGGAAACAAAATAATAACAACATCTGGTGGAGGAATGATTGTTTCTAATGATAAAGAAAAAATTGAAAAAATTAAGTTTTGGAGTACACAAGCTAGAGAAAATGAAAGGCATTATGAGCATAAGGAATTAGGATTTAACTACAGAATAAGTAATATTGTTGCAGGAATTGGAAGAGGACAGCTTAAGGTTTTAAATGAAAGAATTAAAAAGAAAAAAGAAATTTTTGAAACTTATAAAGAAGGATTTAAAGATATTTCTGATATTAAAATGATGCCTATAAAGGATTATGGGACTCCAAATTATTGGCTAAGCTGTATAACTTTATCTAGAGAATCAAAGGTTAAACCAATAGATATAATTTTAGCTCTTGAAAGGGAAAATATAGAGGCAAGACCAATATGGAAACCAATGCACATGCAACCTTTATATAATAAGTATAAGTTTTTTACAAAGGGTAAGAAATCTATAGCAGAGGATATTTTTAATAGGGGAGTATGTTTACCATCAGATACAAAAAATACTGAAAAGGACATGGTAAGAATTATAGAAATTATAAAAAAATTATTTATATAAATAAAAAAGTATTTTAATGTTTAGCTATCTAAAATAAAAACTCAACTAAAGTCTAATATTTTAATATATTGATTATTAAATGTAATTAATAAAATTTAAATAAATTAGGAGGGATTATGGGAAAAGAAATAGGTAGTTATTTTTTTGATTATAAAGATTTTAAAAATGAAAATAATCCAAAAGTTTTATTAACTGAAAATTTTAAATACAAAGCCTATTTATCTTCAGGAAGAGATGCAATAAAGCTTGCAATAAAAGAGATAAATGGAGCAAAGAGAGCATTATTACCTGGATTTACTTGTGAGACTGTAATAAAACCATTTATAGCTGCAGGCTTTGAGGTTTCCTTTTATGATATAAATAAGGATTTAACAGTAAATGTAAATGAGTTTGTAAATAAAATAAATGAAAATAAACCAAGTATTATATTAGTACATTCATATTTTGGCTTTGATACATTAAAAAATATAAGACATATTTTAAAGAAAATAGGAGAAAGTGAGATAGTTCTTATAGAGGATATTACTCAGGATATGTATTCAAATTTTCCTAAGGAAGAGGCTAATTATTTAGTGGGAAGTTTAAGAAAGTGGATGGCTATTCCAGATGGGGGATTTCTTTTTAGTAAGGATATAGAAATTAAAGGAGATAAAAATTTAAATACTAATAATAAGTTAGTGGAATATAATTTAAAAGCTTTTAAAAAGAAAAGCTTATATATGGAAAATGGAAATAAAGATTTAAAAAATGAATTTAGAGCTTTATTTGAAAATGGAATTATGGAAATGGAAGAATGGAATGCAATATATAAGATATCACCTATTTCAAAGAGAATATATAATGGATTAAATGTAGAGTATATGAAAATGCAAAGAAAATTAAATTATAAGTTTTTATTAGAAAATATTAAAAACTTTAAAAATATAAAGCCTATATTAACTAATATAACACTAGAAGTAGTGCCTTTATATTTTCCAGTATTAATTGATAAAAGTAGAGAAGAAATACAAAGTAAACTAGCTAGTAAAAAAATATATTGCCCTGTAATATGGCCAATGTCTAAGTATCCAATTTCAAAAATTAATGATGATACAGAGTATGTATATAACCATATACTTTGTATTCCTTGCGATCAAAGATATGATATTAATGATATGAAAAGAATAGTAAAAGAAATAGAAAAGTTACTTTAATAGTTATTTAGCAATTTTAATATAAGGGGAAATAATGACTAAAAAAGATTTAGATATATATTTCAATGAAGATTATGGAAGACTATATGAAAAAATAGAAGGTGGAATTTTAAAATCTTTTAAATTAGAATGTAATTTTGGAAAAATAAAAAATATATTTATTAGAAGGAAGATTCCAATAGTTATAAATGGAAAAATATATAATGATATAATAACACCTTATGGTTATGGGGGCCCAATAATTTTAGATTGTGATGAGCATAGTAAGGAAAATCTTATTAATCAATATGAAAAAGAGTTTTTTAAATTTTGTATGGATAATAATATAGTTAGTGAATTTATAAGGTTTCATCCAATAGAGAAAAATGCATTAGATTTTAAAAGAATTTATAATATAGAAAAAAACAGAATAACCTTAGGAACTAATTTAAAGGATTTTGAAGATCCTATAGGAAGTGAATTTTGCAAAAATTGTAGAAGGAAAATTAAAAAAGCTTTAAAGGATGGGGTAACCTTTGAAGTAGAAAAATCTCCTGAAAATTTAGATGAATTTATTGAAATATATTATTTAACAATGGATAGAAATAATGCTTTAGAATACTACTATTTTGATAAAGAGTATTTTAATAATATTTTAAAAAGGTTTAGGGATAATATAGTAATTGTAAAAGCAATATTTAAAGATAAGGTAATTGCATCAGAATTTTGTTTTCTTTCAAATAAAACAATTCATATTCATTTATCAGGAAGTTTAACTGATTATCTATCCTTATCTCCAACTTATGTATTAAGATATGCAGTAACTCTTTGGGGAAAAGAAAATGGATATGAATTAGTTTTTTATGGAGGAGGTAGGACTTCATCTTTAGAAGATGGACTTTATAAGTTTAAAAAGAATTTTTCAAAAAATACATTTTATGATTTTTATATAGGAAAAAAGATTTGGAATGAAGGTATTTATAGAAAACTTTGTGAGAGTAAAAATGTTAGTGAAGTAGAAAAATTCTTTCCAGCTTACAGAAAAAACGAATTATAATTAGAAAAATAAAGTAAATATCCTTAAAATTTTATAAATATACTAAAATTAAATAAAAATTAATTGACAATATTCGTGTATGGTGATAATATTCAACTGTAAAAAGAATAGTTCATCCGTATAATCCCAAAAATAAGGTTTGGGAGTATCTACCAGAGTACCATAAATCTCTGACTATGGGTGAATCTAAGATTGTAATTTTAAAGATTCTATTTTGGATTTACTCATAAATCTAAAATAGAATCTTTTTATTTTTTAGACAATTAAATTATTTAAGCTAAAGAGGAGGAAAATAACATATGAAAAAAGAGCAAAGCAAAAAAGAAAAATCATTTTTAGATTCATTTTTCAAACTTACAGAAAACAAAACAACGGTGAAAACAGAAATTATAGCAGGTATAACAACATTTATAACAATGGCATATATAATATTTGTTAATCCATCAATTTTAATGCAAGCTGGAATGAATTCAAAAGGGTTAATGGGAGAGGCGGCAATTCATTCAGGACTTTCAGCTATTAATGATCCAGTTATAGCTTCAGTATTTGGTGCTACTTGTATAGCAGCAGCCATAGGAACATTTATAATGGCTCTTTATGCAAATTTACCTTTTGCTCAAGCACCAGGAATGGGTTTAAATGCTTTCTTTACATATAGTGTATGTTTAACTTTAGGATATACATGGCAACAAGCTTTAGCAGCAGTATTTATTTCAGGATTATTATTTATAATAATTACATTAACATCTATAAGAGAAAAGATTGTTGATGCTTTACCTAATAATTTAAAGCTTGCAATATCAGGAGGAATAGGTCTTTTTATTGCTCTTATAGGATTTAAAAGTGGTGGAATAATAGTTTCAAATCCAGCTACATTAGTTAGTTTTGGAGACTTTACAAACCCACATACAATCTTAACTCTTGTAGGGATAGTTATAACAGCTATAATGATGGCTAGAGGAGTGAAAGGTTCAATACTTATTGGGATAGTTCTTACAACAATAATTGGTATTCCACTTGGAGTAACTAACTTAACAGGAATACATGTTATAAGTGCACCACCATCACTTGCACCAACTTTATTTGCTTTTGATTTTAAAGGATTATTAGGTCTTGGAAAGGCTGGAATAGTTGGAGCATTTTCAAGTTTATTTATGGTAGTTATTACTTTTAGCTTAGTTGATTTATTTGATACAATAGGTACACTAGTAGGAACAGCGCAAAAGGCAAAAATGGTAGATAAAAATGGAAGAGTTAAAAATATGCATAAAGCATTATTATCAGATGCAGTTGCAACAACAGTAGGTTCAGCACTTGGAACAAGTACTGTAGTAACTTATGTAGAATCTACAGCAGGAGTTTCAGAAGGAGGAAGAACAGGACTTACTTCTTTAACAACAGGAATTTTATTTGTTTTAGCTTTATTTTTTGGTGGACTTGTTGGAGTAGTTCCAGCAGAAGCTACAGCACCAGCGCTTGTAATAGTTGGAGTTCTTATGATAGGTGGAATAACAAAAATAAACTTTAGCGATTTTACAGAGGCACTTCCAGCATTTTTTACAATAGCAATTATGCCTTTTAGTTATAGCATAGCAAATGGAATAGCAGCAGGAATAATATTTTATCCAATAGTAAAGATAGTTACAGGAAAATATAAGGAAGTACATCCTATAGTATATATACTGGCTTTATTATTTATTTTAAGATTTACAGTACTTCCACAATAAAAATTAATACTTATATAAAATATAATTAAAATTAATTTTTTTGTAATTCAAAAGTAATATTATAGGAGTAAAATCTTAATAAGAGAAGAATATTATTAGAATAAAAAATCCTTTAAATACAAAAACTTATTAGGAGTATTTTGTTAGGAGGAGATTTTATTGGCTAAGAAAGATCAACAATCTTCATGGAATAGTAAAAGATTTAAAAGTCCAAAAAAAAATGATTTACCAGAAGTTCCAGAAATAAAAGGAAAAGAAAAGACCAAAAATTGAATAACTTCACAAAAGGGGATAGAATTTAACTATCCCCTTTGTTTAATATAAATTAAGTGGACAAAGTAAAAAGGAAGATGATATAATCAAATGAATAAATTGTGAATAATATTAATTAAGTGTATATAAAATTTGAAGAAGGAGGAGTGTAAAATGAAAAAGGTAATAAAAATAAAGGATATGGATATTAAAAACATGTATAATCCTAATAATATTGAATTTAATGATAAAAATATAAATTTTGAAATGTATAAGTTATTAGATTTAGAAGAAGATTATTTACCAAGTATATTTAAAAAGATATATGATATTCAATTAAATGGATATATACCAATAATTCTTTATCCAGAAAAATTAAAATCTATAGTTGAAGATGTAAATAATATAAATGATTTTATTGATGCCAACTGTTTATTTATATTGGATGCTAAAAGTTTAGAAGGCGATTATGGTAGTAAAATTAAAAAAGTTTCAAAAATTATTTTGAAAAATAGAATATATAATTTTATAAATAAAAATAGAGTAGCTGAGGAAAAAATAAGAAATATAATAAGCAAATATGAAGGTTGTAGTGAAGTTTTAGAGGAAAGTTTTAAGAATTTAATTAATTGTGATTTAGTTGAATTTTTGGGCAGAAGGGTAAATATTAGAAAGAAGATATTAGGAGTATTCTAAAGTAATAAAATGAATATTATTAACTTAGATAAAATTAAAAGGCATTGAAAGATAAATTATTCTTTCAATGCCTTTTTAGTACTCATAGTGTTAATAGGAGATTTTTAAGTGTTTTTGATAGTTTACTTTTTTTATATAAACAGGCTGAATACTTTATATTATAGATTTCAGAGTATCTTTTTAGAGGACATTTAACCCCACTATACATTAAGAATTTAAATAGCCTTCTATCTTCATAGTCTAACATATTTAAAGCTTTAAAAAGTTTTTCATTCTCATAGTTATTCATAAATATATCTTCAACAGTTAGTTTATCTTCAATTAAATCTATAATTTCAGAACCTTCTTCAGTTTGTATATTTAAGCTGGAAGCTTTGGTTGTAATATTATTTTGTCTACAAAGATAAGCAAAGTTGTTGTAAATTGCAAATTTTACATAAGATGAAAAGGAAGGGCTTTTTTCAATATCAAAGGTATTAATAGCTTTAAGTATAGACATAATACCATATTGCATAAGATCTTCATTATCATAACAATCTATAAAAGAATATTTTTTTATTTGCTTTTTTATAATAGGAGAATATTTAATTATTAATTTTTCCTTTGCTTCAAAGTCATTTTCTTTAGCTAACTTTATTAAATTTATGTCGTACATATGATGTCCCCCCTTTTATTTAAATAAGATTAAAATTAATATTTATACTTAATATATATGCATATATTGGAATTTACTAGAAAGAAAATAGAACATATGTTCTATTAAAATTCAAAAAATATGCTTAGTAACTTTATATTTAAAATTACCAAGCAATAATATATACTTAGTTAATAATATTTTTATTTAGAATTTTTGTTGTATATAAAATCATGTAGCTCCTTTTTTTCAATATTTGTATCAAAAGTCATATAATATACTCCATTAATATTTTTACCTTTTGAATGAGTATTACAAGGTAATCTGTATTGTTTTATTTTAGATATTTTCATAAAAGCTATATCTTTTCCAATTGCCATGAATTCACTTGAACTTAAATTAGTTTTAACAAATGGTAATAATTCATTTAATATAGAAGGATAATTTGAAACAGGTATAGCAATAACTTTTTTAAATATAGCATCTATAACATTTCTTTGTCTTTGAGTTCTCATCTGATCTCCACCATCATACCTAATTCTAGAATAAGCTAAAGCTTCATCACCATTTAAATTTTGAAGTCCTGTTTTTGTAATAGAAGATCCAAGGTATTTTAAATCACCTTTTGTAATATTTAATTCTATTCCATTAAGCTCGTCAATTATAGTTGGAAGTGTAGTGAAATTAACAGTTATAAAATTTTCAATATTTAAATTTAAGTTTCTATTTAATGTATTTATTGCAAGTTCTGGGCCGCCAAAGGCATAAGCATGGTTTACTTTATCCTTACCATAACCCTTAATATCTAAATAGGAATCTCTCATTATAGATGAAAGCTTTAATTCATTATTCTTTTTATCAATTGTTAGTATCATTATTGAATCTGAACGACCATTTTTACCTTCAGGGGCATCTATCCCAAATAAAGCAATATTTTTTATTTCTTTTTTAGTATCTAAATTTTTTGATATTTCTGTATTTACTGATAAGTTATTTTTATTTATTGTTACTTTTGTTGGTTTATTTAATAGATAATTTAAATAGATAAAGCTTCCTCCTATAAATAATATAGCTAATAGAGTAAAACTTAAAATAACTTTTTTCCAAGTAGCCATATTTTTAAAAAATTTCATATTAATCTCCTTAAACCATTATTTAACAAATACAATAACAGTATACCATTTTAAGTATTTAATGTAAATAAAAGTTATCAATGGAAGGTTAATGTACAACTAGAAAAGTATATTTGAGATATTAGATATTTTAAAGAAAAGAAAAAGTCTATTACAAAATAAATTTTATTTTGTAATAGACTTTTTTATATTTAATTAAAGAGCAAATTTTTTTATTGCTTTTGCAACTCCAGAATTTACATTAGTATCAGTTATATATTGAGCTTCATTTTTTAATAAATCCATACCGTTACCCATAGCAACACCAATACCAGCATATTGAATCATAGATAAATCATTTTCGCTATCTCCAATACACATAACTTCATCTCTTGAAATTCCTAAAATTTCTGCAAGTTTACTTACAGCAGTACCTTTTGAAGTTCCTTTTTTCATAATTTCAAAGTTGTGTAATCCAGAACTTACTACTTCATATTTATTAAGATTTATAAATTTATTTTTAGCTTCATTTAGCTCGTTTCTATATTTTTCAGAACGATCTACTGCAATAAATTTTAATATATCATGGTTATATTCTTTTAGTATATCTGTTAAGTCATCAGTTATTTTAAAAATAATTTTATCTTCTTCATTAACTAATTCATTTGTAATTGAATAAGCATGATCTTTTTTTATTTCACTTGAAGAAATAGTTGTATTATATGTATTAAAATATGAATCAAATTTATATTTTTTTGATATGTTATATATTTCTAAACATTCATCTAATGAAAGGGTGCTTTCATATATAACTTTAGAAGAGTCCTTCTCCTTTATATAAGCACCATTTGATGAAATTATTGGAGCATTAATTCCTATTAAATCAGAATAATATTTTGCAGATGCAAAAAGTCTTCCAGTTGTTATTGCAACAACTATACCTTTTTTTGTAGCCTCAAGTAAAGCTTTTTTATTTTCTTCTGATATATTGTGGTTATTATCTAATAATGTACCATCCATATCTATACAAATTAATTTTATAGCCATATTATAGCCTCCTTTATTATTGGTATTTTACCCTAATATGTCCATGGAAATTTTATCATTATTAATAAATAATGTAAAGTTATAGAAAAAATGGGCCATATCAAAACAAAGTTTTGATACAACCCATTTTTTTAGTATTTATTTACATTTCAGATGGAGCTAAACATTTATTTCTAAAAATAACGTAACCTACTCCTATTGCTATTAAAGTTGGAAGTAACCAAGCAAAACCTACACTTGCAAGAGGAATGAAACTTAAGTTAATTCCAGGAACTTGTCCAAGTATTCCAAATACTAAAGAAGTATAAACACCAAGTCTTACAGCATTAAGGTTAGTTAATATATTATCTAATAGAGTAGTTGCTATAAGTGTTATTGCAACAGGGTATAAAATATTTAATATTGGACCTGAAAATTTTATTATATTGTCAACTCCAAGGCATCCAATTACTATACTTATAATTGAAATAATAATTGCATTAACTTTATAAGGTAACTTTCCTTTAGATACTTGCTCAAAGAAAGAAGATCCAGCTGTTATTAATCCAATTGAAGTAGTAAGACATGCAAGTCCCATTGCTATTCCAATTATTATTGTTCCAATACTTCCAAGAATATTTTGAGATATTAATAGAAGTAAACCTGTTTTTGTAACTTCTCCTGAAGTTAAAGCTGTAGTTTGAGCTCCTATAAAAGTTAAACCTCCATATACAAATGCTAGTCCAATTGCAGCAACAACACCAGCTTTAATTGTCATTGGAACTAAATCTTTATTTTTATAACCTTTTGCTAATATATTACCAGATACTATAGCTGCAAAAAGTAATGCGGCAAGAGCATCCATTGTTTGATATCCTTCAAGTAAAGAATGAGGTAATACTGAAGTAGCACCTGTTGAAGTAATATTACCAATTGGGAAAATAATTCCTTTTACAATTATTATTGCTAATAAAATAAGTAAGCATGGAGTTAAAAATTTACCAATTGTATCTATAATACTTGATTTTCTAAAAACGAAGAATAAATTTATTCCAAAATATATAAACATCCAAACAAGAGGTGATATACCAGGTATTATAGGATGAATAGTTAATTCGTAAGTAGTTGCAGCAGTTCTAGGGATTCCAAGCATTGGACCAATTGCTACAAATAAAAGTGTTGCAAAAATTACTGCAAATTTTGGGCTTATTTTTGAAGCCATTGTTTCAAAAGTTCCATCTCCCTTTGTACATGCTATTATTGCAAGTAGGGGAACACCAACTCCTGTTAATGTGAAACCAATTATTGCAAAAATATATTGACTTCCAACCATATTTCCTAAAAATGGTGGAAAGATTAAATTACCTGCACCAAAAAACATAGCAAATAAAGCAAATCCCACTACTAAAAAATCTTTTGTTCTTTTATTCATAATTTCAATCCTTTCTTATTAATATAGTAAAAATACTAGATTATAATTAAAACAAATAGTTTGTTAATAACTTATTTGATTCCTTCTAAATATTAATTAAAATTAATATATCAACTATAATATCACTGAAATATACAAAAATCAATAAAAAATTACGAAAAAATATGGAAAATATTAAAATAAACAAAAGGGTTAATAACAAATTGATAAAAAAATACCATTTATATTATAAATATGTTAAATGGAAAAAAAGGCATGTATTATGATATAATCAATTTATATTGTAAATTTTAATAAAAGTTTATATTTGGCAAAAATTTTAGTTGAAGGTGATAAATAATGAAAGTAAAAAAGGCGATAATACCTGCAGCAGGACTTGGAACTAGATTCTTACCTGCAACAAAGGCACAACCAAAAGAGATGCTACCAATAGTTGATAAGCCAACAATTCAATTTATTATAGAAGAAGCAATAGCATCAGGAATTGAAGAAATATTAATAATAACAGGAAGAAATAAAAAATGTATTGAAGATCATTTTGATAAATCTATTGAACTTGAACTTGAACTTGAAAAGTCAGGTAAGACTGAATTATTAGAACTTGTAAGAGATATTTCAGACATGGTTGATATCCATTACATTAGACAAAAGGAACCTAGGGGATTAGGTCATGCAATACATTGTGCAAAAACTTTTGTTGGCAATGAACCATTTGCAGTTTTACTTGGAGATGATGTTGTTGATAGTAAGACACCATGTTTAAAACAACTTATGGATTGTTTTGAAGAATATAAGACTTCAATATTAGGAGTTCAAACAGTACCAGAGGAAGATGTATCAAAATATGGTATAGTTGATGGTATTCATATAGAAGATAGAGTATATAAAGTTAAGGACCTAGTTGAAAAACCAAAGAAGGAAGAAGCTCCTTCTAATGTAGCAATACTTGGAAGATATATAATTACTCCACAAATATTTGAAATATTAGAAAATACTAAGCCTGGTAAGGGAAATGAAATTCAACTTACTGATGCTTTAAAAACTTTAATATCTCAAGAAGCTATGTATGCATATAACTTTGAGGGAAGAAGATATGATGTTGGGGATAAATTTGGATTTTTACAAGCTACAATTGAATTTGGTTTAAGAAAAGATGAATTAAGACCTCAATTATTAAAATATTTAGAAGATAAAGAATGGGAAAAAGTTCTTAAGTAAAATAAAAATATTATATAGAAAACATATAATAGACTATCTAAGATAAATTATTCAATAAGTTATTTATCTTAGATAGTCCTTTTAGCGAGTGAAAAATTTTACTTTACCTTAATCATTATAAAAGTATAAAAATTTATAATAAAAAATTATAAAAATAAAAACTAAATATGTGAATTAAAAGTTAACTTTATGAACAAAACTTCACAAAAAGGCCATAAAATCATATAATTTCATTAAAATATTGATATTATATAAATATTTTAATAAAAAATATATGATTACTTTCTTCATATTTCGATATATTGAAAAAAATTACAAAAAGTGTATTAATACACAAAAGTAAAAAATAAATATGACTATTTAAGTATTAATTGTAAAAATATTAAAGTAAATAAAATTTAAATGTTATCAAAGTCTTTATATAAAAGGATTAGATAACATTTTTTTTATTTGGAAAATAATTTTAATGAAATCGATTATTTTGAATTTATGTATTAAATTTACTTATTATATATTAAATATTATATTAAAAATAACTTTAAAATTGATACACTTACAATGAAAATACATGTGTATTTTGTTGAAATACATATGTTAAGATGATAAAAATTTAGGCTAAATTTTAGAAGAATTATATCAGGATAAAAAATTTTCAAAAAATATATAATTTTTAAGGGAGATATTTGATAAAATATAACTTAAAAAAAGGGGGCATTAAAAATGAAAATGAAAAAAATTATCAGTGCATTGATTGTAGTTGGATTAACTGCATCATTATTTGTAGGATGTGGAGGAAAAAATGAATCAGCATCATCTGGAGGTTCAGAGACATTAAAATTAACATCTGGGGCGTTAAAAACAATGGACTCTGTAAAAGGAACAGATGAAGTTTCATTTAATATTGCACAAAATACACAAGAAACATTACTTGTATATAATGATAACAAACCTGTACCTGGTGCAGCAGAATCATTTGAGAAGAGTAAAGATGGTAAGACTTACACATTCCATTTACGAAAAGGACTAAAGTGGAGTGATGGAAAGGAACTTACAGCAAAAGATTATGAATATGCATGGAAGAGATTATTAAATCCTAAAGTTGCATCATCATATGCATTCTTTTTATTTAAGGTAAAAAATGCTGAAAAGTATTTTAATGGAAAGGCAAAGGCTGAAGATATTGGAATAAAGGCAAAGGATAACAATACATTAGTTGTTCAATTAGAAAATCCAGTACCTTATTTTGACCAACTTGTTGCTTTCCCAGCTTTAGCACCACAAAGAGAAGATATAGTTAAAGCTCAAGGAGATAAATATGGTAGTGATCCATCAAAACTTGTTTATAGTGGACCATTTACAGTATCAAATTGGCAACGTGGATCAAAAATTGAATTAAAGAAGAATCCAAATTATTGGAATGAAAAAGATATAAAATTAAATAAAGTAGATTTAATGGTAGTTAAAGAACCAAGTACTGCTTTCCAAATGTTTACTAACAATCAATTAGATGTAATGAGTGGTACAGGAGAATTCTTAAACAAGCTTAAAGAGGGAGCAAAAGATGGTAAATGGAATGAAATAAAAGATATAACTCCATCAGTTTTCTATGGACAATATAATTTAAAGAGTAAAAATAAAGCTTTAAACAATCCTAAAGTAAGACTAGCATTATCAATTGCTTCTAATAGGGATGGATATACAAAGGACGTATTAAAGAGAGGTATTCCAGCTTATGGATTAGTGCCACAAGGAATTGTTGTTGGTGATGTTGATTATCGTGATAAAGTTGAGCAACCATTAAAGGCTGTTATGAATAAAGATCCTAAGAAATTATTAATTGAAGGATTAAAAGAGGCAGGATTAAATCCAGACCCATCAAAACATACTTTTAAGTTCTTACTACAAACTAGTGATGCAACAGCAAAGAGCCAAGGTGAATATATGCAAAACCAATGGGAAAAGAAGCTTGGTGTTAAGATTGAATTAGTTACATCAGCAGATTTCTCAGATTTCTTAACTAAGACAGATAATGGAGATTATGAAATTGCAAGTGCAGGATGGGGAGCAGACTTTAATGATCCTATAACATTCTTAGATTTATTTGGAAATAAAAATACAAATAATACTGGTAAATATAATGATCCTAAAGTAAATAAATTATTAAAACAATTAGACAATGAAACAAATAACAACAAGAGACTTCAAATGTATAAGGAAATTGAAAAGATAGAAGTTGTTGATAACCCAGCAGTAACACCTACTTACTATAAGGATGTGTTCTCATTCCAAAAGAAAAAAGTAAAGGGATTACAACTTCCTAAATTTGGTGGAACATACCAATTAAGATGGACATCAATTCAAGAATAAGCAAAATATTAAGGAGCGATACTATATGGTTAAATATCTTTTAAAGAGGTTATCTTTAATGGTTGTTACTTTGTTTGTCATAGCTACTGCTACATTCTTTTTGATGAACAGTATGCCAGGTAATCCAGTAACATCTCAAGCAAAAAAGTTACCAGCAGAAGTTGCAAAAAATATGGAAATTAAATATGGATTAGATAAACCAGTTACTGAAAGATATGTAATATATCTTAAAAACTTAATAAAAGGAGACTTAGGGGATTCATTTGTAACACCAGGAATAAGTGTTAATGATAAATTGAAGGATAATTTTCCACCTTCTGTTAGAATAGGTCTTCAATCAGTTGCTTTTGGTTTAATAGTTGGAGTGTTACTTGGAGTTATAGCCGGATTTAAAAGAGAGACTCCTATAGATTATGTAGTTATGTTCATAGCAATACTCGGTGTATCAATACCGAGTTTTGTTCTAGCTACATTAATACAGCTAACTTTTGGTGGAAAAGGTGGAATACCTATTGCGGGATGGTACGATCCTTCAACTCCATTTTTCCAACAAATGAAATATGTAATACTACCTACATTAGCTTTAAGCTTTGGAGGAATTGCAACATATGCAAGATACATGAGAGCATCAGTTTTAGAAGTTATAAGTCAAGATTATATATTAACTGCTAAAGCAAAAGGATTATCTTCCTTTGCAATTTCAGTAAAGCATATTTTAAGAAATGCTATATTACCAATAATTACAATATTAGGACCTCAAATTGCTACAATAATTACAGGTACAGTTGTAATTGAAAGAATATTTGCTATACCAGGTATAGGAAATGCTCTAATTGATGCAATATACGCTAAGGATTATAACATTATAATGGGCTTAACAGTATTTTTCTCAGCTCTTTATATACTTTCAATATTAATTGTTGATATTTTATACAGTGTTATAGATCCACGTATAAAATTAGAGGGAAAGTAGGGGGTATATATGGCAGAGATAAGTAAAGACAAATTTAAAATTATTGGAATAGATAAAACAAAAGCAGAACAAATTACAAGACCAAATTTAACATATTGGCAAGATGCTTGGAGAAGGCTTAAGAAAAATAAAGTTGCCTTATTTTCACTTTTAGTTTTGGCAATACTAATATTAATGTGTGTAATTCAACCTATTATATCTAATGGAGCTTATAAAATTCAAAATTTAGCTGAGGCAAATCAAGGACCTTCAGCAAAACATTTTTTTGGAACTGATAATCTAGGAAGAGATTTATTTGATAGATTATGGATTGGTGGAAGAGTTTCATTAATAATTGCCTTTGTTGGTACATTAGTAGAATGTTTAGTTGGAATATTGTATGGTGGAATAAGTGGATACTTTGGTGGAAAAGTAGATAGCGTAATGATGAGAATTGTTGAAATACTAAATAGTGTTCCATACTTAATAATAGTTATACTAATAGCAGTAAGACTTGGAAATGGTATAGTACCACTTTTATTAGCCTTAGTTATAACAGGATGGACAGGAATAGCTAGAATGGTTCGTGGACAAGTAATGCAGCTTAAGGAATCAGAATATGTTATGGCGGCTAAAACTTTAGGATCAAGTCCTTTTAGAATAATAATGAAACACATGTTACCTAATACACTTGGAATAATAATAGTATATATTACTTTTGATATACCAAGTTATATATTTGCTGAAGCATTTTTAAGCTTTATAGGATTAGGTATTCAACCTCCTGAAACAAGTTGGGGAGCTATGGCATCGGCTGGACAACAGGTTATGCAATTTTACCCAAGTCAGCTAATATTCCCATCACTTGCAATTGCATTAACAATGTTAGCATTTAACTTATTTGGTGATGGATTAAGGGATGCATTAGACCCTAAATTAAGACAATAATTAGGAGGCGAAGGAAATGTCAAAAATACTTGAGGTAAAAGACTTAGCAGTATCATTTCACACTTATGCTGGAGAAGTTAAAGCTGTTAGAGGAGTAAGCTTTGACTTAGAAGAAGGAGAAACATTAGCTATAGTTGGAGAATCAGGATGCGGAAAAAGTATAACAGCTAAATCACTAATGAGATTACTTCCTACTCCACCAGCTGAAATTGGTAAAAATTCAAAAATCATATGTGATGGAAAAGATGTATTATCTTTAAATAAAAAAGAACTTCAAAATTTTAGAGGTGGAGAAGTAAGTATGATCTTCCAAGATCCTATGACTTCATTAAATCCAACAATGAAGATTGGAAAGCAAATAATTGAAGTTTTAAAAATACACAGAGGGATGAATAAAGAAGAGGCTAAGAAGGAAGCTGTTAGACTATTAAAATTAGTTAATATTCCTAATGCTGAAGCTAGGGTAAATCAATATCCTTTTGAATTTTCAGGTGGAATGAGACAAAGAATGATGATTGCAATAGCACTTGCATGTAATCCAAAAATATTAATAGCAGATGAACCTACTACAGCTCTTGATGTAACTATTCAAGCTCAAATAATGAATCTTATAGATGAATTAAAAAATAAGTTTAATACTTCTGTAATATTAATAACTCATGATTTAGGAGTTGTTGCAGAATTCTCTGATAAGATACAAGTTATGTATGCTGGAATAATAGTTGAAAGGGGAACAGTTGAAGAAATATTCTGTGATGCAAAGCATCCATATACATGGGCATTATTAAAATCTATGCCAACTTTAGATACAGAACATAAAGGTGAACTGTATTCTATAAGTGGGACACCACCGGATTTATTAAATCCACCAACAGGATGTCCATTTGCAGCAAGATGTGAATACGCTATGGAAATATGTAAAGAATCAATGCCAGAAGAAACAACTGTTACAGATTCTCATAAGGTAAATTGTTGGTTAATGCATGAAAATGCACCAAAAGTAGAATCACCTTTAAAGAGAGGAGTTTAGGGTTTAATGAGCAAAGAAGTACTTTTAGAAGTAAAAAATTTAAAAAAATATTTTAATGTAGGAAAAGGGAAAACACTGAAGGCGGTAGATGGTGTTAGCTTTACTATAAATAAGGGTGAAACATTGGGGTTAGTTGGTGAATCAGGGTGCGGAAAAACAACTTGTGGAAGAACTGTTATAGGACTTTATGATGCAACTGGAGGAGATATAATCTTAAATGGGAAAAATATTACTAAATTAAGTAATAAGGAAAAGAGAAAATATTCAAGAGTATCTCAAATGATTTTCCAAGATCCATATGCTTCATTAGATCCTCGTATGACAGTAGGAGATATTATAGCTGAAGGAATAGATATACACAAGCTATACACAGGAAAAGAAAGAACAGAAAAAATATATGAATTATTAAATTTAGTTGGACTTAACAAGGAACATGCATCAAGATTTCCTCATGAGTTTTCAGGAGGTCAAAGACAGCGTATAGGAATAGCTAGAGCACTTGCAGTAGAACCAGAATTTATTGTTTGTGATGAGCCTATTTCAGCTCTTGATGTTTCAATACAAGCACAGGTAGTAAATCTATTGATAGATCTTCAAAAAAGAATGGGATTAACTTATTTATTTATTGCTCATGATTTATCTATGGTTAGACATATTTCAGATAAAGTAGGAGTAATGTATTTAGGAAACTTAATGGAAGTAGCTCCAAGTAATGAGTTATATAAAAATCCAATTCATCCATATACAAAGGCTCTTATGTCTTCAATACCAGTAGCGGAATATAATGGTGGAAAGAAGAAAGAAAGAATAGAGCTAGAAGGGGAAGTAAGTAGTCCAATAAATCCTAAACCAGGTTGTAGATTTGCAAGTAGATGTAAATATGCAAAACCTATTTGTAATGAAAAGCAACCAGAGTTAAAGGAATTAGAAAAGGATCATTTTGTTGCTTGTCATTTGTATTAATAAATGTAAATTTAAATATTTAGTGGAATTTCATTAAATAAATATTACATTAGAAAAAGCACCCATCATGTATATTAGTATGGGTGCTTTTTTCACTTTATAAAAAATAAAAAACCTTCTGTCTTGCACAGAGGGTTTTTCTATTTTATCTTGGAATAAATCCAATTTTCTTTTGAATTTTTCTTAATGTTTTATTTGCTATATAAGATGCTTTAGATGCACCTTCTTTATAAATAGTTTCTAAGGCTTTTTTGTTATTTAAAAGCTCTTTAACTTTGTCTTGAATTGGAGCTAATTCATTAACTACAGCTTCAGCAACATCTAGTTTTAAATCAGCGTAGCCTTTTCCTTCATATTCTTTAACAAGAGTTTCTGGAGTTTTATTAGTTATAGCAGATAAAACATTAAGTAAGTTTTTAACTCCCGGTTGGTCATCAGAATAATTTATTATACCTAGGCTATCTGTAACAGCTCTTGAAATTTTTCTTCTTATAACATCTGGTGGATCCATTATTAATATAAATGAATTTAAATTATCATCTGATTTTGACATCTTTTTAGTTGGTTCTTGTAAACTCATTATTTTAGCACCAGCTTTTGCTATATATCCTTCTGGTATTTTAAATGTAGGGCTATAAGTGTTATTAAATCTAATTGCTATATCTCTTGCAAGTTCTAAGTGCTGCATTTGATCCTTTCCAACTGGAACTAGATCTGTTTGATATAGTAGTATATCAGATGCCATAAGGACAGGATAAGTAAATAAACCTGCACCTACTGAATTACCAGCCTTTTTAGATTTATCTTTAAATTGAGTCATTCTTGAAAGTTCACCCATATATGAGTTACAAGTTAAAAGCCATGCACATTCTGAATGAGCAGGTACATGAGATTGAATGAAAAGTGTATTCTTTTCAGGATCAATTCCACAAGCTAAATATATTGAAAGAAGTTCTAATGTTCTTCTTCTTAAATCAGCAGCTTTTTGAGGAACTGTTATTGCATGTAAATCTACAACACAAAAATAACAGTTATATTCATCTTGAAGTTTAACCCAATTTTTTATAGCTCCAAGATAATTTCCAAGTGTAAGGTCTCCAGATGGCTGTATTCCACTAAAGATAACCTTTTTAGCTTCGCTATTTTCCATAGTACGTCACTCCTTAAATTTAAACTAAAGTCATAATATAAATTATATGTTTACACCTAAGTAATGTCAATTTATAAGGCTATTGTTTAAGGAGAGAAGTTTTAAATTTATTTAGATACTATTTTTTCTTTATTATTTGAGTTAGCTTTTTTCTTCCACTTTAAGTAGTAAATAAAAAATGTTACAAAAGGAAGTATGCAAAGTAATGCTAAGGCTATTAGCTCATAATATTTTAAAAATTCAAATAGTAAATAATGTTTTTTTGAAACAAAATAAGAGCATATATAGGCTAAAAAAGAATAGCCTATTGCAAATATCTTTTTGTTTGTAAAAATATCTTTATAAAGGTATAGTATGGCAACTGCACATAAAACATATTTAATAAACCATACACAAACTGTTTTAGATATAAAAAATAAGTCACCAAATTCAATAAATCCACTAACTTGAATTCTTTGAACCCTTAAAAATTCAGGATAATAAATATTACTTGCACGTATTGGACCAAAGGTTGATATGGCAGATAATATGCTTAAAGTTGAAATAACAACAATAATTACTGTACCTATAGTGCTATATTTTGATATTTTATCCTTTTTGCTTATGTATTTTAAAAAGGGGAAGGTTATTGCAGTTGATGACAAGGAACCTAGTATTAGTAAAATTGAAATAATAAAGCCTCTGTTAACTCCTAACTCAAAAAAAGGTAATAAATATTCAAAATTATGATATTTTAATGTAAGAATTTCAACAAAAAATATAGAGGAGAAAACTAATATTACAGTAATTATTATTACAATTAATAATGTTTCAATTCTTCTTGTAATTAAGTAACCTGCTGGTATTATAAAAAATAATAAACAATACCAAACAGGGCTTTCAAGAAATATAGTAGAGTGTATTGAGTCACTTTGGACAGCAGCAGTTTCAACTGAAGTTAGAAATAAAGCAAAAGCAAAAATAAATAATAGTATGTTTCCTATTGTCTTTGGATAAGTATTTTTAAAAATTTCTTTAATATCAAATGAGTTTGTTTTTTTGCATACATAAATAATGAAATATATGTATGCTATGTATATAATACCAGCGATAATGCTAGCAATCCAAGTATCTCTACCTCCTAAGTTAATAAAGACGGAAGAATAACTTCTTAAACTTATGGAAGATACTATTAATATAAAAAATAAATAATGTTTGTTTGATAGTTTGTTCATTCCATCACCTCTAAATCTGTAAGTTACAACATTCACATATAGTATTAACAAAATAATGAATATTAAACATTTATTGAGGAATAATATTTTTAGGTGATGTGTATGAAAAATAATTTAGATATTATTAAAGAAAGATTCAAAGATAGTTTTGATATTAAATATAGAGAGATTAATGGAATATTAGGTAAAACTACTTTAGTTTTTATTGATAATCTTTGTAGTACCCAATTTCTTAGTGATTATATTGTAACACCAATAAAAAATAAAAGAACAAGATGTTATGATATGGAAGATTTAATTACTAATGTATTAGAAATTAATATTGCTGATTTTGTAAAGGATAAGACTAACATAGATGATGCTATGCTTCATATTGTTTCAGGGGATGTTGTTATATTTGTAGAAGGGTATGAAGAGATAGTTTACTGTGAAGTTAAAGGGTTTGTAAGAAGAAGCGTATCCATTCCTCTTACTGAATCAGTAATAAAGGGTCCTAGGGAAGGTTTTAATGAGTTATTTGTTGATAATATTGCCCTTATTAGAAGAAGAGTTAAAAATCCAGATCTTAAATTTGAACCTATATATGTTGGAGATAAGAGCCAAACTGTTGTATGTATTTCATATATAAAAGGAGTTGCACCTGATAATTTAATTAACTATATAAAAGATGTTATAAAGAATATAGATATGGAGTTTATACTAGATAGCAACTATATAGAAAGTCAGCTTAAGGAATCACAATCAGTTTTTGATACTATTGGCTATACAGAAAAACCAGATGAGGTTGCAGCTAAAATGATGGAGGGCAGAGTGGCTGTTTTAGTTGATGGAACACCTTTTGTAATAACGGCACCCTATTTTTTTATTGAAAATTTTCAAATGCCAGATGATTATTATACAAATAGATTATTTGCAAACTTTACTAGACTTTTAAGATGGTTAGCTTTCTTTTTTGCAACCTTTGTTCCAGGGTTATATGTGGCTGTTATAACTCACCATTTTGGATTAATTCCATCCTCCTTTCTATTTAGGCTTGCAGTATCTAGAGCAGGAGTTCCTCTTCCTACAATAGTAGAGGTTTTGGTTATGATGCTTGCATTTCAGATTATTAAGGAAGCTGGACTTAGACTTCCACAGCCTATTGGAGGGGCTATGAGTATTGTTGCTGCCCTTATTTTAGGTGATGCAGCAGTTGGAGCTGGAATAGCTTCAAGAATAACTATAATAATTGTAGCTCTTAGTGCATTAAGTTATTTTTTAATTCCTAAAATGTATGGAGCATTATCAATTTGGTCTATAATATTTGTAATTTTAGGATCATTATATGGACTTCCAGCAATATTTATAGGATTTATTATATTTTTAACAAGGCTTGCAGATTTAAAATCAACTGGATACTCTTATCTTTTTCCTATTGGAAGTTTAGATACATTTAAATTTAAAGATGTATTTTTTAGAGGAAAGCTTAAAAGGATATCTAGAACTATAATTGGAGAGGGACAAAAGTATGAAGAAGAATGGGAAAAAAATATTTAAATTAACTTTAGTATTTATTTTAATAGCTTCTACATTATCTGGTTGTTTTAATTATAATGAGATTAATACAGTAACATTTACAACAAGTGCAATATTTGATATTGATGACTTAGGAAGGGTAGTTATATATTTAGACTGCGTAAAACCTTATAGAAATACAAGTGAAAGTTCTGACAATGGAAAGAGGATAATATATAAAGGTGTTGGGAAAACTGCCTTAGAGGCAATAAGAGACATAAATGTAGCTGCAAGCTATAAAATTAATTTTTCTCAAAATAGAGCTTTAATATTTACTGAAGCTGCAGCAAAGCAGGGAATTAATAAATATTTAAACTTAATAAATAATGATCAAGAATTTAAAGTTAAGCCTTATATGTTTGTATATTTTGGAGATATTGAAAATTTAATTAAAATTAGTGCAAATGATGAAGAGAATACTGGAATATTTTTAAGTGAATTAGTTCAAAAAAATAAAGCTAATTCTAGACTTACAATTACTAATATAAATGATTATCTTGTAAAATCAGAAGTAGGAAATAATTATGCACTAATTAGTGGATTAGAACTTAGAAAAGATGTTATAGATAAAAGAATAGAAGTTTCAGGAGCAGCTCTTATGAGAAATAATTTTATGGTAGAGAAAATAAGCATAGATGATGGACTTAGCTATAATTTCTTAACAGACAACATAAAAACAGGAACATTAGAAGTGCAAAATCCACAGATGGATAATGGTTTCATTACCTTGGAAATACTCCGTAACAAAACTAAAACTAAAATAGAGTATGATGGTAACAACGTAATACTTACTAAAAAAATAAAAATAAAGACTACTATTGCAGAGGCTCAAGGTAGATTTATTTCATCTGAAGAATCAATTGAAATGTTAAAAAAAGAAGAGGAAGAAAATATTAGAAATTATCTTAATACATTTTTTTATAAATTTTCTAGTAAAAATATAGATATTCTTCAAGTTGAAAGGTTATTAGAAATTAAATATCCTAAATTAGTTATAGAAGATGCTATTTCAAAAACTGCTTTAAAGGTTGAAATAGATTTAGAGATTGATGGAAGTGAAAAGGTAAAAAGTAGTTTCTTCTAGTTTGGGTTATGATTTAAATAGGTAAAATATATAAATAATTGTTAATGAAGGTGATATATTGTAGTATGGATTTAGAATGATTTATAATTAAATTCATTTATGTATCACCTTTTAATAATTTTAAAATAGTAATATATTAAGTGATATTAGAAATAAATTAAATGATTATATATTTTAATGAAAAGGAGAATAAATATTGTGGATAGAAAAAAATTAAACTCCTTGATTAAACGTGAAGAAGGACAAAAATTAGATTTTAAATTAAAACTGGATTTAGTAAGTGATAGTGGAAAAAAAGAATTTGCAAAGGATATTTGTGCAATTGCAAATTCAGGTGGGGGACGAGGCTATATAGTAGTTGGAATAAGGGATAAAAGCAAAAGATTAGAGGGAATAAAAAAAGAAGATATTTTTAGTGAAGAACAAGTTCAGCAAATTATTTCTTCAAGATGCGATCCACCAATTCCTCTTATTGTTGATTTCCTTAATGTTGATGGGAAAATAATAGGTGTAATTACAATATGTGATGGAGAACAAAAGCCTTACCAAATAAAAGAACATGGTATATTTTATATTAGAAGAGGATCAACAACTGATGTTATGAGGAGAAGTGAGCTTATAGCAGCCTTTGAGGAAAATATGGAGTTAACTGTTGAAACAAGCAGTGTAATACGAAGTAATGTAAATATGTTAGATGATAACTTATTAAAACTATATTTTAAACAAAAGGGAATAGAATTAAATGATGAAAATAGAGATTTTCTTCTTGAAAGTGCTGGAATAATAAATTATGTAAATAAACTTAATGATTATAGATGTACCTATGGTGGACTTCTTGTTTTTTCAGAAATAAATAGTTTAGCAATTCCAAACAATATGATAAAAATTGTAGACAAGCAAAAAAACAATATAAAAATAATTCAAGGAAGCCTTTTAACTATGATAGATAAGGCTGAAGAAGAGATAAATAATATTTTACCTAAAAATTATCCTAAAAATACAATTGTTGAAGCAATAAAAAATGCTATTTTATATAGGGAATATGCAGAGGTAAATAAGATTATAGAAGTTGATATTACAGATAAAAGTATAACTATAACAAGTCCCGGTGGATTTATAGATAAAAATATTAACTTTAATAAGATTTCCTGTAGTAAACGAAATATGTGGATATATGAAAAGTTAATAACTTTAGATAAGAAGAAAAGATTTTTAAATGATGGAAGAGGTCTTTTAAGAATTAAAGGTGCTTTTAAAGGTAAGGATAGAGTTAGGTTTATTAATTCCAAATCTAAAAATTCCTTTAAAGTTATATTACCAAAAAATTTTTAATTAATAGATAAAAACTTATTTTAATTAGGATTAAATTAAAAGTTATGAATATAATGTAATATAACTAAAAATAAGGAGTGGTCCTAATGATTCGAGTATTTTGTAACAGAAGAGGCTCAGGAAAAACAAAAAGATTAATTGAGCTTGCAAATTCTCATTTAGAGAAGGCAAAGGGAGATTCAGTATATATAGATGACGATTCAAGATACGTTAGGCAATTAAATAGGAAAATAAGGTTTATATCAACAGATGAATTTAATGTAACTGATTGCAATAGCTTTTATGGAATGCTTTGCGGGGTTATTGCTAATAATTATGATATAGAAAATGTTTATGTTGATGGGTTACTTGGAATAGTGTCATGTGCACTTAATGAAACTTCACAATTATTTAATCAATTACGATCACTTTCAATTAGATTTGGAGTAAATATATTTATAAATATAAATTATGAAGAAGAGGATAATATTCCAGAATTTATAAAATTATATGTTGCGTAGATCTTTAAAATATTTAAATTTGAAATACACTTGAGTATATTAGCATGGGATATAGGTCAAGATAATTATATAAAATTTAACTTCTACCTTAAGTATGGAATTATAAAAATTTATAATTTTATATTTGAGGTAGTTTGTATTTTAGAGAAAAATTAACAAATCACTAGGTAAAAATAGTCAATAATGATAAAGTTTAGAATAAACACTATTTTTATTGCAAAAGTAACATATAGAATATATACTATTTATATGAAAATGTATGGAAAAATTACAATTAGGAGGACATAAATATGGCTAACGTATTAGACCAATTATTAGAACGTGGGTACATAAAACAATTTACTCATGAGAAAGAAACTAGAGAGTTATTAGAAAAAGAAAAAATAACTTTTTATATAGGATTTGATCCAACTGCAGATAGTTTACATGTTGGACATTTTATAGCAATGATGTTTATGGCACACATGCAAAGAGCAGGACATAGACCAATTGCACTACTTGGTGGTGGAACAGCTATGGTTGGAGATCCAAGTGGAAAAACTGATATGAGAAAAATGCTTACTAAAGAGCAAATACAACATAATGTTGATTCAATAAAGAAGCAAATGGAAAGATTCATTGACTTTACAGATGACAAGGCTCTTATTGTAAATAATGGAGATTGGTTATTAGATCTTAATTATATAGATTTCTTAAGAGAAGTTGGTGCACATTTTACAGTAAATAGAATGCTTGCAGCTGAATGTTTTAAGAAAAGACTTTCAACTGAAAATGGACTTTCATTTTTAGAGTTTAATTACATGTTAATGCAAGGATATGATTTCTATGTATTAAACAAAAAATATAACTGTAAGATGGAATTAGGTGGAGATGATCAGTGGTCAAATATGATTGCAGGTGTTGATTTAGTTAGAAAGAAATCACAAGACAATGTATTTGCAATGACATGTTCCCTTTTAACAAATAGCCAAGGTGAGAAGATGGGAAAAACAGTTGGAGGAGCTTTATGGCTTGATCCAGAAAAGTGTTCACCATTTGATTTCTATCAATATTGGAGAAATGTTGCTGATGCAGATGTTGAAAAGTGCTTAAAGTTATTAACATTCTTACCAATGGAAGAAATTAAAAAGCTTTCAGCTTTAGAAGGTGCAGAAATTAATGAAGCTAAGAAGGTACTTGCTTTTGAAGTAACTAAATTAGTTCATGGAGAAGAAGAAGCTAAAAAGGCAGAAGAGGCATCAGCTGCACTTTTTGCAGGTGGAAATGATATGAGCAATGTTCCAACTGAAACAATATCAAAGGATATGATAGGAAATAGCTTATTAGATGTATTAGTTGCAGTTAATATATTCCCATCAAAAGCAGAAGGAAAAAGATTAATGAAACAAGGTGGGGTTTCAATTAATGATGAAAAAGTTACTGATTTTATGAGAACTTTAGAAGAAAGTGACTTTAGTGAAGGATCAGCTCTTGTAAAGAGAGGAAAGAAAAAATTCTATAGATTAATAGTTGAATAAGTTATAAATAAAATACTCCAAGAGTTTTAAAATTCTTGGAGTATTTTTAATTTATTTTTTAGAAGTTATGTAGTTTTTAACGTTCTTTATAACATCATGTTCACCTACATAAACTATTATGTCATCTTCATTTATTGCAAAATATGGTCCAGGTGAAAGGTATAATTTATCATTTCTTTTTATACCAATAATTGTAGCTCCAGTATTATGCCAAAAATTCAATTCACCTAAATTTTTGCCAATCATTAAACTGTTAGGTTGAACTAAACTTTCATAGGGAACAATAAGGCCAACATTTCTAAGCTGAGTAGCAAATTCAATTAAATTTTGAATATTATCCTCTAAAGATTTTTCAAGTTCTTTTTTTTCATTAATAATATTGTAAATTTCTTCTTTTATGTTGGCAAATTCACTTTTAGTTTTAAATTTTTCTAAAAATTTACCTGCATTTTCTTTACTGTTAATTCGTATTCCACTTTTTTCTTCTACCTTTACAACATCCATATCTTTTAATAAAGCAATTGAACGACGTATTGTTTCAGGAGAAACATTGTAAAGACTTACAAGAGTAGAACGACCAGAAAGTTTTTCACCTTCTTTAAATCCTCCATTTACTATTCTTGAAGCAATATCAATTGCTATTTTTAAGTATGCTGGAGTTGACGATTTTCTTGCCATATTAATCACTCCTATCAGTGACTAATTGTACCATAAATAACAGTAACTTAATAGGGGATATCCATTTATTTATTAAGCTATATTTCAAAATATAGTTTAAATTTATAATTATTTTTTCTTTTATAAAAAGTATGTAATTTGCAAACTAACAACTTATATGATAATATAAAGTTACCAGATTGATAAATTAAATAAAGTTCAACTTATATTTTTATATTTGTTTGAAAATTTTTTAAACTTCAAAATAGACACATTTATTTAAAGTGATCTTATAGCAATGAAGTTTATTTTTTTAACAAAACTGACAACTTTATAAAAAATATAAGTTTTCAAATAAGGAGGAAATATGTTTAATAAATTAAAGATTAATTTTAAAAAAAATATAACTTATTATCTCACAATAGGAATATCTTTATTAATATTTGTTTGGGGAATATTTTTTACAGATAATTTTAAGAAATTTTTTGATACTGCTTATGCTTTTACAACAAATAATTTTTCTTGGTACTTTATGATTTTAATGGCGTTTTTCTTTTTGTTTAGTATATATTTATTATTTAGTAAATATAAAAATGTTAAACTTGGAGATGATGATTCAAAACCAGAATTTTCTAATATTTCTTGGTTTGCAATGTTATTTAGTGCAGGAATAGGAATTGGGCTAGTATTTTGGGGACTAGCAGAACCTTTAACTCACTATTTAAATCCATTAGGTATGGAAGGTGGTACTAAAGAGGCTATAGGATTTGCATATAGAAAATCATGGCTTCATTGGGGGATTTCAGCTTGGGCTTGCTATGCACTTTTAGCACTTGTAATTGGCTATATGCATTTTAGAAAGAAAAAACCAATATTATTAAGTTCTGTTTTAATTCCTATAATAGGAGAAAAAAATGCAAAGGGATTTATAGGAAAAACAGTAGATGTATTAACAATATTTGTTACTATTGCAGGTATATTAACATCTCTTGGAATGGGAACTCTCCAAATAAATAGTGGGCTTAATTATTTGTTTGATGTTCCAGAAACTAAACTTATTCAGGTTATTATAATAACTTTAATTACGATTCTTTTTTTAATTTCAGCAACTACTGGGGTTAAAAAAGGAATTAAGATTCTTTCTAATTTGAATTTAGGAGTTGCTGTATTATTTTTCTTAGGAGCATTTATTATAGTACCAAAGATAGATTTATTAAATAATACTATAATGGGACTTGGACAATATGCACAAGCTCTTGTTATAGATAAGTTTAGTATATTTGCAAAGGGTGATTGGTATTCAAAGTGGACAATATTTTATTGGGCTTGGTGGATTGCTTGGGCACCTTTTGTAGCAATATTTATAGCTAGAGTTTCTAAAGGAAGAACAATAGGAGAATTTATTAAGGGAGTACTTTTAGTGCCAGCAGGTTTTTGTATGATTTGGTTCTCTGTATTTGGAACATTAGGAATGACAGCACCAATAGAAGTTGCTAGGGAAGCTGTTCTTAAAGTTGAAACTGCTCTCTTTGTTATTTTAAATGAGTATTCAACAATTGGATGGGTTTTAAGTATTATTGCAGTAGTATTATTATTTACATTTTTTGTTACATCAGCAGATTCAGCAACTTATGTATTATCAGTAATTGCAAGTGATGGTAAATTAAATCCTAAAAATTCTAGAAAAATAATAATTGGAGTTATACAAAGTTTACTTACAATTGCCTTTTTATTTGCTGGAGGTTTTGAAATGATTCAAACAGCAACAATAGTAATGGCACTACCTTTTGGAATTATTATATTTTTAAGTATTATGGCTTTTATAAAGGAAATAAAAACTGAAAATATAGAAGAGGTAAATATAGCAGCAAATAAAGAAAAAATTAAGGCAAGCAAAGGTAAAGAAAAAGGTGTTAACTTAAAGGGTTCAAAGGAAATTGGATCAATAGTAATGGCTAAAAGAGCAATAAGAGATAAAAATTAAAGGGGCTATTAAAATAAATAATATTTACTAAAGATATTGGAAATCACTAAGTATATGATGATATAATATTAATGGAATTTTATAATTAATAGAAAGGTGATTAAAATAATGGCGTTATATGCTATATCAGATTTACATTTAGCTTTAAGTGGGGATAAGCCAATGGATATATTTGGGGAACACTGGAGCAAGCATGATGAAAAAATTAAAAAAAATTGGTTATCTAAAATAAATGAAGAAGATACTGTATTAATTGCAGGAGATATATCTTGGGCAATGAAATCTGATGAAAGTGAAGAGGATTTAAATTGGATTGAGAATCTTCCAGGTAAAAAGATAATATCAAAAGGAAACCATGATTATTGGTGGGGAAGTATTGCCAAATTAAATAGTATGTTTGAAAAAACTAAGTTTATTCAAAATAATTTTTATGAATATAAAGACTATGCCATCTGTGGCACTAGAGGGTGGATTTGTCCAGGTAGTGATAAATTTACTGCACATGATGAAAAAATTTATTTAAGGGAAGGAATAAGATTAAAGCTTTCCTTAGATGAAGCAAAGAAACATGGCTTTTCTAAGTTTATTGTAATGCTTCATTATCCTCCAACAAATGAAAAATTTGAACCTTCAGAGTTTACTGAAATATGCAAAGAATATGGAGTTGAAAAAGTTATTTATGGACATCTTCATGGAAACTGTTTAAGTAGAGTTTTAGAAGGGGAATTTCATGGGGTAGAATATATAATGACAGCAGCTGACTTTTTAGATTTTAATCCAATACTAATCAAGGACTAGAAAGTATTTTGTAGGTAAACTAATTACAGAAGAAAAAGTTTTTGGTATAATATAGGGGTAGTAATAAGAATAGGTGGGGGTATTTATATGGCTATTAATGATTGGAAGAGTTTTCTGATGCCCTATGAACAGGCAGTAGATGAATTAAAAGTTAAACTAAGAAGTATAAGAAAAGAATATAGAAAGAAAAAAGAATATTCTCCAATTGAATTTGTTACTGGAAGGGTTAAAGAAGTTTCAAGTATTTTAGAAAAGGCCAATAAATTTGGTATTCCTGTTAGCAGAATAAGATTTGAAATGGAAGATATAGCTGGCATAAGGGTTATGTGCCAATTTGTTGATGATATAGATAAAGTTGTAGAACTTATCCGCGGTAGAGGGGATATGCAGGTTTTATATGAAAAGGACTATGTAAGGGGCGTAAAATCTAGTGGATATAGAAGTTATCACATGATTATAAAGTATACTGTGAATATGGCTGAAGGGCCAATAGAAATTTTAGCAGAATTTCAAATTAGAACCCTTGCAATGAATTTCTGGGCAACAATAGAACATTCACTAAACTACAAATATAAGCAACAAATACCAGTTGAACTTAAAAAGAAATTAAAAAGTGCAGCAGATGCAGCTTTTAAACTTGATGAAGAAATGCTAGAAATTAAGGATGAAATAAAAGATGCTCAAAAGTTATTTGAAGTTAAATCAGCTATTATTTCAGATATAATGAATAATATTTTAGTGCTTATTTCCTTAGGGAAAATTCCAGAAGCTAGTCGCTATGAAAAAGCTTTAAATAAATTAATTGAAAATGGTGACGTTTGGGAACTTAATAACTTACTTAGTTCAGTTAAAAAAGAGATAGATAAATATAAAGAATAATATAAAAAAAGCAGCATGATTTGAATTTATAATTATGCTGCTTTTTTTATGGGTAATGTTGAGTGAAAGACTCAGAAATGATATAATTGTAAATAATAATTATTATATAATATAAAATGTCGAAAAAAGAAATTTTTATATAGATATAAAATGACTTAAAATTTATAATCATGAGGTGTTAGATTTGGATGAAAATAAAATAATAAATATGATAAAGCAAAATCCAAGCAGAATAGAGGAAATAGAAAATCCTACTTTGGAGATGAAAAAGGCTGCAATTTCATCAAATGGAATGATGATAAAATTTATAAAAGAGCCTAGTGTAGAACTTCAAAGACTTGCAATAAAAGGTGATCCTTTATCAATACAATATATAGATAATTTAGATGAAGATATTGCACTACTTTCAGTTAGAACTTTATGGAATTCTTTAAAATATATAAAAAATCCAAGTGAAAAAATAATGAAAGAAGCAATTAATGGAAAGGGATGGGCTATTAAGTATATTGAAAATCCTACAGAAGAATTGAGCCTTTTGGCTGTTTCAAAGGATTATGATGCTATAAAGTATATAAAAAATCCAAGTGAAAAAGTTCAAAGAGAAGCAGTTTTGAATTATTGGGGAGCTATAAGATTTATAGAAGAGCCAACAATGGATGTAAAAAGACTTTCAATAATTAAAGATGAGGAAGCTATAAATTATATTCAAGGCTATTCTTATGATGAAATGAAGCTATTTGTAAAGGACAATATTAATGTAGTTAAGTATATTTACGATAGCATAGATCCAGAACTTGTAGTGGATGTACTAATAGAAAAGTTAAATAATAAAGAAATGACAAAGAAATATATGAAAGATTTCTTAGCTTTAGAAATTTTAGAAATGAATAAAATTTCTTTTATTAGAGAATATGGAGATAAGGAAGCAAAGAAACTTTTAGTGGATTGTAAGCTTTAAGGAGGACTAAATATGAAATATTCAGAGATTTTAAGTGCAGCAGAATTAGTAATTGAAGCTAATGATGTTCCTCTAATTATAGGAGAGAGTGGAATTGGGAAAACTGCCTTAGCAAAGGAAATAGCAAAAAGAAATAATTATGACCTTATAACTATAGATGCAAATTTGTTAAAGGAAGGAGAAATTGGAGGACTTCCAACAGTTGAAAGAGGAAGAACTATTTATGCAACTCATAGTAAACTTATGGAAGTATCTGATTATGTAAATAATAATAGAAAAGTATTATTATTTATTGATGAATTAAATAGGTGTGAACATGCAGTTCAACAGGAGCTTATGAATCTAATTTTAAATAGAGAAATAAATGGATATTATCTTCCAGAGGATGTAAAAATAATTGCTGCAATGAATCCATCAAATAAATATGAAAATTTTAGAGATAGTGAATATGCAGTAGTTGATATGGATCCAGCACAGGAAGATAGATTTGTATGGCTTGAAATGGATGTTGATGTTAAAGAATGGATTAAATGGGGAATGAGTAAGGATGGAAATATTGATGAGGATATAATTGAATTTATAGGGGTATTTCCAGAATATCTTAATACTCCAAATTCAAATGAAAGTATTAAAGCAACTCCAAGAAGTTATGAACGAGTTTCTAAAGCTTATAAGATATACAAAGAGAATAAAGAAAGGTACTCTTTAGATGTATTTTTAAGTACTGTTAAAGGAAACTTAGGAGTAAGTATTTCAACTGATTTTGCAAGTTTTATTAATAGTAAAAAAAGACCTATGATAAAAGCAGAAGAAGTTTTTGGCTTTGATATACTTCCAAGCTATATTAAAGAAAGAGTGGAAAAGGAAAATAATTCAAGACTTTATATTTTAGCAAAATCATGTTTAGTTTACCTTGAAGAATTAAATGAATTTAATAATGAACTATCAGTTTTTGGAGAGCTTTTAAAATATTACCCAAGAGATTTAAGACTTGGAATAATGAAGGAAATCAAAAATGAAGGAAGCAGAAAAGTTTATGAAGGACTTTTAGATGAAGATGAATTTTTAGATGCATTCTTTTCTATATATGAATATTAAAATATATAGCTATACTTTAAGAATGCTAAATTTAGATAGCTCTTTATACTTACTTAAAATATAGCCAAATACAAAATAAAGGAGAGTTAATATGGGTACAAACTTTGAGGAAGAAAGAAATTTTCTCTTAAAAGAAGCCCTTGAATTTTGTGAGATTAATGATATTTCAGCTAAATTTAAAAGGAATTTTTTTAGGTTAGTTGAAGGAGTTATAATTGAACAAGTTGAATTTGAAGAAAGCTTCTTTGGAAATTTTATGCTTAAAGTTGATAGAGAAATTAAATTAGATATTTCTTGGTCACTTGCTACAATTCCAACTTTAAATGGATTTAAAATGTTTTTTAACCCAATACTATTTCTTAATAATTCAAAAAGGGAAATGGGAGCATTATTTAAGCATGAAATATATCATTTAATGTTTAATCATTATGAAAGGGAAAAAGAACTTAAGGATTCTTATAGTAAAGAAGCTGTAAATATTTCTATGGATATAGCAATAAATCAATTTATAAAACATCTTCCTATGGAGTGTAAGAGAATAGATTCAGTAAAGATGGAATATAACATTGATTTAAAGGATGATATGCCTTTAGAATATTATGCAAAGGAAATAGATAGTGTTATAAAAAAGAGAGAAAAGAAAAATAAGGATAAGAAAAAAGATAGTGACAAAATAAAAAGGGAATATGATGTAGAATCAGCCCATGATATATGGGAAAAGATTGATATAGATGATGAAAGGGTAAAGGAACTTACAAAGAAAACTGCAATAAGTTCTATAAAGGATAACGCACCTAAAAATATATTAGATATTATTTTAGCTTATAAAGAGAAGGAAAGTGTTAACTGGCAAGAATGTCTAAAAAGATTATTACCAACTGTAAAAAGTGGATACAAGAAAACAATTGTAAGAAGAGATAGAAGGCAGCCAAGTCGATTAGATTTAAGAGGAAGGTTAAAGGATACTATTCCAGAAGTTATTGTTACAATAGATATTAGTGCAAGTATGAGTGAAGAGGAAGTTCACAAGATTATGGTGGAAGTTTTAGCCATTACAAGAAGTAGAGTAGATAAAATTAAAATTATTGAATGTGATGATGAAATAAGAAAGGTTTATGATATAAAAACTCCAAAGGATATAATGAAAAGAAGCAGAAAAAGTGGAGCTACTAAATTTTCACCAGTATTTAAATATATAAAGGATAATAGGCTTTCAGATAGAGTACTTATCTATTTTACAGATGGAGTTGGTGAAAAAGAACTTACAGTAAAACCAACAATAAAAAATGTAATTTGGGTATTAACAGGTGAAGAAAAGCTTTCTCTTAATAAAGGTATAGGAATAATTAAACATATGAAATCAAAAAATCAAAAGAAGGAAAATGGGGCAGCAGCACTTGAAATGATAAGAGGGGTTATTCATGATTGGGCTAGATAATTTTAGAATATATTAAATATAAATTAAAGAAATTAATGAA
Organism: Eubacterium multiforme; assembly: GCF_030813415.1. Classification (GTDB taxonomy): domain Bacteria; phylum Bacillota; class Clostridia; order Clostridiales; family Clostridiaceae; genus Clostridium; species Clostridium multiforme. The sequence continues at coordinate 48,859 of NZ_JAUSUF010000013.1, read as the reverse complement.
ATATCAAAAAAGTAATATGATTGTGGTAAAAATGTAACCTTTATGTTAAAATTATTTTAAGATAATAAGTAGGAGAGAGCGTATGGATAAGGGGTTAAAAAAAAGAAATTATTCAATCCTAATTATAATAATTTTATTAATTAGTTTTTTACTAAATATACTTCTTTGTATTAATAATTCATCATATAAACATAGAGTAGGAATAAACTCATATAGAAATATAGAGAGCATTAAAGTAAAAAATGATAAAATTCTTGAAATAATAAATAAATCTTTAGAAGTGAACAAAATTGATAATGAAGAATTATTGACATTATATACCAATTACAGAGATATTTCAGATTGTATAATAGAACTTTGGGATGATTATAGTTTTTATAAGGAAAATGCTATAAGTAAGTTATCAAAGAAAAAAATAGATACAAGTTCTATTTTAGAAAATGAAATTTATTCAAGAGTTGAAAATTATTTAGGAAATTCTTTAATGAATATAATGAATACAGAAAAAAATGAATTATTGCTTACTGGTAAGGCAAAGAAAGACTTTAAAGTTATGAGGAATATATCCTTAAATGTGAATAAAGTATTTAAAGATTTTAATGAAGTTACATTATCAAAAGTTGAAGGTAAAGAGAAAGAAGCTGTAGTTGTTAAGAATAAATATTGGATTGATATTTTAAACAAGATAAACAACGTAAATAAAGATTATACAGATTATGACTTTACTAAAGAAGTTAAGAAATAAAATATAATATTTTAGATTAAAAAAAGAAGTAGAAATTTATTCCTACTTCTTTTTTAATTTAGGATTAGTGACATCCGCCACCACATGAACCACAGCCACCTTCTGGTGCTATTACTGGTTTTAAGCTTAATCCATTTCCGTTATTTTCTGATGATGAAAGTAGTATAAATCCACCAAATTCATCAATTAATCTCTTTTCAACAATGAAGTTTATATCATTAATAGCTTCTACTACGTCTTCATCTGTTCCTTCATCAACAGTTATGTTAAATACAGGACCACTACAAGCCATACCAGCTAAATTAATTCTTATATTGTAATTATCAACTTTATTTTCATCTAAGAATTCCTTAAATTCATTGTAAGCTTCTTCACTTATTGTTATATTTTTCATTTCATTCACCTATCCTTATCTAAAGATTTAAATTAATATTATAATTATTATAACACAATTGAATTCAAAGTAAACCAGTCAGAATTAAAAACTTTTTGTGTACAATAAAAAAAATAAAGGTATACTAGAGTTTAGGGCGAATTTATTATTTAAGAGTAAATTACTATTAAATTTAGAAAGGATGGTTTTTAGTGAAACCATATGACAAAAATTTCATATTAGAAAAAATTACAGAATATAATGATAAAATTAAAGACGGAAAAATTGGAAATCATGAGATTATAAAAAGCTTTGGAGTAGATAAAAAGACTTATGGATATCTTTATGAAAATGAAGAAGAATTTAGTGTTAAAATTCCAGAACTTAAAAACAATGATAACTATGTTATGAGAATTAGTCCTAAAGAAATTGAAAGCTCATATGGTATTATAAAATATGCTCATGGAAAAGTTGGGGTTGTAGGACTTGGACTTGGTTATGTAGTTCAAGAAATGGCAAAGAATAATAAAGTTTCTGAGATAATTGTTTATGAAATTAATGATGATATAATAAAGCTTTACGAAAAAAACTTTGAAAAAAATGAAAAGATAAAAATAATTAAAGAGGATGCTTTTAATGTAAGGGGAGAAAAATTTGATTATTTTTATGTTGATATATATGGATATAAGTTAACAGATAAAGTAGTTAGTGATTATAAACATTTTAATGAAGCACTTAATATTGAAGATTATGTATTTTGGGGAGTTGAACATTTTTTACTAAGCTGTAGATATGAAGAAATAGTTTGGGTATATATTCCTGAAATTTGGATGGAACTTAGTAAAAAAATATTTGAATCTCTTCAAGAATCAGGTTATTTAAAATGGTACAATCAACTAGATAGCAAACTAGTTCATAGTATTTTAGGAAAATTTAAAGAAATCTTGAATGCATAATTATTAAAATTTGAAATTTTAATAGAAGGCTTAATAATAGGAATTTATTTTTATTATTAAGCCTTTATTTATTGTTGCAAATAGTATGTGAATTTTAATTAGTTTTGGTTTTTCTTTACTATTATTTTATTATTGTAAATTTAATGCTAGAATTAAGTAGAGTAGAGAGTTATATGGGAGGGATTTTAAATTGAGGTTAATAGTAAATTCAGATGATTTTGGAATATCAAAGGGAGTCACATTAGGTATAATAGAGGCTTATAAAAATGGAGTAGTACGTTCAGCTACATTAATGGCTAATATGAAAGATGCTGAGTATGCTGCAAATTTATCTAAAAATTTAGATGGTTTAGGTGTTGGAATTCATTTAACACTTACAGCTGGATACCCTATTTCTAAAGATGTATATTCTTTAGTAGATAAAGAGGGAAAATTTTTAAAAATTGATAAAATTGATGAAAATATTAAAGTAGAAGATATTAGAAAAGAATTTAAATGCCAGATGGAAAGATTTCTTTCCTTTGGAATAAAACCAACACATATAGATACCCATCATCATGTACACAGAAATCCAAAGGTTTTAGAAGTGGTTAAAGAATTAGCAATAGAATATAATATTCCTTTAAGATTAGTAGAAGAAACAAATACAAAGTTACCTAAGGAAATAAAGAAGGTAGACAAGTTTATTGATAATTTTCATAGAATGCCTTCAATTACAGAAGATGGATTTATAAGTATATTAGAAAATAATAAGGAGGTAGATTTATTAGAGATAATGTGCCATCCTGGTTATTTAGATCAATATATTTATGAAAACAGTTCCTATTCTATTCCAAGAATGAGGGAAGTTGAAACTTTAACTAGCAGAAAGGTTTTAAATTATATAAAAGAAAATAATATAGAGTTAGTAAATTATTTAAGTTTATAAAAAATGAAAGAGTAGAGAAAAAATTTCTCTACTCTTTTTTTGTTATTTTACAACTATATTAACTAATCTTCCTTTGATAACAATAACCTTTATTATGTTTTTGTCTTCAGTATTTTTTAGTATAGTTTCATCAGCTAAAGCAGCTTCTTTAATTCCTTCTTCATTAAGATCTGAAGGAACATTTATTTTAGCTTTAATCTTACCGTTAACTTGAATAGCTATTTCAACTTCATCTTTAACTAAAGCCTTAGGGTCAAATTTTGGCCAAGCTTCGTTAAATACAGAAGTTGTATTTTGAAGTAAACTCCATTGTTCTTCTGCAAAGTGAGGTGCAAATGGTGCAAGTATTTTAATGAAACTTTCTATAGTTTCTTTTAAGAATTCTAAGTTTTTAGTAGTTTCATTATTGTATTTTGATAGAGCATTTACAAATTCCATCATTCTTGCTATTGCAGTATTAAATTGCATTTTTTCTCCATCTTCAGTTACACCTTTAATTGCAGTATTAAGCCAGAAGTTAAGTTCTTTTTCTGCCTTATCAATTGTAGTTTTACCTTCTTTTGAATTAATTGCTTCTCTTGCTTTTTCAAGATTTCTTTCAATTCTATCTACAAATCTACCAACAGATTTTATTCCATCATCACTCCAAGCGCCGCCTTCAACATAAGCAAAACCAAACATTAGGTACATTCTAAATACATCAGAACCATACTCTTCTATATAATCATTTGGTGATATAGTATTTCCCTTTGATTTACTCATCTTTAATCCATCAGGTCCTAAAATTAATCCTTGGTGAACTAATGAAGTAAATGGTTCATCAAAGTTTAAATATCCCATATCTCTCAATGCTTTAGTTATAAATCTTGCATATAGAAGATGCATACAAGCATGTTCAGGTCCTCCAACATACATATCAACAGGAAGCATTTTATTGATTAGTTCCTTATTAAATGGAGCACTTTCATTTTTGTTATCTGGGTATCTTAAGTAATACCATGATGAACAAACAAAAGTATCTAATGTATCAACTTCTCTCTTAGCTGGTCCACCACAACATGGACAAGTAGTATTTACAAATTCATCACATTTAGCTAAAGGAGATTTACCATCTGGTGCAAATTCAACATCATATGGTAATTTAACTGGAAGATCCTTTTCAGGTACTGGAACAATTCCACATTTATCACAATATACTATTGGAATTGGAGCACCCCAATATCTTTGTCTTGATACTAGCCAGTCTCTTAATCTAAAGTTAACCTTTTGACAACCTTCATTATCTTTAGCTAAAGCTTCAACTATTTTAACTTTAGCTTCTTTTGTAGTTAATCCATTAAAATCTCCTGAATTAACTAATATGCCATGTTCACAGTATGGAAGCTCAGTTTCTTTTCCATCTTTTGAAGCTATTACTCTATTTATTGGAAGATTAAACTTAGTTGCAAAAGCAAAGTCTCTTTCATCATGAGCTGGAACTGCCATTACAGCACCTGTTCCGTAGCTTGCAAGAACATAGTCAGAAACCCAAATTGGAACTTCTTTTCCGTTTATAGGATTTATAGCATAAGCTCCTGTAAATACTCCAGTCTTTTCTTTAGAAATTGATTGTCTTTCAATTTCTGATTGTTTACTAGCTTCTTCTTTGTAAGCTTCAACTGCTTCTTTATTTTCAGGAGTTACTATCTTATTAACTAATTCATTTTCTGGAGCTAAAACAACATATGAAACTCCATATAATGTATCTGCTCTTGTTGTAAATACATCAAATGTTAAGTCATGATCTTTAATTTTAAATTTAACTTCAGCACCAGTTGATTTACCAATCCAGTGTTTTTGCATAGCAACAGTTTTTTCTGGCCAGTTTAAATCATCTAGTTTTTCAAGTAATTCATCTGCATAATCAGTAATTTTTAAGAACCATTGTGTTAAGTCCTTTTTAGTTACTTCTGTATCACATCTTTCACATAAACCATCAACTACTTGTTCATTAGCTAAAACTGTATTACATGAAGGACACCAGTTTACAGGAGCTTTTTTTCTGTAAGCTAAACCTTTTTCATATAGTTTTAAGAATAACCATTGAGTCCATTTATAATAATCTGGTCTACAAGTTACTATCTCGTTATCCCAGTTAAACATAGCCCCCATTGCTTTAAGTTGAGCTTCCATAGTTTTTATATTTTTATCAGTTGAATCCTGTGGATGAATACCAGTTTTTATAGCAAAGTTTTCAGCTGGTAGACCAAAAGCATCAAAGCCCATTGGTTGGAATACATTGTATCCATTCATTCTTTTAAATCTAGCCCATGTGTCTACTGGTCCATAATTAAACCAATGTCCAGCATGTAATTGACTTCCTGATGGATAAGAAAACATTTCAAGTACATAAAGTTTCTTATCTAATTTTGTGGGATCAAATTTATATAAATTTTCTTTTTCCCATTTTTCTTGCCATTTTTTATCTATGGCAGTTCCATAGTTTCCCATTGTTTAATTCCTCCTTAAATAGTTAAATAAAATAAAAAAACCTCTCATCTCTTAAAATAAGAGACGAAAGGATACTTCCGCGTTACCACTCTTGTTAGAAATCTATATAAATAAATTTCTCACTCAATAATTTAACGGTTAAAACCGTACTTGATTTAATTCAAGTAAGCTCATAGACAAGTTCCCATATTTGTAATACTGCTTCACAGCAAAATAGCAGCTCTCTGAAATTACAAGGTTATAGTACTACTTCTAATCATAGCAATAGAATATTTATTTGTAATATTTCTTCTAATTATATATTAGTGCTTAGGATAAAGTCAAGGATAAGGAGATTATTTTAAATTATATAGGAATATAAAGGAAATATTATGAGGGTGAAGGAAGAATGAGTAGATATTAATTGGCTTAATTAAAGGAGACTAGGGTAATTTCACAAAAGGTAATATTTTATAATAGTATATATTACATGATATAAAGAGTTTAAAATTTTGATATTAATAAGCTAAAGGAATATAATGTTTGTAACGGTATTTATAAAAAATAATAAAGTTTTTTGTAAATAGAATTTAGGAGAGTGATATTTTGTATTCGACGAAAAAGAACTTGAGAAGTTTACTATTAATTTTAATAGGCTCAAGTATCTTAGCTTTTGGTAGCTACAATTTTAATTATCAAAACAATGTAACTGAAGGTGGAGTTTTAGGTTTAATACTTTTATTTAAACACTTATTTGACATATCACCATCAATAACAAATTTGATAATAGATTTATCATTATTTGCAATTGGATCAAGATTTTTTGGAAAGAAGTTTTTATTGTTTTCAATTTTTGCATCAATATGTTTTTCTATTTCCTATAGAATATTTGAAAGTATAGGATTTTTAATTCCAAATTTAACAGGAAATATGTTAATAGCAAGTATTTTTGCAGGAATATTTGTTGGGGTAGGTGTAGGAATTGTCCTTAGAGCTGGAGGAGCTTCTGGTGGAGATGATGTTATAGCTCTTTTAGGAAGTAAGTTTACTCCACTTAAGGTAAATCATGTATATATATTAAGTGATTGGATTGTTCTTGGGTTATCATTAATTTATTTAGATTATATTCAAATATTGTTTTCTATAGTAGCAGTTACAATAAGCGGAAAACTTATTGAGGTTATATATGAATATAAGAAAGATAAAGGTAATGGTAAATATAATAAGAGAAAAGAAAAAGATAGCGGGTATGAAAAGAGAAATTCATTACCAGCGTAAATATAAATTTATTTAAAAAGAGTAGTTATTAAAACTACTCTTTTTTAGTTTTAAATTAAAACTATATATTTTGAATTAGATTATAGAAATTTTATGAAAATTAATTGGAAAATTTAATAGTAGGTATAGACTATGAAATAAAGTTTCAAGGAGTAGTTGCAAAAACTATTATTTTTTTGCTATAAAAGTTATTTATGAAACTTTTAGCAACGAAATTTCAATAAAAAATAAAAGTATTGCAATTTTGTTTTAAAAGACTTATAATGAAAACGTAATCAATAATAAAAAGTAATTAATGGAGGTGTTAAATTTGAGTATAAATTTAAAAAAACTAGTAACTGAAAATAGAAATAAAAACACTATGGATATAGATAGGATTTCCACTTATGAAATGTTAAAAAAAATAAATGATGAAGATAAAAAAGTAGCAATAGCTGTTGAAAATGAAATACCTCAAATAGCAAAAGTTATTGATTTATCTACTGAAAGACTAAAAAATGATGGGAGGATTATTTACATAGGGGCAGGCACATCAGGAAGACTTGGGATTTTAGATGCATCAGAATGTCCTCCTACTTATGGTGTGTCTCATGAGTTGATTCAAGGACTAATAGCTGGTGGGAAAGAGGCTATGTTTATTGCAAAAGAAGGAGCAGAAGATTCAGAAGAACTTGCAATCTTAGATTTAAAAAAAATAGAATTAAAGAAAAATGATGTACTGGTTGGATTGGCTGCATCGGGAAGAACACCGTATGTAATAGGAGGACTTAAATATGCCAATGAAATAGGAGCATTAACTGTATCAGTGGCATGTAATAAAAATTCAGAAATAGCAAAGGAGGCGAAGATAGAAATAGCACCTATTGTGGGACCAGAAGTTGTTACAGGTTCTACAAGAATGAAATCTGGAACAGCTCAAAAAATGGTTTTAAATATGATTTCAACTGGAATTATGATTAGACTTGGTAAAGTATATGAAAATTTAATGGTTGATGTAAAGGCTACTAATGATAAGCTGGTTGAAAGAAGTAAAAACATAGTTATGGAAGCTACTGGCGCAAGTAGAGAGGTGGTGGAAGAAAAACTTAAAGAAACTAATTTTGATGTTAAACTTTCAATATTTATCATATTATCAAAGATTTCAAAAGAAGAAGCAAAAGCTATTTTAGATAGGAATAATGGGTATATTTCTAATGCTTTAAATGAAATCAAATAGTTAAAGGTTAAGGGGAGGTATTTTAATGAGTAAAAATTTTGAAAAATTAGCAAAAGACATTTTGGAAGTTGTAGGCGGAAAAAGCAATGTTAAAAATGTAACTAATTGTATGACTAGACTTAGACTTGAAGTTGTTGATGGAGAAAAAGTTGATAAAGAAAAATTAAAAAACTTAGATGGAGTTTTAGGATTGGTTGAAGAAGATGATCAATTACAAATAGTTATTGGTCCTGGTAAAGTTAACAAGGTTAAAAATGAATTTAGCAAATTAATTGGAGATATAGATGAAGACGTTGAAAAAACTTTGGAAGATGCAAAAAAATTAAAAAGTGAAATAAAGAAAAAAAATCAAACTCCAGTTAAACTTGTGCTTAAAAAAGTAGCTAATATATTTATACCACTTATACCGGCATTTATAGCATGTGGACTTGTAACATCAATTTTAAATATAATACTGAAAATAGATCCATCATTAGCAAGTAGTAGTTTTATATCTTTATTAAAAGTAGCTGGAAACTCAGTGTTTTTTGGATTAAATCTTTTTGTTGGTGTTAGTGCAGCAAAAGAATTTGGTGGTTCACCTATGTTAGGTGGAGTTATGGCAGCAGTTATTTCACATCCAGCACTCTCAAACATATCTTTATTTGGTGAAAAGTTAGTACCTGGCAGAGGTGGAATTATAGCTGTTTTATTAGTAGTTGCCTTTTCATCATGGCTTGAAAAGAAGGTAAGAGAGATAGTTCCAAATACATTAGATTTATTTTTAACACCATTAATAGTCATTTTAGTATCAACATTTGTAGCTGTATATGCACTTCAACCAATAGGCGGATTTATAGCAGAAGGAATTGGTGATGTTACTAAAGTTGCTATTGAAAAGGGTGGAGTTGTAGCAGGATTTGTGCTTGGTGGAACATTCTTACCATTAGTTATGACAGGATTACATCAAGGATTAACTCCTATTCATGCACAACTTTTAAGTTCATCAGGAATAGATATATTGTTACCAATACTTGCAATGGCAGGAGCTGGACAAGTAGGAGCTTCATTTGCAGTTTATAGAATGACTAAAAATGAAAGAATTAAAAAAACTATAGCATCAAGTTTGCCAGTTGGAATGTTAGGTGTTGGAGAACCATTAATATATGGTGTTACGTTACCACTTGGAAGACCATTTATAGGTGCATGTATAGGTGGAGCATTTGGTGGAGCTGTACAAGCTGCTTTAAAAGTAGGTGCAACATCAATGGGTCTTTCAGGAATTCCTCTTGCAGCTACTACAAATAATGCAGGTAAATTTTTGATTGGTTTGTTAGTAGCATATATTGCAGGATACATAGCAACAAGAATTTTAAAATTTAATGATCCAGTAGAATAAAAATAGTTTAATATAAAAAGAGAAGCTTATAATACTTTTTATAAGCTTCTTAATTTTTAAAAAGGGGAGGTAGTTTTTTGAGTTTAGGCATATCGGTATATTTTGGATTAGATAATAGTAAAGAAGAGAATATGAAGCTTTTAAATAAAGCATATAAATTAGGTTATAAAAGAATATTTACATCTCTCCAAGTTCCAGAGGCAGATTATACAGTATTAAAAAGTGAGGTTGGAGAATTTTTAAAACAGGCAAAAGAATATAATATGGATATAATTAGTGATATTTCACCTAATACATTTAAACTTTTGGATTTAGAAAATAAAGATATATATGGTCTTTATAAGCTTGGAATAAAAACTATAAGAATAGATTATGGATATAATGAAGAAGATATAGCTAATATGAGTAAAAATGAGCATGGAATTAATATACAAATTAATGCTTCTACATTAACATCAAGTTTTTTAGATAATTTAGAAAGATATAATGCAGATTTTTGTAAAATAGATGCATTACATAATTTTTATCCTAGAAGAGGAACAGGAATTTCAAAAGAGTATATGATAAAAGTTAATAGTATTTTAAATAAAAGAAATATTAAAGTTTGTGCATTCGTACAATCAAATAGTAGAAAGAGATCACCATTAAAAGAAGGACTTCCAACATTAGAAGATCATAGAGATTTAAATGTAGAAGTTGCAGCAAATGAGTTATATGCATTAGGCTGTAATGATATATTTATTGGTGACTCATTACCAAGTGATGATGAGCTTATGAAATTGACTAAGGTAAATAAAGATGAAGTAGTGCTTAGAATAGAAGTTTTTACTAAAAGCGAAGTATGCCTAAGGCTATTAAAAAATAAATATACGGCTAGAGTTGATGAGGCAAGAGATGCAATAAGGGCACAGGAAAGTAGAACTCTTTTGGGGAAAAATGATATTATAGAACCTGAAATATCAAATATAAGAGAGATTGGTTATATAACAATAGATAATAGGCAGTATTTAAGGTATATGGGAGAACTTCAAATAATTAAACAAAAGTCTTCAAAAGATGATAGAATAAATATAGTAGCTCGGGTTATTGAAGAAGATTTATGTCTTTTAAAATATATTAAAGGAGGAAAAAGATTTTCTTTTATTGCTCAATAGTTAGGTATTTAGGAGGAATATAATGAATGTCTTGGAGTTTATAGATAATAATTATAATAAGTTTACTCATGGAGAACGAAAAATATCGGATTTTTTATTGAATTGTAGTTATAAAGAGATTTTAAGTTTTACAGCTAAAGAGATTGGAGAAAAAACAGGAACATCAGCTTCAACTGTTGTTAGATTTGCAAAAAGAATAGGATTTAAAAGTTTTAATGAGTTAAAATTACAAGTGTCAATTAATATAAAGGAACAAGATGATAAACAGTCAAATTTTGAGTATTTAGGAAAAGAATTAAGTTCAAGTAGTTTAATAAAGCATATAAAAAGTTCATTAGGTTCAACTATTGAAAAAACATGTGAAATGATAGATCCAAATGAACTTGAAAAAGCTATAAATATTTTAATAAAAGCTGAAAATATTTATATTTATGGCGTTGGAAATTCTTCATTAGTAGGTGCAGATTTTTTTCATAAACTAAGTAGAATAAATAAAAGAACAATTTTTCATATAGATACTCATTTACAAATAACAACATCAGTTTTAATGAAAAAAGAAGATGTTGCAATAGCAATATCTTATTCTGGAGAAACTAATGAAGTTTTAGAGTGTGTAAGAAATGCAAATGAAATAGGAGCAGCTGTAATTTCAATTACTAAAAATAGTATAAATAATACCTTGGCAAAATATTCTACAATTACGTTAAATATTCCAGAAGTAGAGAAAAAACTTAGAGAAGGGGCTATGGCTTCAAGAATAGCGCAACTTGCGGTAATAGATATGTTATTTATAGGAATATCATCAAATAGTATAGAAGACAGTGAAAAGAAACTTATAAAAACTAGAAAAGCAATAAATAATTATAAAAATATAAATAAATTTAATAGATAATATAAAAAGGACTTTTCAGTTGAAAAGTCCTTTTTATATTTAATAATTATGTAAATTAAGCTTTAAAATAATATATTAAATTAGTATATTACTTTAATAATTAATTTTTAGAATTATCTTTTATATAATTATTCAATTCAGATATATGATTATTTAAAGTTGTAATATCTTCATCTACCTTAGATAATTCAGAATTCTTTTCATTAAGAGAATTTTGTTCTTGAGCATATTCTTTTTCTAAAGAGTCTTTAGCTGAAGTAGTTGTACCATCTAAACCAATTCCAAAGCCTATAAAAAAGAAAATAAATACTACAAAAACAGAAAGTATCTTACCAATAACTTTTTTCATAAAATAAAAACCTCCTTAAATTAGAAACATTTAGAACAAGGTGATAACCCCATAGATTCAGCTTCCTTTAAAGAAACTTCTGTTGCATTGCTTGGGTTAGTGTTTCCACAATGGTTAGTTCTGTGGTATTTATGTCCTGTTCTAGTTATCCAAACCATAGTTCCAACTTCATGTTTATTTTTTTTGTTTTCAGATGAAGTTTTCTTAGGTTTAGAAGAGGTTGATTTTTTACTAGCTGCATTAGCTTCCTCTTTTGCTTTAAGTTCTGCCTCTTTCTTTGCATTAGCTTCTTCTTTATCTTTAATTTCTTTTTCAATATCTTCTTTTTTATTTTCTAAGTTTTTAGATTTTTCTTGCAAAGAAGAAACTTCAGCTTTTTTAGTAGTTAATAAACTGTCTTTTTGTGAAATTTCAGAGGCTAATGCTATATTTTTAGATTTAATAGTACTTATATCTTTATCTGAAGGCGATTCAACTTTTCCAATAAAGATTCCTAGAAATAATACAATTACACAGGCTATTATAGCTTTTTTGTGATTTGAGAAAAATGACTTGAATTTCATTTAACTTCCCCCTTTTAAATAACAGTCATTATTACAATTATAGCAACGAAGACTTATATAAATATAAAATATGTAGAATATTAACAATTAATTAAAATATTAAGTATAGTGGAAGAAATAAACTTTATAATTAAATTAAATATTAAGTAAAAACTAATGAAATACTGCAATTTAATATTGTTATTATTAAATTATGATTTTATATTTGAAAATTAGGAATAATAGTAGTAAATACTGCTATTATTTTTTTGTTTTTAGTAAAAGAAAATATTATTGAAGGGAGATAAACCTATGTTTAAACCTAGGAGGATTTTATTTGAAAAAAATTCATTAAATTATGATATTGGAAAGGATATTTATAATTATTTTAAGGATTTTAAAGATATAGAAATTGTTAAGCTTAATAATAATAGAATAAAACAAAATATACCAGGTGATGATATAAGAGAATTTTATAAAGAAGGAAAAAATACAATTGTAGTAGGAGTTAAAAGGGTAGGTAAATTTCAGTCTTGCAAACCATCAGCACATTGGCAATTGCCATTAGTAAGTGGTTGTATTGGTAATTGTGAATATTGTTATTTAAATACCAATTTAGGAGATAAACCTTATGCAAAAATAAATGTCAATATAGAAGATATATTAAATCAAGCAGAAAAATATATTTCTGAAAGAAAGCCTAATATTACAATATTTGAAGGCTCTGCTACATCTGATCCTATACCATTTGAGCCATATACTAATTTATTAAAAAGGGCAATAGAGTTTTTTGCAAATAATGATTTTGCAAAATTTAGATTTGTAACAAAATATACAGATGTTGATTCCTTACTAAATTTAAAACATAATAATAAAACAGAAATAAGATTTAGTATAAATACAGATTTTGCAATAAATAATTATGAAAAAAGGACAGCATCTATTTGTGAGAGAATAAATGCAAGTAGAAAAATAGCTAAGGCTAATTATCCATTAGGTTTTATAATTGCACCTGTATTTATATATGATGGTTGGAAAAGTGATTATGAAAATCTATTAAAGAATTTAAAAGAAAAATTGCCAATTAATTTAAAGCATAAATTAACCTTTGAAGTTATTTCCCATAGATATACAACAAGAGCTAAAAATATAATAATGGATATATTTCCTGATAATAAATTACCTATGAATGATGAAAAAAGAACTTATAAGTATGGTCAATTTGGTTATGGAAAATATGTTTATAAAAAAGAGGATCTATTTGAAATAAAAGAATTTTTTATAGAAAAAATAAATAAGTATTTTCCAGAAAGTGAAATAAAATATATTATTTAAGAAATTTATTAGTAAAATAAGACATTATATAGATAAATTTAAGAATATCTTTAGAAAAGGATTGTATAATCTATATTGTATTAATTTTATATTAGGAAATATTGACACAAAGAGTGTTAATAAATTCAATAAAAATTATTAATAAAGAAACTTATGTAGAAAAATTAAATTAGTAATATATGAAGTTTATTATAAATAAAAAAGGAGATGTTATTTTGGAAGTTCTTAATATATGTTTAGTTACAGTTCTTACTGTATTTAATTGTTCATTATTTATTGCTTTCATGAGAAATAGAAAATATTTAAAAGAAAATAGTGTTAAATTTATTGATTTGCTTAAAAAAGGATGGAAGGGTAGAACTAATTCTACATACTTTTTATTACTACTTGCTTTGTTACAGGTAGGATTAATTCTTATAGCATACTTAAAGGAAGAAAACCTATACGTAATACTTATAATGTATATATCAATTATGATTATTAATGATAGAGGTTTTTATGTAGGTTCTAAAAAGATTGGTAAGATACTAAAGTTAGAGGATACGGAAGGTGTAGAATATATTGAAATAGAAAGAACAATTGACTATGCAGAATTTACTTTAGTTTTTAATGATAATAGAGAGAAAAAGATAAGAACTCAAAATAAAAATGTAGAAGGTATAGAAGAAGCTTTAAGAGATTGTGGATATGAAGTTTATGAGCAATCAAAATAATTAATGTTTAAGGGCTAGTAAATTATTGATTTACTAGCTTTTTATTATTATATTTAAAAAATGATTATAAATACTTTAAGTTTATGGAGATTTAGATATTTCTAGTAGGTTGACAATTAACTTTAAAGAAAATAGAATGCTAATATTATATCTAAACAAAGGAGGAAAAATAGGGGGATGAAAAAGAATGTGGTTACAATAGGGTCTTTACTTGTAGCTCTTGGAATTGTTTATGGAGATATTGGTACATCTCCTCTTTATGTAATGCAGGCAATACTTTCAACCAATAACGGTTATTCAGCTGAAAGTGTTGTTTTAGGAGGAGTTTCTTTAGTGTTTTGGACATTAACATTACAAACAACAATAAAGTATGTAATATTAACATTAAAGGCTGATAATAATGGTGAAGGCGGAATATTTGCATTATATACATTAGTTAGAAAACATTCTAAATGGCTTATTATACCAGCTATTATAGGAGGAGCTGCCCTTTTAGCAGATGGAATACTTACACCGCCAGTTACAGTTACCTCATCAATTGAAGGATTAAATATTATTTTACCCCTTGAAAGAGATACTATAATTTTAATAGTAATAACTATACTAGCAGGTTTATTTTTATTTCAAAGATTTGGTACTGAAAAGATAGGAAAGGTTTTTGGACCTATAATGCTTGTATGGTTTTTAATGCTTGCAACACTTGGGATTATGAAATTAGTACATTGCCCATCAATACTTAAAGCAATAAATCCATATTATGCAATGCATTTACTTATAGATGATCCTAGTCGTGTATATGTTCTTGGAGCAGTATTTCTTTGTACAACAGGAGCAGAAGCCCTTTATTCAGATCTTGGACATTGCGGTAGAAAAAATATTTATTACACTTGGATTTTAGTTAAGATATGTCTTTTACTTAATTATTTTGGACAAGGTGCCTACCTTTTAATGAATAATGGGAAATTAATATCAAAAAATCCATTTTTCTTAATAATGCCAGATTGGTTTATTATAATTGGAGTAATAATTGCAACTCTTGCAGCTATTATAGCAAGTCAGGCCTTAATTTCTGGATCATTTACATTAGTATCAGAGGCTATAAAGTTAAATCTTTTTCCAAGGTTGCATGTTAGATACCCAAATGATGAAAAAGGACAATTGTATATTCCAAGTATAAATTTATTATTATGTATTGGATGTATATCACTTGTATTATACTTTAAGAAATCAGAAAATATGGAATCAGCATATGGACTAGCAATTACAGTTACAATGCTTATGACAACAATATTGTTATCTCAATATATGAAGTATGTTAAAAATAGACCAATAGCCTCAGTTATTGTTCTAATTGTATTTGGAACAATAGAAGGAAGCTTTTTATATGCAAATATCTTTAAAATAGTTAGTGGTGGTTATATAACATTAATTATTGCAGGAATATTAATCTTTATAATGTATGTTTGGATATATGGTGCAAAAATCAAAAAGAGATATAGCGAATTTGATGATCTTTTAAAGTATAAAAATAAATTTAAGGCAATAGAAGAAGATAAAGAAATACCATTATATTCTACAAATTTAGTTTATTTAACTAAATCTTATAAATGGAATGAAGTTGAAAATAAAATACTATATTCTATTTTTAATAAATTACCAAAACGTTCTAAATATTATTGGTTTGTAAATATAGATGTTACAGATGAACCTTATACTGAAAAGTATAGAGTAAAAACAATTGTTGAAAACCAAATATTTAGTGTAAGATTTAAACTTGGATTTAGAATTGATCAAGGAGTTAACTTTTTATTAGGTCAAGTTATACAAGATTTAGTTGCAAGTGGAGAATTAGAGTTTGTACCAAAAGAATATATGATTAATGATGATAATAGACCTACAGTTGGTGATTTTAAGTTTATTCTTTTAGAAGAAACATTATCTAATGAAAGTAAACTTTCATCTTGGGATAGCTTTATATTAAGTTTTAAGTTATTCGTAAAAAAAATAGCAGTATCTCCAGAGAAGTGGTTTGGAATAGATACTAGTATAGTTGAAGTTGAAAAATCACCTATAATTATAGGAAATAAATATAAAAGAAATAATTTAATTAGAGTAAAATAAAAATATTTAATTAAGGCTATGTTTTAGCATATGTTGATTTTAGAAAAGTCTTTAGATTTACTTAATTACCCATTGAGTAAATTTTATAGATTCTATATTAAATCAACAATAGTTTAAAACATAGCCTTAGTTTAAGTGGTTTTACACACTTTTTAATATAAACACTTAAAAAATCAAATATTTAGAGTTAGATTATTTATGCAAAAATAACTTCTACACCTTTTTCTTGTAGTTTTTTAATTTCCTCACTATTAGCATTTTTATCTGTTATAACATAATTTACTTTATCTATATCGCCGCTAGAAAAGTTATGATGTATTCCTATTTTTGAACTATCAGTTAATATGAAAGTTGGCCCATTACAGTTTTCTAGCATTTTCATATTAACAGTAGTTTCTTGAAGAACTGAAGTGCTTATTCCAGAACTAGAAGTTATGCCGCTAACTCCCATAAAACATTTTGTAGCTGTTATTTTTGATATTATTTGAGTTGCAATATCTCCAACCATTGATTGCTTTCTTCCATAAACTTCTCCACCAGTAAGGACAACCTCTATTTTAGGAGATAGATTCATATTAAGAACTTTACCGTTATTTGTTATAACAACAACTCTCTTATCTTTAATATACTCTAAAACTTTAATGGCAGTAGAACTGGAATTTATAAAAATACTGTCCCCATCTTCTATAAATTCAGAAGTTCTTTTTGCTATTGCTTCTTTAATTTTTTGCCTTTCTGCATTTTCGTTATTAAAATAAGGATCTTCGTTTAAGGCACCTTCTATAAGTGCTGCGCCTCCATAATGCCTTTTTATTACACCTTCATTTTCAAGATTTTGAAAATCTCTACGTATTGTTATATTAGAAGTATTTAAAAGTTTTGCTAAGTCATCAGTTTTAGCTTCTTTATGTTCTTTTAAGTATTTTAATATGGCTTGCTGCCTTTTAAAAACAAAACCTTTTGCATTTTTCAAAATTTTAGCCTCCTTTAAATCATGTATTTTTATCTTTTGTATAACTAAACACAAGTTATTATTAATTTATTTATATGATTATTTTAAAAATAAAATAAATGAACTTAAAAAGTGATTATATGTTAATTTTACAAAAAAAAATAAAAAAAATCAATGAAATAATCAAAATAAATAATGAAAAACGTTCAAAAAGAACATATAAAATGTATAAAAATGGTGAAAAATAGTTAAAATTTAATTATTTGATAAAAAACAATCAAAAAAAGCTTGTCAAAAAAACGTATACAGTATATAATTAAATCAATAAATGATTAAACGAACTTTAAAAACAAACAAAACGTTCAGATATGAAGGGGAGGAAGACAAAATGAGTAATGTAAATAATATAACAAGAGATTCATGGATATTAAACACTTTTCCTGAATGGGGAACTTGGTTAAATGAAGAAATAGAAAATGAAGTAGTAAAGCCTGGAACATTTTCAATGTGGTGGCTTGGATGTACAGGTATTTGGCTTAAAACAGAAGGTAATGCTAACCTTTGTATAGATTTTTGGTGTGGTAGTGGAAAGAAAACAAAGAAAAATCCTTACATAAATCCAGAGCATCAAATGGCAAGAATGTGTGGAGGTAAAAAGTTACAACCTAATTTAAGAGTTGCACCTTTTGTATTAGATCCATTTGCAATAAGAGAAATAGATGCAGTAATTTCTACTCATGATCATAATGATCATATAGATATAAATGTAGCAGCAGCTGTACTTAAAAATTGTTCACCTGATGTTCCTTTTATTGGACCACAAGCTTGTGTAGATAAATGGGTAGGCTGGGGAGTACCAGAGGAAAGATGTATAGTAGTTAAACCAGGAGATATTATAAAAATTAAAGATGTTGAATTAGAAGCTTTAGAATCATTTGATAGAACAGCATTAATTACAGCTCCACCAGAAGGAGATTTAAGAGGAAAGATGCCAGTTGATATGGATTATAAAGCAGTAAATTACTTAATAAAAACTCCAGGTGGAAATCTTTATCATAGTGGAGATTCACATTATTCAAATTTTTATGCTAAACATGGAAATGAACATAAAATTGATGTTGCCCTTGGTTCTTATGGAGAAAATCCAAGAGGTATAACAGATAAGATGACTTCATGCGATATTTTAAGAATGGGAGAAGCACTTAATACAAAAGTAGTTATACCATTCCATCATGATATATGGTCAAACTTCCAAGCAGATACTCATGAAATATTAGCATTATATGATATGAAAAAAGATAGATTACAATATAAATTCAAACCATTTATATGGCAAGTTGGAGGAAAATTTACTTTCCCAGATGATAAGGATAAGAGGGAATATCATTATCCAAGAGGATTTGATGATTGCTTTGAGGTAGAAATTAATTTACCATATAATTCATTTTTATAAGAGGATTTTTGAAAGTTGGTGTTTTGTTATGTTAAAAGAATTAATTGAAAAAAAGAGATATTCTTTTCACCAAGGCTTTGATAATTGGGAGGATGCAGTTAAGGCTGCATGCGCTCCCTTAATAGAGCAAAAAGCAATTGAAAAAGAATATGCAGATTTAATAATAGAAAGTGTAAAAAAATATGGTCCTTATATAGTTATTGCACCAAAGATTGCAATACCACATGCACAAGAAGGTCGTGGAGTAAATGAAACATCTATGTGCTTTATGAAAACGAATACTCCTGTGAAATTTGGAAATGATGAGTCTAATGAAGCACAATTATTTTTTGTGCTTGCATCAACAGATAATAATATACATTTGCAAAATCTTTCAAACATGGTAGAGCTTATATCTGATGAAGAAGTTGTAGAAAAATTATTAGAAGCTGAAAGCGTTGAAGACTTAAAAAAATTAGTGTAGAAAATTTTTTTACCATATTATTTATAAGTAGATTTTAAGGTAAGAAAATCCCAAGAAGATAAGTAATTGTGAGAAAACAATATAAAGGGAGGATAAATTATATGAATTTTTTAATTTCAATTTGGGAGTTTTTCCAAGACAACATTCTTACTAAACCAGCATTTTTTATAGGTTTTATTGTTCTAATTGGTTACCTTTTACTTAAAAGACCAGTGTATGATGCTATAGCAGGATTTATAAAGGCAACTGTTGGTTATTTAATATTAAATGTTGCAGCAGGTGGACTTGTTAGTAACTTCCGTCCAATACTTGCAGGACTTAAAGACCGTTTTAATCTTCAAGCAGCAGTAATAGATCCTTATTTTGGTCAAACTGCAGCTCAAGAAGCCATAGGTGGAATTGGTAGATCTTTTTCAATGATGATGGTAGTTTTACTTATAGCCTTTATGTTTAATTTAGTGCTTGTATTGCTTAGAAAATTTAGTAAAGTTCGTACTGTATTTATAACAGGACATGTAATGGTTCAACAATCAGCAACAGCTTTATGGTTAGTATTCTTCTGTTTCCCACAATTACAAGATATGGGTGTAGTAGTTATGTTAGGATTACTACTTGGAACATATTGGGCAGTATTTTCAAATCTTACTGTAGAACCTTGCCAAGAACTTACAGAAGGTGGTGGATTTGCAGTAGGACACCAACAAATGTTAGGAATATGGATAACTGATAAAATAGCTGGAAAAATAGGTAACAATAAAAAGAAGATAGAAGAATTAGAACTTCCAGGATTTTTATCAATATTTAATGATAACGTTGTAGCAACAGGTATATTAATGACATTCTTCTTTGGAATAATAATGTTAATTCTAGGACCGGATTTAATGCATAATATTGATAAAGGTTTTAATCAAAATACAAATTTCTTATTTTACATATTAGAAAAATCTCTTAATTTTGCAGTTTATTTAAGTATATTACAACTTGGAGTTAGAATGTTCGTTGCAGAACTTACAGAATCTTTCCAAGGTATATCAAATAAATTACTACCAGGTTCAGTGCCAGCTGTAGACTGTGCTGCAACTTATGGATTTGGACATCCAAATGCAGTAACTATAGGATTTTTATTTGGAGCTTTAGGACAATTCTTAGCAATAATAGGTCTTGTAGTATTTAAGAGTCCAGTACTTATAATTTCAGGTTTCGTACCATTATTTTTTGATAATGCAACCTTTGCAGTATTTGCAAATAAAAAGGGTGGTTTAAAAGCATCAATGATTATACCTTTTGTTTCAGGATTATTACAAGTTTTAGGAGGAGCCTTTGCAGCTTATTATTTTGGACTTGCACAATATGGTGGATGGCATGGTAATTTTGACTGGGATACATTATGGCCAGGAATTGGATTTATAATGAAGAACTTAGGATATATAGGTGTTGCACTAGTAGTTATTGGAATGCTTATAATACCTCAAATTCAATATATAAAAGATAAAAAAGGATACTTTAAAATCGTTGAAGATTATGAAGGATATTTAGAAGATAAAGAAAAAGAAGCGGAAGCTTAAAATAGGAAAAAGTTTTAGGAGGAGATAATTATGTTAAAAGTTATTGCAGCATGCGGAAATGGAATGGGATCAAGTCAAATTATTAAAATGAAAATAGAGAAAATATTTAAAAAGTTAAATATACCTGTATCAATTCATCATACAAGTATTGGAGAAGCAAAAACTCAAGCATCAGGATATGATGTAGTATTTTGTTCAGAAGCACTTAAAAAGAATTTTTCAAAGGCAGAAGAATCAGGAACTATAATAATAGGACTTAAAAATCTACTATCAGAAAAAGAAATAGAAGAAAAAATAATTGATAAAATAGTAAACAAATAGTTTTAGATTTTAAAATGTTAATTTTGAAAGTGAGATGACCTTTAAGATGAAATTTGAAAAAAAGTTTTTAACTAATTTGCATAGATGTTATGCAACTAGCAGTACAGTTATAGATGGAGATAGAAAAATACTTATAGCAACTGAAGGTGAAGGTCCATGCTTTATGTATGAAGGTGATGATTTTAAGCAATCAACAGTATGGGAAGGACCAGGAGGAACAATGTCAATAATTCCTATACCAGGAAAGAATGGAGACTTTCTTGCAGTTCAAAATTTCTTTCCAACTTTTCAATCAGAAAATGCAACAATAGCATGGGGTAAATTTGTAGATGGGAAATGGGAAATTAAAACTTTATTTAAATTACCATACTTACATCGTTTTGATATATTAGAAGCTAAGGGAAAGCTATACTTTTTAGGATCAGTATTATGTAATAGCAAAACTTCAAAGGATGATTGGAGTGATCCTGGAAAGATATATGTTGGAGAAATTAAAGAAGATTTAAATGAGCCTATAGAACTTAAAGTTATTAAAGAAGGTTTAACTAAAAATCATGGTTATTGTAGAAGTGAGTATAATGGGAAAATGGTTGGACTTGTAACTTCACAAGAAGGAATATTTAGAGTAACTCCTCCTCAAAAAGATGGAGATGAATGGCTTGTAGAAAAAATTATGGATAGACCAACAAGTGATGTGGCTGTTGTTGATATTGATGAAGATGGTGTTGATGAATTAGTAACAATAGAAGAGTTCCATGGCAAACATTTTAGAATAAACAAAAAATATGGAGACACTTATAAAATTGTTTATGAATATCCAAAGGAAATGGATTTTGGACATGTTGTTTGGGGTGGAAAGCTTAGAGGAATTCCTACAATAATTGGTGGATATAGAAGATGTGATAAAGATTTATTTTATGTTCAATGTACAGACAAGGAAAATTTAAAATTTAAAACAGAAGTTATTGAATCTGGAGTAGGACCAAGTAACGTTTTTGTAATTAATGAAAATGATAGAGATATTATAATATCTGCAAATAGGGAACTTGGAGAAGCTGCTTTATATTTTGTAACTGAATAAGTAAAAATAAGGTAGGAATCTATAAATTAGGTTTCTGCCTTAATTAAAAGGTAAATTTAGTGTATTTTGAAGATTTACTTAGAAAATTAGTAATATTTAAGGAGGTTTTTAATTTGTTAGAAGATTTAAAAAAAGAAGTATATGAAGCAAATATGCTTCTTCCAAAATATAATTTAGTAACTTTTACATGGGGAAATGTTTCAGCAATAGATAGAGAAAAAGGACTTATTGTAATTAAGCCATCAGGTGTTGAGTATGACTTAATGAAAGCAGAAGATATGGTAGTAGTTGATTTAAATGGAAATGTAATAGAAGGAAAATATAAACCTTCATCAGATACAGATACTCACATTAAGCTTTATAAGGAATTTAAAAATATAGGTGGTATTGTACATACTCACTCAAGATGGGCAACAATTTTTGCTCAGGCAGGAAAGGGAATAAAGCCATATGGAACAACACAGGCTGACTATTTTGCAGATGAAATTCCATGTACAAGAGATATGACAAGGGAAGAAATTGAAGGTAACTATGAATATAATACAGGAACAGTTATTGTAGAAAGATTTAAAGATATAAATCCAGACTATATTCCAGCAGTGCTTGTTAAAAATCATGGACCATTTACATGGGGAAAAGATCCAAAGGAAGCTGTCCATAATGCAGTTGTGTTAGAAGAAGTTGCTATGATGGCATACAATACAGAAATTTTAGCAAATAAAAAAATGGATAGTATGTCAGATGACTTATTAAATAAACATTTTTCAAGAAAACATGGTCCAAATGCCTACTATGGACAAGGTGAAGGCTAAAATCTAAGGAGGAAGTTTTATGAAAGAATATGTTGTTGGATTGTATGAAAAGGCAATGCCAAATACACTTAATTGGAGAGAAAAACTTCAATGTGCAAAAGATAATAATTTTGATTTTGTTGAAATAAGTATAGATGAAACTGATGAAAAGCTTAGAAGACTTGATATGACTAAAGAAGAGAGACAAGTTCTTGTAAATCTTATGTATGAAGTTGGTGTTCCAATAAGAACAATGTGTCTTAGTGGACATAGAAAATATCCTATAGGTAGTGAAGATGAAGAGACAAGAAAATATGGAATGAAAATCATGGAAAAGGCTATAGAACTTGCAGATGATTTAGGAATAAGAATAATTCAACTTGCAGGATATGATGTTTATTATGAAAAAGGCAATGAAAAAACTAAAGAGTTTTTCTTTGAAAATTTAAAGAAAGCAGCTGAAATGGCAGCAAGGTCTGGAATAATCTTAGCCTTTGAAACTATGGAAACAGAATTTATGAATACAGTAGGAAAGGCTATGAATTATGTAAAAAAAGTAAATTCACCATACCTTGGAGTATACCCTGATTGTGGAAATATAACAAATGCAGCATTAGAACATAATGAAGATGTAATAGAAGATTTAAAAAGAGGAGAAGGTCACATTATGGCAGTGCACCTTAAAGAAACAGTGCCTGGAAAGTTTAGAGAAATTCCTTTTGGAACAGGACATGTTGATTTTGAAAATATAATAAAAACATCCTTTGATATGGGAGTAAGAAGATTTGTTACAGAATTTTGGTATACAGGAAATGGAGATTTTAGGAAAGATATAAAAAATGCAAGAGATTTTATAGAAGAAAAATTTAATAAAGCCTTAAATAATTAATAAAGATTCATTAGATTAAAAAAGTTTTAAAGTATTATATAGTTTAACTAATTTATAATTATATATTAATTAACATTTAGTGAAAAGTTTAGGAAAAGACTATTTGTAAAGGTTATACATTATATAATTAAATTAAGTTTTAATATTTAAAAAGGAGTGAGTTTTTATGAAAATATTCATAGATACTGCTAATGTAGAAGACATAAGAAAAGCCAGTAAACTTGGAATTTTATCAGGGGTAACAACAAATCCATCATTAATAGCAAAAGAAGGAAGAGATCTAAAGGAAGTTATAGAAGAAATCTGCAGTATAGTAGATGGACCAATAAGTGCAGAAGTTATAAGTCTTCAAAGTGAAAAAATGATTGAAGAAGCTAGAGAATTAGCTAAACTTCATAAAAATATAGTAATAAAAATACCAATGTGTGAAGAAGGACTTAAGGCAGTTAGCGTACTTTCAAAGGAAGGAATAAGAACAAATGTAACACTAATATTCTCTCCCCTTCAAGCATTACTTGCAGCAAGAGCTGGAGCTAGTTTTGTAAGTCCATTTCTTGGAAGGTTAGATGATATAGGAAATCCAGGAATAGATGTTGTAAGTGAAATAGCAGAATTATTTGCAATACATGGAATAGAAACTGAAATAATAGCAGCAAGTATAAGAAATCCAATGCATGTATTAGATGTAGCAATGGCAGGAGCGAATATTGCAACTATTCCATATAAAGTTATAATTCAAATGACAAAGCATCCATTAACTGATGCAGGGATAGAAAAGTTTATTAAGGACTATGAAGGTTCTAAAGATAAATAATTAAAATATAAAACAAATAAGAAGGTACATAGCTAAAAAACTATGTACCTTCTTATGTTTTGTTGTAAATTAATTAGTAAAGTTATATTATATAAATTGTATAGTGTAAAGATTAGGAGAAATTTATGAAGAAACTTAACATAAGTTATAATGGAAAAAGTCTTTCCTTTATTCTTATAAGAAAAAATGTAAAAAACATAAACTTAAGAGTTAAAACAAATGGAGATGTTATTGTAACTGCAAATAGTAAAATTGATGAAAGTTATATTATAGATTTTATAAAGAGAAAAATGGATTGGATTTTAAATCACAAAGAAAAATTTAATGAAAGAAGAAAAAAATCATTAGAGGAAGCAGAAAAGGTAAAGGAAGATAACATTAAATATTTAGGAAATATATATAAGATAAAAGCTGTAAAAAGTGAAAAGGAATATGTTAAAAAAGGGAAAGATGAAATATATGTATTTTTAAAAGATAAAAATAATAATAGAAAAAAGGAAATACTTCTAAATAAATGGTATAGAAATGAGTGTGAAGAAACATTTAAAAGTATTTATACCAATATGTTTAAAGTATTTTTACACTATAGGATTCCTCATGTTGAAATAAAAATAAGAAAGATGAAGAGCAGATGGGGATCATGTAATCCAATTAAAAAAGTTATAACATTAAATAGTGAGCTTATGAAAACTTCTATTTATGAAATTGAATTTGTTATGTGTCATGAATTAGCACATTTAGTAGAGGCTAATCATAGTAAGAATTTTTATAAAGTTTTAGATGATGTAATGCCTGATTGGAAAGAGAGAAAGAAAAAGTTAAATGAATTTTATTTAGCATAGCAAATGTTGTATCATTTCTTATAGAGATGATATAATTCATATGAAAAGGATTAAATTAAAATTTGAGAGGAAGAATAAGTGAGTAATAAAGATAAAATAGAAAAATGTTTAAAAGAATTAACTTTAGAATTGCTTAAAGATGAAAATTTTGAAGGAGTACAAACTCTTGAAATTGCAGAAATATTAAAATTAAGAAGAAATGTTGTTAGTCATTATTTAAACCTTTTAGTAACAGAAAATAAAGTTATAAAGATTAAAAGCAGACCAGTTTATTTTCTTCATAAGGAAGTTATGGATGAATATGAAGAAAATAAAAAGAAACTTGAAGAGGAAAAGAAGAGAGAAGGAACTATTGAAAAATATATAGAAGATGAATATAAAGACCTTATAAATATTCTTTTAAAGTATAATGAAAAACAATTATCAATGAAAGAGCTAAGACATAGAATTACTATTGTTATGAATACTTGTTTAAGTCACATAGTTTATAACGAAAAATATAGTAATGATATTTTAGAAAATATATATTTAAATATAGTAACAAATACATTAAAAATAATAAATGAAAATTATGGACTTAGATATTATGGAAGTACTTCAAAGGTACTTAGTAGAATATTATTATTTTTCTCTAAATGTAATGGACTACATTTGGAATTTAAGGAAGAACTTAAAAATAAATTAGAAAATATAGAAATAAAAGATTTTTCAAGACAATACATAATTGCAGAAAAGATACTTAGAAATGTTAGTAATAATTTAGACTTTAATAGTGATTTTAGTATAAAATTATTTATTGCTTTATATATTTTTACACTAATGGATAATAAAGAAATAAAAATAAATGGAATAATAATTGCACATGGCTATTCAACGGGAAGTAGCATTGCAAGTGCAGTTAATAAATATTTTGGAGATTTTATTTTTGATGCTATTGATATACCTATGAATATTTCTTTAGAGGAAACTACCAAAATACTAAAAAACTATATGCAAAAATCAAATAATGCTAAAGATACAGTTATATTAGTTGATATGAAAAGTTTATTATTAATAGATGAGGAGTTAAAAGGATTAATAAAGGGAAATATTTTAGTTGTAAATAATATTACAACTGAATTTGTTATTAATATTTCAAAGAAAGTTGTAAAGGGTGAGAATTTTAACCACATTAAAGATTTTATTAAGGAAAATTCAGAAATAGAGTACAACTTTATAAAGTTCAAAAAGAAAAAGAGAGCTATACTTACAACTTGTATTTCAGGGCTTGGTACATCTGTTAAAATCAAAGAACTTTTAGCTAAAGGACTTGGAGATGTTGATATTAATATTATTCCTTATGAATATGGAAACTTAGCAAATAGAGGTGCTGATGATGAAATATTTAAAGAATATGATATTAAACTTATAATAAGCACAACTGATTTAAAAATAGAAGGAATAAGCTGTATTTTGTTAGAAGATTTAGTTTCATCAAATAATGAAGATGCTTTAGATAAAGTATTATTTGAGTTTTTAGAAAAAGAAAAAATTGGAGAGATAAGAAAAGAACTTACAAAGATATTTTCTCTTCAAAATATAATGAATCAATTAAGTATACTTAATCCAAATAAAATTATAAATGATGTTGAGCAAATAATATTAAAAATGGAAAATTCCTTTAATTTAGATTTTTCAGCTTACCTTAGAATGCTTTTATATATTCATATAAGCGTTATGATAGAAAGATTAATATTAAATCATGGTCTTAACTTAGAATCAGATAAAGAGGAAGAATATATAAATAATAATAAAGAGGTTATAGAGATTATAGAAAATAGTTTTAGAAAAACTGAAGAGGAGTATAATTTTAAACTTACTATAAAAGAAATAGAAATAGTTCAAGAAATAATTGAAAATAGTATTGGTAAATTAATAAAAGTTAAGAATTAAATTAATAAGATTTTAAAAAAATTAAGAAATATTTATAAAAAAATAATCATTGATTAATTTTTTGTACTAATAAATTTGTTAAAATTATATTGTATAATACTATAAAGAAAAGAGATGATACATATGAAAAAATTTGACATTAATGAATTACTAAAAAAGATAATAATGATAAATAATAACATAAATAGTAATGACAAAGAAAATTTAATTAAACATATAAAATATAGAGAAGTTACAAGTTTACAAGGTTTAAAAATAATAGAGGGAATATTAAACTATGGAATTTTACTTAGTGAAGACGAGCTTGAAAAACTTCCAAATGTAGATTGCAAAAAGTTAAATACAGCATTATATTTATTACTTAAATATTTTAATAGAATTGATGATGAAACTTTACATGATGGGTTAGACTCATTATTAAGTATAAATATAGACTTAACTACTGGAGGATTCTATGAGAAGGATGCTATGGCACCAGCTTCAGCTCTATTAGATATATTGGAAGATTATGCTACAGGCTCAGATCCTATAGATACTGAAGAGTATGATATAAGTGATAATGAAATAAGCCTTTACGAAGTTAAAGTAGATTATGGAAATAGAGAGAAAATAAGAAATTTTGAAAGAACAATATTTAGTTAATTAAATTATTAGAAAAGAGAGCTAAACTTTAAAGTTTAATTCTCTTTTTTTAGTTCAATAAATTATTATAATAATTAATATTATTAATGTAAGTAAATATTAATTATTGTATAATATAATTAGTACAAGTTTAATAGGTTTATTAATATATATTTATAAAGATGTATTAATAATTTATATTTATAAAAAAGAACTTGAAAATAAAATAGGTAATATTATAATTAAATTGAATAGAAATAGTATAGATCTTTTTAAGTATAATATTTAAAAATTAATTTTATTATTTTACAATAATATATGTTACATTATATAAAGAATAAATTATAGCAAGTATTTAAATAAAAAAATTATAAAAATTAATACAATTAATATGAAATATAGGATAAAAATGATATACTATATATGAAAAATGATATACTATATTTTAAAATATAAAAAAGGAGATAGATAAATGACTGAATTAAACCATGAATTAGGAATAATAGCATTAGAAAGCTGTACAGAATTAGGAAATGCTGTTGATAAGTATATTCAAGAGAAGAGAAATTCTAAGAAATCATTCCTAATACCAACTGAAGAAATAAGATTTTCTAATGGAGAAGGAAAAGTTAAGATTTCTCAAAGTGTTAGAGGAAAGGATATTTATATTTTATGTGATATTGGAAATTATAGTTGTACATATAAAATGTTTGGATTTATAAATCATAAAGGTCCAGATGAACATTTCCAAGATATAAAGAGAACTATCTCAGCTATTAAAGGAAAAGCTGCAAGAATAACTGTAATTATGCCACTTTTATATGAATCAAGACAGCATAGACGTAAGGGTAGAGAATCTTTAGACTGTGCATTAGCACTTCAAGAACTTGAAAGATTAGGTGTTGATGAAGTTATTACTTTTGATGTACATGACCCTAATGTTCAAAATGCTAGTCCTTTATTATCTTTTGAAAATATATATCCAACATATGATATTGTAAAAGCACTTATAAGCAACGAATCTTCATTAGAATTAGATAAAGAAAAGCTACTTGTAATTAGCCCTGATACTGGAGCTATGGATAGAGCTATATACTATTCAAGTGTTTTAGGTGTTGATGTTGGCTTATTCTACAAGAGAAGAGATCATTCTTTAGTTGTTAATGGTAAAAATCCTATTGTTCAACATGAATATATGGGAAGAGAAATTTCAGGAAAAGATGTTTTAATAGTTGATGATATGATAGCATCAGGAGAATCAGTTCTTGATATTGCAAAAGAATTAAAGACTAGAAATGTTAGAAACGTATATGTTGCTACAACATTTGGATTCTTTACAGAAGGATTAGATAAGTTTAAGAAATATTATGAAGATGGAGTAATATCAAGAGTATATTGCACTAACTTAACATATATACCACAAGAATTAATGGATTCTAAATGGTTTAAAGGCGTTGATATGTCAGAATTCTTAGCTAGAATAATCGATAGATTAAATTATGATAAATCTATTGCAAAGTATATGGATGCAACAGAAATAATAGGAAAATTATTAAAATAATATAATAAATAAAGTCCCTGTTAAATTACAGGGACTAATTTTTTTAAGATTGAGGAAGTATTATCATAGTACATCTTGCTTTTTTTAGTACTTGAGCAGTAACAGAACCAACAATTGCTATAAACTTTTTCTTAGTATTCTTTGACATAATAATGGCATCAATATTTTCACTTTGTGAGTAGTCTAAAATTTCTTTGTCTACATAGCCAAATGCAAATTCTTTTTCACAATTAAACTCACTTAATTCCATGCTAGCTTTATTTAATATGTCATTTCCTGAATTTTTATTTTCAGTTAGTATTTCAGGGACAACCATACCATTAATAAATACTATTTCTCCTACATTTAGTAATACTACATCTGTTTCCTTTGGATCAAAATTATTTCTCACATAATTAAGGGCTATTAAGTCTCTATCACTTCCATCTAAGGGTAATAATAATCTTTTTTTCATAATAACCACCTTCCTTTATTATTACTTCTATACAAATAATTAAAAATCCTTTTAAATTATTTACAATGTGTAAATGTTTACTAAAAGTTCATTAGTGAGTTTATTAAAGCTTAATATAAGTCTGTATAAAATCAATACTTACATAAAAATAGATAAATATAGTAATATAAGTATAAAGCATGAAATTTAATATAATTATATTAAATTAAATAGAGGGGGGATTTTTTTGATAAATGAAGATAAAGCAAGGGTAATAGAAGTTGTTCCTTATGATGAGAATTGGGAAAAAGAATTTATTAAAGAATCAAGAAAAATAAAAGATATAATGAATGATGAAATAATAAAAATTCATCACATAGGCAGTACATCAATTAAAGGAATATATGCTAAACCTGTAATAGATATTTTAATTGAAGTAAAGGATATTAAAAATATTGATAATTATAATGAGGCTATGATGAAATTAGGCTATATAAAAAAAGGTGAATTTGGGATAAAGGAACGTAGATTTTTTATTAAAGGTCTATATAATAGAACTCACCATATACATATTTTTCAGACAGGAAATAAAGAAATAAAACGACATTTAAATTTTAGGGATTATATGAATTCCAATAAAGATGAAGCAAAAAAGTATGAAAATTTGAAGATAGATTTAGCAAAAAAATTTAAATATGATATTGATGGATATTGTAATGGTAAAAATGATTTTATAAAAAATATTGATAAAAAGGCAGATAGATGGAGTAAAGAAAGTATAGTTAAAAAATATTTTAATTCATGGATAGTTAATGATAATTCTGTTCTTGAAGAAACTTTTTCAAAAAATGTATCTTATATAGAATCATGGGGACCTGCATATAGTGGACTAGAAGAGATTAAAAAATGGTTTGATGATTGGCACAAAAACAGTGAAGTATTAAATTGGGATATTAAAGATATTATAATATTAGATAAAACATTTATTTGTCAGTGGTATTTTAAACATAAACATAATGAAGATATAAATGATTTTAATGGTGTGTCATGGATAAAATTTAATGATGATAATAAAATTATAGAATTAAAAGAATTTATGTCTGTATTGCCTTTAAGATATCCTTATAAAAGTATAAAATAATTATAAAAAGCAATTTGTAATTTTAATTTTAAATAAGCTATATAAAATAAATACTAATAAATGTTAAAAGGCGTATAATTTTATACGCCTTTTAATATTGCATCAACAGTTATTTGCATCTTATTGCTTAAGTTTGCATCTTTAAGCAGTACCATAGAAATTAAATCAAAAAGATACATAATTGAAAATTGAGAATTTATAAATCTTTCTTTATCAACAAATTTAGCATTATAAACTGTAAAATTAATATCAGAATACTTTGTTATAGAACTATTTTCAAAACTTGTAATTGAAACAACTTTAGCTCCGTTATTTTTGGATATTCTAAGAGCATTTACAACTTCTGTTGTTTCTCCTGAAATTGAAATACCAATAACTAAATCATCCTTTGAAGCTATTGAACTATTTATTATCATCATATGTGAATCAGATATACAATGAACATTAAAGCCCATTCTTAATAATCTTTGCATTATTTCATCACCAGTTAGACCTGAACTACCTACTCCATAAATATATATTTTATTAGCAGTTTTAATTTCATTTACTATATTAAATATAGAATTTTTATCTATTAAATACTTAGTTTTTTCAATAACTTCATTATAATATTGATATACATATGAGAACATATCCATTTCATTACTATGTTCTTTTTCTACTTTATGAGCATTTAACTTAATTTTCATATCAACAAAACTATCACAACTAATTTTTTTTGAAAATCTTGTAATAGTAGCTCCAGAAGTTCCTGTATTTTTAGCTAATTCTTTAATATTAATATTTTTAATCATATTACTATTTTTTATAATATAATCTGCAATGTTTTTTTCTTTATCAGAAAAATCATTATACATTTTTTGGATTTCACACAAAATATCCACTAAAAGTCCTCCAATGTAGTTATTTATAAGATAATATAATAATAACATAATATAATATTTCATCAAATGAATAAATCTAATATAAAATTTTATGTTTTTTGAAAATTTATTGTGAAATTTGATTAATTTTAAAATAATTATTATATAATTAAACTATAAAATTCTTCAATAAAGGAGGAGAAAAAATGAAAAAAATAAATAGAAAAATAAGTGGGATTATTGCAGTAATATTTTTAGGATTATCTTTAGTAGGTTGCCAAAATTCAATGGTTACAAAGTCAATTCAAGAGGGAAAGGACTATATAAATAATAAACAATATATGAAGGCACAAGATGCACTACAAGATGCATTAGATCAAGATAGTAATAACAAAGAAGCAAATACGTTAATGAATATAGTTAGTGATTATTTAGGTGCTGTAACTCATTTTCAAGATGGAGAATATAAAAAATCAGAAAAAGAATTAAATGAGATACCAGTAGAATATAAAGATTTTGCAATTAAAGATGATATAGATAATTTAAAAAGTAAACTTACTGATATAGAAAGTAAGAAACAATCAAATGATGCACATATAAAGAAAGCACAAAAGTTTGTAAAAGCAAATAAATATAAAGCTGCTGAAGATGAACTTAAAAAAATTGATATGAAAACAATAAATAAGGATCAAAGAGGAAGTATTATTGAATTAAATAAAAAAATAAATTCAAATAATTAATATAAAAGTGCCTAATAGAAAAATAATTTGTATTTTCTATTAGGCGCTTTATTTATAAATAAGAAAAGTAACATATTTGTAATCAATTTTAATAAGTTTGTAGGGGAAATATTTATAGAAAAATATTATAATTAAATTAAAGAAATGATCTAATAAACGGAGGGGATGGGTATGCTTAAGGAACAGTTAATAAATGCATTATTATGGAATGAAAATGAAGCTATAATTAAAAGATTAGAAGAAGAAGCAATAGAAAATGATGTATTTGATGATGATAATGGAAAAAGAATTGAAAGAAAGAATAAAGAAAGTTTAGGAAGTTATATTGATAGATGTACTACAGATTTAATGAATAACTTTTCAATGGAAAAATATTTAAGACTTAAAAGTCTTTACAGAAATTATAACAATCAAGGTGATAGTAGTTTAGTTATTGTAGAATCAAAAAAACCTAAAAAGTTTACTTTTCCACATAAGAAAAAGTTAGCAGTAGGAGTTGCTACACTAGCAATAGGAGCTACAATATTTAATATATTTAAAGAGAAAAAATAATAATTAAATGCACTCTACACACTCCCAGTATTTAATTTTTTTAATAATCTTAAAGTATTTTCTTAAAAATTTTAAGTAAAATTTATGAGAATAATATTTTAAGATTATTTTTTGTTGAAAAATTTTTAATAATATTATAAAATTATAATGTTTATTAATAATATGTAAACTAGATGTAAATACAAAAGATAAAATAAATATTGGAGGAACAAATGAAGGGGAAAAAGTTAGCAATTTTGTTGACGGTTTTAATTTCGGTTTCAATATTATCACTAGGTGGTTGTTCTTTAAGGGTTTTAACTAGAAGAAAAGAAAAAATCGAAATTACAAATGGAAGAAAAAGAACTGAAGAAGAGATTAAAGCTAATAAAGATGTTATTACTGAAATAAATGCACAAGAATTAAAAGAGAAGTTAAATTAATTTTGTCTAAGTGAAACAAAAAGATTTTAAGATTTTTGTTCCACTTAGACAAAATTTTTTTATAAAAATTTATAATGTGTATTAATAAAAATAAAGGGATATTAAAATACAAATATTATCATGAAAAGGATAATATGGTATAATATTTATGAAAAATGAAAATGTTTACTAGAGATAAAAGGGGGAGAAATTATGGTTAAATGGTTTAAGAATATGTGCGATAGGAAAGTTTTTTTTAGAGAAAAAAATAATAGAGTTTTTAGGGATGAGGAGTTTATAAAAGTGTGGATTATTAGTGAAATGAACTAATAATGTGGATTAATTAAAAGGATATTAGAGGATAATTAAAAAATCTTCTAATATCCTTTTTAGTTTTTTTATATAAGTGCATATATATTAGGTGAAAGGAGTTGGTAAGAATGATAACAAAAACAGTTGATCAAATAGCTTTAAAATTTAGCTATAAAAGAGGTAAGGATGGTAATGGAAGGGATATTATTAAATATCAAAAATTTAATAATATAAACTTAACTGCAACAGATGAGAAATTATATAATTTAGGAGATGCATTATCAGGAATTGTAAAATATCCAATAGTTGCAATAGAAAGGGAAGAAGATAGTATTTTATCAAAAACTG
This sequence comes from Eubacterium multiforme, assembly GCF_030813415.1. Classification (GTDB taxonomy): domain Bacteria; phylum Bacillota; class Clostridia; order Clostridiales; family Clostridiaceae; genus Clostridium; species Clostridium multiforme. The sequence goes on along the minus strand of NZ_JAUSUF010000013.1, from coordinate 14,335 downwards.
AATAAAAATTTAACCTAAGAAATAAATATTAAGGGGGAATAAATATGATAGAAAAATCATTAGTAATGGGGTTTAAAAACGAATTAGACAAAAAAGTTAGTATATCTATTAAGGATATAAAAGATGATGTAAATAATACAACTGCAAATACAATAATGGATTTAATTATTTCAAGTGATGTTTTTGCAACATCTGGAGGATCATTAGTCCAAAAAGTTTCAGCAGAAATAATAAGCAAAGAAATTACTGAACTTGAATTAGTTTAGTATAAGATTTTAAAGGAGTATCTTTTAAAAAATAAGAGATACTCCTTTTTATATATAAAAATTTAATGAGAAGGACTTAAGTTATGTGCTGCATTTGACTTTTTAATTTTATAAAGTATAAGTGATGAGCAAACTATTATTACTGTTCCAAGTAAAACATTTGGTTTAATTACTTGTCCCATAATTAAAAACATTAGTATAGGTACTAAAATTGGTTTTATATAAAATACACTTGTTGCAGTTATTGCTGAAGTTTCTTTCATAGCACTAACGAAGAATAAGAAGCCAAGTCCTTTAACAACTATACCTACATATAATAGCAATGCTAAATCATGTAGATGTATTCCTTTTATAATTGGGATATGAAGAACTAGCATACATATAAACATAACTGCTACACCAAGAAAGAAAGAAAAACTATTTGTTACAGCTTTACCATATTTATTTATTGTTTTAGTTGCTAATACATTAAAGAAAGATATTGATATTGCTCCTAAAAGTGCTAGTGTAACACCAATTATATGATCTGATAAACCTTTTCCAGAAGCACCACCAGATAATGGGTTGAATATAATAACTATTCCAATTGCAGCCATTATTATAGGAATCCAAGCTTTTTTATCCATTTTTTCTTTTAAAACGACCCTTGCAATTGGAATAGTTATCATTGCATTTGAACAAACAATTATAGCGACAATAGCTGGAGTAGTAAATAATAAAGCTTCTTGTAAAAGTGACATACCTATAGTAACTTGTACAAGACCTAAAATTAAAAGATATCCCCAGTCTTTTGCAGTAAGTTTAAGGTGATTTTTCTTTATATCCTTTAAAGCCATTGGCAAAAGAATAATAGCACCAATTAGAAATGTTATTGAATTTATTTGATATGCATTAAGATGATCTAATGCTAAATATTTACCAGTTATTTCTTGAGTACTGAAACATAAAGCAGTTAGAAAGATATATATATAACCTTTGTATTTTTTCAAATAAAGCACCCCCTTGTAATTTAAAACTTTAATTACAGATTAATTACTATAAGGTTTTCATCCACCTCCTTAATTTTTTATAAAATAAATATTATTTAATGACATTTATATTATCAGAGTGGAAAAGACATATAAAGGCATTTAATTGATTATTAAAAATAAGTTATTACATATTAGAGTTAATTCTTTTAAACTTAATATTATTAATAAATGGGTTAACAATGTTAAATTTGAAAATTAAGTTTTGTTTTAGATAGATTTTTAGAGGGTTACTTAAGTAACTATTAATAAGTTTTTTAGTTTTATTTAAAATAAATGTTAGTTCAACATAGGGGAAATAATATTTTATTATGTTTTTATAGAAGATTTAAAATAAATTTTATTTAAACAAAAATAATATTAAAATTATAATATTTAAGAATAAAAATCTAAATGAATTAAGTATTTAAAACATTTAAAGGGTATTGTTTTATGAAATATAAATATAAGTACATAATATAAACAAAATACAGTGTATTTTAAAATTGGAAAATGCACTGGAATATTTCTCTAAAAATGATAGAATAAATATATAAATGTATTTACTTGCTTAAGAAAATTACATGGGGGAAGTAGAATGAAGAAAAGTTTTAGAAAGTATTTAGTACTAACGATTACCTTAGGAATTGTGTTAGCATTATCTGGATGCATAATATATGAAAGAAGGGTTAGTACACCTACAGAAGATACGGATGTATCTGAATTGGAATTATATTTACAAAGTTATGATGGTGGCTCTAAAGAGCAAAGGGAAGATGGGAAAAAAGGTATCTCCAAAAAAGAAAAAAACAGTCTTCCGAAAGTAATAATAAAAGATGAGGACACTTCAAAAGAAGGAAAAATAATTGTATACTCATCAAAAAAAGATAATATTAAAATAGTAAAAAAGGAAAAAGAAGATGTTATAAAAGGAAGTGGACTTCCTAAAATTATAGCAAAATCAGGACAGTATATAGACATAAATTTTACTAAGTACAATCAGGAATGTATAGGTATTTGTTTATTAGATGGAGATAAAGCTGTTGACTTAGATGAAAGACTATTTGAATCGATAGGAAAAACAACTGAGAAAATAAAGGTACCTGATAGAAAAGGAAATTACATATTATATATTTTTAGTGGATGGAAAAATGAATACGTTATATATGGTATAAATTTAATATCAAAATAAATTAAAACTCATATATTCAAAGAGCTTTTATGCTAGCTTATAGATAAGTTGCTAATAAAGTTATGAATATATGAGTTTTTATTTTGGATATTTTTCATTTACATGTTGATTATATAGAAATTTAAACTTCCTTTAATATAACTTACTTTTTTATTATTTTGATATAAAAAAGTTTTATCTACTATAATTAATTGTTATTACAAAGGATAGAATAAATATAGTAACATTTATATAGATAAAAAATTAACAATTATAAAATTGTTTAAAGGAGAACATATGAAGAAATATCTTAATAGATTTGATGTATTTTCTATAGTACTTGGGTCAATTATTGGATGGGGAGCATTTATGCTTCCAGGAACAAAATTTTTAAGTAAAGCTGGAGTGATTAATACAGCTATAGGATTAATACTTGGTACTATTTGCATTATAATAATAGAAAAAAATTATAGGGTAATGATGGAATGCCACAGGGAAGAGGGAGGAGAATTTAGTTTTACTTATAAATATCTAGGAGAAAAGCATGGCTTTATTGTAGGGTGGTTTCTTATTTTAGCTTATCTTACTATGATTCCATTAAATGCTACAGCCTTTCCACTAGTAGTTGAAAAATTATTTGGAGGAATATTAAAATTTGGATATTTATATAAAATAGCAGGAAGTCCAGTTTATTTTGGAGAAGTGCTAACATCAGCTATAGTTATAATATTATTTGCTTATATAAATATAAAAGGAATAAAAAGCACAAGTAAAATACAAAATATCATAATAATATTATTAGTTATAATGATTTTTTCAGTATTTATTGGAATGATTTTTAAAACAAATAAAGAAGTTATAATTTCAAATTATTTAAACAACTACTCTTTTAATCTAAAGGAGGTTTTAACTATATTTGCAATAACTCCTTTTGCTTTTATTGGGTTTGATGCAATTCCTCAATTAAGTCAGGAATTTAAATTTTCACCTAAAAAAGCATCTATGGTTGCAATAATATCTTTAAGTATTGGAACGCTAATATATAACATTTTAAATATTACAACAGCTATGGCTTATTCTAGAAATGATGCAATATTAAAACATTGGGCACTTGGAAGTGCTGTATTTGAATTTTTAGGAACCTTTGGATTTATACTTCTTATAATTGCACTTACAGCAGCTGTTATAAGTGGTATTAATGGATTTATGATATGTACAACAAAACTTATTGGATCAGTTTCATCTAAAGGAATGATATGGGATAGACTTTCAATGAAAAATAAAGAGGGAGTGCTAAAAAATGCAATAATATTTACATCAATAATTAGCCTTATAGCTCCTTGGTTTGGAAGAGAAGTTATTAATGTTATTGTGAATATGTCTTCTCTTGGAGCTTCTATTGCATATCTATATGTTTCTTTTATAGTATTTAAAAATAATAATGTTTTTTCAAAAAGGATATTTGGAATTTTAGGAATATTAATAAGTTCATTATTTATATTTTTACTTTTAGTACCAAGTTCACCAGCTTCTTTAAAATCTGTTGAATTATTTGCATTAAGCTTATGGATACTATTTGGTGGAATATTTTATTTTGTTAAATCTAATAGAAAAAGGAATGTTAACATTAATAATTAAAAAATAATGTTTTGTAGTTATATAAAAAAGGGTAAAATTGCAAATTGCAATTTTACCCTTATAGTTATGTCCATTTTAAGACAGGTAAATTTTTAATAACAAAAACATCTATTTTTTGATTTTAAAAAACTAAGTAATTTCTTTTCATGATTTGTAAATTGATAATTTTTTCTATGTACAAAGTAATAGTTAAATGGAATATCAAAATCTTTTATAAGGATTTTTTTTAGTTTAGATGTTCGAATTTCATGTTCTATGGTTGTTTCTGGTAAAAATGCAAAGCCCATATTACTTCTTAAAGAAGACTTTATTGCTTCAGGAGAATTTAGAGATAGTACAAGATTTAAATCATTTAATTTAATATTATAATTATTTAATCTATTTTCAAGAAGAACTTGATTTGCAGAATCAACCTCTCTAGAAACTAATGGAATATTTTTCAATTCTTCAAGAGTCATATTATTTATAGTACTTTGAGGTCCTCCTGTAAGAACTAATCTATCTTTTAATATTGGAATAGCATCTATATCATCTGGTATTTCCATCTCTTGTATTATTCCTATATTTATATCATGATTTTTAATTTTTTCTATTACCGTTGTAGAGTTACTAACTTCCATACTTATATCAATATCAGGATATATTTCTTTAAAAGTATAAAGGCTACATGGTAGAATATGTTCACCTAAATTTTTGCAAGAACATAATTTAATTGATTTGTTTTTGTTATTTAAATTTTGTATATCTTTCAATATATTATCTTTAAGAGAAAGCATATTTTCAGCATACTCAAATAATACAGAACCTTCAGCTGTAAGAGATACACCCTTATTGCTTCTAATTAAAATTTTAGCGTTAATTTCCTGTTCTAGGTTTTGAAGTTGCATACTAAGACCTGGTTGTGTAAGATGCAATTCTTTAGCTGCTTTTGATATACTATTGCATTTAACTGTTGTATAAAAGGATTGTAAATAAGTTAAATTCATTTAAAAACACATCCCTAGTTATAAATTTTATTGTTAAAAAAATATATATTTTTTATAAACATTTAATAGAATTTAATATTATTTTATAGTACCCCACATATACTGTCAAACTAGAAGAGAGAAAAATTTTTTATAAAATTATGTGTTAAATGGCAAAATATCCTTGTTTATCCCTTTAAATAAAAGTCTTGCTATAAAAATTATTTATGCTTAGATAACAAAGAGTTATTATGCAGAATGTTAAAGATATGTTAAGCTTTTAACGTGAAATAAATCACAATGTTATGAGAAGTTTATTTATTAAAATATAGAAAGAGATGAGTATATTGAGTAGAAAATTTGTAATTGTTGGAGGAGTTGCAGGTGGAGCTTCAACTGCAGCTAGACTTAGAAGACTTAATGAAGAAGATAATATAATAATGTTTGAAAGAGGACCTCACGTGTCATTTTCAAATTGTTGCCTTCCGTATCATTTAAGTGGAATTGTTGAAGATAGTGATGAACTAGTTTTAATGAAACCTGATAAATTTTATAGCCAATATAGAATAGATGCAAGAGTTTATACAGAAGTTATTGCAATTGATAGAGAAAAGAAAGAAGTTAGAGTAAAAAACGTTGTAAATGGTAAAGAATATACAGAAAGTTATGATAAATTAATACTTTCTCCTGGAGCAAAGGCTATTGTTCCACCTATAAAAGGATTAGAAGAAGTTAATTCATTTACAGTAAGAAATGTAGTTGACATTGCTAAATTAAATAATTTTATAAATGATAATGAAACTAAAGATATAACTGTTATTGGGGGAGGCTTTATAGGAGTAGAAGTTTGTGAAAACTTAATTGAAGCTGGTTATAATGTAACTTTAGTTGAAGCTATGAATCAAATAATGAAACCATTTGATTATGATATGGTTCAAATATTACATAAAGAAATGTATGACAGAGGAGTTAATTTAATTTTAGGTGATAAGGTAGCGTTTTTTGAGAAAGATACAGTTGTTTTAGCATCAGGAAAGAAAATTAAAGCTGATGCAGTAGTTATGGCAATAGGTGTTACTCCAGAAACAGACCTTGCAAAGGAAGCTGGTATTGAAATTGGACAAACTGGTGGAATAAAGGTTGACCAAAATTACAGAACAAATGATGAAAATATATTTGCAGTTGGAGATGCTGTAGAAGTATTTAATCCATTAACAGGACAAATTACAAGATTACCTCTTGCAGGACCAGCTCAAAAACAAGCAAGAGCAGTGGCAGATTACATAAATGGAATTCCAAATAGAAATACTGGATACATTGGTTCATCATGTATACAAGTTTTTGGATATAATGGAGCATCAACAGGACTTACAGAGGGATTAATAAAAGCATTAAATTTAAATATTAATTATGATGTTGTAAGAGTTATTCCACAAGATAAAGTTGGATTAATGCCAGGCAGTGAACCATTACACTTTAAGCTTATATATGAAGTTCCAACAGGAAGAATTTTAGGTGCTCAATCAATAGGTAGAGGAGCAGCTGATAAGAGAGTAGATATTATAGCTACATTAATTAAATTTAATGGAACATTAGAGGATTTAAGAGATTTAGAGCTTTGCTATGCACCTCCTTTTGGAACTGCTAAGGATGTTGTAAATCATGCAGCACTTGTTGGATCAAATTTAATGCAAAAGACATTTAAACAAGTTTATGTTACAAAGGTTAGAGAATTAGTACAAGAGGGAGCATTTATAGTAGACGTTAGAGAAGAAGATGAATATGAAAATGGACATATAATAAATGCTAAAAATATTCCTTTAAGTCAAATTAGAGATAGATTAGATGAAATTCCAAAGGATAGACCAGTTTATTTACATTGTAGAAGTGCACAAAGAAGTTATAATGCATGTTTAGCTCTTAAGCATTTAGGATTCAATAATATATATAATATTGCAGGCGGTTTTATGGGAATTTGTTTCTATGAATATTTTAATGATATGACACAAAAGAGAGATAAGATAGTAACAAAATATAACTTTGATTAGAAGTTATCTATTATTAATGAATATATAAATTATATTAAGGAGGCAAAAGATAAGTTTCCTTAATATAAATTTTAAAATTTAATAAAGAGAGGAATTATACATATGAATATGAATAAGAAACAAGTTGTATCAGGATTTATATTATTATTTGCTATGATAGCACTTGCAATTTTCCAATTTTCAAAAAATAATATGTTAACATTTCAATTGTTAATAGGATTGTCAATTGGATATATACTTCAAAGATCAAGATTTGGTTTTGCTGGAGGAATAAGAAGAATATATAATACTGGAGATAGTAGTTTAACAAAAGCTTTAATGTTTTTATTTGCAATAACATTAATAGCAACAGCTGCTATTCACTATGGAGCATACATAAATGGAGCACAAGTTGCATATAAAGCAGCTGCAGGTGCAGCAATAATACCAGGTTCTGATTATGTAGAACCTGCAAACATAGCTACAGTTCTTGGTGGAATATTATTTGGTATTGGTATGATGTTTGGTGGAGGTTGTGCTTCAGGAACATTAACTGATGCAGGTGAAGGAGAAGGAAGAGGTCTTATAGTTTTATTCTTCTTCTGTACAGGAGCACTTTGGGGTGCACATGATATGCCTTGGTGGAAAGAAAGTGTATTCTTTAAAGTACATGCACAAGTTTATTTACCAGATGTATTTGGTTATATTGGAACAATACTTTTATCATTGTTAGGCTTTTTAATTATATACATAATAGCTAAGAAATATGAAAGTATGAGAAAAAGAAAAAATGAATATGAACCATTAAAATATGAAAAATGGGAAGAAGATTTAAAAGAACCAAAGGAATATAAGTTCTTTAGTAAAGAAACATATCATAAATTTTTTGTTAGAAGATGGTCATATTATACTGGTGCAGTATTATTAATGATAATGTTTATTTCTATAATAGTAGTAACTGGTACAAGCTGGGGGGTTACAGCAGTATTTGCTCATTGGGCTTCATGGTTTTATGGTGCTCTTGGAATAGTTGATGTTTCTACTTGGGGATGGTTCCAAGGTCAAATGGATACAGTTAGAGGTGGATTCTTTAATGATCCAGGTTCAATGAGAAATATGGGTATACTAGTTGGTGCTTTAATTTCACCATTACTTGCAGGACACTTTAATTTTAAGAAGAACTTTAAATTAAAAGATGTTATATATTATATAATTGGTGGATTATTAATGGGATATGGAGCAAGAATTGCATTAGGTTGTAATGTTGGAGCATTATACTCAGGAATAAGTAATATGTCACTATCAGGTTGGGTATTCTTACCTTCATTAACTTTAGGTGGAATTATAGGTGTTAAATTAGTTAAAAAATTAAAAATAACAGTCTAATAAATAAGAAGTAAGCTATTTAATTTAAGATAGCTTACTTTTTTTATATAAGTAAAGTTAAGAGTAAATATAAAATATTAATAGTTAAGTTTATATATTATTCAAAGTTTTGAAATTGTCATTACATTTTAAGTTGTTATTATGTAAGTATAAAAAAGGAGAGGATAAAAATGAAAGTTATATTACATGTAGATGAAAAAGAAAAATGGGATTTAGCTTTAGGTAATATAGTAAATCTTTTAAAACAAAAAGAAGATTTAATTATTGAACTTTTAGTTCATGGAGCTCCAATAGTTAATTTGAAAGAAAATGTTTCAAAGGATCTTGGATTTTATGATGAAATTAGTGAATTATCAAATAAAGGAGTTGTTTTTGCAGCTTGTAATAATTCATTAAATAAGATGAAAATAAATAAAGATGAACTTTGTGATTTTGTAAAAGTAGTTCCAGCTGGAGTTATGGAACTTATAAAGAAACAAAATGAGGGATATGCTTATGTAAAACCTTAGAGAATGGATAAGTTAGGTGAATGCTATGAATATAATAATATATTTCTTAGTAGCAATAGTGGCAACTACAATTGGAGCTGCTGCTGGAATTGGAGGAGGAGTTATAATAAAACCCGTTTTAGATGCGGTATCAAGTTTTTCTCTTCCAACAGTTAATTTACTATCATCATCAACAATATTTATAATGTCTATTGTATCTATAGGAAAACAATTAATGAAAAAAGATAAGATAGATATAAAAAGGACAACTATAATAGCTGGTGGATCAATACTTGGAGGAATTGTTGGACAAAAGTTACTTAAAGTTTTAGTCTTAAAAGTTCCAAATAAAACTTTGATTATGAATATTCAAAGTATAATGCTTATAATTTTATTGTTATTTGTATTTTTATATATGAATAAATCTGATAAATTCAAAAAGTATAACTTAAAAAGTAGCTTTGTAATACTTATACTTGGAGTAATACTTGGAGCTATAGCAGCTTTTTTAGGTATAGGTGGAGGACCAATAAATGTAGCCATATTTACTATATTTTTCAATATGGAAGCAAGAGATGCAGCTAGAAATTCAATTATAGTTATATTATTTTCACAAGGAGCTAAAATATTATCTATAGCTTGTACAACAGGATTTTCAAGTTACAATTTAAGTGTTCTTCCTGTAATGCTTATAGGTGGTGTTTTGGGAGGCTTTATAGGATATAGACTTAATAAGACAATTTCAGAAAAAAATATTTTAAAAATATTCAATTCAGTATTAATATTGATTGTGCTTTTAAATATATATAACATTTTTTAAATATGATAACACAGTATTAGTTAATAAGATACAAAATAATATTGTTACATTTATATGTCACCATTAAAGTGTATTATTAAGGTATTCAAATAATTACTTTTGTCATAATTTATTAAAAGTTTTCTCAAAAATAGGTGGTAAATTAATAGTATAACTATTATCATAAAGACAAAAGTTAGGAATTATTTTAAGTGGGATTTTGCTAGGGGGCAAAATCCCACTTTTATTTTGAAATGCGCTATCAACTAATAATTTAGTAATTAAAATTAAAAATTAGAGGAGGGAAATACTATTGGGTAAGGTAAATAATGCTTTAAATATGTTAATGCTCCTTAAAAGCAGGGAAAAAATGACTAGAAAAGAAATTGCAGAAGAATTAGAAGTTGATATAAGACAAATAAGTAGATATAAAGATGATCTTTGTATGGCGGGTATAATGATACAGGAAGAAAGGGGGAGATACGGAGGATATAGTATTAAAAGAAATATACCATTTAATGCCAATTTAACTGATAATGAAATAAGAGCATTGGAACTTGCAATTAATTGCATACAAGTTGGAACATTTCCACTTAAAGGAGAATTTAATTCTGGTATTATAAAAGTTTTATCTAATTATAAAAAAGTAAGCAATAATTGGTTCTGGAATGAAAATGCTACTGCTCAAGTTAAGAGAAAAAATAAATATAATGAAAATTTAAAAGAAAAATGGTTTGTTATAAATGAATGTATAGTAAATTCTAATAAGCTAAAAATAGTATATTCAAATTTAAGTGATGTATGTATGACAAGAATAGTTTGTCCATATGCAATATATCTATATCAAGGAGCAAATTATATGCTTGCTTATTGTGAATTTAGAAAAGAAATTAGAAATTTTAAACTTGTGAGAATTCAGAAATTGGAAAAATTAGATGACACCTTTAATAAAGGAAATTTTGATGTTAAAGAGTATTTAAATAGTAGAATAGGAATATACAGTGATAGAGAAAAAATAAATATAAAGCTGAAAATATATTATCCATATGCAAAATGTTTTAAAGAGCATAAGTGGGTAGTTCATGAAAAAATAGAAGATTATAACGATAAAGGTTATTTAATTTATAATGGAATTATTGAAGGGAAAACTGATGTAATTAAATGGATAATGGAAATGGGAAGTTCTGCTGAGGTTTTAGAACCTAAGAAAATAAAAGATGAAATAATAAAAGAATGCAAAAAAATAATGGAATTATATAATGAATAAATAATAAAAATATATTTTAAAGTGGATATAACAATAGAAAACTAGTAAGTTAAAGGCAAAAGTAATATGAATATATATTAACAAAGAATACTATATTTTAATTATGGTTAAACAAAGAGTAAAATGTGATTAAAAGACCTTTTATTATAAAAATTTAAGTGTATTATATATAAATATAGAGGCCTCTTAAAGAGTATCAAAAGATAAATATATTAATTAACAAGAGATAAAAAAGATAATATACAGAAGATAAATTATGTAAATAAAAGTATGTTATACAAAAGAAAAATTATTTAAAATACAAAAGAATAAAAATAATAAAAGATAAGCTTAAATTTGTTGATTTTATAGCTATGAAATATAACTAAACAAGCCCTAGATGGTAAATTTAAACTTAAAATATTAAATTAAAAGTTATAAGATGACTTAAGGAGGAATTAGTTATGAAGAGATTTATGTGTACAGTATGTGGATATGTTTTTGAAGGAGAAGAACCACCTGAAAAATGTCCAGTTTGTGGAGCACCAAAATGCAAATTTGTAGAAGAAGATGCAGAGATGGCTTGGGCAGATGAACACAGGATTGGAGTAGCTAAAGGCGTTGATGAAAGAGTAATAGAAGGATTAAGAGCTAACTTTACTGGAGAATGTACAGAAGTAGGAATGTATCTTGCAATGTCAAGACAAGCTTATAGAGAAGGATATGCAGAAGTTGGAGAAATGTATAGAAGAGCAGCCTTTGAAGAAGCAGAACATGCAGCTAAATTTGCAGAATTATTAGGAGAAGTTTTAGAAGCTGACACTAAGAAAAATTTAGAAGCAAGAGTAGCAGCAGAATTTGGTGCTTGCAAAGGAAAGAAAGAACTTGCAACATTAACTAAACAATTAAACTTAGATGCAATTCATGACACAGTACATGAAATGTGTAAAGATGAAGCAAGACATGGTCAAGCATTCAAAGGATTATTGGATAGATATTTTGAAAAATAATTAGCACACTACCCCTTAAAATATATAAATAAAAATAGAACTAGAAAATTTAAAATTTTCTAGTTCTATTTTTTTGTAGTTTGTGTTTTAAATTAATATTGATAGATTGAACTTTAAGATCATCTTAATAAGGAATTAAGTGGGACTAAGAGGCTATTTAAAATCAATAGTAACTAAACATAAATTTTTTTATAAAGTATATTAATTAAAATTTTATTTGTAATTTCTATAAATGAGGAAATTATTATTTGCATTTTAAAAGTGAAAAATTATTAACGAATAGATAACTTTTTCTTTTGTTTGTTAATTAAGTAGCAATTTATTTTTATAAAAGATATAATTAAATTATTGAGAAAAAAATCTTTTAAGAAACAAATTATTCATAAAATTTTTTGAATATTTAATTAGAATATAGTTTTATTTAAAAAATTTCTGTAAAAGACTTTACAACGGATAATTACTATTATATAATAATAACTGTCAAAGGGAAAAGAAATAAAAATTTCAAAACCTTTTAATTTTAATAAAAATGAAAAAATTAAATTATATATATGTGTGTTTAGATAATGAGGAGGAAGAAAATTATGAAAAAATTTGTATGTCAAGTATGTGGATATGTTTATGAAGGAGAAGCTGCACCAGAAAAGTGCCCAGTATGTGGAGTAGGAGCAGATAAATTTGTAGAACAAAAGGGAGAAATGGCTTGGGCTGACGAGCATAGAATCGGAGTAGCAAAAGGCGTTGATGAAAGAGTAATAGAAGGATTAAGAGCAAACTTTGTAGGGGAATGTACAGAAGTAGGAATGTATCTTGCAATGTCAAGACAAGCAGACAGAGAAGGATTCCCAGAAGTAGCAGAAACATATAAGAGAGCAGCATTTGAAGAAGCAGAACATGCAGCTAAATTTGCAGAGTTATTAGGAGAAGTTTTAGAAGCTGACACTAAGAAAAACTTAAAAGCAAGAGTAGATGCAGAATTTGGAGCTTGCCAAGGAAAGAAAGATTTAGCAACATTAGCTAAACAATTAAACTTAGATGCAATTCATGACACAGTACATGAAATGTGTAAAGATGAAGCAAGACATGGTCAAGCATTCAAAGGATTATTAGATAGATATTTCGCTTAAAATCATAAAAATAGATTAATTAATAGGTCTTAGAAATTTTTCTAAGACTTATTTTTTATATAAATTTTCATTTAACTAAGTATTTTAATTAATATTTTAGAAACTAAATTTTTATTAATTAAATATGATTACATTATCATAGTAAAAGTAGGTAGTAAAAAAGTTCTTGCATATTTTATATTACTATGTTAAGGTTAATAGAGTAGAGATACAAAGAATATTTTTAAAGAATAAATTAGATTATAACTTTCTCCTTTTAGAGAATTTATAAGTTTAACTTAAGTCTTTAAACAGGAGGAATTAGAATGGATAAAACAATAGTATGTAAAGATTGCGGTAAGGAATTCATCTTCTCAGAAGGAGAACAAGCATTCTACAAAGAAAAAGGATTCGATAACGAACCAGTAAGATGCCCAGATTGCAGAAGAGCAAGAAAGCAACAAAGAAATAACAGATAGTTTATAAATATGGGAGTTTGTAGAGATTTCTACGAACTCTCTATTTTTATATTTTATTATAAAAATAATAGAATTTTTAATTGAACTAAAAAATCTTTAATTTTTAAAAAAACTTGATTTAAAGTAATTAATTTGTTAAGATTAAAGAAGTAGAAATACAAATACAAATAATGATTAAAGAATGAATTAGGTTATAACTTTCTCCTTTTAGAGAATTTATAAGTTTTAATTAAGTCTTTAAACAGGAGGAATTAGAATGGATAAAACAATAGTATGTAAAGATTGCGGTAAGGAATTCATCTTCTCAGAAGGAGAACAAGCATTCTACAAAGAAAAAGGATTCGATAACGAACCAGTAAGATGCCCAGACTGCAGAAGAGCAAGAAAGCAACAAAGAAACAACAGATAATTTCTGTTAAGGGAAAAAGACTATAGATTAATCTATAGTCTTTTTTTTGTTGTATTATTATACAATTGTCATAATATATAATTTGAAAATTTGGCATTGTTTTGTTATTTAACAAAAATATACATTAGAAAAATAATAAACAGTGTATTTAAAAATGGTAATAGATTTAATATTAATTATATTTAAAAAATTTCTGTAAAAGACTTTACAACGGATAATTACTATTATATAATAATAACTGTCAAAGGGAAAAGAAATAAAAATTTCAAAACCTTTTAATTTTAATAAAAATGAAAAAATTAAATTATATATATGTGTGTTTAGATAATGAGGAGGAA
>NZ_JAUSUF010000012.1 GCF_030813415.1 Eubacterium multiforme | reverse complement strand
AACACTCCTTCCCATTCCGAACAGGAAAGTTAAGCTCTATAGCGCCGATGGTACTGCATGGGAGACCGTGTGGGAGAGTAGGACGTTGCCAGGTATAGTGTGGCTCGATAGCTCAGTCGGTAGAGCAGAGGACTGAAAATCCTCGTGTCGCTGGTTCGATTCCTGCTCGAGCCACCATACAAAATTTCTGGGGGTATAGCTCAGCTGGGAGAGCACCTGCCTTGCACGCAGGGGGTCAGGAGTTCGAATCTCCTTACCTCCACCAGATAAAAAAGATGTTCAATTTGAACATCTTTTTTTATTTTCTTATTATTTGTTAGAAAATAATAAGAAAATACTCCACAAAATTGAAGGTTGAATGTGGATAAAATCCACAATTTGAATATTTTCTGTGGATAAAATTAAATAAAAGGTAAAACTTTTATAAGAAACCTTTAAGTTACATTATTTAGATTGTTAAATTATTAAGATATTGATAGAATTAAGTAGTAAATATATATAGAAAGAAAAGGAGACTTTAAAATGGAAAATAAAGTATTAGCAACAGTTGGTTCACAAGAAATAACTGAAAAAGAATTAAATGAAATAATATCAAAATATCCAGATGATAGAAAAGCGATGTTTGATAACGAACAAGGAAGAAAACAATTATTAGAACAAGTTATTTCTTTTGAATTATTAAACAAATTTGGAAGCGAATTAAAATTAGACGAAACTGATGAATACAAAGAAACTGTAAAACGTTTAGCTAAAGAAATTTTAACTCAAATGACTATAGCTAAGATCTTATCAGAAGTAACAGTTACAGATGAAGAAGCTAAAGCATACTACGAAGCTAACAAGGACAAATTTATGGAACAAGCAACAGTTTCAGCTAAACATATATTAGTAGAAAATGAAGGAGATGCTGTTAAGATAAAAGAAGAAATAGATAACGGTATGACTTTTGAAGATGCTGCTAAGAAGTACTCAAGCTGTCCATCAAAAGAACAAGGTGGAAATCTTGGAGTATTTGGTAGAGGTATGATGGTTCCAGAATTTGAAGATGCTGCTTTCGCTGCAGAAATAGGAAAAGTGACAGAACCAGTTAAAACACAATTTGGATATCACTTAATTTTAGTTGATTCTAAAAATGAAGCAGCTACAAAGACTTTTGAAGAAGTTAAGGATGCAGTTGTTCAACAATTAATGCAAGAAAGACAACAAAAAAAATATTTAGAAGTATTAAAAGAATTAGAAGCTAAATATGGAGTAACTAGAAAGTAATATTAATTTATTAAAAAAGGTAATTTTCAAAAGAAAATTACCTTTTTATTTTATATAAAATAATTTTAATTAAATTTATATGGAAAATATTGAAAATGCATTAATTAAAAATAAATTTCTTAATTATAAATGTATTAACTTGCCACTTTTTTAGCTGTTATTTCGGAAAAGTCTGTAATGAACTTGTCAGATGCTATTAAAAGCTTCTCTTTGTCATTTAAGCTTCGACTATCTTCAACAGCAATAACCTTCATACCAGCTTTTTTTGCCCCTCTAACAGCTTGTATTATATCTTCAAAGACTAAACAGTCTTTTGGGTCTACCCCTAACTTCTTAGCAGCTAATAGATATACATCTGGTTCATGTTTTCCAACGCTTACTTCATCTGTAAGAGTTATTGAGTCAAAATAATCATATATTCCATTACTTTTTAAAGCAGCCTCTAGAAGTTCTCGTGAGTTACTTGTTGCTAATGCTATTTTTATATTTAAGCTTTTTAAAAGATCTAAAAATTCCTTTACCCCACTTTTCAATTTAATATCAGTTGAATAATGATGATATGCCATAGTATTCCAAGAATTTTTTATTTCATCTAATGAATCATCTAAATTAAATCTTTCTTTAAAATATTTAGCTACTTGATTAAAACTTAAATGAGCAATTTCATCATTTAAATTTTCAGGAACTTGTATATTTTTTTCTGAAAGATAATCTTCATCTATTTTATCCCAAATCCACATAGAATCAATAAGAGTTCCATCTAAATCAAATATTGCGGCTTTTATATTTTGTAACATATTATGCCTCCCTTAAAATTTAAAAATACTTATATATTAAAAAATAAATATTTTAATTATTTTTATCTTTACAATCAAACATAATTAAAATTTATGTTTTTGTCAATAATAATAATATATAATAATAAAGGTATTAAAAGGAGATAAGAGTATGATATGGTTTATTTTAGGGTATGCTTTAATTGTATTAATAACAATTTCTTTATGTAAGGCTGCAAGTAGTGATAGAGAGTACATAGAGAAGTATGATGAAAAAGAAAAATAATAAACAAAAAAAGCTATGAATTAATTCATAGCTTTTTTTTATGGTCGGGGTGACAGGTCTCGAACCTGCGACCTCATGGTCCCAAACCATGCGCGCTACCATCTGCGCCACACCCCGTCGAATACAATGTCTATTATATGCAAAAATAGGACAATTGTCAACATGTTCATTTTTTATTCAAAAAGTATTACAATTTTGTAATTTTTATGTTATTATATAAATGTATTTTTTTGTAATAGAAAATGTTAGGTTATTCCTATGTAAACAATTACGGAAATTAATGCAATTTACAAAACTTTTTTTAAAAAATAGTTGACTTTAAGGAATATGTAATAAATTACGGTTGTACCGTTAATGATGTGATGATATAATAATAAATGTATTTCTAGTAGGAGACACAGAATTTGAAAGGGGGGGAGGTTCTTAGGAACCGATTAACTCATGAGAAAAAAAATTGTTGCTGCAATTATTGCAGGTATGTTAGTAGTAAATTCTGCTATTCCAGCATATGCTACTCCAACTAATAAAGAAGTAAACCAAGCAAGAGACGAATATGCCGAATTAGGGGCTAAGATAGCAAACGTACAAAATAAGATAGATGACTTAAATTCAAAAATAGAACCATTAGTACAAAAGGTACAAAATAACAAAACAGAAATTGCTAACACTGAAAAAGAAATGGGTACTACTCAAAAAGAAATAGAACAAACTAAGGAAAAGATGTCTGAACAAAAGGAAGTTCTTGGAGGAAGACTTAGAGAACTTTATAAATCAGGTGGACAAACTAGTTATATATCTTTAATTTTTGGTGCGCAAAATTTTTCAGATTTAATTAGTAGATTAGATTCTGCTAACAGATTAATACAATTAGATAAGAATGTTGTGGACGAGCTTGTTAATAACCAAAAGAGCTTAGACACTAAAATGACTTCTCTTCAAGATAAGGGAAAGAAATTAGAACAATTAAATAAAGAAACTAAAGAAGAATTAGGTAAATTTGAAAATTTAAAAGGTGAACAAGAGAAATTAATAAATGATGCTAAGAGTCAACAAAAAGATTTTGATGCTAAATATCTTTCAAGAGTTGAAAGACAAATAATATCAGGTCAATTAGCTGTTATTAATAGTTCAAGCAGTTCAATTGATGCTTTAAAGAGCGCAGTATCTCAATTAAAAGATATTAAAAATAATCAAATAAAGAGCCCAACTGTAATTTCTGAAATAGAATCAGCAATTTCAAAGGGAAATAGTGCAATATCACAAAAACAAGAAGCTGCATCACAAAGTTCTCCAAATAGAGGCGGATCAGCTAGTTCTTCATCAAATGGTGGCTCATCAAATAGTGGATCATCAAACGGTGGAGGTTCAACTCATAATGGAAGTACTTCAGCTATAATAAATGAAGCATATAGACATTTAGGAGCTAAATATGTTTGGGGAGCAACAGGCCCTAACACATTTGATTGTTCAGGATTTACAAGTTATGTTTATCGTAAAGCTGCAGGTGTTGGAATAGGTAGAACTACTTATGATCAAATTGGAGCAGGAAGAGCTGTATCAAGATCACAACTTCAACCAGGGGATTTAGTATTCCCAAGTACTCATCACGTTGGAATATACGTTGGTGGAGGAAGCATAATTCATGCACCTCAAACTGGAGATGTAGTTAAAGTATCACCAATATGGAGTTTCTACGCAGCAAGAAGAATATTAAACTAAAAATTAATTATAGTAAAATATAAAGGCCTTAGGTTTTTCTAAGGTCTTTTTGTTTTGCTTTTTAGAAAATCATATAGATTAATTAAGATAATAAGTATGTTGAGAAGTAATTTTTGTTAATGTATAATTAAAAAGAAATTTAAAATAGAAGGATGAAGAAAAGTATGGCGATAAACAATAATGTTAAAATAAAAGAAAATGAAAGTGTTGATGATTTACAGTTAAAAGGATTAATGCTTATACAAAAAAATGATGGATTTAGATTTGGCGTTGATGCTGTACTTCTTTCAGATTTTTCAAATATCAAAAGAAAGCATAGTGTTATAGATTTTTGTACTGGAACTGGAATAGTACCATTTTTAAGCTATGGTAAGTATTCTCCAAAGAATATAATTGGAATTGAAGTGCAAGAAGATATGGTAGAAATGGCTAATAGAAGTGTATTATTAAATGAAATAGATAATATTAATTTTATACATAGAGATTTAAAGGATACAGATTTTCTAAAAACATTAGAAAAGGTTGATGTAGTAACTGTTAATCCTCCATATAAATTAAATAATTCAGGAATAGTTAATCCTTCAGATAAATTATCAATTGCAAGACATGAAGTTTTGTGCAATTTAGAAGATGTAATAAAGGCTGCAAGGATTGTTCTTAAGGATAATGGAAGGTTGTTTATGGTTCATAGACCAGAAAGACTTGCTGACATAATTACTATTATGAGAGCTTATAAGATAGAGCCTAAAAGAATAAAGATGGTTCATCCAAATAAAAATAAAGCACCAAATATAGTTTTAGTTGAAGGTCAAAGAGATGGAAAAGCATTTTTAAAATGGGATGCTCCTCTTTATGTATATAATGAAGATGGAAGTTATTCAGATGAAATAAATAGAATTTATAACAGAGGGGAGAAATAGCAGAAAATGAGTGAAGGAAAGCTATATTTAGTACCTACTCCTATAGGTAATTTAAAGGATATAACATTAAGATCATTAGAAGCTCTAGAAAATGCAGATGTAATTGCTGCAGAGGATACTAGACAAACAATAAAATTATTAAATCATTTTAATATAAAAAAGACTTTAATAAGTTATCATATGCATAATGAACAAGGAAAAAGTGATGAAATATTAAATAGATTAAGAGATGGGGAAAAAATTGCACTAGTAAGTGATGCTGGGATGCCAGGAATTTCAGACCCTGGAAGTGTTATAGTTAAAAAGTGCATTGAAGAAGGACTTGATTTTGAGGTTTTACCTGGAGCAACAGCTTTTGCAACAGCTTTAATATATTCAGGATTAGATAGCAGTGCTTTTACCTTTAGAGGATTTATTCCAAGGGATACTAAGTCAAGAAAAATTGTAGTAGAAGAATTAAAAAATCAAAAGGAAACTTTGATTTTTTATGAAGCACCTCATAGATTATTAAGTACATTAACTTTTTTATTAGATAGTTTTGGAGATAGAAATATTGCAGCTTGTAGAGAACTTACAAAAATGCATGAAGAAATAGTTAGAGGAAAAGTTTCAGAAGTAATAGAACATTTTAAAAATAATTCTCCAAGAGGTGAATTTGTACTTGTTTTAGATGGATTAAGTGAAGAAGAAATTGAAAGAGAAAGTAGAGCAAGTTGGGAAGGATTATCTATTGAAGATCATATAATTAAATATATGGAAGATGGATTCAGCAAAAAAGATTCCATAAAAATGGTTGCAAAGGATAGAAAATTACCTAAAAATGAAGTATACAAATTTTCAACTAACTTATAAATTTATAAAAGTAGAAATATAATTAGACCAGATTTATTCTGGTCTTTTTTTATAGATAAACCAAAAACCACTGAATAGCCTCAGTGGTTTTTTTATGGTAACATATAAAAACATTTTAGGGGAATGTTTTTATATCTTTAATGCTTTTTTAAATAAATTTAATTTAAATAATGCTTATTTTAATCTTATCTCTTTAATTCAGCTAAACAGTTTTTGCAGATGTTCTTTCCTTTGTAGTTTACAACGTCTCTAGCGTCTCCACAGAAAATACAAGCTGGTTCATACTTTTTAAGAATGATTTGTTCACCGTCTACATATATTTCTAAAGCATCTTTCTCTGCTATATCTAGAGTTCTTCTTAACTCTATAGGAATAACTATTCTTCCTAATTCATCTACTCTTCTAACTACACCTGTTGATTTCATAAAAGTTTCCTCCTTAAATTATATACATTTAATATCGAACTTACAGGATTCTGCAATATTCGACAATTTACTATGTTATCTTACCAAAATTGTAATTTAAAGTCAACAGTAAAAATATTAAGTTTTATTTAACTACAAATTTTACTATTAAATACTACAATAATTAATATACTACCAAATTTTAGAAATGTCAATACTTTACAAATTAAAAAATGGCACTTATCTATTATAAAACTAAAAATGGCTTGGTTACAAGTATTAAAGGAAATATTATTATAAACCAAAATGATTTTAAATGAAAAATCCGTATATTATACTCTGAAATTTAAATAATTAATGAATAAATATTTAAAAAAAATAATATAATTTGTAGAAATGTGATATAAACATAATAATATTATTAAAATAGCAACATTGAACTTTAAAATGTTTTGAAATATTATTTAATAAGGGTATTATGTTTAAAAATAATTAATGGGGGAAGAATAAAATATAATAATGGTAAAAATAACTTGTAATAAGTTTATTTATACTATATAATAATATTAAGATTTAAATTGAGGTAAGGGTGAATAAGAATGAGTAAAAAAGTTACCGCAGATTATATTACTGAGCTTGCGGAAGTCTCTAAAAATAGTATGATTTCATATGATGATTTGCCAAGATACGATTTATTTTTATCACAAGTTATAGATTATTTAAATGATAAGTTTGTTGATGACAAATATACAAACAATATAGTTCAAAACTATATAAAAAGTGAAGTTATAACAAAGCCAGAGGATGGTAAAAAAAGAGGCTATACGAAATTACATTTGGTTCAACTAGTTTTATTAAGTTATATGAGACCAATACTTACAACAGAAGAGATAAAGAAGGTCTTTAGTTTAGCATTCAATGAAATTAATGATAGAAGTGATGATATAATATCTTGGGAAACAGCCTACAAGATGTTTGCAGAAACTCAAAAAGAAAGTTTAGATTCATTTTTGTCAACATCTGTAGATACTGAAGAAAAACTTGATGATATAATTAAAGAATTAAAATTAGATGGAAGTGAAGAAGAAAGAATTAGAACATTTCTACTAGTATTATCTTTAATAGCTCAAGCAAGTGTAATTAAAAAACTTGTACAAAAGATAGTAAATGAATATCATGAGGATTAATTAATTGATGATGATTTAACATCATCTTTTTTTTATTTTAAAATATAAATTAGATATAGTAAATTGTACTTAATTGAAATTAGTTTTGTAATTAATGATATAATTAAAATAATAGGTTAATTATAAAATGAAAACTTATATAATTATATAATATTTTTATTTTTTTATAAATGAAGGAGGTACATTATGTTTGAATTAGAAAAAGCTATAATAATAACTAATAATGACCGAGTAGCTCAAAAATATAAAGATAAATTACAAATTAAACTTTTAGATACATATGAAGAAGTTTTAATTAATACTCGAGATTTAATATATGATAGACATATTCTACTTACACATCCACAGGCTTCAAGTTTAAAACCTAATCAGACACCTTATAGGTCTGTTGTTGTTTATCCAAAGGAGAATAATGATAATACAAAGGATATAATAATGATAGAAAATTGTATAAATACTTTTAGACAGTGGCAAGAAATTGTACCTACTCCTAAGCAATATGAAGAAGGTATTGCCTATGATTTTAAAACTATTGATCTTTCAGTTATTGAAAATATTATTCCAAAAATATTATAAATTAAAGGTAATTATATAAAATTTTTGGGAAAGGACAGAAGGGATAATAAGCGATATGGATTTAAATTTGAATTATTTTAAAGGTCTTTCAAGGAAAGAATATATTGAAAAAACTTATGAAATTATTGAAAAAGAAGGTATAAATGCAGTAACAATTAGGCGTATAGCAAAAGAATTAGGTTGTTCATCAGCTAGCCTTTATAGATATTTTAGCAGTAGAGAAGAACTTTTATATTTTGCTGAACTTAGAGTGCTTACAGGATATATAAATAGACTTAATGAAGCTCAGAAACATTGGAAAAATGTTTGGGATATATATGTAGGTATATGGGATTGCTATGCAAGAGAAGCTTTTTCAAATCCAGAAGCTTATAATCTATTATTTTTTACATTTGATAGTGGAAATTTTACTAATTCTATACAAGAATATTATAGTATGTTTCCAGAGGATATAAAATATACTAATAGTTTTTTTTATAAGATGTTACAAACATCAGATTTTATGGGAAGAGATTTTGAAGTTTGCAAAATGTGTATTTCAGAAGGAGCATTATCATTAAAAAATGCTACACAAATGAATAGAATATCCTGTACTCTTTATAAGGGATATTTAAAAACAATACTTGATGAAGGTATTAATCCTGAAGATATAAATAGTAGAGTAAATGAATTTATATCTGACCTTGAAATAACAGTATTTAATCTTGCATCAGATTTAAAGGGATATAAAGGATATAAAAGTAACTTTTCAGATTAATAAATAAAACTATATATAATAGAAGAAAAAATTTTTTATATATAAATTTTGAAAAAAGATAGCTTAAATGTTATCTTTTTTTTTAATAATTAATATTTTTATATTGTGTACATATACTTTTTAATGAAGGAGTTTATTTATGTATTACTAAAACCCATAATATTCAGAATAATACAAATATTCTTAAAACTTATTGATTTTAACATTAGTTAGGTATATAGTAGAATTATAAGTTATCACGATAACATAAAGTTTCTAAATTATATTAAAGTCTAATAATATTTTCATCCTAAGTATTTCATAAGTCCTCATTTATTATCATTTAAGTTTTCAAATAATATAAATTATAAGTTTTTTTATACTAATGTTATCTAGATAACATTAGTATAAAAAAATAAAGGAGGAAGATTTTTATGAAATTAGAATTAGGTAAAATCTTTATAAAAGATATTCAATTTGCAGAGAATACTTTTATAAAAGATAACATTCTTTATGTAAATAAAGAAGAAGTTGAATCTATGGTTTTAGAAGATGACAAGCTTATAGGTTGTCACCTTGACATTGCAAGACCTGGAGATAGCACTAGAATTACTCCAGTAAAAGACGTTATTGAGCCAAGGACAAAAGTAAGTGGTGGAGAAATATTCCCAGGTGTAATTGGAAAGGTTACTCCTACAGTTGGATCTGGAAGAACTCATGCACTTGAAGGTTGTACAGTAGTAACTGTAGGCCGTATAGTTGGGTTCCAAGAAGGTGTAATTGATATGAGTGGACCAGCAGCAGAATATTGCCCTTTTTCAAAAACAGTAAATCTTTGTGTAGTAATTGAACCTAAGGAAAATTTAGAAACTCATGTATATGAGAAGGCTGGACGTCTTGCAGGACTTAAAGTAGCCACATACTTAGGGGAAGTAGCTAAAAATCTTAATCCAGATGAAATTCAAACCTTTGAAACAAAATCTATATTTGAACAAGCAAAAATGTACCCAGACCTACCTAAAATAGGATATGTTCACATGCTTCAGTCTCAAGGACTTTTGCATGATACTTATTATTATGGTGTAGATGCAAAGAACTTTGTTCCTACATTTATGTATCCAACAGAAATAATGGATGGAGCTATAATTTCAGGAAACTGTGTTGCACCATGTGATAAAGTTACAACATATCATCACTTTCACAATCCGGTTATAGAAGACTGCTATAAACATCATGGAAAAGATATTAATTTTATGGGAGTTATTCTTACTAATGAAAACGTATTCCTTTCAGACAAAGAAAGACATTCTGATATGGTTGCCAAAATTGCAGAATGGATGGAACTTGATGGAGTTATTATAACTGAAGAAGGTTATGGAAATCCAGATACTGACCTTATGATGAATTGCCGTAAAGTAGAGGAGAAAGGAATAAAAGTTGTTCTTATAACTGATGAATTCCCAGGAAAAGATGGTAAATCTCAATCTCTTGCAGATACATGTGCAGAAGCTACAGCTCTTGCATCATGTGGACAAGGAAATGCTACACTTAATTTCCCTGTTATGGACAAAGTAATTGGAACAATGGAATATATTGAAAATCAAATTGGTGGTTGGGCTGGATGTGTAAATCCAGATGGATCTTTTGAAGCAGAACTTCAAATTATTATTGCATCAACAATAGCTAATGGATTTAATAAATTAGCTGCTAGAGGATATTAAGAAAGGAGAGATAACTATGGCTAAGTATAAGATAGTACATTATATAAACCAATTCTTTGCAGGAATTGGAGGAGAAGAAAAAGCTGACTATATGCCAGAAATGAGAGATGGTATTGTAGGACCTGGAAAAGCTTTAAAAAGTGCTTTAGGGGACGAATATGATATAGCAGCAACAATAATTTGTGGAGATAATTACTTTGGAGAGAATCTTGATACAGCAACAGATACTATAATTGAAATGGTGAAAAAAGTAAATCCAGATATTTTCGTTGCAGGTCCAGCTTTTAATGCAGGACGTTATGGAGTTGCTTGTGGAACTATTTGTAAGGCTGTAGAAGAAAGATTAGGAATTCCAGTAATTACAGCAGAATATGAAGAAAATCCAGGAACTGATATGTTTAAAAAGGATGTAATTATTGTAAAAACAGGTAATTCATCAGCTGATATGAGAAATGTAATGAAAAAAATGGCTAATATAATTAAGAAAATAGCTACAGGAGAAGAAATTTTAGGACCAGATGTTGAAGGATATCATGAAAGAGGAATTAGAGTAAATTATTTTGCAGATGAAAGAGGATCTGAAAGAGCTATAAATATGTTAGTTAAAAAGATAAAAGGTGATGAATTTAAAACAGATCTTCCTATGCCTACATTTGATAAAGTTGAACCAGCAGAGCCTATTGAAGATATAAAGAAGGCTAAAATTGCTATTGTAACTTCAGGTGGGATTGTTCCAGTAGGTAATCCAGATCATATAGAATCTTCAAATGCAACTAAATTTGGAGTTTATTCAATTGAAGGAATGGATGAAATGACTTCAGAAAAATTCACTACTATACATGGTGGATATGATAGACAATTTGTTATGGAAAATCCTAATTTAGTAGTACCACTTGATGTACTTCGTGAACTTAAAGAAGAAGGAGAATTTGGAGACCTTGTTGAGTATTTTTGCTCTACAACAGGAACAGGAACAGCAACAGGTTCAGCTGCAAAGTTTGGGGATGAAATAGGTAAAAAATTTATTGATGAACATGTTGATGGAGTTATACTTGTTAGCACATGAGGAACTTGTACACGTTGCGGTGCAACAATGGTTAAAGGTATAGAAAAGTATGGTATTCCAGTAGTTCATATGGCAACTGTAGTTCCAATTTCAGTAACTATAGGGGCAAATCGTATAATTCCTGGTGTAGGTATTCCTTATCCGCTTGGAGATCCAAGACTTGGGGATATTGATTCTAAAAAATTACGTAAGAAGATGGTTAAAAGGGCATTAAAGGCACTTACTATACCTGTAACAGAACAAACTATATTTGAAAAAGATAATTTATAATAATCCTTTAATTTTAAATTACGGTGCGTAGGGATAAGCTGTGCACCGTATTTTTAAAACCTAATAGTTTAAAAAGATAAATTGAATTTTTGGATTATGTGGGAATTAAATGAAAATAAATATTAAAGGAGTGTTGATTATGAATGAGAATTATGAAAAGATAAATTGGAAAAAAGTAATAATTTTAGCTGGAGCTATTATCGCATTTACCATTGGTTCAGGATTTGCTACAGGACAGGAAATAATACAATACTACACAGCTTATGGAACAAAAAATATTCTTGTAATATTAGTTTTTGCAGTAGCTTTTTTATATTATAATTTTAATTTTTCTAAAGCAGGTGCAGAGCAGCATTTTGAAAGAGGTAATGATGTTTATAAATATTTTTGTGGTAAATATGTAGGAACATTTTGTGATTATTATTCTACACTTTTTTGCTACATGTCTTTCTTTGTTATGGTTGGAGGAGCAGCATCAACATTAAATCAGCAGTATGAGATTCCCCAGTGGGTAGGTGGAACAATTCTTGTGGTACTTGTTATATTTACAGTATCAAAGGGACTTAACTCATTAGTAGATGCCATTGGAATAGTTGGACCAGCCATAGTAATACTTTGCATTATAATTGGGTTAATAACATGCTTTAAAGATGGATCTAATATAGGTGAAGGATTAGAAGTAATAAAATCTGGAGCATATGCTGGTGCAATAAATGGTGAAACAATTAAAAATGCAGGGTCAAATTGGTTAATGTCAGGATTATCCTATGCAGGATTTGTACTATTATGGTTTGCAAGTTTTACATCAGCATTAGGATCAAAAAATAAAGAAAAGGAACTTAATTATGGAATAATAGGAGGAACAGTAGCAGTTTGTATAGCTATAGCACTTGTTTCATTTGCACAAATAGCAAATATAAATACTACAATAAATGGCGTAAAATATGTGTGGAATGCGGATATTCCAAATTTAATTTTAGCATCTAAAATATGGAAACCATTTGCATCTATTTTTGCAATTGTTGTATTTGCAGGTATATATACAACAGCTGTACCACTTTTATATAATCCAGCATCAAGATTTGCAGATGAAGGTACAAAAAAATTTAAGATTTTAACAATAGTCCTTGGAGTAGTTGGGCTTATAATTGGATTATTTATTCCATTTAGAGCATTAATCAATGTTATATATGTTGTTAATGGATATGTAGGTGCAATACTTATAGCCTTTATGCTTTTCAAAAATATAAAGGATTTTATGGCAAAAAGAAAATTAGAAGTTTAATAATATATAGTAATTAAAATTTTAAAGGTACTAGGATAAAATATATCCTAGTGCCTTTTTAGGTTGGATGAAATAAATATTTTATAATTAAGTAAGAAAGTTAAGAGAAATTTTTTTTATAATTATAAATTGGCATATTTATAATTATAAGGAGGGATGATAAGATGGATGATTTTATTCAAATAGTTGGAAATGTTGGGTTTCCTATAGCAATATCAATGTATTTACTTATTAGGATAGAGGGGAAATTGGAAATACTTACAAATAGCATAAATAATTTATCTAATGTTATGAGTAAATTTGAAAAGTAATGTATAATTATAGCTAAAGATAAGTTTGAGAGGAATTAAATATGGAAAAGGAAGTTATAAGAGAATCTGTAAGAGGATTAGTAGAATTTATACTTAAAAATGGAAGTATTGATAGTAGATTTTCAACTTCAAAAAGAGCTGTTTTAGGAATAAGAGCTCATCAAAAGCTTCAAAAAAGTAATGAGAAGATTTTTGAAAAATATGAGAAGGAAGTTTATTTAAGTGAAGAATTTGAGCTTGAAAGCTTCCTTCTAAAACTTGAAGGTAGAGCTGATGGTATAATCCATGAAGGAAATGATATTATAATTGAAGAAATTAAGTCAACCTATAAACCTTTATTGGAAATTAATGACGATAATGAATTACATTGGGCTCAAGCTAAAGTTTATGGGTATATATATTCTATTCAAAATAATATAGAAACTATAGATATACAGTTAAGTTATTATCAATTAGAAAGTGATGAAGTTAAAAGTTTTAGGAGAAGATATTCATTAAAGGATTTAGAAGAATTCTTAAATGAAATAATGCTTAAATATGAAAAATACATAGTATTATCAGTAAATCATAGAGATAAGAGAAATAACTCAATAAAGAGGTTAGAATTTCCCTTTAAGAAATATAGAGAAGGTCAATTAAAACTTGCCAAAGCTGTTTATGGAACTATGAGGGATGGTAAAGTACTATTTGCTCAGGCACCTACTGGAATTGGTAAGACTATATCTACAATATTTCCTTCTGTTAAAGCTTTAGGGGAAGGAATAAAGGAGAAGATCTTTTATTTAACAGCAAAGACAGTAAATGGTGAGGTTGCAGAAAATACATTTAATATTCTTAGGGAAGAGGGATTAGACTTTAGAAGTATTACTTTAACTGCAAAGCAAAAGATTTGCTTAAATGATAAAGTTAGTTGTAATCCAGATGAGTGCAAATATGCAGCTTCTTATTATGATAAAAGTAAGGCTGTAATATATGATTTATTAAAGAAAAGTGGTCATATTGATAGGGAACTTATAACAAAATTAAGTAAGGAACATGAAATATGCCCCTTTGAACTTTCTTTAGATATGATTAATTGGTGCGACGGAGTAATTTGCGATTATAATTACATTTTTGATAAGAGAGTAGGCTTAAAAAGAGTTGTAGAAGATATGGGTGATGAAATTGCCTTACTTATTGATGAGGGACATAACTTAGTTGATAGAGGAAGAAGCATGTATTCAGCAACTTTAAGTAAATCAAAAATCTTATATATTAGAAGAAAGATTAAAGGTAAGGTTCCAAACATTTATAAAATAGTAAATAGAATAAATTCTTATTTTGTAGAGCTTAGAAGAGAATGTGAAAGTAGAGAAGAAAATAATTATTATCAAAAAGAAGAACCTAAAAAGTTGTATAAAGATTTAAGAAAATTTATAACTGAAAGTGAAGATTTATTAATTAAATTAAAAGGTGAAGAATATTATGATGAATTCATAGACCTTTATTTTGATATAAATAAGTTCCTTGGAATAAGTGAATATTATGGAGAGGATTATGTAACTTATATAGATACATACAAAGAAGAAGTTAATATAACTTTATTTTGTGTTAATCCAGCAGAAAAAATAAAAAATATTACAGATATAATAAAGGGAACAGTAATATTTTCAGCAACATTAGCTCCTATTGATTACTATATAGAGTTATTAGGTGGCAATGAGGAATCCTATAGGTTAAGGTTAAAATCACCCTTTGATAGTAGTAAATTTGATGTGAATTTGTGTTCTGTTAATACTAGATTTAAATTTAGAAAAAATACAATTAAAAATGTAGAAGAACAAATTAGAGGATTTTTAAAAGATGTTAATGGAAATTGTTTAGTGTTTTTCCCTTCATATGATTATTTAGAGTTATTTATTAATGGATTAAATGAGGAGTTTGAAGGATATACTAAAATGGTTCAAAGTAGAGAAATGACTGAAAGTGATAGAGAAAATTTTATTAATGAATTTAGAACTAAAAATAATTTAGTAGGTTTTTGTGTACTTGGTGGAATATTTTCAGAGGGGATAGATTTACCAGGGGATATGTTAATTGGTACTATTATTATAGGTGTAGGATATCCTAAAATTTCTATTGAAAGAGAAATAATTAAAGATTACTTTGAAAAAAAGGGATATGATTATTCATATATTTATCCAGGAATAAATAAAGTTCTTCAAGCAGTAGGTAGGGTTATTAGAACTGAAGAGGATGAAGGAAAAGCTCTTCTTATTGATGATAGATATTTAACATCAAAATATAAAAGTCTAATTCCTAAGGAGTGGAATTAAAAATAGTTTAAAAAGTAACTTTAAAAAATTTATATTTATAGTGTTACTGTAAAAAGAGTATTTTAAAATATTATATATTTAATAAAAAGGCAAAATAATAAATTACTAAAACATTAGATTTTTAGTAAGATTATATTATTTTGCCTTTTTAATTTGTATTATTCAGATAAAGTTATTGTATATGAACATTCAAAAGAGTCATTAACATCTAAAGATCTAACACCATCTTTATCCTTAAATTCTTCATTAAAATCATAGAAATCTCCATGTCCATACCAAGGTTCTATACATACAAATGGTGAACCTGTAGCTTTAGACCAAAAAGCCATATATGGGAATCCATCAAAATCCATAGTAACAGATTTATTGCTAACTTTTGATTTTAATGATACAACATTTGATTTTAATGTATCAAAAACTATTGTATTATCTTTTACAAATAGGTCATTTGTTATATCTATTATATTTTCATTGTTAAGATAAGGTTTTCTTGAAGCTTTGTCAAAGAATCCATCTTCAGTAATTCCCATTATATCAGCAGTTTCTTTTTTGTTAAATTCAAGATAGTAATCTGTGAATTTTTCATCTTCTCCAATTGGGCATAAGAAAGCTGGATGAGCTCCTATTGAAAAATACATTGTTTTATCATCTAAGTTAGTAACTATATAAGTAACTTTAACTCCATTTTCAATAAGTGTATATTTTATTTTTAGTGAAAATTTAAAAGGATACATTTTTAATGTTTCATTTGAATATTTTAATTCAAATGTAATTGAGTCTTCAGTTTTTTCTACAACTTCATAGTCAGAAATTCTTCCAATACCATGAGATGGTATTTCGTAGGATTTGCCATCTACAATAATTTTAGAATCTGTAACTTTGCCAACGATTGGGAAAAGGATTGGTGAACTATATTTCCAGTACTTAGGATCTCTATTCCATAAGTATTCGATTTCATTTTCCTTTAAAATTAAATTGTGAAGTTCTCCACCATATGTACTAGCCTTTATTTTGATTGTTGAATTTTCAAGTGTGTGTAACAAATGAAAACACTTCCTTTCGTAATATGTTATTTTGTAATATATTATAAATTATACTATATAAGTAATTATGAATACATAATAATATTTTATAAATGTAAAATATTATTATAAAGAAAATATATTTTAATATAATAATAAAAGTATTTTTGTTACAATATAATAATAAGTATAATATATATTAAAAAAAGAATTTTAAAATATGAGTTATATTGGTGAGATTATGAAAAATAGAAGAAAAAATAATAATGGTAAAAAATCAACTATGGATATTATTATATATCTATTTGTTAAAGTTAATAGGGATGATATATTTGCACTAGCATCTCAATTAGCTTATTATTTAATACTGGCTTTTTTCCCTTTTTTAGTTTTTTTAATTACCCTTATTGGATTTAGTAATTTAAATTCTAATGAGATTTTATCAGGACTACAAAGAATATTGCCAACAGCTGTATATCAACTAACATCAAATACTGTTGCAGAGGCTGTAGATTCTCAACACACAGGGTTATTAGGAGTGTCTATAATAGTAACTATATGGGCAGCATCATCTGCTTTTAGAGCAGTTATAAAGGGTGTTAATAAAGCTTATAACATAAAGGAAGATAGATCCTTTATTAAAAGGTCTATAATAGGAATAATAAGTGTAGTTGCCCTTGCCCTTACAATTATATGTACATTAGCTATGCTTGTATTTGGTGATCTTATAGGAAAATTTTTAAATAATGTTCTTCCCTTTGAGCATTTAATAAATTTTATTTGGAACATATTAAGATATGCAATTATAATTGTTATGATGATTGTAGTTTTTGCTGCAATATATAAAGTAGCACCAGCTAAGAAGGTTACCTTCAGAAGTACAATACCAGGTGCAATAACTACAACTATAGGATGGTTAATAGTTTCTCTTATATTTTCATTTTATGTAAATAATTTTAGTCATTATTCTAGACTTTATGGTAGTTTATGGACTGTATTTGTTTTAATGACTTGGCTTTTTATAACTTCAATGGTATTTATTTTTGGAGTAGAGGTAAATTCAGTTTTAGATAATGAAAGCAAAAAGAGGATACAATAAAATTATTGTATCCTCTTTTATTATTATTTTTCATATCCGTTAGGATGATTTTTATGAAAGTTCCAAGCTGTTTCTATTATAGTTTCTACACTATTAAATTTAGGTTTCCAATTAAGTTCATTCATAGCTTTTTCACTTGAAGCTATAAGAACTGCAGGATCTCCTGGTCTACGCTCTACAACTTCTGCAGGAATAGGATGGTTAGTAACTTTTCTTGCAATTTCAATCATTTCTTTTACTGAGAAGCCTGTACCATTTCCTAAATTATAAATTCTACTTTCTCCACCATTTCTTAATCTTTCAAGAGCAAGAGAGTGTGCGGAGGCTAAGTCTGATACGTGTATATAATCTCTTATACAACTACCATCTTTAGTGTTATAATCATCTCCAAAAATTAGTATCTTATCACGTTTTCCAAGGGCAACATTTAGTATTAGTGGAATTAAGTGAGACTCTGGAGAGTGGTCTTCTCCTATTTTACCGTTTATATGAGCACCTGCTGCATTAAAATATCTAAGAGTAGTATATTTTATTCCGTAAGCACGATCACACCAATTTAAAATTTTCTCAACAATTAATTTTGATTCTCCATAAGCATTTGTTGGAATTGTTTTGCTATCTTCTAATATTGGTATTTCATCAGGCTCACCATAAGTGGCAGCTGTTGAAGAAAATACAATATATTTTACGTTATGATCCTTCATAGCTTCAAGAAGATTTATTGTTCCATAGATATTATTGTTAAAGTACTTTAATGGTTCAGTCATACTTTCACCTACTAAAGAATAAGCAGCGAAATCAATTACAGCTTCTATATCATTTTCGGTAAAAACTTTATCTAATATTTTTCTGTCTCTTAAATCACCAACATATAGTTTTCCACCAAGAAGTGCATCTTTGTGACCTTTTTCAAGGTTATCCAAAACAACAACTTCATGTCCATTTTCTAATAATTCTGCAACCATGTGGCTTCCTATATATCCGGCACCCCCACAGACTAATATTGACATATAATCCCTCCTATTTATTTGAAAATTTTATAACTCATCTTACTATCAGAATAATTATACCATCAAAGTTATTTAAATATAATACTTTAATATGAATAAAATTTACAAATAAGGAAATACTTCTAGATGTAATTAGTCAGGAGGTTTTAATATATGAATAAAATAGTATTACTTGGAAAATTAATTAGGGACCCTGAACTTAGATATTTAGAAAATAGTGATAAAGTAAATACAAAGTTTATGATTGCTGTTGAAAGAAGTTTTAAGTCATCAGATGGTACAAGAAAATCAGATTTAATTCCTGTAACTGTGTGGGGAAAGAAAGCTGAGGTTATATGTAAATATCTTAAAAAGGGAGATTACATAAGTTTAAGTGGTAGGTTAAGAACTGGAAGTTATGAAGATAAAGATGGCACAAAAAAATATATTGCTGAAGTAGTTACAGAAGATTTTAAATTTGTAAGCAGGAGAAGAGATGAAAATAACTCCTTTCAGGAGAAAAATAAAGCTATAGATTAGAAAGAAAATAAAATCTTTTAGAATATATTGTAATTTTGTAAATAGATGTGTTATAATGTATTTAGAATTTATGGTAACGTATTCACGTTTCAATTATGGTTATTTAGGGAAAATGAGAAGGAGAGCCGCAAGGCTCTTTTTTGTTTGCCTAAATATAAATTAAAGAAAATAATTTATTATATAAACTTCAATTTAAAAAATTTAACTTATATTTAAAAGTCATAGACATAGTCTATGGCTTATTTTAATAATAATTGTTCAAAAAGAACTGTTATTATTTAAAAGATATAAATAAAATGTTAATAAAAATTATTTTATTAACAAAAATGAAATAAAATTAAAAAAAAGTTCATTAAATTTATTGAAAAAAGTATTTTATAAATGTAAAATGAAGAAAAGTCAGGTTTAGAAGGTGAGATATTGATAGTAAATAGAAGAGAATTAAAATATTCAGTAAGTGAAAGGGAATATTTTAGACTTATTAATGTATTTAAAAATTTACTTACAGAGGATGCTAACAATAAAAAATATGGCTATAAAATAAGAAGTTTATATTTTGATTCAATAAATAATGATGATTATTACAGCAAGATATCAGGAGAAGAAGTTAGAAAGAAAATACGTCTTAGAATTTATGATGTAGATGATGAATTAGTAAAACTTGAAATAAAGAGAAAATTAAATATAAATCAAATAAAAGAAACAACTTTAATAAGTAGGGAGGATGCTAAAGCTTTAATAAATAAAGACTATAGTGTTCTTCTTAAATATGATGACAATATAGCAAAGACCGCTTATAACATAATGACATTAGGACAATATTCACCTGTTGTTTTAGTTGAATACAATAGGAGAGCATACATTCATAAAGAAAATAGAATAAGAGTTACTTTAGATAGTGATATGAGGTCAAATGAAACAAACTTTGATTTATTTTCTAAGGATGTAGTATTAATGCCAATATTTAATATGTATGATTCAATACTGGAAGTAAAGTATGATGGAGAACTTTTTTGTTGGATATCAGATCTTTTAAAGGGTAAAGATATAGTTAATCAATCTCTAAGTAAATATTGTTCAGGAAGAAAATTTTTTGAAAGTTACTTAGCTTAAAAATGGAGGGTTTATGAAAGAAATAATTTATAATTATTTAGCATCTAATAAAGGTGATTTAACTTTATTAAAGGCTATGGAAATTTTAACAATAGCATTAATATTAGCTTTTGTAGTTTTTTTTACTTACAAAATTACATTTAGTGGAGTTTTATATAATAGAAAATTTAATATATCTCTTGTAATGTTAACCTTAGTTACAACAATAGTAATGCTTGTAATAGGAAGTGATATAGCATTGTCACTAGGTATGGTTGGAGCTCTTTCTATAGTTCGTTTTCGTACAGCAATAAAGGATCCAAGGGATACTGCTTATATTTTTTGGTGTATTGCAATAGGTCTTTGTGTTGGAACTCAAAATTATATGATAGCAATAGTAGGTTCATTTTTTATATGTATAATACTTAGCTTATTTGGAATGTCTGGTGTAGGGAAAGAAGATAGATATATCCTAATAATAAGAGGGGCTAGATCAAAGGAAGAAGAAATTATGGGATGTGTATTTAACTCATTTAAGGGATGTCAGCTTAGAGCAAAAAATTCATCAGAAACTAATATTGAATTAGTTTATCAAATAAAGATAAAAGGCAATAATGATGAAAAAATAATAGATAGTCTTTATAACATTGGGGAAATTGATGTTGTTAATATTGTTGCTCAAAATGGAGAAACAATAGGGTAGGTGGACAAGCTATGCATAAAACAATATTAAAGATAATTGCAGCCTTGTTATTATTAGTAATGGCAACAATACTATCTATTACTATTAATTTTGAAAAAATGAAAGATAAGTCAAATAGATTAGTAAATAAAGAAGAGAATGAAGATGAGTTTGGATTTAATTTACCTGTTGTAGTTATTGATATTGGAAATGGAAAGTTAAATAGAGATGAAAAAATAAAAGGAAATATAAAAATATACAACAGAGGAGAAGAAGGATCTAAAAATTATTTATCTGATGCTCCAGAAGTTATTTCGGATATTTTAATAAAAATAAGGGGGAATTCATCTGCAAATTATCCAAAACTTCAATATTCAATAGAGCTTTTAAAAGAAAATGGAGAGAAGAGAGATAAGAAACTTCTTGGAATGGCAGAAGATTCAGATTGGGTTTTAAATGGACCTTTTGCTGATAAATCATTAATTAGAAACTATTTAGCTTATACTGTTTCAGATAAAATTATGGATTATGCACCAAAGGCAAAGTTTTGTGAAGTGTTTGTAGTAGATGGCTCAAGTAAAAATATAAAGAAGAGTCATTATAAAGGACTTTATTTAATGACTGAAAAAATAAAGATTGGAAAGAAAAAAGTTAATATTCATGAAACTCATAAAAATAGTGATGAAACAAGTTTTATAGCATCAAAGGATAGAATTAAAAATGATATTGATTTTAAAACCTATGGTAAGCAAACATTTTTATATGATTATGGTGTTATATCAACTTATCCAAAGAAAAATATAACAGAAAAAAATATAGAATATATAAATAAAACAATTAGTGAATTTGAAAGAGCCTTATATGGCAACAAATTTAATAATTTAAAAGAGGGATATAGAAAATATATAGATGAGAATTCATTTATTGATTATTACATAATAAATGAATTTTTCCAAAATACAGATGCTGGAGTCTTTAGTTTTTATTTTCATAAAGATTATGGAGAAAAAATTAAGGCTGGGCCAGTTTGGGATTTTAATATAGCTATGGGAAACAACAAGGTTACTGGTAATTATTATATTCCAAATGGATTTTATATGAATCAAACTTCTTGGTTTGATAGATTACTTGAAGATAAGCTTTTTGTAACAAGTCTTATTGGAAGATATAGGATTTTAAGAAATACTTATTTAAGTGATGAATACTTAACAAAAACAATTGATGAGGCAGTTAAAGAAATAGGACCAGCAAAGGATAGAAATTTTAGTGTTTGGCCAATGGAACTTTGCAATGAATCAGATGTATTTATAAAGTATGGATTTGACCACTTTAAAGATTTTAATAATAATCCTGAGAAGTTAGTTAAATATTTTAAAGATAATCCTAAAATGCTAGAAAAAAATAATAGACAGGCTAAGAGTTATGAAGAGGAAATAACAAAACTTAAAAAGTTTATAGTAGATAGAGGAAAATGGATGGATGACAATATAGAAAAACTTTATAAGTGGACTAAGTAACTAGGAAGGAAGGGAAAGGTGAAGAGGTTTTTAATATTTTGTACTTGCATATTTATAATTTTTTCGGGTATTAAGTATGGGTTAAAGGAGAATCCTAAAGAATTTAGTGAAGTTAATTATTTTACAAAAGTAGAAGGGGAAAATATAACCCTTTATAAAGATAATAATTTTAAAACTTTCGAAATAAGAGGAATAAATTTAGAAGGAGTTAAACCAGGAGAATTTCCAGTTGAAGACAATATATCAAAGGAAGAATACTTAAAGTGGCTTAATGAAATTTACAATATGAATGTTAATACAATAAGAGTTAAGGATTTACTTACAGAAAGTTTTTATGAAGCCTTTTATGAATTTAATAAGGATAAAGAAGACCCCTTATATTTAATTCAGGGAATAAATTATGATGAAATAAGCTTAAAAGATGGTAAGGATATTCAAGATAAAGATTTAAGCAAAAACTTTAAAGATTATGCAAAATTTGTAGTAGATTCAATACATGGAAATAAATTTAATAATACAAATAAAAAGTTATTTGGCAAGTATGAAAATGATGTATCAAAATATGTAATAGCTTATACAATAGGCTTAGACTGGTCTGTTCAAGATATAATATACACAGAAATAATGAATGACAGTAAAGAATATAAGGGAGAATATTTCAAAACTGAAGAAGGTGCATCAGATTTTGAAGTATATTTAGCAAAATTAGCAGATGATGTTGTAAGTTATGAAAGTAATAGATATGGAAATCAAAGACTTATAACATTTTTATCATCAATTGAATATTCAATGGGAAAAGATAGTGATGTAGCTCATGACAAAAGATATGTAGATATAAATAATATAAAAGGAACAGAAAAGTTAAAGACAGGGATATTCCTTTCTTATAATCTTTATGAAACTTATTTAAGTAAATTAAATGAAAAAGATAGTATTAAAGATATATTACAAGAAATAAATAAAAAAGAAAATAATCCTGTAGTAATAACAGAATATGGAGCATCAACAAGTAGGATAGGAGATTATTATGGAGATAAAACTTACCTTACAGAAAGAGAACAAGGGGAGAGAATTGTAAAGTTATATAGAGAAATAAAAAGTTCAGGATGTTCTGGAAGCATAATAAATGAATGGCAGGATGCTTGGTATAAAACAGCTTGGAACACAGTAGATTTTACTATATTAGATGGAAATGCAAGTTGGAAAGATAGTACAACTTATAGTCAGTCTTATGGAATATTATCCTTTGAACCTGGAGAAGAAAGTAGAGCTTCATATGTAGATGAAAGTATAAAAGAATGGAAAAAAGAAGATAGAGTAAGTACTTCAAAAAATTTAGAAATATCAGCAAAAAGTGATTCTGAATATATATATTTAATGGTAAGAGGAATAAATGGATTCAATATAAATAATAAAGAAATATTTATAGATTTAGATACAACAAAAAAATCAGGATCTAAAGTAAGCAGTGAACACAATCTTAAATTTGAAAATGAAGTGGATTTTTTATTAGATATAAAAGATAAGGACAATTCAAAAATGTTAATTCATGAATATTATAATCCACAAAGTTTTATAAAGGATAAGTCAAAATTAAAAATACGTCCAGATATAATTGAAAGAACAAAAAATATGGACAAATTCTCAAAAATGATGAGATATTTAAGACCAAAAACTTATTCAGAGAGGGAAATTTTAATAAATGAAATAGAAGTTGAAGCTGGAAAGCTTATATATGGAAATAGCAATCCATCAAGTAAAGAGTATAATTCAGCTAGTGATTTTTATAGGGGAGATAATTTTGTAGAAGTTAGAATACCTTATAGTTTATTAAATTTTATGGATCCATCACAGAAGAAGATACAGGATGATTATTATGAAAATTTCAGTTTTGAGCCAATTACTATAGATGAAATAAATATAGGAGCTACAGTAAAGGCAGATAAAGGGAATTCAATAAGGTTAGAAAGTAATAATTATAACCTTAAATCATGGACAAAACCTAAGTATCATGAAAGATTAAAGGAGTCTTATTATATAATCAAAAAAGAATTTTCAGGTAAGGAAGGGGGAAACTGATGGAGTTTATAACATATATTTTTGATAGTATAAAATTTTTTGTCTATATAATACTTTGTGCAAGTTTATATATTGTATTTGATGGATATATGTATAAAAAAACAGAAAAGAGTAAAGAAAAAATAAAAAAGCACTTTAAAGAAGAAATTCTTTATGAATTAAATAGTATAAAGAATCATAAAAACTTAAAAGAATATGAATTAGATAGTATAAAAAATAAAATTAAAAAAAGAAAATATGAGGAAGTATTTAATGAAACAATTTCAGAATTTAATGCAATAGATGATAACTATAAAGTTACAAAAATATATATGGAATATTATCAAGATTATATTAAAAAACTTATAAAAAAGTTTAAAAATAGTGATGATATTAAGAAGGTTTATATAGTATCTCTATTAGGAGAATATGGGCTAGATAAGGATTATATAAATAACTTTTTAAAGAGAGTAATAAATACAAAATCATCCTATTTAAGATTTGCTATTTTAACTTCAATATCAAAAATAGGTAATAAAAAAGTTTTTATAGAAATTCTAGAAAGTATATCTAAAACTAAATTTAATATAAATGAAAAAATATTAATTGATATAATGGATAACTTTAAAAGTGATATGAATTTATTAGATAAAGAAATATTAACAAATTTTGATAAGTTTGATTCAAAAATTAAATCTATAGTTGTTAAACACTTTTCTAATACTAAATTTAAAGAGGCATCTTTAAAACTTTTAAATATTTTAAAGGATGAAGATGAAAATAGAGAGTTAAGACTTAGTATTTTAGACTATTTTAAAAATGTTAAATTTGAAAAAGC
Organism: Eubacterium multiforme; assembly: GCF_030813415.1. Taxonomy (GTDB): domain Bacteria; phylum Bacillota; class Clostridia; order Clostridiales; family Clostridiaceae; genus Clostridium; species Clostridium multiforme. The sequence continues at coordinate 75,094 of NZ_JAUSUF010000012.1, read as the reverse complement.
AAAGGATACATTACTATTAAATTTAAAATCTAAAGAGTGGGAATTTAGAGCATTAACAGCAAAAACATTAAAAAATTATAATGAAGAAAAGGTAATTAAGGCTTTATTAGAAAGCATAACAGATTTAAATTGGTATGTTAAATTTAACTCTGCAAATTCTCTTTTAAGTTTTAACTTAGAAGAGGAAATAGTACAAGATATTTATAACAATGAAGATGAAGGTGCAAGGGAGATTTTATCCTATGCTATGAAGTTAAAGGAAGATGAAAGTAGAAAATTTTATTATGAAGCTGCTTTAACAATTACAAATTAAAATGGGAGGAAAATATGTTTAAAAATATACTTATTTTTATGAATGTATTATTTATGTATTATATTTTCATATATTCAATAATATTTTTTATATCTACAATATATTCAATTATAAATATGAATAATTACATTGTAAAAAGAAGATTTAAAAACATAATAAAAATAGAAAAAGACAAAAATTATATGCCTATATCAGTAATTGTTCCAGCATATAATGAAGAAAAAACTATAATAAATTGTATTAAATCATTAAAAAAATTAGATTATCCTATCTTTGAAATAATTATAGTAAATGATGGTTCAAAGGATGATACAAAAAAGAGAATTATAGAAGAATTTAATTTGAAAAAGATTGAAAGACCAATAAGACGAGTTGTTAACTGTAAAGATCCAATTGATATATATGAAAGTGAAGGTGGAACAAAAATAACTCTTGTAAATAAAGATAATGGAGGAAAAGCTGATGCTTTAAATTTAGGTATAAATATTTCTAAATATCCATATTTTGTATCACTGGATGCAGATTCAATGCTTCAAGAAAATTCTTTAAAAAATATAATGGAACCAATAATAGAAGATGATAGAACTATTGCAGTAGGTGGAAATATAAAGGGATCTAATAGTGCAATAATAGAAGATGGAAAAGTGAAGAAACTTAAAACACCAAGAAAATTTATAGTAATCTTTCAATTTATAGAATATTACAGGGTATTTTTGGTAAATAGAATTCTATTTAATAGATTTAATGGCAACTTAATAATATCAGGAGCCTTTGGGCTTTTTAAAAAACAGGCAGTTATAAATGTTGGTGGTTACAGTTTAGGTTCTATTGGAGAAGATATGGATTTAATAGTTAAACTCCATTCCTTTTACAGAAAAAATAGAGTAGATTATAAGGTTCAGTATGCACCTAATGCTATATGCTGGTCTGAAGTTCCAGAAAGATATAAGGATTTAAAAAATCAAAGAAAGAGATGGCATATTGGACTTATTCAAAGTCTATTAAGTCATAAATATATATTTTTAAATATTAAATATGGAATAGTTGGTCTATTTTCATTTATTTATTATGTAATATATGAAATGTTATCTTGTGTAATAGAAGTTATTGGTTTAGTTGTGATGGTTTTAAGTTATTCAATAGGGATAATAAACTGGGATTTTTTTAAAACTTTTATGTTTATGTATATAACTTATAGTTTTATATTGTCTACAGCATCAATAATATTAGAAGGATATATGTTTAAAGATATAGTGAAGATAAGAACAATAATAAAACTTATAATTTTTAGTTTTTTTGAGTCATTTGGATATAGACAACTTTGTTCTTTTTACAGAATAATGGGAATTATATCATATAAAAGAAGAAAATTTGAATGGGAAAAAATACAAAGAATAGATTATTTAAATGAAAGTAAAAATTTAAATAGTGATGTAATTTAGCAAAAAAACAAATGCAAAAGAATTCCTATATATTGGTATATTGATTAAAAATTAATGCTAATTTAAATTCAGCAATAATCGACAATAATATGGAATTTAATATAAATATTAATACTTTAACTTATTTAAATATAAGGATAAAGTATGAAATTTACGAAAGATGTCAATAAAAAAATGTTTAACTAAACATCCTTTGACATATTTCACATATTAAATATGATATATTTTTACTGAAGGAAGTATTTATGGGTTATGAAGGGGGATTAAATATGAATAAAGAGAATTTTGAATTTTTAAGAACTACAAATGGTATCCAAAGAAAATATGAGTACAAGCTTACAAAAATTTTAATTGGAAAGGATGAGATTTTTGGTGTTGAAGTAGAAAGAATTGATTATAAAGGTGATTTAGTTATTGATTCTTTTAAAGACTCAGTAGAGCTTATATCACCTATAAAAGAAAAGGTTATCAATTTGTTAAAGATGCTTTATGAAAATCAAGTATCACCTATTCATTTAATTGATATAATAGGGCCATTTGTTGATGAGTATGTTAATGATTTTAAAGATGTACAATTTGATGATTTAAGTGTAATGAGAGCTTAATAAAAAAACAAACATCCTTAAAGTATAGTAAAATATATTTTAAAGAAATGTATTGAATATAGAAAGGATGAATTATTATGATATTAGGAATAGGTACTGATATTATTGAGATAGAAAGAGTTGAAAGGGCAGTAAATAGAAATTCTAATTTTATGGAAAGAATGTTTACTGAAAGAGAAAGAGAATTTTTAAAAGATAGAAAATTTAATGGAGAAACTATTGCAGGATCTTTTGCAGTTAAAGAAGCTGTAAGTAAAGCTTTAGGTACAGGTGTTAGAGGATTTGCTTTTAATGATATTGAAGTTTTAAGAAATTCACTTGGAAAACCAGAAGTTATTTTAAGTAAAAAAATAATTGATTTAATAGGAATAAAAAATATAAAACTTCATGCTAGTATATCTCATAATAATGATACTGCTATTGCTTTTGTTGTAATAGAGGAGGTGTAATAAAATGGAGATTTTAAGCAGAATAGGATGCAAAAATATAGATAATTACACTATTAATAATATTGGAATTCCATCAATAGTTTTAATGGAAAATGCAGCAAATGGAATAGTTGAAATAATTAAAAACTTAGGTAATAAAGTAATTGTTTTTTGTGGAACTGGAAATAATGGTGGAGATGGATTAGCTGTTGCAAGAAAATTATGGCTCCTTAAAAAAGATGTAGAAGTAATTTTAGTTGGAAATATAAAAAAGTTAAGTGAAGAAACAAAAATAAATTTAAACATAATAAATTCATTAAACATACCAGTATTTAATATAGAAAATACAGAAGACATAAAACCTAGCATAATAGAAAAAGTATCTAAAGGTGACTATATAATAGATTCTATTTTTGGAATAGGACTAAATAGAGAAATAAAGGGTATCTATAAAGAAGTAATAAATTTAATTAATAAATATTCAAACTATATAGTTTCAATAGATATTCCTTCAGGATTAGATTCAGATACAGGAGAAGTTCTTGGAATTTGCATAAAGGCTAATATAACTTGTTCTGTAGAAGTTATAAAAAAGGGCTTTATATCTAATAAAGCAGTAGAATTTGTTGGAGAAATAAAAGTAGTAAATATTGATATTCCAGACTTTGTAAAGAAAGAAAATAGTGAAAAAACTTACATACTATCAAATAATAGATATAAAGCTATGATTCCAATAAGAGATAAAAGAGGACATAAAGGAAATTATGGAAAGGTATTAATAGTTGCAGGTAGTGAAAAATATTGTGGTGCAGCATTTATAACAACAGAAGCTTGTGTTAGAACTGGAAGTGGACTTGTAACATTATTAACTCATAAAGATGCAGGAGAAGCATTAAAGGGAAGATTAACTGAAGCTATGATTCAAGAATATTTAAGTTATAAAGATATTAAAAGTTTAACTAATTTTGATATTATAGCCTGTGGACCAGGATTTAGCTTATCAGAAAACAGTAAGATTATATTAAAGAAAATAGTAGATGAAACTAGCTGTAATTTAGTTTTAGATGCTGATGCTCTAAATATTATAAGCGAAAATAAAGAGCTTCTTAATGAGCTAAAGGGAAGAACAATAATAACTCCACATCCAGGGGAAATGGCAAGACTTATAGGAAGTACTATATCATATGTTGAGTCAAATAGAATAGATGTGGCAAAAAAATTTGCAAAGGAAAATAATATTATAGTTTTATTAAAAGGATATAATACAGTCATTACAGATGGAGAAAAAGTATTTATAAATCCAACTGGAAATAGCAAAATGGCATCAGGTGGAATGGGGGACTGTCTAACTGGTATTATAACCTCATTTGTAGGACAAGGCTTGAGTTTATTACAAGGTACACTTTTAGGAGCTTATGTTCATGGTTTTATAGGGGATGAGCTTTCAAAGGAAAGGTATATTGTAAATGCAAGAGATATAATAAATGAATTACCTAAAACAATAGAAAAATTATGTGAAAAGTAGAATAAAATTATCCAAAGTTTAATATTAGTGTATTAATGAGTAATTAAGCTTTGGAGGAATTATGAAATTTTTAGAGAGATTAAAAAGTAAAAACAAAAAAACTAACAATATAAATTTAAAAAAGAAAATATGTATTACTATTTTAATGATAATACCATTTATATCAATGATATTAGTAATATCCTTTAGACATGTTGCAATGCCAACAAATGAAGAGATTTTGGAAGATGTAAAAAATATGAAAAGTTATGAATCTATTGTTGAATATACAATAATGAATAACAGAGGAACATATACTGATAAAACTAAAGTTTTATTTAGTAAAGATTATGGAACAAGAATTGATTTTGGAGAAGATATTACTAAGATATATAAAGATGATTATATAAAAATGATATATAACAAAAAGAATGAAAGCTATGAAGTAAAAAGGGACTTAGATAAATTTTACACTTTAGCAACTATGAAAGAAATCTTTAATAATCCTATTGTAAAGTTAGAAGAAGGAAAAGATGAATGGGGAGATTTAGAATATCTAAAAGTAAATTTTGAACTTATATTTAACAATAATCACCTTGACAAAGCAACTTTGTATATAAATAAGTCCAAAAGAGAGCCAATGTTAATAAAAATTTACGATAATGAAGGAAAAGAAAGAGTTAAAATAGAATATAGGGAGTTCCTTAAGATAAATAAAAATTTAGAAGAACATTTTAAAGTTGGCTAGTTTTAAGAGGTGATTTAAAGATGATTGGTTACGGGTAACTTAAGTTAAAAAATGCTTTGAAAAATTGCAATACAAAAGTAAAAATTGCAAAAATACATATTTTTAGACTACTAATTTAGTAGAGCAGAAAAATTCTTACTTATAGTAGAAGACACAGATAAAAGAAGGTAAACTTAAGGGGATTATTAATAGGTTTACTAGATAAACATAGGGTATATAGAAAAATAATAATGAAATAATTACAAGGCTATAAAGGGACTAAATAATAAACATATGAAAAGATATATAAATAATAACTGTATAAATTTTTTACAGATAGTATTTTATATTATTGTATGAAAAATAGTAATTTAGAAACTTACTTATTAAAATAAGTTAAAAAAATAAAAAAATAAAGCCAAGCATTAACATTGAATTAGAAAATTTAATTGAGATTAAAAAAATATGCATACTGTATGGTAAGTAATGTAATTAATATCAACATGAAAATAAAGTCGTATTGCTTATAAAATAGTGGAATATATATACTGGAAATTATTTATAATTTAAGAAAAATTAGAACAAATTAAAACAAATGTGACAAATCCTTTGACATAATGACATATTTTTATATATAATTTAAATATACATAGGACTCTTTTTTTAATAGGGAGGAATTATCATGTCATGTCAAGAGGAATTAATAAAAATGTATCTAGAAAAAAATAATTGTAAATATAATAGCGAAAATTTAATAGTATATATAGACAAACAAAATAGTGAAGAGAGAGAAAGGCTTATGAAAAAAGGATATGAAGATATGGCTGTTCTCAATTTAAAGTTAGCTATTATGACTGAATGTGAACTAGATGATGTTAATGATTATGAGACATGGCTTTGCGGAGAGTGATAATTCTTATGACGACTATGGTAGTAAAAAGAGGCGATATATTTTATGCCGATTTAAGTCCGGTTATAGGATCGGAGCAAGGTGGTATCAGACCTGTAATAATAATTCAAAATGATATAGGAAATAGATATAGCCCTACAGTTATCGTTGCGGCTATTACATCACAAATTAATAAGGCTAAGTTACCTACTCATGTTGAGATTTCTTCTGAAGAGTATGGATTAAATAGAGATTCAGTTGTTCTTTTAGAGCAAGTTAGAACTTTGGATAAAAGAAGACTTAAAGAAAAAATAGGACATATGACAGATGAAGACATGAATAAAGTAAATAGAGCTTTATTAATAAGTTTAAATCTAATTTAAAATAATAAATAAAAAAGTTTTTAAATAAGCTACGCAAATGTTTACATTTGGGTAGCTTTTATTTGTGTATAACATCCATTAATTAGGTGTGGATTTGGGTTAAATGAGCAAAAGTGTTGCACTATTTAATATAGTGTATACTATACTGTTAAATATACAACACTATTGCTAAATAGCGTATATTATAATGTATACAAAGAGGGAAATATGTGATAAAATAAAAGTCGGAAATAACGGAAAAATAAATCTATAAATTGTTAAATTAATTACTGGGAGGATATGAAATGAAAAAAAATAAACAAGAGCTTATGGATACAGCTAAAATCATAAGAAAAGATATAGTATCAATGTTAACAGAATCAGCTTCAGGACATCCAGGTGGATCATTATCAGCAACTGATATTGTAACTACATTATTCTTTAATGAGATGAATATAGATCCAAAAAACCCTAAGATGGAAGATAGAGATAGATTTGTTCTATCAAAAGGTCATGCAGCACCATTATTATATAGTGTTTTAGCAAGAAGAGGATTTTTTGATCCTAAGGAATTAATGACTTTAAGAAAATTTGGATCAAGACTTCAAGGACATCCTAATATGAATGATTTACCAGGAATTGACATGTCAACTGGTTCGTTAGGTCAAGGAGTATCAGCAGCTGTAGGAATGGCTATTGCAGGAAAGGCTGATAATAAAGATTATAGAGTTTATTCAGTACTTGGAGATGGAGAATTAGAAGAAGGCCAAGTGTGGGAAGCAGCAATGGCTGGTGCACAATATAAATTAGATAATTTAACAATATTTATAGATTTCAATGGACTTCAAATTGATGGAGATATTACAACTGTAATGAATCCTTGTCCAATAGATAAGAAATTTGAAGCTTTCGGATGGAATGTATTAGTTATAGATGGACATAACTATGATGAAATTTTAGAAGCTATTGAAAAAGCTAAAAACCATAAAGGACAACCAACAGCAGTTGTTTGTAAAACTGTAAAGGGAAAAGGCGTTTCATTTATGGAAAATCAAGCAAGCTGGCATGGAAGTGCTCCTAATAAAGAGCAATGTGAACAGGCTTTAAAAGAAATTGGAGGGGAAGAATAATATGAGTAACAAAATGGCCACAAGAGAAGCATATGGAAAAGCACTTAAAGATTTAGCAGCAATGAATAAAGATGTAGTTGTATTAGATGCTGACCTTTCAAAATCAACAAAGACTGCAGATTTTAAAGCTGTTGCACCTGAAAGATTTTTTAATATGGGAATAGCAGAAGGAAATATGATGGGAGTTGCAGCTGGTATGTCAACTTGCGGAAAAATTCCATTTGTAAGTACATTTGCTATGTTTGCAGCAGGAAGAGCTTTTGAACAAATAAGAAATTCAATTTGCTATCCAAGATTAAATGTAAAAATTTGTGCAACTCATGCAGGATTAACAGTTGGTGAAGATGGAGCATCACACCAAGCTATTGAAGATTTATCATTAATGAGAAGCATACCAAATATGACAGTTATAAATCCATGTGATGGAGTTGAAACTGATGCAGTAATAAAGGCTGTTGCTGAATTTAACGGACCTTGTTATGTAAGACTTGGAAGAGCAGCTGTTAATATTATAAATGATAAAGACACTTACAAGTTTGAATTAGGAAAAGGTGTTACTTTAAAAGAAGGAAATGATGTAACATTAGTTGCTACAGGAATAATGGTTGATGTAGCTTTAGAGGCAGCAGAGATTTTAGCAGAAGAAGGAATTAAAGCAAGAGTAATTAACATACATACTTTAAAACCAATAGATAGAGAAATCTTAGTTAAAGCTGCAAAGGAAACAGGAGCTATAGTTACAGCAGAAGAACATAGCATAATTGGTGGACTTGGATCAGCTGTTTCAGAAGTTTTAACAGAAGAGTATCCAGTACCTGTATTAAAGGTTGGAGTACAAGATACTTTTGGTGAAAGTGGAAAACCAAATGAATTATTAGAAGCCTATGGACTAACTGCTAAAAATGTAGCTGAAAAAGCGAAAAAAGCAATGAGTTTTAGAAAATAATAGCAAAATTTATTGCAAATATGATATAACAGTATAGTAGGGATATTATACTGTTATTTTTATGCTTAAAAATAAAAGAATTAAAAATTTAGGGGGGAAATATGAAAGAGAAAATTAGAGAGTATGGAATTATAACCATCGGAATAATATTTGTAGGAATTGCTATCCAATATTTTTATGTTCCAAACAATATAACTGGTGGAGGAGTTACGGGAATTGCACTTGTAGTTAATCATTATATACCAAATGCTAATCTTGGTATTTTAATGGCAATTATGAATGTATTTTTATTTATACTAGCTTTTATTGTTATAGGAAAAAGTTTTGGAGGAAAAACAATATATGCAGCAATGGGATTATCATTTATTAACTGGTTTGCAGAAGCTTTCATTAAACCAGTAGGTATTCCAAACAATCCAATGCTTGCAACAATTGCAGGAAGTACACTTTTAGGAATTGGTCTTGGAATAGTTTTTACTCAAAATGCTTCAACTGGTGGAACGGACATAATAGCAAAAATACTAAATAAGTTTTTTCATATAGATATGGGAAAAGGTATGCAAATGGTAGATATATTAGTTGTAACCTTAAGTGCATTTACTTTTGGTATTGAAAAAGGAATATATGCAGCTATTTGTGTCCTATTAAATGGAATAGTAATAGATAAGGTTATATCAGGATTTAGTACATGTTATCAGGTAATTATATTTACTGAAAAAACTGATGTTCTAAGGGGATATATCATAGATGAAATAGATAGAGGATGTACTATATTTAATGGTAAAGGTGGATACACTGGAGAAAATAAAGATGTAGTATATTGTGTTCTTAGCAGAGCTCAACTTATGAAAGTTAGAAGATTTGTAAGGGAAAATGAACCTAATGCTTTTGTTATAGTTAATGATGCATACAATGTATTAGGTAAAGGATTTGTTGACTTAGAATAATATGCTTATAAACTTTATAAGTTAATATTATAAAAATTTAAAGAATATGGGGTGATCGGATGAATCAAAAATTATTAAAAGATTATTCTATAATTACATTTGGTGTAATATTAGTTGCTATTTCAGTAGAATATTTTTTTGCACCAAATAAATTAGCAGCAGGTGGAGTTACTGGACTTGCAATTGTACTAAATAAGTTTGTTCCATTTATTGGAGTAGGTATAATTACATTAATAATAAATTTAATATTATTTGTTGTAGCATTTATGTTTATTGATGGTAACTTCGGTGGAAGGACAATATATGCTAGCATTGCTATGTCTGTATTTATGTGGCTTATAGAAAAGTTTCTAAATCCATTTGCTATTACAACAGATTTAATAATAGCAACTATTTTTGGAACATTAATATCTGCCTTTGGAATGGCACTAGTATTTAATAAAAATTCATCTACAGGTGGGACAGATATTATAGCTAAACTAATGAATAAATTTTTACATATAGATATTGGAAAATCTTTACTCATAGTGGATCTTATAATAACTCTTTTAGGAGCTTATGTATTTGGATTAAATTTAGGTTTTTATTCAATGTTAAGCGTAATAATATTAGGAGTTACAATAGATAAGGTTATAGAAGGATTTAATGTTTGTAAAGAAGTAATTATTATAAGTGAAGAAACTGAGAAAATAAGTAAATTTATATTAGATGAACTTTCAAGAGGATGTACATGTCTTAAAGGTATGGGAGGTTTTTCTAAAAAGGACAGTTATATTATTTATACAGTTTTAAATAGAAATGAGTTTATAAAATTAAAAAATCATATTGGAGATATAGATAAAAAAGCCTTTGTTACTGTTGGAGAAGTCCATGAAGTATTAGGGGAAGGTTTTACAGAAATAGTATAATCCAAAATATTACAGAAGAAGTTGTGTTATTTTGTTGAATTTTAGGATAATATTAAAAACTTAATAAAATTTTATATTATATGAAGGAATACATGTGATATAATAGCTTTGTATAATGGACACAGGGGGTTTATTAATTGAGTCCAAATCTATAAGGAGTGTTTAGAGAATGATAGAATTTAAGAATGTATCTAAAATTTACGATAACAATGTAAAAGCTCTATCAGATGTAAATGTAGAGATAGAAGCAGGAGACTTCGTATTTCTAGTTGGACCATCAGGAGCTGGTAAATCAACTTTTATAAAAATGATATTAAAGGAAGTTGAGCCTACATCTGGACATTTAATTGTGTCAGGTAAAGACTTATCAGAAATAACAAGAAAGCAAACACCATACTATAGAAGAAAAATAGGAATGGTTTTTCAAGATTTTAGATTAATACCAAGTCTAAATGTTTATGAAAATGTAGCCTTTGCTATGAAGGTAGTTGAAGCTACTCCAAAGGAAATAAGAAGAAGAGTACCAATGGTGTTATCATTAGTTGGATTATCACATAAATATAAAATGTTTCCACATGAATTATCAGGAGGGGAACAACAAAGAGTTTCTTTAGCGAGAGCTATAGTTAACAATCCATCAGTTTTAATTGCCGATGAGCCTACAGGAAACTTAGATCCTGATACATCAAAGGAAATAATGGAACTTTTAGATGATATAAATAAGGCTGGTACAACAGTTCTTATGGCAACACATGCTCAAGATATTGTTAATGACATGAAGAAGAGAGTTATTGCTATAGAAAAAGGGGAAATTGTAAGAGACGAGAAGAAAGGTAGGTACAATGATGAAAATTAATACAGTAAGTCATTTTATTTCTGATGCTTCAAAAAGTTTAAGAAGAAATAAGACAATTTGTTTTGCTTCAGTTATTACAGTACTTATTACATTCTTCGTATTAGGTATATTCTTACTTATGACAAAGAACGTAGGATTAGCACTTGATAATGTTCAATCAAAAGTTGAACTTAAAGTATTCTTAAAAGATGACATTAAACTGATAGAAAAAAGAGAAGTTGAAATTAAGTTACATGAACTTCCAGGAGTAAAAGAAGTTCAATATGAATCAAAGGATGATGCATTTAAAAGCTTCCAAGAAAGCACAAAGGAAAATAAAGGATTATTAGAAGGATATAGTCTTGATAAAAATCCATTCCCAGCATCATATATTGTAAAATTAAGTGATCCTAGCTATGCAAAATCAGTAACAGAGGGAATTAAAAATTTACCTGGAGTTGAAAGTATAGGTAATCAACAGGATCTTATAAATACAATAACAAAAGTAGTAAATGCTATTAAAGGAGTAGGATTAGTATTATTTATAATACTAGTAGGTGTTGCAGTATTCTTAATAATGAATACAACAAAGTTAACAGTATATTCAAGAAGAAGAGAAGTTGGAATAATGAAGTTTGTTGGTGCAACAGACTGGTTCATTAGATGGCCATTTATAATTGAGGGTATGATAATAGGTCTTGTGGGAGCCTTATTATCTGTACTATTAATATTTATTGCATATAAAGGCTTCATTACTTGGATATCAGGAAAATTACTATTAATATCACTAGTTCCTTTAAGTTATGTTGGAACATCATTATTACTATATTTTGCCTTAGGTGGATTAGTAGTTGGTGGAGTTGCAAGTTATGCAGCTTTAAGAAAATTCTTAATAGTATAAAATTTATAAAACTGAATAAAATATATTTATAATAACTCAGTAGGAAATTTTTCCTACTGAGTTTAGTTTAATGTGGAAAAAAGGGTATAATAGTATTATAAAATTAGAGGTGAGTGAGAGTTTAGAAAGGATGTTTTGCTAATGAAGCCGTATGGTGATAACGGAAATAAGGGTAATAAAAGAATATATTATGGCATAATAGGTGCAATTTTAGTTGTAATTTTATGCTTTGGAAGTTTTTATTTAGGAAATTTTGCAGCAACTAAAGGAGTTGTTCTTCCATCTGCCAATTCAAAGGTTGAGAGTACTTTTAAAGGTTTTGATGATATAGGTAAATATAAAGAACTTTTTGAAGTTAGAAAGGCTTTAATTAAAAATTATGATGGAGAAATAGATGATAATAAATTATTACAAGGGGCTATTAAAGGTATGGTAAATTCATTAGGTGATCCATATACAATATATATGAATTCTGATGAATACAAAAAGTTTAATGAACAAAATTCTGGAGAATATATGGGTATCGGAGTTTTTGTAGGAGTTAAAGATGGTAAGGTAACTATAATAGCACCTATAGATGGATCACCAGCTGCAAAGGCTGGATTAAAGAGCAATGATGTTATTCTTGCAGTAAATGGCAAAAAAGTTGGTGGAGATGTAGAAAAGGTAACATCTTTAATCAAAGGTAAAAAGAAAGAAGAAGTAACATTAACAATTCAAAGAAAGGGTGAGAAACCTTTTGATGTTAAAGTTATGAGAGATGTTATAAAGACAGATTCTGTTGCTGGAAAGATGTTAGAGAAGAATGTTGGATACATCCAAATAGCATCATTTAATGCAGGAGTTACTAAGGACTTTAAAAGCGAAATAGAAAAGTTAAAGGCTAAAGGAATGAAGAAAATGATACTGGATTTAAGAGGTAATCCAGGTGGATATCTGTCAGAAGCTGTAGGTGTTGCATCACAATTCATTCCTAAGGGAAAGATAATAACATATACAGTAGATAAATATAACAATAGAGCAGAAGAGGTTTCAAAAGGTGGAATTGCAGAAGGGATGCCTTTAGTAGTCCTTGTTAATGGAGGAAGTGCCAGTGCATCAGAAGTTGTTACAGGAGCTTTAAGAGATTATGATGCAGCAACTATAATTGGAACTAATACTTTTGGAAAGGGTATAGTTCAAGCACCAGTAGAATTTAAAGATGGAAGTGCCTTAAAGGTTACTGTATCAAAGTATTATACTCCAGATGGAGAAAATATTAATCATAAGGGAATTAAGCCTAATATAGTGGTGGAATTACCTAAAAACTTTTTAGATAAACCTTACAATATAAAAAATGATAGTCAGTTAAATAAAGCTTTAGAGGTTATAAACAAAAAATAAATAAAAATAAGTAATTTAGGAGGAACTATGGATTTAATTTTAAATACATTAAAATCAGTAGCATATATATTTATTTCACCTTCTTTATTATTAGTTTTAATTATTATTGGGATAATGTTTTACTTGAAAAATAGAAAAGTTACTTTAATGCAGAAAATGGTTCTAGGGGAGAGTATTAACTCTCCCCTAGAACTTACATTATCACAAATAACATTAGGAATAATTAGTGGAGCTATAATAAGTATAATTCTTAGTACATTAGGTGTTGTATTTAAACAAAATTCAGGTATTGAGTTTCTACTTGCATTATCAATATTAGTACTTGCTTTTAAGAGGAAAATAATAAATTTTGCTTACTTAGGTGGAATTATTGGAGGCTTAAGTATAATTGTAACTTATCTAAATATTGGTGGGGATAAAAATGATTTTTTGAAACTTAATATAACAGCATTAATTATTGTAGTTGGAGTAATTTACATAATTCAAGGATTATTGATTATGTTTGATGGAAGTAGAGGAAGTATACCTATATTTTCTAAAAATAATGGAAAAGTAATAGGTGGATATATGCTAAATAGGTGTTGGATAATGCCAATTGCATTATTTATTTCATTATTAAATGGAATTGATTCAAATAAAATAATAGAAAATATAAGTTATCCAAGTTGGTGGCCAATAATTTCTAACAGTCAAGTTATTGCTTTAATAGCAACAGGAACATTAGTTATGATACCTTATTTTTCTATAAGTAATTATTCATCAATTACTTTTACTAAAACTAAGAAGATGAAAATATTAACTTCTGGTATACAAATGATAATATATGGAATATTAATCTGCTTAATTTCATTAGTGGCAAAACTTGGACTAGCAGGTAAAATATTTGTTGTAATAATGGTTCCATTAATTTATGAAATAATGGTTAGAATTTCTAATAAAATAGAAGATAAAGAGAAACCTATGTTTTATAGTGATGATAAGGGAATTTGTGTTTTAGAAGTTGTTCCTTTATCAAAATCTTATTTAGCAGGAATAAGAGTGGGAGATAGGATAACTGCCCTTAGAGGAAAATGTATTGAAAGTGAAAAAGAGATATATGAGGCATTAATGAATAATTATATGAATGTTGAACTTGAAGTAGAAAGTTTAAATGGAGAAAGAAAAAAGGTTCAGGTTGGAAAAGGTAAGATTCCAGGAATGCTTCTTGTTCCAAGAACTGTTGATGATAAGAAAAAGGTAGACTTAACAAAAAATAAAATTAATGAAATTTTAGATAAACTTAAAAATAGTTAAGAGGTGGATTTATGGGAGAATTTAAAATAAAATCTAAGTTTAAACCAATGGGAGATCAACCACAAGCAATAGATAAGATAGTTCATTCTATAAATGATGGAAATGAATTTCAAACACTTTTGGGAGTTACAGGTTCAGGAAAAACTTTTACTATGGCAAATATAATAGAGAGAACTCAAAAACCAACTATTGTATTGGCTCATAATAAAACACTAGCAGCACAACTTTGTTCAGAATTTAAAGAATTTTTCCCAGATAGTATAGTTGAATATTTTGTATCTTATTATGATTACTATCAACCAGAGGCTTATGTTCCTCAAACAGATACTTTTATTGAGAAGGATGCATCTATAAATGATGAAATAGATAAACTTCGTCACTCAGCTACATCAGCTCTTTTTGAAAGGAAAGATGTAATTATTGTTGCATCAGTATCTTGTATATATGGACTAGGTAATCCAGATGAGTATAAAAAACTTACAATAAGTCTTAGAACTGGAATGGAAATGGATAGAGATGAAATAATAAAGAAACTTATAGAAATTCAATATGAAAGAAATGATATTGATTTTTCAAGAGGAACCTTTAGAGTTAGAGGAGATTCTTTAGATATTATTCCAGCATCATCTTCAAATAAAGGAATTAGAGTAGAATTTTTTGGAGATGAAATTGATAGAATTAGGGAATTCGATGTTTTAACAGGAAAAATTCTTGGAGAGAGAAATCATGCTCAAATACATCCAGCATCTCACTTTGCTGCTTCAAAGGAAGTATTAGATAAATCAATTGTTATAATTGAAGAAGAACTTGAAGATAGATTAAGAGAATTAAATGCACAGGATAAATTATTAGAATCTCAAAGGTTAAGACAAAGAACTAATTTTGATATAGAAATGATAAGAGAAATGGGATACTGTAGTGGAATAGAAAATTATTCAAGAATATTAGATGGAAGAGCACCAGGAACTCCTCCTAAAACATTACTTGATTATTTTCCTAAGGATGATTACTTAATGTTTATTGATGAAAGTCACGTAACCCTTCCACAGGTTAGAGCAATGTATGCTGGAGATAGATCAAGAAAGGATACATTAGTTGAATATGGATTTAGATTACCATGTGCTTATGATAATAGACCATTAAAATTTGAGGAATTTGAAAAGAAAATAAACCAAGTTGTCTTTGTAAGTGCCACACCAGGAAAATATGAAGAGGAACATGCAAAGGTTGTTGCAGAACAAATAATAAGACCTACAGGTTTATTGGATCCAGAAATTATAATAAAACCAGTAACAGGTCAAATTGATGACTTGTATGGAGAAATAAGAAAAACGACAGAAAGAGGATTTAGAACTCTTATTACAACATTAACTAAAAAAATGGCAGAGGATTTAACTAAGTATTTAATAGAACTTGGAATAAAGACAACTTATATGCATTCTGACATTGATACAATTGAAAGAATGAAAATTATAAGGGATTTAAGACTTGGAAAATATGATGTTTTAGTTGGAATTAACCTTTTAAGAGAAGGACTTGATATTCCAGAAGTTGCCTTAGTTGCAATTTTAGATGCTGATAAAGAAGGATTCTTAAGATCAGAAACTTCCCTTATTCAAACAATAGGAAGAGCTGCAAGAAACTCTGAAAGTAAAGTTATAATGTATGCAGATAGAATAACTGGCTCAATGGATAGAGCTATAAAAGAAACAGAGAGAAGAAGAGTTATTCAAGAAGAATATAATACAAAGCATAATATAATTCCTACAACAATAATTAAAGATGTAAGAGAAGTAATTGAGGCTACTAAAGTTTCAGAAGAGGAAACTAAGTATGAAATAGATAATCAACCTAAAAATATGAATAAAAAAGAAAGAAAAGATTTAATTAAAAAGTATACAGATGAAATGATGGATGCTTCTAAAAATCTTCAGTTTGAAAGAGCCGCAGAACTTAGAGATATGATAGCTAAACTTAAGAAAAATTAGGAAAAATTATATGTTAAAAAGGTACTCCTTTTAATAGGAGTATCTTTTTTATTTATAAATTTATGCTTTTACAGTTAATAAGTTAACAGATAATATACAAAATAATGGGTAAAATACAAAAAACTGATAAACTCATTATAAAGATGAAAATAATTACATAATATTAAGGAAATAAATATAATATCAATCATAAAATAAAGAAAATATTAAACAAAGTATATAATAGAAAACTTTTAAATTATAAATAAAGGACTAATATAATAAATGACACTAAGATATTTAATATATGTATTTGGGGAAAATGAATGCAAATATTAGATATTTTATGATAATTTACTATAAGGAGTTGTTATTCATGATTACAAAGAAATTTGAAGAAAAATTAGAAAAATTAGGAGCTTTCGAAATTAGCAGCAAAATGTTAAGTCTTGCTAAAAATAATGAAAAGCATAATGTATTTTTAAATGCAGGAAGAGGAAATCCTAATTGGATAAATACTCAAGGTAGATTAGCTCTTGCTAGAATAGTTGAATTTGGAGTAATTGAATCTCAAAGAACAATGCATGAAGGCAATTTAGCTGGATATACATCATTAAAGGATATTAGTAAAAGGTTTGATGAATTTTTAGATGGAAGTCATAATATTGATACTTTCTTAAAAGATGCTATAAATTATTGTACTAATGAGTTAAAACTAAATAAGGATGAATTAGTTAAAGAATTTGTTGATGGTGCAATAGCAAATAATTATCCAGTTCCAAGTAGATGTTTAGTAAATACAGAAAAGATTTTAAATATGTACTTACAAAAAGAATTATATAATGGGGTAACTCTTAAAGATGAAACATCAGTATTTCCAACAGAAGGTGGAACAGCAGCAATATGCTATATATTTAATTCATTAAAGGAAAATGGAATAATAAAAGAAGGAGATAAGATTGCAATAAATACACCTATCTTTACTCCATACTTACAAATTCCTGAATTACAAGATTATGAAATGGTTGAAGTTGATTTAACATCTAAAGAAGAAAATAATTGGATTTTGGATTTAGACGAATTAAATAAATTAAAGGATGAAAGCATTAAAGCATTATTTTTTGTAAATCCATCAAATCCAGGCTCAAGGGCATTAAGTAAGGAAGCACTTAATCATATTGCTGAAATTGTAAAGGAACGTAAAGATTTAATAATAATTACAGATGATGTTTACGGAACATTTGTTAATGATTTTCAAACAATATATGCAGTAGCACCTCATAATACATTACTTGTATATTCATTCTCAAAATTATATGGTGCAACAGGTTGGAGACTTGGATTAATTGCAACAAATGAAGAAAATGTTTTTGATGATTTAATAGCTAAATTACCAGAAGAAAAATTAAAAGATCTTGATAAGAGATATGGTCTTGTTACATTAGAACCACGTAAGATGAAATTTATTGATAGACTTGTAGCAGATAGCCGTTCAGTAGGTCTTTATCATACATCAGGATTATCAACACCACAACAAATCCAAATGGCACTATTTGCACTTAGTGCATTAGTTACTAATAATTGTGATCCATATATTGAAAGTGCTAAGAAATTAGTAAGTTCAAGATATCATGACTTATTCTCTACATTAGGAGTAAAGGAAGATAATAGTATAGAAAATGCTAAATACTATTCATTAATAGATATTTATGAACTTGCAAGTAATTTATATGATGACAAGTTTAAAGAATATTTGAAAGATAATTTTGAACCTATTGATTTTCTACTACGTTTGGCAGAAATGAATGGAGTAGTATTAATGGAAGGTGTAGGTTTTGGAGCAACTCCAGGAACATTAAGAGTATCCCAAGCTAACTTACCAGATGAAGCATACAAAAAGATTGCTAAACAAGTTTTAGAATTATTATCAGAATATCATGATAAATACAATTCACAAAAATAATTTTTAAAATAAGTAGAAGGTGATTTTTTTGAATATAGTAATTGATTTCTTGGAGAAGAATCCAAGTGTAGCAATTTTTATTTGTTTAGCATTTGGATATTTAATAGGAAAATTAAAATATAAGTCCTTTAGTTTAGGATCAACAGTTGGAACACTTATAATAGGATTAATTTTAGGACAACTAGGATTATTTAAAATTTCTCCTATAGTAAAAAATATATTTTTTAGTCTATTTATATTTACAATAGGTTATGAAGTTGGACCAGCCTTTGTAAATAGCTTAAAGAAGTCAGGAGTAAAACTTGTAATCCATGCTATATTTTTCAGTATAGTTGCCTTTGCTGTTGCAATGGGCTGCTTTAAAATATTTCATGTTAGTGCAGGAGAAGGTGCAGGTATAATAGCAGGTTCTTTAACACAATCAGCAGTTATCGGTACTTCTGCATCAGCAATTAATGGATTAGATATTTCCTCTATAGAAAAAACAATTATGGAATCTAAAGTAGCAATTGCATATGCAATAACATATGTATTTGGAACTGTTGGAGTGCTTATATTCTTAAAAAATATTGCTCCAATGCTTTTAGGAGTAAATTTAAAACAAGAAACTAAAAGAATGATTGAAAAAATACATTTTAAAGGTGATACAACAAGTGATTCAGTTGTTTTAAATAATATTAAAATGCGTTCTTTCTTAATAAATGAAAATTCAAGTTATGTAGGAAAAACTGTTGAGGATATTGAAAAAGAATTTAAAAATAAACTAACTTTTGAGAAGGTATTTCATAATAATGAAGAGGTTAATTTTAATAAAGATACTAAGCTATCAGCTGGAGATTACATTACAATAATAGGTACGCTTACAGAAATGATAGAAGTAGCAGATTCTAATTTAACTGAAACTTCAGATGAAAAATATAGAAATGTATCACTAAGCAAATCAGAGATAATTTTAACAAAAGAATTTAACTTAAAAAATCTACAAGATTTATATAATAATAATATTATGTTAATCTCAGTTAAGAGAAATGGTAAAACTTTAGAAGATGAAACTCAAATGAAAAATGGAGATTTATTAGTAATATTAGGACCATCACATGCAATAGGAAAAATAATTAAAGAGTTTGGATATATAAAAGATGTTGGATCATCAACTGATGTTAGTTACTTAACCTTTGGTATTGTAGTAGGTGTATTAATTGGTACATTAGCATTAACAATACACAATGTTCCATTAACTCTTGGTAGTGGTGGTGGAGCATTATTCTCAGGGTTACTATTTGGATGGTACCAAAATAAACATCCACGTTTTGGAGAAATACCAGCATCAACACGTTGGTTCTTAAAAAGTGTAGGATTAAATTTATTCATTTCAGTAGTAGGTTTAGAAGCAGGGGCAGCCTTTGTTCCAGCACTAAAATCTATGGGATTTGCAGTACTTTTAATTGGTATACTTGTATCTTTAATACCACATATACTTTCATTATATTTTGGAAAATATGTACTAAAATTAGAACCAGTAGATATAATTGGATCTCTTTGTGGAGCAGGTACAATAACAGCTGCATTAAATGCAATTACTGAAGAAAATGGAAGTAGTATATTTGCATTAAGTTATACACCATCTTATGCAGTAGGTAATATATTAATAACAATTATGGGACCACTTACAATAGGATTATTATTTGTAAGATAATATTTTAAAGCTAATTAATACTTATAAAATTTGTATTAATTAGCTTTTTTATTTTGGAACTAATTCTTATTCATTAAATGTTAACAATCAAATAATTTGACTATCAAAATAAAATGGATATAATTATTATATTAAGTAAAAAGAATACTAAAGAGGTGACCAAATGGAAAAAAACAAAAAAATTTGGAGAGGTTTTGCAGGAATTCTTATATTAGCTGCATTAACTGGATCTTTTATTTGTCAAATGATTGCAACTAAAATTCCAACTCCTTTTGGGAGAGTAATTGGATATTTTTCATATTTTACAGAGTATAGCAATATTTTAGTTATGCTTTGGTTTATTAATAAGTCCTTTTTAAATGAAAAAATAAAATTTTTAAATAAAAAAAGTGTAAGAGGTGCATTAACTTTATATATATGTATAGCAGGACTTGTTTATTTCTTTGTTTTAGAATCTGCATGGAATCAACAGGGAATTGAAATGATTCAAAGTTATATATTACATGGATTTGCTCCAATTGCCTTTGTACTAGATTGGATAGTATTTGGTGAAAAAGGAGATTATACTTATAAAGATATTAGATATTGGGTTATATTTCCTATAGTTTATCTTTTCATTGCATTATTTTTTGGAAAAGTTATAAATGTATATCCTTATCCATTCTTAGATTTAAATGTAATATCTTTAAATAAGTTTTTTATGAATGTAATACAATTAGTTGTAGAATTTTTAGTTATGGCATTTATTATAGTTAGTGTGGACAAGCTACTAAATAAAGTTAATAGTTTTAGAAAAAAATCAGTAAAATTTGCAAATAATAATTAAAACCTTTTTCTTTATGATAAAATTATTTTATCTTAAGAAGAGAGGTGTGTATCATAATGAGTAATGATTTAAAAAATATAAGAGAAACTGCTGAAAAATATTATAGAGACGGTGATTTCTTTTGTTCTGAAGCAATTGTTAAAACCTTAAAGGATGAATTTATGAAAGAACTAAGTGATGATGTTGTAAAGATGGCATCAGGTTTTCCAGTTGGAATAGGACGAGCTGGTTGTACTTGTGGAGCATTAACTGGTGGAATATTAGTACTTGGAATGATATTTGGAAGAAGTGAAGCTAGAGGAGAAGAGTCTGCTAAGGTTTTAGAATTATCTAAAGAACTTTATGATAAGTTTATTGATATGAATAAATGTACTTGCTGTAAAGTATTAACTAAAGGTATGGTAAAAGGTTCAAAGGAACATAAGGACCAATGCGTTAGATTTACAGGAGAAATGGCAGAAGAAACTGCTAAAATTATTATAAGAGAAAAAGAATTATAATAAATAATTCTATCTTTTAGATGAATATTTAAAATATAGTTATAGATAAAAATGCTGGTATTTAAAATACCAGCATTTTTTAATAAAATATACTTCCTATAAATAATGATACTATGTTTATCATTATAATTTTTGCTATTATATAATTTGCAAAAAAGATAGCTACTAAATATGACCCTGAGAATGTATATAAAAGTTTATTAGAATCTTTAACTATTTCTTTAAATCCACTATATAAAATTAATATAGAAGCCATTGATCCAACTATATAAATAGCGATAGAGAACTTAAAACTTATTATTGATACTAAGAATTGTATAAGTATAAAAGCTCCTTTAACTATTAAAGCAGCAAGAACTACTTTAAGAAAGTCTTGAAGCCTAAGTTCTTCTTTAAAAATAAATTTATAAATTGCAAATATTAAAAATAACATTATTCCGTAAAAAACTACTAAATTAATTAAAGAAGATAAGAAAATCTCATGAAATGGTATTACTATAGCTATACGTGGAGTAAAGAACTTTAGTGATATAGTAATTAAAAAAGGTATTATTAATGCTAAAATACCTAAATAAATATAATTATTAGTATCACTTAATGTTTCTTTAAGATTTGAAATTTCTTTAATTGGATTTTTAATACATTCAACAACTATTTTTGAAAAATCCTTAGTTAAATCAGGTCCATTATTAGGGTTGTGTTGTTGTTCTATTTTTGTTCCACAGTTTGGACAAAAAGTAGAATCATCTGAAAGTTTACTTCCACAGTTTGGGCAAAACATAATTATTCCTCCTTTGTGTTAACTAAAAAATTATACCTAAATTTACATATAAATGTCAAATATACCTAAAAGGTCCTAGCAAAAGGGGAAATATTGTTAAAAATACAAGAAAATATTTAAATTTGTTCCATAAATTATTATACTAATGTGTGGAAGAAAAAATTTAATATAAATTAGGAGGAAGATTATGAATTATTGTACTAAGTGTGGAAGTAAGCTAGATGAAAGTGGAAAATGTCCTAAATGTAATAATAAAAAACTAAAAATAATTATACCTATAATAGCAATAATAATAGTTTTAATAGGTATATATATACCATTAAACAAACATTTTTCTAATCCAGAACTAGCAATAACAAAATTTAATGAGGCAATAGGTTCAAAAAATGAAGGAGAACTTCAAAGTATATTAGCAAGTGATGACTCAAGAATAACTATTGATAAAGACAATACAAAGATATTATTAGATTATTTTCAAAGTAATCCATCATATGTAGACAATGTAAAAAATATTCTTAAATCAGATGTTGAGTCAATAAAAAATGGAGGAAGTGCAAATAATAATGATGTATTCTCATTAAAAAAGGTTGGACATAAGTTTTTAATATTTCCAGAATATAAAATTGTAGTAAAACCTTCATACATAGAAGTAAAAACAAATATAAAAGATGCTAATATAAAGGTTAATGGAAAAGAATATAAAAATGTAAAGGAAAACTCAGAAATTGGACCATTAATGCCTGCGAATTACATAGTTCTTGCAGAAGTTAACAATAAGTATATTAAAAAAAGTGAAAATATCCCTGTTAATTTAATGACTGATCAAAAGAAAACAATTAACATTTTTGATAATCTTAAATATATAAATATACAAAGTGATATTCCAAGTGCAAAACTATATGTAAATGGAAAAGATACAGGAGTAAGTATAAATGATGCAAGTAACTTTGGACCAGTAGATAATAAGTCAATTATTTATGCAATTGGAGAAAAGGATGGTAAAAAGCTAAGAAGTAGTAATTATACTGTAGATTCTTATTCAGATAATATGTATATAGACTTTTCACAAGCTGTAAAGGAAGACGAAGATTTTAAAGCACAGGTTTATAATTTAATTAGAAATTATGATTCATCCTTTGCATATGCTGTAAATAATAATGATTTTAATTATATAAAAGATTATTTAGAACCTGGAAGTCAAATATATAATTCTCAATCAAAAGTAATAGGATCAATATATAAGCAAAATATTAGAGAGGATTTTATATCTTTAGATATTAAGGATCTTAAATTTGATAAAGATAAAAATGAGGGCTCTGTAACTTGTAGTGAAGTTTATGATATTTCTAAAGGATATGATAATCCTAAAACAAGATATTTTGAAAATGTATATAAATTTAGTAAGAAACCAGATGGTGAGCTAGTTTTAACAGCTATAAGTGAAACTAAAGAAAATAAATAAGTTATAAATTTTAATTAACTATAAAAAGGCAAAATAATAAATTTTTATTAAAGTTAGATTTACTTTAAAGGATTTATTATTTTGTTTTTTTATTTATAAATTTATATAATATGATTATTTATTTAACTAAAAGTAAAATTATTAAGTAATAAAATTTATTTTTTAGTAATAATAAAAAATAGTGATATAATTGACAATATAAAGATAAGAAATTACAATTAATTTATGGGAACTTATGTTCGGGAATTAATTAATAAATATAGGTTTAAAATAAGGTTATAAGTTAAAAGAGAGGAACTTAAGATATGAAGGATAAGATTATAATAAAAGGAGCTAAGGTACATAATTTAAAAAATGTTAGTTTAGAAATACCTAGAGATAAATTAATAGTTTTTACAGGACTTTCAGGTTCAGGTAAATCATCTCTTGCCTTTGATACCCTTTATGCAGAAGGACAAAGGCGATATGTTGAATCATTATCAGCTTACGCAAGACAATTTTTAGGTCAAATGAATAAGCCTGATGTTGAATATATTGAAGGGTTGTCACCAGCAATTTCTATAGACCAGAAGACAACAAGTAAAAATCCAAGATCAACAGTTGGAACAATAACAGAAATATATGATTATTTAAGACTTCTTTATGCAAGAGTTGGTATTCCACATTGTCCAAAGTGTGGAAAGGTAATAAGCCAACAATCTGTAGATCAAATTATAGATAAGGTAATGGAACTTGAAGAGAGAACTAAGGTTCAAATTTTAGCTCCAGTTGTAAGAGGAAGAAAAGGAACTCACGAAAAAATATTAGAAAATATTAAAAAGAATGGATTTGTAAGAGCTAGAATTGATGGAGAAATTTATGACCTTACAGAGGATGAAGTAAAATTAGAAAAAAATAAAAAGCATAGTATAGAAGCTGTGGTAGATAGATTAGTTATTAAGGAAGGCATTGAAGGAAGACTTACAGACTCAATAGAAACAGCATTAAAACTTGGTGAAGGTTTAGTTATAATAAATGAAGTTGGAGCTGGAGATACTCTATACAGTGAAAAGTTTTCTTGCCCAGACTGTGGAATAAGCATAGAAGAGTTAGCACCAAGAATGTTTTCATTTAATTCACCCTTTGGAAAATGTGATTATTGTGATGGACTTGGTACATTAATAGAGATTGATGAAAATCTAATAATTCCAAACAAAAATTTAAGTATTATGGAAGGGGCAATTGCCTGTTGGGGTGAAGGTAGATTAAAGGAAGATTCTTGGACATTTGCTTTCTTAAAGGCATTAAGTAAAGAATATAAATTTGATTTAAATACTCCAATAAAGGATCTTCCAAAAAATATAGTAAATATAATTTTATATGGAACTGAAGGAAAGAGATTAAAGGTTGATTATGTTAAAGAGGGAGTTAAGGCAAATTATAACTCTGCTTGGGAGGGAGAAATAAACTCACTTCAAAGAAGATATAGAGAAACAAACTCAGATATTATAAAAAGTGATATAGAACAATATATGAGTAATAAGTATTGTCCAAAATGTAAGGGGGCAAGGCTTAATAAGGAAGCTCTTGCAGTAACTGTTGGAGGTGAAAACATTTATGAATTTACAACTCTTCCAATAAAAGAAGAATTAGATTTTATAAATAATGTGGAATTTTCAGAGAAGAACAAAATAATAAGTGAGCAAATAGTAAAAGAAATAAGCAGCAGATTAAAATTCTTAGTAGATGTAGGTTTAGATTATTTGAATTTATCAAGAAGTTCAGGAACTTTATCTGGAGGAGAATCTCAAAGAATAAGGCTTGCAACTCAAATTGGTTCTGCACTTATGGGGGTTTTATATATTTTAGATGAACCTAGTATAGGACTTCATCAAAGGGATAATGATAGACTTATAAAAACATTAAAACACCTTAGAGATGTTGGAAATACTGTTATTGTTGTTGAACATGATGAAGATACTATAAAAGAAGCTGATTTTATTGTTGATATTGGACCTGGTGCAGGAGAACATGGTGGAAAGATTGTAGCTGCAGGAACTATAGATGAAATTAAAAAGTGTAAGGATTCAATAACAGCACAATACTTAACAGGAGAAAAGGAAATTAAAGCACCAAAGGAAAGAAGAAAAGGTAATGGAAACAAAATTACTGTTGTAGGAGCAAAAGAAAATAACCTAAAAAATATAAAGGTAGATTTTCCTCTTGGAGTTTTAACAATAGTTACTGGTGTTTCAGGTTCAGGAAAAAGTACTTTAGTTAATGAAATATTATATAAAGGATTAAATAAATTAATAAATAAAAGTAGAAATCCAGTAGGAGCTTACAAAGAAATAAAGGGATACGAAAATATAGATAAAATAATAGATATAGATCAAAGTCCAATTGGAAGAACCCCACGTTCTAATCCAGCAACTTATACAGGAACTTTTGATGTAATTAGAGAATTATTCTCTCAAACTCCTGAAGCAAAAATGAGAGGTTACAAACCTGGAAGATTTAGCTTTAATGTTAAAGGTGGAAGATGTGAAGCTTGTTCTGGTGATGGAATAATAAAAATCGAAATGCAATTTTTATCAGATGTTTATGTTCCTTGTGAAGTATGTAAAGGAAAAAGGTATAATAGAGAAACTCTAGAAGTAAAATATAAAGGTAAAAATATAGATGATGTTTTAAATATGACAGTTGAGGAAGCTTTAGAGTTCTTTGAACATATTCCAAGAATTAAAAATAAACTTCAAACATTATATGATGTAGGTCTTGGATATATAAGGCTTGGTCAACCATCAACTCAACTATCAGGAGGAGAAGCACAAAGAATTAAACTTGCATCTGAACTTTCAAAAAGAAGTACAGGAAAGACATTATATATATTAGATGAACCAACAACAGGTCTTCATATTGATGATGTTAATAGATTAATTGGAATACTTCAAAGACTTGTAGATGCAGGAAACTCAGTAGTAGTAATAGAACATAACTTAGATATGATAAAATGTGCAGATTATATTATAGATTTAGGTCCAGAAGGTGGAGATAAGGGAGGAACAATAGTAGGTGTTGGAACTCCAGAAAAAATATGTAAAATAAAAGAATCATATACAGGGAAATACTTAAGCAAAATATTAAATTAAACATTAGAAACAAAATATTATAAATAAATTAATTAGCTTTTATAAAAATTTACTGTAAAAGTTACCTAATTGTTTGTGTAAACAATAATTGTAAGATAAATGTATGAAATTAATAGTATTTTGGTGTATAATCAAAAAGATAAAGTAATTTTTCGAGGTGAAAAGATGGATTTTTCAAAATTTATTGCAGGCGTATTTGGAATAATTTTTATCATACTATTATACTTTATAATTGTTTATGCTTTAAAGATAATGGCAAAGGATGTAAAAGGTGGAGGTAATACTAAAAGACCTATACCTGTTAGAAAGAGACATCATGGAATAGAGATAATAGAAGTAGGAGAAAATACGTCGTTAAAGATGGGGTCGGTAATACCTATTAGAGATATAACAACAATAGGTAGAAGAGGTAGCAACACAGTAGTATTAACAGATCAATATGTATCAGGAAATCATGCTAAAATAACAGTTAAAAATAATGCGCTTGTGTTAGAAGATTTAAATAGTACAAATGGTACTTTTTTAAATGGTCAAAAAATTACTGGAAGAGTAAAATTATTTGCTAAGGACAAGATAGCTATAGGAACAGCAGTGTTTAAAGTATTGTCTTAGGTATCATGGGGTGATTAAATGGTAAAAAGTAAAAAAGAAAGCATAATGCTAGGCTTAACGTATTTATTATGTATAGCTCTTTTCGGAAATTTAGCTATCCTAAAAACTCCTATAGACAAGAATGCCTTATATTTTGGAGGTATATTATGTGTAGTTATATTTGTTGCACATTTTATTGTTAGAAAATTTTATCCAGATGGGGATAAATTTATTCTTACTTTTTCATGTATTTTGGTAGTTATAGGTATTGCTATGCTTTATAGATTAAATCCAAGCGTAGCAGAAAAGCAATTAATGTGGTTTTTAGCTAGTATAGTTGTATTTATAGTTATACTTAAAGCTTTTCCAGACTTTAGGAATTTTGCTAAATATAAAAATGTATACATGATATTAATTTTTATATTTATGCCAATGGCACTTATTATTGGTAAAGAAGTTTATGGAGCAAAAAACTGGGTCATATTTGGACCTATAAGTTTTCAGCCTTCAGAATTTGGAAAGATAGCATTAGTGTTATATTTATCATCAGCACTTAGAGAATATAAAAATGGAGATAACTCTAAAGGAAACTTTAAGAAGCTTATACAACCAGGCTTAGTTGTAATGTTTAGTTTAGGTTGTATGGTATTACAAAGAGATTTAGGATCAGCATTAATTTTCTTTGGAATATCAGTAACAATGTTATATATAGCAACAGCAAAGAAAAAATATGTATTAACATGTTTAGGTCTTTTTGCAGTTGGATCAGTTGCGGCATATTATATGTTTGGTCATGTAAGACAAAGGGTTTTAATATGGAAAAATCCTTGGGAATATGCCCAAAATCAAAGTTATCAATTAGTACAAGGATTGTATTCAATATCTTCAGGTGGAATGATGGGATCAGGACTTGGTCAAGGGTACCCAGGATTTGTACCTGTAAATACGACAGACTTTATATTTGCAGCAATCTGTGAAGAAATGGGTATGGTTTTTGGAATAGGGATAATGATTGTTTATTTTTTATTATTTTATAGATGTATAAGAACAGCATTTGTTACAGATGATGAATTTTTGCAACTTAATGCAGTTGGATTTAGTGCAATGATAGCTTGTCAAGTTCTAGTTATTATTGGAGGTATATTTGCACTTATTCCACTAACAGGTATAACATTGCCACTTATAAGTTATGGTGGATCTTCAATGCTTACAATGTTTTTTGCATTAGGAATATTACAAAAGATATCAGAGGAGGGCTAGAATGAAGGGTGATATTAAAGACAGTGTAAAAAAAGTAATGATTGTTTTCTTATTTTGCTTTGTAGCCCTTATATCATATATAGCCTATTTCCAAGTGTTTAAATCACCTAAGATTGCAGAAATGCCAGGTAATCAAAGGGCGTGGGCTAGAAGAAATGAAGTCTTAAGAGGAGAAATCTTAGACAAAGATGGAAATATTATTGCAAAAAGTGTTAGAAAGAAGAATAACAGTCAAGAAAGAGAATATAAGTATGATGCTTTATATGGGCATCCAATAGGATATGTTAGTAATAAATATGGAATAACAGGTCTTGAAAAAGTTTATGACAAACAACTAACAACAAGTTCAAATATGTCAGCAAGCTTTAAGAAGTTGGTGGATAAACCAAGTATAGAAAACTTAAAGAATGCATTCTTTACAAGACAAGATGATAAAGATAAAGTTGGAAATAATGTTGTTACTACTCTTGATACTAAGCTTCAAAAGGTTGCTTATAATGCATTAGGAGATAGTAGAGGTGCAGTAGTTGCGTTAGATCCTAAAACAGGTAAGATTTTAGCTATGGTTTCAAAGCCAAGCTTTAATCCAAATAATTTAGAGAGTGAAATGAAAAAGGCTAATGCTGGTGATTATGAACATAGTCCATTTATAAATAGGGCTACTTATGGAATGTATCCACCAGGTTCAACCTTTAAAATAGTTACAACAACAAGTGCTCTTGAAAATATGCCAGGAGTTCAAAATAGAACTTTTGATGATAATGGTAAAATTAAATTTAAAGACGGAAGAACTTTAAATAATGATAGTGGAGAAGTTAATGGAAGTATTCAATTAGAAAAGGCTTTTATACTATCAAGTAATGTAGTTTATGGAACACTTGGAATGGAACTTGGTAATACAAAATTAAGGGATACAGCAGAAAAATTTGGCTTCAATAAGGATATCCCTGCAAATGGATTTAGTATAGAACCAAGTAAATTTCCAAAACTTAAAGATTGGCAAGTAGGTGAAATGGCACAATCAGGTATTGGTCAAGGTAGTATACTTGCAACTCCAATGCAAATGGCATTAGTTGCTTCAGCAGTAGCTAATGATGGAGTTATAATGGAGCCAAGTCTTGTTAACAAGGTTGTTGATAAGGATGGTAATACTGTAGAAAGTATTAAGTCTAAACAATTTAGTAAAGTAATGTCATCAAATGATGCAACTTTAATTAAGTCATATATGAAGGGCTTAGTTGATAAAAATATTAAAAGTGGTTCATGGGGTTACTTAAAAGGAACTGATGCTGCAGGTAAAACAGGTACTGCAGATCATAGATTACCAAATGGTCAACTTGGAAAACCACATTCATGGTTTGTTAGTTTTGCACCTGCAAGCAATCCAAAGATTGCTATTGCAGTAATTGTTGAAGAAGGTGGATACGGAGCTGGTAGAGCAGCTAGTGTTGCTGGAAAAGTTATAAATGCAGAATTACAAAATTAATATGATATTTAAACAAATATAAAAGGGTATCTTAATAGGTACCCTTTTTATGATAACCGATATAAAGGAGGGGATTAAAATTTTTGATTTTGAACATCAATTAAAAATATTACCTGATAAACCTGGAGTATATTTAATGAAAAATTCTTTAGGTGAAATAATATATGTTGGTAAAGCTAAGATTTTAAAAAATAGAGTTAGACAATATTTCAGAAATTCTAAAAACCATTCAGAAAAAGTTAGAGCAATGGTTAAGAATATAGCTGAATTTGAATATATAGTTACAGATTCAGAAATGGAAGCATTAATTTTAGAATGTAATCTTATAAAAAAGCATACTCCTAAATATAATATTGCATTAAAAGATGATAAATTTTATCCATTTATAAAAATAACAACTAATGAAGATTTTCCAAGAGTTTTTGTAACAAGAAATTTTGCAAAGGATGGAAATAAGTATTTTGGACCATATACAAATGGAGGAGCCGTATATGAGACTATTAATCTTATAAGAAAGGTATTTCCTATTAGGACATGTAAAAGGACTATTGTAGAAGGGGGAGAGCCTACAAGACCATGTTTAAACTTTCATATCAATAAATGTAATGGTCCCTGTGGAGGATATGTTTCAAAAAAAGATTATGGGATTATGATAAATTCCATTATAGATATTTTAAATGGTAAGGATAAGGAAGTTACTAATAACTTAAAGAAAAATATGGAGGAAGCAGCTAATAATTTTGAATTTGAAAAAGCAGCTTCTTATAGAGATAAAATTTTAGCAATAGACACTTTAGTACAAAAACAAAAAATGTTTAAAGTAACAGATGAAGACGAAGATTTTATAAATATATATAGTGACGAAAAGGATAGCTGTGTTCAAGTGTTTTTCTTAAGGGAAGGTAAAGTTACTGGAAGAGAGCATTTTATTATTGAAAATACAGCTGGGGATGAAGTTTCAGAAATATTATCTAAATTCATAGTTAACTTTTATAGTGGAGTTGCTAAAATTGGTAAAAATATATATGTTCCAGAAATAGAAGATAAGGATATATTAGAGGAACTATTAACTATAAAGAGAGGTTCTAAAGTTTGGATTAAGATTCCTCAAAAGGGAAGCAAGAAAAGTATGCTAGATATGGTTAAAGAAAATGCAAAAATAACTTTGGAACAATTTAAGGATAAAATATTAAAGGAAAAGGAAATAAATAAAATATCACTAATTGAACTTTCAGAGTTACTTTCTTTAGATGATATCCCAAGTAGAATAGAAGCTTATGATATTTCTAATATTCAAGGGGTAGATTCTGTAGGTAGTATGATTGTGTTTGAAGATGGTAAGGCAAAAAATAGTGATTATAGAAGATTTAGAATAAAAACTGTAAAAGGTGCCAATGATTATGATAGTATGAGAGAAATTTTAGAGAGAAGATTTTCCCATGGATTAAAAGAAATAAAGGAAATACAGGATAGAGAACTTGTATTTTCAAAAGGAAAGTTTTCAAATTTCCCAGACTTAATTATGATGGATGGAGGAAAAGGACAGGTTAATATTGCACTAGAAGTATTAAAAAAGCTTAATATAGAGATTCCAGTTTGTGGATTAGTAAAAGATGATAAACATCAAACTAGAGGGATAATATATAATAATGAGGAGCTTATAATAAATAGAGGTTCAAACCTTATGCAGCTTATAAGAAGAATTCAAGATGAAGTTCATAGGTTTGCAATTACTTATCATAGGTCTTTAAGAGATAAAAGAACACTTCATTCAATTTTAGATGATATACCTAATGTTGGTAATAAGAGAAGAAAAGAGCTACTTATGAAATTTGGAAGTGTAGAACAGGTAAAAAAAGCAAGTTTAGAGGAATTGTTGGAAACTCCAAGTATTGACAAAAAAGCCGCACAAAGCATAATAGAATACTTTAGAGGACATGAAAAAAAAGAAAAGTAACACAAATGTAAACTTATAGGACTTGTTTTAATTTCCAATTTAGAATATACTAGATAATTGTAAAAAATATATTTCAAGGAGTTTTTATGAATGAATAAATACGAGGAATTATTCAAAAATATATATTCAGAAAATCAAATAGAACTTAACGCAAAGATGAGCGAACATATATATTTCAAGGTGGGTGGACCTGTTGATGTATTACTTATACCAAAAACTAAGGAACAAGTAATAGAAACAATAAAAGTTTGTAATGAAAATAATGTAAATTATTTTGTTATTGGAAATGGATCAAACTTACTTGTTAAAGATGGTGGTATAAGAGGTGTTGTTATAAAACTTACTGAACTTAATGATATTAAAGTAGATGATAAAAAGATTATTGCTGGAACAGGAGCATTATTAAAAGATACTTCAAAAATAGCTTTAGAAAACAAATTATCAGGATTAGAATTTGCTTGTGGAATACCTGGATCTATTGGTGGTGCTGTATTTATGAATGCAGGAGCATATAATGGAGAAATTGCAGATGTAATTGAAAGTGCACAGGTTTTAACTGAAGATGGAGAAGTTAAAACTTATAGCAAAGAAGAATTAAATTTAGGATATAGAACATCAAGAGTAATGGAAGAGAAGGCAATTGTTTTAGAAGCTACATTTGCTCTTAATGATGGAGAATATGAAAAGATAAAAGCCAGAGTTGATGATTTAACAGAAAAGAGAGAGTCAAAACAACCTCTTGAATACCCATCAGCAGGAAGTACATTTAAAAGACCAGAAGGTCATTTTGCTGGAAAGTTAATTCAAGATGCAGGTCTTAAAGGATATTCAATAGGAGGAGCTGCCGTTTCAGAAAAACATTCAGGATTTGTTATTAATAAAGGTGGAGCTACAGCAAAGGATGTATTAGACCTTATAAAACATATTCAATGTGAAGTTAAGAAACAGTTTGGTGTTGAGCTTCATCCAGAAGTTAGAATAATAGGTGAAGATCTTATATAATTAATTAAATAAGATTATGTATAAAAAATAGTTAGTAATGTGAGGAATACCATAAAAGGTGTTCCTTTTTTGCAGTCCTTAATAAAAGGGCTGCTATTTTTATATTTATAGATTTACAAATCATTGACAAATAAGGTTATGAGTGTTAATGTCAACATAACAAGTGTTATGTATAGAGGTGTATGAAATTGCATTTTGTAGAGATTTCAACTAAAGAAAAAATTATAGAAGTAGGTAAATTAGAGTTTTTTGAAAAAGGGTATGAAAAAGCATCATTAAGAAATATTTGTTGTAAAGCAAAAGTAACAACAGGTGCTTTGTATTTTTCTTTTAAAAGTAAAGCTGATTTATTTGATAGTATTGTTTTTCTAGGACTGTTATAGAGTTAAATATGCTTATAGAAGATATGATTCAGCGAGAATTGATGTATGAAAATACAGGAGAAGAAAATGAGCAAGAATTAATGAAATTTCTTTGGAAAAATAGATATGAAGTATTGATTTTATTAGATAAGTCTACAGGAACTAAATATCAAGGCTTTAAAGAAAATTTTATACAACAGATAGAAAAGGCCTTTACTTTATTTTTCCAAAAATCAAAAATTCCTATTAATAATGATTTAATACATATATTGGTAAGCATGAAAATACAAGGTTACATTGAAATTTTATTGGGAGGATATACTATGGAAAAATCAATACAGTTAGCTGCCCTTATTGGTTGTTATTCAGAGGGTGGCTTTCAAAAAATAATAAAAGAAATAAAAAAATGTGAAGCCTAAGGATAAATTTCCTTAGGCTTTTTTACATAACAAAAAATAATAATCGTTATTTAAAACATAGGAGGTAAATTATGAAAAAACAAAATTTAAATTACAGCAATTGGGTTCCTGCAAATATTATGAAATTTCTTTGGAGCCTTTCAGGTGTTATACTTATTATTTTTATCTTTAGTAGATTATACTGGAGAAATTTAATTATCCAAATTATAATTGGTATTCTATTTTTAATATTAATTGCAATGGCTATTTATATGCAAATATGTAGATGCATTTTTTCCTTTAATGGTGGTAAGTTAATGGAAAAATTTTATGATTTTTTAATTGAAAAATTAAAATGGTCAGGAAATGGAACACTTATAGATATTGGCTGTGGTTCAGGTGCCCTTAGTATAAAATGTGCTAAATATTTTTGGAAATCTTCAATTATAGGAATAGATTACTGGGGAAAAGAATGGAACTATTCAAAAAATCAATGTGAAAATAATGCAAAAATAGAAGGTGTCTTAGAGCATATAACTTTTCAAAGAGGTGATGCTGCAAAATTGGATTTTCCATCTGAATATTTTGATGCTGCAGTTAGTAATTTTGTTTTCCATGAAGTACGTACTGAAGCTGATAAAAGATCTGTAGTAAAAGAAGCTTTACGTGTTGTAAAGAAGGGTGGTGCCTTTGCTTTTCATGATCTTTTTGAGCAAAAACATTTATATGGAAATATAGAAAGCTTTTTAGAAGAATTAAAAAGAGATGGAATTAGTGAAATACATTATATTTCTCACACTGAGTCCCTTCACTTTATTCCTACTATTTGTAAAGCTCCATGGATGTTAAAAAATATGGGGTTGATATATGGAATTAAATAAATTTTGGTTTATATAATTAAATAAAAATGATATAATATTTTTAGAAAATATTTATTAATGATTAATAGGCGGTATGTGTTTCATAGCGCCTTTTAAATTTAAAGATATACTTAAATAAGTGTTTATTTTATACTGTGAAATTTAAAAGTAAACATTAGGTCTGTGATATAATAATATATTATCTATAGTATTATTATTTCTTAAATTTATAATTTAAGAAGTGAAATATTATTGATTTTAGTAGATAATATAAATTAAATATAAAAAGGAGGAATAGGTTATGAGGTTTGTAATAGTTACAGGATTATCAGGAGCAGGAAAGACAGAAGCAACTAGGAGTTTAGAGGATTTAGGTTATTTTTGTGTAGACAATTTACCACCACAATTAATACCTAAATTTGCTGAAGCGTGTAATAATGGAAGTATTGAAAAAGTAGCAATTGTTACAGACATAAGAGGTGGAATATTCTTTGATGATTTATTTGAAAGTTTATTATATTTAAAGAACAACGATTTTAAATATGAAATATTATTTTTAGAAGCATCAGATGAAGTTCTTGTTAAAAGATTTAAAGAAGCAAGAAGAAGTCATCCACTTTCACCAAAATCTCGTGTTCTTACAGGAATAACTGAAGAAAGAAATAAATTAAGAGAAGTTAAAGATAGAGCAGATGTAATAATAGATACATCAAAATATGCAATTAGAGATTTAAGAGAAAAGATGAATAGCTATTATGGATCTAGTGAAGAGCCAGATAAGGAATTATCAGTAACAATATTAAGTTTTGGATTTAAATATGGTATACCAGTTGATTCAGACTTAGTTTTTGATGTAAGGTTTATTCCAAATCCTTTTTATATTCCTGAATTAAAGCAATTTTCAGGAGCAGATGAACCTGTTAAAAAATATGTATTAGATCAAAAAGAAACTACAGGTTTTGTTGAGAGATTTATGGATATGATTAAATTCTTAATACCAAATTACATTAAAGAAGGTAAGAGACAACTTATAATTTCAATAGGATGTACTGGAGGAAGACATAGATCTGTTGCTATAGCTAATAGAGTTCATGAACTTTTAGTTGAAGAAGGGTATAAAGCAGGAATAGAACATAGAGATATAGTTGAAGATTTAAATAAGGGAGAAAAGAAGCTATGAGGCTTTCAGAGTGGTTTAAGCCTGGAATAAAAGTCAAGAGATGGATAGCTTTTGGACTTTTTGGAGTTTTATTAATTGCTTTTGGATTTACTGAACTTGTTACCCATAGAGTATATGATATGTACTACAAATTATTTTATATATGTCTTAATGTAACAGGGGTATTTGTAATATATATATCAATTACAGAAGGAATGAAATCAGTAATTGCTCTTATGAATAAAGGATATATAAAAATGTCCTTAGATAGTAAGAAAATAGAAACCCTTATAACAGAAAAAAGACTTTTAGTTAAAGGACCTAAAATTGTAGTTATAGGAGGAGGTACAGGACTTTCAACTATGCTTAGAGGACTTAAGTACTATACTTCAAATATAACTGCAATTGTTACTGTTGGAGATGATGGGGGAGGTTCTGGAGATTTAAGAGAAGACCTTGGAATGCTTCCACCAGGAGATATAAGAAACTGTCTCTTGGCTTTATCAGATACAGAGCCATTAATGGAAGATTTACTTGAATATAGATTTAAAGATGGAAGACTTAAAGGTCAAAGTTTTGGTAATTTATTTTTAGCAGCTATGGATGGAGTTTCAGAAAACTTTGTTGATGCAGTTAGAAAGATGAGTTCAGTTCTTGCAGTAACAGGTAAAGTATTGCCAGTTACTTTAGATGATATGAAACTAATGGCTTATTTAGAAAATGGAAATCTTATAGAAGGTGAATCCTATATTCCTGTTGAAGCTATAAATCAAAAATCAAGAATAAAAAAACTTACTATTGACCCAATTGATGCAAAGCCTTTAGCAGAAGCATTAAATGCCATAAAAGATGCAGATGCAATAGTAATGGGACCTGGAAGTCTTTATACAAGTGTTCTTCCAAATCTTTTAGTAAAGGGAATTACAACTGAAATAAGAAAAAGTGATGCATTTAAAATATATATTTCAAATGTGATGACTCAACCTGGAGAAACTGATGGATTTAATGTTTGTGACCACCTTAATATATTAAGAAAATATGGAGGTAAAGACATAGTTAACTGTGTTATTGCAAATGTTGGAAGCATTAGTGCTGATATGAAGGAAAAATATAAAGAAAAAGGTTCTGAAGTTGTTAAAATTGATAGAAGCAGAATAAAAGATATTGGTGTAGATATAGTAGAGCGAAATTTAGTAAGAATTAAAAATGGAACTATAAAGCATGATTCTGATTATTTAGCTCAAGTACTAGTTGAAACAATTATGGAGAAAAAACTTCTTTATGATAGAAAGAAGATTATTGAATATATGTATCTTTCTCAAAGAATTAAGGAGAGAGATAAAACAGAAAAGAAAATAAAAAGAGAGAATTCTAATAATGTAGAATCTTAAAATAATAAGGTTAGCAATTTATTTTGCTACCCTTATTATTTTTTTGTGATAATTTTTTGTTATATATTAATCTTTATTTAAGAATTGGAAGTTATAATCTTATTAAAGAATATTTTTAGGGTTATTTTATAAATTTTAATTTATATGCTGTGTTCACAATTTGTTAATAATAATTAAAAAACTTATAGAAATTTAGTGTGAATTAGAATTTTGTATAAATATTTGAATATAAATTTGGTATTTTTACATATAGATGAAAATGTTTAACTGATGTAATATTAAGGCATAACTTTGAAAATAAGAGGAGGGATTTATATGGCAAGTGTAGTACTTGATCATGTTTATAAAATTTACCCAGGAGATGTAGTAGCAGTTAAAGATTTTAATTTAAAAATTGAAGATAAGGAATTTATAGTTTTTGTTGGACCATCTGGATGTGGTAAATCAACTACTTTAAGAATGATAGCAGGATTAGAAGAAATTTCAAAAGGAAGTTTATATATAGGAGATAAGTTAGTTAATGATGTAGAGCCAAAGGAGAGAGATATAGCAATGGTATTCCAAAGTTATGCTTTATATCCACATATGACTGTATATGATAATATGGCTTTTGGACTTAAGTTAAGAAAACTTCCAAAGGAAGAGATAGATAAGAAAGTTAAAGATGCAGCTAAAACATTAGATATAGAACATTTATTAGACAGAAAGCCAAAGGCATTATCTGGAGGTCAAAGACAAAGAGTTGCCCTTGGAAGAGCAATAGTTAGAGAACCAAAGGTATTCTTAATGGATGAACCTTTATCAAACTTAGATGCAAAACTTAGAGTTCAAATGAGAACAGAAATTTCTAAATTATATCAAAGATTACAAACAACATTTATATATGTAACTCATGATCAGGTGGAAGCTATGACTATGGGAACTAGAATAGTTGTTATGAAAGATGGAATAATACAGCAAGTAGATACTCCACACAAAATATACAGTCATCCAGCAAATATGTTTGTTGCAGGATTTATAGGAAGTCCTCAAATGAACTTTTTAGAAGGAAAAGTTGAAAAAGAGGAAGAGGAGTTTTATGCTTACTTTAAAAAGGGTGGAAGAGTTAAATTTCCAAAAGAAAAGGGAGAAAAATTAAAAGAACTTGGAAAATTAGGTAAAAGTGTTATATTTGGTATAAGACCTGAAGAAATAAAAGATGATGAAGAGTTAATGGAAAATCATTTAGATAGTGTTATTGATGTTTCTGTTGAGGTTACTGAACTTATGGGGGCAGAAAGTTATGTTTATACTAAATTTAATAATCAAGATGTAACAGTTAGATTAAATGGAACAAGTCCTTTAAAAACAGGAGATAAGGCTAAATTCTATCTAGATGGAAATAAACTACATGTATTTGATAGAGAAACTAATTTAAGAATTGAAATAGAATAATAAATATAAAGGGGGCTTTCTATGAACAGTTTTCATAGTTTTTTAGAAGATATATATTTAAGCACTAATATGCCTTTTATTATAAAAATAGATGGGAAAGAAGTCTTTAAAAGTATTGATAATGAATCTTTAATTAATGATGAAATAATAGCAAATGTAGTAGAAATTAAAAATAGAAAAGTTAGTATTATAATTTTAAAAAAAGACGAAAACTGTATAAATTTATTAAAGTATTTAATTAAAGATAGAATAAAAAAGATTTTTGATAGTGATAAAAACTTAATTAAAAAACTTTTAAATGGTGAAGAGATTGATAATAGTACTTTAAAAAAAGAAATTCCATTTTTAAAAGAAAAGTTTTATGTAATAAATGTATATGTTGAAAAGGATAAATTAATTGAATCAAATAATTTAATTAAAGAATTATATTTAGATAGAAAAATAGTAAATTTAATTTTTAAAGATAGTATCCTTTTAATGGGAAACTTTAAAGAAATAGAAGAGCATGTAGAGAGTTTAAGGGAATCTATAGAATCTAA
Organism: Eubacterium multiforme; assembly: GCF_030813415.1. Lineage (GTDB taxonomy): Bacteria > Bacillota > Clostridia > Clostridiales > Clostridiaceae > Clostridium > Clostridium multiforme. The sequence continues at coordinate 35,716 of NZ_JAUSUF010000012.1, read as the reverse complement.
TATGTATTTAAAGTGTTATATTGCATATAAAAAGGTTAATGATTTTCAAGAGTTAAGAGATGCTTTTTTAATTAATAAATATAAGATAAATTTATCAATAAAATATAATTTAGAAAAATATATTTTGGGAGAAAAAGATTTAATATTTGAAAGTGTTATAGATAAAGTTGATAAGAGCTTTAAAATTAGGATTTTAGATGATATTAAATTAGATTTTTCAAAATTAGATGATGAATTAATTAGAACTATAGATATATTATATAAATCAGATATTAATTTAAGTAAAGCTTCTAAAATGCTATATATTCATAGGAATACGCTTATATACAGGATTGAAAAGATAGAAAAAATAACTTCTTTTGACTTAAGAAACTTTAATGATTCAGTTATATTTAAAATATTATTTTGCATTTATAAGGAATATAATAGAAGCAAAATAGATATGTAACATAAAGTTCATAATTTTTTTGTACGAAATTACAAAAAGTCGGAATTTTAAGTGAATGGATTGAAAATGTTTACTGAGTAATATAAAATGAAATTGGAAACGATACCAAAAAGTAATTAAATACATTTATCATAGCTTTATTTAAAATAAAAAAATTTTTTTGAAAATTTGGAATCGGTACCAATAAAATTAAAAATTTGTGTAAGGGGGATTTTAAATGTTAAAAAGAAAGAAAACTTTAGCCGCTATTATTGCTGCTATGGTTTTAACAGGCTCATTAGTAGGTTGTGGAAGTTCAGGAAGTACAGCAAGTAGTAACTCAAAGGAATTAAAGGTTTGGTCACACTTAACAACACAAGAAATTAATGCAATGAAACCAATAGCTGAAAAATGGGGAAAAGACAATGGAGTAAAAGTTACTATTGTTGAAGATAAAGCAAAAACCCAAGAAGATGTTCAAGCTATAAAAGCAGGTAAAGGACCAGATATAATGTTTGGAGCACCTCATGATCAATTAGGAATATATCAAAAGGCAGGACTTTTAGATGAAGTACCTAAGGATACAATAAAGGCAAAAGATTATGGTTCAAAACAAATTGTAGATGCAGTAACTATAAGTGGAAAGCAATATGCTCTTCCAATAGCTCAAGAAACAGTTGCTCTTTTCTATAATAAAGATAAAGTTAAAAATGTTCCTAAAACAATGGAAGATGTAATAAAACAAGGTAAAAATGTTGGATTTAAATTTGATATAAATAATTTTTATAACGCTTATGGATTTATAGCTGCAAATGGAGCTTATGTATTTAAAAATAATGATGGTACATTAGATCCAAAAGATATTGGACTAGATACTAAAGGAGCTGTAAAAGGGTATACATTCCTTCAAGATTTAGTTGTTAAAGATAAACTAATGCCAGCAGATATTAAAGGTGATATGGCAAAGGGAGATTTCTTAAATAAAAAAATAGGTTTATATGTTTCAGGACCTTGGGATGTACAAGCATTTAAAGATGGAAAAGTAAACTTTGGTGTTGCACCAATGCCAACTTTAGATGGAAAGAAGATTCCAACATTTATGGGAGTTCAAACAGCATTTGTAAGCACAAACACTAAAGATAAAGATTTAGCTTGGAAATTAGCTAAATACTTATCAGACAATAGTGCAGAAACAGTATTAAATAAAGGACATAGAATTCCAGTACTTAAAAAAGATTTAGATAGTAAGAGTTTTAAAGATAATAAGGAAATGGCAGCTTTTGCAGAACAATTAAAAGTAGCTACACCAATGCCAAATATTCCAGAAGTTCAAGCAATGTGGGAACCTGCTGGAAATGACTTAAAGTTATTAACAGCTGGAAAACTTACTCCACAAGAATGTGGTAAAAAAATAGTAGAACAAATTAAACAAGGAATAGCACAACAAAAATAATTGTTTAGTAAATAAGGGGATTTAAATCCCCTTATTTTATAAAAATCAAAAAGGGGAGATTTGGAGTGTCAAAGAACAAAAAGAAAAAGAAGGGCTTTAAAGAAACAATAAAAGCTATGCCATATTTATTACCGGCACTTATATCAATTTTAATATTTACTATTTTCCCAATAATATATACAGTCTATATAGCATTTACTGACTATACAATATTTACTAATGGGAGTCCTCATTTTGTAGGATTTAAAAATTTTATAGAAGTATTTACAGGACCATTTAAGGAAGTATTTTTCCCAGTACTTGCATGGAATATAATTTTTGCACTTTTATCAACAGGACTTACATTTTTATTAGGACTTGTAGTTGCTATGGCAGTTAATAATCCTAATATGAAAGAAAGAGGAATATATAGGGCAATATTAATAATTCCATGGGCATTACCTGCAACTGTTGCAGTTTTATCATGGCAAGGACTTTTAAATGGTAGTTATGGAGCAATAAATAACTTATTGATACATCTTCATTTTATAAGTAAGCCAATAGAGTGGTTAACAGATCCTACTATGGCGAGAATATCAATAATAATGGTAAATGTATGGCTTGGATTTCCATATATGATGAATGTATGTTTAGGAGCCCTTGGAGCAATACCAGATAGTTATTATGAAGCTGCAGATGTTGATGGAGCTAGCAAATTTCTTCAATTTAGAAAGATAACTTTACCAAGTTTAGCTCAAACTGCATATCCACTTTTAATTTCATCCTTTGCATTTAACTTTAATAACTTCGGTTCAGCTTTCTTAATTACAGAAGGGGGACCACCAAGAATTGCAACACAATTTGCTGGATATACAGATATTTTAGCATCAGTAAACTACAAATTATCAACACAATTCGGTAGATTTGATATAGCATCTACAATAAGTATTATATTATTTTTAGTTTTAGCAACAATGTCATATTATCAAATGAAGATGTCAGGACAATTTGAGGAGGTGGAATAGTATGGAAAAGGAAAATTTACAATATAAGAAAAAATTAAGACCAGCAGAAGTTAGAGGTCTATGGATTTCTAGAATATTTTTATTAATAATGATTTTCATAGTATTATTCCCTCTTATATCAATAGTTGGAGCATCAATGGCTAAGGGAGAAGCCTTTACTCAAACTACATTGTTACCAGATGCATTTTCTTTAGATAATTATAAAAAGGTTTTAACTCAAACAGATTTTTTAGTATGGCTTAAAAATTCATTAATTGTATGTACATTAATATCAATAATACAATTAATATTTACAATACCAACAGCCTTTGCTTTTTCAAAGCTAAGATTTACAGGAAGAAGAAAAGGTCTAATGTTTTTATTATTACTTCAAATGTTCCCAGCTGCAATGACACTACCTGCAATACTTGCAATTGCTTATAGAATAAATGCTATGGATCATATTTTAACATTGGTTGTTATACAATGTGGTGCTAGTGCTTATAATATTTGGCTTATGAAAGGATTTATAGATGGAATTCCAAAGGAGCTTGTAGAAGCTGCAAAGGTTGATGGAGCTAGTACATTTGAAACATTTAGAAAAGTTATATTACCACTTACAAGAAATATGGTATTAGTAATATTCTTATTTACTTTTATAGGAGCTTATAGTGAATTTGTTTTCTCAGCAGCCCTTATGAAAGATCCTATGAGTCAAACTATACCAATAGGATTACAACAATTTATAACAAACCAATTTTCAGCAAACTGGACACAATATTCAGCAGCTGCAATAATGGCATCAGTTCCAATTGTTGTTTTAGCAACATTAGGTCAAAAATATATGGCAAAGGGATTAGTTGCAGGTTCTGTTAAAGGTTAATTCAAAAATTTATGGAGGTTTATTATGAATTTACAGGCAATATTTCATATTTCTGAGGTACCTTATGCTTATGGAGTAGACAAGGATACTTTATTTATAAAAATAAGAGTTGCTAGTAATGAGGTTAAAAAAGTAGTTTTACACTATAAAGATAGATATAACTGGAGAGGAGATTTTATAAGTGTAACTATGGAGAAAGCTTCTTCTACAACATTATTTGATTTTTATGAAAAAAAAGTAAAGGTATCAGAAGGAAGACTTAGATATTTCTTTGAAATAGAAGGAAATAAAGGGGAAAAAGTTTATTTAAATGAAAGAGGAGTTTTGGAAAATGAACCAGAAACATTAGGACAATTTCAATATCCTTATGTTCATGTTAATGAACTATATAAAAATGTTCCGTGGGCAAAAGAATCTATAGTTTATCAAATTTTCCCAGATAGGTTTTGTAATGGAGATAACAAAAATGATCCAGAAAATATTCAAAATTGGGGAGAAGAAGTTAATTCTAAAAGTTTTTTTGGAGGAGATTTAAGAGGGATTATAAATAATATAGATTATTTAAGTAATTTAGGAATAAATATTATTTATTTAACACCTATATTTAAATCCACAACAAATCATAAATATAATACAAAGGATTATTTTGAAATTGATGAGCATTTTGGAACAAAGGAAGAATTCAAGGAGTTAGTTACAAAGTGTCATAACAATGGAATAAGAGTTGTATTAGATGCTGTTTTTAATCATACAGGAAATGATTTCTTTGCCTTTGAAGATTTAAAGAAGAATGGCAAAAAATCAAAATATAAAGATTGGTATTTCTTAGAGGAAGATGAGGTTAATGAGGATACTATAAATTATAGAACCTTTGCCAATAAATTAAGATATATGCCAAAACTTAATATGAGCAATGAAGAAACAAAAAATTACTTCTTAGATGTTGCAGCATATTGGATAAAAGAATTTGATATAGATGGATGGAGACTTGATGTTGCAGATGAAGTTTTACATACATTTTGGAAAGAGTTTAGAACAACTGTAAAAAATGTTAAGGAAGATGCATTTATAATTGGTGAAGTTATGCATGAAGGTAAACTATTTTTAAAGGGTGATGAATTTGATTCAACTATGAATTATCCATTTAGAGAGGCATGTTTAGATTTCTTTGCTTATAGAAAAATAGATTCAAAAGATTTAATAGATAGGGTGCTTCTAAGAAAAGAAGGATTAATAAGAGAAATATATTCTCAAATGTTAAACTTACTTGATTCCCATGATACAGCAAGGTTTTTAACAGAATGTAATGATGATATTAAAAAATTAATTCTTGCAACAGTATTCCAATTTACAATTGAAGGAATCCCATATATTTACTATGGAGATGAAGTTGGAATAAATGGAGGAGAGGACCCTCATTGTAGAAAATGTATGATTTGGGATAATGAAAAACAAAATAAAAATTTATTAAAACATTATAAAAAGCTTATAGAAATAAGAAAAAACAATAAAGCTTTAGTTAATGGAAAATATGAAGAATTATATGCAAAAGATAGAGCTTTAGCTTATAAAAGAGTACTAGATAATAATGAAATATTGGTTTTAATAAATAATGATAATGAGAAACAAAATTTTGATTTAAATATTAATGGAGAATTTAGTGATATTTATTCAGGAGAAAAAGTATTAATAAATAAAAGTATAGAATTAGAAAAGATGAGTTTTAAGATTATATCTTTAAAATAATAAAGGTATTACTTTTAATAACACCTATTAAAGTTTATAATTTAAATTGGTATCGTTACCAAAATTACTTAAAAAGCAATAATAGTTATTAAGAGGAGGTAACAAAATGAATATAAAAGATATTGCCAAAATGGCAGGTGTAGGTGTTAGTACAGTATCCAGAGTTATAAATGATCATCCAGATGTAAAGGATGAAACAAGAGAAAAAGTTAAGAATATAATAAAAGAAAGTAATTATATTCCAAATAATAGTGCAAGAATACTTAAGAAAAATAATACTAAAAATATTGGAGTTTTAGTAAAAGGGGTATTTAATCCATTTTTTGCTGAAATGATAAATATTATAGGAAGTAAAATTACAGAAAAAGGCTATACTATGATATTACAACAAAATGACTATAAAACTGAGGAAGATATTGATGGTTTAATAGCATTTGTAAAAGAAAAGAGACTTCAAGGGGTTATATGTCTTGGGGGAAACTTTTTAAATGTAAATGATGAGAGTATTAGTCCGCTAGATATTCCAGTTGTTTTAACATCAGTAAATACAATATATAAAAGTGAAGAAAATAAACATAAATTTTCTTCAATAGGAATAGATAATGTATTTGCAGCTAAGGAGTTAACGAATTATTTAATAAAAAAGGGTCATAAAAATATAGCAATTATTCTTGGTGATAAAAATGATGTTGGCATAAGTTGGCTTAGATTAGAAGGATATAAAAAGGCTATTTTTGAAAATAATCTAAAGTATTTAGAGGAAAATATATTTATTGGAAATTATGAATATGAAGGTGCATACAAGGTAGCTAAAAAAATTATTAATGAAAGAAAAGATATAACAGCTATATTTGCTATTTCAGACATAATGGCTGTTGGTGCTGCAAAGGCAATAATAGATTCAGGACTTAAGGTTGGAGAGGATATTTCTGTTGCAGGATTTGATGGAATGGATATAACTAAATATTACAATCCAGAAATAACAACAGTAAAACAACCTAGTAGAAAAATGGCTATTAGCAGTATTGATTTAATTTTTGATTTATTACTTAAAAAGAAAGAGAACAAGCATATTATTTTTGAAACTAAAATAATAGAGAGAAAATCATGTAAAGACATTAAGAACATATAATTAGATAGATAAAAGTAGGAGATTATTATGAAAATTTTTAGTGTTAATAACTATATAACTAAATATGTTTTTGGAAATCCTTTTAATACCGAATCTACGGTATTAAAAGGAGAAAAAGAAATTTTAAATAAAGATTTAAAGTATTTTGATATTAATGATGGAGAAAATTCATTTGTTTATAAATTAGAAGAAAATGATATTGTATATGGACTTGGAGAAAATGTAAGGGGAATAAATAAGAGAGGAAATATTTATGAAAGTTTTTGTAGTGATATATTTTCCCATACTCCGGACAAAAGAAGTCTTTATGGAGCACATAATTTTATTTTAATTTATGGAAAAGAAACCTTTGGAGTTTTTATAGATTATCCTGGGAAGGTTACCTTTGACATAGGGTATACTGATAGCAATTTATTAAATATAAGTTTAGAAGACAATAATTTTAATTTATATATTATAGAAGGTAAAAACTTAAATAGTATAGTTAAAAACTTTAGAAAACTTATAGGAAAAAGTTATGTTGCACCTAAGTGGGCATTAGGATATGGACAAAGTAGATGGGGATATAGAGACAAGGAAGATTATGAAGAACTTTTAGAAAAATTTAAAAAAGCTGAAATTCCAATAGATTGTTTATATTTAGATATTGACTATATGGATGAGTTTAAAAATTTTACTGTAAATGAGGAATTATTTAAAGATTTTGATAGTTTTGCAAGTAAGGTCAAAAAAGAAGGAATTAGATTAATTCCAATAATTGATGCAGGCTGCAAAATAGAAAAGGGCTATGATGTTTACGAAGAAGGAATAAAAAATAATTATTATTGTGTAGATAAGGATAACAAACCTTTTGTTGGAGCTGTATGGCCAGGAAAGGTACATTTTCCAGACTTTTTAAATAAGGATGCTAGGTTATGGTTTGGAAGTAAATATAAATTTTTAACTGATAAAGGTATAGAAGGTTTTTGGAATGATATGAATGAACCAGCTATTTTTTATTCAGAAAATGGACTAAAAAAAGCCTTTGAAAAAGTTACAGAAAGCAAAGATAAAAACTTAGGAATACATGATTATTTTGATTTAAGATCTGTATTTGATAATTTGCAAAATAGTATGGAAGATTACAAAAGCTTTTATCACAATGTAAATGGTCAGCTAGTAAGACATGATAAAATACATAATTTATATGGCTTTAATATGACAAGAGCAGCTAGTGAAGGTCTTAATGAAACAGATAGTAATAAAAGATTTTTACTTTTTTCAAGAGCTTCCATTATAGGTATGCATAGATATGGTGGCATATGGACTGGTGATAATGCATCTTGGTGGGAACATATAAAACTTGCAATGCAAATGATGCCAAATATAAATATGTGTGGATTTATTTATACAGGTTCAGATACAGGAGGATTTGGTTCTAATGCAACAAAGGAACTTATTATAAGGTGGTCACAATTTAGTTTATTTACACCACTTTTTAGAAATCATTCTGCAACTGGAACAAGATGTCAAGAACCATATGCTTTTGGAAAAGAAGCAGAGGATATATTAAAAAATATTATAGAACTTAGATATGTTTTAATACCATATCTTTATAGTGAATATATGAAGGCTGTACTTAATGATGAATTATATTTTAAGCCATTAACTTTTGATTATAATGATGAATTCTCAAAGAGAGTTGAGGATCAGTTACTTTTAGGTGATAGCATAATGATTGCTCCTATATATGAGCAAAATTCTAAAGGCAGATATGTGTATTTACCAGAAGATATGCTTTTATGGAAATGTAAAAAGTACAATGAAGGTTTAATGAAAGTTATTAAGAAAGGCAACAATTATATAGATGTAGACCTTAATGAAGTACCAATATTTATAAGAAAAAATAAGATAGTAGTAATGGCAAAGAAAGAAGCTAAGAGAGTTTTAGATATTGATGATAGTGAATTAAATTTAGTGGCATTTGTTGAGAGTAAAGCAAGTTATAGTTATTACAATGATGATGGAAAAACAAATGATTATAAATGTGGTAAAAGTGAAAATATTAATATAGTAATAGAAAAGGATAATGATGATTATAAAATATCATTAAATAGAACAGGATTAGAAAAAGTAAAGAAATTAAATATAAAAATATTTGATGTATATGGAAATTTAAAAGAAAAAGAAATAATTATATAAATTAATTAGGGGGAAGACATATGAATAGAGCAAGTGGAATAATAATGCATATTGCTTCTCTACCAGGAGAATATGGAATAGGAACCTTTGGAGAGAGTGCATATAAATTTGCAGATTTTTTAAGTAAAGCAGGACAAAAATATTGGCAGATATTACCCCTTGGACCAACTAGTTATGGAGATTCACCTTATCAATCATTTTCAGCTTTTGCAGGAAATCCATATTTTATAGATTTTGATTTATTAAATAAGGAAGGTCTTCTTAAAAAGTCTGATTATGAAAATATTGATTTTGGAAATAATAGAGAGTCAATAGATTATGGAATTTTATTTAAAGAAAAGATGAGAGTACTAAGAATAGCTTATGAAAATTCTATAGGAAAAGATAGAGAAGAAATTGAAAAGTTTAGAGAAGAAAATAAATTATGGCTAGAAGATTATGCATTATTTATGGCAATTAAAGAAGAATTCAATTTGGTAAGCTGGCAAAAATGGGATGAAGATATAAAAACAAGAGAAAAAAGTACATTAGAAAAATATAAAAAGAAGTTAGTTAAAGAAGTAGATTATTGGATATTTTTACAATACCACTTCTTTAAAGAATGGAACAATTTAAAGAAATATGTAAAGGATTTAGGAATTGAGTTTATAGGAGATATGCCAATATATGTAGCAGAAGATAGTTCAGATGTTTGGGCTAATCCTGAATTATTTTTATTAGATGAAAATAAAATACCTAAAAAGGTAGCAGGTTGTCCACCAGATGCTTTTTCAGCTACTGGACAATTATGGGGAAATCCAATATATAATTGGGACTATTTAGAGAAAACAGGCTATGAGTGGTGGATAGATAGAGTTAGAGCAAGTCTTAAATTATATGATGTTGTAAGAATAGATCACTTTAGAGGCTTTGAATCTTATTGGGAGATACCTCATGGAGAAGATACTGCTGTAAATGGTAAATGGATTAAGGGACCAAATATAAAATTATTTGATGCTATAAAAGAAAAATTAGGTGATGTAAAAGTTATAGCAGAGGATTTAGGATACTTAACAAAGGAAGTATTAGATTTTAGAGATGAAACAGGTTTTCCAGGAATGAAGGTACTACAATTTGCCTTTGATTCAAGGGAAGAAAGTGATTACTTACCTCATAATTATACAAGAAATTGTGTAGCATATACAGGCACTCATGATAATGATACTTGCAGAGGCTGGTTTGAAACAACTGGAAGTAAAAGTGATGTTGAATATGCAAAGAAATATTTAAAGTTAACAAAAGAAGAAGGATATAATTGGGGCTTTATAAGAGGGGTTTGGAGTAGTGTAGCAGATACTTCCATTGCATTAATGCAGGACTTCTTAAATTTAGGTAATGAAGCCAGAATAAATTATCCGTCTACATTAGGTGGAAATTGGATGTGGAGAGTTAAGGAAGAGGATCTAACAGATAGATTAGCAGAAAAAATAAGAGACATAACTAAGCTATATGGAAGGATGAACAATAATGGATAAAGCAGAAATAAAAAATGGGATAAAAAGATATTTAAAAGTTAAGTATGGGAAAAGTGAAATTAAAGAAGCTAAGGATTTTGAAATATTTAATGCCTTATCATTAACTTTATTAGAAAATATAGTTTGTGATTGGAATGAAACAAGTAAGTTATATTCAAAAGAAAAAAACGCATATTATTTTTCAGCTGAATATTTAATGGGAAGAGCATTAGGAAATAATCTAATAAGTCTTGGAATTTATAATGAAGTAAAGGAAGTTTTAGATGAATTAGGTTTAAGTTTAAATAAAATAGAAGAAGTAGAAGAAGATGCAGGTCTTGGTAATGGTGGACTTGGAAGACTTGCAGCATGCTTTATGGATTCAGGAGCTTCATTAGAAATGCCTTTAATGGGATATGGAATTAGATATAGTAATGGATTATTTAATCAATCTTTTGAAGATGGTTTCCAAAAGGAAACTGTTGATAGTTGGTTAAAGTATGGAGAGCCTTGGAGCATAAGAAAAGAGGATGAGGCTGTTAAAGTTAACTTTAAAGATATGATAGTTAGAGCAATTCCATATGATACTCCAATAATAGGCTATAAAAGCAAAAATATAAATACATTAAGACTTTGGAAATGTGAGCCATTAGAAGAATTTGATTATGAACTTTTTAATGAGCAAAAATATGATGAAGCATTAGAATTAAAAAATAGAGCAGAAGATATATCAAGGGTTTTATATCCAAATGATTCAAAAAAGGAAGGAAAGTTATTAAGATTAAAACAGCAATATTTCTTAGTAAGTGCTTCCCTTCAAGATATAATTAGAAAACATAAAGAAACCTTTGGGGAAATTAATGAAAACTTTGCAAAACTTCACGCTGTTCAACTAAACGATACTCATCCAGTATTAGCAATACCAGAGCTTATAAGACTTTTAATTGATAATGAAGGTTTTACCTTTAAGGAAGCTTTAAAGGTAGCTAATAAAACTTTTGCATATACAAATCATACAATTCTTGCAGAAGCACTAGAAAAATGGGATGCTAATTTAATTAAGGAACTATTCCCTAAAATATTAGAAATAATTCAAGTTATAGATGAAGAGTTTATTAAAGAGCTTAAAGAAAAGGGCTATAGTGAAAAAGACATAGAAGAATTTAGAATAATAAATAATGGTGAAGTAAGAATGGCTAATTTAGCAATACATGTAGGTTTTGCTGTAAATGGTGTTGCAAAACTTCATACAGATATATTAAAAAATACTGAACTTCATAATTGGTATGAGCTATATCCAGAAAAGTTCCAAAATAAAACAAATGGAATAACTCCAAGAAGATGGCTTAGATTATGCAACAAAGAATTATCTTCATTAATAACTGAACTTTTAGGAAGTGAAGATTGGGTTAAAAATCTTGAAGAATTAAAAAAATTAGAGAAATTTATTGATGATGAAAAAATTCTAGAAAGATTTATGGAAATTAAGCATATTAAAAAGGAACAACTAGCAAAGTATATAGAAGAAACTCAAGGAATAAAATTAGATCCAGACTCATTATTTGATATTCAAATAAAAAGACTTCATGAGTATAAGAGACAACTTCTAAATACATTTTATATTTTAGACCTTTATTATAGATTAAAAGAAAATCCTAATATGGATATACCTAAAGTAACATTTATATATGGTGCAAAGGCATTCCCAAGTTATAGAAGGGCAAAAGCTATTATTAAATTTACAAATGAAGTAGCAAATCTTATAAATAATGATGAAAGCATAAAGGGAAAAATAAAGGTTGTCTTTGTAGAGAATTATAGAGTTTCCTATGGAGAAAAACTATTCCCAGCAGCAGATATATCAAAGCAAATATCAACAGCAGGAAAAGAAGCATCAGGAACAGGTAATATGAAGTTTATGCTAAATGGAGCACCTACTTTTGGAACTAATGATGGAGCTAATGTTGAAATTGTTAAAGAAAGTGGAAAAGATAATAACTTTATATTTGGATTAGAAGTAGAAGAAATTGAAGATTTAAGAAATAAATATAATTCAAAAGACTACTATAAGGATAACAAGAGTCTAAAGAAGGTAGTAGATACATTAATAGATGGAACCTTTAATGATGGAGGTACAGGAGATTTTAAGGATTTATATGAATCTTTAATTAAAGAAGGAGATCAATATTTCCTACTTGCAGATTTTGAAAGTTTTAAAGAAAGAGAAGATGATGTATTTAAGGCATACAAAAATAAAAAAGAATGGGCTAAAAAAGCCTTTGAGAATGTATGTAATGCAGGAGTATTCTCAAGTGATAGAACAATAAAAGAATACTGTAAAGATATATGGAATATAAAGCCATGTCACAATAAATAAAAATTTGAATATGTTTTATCTAAAATAAACACTAGTTAAAAATATAATTACAAATTTAAATTAAAGATAATCTAAAAAATTAGTAACTAAGGTTATTAAATTTTAGATTATCTTTTATTTCTATATAGTATCTCTATATTTATAAGTTTTTTCTTCCATTGTAACGCCATTTGGCTTATAGTCTATTTTAACTACAGAAATAACTCTTTTAGCTCCTTCATTTACACAAATGTTTTGAGCTTCTTTAACGATACTTAAAAGAGTATCCATATCTCCTTCCATTGTAGTTTCCATAGGACCAACTTCGTATTTAACACCTTTAGATTTTATGTATTCTATGACTTTATCCACTACTGGATAAATATCTTCTTCCTTAACAACAGGTAATATTTGAAGACTTAAATTTATAGTTTCCATAAGTAATTCCTCCTAAGTTTATTAAAATTTTATTGTGGATATTTACAAAATTATCTATATAATTTAATTATATACTATTACATGAAAAAATTTATTTAAAATAAGAATATATTTACTTAAATTCAAGGAATAATATCGTTAGAAAATTGAAGGTTTTATGATATAATTAAATATTGTATATAGTTATATATATATTTAATTAGTATATATAGAAGGAGAGCAATAAATGTCGTTTTCATCAAAAGTTAAAGGAGAAATTTGTAGATATAGTGATATAAGCAAAGAGGAGACTTTAGCAGAGATTTCAGCCATTATGAAAGTAAGTGGAACTATTGCATTTTCTGGAGGAGGTTTAGCCTTTAGAATAACTACTGAAAATCCTGCAAGTGCAAGACTTATATTTACTTTACTAAAAGAACATTTTAATATTCACTCTAAACTAATGGTTAAGAAAAGTAATTCTCTTAAAAAGAATAATATATACATGGTTGTTATAGATGAAGAAATGGGAGTTCGTGGACTTCTTGAAAAGACTGGTATATTAAGAGAGATTGATGGAGTTATGAGTTTAGATTATACAATAGACCCTAAAGTTGTAGATACTGATACAACAAAGAGAGCTTATATTAGAGGAGCTTTTTTAGGTGGAGGAAGTATAAGTAACCCAGAAAAAACTTACCATTTAGAATTTGTTACTCATAGTGAAGAATATGCTAAAGATTTATGTGCACTTATAAACAGTTGTGGACTTAACTCTAAAGTTATTCAAAGAAAGAATAGCTTTATTATTTATATTAAAGAAGGGGAGCAAATAGTAGATTTATTAAATATACTAGGGGCTCATACATGTCTTCTTGAATTAGAAAATATAAGAATTAAAAAAGAAATGAGAAATAATGTTAATAGACTTGTAAATTGTGAAACTGCAAATCTTTCAAAAACAGTTAATGCAGCAGTTAGACAGGTTGAAAGTATTAAACTTATTCAAGAAAATATCGGTCTTCAAAGATTACCAAAAAATCTTCAAGAAATAGCAGAACTTAGACTTGAATATCCAGAAGAATCCTTAAAGGAATTAGGGGAAATGCTTGAACCTCCTGTAGGGAAATCTGGAGTAAATCATAGATTAAGAAAAATTGAAAAGATTGCAGAAGAGATAAGGTCAGGTACATACTAATGGCCTTTCTCTTATATAGAGAGGAGTGTGACTATTTTGAGTAATGAAAAGTTTTGTCACTTACATCTTCATACAGAGTATAGCCTTTTAGATGGTTCAGGTAAAATTAAAAAACTTGTAAAAAAGGCTAAAGAACTTGGAATGGATAGTATGGCTATTACAGACCATGGAGTTATGTATGGTTGTGTAGATTTTTATAAAGCTGCAAAAGAAGAGGGAATTAAACCTATATTAGGTTGTGAAGTTTATGTAGCAAGTAAATCAAGGCACATTAAACACATGGATAAAGATAATAGCACAAATCACTTAGTTCTTTTAGTTAAAAATCAAACTGGATATGAGAACTTAATGAAAATTGTATCTACAGCATCCATTGATGGATTTTATTATAAACCAAGAATTGACCATGATTATTTAAGGGAACATAGTGAAGGAATTATTGCTTTAAGTGCTTGTCTTGGAGGAGAAGTACAAAAGGCATTAATGAATGGTGATTATGATAAAGCAAAAGAGGTTGCCCTGCTTTATAAAGATATATTTAAAGAAGGATTTTATTTAGAGCTTCAAAATCATGGAATGGAAGAACAAAGAAAAGTAAATGAATTAAATATAAAGTTATCAAAGGAAACTGGAATACCATTAGTTGCTACAAATGATGTTCACTATATAGAACAAAAGGATTCTAAATCTCATGACATATTAATGTGCATTCAAACAGGAAAAACTGTTGATGATCCAAATAGAAGAAGGTATCCTTCAGATCAGTTTTATTTAAAATCACCTGAAGAAATGTATGATATGTTTTCTTATGTTAAGGAAGCCTTAGAAAATACAGTTAAGATTGCAGATGAATGTAATTTTGATTATGAATTTCATGTATCTAAATTACCTAAATTTCCACTTCCAGAAGGGGAAGAAGATCCTTATATTTATTTAAGAGACACTTGTTATAAGGGCCTTATTGAAAGATATTCTGTTTTTCATGATATAAAAGATGAAGAATATAATTATGACAAGATATTTAACATGAGGGAAGAAAATGAAGAAGCTAAAGTTTTAATAGATAGATTAGATTATGAACTTGGAGTAATTAATCAAATGGGATATGTTGATTACTTCCTTATAGTTTGGGACTTTATAAGATTCTCTTATGAAAATGGAATACCAACAGGACCAGGGAGAGGATCAGCTGCAGGGTCAATAGTTGCCTTTACCCTAGGAATAACAAAAATAGATCCAATTAAGTATAGTTTACTTTTTGAAAGATTCTTAAATCCTGAAAGAGTAAGTATGCCAGATATAGATTCTGATTTTTGTTATGAGAGAAGACAGGAAGTAATTGATTATGTTGTTGAAAAGTATGGAGAAGATAATGTATCTCAAATTATAACCTTTGGAACAATGGCAGCTAGAGCCTGTATAAGAGACGTTGGTAGGGCAATGGACTATTCCTATGCAGAAGTGGATAGAATAGCTAAAATGGTGCCTACAATGCTTGGAATAACTATAGAAAAGGCACTAGACTTAAATCCAGAACTTAAGACAGCTTACGACACTGAGGAAAGAGTTAAAAATCTTATAGATGTTAGTAAGGATTTAGAGGGGTTACCAAGACACTCATCAACTCATGCAGCTGGTGTTGTTATTGCATCAAAGCCTTTAGTTGAATATGTTCCACTTCAAAAGAATGAAGAAATGATAGTAACTCAATTTGGAATGAATACATTAGAGGAACTTGGACTTTTAAAGATGGATTTCTTAGGACTTCGTACATTAACAGTTATGAATGATGCCCTTAAGATGATTAAGTACAATAGAGGAATTGATATAGATTTAGATAAAATAGACTTTGATGATAAAGAAGTTTATAAGATGATTGGAGAAGGAAAGACAACAGGAGTTTTCCAATTAGAATCAGCTGGAATGGTTTCCTTTATGAAGGAGCTAAAGCCTGATTCATTAGAAGATATTATAGCGGGTATTTCACTATATAGACCAGGTCCAATGGCTGAAATACCAAGATATATTGAAAGAAAAAATAATCCAAATAAAGTTGAGTATTTAACTCCAGAACTTGAAGACATATTAAATGTTACCTATGGTGTTATGGTATACCAAGAACAGGTTATGGAAATTGTTAGAAAATTAGCTGGTTATTCTATGGGAAGAAGTGACCTTGTTAGAAGAGCTATGTCTAAGAAAAAACATAAAGTTATGGAAGAGGAGCGAAAAAACTTTATTTATGGAATTGTAAATGAAGATGGAACAATTGAAGTTCCAGGTTGCTTAAGAAATGGAATATCAGAAGAAATTGCAAATAAAATATATGATATGATGATGGACTTTGCATCCTATGCCTTCAATAAATCTCATGCTGCAGCTTATGGAGTTGTTGGTTATCAAACTGGATATTTAATGAGATATTATCCAGTAGAGATGATTGCAGCTATGCTTAATTCTGTTATGGGAATAAATGAAAAAGTTTCAGCTTATATAAAATTTGCAGAAACATTAGGGATTCAAGTAATTCCACCTGATATAAATAAAAGTTTTTCAAAATTTACTGTTGAAGGAGATAAAATTATCTTTGGTCTTGCAGCAATAAGAAATGTTGGAGTTAATGTTGTTGAAGGAATTGTAAAATCTAGAGAAACAAAGGGAGATTTTACTTCAATAATGGATTTTGTAAATAAATTAGACCTTGGAGGCATAAATAAGAGAGCCGTTGAAAGTTTAATAAAGGCAGGAGCTTTAGATTCATTTGGAGTATTTAGATCAAAACTTTTAGCTGTTTATGAAAAGCTAATGGATGGAGTTTCAGGAGAGAGAAAAAGAAATATTGATGGACAAATAAGTCTTTTTGCTATTGAAGAAGAAGTTAGTATGCCAGAAGTTATTTATCCAAATATAAAAGAGTTTAATAAAAAAAATATTTTATCAATGGAAAAAGAAATGACAGGTATGTATTTATCAGGACATCCATTAGATGAATATGAAAAAAGTTTAAAGCTTCAAACTACAACTACTATAAATAGTATATTTAAAGTTCATAAAGCTTTAGAAGAAAATATAGCAAAGGGTATAAATATAGAAGATATAGCATCTGAAATGCCAATTAAGGATAATCAAAGAGTTGTACTTGGCGGAATACTTACAGAAGTAAATCAAAAGGTTACAAGAAATAATACTATTATGGCATTTTTAAAACTTGAAGATTTAAGTGGAGAAATAGAAGTAATAGTATTTCCAAGAACATTAGATAAAGTTCGTGAAAGTATTACAGAGGATGGTCTTGTTACTATAACAGGAAGAATTAGTTTAAAAGAAGATGAACCACCAAAACTTATTTGTGAAAAAGTTGAAGGTTTAGAAAAAGTGGATTCCAATAAAGTTTATATAAGAGTGGAAAATGATGAATCTATGAAAAAAATTAACTTTGAACTTAAACATGGATTTGATGAATATAAAGGAGATTCCGCTGTATATTTATTCAATGCAGAAAGAAAGAAAAGTTATAGGTTATCTAAAGATACTTGGGTTAACTTAGATACTGAGATAATAAAGGAACTTAAAGGTAAATATGGAGAGGAAAATATTAAGGTAATTAATTCCTAAAATTTAAAAGATATGGTGTTATTTTTATGCATCATATCTTTTTTTGTTGAAATAGTGCAAAAATACTGAAAATTTGGCATTTAGTCTTGAAATTTCACATAAATAAGTGGATAATTGTACTATGAGAAATAAAGAAATATTTAATAAAAACCTATAAATATTTAATTTATAGATTATTTAAATGATAAAAAAGCAAAAAAACTATTAAAAAATGTTAAATAGTTAAAATAAATTAAAAATATTAAATGAAATGTAAATGAAAATTTTTACAATAATGAATTCCTAAAAAATTTAATTTTGTATATAAAATTAAAGTTCATAGGGTATAATAATTATGTAGAATTATTTAGAATGGTTTGGAAGTTATTTTATAAATAAAAAATATATTTAAATAAATAAAAGTATATAAAAAAATGCAGAATTTACATTGATAAAATTCAACAATTTATGTACAATTATAGACGGTCATATAAAAGTGGGAAGGCTTATTGCCGATGGGACAAATTATGCCCTACAGGTAAAAGGAGGAGTAATCATGAAAAAGATAGCTATTTTAACTAGTGGTGGAGACGCACCAGGAATGAACGCTGCAATTAGAGCAGTAGCAAGAACTGCATTAGCATCAGGTCTTGAAGTAATGGGAGTTCAAAGAGGATATAGTGGATTAATAAATGGAGAATTATTCACTATGGATAGAACATCTGTTGCAGATATAATCCAAAGAGGTGGAACAATATTAAGAACAGCTAGATGTCCAGAGTTTAAGCAAGAAGAAGTAAGAAAAAAAGCAGTTAAGATATTAAAGGCTTATGGCGTAGATGCTTTAGTTGTAATTGGAGGAGATGGATCATTTACAGGAGCTAAACTTCTTTCAAAATTAGGAGTTAAGACTGTAGGATTACCAGGAACTATAGATAACGACTTAGCATATACAGATTACACTATAGGATTTGATACAGCATTAAACACAGTACTAGATGCAATTAACAAGATAAGAGATACTTCAACATCTCATGAAAGAGTTTCAATAGTTGAAGTTATGGGAAGAAATTGTGGAGATATAGCTTTATATGCAGGATTAGCAGGTGGAGCAGAAGCAATAATAACTCCAGAAAAAGGATTTGACAAAAATGATTTATGCAAAACTATACTAGAAGGAAAGCAAAATGGAAAGATGCACAATCTTATAATTTTAGCTGAAGGTGTAGGTGGAGCATTCGAACTTGCAGAAGAAGTTGAAGAAGTTACAGGAATTGAAACTAGAGCAACAGTTTTAGGACATATCCAAAGAGGAGGAAGCCCAAGTGCTTTCGATAGAGTATTATCTTCAAAGATGGGTGCAAAGGCTGTAGAAGTATTATTACAAGGTAAGACTTCAAGAGTTATAGGTACTGTTGGAAATAAGATAGTAGATATGGATATAGATGAAGCTTTAGCAATGGAAAGTAAATTTGATGAAGAAACTTACAGAATAGCAGAAGTATTATCAAAATAATTAGTAGCTATAAATAAATTTTTATATATAGATTTTGGGTTAATTAAAAAACGAGGGAGTGTTATTTGAATGAAAAAGACTAAGATGATTTGTACAATTGGTCCAGCAAGTGAAAGTGAAGAAGTATTATCAAAGATAATATTATCAGGAATGAATGCTTCAAGACATAATTTTTCACATGGAGATCATGAAGAACATGCTGGAAGAATAAATTTAGTTAAGAAGTTAGCTAAAAAGTATAATAAGGAAATTGCAATTGTTTTAGATACAAAGGGACCAGAAATAAGAACTGGTAAATTTGAACCAAGTAAGGTTGAACTTCAAAAGGGATCAGACTTTACTATATATGTTCAAGAAGAAGTAATTGGAGATACAACTAAATGTTCAGTTACTTATGACGGACTTGCTAATGATGTTAAACCAGGAAACATTATATTAATAGATGATGGTTTAGTTGGATTAGAAGTTAAGTCAGTAGAAGGAAACAAAATTCATTGTGAAGTTAAAAACACTGGATTAGTTGGAACTCATAAGGGAGTTAATGTTCCTGGAGTATCAATAAAGTTACCAGCTTTAACTGAAAAAGATGAAGCGGATTTAGTATTCGGATGTAAAATGGGAGTAACTATGATTGCTGCATCATTCGTTAGAAAAGCTGAAGACGTAATAGCTATAAGAAAAGTCTTAGATGAAAATGGTGGAGAAGACATACTTATCTGCCCTAAGATAGAAAACCAAGAAGGTGTTGATAATATAGATTCAATAATCGAAATATCAGACGCTATAATGGTAGCTAGAGGAGACCTTGGAGTTGAAATTCCAATAGAAAATGTACCAGCTGTTCAAAAGATGATAATAGAAAAATGTAACAAGGCTGGAAAACCAGTTGTTACTGCAACTCAAATGTTAGATTCAATGATCAGAAATCCAAGACCAACAAGAGCAGAAGTTTCAGACGTAGCTAATGCTATTTTAGATGGAACAGATGCAATAATGTTATCAGGAGAAAGTGCTAACGGAAGCTACCCAGTTGAAGCTGTTCAAACAATGGCTAAAATTGCTGAAGAAGCTGAAAAACAATTAAAGTATAAAGTGGCTGTATCAAAGGCAACTAATCACGTTCCTGCAATATCAGGAGTAATTAGTAGAGCTACTTGTAATGCTGCAAATGAATTATTAGCATCAGCTATCGTAGCATCAACTCAAAGTGGAGCAACTGCTAAGAGAATATCACAATGCAGACCAGAGTGCCCAATTATAGCTATAACTCCAGAAGAAAAAGTTGCTAAGCAATTAGCATTCTCATGGGGAGTATATGCAATAGTTGCAGGTAGAATGGAATCAACTGATGAAATGATGGAAAAATCAATTGAAATCGCTGAAAAGAATGAATTAATAAAGAAGGGTGACACAGTAATTATAACTGCTGGAGTACCTGTAGAAAAAGTTGGAACAACTAACTTAATGAAGATAACTGTTGTAGAATAGTTTAAAATAAAATAACCTTTAGAATTAATTTCTAAAGGTTATTTTTTATTTTAAAAATATTGATTTAAATAAAAAAGTATTGTATATTAGTTAGTATATATGTTAATATTATAAGATATACGTTTAAATTTAATGATTATTATTGGCAACTGATTCTATTGCACCCTTAGTGGTGCTATTTTTTTACCCTATTTTAAGCTAATATTTGATTTTTAGGTAAATTTTATAAGAAATAAAGATATATATACTTTTTATTTGAATTAAAAAATATATTTTTGTAATATAATTTCCAATTATATTTATTAGGGCTATAATAATATATAGAAAGACAAAAAAATAAACACTTTAAATAAAGTGTTTATTTAATAAAATTTAAATATAATTTGGCGGGAGTATGTGGGAATCGAACCCACCTATGATAGTATTAGTACCACAACTAGGTGTTGAAGACCTGTAAAGACACCAGTCCTTATCTACCCCCATGAAACATACTCATTATAATGCAAAATTATTAAAAAATCAATCTAATTTATGGTAAAATAATAAAAAAATACAAAATTAGTAAAATTAAATTAGCAAAATAATATGTTTTGTTAAGGTTTACCTTAGAAAATTAACTAAAGGGTATTAAAAAATAATATAAATAAAGGGTGGTTATATGAATAGAGAGATATTAAGAGCATTACCAAAGATGGATTTACTTTTAGAAAATGAGGAAGTAATAATTTTATTTGATAAGTTTTCAAGGAAAGAGATAGTAGAATCTTTAAGAAATGCCTTAGATTTTTATAGAAATGAAATAATAAATGAAAATAGACAAGAGGCAGTAATTAATGAAGAAATTATAAAAAAAGCAAAAGAAACTTTAATGGATAAAAGAAAGGCATCATTAAAATCAGTAATAAATGGTACAGGAATAGTTATACATACTAATCTAGGTCGTTCTCTTTTAAGTGATAATGCAATAAAAAATATTATTAAAGTAGCAAAATCTTATAACAATTTAGAATATGATATTGAACTTGGAAAGCGTGGTTCAAGATATGATCATGTTGAAAGTATACTAAAAGAACTTACAGGTGCAGAGGGAGCTGTTATAGTTAACAATAATGCAGCAGCTGTTATGATTGTATTAAATGAGTTAGTAAAGGATAAAGAAGCAATAGTATCAAGAGGAGAACTTATTGAAATTGGTGGGTCCTTTAGAATACCAGAAGTTATGAAAATGTCAGGTGCTACCCTTGTGGAAGTTGGAACAACAAATAGAACTCATCTTTTAGATTATGAGAATGCTATAAGTGAAAATACAGGAGCCTTATTAAAGGTTCATAGTTCTAACTTTAAAATAGTTGGATTTACTAAAGAAGTAGAATCAGAAGAACTTAGTAAAATGGGAGAAAAGTACGATATACCTGTAATAGAGGATTTAGGAAGTGGGGCACTTATAAATTTAAGTAAATATGGAATTGATGAAGAAAAAACAGTTAAGGCAACAGTTGAAGCTGGTGTTGATTTAGTTACTTTTTCTGGGGACAAGCTTTTGGGAGGACCACAGGCAGGAATTATAGTTGGAAAGAAAAAGTATATAGATAGAATTAAAAAGAATCAGCTTTTAAGAGCTTTAAGAGTTGATAAATTTACATTAGGTGCATTAGAAGGAACACTACTTTATTATTTAGATGAAGAAAAAGCACTTAAAGAAGTACCAACACTAAACATGATATCTTTAAGCAAGGAAGAACTTAAAGTGAAGGGAGAGGAGCTTTTAGAGTATCTAAAAGGTGTTAATGATAGCTTAGAAATAAATTTAGAAGAGGAAAAAGATTTTATAGGTGGAGGAACATTACCAACTTATAAATTAGATGGATATGCTATTTCTATTAAAAGTAGTTTAATTGGAGATGATGAGCTAGAAAAATATTTTAGAAATTATAAAACTCCAATTATAACAAGAGTAAATAAAGGAAAAGTTTTAATTCATTTAAGAACCTTAATAAATGATGATTTTAAAATAATCAAAAATGCATTAACTGAATTAAAAGATATAAATCATCAATAGAAAAAGAAAAGGAGAATTTGTATGAAGCATATAGTTATAGGAACATCAGGACATATAGATCATGGTAAAACAGCTTTAGTAAAAGCACTTACTGGATTTGATATGGATACTTTAGAAGAAGAAAAAAGAAGAGGAATAACTATAAACAATGGTTATACATATTTTTCTCTTTCTGATGGAAGAAGAGCTGGAATTATAGATGTTCCAGGTCATGAAAAGTTTATAAAAAATATGGTAGCTGGTGTTACTTCCATTGACTTAGTGTTATTTGTTATTGCAGCAGATGATGGAATAATGCCACAAACTATAGAGCATTTTAATATATTAAACACCTTAAATGTTAAAAATGGAGTTGTAGTATTAACAAAAATAGATTTAGTTGATGATGAGTGGCTAGAATTTATTAAAGATGAAGTAAAGAATTTTGTTAAAGGATCATTTTTAGAAAATGCACCTATAGTTCCTGTATCATCTAAAACTTTAAAGGGAATAGATACCCTTAAAAAAACTATTGAAGAGTGTGTAAATAATACTGAAGAAAAGGATAAGGAAGCACTTTTTAGAATGCCTATAGATAGAGTATTTACTGTAAAGGGATTTGGTAGTGTAGTTACAGGAAGTATATTAGAAGGAAGAGCAAAGGTTGGAGATGATATAGAGCTTTATCCAGGAAATAAAGTTGGAAGAATAAGAGGGATACAAGTTCATGGAGAAGATAGAAATGTTGCAGAAGCTGGAGAGAGATGTGCTATAAATTTAAGTGGTGTAGACAAAGACTTTTTAGAGAGAGGCTTAATTATAGGTGAAGTTTCAAAAGAAAGTAGCACATATATTATAGATTGTAAAATAACAATTCCAAAGTATTGTGAAAAGGTAATTAAAAATAGGGATAGAATAAGAGTTCATCATGGCACTAGAGAAGTTATTGGAAGAATTATAATACTAGAAAAGGATGAATTAAAGGGTGGCGATTGCGAATATTGTCAAATAAGGTTAGAAAAAGAAATATGTTGTAAAGATAAAGACAGAATAGTTTTAAGAACATATTCACCAATGATTACCCTAGGTGGAGGAGTTATTTTAAATTCATTAGCTGAAAAAGCAAAAAGAGAAGATTTAAATTATATAAAAGATTTAAAGGCTAGGGAAAGTGATTCATTAGAAGATAAAATAGAACTTGCTATAAGTAAAGAAGAAGGACTAAAGACTTTAAAAGATTTATTAAAGGAGTTTAAAGAAGATGAGGAAGAAATAAAGGATTCTTTAAATAAATTAATAGATAATAAAAAAATAATAGCTCTTAATGAAGGCGTTATTCATAATAAAGTCTTTACAAAAAAGGCAGAAGAATTAAATAAAACATTAGAAAATTATCATAAAGAAGAACCATTAAAGGTTGGAATGAAGAAAGAAGAATGTAAAAGTAAATTATTTAGCAAAAAATTAAAAAAGGAAACCTTTGATGAATTTATAAATTTAATGTTAGAAAAAGATTTAATAGATAGTAATGAAAATTATGTATTTAAGAAAGGTTTTGAACCTAAACTAAGTAAGAGAGAAGAACAAATAAAAGAAATAATAATAAATACTTACTTAGAAAATGGCTTTACAACACCAAAGTTTAAAGATGTAATTAAAGATGATAAAGAAAAAGCTATATATAATAAAATATTTAAGTATTTAAAAGATAGAGGAGACTTAGTATATATAAATGAAAATATTGTATTTCATAAAGAATATGTACAAAAAGGAAAAGATTTAGTTAAAGAATACTTAAGCAAAAAAGGGGTAGCTACCATAGGAGAAATAAAGGATAGTTTAAATATACAAAGAAAATATTTAGTTCCTTTTTTAGAATACTTAGATAAAGAAAAAGTAACTAAAAGAGTTGATGAAGGAAGAGTACTTTTTTAATTTATGAATAATCACACTAGGCCTTTGGAAATAATATAAAAAGGGAGTGTGATTATAATGAATAAATTAGGGTGTACAGCTTATAATTGTGTTAATAATGAAGGTGGATTATGTGGTGCTGAATATATATTAATAGATGGTGATGGTGCATATACTTCAGATCAAACATACTGTAGTAATTTTAAAATAGATACACTATCAAATGAAATAAAAGCTATAGGAAATACAGACTTCATTGGAGAGATTATGCAGATAATAAGTGGAAATGATGAAATAAAGATGAGTCCAACTGTAGCTTGTAATGCAAGAAAGTGTTTTTATAATGGAGATGGAAGGTGTGAAGCATTAAATTTAATGATAATTTCAAATGCTTCAAAGGAAAACTTTAAAACACAGTGTGAAACCTTCATAGAGTCATATTAAAATAACCTTAAAAAATTTTAAAATAGTAGATTATTAGAGCAAAAAAAGGGTAAAATCATAATATATAGTAAAATATAACTATAGGATAATAATTTATAAAATGAGGTGGAGCAATATGAAATGTGTAGTATGTTGTAACAAGAAGAAAGCTGCAAAATTACTAGGATTAAGCGCTGCTGTACTTATAGGAGTTGGTGGAGTAATATTACTTTCATCAAAAATAAAAAATTGTTAAATACATTAGTTAAATATTTTAAATTTGCAGACTACTGATTATATCAGTAGTCTTTTTTTGAATATATGATATAATTAATCGATATTACATCATAAGAAAAGGTGAGGTAAATGGTTGTAAAGAATAATGAATATATTTTAGATATAATAGATCAAGGCTACGAAGGAGAAGGTATTGCAAAAATAGAAGGATACCCAATTTTTATAGAAGGAGCCTTAAAAAACGAAAAAGTAAAAGTTAAAATAGTAAAGGTTAAGAAAAATTTTGCTTATGGAAAAATTATAGAAATATTAGAAAAAGCAGAAGGAAGAGTTAATCCTAAATGTGAATATTTTAAAAGATGTGGAGGATGCAGCCTTCAACATATGGATTATAAGACTCAGCTTAACTTTAAATGGGAAAGAGTTAAAGATTGTATAAAAAAGATAGGTGGACTATCAGAGGATATAGTTAAATATCCTTTAGGTATGGAGTATAATCCATATAATTATAGAAATAAGGTTCAGCTACCTGTTGGAATGGTTAATGGAAAAGTATCCATTGGATTTTATGCTTCAAGAAGCCATAATATTATAGATATTGAAAAATGTATAATACAAACAAAAGAAGCAGATGAAATAGTAAAGATAGTTAGAGAGTGGATAGAAGAATATAAAATAAAGCCAGCCTTTGTAGACGGAAAGTTTGATAAAAAAGGCTTTTTAAGACATGTAATGGTAAGAAAGGGCTTTAAAACTGGAGAAGTTATGGTTGTGTTAGTTGCAACTAGAAAAGAATTAAAAAACTTAAGTCCATTAATAGAAAAATTAGAATTAAAGATAAAAGGATTAAAGAGTATAGTCCTTAATGTAAATTCTAAAGATACAAATGTAATACTTACTCCAGAGTGCTATACACTATGGGGAGATGACTATATACAAGATTATATAGGGGATTTTAAGTTTAATATATCACCTCTTTCATTTTTCCAAGTTAATCCTACACAAACAGAGGTCTTATATGGAAAGGCTTTAGAATATGCAGGACTTACTGGAGATGAAACAGTTTTTGATGCTTACTGTGGTACAGGAACAATAACACTTTTCCTATCACAAAAGGCTAAGAAGGTTTATGGAGTTGAAATAATAGAGCCTGCAATAGTTAATGCAAGGGAAAATGCAAAAATGAATAATGTTAAAAATGCAGAGTTCTTTGTAGGTAAATCTGAAGAGGTTATTCCAAAGCTTATTGATGATGGAGTTAGGGCTGATGTTGTTGTAGTTGACCCACCAAGGAAGGGCTGTGATGCCAAGTTACTTAATGCTATTTCTAGAGTTAAACCTAAGAGGGTGGTTTATGTTTCTTGTGACCCAAGCACTTTGGCTAGGGATCTTAAAATATTGGAGTCTGAGGGCTTTGAAACTGTAATGGTGCAGCCTGTTGATATGTTTCCGGAGACTAGTCATGTGGAAACTGTAGCTTTACTATACTGTAAATAAGCTATTTACAAGGTATTAAATAATTTAGAAAGTATTTTTGTCGACGATTTGCAGACAAAACTTTTATTTGTCGGCAATAATGCTTTCTAAAATATTAACAGTATCATGTTTCATTTTTTCTGTAACATGTGAATAAGTATTCATTGTTGTGGATAAGTTAGCATGACCTAATCTAAGCTGAATATCTTTTATATTAGCACCATTTTCAAGCAACATTGTTGCATGAGTATGCCTTAACATATGAAAATTAAACTTAATGCCTAATTCATAATTAATAATTCTACTTAAATATTTTAAGCTATCTGTAGTTATATTAGTCCCATTTTCTTTTGTACATACAAAATTAGAATCCTTATAAAACTCTCCATATTTAAGTTTGTTTTCTTTTTGATATAATTTATTCTTTTTCAATATGTTTATTAATGTATCTCCTATTGCTATTATTCTATTAGAACTTTCTGTTTTAGGAGTTCCAAATTCAAATATACCTTTTCCTTTACCAATCAGAATTTTTTCCACTTTAAGAGTTTTATTATCAAAGTCTATACAGTCCCAAGTTAATCCGCAAACTTCGGCAGCCCTTAAACCAGTATTAAAAGCTACTTCCAAAGGAATATAAAAGCTACTTTCAAAAGGAAATCTTTCTACTATTTGTTTAAATTCATCTAATGTAAGTATTTTTACAGTATCATCTTTTATAATATTGTTTTTCTTTTTAGGTATTTTAATATATTTCATTGGGTTTTCTTTTATAAACTGATATGGATAAACAGCAGCTTTAAGTGATCCACTTAAAACACCATAAAAATTACTTATACTAGATTTTGAAAAACCATTTATAAATTTTTTATTTATAAATTCTTGTAAACTTGCTGGAGATAGTAGCCTTAATTTATAAGTTCCTAAAGATGGTTTTAAATGTTTTTCAATAATTCTTTTGTATGTCTGTTGTGTATTATATTTACAATTTACCATAACATATTCTTCAAACCAATAGTCAAGATAATCAGATACACTTATATTACTTTCTTCAACTATAGAACCCGATTTTTCATAATCATTTATAGCTTCCCTTAAAGCTTTTTGAGCTTCTGTTTTAGTTTTAAAACCTCCCTTTTCTTTACGTTTTCTCTTACCATTAATTTTACCTAAATCAAAACAGTAAGACCATGTATTTCCTCTTTTTCTAACACTTCCCTGCATAAAGTCAACTCCCTTTTTACCATTCATTTTCATTAGAAAAAATTTCGTATAATCTTTTGAAATCTTCTTCTAATAATTCTAAGTCTTCATAAGTTACTATTTTATTTCTATTAGTAGGGATACTGTGAAGGATTCCATATTTTCTATGGATTTCATAGTATTTTTCTTGTACTTCGAAGTTTTCAAATTTCATAAATGCACCTCCTTAACCGAATGTATGTTCTTTTAAATCTATAATTAATCACTAGAAGTCTTGAAGTTTTTCAAGTACGCCTAGTGGATTAAATCTAATTATATAATTATCTATTTGATACCAATTACCATATCTGTGTTCATAATATGACAAGGCTTCAACGAGGAATTCATTGGTGATTCCTAAATATTCTGCTAAATCTTGATTTGATATTCTTAACTTATGAGCTTCGATTAGTTTAGTTATACCAACTAAAGAATTGTAGCCGAAGCTCCTTGCTGTATATTCTTGCTTTAAGTTTCTTACGTCTTTTAAATTAGTTATATTTCCAATAGTATATTTAAAATGTCCTAATTCTTCTAGAAGGACACATAATTTTTCTTTTTCTGTACTTCTATTATTGATAATAATATTATTACCAATACATTTTCCGCAAGGTATGTCTATACCTAGATCTAGTTCATAAACGTTAATTCCTTGAAGATGGGCACTATTTAGTAATTTTTCATATCTTGTCATAAATCCCAACCCCCATCTAAAATTTATTTTTTATTCTTTAGGAAGCCATCAATTATATTATCCATATTTTCTTTTTGTTCATCTGATAAATTATCATTATGACAAGCAATAGGCATAAGATGCTCTTTTCCTTCTTCTTCCCATATTTTTTTTTGATACTTAGGCATTTCTACTAAATCTTTTGTGTAATTAATAACTTTCTTTTTCCCTATATCATTTAATTTTCTTAAGTTGTCTATGTGAGTTTCTTCATCTTTAGATAAAATAATATTTTGCGAAGACGGTTCTAGTGGATCAAATGTTTTGATATCTATATTTAAAACATCACAAATTTTAATTATTCTGTCAACTGCCATTCCGCCGATACCTTTATCTAATGCACTTGTTAAAGTTGTACTTGGTATTTCTACTATTTTAGAAAATTCACGAATACTATTATATTTACTTAAAATATTATGTTTAAGTTTTTCAGTTTTATCCACAATTAAGCAACTCCTTTCATTCTATAAATAAATAATATCATTCAATACACGAAATATCAAGGAATACAAACGAAATATCGTAATAAAAATAAATAAATCGATAAAAAGATAAAAAAAATAGTTGACTTTAAACGATATTTAGTTTAATATAAGCTCAACGAACGAAATAACGTTCAGAAATGAGGTGATAATATGTACTGCAATTTAGAAGCGGAAATTGCTAGAAAAAAAATTAAGAAACCTATAATAGCTGAAACTATAGGAAGAACATACAATACACTAAATCTTAAAATAGCCGGTAAATATCCATTTACTTATGATGAAGCATTAATAATTCAAGAAAAATTTTTTCCAGAAGTTGATTTTAAGGAACTATTTAAAAAATCAGAACCACAAACAAATGCAAGTTAGGAGGCGGAATAAATGAATGATTTACCAATAATTGAAGAACAAAAAGTTTTAGGCAAGGATTTTAAAGTATATGGAACGAAAGATAATTTGTTATTTTTAGCAAAAGATGTTGCTAGTTGGATTGAACATAGTAAAGTTTCCATGATGCTTAATTCAATAGATGAAGAGGAAAAGCTGAGGGAAACAATCTTTACCTCAGGTCAAAATAGAGAAATGTGGTTTTTAACAGAAGATGGAGTTTATGAAGTACTAATGCAAAGTAGAAAGCCAATAGCAAAACAATTTAAAAAAGAAGTTAAGAAAATTATTAAACAAATAAGAACAACTGGTGGAGCTGTTAGAAATGAGGAGGAATTTATAAAAAACTATTTTCCTTCATTTTCAGAAGAAGTTAAACAAGCTATGGTTCTTGATTTAAAACACCAAAATGAAAAGATTAAAAAAGAGCTCGAAGAGAAGGATAGGTTTATAAATCAAATAGCTGTTAGTGAAAATTCCTTGAAAGTAGAAGAAGTAGCACAATTAGCCTCAAAAGAAGGTATAAAAATAGGAAGAAATAAATTATGGAATAAGCTTAGAGAATGGGGGCTTATTAAACAGAGTAGTAAGTATGATCCTAAGCAAAAATATATAGATAGTGGTTATTTTGAGGTTGTAGAAGGCGTAAAAGAAACTTATAAAGGAGTATTTACTTATAAAACAACAAAAGTAACTGGTAAAGGACAAGTTTATATAATAAATAAACTAGTTAAAGAGAGTAAATTAGACGTTTAGGAGGAGGAAAATGAAAGTTTATTCAGTTGATGAAGCTACTAAGATAATGAAAACTAGCCAAAATGTTATATATAAACTTATAAATAAAAAAATGTTAATAGCTTTAAAGCTAAAATCACTAAAAATACCAGAGTATGCAATAGAAGAATTTTTTAGGAAGTATCAATTCATGGATTTAAGCGATTTAGATAATATTAAAGAAATGTAAGGAGATATTTAAATGAATAAAGAAAAATGTATTGAACAGTTAAAAGATTTAAAGAAGCATTGTGAATATCAACACCAAAATAGTGATGAAATATGGGGAGAAGATGTTAAAGCATTAGAATATGCAATTAGAATCCTAAGTGAAACTGTTCAAGAAGTACCAGTTCGAGAGAAAACAGAGAGCATAATGGAAAAACTTCTAAGTCAGGAAAGAATAGTTAAAGAAAAAATAGATATAGGAGAAATGAAAGAAGGAACCCTTGAATACACAAATGGTTTGCTTGGAATTGATTTATCGGAGAAACAATTTTCAGCACTCGCAATATCAGATTTTACAACAAAAGAATATCGTGTAGTTGAAATATTGAAAGTGCTAAAAATATTAAATATTATATAGTTTTTTCATAAAAAGTATACCTTCTGGGTTGATTTGGATGTAACCGATGTATGTTTGTATAAATCCATCATGTTCTAAGTCTTCAAGATATTCTTGTTGCTTATAAGCATCAACTAAGTTCAAAAGATTATTATCTTTATCAACGAAGTGATATGTATCTTTAGACATATAAGCAATTAAATATTTAAGGAAATCATATTTATTATTAATCATTGTAAATACCGCCTTTCAATTTAATTTCAGCTTGGCAGAGCTGATATTTAAATTATAAAACTGGTGGAAAAATAAAACAAATAATAAGGAGGATAATTAATGCATTTAACTAAGATTTTAATAATAATTTTAATTTATTTCATACAGATCATAACTTTTGCTTTAGCTTCAGAAAAATTTATATATGCTAAAAGTAAAAAAGATAAAAGAGATTTCGGAGTAATTACGTTAGGGAGCATTGTTAGTATTGTTATATTTTCTAATTTATCAATGTATCTTTTTTGTAATAGATAAGGGGGTGAGTACTTTGAGAGAAGGTGTATTTTTTATTGCTGCTTTTTTAGGAGCAGCTTTAGGATATGGAATATTCGAACTGCAAAATAAAGGAGTGAAATAAAATGAGAAATGGGAAAAGATTAACAAGGAAACAGGCTGTTTTAGCTAAGAAAATTTATGAGGTAGATGATCCAAAAGAAAGGTTTTTAGTGCATAGATGGAGTAAGGAAAGTATTACTTTTTACGATAAGTTAAAGGATAAGGTTTTACTATGAATTACGATAGATATGGAAGAATGATTTATACTCCTAGTTTCCATAAAAAGCATTATAAACCTTGGAATAAAGCGGATTTAGAATATCTTATAAATTGGTATGACATCATAGGTAGTGCAGAAATGAGTTTAGCTTTAGAAAGACCTGAGAATGCTATTAGGACTAAAATTTATCAAATAAGAAAGGAGAAATTTAAAAATGAAAGCTGCAGGAATTAGTTTTAAAGGAACTGGAAGGGAATTAAAAAAAGCCTTGTGTTCTAAGCGAAATGCCCTTAATAAATCCTTAGAATCACAAAGCACAGACAATACTATAACTATACCAGAAATATTTAATAAAAATCAAGAGTTATCTATAGAATCAAATTTTAAAAATGGAGAGATTAAGGAAATCTACTTAGAAAGAATGGGGGATGTTATAAAACTTAATGTACAAGAAATGATTAAAGTTAAAGATTATATAGATAGAGCTCTTATGATTAATAATAAATTAGAAATGCCTCTAAGGAGGGATTTTAGGAGGTCCTAAAGATGAAATATACAATACTAGGTTTTCAACAAGAAAAATTACTGGAATTTGGATTAGATACTAATGATGCATTAATATTATCAACTATTAGGGATATGTATTCAAGCAAATCTGTAGAATACAAGATAATAAATAATGATAGATTCATATGGATAAATCAGTCCTACTTACTTAATCAAATTCCTATAATTGGAGTAAAAAGAAATTTAAAAAGAAAATTAAAGCAATATGAAGAACTTGGGTTAATAGAAAAAAAGATGGAATATAAAAAAGGTGAATTAAAAGGAAAATTTTCATATATAAATTTAACTAATAAATTTGATGTATTAACTGAATACTTACCTTGGGACAAAATGTCCCAAGGGTTAGGACAAAATGTCCCAAGGGTTGGGACAAAATGTCCCAACAAAGATTCTTCTATAAAAGATACTTCTAATATAGATATAAATATATATAGTCGAGTTATTGAATATTTAAATTTAAAAGCTAATACAAGATATAAATTTACTACTAAAAAAACACAAAGTTTAATTAAAGCAAGAATTGAAGAAGGATTTACAGAAGAAGATTTTAAAATTGTGATAGATAAAAAAGTATCAACATGGATTAATACTGAAATGAGCCAATATTTAAGACCTGAAACATTATTTGGTAATAAATTTGAAGGCTACTTAAATGAAAAAGAAGGTGTAAGTAATGGAAACAGATTCTCCAATAATAAACAAGGTAATAGAGAATATAAGAAATCAGTTCAAGGAGAAGAAAGAAGACCAAGTAGTTTTTAAAGAAAAAGAGTGTCCATTATGTGGAGGAAAGAAACTTCAAGAAGTAGGACCTAATATTTGGAGAAAATGCAAATGTACTGAATTGGAAGAAGTTGAAGAACTGTGGAATAAGAGTGATATGGGTTTTGATAGTATGACTAAAACATGGCAAAATTTTGAGCCAGTAACTCAATCTCAAAAGGATATGAAGAATATTGCTACAAATTATTTTTTAAGATTTAAGCACATAAGAAATACTGAACAAAATTCTATAATGTTTTTAGGTCAAAGTGGATGTGGGAAGACACATTTATTAAGTGCAACAGCTTATAAATTGATAAAAGATTCTAAAGTTGGCGTTGTCTATATGAGCTTTGTTGATGCAATGACAAAATTAAAACAAGACAAAGCTCCAGATCCTCAAAAATATCAAAGGATGATAAATAAATATAAAAATTGTGAAGTGCTTTTTATAGATGATTTCCTTAAAGGAAAGGTTACTGAATCAGATACAACAATAGCATTTGAAATAATTAATTTCAGGATAAATAAAAGATTGCCACTTATGATTTCAAGTGAAAGATTTCTTGATGAATTAAATAAGTATGACAATGCCACAATGGGAAGAATGTTTAGGGCATCACAAGGCTATATAAAACAAGTCGAAGGTAAGGAAAATGATTATAGGTTAAGAACATATTATGCTAAAGGCGGTAAGTAAAGGAGATATAAGAATGGAATATATATATGATATCAATGTAAATGAGGCGGTTATACACGTTTTAGATACTAATGCGGGAGAACCTCTATTAACAGAATATTTATTAGATTTGAGTGAAAATAATTACAAATATATCTATAAAGAGATAGAAAGATGTTTAAAAAATGAAGAATTAAAATATGCAAAGTTTAATGAAGGTAGAAGCATAATAAAAGAAGTTACAAGAGATTATCTAAATGCTAATGAGGATAACCTAGTTAATATTTCAAAAGATATTGCAAGACAGATGTTCGCAATAATGAATGGTAATGTTAATATTCCTTCCTGTGATCTTATAGTTGCATCTATAACAACAGATCAAGGACCTATGATTGCTGTTTTAAAAGTGGACCATACAAATAACTTTATCCACAAAATTGACTATATTAATAACAAAATCTGTGTACAAATTGCAAGTGAAAGTGTTGGAATAAATAAAAGTAGTAAAGCAGCATTTATAAAACCACTAAGAGAAAATGAAAACTATAATTTAATGGTTTTAGATAAACAAAGGAAAACTAAAAATGAAGATGAATATGGAGCAAATTACTTTATAAATAACTTCCTTGATTGCTCTATAGTAGCAAATGAAAGAGATAATACAAAAGCATTTTTAAAAGCTAGTGAAAATTGGATAAGGGGTTATTTAAGTGATAGTCCAGACCAGGCAACAAGTATTAGAGATAAGATAAGGACTGCTCTTAAAGAAGATGAAGCAATAAACGTAGATGGATTTGTTGAAAGTAATATTCCAAAGGATTATAAGGAAAATTTTAAAATGACAGTTTTAAAAAGAGTTGAAGATGAATTTAAAATTGATAAAACATATGTTGAAAAGAAATTAAGAAGAATAAGACTTAAAATCGATAATGGAATAGATGTATATATTGATGATGATTCTTATAATGATAAAAGCAAATTTGAAATTGTAAGAAATGGTGATGGAACTGTAAATATAGTTTTAAAGCATGTAAGAAATATTATAGAAAAATAGAAGGGGGGATTAACTTGGAAATAAAAGAGCTAAAAGGATTGGCTAACTACTGTAATACACATCCTTGTGAAGAATACGAATTTTGTGAAGAGTGTGATGAAATATGGGATAAAATTGTTATTGTAGAATTAAATGACGAAATAAGCAATTCTCCATGCTATTGGAGTGATGAAGATATTAATTGCGTCTTAACTTTAATTAATAAGGAAGTGTAAAGATGAAAAAAGAAAGAGTAATTGAATTACTTGAATTTGATTTAGCGGGATACAGAGCTTTATTAAGTACGTCTAAAAACATATTTAATAGAAAGCATTTTAAAGAGAAAATTGAAGCTTTTGAAATAGCAATTAAATTAATAAAAGATGATAGAGAAGTAGGTTAAGGAGGGATTATTAAGATGATAAATGAAAGAGAAATACAACAAGAATTAAGAGATTTAATAAAAGAAAATCCAACTTTACCATTAAAAATTTTTGTAGCAGATGATGCCAATAGTGGTGAATTTAGCAGAGAGGAAAGTTATATAGATTCAGTAAAAATAGATGAAATAGCTTTGTTAGAAAACCATTGGGAATCCACATGGCTTGATAGAGAAGATTATCCTGATGAATTATACGATTATTTAAAATATGTAAAAGAATATGAAGGCGAAGAATTAGAAGCTAAATATAAAGAAGAATTTGCTAAAGTTAAATTTGAAAAATTTATAGTTATAAATATAGGATAGGAGGATTATTAAGATGG
>NZ_JAUSUF010000011.1 GCF_030813415.1 Eubacterium multiforme | reverse complement strand
CCTGAGCCAGGATCAAACTCTCAATAAAAAGTTTAATCATACTCATAAAACTTACTTTAATAAAAAGAATTGCTGGTTCTAAATGTATTCTATATTCTGTTCATTTTTCAAAGATCAAATTAATCAATCGCTCTCAAGCGACTTTCTTATCTTATCATCTACTTGAATTTATGTCAACATGTTTTTATGTTTTTTTACATATTTTCATGTTTTCAATCAATCTCCCGTGACGACATGAACTATTCTATCATAGTATTAAATATAAATATAATTACAGAATAACATAATATTATATTATGTTTATTTTTCTCCATTTTATTCGATATTTCTCTATTTTTGTTATATAGATACACTTGGAAAGGTTTTTCTTGTTTTTTTATGCTTTTTATACTATTTTCAGGAGCCTTATATGTAAATAACCTTATTATTTGTCTTTAATATATTCTCTAGGAGTATATCCTGTATACTTTTTAAAATTTAAAGAGAAATTTCTATAATCAGTATATCCAACTTTTTCTGAAACAGTCTTTATACTTTTTTCCTCCTTTAATAATTTTATTGCTTTTTCTATTCTAAGTTTTGTTACATATTCATTAAAACCTACACCTATAGTCTTTTTAAATATTCTACTAAAATAACTTTCATTTAAAAATAGTTCTTTAGCTACATCTTTAAGTAAAATATTATTCATATAGTTTTCCTCTATTATACTTATAGCCTTTAATATGCTTCTATCCTCTATCACTCCATTATATTCTCTCTTTAAGTCTAAACATTTATTAATATACGTT
This sequence comes from Eubacterium multiforme, assembly GCF_030813415.1. Classification (GTDB taxonomy): domain Bacteria; phylum Bacillota; class Clostridia; order Clostridiales; family Clostridiaceae; genus Clostridium; species Clostridium multiforme. The sequence continues at coordinate 105,402 of NZ_JAUSUF010000011.1, read as the reverse complement.
TCTACTATAGCTTTTAAATTTTCTATTGTAATACCTTCATCTTTAATGTTTATCTCTTCAATTAAAGTATTATTTGAATTTAAATAGTCAATCTTATTTTTAAGTCTTAATAATATGTCTAAAGTTATTCCTTCACATTTTTTTCTGTCTACTCTAAATTCTTTAAGTTCTTTATAAAGCTCATCAACACTTTCTAATATTATTTTATAATTTTTGCTATTTATAAACATATCAATATTATTTATAATTTTAATAACTTCTTTATCACCACATTTATTTCTCTCTTTACAGTTTAATATTATGCTGTTATATCCTACATAAAATTTTTCCATCAAAAGATTTTTTCCCTCTTCATAACATCTATGAATATCATAAACATTAGAAGTATTTGTAATAGCTATAGAAGTTTCTTCTCCTATATTTTTCAATACAGCCCTTTGAATTTCTTCTACTATACCTAAATCATCTTTAAAGTTTCCTTCTCTAACAATTCCAATTCTATTATTATGAGGCTTAACTATATAATATTTTTTTATTTTACTCTTTTCCAACAAATACTTTACTTCACTAATTACACTTTCTATTAAAACCTCATCTTTTCTATTTATATCTAGTAATAATATAGATATATCCTCTTTTGAAAAATAATTTTTTATATCATTAGAGTCTGTTTCACCTCTCATAATATCCAATAATTTTCTTTCTGTTTTTACTACATTATTATGTACTTCTAAATTTGATATTGCTTTCTTTACAGCACTTATAAGCTCCTCTTCATTAACAGGCTTTAATATAAAATCAATTACATTTAATTTTATAGCTCTTATTGCATATTTAAAATCATCATACCCTGTTATTACTATTCCTTGAGCCTTTGGAACATCTTCTCTTATTTTTTCTATCATATCAAGACCATTTATTCCTGGCATATTAATATCTGTTACTATAATATTTGGCTGTTCTTTTTTTGCAATATTTATAGCTTCAACTGAATCACTTGCAACTCCACATATTAAGCAATTTAATTTTTCCCATGGGATAAGAACTTCCATTCCCCTTAGAGAATAAATCTCATCATCTACTAGAAGAACCTTCTTCATCTTTTGCCTCCTCTATTGGAATATTTATTTTAAATATAGTAAATCCATCTTCTTCATAATTAAAAATACCATAGTTTTTCCCATATTGAATCTTTATTCTCTCCTCTACATTTGATACTCCAATACCTTCTCCACTATGATTGCTATTTCCAACTCCAACTCCATTATCTTTTATTTCAAAAATAACTTCTGAACCTTTAATGTAACCTTTTATTATCAAAACCCACTCCCCTAATTTATTAGATAATCCATGGATTATTGCATTTTCTACAATAGGTTGTAATATTAGTTTTATAATCTTTTTATTTTCTATATCCTTATTAATATCTAAAGTTACCTTTAATTTTCCATCATATCTACATTCTTGTATTATTAAATAATTTTTTATTTCGTTAATTTCGTCTCTTATTAACACAGTATCATTATTATTTTTACAAGAATATCTAAATAATTTAGATAATGCATCTATCATTTTTATTACTTTTTCTTTTTCTCCAAGTTTAACCATCCAATTTATAGTTGCAAGGGAATTATATAAAAAATGTGGATTTACTTGAGATTTTAATGCTTTAAACTCAGCTTGTCTTATTAATAATCTCTTATTATAATCCTCTTCAATAAGTCTATTTATTTCTAAAATCATATTATTAAACTTATTACAAAGCTCTCCAAGTTCGTCATTTCCAATGTACTCAACCTTTACATCCCGATTACCATTTTCAACTTCTTTCATGGCTACACTCATCTCATGAATTGGTTCTGATATTTTCTTACTTAAAAAGTATATTACTATAATAGCTAAAATTATCGTTACTAAAAAAACTATCATAAATACTTTTATATTTTTATATAATTCTCCATAGAGACTTATCTTTGGAATTGTTGAAATAATTTCAAACCTTCCTGCTGTATCACTTGAATAATAAAGACTTTCTTTTTCAATACTATTTAAAACTTTATTTATATTTTTTCCTGTATCACTTTTATTTAATTTATCCGTTATTATATTTCCACTAAATTCAGTTATGTACACATTAGTTTCCTTAAAAAAACTAATATTATTTATGTACTGATCAAAGTATTTATCTAATATTTCTATAATTACATATCCAACTACATTTTTGTTTTTATCTAAAACTGCCTTTCCTAGTATAAAAACAACATCCCCACCTAATGTTTGATCATATCTTCTATAAATCTTTTGATGTACACTGTCTGGTTCTTTATTTAATATTTTATAAAAATCTTCCTTTGTATCTTCATATATAGGCTTATAATATTTAGTTGAGGAATATCTGCTAATTCCATTTTTATCCACAATATGTATTGGCATTTTTAAGGGCATTGTAGATATTAAGCTTGAAGTTACACTATATAGTTTTTGAGTATCTTCAAATCTTTCACTTTTTTTAACCTTATTATCTTTATTTAATATTTTTATAATTTCTTTATTTGTTGAAACTACATCCACCATATTACTAAAACCTATCATAGATTTATTAATATTTCTTATGCTTGTTTCCATGTTACTTACAGTAAATTCTCTTATTTCTTTTTCTGTAGATTTATAAACATAAATTATATTATATATACCAAATATTAAGAGTGGACATATGCCAACTAATATAAATGCTAGTGTTAATCTTTTTTTGAATGTGTGATATCGTTTACTCAAATTATAAATTTCACCTCATTTTCAGTTTAATTATATCAAAAAGTTAATAAATTTAATTATTTGTAAGTATTTGTTCATATTTATTTCACAATATACTAAAATAAGCAGCTAGAAATTTTTCTAGCTACTTATTTTATTCATCTATTAATTCTGTACTTACTATGTAATTACTTAAGGATAATCTACTTACTAAATTACTTAAATCTATGGATTTTGGTACTGAAACTGTATAAAGACAGTTTTCTAGTTCCTCTTCATCTTCTTCATTTTCTTTTATAGCAAATTCTATATTTTTAATTTTTATCCCATTTTGAAACATACATTGATTAACATATTTAAGCGCCTCTTCTTTATCTATATAAGTTATCTCAAACTTTGCAATTCCAGCTTGAGTTATAAACTTACTTTGAAACTTTTTCAAAACTCCAAGAACTAAAACTATAGTAACTCCACCAATTATACTTATTTCATAATAGCCCATTCCAATAGCTAGTCCAACACAGGCAACTACCCATATGGATGCTGCTGTTGTAAGTCCTCTTATGGCACCTTTATTATGAATGATTGTACCTGCTCCTAAAAATCCAACTCCTGTTATAACCTGAGCTCCAAGTCTTGCATAATCTACTTTTAGTACATTTGCAAGTTCTGGATGAAGAAATACATTATTTAATGCTGTATTTGCCATTTGTTGTTGAATAAGAGAGATTACTGTCGCCCCAATGCAAACTAAAATATGAGTTCTAAATCCAGCCGGTCTATTTTTAAATTCTCTTTCGTATCCAATTGCGCCTCCAATTAAAACAGCAAGGAGAATTCTTATTACTATATCATAAACTGGCATTATAATTCTCTTTAGAAATTATACTAAATGTAATATCTCTGGGTTGAAGTTTAACATAGCCTCTTCACCCTCTTCAAATTGTTCCTTTGCCTTTGGATTAGTAACCTCTATGCATATTTTTTCTCCATGAACATCAACAACATAATCTTGATATGATCCCATAAAAGTAGAACTAACAACCTTTCCTTTTAGTATTCCTTCTCTTCCAAGAGTTATTGCTTCAGGTCTTAATACAACAAATGCTTCTTCACCTTCACTCTTTTCTCCACTATATCCTAAAAGGAATTCTTCTTTTCCAATTTTAACTCTTGCTTTTCCATTTTCTATCTTTTCAACTTTTGTCTTTAAGAAATTTACATTACCTATAAATTCAGCAACAAACTTTGTTTTTGGTCTTTGATAAATTTCTTCTGGTGTTCCAACTTGTTCTATTACTCCATCTTTCATTATTATTATTCTATCTGAAAGACTCATAGCTTCTGACTGATCATGAGTTACATATAAAGCTGTTATTCCAGTCTTTTTTTGTATCTTTCTAATTTCAGTTCTCATATATACTCTAAGTTTTGCATCAAGATTTGATAAAGGTTCATCAAATAATAACACTCCAGGTTCCATAACTAAAGCTCTTGCAAGGGCAACTCTTTGTTGTTGTCCTCCTGATAATTGATTTGGATATCTATTTTCCATTCCTTTAAGTCCAACAAGTTCAATTATATTTTTACCCTTTTCTTCAATTTCACTTTTGCTCATCTTTTTAAGCTTTAATCCATAAACTATATTATCAAATATATTTAAATGAGGGAATAATGCATAACTTTGGAAAACCATAGCCGTATCTCTCTTATCTGGAGTTAAATCATTTATTCTATCTCCACCTAAATAAATATCTCCATCTGTTGGTATTTCAAATCCTGCAACCATTCTAAGAGTAGTTGTCTTTCCACAACCTGATGGTCCTAAAAGAGTAACAAATTCTCCAGCCTTTATTTCAACTGATATATCATCTACTGCTTTAAATTCTGAATTATTACTATGACTTAAATATATTTTTGTTAAATTCTTTATGTTTACGCCTTTGCTTCTATTCATATTAATACAACTCCTAACTATTAAATACCATTATCGCTTGATTTACTTACACCCATTTTGCTAAGTCCAAAATACATAAGTGCAATTGCTATATATACAATTACTATAAGTACTGTTGAATATGCAGCTGCAACTCCAAATCTTCCTGTATCAACTTGTGATAATATTGATGCTGTTAATAATTGATACTTAGGAGTTACTAAGAATACTACTGCACTTACTGCTGTCATACTTCTAACAAATGTGTAAACTAAACCACTAAAGAATGCAGATTTTATTAAAGGAAGTGTTACTGATGTAAATACCTTTTGTGAGTTTGCCCCTAAATCTTGTGCTGCTTCTTCAATAGCTGGATCAATTTGACCTAAAGAAGTAATTCCTGCTCTTATACCAACTGGTAAACTTCTAACAACAAAAGCTATTACAATAATTAAAGCTGTTCCTGTTAATAAAAGTGGTTTTGTATTAAAGGCATTTATATATCCAAGACCTAAAACTGTTCCTGGAACTGCCATTGCAAGTAATGATACAAATTCAATATATCCTCTACCAATAAATTTCTTTCTGGCAACTAAGAATGCAATTACCATTCCAAGTATTCCTGTTATTGGTGTTGCCCATAATGAAAGTATTGCTGTATCCTTTACTGCCTCAAATCCTAAATTAAATACATACTTAAAGTGATCTAAAGTTAACCTATAGTCAATTCCCATTACTTTAAAGAATCCACCAAGTGGTATTAATATATAAAATGCTAAAACAATTACTGTTATTATTAAACAGAATATATCTATTGGCCATACTATATGACTATCTTCTATTGGAATTCTATTTTTTGAAGCCTTTCCTGTTACAGTTACATAGGACTTCTTTTCTATCCAGCACTTTTCAAGTATAAATAATAATATTGAAAGTACTAAAAGTATAACTGCAATTGCAGCTCCTCCACCCATATCATAGTTACCAATTGCTTGCATATAAATCTTTGTTGCAAGAGTTGAATAGCTTCCTCCTATAACCATAGGATTTGAAAAGTCTGCAACTACTTCTATAAATGTAAGTAAAAATGCATTTGCAATACCTGGTAACATAAGTGGTAAAGTTACTGTTTTAAATGTTGTCCATCTTGATGCTCCCATACTTCTTGAAGCTTCCTCTAATGCTGGATCTATCTTTTGAAGTAATCCTATAAGTAAAAGATAAGCTATTGGGAAGAATGTCATAGTTTGAACTATTACAATCCCTTTAAATCCATAAATATTTGCATTTGTAATTCCAAGTAACTGTCTTGTTACTAAACCAAATTGTCCAAAAAGCATAATAGCTGATAATGCTAGAACAAAAGGTGGTGATATAATTGGTAATATTGATACTAATTTAAATAATTTCTTAAAATGTGATTTTAAATATGCATCTGCATATGCAAAAATAAATCCTATAATTGTTGATAATGCACCAACTGTTACACCTAATTTAATTGTATTCCAAAATGTTTCCCTAAAATCTAAATCATTAAGAACCTTTGTGTATGCATCTAGTGAAAAACTTCTTCCAGTGTCTATGAAACTTACCTTAAGTACTGAAAAAAGAGGATATAATATAAAAATTGATAAGGCAACAATTAAAAATATTATTGTTGTCATTAATATAGGGTCTCTCCATATTTTTTTCATATCTCTTAATTCATGTTGTAACTTTAATTTTCTTGTAGAAATTGCCATATAAGTAGAGTCTCCTTTCTAAGTCAGAATTAAATTAAAGAGAAAATCCTTAAAGAAGTTTTATTAAATATTACTTTCTAAAAGGATTTTCCTCCTTAAATATATTTACATATTAAAATTATTTCTTTATTGCTTTATTCCATTCTTCAACTAATTTACCTCTGTTGCTTCCTGCCCACTCTAAGTTGTAGTTGATAAGTTTTGTATCTTTAATTTCTTCTGCTTGTTTTGGTGTTCTAGCTTGTGGGTTAGTTAAGAATTGGTATGAACCAACTGTTTGTCCTATTTCTTCACCCTTCTTTGAAAGAACAAAATCTACAAACTTCTTAGCTGCTTCTTGATTTGGAGAATTCTTTATAATTCCAACAGCTCCAACTTCATAACCAGTTCCTTCTTTTGGTGTAGTTAAAACTAAATCGTTCATTCCTTCTTCTTTATATTTAATTGCATCATGTAAGAATGATATACCAACCATTACTTCTCCTTGACCTGCCATTCTAGCTGGAGCAGTACCTGATTTTTCATATGACTTAACATTTTTATTTAGCTTAGCCATATATTCCATTCCTTTTTTCTCTCCCATTATTTGAACTATTGTTGCAAGCATTGTATATGCTGTTCCTGATGAACCTGGATTTGCAACTGAGATTTGTCCCTTAAATTCTGGTTTTAATAAATCTTCCCAGCTAGTAGGTGCTTTAATTCCCTTTTCATCTAATAGTTTTTTATTTGAAGCAAAACCTAAATATCCAACATATATTCCTGTCCATAATCCATTTTTATCTTTATATTTTGCTGGAATTTCCTTAGCTTCTGGTGAAACATACTTTTCTAATAATCCTTCATCACCTGCTTGTACAAAAGCATCTGCTGGGCCCCCAAACCAAACTGAAGCCTTAGGATTTTCTTTTTCTGCTCTTATTCTTCCAAGTATTTCCCCTGATGACATTCTTACTGCTTGAGCATCAATTCCTGTTTCCTTTTTAAATTGTTCAACAGCCTTTACCATGTGATCTTCCATTAAGCCACAATAAATAGTTAATGAACCTTTTGATGCACTTTCCTCTTTTTTCTCTGCTCCTCCACAACCTGTGAATAATCCAATAGCCATTACAGCTGATAGTGTTAATGCAATTAAACTTTTCTTTTTCATTACTATTTCCCTCCTAAACTCTTATGAATTTATGATAACGTATTCAGAATTATTTGTGACAAAATAGGTAAAAAATCATTACTTAAGTGGTAAATTTTTATTACATTTAAAGTTATAATAAAAAAATCACTAAAATTTATACAAATGAATTAAGTATTTCAAAATAGTATTTTTCTTAAAATAAAAAAGCCCTCTGTTTTTACAGAAAGCTTTTTATAAAGTCATAATAGACTAAAATTAATTTCTTATAGCTTTAATTAATTCCATTTTATCTTCTACACTAAAGACTTTTTCATTATTTTTATCTATTTTATCTTCATCATTTTCCTTATCCTTATTTTGATTCTTATCCTTTAATTCCATTAAACTAACTAAATATTTATACCATTTTATTTTAACCATATATAAATAAGCTACCATATATGAAATTATTATTATTGATATACCTTCAAAAAGATAGGGTACCTTATCATTAAATACTGTAATAAAAGCAATAAATAACATTGCAATTGCAAATTGTACATCAAGAAAAAATATTATCTTAATTGTTGATATAACATTACATTTCAATATTAATATACTCTTTTTTATAGCTTTAATTATTCCTATATTTTCATCATCTATAAATATATACATTATTGAAAAAAATAATACTCTAAGTATGAAAAAATATAATAAACAACAAACAAGTATAAAAATAACTGTTCTTATTCTTTGAGGTGTATCATCAAAAGTTGTACCACTAAATAATTCTGCCATAATGTATGCTTTAGCCATTACCACAGGAATAAATACTACAGCCCAATATAATATATTAAACACCAATGCTTTACAATATACCTTAAATGTTATCTTACTATTTCTTAATCTAACTGGCTTATTTTCTTTTTCTGAAACTATATATAACTTTATTAACATAGTCATTAAAAATAAGCTAATTAAAGCATTTAAAGTATTTATACAATAAAATAAAATATAATTTTTAGGTAAAAATATTTTAATACTAAATATACTGTAGCCAAAAAACTTAAAATTATAATCATTATTTAGCAATACCGTTATAACAAAAATTAATAACAGAAAAATCGTTGTTCTCCATAAAAATCCCCATTTATTACTAAATATTAATTTTCTACTATCATAAAATGTTTTTTTTATTTGCTTTTTTCTGTTAGATTCCATTGTTTCCTCCTGAGTTTATGTTAAACATATTTATATTAACTTATATAAATTGCTTAATTCCCCTATAAAATCTTAAATATTCTAAATAAAGCAAAACCCTAACCTTATCCAGACTATAAAAATTATATCTTAATATTAAAAACTTAATTTTAATATTATATGTACTTTATTTTAAATAGTTAGTGCTTTTATAATCTAAATACTTGCTTTGACTAATATTTTTTTATATTAAAATATTATATATATTTCTTTAAAAGTATAATAATAAGCACTATCAAAACATTTAATTTTGATAGTGCTTAATAAAAAAACTTATTCTTCATTTTTTATATATCCTTATAAAATTTCTTTTAAAACTTATTCTACAACATCCTCTGCATCATAATCTGGAGATCTTCTTTTAACATCTCTAGTCTTAAAGCTTGTCCAACTATAAAATATTATTCCAAGACATGCCCAGCCTATAATTATCATCCATTCATATGGCCACCTAAGTCCAGATGGGAAACCTGGAAGATACATAATAAACATATCTAATGATAATAATACAGCTAATGTACCTACAATTTTAGGGTGTTTAACTTTATACGGCCTTTTCATATTTGGCTCTTTCTTTCTTAAAACTAAAAAAGAAATTGAAACTGTCATATAAGCTATAACTATAGTAAATCCACCTGCATTACTTAACCACACTAGCATATTTCTTCCAAGTAAAGGAGCTAATGTTGAAATTACTCCTATTAATATTATAGCGTTAGTAGGTGTTTTATATTTTGGATGTAGCTTACCTAAAAATTTAGGTAACATATCACATTGAGCCATTGAATATATTGCTCTACTACCACCCATAAAAAATGAATTCCAGCTTGTTAGTATTCCACCTAATCCTGCTAAAATTAATATTTTTGCAGCTAACTCACTATTTCCAAATACCTTTTTCATAGCATCTGCTGCTGTTAAAGTAGAATTTGCAATTTCAGTTGAATTTAATGCCCTTGAAGTTGCAAATATTATTATTGCATACCAAACTATTGCCATTACTACTGATAAAATTATTATTTTACCTATCTTTTTAAAGGGTACATTTATCTCTTCAGCAGCTTGTGGAAGTACATCAAATCCTACGTACATAAAAGGTGTCATTACTGTTACTGTTAAAACACCTGTAGCTCCATCAACAAAAGTTGGATCCATATTTTGAATATTTCCATTTACTAAACTTCCTCCAAATAAAGCTATTCCAACACAAGCTATGAAAAATGTAACTACACCCTGCATAACAGCTGCTGGTTTTACTCCAAAATAATTTATTATAGTTATTATTATAGAACTTACAGAACCTAGTATTACCCAAGAAAAATAAACTTGATATCCTGCAATAGAGTACATGTATCCCTTTAAGTAAGATCCTGAAAAGAAATACTCTAAAACTGTTGGAAAAGCAACAGATTCAAATGCTACTACTGAAACATATCCTAAAATAATTGCCCAAGTACATACAAAAGATGCATTCCTACCTAAAGCTCTATAGCTAAATACTTGTTCTCCACCGCATTTAGGCATTGCAGCTGTTAATTCAGCATATGTTAAACCAACAAAAAGTATCATTATTCCACCCATAATAAAAGCTAATATGGAACCTACACTTCCAGCCTTTTTAATCCAGTTACCAGTTAAAACAACCCAGCCCCAACCAATCATTGCACCAAAAGCTAAAGCAAAAACATCCTTTTTAGATAATACACGTTCAAATCCCTCATTATTAGAACTACTCTCCGAAGACATATATATTCCCCCTTTTTATACTAATATTTTTTAATTATATAAACACTGTCTTTAATTACTTTAGAAACTATCAATAAAAACCATTTTAAATATTACTTTCTAAAAAATAATAAAAACAATGAATAAAACAATTTATAATGCCTTCATTGCTATAAAAACTATATATTTATCTTTTACATATGGATACTAAAAATAATTATACAAATATTAATTCACTTAAACTAAAAACTAAACTGCTTAGCTATAATAACAAAATACTGACAACTTATACTCTTTAATTAAGTTGTTACTTTATTATATATTTTTTTATATTTTTTTGTCAATTTTATAAATACATATATTTAATTATTAAAACAATTAATTTAATAAAATATCTTCATTTTTCAGCTCTTTATTTCAAATTTTATAAATATATGTATTTTTTTCTACTATTTTACTATATTTTTCATATTTTTTAATAAACAAAAAAATATTACTGAAATTTAAACTTTTCAGTAATATTAAACTAATAAATATAAAACAAGTATATTAAAAACTCCATATTTTTATTTTGGTAAATTAGCATTTATTGAATTAATCTCCAAGTTTACATTAAGTAAACTTGTATCAATTGATTCTATTGATTTTCTAATTTCTAAAACTTCCTTTTTTAGATTACAATAATCCTCTTTAGCGTTGGAAACCTTTTCATTCATCTCATTAAGTTTTAAATAAATCTTTTCTAATAGTTCTACTGTTTCGTCATAATTTTGCCCTCCCTAATAATATACTTATAATATTCTATAAAACATATTAAATTCCTTTTTCTAAGTTACTATTAATTAAAGAATTTATTCTAATAAAAAATTAAGGATTGCAATAAAATTGCAATCCTCTTTATTGGTGCATCTAGCAGGAATTGAACCCGCGACCTTTGGAAACGAAAACTATCATTTTAATATTTTTTACATTATACTTAAACCTTGTTATATAGCCATTCTTATTTTAATTATTTTTAGTATTTTTTAAATAATCTTATTTTATAAGGGGTAAAAAAGGTGGTAAATATTAAACATTAATATATTTCATTTAGATTTTTTCCCACTGGTAACATCATAGTTTTATAAAAATAACACTATACCTTATTATTTTAATAGTATTTTGATAGTGTTTTTTATATTTCACTCTAATTTTACCACTTCTGCAGAGAAAATATATAAAACATAGGACTTTTTATTATATTAAAATCCTATGTTTTTCAAATTATATTATTATCATTTTAAGAGTTACCGAACTTTGCTAAAAAAGGCATCACATCTTTCATTTCTATTTTATGATTATTTGCCCCTCTTCTTTCATAATAATTATCATCATATAATATTGCTTCATCACAATCTTCTAGTTTCAGTATTATTACTAATTTACCATAATAATTTAAATATTTAATCTTACTAAGTATTTTAGACTTATATTTCTCCTCTATCGGTTCTTTTTCTATTTTTTGTGTTATTTTTTGATAATATCTATCATCATTTGTATTTAATATTTTAATATCATGGTTAACTCCAGTTATAAAATAATTATTAAACTTTAAACTTCTTTCACATGTTATAGCTTCCATTTTCTTTGCATCATCCTCTTTATCCGCAACACCAACTACTATATACCCCACTTCACCTTTTCCTCTATTAACCATTGCAGTTAATGTTTTTATTGCTTTACTAAATGTACTTTCTAAAAATTCTCCTTTATCTGGATTACAAAATCCAATTTTAAAATCAAATGATGCTTGTTCGGTAGTTGACTGATTTAAAATATTTTCTAATTCCATGCTCCATTGATAGATAGCTGGATCTTCTTTATTCTCTACAAAATTTTTCTTAATAATGCCGTAAACAGAACAAACATTATTTTCTCTTTCTCCTGCTGCCCATGTTCCGCCACCTTGACTTATATTAATATTTGATGCAATCCCTTTTAAACTATTTATTAGCCCATCCATTGAAGCAACTTTTTTATTTTCTACTACTAATAATTCGTGTAAAGCTAAAAACACTATTTGAAAATATCTTGGTATTTTATCTTTCGTATTTCCATTAAATATTAATTCATTAAATTTTTTATTTGATTTAGATAAAACAATCTTAATTACTTCTAATACATTATAGAATTGTTCTTTAATATTTTCTTTACCCCTCTTAGTTATTTCTTGTTCTATTTCTGCATGCCTTTTGCTTTTACTACCAGTAACTCCATATAATTCATTTAGCATCTTACTACTTGAAATTGGTTTATCTTTTAAAACCATATAAGCTATAAGATCAGCAATTATTTCCTCATCTTTTGATTCTCGAACCTGCTCTCTTCTTATTATTGTATTTTTAACCCAAAATACATCATCAACATTTATTCCATAATTAAGCTCTTTATTTGTAATACTAATTTTTTTCATGTCATTTAATAACAACTGATCTTTTAACGATGTATCACCTCTTACCTCACTGGATATAACTCTTACCAAACTAGCAAATGAACTTGTTGCTCCTGCTTGTCTTATCTCCTGTTTAGATAAATGTTTCCCATTTGAATTGATTCTTCTAAATATTTCATCAATTTGATCAGTTGTTTCCATTTTATATATAGATAACGGTAGCACATATGAAGCAATATTAGTACATTTTTCTCTATTTAAAGTTGGTTCTTTCTGTTGTAATTTTCCATCATCATATAGTAATTTACTTTCCGCCATTGCATTTAAGTCAAAGTATTCTCCTTGCACTGAAAATTCACCTTCTATAAACGACATTATTGCATTTAACCTCTGCATTCCATCAATTATTTCAAATGTACTCTTATTATTTTCATTAATCTCAGCTAATAATATTAATGGAACTGGATATCCTTTAATTAATGAGTCTATGAATGCTGACTTTTCTTCTATACTCCATACTAACTTTCTCTGATATCTTCTATTAACTAATAATCTATTCTCTATATAATATCTAAAAACTCTCTGTATATTTTCTGACCTTACCGTTAAATCTTGCATATATTCCCTCTTTTCTTTATTACTCGATTTAAAATTGAATAAATAATAATTTTATATAATTCTTATTATAATTTTTTTCTACCAATTTATGCAAGACATATTATTTAATTTTCCACTTATTCTATAGTATCCTATTTATTATTCTTATCCCTAAGCACTGCATATACTTATCTTAACAAATACTTGACTTCCTAATTTTCTTTTATTCTCCTCATCATTATTTCTCTATGCTCCATTATAATAGCCTCCTTAATTAATAGGTCATTAAATACTTTGCTCCCATATATAAATAAAAGGATAAGAACCTTAATCCTATCCTTAAATCAAATGTATTTATCTACTTCTATGCAGCAGTTATTTAAATCATCTATTATTTTATTTATTGCTTTAATCTTTATCCCTTTTCTACAATGATCTTCTGAAAAACCAACTACACTAGCTATTTGTTTCCATGTTAATTTTTCTTTACTTAAATATCTTAATTCTATAACTTTTCTTTCTGTTCCATTTAAATTACTTAAACACATATGTAAAATATTTTTAAGTCTAATATATTTATTTAAATCTTTATTTAACTTTATTAATTCCTCTTCTTTAGAATATTCATCATTTTTAACTATATCTATTTCTTTATTTATAAAATCAATCTTATATGATAATCCCTTATATTCTGTAATAGCTCTTTCAAACTTTCCAACCACTTCTTTATTACTCATTTACTCACTCCAACAAACCTAAATATTATAGGTACTATTCATATCAATACCTAAATCTATATTTCTTAATACTCTTTCAAAGGTTATATCTTCTCTATACCTTCTATTGTATTCAGCCTTAAACCACATACTGCTCCTTATCTTTCTTATAGCTTTTGACTTAGTTTTTCTTATATAATTAGAAGAGGCTTGTAATATATCTGCTATATCTTCTATTGATACCTGGTCCGTATCCCACCCATAATATAGCTTTAATACTTCTCTCTCATGTAATGTATTATAAGTATTCATTAAATCCTCTAACTCTCTTCTTAATTCTTTTGTATATAAATCATCTTCTATTTTTTCTATACAATTATCTTTGTTTTCTATAAGGTCCATTAATTCGCTCTGCTCTTCACCAACTGTTTTATTAAGGCTTGTTTCCTCGTTGGTATCTCTATTAGTTATAAACCTATGTATCTTTGAATATATCCAATGAAAAGCGTATGTAATAAATAAGGCTTTCTTTTCATTATTAATATCATATTTATTACAAGCTATAATAAAACCTATTGTACCCTCTTGTATTAAATCGTCTTTATCTATTGAGCTTATTCCCTCTGTATAGAACTTATTAGCAATCTTATATATAAACTTCTGATTATTCTCTATTAACTGCTCTAAGGCTTGTTTATTGCCTTGCTGATATGATACAACAAGTTCCTCATTAGTCATTTAATTCACCTCTTTATATATCTCCTTAAAATATATTGGAGCTATTATATTCTCATATACAAAATTAACATTGTTCTTATTAAGCATATCTTTTAATTCCTTAACTTTAAGTTTTTTTATTCTTCCATCAGCTACTTGCCAATATATAAAATCTAAAAAATATATTTTCTTACATATTTCTTCATACTTATTCCACCTCATATATTTAGGCTTACTAGGTATATTCCCTAATAAATTAAACATATTAACTGTATTTCTATTAATATCTCTTATATTCATTGTTCCAAGTTTATCTAAATCAAAATCAAGCTCAAATAAATTCTTAATGATCTTATACTTAATTACCTTTTCTATATTCCCGTCATATATATTAGTCCTATATGCATATACATTACGTTCTAAACAATTACTACAAGCAAACCTTCCAATACCTACTGGATATAAATACTTTCTTCTAGATCCACAATAAGGACATTTAAAAAATCTTTTAAATCCAAATCCTGTCTTTTGATATGCTACCTCTATTCTTTTACTTTCATTACTTATTGAATCAATACAACTATTTGCAACTATATTAATTAAAATAGCTTTTTCTAATGGACTATAATTCAGTACTACATAAAAACTCTTTGCTTCCATACTCTGCTTTATTGTAATAGGCTTATTCTCTTGTATTGATGTAATATCTACCCTCATACTTTTAACTCCTTATAGCCTAAATAGTAAGTTTATTTAAGATAGTGCATTACTTTTACCTTAATATTAAATCTTAAGGTTTCTTATGATAATGCCCTCTTAACCTTGACATTTCTCAACATAATACTCCGTTACTTTTGTATGCAACGTTACCTTTCTTTGTGTGCAACGCTCTTTATAAAAATAGTGAACGTTAACTATTTATAAAGAACGCTCACTATTAAAATTTATAGTCTAGTTTTGACTAGCTTATAATAAAGATTTATAGTATTAAGTAGTATAAATTAAATAAGGTTTTATAAGGTTATTTATATCTAATAGGTTAACAAAAGTTAACATATATAATACTAAGTTTTACTAAGTAATTAATCTCATATACATTACAACTACTAAATACTAAGACTTTTTAAATAAATAAGGACTATTTCTAGTCCAATTTATATTATTCTAAAACAATATCAAATTTTTCTATTTGATTTTTTATTCTATTCTCTATACTTCCATTTCCTTGATTGATAATAATATTAATCAAATCCCTATCTGCATAAACATTAGCTACTTGCCTATACTTATTTTCGTATCCATCAGCTTTAGTATATAACTCTAAGGCTATATCATTCTTTTTCTCTTCTAATTGATTTAAAGATAATGCTATTTCTTTTAATTCAGAAAATTTATTTAATAGTTCCTGACTTTTATTTTTTATTTCTGTAAAGTAATATTGTTCTATCTTTTTAGCCAATATCTCGTATTGATCCTTTTCCATGGATTTAACTTTCGAAACATTTTCCAATATTTCTTTATAATTTTCTATATCTTCTCTAGCTCCATTTATTAAAGCTTGTTGTTTTTTGCTATTAGTTAAATCTCCACTTTTTATATATTCTTTTCTTTTATTTATTGATGTCTTTATTGTTTGATTACATTTTTCTATTAACTCATTTAAATTATTTATTGTATTTTCAGTTTTCTTATTTAAATTACTTTCTATTTCTCCTCTTAATTGTTCATTAAATTCCATTTTTATTACTTCCTTTCTTCCTTAGCTTTACGCTCCCAATACTTTTCTTGATACTTTTTCATCTTATCTTTATTCTTCTTACGCCATTCTTTCATATAAGCGTTTCTTTCTTCTCTTGCCTTATCATTCACCCTGTATGCTCCTTTCTATTTATAAGCAACAAAAAAGCCACAGGAACAACACCAGTATTAATTACTGATTAATTGTTTCCCGTGGCTTTATATAACGCCTTCCACCTAATAGGTAGGGTACTTAAAATATTCTTTTCTCTTTATATTTATTATATCATTCTTCTTAATCTAATACAAACATACGTTTTACATAATACTATCTAACTTACTTTTTACATCATTTATAATTTTCATCTTTTCCCCACTATCCTTTACTATATCGGGGTGATATTTCTTGGCCATAGCTCTAAAGCCTAACTTTATAAATTCTTTTGCTATATCTTTTGTAGTGTCATCAAAACTTATAGAACTTGTACCACTACTGAAACCACTAGAATATGAATTATAATACTCTCTATATTCCTCATATTCTTTTTGCTGCTTTTTATATTCTTCCTCTTGCTTTTCTCTCTGTTTCTCTAATATCTTACCCCTAATATCTAAATACTTGTCATATACTAGGTCTTGCTCTATCTCATTAACAATATCTTTTTCACTTAAAACCTTTTTTATATGCTTTGCTATGGTACTTATTCTTAAATCTGTAAAATCAATTTCCTGTAGTGTCATTATATATTTATCACTACTTTTTACCTTCCCAGTTTCCTTATCTCTATATCTATTACATAAATAAAATTTATATATATTTCCGTATTTATCTTTCCCCCTTTTTACTGAACAAAACATACTATTTCACTCCTTTTGTAGTGTTAATAAACCTATATCACTACGTTTTATTTAAATAATAAGGCTCGACTTAATGTCGAACCCTTTATTAAGCTACGCCCTTTATGGTCGCTAACCTACTCTATATCAATATATATCCTTATATATTTACCTTTCTCATAAGGCTTACTAATCTTTTTTATCTTTGTTCCAGTTGATAAAGCCTTAATGATCCTTTCTCTTTCCTGTATTGTTTGATAGCTTATCATTATCTTACTCATTTGCTATGCCCCTAATTTATATCTATTCATCTCAGTTAAATCATTTAGATAATCCAGAGCTCTTGCTTGGCCACTTTCATTTAATGAGTTAAACTTCTCTATGAGAGTTGATTTAGCATTCTCTACTTTCTTAAACTCTTTTATTAAATTATCTTTGAATAAATGTTCTTCTTTCTCTGATTGTTTTTTTCTATAAAATTCAAGTTTCTTATGAATTTTTATTAATTTACCAAATCTATTTACCATTGCTTTCCTTGGATTAGCTAAAGCAAGTTCTATTTTTCCCGCTACATTACCCATTCCAACAGTATCTATCCATTTTCTATTAATAACTAAATCAAATCCACTAACTCCATTGATAGTACGAAATGTAATATAAAACTTTTTATTATCTCCTTGAAAATCTAAAGCTGATATATAAAATATATTTCCATTAATCTTTCTAATCATTTTTAAATTCCTCCCACCATTTAAATATTAAAGTAACATCATTGACTTATACTCGCCTAAAAATTTAAGGCTATCTAATCCAGCTTTTACACCTTCTTTAAAATAATGTCTTTGCTCTAAACAAGCCATATTTGCATTTATATCATTCAATTCACTTACCATATTAAAATATTCATCTGATAGGGTTTCTTTTAACCTCTCCAATATTCTATCCTGTTCCTTTGAATATTCCATATATTCTACATATTCATTTGTTATATCCTCTATTTCAGTATCTTGGGTATGTCTATATTCATTTTCTATTATATTTTTAAATAATTTAACTTGATCTTTAACCTTCATTTTTAAATTCCTCCAATATTTCTTTTGTTTTCCTCTTGATTTTATTGGAGCTACTATGTTACCTTTATGTTGCGAGTATAAGGGTAACATAATAACCCTAAAGGCTGATGTATGTATTTACATTAGTCTTTTTTTAATATAGCCTTTGATTATACTGCTCTCCAACAATATCTAATAATCTACCTTTAGACATTTCTATAATCCTTGAAGTTATTGCTTTATCAATCTTTAATAAATTTTCACTTAGATATTCACTTGATATGATTATAGGCAGCTTATTTATATATCTATGATTTATTATTTTAAATAACAATCTTATTTCAGCCTCACTATATCCTCCTTTAAATACATCATCTAAAAATAATATATTGCAATTTTGATATTTATTTAATTTCTCATTGTACTTAATTTTATCTGATACTCTTAAATCAATTAATAAATCAATACAATCCCTATAAGGAAAATATACTGGTCTAAATCCTTTCTTAAGGAGTTCTAATGATATAGCAACACAAATATGTGTCTTACCAGTTCCAGGCTCTCCTAGGAATGCAATTGAACTATTATCATTAAACTGTATATTTTCATAATTTGAAATATAGTCTTCTGCTAATTCTTTCATTTTCTTAGATAAAGTATTTTTACTATTATCGAATTTATTTAATGTCAAATCATTTCTATTTGGATTAAATCCACTTTCTATCCATTCAGTTCTTAGTCTTTCTTTATTTCTACAAGCACACTCTTTAATTATTGGTTGAGCGTGTAATTGCTCTATTATTATTTGTCCTGTATCTCTACAGATAGGGCATTTATATTCTATCTTTTCAGCTTTAGACTTACATCTATCAATTATTTCATTGATTTTATTAAAATTAACTCGTTCCATATTAATCCCACCCTCTTAATTTAGTTGGTGTTTCTAATGGATTAACCTTTATATTTTTAGGATCCAACTTTGAAATGTTATTTTTATTCTTCTCCCATTCTTCATAGTTAATCTTATTAGAACCTTCTTCCATAAATGTACTTATGCCATTCTTTCTATTTAAGAAATCGCTTAAGCTCCATTTATAATTAAAGTAAAACTGACTATTTAATATTTCACTATAAGTATTTATAGCTTGGACTATTTCATCTAGCTTATAATTCTTTAATACCTTCTCTATTGCCTTTTTAATTACTGGACTTAAAGTCTTATGCTTAATGATCCCTTTAGAGTTCCAACAATTAAATATAGTTTTTATATCTTTGCTGCAATCTTCTTTTATTTCTTTTTTCTTAGATTTTAAATTCTTCTCTAACTCTTTTAATAAATCTAAATTACTAAGACCTTTATCTTTAAGTTTTTCTAATTCATCTTTTATAAGTTCTTTAGAATATTTACTTTTTATTCTCTTAAGTAAATCTTCCTCTAATTCTTTATTAATTTCATTAACATAAGTTTCACTATCTAAAGGACTATATATATTTAATTGTTCTTTCATTGTTAATTCATTGTTAGTACCCTCATTTTGACGGTTATCATCACTGTCATTTAAGCAGTTATTATTACTGTCATTTTGTAGGTTACCGTCATTTAAGCAGTTACCGTCATTTTGTAGGTAATCTCTTAATAATAGTTCTATATTTAATTGATAATAGTTTCTCCTTTTTATTGTTTGCTTAGAAAATATATTCTTTTCTTTTAAACTTTTTAAAGCCTTAATAACCTCTCTATCATTATGATAAAACCATTCTTTCTGTATAGTTCTTATTGATGGCTTACATATTCCAGTTTTCCAATTATTATGGTTAATTAAAGATATTAAAACCATTTTTTCTACTCTATTAAGCTCTACTGGTATATCGTTATAAACAATTCTATTCATAATCAATAAAGCATTAACATTACTATTCAACACCTCCTTACTCATTCTCAACACCTCCACTTATCTTATGCAAATATACCTCTAAATCTTCTAACGCCTTCCCACGTAGGTTCTTTATGTAATTCAATACATAAATCTATATACTTCTTAAATAGCTTAAAATTCATTTTAAACACCTCTCTATCTACATAATTTATCTGCCCAATCCTGGAGCTTATTTTTATTAATATAAATTCTTCCACCTATATATACACTAGGAAAATTTTTATCCTTGCATAGTTCATATATAGCATTTGTTCCTACACCTAATAGATCCTTTGCCTCTTTAGGCTTAATTAATATCTTTTCTTCTATTTCCATATATCTCCCTCCAATTCATTTAATATCTTTCGCAACTTATTGCGATACTTTAAGACTAGAATACTAATAGAGCTTAGTCCGTCTTACTTGGTTACTAGATGTGTTTTCTAATGTTGATTAAACCAACTTTTAAATAATTTTAGATATCGTTTAAACCGATATCTAAATTATTCCTCTCCTGAAATAATCTCTGTTACATCAATACTTAAAGCCTTAGCTATTAGACCTACAGTTTTAGGTGTAGCTTTAGCTTTTCCATTTAATGTTTTTGATATAGTAGCTCTTCCAAGACCTGTTCTATTAACTAACTCATTAACGGACAAACAAGACCTTGCTTGTGCTAATTTTAATTTATTTAAGTCTAATTTCATAACTTCCTCCTTTTTTGAATACATTTGTGTGAAATATTTTATAATTTAATTATATTCACACAAATGTATTCAGTCAAGCATTTTTTATTATTTTTGTTTACATTTGTGTGAAAAAAATATAAAATTAGTTTAAGGAGTGATTCTACATGAATTTAGGAGAAAGAATTAAATTTTTTAGAAAGAAAATTAATTTATCGCAAGAAGAATTCGGTAAAAAATGTGGTCTTTCAAGAAATGCAATTTATAATTATGAAAATAATAAAAGGAAGCCTACTATAGAAACTTTAGAAAAAATGGCTAAAATTTTAAATATAACTACTCATCAATTATTAATAACGGATGAATCTCTAAAAGTCTTAGAAGATCTATTAAATGAAGTAGATATTAAGTCGGGTTCTGAATTAGTTGAAAAAAAATCTAAAGAAATACGTTCTAAATATGCTGAAAGTGAAGAGTTCTGTTTATTTGATATTGATCGAATGTTTCTTTCAACTATTTTAGACATAATGTCAGAAGCATGCACTAGCAGTGCTTTAGATTATAGTATTAAAGATTTTTCAATGGATGAACTTAATGAAATATCTGATTTTGTATTTAATTCATATAAATTAAAAATAAACGAAATATTAGAACGCCATAAACTAGAAAACCAAAAAGAAATATTAGAAAAAGGTTTTAAAATAGCAAATAATATATTAAAAAAGAAAGAAAAAAAATAATAATTTAACCAGTCCAATTTTGAATTGGGTGTTATGCTCCAGGAACATAGTAAATTTACTAAACGTAATTTTGCGTTAAGCAGATAGCTCTTAAACATTAAGGTGAACTTAAAGTAATACCATTTAACTAAGCCTAGAATTAGGCTCGGTAATTTTTCACCCAGTTATGGTCTAAATCCTTTAGAAGGATTTAGAGATTCTGCAACAAATAGCAGAAAATTTTATATTAAGGGGGTAGGCGTTTCACGACCCCCTTAGATATTCCCCACTTATGGAGAAAATATATTGTAGTGTTACACATAACTTATCACTACACTAAAGAAATGAGGTGATATTATGGCAAAAACAACTTTTAGAAAAAGAGTTATAAATAATAAAGAATATTACTTTTTTAGATTAAGGCATAAAAACTTAAAAGCTCCTAAGGATCTATATGGAACTACTGTTAAAGAATTAAATAAAAAAATTAAAGATTTAACTTATGAACTGGACCATAATGTAATAAATAACAAAGAGAGTTTTGAACACTTCTTTGAGAATTGGTTATTTGAAGTAAATTTCATAAATAAAAAACCCTCTACCAAAGAAAGGTATGAGGGTTTATATAGAAACTATATTAAAAGTAGTTCTATATCAAATATAAACATTAAAGATATTAAACAAACTGATATACAAAAATATTATAACTCTTTAATAAAGAAAGGTATTTCAGCAAGTACAATAATACAGTTAAATAAAATAATAGCTCCTGGTATTAGATATGCTTATAACAATAATCTAATCATTAAAGATTTTACAAGAGCAATAGTATTACCTACTAAAAAAGAAGAGGATAAATTAAATGCTAAAAATAATATTCACCCTTTTACTTTGGAAGAGCAGCAACAATTTATAAAAGCTATAAAGGGAACTAAATTTGAATTATTATTTACTACTGCTCTTAATACTGGTTTAAGGCAAGGAGAATTATTAGCTTTAACTTGGAATGATATAGACTTTGATAATAATATAATATCTATCAATAAAACTGCTAAATATATAGCTAGTGTTGATAAAAACGGACGTAATAAAGGTTCTATAATAATACAGACACCTAAGACTATAAACAGTATTAGAACCATTCCTATTCCTTTATTCCTAGTTAATAAACTAAAACAATATAAAAGGTCACAATTAGAAAATAGAATTAAACTGGCTAATTTATATGAGAATAATAATATTGTATTCTGTAATACATATGGTAAATATTTAGATAGTAGCAGATTAAGAAAAGAGTTTAAAAAGGTTCTTGTAAATAATAATTTAGAAGTTAGAAAATTTCACGATTTAAGGCATACATTTGCTACACGATTATTTGAATTAGGAGAAAACCCTAAGACTGTTCAAACATTACTAGGACATAGTAATATATCAACAACATTAGATACTTATACACACGTTTTGAATAACGTAAAAGAAAATGTATCAAGTAAATTAAATGATTTATACTTATCAATGGACGTTAAATAACGTCCTTTTTTGTGGTAAAAATACCTTATAAAAAGCTATAAGGGGTAAAAAGAGGGGTAAAGTTTACACCTTACTCCTCTCACATATTGGTATTGGTGCATCTAGCAGGAATTGAACCCGCGACCTTTGGATTCGAAGTCCACCGCTCTATCCAACTGAGCTATAGATGCATACAATATATATTATAATGATTTAAAACTAAAATTTCTATAAAAATTATCAAAAATTACTTTATAGGATAATTTTTACATATAGTCTTAAAAAAGTATCCACAATTTAAATGTTAGATTATCATTCCTTGTGGATATAATTTCACTAATTGTGGATTTTATCAATCAAATTCTCTATTTTAGAGATAAAAAAAACAACTAAATACTAGTTGTTTACTGGAGCGGGTGAAGGGAATCGAACCCTCGTGGCTAGCTTGGAAGGCTAGAGCTTTACCATTAAGCAACACCCGCGTATCTGGAGCGGAAGACGGGACTCGAACCCGCAACATCCACCTTGGCAAGGTGGCACTCTACCATTGAGTCACTTCCGCATTTTTATAATTTAATTATGGTGCAGGTGAAGGGAGTCGAACCCCCACGCCTAAGGCGCTAGATCCTAAGTCTAGTGCGTCTGCCAATTCCGCCACACCTGCACATTTTTAATTAAATTGGTGGCTCACCCGGGAATCGAACCCGGGACACCATGATTAAAAGTCATGTGCTCTACCGACTGAGCTAGTGAACCATATATTTGGCAGGGATAGCAGGATTTGAACCTACGAATACCACAGTCAAAGTGTGGTGCCTTACCGCTTGGCGATATCCCTTCATGGGGTGAACGATGGGACTCGAACCCACGACAACCAGTGCCACAAACTGGCGCTCTACCAACTGAACTACATTCACCACTACAAAAAATTGGTGCGCCATCAGGGATTCGAACCCTGGACACCCTGATTAAGAGTCAGGTGCTCTACCAACTGAGCTAATGGCACATAAATGGTGCGTCTTAAGGGATTCGAACCCCTGGCCCACGCCTTAGAAGGGCGTTGCTCTATCCAGCTGAGCTAAAGACGCATATTATGGAGCGGGTGAAGGGAATCGAACCCTCGTGGCTAGCTTGGAAGGCTAGAGCTTTACCATTAAGCAACACCCGCATATTTGGAGCGGAAGACGGGACTCGAACCCGCAACATCCACCTTGGCAAGGTGGCACTCTACCATTGAGTCACTTCCGCATTTTTGTAATTTAATTATGGTGCAGATGGGGAGAGTCGAACTCCCACGCCTAAGGCGCTAGATCCTAAGTCTAGTGCGTCTGCCAATTCCGCCACACCTGCACGTTTTTAATTAAATTGGTGGCTCACCCGGGAATCGAACCCGGGACACCATGATTAAAAGTCATGTGCTCTACCGACTGAGCTAGTGAACCATATATTTGGCAGGGATAGCAGGATTTGAACCTACGAATACCACAGTCAAAGTGTGGTGCCTTACCGCTTGGCGATATCCCTACATGGGGTGAACGATGGGACTCGAACCCACGACAACCAGTGCCACAAACTGGCGCTCTACCAACTGAACTACATTCACCATATGGTGCGTCTTAAGGGATTCGAACCCCTGGCCCACGCCTTAGAAGGGCGTTGCTCTATCCAGCTGAGCTAAAGACGCATATTGGAGCGGGTGAAGGGAATCGAACCCTCGTGGCTAGCTTGGAAGGCTAGAGCTTTACCATTAAGCAACACCCGCAGGTATTAAATTATTTAAAGTGGTCGGGGTGACAGGTCTCGAACCTGCGACCTCATGGTCCCAAACCATGCGCGCTACCATCTGCGCCACACCCCGAAATGGTGCGTCTTAAGGGATTCGAACCCCTGGCCCACGCCTTAGAAGGGCGTTGCTCTATCCAGCTGAGCTAAAGACGCATTTCAGAACGTTTATAATTGTAAACCATTCTGTCTTTTTTGTCAAGAGCTTTTTTCAAAACTCTTTTTCAAAGTGGAGCGGGTGAAGGGAATCGAACCCTCGTGGCTAGCTTGGAAGGCTAGAGCTTTACCATTAAGCAACACCCGCATATCTTGTTTATTCTACTTTAAATCACTTAAGATTTATTAAGTTGAATAAGCAACCTGCCTTATTATTTATACAGGTTTTATAAGAATTTGTCAACATCTAATTTAACAAATTTAAAGTGGTCGGGGTGACAGGTCTCGAACCTGCGACCTCATGGTCCCAAACCATGCGCGCTACCATCTGCGCCACACCCCGTAGAGTCATTGATTGCTTACGTCCAACATTCTTATTTACTGTTGTCGCTCACAACGACAATGACTATTCTACATTATCAAAACTAATTCGTCAATACCTTTTTTTAATAATTTCTAATTTAATTTAATAGTTTTTTATTTATAAAGTATATTATCACTATATAATCAAATTATTAATACAATAAAACCATTATTAATAAACCTATCTAAAGGTTATTTACTCAATTGTTTGTAGATATACTTCAGGTTCTTTTCCCTCTTCTAATTTTATAAATCCAATATGTCTACCGTTTCCTCTTGGAAGAGAAACACTTCCAGGATTCATAAGTGTTATACCATTTTCATTAATAATTAATTCCTGATGTGTATGTCCAAATAACCCTATATTAGCTCCTACTTCTTGTACTCTATAATATAAATTATTTAATCCATACTTAACATTATATGCATGACCATGGGTAGCTAATATTTTAACCCCATTTAATTCTATTATTCTTTCTATAGGGTAATCATTAGAATAATCACAATTTCCTGTTACAGCATATACTTCCCCCTGAAATCCTTCTGAAAGGTCAATAACATCATCTACATTATCTCCTAAATGTATTAATACATCTACGCCTTGTAAATGTGTTTTAACGGCTTCTATATACTTTTTTATTCTATGTGTATCACTAATTACAGCTATTAACATAACTCCTCCTACAATACCTCTGAAATTCTATTTTTTAATTCTTTTAAGGCCACTCCTCTATGACTTACTTTACTTTTCTCTTCTAAACTAACTTCCCCAAAAGTTTTTCCAAATTCCTCATAGTAAAATAGAGGGTCATACCCAAAACCACCATTTCCATTTAACTCATTGACTATTATTCCTTTAACTTCCCCTCTAATATCTAAAGTTTTACCTTCTGAATTAATAAGAGTTAAATGACAAACAAATTTAGCTCCTCTTTTTTCTCTTGGAACTCCTTTAAGGTTTAATAATAATTTTTCATTATTTTTCTCATCATTTCCATGTTCTCCAGAGTATCTTGCTGAATATACTCCAGGTTCTCCATTTAAATAATCAACTTCTAAGCCAGAATCATCTGCCATAACAACAAAATCTTCTTCTCCTCTTTTATTTAAATAATCTCTTATCTCTCTTGCCTTTTTATTAGCATTTTCTTTAAATGTTGTTCCATCTTCTATAACATCAATATCTATATTTTCATCCTTTAAAGATTTAACATCTAAATTTAAATCTTTTAAAATTTCTTTTATTTCTTTTATCTTCTTTTGATTATTACTAGCTAAAATAAACTTTTTCATTTATCTTCCTCCTGTTCCAATCCATAAAGCATCCATCTTTAATGAATTTTTTTGAACAGCTATCATTTGTCTTAAACCTTTTTCTCCTAAGTCTAATAATTCATTTAGTTCACATCTAGTCATTGGAGATTCTTCTGCAGTTCCTTGAACCTCAACAAATTCTCCTTCACCTGTTCCTATAACATTCATATCAACTTTAGCATTTGAATCTTCTTCATAGCATAAATCTATAACCTTTTCTCCATTAACTATACCTATACTAGTTGCTGCCACGAAATTTCTTATAGGATAAATCTTAAATGGTTTATCTTTATGAAGTTTGTTAACTGCATCAACCATAGCTATAAATGCTCCTGTTATTGAAGTTGTTCTTGTTCCTCCATCAGCTTGAATAACATCACAATCTATCCAAAGAGTTCTCTCTCCTAATGCTTTTAAATCCACAACTGATCTTAAAGCTCTTCCTATTAACCTTTGAATCTCCATTGTTCTTCCATCTATTTTAAGTCTTGCAATATCTCTAATCTTTCTAGTACCTGTAGCTCTAGGCAGCATGTTATACTCTGCTGTTATCCATCCTTCTCCTGTCCCCTTTAAAAATGGCGGTACTCTTTCTTCTACTGATACATTACAAAGAACTTTTGTATCTCCAACTTCTATATAAACTGATCCTTCTGCATACTTTGTGTAATTTCTAGTTACTTTAGTAGCTCTTATTTGATCATTTTTTCTTCCATCAAATCTCATTACAATTTGCCTCCTTATATTACTATTTAAATTTTCCCTATTTTATAGTAATTTAAATCATTTTTTAGTTTTATGCAATTTTTTTAAAGTTTACTCATATTAATTATTATAAGAATTATATTATGAGGTGAAATATTTTGAGATATATTGGGCCATTTTTTCGTATGAATAGCTTATCACAGGATGAAATATGTGGTCAGCTTTTTCATCTATCAAAAGAAGCTGTTAAAATACTTGCCCTAAATTCTAAATGTGGCTATATATTCCCAGCAAGGAATTCTAAAAAAAGTTCATCTACAAAAGATATTAGCATATTAAGTAAATTTTCACCAGTATTGTGCTTATATAAAAAATCCTCTCCAGTATTTATGCACAACAAAACTTCTCACGGCTTTGATTCCTCATCTTTTAAGCGAGAAGTAAACCCAGCAACTAATGCTTTTATGACAATGTGTTTATTAGAAATGAGTGATTATTATTCTTACTTTAATAAAAAATCTGATGAAAGATCTCTTAAAGACGCTTATAGATTTCTTGCCCGTGAACAATTAGACTTTTACTATGATAATTTAAGAAATACAGAAGGTCTTTTTATTTCTAAAAAAAGTTTATTTGAAAATGGTGCTAAAGAAAGTAATCTAATAAATAAAGATAGAAAATTTTTATTTAGTGATCAGGCATTTATGATGAATGCTTATTATTTATATTCAATTTATGAAGAAGATAATGACGCTAAAAAAGAATATGAGGATTTTTCATCAGAAATACTACAAATGTTTTTAGATTATAAGGAAGCATTATACAATCTATCCTTTGATGAAGGTATTAAAACATTATTAGCATTTAATATATACTATGATTATTCTAAAAATAATGAAATTATAGAATTAATTATAGATTTAAGTGAATTTTTAATTGGTAAGTTTGATGAAAAAGATTATTACGTAGAATCATTAGATACTTGTGCATTATTTGCAATTAATTTAATGAATTCTTATGAACATACTAATTTAATTACATTTAGAGAAAAGTATTGTGAAATAATGGATAGGTTAATTTCTCTTTACGACAAGGATAATAACATACTTCAAAAACTTACTGATAAAAAAGAAATTAAATACACTTCCTTTGATATTTGTTTTTATTTAATATCTCTAATAATGTTTGCTAATAAATCAGGTAATATTAGAGAATATGCACCTTACATTTCAAAAATATATAAAAAATATGTTTTAAATTCGAATTTAGTTACTAGTTGGCCAGATGCACCTGATTTGGATAATCAGGAAAGATATAAAAACTTTAGTATGCTTTCTAAGGATATGTTAGATGAAACATTTTTTAGAATGCCTAATCTACCAACTTTAGCTAGTACTGGAATGTCTCCTATATTTTTAAAAAATGTAACTTATTCAAGGAAGAAGGATATATTTACTTTTTCAAATAGAAGATCCTTTGATAGTTATAAAAATATGTTTATCTTCTATACTATCATTCATACATTTAAGAATGATTTTTTTGATAAATTGGAACTTAGAGAAACTCCCCTTAGAAATAGTATAAAATTAGATGCTACTAAATCTATTGAAGAAAATAACTTTATAGAAGATACAGCAGAAAATTTATCAGGCAATGATAAAACCACTAAAGAAACTACTAAAAAATCTAATAATGAATCTAGTTCTAAATAAGTATATTCTTTTATTTAAGACTATGTTTTTAACTAGTGTTGATTTTAGATAGTATCTAAATATCTAAAATCAACACTTATCTAAAACATAGCCTTATTTTAATATTTGAAATTTTATATTTCCATACCAGTCAAATTCAATATTATTTACTTCTTTAGATATTGCAACTGCCTTATTTTCAAATAATAATGGTAGTATCGTATAGTTATTAAAAAGTGTTTCTTCTAATTCATTAAAATTTTTATTTTCTTTCTTATATAACTTTTCATAAATTTTCAATTCATTTTCTGTATAATAGGATTTTAAGTTTAAATAAAACTCTTTTTTATTATTTGAATTAGAAGTTTCATCTATTATTAAAATATCATATCTTTTTCTAAGTTCTAAATTTTTAAATTCTGTTTCTGTTGCAAGAGTATATCTTATATTTGTGTTTGTATTTTTGTTAAACCAATTTTGAAGTTGCTTAACTATTCCTCTATTTTCATTAGTATCCTTTGCAAGTATAGTTATTATTTCCGGAAGCTTTCCATCCATATTATTTGTCATAACTTTTCTTGACTGTAACTTATCTAAATTATCTTTATCGTCTCTAAAGTAGCTGCTCTCTGCAAGTTCTATATAATTTAAGTTTTGTTCTTCATATTCTATCATTGCAGAATTTATATTAAAATAAAGGGTCTTTCTAACTGATAGAGGTAAATTCTCTGATTCTGAATTTAATGAAATATATTTTCCCTTTTCAGAGGGTAAGGTTTTAAGACGACCTTCGCTTTGTAATCTATTTAGCTCTGTACTTGGAGGATTAATAACAATATCCCTCTCACCTATTTCGAAGGCAGCCATGGACAGTTCTTCATTTTCATCTGAAATTATTTTTATATTTTCAGTAGAATCACTTTTACTTTTGCTATTCTTTTTAAGCTCTATACCATCACTACTAACCTTACTTATAAAGTATTCTCCTGAATATACTATTGTTTTATAATTTCTTTCAATATCATTCCACATTAATAAATACTTTCTAATTCTATATTGAGTCTTTGTAAGCTCATCTAAAAACTTATCATCTTTTTTGTTTAATCTAATTGTAAGTTTATCTTCCTCTGAATTAATAGCTACTCCCTGTTCAAAGGTTGTCTTTCCATTTCTAAATTCTTTTGCTCCATAAACATTTAAAAATGGTATTATATTTTCATCCTTTTCTTCTTTTAATAATTCTTTAAAAAAGTTTTCTATATCCTTTGCTGTAATTCTACTTCCATCACTCCAATAGGCATCATCTACTATTTTAAATTCATATTCAACTCCATCATCTTTTATTTTGACTTCTGTTGCTAAAGATGGCACTAACTTACCATTACTATCCTTCTCCATAAGCCCTCTACTTGTGGCACAAATTATATCCTCTTCACCTACAGTAAGTTTACTTACATCCTTTAACTCATTAGGCATAGTATTAACGGCATATAAAAGGGATTCATTCCCATTAACTTCATCTATTTTCTCTATTTCTATAAAACTTAAAAGGATTATTATAGATATAATAAAACTCGGTATTATTAACTTCTTCAAAAGCTTTGCCTCTCCTTTTTTCTTAACTTATCATAATTATTGTCATTGCCTAATTATTTTAATCACACCTTCGAATATTTTTTGATCCTTTGGTTAAATTTATAAAATAATTATGATATAATTAACCTATATTTGGAGGAGGCGTTAATATGACATTCTTAGTTGGTGCGGTATCCATTATAGGAATACTTTTTATGTTAACTTTTATGTTTATTGGTATATGGCTTTTCATTATAGCCTTAAAAGCCTATAATCAACTTCGATATAAAAATTATATACTTGAAAAAATGAATCAAAAATTGGATGCTCTTTATGTTAACAAAGGAAATTATTCTTATGATGACTTTTTAAATGAAGAAAATTCTGAAGACTTTAATATTCATGATTTAGATAATGTTAAGGATTTTGAGAAGAGAGACCATAAATAAAAAAACTTCTATGAAAACTCATAGAAGTTTTTTTATTTATTATCTTATTGTACCAAATATAAAGCAAACTAAAGATACTGATATACCTAAACTTAAAAGTGTATAAAATATCTTTCTCCTACCAATTTCACTTATCCAAAACCTAATAGCCCATAAACCCATTGTTATTGCAACTATAATTTGGACAGGTAAATATGAATCAAAGATTTCTCCTATATACATAAATTGATATGAAGTTAAAAAAGTACAAATTATAACTATACAAGCTACTATACTTGAAGCAATGCTTAATATATTTATTATTTTCTTCAAATTCTTTAACCTCCTATCATTTCTTCAAATTCATCTTCACTAATAACTTTAACACCTAATTCTTGTGCCTTAGTAAGTTTTGATCCAGCTTCCTTTCCTGCTACAACATAATCAGTTTTTTTACTTACACTTCCTGAAACTTTAGCTCCAAGAGTTTCTAATTTTTCTTTAATTTCTTTCCTTGAGTACTTCTCCATAGTTCCTGTTACAACTACAGTTTTTCCTTCAAATACACTTTGTATTATTTCCATTTCTTCAAATATAGGATTAACTCCAAGTTCTAAAAGTTCGTTAATTGTTTCTATTACTTTATCTTCATTAAAGAATTCAACTATACAACTTGCAACTATATCTCCAACATCAGGAATTTCAACTAACTCTTCAAAAGTAGCCTTTTTTAAGCCCTCAATTGACTTAAATCTATTTACTATATCCTTTGCAGTTTTTACTCCTACATTTTTAATTCCAAGGGCATATATAAATGCATCAAGAGTACAATTTTTACTATTTTCAATTGAATCTAAAAGATTTTGTGCTTTCTTAGGTCCAAATTTCTCTAATGTTACTAACTCATCC
Source organism: Eubacterium multiforme (assembly GCF_030813415.1). GTDB lineage: Bacteria > Bacillota > Clostridia > Clostridiales > Clostridiaceae > Clostridium > Clostridium multiforme. The sequence continues at coordinate 73,031 of NZ_JAUSUF010000011.1, read as the reverse complement.
TTATTTAACTTATATAAATCACATATTGACTTTATATTTAGTTTTTCAAATAATGCTTCTGCTGTCCTTTCTGAAAAACCTGCAATATTCATAGCTTCCCTTGAAGCATAATGAACTATTGTCTTTACAAGCTGTGGTTTACATGAAAGAGTATTTTCGCAAAATATATGAGCTCCCTCTTCTATTAAATGGCTTCCACAAGCTGGACAATTAGTTGGAGGTATTATTTCAGTTGAATCTTTTAAACTATCTGGAACTACTCCCATTATTTCAGGAATAACATCATTGCTTCTTCTTACAAAAACTTCTGCTCCAACTCTTATACCTTTTCTTTTTATATCATCCATATTATTTAATGTTGCTCTCTTTACAGTAACTCCTGCAAGTTCAACTGGCTCTAAAATAGCTGTTGGTGAAACTCTTCCTCTTCTTCCAACATTCCATTCAACTTCTAAAAGCTTTGTAGTTGCCTCTTGTGCTTCAAACTTATATGCAATAGCCCATTTAGGAAACTTTATAGTATATCCTAAAAGTTCTCTTGTTCTAATATCATCTATAACAAGTACAAGCCCATCTATATCATAATTTAAATCAAATCTAATATCTCTAATATAATCTATCTCTTTTTGAATATCTTCAATTGTATAACATTCTTTAATATAATCATCTACTGGAAAGCCCATTTCTTTTATGAAGCCCATCATTTCCATATAATTTTTAAATTGTTTTCCTTCTTTATATCCAACATCATAGAAAAATGCAGAAAGGTTTCTTCTTGCTGTTTCACGAACATTTAAATTTCTTAAAGCTCCTGCTGCACCATTTCTTAAATTCTTTAATGGAACATCTGCTTCGTTGTTATATTTTTCAAAGGCTTCAGTAGTCATAATTGCTTCTCCATGTACTTCAAATACATCTTTGCAATTTACTTTAAGAGGAATACTTTTTATTGTTTTAACTTGAGCTGTTACATCCTCACCAATAGCTCCGGTTCCTCTAGTTGCTCCAACTACTAATACTCCATTTTCATCATAAGTTAAATTTACTGTTAATCCATCAAACTTTTTTGTTGCTATATATTTTAAAGGAGGTAGGTCTTCTCCCTTTTCTCTCATTTCATTTACAAATTTAACATTTCTATTATGCCATTCTTTAATTTCTTCAATACTTTGAGCTTTTCCTAAACTCCAAAGTCTTCCTTTGTGAGTATATTTTTTAAAGCCATCTAAAACCACATCACCAACTCTTACAGTAGGTGAATATGGTAATACTTCATTAAGTTCCTTTTCTAATAGAACAAGCTCATCATATTTCTTATCATAATCTTTATCACTAACTGATGGATTATCTAAAGAATAATATTCATATGCATATCTATTTAGCTCATCTACAAGAGCCTTCATTTTTTCTCTCTTATCCATAGATACATTTCCTCCTAGTATTATAAAAGTTCTAAGTTTGCCATTGATAACAATAATACTTTAACACCTTGTTTATCAAATGCTATTGTAAGCTTTTTATCACTTCCAGATGGTAGTATAGAAACTACTGTTCCTTCTCCAAACTTTGGATGTTTAACTTTTCTTCCAAGAGTAATCTCTGAGCTATCTACTGACATCTTTGCATTATTTGGAGAAACATGTGAAATTCCACTTGGTGACACAGCTCTATTTTGAGTATTTCTTCCCATAGAATTTCTTAAACTGTGAGGGTTATTAAAGTTTGGCTTTGAAGGTGAATTAAACATACCTTCCCTTGCAGCTCCATTTGTACTTCTTTCATTTACATACTCTTTTAAATCAGTTTTTATTTCACCTATAAAATCTGATTGGCTATAAGACATTGTTCTACCAAAAACTCTTCTAACTTCTGCTGAAGTCATATATAAAGTTTCCTTTGCCCTTGTTATTCCAACATAACAAAGTCTTCTTGCCTCTTCCATTTGATCTTCTTTATCAAAATCGCTCATACTTGGGAAAAGACCATTTTCCATTCCAACCATAAATACATGAGGGAACTCTAATCCCTTTGCACTATGAAGGGTCATAAGTACTACTGAATTTTCTTCTTCATCCTCATTATCAATATCTTGAACTAAAGATACCTTTTCTAGGTAAGCAGTTAAACTTTTATCTTTTTCTTCACTCTTTTCAAATTCAACAGCATCTGAAACTAACTCTTGAAGATTTTCTATTCTACTTTTATCTTCTATTTCATTTGATTTTTTAAGTTCATCTAAATATCCAGTATCTTTTAATATAGTTTCAATTAAAATAGAAACTGGCATAGTTTCTGCCATTATCATAAAGTTATCCATAAGTTCTGTAAACTTTTCAAGTGATGTACAGTTTCTTGCAGTTAAGCTTGGAATACTTCTAACTTCTTGAAGGGCATCCCAAAGATTTAACTCATAAGCATCTGAAAAATCTTGAACTTTATTTACTGTAGCATCTCCTATACTTCTTTTTGGAACATTAATTATTCTCTTTATACTTATATCATCTTGAGGATTTACAAGAACCTTTAGGTAAGCTAACATATCCTTAATTTCTTTTCTGTCGTAGAATTTTGTTCCTCCAACAATTTTATAAGGTATTCCTCTTCTTCTAAAGGTTTCTTCAAATAAACGTGATTGTGCATTTGTTCTATATAAAACTGCAAAATCTTTATTTTCTGCTCCATTTTTAGATTTTATATCTAGTATTTGTCTAGCTACAAAATCCCCTTCTTCTTTATCTGAATATGCTCTATAAATCTTTATTTTACTTCCTGGATCCTGCTCTGTTCTAAGGGCTTTACTTTTTCTTCTTGAATTATTTACTATAACAACATTTGCTGCCTCTAGTATGTTACCTTTAGATCTATAATTTTGTTCAAGTTTTATAACTTTACAATTTGGATAGTCTCTTTCAAACTCAAGAATATTAGTTACATCTGCACCTCTCCACGCATAGATACAATTATGAACTACTATATCATTTGCAATATAGTTTCTTACACCTTTTATATTTAAATCATATAACTTACCACTATATTCTTCTATCTCTACCTTAACTACTCTGTCTTCTACTATTTTATCTCCATTAAATATTGGAACTATCATATCTTCTTTTATACTTCCAATAGGCATTAACATAAAACTTTTTTCTTCTGTTAAATTAGCCTTTTGTAATATTTCAAAATTATTTTCCACATTCATTAATGATTTACTAAAATCATAGGCTTCATCATACTGGGCTCTTTCTGTTTCAATTCTAAAAGTATTTCTTTGTCCGTCTCTAACATTGAATCCAGCTTCTATAAATTTCTTTTTACTTTCCTCATCTGATGTATTAAGTCCTATCCTATGACTATATATTCCATGCTTATTCTTTCTGCCTCCAAAGAAAGTTAAGTTTATTCTCTTTCTTATACTTTCTCCTCTAATTATGGCTGAACTTACATGGTGAGGGAAATCTTTGTAAAGGTATTGTTCCTCCATAAGTTTATCTGCTCTATTTATTGTATCTATCTCTTTAAATAATTCATTTATTCTTTCCTGTGATATGCTAAGTTCTCTTCCTCTAGCATTAAATACTATTGTTGGAAGTCCATATTTTGTTGCAAAATATTCTTCATAATAACTTGCATCACCTATGCTATCACAAACTTTAAGTATCCACATCTTGTCGGCTTGCTCCCCATTTAACCTTACAGCTAAGCCATTTGTGTCACCTTTTCTACTTCTAATTGAAGAAGTTCTACCAACTCTATATCCATAACCTTCCTTATACATCAAATAAACATAATATTTATCAGGAACTATATCTAATTTACTAAATCCAATATGACTTGGAGTACCTTTAATAACTTTTCCACTTTCAGTTGTTATTTTTACTATTTCACCTTTATATTCCTTTGCATTAACTTCATCTACTTCTTTAATAGCTTTTTCAGAATTACCTATGGCTACTAATATTTTGTCGCCTTTTTTTATATCTTCGATTTTTAGTGTTCCTTTTTCGCTATTAATTAAAGTGCCTTCAGTTAAACACTGATCATCGTCTCCTACCACACAGATATTTTTATATCTTTTAGCTAAAAGTCTTACAAATTCATATTGTGCTCCATTTGTATCTTGATACTCATCTACCATAATGTATTTAAATTTATTTTGATAAAATTCTAAAACATCTTCATGATTTTTAAATAATTCTACTGTTTTAAATATAAGATCATCAAAATCTAAAGCATTATTTTCTTTAAGTCTCTTTTGATACATCTCATAAACATCTGCAATTTTCTTCTCCCTAAAATTGCTTTCATGTTCCCTCATAAAACTTGCAGGGCCTTGCATATTATCCTTAGCTCTACCTATCTTTCCCATAATTTCTTGAAGGGTAATATCTTTATCATTTATATTTAAAGCTTTCATACACTCTTTTAAAAGAGTCTTTTGATCTGAAGTATCATATATAGTAAAACTTGATTTATAACCAAGCTTATCGATTTCTCTTCTAAGTATCCTAACACAAGTTGAGTGGAAAGTAGATATCCACATATCATTTGCTTTCTCTCCAACTAAAGATTCAACTCTTTCTCTCATTTCCTTAGCTGCTTTATTAGTAAATGTTATTGCTAAAATGCTCCATGGCTTTATTTCTAAATCTTCAATCATATGAGCCATTCTATATGTTAAAACTCTAGTTTTTCCAGAACCTGCACCAGCTAATATCAAAACTTGGCCTTCAACTGTAACTGCGCCCTCATACTGTTCTTTGTTTAATAATGATTTTAAATCCAAATCATCATCCTCCCTTCCTAGTATTAAAATATTATATCACACATCATCTTTTTATTGTTGCCTTAAAATGCGATTATTAACGAAAATATGATACAATATCTTTATTAAATTTTATTGATTTATGTGGGGGTTTTTTATGAAATTAAAAAAGTTTATATGTATTTTAATTGGAAGTATTTTTATAATTTCTTTAGTAGGTTGCTCTTCAAAAATTGATGAGTCTTCTATAAAAAAATATTCAGATTCTATAACGGAAAATATCCTTTTTTCAATGAGTGATTTAAACTATGATGAATTTAAAAAAGATTTCGATACACAAATGGATGAATTAGTTCCTGATAAAGCTTCTTTTATTAATTTGGTTATGCCTATTCAAAATGCTGTTGGAACTTATGAAAAAGGTTCATTACAATTTGTACAAGCAAAAAAAGGTAAAGATATTATAAGTATTATTTATAGAGCTAAATTTACAAAAGAAAAAGAACCAGTAAATATATCAATATCTTTTAAAGATGATACTTCTAAACATAAAGTTTGCAATTTATATTTTAGCTCTCCAAAAATAAAGGAATTACCTAAAAAATAACTATAAAATAAGCTACTGTCACTTTAACAGTAGCTTATTTCTTTACTAATTATATTTCAAAGCATAAAATTATTTCGTATACTGCAAATAACAATAAGTCAATTCCTATTACTATAGGTGCAACTGCTAATGCAATTATTGGATATATAATTACTAAAACTCCTAGTACGATTAGTATAATTGTATATATTGTTTTGAAATTAAATCCTGCTGTCTTTAATTGGAATTTCTCACATAGTAGTGATATTCCTTTTATTATTTCCCAAACTCCAAAGAATATTACAAAAAATTCTGAAGAATATAATGGTGAGAAACAAAGAGTTAAGCCAAATAGTATATCAATTACTCCATTAAATATAAAGAACCCTTTAGTATCTGACTTAAATGCCTTAACTATTGACATAATACCTGCTACAACTACAAATATTCCTAAAATAAACATAAAATTAATTAATGTTTCTAATGGATATCTTAAAAATATTACTCCTAAAATTGCTAATAAAATTGCTTGTAAAACAAAAGGCCATTTTTTCATATATACCATCTCCTTGGCTTTTAGTTTACTCTTTTTTCCCTTCAATAACCATTTATAAATTCTATCATTTGTTAATTTTTATACTCTAATATATTAATTATTAGTAATATATTTTTAATGCATTAAATTAATATAAGTTATAATTTTTAAAGTAATCCTTTGCAAAATCAACACATTCTCTTTGACTAAATAATTTAATATTAGCATTACCTATTTTATCCAATTTTACATTACATTTCTCTTCAAATTCTTCACCAGCAAACATAAATAATTCTGTCTTAAATTCTATATCATTATACCTTTTAAATATTCTTTCTCCATTTTCTATTATTGGAGATATATTTATAGCCTCAGTATAATTTTTAGCTCTATATTCAGCTAAATGGAAGGATGTATTGCTATCATAATCAACTCCAAGTAATAATACCTTTCCATCTAAATCATAAAATCTAGCAAGAGGTGATTTTTCCCCAAGGGAATATTCTAAACTATGATTTTCTACTATAAAGTCTGAATCCTTACCCCAAGCTGCAAAAGATACTGTTGGGTGATAGCTTCTCTTTACATTTTGAAAATTTCTAAAGCTTTCAACTATTTTACCCATCCCCCATGTTGGAGTTATTTTAGGATCAAAGGCTGGCATTTCTTTTCTTATATTTTCATACCAAGAATCTGGTACTGCTGGTTCTCCCCAAAATATAGGATCACAGTAATCAGCACTATGGGTTGGCATAACTATAGTTCCTTCCTCTGTTATTACTTCCATTAATGCCTTTACAACTGCAACTTCACCTCCACAAACCCATCCTAACTTACTTAAAGCTGAATGAACTAATACTTTATCTCCTTTTTTTAAACCTATTCTTTTAAACTCATCCTTTAAATAACTTATAGTTATAGGTCTTTTTGTATTTTCTATTATTTTTTCTATATTTTCCATAATTCCTCCTAAATATTTTCTTTAGTAAATTATTTTATAATAATATTAAATTCATCAAGTAATGCTAAAACTTCTGGCATACTGAAAACTGCCTTTTTTATATTATTATTTTGAGGATTTATTTTGTAATCCATAGCCTCTTTAAAATTTGCCTTTGAAAGATTTGTACCTTCAAATATGCTATCTTCAAGACTTGATTTTGAAAAATCTGCCCCTCTTAAATCACAACTAATAAAATCACTTGATGTTACATTACATTCCTTAAATTTAGTTTTTGGTATTTTAAGTTCTGCAAAACTACAACTTTGAATAAGTGACTTGTAAAACTCAAAATCTATTATAAATCTATCACATTTAGTAAAATCTACTCCAACTATTTTACAATCAATAAACTTAACTCCTCTAAGTTTTGAATAATAAAACTTTGAAAGAGTTATATTGCACTCCTTTAAAGTACAACTATCAAAAGTTACTTCTAAAAAGTTTGTTCCTGAAAAATCACATCCATTAAATATACATCTTTCAAAATTCACTTCCCTTATTTCTCTATTCCTAATTTTAATTTTTTCAAAAACTTCATCATAATAATCATATTCAAAAAATCCATCTTCCATATATTTTCACCTTACCCTATTTATATTTTAAATTTCAAATTATACTCTTGTTATTTTTCTAATTCACTAACTTTTATTACAAACTTACTATTTGGTAATATTTAATATCTTTTATTTTAGGAATTATTATATTAATTAAAGTTATTTTACTACAAACTACTACTAATAGAATTAATATCAAATATTTTTTTGATATTTTTCCTTTAACTACTTTTACTAAATTAATTACAATTGAAACTACTATAAATATAATTGCCAATATTTGAAAACATAAAACTGATATAAAATTCATAAAAGCCTCTCCATCTCAATTTACATATAATAATATAAATACTATTGTTTATTCTTTATATCATTATAGTATATAATTGATAAAAAAATTATCTAGTAATATAATTTCTATATATTATGTAAGAGGTGATTTTATTGGAATACAATTCTTTACTAAAAAATTGTAATCTTTGTATGCGTAGATGTAATGTAAATAGATTAAAGGGAGAAGTTGGCGTTTGTAATTCTTCTGACAAAATAAAAGTTGCAAGAGCTAAGCTTCATATGTGGGAGGAACCTCCAATATCTTTAGATAATGGTTCTGGTACAGTTTTCTTTTCTAACTGTAATTTTAAATGTGTATTTTGCCAAAATCATGAAATAAGTCAAGAACACAAGGGAGCATTTATAACAGTTAATGAACTAGCTAATATATTTTTAAGACTTCAAAAAGAAGGAGCAAACAATATTAACCTAGTTACTCCAACCCATTATGTTCCTCAAATAATAGAAGCTTTAAAAATAGCAAAAAAAGAAGGATTGACTCTTCCAATACTTTATAATACGAATGGCTATGATTCTTTGGAAACAATAAAGGCTTTAAAAGGATATATTGACGTATATCTTCCTGATTTTAAATATTTTGATGATAAATATGCTATTAAATATTCTAAAGCTCCAAATTATAGAGAAAATTTAATAAAAATATTAAAAGAAATGTTTTCTCAAGTTTCTAAAAATAAATTTGATAATAAAGGAAGAATGATTAAAGGAATGATAATTAGACATCTTATGCTTCCAGGACTTTTATTTGATTCAAAAAAAGTTATAGATACTATATATTCTCTATTTGGAGATAATGTGTACATAAGTATAATGAATCAATATACACCTATGTTTAAAGCTTTTGAATTTAAAGAAATCTCAAAACCTTTAAATCCTAAAGTTTATGATAGTTTAATTAATTATGCTGCTGAAATCGGGATAAAAAATGCATTTATACAAGATAATGGCACAAATACTACTGATTTTGTTCCCTCATTCAACTTAGAAGGTGTTTTTGAATAACTTCTAATTAGATTATTAACAAAAAAAATAATATAATTATATTAATAAATATAAATTTACAAAGTAATCTTTATTATTTTGTATTTTAATTAATATATATTTATTAAATAATATAATTAAGAGGTGATATTTATGGAAGGAAAAAAATTTACTTTAAAACCTTTACCTTACGCTTACGATTCTTTAGAACCATTTATTGATGAAAGGACTGTAACTATTCACCATGATAAACATCAGCAAACTTATGTTGATAATTTAAACAAGGCTTTATCTAAACATCCAGAACTTTTTAATATGTCCTTAGATGACATACTTAAAAATATTGAACTTATTCCTTGTGATATAAAGCAAGCAGTTATAAATAATGCTGGTGGTGTTTATAATCATGAGTTTTACTTTGATGGAATAGGTCCAAATAAAGGTGGAGAACCTGAGGGAGCTTTAAAAGAAGCTATTTCTAATACTTTTGGATCTTATGAAAACTTTAAAGCTAAACTAAAGGAAGCTGCCTTAGGTCAATTTGGATCAGGTTGGGGCTGGTTAGTTTTAAATAAAGATAATAAACTTGAAATCATATCCACAGCTAATCAAAATAATCCACTATCAAATAGACAAACTCCACTATTAACTGTTGATGTTTGGGAACATGCATACTATTTAAAATATCAAAATAGACGTGCTGATTATTTAGATGGTTTCTTTGAACTTATAAACTGGGATGTAGTTAGTGATCGTTTTAAAAAAGCAACAAATTTATAATAAAAAATAATATATATAATAATAAAAAGGCAAAATTATAAATCTTAGTAAATTATATTTTTCTAAGAATTTTATAATTTTGCCCTTTTCTCTTTTAAAATAATAATCTTTTAATATAATTATTTTCTAAATATAATCTTCTAATTTTCTAAAGGAGTATCCTTCCTTTTTTAAATTACTTATAACTACCTTTACTCCCTCAAAGGTTTGCCCTTTAGGTTTATTCATATGATAAATTAATATAGAACCTCTTTTAGCTTTTTTACCTTGAGCTATAATTTCTTTTTTTGAAAAGGTAGCTCCTGCATCTCCTAATACATCAAAACCTCCTATTTCATAACCTAAATCCTTCGCTATCTTTACAGATATATCATCATAATAGGCAGTTCCTGATCTAAAAAACTTTGGTTTCTTTCCTGTAAGTTCAGTTATTTTCTTATCATTTCCCATAATTTCATTATAAACCTCTTTAATGGAAGTAGTTCCTTTTATATTATAAACTTCCCTTCCATTTACACTTAAAGGTCTATGCAATGTTCCATGATTTTGAATTGAAAGTAATTTATTACTAGCTAATTCACTAAATAATTTTTTATTACTATCAATCCATCTGCTATTAATAAATAAAGTAGCTTCTATTTTTTCTTTCTTTAAATAATCTATAAGCTCCTTATCATAATCACTTCCATATTTACCTCCACAGGCATCAAAGGTTAAAAATACTACTTTATCCTTTGTTTTTATATGATTTAATACTCCAGTAGTTTTTTCACTAAATTCCTTAGGGGTTTTTCCTTTATACTTTTCTTCTATTTGTTCTAATGTAACTGTATTTTCTTCTTTATTATCTTTTTCTTCCTTTGAAATATTATTAGAAATATTCTCCTTATTATCTACCTTTACATCTGTTTCCTTTTTAGCAGAACATGACATTAAATTAATAGTTATAAAAGTAATACTAAGTGCTATTGCTATCTTTTTTAAGCCTTTCATAATTCCTCCCTTAAAACCATAATATAATTAAATTTTATACTAATTTTAAAATATTATCTATTTTAACTTGGATAAATAAAGTTATGCTTTATTTTTTTTCTATATTAGATTAAAATTAAAGGTAAATGTATAATATATAGACATAGATTAGAGGTTGTTTTTAATAGCCCTATTTAAAATATACTTAACAGGAGGGGTAATATTTATGTCAAACGATATAAATTCTTCTAACTTCATAAGAAATATTATTATTGAAGATTTAGAAAGCGGTAAGCATGATAGTATAATTACTAGATTTCCACCTGAACCTAATGGTTATCTACATATAGGTCATGCCAAATCAATTCTTTTAAACTTTGGACTTGGTGAAGAATTTAAAGGAAGAACAAATTTAAGATTTGATGATACAAATCCAGTTAAAGAAGATACTGAATATGTACAATCAATAGAAGAGGATGTAAAATGGCTAGGTTGCCATTGGAGTGAACTTCACTTTGCATCAAACTATTTTGATGAAATGTATAAAAGAGCTATACTTTTAATAAATAAAGGATTAGCATATGTTTGCGATTTAACTCCAGAGGAAGCTAAAGAATACAGAGGAACTTTAACTGAACCTGGAAAAGACAGTCCTTACAGAAATAGAACTGTAGAAGAAAACCTTGAACTATTCGAAAGAATGAGAAAAGGTGAATTTAAAGATGGTGAAAAAGTTTTAAGAGCTAAAATAGATATGGCTTCTCCTAACATGAATATGAGAGATCCTATAATATATAGAATTGCTCACATAGCACATCATAATACAGGTGATAAATGGTGTATATATCCTATGTATGACTTTGCTCACCCACTAGAAGATGCTATTGAAGGAATAACTCATTCAATTTGTACTTTAGAATTTGCAGATCATAGACCTTTATATGACTGGATAGTTAAAGAGTGTGAAATGGAAAATGTTCCAAGACAAATAGAATTTGCAAGACTTAATATGACTAATACTGTTATGAGTAAAAGAAAACTTAAACAATTAGTTGATGAGCATGTAGTTGATGGATGGGATGACCCAAGAATGCCAACTATATCAGGACTTAGAAGAAGAGGATATACTCCTGAATCTATAAGAAATTTCTGCACTGCTATTGGAGTTGCTAAAAATAATTCAATAGTTGATTCTCAAATGCTTGATTATTTCTTAAGAGAAGATCTTCAAACTAAAGTTCCTACTGCAATGGCAATAACAAAACCACTTAAGGTTATTATAACTAACTACCCAGAAGGACAAACTGAAATGTTACCTGTAGATAATAATCCTAAGAATCCAGAACTAGGAACTAGGGAAATTCCATTTTCTAGAGAAATATATGTTGAAAGTGATGACTTTATGGAAGTTCCTGTAAAGAAATACTTTAGACTATTCCCTGGAAACGAAGTTAGACTTATGGGAGCATATTTCATAAAATGTAATGATGTTATAAAAGATGCTAATGGAAATGTAGTTGAACTTCATTGTACTTATGATCCTGAAACTAAAAGTGGATCAGGATTTAAAGGAAGAAAAGTTAAAGGTACAATTCACTGGGTTAATGCAGCTTCTGCAGTACCAGCTGAATTTAGATTATATGAACCTTTAATATTAGATGATTTAGAAGGAAATGAAGGAAAACATTTCTTAGAACAAATAAATCCAGATTCAATGGAAGTATTACAAGGATTTGTAGAGCCTGTTGCAATTAAAGATGCAAAGCCTTTAGATAAATTCCAAATGATTAGAAATGGTTTCTTCTCAGTAGATACTAAAGATACTACTGATGAAAAGTTAGTATTTAACAGAATAGTTCCTTTAAAAAGCTCATTTAAACTAAAGTAAAATATTATTATAATTATAAAGCAACTCTAAAATTTTAGAGTTGCTTTTTTAAATTAAATATATTATAGGTTAATAAATTTATTAAATCTTTCGCGAACTTTATCTTCACCCATAATTTGCATTATTGTATAAAGGTCTGGAGTATTTGTTCTATGGCTAAGTGCTGCTCTTACTGCACCTGCTACATCTGAAACCATTCCTTTAAATTGTTCTGGATTTTTCTTATATTCTTTTCTGTTTGTTGCATATCCAAGTTCTACTGCTAATGCTTTAAGTTCTTCAAACCAAGTTTCTTGATCTGTATTGAAGTTATATATTTTAGCATAGTTTTCTATTATATTCTTTGCTGCTTCTAATTCTAAAGTTTTTGGAAGTTCAACATCTTCTGCTGTTTCTTTATCAAATAATTCGTCAAAAAAGTAGAAAATCTTTTCTTTAACTTCATTCCACTTACCAAAATCTTTTCTAGGCTTTGGACCTTCTTTATCTATATTAAATACTTCCTTCATCATAGCTTCATTATTAGTTACAAGTTCAAACATTTCTTTATCAAAATCTTTTGCCCAAGCTATGTAGTAATTATAAACATCTTCTGCTTTCATTTTGCAAATAACATTTTTACTTACATCATGAAGTTTTACTATATCAAATAATGCACCTGATTTACTCATCTTATCTAAAGCTACAGGGAATTCATGATAATCAGCATCTGTATTTTCTGCTCTCCATTCTTCAAAAGTTGAATTTATAATATTTAAAAGATATTCAATAACTGAAACAGCTGGATATCCTTCTTCTCTATAATAACTTACTGCACTTTCTGGATCTTTTCTCTTTGAAAGTTTTCTCTTTGAACCATTTTCTGATTTCATTATTGTTGGAACGTGAGCATAATTTGGTCTCTTAAATCCTAAAACATCAAATAATTGAAGATGTATTGGAAGTGATGATAACCATTCTTCTCCTCTTATTACATCTGTAGTATGCATTAAAGCATCATCTATAGCATGTGCAAAATGATAAGTTGGAAGTCCATCTGATTTAATTATAACTATATCTTGAATATTTTCTGGGAATGAAACATCTCCCTTTATTAAATCATGACATTCTACTCTATTTTCTTCTTTTCCTGGTGATTTTAATCTTAAAATATATTCTTCACCATTTTCAATTTTCTTTATTGCTTCTTCTACTGGAAGATCTCTATAAATAGCATACTTTCCATAATATCCTGGAGTAATTTTTTCTGCCATTTGCTTTTCTCTTATTTCATTTAATTCTTCTGTAGTACAGAAACATGGATAAGCTAATCCTTTTTCTACTAAATCTTTAGCAAATGTATGATATATTTCTTTTCTCTTACTTTGTCTATATGGACCATATTCTCCCTTTGAAGTTTCTTCTCCTGTCATACCTTCATCAAAGTTCATTCCAAAGTTATGCATAGTAGCTATTGTATCTTCAATTGCTCCTTCAACTTCTCTTTTTTGGTCAGTATCTTCTATTCTTAAATAAAAGATTCCTTCACTTTGATGAGCAAGTCTTTCATTTATAAGAGCTGCATAAACTCCTCCAATATGTTGGAAACCTGTTGGACTTGGTGCATATCTTACAACTCTAGCGCCCTCTTTTAAATTTCTTTCTGGATATTTTTCTAAATAATATTCTGGAGTTTGTAGTTCTTCTTTAAATATTAAATTTGCTAGTTTTTCTCTACTCATTTCTTCATCGCCTTTCTAGTTTTTAGTAAAATAAAAAAAAGCCCCTAAGTCCTAATATTTTAGGACGAAAAGACTACACTTTACGCGGTACCACCTAAATTAGTTTGAGAAAATTTTTCTCTAAACTCACTTTATTCTCTATAAGGGGAGAAACCCAAATATCTACTTTTATATTTATTATATTTTCGATATTATGCTCCAAAGCTTCTTTCTATGAAATTACTTACAAAGTTTCCACCATACCTTTGCTCTCTTTAAAGTAATTTTTCATATACTCTTCTTTTTCATAGCATTATTTCTTTAATTTAGTTTATTTAATTATACATTCATTAAATATTATTGTAAACCTATCTTTTAAAAGACAAATTTATATTTAATTCATTTCTACTAATTTTTGCAATAAATATTTCATTATATAAATATAATGATTTTTTTTATTCATTTATAGCTAATTATACTATTCACTTATTTAGTATATGAAAGTATCAATAAAATTATTTGCATATACTCATTATTTTAGAGCACAAAAAACGCAACCCTTGGGGCCAGGTTGCGTTTTAGCAATAAGCAATAAATAAAAAGGGGGCTATTTATTCCTTTTATTTATCCTTGCACTAGTATTATATGTTAATGCATTATAAAATGCAAGTAAATTTACGATTTTTACTTATTTTCTAGGTATAATTGAATGATTTTCTTGCAAAATTATTCTTTATTCGTTAAAAGCTTTTTAAATGTAGTAATTCATCTTCTGTCAATTCTCTATATTCGCCTTCCTCTAACTCTTCATCTAAAGGTAATCCACCAAACTCTATTCTTTGAAGATATACTACATTCTTATTAACAGCTTCAAACATTCTCTTAACTTGATGGTATTTTCCTTCTTGGATTGTTACATGAATTTCTGAACCTTCATCTGATGCATTTATTATTTCTAAAATTGCTTCCTTGCAAGTATATCCATCATCTAATGTAATACCTTTTTTAAAAGCTTCTATATCTTCTTCTGTAACTTTCTTATCAATTTTTGCATAATAAACCTTATCAACCTTCCACTTAGGTGATATTAATCTATGATTTAATTCTCCATCATTAGTTAAGAATAATAATCCAACAGTATCTTTATCAAGTCTTCCTACTGGAAATGGTTCAAAGGATTGATGATCTATTTCTAAAAGATCTACAACAGTTTCTTCCTTTGAATCATAAGTTGCAGAAACAACTCCCTGTGGTTTATTCATCATAAGATATATGTATTTTCTATAAAAAATTTCTTCTCCATTTAATTTTATTACTGACTTTTCAGGATCAACTAAAGTTGCACTGTTTTTTTCTACTACTCCATCAACTTCAATAAGTCCCTTTCTTGCAATTGCCTTTATTTCTTTTCTACTTCCATATCCTAAATTTGAAATAATTTTATCAAGTCTTTCCAAAATTATAAACACCTCTTATACTTTTATTTTTTGCAATGTTTTAATTAAATGTTAATGTTTATCTAAAATAAACATTAACACAAAATATACTACATATTAAATTCACTATTTTAAGTTCACCTTATTTTATTATTAATTTAATTAAAAAGCAATTTATCTATTATAATCTTTATCTATATAATAAAAAAAACTTCCATTAAAGCAAAAAAAAGCTCCTAAAACTTAGGAGCTTTTTTATATTAAACTGTAAATTCAATTTCAAAGTAGTCTTCATAATTTACTCTCTTATAAAAACTTTTTGCAAGTACCATAATTCTATAAGTTCCTTTAGAAAAAGGTATAAATGTATAATATCTCTTTTTACTATAACTTTGAGCCTTTACCCAATTACCTTTTTCCATTAAATAAAATTCATAGCAAACATCTTTTCCGCCAACACTTTCAGCCCAGAAATTAACTTCTTTATTTAATTTAATTTCATTTTTATCCACTACTATTTTAGTACCTGTAACTGGAATTGCTTCATGTACATAAATATTAATTTCTTTTTTAGTATCAAATTCACTTTCACACTTAATATTTTTAGCATAAACTTCAAAGGTATATTTTCCTGCACATTTAGGCTTAACTTCAATTTTTTTATTTTGAACAAAACCTGTTTCTTCTACTTCATGTCCATTTATTTTAGTTACAAAATTAACTAATACGTTTTTTGTATTTTGTACTATTGCTTCCACATCAATTGTATCATCAACTAAAAAAACATCTCTACATGGAAGTAATATATAGTCAATAGTTGCTGGAATATAATCCTTTACTCGTAAAAATAAATTTGATTGAACATCATATTCCTCTAAAGAATATTTATCCTTTACCCTAATTTCAATTTCATATTTTCCCTTTTTCTTTGGAATATAATTCATCCAATTAGTTCTGCTATATTCTATTCTATCAACTTCTTCACCATTTCTATATATAATAAAAGAATATAAAAGAATGCTTCCACCTTCTGCAATAACTCTAATATTTACTGGCTTATTAATTAAAGTTTCTCTTCTATGATTGGCTATAACATCTAAAATTCTAATTGGCTTGTCTGCCTTTTTATCTATATCAAAAAGTATTGTTTTCTTATCTTCGTAGTCTCCATCAAAGGAAGTATCCTTTACATATAAAGTTACCTTATATGAACCTTCCTCTCTAGGGTCCCAATCAAATTCTTTACTTCTTGTATAGCATGAATCTTCTGCAATTGGACCATCTACAATATATCTATAAACTAATTCTCTTCCACCACAGGCATTAGCTTTAAATGTAACATCCGTTCCTGAAACTTGAGGACTTTTAACATCAGAGTTAAAACTAATAATTCTTACTGCATTATAAGGTCTTACTTCATATACCATTACAGCTCTATCATCATATTCTTTATTTGAAAATAAATCTTTCATAAGACAAAGAAGTCTATATTCGCCCTCTTCACTTTCTTGGAAACTAACTATTCTTCTTGATGAAAAATCTTGTATACATGTTGATCTACCATATTGATCCACTTTAACAAACTTAAAAAGTAAAGGTCTTGATTCATCACAGGATGATTTAACTTTAAAAACAAGTTCCTCATTTAATAACAGTTCATCTGTTAAGCATTTAAAATCAGTAATTTCTGCTTTATTTTTCTCTTTGATTTTAAATGATATTGTTTTATGCTCATCAAAGATTTCTTTTGAATCAGTTCTTTTACATTCAACTAAAAGTTCTTCTTCTCCTTCTTCTATGGCTGCATAAGATAATGTATTATCAGGGGAATAGTCTCTTATTGGCTCAAATCCATATTCACCCATTCTCCAAAATCTATACAATAAATCTTCCTCTTCAGATACAACTTCTATATTAATTTTTTCTCCAATGAAATATTCTTCTTTTTCTAATAAAATATCTTTAATCAAATCTTTATCCTCTGCGTTCTTTCCTATTATATATTCTTCTTTTGCCAAATATTCAAAGGGTTTCTTTGATCCTCTCTTTTTCCCTTGTACCATTACCATATAGTGCCCTTCCTCCTTTGGAGTCCATACACATGAATCTTGATTATTGAACTCTTTTATAGTGTTCCAAATACCATCATTTCCAATTAATACTTTAAAATCTATAGTTTCCTCAAAATCAATTCCTATTTCTATATTCTCTTTAGGTTTTTGAGGACTTTTCTTGTCAAATAAAATATTTATTACACCCATATCTTTTCACCCCATATTTTAGCCACTCCTACTATTTCATTATACTATAATACCATTTTTTGTAAATAAAATTCCATAATTCTCTTACTTTATTATACAACATTCTTCTTAATCCACAATGAACTTTTTTTCTAAAAATTAAAGCTGACACAATACCTTTTAAATATTGTATCAGCTTTAATTTTTAATATTAGTTTCTATTATAAATTTTAAATTATTTATTAGTCTTTCTTCATCTTCTGAAGTTCTTTTTTTAGGTCCTTTAAACCTTCCACCAGCTTTTCTTATTTTTTGTGAAATATGTCTTTGCTCTAATAATAAATCAATATTTTTTTCTGTGTAAATTTTTCCTTTAGGACTTATTACACTAGCACCTTTTGGTAAGCACATTGCTGCTACTCCATAATCTTGAGTTATTACAATATCTTTTAATTTGCAATTATTAACAACATACATATCCACACTTTGAAAACCACTATCTACAACTATAACCTTGGAATAATCACTTTGTATATAATGATGTATATCAACAAAAATATTTACTTCTATATTATATTTTTTGGCTAGTATTTCAATTTTAGGGATGCTTGGACAAGCATCCCCATCAATTATAATTTTCATACTATTTTAATTTAGCTTCTAATTCAGCTTTCATATCTTCATATCCTGGTTTTCCAAGTAAAGCAAACATGTTTTTCTTGTATGCTTCAACTCCAGGTTGATTAAATGGGTTTATTCCTAAAAGATATGCGCTAATTCCACATGCCTTTTCAAAGAAGTAAACTAATTGTCCAAAGTAATATGGAGTTAATTCTGGTATATTAACTACCATGTTTGGAACTCCTCCATCATTGTGTGCAAGTAAAGTTCCTTCGAAAGCTTTTTGGTTTACGAAGTTCATATCCTTTCCTGCTAGGAAGTTTAATCCATCTATATTATCTTCTGTAGCTTCAATAATTACTGATTCTTCAGCCTTTTCTACATGAAGAACTGTTTCAAATAAATCTCTTCTTCCTTCTTGGATGTATTGTCCCATTGAGTGAAGGTCAGTTGAGAAATCAACAGCTGCTGGGAATATTCCCTTGTTGTCTTTTCCTTCTGATTCTCCATATAATTGTTTCCACCATTCATTGAAATAGTGAAGTGATGGTTCATAGTTTACTAATATTTCAATGTTCTTTCCTTTATTGTATAAAGCATTTCTTACTGCTGCATATTTGTAGCAATCATTATCTTTAAGTGAAGGAGTCTTGTAAGCTTCTCTTGCATCTTGTGCACCATTCATCATTTCTTCTATATTAATTCCAGCTGCTGCTATTGGAAGTAATCCTACTGCTGTTAAAACTGAGTATCTTCCACCAACATCATCAGGTATTACATAAGTTTCATAACCTTCTGCATCAGCTAATGTTTTAAGTGCTCCCTTTGAAGCATCAGTTGTTGCATATATTCTCTTCTTAGCTTCTTCTTTTCCATATTTCTTTTCAAGAAGATCTTTAAATATTCTAAATGCTATTGCAGGTTCAGTTGTAGTTCCTGATTTTGATATTACATTAACTGAAATATCTTTTCCTTTTATAGCTTGTAATAATTGGTTCATATATGTTGCACTTATATTGTTACCAACATAGAATATTTGTGGAGTTTTTCTATCTTCTTTTGATAATACATTGTAGAAGTTATTTGTAAGCATTTCTATTGCTGCTCTAGCTCCTAAGTATGATCCACCAATTCCTATTACTATAAGAACATCTGATGTTTCTTGAATTCTCTTTGCTGCTTCTTGAATTCTTCTAAATTCAACTTTGTCATAGTTTACAGGTAAATCAATCCAACCTAAAAAGTCATTTCCTGCACCAGTTCCTTCATGTAATGTTTTGTGTGCTGATTCTACTAAATGTCCCATATTATCTATTTCTTCCATATTTAAATATGGAGATACTTTAGATAAATCTAATGATAATCCTTTAGTCATAATCATGTCCTCCTTCTTTTTGTGTATTACTTTTTTAACATAAATTTATGTTATGCCATACACAATATATTTATAACCCAATAATTCATTTTCATTAAAAAAACCTTTGATTTATTTAATGAAAGTGATATCCTTCTATATTTTACTACATATCCAAACCTTATAAAAGTAGCTTATTATTAATTTATTTCATGTAAACATTTAAATACTTTACTAAATTTTATATTTATTTTTTTATACATTTTTAAAGAAAAAAAGAGACTTTAAAAGCCTCCTTTTTATAAAATAATATTTTTATCTATCTTCTATTTTTCATTTCAATCATGTCACCATATACAGGAGTTGGCATACCAAATCCACCTGATACATCAACAATTTGTCCTGTAGTAAATGCAGCATCATCACTTGCAAAATATAAAACTGTTCCTGCAATTTCTTCTGGTTTTCCCATTCTTCTAATTGGAGTATGCTTTAAGAAAAAATCTCTAAATTCATCAGTTAAATTATCATTAACTGCATCTGTTGCTGTCATACCTGGTAAAACTGCATTGCAACGGATATTATCTCTAGCACATTGTACTGCAATTAATTTTGTTAAATAATTAATAGCTGCTTTACTTGTACCATAAGCAATTTGTGAAATATCTGGACGTAATCCTCCAATGGAAGATATATTAATAATACTTCCACCACCATTTAAAGCCATATGTTTAATAACAGCTTGAGAAGTCATAAATACACTAGCAAGGTTCATATCAATAGTTGAAATATATTCTTTGTAGTCTGTATGCTTAATATCTAAATCCTTTTTAGGATTTGATGTTCCAAAGTTATTAACTAGAATATCTATTCTTCCTTCTTCTTTTATAACTTCATCTACCATAGAAATATAAGTTTCTTTTTCAGAGGCGTCATTATACACCACCTTTACATTAAAACCTTTATCATTTAATTCTTTTGCTCTAGAATTTGCACGTTCAAGATTTCTTGCTGCCATGTAGACAGTTGCTCCTTCTTCTGCAAAACGTTTTACACAAGCAAGACCAATTCCTCTTGTTGATGCAGTAATTAATGCTACCTTATTTTTTAATCTCATACTATCCCTTCTTTTTAATATATTTTTTTATAATTAATAACTTCCCTATCTTTATTATAGTAAAGTTACAATAAAAAATCAGTAATATTATTATTTAATATTTTAAATATATATTAATTTATAAAGGGATTATATACATATATCTTTTATATTATTAAATTAATTTTTAGCATTTTTATTTCTATTATAATTAATAAGTGAACCAGCCTTTATAATATTTCTTTCTTCTTCTGTTATATCAGAAATATATAGTTCTATTTCTTCTACTTTATCTCCAATAACATAAGCTTTTATATTACTTAAATCCTTATCAATTATTTTTAAAATATTTGGAATATAAATATAGTCTCCTACATTAAAATTTGGCTTATCACTCATTTGAAAAGGAATCATCCCCCAATTTATAACATTTGAACGATATCTTTTTGTTGCATATTCTACACAAATATTTGCAAGTCCACCTAAAACTCTTTGACAACTTGCTGCCTGTTCACGTGCAGAACCATCACCTGGTTTTATTGCATATATCATACTCCCTATTTCTATATCTTTAGCTTTTACATTTTCACTTCCAGAAATATTATTTATTTTTTTAAATATATCATCTATTTCTTTTAAACTTAGTCCTTTTAATCTTTTTTCTTCTAAAACCTTTACCTTTTTTGCTCTATTTACATATTCAGGATCTCTTCTTGATAAAGTAAACTCTGCAAGTCCTAATGGATTTGAACGATAAGATGATGTTTCTCCTGATGGAATTAATTCATCTGTTGTAGTAACATCATCCATTATTTTAGAGCAAACTTTTAATAAAATATTATTTGAAAGCTCACTCATCTTTGGCCAATCTTTAATATTAGGTCCATATATAAGTTTCTCTTCTTCATTTTCCTTGTCAAAGCCAAAATATACACGATTTTTATAAGATGTTTTATCAAAAGAATATTTTGGTATATTACCCCATCCTGTAAATTCCTCTGCTGAAGTAAGTTTTCCTCCATTTGCACATGTTGCAGCAATAGAACGTGCATCCATAAGTGCTACAGCAGCCATTTGTCCTTTAGTAGGTTTAGACCCTTCACGATTAGGAAAATTTCTTGTAGTATGTCTAATACTAAGTCCATTATTACAAGGAGTATCCCCAGCACCAAAACAAGGACCACAAAAAGCTGTACGGATAATTGCCCCAGCTGACATTAAATCAGAAATAGCACCTTTTTTAACTAAATCCATAAATACTGGTTGTGAAGATGGATATACTGCTAAAGAAAATTCACCATTTCCAATATTTTTTCCTCTTAAAATATTAGATGCTTCTATTACATTTGTATAATTACCTCCTGCACAACCTGCAATTATACCTTGTTGAACCTTAAGCTTTCCATCTATTATTTTATCCATTAAAGTAAATTTAGCTTTTCCATCTGAAATTTTATCTGCATCAATTTCAACTTTTCTTAATATATCTTCTAAATTTCCATTTAACTCATCAATTTCATAAACATTACTTGGATGAAAGGGTAATGCTATCATTGGTTTTATTGTATTAAGATCAACATATATAGCACCATCATAATAAGCCACTTCTTTAGGATTTAATTTTTTAAATCCATCTCCTCTTCCATGGGTTTCTAAAAATTCTTTTGTATCCTCATCAGTTCTCCATATTGATGATAAACAAGCAGTTTCTGTTGTCATAACATCAATTCCATTACGAAAATCTGTTGTCATAGAGGAAACTCCAGGACCTACAAATTCCATTATCTTATTTTTTACATACCCATTTTTAAATACAGCTCCAATAATAGCTAAAGCAATATCTTGAGGTCCAATTCCAGGGTTTGGCTTACCATCTAAATAAATAGCAACAATCTTTGGGTATGAGATATCATATGTATCACATAAAAGTTGTTTTGCAAGCTCTCCTCCCCCTTCACCAATTGCCATAGTTCCCAATGCTCCATAACGTGTATGACTATCAGACCCTAGTATCATTTTTCCACAACTAGCCATCATTTCTCTCATATATTGGTGGATAACTGCAATATGTGGTGGAACATAAATTCCTCCATATTTTTTAGCTGCTGATAATCCAAATACATGATCATCTTCATTAATTGTACCTCCAACTGCACATAAAGAATTATGACAATTAGTTAATACATATGGTATAGGGAATTTTTCCATTCCAGAAGCTTTTGCTGTTTGTATAATTCCTACATATGTAATGTCATGAGATGCTAATGAATCAAATTTAATTTTTAGTTCTTTCATATTATTAGATGTATTATGTTTTTTTAGAATTGAATATGAAATTGTTCCTTTTTTAGCTTCTTCTTTTGAGATGTCTTTTCCTATTAATTTTTTTATTCTACTTTTTTCCTCTTCTTTAACCAATTCAATACCATTTATTAAATAGGCACCCTCTTTGTACAGCTTTACCATATATGAACCTCCTACCAATTTTTTAAATTAGTTTTAGTATATAATAGAAATTTTTGTAATACCAATTGGATACATATAATGATATTTTTGTACTTTTCCTTATATTTTTTTCTCTTTTAATTTTATTTTTTAATATCTTTTTTATAATTTTATTATTTTTTAAAATGCTCAAGTAAATATTTAAGTAAAAAATAAATTAATTGTTTTACTTAAATCATTAACTTATTTTTTAATTTAAAACAAAAACAGGTACAAACTGTATAATAAAATTTATACAATCTATACCTACTTAACTTATATAACTATATTTAATATAATATTTATTAATTATGAAACTTATCTTTTAAATTCTTTTCTATTATAAAAATTGGAACTATTAAAGCTACTATTCCAATAATAATATTTATAAGTGATAAATTTTCTGGTTTCATTGGTACTAATAATTTATCAATTATTACTATCATTAAAACTATTAAACCAAGCTTTATCCAATATAACCCACAAAGTGTATTAGCATATTTCCATGCCTTAATAGATTGCTTAGATCTTCTTGTTCTATATCCATATACATCATTTATATCCTTAGGTGGCTTCTTATATAAAATATATCCCTTTATTATCATAGTTAATGGAATTAATAAATCTGTAAACCAAAAGAAACTCTCCATTATTTCTCTCCTCATAAATTTTATTTATATAAATTTATTATATAATAACTTTCAAATTAATGTAAATTTCTATTCTAACTCTGTTTCATAAACTTTATTATCTTTATCTCTAAAATATAACATTGAACTTATAAATCCTATAAATAAAATTACGGCTGCAACAAAAAATGTAAAACTAAATCCTTTTGAAAAGGCTAATGCTACATTATCTTCACTAATATTTTTAAATAAGAATCTTATAACGCTAACCCTTCTATACAAGTTTTTATTTATCTTTTAATCTATTAAATTTTAGTTTCTATTTCAAACCCTAACTCATGTAAAATAATATTATCAGCAATTACTTCATCATAAATACCATCAACCTTTTGAAAACCATTTTTTATATAAAGGTTTATTGCTGGCTTGTTGATATCCACAACAAAAAGCCTTAAATATTCAGCTCCTTTATCTCCTGCAATAGATTTAGCTTTTTGAATCATTATGCTGGCAATTCCTTTTCTTAAATAATTGATGTTAACACCGAAACGGTCAATATATAATACTTTTTTCTGTTCATTTTTCCATTTCACACTTTCCGCTCCTGAATTTGAATTGCACAAAGCAAAAGCCGATAAAATTTCTTTGTTTTCTACCAAAATATAAAGACAGTTATTTGCAATATCATCACAAAAAACTTCACATGGATAAACCTCATTCCAAATCTTAATATTTTCTTTATTCATATTGCAAATTATATCTCTATATACTGCCTTCAATTTAGGTAAGTCATCTAAATTAGCCCATCTAAACTCCATATTAACACCTCTATTCCAATTCCTATTTATCCATAACTCTTAAATAAGTAATTTACATATAATTATATCTATTTTATACAAATATAACCATATATCTTTCTTAAAATATAAAATAACCTATTTTTAAACTTTTAATTGATAAGAAATTTTATTGTAAACTATATAAAAATAAGCCTATTTTACAGCTTATTAATTAAAATAAACACTGTAAAATAGGCTTTATTATTTCTAATTACTTATATATCTTATTCCCACTCAACAAATTTATACTTATTGAAATCCGCTTGTAATCAAACCTTACAAAAACTTTTCTTATTTTGGTACATTTTATGTTGGGAAACCTTATTTATTATAATGATATTTTTCATAAAATAGAACAATATTATTTAATTAATTTAAACTATATTTAAACGAATGCTGATAATAAAACGCATAAAAATGAATAAGTCAATTTGTCCACTTTACTTAATATTAATGTATAGTATAAAAGAAACTAGATGAATTAATTTAGTATATTTAAATTTTTATTTTTCAAAGTTACTATATATTTTAATAAATATTTTAAGTTCTATTTCCACTAAATATTATCAACAATATATCCCGTCTTGTCCACAGCTCTTTTTGATTTTTTATTTATATTTAACGTTAACAACACCAATGTAGTTTTTTTATAAACTACTCCAATAAATAGACTGTAAATTTTCTTGATAGTTCTTAAAAATACTTCTTTGTCTAGTTTTAAACGTAATATTTCTAAGAAAATCCTTTTTATCTATATCCCATTCAAAGAATTGATTATTACTATTCTTTAAATAATCTACAAACAAATCTCCCATTATCTCTCCAGTTGTTGTCCCATTTCCAGTTTTTAATTCAGAAATAATAAAATCAATTCTATTTTGCTCATATGTTGTTAAAAATGATGCCTTATTAAATATAAGAATCCACCAAAATTCTCTATACGTGTAAACACTATCTTTTTGAACTATTGCTTCTATCCTTTCAATAAGTGTACATCCTATAATATCTCTAATTTCTTTGTAATAACGCTTACTATATTTAGAATACATTAAATATGAGGCCCATAAAATTGGATTATCTTTTTCATGCAAATCTAGAACAATATTTTTTTCTTGTCTATATGGAATTTCAATCTTAGTCTGACAGCAAAATAAAATTAAATTAATTATGTCGCTCAAATTAGCTTTATCAAACAAAAACGCATATCGATTAAATAAATTTTGTAATTTATCTTTTTTTTCAAAAATATCATATTCATCTCGAACATAACTAATAATTGATAATAGCTTTTGAGTATTTCCATAGTTCGGGAAAAAAGAATAAACATAAAAAGCCAAATCCAAAAAATCAAAGATAACACTTTCCGAAATGTCATCTCTAAAAATATTAACATTATCCTTATTTCTGCCAACCTTATTTAATAAAGTTCCCAAGAAATAAGCAACTATTGTCTTATCCTTAACTTCATATTTACATATCAACTCATTAAACTGATTCATTATAGTTCTCTTACTTTTTGATAACACCATACTCTTTAATAAATGTGGCTTAATTATTTTTTCTGACCCTTCTTCATCACTTTCTTTATGATAGTTCTCCACAAAAGCCTTCTGTTCATCATGAGAATAGAATAACAAATTACTTGCCCTATTGGTAAAAAGATTCGTATCATTAAGCCAATCTTCCAAAACAAATGGAACCTTACTTTTATATAATTTCCCTTCATTAAGTCTTAACAAATATTTGCGAGAAGCTTCTCCATATAAATCAACTATTTTACTTGCTAAATTTTCAGATTCTGCAAAAATAAATATATCATCAACATAACGGTAAATATTATAGTTTTCTCCTACCTCAAAATTTTTATTTAAAAGTAAACTGTATACATCTCTATCTATAGTTTGTAATAATATTTCCGCTACCATTCTAGAATACTCAGGACCAACGACTATTCCATTTGATGTTTTTGCATTAATATTCATCAAAATTCTATCTATTGAAGTATATATACTCCCATTTTTAAACTTTTTTGTATCATTCACATCCTTTCCAATAATCCAATTAAATGCATGAGTATATATACTATCAAAACATGCTTTATAATCTGTACGAATAAAATACTTATATTTACTATTTAGCACAAGCCATTCTTCAGACGACGTAAATGCAGCTATTGACTTGTATGGACCAATACTAAAGAACACTCCGGTTTGTTCAATAACTTCTTTTCCAATATATTTATTCAAATCACTAAAATATTTAGTAACAGAACGATTTTTACTTTTATAATATAATTCATTATTTTTTCTATGATATCGTAATGAAAAAACAGCATTTTTATCTATTAGTGTTATTAATTCTTTACTATAAATACATACAAATAAAAACAATTGCATTGCTGCCATTGGTTGTAATAGACTTAACTCTCTTTCACTATGAAGTTGTTTCATAATCGTATATTTCAAAGGCATAGTCGACCAATTACCATTTCCCTCAAACAATTTTACGTTATTTTTATTCTTCATTTCTATCATTTTTTTAATCATATCATCCACCTCCTTATTTTTATTCATAAGGAAGTCATAAAAATAACTATATGTAAATTGTTCTGATAATTCAGTTGGCAGAACATCTGTTAATATATAATCTAACTGGTTTCTCTCTATGTTGTTAAAATCCATTGACTTCATTCCAATCTAATAATATAATTTTATATGAGTGATATATCACTCAAGTAATATCTTATTAACTTACTTAGTTACTAAGTTTTATTACACACGTAAGCAGTACAAAGTTCTTTAACGTTGTATGAAAGTAGCATCATCTCGAAAGAAATGATGCTACTTTACTTTAATCATCTCAAGATAATCAACCACAATCCTGTAATAATCCTTATTGCAACTATTATATGTTGAATCAAGCTTCTTAATCCACTTCAAAAGTGTTTCTTCTGAAACTCCTATACTTTTTTCAAACATTATAGTTCTATTTCTTTTCATAGTTGAATATAAATTGTATATGCTATCCTCTCTCATTGATTGCTTAAAAAAATAAGGAATTGCAATATTATATTTATTTAACAAGTCTATATATAAATTTTTCAAAAATTTTTCCGTATCTGTACTTAATGAATCAGTATGATACCTCAATTCATTATAACTTGCAACAACCCCCTTGGTTAACCAATCAAATGAGCTACTACCTATTGTTCTCGCAATAACTACACGAGAAGAATATATTTTAATCCTTTGTCGTAGTAATTCTAAATCATTATCCTTTTTATACTGAATAATCGCTCTTTCAATTATACCAGTATACTTTCTTTGTTTCTTTTCTGCTATTCCATATACAAATTGCATTTTTTTAATGCCTTTTTGGTTAGTAACCTCTTTAATTTCATATTCATAACCAAGAAAATTAAATTTTTGTTTTGTTGAAAGATTTCTTCTAGATATAAACGAAAACTTTCCTGGTGACATACTCAATTTAACTGGACATTTTCCAAAAACATCACCTATTGTTTCCTTCATAACATCTTCAAAAATCCTTTGAGAAATATATCGATTAGTTATTATTAACATATCATCAACATACCTTTCATAAAAAAACACACCATATTTAGTTAGCTTTGCTTTTATCCTCTCATCAAAATCTCTACATACAATTTCTGACATTCCATTAGATAAACATAATCCAGCAAAGCAATACTTAAATTCTGATATATATTGTTCTAACAATTCCTTATCCGATCTACTCATCACTGATTCACGAATATATTTATTATATACATGTTCTGTTAATACACTATCAAAAAAAGATTTAAAATCTGCTCGTATTATTACAAAATCATTCATATCCTTTATTACAGGTAATATATTAAATAAAATATTTATTATTCGACTTCTGCTAGCATATCTGATTTTAAACGTTTTATCCACTTGCCTCTTTAAATATTGGCAAAGTATATCTTCACACGACAACTTAGGATAACTATATACTATTCTTTTTCTCCCTTGCTGTGTAAATAATTCTCTTTTATATCTATTAAAATTATAACTTTCACGTTCAATATCATTAAATATGCCTTCAGCTTTAACATCTACTTGTGTATCCATCAGCGAGAAATCTCTTTGTCTAACAATTTGCCAAATATGATTTTTGTTCATATCAATTCTCCTTCATATATCATTTCCAATTTTCTCACCATTTCATCTATTTTTCTAAACATCTCCGCATAAAATTGCCATAATATATTTACTAATATTTTTATCACAATAATATAATACCATATTTTTCAATTATTACAAATCCAACCACCACTTAGTGTTAATATTTTATTAATAATAATAAAAGGAAACCCTTGAAAATCAAAGGTTTCCGAACTTTTTAATTATTCCCACTCAATAGTTGCTGGTGGCTTAGAAGTTACGTCATAAACAATTCTGTTTACTCCCTTAACTTCATTTACAATTCTTCTTGATACTAAATCTAATAACTCATATGGTATTCTTGCCCATTCTGAAGTCATTGCATCACTTGAAGTAACAGCTCTAAGTGCTATTGTATGGCAGTAAGTTCTTTCATCTCCCATAACTCCAACGGATCTTATGTTTGGAAGGCAAGCAAAGTATTGCCATATAGTTTCATCAAGATTAGCATTAGCTATTTCTTCTCTGAAAATTGCATCTGCTTCTCTAACTATTTCAAGTTTTTCATCAGTTATTTCTCCAAGAACTCTTATTGCAAGTCCTGGACCTGGGAATGGCTGTCTCCATACTAATTTATGAGGAATTCCAAGTTCTTCTCCAACTGCTCTAACCTCATCTTTGAATAATTCTCTTAAAGGTTCAATTAATTCAAATTCCATATCTTCTGGAAGTCCTCCAACATTGTGGTGAGACTTAATTACAGCTGATGTATCAGTTCCACTTTCAACTACATCTGGATATATTGTTCCTTGAACTAAGTAATCAATATTTCCAACCTTTTTAGCTTCCTCTTCAAATACTCTTATGAATTCTTCTCCAATAATCTTTCTCTTAGTTTCTGGATCTGAAACTCCCTTAAGCTTTCCTAAGAATCTATCTTGAGCATTAACTCTTATAATGTTCATATCAAATTCTTTCTTAAATACTCTCTCAACAGTATCTCCTTCATCTTTTCTAAGTAAACCATGGTCTACGAAGATACAAGTTAAGTTATGTCCTATAGCTTTATGCACAAGCATAGCTGCAACTGATGAATCAACTCCACCTGATAATGCACATAAAACTTTCTTATCTCCAACTAATTCTTTAATTTCTTTTATTTTATCCTCTGCAAATGAAGCCATTGTCCATAGACTTTCTAATCCACAAATTTCATGTAAGAAATTTTTAAGCATTTGTTGTCCAAATGGAGTATGTTCTACTTCTGGATGGAATTGAACTCCATAAAGATTTCTTTCTTCATTTTCCATTGCAGCAATTGGACATACTTCTGTGTGACCAATTATTTTAAATCCTTTTGGTGCTTCACTTATATAATCTGTGTGACTCATCCAGCAGATGTCTTTTTCATTAATTCCTTTAAATAATCTTGATGTATTATCTAAATTTATTTCTGTCTTTCCATATTCTCTAACTGGAGCTGTATCAACTTTTCCTCCTAAAGTATGAGCCATAAGTTGATCTCCATAGCATATTCCAAGTACTGGAATTCCTAAATTAAATATTTCTTCTGAAACTCTTGGAGCTCCTTCACCATACACACTGTTTGGTCCACCTGTAAATATTATTCCCTTAGGATTTTTTTCTTTTATTTTTTCAATTGTATAGCTATAAGGTATTATTTCACAATAAACACCACATTCTCTTACTCTTCTTGCTATAAGTTGATTATACTGTCCACCGAAGTCAACAACTAAAACTAAATCTTTCTTCATTAGCTCCTCCTAGATATAATAATTTAAATTATCACTGATTTACAGTTTATTATTAATTATATCATATTTAGAGAGAAAGACCTCTCTAAATACGAATATTTTTTAATTTAATTAATATTATTTTCGTATTTTAAAATATTTTTTATTTTCTATAAATTTCTTATTTATAGTTTACCTATATGATATAAATTTAATACCTAATTAAAAGTATTACTTCATTACACTATAGTTTGGTGCTTCCTTTGTCATGTTAATGTCATGAGGATGACTTTCTCTAAGTCCTGCTGATGTTTGAACAACAAATGTTGAAGTTTCATATAATGTATCTAAATCCTTTGAACCTAAATATCCCATTCCAGCTCTGATTCCTCCAAGCATTTGGAAAATTGTATCTGAAACTGATCCTTTATAAGCTATTCTTCCTTCAATACCTTCTGGAACTAACTTTTTGTTTCCATCTTGGAAATATCTATCCTTTGAACCACATGCCATAGCTCCTAAAGATCCCATTCCTCTATAAACTTTATAGCTTCTTCCTTGGAATATTTCAACTTCTCCTGGAGCTTCTCCACATCCTGCAAATAAAGATCCCATCATTGCAGCACATGCACCAGCAGCTAATGCCTTAACAACATCTCCTGAGTATTTAATTCCACCATCTGCAATTACAGGAATTCCATATTTCTTTCCAACTTCAACACAATCCATAACTGCTGTAAGTTGTGGTACTCCAACCCCTGCAACAACTCTTGTTGTACATATGGAACCAGGTCCTATTCCAACTTTAACACAATCAGCACCTGCTTTTATTAAATCTTCTGTTGCTTCTGCAGTTGCAATGTTTCCTGCTATTATTTGAAGTTCTGGATATTTTTCTTTAACTTTTTTAACAGCATCTAAAACTCCCTTTGAATGACCATGTGCTGTATCTATTGTTATAATATCAACCTTAGCCTTAACTAAAGCATCAACTCTTTCCATCATATCTTTAGTTACTCCAACAGCTGCTCCACATAATAATCTACCCTTACTATCTTTAGCTGCATTTGGGAATATTCTAGCCTTTTCAATATCTTTAATTGTTATAAGTCCTTTTAACATTCCCTTTTCATCTACTAAAGGAAGTTTTTCTATTTTATGTGTTTTTAAAAGCTCTTTAGCTTCATCCATTGTTGTTCCTTCTGGTGCAGTAATTAAATTTTCACTTGTCATTACTTCTGATATTTTTCTAGATAAATCTTCTTCAAAAGTTATATCTCTATTTGTTAGTATTCCAACTAGTTTTCCGTTAACTGTTATTGGAACACCTGATATTCTATATTGACCCATTAATTCTTCTGCATCAGCTAAAGTATTATCTGGTGATAAAAATATTGGATCTGTAATTACTCCATTTTCTTGTCTCTTTACTTTGTCAACTTCCTTAGCTTGTGCTTCTATGCTCATATTTTTATGAACAATTCCAAGTCCACCTTCTCTAGCCATAGCAATTGCCATTTTAGATTCTGTTACAGTATCCATACTAGCACTTATTAAAGGTATATTTAGTGCTATTTTCTTTGTTACATTTGTTTTTAAAGATACCTGATTTGGTAACACCTCAGATTTATTTGGAACTAATAATACATCGTCAAAAGTATATGCTTGTTTTAAAATTCTAGCCATTTTACATCCTCCTTGTTTTTACATGAATACTTTCACATTTAAAATCTTTTGCAAGTTTCCTTGCATTTTCTGCCTATTTTTTTGTACAAAAAAAGCACATTAACTTCCTAAGTGAAGTTAATATGCCATAATAAACGCTACTATACGAGTAGTACTTAATGGTATATTAAATCCACTCATAGTCGGAAATTTAAGGTTCCCGGTAGATACTCCCTGCCGTATTCAGGGGATATACGAGTTTTAAATGTGCATTTCGCTTTTTAAATTAAACTAATTATAAATTACATATTAATTAAAGTCAATAATTTTTTTGAATGATTTATTGCATTTGTTAATAAAAATACAAATTTCATCTCATGTAATTGTTTACTTAAAATTAATCTCTCAATATCTAATTATTAGGTAGTCTAAAAGTCTATCTAAAATCAATAATTACTTAAAACATAGTAATTTTTTTAATTAGTTTTCTTCTATAAGTGAATTAAATTTATCATCATCATCCAATTTAAAATCTTTATTATCCTCAATTATATCTCTACATTGTGATACTTCCATATCCCCTTTAAGATTCGGTAATGTATTATCTAGTGTTGTTCCTTCTCCTCCTAAATATTCTTTAGTTATATTATTACTTATAACATCACTAACTTTGCTACCTGAAAAAGCTTTGTTTTGTTTCATTTCATATGTATCAACTGCCATTACAACTTTTCTAGCCTGATCCATTACTCTAGTCTTTTTTGCTTCATTCATATAACCAGTTATTTTTGGAACAAATATAGTTGCAAGTATTCCCATAATTGCAACTACTGCAACTAATTCTATAAGAGTAAATCCCTTTTTCTTATTTTTTAATTTTATTATTTGATTCATTTTCTATCCCCTTTATTATAAAGTTTTATTATTTTTTATATTTACTCCTATGATTATTGCCAATATATTTTTATTTATATCACTTCACATAAAAAAAGAAGCCAATAACTTTGGCTTCTTTTATGAAAAATATTATATTTTAGTACATTCCATCCATTCCCATTCCACCTGGTGCTGGCATTGCCTCTTCTTTTTGTGGAATGTCTACAACTGCAGCTTCTGTTGTTAAGAATGTTGAAGCTACTGATGCTGCATTTTGAAGTGCTGATCTTGTAACCTTTGTTGGGTCAACTATACCAGCTTTTATCATATTCTTATAATCTCCTCTTAATGCATCATATCCAATTCCAGCTTCACTATGTCTTACTTTTTCTATTATTACAGAACCTTCAACACCTGCATTTGTAGCTATTTGTCTCATAGGCTCTTCAAGTGCTCTAACTATTATATCAATACCAACCTTTGTATCATATACATCTGATGTTAATTCTGCTACTTGATTTAATACATTAACATAAGCAGTTCCACCACCTGGTACTATACCTTCTTCAACAGCAGCTTTTGTTGCAGCTAAAGCATCTTCTATTCTAAGCTTTCTTTCCTTAAGTTCTGTTTCTGTTGCTGCACCAACTTTAATTACTGCAACTCCTCCAGCTAACTTAGCAAGTCTTTCTTGTAATTTTTCTTTATCAAATTCTGATGTTGTTTCTTCAAGTTGAGTTTTTATTTGATTAACTCTAGCTTTAATTTCATCTGAATTTCCTCTACCATTTACTATTGTAGTATTGTCTTTAGTAATCTTTATGCTTTCAGCTTCTCCTAGGTTGTCTATTGTTACTTCTTTTAAATCTCTTCCAAGTTCTTCTGAAATAACTTCTCCACCTGTAAGGATTGCTATATCTTGTAGCATTTCTTTTCTTCTATCTCCAAATCCAGGAGCCTTAACTGCAACACAAGTAAATGTTCCTCTTAACTTATTTACAACTAATGTTGCCATAGCTTCTCCTTCAATATCATCAGCTATAATTAAAAGTTTTCTACCATTTTTAACTATCTCTTCTAATATAGGAAGTATATCTTGTATGTTCGTAATCTTCTTATCTGTAATTAATATATATGGATTATCAAGGTTAGCTTCCATCTTTTCTGTATCTGTTACCATATAAGCTGAAACATATCCTCTATCAAATTGCATTCCTTCAACTACATTAAGTTCTGTTCCCATTGATTTTGATTCTTCAACAGTTATAACTCCTTCGTTACCTACCTTTTCCATAGCATCTGCAATAAGTTTACCTATTGTTTCATCAGCTGCTGAAATTGCTGCAACTCTTGCTATATCTTCTTTACCATTTACAGGTTTTGATATTCCTTTTATTTCTGAAACAGCTTTTTCAACTGCCATATTTATACCTTGTCTAATTAACATTGGATTAGCTCCAGCTGTTACGTTTTTTAATCCTTCTCTAATAATAGCTTGTGCTAAAAGTGTTGCTGTTGTTGTTCCATCCCCTGCAACATCATTTGTTTTTGTAGCTACTTCTTTTACAAGTTGAGCTCCCATATTTTCATATGGATCTTCAAGCTCTATTTCTCTTGCTATTGAAACACCATCGTTAGTTATAAGAGGTGCTCCAAACTTCTTATCTAAAACTACATTTCTTCCTTTAGGTCCAAGTGTTACCTTTACTGTATCTGCCAATTTATCAACACCAATTTGCATTGATCTTCTTGATTCTTCACCAAATTTAATCATTTTAGCCATAATAAAAAACCCTCCTATTCAACCACTGCAAGAATATCATCTTGCTTTAATATTATATATTCTTCTCCATCTAATTTTACTTCTGTTCCTGCATATTTTGAGTAAAGAACTTTATCTCCAACCTTTACTTCCATCTCTACTCTCTTACCATCTGCAATAGCTCCAGGGCCAACTGCAACAATCTCAGCCTCTTGAGGCTTTTCTTTAGCAGATCCTGTTAAAACTATTCCGCTTTTTGTTTTTTCTTCTGCTTCTAATCTCTTGATGACAACTCTGTCTCCTAATGGTTTAATAGTCATTTAAAGACCCCTCCTTCAAAATTCAATCAATATTTAGCTATTATTTGTTAGCACTCTCAACTAATGAGTGCTAATTATAATATAATAATATCTTTTCTATCCAATAAATTCAAATACTTCTTAAAATATTTTTTCTTAAAATAACCTAATTATATTAAATTATGGCAACATATTTCTATATTACTCTAATTTTCTTTAATTTATACCTACTTTCTTATTTCTTTCTAAATATTAATTGCTTCATTATAAATTCTATATAATTTACAGGTATTTTATTCTTTTGATTTAGAATAAATATCTTGATATAATATTCTTGTAAATTTCTTAAAAGGAGTAATTTATAATATGACACATAAATATACTTGCAAGCTATGCAAAAGAAGAGTTCCTGAAATAACTGAACATCATCTTATACCTAAAGAAAAAGGTGGTAAATATTATCCAACTACTATGCTATGTAGAATGTGCCACAGCCAAATTCATGCCTTATATTCAAATAGAGAACTTGCTGCAAGATTATTTTCAATTGAAAGACTTAAAAATGATAAAAGTATAAAAAGATACTTAAATTTTATAAAAACTATGCCTGGTGATACTGTAATTCCTATAAAAAAATCCAAAAAGAGACGCTAATAAAGGACTATACTTTATTAATATAGTCCTTTTATTTATTAATCTATCTTTATATTATTTTCCCTTGCATAATAGAAAAGATACTGCTGTGCAAATCCAGCTAAATCTTTAAACTGATCTCTAGCAAATATTCTGATTTTATTAAGAGAACCTTCCTCTGCATTATAAAAATGCATCATTGCCCTTTTAACCCAAACATCTACAGGAAATGCTGAATATTTACTCATTGAGAAAAGCATTATACAATCAGAAACTTTAGCTCCAACCCCTTTAAACTCTTGTAGTGCATTATGACATTCATCATCAGTTAATGAAGCTATTCTGTTAAGGTTATAAACCCCTTCTCCATTTTCTAAATCCTCATTTACTCTAGCTACAGTATCAACTATATACTTACTTCTAAATGAAGCTCCTGTTTCCCTTATTTCATCCTCTGTTACATTCTTTAGCATTTCAGGTGTTGGAAAAGTATAAAATTTTTCTCCTTTATAATCTATTTCCCTACCCCATCTTTCACTAATCTTTTTGATTGTCTTCTTTATTGAAGGAATACTATTTCTTGCAGAAATAATAAAGCTTATTAAAAGTTCAAAAGGTTCTTGATTTAAAAGTCTTATTCCATATCCATAATCAACAGATTTTTTTAATATTTCATCCTTTGAAAGTTCCTCTTTAATCTTTCCATAATCTCTTTCTAAATCAAAGTAAGATATCCAAATATTTTTAAAATCCTCTTCATTAGAATTTAGTATAGTAACTCTATCTCCCTCTTGAAGGACTTCTATTACTCTTCCATAGGCAATTATTATGTAGTCTTCATCATTTATTTTTTCCCATCTAAAACATTGTCCACACTCTAATATTTGTTTTATGTTAAAATTTTTAACTTCATTTAATATAACTTTATTTTCTTCATATGTTGCATTTTTAAAATCCATTACTTAACTCACCCTTTTTCTAATATTTTGTATAAATCATATATCCACTTATTTATCCACAATTATTTAATTATTTTATTTTTTTATGTGAATTCTGTGTATAAAAATCATTCTTTACTAATTACTATCCTTTAATTATCTTTATTAATTATAACATAAATAAAATATTTGTAGAATAATAAAAAGAAAGCATCTATAAATATAGATACTTCCCTTTTCTTCATTTATTATTAATTTAAAATATAATTTCTATTTAATATTATATGTTTCGTTTCCTGCTATCCATTTATTAATATTTTTTTCTATCTCTACATTTTGATTAGCTATTACTTTAATATATTCAGGTTTCCACTGATCTGTAATTTTAGTAAACTTTTTCTTTCTAAGCCACATACTTTCAATGTCATTATAATTAATATTTTTCTCTTTCAATCTTAAAGTATATGTATCTTCACTATTTTTAGCAAAATCATCTCCTGGATTATCTAACTGCCATTCTTGAACTTTTCCACTCTTTGTTTTCATTCCAAAATAAATATAATCGTCTGTACCTGCATCTTTTTCATTTTTTGTTTTTATAATAACTACTAATTCATTTAAATTTTTATTTAATGGTTCTTTATTAAAAGATACATCATGAAGGAATCTATATATGTATCCAGCTGTTCCTATTTGACTATTAGCTAAAGTTTTTGTAGCTGCATAATCCCAATCCTTCCAGCTACAGCTCATATTAGCATGACTGTAATATAAAGATTTAGCTGTTTTTGCAAAGCCTGTAAGATAATTTTTAGACCATTCATTAAAATCTTTATTTTTTATTATATTTTGATAGAAACTTTCATTAGTTTTAAAACCTGTTGTACTTATTTTATATTTCTCTTTTCTTTCTTCTGCAAATGTTTCAAACTTTACGTGACCTAAACTATCAACTGCAGTTACATTTGATGGATGATATGGAGTATCTATATCACCAAAATAATGCATAGCCTCTCCTAAATAAAATGCTGCCTTTTTATAATTTCCTCTTTGCCATTCATATCTAGCTAATGCAGAACACTTTCTAAGCTGTGATTCTCCTGTGTCAGGTATTGCATAAGCTAAATACCACTTATTATCCTTTGTAAAGTTATTCCCTGTATCAGGGTCCCAGAAATGGTCTTGATATAAGTCATATTCGTTTGGATCATAATCTGGATATGTAGAACCTACCTTGAAATCATGGATATTATTTTTTAATATCTCTAAATTTTTCTTTATCTCTTGAGGTTCATCCTTTGATAAATCATTTTCTAGTATTTTAATACCTTGTGTTACTATCATAGCATGTGTTCCAGTTCCATCAACCTTTCCATCCCATGCATAAGCTTCAGTAGTACCTAATCCCCATATAAAGCTTACTGATAAAAATAATGTTATCCCCTTAAAAATCTTCCTATTCAATTTTACACCATCCTTTATATTGATTATTTATATGTTAAAAAAAGCAGTTACTTTTATATTATTGTATAATTTAATTACCATTTCAATACAAATTTAAATAAATTTATTTAATGTTATTTAAGTTTATTAAATAATATTAAAATAATAAAAAAGCACTAATTTAATAGTGCTTTTTTAATAATTTAACAGTGTAGTTTTTTTGAGTGTATAAGTATATTTTATAATTAATTATATTAATTACTTGCTATAATCAAAGAATCCTCTTCCAGTCTTTCTTCCAAGCCATCCAGCTCTTACATATTTTCTTAATATATTTGATGCTCTGTACTTGCTATCTCCTGTTTCAGTGTATAAAACATCCATAATAGCTAAGCAAACATCTAATCCTATTAAATCTCCTAATGCTAAAGGTCCCATTGGGTGGTTAGCACCATATTTCATAGCTGTATCTATATCTTCTGGAGAAGCTATTCCTTCTTGAAGTATAAAACTTGCTTCATTTATCATTGGAATTAATATTCTGTTTACTACAAATCCTGGAGCTTCTGCAACTTCTACAGGTTCCTTTCCAATTTCTACTGATAATGCTTTAACAGCATCAAAAGTTTCTTGGCTTGTAGCTATTCCTCTAATGATTTCAACTAATTTCATTACTGGAGCTGGGTTAAAGAAATGCATTCCGATAACCTTATCTGCTCTCTTTGTTGCTGATGCAACTTCAGTAATTGATAATGATGATGTATTTGAAGCTAAGATTGTTTCTGGCTTACAAATTTCATCTAATTCAACGAATATTTCTTTCTTGATTTTCATATTTTCTACAGCAGCTTCTATTACTAAATCACAATCAGCAGCTAAAGCCATATCAGTTGTTCCTGAAAGTCTTCCTAATATTTCTTCTTTAGCTTCTTCTGTCATCTTTCCTTTAGTAACTAATCTTGAAAGACTCTTATTAATTCCTGCTAATCCTCTTTCAACAAACTCATCTTTAATATCTCTAACAATTACTTCGTATCCCTTTTGTGCAAATGTTTGAGCTATTCCAGCTCCCATAGTTCCTGCGCCTAAAACAAATATCTTTTTCATAATTAACACCCTCCTAAATTTTAAGTTGAAAGTTTTATTTACCTTCTTTTACTTCTCTAAATTGTGCTATTAGTTCTGGTAATACTTTGTTTATGTCACCAACTATTGCATAGTCAGCCATCTTCATTATTGGAGCACTATCATCTTTGTTTACAGCAATAATCATATCTGAATCTTGCATACCAGCTACGTGTTGGATTGCTCCTGAAATACCACATGCTATATATATGTTAGGTCTTACTGTCTTTCCTGTTTGACCAACTTGATAATCTCTTTCTATCCATCCCTTATCAACTGCTGCTCTTGAACCTGCAACTGATCCTTCTAAAACTTCTGCTAATTCATAAAGTTTTTGGAAATTTTCTTTACTTCCCATTCCTCTACCACCAGAGATAATGAAGTTTGCTTCACTTATATCTTCAATTTCTCTAGTTTCTTTTACTATTTCAACTACTTTTGTTCTTATGTCTTCACTTGAAAGTTTAACTTCAACTTCTTCTACCTTGAAGTTGTCATTTTTTTCTTCAACCTTTGAGAAAACTCCAGGTCTTACTGTTGCCATTTGTGGTCTATGATCTGGACAAGCTATTGTTGCCATTAAGTTTCCACCAAATGCTGGTCTTGTAGCTAGAAGGTCTCCATTTTCTGCTACAACATCTAATTGAGTACAGTCAGCTGTTAATCCTGTTGATAATCTAGCTGCAACTCTTGGTCCTAAGTCTCTTCCTATGAAAGTAGCTCCTATAAATAATATTCCTGGCTTTCTTTCTGTTGCTAAATCACATATAACTTTTGTATATCCATCAGTTGTATAATGCTCTAATTCTTTGTTATCTGCAACTATAACTTCATCAGCACCATTTTCTCCTAATGTATTTGCTAAACCTTTTATGTTATTACCTAATAATAACGCTGTAAGTTTAACTCCTAATTTATCTGCAATTTTTCTACCTTCGCCTAATAATTCTAATGATACCTTTTGTAATTCGCCTTCTCTTTGTTCAGCAAATACCCATACGCCATTGTAATCTGCTATATTCATTTTAAAATTACCTCCCAATTTTAGATGTAGTGTTTTTCTTTTAATTTTCCGATAACATATTTAGCTGCGTCCTTTGGACCTTCTTTGATAAGTTCTCCAGCCCCTTTAACTTCCTTAGTCATTGACTTCTTAACCTTTGTAGGTGAACCTTTAAGTCCTAATTCTGCTTTATCTACATCTATATCATCTGCTGACCATATAGTTACTTCTTTATCAACTGTATCAAATATTAATCCAACATTCATATATCTTGGATGATTTAATTCTTCTATTGCTGTTAAAAGACATGGTGCCTTAACTTTTATTAATTCATATCCATCTTCTAATGCTCTATTTACTAATAGTCCATCTTCTTCTATCTTAACATCTTGAACATAAGTTACTTGAGGAATTCCTAAATGTTCTGCTATTTCTGGTCCAACTTGTGCTGTATCTCCATCAATTGCTTGTCTTCCTGCAAATATTATGTCATATTCTAATTTATTGATTGCTCCTGCTAATGCCTTTGAAGTTGCAAGTGTATCTGCTCCTGCAAATGCTCTATCAGTTATAAGTACTGCTTCATCAGCTCCCATACATAAAGCTTCTCTTAAAGCATCCTTGGCTTGAGGAGGTCCCATACTAATTACAGTAACCTTTGCTCCTGATTTATCTTTTATTTGAAGGGCAGCTTCTAATGCATGCTTATCCTCTGGATTTATTATTGATGGAACTCCATCTCTTATAAGTGTTCCTGTTTTTGGATCTATCTTTACTGCTGTTGTATCTGGAACTTGTTTTAAACAAACTAATATATTCATTTTTTAAAAGCCTCCCCTATCTTAACTTGCTTCCTGCGATAACCATTTTTTGAACTTCTGAAGTTCCTTCATAAATTTCTGTTATCTTAGCATCTCTCATCATTCTTTCAACTGGATATTCTTTAGTGTATCCATATCCACCAAATATTTGTACTGCCTTAGTTGTAACTTCCATTGCTACTTCTGCTGCAAATAATTTAGCTCTTGCTGCATCAACTGAATATGGAAGTCCAGCTTGTTTTAAACATGCTGCTTTGTATACTAAGTGTCTTGCTGCTTCAACTTTTGTATCCATTTCAGCAATCATCCATTGTAATCCTTGGAATGCTGAAAGAGGTCTACCAAATTGTTTTCTTTCTTTCATATAATTAACAGCTTCTTCTAATGCTCCACCTGCAATTCCTAATGCTTGAGTAGCTATACCAATTCTACCACCATCTAAAGTTTTCATTGCAATTCCAAATCCTCTACCCTCTTGTCCAATTAGGTTTTCCTTTGGAACTATACAATTTTCCATAATTAACTCAGTAGTTGATGATGCTCTAATACCCATCTTCTCTTCAAGTTTACCAATTGAGAATCCTTCAAAATCTTTTTCAACTATGAAAGCTGATATTCCTTTTGTTCCCTTTGATTTATCTGTCATAGCAAATATTATGAAAGTATCAGCAACTCCACCATTTGTTATGAATATTTTTGAACCATTTAATACATAATGATCTCCATCTAAAACTGCAGTTGTTTGTTGTCCAGATGCATCTGTACCAGCTCCTGGTTCAGTTAAACCGAAGGCTCCAATTTTTTCTCCCTTTGCAAGAGGAATTAAATATTTTTCCTTTTGTGCTGGTTTACCAAATTCATTTATTAATGAAGCACAAAGTGATGTATGTGCTGAAAGTATAACTCCTGTTGTTGCACAAACCTTTGATAATTCTTCAACAGCTAATATATATGAAAGTACATCTCCATTAGCCCCACCAAATTCCTTCTTAAAAGGTATTCCCATCATACCAAGCTTAGCCATTTTTTGTACATTTTCCATTGGGAATCTTTCTGTTTCGTCAATTTCAGCTGCAATTGGTTTTACTTCGTTTATAGCGAATTCTCTAACCATTTGTCTTACTAATTCTTGTTCTCTAGTTAATTGGAAATTCATTTAAATTACCCTCCTAATTAATACACCCTTATTATCAGTGAATTTATAATTATTTTTTAAATTATTTATTTTGGAAGTTTTTAGCTCTTCTCTCCATAAAAGCAGTCATTCCTTCTACTTGGTCTTCTGTGCTAAAGCATTTACCAAAGTCTTCTGCTTCTATCATTATTGCTTCATCTATATCAACTTGCATTCCTCTTCCTATTGCATCTTTGCATAACTTAACTGCAATTGGAGCATTAGCCATTATTTTATTTGCCATAGCCTTTGCTTCTTCCATTAAGTTTTCTAGAGGAACTACTTTGTTTACTAATCCTATTCTTAAAGCTTCATCAGCTCTAATAATATCACATGTATAAATAAGTTCTTTTGCTTTTCCTAGTCCAACTATTCTTGCTAGTCTTTGAGTTCCACCAAATCCTGGAGTTATTCCAAGTCCAGCTTCTGGTTGACCAAATTTAGCTTTTTCTGAAGCTATTCTAATGTCACATGCCATTGAAAGCTCACAGCCACCACCTAATGCAAATCCTGAAATCGCTGCAATAACTGGTTTATCTAATTTTTCTAGTCTTCTAAATACTTTATTTCCTAAAATTCCAAACTCTTTTCCTTGTTCTTCATTTAAATCCTTCATTTCTGAAATATCTGCACCTGCAACAAAAGATTTCTCTCCAGCTCCAGTTAAAATAACACAAGTTATATTATTATCTTCTTCTAAGTTTGTTATTACTGTGTCAATATCTTTTAAAGTTTCTGAATTTAAAGCATTTAATGCCTTTGGTCTATTAATTGTTACAATAGCTAAATTTCCTTCTTTTTCAAGAAGCACATTTTTTAATTCCATTAATAAAGCCCTCCTTCGGCAACTACCTATTTATAATATTTTAATTAAGTTAACATTCATTTTTGAGAATACATTCATCTTTAAGTTTTTGAAATAAAATTCAATTTTCTATCTTTGTTAATATTATAACAAATGATAGCAAAAAATAATTGAAGTCTCTCAACTTCAATTATAATTATAATACTTTGTTAAATTTTTTGCAATATAAATCTATTACATTGATTATTTTTTTTATTTTTAACCATTTATTATTGGTTGTTTTCTTTATCATGAAGTAAATATACTAAAGTAAGTAAACTCTCACTAAGGTGTACATTCTCTACTGTTACGTTATCTGGAACCACAAGATCTACTGGTGCAAAATTCCAAATTCCTTTAACTCCACCTTCGACTAAAGTATCACAAACTTTTTGTGCATTTATTCTTGGCACACAAATTACACCAATATCTATTTTATTATTTTTTACGAATGATTTTAAATTATCAATGTCTTGAATTTCAACATCTCTTATTTTCATTCCTAAAAGTTTTGGATTAGCATCAAATATAGCTTTTAAATTAAAGCCCATTGATCCAAATCTAGTGTAATTTGCAATTGCTTGCCCTATATTACCTGCACCAATTATTATAGAATTATGCTCGTTTTCTAAACCGAGTATATTACTTATTTGTGCTGCAAGTTCTCTTACATTATAACCGTATCCTTGTTGCCCAAAATCACCAAAGCAGTTTAAGTCTTGACGTATTTGTGAAGCTGTAAAGCCTATTTTTTCTCCTAATTCTTTAGAAGAGATTCTATCAACATCATTTCTTAATAGCTCATTTAAATATCTGTGGTATTTAGGCAATCTTTTGATAACAGCCATAGAAATATTTTTCTTTTTTTCCATACTGTATTCTCCTTAATAAGTGTTTTTTTATAATATTATCATATATTCTTAATAAATTCATACTTAAAAGCTTTAAAATTAAAACATCTTTTCTCATCACTATTATATTATCATAAAATATATATGATAATCTATTCTTTATATAAAAAAATAAAGTTTATATATAAGATTATTACCTATATATAAACTTTATTTAAGATATAAAGTTTAAACCAAACTTTATAACAGGATTTCTCCTGTATGCTACCTTTTTTGTTCTGCCTGAAATATTTACCGTAGTACATTATACTTACCTTTAAAATCTTTGTCAATGGAATTACTTGTATACTATAAACTACTTAGTATATAATATTTTTTAAACTTATTAATGAAAGGACTGAACAAATGGAAGTAATAAAATTTATACAAAGTTTTTCAAATCCAT
This sequence comes from Eubacterium multiforme, assembly GCF_030813415.1. Classification (GTDB taxonomy): domain Bacteria; phylum Bacillota; class Clostridia; order Clostridiales; family Clostridiaceae; genus Clostridium; species Clostridium multiforme. The sequence continues at coordinate 28,436 of NZ_JAUSUF010000011.1, read as the reverse complement.
TTTTAGATTATTTTTTTAGTATTATAACCCATGTAGGTGGACCAACTATTGGAGTAATCTTTTCTGTAATACTATTTTGGTGTATTAACAAAAGATTAGGTTATAAATTTTTATATGCAATTATATTTTCATTCTCATTAAATAATGTATTAAAAGGATTGTTTAATTCACCAAGACCAATTGGACAAAGTGGAATAACAAGTAATGAAGTAAAAACTGCAACAGGTAGTTCCTTTCCTTCTGGTCACTCTCAAGGAAATGCAACCTCCTTTGCTTTTATAATGAACGAATTTAGAAATAAATATGTATGGATTATTGGAATATTTATGCTTATTATGGTTCCTGTATCTAGGCTTTATTTAGGTGTTCATTGGCCAAAGGATGTTGTAGCTGGAACAATTATTGGAATAATCTCTGTTTTTATTTCAAATAAAATATTTGATAAATCCTTTGATAAATCATCATCACTAATTATTTATTCCTTAATAATATTTTTAGTTCTTGGATTATTTTTACCAAGTAATGATTTAAACAAAGCACTTGGAGCCTTTATTGGATTTGTTATATCCTTAAAATTAGAGAAGAAATACATAAAATTTAACCCAAATGGAAAAACATTAACTCAAATAATAAAATGTACAATTGGAACAGCTGGAGCTTTAATAATTTATCTATTATTTTCAAAATATTTAAAGGGAACTTCTTTTACTATTTTAAAATACTTCTCATTAACTATGTGGATTACATCAATAGCTCCATTTATATTTGTAAAACTTAACCTTTGTAAGAAATACTAATTTTTACTTCTAAGGTTAATTTATTAAAAACTTTATATTGTTAATAAATTATTTTATATCCCAGAAATTTATTAAAGCTTAGTATAGATTTCCCTATACTAAGCTTTAACTTTTTTAATTCAATGATATTAATTTATAATTTAAATATTATAATAAACTATCTTTTATATCTAAGGGCTCTCATTGAATTTAAAACTGCTATTAAAGTAACTCCAACATCTGCAAATACTGCTTCCCACATATTTGCATCTCCTAATGTTGCAAGAATTAAAACTAATAACTTTATTCCTAATGAAAATATTATATTTTGCCATAATATTTTATTAGTTCTTCTTGATATCTTTATGGCATCTACTAAAGCATTAATTTCATCCTTCATTAAAACAACATCAGCTGCCTCTATAGCTGCATCTGATCCTATTCCACCCATTGCAACTCCAACATCTGCTCTTGCAAGTACTGGAGCATCATTTATTCCATCACCAACAAAGGCAAGTTTTCCACTTTTCTTTTCTTCTAGAAGTTCTTCAACCTTTTCTACCTTATTATTTGGTAAAAGTTCTGAATATATATTATCTATACCTATTTCTTTTCCAACTGACTCTGCTACCTTTTTACTATCTCCAGTTAGCATAACAATATTTTTAACTCCAATATCTTTTAATTCCTTAATAGCTTCCTTTGAATCTTCTTTTATTTCATCTGATATTATTATGCTTCCTTTATATTCATTATCTACTGCTACATATACTATTGTTCCTATCTCATCTTCACTTGGAACAGTAATATTGTTTGCATCCATTAACTTTTTATTTCCTGCTAATATAACTTTATTATATGCTTTAGCTACAACACCTTTTCCTGATATTTCTTTTTGGCTATCAATAACTAAATCATCTACATTATTAGATTTTTTATATTCTTGCATTATTGACTTTGCTATAGGATGGTTTGAATAACTCTCACATATTGCAGCATATTTTAAAAGATCACTTTTTGAAATACCTACATTATTTATTTTAGAAACTTTAAATACTCCTTTAGTTAGAGTACCTGTTTTATCAAATACAACTGTGTCAACATCTTTTAATGTTTCTAAATAATTACCACCTTTAATTAATATACCTCTTTTAGAAGCTCCACCAATACCTGCAAATAATCCTAATGGTACTGAAACTACTAATGCACATGGACAAGAAACTACTAAAAATATTAATGCTCTATATATCCATTCACTCCAAACTCCATTTTCAATTACTAAAGGAGGAATTATAGCTAATGCTAATGCTGAAAATACAACTATAGGGGTATAATATTTTGCAAATTTAGTTATAAACTTTTCTGTTAAAGCTTTTTTACTACTTGAATTTTGTACAAGTTCTAATATTCTTGCAACTGTGGAATCTTCAAATTCCTTTGTTACTCTAACCTTTATTGTGTTTGTACTATTTATACATCCAGCTAATAGTTCATCACCTTCATTTTTACTTACTGGTATTGATTCTCCTGTAAGGGCTGATGAATCTACTGAAGTATTTCCACTTATTATTATTCCATCTAAAGGAACTCTCTCTCCCGGTTTTATTATAATTATGTCATCTACCTTAACTTCCTCTGGTGAAACTTTAATTATTTTATTATCTTTATCTAAATTAGCATACTCTGCTTTAATATCCATAAGTTCTGATATTGAATTTCTTGATCTATTTACTGCATAGCTTTGGAACATTTCCCCTATTTCATAAAATAGCATAACTGCTACCCCTTCTGGATATTGTTTAATTGCAATTGCTCCAATTGTAGCTATACTCATTAAAAAGTTTTCATCAAATACTTTTCCCTTTAATATATTTCTAACTGAACTTAAAAGAACATCAAATCCTGCAAATAAATAGGCGGCTATTAATATAACTGGATTTTCATTAAATATCATACCTATTATAAATAAAACTATTCCTATTATTAATCTTAAGTTATCTTTTAAAAAGTTTGGTTTTTCTTCTTTTATTATTTTATTACCTTTATTATGATCATGACCATGATGATCTTCCTGATGGCTTGTACAACATCCATCATTACAATGTCCTAAATGTGAATCTTCAACCTTTCTATAATTATTAGAAGATCTTAATACATATTTTTCTACAGTAACATCTGGCTCTAAATCTTTAACTACTTTAGTAACTTTATCAATAATATATTTTTCATCAACGTTACCATCATATTTAATTATAAGTAGTTTAAAAGAAAAATTTAAGGTTGCTTCCTTTACTTCTTGGAACTCACTAACACTTTTTTCAATTTTAGCTGCACAATTTGCACAATCTAATCCATTTAACGAAAGTTTTATTTTCTTATTTTCCATGAAAAGTACCTCCTTTTATTCATTTACGTGATTTAGTCCTTCATTAAATATTCTCATAATGTGTTCATCATCTAAAGAATAATAAACTGACTTTCCTTCTCTTCTAAATTTAACTAATCTTGCTGCTTTTAAAGTTCTTAGCTGATGTGATACTGCTGATTGAGTCATATTTAAAAGTGATGCTATATCACATACACACATTTCGCTTTCATATAAAGCACATATTATTTTTATTCTTGTGGTATCACCAAAAACTTTAAATAATTCTGCTAAATCATATAAAGTTTCTTCCTTTGGTAATCTCTCCTTTGCATAATCAATTCTATCTTGATGTATTATATTCCCACTGCATTTATCTATTGAATCTTTTTCCATAAAAACTCCTCCAAACATATGAATGATTGCTCATATGTTCATTATATCCTTATGTATTTAAAAGGTCAATATTTTACAACAAAAAAGAGTATAAAATATTTTTATTTTATACTCTTAATAAATTACTTTTTATATTCTTTTTTATAGAATTAACTACATTGCAATTCTTTTTTCATCTTCTTCATTAATATTAATTGAAGATATTTTTTCTTCATTAAGTTTTCTCTCATTCTCAACTACAGACTCAATAATCATATTAAATACATTACTACAAACATAATATGCAAAATTTAAATCATTTATATAACTTTCCTCTGTTGCATATAATTTTAATGTCTCGTCTATAAAATATCTCACATTGTTTATTTTTACCCTATTATTTTTAATTACATCAATATTATAATTTTTGGCAACCTTTGAAAGTTCTCTCTCATACATAATATGAGGTTTCATTGCACTTTTAAACTCCCATCTTTGAAAATGAGGTAGACAATAATAGTCTGTTAAGAAGTGGCATACAACCCCTAAGGCTCCACTAAACTTTCCTATGCTGCTTTCATTATTTATTTCAGTTATTGATAGTGAAGATAATTTTTCTATCATACCAACTATCATATCTATACTTTCATCGTAATAATGTTTTTTAAATTTATATCTTGAGGCACAATCAGGTTTTATGTTCCCCCAAATAAATCTTTTTCTATTTATTAAATGTAATCTATCATCTCTAAAATTATTTAGTATATAATCTGCAATCATCATGTGAGTGTTCATCATCATTTAAACATCACTTCCTTATTAATTTTAAACCTTGAATTCATCTTACTACAAAACTGCTGTAAAATACATACCAGTTTTATTGGACAACTTGTAAAATATTTCAGAACTTTTTTCAAAAACATATTTATTAGCATCTTTTTTAACATATTATTATCTAATATTTTTCATACATATTATTTTATCACTTATTTTAACTTTTATTACAAAAAATTAAAATAAGATATCTAAATTTTTTTAGATATCTTATTTATATACTTTTTAATATATTAATTTTTGTATTAATTAAATTCCTTCATTATAATATTCAATGGCATTTGTAGTTCTTAACTTTCTATCTACTGCTTCATTAAACATGTCTTTAATAACCTCTGTATATACTAAATCCATTAAAAATATTTGTTGTATTTTAGATGATAATGAACCTGTTTCTAAAATTGTTTCTGAAGATACATAGGTTAACTCAGCATCAGCTAAATTTCTTAAAGGATTATTAGTATCTTCTGTTAATGATATAACTTTAACTTTATTTTCTTTTGCAAGTTCTACTGTTTTTAATATTTCTTTTGTTGTTCCTGAGTGAGATATTGCAACAACTACATCTCCTCTATTCATTATAGATGACATAATAACCATAGTGTGGCTATCTGTTATAGATACAGTATTTAAACCTATTCTCATAAATTTATAATTACTATCAATAGCTACAACTCCTGAATATCCTATTCCTATAAAATAAACTTTTTTAGCTGTAAGTATTAATTCTCTACATTGATTTATTATGTTTTTATCTATTTTGCATACGGTTCCATCTAAGACATCAATTGTAGCTTTTAATAATTTATTAGCAGTTTCCATTACCCCTTCATCTTTGTGCACATGAGAGCTTATAACACTTGTTTTTTTCTCAATAGATAATTCCTTTGCCAAGGTAACCTTAAAATCTTGAAACCCATTAAATCCAGCTTTTTTTGTAAATCTTGTTATAGTTGCCTCTCCTATATTAGATTCTCTTGCAATTTCTGAAATTGACTTATATATAACCTCATCTAAATTTGCTTCTATATATTTAATTAAAGCTTTATCTGATTTTGTAGCTTTAAAATCAGGTTCCTTAAGTTGTTCTAATATTCCCATGATACACCTCTTCTAAATTTCTTATATTTTCATTTATCTTTGTAATTAGTATAGCATTATTAATGTATAATTACATTAACTCCCTATTTTTAAAATTATACACAGCACCCATCATTCCAGCTGTATTTTTAAGTTCTGCAAAAGCTATATTAGTATTATTATAAACTGATTCTATTAAATATTTCTTTAATGATTTATCAATTAAAGGTCTTAGAATATCTTCTCTAGCCATAATTCCTCCACCTAATACAACAACTTCAGGATTAAATAAATAAACTATATTTGTTATTCCAAGGGCTAAAGTATCTGCTAATTTTTCAATTTCATCTATACATATAGAATCTCCCTCTTCATAACCTTTAAATATTTCTTTACCATTTATATCATTTTCATCTATACCTTTTCTATTTGCTACACTTCTTACTAAAGCAGTAGTTGATGCAATGTTTTGTATTTGCTCTCCATTAACTAGCATATAACCAATCTCCCCTGCTGAATTACTAAAGCCAGGTATTATTTTACCATCAGCTATTATAGCTCCTCCTATTCCTGTTCCAATTGTCATACATGCCATTGATTCTTTTCCTTTTCCAGCTCCAAGCCATAATTCACCTAAGGCAGCACAGTTGACATCATTTTCTACTTCACATTTTATATTAAATTCTTTTTCTAAAATCTTTTTTATTTCAACTCCTGTATAATTTGGGATAGTAGGTCCTGCATATACTATTTTTCCTTCCTTTGGACAAACCATACCAGCTGTAGATACACATATTCCTTCTATTTTATATTCCTTATTCATTTCTCTAATTATTTCTTTAACCTTATCTATTATGCTCATTCCACCCTTATGAGCCTCAGTTGATCTTTCAGAAGACTTAATTATATTCCCCTCTTCCTCTATAACTCCATATTTAATATTAGTTCCACCAATATCTATACCTGCAAATAATCTCATATTAAATCACCTCTATATATTATTGTATAATTTAATTAATTCTCTTATATACATTTTATTACCTTCTAAGTTAATTATATCTTTTAACTTAGGAATTTCACCATTACTATAATAATTATATATATTATTAGCTAGATTTTCTCCTAATTCATTTAAAGCCTTTTGTGAATAATGAACTTCATCAATTAAAAGTCCTCTTTCTCTAAAAGTTAATGCAAGATTAGATCCAACAAATAAGTTTTCACATTCTTCTGCTGTAATAATTTGAGTGGCTACAATATTATGCATTCTCTTATCACAAACACCATCCCAATAAGCAGTAAGACTTAAAAATACATCTTCAATTCCTATATTTCTCAAATCATTTACTAATAATTTGAGTCTTTCTCTATAATAAAGAGGATCCGTTCCATACTTTCCATCACTTTCTCCTTGAATCCATATTGCACACTGTTTATTTATTGAATATATTCTACTTATAGTTTCTATACCCCTTTTATATTTATCTAAAGTGTTTAGTAAATAATTATATCTATCATGTCCCCAATTTTTTATCATAGATCCATCTACTGCACTATGTATAAAACAAATAGCTCTTCCTGTTAGTTCATTCCATTTTAAAGAAAAACTTGGAGCTACAGTTCCATTACCTCTTGATACATCTAAAAATTTTCTCATTGGAATTATTTCATCAAGTTCAACATATTCAAAACATTTTCCATTAGGGATAGGTGCAAAATTTACATCTCCCATTCCTAAAGCATTACTTTGACCTATTAATAAAAATACATCAATTTCAGGTTTATTCATAAAAAACTCTCCTTTAATAAATTTAGACAATAATACCCTACAACATAATTATTATGTTATAGGGTATTTTAATTAACAATAAGATTTTTTTATAATATTACTTTGTAAATAGCCTTTTTAACATCATCTGAATTTTCATCTGCCTTTAAACAAGTCATATGAATATCAGCTGGATAACATATTAGAAAATCTCCCTTTTCAAGAACTACTGAAGAATTTTCATCTCCTTCAAATGAAAGGAAATCATCCTTTTCAACATATTCTTTAAATTTTAAATTTTCTTTAAAGTTAAGATTTATTCTTTCTTTTCCATCAAATACTACATGAACATCTATATATTTTTTATGACCTTCCCAGAAACGATCTTTCTTGTCCTTTGTAGTATAATTAACTCTATTTAAGAAAAGCTTATCTCCATCAATTTCATGACTTCCTGCTTCATATTCTATTACATTATTTTCTAAAGCATGTTTTAAAGCCTTCTTTACTAATTCAGGTAAATAATCATAGCTTTCTAAATCATTTAAATTTCCAAATATCATTTCATTACCTCCCATAAAGTCGCTTTATTTAAGATTAATATTATGATAAAGCAGCTTCTCTCTTTTCATTATCATCTTTATCTTTTTCTTTATTGTAATAAATAGTAGCTTCATTTTGTGTCTTTTCATCAACAACTTGTGATTGAGTCATTAATGAAACTATCATTCCAACTACTACTGAAACTCCAATTGATATTATTGAGTATGACCATATGCTTACATCAAATCCACCATATTTACATACTATTACAGCTATTGCTGATGCTATAAATCCTGCATATGCTCCAGTTCTTGTTGCTTTCTTAAAGAATATTCCAAGTATGAATATTCCAGCTAAAACTCCAAGTACAAGTCCCATAAATCCATTGAACCACTCATAAGCTGATTTAACTCCACCGTTAGCTAATATAACTGCCATTCCAATTGATGCAATACCAACACCTAAAGAAATATATTGAGCAAATCTTGTTTGTTTTGCCATTGACATATCTTTTGATATGTATTTTTGAATATCTAAAGTCCAGCTTGTTGCAACTGAGTTTAATCCAGTTGAAAGTGTTGATTGAGCTGCTGCATAAATAGCTGCTAAAACTATTCCAGTTATACCAACAGGTAATTGATAAGCTATGTATGAAGCAAATATTTGGTCTTGTTGTGCTGTTTGTAATAATGCTGGGTTTTGTTTGTAGAATACAAATAGTGCTGTTCCAATTAAGTAGAATATAGTAGCAACAAATAATGATAATACTAAGTTTCCATATGTCATTTTCTTTAATTGTTTTATGTCAGTAGTTGTTGTAAATCTTTGAACTATATCTTGGCTTGATATATATGATGAAAAAGTATTTAAACCACCACCTACAATTAATAAGAATACACTTGATTTAAATATATTTGCATCAAATACTGGTTCTGTTGATGCTAAGAATTTTCCACCTTCAGTTAATTGACTCATTATTGAACCAAATCCACCGTTAATTGTTGAAACTAAGAATATTAATGAAAATATAATACCTGCTATAAGTACACAACCTTGAATAAAGTCTGTCCATAGTACTGACTTTAATCCTCCTGTGTATGAGTAAATTATTGCTATAACTCCCATTGCAATAATAAGTAAATAAACATTTATGCCTGTAAGATTTGCAAGTACCATTGATGGTAAATACATGATTATTGCCATACGTCCAATTTGGTAAACTATAAACATTATAGCTCCAAGAATTCTAAGACCTTTATCTTTATATCTGATTTCTAAGTATTCATAAGCAGTATCGATATCTAATCTACTGTAAACTGGTAAGAAATATCTTATAGTAAGAGGTACTGCTATAAACATACCTAATTGTGCAAACCAAAGAATCCAAGTACCTTTATATGAATTTCCCGCTAATGATAAGAAAGAAATTGGACTTAAAAGTGTTGCAAAAATTGAAACTGAAGTAACCCACCAAGGAATTGTTCCATCACCTCTGAAGAACTCCTTACCCTTCATTTCTTTCTTAGAGAATTTTAATCCAGCGAATAATACAAGTGCTAAATAAACAACTAAAACAACTAAATCAAATTTCGTAAATCCTTGCATATTTACTCTCCCCTTTTATATTTTTTTGTTCTATTAGATTAATGGAAAATTCCATTAATCTAATAGAGTTTATTTTTTTAATTAATTATTAAAAGTATTTTTTGTTAATTTCTTTTGCCTTTGCAACCATTTCTTCTGTTGCTTCTTTCATTGGTTGTCTGCAATATCCTGCATCAACACCTTGTTCTTCAAGAATTAACTTAATTGTTTGATAAAGACCATTATTTAAAATATCAGTTATTAAGTCATTAGTTACATGTTGAACTTCTAAAGCAGTCTTTATATCTCCCTTTTGTGCTGCTTCAAATATTTCTCTTGCACGAACTCCATTTACATTAAATGTTGAACCTATTGCACCATCAACTCCAAGTACTGTTGCTGGTAACATCATTTCATCAAATCCTGCAAATATTAATTTATCAGGGAAACGCTTTCTCATACGTTCTAACATATAGAAATCTGCTGCTGTAAATTTAACTCCGATAATTTTTTCATTTTCAAAAAGCTCTGCAAATTGATCTAATGACATGTTTACTCCAGTTAAGAATGGAATTGAATATATAATAAGTTTGTTATCTACTGAATTTATTATTGTTTCATAGTAATTTTTGATTTCGCTAAAATCGAATTTATAATAAAATGGTGTTACTGCTGATATTGCATCATATCCTAAATCAGTTGTGAACTTTGCAAGTTCTACAGCTTCCTTTAAATTAACTGATCCAACTTGAGCTATTAACTTAACTTGTCCTTTTACTTCGTCCATAGCAATTTCAAAAATTCTTTTCTTTTCCTCTGTTGAAAGCATAAAGTTTTCTCCAGTACTTCCTCCAACATAAAGACCATCTATTTTACATACATCAATGTTATGTCTAATGATTTCTCTTAATCCTTTTTCGTTTATATTTCCTTCCTTATCAAATGAAACTAATAAAGCTGAATAAATACCTTTCATAATGTTAACCTCCCAAAATTTTTATAATTATTTATTTTAAAATCTTTGTAAATCTTCTAGTTATCTGTTGTGGTCTTGTTATAGCTCCTCCAACTACTGCTGAATAAGCTCCAAGTTCAAAGGCTTTTTTCAAATCCTCTGGTGTATTTATTTTTCCTTCACAGATTACTGGAATATTTACTGTTTTTACTAACTTCTCTAGTAGATCAAAGTCTACCCCTTCACCTTGTGTAGAATATGGTGTATATCCAGAAAGTGTTGTTGACATACAATCAAAACCTAGCTTCTCAGCTTGTACACCTTCTTCAAAAGTTGATATATCTGCCATAGCTAATCTATTGCCCTTATGAATACAATGGATTAAATCTTTTATATCTTCACCGTTAGGTCTTCTTCTATTTGTTGCATCTAATGCTATCATTTCGCATTCTGTTCCAAGAAGTTCTTCTATTTCTTTAATAGTTGGTGTTATATAAATTTCTGAATCTTCATAATTTCTTTTTATTATTCCTATTACAGGTAATCCTGTAACTTTTTTTATTTCATTAATATCACTAACGCCTTGGGCTCTTATTCCAATAGCTCCACCTTCTTTAGCAGCTTTAGCCATTCTGCCCATAATAAAGGAACTATGTAACGGCTCATCTTCTAATGCTTGGCAAGATACTATTAGTTTTCCCTTTATCTTTTCTAACATTTTTACCACCCTTTTGAAAATTATTTTCTTTTTATGAGCTAATTGTAATCCTTTTCTAACTAAATTTCAATAGTTTTTTAAAATTTATTTTAATATTTTTTATTTTTTAGAAAATTATTTTCATTTTAATGTTTTTAAAATAAAATAACCCTCGTAAGTAAAATATTTAATTTACTTACGAGGGTTATTTTTGAATTAACAGTTATTTATTTTGTCATTATCTATTTAAAAATTTCTTCATAGCTTCTATTATTTCCAATTGAATCTTTAAGCTTTCAATAGGATTCTTTTCAATATTTAAAGGATGATCTGCATCTTTTATGCTAATTAATTGTACACCCTTTATATCTTTTATCTTTTCAACATTTTCCTTTGATAAAAGTGGATCTTTAGTTCCTGTTATTACTAATGAATCTTCTAATATTCCAAGTCCTGCTGTTTTATCTATTGGGCTTATATAAATATTAGTTACATTATAATCTTTTACACTCTTATTTAATTCTGTTTGTACTGCAGTTCCTATACTCTTACCTATTATAACTATATTTTCATAGTTTCCATCTTCTAGTACACTCTTTAATTGTTCTAATGATTCTTTTACTATAATGTCAAATTCTTCTGGTACATTAAATGGCTTTCTTGTAACTTGGAAACCATACTCAATCCTTACTAAGTCATAGCCTAAGTTTAATGCTAATTCTCCTGAATATTCTAATGTTACTCTATCTAAAGTATATCCAATTCCAGGTAATACTACAGCTAAAGTTTTGCTTCCTTGTTTTGTTACATATGGTTTTAGTTCAACGCCCCAATATGAATTTATAGTTTTACTCATAATATCATCTTCCTTTGTTTAAATTTTTATATAAACTTAACTCTATTTTTTTAATATTTTTTGATTTGATGATGCCAATTTCACATCATATTGTATATTATTATCTGTTGCTAAATTTTCTAAATATCTTCCAAACTTAAAATATATACCTTTATTTAAATTATATATATCAGGAAATTTCAAAGCAAATTCTTCTTCTGTAAGCCCTGAGTAAATAATAACCTTTAAATTATTATTAAGTGAAGTCTTTACTAATTCTCTAAGTTCATCAGGCTGCAAAGACCACTCTAACCCTGCAAGTATTATTCCTTCATTAAATGGATTTTTAAGTACTTCTTTTATTATATCCTCTGAATCCATTTCTATTGTAGGTAATTCCTTTATAGATTGATTAAAGCATCCCTTACAATTAAACTTACAATCTATTGCAGAAATAAGAGCACCCATAAATGGGGCATCCTCTACTCTTTCATGAACAATTCCTTTAAGTCTTATAATCATAGCTTTAATTGATTCCTATCCTTAAACTCTGATTTTTTACCATCATTAAAGAATTCTACTTTTCTTAAATATCCTGTTATTCTTTGATATAAATCTAACTTTTTACCACATATAGGACAATTATCCACCTTTTCTTTAATATATCCATGGTCTTCACAGTATCTATTTAAAGGTGAAAGACTTATATATGGAGTTCTGTATTTTTCACAAATTGTTTTTACTATATGCTTTGCGGCATCTCCACTAATTGCACCATCACAATATATATGAACAACAGTTCCTCCTGTAAACAATATTTGAAGATCATCTTGATGATCAAATAATTGCTTTAATCCCTTTACTTCATTTGGTGGTATATGACATGAATTAGTATAATATGGAGCTTCCTTTGGTCCCCTTGTTATTATGTCATCATAAACTGCAACATCTTTCTTAGCTAGACGATAACAAGTAGATTCAGCGGGAGTAGCTTCAAAATTATAAAGATTTCCTGTTTCTTCTTGGAATTCAATTAAACATTCTCTTATAAAATTACATACTTTAATTGAAAAATCTTTACCTTCCTCTGTTAATATATTTTTACCATTAAAGTTTTCACACATCTCATTTAATCCAACTATTCCAATTGTACTAAAATGATTATTTAATGTTCCTACATAAGTATCAAAGGCTGGTAACATATTTTTATTTATCATATTTTCATTAAGCCATTCTCTCTTTATTTCTAAACTATCTTTTGCAATAGTTAATACTTCATGTAATCTACTGAAAAATGCCTCTTCATTATTTTTATTTTGATAAGCTAATCTAGGTAAGTTTATAGTTACTACACCTATACTTCCTGTACTATCTCCACTACCAAAAAGTCCACCATTTCTCTTTCTTAATTCTCTAAGGTCTAAGTTAAGTCTACAACACATAGACCTTACATCACTTTGATCCATATCTGAATTTACAAAGTTTGCAAAATAAGGATATCCAAATTTTCCTGTCATCTCAAATAACATTTTGTTATGAGGGTTATCCCAATCAAAATCCTTATTTATATTATAAGTTGGTATTGGATATGCAAATGGTCTTCCTCTAAAGTCTCCTTCATTCATAAGTTCATAGAAAGCCTTATTTAATAAATCCATTTCTTCTTGGCAATCTTTATATTTAAAATCTCCTATATCATCTCCAATTAATACAAAGTCATCCTTTAAATCATTTGGAGGAATTAAATCAAAAGTTATATTTGTAAAGGCAGGTTCCGCTCCTGCTCTACTATTACTATTTATACTAAAAATAAAGTTTTGAATATTTTGCTTTATTTCTTTATAACTTAATTTATCCTTCTTTATATAAGGTGCTAATAAGGTATCAAATGAATTAAATGCAACAGCTCCCATAATTTCATTTTGATATATTGTAACTAAATTAGCTATTTGATTTAAGACTGCATCAAAATGTCTAGCAGGGCCACTTGTTGGGATATTAGGAATTCCTTGAACTCCCATCATTATTATATTTCTAAGGGAATATCCACAGCAGTATAATGTTAACCCTCCTAAATCATGAATATGTAAATCTCCACTAACATAAGCGTTAATTATTCTTTTGTCTTTATAAACTTCATTTAACCAATAGTCCTTTGAAACCTCTGCTATTATATGCTTATTAAGACTTCCAAAACTATATGGTGAATTTGAATTTTCATTAACTCTCCAGTCAGATTTATCTAAATAGTCATTTATAATTTTTTTACTTTCTATCATAAATAACACTTCCTTCGTTTTTTATAACCTAATTACGATTATACATTATTATAAAAAAATATAATAATATAAATCTATTATAGCTAATATAACTAATATATTATTTAAAATCGTTTTTGATAATCCATTAGTTATATAAACTTTTTTTAATTTATTTTACTTAATTTTAAAATAAAAAAACAATATAATTACTTACTTATCACTTATATTGTCATAAAATTCTCTCCATCTTTTTCTTGCTATATTCTTTTCTTTTTCTGGTGTCTTTTGAGTATTTTTAATAAAGTGGCTTATCATTACAAATGTATTTCCTTCTCTTAAAAAGAAAAATCGTGAATCTAAAACACGAATCTTATAAATATTCTTTTCTAAATTTCTTATAATGGGTGCTCCAATGGTTGTCCCCTTTTCTCTTAAAAGCTGAAAACTTTTATTAATTTTATCTAATTTAACCCTTGCTCTTTTATCATTAGAACTCTTCTCTTCTAGCTTATTTATGTATTCTAAAACAGGAGATTTCCCATTCTTATCTTTAAAAAATGATATATCATACATAATAAATTTATATCCTCCTTCCTTATATCTATTATAATATATCTAATCTATTATGTTATCAAAAAAAATTTATCAGTTAGGTTAATTTTATTTTTCAATCTTTTTATTTTCTTCTTAATATATTTACTTTAATAAAATTTTTAAATATTTTATTTTTTGAAAAGGTTTTATTTGCTCAGTATTATATTGAGTTTAATTTTGTTTCTAAAATGTGTACTCTTCTTCAAAAGCACAATATATGTATTTTATGTATTTTTCTGTATTGTTTTTTCAAAATTATTAGTTATAAAATAGTATAGATATTTAAATATATTAAATAAAGTATATTAATGAAACCTTAGTATTTACTATGTTTTCATTATACAAGGAGGATTTATGAAGTGGTTTAAATCTTTTTCAAAATTTCATAAAATATATTTTGTATTTTTCTTACTTGTTAATATATTTTTCTTTTTTAGTCCACTATATACTGGAGGATCAATTTCTGATGTAATAAATATATTAACAATAGCAGGACTGTTCTCAGCTATAACAGGACTTTTTGCTGCTATATACACAGCACGTGCTGAAACAGCAGCCTATGCTTGGGGTGTTATAAACACTTGCTTTTATATATTTGTTTCTTTATCCCGTCATATGTATGCTGAAGTTATATTATATACAATATACATGCTACCTATGAACATTTATGGTTTCTTTGCTTGGAGAAAAAGTACACTAGAAAATAAACAATCTGACTCATCTTCTCAAACTATAGAAGTAAGAACCTTAAAAAAGAAACAATGGATTGGAATTGTTATATTTGTTGTAGTAGTTTGGTTTCTTTATTCTAGATTCGTATACTACTTACCAAATATAATACAAAATACCTTTAATAATATTATAGCACCAGATAAGAATTATTTAATAGATTCCTTTACAGCAACAGTAACTATTTGTGCTGTTATAGTTTCTACACAAAGATTTAAAGAGACTTGGTATTTTTGGTTATTATCTGATTCAGTAGGAATAGTATTATACTTACATTCCTTATTTGGAAATCCAGTATTCTCCCTTGCTGCCTTATCAGGTGCAATGATGTGGATACAATATACAGTTAATAGCTTATATGGATTAGTTATCTGGAAAAAGATTGATAAAAATCAACATACAGCCTAATATTTATTAATAAAAAATGCAAAGATAGTTAAATTATAAATTTAATTACCTTTGCATTTTTTATATTTAATATGATAAATTTTTCTTTATATTTAACAATTCTTTTTTAATCTTTTTCTTATTTTTTAAGTATCTTTACTAAATCATCTACAATAGATTTTCCTCCAAGAGGTTTAAGATAATAATATTTAGATTCATCATTATCTTTTTTAATTCCTTTAGGTATAATCTTTTTATTTTTTAAATAATTAACCATTTCATTAGTCATATATTTTGGATTACTCACTCCAAAACAACATATTACATTTTGACTTTCATTCATAATTAATTCTTTATCTTTTCTGTAATTATTAAATATTGATGTAATTGATTTTTTATCCTCTTCATTAATTGAATTTCTAATATTTTTTACTTCTTCTTTAAATTTTTGAGAATTAGGATTTCTTACATCATTTAAATTTATTATATATACATTATCCCAATTCATTGAATCCATAATTTTCATAGTTTCCATTTGAACATTATCTGGAATAGTTTCAATAAGAGAAATCCCAGGTCCACCATTATTAATAAATTCATCTAAAGTATATATCCTTAAATCTTCTTCTAATGGATTAATTGGTTTTCCACTACCTGGATTCATCATTATAAATATAGAACTAATTTTTTCATTATTATTTTTCTTCCTAGATATCTTTAATACATTTCTACATTTTACTTTGCCTAAATTAGGTATAATTACTGAATAAAAGGACCCATACACATTAAAGGTTTCTTTATAATTTTTTAATGTATAATTACTAATCATAAAATCTTCCCTCTCTCTAATAAATTGATTTTAGGTGAAAGTCAGTTTTAAAACATATCCAATTTATTTATATTATAGTCTATATCTTTAATTATTATAGTTTATAAATAAAACTTCAACCTCATATTAACTCTCTTTATATAAGAAAAAGGTAAAGACTTTTAATAGCCTTTACCCTTTATTTATAACTTTATTTTTATTTTCATATAAAAATATCTTTAGTGCATAATAGTTGTTGCTGAACATATAGCCATTACTTTATCAAATAATGACATTTTAGTATTTTCTTCTTCTCCAAATATTAATTTAACTTTGTAAAATACCATTAAAGCTTTCATTGATATAACCTCCTATAAATTCTAAAATTCACTTAGAATTATTACTTGTATTATATAAAATTAATCTATTACTTTATATTAATTTTATTTCCTATTTTAAGGAAGTTATACCATTTTTTATATTTTATTCTTTAATAACTTTTACTAATTCTTTAACTAAATTACAATCTACTACATCATATCCATATTCATCATCACTATAAGCATAACTTACATTATTTTTAGTTGTAGTTTTATCTTTAAGCCATGTTTTACAAGAACTATGTACTTGTGTAATACCTGTACTTTCCATAAACTCTCTTGCATTTTCTGAGTTCATTCCACTACCTGCTAATATTTCAATTCTATCTCCATATTTTTTCTGTAAATCCTTTAATAGTTTTATCCCATAAATAGCTTTCTCTTCTAATCCACTTGTAAGAACTCTATCTACACCTAAATCAATTAATATTTCCATTGAATCATATGGATTATTAACACAATCAAAGGCTCTATGGAATACTACTTCCTTGTCTTTACCATAGGATTTAACTATTTCTATAACTTCTTTTGTTTTAGAAATATCAATATTACCTTCACTATCTAAACAGCCAAAAGCAATTCCATCTGCACCATTTTCCATCATAGATTTTACATCTAAAAGAATTGTTTCATAATCTTCTTTGTCATAGCAAAATCCTGCACCTCTAGGTCTTACCATGCAAATAACTTTTAAATTAGTATTTTTCTTTGTTAAAATAAGGCTTGCAACAGTAGGAGTTAATCCTCCCATATATAAGGCACTGTTTAACTCAACTCTATCTGCATTTCCTTTATACGCTTGTAGACAATCATAATAACTTCCACAACATACTTCTACTATTTTATTCATGCTCTCCTCCTAATTTTAGAAAACTCAATGCATATATTTTAGCATTTAAAATAATATCTTCAATATCCATCCACTCATTTGGATTATGTCCAATCCCCTTTTGTCCTGGAAAGCTTGGTCCAAAAGGAACAATATTTGGCATTGCCTTTGCATAAGTCCCTCCTGTAGTTGTTACAGGTGTTCCATCAAGTCCTGTTACTTCTTCATAAGCTTCTTGAAGTTTTTTAACTAAAAAACAATCTTTTTCAAATTTAACTGGATTATAATTATGAAGTAATTTTAAAGTTAGATTTTTAGATATCTTTTTATTTATTTGTGTTGTTATTTCTAAAATATTTGTACTAGCTGGATAACTTAAGGTAAAATTAAATACACAATTTTCATTTTCTACATCTAAAGAATATCCTCGAATTTGCATCTTACCAAATTCTTCATCTGAATAATCTATTCCAAGCCTATCTCCATTATCTTTGCTCTGAAGAAAGTATCTGTTTACAAAATCAAAAAACTCTTTTAAGTTTTCTTTATTAGTAGTTATTTCAAATTTTGCTCTACCTCTTTCTCCATAAACAACAGGATATTTACAATCTGGAGTCCATCCCATTACAGGTGGTTTCTCTTTACTTAAATAATATTCTAAATCCTTCATTCCTGTTTCTTCATTAGTTCCAAATATAATTCTAATTGGTTTATTAAAAGAAACATTACACTCTTTACAAGCATATAATGCATACAAACATGACATTATTGGTCCTTTATTATCTAATACTCCCCTTGAATATATTCTTCCATCCTTTATAAAGCCACTAAAGGGAGGCTCTATCCATCCATCTCCAACAGGCACAACATCTAAGTGTCCCATAACTCCAATATAATCTTCTCCATCACCAAGTTCTGCATAACCTGCATAGCCATCTAAATTTTTTGTTTTAAACCCAAGATTTTCCGAAATTTCTAAGGCCTTAAGTAAACAATCATTAACACCTTTTCCAAAAGGCATTTTAGGCTCTGCCTTTCCTTCTACACTATCAATTTTAACTACTTCAATAATATTTTTAATAAGATCTTCCCTTAAGTCATCTATCTTTTTTAAAATTATATCTTTCATATTTACACTTACTTTCTAACTAGTGGTGCTGTTCTAGTTTTCATATAATTATCAAGCCACTCTTGACTTGCTACTTCGTGAATGCATTTACCATCTACATTTTTAGTTATGTAAACAGTTGGCTCTTCATTTTCAGTAGTTACTGCAAATGAAAATCCATCAATATTAGTTGCAACTCCCCACTGACCTTTATTGTTCATAGCTACTAATGATATATCTCCTGCATTTCCTCTTCTTTCTTTAAGTTCTTTATCTAACTTATTTACAGCAATTTCACAAGCCTCTTGTGGATGATGCCCTTCCTTCATTAAATAAACAATTTCATAGGAAATACATCCCTTCATTAAATCTTCTCCTAATCCTGTTGCACTAGCTCCCCCAACTTTAGAGTCTACATAAAATCCTGATCCTGAAATAGGTGAATCACCAACTCTTCCCTTTTTCTTCATAAATAATCCGCTTGTTGATGTAGCTGCTGTCATATCACCATTTTTATCAAGACATACCATACCTACAGTATCATGTCCACTATAAGGTTTAATTTCCTTTTCCTTTACCTCTTTAACCCTGTTATGATAATGAATTTTTGCACGATCTGTTAACATATTCTTACGTTCAAATCCTTCTTTGTGAGCAAATTTTTCTGCACCTTCTCCTACTAATAAATTATTTACCCTTTCTTTGCTTAAACGTCTTGCAATACTAATTGGATTTGCAAAATCTTTAATTGCTGCAACGGCTCCAATATCAAAGGTAGTTCCATCCATATATGCAGCATCTAATTCTACTTCCATTTCTTCATTAGGTAATCCCCCATAACCTACAGATTTATAAAATGGAAAGTCTTCTACCTCTCTAATTGCAGTTTCAATTGCATCTCCTGCAGAACCTCCACTACTTAAAATTTCCCTTCCTTTTGTAATTCCTTCTACAGCCATACGCCAAGTTGCAATCATTCCATACATATTAACATCCTCCTTTTTATAAAATACTTAATTTTTTTAGTTTTTATAATATTTCAAAAAGGACTTATTCAAAATATGAATAAGTCCTTTAAATTTAATATATTAAAATCATTAGATTTATTTATATTTTACTTTTTAAGCTTAAATCCAAATTTACTCCAAGATTCAATATAATCTATTAAAAATTCTTCTTCTTTAACAACATGCCCTACAACATTTACTTTACCATTATTTTTCATATCTTTTCTTGCAAGTTGCATTTCCCCAGCATATTTTGTATACAAATCTGAATCTATTAATATATCCCCTCTTTTTATATCTTTAACATTAAAAGGTTCAAATTTTTCGCCTTTATATTTAACTCTTGATGCACTTGATCTTATAACATATTCAGAACAATCTCCTCTATTTAAATGAAACTCTTCTAATACTATCTTCTTTTGAAGTTCTGGAATTCCTTCTTCTAAGTTAACAGAAAGTTCTACCATTTCCTTATTAACTTCACTTAATAATTTAAGTTCCTCCTCTGAAGCAAAAGCATTCCCAATTATAACATCATCAATTAAACCTGTTGCAAATAAATGTTTAGCTTGTACATCTATTGGCATATCTCTATGCATTTCTAAAGTACAAAGGCCTTCATTTAATGGCCATGGCCCTATTGTTGCATTTTTAGAATTAACAAAAGCTGCTGTTTTGATTCCATATTCTTTAAATTGCTTATTGCATTTCATAAAGTGATCATAAGATAATCCTGTATACATATGTGGATAAAAATTATGACATCCATATATATTATCTAAATTAGGTTTGTAAGACATTATATTGTCTACATATTTGCTACCATTACTCATATTAAGTTCAATTTTTAGATTATCTTTATTAAAAGACATTATAGATTCTTCATTTCCAGCAAAACCTAAATCTAATCTTATTCCACTTAATCCAATTTTTTTAAATATTGAAAGGTCTGTTATACTAGCTCCTAACTCTTTAAATATATTAGGCTCTACATCTGCTATAACTTCCATATTATTTTTATTAGCAGCATCTACCATAGTCTTAAATTCTTTTACAATATAATCTACTGATTTTCCTTCAACAGATAATAAACATGTAAATATCCTTTTAAAATCATATTTTGCAGCAAGATCAATATAATCTAATATTTCATTCATATTGCTATGCCCTGGATAAACTGAAATCCCAAGTCTTCTCATCTTAATCCCTCCACTATTATGGATATAAGTTTTTAATTTTTATTTAAAACAAATCTCCTTTGTTAAAGATGTTACATCTTCCTTATTAACTAAAGCTTTAGCTAATTTACACATATTATTTAGTGCATCATTTAAGCCTGTACCGCCTTTTTTAGGAGTAATTACAATATTTAATTTGTCTTTAAATTCCTTTATTGTTTCTTCATTTTCTACAGACATAGCTGCAAAGGCTGGTACATCTGTTGTTTGATTTATGTCATAAGCAACTCTAGCTGCCATACTTGCATAATCAGTAAAATTAAAAGCTGGACCACACATTACTACATCTGGATTAACTTTCTTTACCATTGCACAAAGTTTTCTTGAAACCTCATCTGGATTAGCTAAATAAGTGCCATTACCACAATAAAGACATGCTATTACTTTTCCATCAACCTTCTTTAAGAAAGGTTCCATCATAATAGCTGGTCCTAATGGTTCTTTTTTTGCACTTAATGGTACCATTTTATCATCCTTAGTACCTGCACCAGCTTGTATTTGATCATAAATCATTATAATTTTCATTGACACTTTGTCATCATCTCCTATAAATCGTCGAAATTTAAATCATCTAGAGATATATCTTCATCATCCTTAGACTCTATTGCCTTCGCTTCTTCTTCCATGTATTGTTTATCCATTATTTTAATAAATGGTGTATAAATGAATACTCCTAAAACTAGTAATCCAGCTTGAAGTAATGCACCTACCCAGTTTGTTGCAAGCCAACCAGAAATGATAATTGGTGTTGTCCATGGAATATTAACTCCATTACAAATAGGAACCAGTCCTATATTCATTGCGAAATAAGAAATAACTATATTGATTGTTGGAACCAGCATAAATGGAACTAACATTGTTGGATTTAATACTATTGGTAATCCAAATACTATTGGTTCGTTTATTCCAAATATTCCTGGAACTAAAGCTAATTTTCCAAGTTCTGTTATACGTTTAGATTTACAGAATAATAACATTGCGATTAATAATGATAATGTGGAACCGCATCCACCAAATGTTGCAAATAAATCTTGGAATTGTTGACAGATAATATGACTTTGTCCAACTCCATTCTTAAAGAACTCTAAATTATCAGCTGTTAATGTTTGAAGTATAGGATTAAATACAGCACCTACAACAGATCCTCCATTTACTCCAAAGAACCAGAATAAATGTAAGAAGATGTATGCAATAACCATAGCTCCTAATGTATCACCTAAATTCATAAGTGGTAATTGTAGGAATTTAAATATAATTGAGAATACATCAGTTCCAAAGAAACCAAAAATTAGATTTATAAAGAAGAATACAATCATAACAATTCCAGCTGGAATTAAAGCTGCGAAAGATTGTACTACTGTTGGTGGAACACCAGCAGGCATCTTTATTACCCATCCTTTACGTTCTACAAAAGCATAAATATGAACTGATAAAAATGCACATATGATACCAACAAATATACCTTTAGCTCCTACCCAACCAAGTGGAAGTCCTCCAGCTAAAAATACTTCAACTTTACTTGCAAGCCCTTGAACAGTTGCCTCTCCTTTTACACCATAAGGCATAAGTAAAAACCAAGACATTACTGATACAGCAGCTCCAAATATAGGATTTGTTTTCATTTGTTTAGCAAATGAATATCCTATACCAATTACAGCAAACACTGCCATAATTGTAAAAGTTGCATCAGCAGGCTTACCCATATAAGCTGCTAATGTGCTTCCATTAATAGATACAGAGCCTAACCACTCTGTCCATGCTGGAATTGGGAAATTTGCAATTAATAAGAATAATGACCCTACAATTAATAATGGTGTTGATACTAAGAAACCATCACGGATAGCAATTAAATATTTGTTTTTACCAATTGCTTCAGCTAGTGGCATCAACACTTTTTCTAACCATTTTAGCATATAATGTTCCCCCTCTTTTTTTATCTATATATAAGTAATCGTTATCACAAAAGTCATAAAAAGATTACTTACTATACAATATTATTTCTTTGAAGATTTAATTAATTTAATAGCAGTTTTTAAAACCTTTTCTCCATTCATCATGCCATAATCACCAGCATCAATAACTGCTATAGGAATACCAGTTTTTCCAAAGTCTTGAACAGTCTTATCATATAGATACTTTACTTGTGGTCCAAGTAAAATACAATCAGGATTAAGTGATTCAACAATTTCTCCTAACTTATCATGAGGATAAGCCTTTACTTCAATTGGTAATGAATGATCATTTGCAACTTTTTGCATTGCACTTGCTAACATACTTGTAGACATTCCTGCGCTACAAAATAAATAAATTTTTTTCATTTTACATTCTCCCCCCATTAATTAATGTTTTATCATTGTATTTATATTAGAAAAATAATAATTATTTATTCTCTAAAGTAATAATACGTTCATAAGTATCAATTAACTCATTAGCAAAGATTTTACAAGTTTCAGCTGACATTAATTGATCCTCTGCATGTAATAATAATAAATTTGGATTTACACCCTCGCCACTTGTTTCTTTTTGAATTAATTCAGCATGAGCATTGTGCCCTTGTGAAAAAAATGTTTCTCCTTCTTTTATACATTCCTTTGCTTTTTCAAAATTACCTTTCTTAGCTTCTCTAATAGCTTCAACATAACTGCTTCTTGCCATTCCCGCCGCTGAAATAATTTGAAAACATACTAATTCTAATCCTTCCATAACATATCCTCCTAGTTGTTATTTATATTATATTATTTTTAATGGACTATTATCTTTAATGTTTCTTCCTATCTATTAGGAAGGATTTGCAATACTTATAACTTTAGTCTTTGCAATAAGATCATGAATAGCTTTATGATCCTTTCTAAATAGTACTAATAAGGCTGATATAACACTAATAGCTATTCCTAAATACATTAATGGTGTTATAAAATTTTTATTACTAAGTAATGACATAATTTGATGTAATATATTACTTGCAGAAATTAAAGAGCCTTCTATTATAAAGATTCCAATAATTTGTCTTAAAAATAAATCTTTAGAAGTTACATCTTCACCATTTCCTTTAGTTATTTTAAAATGGCACCATCTTTTTCCTAATGTTTGTCCCTTCCAAATTTTTAATGGAACAATAAAATAATAAAAGAATGCAAATACTAGTCCTACCCCTCCAGCTATTAATGCATACTTTTCTGGATATTGAAGTAAATTTACATTTAACTCATCAGTATTTGTTGTCTTCATATATATCATAACCATTGGTAATGATATAAACATACTTCCTAAATACCAATCAACCATATATGCAACAAAACGCTTCCAAGATGGAACATCACAAGAAATTATATTTTTATTTTCTTTATCCTTTTTTATTTTCTTTCTCATATTCTTCTCCTTTATACCAAAACTTGGTTTATAAATTCTTTATAACTTTTTACCTCTAGTAAACTAGCAAATCTACTAGAATTAGATACTACGTTACTTAACCAATCAAAAAATACCCTTAAAATTTTTCTATCATCCTCACTAATAGCAAATAAGATTACAAGTCTTACATCAAATTCTCCCCATTTAAGCGGTTCATCTAATATTGCAATACTTAAAGATGATTGATTTGAAGTTATACCATTAAAACTATGTGGAATAGCAAAGCCATAGGCAAAAGAAGTTGCAGATATCTTTTCTCTTTGTAATACACTATCTTTAAATTCATCATTAACATATCCATTTTCATATAAATTGTCACACATATTTGTTATTAAATCTTCTGGATTAGTTGCTTTTACATGTGTATAAAAAAACTCTTTCTTTATAAGTTTTAAAACTAAGCTTTCAAAATCATCTTGGCATCTAATCTTATCTAAATCATTTAACCCTTGGAAAATCCTACTTTCATCCTCATAATTAACAAATAAGGAAATCTGTATTGTTAAAATATCAAGATTATGTTTAAGTGGTAAGGTTGTTAAAATTAAGTCTGGTTTTAACTCAATAATTTCTGATTCTTCAAAAAAACTCATAGATTCAATAATGTCTATACGTTCTCCAAAACGATTAACAACCTTTTGAAGACATAAATTAGATAAAGTTTGATTATAAGGATAAATCATAACTACTCTATATTTACAATTAAGATTTGCCCTCTCATAAGCAGCTCCTAAATGTAATGCAATAAAAGCAATTTCATTTTCTTTAATTTTTATATGAATCTTTTCTTCTAATAGTTTACTAACCCTTACTCCCATTTCAAATACTAATGGATATCTACGCTTTATTTCTTGCAAGTACATATTATCAACTTCAATATTCTTAATTTGTCTCTCTAATAGTGACATAATATGCATCTCTAACCCAATTTTAAGTTCACTATCAGAGCTAAAATCAATGTCAAATAACTCTTTAATATCAACAATAATCTCTTCTACTAAATCTGAAACTGCATAATCAGTTTGATCCTTTACTATATCGTTTGCATAATTAGTACTCTTTTTTCCTAATAATCTTAGTGCTAATAATACTATCTCATCTTCAACAATTTCAATTCTTATTTCTCTTGCTACTTTTTCAAAAAATTCCTTAGCAATTTTATATTCAATGCTAACTCTTAACTCTTCAGTGCTTCTATCTGTTTTAATAAAATTGTGTCTTATTATACGCTCTATAGCAATTCCTATATGCATCATAAGCATTGGGAAAGCTAGTTCACGAACATGATAGTTATATTTTTTAAATGTATTTTCTAATATATCCTTTACTTGAATTAAATCAAAATCTTTATAAAGAGAAGATATTTTATTTAAATTTAGGAAATTCCCCTTTGTCTCACTTGCTAATAAATCTTTATATAATTTACGCTTGTCCTCTTCATTTCCTGTTAATTTAATATAATTTTTACTTCTTACAATTTTTAAACTATCATATGATTCAAGCATTTTCCTTATTTTTTTAATATCATTATCAATGGAATAACCTGAAACAAATATTTTATCTTGTAAAAAAGTTAAATTAATTTCATTTCTCTCAAATAATAATTCTTGAATTATATAAATACATCTTTCCTCTGGTGTTTGAGGAATTACCTCATTTAATTCAATATTTAAACTTTGTAATTTATCTTTATTAATTTTATAACCCTGTCTTAAATTTGATTCAATTAGATTATCCTCATAAAATTTATTGATATTTAAAATATCACTTCTAACAGTACGATCAGATACACCAACTAACTTAGCCAATTCTCGGCCTATAATCCAACCTTTATTTTCTTTCATAAGCATAATAATTTTTTCTTGCCTTTTATTTAGCACTTTATCACCTCTTCCTTAAATCCCATATAAATACCCTTTTATTAAACTTATTTATTATTAGGAAGTTTGTGTATTATGTAAATTAAATCCAGCTATTAGTACACATCTTATTTATTGTTTGTTAAAAATATTTACTTTTTTTCTTTATTATACCTCAACTTTTTAAACTTTACCGCCAATAGATTTCCTAGTATTAGGAAATCCATTAAAAACAAAATATTTCCTAAATAAAAAGTCAAAAAAAAATAATCTAATATTAAATATTATTAATAAAAAGACTGAATAATTTTATAAAATCATTCAGTCTTTTATATAAATTTAATATATATTTAAATTAAATATTTTAATAATCAACTTTAATATAAACATTCTTCACTAGCTTCACCAACTTCAACTTTACTTACTGGTGCTTCTTTTTCAAAATCCCATGGATCCTTTTTAATTAATTTATTTGCAAATGGTATAAAGGTTGATACTATTGTTGCAACTAACAATAGTTGACAGAACCAAACCAAAGGCATAATTTCCATAGGAGAAACTTTTCCCTTTGCAAAGCTAGTTAATATTAACATCTGTGCACCATAAGGAATAAATCCTTGAAAAATAGAAGAAACTGTACTTAAAATGGCTGCACTTCTTCTTGGGTCAACCTTATATCTATAGCAAAGTTTTTTAGCTACAGGTCCATTTATTATAATAGCAACTGTATTATTTGCTACAGCTATATCTGTAAGTGCTACTAAAACACCAATTCCTATTTCAGCAGATTTTTTACCTTTAATGAATTTTTGTATACTTTGTAGTAATGCTTCTATACCTCCAGCCTTCGTTACTAACTCGGCCAGACCACCAGTTAACATTGATAGCAAAAATATATCAGTCATATTAGTAAATCCAGTATATATACTCTTAACAAATGAAAGAATTGTTAAATCTCCATAGTACAAGCCAATTGCACCAGCTAAAAAGATTCCTCCAGTTAATACTAAAAATACATTCATTCCAGCAACTGCTAATACTAATACAAATAAATAAGGTAATACTTTAATTAAGTTGAAATCGTATACACGAGCTTGAGGTATAACCTCAGGTTTTCCAAATATAAATAGCAACACAATTGTAATAATTGCTGGAACTAAACTTAAGTATGCATTAATTTTAAATTTATCTTTCATTTCGCATCCCTGAGTTCTTGTGGATGCTATTGTAGTATCTGAAATAATAGAAAGATTATCTCCAAGCATTGCTCCACCTAATACACAAGCCATTATAAGAGGTAATGATGCCCCTGACTTTTCAGATATTGCAACTGCAATTGGTCCAACTGCTGCAATTGATCCAACTGATGTTCCTGTTGCAGTAGAGATAAAACTAGAAATTAAAAATATTCCAATTACTATAAATTGTGGTGGTATATATGTTAAGCCAAGATTTACTGTAGAATCTACTCCACCCATTTGTTTACAAACATTTGCAAAGGCTCCAGCAAGTAAATATATAATACACATTATTATAATATTTGAATTTCCACAACCTTTTACAAAAGTATCAAACTTTTCATCAATTGACCCTTTAATTATAAAAAATGCTGATATAACACCACAGCTAACTGCAACTGGAGCTGGGAACTGGTAAAATGCCATTTCTACACCTTGTATTTGAAGAATTATTCCACTACCTAAATAAATAACTATAAAAATTAAAAATGGTAATAACGCTTTAAAATTCGGTTTTACTGTTTCTTCTGTTTTTTTCATATGTCCCTCTCCTTTAAATCAAAAATAATTAAATTTAATTAGCTTAAAAAACAAAACCTAGTTCAGTTATATAAGCTAAACTAGGTTGTGTCTGTTTTAAATGTTTATTTTTAGGAATATTTACTTTTTTAGCTTTTTATAAAAATTTTATTCTTCTATTAAATCTAAAGCTTGTTTTAAGTCAGCAATTATATCTTCAGCAGTTTCAAGACCAACTGATAATCTAATTAATCCA
>NZ_JAUSUF010000010.1 GCF_030813415.1 Eubacterium multiforme | reverse complement strand
CAAATATGTTAAATTTTATTGATAACTGCCATGGAAACATAAAAGGAGCTGTAGTATTTCAAAATACAGATGTATATAATTATGCATTTATAGATTATGAATATAAACTAACTAAGCAACAAATTAAATGGTTTGAGAGAAATAAGAAATATCTTTCAGTTGAACAAAAACAAGGATTTAAATTAATGATAAATGAATAAATTTAATTAATTAAATATGAGAGTGATTTCAGGTATTGTTATATCTAATCATTCTCATATGAAAATCAATTGCGAGGTGAAAATGTGAAGAATAAAAGGTGGAAAAGAAAAGCTAAAAGATTAATAGGTAAATCAGATTTGTTTATGTGTGAATGTGAGTTCTGTGAATTATTTAATAAGAAAATAAAATGCTATGGAGCTTGCACAGGACAATATAGAGAAATAGAAAAGCTACTTAAAAATAAGGAAGTGAGGATATGAAATTAAAGATAGGAGATAGAGTAAGGCTAATCCATAGAGATTACCACCATAGAGCTAAAAATTATGATGGAATAGTTAATAAGATATACAAGAACTACATCTTATTGGATTTAGAAAATTATAAAGTATGTGTTAATGTAGCAGACATAATAAAACCAGAACAAAACTTATTGCAAATAAGAGAGAACAAAGAGTTTACTAAAGTAACTAAAGAGATGTTACCAAACAATATGGTTAAAATAGAGCACTTAGAATCTAGTACTGCATTTAGAAAGGAGAAGAAGCACTATGAATAAGCCTATGCAAAAGAATTACGATTTAAGTACACCAAAGGGCAGAGCAAAATATACAGTAGATATGCTTAATTACAGAAAATATATAAAAGTAAAGAAAGCTGAAAGGGATGCAAATTGTGTGCTTGCGGACGGCATGAGAACAAATTTTAAAAGAATTAATGACCCTAAAAGGATGTGGGGTACATGGTAATCATAGAAGGGAAGATAAAAGGTAAAGCAAGACCTAGAGTATTTAATGGACATGCTATTACACCAGCAGATACGGTTCAATACGAAAACTGGGTAAAGATATGCTACAAGGAACAGGATGGAAGATACCTAGAAGGCTCTGTAAAGGCTACTATAACAGCCTACTATAAAATACCTAAGTCTTATACTAAAAAGCGAATACAGAGGATAAGAGAAGGTATAGAGTATCCTTGTAAGAAGCCAGATGTAGATAATATAGCAAAGATTATTTTAGATAGTCTAAATGGAATAGCGTATAAGGACGATAGCCAAATAGTTAATTTAACAGTAATTAAGAAATATACAGATGATATTGAAAGAGTAATGCTGGAATTGGAGGAAATATAAATGAATATAACAATAGAACATAGTGAAGGCGTACAAGAAATATTAAATTACCATGGAGTAGAAGCACAGGAACTTAAAACAATTGAGGAATTAGCAGAATTGCAAAGAGCAATAGCAAGAAAAGACTTAAAAAACATAGAAGAAGAAATAGCAGATGTATTAATTATGATAACACAGTTAATGTTAAGAAAAGATATTAACATTGGCAATATTAAAGAAAGTATGGAGTACAAGATAAATAGAGAGCTAAAAAGGATTAATGCAGTAGGTTAAGCATTATGAAGTTATTAATAATGGTGTGTGGACTAGTAATAGTCTACACATTCACTAAGATTATTTTAAAGGAAAGATAAAAATGATACAAGGACAAATAAGTATATTTGATAAACCCAAAATAAAGTTACTGGAGGATTGGACAAGGCTCCATCCTCTATTAACTAAAAATAGTGTACATGAGGTTTTCTTAGAGAAAGAGGATAGTTATATTGTGTTAATAGATAAAACATTCTATGGAGTTTATAAGAGAGATACAAGAAGGTGTTAAAAATGAGAGAAATTAAGTTTAGAGCTTGGAATAAAGAAAAAAATATAATGGTTTATAAAGATGAGGATATGTCAAGTTGTTACTGGGACGGAGTAGATTGCAGTGACATAGAAATGGTTAATTGCAGACTTATGAATGAAGATTATATTTGGATGCAATACACAGGATTAAAAGATAAGAATAACAAGGGAATATATGAAGGAGATATATTGCGTTGCAAATGTAAGATAAGGGGATATGAGTATTTCAAAAAGGACGAGAAAATATTTGAATATAAAAATAACGTTATAGAATGGTGGCAATCAAGCTGTAATTTGGGTTATAGACTTCGAAATGCTAAAGGTTACACAATGATGATAAAGCCTAGTTGCTTAAAGGTTATGGAAGTAGAAGTAATAGGGAATATATACGAAAATCCAGAGTTGTTAGAAGTGGAGGAATAGAAGAATGGATATAAAATTAAAAGATTTATTAAGTTGTGTTAGTACATTTCAAACTATTTTAATTAAAAACAGAGAAGAAGAGTTTTATCCAACTTATATAGATATACAAAATTATGGAGAATACTATATTAGAGATGTACAAGCTGATGAGGATGTATTAAGAATTTCTATTAATGAGGAAATATAAAAAACTACTGGCTAAACTATGATACGAATTAATTTTGAAAGGATGTGATGTACCCCCATCACACACAATATATAGTTTAGCCAGTTTAATAAGAAAGTAAAAATCTATGTGAGAAAAGAGTGATTATATGGAAATTAGGCTTATTAAAGAAAATAAGACACAGTTAAAACTAGAAATAAAAAGAAATCAGAATATTATAAATCAATTAAAATTTATTGGAGATTTATCAGTTGAAGAGAGCAGTGAATATGCTTATTTCGAGTTTAATGGAGATATAAGAAAAACTCTAAGAATGTTAGGGATTACAGATTTAACAAAGAAAGTTAAAAATAAATTAGAGAGAATGAATTGTCCGCATGAATATAATATTGATGTTAAATGTAAAGGTAAGTGTACTTTTAAACAAATGAAACTATGTTGGCAAGAAGTATATAAAGATTATGAATTACTTGTATCAGAAGAACCTATATATAGATATTGGTTCATGGGTAATACATTTGCTTTTAAAAAAAGAAGGAATGAATAAAAATGAAATTTAGTAAAAAGAGATTTAAAGAAAATGCTCCAAGAAATGTACAAAGATTACTTAAGGAGCATTTAGATATTCTAGATGGAATGGAAGTAGAAATAAGCAATTTTGATAAAAGATATTTTGAAATAAAAGAATATTTTTATAATGGAGAATCTTATAATTTATATCCAATAAAGAAAGAATGGTGTGAGTAAATGAATAAAGAAAAAGTTAAAAAGTTAATTAATAGATATATAGAAGATGATTTTAAAATATTTGATATAGAACTATATAATGGTCCAATTATAGGATTTAATTATAACAATATGCTTTGTAAATTTTTAAATGGCGAACTTCAAATATCAACACCAGGATTATTAATTCAAATTGATTATAGAAATATAAAAAGTATAGCTTTATAAAAATGGTGGTGATAACAATGGATAATGTTCCTAATAGGCTAGAATGTGCATATTGCATAAGACATTATAGACATGGTGGAGAATGTAATGGTAAAACTAATAACTTAGATGAAAAAGGCTGCTTAGTATTTAAACTTGATAAAAAAGGCTGCATAAGAAATAAAGACTTTGTATTAAAAATTCCATTATTTTATGAAGTACCTTTATTAAATACCTGGAACAATGATTGGAAAGTAAATGGAGAAGATACAGAAATAAGAATAACAAAAATATATGGTTTAACCTGGGATAAAGAAAAAGGATATATAAAGCTCCATTGCAACTGTGATTACTATATAAATGAATTTAGTAATACACATAAAGATAATAAAAAGCCAATATTAAAAATAATAAAATAGAGGGTGTTAAAAATGAAATTAAGAAAAGATGATCCTATTTATTATAAAAAGAAAATGAATGAATTAATAAAACAAGCAAAAGAAAATAATGTTGATGTTGTATTTGAAAAAGGATTTTTAAAATTTATAGCTTATGCAGATATGACAAAATTCGGGATAGATGTTGAAGAAGTTATATGTCAAACAAGTATTAATTTAAAGGAGATATAGCATATTGCTGATGTCGGCAAAATGGTAGGAGGTATTTAATGGATAAAGAAACATTTAAGAAAACAGAAGGAAAGTTATATAGATATTTTCAATATAAAAAGAAGATATACTATTTAAAGCAATGGGTAGACAAGTTAAGAAATAGATTAGAAAAAATAGAAAATGATATTAGAAATGCTAACGTAACAATAGACTATTATCAAAATGGAGCAGGAATATCTGAAAGAGTTCAAACATCACCTATTGGTAGCAGTTTTGCAGAAGAACAAATGTGCAAAGAAATAACCAAACTAGAAAAAGAACATTTAATAATTAGTAAGAAGATACTAAGAAATAACCATAAGATAAGAGAACTAGAAGAATATGTAGATAATATGGAAACTAATTTAAACACTCTATGTGAAGAAGATAGAAGATTTATAGAACTAAAGTATGGAGATAATAAAAGCATATTACAAATATCACAGAGTTTAAATATAGCACAAGCAACAGCTTATAGAAAAAGAGAAGATGTAGTAAGAATAGTTGCAGATTTTAAAAATACTTTAATGTTTAAAAACAAGAAAAATGATAAACATTTGATAAACATATGATAAAAAATATGTGAGTTTATATGAGATAATATATATGTGGACAGGGTGAAGATGTTCATTGCGTGAAGCCTCCTTATGTTTTAGATTTAGCAGGGATTAATTTCCCTGCAATATGGAAGGAATAGTATTATAAAGGTGCAATTCCTTTACCTTCCTCTCATAAATTCTCAATACCCTTTTATACCATAGGTAGGATTAAGTTCCTACCATTAAGGAAAGTTACTCAAGCGGTTAAGAGAACTGTTTATTTATTATCCAGTAGTGTTAATAGATAGCATTTAACAAGAGTTCAAATCTCTTACTTTCCACCATTAAATAAAGACTACTGATAGGGATTACAAGTGCTATTAGTAAGTTTACTAAAGAATCTAGTTTAGGCTAGGTTCTTTTTATTTAAAAATATTTATATGGAATAAAAAGGAAATAAAGCTTCTTTGTAGAATAATATTATAAAGGGGGTGAGAGGTATGGATATAATTAAATTTGATGTTATATCTAAAGATATGGCTGAAATAGTTGTAAATATTAATAGCAAAGAGTTTATTGGAATTTACAAAATATTAAATAATGATGTGAATATTGAAGGGTATGAATTATCTCAAGATAATAAACTTATCCTAGTGGAAATGTGTAAAGAAAAATTTAGAAAATACGAAAACAATATTACAAACTAATACAATTAGAACTCTCATATGAGGGTTCTTTTATTTTTTCATAGAAACAAGGTGAAATAATGAATATACAAGGTAAAATAAATAAGTTAATAAAAGGATTAAATATTTATGGATATATATACTTAGTGAATAGAGAACAATTTGTAAGTAAAAATACAGGAAATGTATGTACTGTATATAAGTTATTTCACTTAATGGATGTTGAAGATTATAACAATATGTATCCAGATGATAAGAAAGATCCTAATAAGTATTCTAAAGTTAAAGTAGAAATATTAAGTACATTTAAACAACAAGAAATACTTTTAAAATTAGTTGAGATATATAAAGAAGTAGGTGGAGCAGATGGATAGAAAGCTTACACCAAAACAGAAGGCATTTGCAGATTATTATATTGAGCTAGGCAATGCTACAGAAGCAGCAAGAAGAGCAGGATATAGTAATAAGACGGCAGCAGTAATAGGAACAGAAAACCTAATAAAACCTAATATAAAACAATATATAGATAAACGCTTAAAAAAGATAGAAGATGAAAGAATAGCAAAAGGTGAAGAAGTTCTTCAATATCTCACAAAGGTTATGAGGGGAGAAGAAAAGGACCAATTCGGATTAGATGCATCACTTCAAGATAGAACTAAAGCAGCAGAGCTATTAGGTAAAAGATATAGGTTATTTGTTGACAAGATAGAAGCTAATGTAGATGCAAATATTATATTCGAGGGAGAAAATGAACTTGAAGATTAATATTGCTAAGAAGATTGGAAAAGGATATAAAACATTTTGGAATTTCAAAGGAAGATATAGAGTTGTTAAAGGTGGTAGGGGGAGTAAGAAGTCAACTACTACTGCACAATGGATAATCTATAATATGATGAAGTATTCAAAGGCTAATACATTAGTTATAAGAAGAGTGTTTAATACTCATAAAGATTCAACTTATACTCAACTTAAATGGGCGGCTAATAACCTAGGAGTATCTCATTTATGGCATTTTAGTAAATCACCTTTGGAAGCTACATACATTTCAACAGGACAGAAAATATTATTTAGAGGATTAGATGATCCTATGAGTATAACTTCTATTACTGTAGAACATGGTTTTTTATGTTGGTGTTGGTTTGAAGAAGCATTCCAAGTAATGAATGAAGATGATTTTAACAAAGTAGATATGTCAATAAGGGGTGAGTTACCAATGGGATATTTTAAACAAATAACTTTAAGCTTCAATCCTTGGAGTGAAAAGCACTGGTTAAAGAAAAGGTTCTTTGATAAAAAGGATGATAATGTTTTAGCAATAACCACAAATTATAAATGTAATGAGTTCTTAGGTGAAGATGATAGAAACATATTTGAAAGTATGGAAAAGAATAATCCAAGAAGATATAAAATAGAAGGTCTTGGAGAATGGGGAATAGCAGAAGGCTTAGTATATGAAAACTTTACTGAACTTGAATTTGATTTAAAAGAAATAAATAAGAGAAAAGGTATTATTAGTGTCTTTGGTTTAGACTTTGGATACACTAATGATCCTACAGCTTTTATATGCTGCTTAGTTGATGAAAAGACTAAGGAGCTTTTTATTTTTGATGAACATTATCAAAAAGCTATGAGTAATACTGATATAGTTAATATGATTAAATATAAAGGATATTCGAAAGAAAGAATTATAGCAGATAGTGCAGAGCCTAAGAGTATTGATGATATTAGAAAGCAAGGAATAAGAAGAATTAAAGCAGCACAAAAAGGTAAAGATAGTATATTAAATGGAATACAAAATATACAAGATTATAAAATATATGTTCATCCTAAATGTGAAAATACATTAGTAGAATTAAATAACTATGTATGGGATACAAAGGAAGGACAAGTTATAAATAAACCTATAGATGATTATAATCATCTTATGGATGCATTAAGATATGCTATGGAACAAACAAAGAAAAAAGGCGGAATAAGAGTACTTAAATAGAAAGGAGGAATAATATGTTTGGATTAGGACAACCTGCACCAGCGGGTGGGATTATGAGTACAACACAATGGTTAAATGAAGAAATACAAGAGTTCTTAAGTTCACCTTCAAGACAACTAATGCTTACAGGAGAACAGTATTATCAAGTTAACAATGATATATTTCAAAGGAAGATTACTAGACCTACATCAAATGGTGGAACAGAAGAACTAAAGTATAAAGCTAATAATAAACTAGCGCACGCTTTTTATAAGAATCTAGTTGATGAAAAAGTAAATTACTTATTAGGAAAAGACTATACTTTAAAATCTGATAATGAGGAATACCTTAACAAGATAAATTGGACTTTAGGAGATGACTTCTTAGATATATTTAATGAGTTAGGATATGAATCTAGTAACAAAGGAATAGGTTGGTTACATATATTCTTAGATGAAGAAGGTAAGTTCGATACCATGGTTATTCCTAGTGAACAGATAATACCTATATGGGTAGATAGAAGGCATAAGGCTTTAGATAGATTAATAAGACTTTATGATGTTATAGTTTATGAAGGAACTAATAAGAAAACAGTAACTAAAGTTGAACTTTGGTATAAAGATAAAGTTGAATACTATGTTAAAGATGGAGATAATATAATCTTAGACAGTGAGAAATATCTTAATGTAGATGGCAATATAGGACATTATTTAAAAGATGGTGCATGGGCTGTATGGGGCAAGATACCATTTATACCTTTTAAAAATAATAGAATAGAAATGCCGGATATAAAGTTTATTAAATCTCTTATAGATAATTATGATTTAAGTAGAAGTGATGTAGCAAACTTTATTGAAGAAGTTAAAAATCTAATCTATGTATTAAAAGGATATGGTGGAGAAGATTTAGGCGAGTTTATGGATAACCTAAATTATTATAGAGCAATTATTATTGATGATGTAGAGCAAGGCGGAGTTGATACATTAAACCCCACTATTGACGTAGAAGCTGTTAAAGTTCATTATGAACAATTAAAACGTGATATTAATGAGTGTGGCCAAGGAGTAAATAAAGACCTAGATAAGTTTGGCAGTTCTCCAAGTGGTATAGCCCTTAAATTCTTATATAGTGGAATAGATTTAAAATGTAACTCTTTAGAAGTTTTATTTAAGAAAGCTTTTAAAGAGTTATTATATTTTATAAATATATATTTATCTGAATCTAACCAAGGAACATACAAAGATGTACCAGTAGAAATTATATTCAATAAGAATATTAAGATTAATGAGAGTGAAACTATTACTAATTGTGTTAATAGTAAAGGAATAATTAGTAATAAAACTATAATGGCTAATCATCCTTGGGTTAAGGATCCAGTAGAAGAACAGGAGCAACTTGATAAAGAAAAAGAAGAGTTTGGAGAAACCTTTGATAAAATACCTTTACCAAAAGAAGGTGGGGCAAATGAATAAGAACTCTGAATACTGGGAGAATAGAGTTGCTAAAAAGACTTGGAATATATATAACAGTTTAGAGGAAAAGAATAGAGCATTATTAGAAATGTATCAAGAAGCAAGTACAAATATCAGTGATGAATTATACAGATTAGGTGAAAAGATGGAAACATCAAGTATAAGTTTATCTGATGCACATAGATATAATAGACTTAGTAAGCTACAAGATAATATTAATCTTATAATAAAGCAACTTGGCACAGATACAGAGAACTTTGGCAAGAAAAATATGTATGAAGGTTTTAATCTTAATTATAAAGCTACTATGGAAGAACTAGGACAGATAGATTTTGCTATGCCTAATAAAAAGTTAATGGAAGAAATGCTTAACAAACCATGGTTAGGTAGTAATTTCTCTGAAAGACTTTGGAAGAATACTAAGACATTAGCTATAAATCTAAACGATATTCTAACTACTGGACTTACACAAGGAAAAACAGTTACAGAAATGGCTATACAGCTTAATAATAGAATGAATGAGGGTTTTAATGTAGCACATAGGCTAGTAAGAACTGAAACAATGCACTATTTAAATGAGAGCAGTATACAAGCTTATACAGATAGTGGATGTGATAAGGTTCAATATTGGGCGGCAGAAGATGAAAGGACTTGTCCTAGATGTGGAATAAAACATGGTAATATATATAGTCTTAAAGATAGACCAGTGTTACCACTTCATGCTAATTGTAGATGTACCTATTTACCAATTATAGATGAAGAAGATGCTAAGAAAGACCATGATAAAGCTAAAGAAGATATAAACAAAACTTTTAAAGACAAAAAGGAAAAGAAGGAAGTAATAATAAGTAATTAAAAGTCTTAGAAATAAGGCTTTTTAATTTTGCCTTTAAATATCCAGGCGTAAAAGAAGATATTAATCAGTGGAGCAACTCACGTAAAAGGCGTAGATTAGGAGTGATTAAATATGAAAAGAAAGTTTTTAGAAGATTTAGGCTTAGAAAAAGAAGTTATTGATAAGATTATGGCTGAAAATGGTTCAGACATTGAAGCAGAGAAAGCTAAGACAGTAGAAGCTACTACTAAGCTAGAAAGTGCTAATAGTCAACTAAAAGAAGCTAATAATACTATCACTAATTTAAAGAAAAATAATTCTAATAATGAAGAACTTCAAACAAAAGTAAAAGAGTATGAAAATACTATTAAGACACAAAAGACAGAATATGAAACTAAGGTAAGAAATTTAACTTTAGATAGTGCTATAAATAGTGCATTAACTAAAGCTAAAGCAAAACATTCTGATTTGCTAGCATCTAAAATTAATAGAGATAAGTTAGTAATAAATGAAGATGGAACAGTAACAGGATTAGATGAACAGCTTAAAGGCTTTAAAGATACTTACAAAGATATGTTTGAAGTTTCTTTAGGAGGTAAGACTCCACCTAATCCAGATGGTAAACCAACAACAATTACAAAAGAACAATTTAATAAAATGGGTTACCTTGAAAGAGTTAAATTAAATCAAGATAATCCAGAATTATATAATTCATTAAAAGGAGAGATGTAAACTATGGCAACAGGAACAACAAAATTAGAAAATTTAATTGACCCACAAGTAATGGCAGACATGATTGATGGTCAAATAGGTAAAAAGATAGTAGTAACACCATTTGCTAAGATTGATACTACTTTACAAGGAAAACCAGGAGATACTATAACAGTACCAGCTTATGCATACATTGGAGATGCAGAAGATGTTGCAGAAGGTGTAGAAGCAGGAACAACAGTATTAACTGCATCAACTACAAAAGCAAAGGTAAAAAAAGCAATGAAAGCAGTAGAAATAACAGATGAAGCTTTATTAAGTGGATATGGTGATCCACTTGGACAAGCAACAGGACAATTATCTAAGTCATTAGCTTCTAAAGTTGATAATGATTGTATGAGTGCTTTACTAGGTGTTAAGACATTAGTATATGATGGTTCAGCTTCTAAGATTTCATATAATGGAATTGTAGATGCAATAGATTTATTTGATGAAGAAGTTTCAAGTAAAAAGGTTATGTTTGTAAATCCAAAACAAATTACAACTTTAAGAAAAGATCCTGATTTTATAGATGTTAATAAATATGGCAACAAAGTAATGATGACAGGTGAAATTGGTTCTATAGCTGGTGCAAGTGTAGTACCTAGTAAAAAAGTAGTTTTAGATTCAACAAGTGCTTTTTATTCTTGCCCTATTGTAGTTTTAGAAGAAAATTCAGAAGCAAATATACAAAATCAAGAAGTACCAGCTTTAACTATTTATTTAAAAAGAAATGTAAACTTAGAAAAAGAAAGAAACACATTAGGAAGAAAAACTATCCTTTCAGTTGATGAATTTTATACAGCAGTAGTTTCAAATCCTAGCAAAGTTGTTTTAGCTAAATTCAAGAAATAGAGTAGATATTTAGTCTACTCTTATTTTTATAGGTGATATTATGGATAATAAAAAGATATTAGAAAAAATAAAGAGAAGAAGCAATTCAGCAACTAATCAATCTAATGAATTAATCAATGATCTTATAGAAGAAACAGAGAATGATTTATTAGGATATACAAACTTAAATGAATTACCAGCAGGACTTGAAGGATCTTTGATAGAGTTAGTAATTATTAAATGTAATAGACTTGGTACAGAAGGAATAAGTTCAGAAGGCTTTAGTGGTGTATCTACAAGTTATTTAGATGATATTCCAAAGGATATTAAAAGAAAGTTAAATCGTTATAGAAAGCTTCCTTAAGAGGTGATGATATGAGTATAAATTCAGAAATGAGAAAACTTATATTACAGGAAAATAAAGAAATTATAAAACCTTCTGGAGCTAGAAAAAAGGATTGGATAGATTTAAAAGAGCCTATTTTAATAGCAATCTATGAAACTGATAATAGAGTTAATACAAGTAATGCCATATATAATTCTAGTACTCATATAGGATTAACTTTTGATAAGAGTGTTACTTCTAAAAATAGGTTAAAAGATGGAGATAAGATTTACAACATAACTGGAACAAATCCACAAGGAAGATTAAATCAGGTCTTTTTGAAGGTGATAGAAAATGTCTAATAACGAAGAGTTTAAAAATAGTTGTAAAGAAGCAAAAGCTAAAATGAATATGCAACTAAGAAAAAACATTAATAAATGTTGCTTACTTATTAAAAGAGAAGCTGTTAAAAACTGCCCAGTAGATATGGGGATATTAAGAGCTAGTATATTTTTTAGAACAGTTCATAATATGAATTCAGTAAATGGTTATATAGCAAGTAGCTTAGAATATGCTCCATATGTGCATCAAGGTACTGGAATATATGCAGTAAACGGAGATGGAAGAAAAACACCATGGAGGTATGAAGCTAAGGCAGGTAAGTATAAAGGTTGGCATACAACCAAAGGGCAAAAGCCTAATCCTTTTTTAGAAAAAGCAAAGACTGATAATATAGCTAGAATAGAGCTCATGTTAAGGGAGGGATTGAGATAGAAAATACAATTATTGAGTATTTAAAT
Source organism: Eubacterium multiforme (assembly GCF_030813415.1). Classification (GTDB taxonomy): domain Bacteria; phylum Bacillota; class Clostridia; order Clostridiales; family Clostridiaceae; genus Clostridium; species Clostridium multiforme. The sequence goes on along the minus strand of NZ_JAUSUF010000010.1, from coordinate 98,687 downwards.
ACTAATAAAGAGTTAATAGAATTAGTTGGTGAGAATCGGTTTTTTCCATTAATGACTACAGATATTTCTAAGCCTTCCTTAGTATATTCATATGCACCTATATTTAAAGATTATGTGAGTCAAACTCAATTGCAGATTAATATAATATGGAATGATTATGACGAAGTTAAGGTAATTGAAAAGTGTTTAGAAGACATTTTTAATAGTAATGTCAGTGATAGCAAGTTTAAAACATATAAATATATAACCTTTAAAGCAACTAGAAGTGGTGGAGGAACGCTATTTAGAGAAGATTTACAAATGTTTGAGAATAGCGTTATTTTTATTATTAAATACAAAGGAGATAGATAATTATGGCAGAAGCAAATAAAGATGAAATTATGCTAGGAGCAGGAGAAGTTTTTATGTACGAATTTACAGGTACAGAAATACCGGATCATGCAACTATAGAAACAGATGAACATAACGTAGGACATTGTAGTGGAGGTTTTAAGATTGATTATAAACCTAAAAAATATGATGTTGATAATCAATATGGTAAAACAGTTAAATCTTTTATAACTAAAGAAGATATAACAGCAAAGACAGGAATTATATCATGGGATTTAGATAAATTAGCATTATTATCTACAGCTAAATTGACAGAAGATAGTTCAAAGAAAACCAGGACTTTAACATTCGGTGGTGGTGGATCATTGAAAAATGTACTTATTAGGTTTGTACATGAAGAAGAAGGAAAGCATTTAAGATTCACTATGATTGGTCAAGGCGGGAATGGCTTTGGATTAGATTTTGGAGAAAAAGAAACAACAATTAATGCAGAAATTCAAGCAATTGAAAAGATTAAAGGCTTTTTAGCAGCGTTTGAACAAGAAATATAAGAAATAGGAGAAATTTTAAATGTTAGATTTAGATTTAATAAATAGCAAACCAATAGAAATTAAGATAAACAAAGGATTAGTGAAGGTCAATCAGCCTTCCTTTTCTTTAGCTAAAAAAGTAAGAGTTTACGAAAAAAGTTTAGGAGAAATAACAGAGGAAGAAATATATAAAGAGCAATCTGATATATTAGTAAGCTTTTTAAATAATAATTCTAGTAATAAAAAATTTAATGACAAGGATATTGATAATTTATCTTTTACAGCTATTAAAGCACTATATACTACATTAATAAATGCTATAAAAGGGATAGAAGAAAGCCCAAACTAAAACTCCCCATTCCAGATGGGAAAATAGGAGAAGCTTTAATTGAAAAGTATTTTCCTATAGAGGAATGGGAGAAGGACTATATATCTAAAACAGCAGAAATAAAGACTATAAGTGATTATACAGGTTTGAATTTTATGGAGATTGATAACCTGCCTTATAGTCTTTATTTATTGTATAGAAAAGAATCATGGCTATATGGATTAAAAGGAACTGAAAAGGGAAGAGAATTCTTACAAACATTAGCAGAAATACAAGTTACTAAGGCAGATAACAAAAAGATAAGTAATTGTAAATTAACTAATAAAGTAAAAAAAGAAAGGAGGTAAAACAGATGGCTAGTGGTATAGAGTTAGCACCTTTAGTTGTGGCTGTTAATGGGGATGTAGATAACTTTAATAAATCTATGGATAAAGTAGAGGAAAGAGGAGAACAAACAGCTAGTAAAGCATCTAATAAGTTAGGGAATATAGGTAAAAGTCTAACTAATATAGGAGATAAATTAACTACTCATGTATCGGTTCCACTTGCAGCAGTAGGTGCAGTAGGTATAAAAGTAGGAATGGATTTTGAATCTCAAATGTCAAGAGTTAAAGCTATAAGTGGAGCTACGGGAGATCAATTTAAGGAATTAGAAGATCAAGCTTTATCTTTAGGACAGAGTACAGCATTTAGTGCAAAAGAAGTAGCAGAAGGTATGGAAAATTTAGCATCTGCTGGATTCAATACGAAAGAAATAATGGAAGCTATGCCAGGACTTTTAGATTTAGCAGCAAGTTCTGGTGAAGATTTGGCGACAAGTTCTGATATAGCAGCAAGTACTCTTAGAGGTTTTGGATTAGAAGCAAGTCAAGCAGGGCATGTAGCTGATGTATTAGCTAAAAATGCGGGTGCAACAAATGCTGCGGTTAAAGATACAGGTGATGCAATGAAGTATATTGCACCAGTTGCACATACAATGGGATTATCTTTAGAACAAGTAACTGCCGCTATTGGAGAAATGGCAAATGCAGGTATAAAAGGTAGTCAAGCAGGTACAACATTAAGAGCTGCATTAGTTAGACTAACAAAACCAAGCGATCCTGCCATAAGTGCTATGAAATCAATAGGATTTACTGCTTTTGATTCAAGTGGAAAAATGAAAGATTTAAGTACCATTGTAGAAGAGTTAAGTGTTAAAACTAAGGGATTAACGCAAGAGCAAAAGCAAAATAAAATTGCTACTATCTTTGGTACAGAAGCTTTAAGTGGAATGATGGTATTAATGGATAATGGTAAGGCAGGATTAGATGATTTAACTAATAGCTATAAGGATTGTGATGGAGCAGCCAAAGAAATGGCTGAAACAATGCAAGATAACACTAAAGCTAGTATAGAACAAGCTGGGGGAGCATTAGAAACAGCTTCAATAAAAATGCTTAAAGTAGTAGCACCTGCAATAAAAGAAGTCGCAGAAGATGTAGGAAATCTTGCTGATGAATTTAGTGCATTAGATCCACACACCCAAGAGATAATACTTACATTAGGTGGTATTGCAATAGCAGCAGGACCAGTATTAAGTATTGCAGGAAAAGGTATAACATTATGTACAACTTTAGCACCATTGGTAGCAGGAACAGCAACAGCAACAGCAGGAGCAGGAGTTGCAGCAGGTGGAGCAGCTGTAGGAGTTGGGGCTTTAAGTGCAGTAGCATTACCTTTGATTGGAATAATCGCAGCAGTTGCAGGTGGAATTTATCTATTTACAAAGAATAGTGAAACTATGAATGGTAGTTGTCTAAGAAGTAAAGAAGATCTGGGATTAGTAGATAATGCATTATTAAATTTAAATGGTAGTTATGCTTTAACAGCAGCAGAAATGGATAAATTTAATATTAAACATAAAGATTGGAATAGTAAAGTAGCTCCAGACACAGCTAAAGAATTAGATAAGGTAGCTAATAGAATAGCTAATTTTAATTTTGAATTAGCACATAGTAATGGTTTAGATGGACTTATAAGTAAAAAAGATGGTGCAAAACTTAATAAAAGATTAGATGAAATTGTTAATGATGCCATTAAAAAAATAAAGAGTAGAAGTCCAGAAGTACAGAAGGAAATGGCAGAATGTTTTAAAGCTGATGATGGAAAATTGGATGAAAACGAGAAAAAGATAAATGACTTCTTAAAACATTCTCAAGATAAACAAATAAAAGAAGTAGAAAAATATCATAAAGAAATTTTAAAAATACAAGAAAATGCTAGGAAGAAAAAAAGAGATTTAAGTGAAGATGAATTAAAAGAAATAGAAGAATTAACAAAGAAAATAGGAAATGTTGCAGCAGAAAATACAGCAAAAAGTCAAAGCGAAATGTTAGCAGCACAAGCTACTTTTAATGCTAAAATGAATTCTTTAGATATGAAAGGTGTATCTTCTTTATTAAAAGAAAAAGCACAAGCAAGAGATAAAGAAATAAAAATTGATACTGAAAAATATGATAAAAAAATTGAATTATTAAAGTTGTATAAACCTAAAATGTCTAAAGAAGAACAAAAAGCAGCTGATGAAGAAATAAAAAAACTTGAAGGCTTAAAACAAAAGTCTATTAAAACCAAAAATAGTCAATACAATGGTTATTTAGAAGCTGCTTTAAAGAAATATCCAGAATTAGCAAGATATATAAATGCTAAAAATGGAGAAATACTTACATCTGAAGAACAAGCTAAACAAACAAGCTTATTAAACTATAGCAAAAAGATGGAAAAATTAAATGGTATTACAAAAACAGGTTATTATCAAATAAAAGATACTACTGATGGAAGTATGCACGATTGTTATGTATCAGTAGATGAAGCAACAGGACAAATAAATGGAGTATGGGATAAAACAACAGATAGTATTTATGGTAATCCAGTAAAAGCAAGAGAAGCTATAGATAAAGGATTAAAAGATGGTACTAAATTCAAACCTATAAAAGATAGCTATGATGAAAAGAAAGATGCTATTTGGAATAATGCTATTAAGGTAGCATGTGAACATACAGCAGGTTTATTCGATTGGGTTACAAGAAATTGGGATGATACTATAGGATATGTATTAAACCATCCAATTAAAGCATTTGCAGATTTTGCAACAAGAAATAATGGTGCAGCATCATCTCACTATAATGGACTTGATAACGTTCCTTTTGATGGGTATTTAGCAAGATTACACAAGGGTGAAAGAGTATTAACAGCAGATGAAAATGCTAATTATAATAAAGGCAATGGGGATATAAATGTAACACAAAATATTTATGCAGATACAGCAAGTCCTTATGAGATTGCTAAAGCTACTAAAAGAAGTATAAGAGAACTACAATTCACATAAGGAGGTAAATATATGTATAGCTCTATTAAAGTAATTAACTTAGTTAATAATAAAGAAATAAATATAGAAAGTAATGTAGATCAAAATGGAATAGTATGTACTAAGTTTTTAGATAGCCAACCCAAAGGAATTTTTGAAAAGATTAAAGGATTAAATCAGATTGGACAATCGATAAATTCAGCTACTTTAAGTGAAAGAGAAATAGTTATAGAAGGTATTATTATTGGAGAAAATCTAATGCAAGTTGAGATATTTAAATCTGAACTTGTTTATATTTTCAATCCTGTACAAGATGTGTTATTAAAATATAATGATGAAAATATAGAAAAAGAAATAATAGTAAGAGCAACAAGTATTCCGATTTTTAGTGATGAAGTTAATACAAATAATTTAAGAAAGTTTATTATTACTTTAAGCGCTGATTATCCGTTATGGATGGATCAGAAAGAAAATAATATAAATATAGAAACATGGGAAAGCAATTTTGAATTTCCCTTTTGTATAGAAAGTGAAGGAATAGAATTAGCAAGAAAAGGACCTAATCAAATAGAAATAATAAATAATGGACAAATGAAAGCACCTTTAGAAATATATTTTAAAGCACCTGCATTAAATCCTAAAATCATTTTAAATAATAACGAATATATAAAAGTTAATAAAAAAATTAATGATGGAGAAATACTATATATTTGTACTGCTTATGGCAAAAAAAGAGTTGAAATAATTAAGGAAAATGGATTAAGAGAAAATGCTTATGGTTATATAGATATATTTAGCAAATTTTTTAGTTTACCAGTAGGAAATAACATAATAAGTTATAGTACAGATGGGGATTTCATTCCACAAACTGTTATAGTTAAATATAAAAATCAATTTCTAAGTTTATAGGAGGTGATAATATGGCAGAATTTAGCGGGTTTTTTAATAGTGTAAATGGAGATAGAAAATATAAAAGTGAAGATTTTGCAAAATATTTCAAGACATTTATGAGTACTGGTGTTAACCCAGCGCTTGATAGTTTGAAGGTATATAAAAGAAATAGTACAAGTATAGAAATTAGGCAAGGAGCTGCAAATATTCAAGGATATATGTATTTAAATGATGCAAGTTTAATTAAAAGTGTAGAAGTTGGTACAAGTAGAGTTGATAGAGTTGTCTTGAAACTAGACTTAATAAATAGAAAGTTAAGAATAGATGTAAAGAAGGGAAGTACATCTATTCCCGCAGCACTACAAAGAGATAATAGTGTATATGAATTAAGCCTTGCAAAAATATATATAAGCGGCAATGATTTTTCAGTTGCTGATGAAAGACATAATACAGAGGTATGTGGATTTATGTCTTTTACAGGCAAGGCTGATATACAAGAAATGTGGGACATATTCAATAGTGGATGGAATTCTAAACAAAATTTATGGCAGGATTGGTTTAATAATATGCAGGGTAAAAGTATTAGGGGTATTTATATACAACCTAATATGCCTAGTACAAAGGTGGGAGATATATGGATTCAACTATTAGAATAATTGATAATAATTTTAATTTTTTAGGAGATATAGAGGACTATATTTCCTTTTATTTTGTAAGAAATTATTATGAAGCTAAAGAATTTCAATTAATTTGTTCTTCAAAATATAAAAATTTTTTAAAAGATGGGAATATTATTTTTATTGATCCTAAAAAACCTTTAATTATAGAAAATATAAATATAAATGAAGATAAAAAGTTAATTACTGTAAAAGGAAGAGATTTAAAAAGCATATTAGATAGAAGAATAACAATACCATCTGCTGGAGAAGCTTATGATTCTTTTAAAGGATCAGCAGAGGATGTAATTAAACATTATGTTGAATCTAATGCAGTTAATCCATTTGAGAAGGATAGAAAGATCAATGAATTAGTAATAGCTGCATCTAAACATAGAGGAAAAATTATTAACTGGCAAAGTAGATATAAATATTTAAACTTTGAAATAAGCAATATATGTAATAGCGTTGGGTTAGGCTGGGAAATAGCATTAGATTTAGTAAATAAAAAATTTATATTTGATGTTATAGAAGGTAGAAACCTTACTGAATCAGATAATAAAGTTATTTTTTCTGAGGACTTTGATAATATAACATCTATTAATAGAACAAACGATTCTAAAAATTATAAAACAATGGGATACGTTGCGGGTCAGGGAGAAGGTATAAATAGAGAATTTAAAAAGATTTTCAAGAATAATGATATTGGTTTAAAGCGTAGAGAATTATTTATAGATGCAAGAGATATAGAAGAAGGTCAATCAGATAAACTATCAGATAGAGCAGAAGCTAAACTTAAAAATTATGATTATATTAATAGTACAGAAAGTACAGTTCTAAATACTAATTTTGTATATCAAAAGGATTGGGATTTAGGAGATATAGTTATAAGAAAAATTGATGATGAATTTGAAAATTTGAGAGTTTCAGAAGTAACAGAAGTTTATGAAAGCTTTTTTAAAATAGATATTGTTTTAGGTAATGTTATTTCTAATCCCATAGATGATTTAAATCAAGAAATAAATTCAGTTCCAGAAGCAAGTAACAACAGTAAATTATGGAGGCCTAATGTAGATATAGATGGCAATTTAAATTGGTCTATAAATACAAGTAATGAATCACCAAAAGTAGTAAATATAAAGGGACCACAAGGAAGTCAAGGAGTTCAAGGAGAACGTGGTCCAATGGGTATGCAAGGTCTAAAAGGAGATAAAGGAGATAAGGGAAATATAGGACCAATAGGGCCAGTAGGACCTAAAGGTGAACAAGGTATACAAGGTGTAGTAGGACCTATGGGTGAAAAGGGAGAAAAAGGAGATAGAGGAATACCAGGACCTCAAGGCCCACAAGGAATTCAAGGGCCAATAGGTTTAGTAGGACCACGAGGACCAGTAGGAAGTACACAAAGTTATATTAAATTCCAAGAATTTTTTATAGCTACAGAAGGGCAAAAAGTATTTTCATGGAATGATGGATATACTTATCCAATCAATGTTAATGCAATAGCTATATATCTTAATGGAGTTAGATTAAGTAATAAAGCAATTAATGAAACTAGCGAAAATTCAATAGAATTTAAATTACCTTTAAGTCAGGGGGATAAAGTCTTTATAGATGCATTTCAAATGGTAGTTGATTTAAGAGGCCCGCAAGGACTAATAGGAGATAGAGGTCCAAAAGGAGAAAAAGGAGATATTGGTCCTCGAGGATTAACTGGATTGCAAGGAGAAAGAGGGCCTATAGGATTAACAGGATCAATAGGACCTAAAGGAGAAAAGGGAGACCAAGGAGCAGTAGGTCCAATTGGACCACAAGGGCCTAAAGGGGAGCAAGGTATTCCAGGAATACAAGGCCCAAGAGGTGAAAAAGGATTGGAAGGAAAGCAAGGAATACAAGGGGAACGTGGTCCTATTGGTTTAGAAGGTCCTAAAGGCAAACAAGGTATACAAGGACCTATAGGATTAACTGGACCAAAAGGTGATCAAGGACCACAGGGTCAAGTAGGTAAACAGGGGTTAAAAGGAGATAAAGGCGATAGAGGTTTAACTGGACCTCAAGGAGAGCGTGGACCACAGGGGGAAAGAGGACTTCAAGGATTGAAAGGAGACACAGGAGCAAGAGGACCACAAGGAGAAAGAGGACCTCAAGGTATACAAGGAGTACAAGGTCCAGCAGGTAATGGACAAAGTTATGTTGTATTTCAAAGATTTTTTATTTCCACAGAAGGGCAAAAAATATTTTCATGGAATGATGGATATGTTTATCCAGTAGGTATTAATGCAATAGCAGTATATGTAAATGGTTCAAGGTTTACTAATAATTCTATAAAAGAGGTTGATGGGCATACAATTGAATTTAAATTCCCTTTGAATCAAGGTGATAAAGTCTTTATAGAAGCTATGCAAGCTGTTAAAGATTTAAGAGGTCCTGTTGGTCCTCAAGGTATTCCTGGACCAAAAGGAGAAATAGGTCCTAGAGGCGATACGGGAGCTACTGGTTTGACAGGAAAACAAGGGCCTATTGGTCCAAAGGGTGACCAAGGGATACAAGGACCTATTGGTCCACAGGGTAAGCAAGGAGAAAGAGGTATACAGGGACTTCAAGGACCACAAGGACAAAAGGGTTTACAAGGAATACCTGGGCCTCAAGGGATAAAAGGAGACAAAGGAGATACAGGACCGATAGGTCCTAGAGGATTAACAGGAGAACAAGGACCAAGAGGACTACAAGGTAATACAGGTGCTACTGGTTCACAAGGACCACAAGGGCCAAAAGGCGATAGAGGTCCAATAGGTCCTCAAGGATATAAAGGAGATAAGGGCGATAAAGGAGATTCAGGAACACAAATAATAACATCTTCTAGTAGACCTAGTGGAAGTGCTTATGGAAGAGTTTGGATAGAACTTATATAAGAAAGGAGAATTATAATGGCAGTAAAAAATGCAATTTATAAAGTAGACGACGGGAAGGGAGGCTTTGATGAAATAAATTTTAAGACAAATGCAGCACAAATCTATTTTAATGATGGAAAAAATTTAGAAGATAAGTTTAATAAGAAAACTTTACTATGGAAGGGGAGTCATTACTTAAACAAGGGTGATACTGAAGTTTTATCTAAGAAATTGAGTGAATGTGCAAATGGGATAAGTCTTATTTTTAGTGATTATGATCCAGGTACATCAAACAAAACAGGTAATAATTATAACTGGTATGAAAAGTTTGTTAGCAAAGATGGCTCTTATGTAAATTCAGGAAACTATCTTATTTCTATACCTTGCAACGAGGACGGAGGTTGGATAATCAAAGCCATTTATGTAAAAGACGATAGACTAGAAGGTTGTAGTAATAACAGTATGAAAGATTGGAATGACGTTGTTTTAAGAGAAATTTGGGAGGTGTAAAAATGTTATTTTATATTCAAGTAGATAAAGAAACTAAAAGAGTTAAAGGTTATAGCTCTAGCTCATGTGAAAGTGATATTATTTTAGAAATAGAAATAGATGATAACAATACAGAATATGAGGAATTATTGGTTAATCCATATATTTTTGTATTTAATGAATCTAGTAACACATTTACAAAAGATGTAGCATATCAAGAATCTTTAATAAAATCTATGAAAAATAGGTTATCAGTAGATGATAAGATAGAATATTTAACAAAACAATTAGCTGCTGAAAAATTAGCAGCTATGAAAAAGGATTCAACTATAAATATGCTTATGAAACAGCAAGCTCAAAATAAACTTGAAATTATGAAGTTGAAAGGAAGTAATTAAGTATGGAAAATATAAATTTTGAATTTTGGAAAATGGCTTATAATATGGGGTGCATAGATACTAGCTTATTAAAACAAGCTGTAAAAACAGAAAGTAATCCATTCGGAGAAATTAACCAGGAACAATATAAAGAAATATGTGGACAAAAATTTCTAATATAGACTTTAGAAAAGTGAGGGCATATGCATGAATGATGAACTTATAGAGCATAAAGTAAAAATCCATGACGAAAGGATAAATAATCATGCTGATAGACTAGACAAATTAGAGCAAAATGACGTAAAAAAAGATGTGCAAATAGAAAATCTATGTAAGAGTATTGAAGGGCTAATAAGTACACTGAAATGGGGATTTGGTTTTCTCGCTAGTGGACTTGTTGGCTTTTTTATATATGCAATACAATTTAATATTTTTAAATAATAAGAGGTGACTATAAATGTGTGATATAGGACCAACTGGTCCCCTTGGTTGCTTAGATAAAAAATTTACTGATAAATTGGGATGGAATCCATCTGAAAAGTACAAAGTTAACGATATTGTTTATTGTGGTGACTATAACGATAAAATTAGATACGGAAAAGGATCTTTTGTTTGTATAAAAAATAACTCTAATAAATATTTAGATGATGAAAGATACTGGAGAAAAATATCAGTAGAAGAAATGATAAATAGAAAGAAGGAAGATTAAATGAAAGTAAAAGAAATATTAAAAAGATTAAAAAATACAGGAACAATAGTTGCAATAACAAGCGCAGCTATAATGATAATTGCAAATTTAGGTTTTAGCGTAGATGGAGATAAAGTAATGTATATAGTAAATGCATTATGTTCTGTAGGGGTAGCATTAGGAGTGCTTAATAATCCAACTTCTCCAGGAATAGATGGAATAGGCAAGAAAGATAAAGAAGAACTTAAATAGTTTATTATGGCAACAGATAGCTTAGAGCTGTCTTTTTTTTATTGCCTTAGTTTACAAATTAAGATTAAAAACAATATTTAATTTATATAGAAATAAAAAAAGAAAGAAGGAATTTAAAATGAAAATAGCAGTAAGAGGAGGACATAATTTTAGTGTTCCTGGAGCAAGTGGAATAATTAGTGAAACTAGAGAAGATAGAAAAGTAAAGGATTCTTTAATAAAATATTTAAGATTAGCTGGACAAGATGTTTTAGATGTAACTCCACCTGATTCTTGTAATACAGTTTCAAAAGACTTAGCTTATGGAGTAAATAAAGCAAATAATTGGGGAGCAGACTTATATATACCTATACATTTTAATAATTGTTATAATCATTATAATGGTGCTATAGGTGCAGAGGTATATGTATATAGTAAGTCATTTTCTCAAGCTAAAGCTGCAATGAGTGCATTAGCTGAGATGGGGTTTAAAAATAGAGGTGTTAAATCAGACCCTCATCTTTATGATCTAAGAAAATCTAATATGGATGCTATGTTACTTGAGATATGTTTTGTAGAAGCAACAGAAGATGTGGAACTTTATAGAAAATTAGGACCTGATGAAGTAGCTAGGAGAATAGCTCAGAAAATTTGTAGTAAGTCAATATCTTCAAGTAACTCTTCTAAACAATCACATTCAACTTCTTCAGTTTCAAATAATTCTAAGTTATGGCAAAAATCTATAAGTGGAGAAGAAGTTAAGGCTTTACAAAGTGAAATAAATAGACAAGGTTACGGAAATATTAAAGAGGATGGATATTTTGGAGATAGTACATTAAACGCATGTCCTATGCTAAGAGAAGGTGCTAGAGGTAATATTACGAAGTTAATGCAACAAAGACTACTAAATAGAGGATATACTTCATTAAAATCAAGTGGAGGAGCAGACGGAGTATTTGGAAGAGGAACTACTATAGCAATTAAGAACCTACAAAAAAATAAAGGTTTAGATGTAGATGGTATTGTGGGTAAGAATACCTGGAAAGCTTTATATAGCAAATAATTATTTTAGGGAGTAGGAGAAATCTTACTCCCTTTATTTTTTTTTATTTAAAAAATCTAATTTATAAAATGTTTACATACAGAAAAAGCAAAAATGTTAAAATATAAATATAAAATTTAAGGGGGAAAACTAATGAAAAGATTACCAGAATTTGTTTTAGGATTAATAGGTTCAATTTTATCGTTTTTTACAGCAATAGGTTCAAAAGCAATATTAGGAAAATTGCCTTGCACATTCGAATTAGGAAATATAATGTACTCATTAAGTTCATTTGGTATTATATTAGCAATAGCATCAATTGTTTTTGCGAGTTTAATTAACAAATATACAAAAGTATCTAGCATATGTTTAATAGTATTATCAAGTATATTATTTTTAACAAATTTTATGCAAATAATAGCATTTATTTTAATGCTTATAGCTGGAATTATGGGGTTAGCAAGAAAAGTAAATAATTAACAAAAAAGACTAGGAGTTTTTATTCCTAGTCTTTTCTGTTTGCCGTCAAAAAACGTCAAAAAATATAATGATTTAAAATAATAGATAATATTTTTTATAAGTATTATAAATGGCTTAGTTACTGCATCTATGCAATTAAAGTAACTAATAGTATCTTAAAAAATCATACGATATTATTACAAAATATAATACTTTATCCAAAATAGGAGATTATTAAATAAAGGTGATGTAATTTAATATTATATTGCCTTTATTTTTTTGTTTTAAATTTATATTTACAATATAAAATTTAAAAAATATTTGAATATAATTACAAAATTGTATATTATGTTAATAATAAGTATAAATTTATTAAAAAATAGGTTTTGATTAAATAAAAGATAAGGGGATGATTAATAGGGTAAAAATAAGTAACTATAAGATAAAAAGGGGGCTTGATTTATGAATTATCTAAAGAAATTAACAGAGCCATACAAAGGTCTTCCTAAAGAAATATACATATTATTTATAGGAAATATTATAAATGCAGCAGGATCATTTATTGCACCATTAATGACTCTTATATTAACTAAAAAAATAGGGTTATCATCAGAACTTGCAGGGATTTATATTAGTATATTTGGAGTAATTTATTTACCAACTGGACTTATAGGTGGAAAGCTTACTGATATGTTTGGAAGGAAAAAAATTATTATTATATTTCAAGGAATAGCTTGCATTCTTTATGCATCCTGTGGATTTGTAAAGCCAAGTATGACAACTATATATTTAATAATGTTAGCTGGGGCAGCTTCAGGATTTGTATCACCTGCTATAAATTCTATGGTTGGTGATTTAACTGAACCTAAAAATAGAAATGCGTCATATGCACTTACTTATATGGGGTGGAATTTAGGCTTTGCAATAGGTCCATTTGTTGGTGGACTTTTATTTGAGAAACATTTAAATATTTTATTTATAGGAGATGCATGTACTACAGTTGCAGCATTAATATTAATTGGCTTATTTGTAAGGGAAACTAAAGGAAGAGAAGAAAGCAAAATAGTTTCTGAAGATAGAGTTTTAGAAAAAGATGAGGAAGGAAGTATATTTAAAATTCTATGGGATAGAAAGATATTATTGTATTTTGGAATTGTTATATTTGGATACGATTTAGTTTATGGTCAGTGGGGATTTTTATTGCCTATTGAATTATCAAATGTATATGGTGCTTTAGGAGCAAAATATTATGGGTATGTTTCAAGTTTTAATGGAGTAGTTGTAATACTTATGACTCCAATAATAACAAAGTTATTTTATAAAGTAGAAAATTTAAAAAATATATTCTATGGTGGATTATTTTATACATTAGGTTTTGGACTTCTTGGATTTTTTAATTCTATTTTTATGGTATTTATATCAGTATTTATATTTACATTAGGAGAGATAATTTTAGCAACAAATGTTAATACATTTATAGCTAATAATACACCAGCATCCCACAGAGGAAGGATGAATGGTATACTTCCAATTTTAATGGGAGCAGGATATTATATAGGTCCTATTATGGTAGGAAAGATTTTATCCTATTTGGATGATATGAAAACATGGAATATTTTAAGTGTTATTGTATTATTATCTACTATATTTGTTATATATATAAGAAAAATTTATATTAGAAGTTATAAAAATAAATAATAAAAGAGGCAAAATAATAAATTCTTAGTGAAATCGTATCACTTAGTAGAAATTTATCATTTTGCCTTTTTGTAACTTTAAATAATATATTAAAGTTTTATTTTATAGAATTTGTATTTTTTGATTTTTTCATAGATTTAAAAAAATTAATAAAAAATCTAATTAGTAGAATTATCAATAATGTAGCTTCTAAAAAGTAAAGAAAAGGTTTTAAACTAGCATAAATATAAGTTGGTGCTATAAGCCTAACATCTTTATCAATATAGTATGCAATTAATAATAAACCTACTAACTTATAGTTTAAAGATTTTTTTGTTATAAATGCATATACTGTGAAAGCTACAATTAAAAATAATAACAATAGATTTATAAGTATTAAATTCATTGATAATTCCTTCTTCCTTAAAGTGAAATTAATATAATTATAACATTTAAAAAATAAATAACAAATCTTTACATAAAAGAATTAAATATTATAAAAATACTTATAAATTTTTCTTTTTTGCAATTCCTGTAAGCATAAGTGTTATGGCACCGTCTCCTGTAACATTACATGCAGTTCCAAAACTATCTTGAAGTGCAAATATAGTTAAAATAAGAGCAGTTCCAGCTTCATTAAAGGATAGAACACTAATTATTAAGCCTAAAGATGCCATAACTGTGCCTCCAGGAACTCCAGGTGCACCTATTGCGAAGATTCCAAGTAATAAAATAAATAATATCATTGTTGGAAGATTTGGTAATTTTCCATAAAGTATTTGAGATACTGTCATTAAGAAAAATACTTCTGTAAGAACAGATCCACATAAATGTATATTTGCACAAAGTGGTACAGCAAAATCAACAATATCTTCTCTAAGAACTTTAGATTTTTTTGCACATTCTAAAGCAACAGGAAGAGTTGCTGCACTAGACATAGTACCAACTGCTGTAAGGTATGCAGGTCCATAGTATTTTAGTACTTCCCAAGGATTTTCTTTAGAAATAAGTCCACCAACTGAATATAGTACAAAAAGCCAAATAAAATGACCTATTAAAACTATAATTATTACTTTAAAGAAAATAGGAAGCTGAGTTTTAATTCCACCTTCATAAGCTAATGCAGCAAAATTTGCAGCAATAAAGAATGGAAGTATTGGAATTATTATTCTATTTACTATACTTAATATAATATCTTGGAATTGGTATAATAGCTTTTCAACTAAATCAGACTTTGTCCATCCAGTAGCAAGTCCTATAAATAGAGCTAAAACAAGAGCACTCATTACACTCATTATAGGTGGAATGTCTAGTTTAAATAACAGCTCTGGAAGTTTATTTAATGATGCTGTAGCTGAAGCAATTGAAAGTTTTGGTATTAATGTGTAACCTGCAATCATAGATAAAAATGCAGCAAACACTGATGAAAGATATGCAATTAAAATAGCATACATTACAAGTTTACTTGCATTTTCTCTAAGTCTTGCAATAGACGGAGCAATAAAACCTAAAATAATTAATGGTACTGAGAAGAAGATAATTTGTCCTAATATGTACTTGATTGTTACAACAACTCCAATTACATTTGTGGAAGCATAATCACCAATTAATATACCTACTATAACTCCTACAAGTAATTTGAAGATTAAGTTGTTTAATAATTTTTTCAAAAAAAGACCTCCTTTAATTATTAATTTATTAGCCTATATTGTATAAATTATATAAAAATAAAAAAACTCCTGCCTCTAAATACAGAGGCAGAAGTAAATCTTCCACGGTTCCACTCTGTTTATATGTAAAAGACAAAACTTTATACATAAAACTCAAATATAAGTACAATCATACTATAACGCTATAACGGGCGTACACGCTTTAATCTACTTTTAAAATTTCGAAAAAAGAGCTCATAGATGCACTTAATGATATTTTTTTGCTTAAAGTCTCTTACAGCCAAGGAGACTACTCTCTGATAAGTTAAAATATCTATTTTTCTAATCGTAGCTTTTAGGATATTTAAATTTAAAAATAAGATTATTGAAAATAATTCTTACTGTTTTAGTAAGAATTTCTTTAAATAAATTATAAAAGAAAAATTTATCAAAGTCAATGATAAATATTAATAAAAAAATAAGTAAGACTTTGTAAAGCCTTACTTATTTTTGATGTTATTCAAAATAACATACAATTGGAGTACCTGCTGAAATATTATTAAATATTGTTTCTGCTAATTCATGTGGTGAATTTATACAACCGTGAGAACCACTTGTTTTATAAATATCTCCACCAAATTTATTTCTCCATTTTGCATCGTGTATTCCGATACCATTATTAAATGGCATCCAATAATCAACTGGAGTACGATAATTTTGACCTTTTAATGTAGCATTTCTTTCTTTGTAATATAAGCTGTAAACACCTGGAGGAGTTCCATGATTATTACTTTCATTTCCTGTAACAACGTTACCTTCAACTACAAGTGCACCATCTTTATAGAACCATAAATGTTGTTTTGTTAAATCAATTTCAACATAAGTGTTTCCTATGTCATTAGAGCCATGTGATACTGCTGTTTGTGCATATTTTGGTTCTTTAGTTACAGTTTCACCTTTTTTTATTATAGAAATTAAATTATTAGTTTCTTCAGGAATATTAATTGCCCAACCATAGCTACCTCCACTAACTTTAACAGTTTTTCCAGTAGATGAAGCGAAGTTTCTTGTTTTTCCACGAGTGTCATAAGTGTTAGCTAGTCCACTTATATAATTTCTAACTTTAGCTTGATTAACAACAACTTTCATATTGTTAGTAACATCAAGCCAGTTGTGGATTAATGATCCATTAACTACTTCTGTATTATCACCAATTTTATAAGTTACCTTTGCTGATACATATTTATCAAGAGTTTTCTTAGCATCAATAACTTCTTGAGATTTTGAAGTATATTTTGGATTTTCATAGCAATTAAGTTTTTCTAAATTTAAAGTTTTTTCCCTATTAATAAGTGCAGTTTCAATATCCTTATATAAAATAGATGGATTTACTTTATTTCCGTAAACTTCATCAACAATTTCATAACCATTATCTGTATACTTTAAACTAGCATTTTTAGGATTAACTACATCCTTCTTATTAAAATAAGCTAAATTATTAAAGCACTTGTCTAACTTTTCTTTGTTATAAGTAATAATTCCAGGCACTTCATAATTAGATTTCTTAAATATTGAAACAACCCATCCAAAAGGATTTTGTTCATCTTTTAATTGTTTCACTTTACCATTTTGATTATATTTTAAATCAATATCAGAAGAAGTAATTTTTTCTTTCACATTATTTCGTCCTACTAATTCTAATGAATATGTATTAATTCCAGATGATATTTCTTTATTTACTTCATCAACGGTTTTGCATGATGCATTAACATTATTTATAACAGTTCCAAAATAAAAATGATTGCTAAAATATAGTGATGTTCCTAGATATACGGCAAGTAAAACGCAAAAAGAAATAATAATACCTATAATAATTTTTTCATTTTTAGTATAATGCTTATCGTGTTGCCTTCTTTTCATAATAACTAATATCTCCCCCTACTACGAAATTTAATATTTATTTTATTTCATAATGTACTCCCTCCAAATTAAATAAAAATTAAATATTGTATCTATAATAATCCTTAAAATTTATTAAAGTCATATTACCATTTTACTTCATTGGTTGAGAAAATGCCTTTAAAAATATAATTGTTTTTCATTTGTTAAATATTAAATACCTTTATTAAAAAAATTTCCTTAAATTTAATTTTCAAAAACAAATAAATTCTATAGTTAAGGCAGAACAATACTATACTAGAATAATATTTAAAATTATTAATATTAAGTTAACAAAATTAAATATAAAATATATAGCATAGTTACTATACTTCCAATTATCCAAAATTTCAAGTGTAAATGTTAA
Source organism: Eubacterium multiforme (assembly GCF_030813415.1). GTDB lineage: Bacteria > Bacillota > Clostridia > Clostridiales > Clostridiaceae > Clostridium > Clostridium multiforme. Next base: position 80,798 of record NZ_JAUSUF010000010.1, on the reverse strand, counting down.
ATTGTAATATAATTGAAAACAATTTGTATTAATAGAATAAATGGATTAATTGAATTAAAAATAGGTTAATGATATAATTTTTTTGTATATTATTAGAAAAATTTAATTATATTTCAAAATACAACAAATTTAAAATGCTATTAGGGGGTATATATTGAATAAATTTATTAGTCTTAAAAATATAATAGATGTTAAAGATTTTCAAAAAATCCAAGAGGATATTTCAAAGGCAACGGGGGTAGCTATTTTAACAACAGATTATAAAGGTAAACCTTTTACTAAGCATAGTTGTTGTACGGAATTTTGTAAAATAATTCGTTCTGATAAAAATTTTACCCATTTATGTGAAAAGTGTGATTCTATGGGGGGATTAGAAGCGGCAAGGTGTGGAAAACCTTATATATATAAATGTCATATGGGATTAGTTGATTTTGCAATACCAATAATTGTAGAAGATCAGTATTTAGGGTTATTAATGGGTGGACAAATTCTAGTAGAAGAGGAGAATTCAAATTTAGAAAATATAGTTCCTATTCATCATTCTATTGAAGAACATAAACTTAAATCCGCATATAAAAATTTAACAGTAATGTCTTTAAATAAGATTCAATCAATTGCAGAAATGCTTTTCCATATATCTAATTATATTATAGGAGAAGCTCTTTTTAAGATGAGCCAAGAAGAAATAGATGAAAAAGATAAGGATGTTAAAAGGTCTAAATTTAAACAAATAGAGCTTGAGAGAGAATTAGAAAAATCAACATTAAAATCTCTTGAATGTATAACTAGCCAAAGGTTTATATTTAACATATTAAATAGTGCCTGTTCTTTAGCTATAATAGAAGATGCTCCAAATACAAGGGAAGTTCTTTTTAAACTATCAAACATGATAAGGTTTTCTTATGAGAAATCTAATAAAGTTGTAACTATAGAAGAGGAATTAAAGTATATATTAGATTATTTAAGCCTTCAAAAGATAAGGTTTTCAAAAAGATTAGATTTTTCTATAAATATGGATGATAGGTATAAAAGCATAAAAATTCCATTTATGATGATTTATCCATTTGTAGAAAATGCTATAACTCATGGATTAAAATCAAAGGATAAAGGAGCCTTTATAAATATTTCTCTATTAGAAAATGATGAATTTATTGTAGTATCAATAAAGGATAATGGAGTTGGAATTGAAGAAGATTTATTAGAGAATATAAATATGAATAAAAAAATTAATGGAAATGGAATTAGTAATGTTAAGGAGAGGATGAATAAATTTTATAGATATAATTATAAAATAGATATAAAAAGTGAAATAAATAAAGGTACTGAAGTAATTATAAAATTTTTAAAAGAATAGAGGTAAAAAATAAAAGGTGTATAGATTATTATTAATTGATGATGATATTTTAGAAATAGAAGCTTTTAAAAAGATTATTAAACCTTTAGAAGATAAGTTAAATATAGTTGGTATAGCAGAATGTGGTGAGATTGCCTTAAAATTAGATAAAGATTTAGATCCTGATATTATAATAATAAGTAACGAAATTCCAGGAATAAATTCTTTAGAAGTTTGTGATATTATAAAGAAAAGAAATAATACAAAAGTAATAATAATGATGGTAGGATATTGTAATTATTCCAAAAGTTCTAATTACGAGAAACTAGTTAAGGAAATAAACAATTTTTTACTTAAACCTATATGTAGGGAAAGTGTATTAGATATTTTAAATAAAGAAATATTAAGTTTAGAAACTAATATTAATAGATTAAAAGAAAAGGAATTTTTACTTTTAGATAAGATAATATCAGGAGATTTAATAGAAGCAAAAAAATTATTAAATGATGTTAACCATATTTATACATTAAAAAGTAATGGTATTTTAGAATTTAAAGAAAAAGTAATTTATATAATTAAAAAGATTATAAGTGTTTATGGAAAAATAAAACCAGAAATTTTTAATTATATCAATGAAGAATTATTTATAAAAGATATAATAGCATTAAAATCTGTAGATGATATAAAAATATATATAGATAAATTTTGGAACAAAATATTTAGTGATAACAACTTTACTATACATAATAAATTAATAGGTGAAAAAAAGATAAATGATAGCATAAATATAGCATTACAATATATAGATAAACATTATAAGGAACGTATAACATTAGAGGATACAGCTAAGGTTTGTAATTTTAGTATATATTATTTTAGTAAGTTGTTTAAAAAAGATGTAGGAATGAAATTTATTGATTATGTAAACATATATAAGATTGAAAAAGCTAAATATATGTTAGAAAATACAGATATATCTATATTTAATATAGCCTTAGAATTAGGTTATGATGAATCAAGCTACTTTTCAAAGGTATTTAAAAAAATAGTTGGGATAACCCCATCTGAATATAGAAATAAAAAGATTTAAAACTGTTGATTATCTTATCAGCAGTTTTTTTTATAGGTAAATTTTTGCTATGAAAATTTAAAGGGATAGTATTTGTAGCAAAATAGTACAAATAGACAACAAAAAAGTTTGTTAAAAATTTATCGATTAAATGATAGTATTAAATCATAAAATGAAAAGGTTTAATACATAAGCAAAAATTATTTTATAAAAGGAGAGATAGTTATGATAAGTAAAGGATTTGGTGAACCAACAGAAAGAATTAAAAAACTAAAGGCTCAAATATTAAATGCATCACCTTGTGTTGAAACAGAAAGAGCAATTTTAATAACAGAATCTTTTAAGGAGACAGAAGAGGAACCTGCAATAGTAAGAAGAGGATTAGCTCTTAAAAAGATGTTAGAAAATTTACCTGTAATAATTAGAGATGATGAACTTATTGTAGGTAGTTTAACTAAAGAACCTAGATCTTCACAAGTATTCCCTGAATTTTCAAATAAGTGGCTAGAAGATGAATTAGATAAACTTGATAAAAGAACAGGAGATGCCTTCCAAATATCTGAAGAATCTAAAAAGAAGTTACAAGAAGTTTTTGAATATTGGGATGGTAAAACTACTAATGAACTAGCAACTTCATATATGTCTAAAGAAACTATAGATGCTATGAATTCAGATGTATTTACAGTTGGAAATTATTATTTTAATGGAGTTGGACATATTTCAGTAGATTATGGACTTGTATTAAAAGTAGGTTTTAGTGGAATTATAGAAAAAGCTATTAAAAAAATGGAAGAAAGTGATGAAGCTGATCCAAATTATATTAAGAAAAGAAATTTCTTAGAAAGTGTTATAGTTTCTTGCAAAGCAGCTATAAAATTTGCAGAAAGATATGCTAAAAAAGCAAAAGAACTAGCAGAAAAAACTGAAGATAAGAATAGAAAAAAAGAATTAGAAAAAATAGCAGCTATATGTGAAAGAGTGCCTAAAAATGGAGCAACTTCCTTTTATGAAGCATGTCAATCATTCTGGTTTGTACATGCAATAATTAATATAGAATCAAATGGACATTCTATTTCACCAACTCGATTTGACCAATATATGTATCCTTACTATATAAAAGATATTGAGAATGGAAAAATAACTAAAGACTTTGCACAAGAATTAATAGAATGTATTTGGATAAAATTAAATGATATTAATAAAGTAAGAGATGAAATTTCAACTAAGTTCTTTGGAGGATATCCATTATATCAAAATTTAATTGTAGGTGGACAAGACAAAGGTGGAAAGGATGCAACTAATGAATTATCTTATATGGCATTAAAGGCATCAGCACATGTAAGATTACCTCAACCATCATTATCAGTAAGAATATGGAATAAAACTCCAGAGGAATTTTTATTAAGATGTTGTGAGGTTACAAGGGAAGGTCTTGGAATACCAGCTTACTATAATGATGAAGTTATAATACCTGCATTAGTATCTAGAGGAGTTACTTTAGAAGATGCTAGAGATTATGGAATTATAGGATGTGTTGAACCACAAAAATGGGGAAAAACTGAAGGCTGGCATGATTCAGCATTCTTTAATTTAGCTAGAATAGTAGAATTAACTATAAATTCAGGAATGGATAAAGGTAAACAAATAGGACCAAAAACAAAAGAATTTACAAAGATGAAATCTTTTGAAGAATTTATGGAATCCTATGAAATGCAAATGAGATATTTTGTAAAGCATATGTGTATAGCAGATAACTGTATAGATATAGCTCATGCTGAAAGAGCACCATTACCATTTTTATCTTCAATGGTAGAAGATTGTATAAGTGTTGGAAAATCATTACAAGATGGTGGAGCTCATTATAACTTTAGTGGACCACAAGGTGTTGGAGTTGCAAATGTTGGAGATTCATTAATGGCAGTTAAAAAACTTGTTTTTGATGATAAAAAAGTAACAGCTAAAGAATTAAAAGAAGGATTAGCAAATAATTTTGAAAGTAATCCTATGTTAAAGGAAATCTTAAAGAAAAAATGTCCTAAGTATGGTAATGATATTGATGAAGTAGATGAATTAGCTAGAGAAGGAGCATTAGTATATACAACTGAAGTTAGTAGATATGAAAATCCAAGAGGAGGACAATTCCAAGCTGGTCTTTATCCATCATCAATAAATGTATACTTTGGTACATTAACAGGAGCAACACCAGATGGAAGAGTAGCTGGTGAGCCATTAGCAGATGGTGTTTCCCCATCAAGAGGTTGTGACGTTTCAGGTCCTACTGCTGCATGTAATTCAGTTGCAAAATTAGATCATTTTAGTGCTTCAAATGGAACATTATTTAATCAAAAATTCCATCCATCAGCATTAAAGGGTGATAAAGGATTAATGAACTTAGCATCAATAGTTAGAAGTTATTTTGACCAAAAAGGTATGCATGTTCAATATAATGTTATAGATAGAGAAACATTATTAAAGGCTCAAAAAAATCCAAGAGATTATCAAGATTTAATAGTTAGAGTTGCAGGATATAGTGCTCAATTTATTTCCTTAGATAAATCAATACAAGATGATATTATAAAGAGAACAGAACATGTTATGTAAAAATAATTATAGAGGAGAATAAACATGATAGGAGATAATAAAAAAGGGGTTATATTTAATATACAGAAATTTTCACTACATGATGGACCGGGAACAAGAAGTATAGTTTTCTTTAAAGGATGTCCAATGTCATGTTTATGGTGTAGTAATCCAGAATCACAAAAGGTTAAGCCACAAATTATGTACAATAAAAGTTTATGTATAAGCTGCAAGCAATGTGAGGATATATGTGAAATAGATGCTATAAAAATAGGAAGAGATAAAATAATAGATGAGTCTAAATGTAATAGCTGTCTTAAATGCGCAGAAAATTGTTTAACAGAAGCTTTAGAGGTAGTTGGTAAAACTGTAACTGTTTCTGATGTAATAGAAGAACTTAAAAAGGATGCTATTCATTATAGAAGATCAGGTGGAGGAATAACTCTTTCAGGTGGAGAGACACTTTTGCAGCCAGATTTTGCAGTGGAACTTTTAAAGGAATGTAAATCATATGGATGGCATACTGCTATTGAAACTGCTATGTATGTAGATAATATGGCTGTTAAAAAAGTTATACCTTATATAGATTTAGTTATGGTGGATATAAAACATATGGATAGCAAAATACATGAGAAATTCACAGGAGTACCTAATGAAAAAATATTAGAAAATATAAAAATAACTGATAATATAGCTAAAGAAATGATTATTAGAGTACCTGTTATAGAAGGTTTTAATAGTAGTGAAGAAAATATAAGAGCTATTGCAGAATTTGCAAAAAAATTAAAAACAGTAAAGCAGATAGATTTATTGCCATATCATAATTATGGGGAAAATAAATATGAGGCAATAGGAGAAGAATATACATTAAAAGGACTTAAGAGTCCAACAGAAGAAAAAATGAATTGTTATAAAGAGATAGTAGAAAGTATTGGGCTAGTTTGTACTATATAAAAAATATAATTTAATAGATAAAATGGAAGACTGTAGGAGAACTTGTGTAAAAACAAATTTTTCTACAGACTTTATTATTATTAAGTATTTTCATTAAATTTTTTTAATATATTATTTAATAACTTTTTTAGTGGAGAATTAGTCTTATCTAGCTCTTTTTTTAGTTCCAATATTTCCTTATTTAAGTTAAGGACTTTTTTATTAATTTCCATATTTAAATTTTCTAATTTTGTTATTTTTTCCTCTTTACTAATTAAATTTTCTTGAAGAAAGTCTATATTTTCAAATAAAAGCTTTTTATTATCTAAAAATTTATTTAAATTATCCTTTATATCACATAGCTTATTTTCTTGAAATATATTTCTAGTTTCCTCTTTTTTTAACTTATCAGTAAGTTCAGTTATTAGATTTTCATTAACATAAATATTTTTTGTTGATTTATTTTCTATAGAAAAAATGGAGTCTTCAGTTATAAATGAAAAAGTAAAATTTGAAAAATAGTCAGTTTTTGTATCAATATTATTAAAATCAGAATAAGTATTATCTTTTAAATTAAAAACTTTGTATCCAATTGCATATTGATTGGTAAACCTTTGATAAACTATATATAAATTTTCCTTGTTATTAACATAGATATTAAAGAAATTATTACTGTTGAATTTTAATACATCAATTATTTTAATATGAGATATTTTATCTATTTTCTGAATTTTTTGGTGAGATAATATTTGTGTGTTATCATTTTTATTTAAAATCATATATATTATATGAATTTCATTGCCAACTGTAGCAATTTTAAAATCCATTTTATATATATTATTTTTACTTTTTTGGAGAACTAGTTCTTTGCTCCAATTTGAATTATCATATATTTTTAATAAAAGATTTCCTTTAATATCAACATAAAAAAGATAAATAAGACCATTAGGAAGTAAAGCTAAATGGAAGTTTTCATTACAATTTTCTGCAATAATATTATAATCTGACCATTGATTTTCCTTGAAGATTCTATATGCTATACCAGTTTTTTTATTATATATAAAATTAAATATGTCATTAGAGTTATTATTTATTATATAAAGGTTCTTTCTTTCAATCATGAATCTCCTTTCATAAAAAAGTTCTATTTATATAGAATATGATAAAACTTATATAAAAAATACAGAAAAATGAGTACCTTTTTTGAATATATCAATAGTATATTATTATAGACAATATATAGAAGATAATGGGAAAATATTTAATTATAAAGGAGAATTAGGATGAAGGATATACAAGAATTAATTATGGAAATAGACAATTTAAGTGATCAAATTGCAGTTACTTTAAACGAAGAAGAAAAAACAAGTGTTAAGTTGGAAGAAAAAGAATTAATAAAACGTGAAGTTCCGTTAGTTAAAGAAGAAAAAGAATATTGTAAATTAGAAGAAAATACTTTAGAAAGTAGACAGATAGAAGGATGTATCCCAGGATGTCCATCTAATCGTAGAGTTGATTTTTGTTGTATTTTAAATGTACCTGGAAATTTAGGAATTGTTCCTCAAGATTTTTTAAGAGTTCTTTTTAGTACAGATTGTTTAAGATGTGTTGTAGAACCTTGTAGTGCAAATGTTACTGTTTGTGGTTGTCCTATACCAGTTACTTTATACAATGTTAGAATTGTAGGATGTATTCCATTCCTTATAAATCATGCAGTTAATTCTACAGAATGTTTTAGCAATCCTAATTTCTTAATGGACTTATGTTGTAGTGATTCAGTATGTGTAAATAATGTTATATGTACTAGATGTAATCAAGCGGATGCTAATGCTGCATGTGAAAGAATTCGTCAAAAACTTACAAACTGTAATTGTACTACAGTAACTTTCAATCCAGTTACTAATCTAAATTGTAATGGAGTTCTTAAAGGATTACAAGTATCTGGGTTCTTTACACTTCCAAACTGTAATGTTCAAGCAGGAGGAAATTGCAATCCTCAATAATTAAATTAAAAAATAAGTCCCTTCAAGTTATATAGGGACTTATTTTTTATTAATTATATTAGATAAGCTTAATATTATGTTATTTTTTTCTTCAAGAAGTTTTAAGAGAGAGCTTATTTTTATATTTAAATTTAATTGTAAATTATTATATTCATTTTTTAATGTTTTTATATGGTTTTCAGAATTAAGCATTGTAGTCATAAGTTCTTTAATTTTATTATCCTTTTTAGATATTTCTGTAAGTAAAGATTTAGTGTATTCATCTTCAGGACTTATAATATTGTTTTCTTTTAAAGTTTGTAATTTTGTAATATTATTATTTTTAAATGTTTTAGGTGAAAAATTATTGGTATTAAAAGATAATATATCCTTTAAATTATTTGAATAAGGAGTATTATGGTTATTCCATTTAAGAATAAGAGTATTTTTTGAGAAATAATCTATGGTGGTAAAAATATTACAATTGAATATGTTTATATTTAAGTTGTTTAAAGGAAAATCATTTTTTACATTTAAAATTTTTATATTTTCTAAGTAATTAGGATAGTTAAAATAATTTAAATCTCCAATGGAGTTTATATAAAATATGTGTATTTTATTTATTGCTTCTATATATAAGGAATAGTCAATAACATCTTTTTTTATTATAAACTCTCTTTTTTCAATAGGCTCATTTAAATTTTTTATAATTAGATTATTATTATTAATTTCAAATTTTAAGTAATTATCTAATAAATCTTTTATAAAATAAATTTTTTTATTATAATTCATATTTACACCTTCTTTTTATATTCATATAAAGTTAGGAGTTATCTTTATTAATAAATATTCTTAAAAAATTAGTATATTACAGAATAATAATTCTTTTTGCATAATATATAGAGAATTTGTACAAATTATTTTTGAGGTGATAATTATGGTTAAAAAGAAAAATAAAAAGAAACATATAAATCATAATCCATTAGTGGAAAGTGCAAAGGCAGTTTTTGGAGAACCAAAAGCTAAAGCAGATGAATTTATTCCAAAAACATTTAAGTAAAGATTATATATTAAGTGAAAGCTACAATTAATAGGAAAAATTTATAATATAATTTAAAATTTAAATTGTTAATTTAATAAAAAAAGGTATCAAATTATTTAATTTGATACCTTTTTAAAATTATAAATTATAAATGTTGTAAAAATTATAAAAATTGACTAAATAGTATATTTTATGATAATTTGATAAATGAAAGAATCTTTAAAGGGGGAGAAAAATGAGTATAGAAAAAAAGTTAAGTAATAATGCTGTTAAGTCTTGGATATTTTCAAGAACAATATATTTATTAGTATTAATACTTATTTATATTGGGATAAGATTTTTAATACCTAATATGAATATTTCCTGGGTAAGTAATTTTGTTTCTAAGCATATAAAAGTAATAAATATAATTTCTTTTATAATAATAGGATTAACTACTATTGAAGCTTATATTGAACCATTTTTTGAATATAAACAATGGAGCTATAAAATTAATGAAGATGAAATTTATTTTAGAGAAGGTATATTTTTTACTGAAAGTGTAACAATTCCAATAGTTAGAATACAAAATATAAAATTAAATGAAGGTCCTATAAACAGAATTTTTAATCTTGCTTCTGTAAAAATTGGAACTGCTGGTGGAGATTTTGAAATACCCAATTTAGATAGAAAAGAAGTAGATAAAATAGTTGAATTTCTAAGAAAAAAGATTAATGAAAATGTTAAAGAGGAGTTGTTATCTTAGTTATGAAAAGTAAAATTAATCATAATGAAACTTCTTTAAATAATGGAATCAAAATTAGAAATGATATAAAAAGTATAATTTACAGAGCTATTTTAAGTCTTAAAGAAAATATTGTTTTAATTATCTTTGCAATTGTCTCTATGAAAAAATGGGCTTATTTAATAGTACCAGTAATATTAATATTAGATATAGCTTATATTGTTTGGAAATGGTTTAACCAGTATTTTTTATTAAGTGAAGAAGAGGCTAGATATCACTATGGGATTTTTTCTAAAAATACAATAATAATTCCTAAAAACAATATAAAATCTATGGACATATCAGTAAATTTATTAGAAAAACTTTTAAGATATAGCAAGGTAAAAATAGAAAGTCCAGTTAAAGATGCAGATTTAGATGAGATAAAAATATATTTATCAAAAGAAAAAATAAATATACTAAAAGATTTTGCATTTTCAAAAAATCCTTATGGTGAAAGTTTAGAAAAGATAGAAGTTTTAGAAAATAAAGAAAATACATATAAAGAAAAAGAAGATAAATTTAAAGAGAATACATATGTTAAAAAAGCAAGTAATAAAGAATTATTTAAATATGGATTAACAACATTTAATATAATAATTATCATAATTCTTATTTTTAAGGGGTACAATATTTTAGAAAGATTCATTAAAGATAGTAAGGTAAATGATGTTATTTCAAATTCTACTTCATATTTATCAGAACATATGTCATTATTTTTTGGTATACTTGGAATATTAATTTTGCTTATTATTCTTAAATGTATAGCAGTTATTTATTATATGATTAAATATTATGATTTTACTGTTTCAAAGGACTTAGATACTATAAAAGTAAAATATGGTCTTATAAATAGTAGAGAATTTTCATTTAACATAAATAATGTAAAAATGGTAAGGTTAAGATCAAATCTTTTAAGACAAATATTTAAAATTCATGAACTTAGTGTAGTTGTTAAAGGTTATACAGGCATTGGAGATGAAAATATAATTTTATATCCAATAGGCAAGGAAAAGGAACTTTTTAATTTATTACAGGAATTACTTCCAGATTGGATAATAGAAGGAGATGGAGATGGAATAAATAAAGGGAAATTAATGCTAGTTTTAAAGCCATCTATTATAGTTATTTTAATATCATTAATAGGGTATTTAATTTTTAAGACTAACTATGTATTTTTAGTAAATATTCTTTTATTAATTGTAATACCATCTTCAATACTTAAAGGTAAAAACTTAAATTTAAAAATATCTAAAAATAAAATAAAGGCAGTTAATGGAGGCTTTGTAAGAACTAAATATATTTTAGATAAAAAAGATATACAAGCTGTACAATTTAAAACAACACCTTTTCAAGAAAGATATAATTTAGGTAAAATATTAATTAATTATTATAGTGAAATAGGTGAAGTAATTACCTTAAATTATATGAGAAAAGAATGTGTTTCTAAAATACTTAATAAATAAAGTTGTACTTTAGTAAAAGTAAAAATAATAAACCTTAAAGATTAGTATATTTTCTTTAAGGTTTATTATTTTAAATTTTATTTATTACTTTTAATACCAATAAATATTTGCTTCTTTCCTTGGTATTGTTCTTTGGTATTTAACATTAGGATAACCTATTACCATACATGAAGCTATATTTGTATCCTTAATTTTAAGAAAATCTAAAATTTCTTTATTATCTTTAGCAGCAACTTGGAAAAAACCACTAAAAAAAGTACCTAAATCTAATGAATTAACCATAAGTTCCATATTTGAAGAAGCTAATCCACCATCTAATGGATTTTTAGATGTAACTATTATTAAAACAGGAGCATTGAAAAAAAGTTTATCATTATTTATAGGATCTAGTTTATATTTTTCGTACATGTTACTCCACATTAGAGCATATCTTTTTAGATGTTCTGTTTGAGGAGTTAGATTTTTAAGTAAATAGTCTCCTTTTTCTTTTAAACTTTTATAAGCTAATTCTTTTAATTTTTGAAGATTTTCAGTAACAACTATATATGATACATCTTGATTATTTTTTGCAGTTTGAGTAAATCTTCCAGCTTCAATTATCTTTTCTATTTTTTCTTTTTCAACAGTTTTATTTTTAAATTGTCTAACACTTCTTCTAAATTTAATAAAGTTTAATAATTTAGAAGAATCTATTTTAAAGTCTTCTTCATTATATTCTTTTACTTCATCCATATTATAATCATCTGTTGATACAGCATTAACTGGACAAATAGCAATACAATGACCACATTTAAAACAATTTTTATTTTTAATAATAGCTTTACCATCCTTAAGGAATATATCATTTGCTGGACAATCTTTAATACATTTTGAACAACCTATACATTTTTCACTAGATACACTAAACATTAATAATCCTCTCCTTAAATGTATGTTATAAAATTTTTATATTATATAAAATTTAAGATTATATATAAATAAAAGTCATATAAAATACTAGATTTAAAATTAATTTATTGCTATTATATCACTGTATAACTTAGGTAGTCTAATTACTAATATTCATAATAGTATGAAATTTAGTTATGATAATTAAGAGGGAGGCATTTATGAACTTACAACAATTAGAATATTTTAAGATGTTAGCAGAAACTAAAAATTTTACAATAGCTTCTAGTAAATTGTTAATAACTCAACCTGCATTAAGTAAATCAATATTAAAACTTGAAAAAGAGTTAGAAATAGATTTATTTGAAAGGGAAGGTAGAAATATTAAGATTACTGAATCAGGAGAGGTGTTTTTAAAATATGTTGAGTTAGCATTATTTAATATTGAAAAAGGTATTGAAGAAATAAATAATATACAAAAAAATAATGAAAGAAAAATAATAATTTCATCTACTGAATGTATAGGTTCTACCTTTGTTCCTTTTATATTAAGTGATTTTTTAAATAAAAATCCAGATGTTAAATTTCAATTTGATAATGGTTCTACTTTAGAAATTTTAAATAGTTTAAATAAGGGTGACATTGATTTAGCATTTTTTGATGATATTAATTTTATTGATAATTATCCAGAGCTTAAGGCTGTACTTGTAAAAAAAGAAAAGTATGTTTTAATTGTTCCAAAGGGGCATCGTCTTTCTAACAGAATGGAGGTTTCACTAAAGGAGTTAAAAGAAGAATCTTTTATTATACTAAATAATAATTTAAAAAATAAAAGGATTTCTTACTCTGAACTTATTGGATATACACCAAAAATATCAGTGGAGCCTAATAAGGCAAGTATGCTAATGGGATTAGTATCTGCAGGGGCTGGAATTACAATAGTTCCATATACTCCAAGTATAAGTACAAGTAAAATATCTATAATTAATATAAAAGAAGATATTGGATATAAAACTATATATATGGCTTGGAATAAAGAAAAGTGTAAAAATAATACTATTAAAGATTTTAGGGACTATATAATAAATAAGAAATTTTGATAGTTATAAAAGACATAAAAATATATTAGATTTTAATAAATAATAATTAATCCTTAAATGAATTTAAAGTCATTTAAGGATTAATTAAAAAATATAGTTAATTTATTAGTATTTTTTAGTGTAAGATTTTATATAAATACTTTTATAAATAATCTTTTTCATAAGCTTTAATACCAAATTTTATTAAAAATTTATATAATAAAACTATTGATATTAATAGAACTATTCCATCAACTAAAAATATAATAAATGGACTTAATGCAATGCCTAGATATATATTTACAATACCTAAAATTAAGCATACAAGCATAATAAGTAAAGGTCTAAAATTTTTACTATAAAGATTTTTAATATCTACCCAATTAAGTTTTGGTGCTGTATAATCTAAAAGCATTTCACTTAAAGAGATAGTAATTACAGTTAGTATTTGTATTATTAAACTAAGTACAAATATTAATGGAGAAACTTTAGCGTATATTAATATTCCTATACCTAATAGTATTGATAATCCATTTATAGCAAAACTTAATATTATTTTAGAGTGAATTTGTGTTTTGTAGCTAACAGGTATGTATTTTGATACAAGTATATCTTTACCTTCTCTACTTAAAGCAGTAGCAGCAACAGCATTTCCTGATATTGTTAAAGAAATTGCTAAGAAAGTAGCTGCCATTACAATAATGTTTATCTTTTCTTGTGATGCTCCATCAAAAATATTTCCTTTTATAAAAAATACACAAACAAATATAGGCATATAAATAAGCATTACAACACAATTTATAAAGTTACTAGGCTCTCTTAATATTGTTCGTATTTCTCTTAAGATAAGTGTTTTAATTTTAGAGTTTTGAACAATAACTTTATTTCCTTGTTTTTCTAAAATGTTCTCCCTTTTACTAAAGGTATCTGTTCTTTTTGATAAAGTTTTAGTATATAAAATTTTACCTAAATAGCAAGATATTATTAATGCAATTGCTGAAATTAATATTAATAAACCTAAGTTTAATAATCCCTTTAAAGAATTACTATAAATTAAGGCTTTAGTGCTAAAAATATTTGTAATAAATATTTTGTTACTTAAATTAATAAGGCCATTATTTGACTGCATAGCCTTAGAAACATTTTCAGAACTCATACTATTAGAATTCAAAGAATATAAGAAAAGCATAATAACAATACCTAAAGTGCTAAATATTATTTTAAATAGATTTTGATGCTTGGATATATTTATAAAACTCATTAAAAGCATTATTATTAAAATACAAAATATAATTGTTACTATAGGTGATAGTAAATATACTGGAATTAACATTAAAAAGTATGTTATACCAGCTTTTTTTAATGCACCAAAAGCAATTAGAGGTAGTATTATAATAGACAAATAAATATACATATCTATTAAAGTTGTTATGAATTTACCTATCATAAGTTCACTACTTTTAAAAGGCATAGGCATTAAAGGTTCTACATCATCTGAAAAGAAAAAGGAGTCTAATATATCGTAAATTCCTAAAAGTAGTATAATTAAAGAGCCAAATAAAAATATAAATGAAAGTAAGAAACCTTCTTGACCTATTTTAGAAAAAGGTTCATACATATTCATTATCATATTGCAAAAGGGCATAGATAACCCAAATAAAATTAAAATATATAAAAAGGTTGCTAATTTTTTAGATTTTATACCAGAAGAGGCATTATTAAAAGAGTTTCCTAAAAAGTATTTAGTTAATATTTTAATCCTATTCATTTTCTGTCATCTCCAAGAACATCTTTTCTAAAGAATCATCCCCTTTAAATTCTTCTCTTAACTCTTCTAAAGTACCAACAAATATAAGTTTTCCTTGTTTAATTATACCAACTCTATCACATATTTTTTCTGCAACTTCTAAAACATGTGTTGAAAATAATACAGTATTTCCAGCATTAGCATGTTCTCTCATCATTTCTTTTAATAAGTAAGAAGATTTTGGATCCAAACCTGTAAGAGGCTCATCTAATATCCAAACTTTTGGATTATGTATTAAAACACCCATTATTATAATTTTTTGTCTCATTCCATGAGAATAACTTTGAATTTTATCTCCTAGGGCATGTTCCATTTCAAATCTTTTAGCTAATTCTTCTATTCTAGTTTTTCTAATATTTGTATCTACATCGTATACATCCCCCATAAAATTAAGATATTCTATTCCTTTATATCTTAAAAACATATCAGGACTATCAGGAACATAACCAAATTGCATCTTTGCATTTACAGGCTCTTTTTTTATATCAATATTATTTATTGTAATTTCTCCTGTAGTAGATTCAGAAATACCAGTTATCATACTTATAGTAGTAGTTTTTCCAGCACCATTAGGACCTAAGATACCAAAAATTTCACCATCTTTAATATCTAAATTTAAATTGTCTACAGCTTTAAATCCCTTGGTATATTCTTTAGTTACATTTTTTAATTGAATCAAAGCATTTCCCCCTTTTTTAGTTAATCATTAAAATAATATCATAAATTATGGAAAAATAATAGTTATATTTACAAAAAATGAATAAATAAGTAAAAATGAATAAAAAATTTGAATTGTAAATAATTTTATGCTTTTAAATTAAAGTTAATTCAAAAGTGATTCTTTAATAAAAATAGTTGTTATAATAAAACTATAAAAATTAAGAAACTTAAAGATTAGAAGTTTTGAGGAGGTTTTTAAAATGAAAAAAGATATAAACAACTTAAAAGAAGAAATTAAGAATAAGGCTGAAGAAGATCTAAAAGTAGTAAATGAAAATAGTAAAGCTTATAAAGAAGATGAAAAAGAAGCTGACAAATTAGGAAAAGCTATAAATAAGGAATTAGATAATGAAGCAAAGGAAGAAGCAGCAGAAGCAGAAGAATTTGCTAAAGAATTAAAAGATAATATTAAATAATTTTTATACTAAAAATTAGATTTTAAATTAGAAATTTTATTTTAAGTTTATTAAAAATGCACTTAGTTAAGCTTATACATTTAAATGTTGTGTAATTTTAACTAAGTGCATTTTGGGTTAATTAAATATTAAATAAACAAAATAATTATTTTCTTTACATTTATTATAAAATTTATTTAAAAACTCAAATCTTTTTCCTGTATAAAAATCTTTAGTATTATTTTCCGTTAGTTTTGATAATAGTATTTGGCGATTAATAATATCATTTAAACTTACATTATTATAATTTTTCATAATATCATACATTATCATAAATGTAGTAGTTCTTCCTATTCCTTCTTTACAATGAAAGTGAAGCCAACTATTTTTAGGTTGTTTTTTCACAAAATCCACAAAATAATTTACCATATCATCTGTTGGTAAATTACCATCTGTAACGGGAATGCGAATATATGATAGTTCATTATTTTTAGTGAGCGTAGCCTCAGTTTCTACTTCCTTTGGAATAATAGTTTTTTTAGTATTATAAAAAGTTATAGGAGAATTTAGCTTTATAGACTCTAATCTATTTATTTCATCTTTTAAAACTTCCTCTGTATTTAAACATACATTTGCATTATTTAGTGCATTTTCAAAACTAATAGGAATACCATTTATAAATCCATGTGATTCTTGTCTTAAATCAACAATTGTTATAGGCATTTTATTACCAATAGAATCTTTAATTAAAGAAAGTCCATTTTTAGAAAATTGTCCACTACCTGAAATATTTAAATTATCTAAGCCATATAAATTAAGATTTTCATTAGAATATATTTTATCAGAGCTTTTACGAAAGTTTTTTGGTAGTGTATCTATTCTTAATGAATCCTCTACAAGATTTACATCAGAAATAATTTTAGAGTTAGCAATAATAGGGTTAAAGGAAAATACCATAGATAAAAATATAAATAAACAAATTTTAATAGATTTTTTCATTATTTTGCACCTCATATAATTATTATTTAATCTTTAATATAGTTAGTTATAAATAGTTAGTTTATACATATATGGATGGAAAATAAATGAGGAAATTTTAGGGTAGTGAAACTTGCTTATATATAAGTTAATTAATATTATAAATATAAAAAAACAATATATAACTTATAACAAACAAAGTTGTATAATTTAAGTATAAGAAATAGAGGTGGTAAATTTGATAGCTATTGATAATTTTGTTTTTGATTCAATGAAGAGGTTAGAAGATTTAAAGCCTTATAATTGTTTAGATATAAGATCATATAAGAAAAATAGAAAAGTGATAATAGAAAAGTTAGAAAATAAATATAATCTTTATGAATATGGATTTCATAAAGAAGAATTTAAAGATTTATCAAAAGAGGAACTTAAAAAATTATTAAAGACTATAGAAAAAAGAGAATTTCCAAGAAGTAATAAACTTAGGTTTTATATATTAGATTCAATAGATAGTAGTGTTTGTCGTGCAAATTATAGAGAAGAGATAGAGGAGGATTTAGAGGAAGAAAAGATAGGGGTATTTTTAGAGTGTTCATATAATATGTTTGCTCCAATAAAAAATATAATTGAGGAAAATAATGATGAAATAAAAAATTCAAATTTTTCAAATAATGTTACTATAGAAGCATTATTATCAGAGAACACATATAAAAAAATAAAAAATTTTATAAAAGATAAACTAAATATAAGTATGTACACTTATTACTAAAATATAACCTTAAAATATTTATTAGATAAATTTAAATTTAAAATAGACCCTTCAAATAAAAATTAAAAATATAAAAAAGAATTAGAAAGTTTACATTTCTAATTCTTTTTTTTGTCATAGATTAGTGAATTACATGAATATATTTTATTAAAGGGAGGGGTTTAGAATATGGACTTTAAAGAATTTATTCAAATTGATAGAGAAAGTAGAGAAAAGGAAAAATTTAATGGTAACTTTTTAGACTACTTGGAAATAGTAAAGGAAAATCCAGATATAGCAAAACTTTCTCATAAGAGATTATATGACATTATAAAAAAAGAGGGAGTTGAAACACTAAAAGGGGAAGAAAATTATAAAGTAAAAAGAATTTATGGAAATGACGTTATAAGAAAGTATGGATTTTTTAAGGACGATTTTTTTGGAATTGATAAAGTATTAATGAAATTAGTTAATTATTTTCATTCAGCAGCAATGAAAGGGGAAGAAGCAAGACAAGTTTTATATTTAGTTGGGCCTGTTGGTGCTGGTAAATCATCTTTAGTTGAATCTTTAAAGAAAGCTTTAGAAGGTTGTGAATCAATTTATAGCATTAAAGGGTGTCCAATGCATGAAGAACCACTTCATTTAATTCCTAAACATTTAAGACCAGAATTTGAAAATCTTTTAGGAGTTAAAATTGAAGGAGATCTTTGTCCAGTATGTAAATACAGACTTGTTAATGAATATGATGGAAAATATGAAGAGATGCCAATTGAAAAGAAAGGTTTCTCAATAAGATCAAGAAAAGGAATTGGAGTTGTACCTCCAGTTGATCCAAATAATCAAGATACTTCTATTCTTACAGGATCAATTGATATTTCAAAAATGGATATGTATCCAGAGGATGACCCTAGAATATTTTCATTAAATGGAGCTTTTAATGTAGGTAATAGAGGAATGGTTGAATTTATAGAAGTATTTAAAAATGATGTTGAATATCTTCATACAATTATTACAGCAACTCAAGAAAAGTCAGTTCCATCACCAGGTAAAGGTTCTATGATTTATTTTGATGGAGTAATTGTTGCTCATTCAAATGAAGCTGAGTGGAATAAATTTAAAGCAGACCATACAAATGAAGCTATATTAGATAGAATAGTTAAAATTGAAGTTCCTTACTGTTTAGAACTTGATGAGGAAGTTAAAATCTACAAAAAAATATTAAAAAAGAGCAGCTTTAATGCTCACATTGCACCTCATACAATTGATATAGCAGCAATGTTTGCAATTCTTTCAAGACTTACTGCTTCAAATAAAGTTGATCCAATTACTAAACTTAAAATTTATAATGGAGAGGAAATAGTTGAAAAGGGATCAACAAAGAGAATTGATATAGGAGAACTTAGGGAAGAAGCAGGTTCTTATGAAGGTATGAAGGGAATATCAACAAGATTTATAATTAAAGCAATTGATAATGCCCTTTCAAATTCAGAGCATAATTGTATTAATCCTTTAAGTATTATGGAAAGTATAATTAAATCAGTTAAGGAGATGGATATTTCCTCTGATGATAAAAAACGTTATTTAGGATTTATACAAGATACAGTTAGAAAAGAATATAACAAAATTTTAGAAAAAGAAATTACAAAGGCATTTATTCATTCCTTTAGAGAACAGGCAGAAAGTCTTTTCAATAATTATATTGATAATGCTGAAGCTTTTGTAAATAAGAGCAAAATAAAAGATTCTTCAACTGGAGAGGAATTAAATCCAGATGAAGAGTTTATGAGAAGTATAGAGGAACAAATTGGAGTTTCAGAATCATCAGCAAAAGGATTTAGGGCAGATGTTACATCTTATATGTTCTATTTAGTTAGAAATGGTGGAATGATTAATTATACATCTTATGAACCTATTAAAGAGGCAATTGAAAAGAAGCTTATGGCATCTGTTAAGGATCTTTCAAGAATAATTACAAAATCAAGAGTTAGAGATAAAGAGCAAACTGAAAAATATAATGCTATGGTAGATGAAATGCAAAAGAATGGCTATTGCCTACATTGCTGTGATGTGATTTTAAAATATGCAGCTAATAATCTTTGGAAGGACTAGCTAAAGTCTTATGGCAATCTTTAGAGATAACACAATAAATCCTGTAGAACATGATAGGTCTATTGAAGATAGAAGAAGACATAGGCAATTAGTGGAAAAGTCCATTAAGGAAAATTTAGGAGATATTTTATCAGAAGAAAGCATTATTGGAGAAGGAAAAAATAAAAAATTTAAAATTCCTATAAGGGGAATAAAAGAATATCAGTTTGTTTATGGTAGAAACTCTAAGGGAGTTGCAACAGGAACTGGAGAAGAAAAGCGTGGAGATAAAATAGGTTCTGGAAAACCAGGACAAGGAAAAGGTAATAAGGGAGCAGGAAATTCTCCTGGAGATGATATTTATGATACAGAAATAACTTTAGAAGAATTACTTGAGTATATAGCAGAGGAAATTAATCTTCCAAATTTAGATAGAAAAAAATATTCTGAAATAATATCAGAAAGTGCAGGAAAGAGAAGTGGATACCAAAGATATGGTATAAGACCAAGACTTGCAAAAAAGAAAACTGTAATGTCAAAGATTGCAAGAAAACAAGGTAAGAAACGTGCGTTAATTGAAGCTGGAATACCAAGAGATGAGGCTAAGCTTCATAGATTTCCTTTTAGAGAAGAGGATTTAAGATTTTATAGAGTTAAACAAAAGCCAAAAAGGGAAAGTAATGCAGTTATGATATTTATAATGGATGTTTCAGGATCTATGGATAGTACAAAAAAATATTTAGCAAGGTCTTTATTCTTTGTACTATCTAGATTTTTAAGGAGAAAATATAATAATTTAGCCTTTGAATTTATATCTCATACTACAGTTGCAAAAAGAGTTAATGAATATGAATTTTTCCACAAGGCAGAATCAGGAGGAACTTATATATCAAGTGGAATTAATTTAGCTTTAGAGGTTATAAAAAAAGATTATCCAAAGGAAATGTGGAATATTTATCCTGTTTACGCCAGTGATGGTGATAACTGGACAGAGGATAATGAAAAGGCAATGAAGGCAGTTAAAGAATTATGTGATGTAAGTAATAGATTTGGATATGCAGAGTTACTTCCATCAACATATTCAACAACAATGTATTATAGATTTAATAAAGAAATTAAAGAAGAAAATTTTACTCCTGTTGTTGTTAAAGAGAAGAAAGATTTATGGGAAGCTTTAAAGTTTATGCTTAGTGAGGAGCTTAAGGAGGAGTAGGTTGCTTTGGAATATAATTTAAAGGATTTAGAAAAGTGGAATGAGAAAATAGAAAAAAAAGCTAAAGAATTAGGATTAAACTACTACCCTCAAGAATTTGAAGTAATAGGATTTAATGAAATGATAGGATATGAGGCATATGTAGGTATGCCTTCTAAATATCCTCATTGGAGTTATGGAAAATCTTATGAGAAAAATAAAACTTTATACTCATTAAATTTAACAGGATTACCTTATGAGATGGTAATAAACTCAAATCCTTGTTTAGCTTATCTTATGAAGGATAATACATTATTACTTCAAATATTAACAATGGCTCATGTTTATGGACATAATGACTTTTTTAAAAATAATAGATTATTTAAAGAGGGAACAAGGGCAGATATGTCTCTTGAAATGTTTAAACTAGATTCAGAAATAATTAGAAGTTATATAAACAATCCTTCCATTGGATATGATAAGGTAGAAAAAGTTTTAGATGCAGCCCATGCCATTAGATATAGTATAGGAAGAAGTATTGGAGTTCGTGAGCTAAAGGATGAGGAAATAAGACTTAGAAGAATTAATGATTATAAAGAAAAAATAGCAAATAGAGAATTTTTAGATATGGATAAGGAAATTTCT
Organism: Eubacterium multiforme; assembly: GCF_030813415.1. Classification (GTDB taxonomy): domain Bacteria; phylum Bacillota; class Clostridia; order Clostridiales; family Clostridiaceae; genus Clostridium; species Clostridium multiforme. The sequence continues at coordinate 59,087 of NZ_JAUSUF010000010.1, read as the reverse complement.
GAGCCAGAAATAGATAAGATTCCATTAGAGCCAAGGGATGATGTATTTGGTTTTATAATTGAATATGGAAAATTAGAGGACTGGGAAAAAAATATTTTAAAAATAGTTAAAAGGGAAACTGAATATTTCTTGCCACAAATTGAAACAAAAACAATGAATGAAGGATGGGCATGTTTTTGTCATTATACAATTTTAAGGGAACTTGGACTTTCAGAAGATCTTTATCTTGAATTTTTAAAAAGACATAATGATGTTGTAGCTCCAATAGAGGGGAGACTTAATCCTTATTATATTGGATTTAAAATATTTATGGATTTAGAAAAAAGATATGGAAGAGAAAAGATTTTTGAAGTGAGGGCTTTAGATAGAGATTCTTCATTTATAAGAAGGTATTTAACAAAGGAACTTTGCGTGGAACTTAATTTATTTCAATATGGAAAGAGAAATTTTGATTTTGTAGTTGAAGAAGTTTCTGATGATAGAGGATGGAAAAGTATTAGAGATAATTTAGCTTTATCATTAGGAATTGGAGGAATACCTCATATAAGAGTTATAGATTTAAATAAGAAAGATTATACATTAACTTTAGAACATGTATTTGATGGAAGAGAATTAGAATTATCTTATGCAAAGGAGACTTTAAGATATTTAGGAAAACTTTGGGGTTATAGAGTTAGACTAAATACTAAAGATAGGGCAGGAGAAGAATTTACATTAATTTGTGATAATGGAAAAGTTGCTATTTCTGAAGGTAACAAATTTCATTAAAAATGAATAAGTTATAAATTATAGTAATGATTACTTAGGAGTATATTTTGAATTTAAAAGGAAGTAAAACAGAAAAAAATCTTTATAAAACTTTTTCAGGAGAATCAAGAGCTAGAGGGAAATATAATCTTTATGCAGAAAAAGCAAGAGAAGAAGGATATAGATGGGTTGGAGAAATATTTGATGAAACAGCAGAAAATGAATATGCTCATTCAAGGGAAGCATTTAAGAGATATCTTAAAAAAATCAATAGTACTGAAGATAATTTAATGGATGCAGCTTATTTTGAAAATGAAGAAAGTGAAAGTATATATAAAGAGTTTGAGGATGTAGCAAGGGAAGAAGGCTTTGAAGAAATTGCAAAATTTTATAAAGAACTTAGAGAAGTTGAAGAGAGCCATAAAAAAAGATTTTTAACTCTTTGTGAGAAAATAAGAACAGATACTATGTTTAAATCTGACAAAGTAACTTACTGGCAATGTATGAATTGTGGATATATTCATGAAGGAACAGAAGCACCACTTATATGTCCGTTATGTAAGTATAAGAGGGAATATTTTAAACCATATTGCAAGGTAAAGTAAGATTTTAGGAGGAAGATATATGTATTGTAGATATCCAGAAGGAGGAGATTTCTTTTTTGAAATGGATGAAAGTGAAATAGTTAACTTTGAAGAATTAGTGAATTTTGAGGAGTTAATTGATTTTGATGAAAATTATAGAGATATGGATAAAAAATATTGTAAGGATAATAAAAATATGAGCTGTGAAATGCATATTAAATCAAATAAAGAATATCCAATTGATCTAAAAAAATGGCTTAAGACAGATGAGGAATATGCAAAGGAGATTACTTCTAAATAAAAATAGTCGGCACTTTTATTAGTGCCGACTATTTATTTTAAAATGTAATAAAATAAATAATAAATTAATATTATAAAATATATCAGTATATTTAAGTGGAAGGAATATTATGCACGAAAAAGTAATGGCATCGCATTTTGATGACCTTGTAAAACTTACAGATTTATTAAAAAGGTATGTAGATTCATATAGACTTTTAGTTGCAGGTGCATCAGAACTTAATACAATATCTGAAAGAAGAACAAAGGAAGTTGAAAGTGCTGTAGATAGAGTTAATGAAATAGGCGGGGTTATTGATGATTTACTTAATGTAATAGAAAAGTATCAAGAAAGTTATTTAAGGTATAGTAAGCTTAAAAATGATATAGTTACAACAAATTATGAAAAAGGAAAAATAAAAAATGGACTTACAGAAGTTATTCAAACAGAAATAAATAATGAACTTAATTTTTTTAATGATCCACACCATAAAAGGGAGGATGAAAAATAAAATATCCCAGGTAATAGAAACCTGGGATATAAAAATTATAATTTCTTTAATTTTAAATTACTTACCATTAAATATGATCCTAAAATCATTAATATTGCTGGTATTATTGTATTAATATTTTCTATTTTAATATAAATTGCTATAATTGCAAAAAATGCCATGAAACAACCTGCAATTGTAATAGGTATTCCTGTAAATACACCATTAAATGTAGATATGTTGTATCTAGCTAATCTAAAAGCTCCACAAATTGGGAAAGCTAAAAGGATTATGTAACCTAATAGTCCTAATGGACCAAATTCTTTTAAATTAAATAAAGAATATATTAAAAGTGAAGGAGCAACTCCAAATGATACAAGATCAGCTAAAGAATCTAATTCTTTACCAACTTCACTTGACACTTGTAAATATCTAGCAATCCTTCCATCATATCTGTCTACTAAACCTGCTAGCAATATCAGTATAGCAGCTTGAATATATTTTCCTCCATCAGTGAAAGTTGATAAAATTGATAAAACTCCACATGATAAATTAATAAAGGTAAATATATTAGGAATACAACTTTTTTTCATATAACCACTCCTAAAAATCATAAATAACTTACAATAAGTAATTATAGCATACAAATTATTATATTACTAAGGATAAAAAAAGATTTAAGAAAAAATTTAGGTACTATTAATTGTAAGTTTATAATGGATTTATCATGTTTTTAAATTAGTAGACAATGTAAAAAGTGACAGGTATAATATAAATTAATGCTATAACAAGGAGGAATATGATAATGAAAAAAGTACGTTTCATTTATAATCCCTATTCTGGAGAAAATGCAATAATAAATGAACTAGATAATGTTATAAAAATTCATCATAAAGCAGGATATCAGATAGTTCCATATAGAATAAGCAGAGAACAAGAAACAATTGAAGCTTTAGATTGTATTGATGAAAGTTATTCATATGTTCTTATAGCAGGAGGGGATGGAACAGTAGATACTGTTTTAAATGCAATGATGAAAAGAAATATAAAACTTCCAATAGCAATACTTCCAGTTGGAACAGCAAATGACTTTGGTAAGTTTTTGGAGATGCCTAGTAATATAAAAGAGGCATGTAATAGAATAATTAAGTCAAAACCACAAAAAGTGGATATTGGTAAAATAAATGATAAATATTTTATAAATGTTGCAAGTACAGGACTTTTCACTGATATATCACAAAAAACTGATGTACATCTTAAAAATGCAATAGGAAAGCTAGCATATTATATTAAGGGGTTAGAAGAATTACCTAATTTTAGAAGACTTAAAGTAAATTTAAAATCGAAACAATATAATTATGATGGAGAAATGTACTTATTATTATTATTTAATGGAAAGACAGCAGGAAATTTAAATTTAGCAACTAAAGCAGATGCACAAGATGGTATGCTTGATTTAATTTTATTTAAAGCTGTACCATTAATTGAACTTTTACCACTTTTCTTAAAGGTTTTAAGGGGAGATCATTTAGATTCAGAAAAGGTAGTTTATTTTAAAACAGATGATGTTTTAATTGAATGCGACGAAGATATTGTTACGGATATAGATGGAGAAAAGGGACCAGAGTTTCCATTAAGAGTTCAATGTATAAAAGATGGTATAGAAATTTTAGGATTAAAAGAATAAATGAAAACTCTCATAAAATTATGAGGGTTTTTTTTATGATATTTATATTTTATATATAAATTATAGATTAATTATGAAAAGTTGTTGCCTTTTTTAATGAATATAATATAATAAAAATGTAGATATACTTTATTGTTAAAACTAACTAAGGTTTTGTTATGTGCAAAACCATTTTTTATTGTGCAATAATTTATAAGATTTTAAGAAATAAGGATGGTGTTTTTAGATGGAGGCTGGACCTCAGTTGGGCGATAAACCAAAACTCAATAACATGTCTTAGAGTAAAACCTCTATTTAAATTTAAAAAGATAGATACTGTTAATTTAAGTGGATAGTTTTATTTAGGTTTCTCTAAGACAATAGAGGGGAGATAAACTATTTTATGAAACAATTAACAGTTTTTTTATACACTAATATATTAGGTAATAAAATATATGATGAATTCAATGATGTTATGGGAACATTAAAGGATGTTTATGTAACTACTGAAGATGGATATCCAAGAATAATAGGATATAAAGTTAAAAAGGATGGTTCCATTTATCATTATGAATTTAGAGATATTAATTTTTATGATAATGATGGAAAGGTAGTCATCAAAACAAAGGGAAGTAAAGAAATACTTCCAAGAACTTATAGCTACCTTTTATCTAGGCATCTTTTAGATAAAAAGATAGTAGATATAAATGGTAAGCAAGTTGTTAGAGTTGATGATTTAAGAATAGCAAAAATTGCAGGAGAGTACAGAGTTGTTGCAGTAGAAACTGGTCCCCTTGCTAAATACAGAAGAATGGGAATAGGTTGGCTTGCAAAATTTGTTTATAAAATAATAGGAAAAAATTATGATGATACAGTTTTAATGTGGGATGATGTTGAATCCTTAGAAATGATAAATAATAATTTAAAACTTCAAGTACCTTATCAAAAACTTTCAAAACTTCACCCAGCAGACCTTGCAGATATATTAGAGGAACTAGATAGTAAATCAAGAAGACAAGTATTTGAATCCCTTGATGAAGATTTAGCAGCAGATGCTTTAGAAGAATTAGAACAAGAATATAAAGGTAAGATAATTAAAGAATTATCAGAAGTTAAGGCAGCAGAACTTTTAGAAAATATGCCAAGTGATGAAATTGCAGACCTTTTAGATGAACTTGATGAAGAAGAGAGAGAAAAAATATTAATTAATCTTGAAAAAGAGGATGCAGATGAAGTAAAGGAACTTCTAGAATATGAAGATGAAACAGTTGGTAGTATAATGGCAAAGGATTTTATTTCTCTTAATTTGGATATAACAGTTAAAGAAACTGTTGATATATTAAAGGAAATGGAACCAGATGAAGAAGTTATGTATTATATTTATATAACAGATAAGGAAGATAAACTTCAAGGTATAATTTCTTTAAGAGATTTAATTTTAAGTGATGGTAGTAAAAAATTAAAAGAAATAATGGAAGATGATTTTAATGTATTAAAACATGAAGATGATATTGAAGAAGCAATTGAACTTGCAAACAAATATGATCTTTTATCAGTACCTGTTGTAGATGAAGATGATAGATTAGTTGGTATAGTTATAATTCATGATATTGTAGATGAATATTTATATCCATTATGGAAAAAGAAAAATAAAAAAGCAAAAGAAAAATAAGAATTGTAATAACTTTTTATAATTAGGATGATTTAAAAATCTTAATTATAAAAAGTTTTTTTATTATCTATAAGATTTAAATTAATATTAGCTAAAAGGTATATTGGATTAAAATAAAAAAGTAAAAGAATATGGAATTTCATAAATATTCAAGAAAAGGCATTTTTGTGTTATAATTATGTAAATGTTTAAATATGATATTGATTGGCAAATCGGTTTAATAAAATCTAAAGGTATATTTTAAACTAATGTTATTTTTAATTAATTCCTTTAGAAATATTTAAATCATTTTTAGAAATTAATATAAGTTTTAACAAGATAAAATAATTTTGAGGGGAGAAAATAATAGTGAAGGTAACAATTAAAAAGAAAAAGAACATAGCATTAATAGCTCATGATAACAAAAAGAAAGAGCTAATAGAATGGGCAAAGGAACATATGGAAATATTAAAGGAACATAACCTTTGTGGAACAGGAACTACAGCAAAACTTATTGCAAAAGAAACAGGACTTAAAGTTCATCCATATAAAAGTGGTCCTATTGGAGGAGATCAGCAAATAGGTGCTGCAATAATAAATGGAGAAGTTGATTTTATGATATTTTTCTGGGATCCACTTACAGCAATGCCTCATGATCCAGATGTTAAAGCTTTATTTAGAATTGGAGTATTATATGATATACCAGTAGCAATGAATAGAGCAACATCAGATTTCTTACTTAAATCTTCTCTTATAGATAAAGAATATGTAAGAACTACAATGGAAGATGATGTAACATTTTAAATTTTAGATAGCTTTTATAAAATAAGGATTTTTTTAATTACTAAATTTAAAATATTTAGTTTTTAGGAAAATTCTTTTTTTATTTTAGAAAAAAATTTTTAATTTTTAAAACATATTATATAAAATTAAAAAAAGTGTTGACAATAAATAAAGAAAGAATATAATAATAAATATAAAACATATCAGAATACTCGGAATTAAAAACTGAGAAGAAGGAAAGTAATATAAAGGAAGATTACAGAGAGAAAAGATTGCTGAGAACTTTTCATCAAGAATTTATATGAAGTGCCCTTTGGAGTTGAAAACCAGAAAAGTTATAGTAAGGTTATCCGGAATCACCCGTTATAGTGATAAAGTATATTAATGTGCTTGAATTGAGTTGAAATTAGTTTTTACTAATTTAATTAGAGTGGAACCGCGGATTTTACTTCGTCTCTATAATTTTAGAGAAGGAGTTTTTTTTATATTTAAAAATAATATAAAAATTATTAATTGTTAATTTTACTAGTAAATAAAATTTGAAATTTAAAATAAAATAAAAAAATGGAGGAATTAATATGATTTACAATAGTAGTTTAGAAATGATTGGAAATACACCAATACTTAAAATTAAAAATACTGAAGATAATATGGCTGATGTTTATGTAAAACTTGAAAAATTTAATGTTGGAGGAAGTGTTAAAGATAGAGCTGCTCTTGGAATGATTGAAAAAGCTGAAAAATTAGGACTTTTAAAAGAAGGGTCAGTTATAGTAGAACCAACAAGTGGAAATACAGGAATTGCCCTTGCTATGATAGGAAGATTAAAGGGATATAAAGTTATAATAGTTATGCCAGATACAATGAGTGAGGAAAGAAGAGCATTAATAAAAGCTTATGGAGCAGAACTTATTTTAACAGATGGAAGTAAGGGAATGAAAGGTGCAATTGAAAAAGCAGAGGAGCTTTCAAAAAAAGATGGATACTTTATACCACAACAATTTGAAAATATAGCAAATCCAGAAAAACATTATGAAACTACAGCAGAAGAAATTCTAAAGGATATTCCAAATTTAGATGTATTTGTTGCAAGTGTAGGTACAGGAGGAACTGTTACAGGAATTTCTAAGAAGTTAAAAGAAAATATAAAAGGACTTAAAACAGTTGCAGTAGAACCAAAAAATTCAGAAGTTTTACAAGGTGGAAAACCGGGGCCACATAAAATTCAAGGAATTGGAGCAGGATTTATTCCTTCAATATATAAAGAGGAATATGTAGATGAAATTAGAAGTGTAACTGATGATGAAGCTTTTAAAGCTGCTAAAGAATTTGCAGTAAATGAAGGAGTTTTAATTGGTATTTCAGCTGGAAGTGCTTTATCTGTAGCAATTCAAGTTGCAAAGGAACTTGGAAAAGGAAAGAAAGTTTTAGCAATTGCACCAGATGGAGGAGAGAAGTATATATCAATGGGATTATATGATTAAATAAAATCCATTAAAATAAGTTTAATAAAAAGGGGGAGCCCCGCTGTGTTTAAAAATTTAAAATATGATTTAAATAGAATATTAGAAGAAGATCCAGCAGCTAGAAGTAAAATAGAAGTATTTTTATTATATCCATGTGTTAATGCCTTAATAGTTTATAGACTAGCTCATAAGTTATATAATCATAAATTCTTTTTTCTAGCAAGATTAATATCTCAATTAAGTAGATTTTTTACAGGAATAGAAATACATCCAGGTGCAAAAATAGGTAAGGGATTATTTATTGACCATGGAATGGGTGTTGTAATTGGAGAGACAGCAGAAGTTGGAGATAATGTTACAATATATCATGGAGTAACATTAGGTGGAACTGGAAAAGATAAAGGCAAGAGACATCCAACTGTAGGGAATAATGTTATAATAGGAGCTGGAGCTAAAGTTTTAGGACCTATTTATATAGGTGATAATGTGAAAATTGGAGCTAATTCAGTTGTATTAAAAAATATTAATAATAATTCTACTGCTGTAGGAATACCAGCTAAGATTATAAAAAAGACAGAAGCAAAAATAATAGAAATAAAAAATGTTAAAGGTGAAGGCAAAAGAATATATAATGATATGGTGATTTAAAATTAATTACTTTAGGAGAAAATAAAATAGAATGAGTAAAGGCATGGAAAAGAGAAGAAAAATATTAGAATTTTGCAAAACCTTAAATTTAGATTTAATTGGTTTTATAAAATGCAGAGATTTTGAAGAACTTAGAGAATTCTATAATAATAGAAAGAAACTTTCTTTAGAAAATGAATTTGAAGAGAAAGACATAGATAAAAGAATAAAACCAAATATTTATATGGAAGAGGGAAAGACTATAATTTCTATAGCTTTCCCTTATGCTACTTCTGAAAGTTTTTGTGATAATGGTTTTTCAGTATATACAAAGGGACTAGATTATCATAGAGTTGTTCATTCTTATTTAGAAAAAATATGTGAATTTATTAAAGAGTTAGGTGGGGAGTCAGTTGCCCTTGTAGATAGCAATAGTTTACCTGAAAGATATATTGGGGCTCTTTCTGGAATTGGATTTATAGGTAAAAATAATATGCTTATTACAAAGGAATATGGATCCTATGTTTTTTTAGGGGAAATAATAACTGATTTAGAAATTTATGAGGAAGATAAAACTAATTTTAATAATATAAATAAATATTATGAATGCAAAGAATGTAATATTTGCTTTAAGGAATGCCAAACAAAATCAATAAATTCATTTAGAAAAAATCCAAATATTTGTTTATCTTATTTAACTCAAAAGAAAGATTTAAGTGATAAGGAAATTAATTTGTTAAATGGAAGAATTTTTGGATGCGACAGCTGTCAAATGAAGTGTCCTTATAATGAGAATGCTAAAGTTACTAAATTAAAAGAATTTAAAATAGAGGAATTTATGAAATTTGATAATGAAGATTTTATAATAAATCTTAAAAATGCAGATTTTAAAAATACTTATAAAATTACTTCCTGTGGCTGGAGAGGAAAAAACACCTTAATAAGAAATGCAATAATAAGAAAAGTAAAATATAAGAAGGAAGATATAGGAGATATAAAAAGTGAGTCTCCTTATATTAATAGTTATATAGATAGACTTTTATAAATAACTAGAATATAATATATTTTAGATTAATATATTTAGGAAGTAGGTGGAATATCTTATGTTATCACCATTTATGGCGAAAATTATAGGAGTATTACCAGAAAATTTAGTTGTGTTTGCTGGCAAAAAAATAACAGATGGATACATAAAAAAACATGCAAATATACAAATTAACGGATATGAAAAATTAAAAAAAATAGATAAACCAATAGTATTTATATGCAATCATTTAAGCAATTCAGATGGATTAGTTTTAAATAAAATATTAAAAAAAGATTTTGATCCATATTTTATAGCGGGAATTAAATTATCAAATGACCCAATAACAAATATAGGAATAAAAATGGTTAAAAATATAACTATAAAGCCTAATACTGCTGATAAGGAAGCAATGACTAAAATGGTTAAGGCAGTAAGGGGTGGAGAAAATATTTTAATTTTCCCAGAAGGTACAAGAAGTAGAACTGGTGCTTTAATTGAAGGAAAGAAGGGAGTATTACTTCTTGCAAAAATTAAAAATGCTACAGTAGTTCCAATTGGAATGAGTGGAACAGATAAACTTTTACCTATATGTTCTGATGGAGATATGGGTGGGGAAGAATGGCAAGATGCAGATGTAACAATTAATTTTGGTGATCCAGTAGTTCTTCCAAAAAAAGAAAAAGAAGAAACTAAGCATGAGTATGATGATAGATGTCTTAATGTACTTATGAAGTCTATAGCAAATCTTTTACCTGAAAGTTATAGGGGTGTTTATAAAGATTAGAGGTGTAAACATGAAAAAGAGAACTAAAGAAATACTTGAAATATTAAAGGAAACATATCCAGATGCTAAGTGTGAATTAAATTATAATTCACCATTTCAACTTTTAGTTGCTACAATTTTATCTGCTCAAACAACAGATAAAAAAGTTAATGAAGTTACAGAAACATTATTTAGAGATTATCCAGATTTAGATTCTTTTTTAACTCTTACAAATGAAGATTTAGAAAAGAGAATAAAGCAAATTGGATTATATAGAAATAAAGCAAAAAATTTAGTTCTTATGTGCAGACAACTTAAAGAAAATTTTAATGGGGAAGTACCAAAAACAATGGAAGGAATAATGTCTTTAGCAGGTGCAGGAAGAAAAACTGCAAATGTAGTTTTATCTAATGCCTTTGGAGTGCCTTCAATTGCAGTTGATACCCATGTTTTTAGGGTTTCAAATAGATTAGGTCTTGCAAATTCAAATAATGTTTTAGAAGTGGAAAAACAACTTCAAAAGGAATTACCAAAAAAAGAATGGTCTCTTACACACCATCTTTTAATATTTCACGGAAGAAGATGCTGTTCATCTCAAAGACCAAAATGTTTTGAATGTCCATTAAACCATATTTGTAAATGGGAAGATAAGAAAAAATATATTTAAATCATAGTTAAATATAATAATTATAAAAAGTCAAAATAATAAGCTTATTATTTTGACTTTTATTTTTAGATTTTTATAAAATTAATTAGCAGATTTTTTAGCTAATCTGTTATTGTATATAAACATTGCAATAGATGCTGAAATAACTATTGCATATCCTATAAAGCTAAAGGTTGTTGGCACCTGACCAAATAATATAAATCCAATAAAGGCTGTAAATATTATTTGGGTATAAGAATAAATTGAAATATCCTTAGCTGGTGCATGTTTATAGGCTGCTGTTATAGCAAATTGAGCAACAGATGCTGCTACACCTGCCATTAATAAATATACTAATTGTATAGAAGAAAATGGCTTAAAATCTATTAAAACAAAAGGTAGAGTTACTAATATTGAAAAAAGTGAGAAAAAGAATACTATTGTAGGTCCTTTTTCTTTTCCACCTAAAAATCTAACAAATGTATAAGCACCACCAGCACAAATTGCTGATGTAACTCCTATTAAAGCCGGTATTATTTGCAAGCTAAAGGAAGGTCTTATTATAAATAAACTTCCTGTAAAGGCAAGTAATAAAATTATAACTTGATTTTTTGTGATTTTCTCCTTTAAGAAAAGGCTAGAAAATATAATTACAAAAAATGGTGAAAGCTGATTAAGCATATTGGCATCAGCTAATATTAAATGTTCAATTGCATAAAAGTTAGCTATTATTCCTATTGTTCCAAGTAATGATCTTCCGATTAAATATTTTCTATTTTCTTTTTTACCAAAAAGACTATCTCCACTTTTCTTTATAATATAAAAAGCTACAAAACAACTTACTAAGTTTCTAAAAAAGCTTTTTTCTATTGATGGAATATTTCCTGAAAGTTTAACAAAGGTACTCATAATGGCAAAAGAAAGAGCTGAAATTATTAATAATATAATTGCTTTATTTTTTTCTTTCATATATAGTTTTATCTCCTTATATTTTTATATGTTTACAATATACTATTCTTAATATAAATGCAAATTGATTATTAAAGTTATATATTTTAATTAGAAGTAGTGATATAATATTAAGGGTTAAATTAATATAATAGTTATAATAAGTAATTTTAAATATAATATATATTTGGAGGTACAAGTATGAAAGTTGGAGTCATAATGGGAGGTATCTCATCAGAAAGAGAAATTTCCTTAAATAGTGGAGAGTCAATTTTAGAAAACATAGACACTAATAAATATGATGTTGTTAAAATTGTAATAGATAAAAAGGACGATATAATAAATAAAGTAAGAAAAGAAAATATAGATTTTGCATTATTAGCCCTTCATGGACAATTTGGAGAAGATGGTACAGTTCAATCAGTACTACAATCATTAGGAGTACAATATTCAGGATGCGGACCATTAAGTAGTGCTGCATGTATGGATAAAGATATGTCAAAGAGTCTTTTAAAAGCAGCTGGAATTAGAACAGCTCCTTGGATAAATTTAAGAGATGTATCAGAACTAAACTTTGATGAAATTGAAAAGCTTGGATATCCAGTAGTTATTAAACCAACTCATGGAGGTTCAAGTGTAGCTACATTTATTATAAAAGATAAGTCAGAAGTTTTAAATGCAGTAAATGAAGGATTTAAATGGGACAGTGAAGTTATGATTGAAAAATTCATTAAAGGTGAAGAAATAACTTGCCCAATATTTAATAATGAAATGTATCCAGTTTTAGCTATAAAGCCAAAATCAGAGTTCTTTGATTTTGAATCTAAATATAATGATGGTGGAGCAGATGAATTTATTGTAACACTAGATGAAAAACTTCATAAGGAAGTTGAAGAAATGGCTCTTTTAACATACAGAGCATTAAAATGTTCAGTTTATGCAAGAGTAGATATGATAGTTACAGAAGAAGGTGTTCCATACATATTGGAAGTAAATACTCTTCCGGGAATGACTAAAAATAGTTTATTCCCAAAAAGTGCAGCTGGAATAAATATTTCTTATAGCCAATTAATTGATAAAATTATTGAAGAATCATTAAAAGAAAAAAGATAAAAGTTAAGATTAATAAAATGGACTTTTTATAGACAAACACTTTTAAGTGTTAATTATAAAGAGTCTATTTTTTTATACTATTTTAAATAAATACTTTAAGAATTTATTAAGATTTTGTGAGATAATTATTTAAGAAGTAAATTTTAAAATTGAAATATAGTTATAAAATAATAACTATTTTATGGGAGGAGTATTAAATTGAATAAGGAAAAGATTTTAATTGTAGATGATGAAAAGGAAATAAGAGATTTAGTTGAGATATATTTAAAAGGTGAAGGATATGAAACATTAAAGGCTAAAGATGGTGAAGAAGCTTTATATTTATTAAAGGGAAATGATATTGATTTAGTAATATTAGATGTTATGATGCCAAAATTAAATGGAATAGAAACTTGTTTAAAAATAAGAGAAGAAAGTGAAATGCCAATAATAATGCTTTCAGCAAAATCAGAGGATATAGATAAAATTTTAGGGCTTAATATGGGTGCTGATGATTATTTAAGCAAACCATTTAATACATTAGAACTTATAGCAAGAGTTAAATCTCAGCTTAGAAGATATAAAAAGTTTAATAACTATCAAAATAAAGAAGATAATGAATTAACAATAACAATAGATGATTTAGTAATAAAATTAGATACCCATGAAGTATTTTTAGGTGAAAAATCAATTAAATTTACACCAACAGAATTTGATATATTAGTATTACTTGCCAAAAATAGAGGAAAAGTTTTTTCAATGGTAAATATATATGAAAGTGTATGGAATCAAGAATATATGGAATCAGATAATACAGTAATGGTTCATATTAGAAAAATTAGAGAAAAAATAGAAGAAAATCCAAGAAGTCCAAGATTTATTAAAACTGTTTGGGGGGTAGGATATAAAATTGAAAAATAAAAATGGAGAAAAGAAAGGATTTATAGGAAGATTACTAAATAAGTTTTCAAATTTAAAAATATTTAGAAAAGTAAAAGAGTTAATTAAGTATATTGATAAGAAAATAAAAAAGAGTATTAGATTTGAACTTGTATTAGTTTTTGGAGCTTGCTTTTTAATAGCTATAATATCCTATGGCATTATGAATGATATGTTTAGAAGTGTTAAAACTAATGCCCAAATAAAATATGATTATAGTATTATTGATCATAATGCTCAAGATATAGTTGATGAAATTGAAAGAGAGAAGCATGCTGGAAAAATAAAAATTGATGATAGTAAGCTCTTTGAAAATATAATTAAAAGTGATTCAAATAATTCAGATAAAGTATATATATCAGATATTGATGGAAAGGTTATTTACAGAAATTCAAATGCTTCAGAAGAAAAAATAGATATATTTAATGTACTTAAAAATATATCAAAATTTTCTAAAAATGAACATGAAGCTAATGAATATACAGTTTTATATCCTCTTAGTATAGGAAATGGGAGATACTACTTAATATATAGTGGTATTCCATCAGCAAGGATTAATTACGTAGACTATGAAGTTACCAATTCTTATTTAGCTTTAATGCTTTCAATAATAGTATTTGTTGTTTTATTTTTAATTGTAACAAATAAGAAAACTAAATATTTAGACCAAATTGCAAAGGGAATTAAATCTATTGCAGATGGAGATTTAAGCCATAGGATACCAGAGGATGGAAATGATGAAATATCTAATATAGCATTAAATGTAAATAATATGGCAGATGAAATAAATAGGAGAATTAAAGCCCAGGAAGTATCAGAAAAAACTAAGGCAGATTTAATTACAAATGTTTCTCATGATTTAAGAACACCTCTTACATCAATAATGGGCTATATAGGACTTGTAAAAGATAAAAAATATGAAGATGAAAAAACTATGGATGAGTATTTAGACATTGCATATAATAAATCTGAAAAACTTAAAGTTTTAATAGAAGATTTATTTGAATATACAAAGCTTAACAATAATGGAATGAAGCTTAATAAAGCAGAAGTTAATCTTGTAGATTTTGTATCCCAAGTTTCTGAGGAGATGAAACCTTATTTTGAAAGTTCAAATATAGAACAAGTAAAAACATTAACAGATCAAAAAATAATTGTAAGTATTGATCCTGCTAAAATGGTTAGAGTAGTTGAAAATTTATTAACTAATGCAGTTAAATATTCTTATAAACCAGGAGCAGTTATTATTGGTGTATATGCAAAGGACGGCTATGCAACAATAGCAGTTAAAAATAGAGGAGAAAATATTCCACAGGCAAAACTTGATAAATTGTTTGATAGATTTTATAGGTTAGATGAATCAAGAAGTGCAGACCTTGGAGGATCAGGTCTTGGTCTTGCAATTTCTAAAAATATAGTTAAGATGCATGGTGGAAAAATATGGGGAGAATGTTATGGAAATGATATAAGTTTTTATATAAGACTTAAAATCTAAAAAATATTTTCTTTAATGTAACCTTATATGTTGCAAACTAATATTCTATTAAGGAATAAGTATTTTTCCTTGGAGGAGTTATGCAAGATAAAAATGCTAGAAGTACTTTTGGCATAGACCTAAATGAATATAGTAGGGGAGTTGATTTTAGGGTTTTAGCAAGTAACATTGATTTTTTATATTTAAGATCTTCAGGTTCTGCAACTGGAGCATTTAGAGAAGATAAGAAGTTTGTACAATTTGCAAGAGAAAGTAAAAATTATGGCATTCCAGTTGGAGCATATCATTATGCTGTGCCATCTTATAATCTTTTAACAGCAGATTCTCAATGTGATGATTTTATTAATGTTTTACAAAAAGCTTTTGGAAATAAAAATTACGGAGATTTATTTCCAGTAATAGATGTAGAAGCACCCTATGATCCTAAAATTGATACAGATGCTCTTTTAAATTGGGTAGACAGATTTAGAAAAAGATTTGAGAAAAAAACAAGAAGAAGGCTTATGATTTATACTGGATTGTTTTTTATTAAAATTTATAATGATTTTAAATCAAGTAATGGAACATATCCATTAAAAAATATGCCTTTATGGATTGCTATGTACACAAGTATTCCTAACAATCCGAAAGTTCCACCAAATATAGGAGGATGGACTAGATGGAGAGTTTGGCAATATAGTGAAAATCAAGTTGTACCTGGAGTAGGCAATCCAGTAGATGCAAACTGGGGACCAAATAATTTAGCTCTTTTAATGCAGCCAAGACAAGTAAGTGGATTAAATGCTTGGATGGATAATGAATATATATATGTTTCATGGAATAAAAATAGTGATGTAGATTTACTAGGATATAATATATTTGTTGATAATTATTGGGTAGGAACTGTTGATAAAGATGATACTACATTTAGAATACCTTTAAGTAAAATTTATAAACCTAAGAGTAGAGTTTTGGATATAACTATAGAAGCTTTTGATTATGATGGAGAAACATCTCAAATTAGAAGTAAATATAGATTGGATGGAAGAATTAAATAATATAAAAATTTTTAGGGAGTCTTTTAATTGAAGATTATAAGACTCCCTATTTATTTAAGAATTTATAAAAAGTAACAAAATAGACTTATATTTTACAATTTGATAATATATAATATAATTTGTTAGATAAAGAATTTATCTATAGGTATATAAGGAGGATGTTTAGTGAGAAATACTGTTGATAAACCTGATAGAGTTAGAAGAAGGCGAATCAGTAATAAAAATAAAAAAAATATATTAATTGGTAGTTCTATTTTTTTAGTAGTTTTATTAATTGGAATTGGAATTTATATTTCATCTATTAATAAATTGGTAGAAAAGTGGGAAAATAAAATTTACCCAAATGTTATAGTCCAAGGAGTCAATCTTGGAGGAATGAGCAAAGAGGAAGGGAAAAGTACTCTTAAAAAAGAATTTGAAGCAAATATTAATAATAAAAAGATAATAGTTGATTTAAAGGGTACAGATAAAGAGTTTAAAGCAAATTATTCAGAAATTGAACCTAAATATGATTTCGATAAAACTATAAATGAAGCCTTTAATTATGGAAAAGATTTAAATGTTTTTAAAAAGAAATCTTTAATAAAGAATAAGAAAAACGAAAAACATGAAGTTAAATTAGACTTTAATTATAGTAACAAAAAATTAGTTTCTTTAGAAAATAATATAATGGAAAAATTTAATGTTCCAGCAAAAAATGCTAAGATAACAATAGGCAGTAATGGAAGTATAAATATAACATCAGAAAAGATTGGTTATTTAATAAATAAAGAGGAAATAGATAAAGAACTTAAAGAAAAGATAAATGGAAATCTAGGTGAAGAAACAAAAATTGAAGTAGAATTAAAAGAGGACAAGCCTAAAGTAACTAAAAAAGAATTAAGCAAAATAAATGGTGTAATGGGCTCATTTACTTCTTCATTCCAATCATCAGATGTAAATAGAGCAACTAATATAAGTGTTGCTACTGAATTTGTAAATGGAACACTTTTAATGCCAGGAGAAAGTTTTAGTTATAGTGAAGCAAGTCAAAAGGATAAAAGTAAATACAAAGAAGGAAATGTATATATAAATAATAAAGTAGAAAAAGATATTGGTGGAGGTATATGTCAAGTATCATCAACTCTTTATAGAGCAGTAATGAAAGCTAATATAAGATCTACTGAAAGACATAATCATTCATTAACAGTTGGATATGCAAAACCAGGTCTTGATGCTACAGTAGCATGGGGATATTTAGATTATAAATTTAAAAATCCATATGATTTCCCAATTTATATACAAGGAACTACACATAATAAAATTATTAGTTTTAAAGTATATGGTGATGTTAAGGGACTAGGTGGAAAAACTTATGATATGACAAATGAAATAATAAAACAAATTCCACCAACAGAACAAATAGTTAATGATCCAAGTCTTCCTAAAGGCGAAAGAGTAGTTGAAAACCCTGGACAGGTTGGATATATAGCAAAAGGATATATATTAACTTATGAAAATGGGAAGGTTATAAATAAAGAATTAGTTTCAACAGACACTTATGCAATGGTACCTAGAAAGGTTTTAGTTGGAACTAGATAAGTTAACAATCATTTAAATAAATAAAAAATTAATACTTTTCATAGAATATAATTATAAAAAATTATATAATAAAGCAAGTTATAGTTTATAACTTGCTTTTTATAATAGTTAATTTAGGGTGGAGATGAATATATGAGTTACAAGATGGTATGTATAGATATGGATGGCACTTTACTTAGTAAAAGAAAAACTATTTCTGATGAAAGTAAAAAGGTAATAAAAGAAGTTAATGAAAAAGGAATTAAAGTTGTTGTAACAACTGGAAGACTTTATAATAATGCAGCATATTATTCAAATTTTATAGGAGCATCAGATGCTGTTATTGCAGGTAATGGAGCTGTAATTAGAGAAAAAAATAGTGATGAAATTATATTTCAAAGTGATATAGATATAAATGTTTGTAAAAGATTACTTATAATAGCAAAAAAATGTGGAATCATATTACATATGCATACTATGAATGAAATTCTTACAAATAGTTATATTAGTAATGTTATTGCAAGGGTAGTTTTGCCAGGAATTAAAGATAGCGATTTTCCAATAAAGATAACAACAATTAAAGGTGAAGATAATTGGGATAATGAACTTAAAAATTATAAAGGAAAAATAACAAAATGTATAACATTTTCAGTTTCTCCTAAAAAGACAGAAATGTTTAGAAAAGAATTAGATAATATAAAGGAAATAGTATATTATTGTTCAGGTCATAGAAGTATAGAAATAAATGCTAAAGGAGTTTCAAAAGGTAATGGAGTTAAAATTTTAGCAGAGCATTATGGAATTAGTAGAGATGAGATAATCTGTATAGGTGATAATGAAAATGACATATCTATGATTGAATATGCTGGTCTTGGAATTGCTATGGGCAATGGAATTGAAAAACTTAAGGAGAAGGCAAACTATATTACAGATACAAATGATAATGATGGAGTAAGAAAAGCTCTTGAAAAATTTATACTTAAAATAAGATAAATTTAAGAGGAATTATTTAAATTTGTATAATAAAGTATATTATTTTTACATAATTTTATTTAGATTAAAATGGAAAAATAAAGAAGATGATATTATATAAACTCTTTGACTAAAAAGAACTGATGTAGTATTATTTTTATTATAGCCTGTAGAATAGGTCTATAAGAAACTTAAGATGGATGTTAAATTCATCTTCTTTTTTCTTTGTATTTGATTATGGAAGGTGATTTTTTTGAATTTAAATATAGTTATGTATCAACCAGAGATACCACAAAATACAGGAAATATAGCTAGAACTTGTGTGCTTACAGGATCAAAGTTACATTTAATAAAGCCTTTAGGTTTTGATATAAGTTCAAAACAAGTAAAGAGGGCGGGACTTGATTATTGGAGTGAATTAGATCTTGAAGTTCATGAAAGTTATGAAGATTTTATGAAAAAATATGGGGACAAAAAAATATATTTAGCAACAACTCATGGTGGAGAACATTATGATGAAGTTAAATTTGAAGAAGGAGATTTCATCATGTTTGGAAGAGAAACATGTGGAGTACCAGATAGTGTGCATAATGCTCATGAAGGATTAAGAGTTCCTATGATTAAAACAAGTACAAGAAGTTTAAATCTTTCAAATACAGTTGCAATTGTTGCATACGAAGCTTTAAGGCAATTTGGATTTCCTAATATGAAATAATTTAGAGGGGAGTGAGGTAATGGAAAAAATTAAAATTATAACAGATAGTACTGTAGATTTACCAAAGAATCTCTTAAAAGAACTAAATGTAGAGGTGCTACCAGTTCTTATAAATTTTGGAGAAGAAAGCTATTTAGATGGAATTGAAATAACTTTAAATGAAGTTTTTAAGAGAATAGATGAGGGAGATGTTTTTCCAACAACAGCACAAATAACTCCAAACAGATTTGTGGAGTCATTTAAAAAATATCTTGATGAAGGATATAAGGTTTTAGCAGTAATGATGTCATCTGGAATGAGTGGAACATATCAATCAGCATGTATTGCAAAGCAAATGCTAGAAACAGAAGATGTTTATGTTGTTGATTCTCAAACAATAACATCAGGACTTGGACTTTTAGTAATAAAAGCAGCTCAACTTGTAGATAAAGGACTTCCTATAGAAGAAATAGTTAAAGAATTAGAAGAGATTAAACCATATATAAATAGTTCTTTAAGCTTTGATTCATTAGATAATTTAGTTAAAGGTGGAAGACTTCCTAAAGCAGTAAGTGTTGTTACTGGAATGCTTGGAATTAAACTTATTTTAGAAGTTAAAGATGGGGTTATGGCAGTAAAGGGAAAAGTAAGAGGAAGTAAGAAGGCAGCTAAGAGAATTATAAGTGATATGGAAACATTAATTCCAAGAAAAGATTTACCTGTAATTATAGTAAATGTAAATAATGACGAAATAGCTGATCCATTAAAGGAATATTTAAAAAGCAATAATATTAATTATATCGAAGGTCCAGTTGGTTGTTCAGTGGGGATACATTCTGGAGATAAAGCCGTTGGATTATTTTTCGTAAGTGAAAAATTACAATAAGAAATTATAAATAAGTTATAAAAGAGAACATCAAATTTGATGTTCTTTTTATTTTGCATTAAAAAATATAATTTGGAAAAAATAAAATCATATAAATTTATTGAGGTGACTTATATGAAAAAAATAGTTAAGAATAAAGAAATTTCAATTTTATTGGTTTTATTATTTTGTATATATTTATTTATGTTTATTGAAGGGTGTAATACAGGTTTTATGGGTTTTACAAATAAAAAAATAAATATAGGACTACTAGCTCAAAATTTTAAAGATAAGTCCTTTGGAGAGTTAGCAAAAAAAGGTGCAGAGGAAGCAAAAGAAAAGATAGGAATAGTGCCTAAATATATAGAAGTTAAAGATGGCAAAGAAAATAAAGAAAGTATCACAAAGCCACTTAGAAAACTTGCAGAAACTTCAAAGATGACAATTGTAATGGGAGAAGAAATGAAATCACCTATTGAAAAAATATCAAGGGAGAGAAGAGATAAAAACTTTACGATTTTTGATGCTAAAGTAAATGAGTCAAATGTAAAATCTGTTAATTTTCATCATGAAGAAGGTGGCTTTTTAATGGGGGTAATTGCAGGAAATGAAACAAAGCTAAATAAAGTAGGATATGTAGGGGGAGTAAATGATGAAATAGGATTAGAATTTTATAATGGATATGCTGCAGGAATAAAAGCTGTAAATGAGAAGGCTGCAAAGTTAGTTATAGATGGTACTAACGTAAGATTTACTCAAAGTTTTTCTGATGAAAAAAAAGCTTATGAAAAGGCAATAGAACTTTATGATGAAGGATGCGATATAATATTTCAAACCTGTGGTAATGCTGGAATGGGAGTATTTAAAGCAGCAAAGGAGAGAGGAAAATATGCAATTGGTGTTGATACAGATCAAAGATCTGAGATATCAGAATATAAAAATCAAATAATTTCATCTATGATTAAAAAAGTTGATAAAGCAGTTTTAAATATTTGCAAAGAAGTAAAAGAAGGAAGCTTTAAAAGTGGTATTGAAAATATGGAAATTTTAGGAGTTAAAGATAATATGATAGATTATGCCCCTTCAACAGAGGAGGCTGTATCTAAAAAAACTATGGAAGACTTAAAAAAATATAAAGAAAAAATAGCTGCTAAAGATATAAAAGTACCAACAAAAACTTTTGAGGTTATAGAATTTAAAGGATAAAAATAAAAAATATGGATACTCTCAGAAAACCGTTACATATTTATTAGTAGGGGCTTGTATGATATAATGTATAATAAAATTACAAACTTATAAATTAAAGAAATGAGTGGAAATGAGTGATATTATGAAAATGGAGTATTCTATAAATTTAACTCAAGAGCAAAAGTTAGTAATGACTCAAGAGATGCAAATGTCTATAAAAATGCTTCAAATGTCTGTAAATGATTTAAGGGAGTATATAGATAAAGAATACGAAGAAAATCCAATACTAGACATTAAAGATAATGGTCAAGAAAAATCATCTATTACTGAAGAGAAGGTAATGGATAAATATGATTATAAGGAAATGATAAAATATTTTGAGTTTGATAATTATGGAGCTCAAAGTTATGGTTCATATGATGATGATGAGGTATCTCCTTTTAATTTTATTTCAGAAAAGAAATCATTAAAAGAATATTTGCATGAACAACTATTAGAAATTTCAATAGATAAATACATAAAGGAAATAGGAGATTATATAATAGAAAACTTAGATCATAGAGGATATTTAGAATGCAATTTAACTGATATTTGTGAAGAACTTAATATTACTCTTGAAAAGGGAGAGGAAGTTTTAAAGATTGTACAAGATCTTGAGCCTTATGGGATTGGTGCAAGAAATATAAAGGAATGCTTACTTATACAATTAGATAAATTGGCATTAGATGATGATATTATGGTTGAAATAGTAAAAAATCATTTAGAAGATATAGCTGACAACAAATATGTACAGTTAGGTAAGGCATTAAATATATCACCAAGGGAAGCTCAAAGATATGGGGATGTAATAAAAAAATTAGAACCTAAGCCATCAAGAGGCTTTTATACGGGTGATGAAGTAAAGTTTATAATACCAGATGCTGCAATTAGAGAAATTGATGGTGAATTTATAATAATTATGAATGACAGTGTACTTCCAAGGTTATCAATAAATAAAACATATAAACAAGTAATAAATAAAGATGATAATTCTAAAGATTCTGAGTATGTTAAAGAAAAACTTAATAAGGCAATATTTTTAATTAAAAGTATAGAACAAAGAAGAAGTACTTTATATAGAGTTTTAGAAAAAATAATTGAAAGACAAAAAGAATATTTAAAAAAAGGAAATAACTACTTAAAACCAATGACTTTAAAAGAAATAGCTAAAGAGCTAGAAGTTCATGAATCTACAGTAAGTAGAGCTATTAAAGATAAATATATTTTACTTGATAGGGGAACAGTAAGAATAAAGAATTTATTTACTACTTCAGTATCTACAGCTAATGAAGATTTAGGAGTTATAAAAATTAAAAATAGAATAAAAGAACTTTTTGATTCAGAGGATAAGAAAAAGCCATATTCTGATCAATTTATAGCTGATAAATTAAAAGAAGAAGAGATGAATATATCAAGGAGAACTGTGGCAAAATATAGAGAGGAACTTGGAATTAAGTCTTCAAGTAAAAGAAAAAGGTTGTAATTGATTACTACAAACAATAGTTTTTTTTAAACTTTTCTTTTAGTAGTTTATTAGAAAAAATCAAAAAATTTTAAATAAACACTTTAAAAATTAATCAATATAACTTATAATAGAGTTGTGGGACAGATATAAAAAGAGTGGGACGATTTGTGACCAAAAGGAGTGGTGAGAGTTGCAGGAAATATTAAGTTTGCAAAAGAAGATAGTTCCTGAACTTGTAGAGGTACTCGAAAAAAGGTACATTATTCTAAGAACTATATTTTTAAATCAGCCTATAGGAAGAAGAGTTTTAGCAAATGAGCTTTCTTTAAGCGAGAGAGTAGTTAGAACAGAAGTAAGTTTTCTTAAAGGTCAAGGATTAATAGAAATTAATGCATCTGGTATGAATGTAACTAAGAGTGGAGAAGAGATAGTTGATAAGTTAAGTATGTTTATCCATGAACTTAGAGGATTATCAGATATAGAAAATGGAATAAAAAAATTACTTTCTTTAAAGAAAGTTATAATAGTTCCAGGAGATGTAGATAGTAATCCATCAGTACTTAAAGATATAGGAAAAGCAGCTTCTAATTATTTGAAAAAAATAATTAAGAGCAATTCAATTATTGCATTAACTGGAGGAAGTTCAGTTAAAGAAGTTGTAGAATCTTTTGGACCAATTAGAAATGTCTCTAACGTATTAGTAGTTCCAGCAAGAGGTGGACTTGGAAGAACAGTAGAAATACAAGCAAATACTTTAGTTGCTTCTCTTGCAAAAAAAGTTGATGGAACTTACAAAATGCTTCATGTTCCCGAAAGTGCTAGTTTAGAACTTTTAAATTCTTTAAAACATGAAGAATCTATAAAAGAAGTTATTAAAAGCATACATAATGCAGACATATTTATATATGGTGTAGGAAATGCTTTTGTAATGGCTAAAAAAAGAGAACTTTCAGATGAAAGAATTTCTAAGTTAGCAGAGCTTAACGCTATAGGAGAAGCATTTGGATGTTATTTCGATAAGGATTCAAATGTAGTATTAAATACAACTACAGTAGAATTAACTGTTGATGAAGCCAGACAAATTAAAACACATATTGTTGTTGCTGGTGGAAAAAATAAAGTGGAGTCAATTATAGCGACTCAACGAAATAACAAAAATGGTGTATTAATCACCGATGAGGCTGCAGGAAGAGAAATATTTAAAATCTTAAGCAGTCAAAATAATTAAATTGTTTATAAAAAAATTTTATTTTATAAAAGCTATTTTTAGGAGGTATTTACAATATGGTAAATGTAGCAATTAACGGTTTTGGAAGAATAGGTAGATTAGCATTAAGACTAATGATTAACAACCCTGAATTTAATGTTGTAGCAATCAACGATTTAACAGATGCTAAAATGTTAGCTCACTTATTCAAATATGATTCAGCACAAGGAAGATTCGATGGAGAAATCGAAGTTAAAGAAGGAGCTTTCGTAGTAAACGGAAAAGAAATTAAAGTTACTGCAAATGCTAACCCAGCAGAATTACCATGGGGAGAATTAAATGTAGACATCGTTTTAGAATGTACTGGATTCTTCGCTTCAAAGGAAAAGGCTGCTGCTCATATCCAAGCAGGTGCTAAGAAAGTTGTTATTTCAGCTCCAGCTGGAAACGACCTTCCAACAGTTGTATTCAACGTAAACAACGAAATATTAAAGGCAGAAGATACAGTTATATCAGGTGCTTCATGTACAACTAACTGTTTAGCTCCAATGGCTAAAGTATTAAATGATTCATTTGGATTAAAAGAAGGATTCATGACTACAATCCACGCTTACACAAATGACCAAAACACTTTAGATGCTCCACACAGAAAAGGAGATTTAAGAAGAGCTAGAGCTGCTGCAGGATCAATCATCCCTAACTCAACAGGAGCTGCTAAAGCAATCGGATTAGTTATCCCAGAATTAGCTGGTAAGTTAGACGGAAACGCTCAAAGAGTTCCAGTAATAACTGGTTCATTAACTGAAGTAGTATGTGTACTTGACAAGAAGACTACAGTTGAAGAAGTTAACGCTGCAATGAAAGCTGCTGCTAACGAATCATTCGGATACACTGAAGATCCAATAGTATCAGCAGACGTTATCGGAATAAGCTTCGGATCATTATTCGATGCAACTCAAACAAAGATAATGGAAGTTAACGGAGAACAATTAGTTAAAGTTGCTTCATGGTACGACAATGAAATGTCATACACTAACCAATTAATCAGAACTTTAGGATACTTCGCTAACTTAAAGTAATCTATTAATTAGATAGTAAATAAAAAGTTTTATAAGTCTGGTTTTGTAGTATAAGGCTATAAGGCCAGACTATTTTAAAATATAAATATAATTTTTTAGAGGTGAAAAGAATGAACTTCAATAAAAAGACTATAGAAGATATAAATGTTAACGGCAAAAAAGTTTTAGTAAGATGCGACTTTAATGTTCCATTAAAAGACGGAGTTATAACTGATGAAAATAGATTAAATGGAGCACTTCCAACTATTAAATATTTAGTTGATAATGGCGCAAAAGTAATCCTTTGCTCACATATGGGTAAACCAAAGGGAGAACCAAAGCCAGAATTATCTTTAGCACCAGTTGCTAAGAGATTAAGCGAAATGCTTGGAAAAGAAGTTGTTTTTGCAGCAGACGATAATGTTGTTGGAGAAAATGCAAAAAAAGCAGTAGCAGAAATGAAAGACGGAGACGTTGTTTTATTAGAAAACACTAGATATAGAAAAGAAGAAACTAAAAACGGAGAAGAATTCTCAAAAGAATTAGCTTCACTTGCTGAAATATTCGTAAACGATGCTTTTGGAACAGCTCACAGAGCTCACTGTTCAACAGTTGGTGTTACTGATTTTATAGATACAGCTGTATGTGGATATTTAATTCAAAAAGAATTAAAATTCTTAGGAGATGCTGTTGAAAATCCAGAAAGACCATTCGTTGCAATTTTAGGAGGAGCTAAAGTTTCTGATAAAATAGCTGTTATAAACAACCTTTTAGATAAAGTTGATACTTTAATAATTGGTGGAGGAATGGCTTATACATTCTTAAAGGCACAAGGATATGAAGTTGGAACTTCATTAGTTGAAGAAGATAGAGTTGAATATGCTAAAGAAATGATCGAAAAAGCTAAAGCTAAGGGTGTTAATTTCTTATTACCAGTAGATCATAGAGTAGCTACAGAATTCAAAGATGTAGAAGCAACTATAACAGAAGATCAAAATATTCCAGCTGGAAGTATGGGATTAGATATCGGACCAAAAACAGAAAAGATATATGCAGATGCAATTAAAGATGCTAAGACAGTTATCTGGAATGGACCAATGGGAGTATTCGAATTCGAAAACTTCAATAAGGGTACAATTGCAGTAGCTAAGGCTATGGCAGATTCAGCTGCAACTACTATAATTGGTGGTGGAGATTCAGCTGCTGCTGTAAATATCTTAGGATTTGGAGATAAGATGACTCATATCTCAACTGGTGGTGGAGCATCACTTGAATTCTTAGAAGGTAAAGTATTACCTGGAATAGATGCTTTAAATAGCTAATTTTAAGAGATTAAATAGTTTATAAATAAATATTAGCCACTCTATTTTTTAAGAGTGGCTCTAAACTTTATTTTAGAATAAAAATTTTTAGAGGTGAATTTAAATGAGAAAAGCAATAATCGCAGGAAACTGGAAAATGAATAAAACTGTAGAAGAAGCAGTAGATTTTATAAATGAATTTAAACCATTAGTTAAGGATGCTACATGTGACGTAGTTCTTTGCCCAACTTTTGTATGCTTAGATGCTGCTATTAAAGCTGCTAAGGGATCAAATGTTAAAATAGCTGCACAAAACATGCACTTTGAAGAAAGTGGAGCATTTACAGGAGAAGTTTCACCAGTAATGCTTGAAGCTATGGGAATTGATTATGTAGTAATCGGACATAGTGAAAGAAGAGAATACTTCAACGAAACAGATGAAACTTGCAACAAGAAAGTTAAAGCTGCATTTAAACATAACATAACTCCAATCCTTTGCTGTGGAGAAACTTTAGAACAAAGAGAATCAGGAAAATTTGTAGAAGTTTTAGCAGGACAAATCAAAGCTGATTTAGATGGATTAGATAAAGAATTAGCAGAAAAAGTTGTTATAGCTTACGAACCAATCTGGGCTATTGGAACAGGAAAAACTGCTACATCAGAACAAGCAAACGAAACAATAGCTGCTATAAGAAATGTTGTAGCTGAAATGTTTGGAAAAGAAGTTGCTGATAAAGTTAGAATACAATACGGTGGATCAGTTAAGCCAGCTACTATTAAAGAACAAATGGCTCAATCAGACATCGATGGAGCATTAGTTGGTGGAGCTAGTTTAGTACCTTCAGATTTTGCTGCAATAGTTAACTACTAAAATATAGTATTAACATATAAGCAATAGTCATGATTGGATAATATAAATTCTTTCATACTATTGCTTTTCTTGTTTCACATATTTTCTTGTAGTATAATATATAGGAAAAAAAGCAAATAATAAAAAAGAAATTGTTAAAGTAAAATATAAATAAAATCGGAGGTATAATTATGGCAAAGAAACCAGTAATGTTAATGATATTAGATGGTTTTGGAATAGCAGAAGCTTCAAAAGGTAATGCTGTTTCATTAGCTAAAAAACCAAATTTTGATAAATTAGTAAAGGAATATCCTCATTCAATGTTACAAGCTTCAGGAATGGCTGTAGGTCTTCCAGAAGGACAAATGGGTAACTCAGAAGTTGGTCATTTAAATATTGGAGCAGGAAGAATTGTATATCAAGAACTTACAAGAATAACTAAAGCAATAGAAGATGGAGAATTCTTTAATAATGAAGAAATCTTAAAAGCTATGAAAAATGCTAAGGATAATAATTCAGCATTACACTTAATGGGATTATTATCAGATGGTGGAGTTCATTCACATATAAATCATTTAAAAGGACTTTTAGAATTTGCTAAGAAAGAAGGACTTTCAAAGGTTTATGTTCATGCATTTATGGATGGTAGAGACGTTGCACCTTCATCAGGAAAAGCATTTATAGAACAATTAGAAGCTATGATGAAAGAAGTTGGCGTAGGTAAAATTGCTACTGTAAGTGGTAGATACTATGCAATGGATAGAGATAATAGATGGGAAAGAGTTGAACTTGCATATAATGCAATAGTAAATGGAACTGGAAATACAGCAAATAGTGCAGTAGAAGCTATGGAAGAATCATATAAAAATGATAAAACAGATGAATTCGTAGTTCCAACAGTAATATTAGAAGATGGTAATGCAATTGGAACTGTAAATAGTGGAGATTCAGTAGTGTTCTTCAACTTTAGACCAGATAGAGCTAGAGAACTTACAAGAGCTTTAACTCAAAAAGATTTTGATGGATTTAATGCTAAAGATTTAGATTTAGTATTTGTAACAATGACTCAATATGATAAAACATTTAAAGGTGTTAATGTAGCATTTAAAGCTCAAACATTAGAAAATACTTTAGGTGAATTTGTTGCAAATAAGGGATTAAATCAATTAAGAATTGCTGAAACTGAAAAATATGCTCACGTAACATTCTTCTTTAATGGTGGAGTAGAAAAACCAAATGAAAATGAAGATAGAGCATTAATTGCATCTCCTAAGGTTGCAACTTATGATTTAAAACCAGAAATGAGTGCTTACGAAGTAACAGAAGAATTATTAAAGAGATTAGATAGTGAAAAATATGATATGATTATATTAAACTTTGCTAATCCAGACATGGTAGGACACACTGGAGTAGTACCAGCTGCTGTTAAGGCAATTGAAGCAGTAGATGAATGTTTAGGAAAGATAGTAGATAAAGTATTAGAAAAGGATGGTTCAGTATTTATAACTGCTGACCACGGAAATGCTGAAACTATGATAGACTTTGAAACAGAAACTCCATTTACAGCTCACACAACTGATCCAGTTCCATTTGTATGGGTATCAAACCATTCAAAAGGAAAAGAATTAGAAGATGGTAAGCTATCAGATATAGCACCAACAATGCTTAAGGAAATGGGACTTGAAGCACCAAAGGAAATGACAGGTAGCATTTTAACAAAGTAATTTAAAGTATTTAATATAGGGAACTTTCGTAATTTACGAAGGTTCCTTTTTGCATATAAAAATATGCTTTTAAAATGTATATGAGGGATGTAAAAATATTTTAATAAAACCTCTTTTGTATAAAAATTATGGTTATAATGAGTTTTAATTAGATTATCACAATAAAAAATAACTTTAATACTATAATAATGAGAAGAATAATATATGAGATGATAATATGAAATCAAATTATGCTTATTCTGCCTGTTTTGATAAAAGAACAGAAAGATTATTTAAAAGAGCTAAATATTTAGGAAAAGGTAACAATGGAATAGTTTATGAACTTCCAAATAATATGGTTATAAAAATATTTTTAAAGGAAAAGGTTTGTAAATCAGAAGGAAATATTTTAAAAAGAACTAGAAAGTCTAAATATTTTCCAAGGATATATACCCATGGAAAGTTATATATAGTAAGGGAAAAAGTTTGTGGGACACCTTTAGATAAATACATAAAAAGAAATGGATTAAATAGAGAAATGTCAATGAAGATATATAGATTACTTAAAGAATTTAAAAAACTAGGATTTGTAAAATTAGACACAAGGTGCAAGGATGTTTATGTAACTGATAAGTTTGAACTTATGATGATAGATCCAAAGGGTTTCTATACTAGAAAGGTAGATTTCCCAAGACATTTAATGAAAAAATTAAACTCACTTAAGGTTTTAAATTCTTTTTTAGGATATATTGAAATTGAAAATTCAAAAGTAGCAAATGAATGGAGAAAAAAAGCAAAAAAGTATTTTGAAAAAAATAATATTAAATATAATTAATATTTAAAGTTTAGAACTATTTCAAAAAATTTTTATAAAATATTTTGTAAGGACAAAAATAAATTAATAATTAGATTATTTTTAACCTTATATTCAATATTTTCATAATTAATTATTTTGAAATAGTTTTTTATTTGGAATATTATTAACATATAGGATAGTATGTAACTAGGAATATATTATTAATGAAGAAAAACTTTATAATGTTAGTAAAATTTGATGAATATTAAAAAACTGAAAATAGATATCAATTGATTGCAAATATCAACAAAATGAATTATAATATAAACAAATAAAAAGCAATGAAATATTTAATAAAATAAATAAATGTTGTAAATAATATTAAATGTATTTGATTGTTAAGGAGGATAATAAAATGAAACAATATGCAGAAATAGTAGATGTTTTAGCAAGAGAAATTTTAGACTCAAGATCATTCCCAACAGTGGAAGTTGAGGTTTATTTAGAGGATGGAACAGTAGGAAGAGCAGCAGTACCTTCTGGTGCATCAACAGGTATGTTTGAAGCTGTAGAACTTCGTGATGGAGATAAAGAAAGATTTAATGGAAAGGGAGTTTTAAATGCAGTAAAGAATGTTAATGAAATTATTGCAGATGAACTTGTTGGATTAAATGCTTTAGATCAAACATTTATAGATAAAACATTAATAGAATTAGATGGAACTAAAAATAAAGGAAAATTAGGAGCAAATGCAATACTTGGAGTATCTTTAGCTGTTGCAAGAGCTGCTGCAAATTATTTAGGATTACCTTTATATCAATATGTTGGTGGAGTAAATGCAAAAGTATTACCAGTACCAATGATGAACATTATAAATGGTGGAGAACATGCTGATAACTCAGTTGACCTTCAAGAATTTATGATTATGCCAGTTGGAGCTTATACTTTTAGAGAAGCATTAAGAATGTGCTCAGAAGTATATCATGCTCTTAAAAAGTTATTAAACGAAAAAGGATATTCAACAGGTGTTGGCGATGAAGGTGGATTTGCACCAGACTTAAAATCAAATGAAGAAGCTATTGAAGTTATAATTGAAGCAATTAAGAAAGCTGGACTTGAACCAGGAAAGGATATGTTTATTGCTTTAGACCCTGCTTCATCAGAATTCTTTGAAGATGGTAAGTATGTATTAAAACATGAAGGAAAAACATTATCACCAAGTGAAATGGTTGAATTCTACGAAAACTTAGTAAATAAATATCCAATAATTTCAATTGAAGATGGTATGGCAGAAGAAGATTATGAAGGTTGGAAGATAATGACTGAAAAGTTAGGAAACAAAATCCAATTAGTTGGTGATGACCTATTCGTAACAAATACTGAAAGATTAGAAAAAGGTATAGAAATGGGAATTGCAAATTCAATTCTTATAAAACTTAACCAAATAGGTACATTAACAGAAACTTTAAATGCTATTGAAATGGCAAATAGAGCAGGATATACAGCTGTAATTTCACATAGATCAGGTGAAACTGAAGATACAACAATTTCTGACTTAGTTGTTGCTGTAAATGCAGGACAAATAAAGACTGGTGCTCCAGGAAGATCAGAAAGAGTTGCTAAGTACAACCAATTATTAAGAATTGCAGAAGAATTAGACGATGTAGCAGAATACAGAGGAATGAAAGCATTCTTTAATATTAAAAAATAATATTTATAGTAGTTAGATAATTTTTGGAAATTAGTGTGGAAATAAACTATCCTTTATGATATACTAATTGAGTTAAATAGTATAAAATAAGCGTTTAAATATTAGGAGGTGTTCCCATGCAAACAGCTTTATTAATACTTGAAGTGTTAATTGGTATTGTCATTGTAGTTTCAATACTTATGCAACCAAGTAAGTCAGATGCTTTAAGTGGATTAATTCAAGGTAGTAATAATGATACATTTTTCTCAAGAAATAAATCAAGAACAAGAGAAGTTATTTTAGAGAGAGTAACCGTAATTGGAATGTTATTATTTGCTATCAATACAATTGTTTTAAATTTAATATAAATAGTGTGGGAATCACAAGTTAAATTTTAAAAGCCAGTTTTTTAAAAACTGGCTTTATTTTTTTAGAATATAGCTTAAATTAAAAAATAATTCTAATGTCAAAGATAATCTCATAATTATATAATGTAATATTTTTTACAAAAATAATTAGGAGAGGTGTAATTATGGAATTATTAATATTACCTTTAGTTTGCGGAATTATTTCATTAATAGTTTTAGTTTTCCTTGCTAAAGGGATTTTAAAAAAAGATTCAGGAAATGAAAAAATGAAAGAGATAGCTATGCATATAGAAGAAGGGGCAATGGCTTTTATTAAAAAAGAATATAAGTATCTTTCTATATTTGTAGTAATTATTTTTATTTTAATAGGAACCTTTTTAAGTTATAAGACAGCAATAGCTTTTTTAGTTGGAGCTATATTTTCAATGGTTGCAGGTTTTGTTGGAATGAAAATAGCTGTTAAAGCAAATGTAAGAACAGCAAGAGCTGCTCAAAATGGAATAAAGGATGCTTTAGGAGTTGCATTTTCAGGTGGTTCTGTAATGGGACTTTCTGTTGTTGGACTTGGAGTTATTGGATTAACTATATTTGCTTTTATATTTGACTTAAATGCAGAGTATATAACAGGATTTGGACTTGGAGCTTCCTCTATAGCTCTTTTTGCAAGAGTTGGAGGAGGAATTTATACAAAGGCAGCAGATGTTGGTGCAGATTTAGTTGGAAAAGTTGAGGCTGGTATTCCAGAAGATGATCCAAGAAACCCAGCTGTAATTGCAGACAATGTTGGGGATAATGTTGGAGATGTTTGTGGAATGGGAGCAGATTTATTTGAATCTTATGTAGGTTCAATAATTTCAGCAATAACTCTTGGAGGGTTTGTTTCATTAAATATTGGAAAGTCAGCACAAATATATCCACTTATAATTGCAGCTATTGGAATAGTTGCTTCTCTTATTGGAATAATTTCAGTTAAAATGTATAAAGGTAAAAATCCGCAAAAGGCTTTAAACATAGGAAGTTTATTATCAGGAATTATTGCACTTTTATTAAGTGGAGTAGCTTGTGCATATTTATTTAAAGATTTAAAATTATTTATTCCAGTTGTAGTTGGAGTTTTTGTTGGACTTTTAATAGGAAAAATTACAGAAGTATATACATCCTCAGATTATAAATCAGTAAGACTTATTGCAAAGGAATGTGAAACTGGAGCTGCAACTAATATAATAGAAGGTCTTGCTGTTGGTATGAAATCAATAGTTATTCCAATAATTTTAATTATAGTTGGAATATTAATTGCATTTTTTAAATCTGGTGGGGGAAGTGATTCTCTTATAGGATTGTATGGAATTTCTCTTTCAGCAGTTGGAATGTTAGCTACAACAGCTATTACAGTTGCAGTTGATGCCTATGGACCAATTGCAGATAATGCAGGAGGAATAGCTGAAATGAGTGGACTAGCTGAAGAGGTTAGAGAAGTTACAGATAAATTAGATTCTGTTGGAAACACGACAGCAGCTATTGGAAAGGGCTTTGCCATAGGTTCAGCAGCTCTTACAGCATTAGCTTTATTTGCATCCTATACTCAAGCAGTAAATCTTAAATCAATAAATTTATTAAATCCATTAACATTAGTTGGAGTTTTAATTGGAGGAATGCTTCCATTTTTATTTGGAGCGCTTACAATGGAATCAGTTGGAAGGGCAGCAGGTGAAATGGTTGAGGAAGTTAGAAGACAATTTAAAGAAAAACCTGGAATATTAAAGGGGAAGGATAAGCCAGATTATTCAACTTGTATTGAAATTTCAGCTAGAGCAGCTTTAAAAGAAATGATAATGCCTGGAATTATAGCAGTTTTATCTCCAATAATTGTAGGGTTGCTTTTTGGCAAAGAGGCACTTGCAGGACTTATTGCAGGAGGAGTTGTAACTGGAGTTATGATGGCAATACTTATGTCAAATGCAGGTGGTGCATGGGATAATGCTAAAAAATATATTGAAGGTGGAGCACATGGTGGAAAGGGAAGTGAAGCTCATAAAGCAGGAGTAGTTGGAGATACTGTTGGAGATCCTTTTAAAGATACATCAGGACCATCTATGAATATATTAATTAAACTTATGACAATAGTGTCAGTAGTTTTTGCACCACTTATAGTAGAATTTGGAGGGATTTTATTTTAAAATATATTTAAAAAATAACTATGTTTTAGTTAAAGGTTTATTTTAGAAAAATAAAGTATACTTTTGGAATTAGGATAATTTACTAAAAGAAGAATTATAGGACATAATATGTTAATATAGAGAGAGTATAATATACAAAAAGAATGGATATCATATATTAAGAATATAGATATAAAAAACGGAGGAATAAGATGGGAATAAAAAATACATTATTAGATTTTATGCGTGAAGATGCATATAAACCAATGGATTTATCAGAACTTACATCAGTATTTGATATAAAAGCAGATGAATATAGAGCCTTTAAAAAAGTATTAAAAGCAATGGAGAAGGAAGGCTTAATAGTAAAAACAAAAAAGGATAAGTTTGTAGCAGCTGAAAGATTAGGCTTAGTATCTGGAAAGCTTCAAGGACATTCAAGAGGATTTGGATTTTTAATACCAGAAAATGAAGGAGAAAAGGACGTGTTCATTCCTTCATCTTGCATGAATAGCGCTATGAATGGAGATCGAGTTTTAGTTCAAATTACTAGAGATGACAGAAACGGAAAGAAGAGAGAAGGAGAAGTTGTTGAAGTAATAGAGAGAGCTAACAAAACAATTATAGGTGTATATGAAAGTAGCAAAAACTTTGGGTTTGTTGTACCAGAAGATACAAGATTAAATCAGGATATATTCATATCTAAGAAGGAGAAAAATGGAGCAAAAGATGGTGATGTTGTAATAGTAGAAGTTACAAAGTGGCCAGATAAAAGAAGAAGTCCAGAAGGAGTTATAAAGGAAGTATTAGGTCAAAAAGGTGATAAAGGACTTGATATACTTACAATAATTAAGAAGTTTTCCCTTCCAGAAGAATTCCCAACTAAAGTGTTAAATTTTGCAGAGGGAATAGAAGAAGAGATAGCCCCTAAAGAGTATAAGAAAAGAACGGATTTTAGAGACCTTAAAATGGTAACTATAGATGGAGAAGATGCTAAGGATTTAGATGATGCCGTTTCAATAGAAAAATTACCTAATGGAAACTTTAGACTTGGAGTTCATATAGCTGACGTTACTCACTACGTAAAGGAAAATAATCCACTAGATAAGGAAGCCTTAAAGAGAGGTACATCAGTATATCTTATAGATAGAGTTATTCCAATGCTTCCTAGAAAACTTTCAAATGGAATCTGTTCCCTTAATCCAAAGGTTGATAGATTAACATTAAGTTGCATTATGACCATTGATAAAAAAGGTAAAGTATTAGAACATGAAATACATGAAGGAATAATTAGAACAAATGAAAGAATGACTTATACAGATGTAACTAAGATTTTAGTAGATAAAGATGAAGAATTAATTAAAAAGTATGACTATCTTTATGAGGATTTCTTAGCAATGGAAGAACTTGCAACTATTTTAAATGAAAGAAGAATGAAAAGAGGGGCTATAGATTTTGAATTTGAAGAAGCTAAAATAACTTTAAATTCTTTAGGAAAGCCAATTGAAATTAAACCATACCCAAGAGAAATTTCAAATAGAATAATAGAAGAATTTATGCTTGTATGTAATGAAACAATAGCTGAATATATGTACTGGACTAACTTACCATTTGTTTATAGAGTTCACGAAAATCCAGATGAAGAAAAACTTACAAAGTTTAGAGAATTTATATACAACCTTGGATATACAATGAAATGGAGTCAAGATGTTCATCCAAGAGCCCTTCAAGAAGTTTTAGAAAAAGTTAAGGGGAAGAAGGAAGAAACTGTAGTAAGTACCCTTCTTTTAAGATCAATGATGAAGGCTAGATATTCACCAGAAAGCCTTGGTCACTTTGGATTGGCAGCAAGATATTACTGTCACTTTACATCACCAATTAGAAGATATCCAGACCTTCAAATCCATAGAATTATAAAGGAACAATTAAATGGAAAAATTGATGGTAAAAGAGCTAAAAAGTTAATTGGAATTGTTGATTATGCATCAAAGCAATCATCAGAAACTGAAAGAGTTGCACAAGAGGCAGAAAGAGAAGTTGATGATCTAAAGAAAGCAGAATACATGCAAGATAGAATCGGAGAAGAATTTGATGGAATTGTATCTTCAGTTACATCTTTTGGTATGTTTGTTGAACTTCCAAGTACAATAGAAGGATTAGTTCATATTAATTCTCTAGAAGATGATTATTATATATATGATGAAAATCACTTAGCTTTAATTGGAGAAAGAACAAAGAATATATACAGATTAGGTGATGAGGTTAAAGTTAAATGTAGCAGAGTTGATATTGCAAATAGAGAAGTATACTTTGACTTAATAAAAGATGAAGAAGATAATGAGGAATCAGTTAAAGAATTTAATGAAAAAATACCTCATTTAAAGAAAGAAGTAAAAGAAGCATTAGCAAAAGTTGAAGAAGTAGAAATGGAAATAGAAATAGAAGAAGAATAAATAATAAAGTAAGGGGCTATATTTAAATAAAATAATAGCCCTTTTTACTATGTTTATATAATTGATAATAATTTAAATATATAATATAATTTTAGTAAGTTATATAGGCGTAAAGAAAAAGTAGGTGAAAACAAAATGGCAAGAAAGAAAAATTCAAATTCTTTAGCAGAAAATAGAAAAGCAAGACATGATTATTTTATACAAGAAACAATTGAATGTGGAATAGTTTTAGTTGGAACAGAAGTTAAATCTATAAGAAATGGTAGAGCTAACCTTAAGGATTGTTATGCAGAGGTTAGAAATGGAGAAATATTTATTAGAGGAATGCATATAAGTCCCTATGAGCAAGGAAATATATTTAATGAAGATCCATTAAGAGATAGAAAATTACTTCTTCATAAACAAGAAATAGGAAGACTTGCAGGTCTTGTATCAAGAGAAGGATTAACTCTTATACCATTATCTCTTTATCTTAAAAATGGAAGGGTTAAGGTTGCCCTTGGGGTTTGTAAAGGTAAGAAGAATTATGATAAAAGGGATTCATTACTTGAAAAGGCTCACAATAGAGAAATGCAAAGAGAACTTAAAAATAGAAATAAATATTAATTTGAGGCTATGTTTAGATAGAGCTTTAGATTTACTTAATT
This sequence comes from Eubacterium multiforme, assembly GCF_030813415.1. Classification (GTDB taxonomy): domain Bacteria; phylum Bacillota; class Clostridia; order Clostridiales; family Clostridiaceae; genus Clostridium; species Clostridium multiforme. The sequence goes on along the minus strand of NZ_JAUSUF010000010.1, from coordinate 21,834 downwards.
TTAAAGAGAGTATTTCCATAAGAGAAATACTCTCTTTAATTTATTTATTAAAATTAATTATATATATGCAAATACTTTGTAAAATGGTTAAAATTAGTTAAATTTAGTATTATAATAGAAGTATAATATTTAACAAATTGTATTAGGAGGAAAGTTCAAATGGATTTTGACAATAAAAATACAATTATAAGTTCTCATAAAAGAAGCAAAGCATATGGAATAAAGGAAGAAAATAAAGAATCTAATAAAAAACTAAAAAGTGATGAATTAAATAAAATTTTAATTGATAATGCAAAGTTAATTAAAATATCTAAAATATATATGAATATGTTTAAAGATGTTCTTAAAGATGAAAAGTTTATAATAGTACTTACAGATAAAGATGGGTGTATACTATATGTAACGGGAAAAGAAAATATTATTAAAGAATACGAAAAATTAAATATATATTCAGGAATGTATATGAATGAAAAAAACATAGGAACTAATGCTATGGCAGTTGCAATTGAAGAAAATAAAGCAGTACAAGTTACTGCAGATGAGCATTATATTAATATGTTTAAAACGTTAACGTGTTCAGCAGCACCTATTCATGGGAAAAATGGTGATATAATAGGAACATTAAATTTAACTTCAGAATGGATAAATAAGCATCCGCATACTTTAGGATTAGTTTTATTTGGAGTTAAGGCTATAGAAAATGACCTTGAAAGATTACATGTAAGTGAAGTTTTAGAAGAAACCTATAAGTATGTAGGAAGTGTAATAAATAACGTAGGAAAAGGAATTATAATTATAAATTCAGATGGAGATATAAATAATGTTAATGAATTAGCCTGTGAAATAATAGGCTTACATACAGAAGATTTATTAAATAAAAAAATAGATACTATAATACCAGGATGGAAAAGTATTAATTTAAGTTTTAAAGAATCTAATTATAAAACCTATATAAAAGAGGTAAAATTTTTAAATGATATAAATAATAGAACATTAATAACAGTAAAGCCAATAAGATTAAATGATAAAATAGTAGGTTCTGTAATTATAATGCGCAAAGAAAGAGAAAAGAATAGTTTAAAATCCTTTGGAGCATATAAGACCTTTGATGATATTTTAGGTGAAAGTGATGCAATTTTAAATGTTATTACTAATTGCAAAATTATAGCAAATAGTCCTTCTACTGTATTGATAGAAGGGGAAAGTGGAACAGGTAAAGAAATTTTAGCACAAGCCATACATAATTTTAGTTATAGGAGAGATAACAACTTTGTTGCAATAAATTGTGGGGCCATACCAAAAAACTTAATTGAAAGTGAATTGTTTGGTTATGAAGAAGGTGCTTTTACTGGAGCTAAAAAAGGTGGAAAAGTTGGTAAGTTTGAACTGGCAAATGGTGGAACTATATTTTTAGATGAAATTGGTGAAATGCCATTAGAGATGCAAGTACATCTTCTTAGAGTTATACAGGAAGGAATGATAAGCAGAGTAGGAAGTACTAAAGAAATTCCTATAGATGTTAGAATAATTGCAGCTACAAATAAGGATTTAAAAGAAGAAATTAAAAATGGTAATTTTAGAGAAGACTTATATTATAGATTAAGTGTTATTCCAATTCATTTACCACCTCTTAGAGAAAGAAAAGGGGATGTAGAAAAACTTATAAAGCATTTTTTAAGAATAAAAGCCTTTAAGTTAAATAAAAAAGTTCCAAAGATTAGTGATGATTTATATAATAAGCTTATTAATTATTCTTGGACTGGAAATATTAGAGAACTTGAAAATTGTATAGAAAATATTGTTAATTTAGACGGAAATATATCCTATCAATTTGTTGACAATAATCAAAATGAGTTCCAAAATAAAGATATAGAAGAAAAAGAGATAAAACCTAGGAATGATTCAAAGGATAATGGAATATATATTGAAATAGGAAATAGCTTCAATATAAAAGATATAGAAAAAACATTAATTGAAAAGGCTATTAAAATTAATGATTATAATATGAGTAAAACTGCAAAGTCTTTAGGAATAAGTAGAAATACTTTGTATTATAAATTAGATAAATATAAGATTTATTAAGTGTACTAAAATATAACAATGTATTAAAATATTACATAAAAAATAAAATTGTGTAATATTTTAGTACAGTGTAAAATTTGTTAAACATAAGAGATTGTTAAAAAAATGACGTAGTTGTAAGGGAATCATAACTTAATTTTTTTTGGCACGATAGTTGCTTATAAATAATTATGTAAACGATAAAATTAAAAATAAATAAAATATAAATTTAAAATTAAAATTTAGGGGGAGTTTTGTTATGGCACGTTTTACATTACCAAGAGATATTTATCATGGAAAAGGTTCAATTGATGTATTAAAAAATATTGAAGGAAAGAAAGCAATGATCGTTATGGGTGGAGGCTCAATGAAACGATTTGGTTTCCTACAAAAAATAGAGGATAACCTAAAAGAAGCAGGACTTGAAGTTAAAGTACTTGATGGAGTTGAATCAGATCCATCAGTAGAAACAGTTATGAAGGGCGCAGAAGCAATGAAAGAATTTGAGCCTGATTGGATTATAGGTTTAGGTGGAGGATCACCAATAGATGCAGCTAAGGCTATGTGGATATTCTACGAACATCCAGAATTTACTTTCAAAGAAGCAATAGTTCCATTTGGATTACCAAAGTTAAGAAATAAAGCTAAATTTATAGCAATAGCTTCAACAAGTGGTACAGCTACAGAAGTAACAGCTTTTTCAGTAATTACTGATTATGCAGCAAAAATAAAATATCCTTTAGCGGACTTTAATATAACACCTGATATTGCAATAGTAGATCCAGATCTTGCAGAAACTATGCCACAAAAATTAGTTGCTCATACAGGAATGGATGCAATGACTCATGCTGTGGAAGCTTATGTTTCAACAATTGCAGATAATTTTACAGATCCTTTAGCTCTTAAAGCAATTGAAATGGTTAGAGATAACATAAAGAAATCCTATGATGGAGATATGGAAGCTAGAGCAGAAATGCATGATGCACAATGTTTAGCAGGAATGGCATTTAGTAATGTTTCTCTTGGAATAGTTCATTCAATGGCTCATAAAATTGGAGGAGTATTCCATGTACCTCATGGATGTGCAAATGCTATTTTACTTCCATCAGTAATAGAATTTAATGCAGTTGAATGTGGAAGTAGATATGCAAAAATAGCTAAAATGTTAGAATTAGAAGGAAATAATGATAAAGAATTAACAAAATCATTAGTTAAATTAATAAGAGATTTAAATGCAGAATTAAATGTACCAAGAACATTTAAAGAATATGGAGTAGATGAAGAAGAGTTTAAAGCAAACTTAAAGTACATGTCAGAAAATGCAGTGCTTGATGCATGTACAGCAACTAATCCAAGAAAAGTAAACACTGAATTAATAGAAAGAATTTACAATGCGGCATACTATGGAGAAGACGTAGATTTTTAAAGAGTAAAGATTATAAATTTCCAAAAGCTCCCAAAATACCATGGGAGCTTTTGGTGATGAAATATATAAATTTAAATAAAGAGGAGTTAGTCATATGTATAAAATAGTTTCAAAAAGAGAACTTGCAAAAAATATATACTTAATGGATATAGAAGCTAAAAGAGTTGCAAAATCCGCAAACCCAGGACAATTTATAATATTGAAAAATGATGAAAAGGGAGAAAGAATTCCATTAACTATTGCAGACTTTGATAGGGAAAAAGGAACAGTTACTATAGTTTTCCAAACAGTTGGACATGGAACAATGAAATTAGCAGAATATAATGTAGGTGATTATGTAGCTGACTTTGTTGGACCTCTTGGAAGACCAAGTGAATTTGTATCAGAAAATATAGAAGATCTTAAGAAAAAGAAATTTATATTTATAGCAGGTGGAGTTGGTGCAGCGCCTGTATATCCTCAAGTAAAATGGATGAAGGAACATGGAATCGATGTTGATGTTATAGTTGGTAGTAGAAATAAGGAATTATTAATACTAGAAGATGAAATGAGAGCTGTTGCTAAAAATCTTTATATTGCAACAGATGATGGATCTTATGGTTTTAATGGAAGAGTTACAGATTGTTTAACAGATTTAGTTAAAAATAAAGGAAAACATTATGATGAAGCAATTGTTATTGGACCTATGATAATGATGAAATTTATGTGTATGTTAACTAAAGAACTTAATATTCCTACAATAGTAAGTTTAAACCCTATAATGGTTGATGGAACAGGTATGTGTGGAGCTTGCAGAGTAACAGTTGGAAATGAAGTTAAATTTGCATGTGTTGATGGGCCAGAATTTGATGGACATTTAATAAATTTTGATGAAGCTATGAGAAGACAAACTATGTATAAGACTGAAGAAGGAAGAGCAATCCTTAAAGAAGAGGAAGGCGACACTCATCATGGTGGATGTGGACATTGTGGAGGAGATGAATAATTATGGATATGAAAGATAGAATGAAGAGAGTACCAGTTAGAGAGCAAGACCCTAAAGAAAGAGCAAAAAACTTTAAAGAAGTTTGCTTAGGATATAATGAAGAAGAGGCTGTAAGGGAAGCTAAGAGATGCCTTCAATGTAAAAATCCAAGATGTGTTACAGGGTGTCCAGTATCAATAGATATACCAGAGTTTATAAAGATGGTTGCAGAAGAAAAATTTGAAGAGGCAGCAAAGGTTATTGCAAAGTATAGTGCTCTTCCAGCAGTTTGTGGTAGAGTTTGTCCACAAGAAAGTCAATGTGAAGGAAAGTGTGTACTTGGAATAAAGGGAGATCCAGTTTCTATTGGAAAACTTGAAAGATTTGTAGCTGACTGGGGAAGAGAACATAATGTTGACCTTTCAGCAAAAGAAGAAAGTAATGGGAAAAAGGTTGCTGTTATAGGAAGTGGTCCAGCAGGACTTACTTGTGCAGGAGACTTAGCTAAAATGGGATATGATGTAACTATATTTGAAGCACTTCATGAAGCTGGTGGAGTTTTAGTTTATGGTATTCCAGAATTTAGACTTCCAAAGGATACTGTAGTTAAAAGTGAAATAGAAAACATTAAAAAATTAGGTGTTAAAGTTGAAACTAATGTGATTATAGGCAGAACTATAACTATTGATGAATTATTAGAAGATGAAGATTTTGATGCTGTATTTATAGGTTCAGGTGCAGGACTTCCAAGATTTATGGGAATCAAAGGAGAAAATGCAAATGGAGTATTATCAGCTAACGAATTTTTAACTAGAGTTAATTTAATGAAAGCATTTAAAGATGATTATGAAACTCCAGTAAGAACAGGTAATAAAGTTGCTGTTGTAGGTGGAGGAAATGTTGCTATGGATGCTGCAAGAACTGCCCTTAGACTTGGAGCTGAATCTCATATTGTATATAGAAGAAGTGAAGAAGAACTTCCAGCTAGAGTGGAAGAAGTTCATCACGCTAAAGAAGAAGGAATAATATTTGATCTTTTAACAAACCCTGTAGAGATTCTAACTGATGAAAAGGGATGGGTTAAAGGTATGAAGTGTATAAGAATGGAACTTGGAGAGGCAGATGAGTCAGGAAGAAGAAGACCAGTTGAAATTGAAGGCTCAGAATTTATAATGGATGTAGATACAGTAATAATGTCTCTTGGAACATCACCAAATCCTCTTATATCTTCAACAACAAAGGGACTTGAAACAAATAAAAGAAAATGTATAATTGCAGAAGAACATTCAGGTAAAACAACAAGAGAAAAGGTTTATGCTGGTGGAGATGCAGTAACAGGTGCTGCAACAGTAATACTTGCTATGGGAGCTGGAAAAGACGCAGCAAAAGCAATTGATGAATATTTAAAAGAACAATAGTTAATAATAAATTTAGGCTACTTTAAATAAGGTATGCTGTTTATAAATTAATAAAAAATCCCCTTGTCTATAATGTACACGGTCTGGTTATAGAATAGGGGATTTTTATTTTGCCTATTTGAAATACAAATATGTACATAGTGTAAACAATGTTCTAAAACAAAAAAATACATAAGAATTTATAGTAAAATATAAAAGTATTTTGTAAACCTTAGCAAGTTTTAAATGACATAATGGAATTACGGAAGGAGAAAAAAATGAACAATAAGAAAAAAGGAATTATACTTGTATTAATTGCAACATTATTCTGGGGAATGATGGGAGTAACTAGTAGAACATTAGCTAATGCAGGCATTGATTCAATGAGTATATCATTTTTTAGATGCTTAATAGCTGCAATAGGATTTGGTATATTTTTATTTATTTTTAACAGAAATGCCTTTAAGGTGGATTTAAAAGGAATTATAATAAGTGGTATTTATGGAGTTGTAACTTTTGGATTATCCTTTACTACATTTAACATTGCAGTAGAGAGAGTACCAATTGCTGTTGCAACTGTTCTTATGTTTACAAATCCAATTTGGGTAACAATATTTAATGCAATATTCTTTAAAGAAAAAATAACAGGAAAGAAAGCAATTGTAATTGCCCTTGCAATAACAGGTTGTCTTTTAATTTCAAATATATTTGGAGTTGGATTTGAAAATCTTGATATAACTGGATTATTAGTTGGTCTTTCAACAGGAGTTTTATTTGCACTTCAACTTGTAATACCAAGATTTTTTGAGGGAAAATATACTAAGGATAGTATGTTAATATATGGATTTATAGCAAGTACAATAGTTTTAGCATTTTTCACAAACTTTACTGGAATAGACAATGCAATAACTTCTAGTGCATCACCAATATTTGTAATACTTAATATTTTATCAATAGGTGTATTAAGCACATTTATAGCAAATATTTCTTATGTTAAAGCAACAGATTATATAGAAACAGGAGTTGCATCAGTACTTGTTGCACTTGAGCCAGTACTTGGAAGTTTATTTGCATACTTAGTTTATGGAGAAACATTAACAGGACTTCAGCTAATTGGAGGATTATTAATTGTTATAGCTGCAATATGGCTTGCAAGAACATCAGATTAAATATATAATAAATGAGTTAAAGACTATTAGAAAGTAATTTTCTAATAGTCTTTTTTATATGAAAATGGATTTTCTAATAAATTAGTAGGATAATAAAATTAAAGTAAAGGGGGAAGAATATTGAAAAGTAAATATAAAAATAAAGGAATTCTTTCTCTAATTAAGAAGACCTTTAATAATTTTAAATTTAATTTTTTTGCATGTACTTATTTTGAAATGTGTTATAGGATTTTAACAGCCTTTATATTTGTTCCAATATTATATTTAATATTTAAATACTTTATAGGAACTGAAGGATTATTTACACTTACAAATAAGGATTTCATAAAATTTGGATTAAGTTTTCAAGGAATAATATGCATATTAATATTATTAATTATGGCCTTTTGTACTATATTTATAGAGATAGGGGTTTTAACATACATAGGAGCAAAATCTCATAGAGGTGAAAAAATTAAGGCTATAGATGGAATATTTAATGTAATAGGAATATTAAAAGATACATTAAATAGGGGGATAATTCCACTTATAATAATTACAGGTGTAATAGGACCTTTAACAGGAATAGGACTCTGTAGTTCATTAATTAAAGATTATTCAATTCCTCCATTTATAACAATAGAGCTTTCAAAAACTATAGGCGGGAAAATTTTATATGGATTAATAATAATTGGATTAGCCATTTTATTATTTAGATGGATTTTATCTATTCCAATAGTAGTTATAGAAAAGGTAAAAGGCAAAGATGCTGTAAAAAAGAGTTATGTTATATATAAGAAAAATAGATGGAAGTTATTTAGAGCTATAGCACTTTGGGCAGTTGTAATGTCTTTAATGGCTTTAATTTTAATGATATTAATTATGGGAATTGGCTTTTTCGTTGGTGATTATGTGTTAGGGGCTACATCTTTTGCAAGTAAAATATTTTTAGGTGGTCTTTTAATAGTATTTTATATAATATTTGTATTAGTATCTATTATATCAACACCACTTTTTGTTTCATTTTTAGTAGAACTTTATTATGATTTAAGGGAAAATAATGTAAAAGAAAGAGAATTTAAGTCTTATGAAGATTATAAGAAAAATGTTTTATATAAAATATCTAAGAAATATTCTAACATATTTGTAGTTATATTAACTTTGGCATTTGCAATATTTAGTGGTACTGTTGGATATGGAGTAGTATTTCATAGAGTAATTAATGATGAAGTAGCTGTAACTGCCCATAGAGGATCAAGTGTAAAAGCACCAGAAAATACATTATCAGCTATAAAGCTTGCAGAGAAAGAAGGAGCTAATTTTGCTGAAATTGATGTGCAGACTACAAAGGATAATAAAACAATACTTCTTCATGATGGAACATTTAAAAGGACAGCAGGAGTAAATAAAACAGTTAGAGAGTTAACATTAGATCAAATTAAAAAACTTGATAATGGTTCATTTCATTCTACAAAGTATAAAGGTGAAAAAGTTCCAACTTTAGATGAGGTATTAAAGGAAGCAAAGGGAAAAATTAAAATAAATATTGAACTTAAGCCAAAGGGTAATGATGATCCTTTAGTTAAAAATGTTAATGATATAATTAAAAAATATGATATGGAAGATGAAGTTGTAATATCATCAAATAATTTTGAAGCCCTTCAAGAAATGAAAAATATTAATCCAAAATTAAAGGTTGGATATATTGTAATTGCAGCTATAGGAGAATTTGAAAAACTTAATGTAGATTTCTTTAGTTTAGAATCCTCCCTTGTAAATTCAAAAACAGTTTATGCTCTTCATGCCTTAGGAAAGGAAGTTCATGTCTTTACTATAAATAATGAAGAACTTGCAGAAAAGATGATTTACTTAGGGGTAGACAACATAATTACAGATGATGTACCTATGGTAGAAGCGGTTAAAAAGGAACTTAAAGAAGAAGACAAGCATGACTATGTAAATTTCTTCTACGAATCAGTTTTAAATATATTAAAATATGCAAAAATTTAAATCTTTGTATTTTGTATAAGTGTTTATTTTTAATATAATTTAAAATAAATCCATAAAATAGGTTACAAAAAACTGATAATCTGATATTATATATTATAAGAGAATTTAATAATGATAATCCAGTGAAAAGGAAGAGTAGTTAAATTAAGCTTTAATAAAGAGAGTTAGGGGTGGTGAAATCCTAGCAAGAAGAGATTTAGTGAATGGACCTTAGAGGAATAAAACGAAATCTAATTTTAGAAAGTAGCATTTATGGTGGGCTGCACCTTATAGCAGATAGAGTATGTTAGTACTTGAAATTAAGGTGGTGTTTAATTTTATACATATATTAAACACAATTTAGGTGGCAACGCGGAATATTTATCCGTCCTATGTTTTTAGCATAGGACGGTTTTTTTATTAAATTAAAGGAGGTGATCAAAGTGTTATGAAATGATGAAAGTTTAGGAGAGTGGCAAAAAAATAATAATTATTTTAAAGGAGAAGATATTATGAAAAAAAATGAAAAAACTAAAAAAATGATAATTAATGCCTTATTACTTGGAATTGGAGCAATACTTCATCAAATTACCCCAGCACTTGGATTACCTATGCAGCCAGATTTTGCTCTTGTAATGTTATTTATAATTATGATTTTAAATAGGGGAGATTATAAGACATCTTTAATTGCAGGAATAATAACTGGAATATTTACAGGTATGACAACAAAGTTTCCAGGGGGGCAACTTCCTAATATGATAGATAAAATTATTACTGTAAATTTAGTATTTTTAATTTTGATTTTTATTAATAAACTTAAAGTTTTAAAAAGTATGGCTGAAAATAAAAGAAGGATGGTGGAAAGTATAATAGTGTTTCCAGTAGGAACATTAATTAGTGGGGTAACATTTTTGTTATCTGCAAGTATTTTAGTTGGACTTCCAGCAGGATTTACTTCATTATTTGTAGTAGTAGTTATTCCAGCAGTAGCTATAAATTTAGTTGCAGGTTCAATGCTCTTTAAAATAATAAGTTCTTCTATGAGAAGAGTAACTGCATAAATTAAAGGCTGATATTTTATTAAAATCTTTTTATAAGGTTAATAGAGTATCAGTTTTAATAAATTCTATTATTATTTGTTTATATTTTAGGTAACTTTTCATTTTAGGTAGAGTAATTAAGAGTTAAAAAATTTTGATATGTATACAAATATTACAAATTAATTGTAAAATATTGAATAAAAATAAAGATTAAATTATAATAAAATTGTTACTAAAATATGAACAATGTAAATAAATATATATTTAAAGGTGGGATTTAATTGAAGAGGGAAAAGTTAAAGAGAATAATTAAAACAACTTTATTTATGTTAGCTATATCATTAATACCTATTGGAGGTAAAATAACAGACGCAGATTCAAAGGTAGGTTTAGAAAATCAATTTTTATCAGTAATAAATGGGTATGATAGAGAAAAGGTTATAGTTGAAAATGGTGTATCTTTAAAATTTGGAGAAACATTAGATTTATCAAAATATAGAGACTTTAAAATGTCAAATAAATATACAGTAGATATTAAGGATGGTATAGTTATTCCTAAAAAAGAAGGAACAGTTTATTTAAGTAAAAAGAATGGGGACAAGCTTCATGTAATAGAAGTTTATGTTTCAAATAGTAAAGAAAAATATTATTTAAAAAATAATAAAGTAGATAGAAATTATTACAAAGTATTTATAGATCCAGGACATGGTGGACATGATGATGGAAGTTCAGCTTTTGGACTTAAGGAAGATGAATTAAATCTTAAAATAGGACTAAAAATACAAAAAAGACTAGAAGATAAAGGGATAGAAGTTAAAATGAGCAGAAGTTCAGATGAGTATATATCTTTAATTGATAGATCTAAAATGGCAAATGAATATGGGGCAGATCTTTTAGTATCTAATCATATAAATTCCTTTACTTCAGGGTCAGCACATGGAATAGAAACTTATTATCATAAAAATAAATCAAAGCATAAACCATTAAGTGATAATATTCAAAATAATTCAATAAAAGAAACTGGTGCATATAATAGGGGAGTTAAAAATGCAAATTTTGCAGTTCTTAGAGAAAGTGAAATGCCATCTTCTTTATTTGAAGGTGGGTTTATATCAAATAAAACTGAGTCAGCAAAATTAAAGGATGATAAGTATCAAGATAAACTTGCAAAGGCAGTTGCAGATGGAATAGAAAAATATTTAAAAGATAATATAAAGTTAAATGAAGATACTAATGTTCCAGAGGATAGTCCTGATAATGATTCAAATAACAAACCAGAAGAAAAGCCAGATAATAAACCCAATAATAAACCAGAAGAAAAGCCACAGGAAAAACCAGAAAATGTAACAAAGTCAGGAACAGTAACAGCAAGTAGTTTAAATGTAAGAAGTGGACCATCAACAAAAAATTCAATAAAGGGAAGCTTAAAAAGGGGAAGTAAAGTAGAAATCCTATCAAGCACAAAGGGCTGGCATAAAATTAAATATAAAAATAGTTATGGATATGTATCAGCAGATTATGTGAAAATAAATAATTCTAATAATAATTCTGGAAATAGTTCAAATAATAAGCCACAAGAAAAACCAGAAACTATAATAAAGTCAGGAACAGTAATAGCAAGTAGCTTAAATGTAAGAAGCAGTGCTTCAACAAAAGGATCAATAAAGGGAAGTTTAAAAAGAGGTAGTAAAGTAGAAATAGTATCAACATCAAAGGGTTGGCATAAGATTAAATATAAAGGTGGATATGCTTATGTGTCAGCAGATTATGTGAAAACAAATAATAGTTCAAGTTCAAATAAACCATCTTCAAATAATAAAATAGGAAAAGTAACAGCAAGCAGTTTAAATATAAGAAAAGGTCCTTCAACAAAAAATTCTATTATAGGAAGTTTAAAAAGAGGAAGTAAGGTAGAAATAGTATCAACATCAAAAGGCTGGCATAAAATTAAATATAAAAATGGCTATGGATATGTATCAGCAGATTATATAAGATTTTAAATTTTTATAATGAGACTGTTGTAATAGATAATAATTAGTATTAAAACTTGCAACAGTCTTTATTTAAAATAAAAGATTATATTTTAGGAAGTGTTGATTTTCGATAGGCCTTTATATTTAATTAATATTTAGAGAGATTCTATTATTTCAAAATAATTAGCAGAAAAAAGTTAATTTTAAAAGTTTTTATAAGTTATAAAAAACTTGCCATAATGTGAAATAGTTTTATAAATTCGTTAAGTTGACAGTGAAGTTTATGTGCTATATAATTAAAACACGAAATAAAATTAAATATTGTTTATTTGCGTTTTACAAAACTAAATTTACTAACATGGGGGCGTTTTGGCTTCGACGGGGGTAAGTGAGGTTTGGTAAGCGGGCCGAGGGAAGCATGGTGCCTCGATAATAAAGTATGCATTAAAGATAAACGCAGAAGATAATAATTTTGCATTAGCAGCTTAATATAAGCTACTCATCAGCCCTAGGTTGCCCACGGCTTAGGATCCTGGTGTCATAATTAGTGGGGAACCGAGCCTAGCAAAGCTTTGAGCTAGGAACGGAACTTATGAAGCTAGCAAGCAAGGCGCCTGTCTGTAGGCACTCTTGTAAGCGAAATTTAATATGCAGACTACGCTCGTAGAAAGCTAGACGGATCTACTTTCGGACACGGGTTCGACACCCGTCGCCTCCACCATAGAAAAATAAGCTCACAATTATGTGGGCTTTATTTTATTTTTCTAAATTTTCTGTAAAATTCATATTTTTCTTTTAAAAGATTATCAGAATATCTACTATTTCTAGGAGTTAAATTTTTATAATCTTCAATTATCATCTTAGCTCTTTTACTTTTTGATTTTATAACTAAATATGGATAAATATCTTCAAGTAAGCTAATAGCATTATTATAATTAACAACAAATGTATAGCAATTTTTATGTTTTTCTATATTATAATTAGTCTTTTTTATTATTTTACCAAATCCAATAGTTTCTTTTATATATTCAAGTAATTCAATAGTGGTAGAAGTAATAGATACAACTGGAGATGAGTGATTATTTTTATGTATTTTAGTCATTTTTAGAAATTTCGATTAATTGTGTACATCCTTTAGTAAAATTTTTACTAGGAAGGATATTTTTTATTCATAAGGGAGTTGAAATTATTTCATAACAGTAATTTCATGATAATAATAAAAAGAGCAAAAATAAATACATATGAGAAAAGTTAAGTATGATAATAGAATTAAAATTAGAAAAATGGAAAGATAAAATAAATTTCTAATTTTACAGAATTCCACTTTAAATAATAATATTTAATCAAAAACAAAAATATAATATATAAATGATAAGTTTTATGAGAATAATGATATAAAAAAATATTAGCTATAAACTTTCTTGAAAATTAAAAACGTTTTCATAAAATACTAGAATAAAAACGTAACAAAAAATTACGTTTCTATTATAAATTTAAAAATATGTGGGGGAAGGGTATGAAATTAAGAAAAATATTATCATTGACACTTGCAACAGCGATTATTGCAGGTACATTTGTAGGGTGTGGAAGTGGAAACAATTCTTCAAAGGATTCAGAATCAGCTAAAGAAATTTATTTCTTAAACTTTAAGCCAGAAATTGCAGAAGTTTATGATAAAGTTGTTGCTGAATATGAAAAAGAAACTGGGGTAAAGGTTAAAGTTCAAACTGCAGCAAGTGGTACTTATGAACAAACATTAAAAGCAGAAATGGCAAAAAAGGAAGCACCAACAATTTTTCAAATTAATGGACCAGTAGGATATCAATCATGGAAGGATTACTGTGCAGATTTAAAAGATACTGACCTTTATAAAAATTTAATGGATAAATCTATGGCAATAACTAATGAAGATGGTGTTTATGGAATTCCATATGCTGTTGAAGGATATGGAATAATTTATAACAACGCTATAATGAACAAATATTTTAAATTAGGAGATAGCAAGATAAAGTCAATTGAAGAAATTAATAGTTTTGAAAAACTTAAAAAGGTTACTGAAGATATGCAATCTAAAAAAGATAAATTAGGAATTAAAGGAGTTTTTGCATCAACATCAATGTCTGCAGGTAATGGATGGAGATGGGATACTCATTTAGCAAATATACCTTTATACTATGAATTTAAAGATACTACAGCTGAAGGCAAGGCAGTTTTAGAAACTGGGCTAGAGGCTAAAGCAATAAATTTTAAATATGAAAATAATTTTAAAAATATTTTTGATTTATATACTACAAATTCTTCAACAAAAAAAGGATTATTATCAGGAAAAACTGTTGATGATTCTATGGCAGAATTTGCTTTAGGAGAATGTGCTATGGTTCAAAATGGTAACTGGGCATGGGGTCAAATTAAAGAAGTTAAAGGTAATGTAGTAAAATCTAAAGATATTAAATTCTTGCCAATATACACAGGTATGAAGGATGAAAAAAATCAAGGTATTTGTGTAGGTACAGAAAATTATTTTGCTATAAATAGTAAAGCATCAGAAGAACAACAAAAAGCTTCTGTTGATTTCTTAAATTGGTTATTTACAAGTGACACAGGAAAGAATTTTGTTACTAATGATTTAGGATTTATAGCTCCATTTGAGGCATTTAAAGAGGAAAAACCATCAGATCCATTATCAGAAGAGGTTTTAAAATGGATGGCTAACAAAGATGTTCAAAATATACCTTGGATATTCCAAGCATTTCCAAGTCAAGCCTTTAAAGATAAATTCTCAGCAGATTTACTTCAATATGTTCAAGGAAGTATGAAATGGGATGATATTGTTAAATCAGTAAAAGAAACTTGGGAATCAGAAAAAAAATAATAAATTAACTTAAAAAGGCGATATTTATGTTCGCCTTTTTTAAGTAAATTATATAGGAGTGAGTTTATGCAAAAGAATATAAAAAAATATTTTTGGTTCTTTGTTTTGCCAACATTAATAGCATTTTCTATAGCATTTTTAATTCCCTTTATAATGGGTATTTATTTATCATTTACTAAATTTACAACTGTAGCAAATGCACAATTTGTTGGTTTTGAAAATTATATAAAGGCTTTTTCAAATGATGGTTTTGTGAATTCACTTTTCTTTACTACAAAATTTACAATTGTTTCAGTAGTAACAATTAATGTAATTGCTTTTACATTTGCTTATATGTTAACAAGAAAATTAAAGGGAACTAATATTTTTAGAACAGTATTTTTTATGCCCAATTTAATAGGTGGTATAGTGTTAGGATATATATGGCAACTTATTCTTAATGGGATCTTAAATCAATTTGGAGTAACTTTAACATATAAACCTGAATATGGATTTTGGGGTTTAGTAATACTTTTAAATTGGCAGCAAATAGGATATATGATGATTATATATATAGCTGGAATACAAAACATACCAAGTGAACTTATAGAAGCAGCGCAAATAGATGGAGCATCAAAAATGAGTATTTTAAAAAATATAACAATACCATTAGTTATGCCAGCTGTAACTATATGTTTATTCCTAACAGTTTCAAATGCATTTAAATTATTCGACCAAAATTTAGCCTTAACTGATGGAGCTCCTGGAGGTCAAACTGCAATGGTAGCTTTAGATATTTATAAGACTTTCTATGGAAGAGTAGGCTCTGAAGGTATTGGACAGGCTAAAGCAGTAATATTCTTTGTAATAGTTGCAGTAATAATGTTATTTCAACTTAAGATTACAAGGAAGAAGGAGGTTGAAAATTAATGAGGACAAAGGTAGAAAAAACAATTTTATATGTAATATTAACAGCCTTATCAATATTATTTCTATCACCAACATTAATAGTTATAATGAATTCCTTTAAAGGAAAATTATATATAAGCAATGAACCATTTCAATTACCTAATGAACAAACTTTTTCTGGAATTACAAATTTTATTAGTGGAATAGAGAAAACTGGTTTCTTGTCAGCTCTTAAATGGTCATTGTTTATTACTATAGGAGCAACAATAGTAATAGTATTTTTCACATCAATGACTGCCTGGTATATAACTAGAGTTAAAACTAGATTTACAAAATTTCTGTACTATCTAATAGTTTTTTCAATGGTTGTCCCATTCCAAATGGTTATGTTTACTATGACAAAGGTTGCTAATACTTTAAGTTTAGATAATCCTGTTGGATTAATAATATTGTATTTAGGCTTTGGCGCAGGATTATCAACCTTTATGTATGTTGGCTTTATTAAATCAATACCACTAGAAATAGAAGAAGCCGCAATGATAGATGGATGTAACCCAATACAAAATTTCTTTTTAATTGTTATGCCAATGCTAAAACCAATTACTACAACTATCGCAATTTTAAATGTTATGTGGGTATGGAATGATTACTTATTACCTTATTTAATAGTTGGTACAGATTATGCAACTATACCAATAGCTGTACAATATTTAAGAGGTGGATATGGATCTATAGATATGGGAGCAATGATGGCTTTATTAGTAATAGCAATAATACCAATAGTAATTTTTTATTCAGTATGTCAAAAATATATAATTGAAGGTATAGCGGATGGTGCTGTAAAAAGTTAATGAAAAAGTATAGTGAAGATTTGAGTCTATAGAAATATAGGCTCTTTTATTAATAGTTCCTTTGGAGATAAATTGTATATAAGATTACTTATTAGGGGATAAATGGTAAAATAGAAAGTGAAAAGTATATTAAATAAAAACTTTTTAAATTAAGTAAGTCTAAAGGTCTATCTAAAATCAACATCCAACTAAAAGTCAGTTATTAATAATTATGATATATTTACACAGATTCTTTGAAATACCTTTCAAACAGTCTGTTTATTTAAATATTTATTAGGAGGTAAGTAACATTGAATAAACTTACATTACTTATAAAAGAAGATATGAAGCCTGCTTTAGGAGTTACTGAACCAGGAGCAATTGCTTTTGCAGTAGCTAAGGCACGTTCATATACTAAAGGAGAAATAGAAAGTGTTAATGTATCAATGAATTCTGGAATGTATAAGAATGCTTTTACTTGTGGTATTCCTAATTCTAAAGAAGTTGGAAATTTATTTTCAGCTGCTCTTGGGGTTGTTGCAGGGAATAGTAATAAAGGACTTGAGGCTCTTTTAGATGTAACTTTTGAGGATAATGTAAAGGCAAAAAAACTTATTGATGATGGCAAAGTTACTGTAGAATTAAGTGGTATAACATCAGATATATTTATTGAAGCTACTGTTAAAACAATTAGTGATACAGCTATTGTAACTATTCGTCATAATCATACGAACATTACAAGTATTGTTGTAAATGGTAAAGTTAACTTTCAAAAAGAAAGTAATATAAAAGATAATGAAAATTTAGAAAAAGAAGAAAGTCATATAATTCATAAGTATAAATTAAAAGATTTATATAAATATATTACAACTGTTGATATAAGAGAAATAGAATTTATTCGTGAAGCATATTGCATGAATATGGAGCTGTTTAATGAAGGTTTATCAAGTTCTAGAACTAAATTTGCAAAATATTTATTAAAAATGAATAAGGGCAAAATTATTTCTAAAGATGAAGTTAAAACTGCTCAGTTACTTTGTAACGCTTCAATTGAGGCTAGAGTAATTGGATTAGATAAGGCTGCAATGAGTATTACAGGATCAGGAGCTCATGGTATTATTGCAACAATGCCATTATATGCTGTGTATAAAATAAATAATTTATCTGAAGAGAAGCTTTTAAGAGCAACTGCTTTAAGTTATTTAATAACAATGTATATAAAAGAATATTCAGGACGTTTATCAGCATTTTGTGGTTGTGCTATAGCTGCTGGCACAGGAATGGCTTGTGCTTTAGTTTATTTGAAAGATGGTACATTAGAAGATATGAATAAAACTATTAATAATATGGCATCTAGTATAATAGGAATGATTTGTGATGGAGGAAATCAAGGGTGTACAATGAAAGGTATAGTAGCTGTGGATGCAGCCTTTAGGTCTGTTGAATTTGCTATGAATGATACATATATTTATAATGAACATGGTATAAATGGCAATACACCTGAGATTACAATGAAAAATATGGGGCTTATAGCATCACCAGGTATGATTGACACAGAAAAAGTAATTGTAGAATTATTTGAATCAAAGTTAAAATAATTATGATGGGAGGAAGAAAAAATGATTTTTTATTTTACAGGTACAGGGAATTCAGGAGATATAGCTAGAAGAATTGTTAAAGAAAATAATGATAAAATAGTTTCTATTTCTGAGTTTATTAAAGAAGGAAATGAGCTAAATTTTAATTTGAAAGATGATGAAATAATAGGTTTTGTATATCCAGTTTATGCTTGGGCACCACCTAAAATAGTTAGAGAGTTTATAAGAAAAGCTAAATTTAATAATTATAAAAATAACTATATATTTTCAGTAGCAACTTGTGGGAATAATGTAGGGAATACTATGAAAATAATTGAAGATGAACTTAATAATAAGGGAATGAAATTAAATAGTGGATTTTCTATAGTTATGCCTAATAATTACATAATCTTAGGGGATGTGGATTCAAAAGAAGTACAATCAGAAAAGTTAGAAAAAGCTAAAATTAGTTTAGAAGAAATAAATTCAGTAATAAAGAAAAAGGAAAATGGTGTGTTTAAATTAAAAAAAGGATTTATGCCTTCTCTTTTAACAAAAGTAGTAAATCCTTTATTTCAAAAAAATGCTATAAATATATCTAAGTTTTATTCAACAGATGAATGTATATCTTGTGGAATATGTTCAGAAGTTTGTAATTTAAATACTATAAAAATAGTAGATGGAAGACCAAAATGGAGTGGAGAATGTTGTCAGTGTTTAGCATGTATTAATTATTGTCCTAAAAATGCTATACAATATGGAAATAAAACAATTAAAAAAGGCAGGTATACAAATCCAAATTTTAAACCTAATAATATTTCGGGGATTATGTAGAATATTGAAATGAATATTTGTTTTTAGTATAATTGAATAAAAATTAATAATTAAAATTAATGTGAGGTTTATGAAAAATTAATACATAAACTTATAAATAAATCTAAAAAATGAAAACGATTATTTAGTTGTATTATAAATTTATGTATTGTATATATGGGGGAATAGTAAGAGAAAATGAGAATTTTAGATAATGAAAAACAAGAATTAAGTGTTGAAGTTGCAAGACTTTATTATCAATTAGATTATAGTCAGCAGGAAATTGCATCTCGTCTTGGAATATCAAGACCAACTATATCAAGACTTCTTAAATATGCAAAGGAAAAGGGTTTTATTAAAATTAATGTAATTGATCCATTTACTGATTTAGAAAAGATAGCTAATGGACTAAAAGAAAAGTATGGATTAAAAGAGGTTTGTATTGCTCTTTCACCAAAGGAAGATTATGAATCTATAATAGAATATATTACTAAAGAAGGGGCAAAATACTTAGAAGAAAATATAAAAGATGGAGATATTATTGGAGTAAGTGGAGGAAAAACAATATATAAAATTTCAGAAAAACTTACATCTAAGAATTTAAAAGATATAAAAGTAGTTCAGTTGCAAGGGTCAATTACTGATTTAGAGGTAAATAAATATGATCCTGAAATTGCTTCTATTTTTGCTAAAGCCTTTAATGGAATTCCTAAATATTTACCATTACCAGTGATTTTTGATAATTCTAACATAAAAGAAGTAGTAGAAAAAGACAGTCATATTAGAAGTATATTAAAAATAGGAATGAAATCTAATATAGCTATTTTTACAGTTGGTAGTGTTAATGATGAATCATTATTTTTTAATTTAGGTTATTTAAGTGAAGGGGAGAAAGTGATTTTAAAGGAAAATAGTGCAGGTAATATTTGTTCACGTTTTTTTAATGAGAATGGTGAAATTTGTGATAAAGAAGTTGATAATCGTACTATTGCTATATCATTAGAGGCTCTTAAAGAAAAAGAAAAATCTATTTTAGTTGCTGGTGGAGAACATAAAGTAAGGGCAATAAAAGGAGCACTAAAAGGAAAAATTGCAAATATTTTAATTACTGATCAGTACACGGCAAAAAGGCTTTTAGAATAAAATATAAAGAAAATTTATTTTAATTATAATAGTTTTTTGATAACATAAAAAATTTTTTGGAAATCTACATATAGGCACTCTTTTGTAATTGTTTATGATAAACAGTTATAAAAGAGTGCCTTTTATTTAAAACACATATGAACAAAATTTCAAACAGTTCTTTACAAATGTTCAATAGAAACTTATAATAAGTATGTTTGTACTTATGACGAAAAATATCGAAATGGCTTAGAATATTTTTAAAATTTAAAGTGTAATTATAATTTTAAGTCAAATAACATAAAGAAAATAATTTACTAAAAATAAAATGTATTTATTGCATCTTATATAGAACATAATAATATTAAAAATATTGTATTTAAGAAGGAGCATAAGAAATGAAGTATATTATTGGAATCATAGGACTAATTGTTGTTTTAGCACTTGCATGGGTTGGAAGTAGTGATAAGAAAAATGTAAAATATAAACCTGTTATTATAATGCTTATTTTACAATTTATATTTGGTTTTGTTTTACTAAATACACAATTAGGAAATTATTTAATAGGTGGTATAGCAAATGGTTTTGAATCATTGCTTAAATGTGCTGGAGAAGGAGTAAATTTTGTATTTGGTGGATTAGTTAATAATAATCAATTTTCATTTTTTATTAGTGTTCTTTTACCAATAATATTTATTTCAGCGTTAATTGGTATTTTACAGTATTTAAAAATACTTCCTGTTGTAGTAAAAGCTATAGGAGTAGTTTTAAGTAAAATCAATGGAATGGGTAAATTAGAATCTTATAATGCAGTAGCATCAGCAATACTTGGTCAATCTGAAGTATTTATTTCAGTAAAAAAACAGCTTGGATTATTACCTAAACATAGATTATATACTCTTTGTGCATCAGCTATGTCAACAGTATCTATGTCTATAGTTGGTTCTTATATGGTTCTTTTAGAGCCTAGATATGTTGTAACTGCACTTGTTTTAAATTTATTTGGTGGATTTATTATAGCATCAATTATAAATCCTTATGAGGTAGCAGAAGAGGAAGATATTTTAGTAGTTAATGAAGAAAAGAAGCAAACATTTTTTGAAGTTCTTGGTGAATATATTTTAGATGGATTTAAAGTAGCTGTTATAGTAGCTGCCATGTTAGTTGGTTTTGTAGCAATAATTGCTATGATTAATATGATATTTAAAGCAGTCTTTGGTATAAGCTTCCAAGAAATACTTGGATATGTATTCTCTCCATTTGCATTTTTAATGGGTGTACCTTTAAATGAATCAATACAAGCTGCAAGTGTAATGGCAACTAAGTTAGTATCTAATGAGTTTGTTGCAATGAATTTATTAGTAGGTGGAAGCATACATTTATCAGCAAGATCAATTGGTATTGTTTCTGTATTCTTAATTTCTTTTGCAAACTTCTCATCAATTGGAATTATATCAGGAGCAGTGAAGGGTCTTCATGCAGAACAAGGAAATGTAGTTGCACGTTTTGGATTAAAATTATTATATGGTGCAACATTAGTAAGTATATTAACAGCAACAATTGTTGGATTAATTATATAAAATTAGAATAATACATAATATCAAAAAAACAGCAGTAATATTTTAAAATATTACTGCTGTTTTTTTGTATTTAGAATACCACCTGCTATGCGGGTGGTTCTAAAAAGCTTTCAGCGGTGAGTAGAAAATAAAAAACCTCCATTGTAAAATTATA
>NZ_JAUSUF010000009.1 GCF_030813415.1 Eubacterium multiforme | reverse complement strand
TATAATTTTACAATGGAGGTTTTTTATTTTCTACTCACCGCTGAAAGCTTTTTAGAACCACCCGCATAGCAGGTGGTATTCTAAATACAAAAAAAGAGAGCTAATCTAATAAAATGATTAACTCTCTTTAAATATTATCTTAAAATAGCTCCTAATTTATATTCAAGGGCTCTTAATATTTTTTCATGTACTTTATTAACTTCTTTATCAGTTAAAGTTTTTGCTTCATTTCTATAAACTATTGCATAAGCTATACTCTTTTTGCCTTCTGGAATTTGTTCTCCTCTGTATATATCAAAAAGATCAACTTTTTCAACTAAATTTCCGCCAGCTTTTCTTATTGCATCTTCAATATCTTGAACTAATATATGTTCATCAACTAAAAGGGCAATATCTCTTGTAACTGCTGGGAACTTAGGTAATGGCTTATATTTACTTTCAGTTTCTGCATTTTCATAAACAGCATCTAAATCTATTTGTGCAACATAGCATGGAACATCTATATCAAAGTTTTCATTAACATCTGGATGAATTTCTCCAAATACTCCAGCTTCTGTTTTTCTTCCTACTATAAGTTTTGCAGTTTTTCCTGGATGGAAGCTTGGGTTTTCTATTTCTCTTAAGAACTTAACTCCCTTAACCTTTAATCCATCAATTAAATTTTCTACAATTCCTTTTAAGTTTAAGTAATCTACATCACCATAAAGTCCAACTGTTAAAATATTTTTCTCTGTTGGAATTTCAGTTGGATCCTCTGAAGGAATATATATTTTACCTATTTCAAAAAGATATGCTTCACTATTATTTCTTGAATAGTTTCTTGCTAAAGATTCCATCATTGAAGCAATAGTTGTTGTTCTCATAACACTATAATCTTCTCCTAAAGGATTCTTTATAGTAACTACCTTTCTTAATTCACTATCTTCTGGTAATGCTATTTTATCAAAAGCCTTTGGTGATATAAATGAATAACTTATAGATTGATTTAATCCACTTGCTGTCATTATATCAATAACTTTTTCATCTAACATTTCTTTTTTATACTTTGGTTCTCTTTCTGTTTGAACTTTAAAAATAGTTCCTTTTATATTGTTATATCCATATATTCTTGCAACTTCTTCTGCAATATCTTCTTTAATTCCAATATCAACTCTAAATGTTGGTATTACTATTTGAAGATCATCTCCATTAATTTCAGTTTTTAAATCAACTAAATCTAAACATCTCTTCATTTCTTCTTTAGAAATATCTGTTCCTAAGAATTTGTTAATCCAGTTAGAATCAACTGTTATAGCACCTGGCTTTTTAACATCATTATATATGTCAATTGTGCCTTCCATTACATCTCCACAGCCTAATTCACAAATAAGTGCACAAGCTCTATTTAAAGCTATTTCTGCAAGATTTGGGTCAATATCCTTTTCAAATCTTGTTGAACTTTCCGTTCTAATTCCAAGTTTTTTAGAATTAACTCTTATATTAGTTCCATCAAAATTTGCACATTCAAATATTATTTCAGTAGTATCGTTTTTAACTTCTGAATCTAATCCGCCCATAATTCCAGCTAAAGCAATTGTATTTTCTGAATCTTTAATACATAAAACTGTATCATCTAATTCTCTTTCTACTTCATCTAATGTAGTGAATTTTTCTTTATTTTTAGCCTTTTCCACTACAATATTATTTGACTTAATTTCTCTTCTGTCAAAGGCATGCATTGGCTCTCCAATTTCAAGCATAACAA
Source organism: Eubacterium multiforme (assembly GCF_030813415.1). Lineage (GTDB taxonomy): Bacteria > Bacillota > Clostridia > Clostridiales > Clostridiaceae > Clostridium > Clostridium multiforme. The sequence continues at coordinate 115,485 of NZ_JAUSUF010000009.1, read as the reverse complement.
AGTTTGTAATATCTACTATGTTATTTATTGGTCTAACCCCTGCATCTAAAAGTCTATCTTGTATCCATTTTGGTGATGGAGCTATCTTTACATTTTTAACTCCTCTTGCCATATATCTTTTACATAATGGATCTTTTACATCTATTTTTATTTCATCATTTATATTGTCTTTTGAAGTAACTTTATATTCTAAATTTGGCATTTTATACTCTGTTCTAAGTGTTGCAGCAGTTTCTCTTGCCATTCCTATCATACTTAAACAATCTGGTCTATTTGATGTTATATCAAAATCTAAAGTTTCCTTTTTAAGTTCTAAATATTCTTTAATTTCCATTCCAATTGGAGCATCCTCTGGAAGAATCATAAGTCCATCTACTTCATCTTCTCCCTTTAAGCCAAGTTCTGCCTCTGAGCAGAACATTCCATTTGAAACAACTCCTCTAAGCTTACCTTTTTTAATTTCTGAACCATCTGCTAAAGTTGATTTATGAAGGGCAACTGGCACCTTATCTCCAACTTTCATATTAGTTGCAGCTGTTACTATTTGAAGTTCTTCCTTTTCTCCAATATCAACAAGACAGATACTTAACTTTTCTGCATCTGGATGTTTTTCTATTGAATTAAATTTACAAACAACAACTCTATTTATTAAATCTCCTTGAACTATTATTCCTTCTAATGCTGAACCTGTTAAAGTTAATAAATCTCCAAGTTCTACTGCATTTACATTTATATCAACATAATCTTTTAACCAACTATATGGTACTTTCATTTTGTTACCTCCTACTTTAAAACTAAAATATTTTAGAATTGATCTAAGAATCTCATATCACTTTCATATAGTAATCTTATATCATCTATACCATATTTAAGCATTACCATTCTGTCTACTCCAAATCCAAAAGCAAATCCTGAGTATACTTCTGGGTCTATTCCAAAATTTCTAAGTACTTGTGGATGAACCATACCACAACCTAATATTTCAATCCATCCGCTTCCTTTACAAACTTTACATCCCTTTCCTCCACAAACAAAGCATGTAGCATCCATTTCTGCTGAAGGTTCTGTAAATGGGAAGTGGTGAGGTCTAAATTTAGTTTTTACTTTGCTACCAAACATTTTCTTTGCAAATAATTCTAAAGTTCCTTTAAGATCTGCAAATGTAACTCCCTTATCAATTACTAGTCCTTCCATTTGGTAGAAGATTGGTGAATGAGTAGCATCTACATCATCTGATCTATAAACCTTTCCTGGTGATATCATTTTTATTGGTGGCTCTTGATTTTCCATAGTTCTAACTTGAACTGGAGAAGTTTGTGTTCTTAAAACTAGACTATCATTTATGTAAAATGTATCTTGTTCACTTCTAGCTGGATGATTTTTAGGAATATTTAAAGCCTCAAAATTATATTTATCAAGTTCTATTTCAGGTCCCTCTTCAATAGTAAATCCCATTGATATAAATATATCTTTCATACTTTCAAGAGTTAAATCTAGTGGATGTCTCTTACCTAATCTTTCTTTTTTTCCTGGTAATGAAATATCTATAATTTCTTTAGATAATTTTTCATTCTTTTCTTTATTCTTTATTTCTTTAGAAATACTTTCTATCTTTTCTTCTAATACTGACTTTACTTCATTAACCATCTTACCAACTATAGGTCTTTCTTCATTAGAAAGGTCCTTCATTCCTCTAAGTATAGTTGTAAGTTCCCCTTTTTTACCAAGGTATTTTACTCTTATTTCTTCAATTTTTGAAGAAGTTTTAGCATCTTCTATAACCTTTAATGCTGATTCTTGAATATCTTTTAGTTTTTCTCTCATATTCAAAGTCTCCTTTCCTTAACAATTTTAAATTAATTTTTCATAATAAAAAAACCGCCCCTAATAAAAGGGACGGAATATCCGCGTTACCACCCTAATTGGTTTAATATAATAATTAAACCCAACTCGTAAATTTAACGATTTTACCCGCTAACTGCTACTAAAAACTTTCGCAGCTAGAACTCCTGAGTGAACTTCAATATAATTCTTTTAAAGTGGCTTACAGTCTATGACCACTTCTCCCTTAAAAAGTTACTTATATTTACTCTCTCTATCAATGCTTTATTAATTTAAGATTATATCCTAGATTATACACAGTATTTTCTAAAAGTTCAATACCTATAAAGCTTTCTTTTGCCTAACTCTTTCATAAAGAACAATTGAAGTTGCTACTCCTACATTTAAAGATTCAGCTCCTCCTGGCATTGGTATTTTTACTTTTTTGTCAGAAAGATTGTATATTTCATCTGAAACTCCATTTCCTTCATTTCCAACAGTAATAACTATCTTACCTGTTAAATCTTCTTCAAAAAAATTGTTTTTCCCTTCTAAAGATGTTGAAAAAATTGAAAAGCCCATTTCTTTTAAAGATTTTATAATAGTAAGGTCATCATCCTCAATTATTGGTATATAAAACATAGAACCCATAGTTGATCTAATAGTTTTTTCATTATATATATCAACAGTTCCCTTTGTTAATATAATACCATCTATTCCTGCTGCATGGGCTGTTCTTATTATCGTTCCAAGATTTCCTGGGTCTTGTAATTTATCACATAACAAATAAAATTCTCCATTTATATCTATTTTATTTTGTTCCATTATTACAACTCCAAGAATTCCTTGAGGATTTTCTGTTCCGCAGCTTTCTAGAAATAAATTTTTATTTAAGCCAAAAATTTTGCCTTTATAATTATATTTATTTACTAATTCTTCTGTCTTTTCTTCAAGTTCCTTAAGACAAAATATAGTTTCTATATTAGCACCAGCTTTTAAAGCTTCCTCTACTAATCTAAAACCTTCAATTAAATATTTTTTTAATTTATTTCTATTTCTTCTTTCTTTTAATTTTTTTGTTTCTTTATATATAGCATTATCTTTACTTTCTATATAAATCAAAATCTGCACCTCAATTAAGTTAGAATTTAACTATCATGCCTTCTAATTTGCTTAAATCCTCTGCTGAACCTATAGCTACAAATATATCTTTACTTTCCACTACAAAATCTGCTGGAGGAGAAAGATTTATTTCATCATCTCTCTTTATGGCCATAACATTTATTCCATATTTACTTCTAAGTTTTAATTCTCTAATAGTTTTATTTTGCCATTCTTCTGGTGCTTCTATCTCCATAATACTATAATCTGGTGATAATTCTATAAAGTCTAATATACTTTCTGAAACTAGATTATGGGCAACTCTAACTCCCATATCCTTTTCAGGTAATATTACTCTATCAGCTCCAATTTTATATAATACTTTAGCATGTAAATCGCTATTTCCTTTTGCAATTATATACTTAACTCCTAATTCTTTAACTAATAGTGTTGCCATAACACTTGCTTGAATATTAGAACCAATTGTTACAACTGCTACATCAAAATTTCTAAGGCCTAAAGTTCTAAGTGCACCTTCATCAGTTGCATCCATTTGTACAGCATGAGTAACTTTATCAGATATATCTTGAATTAAATCTTCATCTTTATCTATAACAAGAACATCATTTCCAAGAGTATATAAAGTCTCTGCAATAGATGATCCAAATCTTCCAAGACCTATAATTACAAATTGTTTTTTCATCATATAATTCATCCCCTAACCAATTAAAATCTTGCCTTCTGGATATTTATGTGTTTGCTTTTTCTTGTTTCTTAAAAATGCTAAGGCTACAGTCATAGGTCCAACTCTACCACAATACATTGTTATTATTATGATAATTTTTCCAGCTGTACTTAATCTTTGAGTTACTCCTGTTGTAAGTCCAACTGTACCAAAAGCTGATGTTGCCTCATACATTAAATTTACAAATGACTCATTTGGATCTGTTATAGATAATATAAGTGTAACTCCTATAACAAGAGACATACCTATTATTAAAAGAGCAAAAGATTTATAAACTAAGTCCTTTGAAAATCTTCTTCCAAAAACTTGAGTATCTTCTCTTCCTCTAATTACTGAAATTACAGTTAATATAATAACTCCAAATGTAGCAGTTTTAAGTCCTCCTGCTGTTGACCCTGGCGATCCACCTATAAACATTAAAATTATTGTTAAAAACTTTCCAGCGTTTGTCATTCCATCTGTTGATACACTGTTAAAGCCAGCTGTTCTTGGAGATACAGAAGCAAAATAAGAATTTAGTATTTTATCTCCAACTCCCATTTTACCCATTGTTTCTGGATTGTGCATTTCAAATAAATACATTAATATAGTTCCACCAATTATAAGTATAGTTGTAATTAATAAAACAACTTTTGAATGTACAGATAATTTTTTAATTCCCCTATAATTATATAATTCCATCCATACAGTAAATCCAAGTCCACCTATAATAATAAGGCTACTTATAGTTAATAAAACTACAGCGTTGCTAGAATAGGATGTAACTGAACTAAATCCTCCAAATAAGTCAAATCCATCATTACAAAAAGCAGATATTGAATGAAAAACACTAAAGTATATTCCTTTTCCTATACCAAACCTTGGAATAAATTGAGTAGATAATAATAGTGCTCCAAAGAATTGTACTGCAAAAGTAAAACTTAAAACATACTTTACCATTTTTACTAGCCCTTGAATATTAAATGTATTCATAGCTTCTTGCATTAACAACCTATCTCTTAATGTTATCTTTTTACCTAACAAAACTGCTATAAAGGTTGCAAAGGACATAAATCCTAAACCACCAATTTCAATAAGTAACATTATAACTACTTGACCAAATTCATTCCAGTATGTTCCTGTATCCAAAGTTACAAGACCTGTTACACATACAGCTGAAGTTGAAGTAAATAAGGCATCTAAAAAATTCGTGCTTTCTCCACTTTCTGATGAAATTGGTAAGCTTAAAAGTATTGCCCCTATAAATATAACTATAAAAAACCCAAGTGCTAGAACTTGCACTCCACTTAACTTTTTTTTCATTAAACTTTTTTTCATTTAACCACCTCAAAGGTTTAGATATAACACTTAATATCTATTATACACAATATATTATAAAATATCAGAAACTTAATTTTACTATTCCCATGTTAAAGGATTATTATATCTATATTAATATTTTATAAATATGTAAACATTTCCTTCAAATTCCCCCTATATATAAAGAAAATGCGACCTAAGTCGCATCTTTATAATTAAGCGTTTATATGTTTTTTAGCTACTTCAACTAATTCTGCAAATGCTTTTGGATCGTTGATAGCTATTTCTGATAACATTTTTCTGTTTATGTCTATTCCAGCTAATTTGATTCCATTCATGAATCTTGAGTATGAAAGACCATTCATTCTTGTAGCTGCGTTTATTCTAGCTATCCATAGTCTTCTGTAATCTCTCTTCTTTAATCTTCTACCAACATAAGCATTTCTTAATGCTCTTATAACTGATTCATTAGCTGTTTTAAATAACTTGCTCTTTCCACCGTAGTATCCTTTTGCAAGCTTTAACACTTTTTTATGATTCTTACGAGCGTTAACTGCTCTCTTAACTCTTGCCATTTAATAAAACCTCCTGCGTCCAAACTCTTATAGGTATGGTAATAATTTCTTCATTACTTTTTCTTGTGCTACTGATACGTATCCACCTTTTCTAAGTTTTCTCTTAGTTTTTGAGCTCTTCTTAGTTAATATGTGGCTTCTGAAAGCTTTAGCTCTCTTAAGTTTTCCTGTACCTGTCTTTCTAAATCTCTTTGCTGCACCTCTATGTGTCTTCATTTTTGGCATGATGAAATCCTCCTCTCAAAAGTTATGCCTTTTTTGGTCCTAAAATCATTGTCATGTTTCTACCTTCTCTTTTAGGAGCTTTTTCTACGATACAAACATCTTCAAGTTTTCCGACGAAGTTGTCAAGAATTCTTTGGGCAATATGTCCTAATTCCATCTCTCTTCCTCTGAATCTTACAGTGACTTTGACTTTATCTCCATCTAATAGGAACTTCCTTGCTTTTTTAGCTTTAATTGCAATATCATTTTCTTCAATAGTAAGACTTACTCTGATTTCTTTGATATTTATAACTTTTTGTTTCTTCTTAGCTTCTTTTTCTTTTTTTGATTGCTCATATATAAACTTACCTAAGTCCATAATCTTGCATACTGGTGGATTAGCATTTGGTGATATCATCACTAAATCTAATTCATTTTCTTCTGCAATCTTAAGAGCTTCTTTAGTTGGTAATATACCAAGCTGCTCTCCATCTTTAGATATTACTCTTATTTCCTTTTTTCTAATATCTTCATTTACGATATAATTTTTACTAATGGCTTCCACCTCCGAAATTTTTAACATATAAATAAAGGACGGCACAAAGCCGTCCTGATTAATCTACAATTTAAACAAATCAAACCATACTAATAACTTAAAACTAAGCATTGCAGGTGAGAAACGGCTGTTTCTTCTTTACATAAATATATTACTATCTTCATTTATCTTTGTCAACATTTTTTTGAATTTAGTTATAATAAATTTTTATCACATTCATTAATAAATTCAACACGCTTTTCAAAGACATTTACTATTGTATCAATGAATTCTTTATTTGTACAGTACTTTTTTTTAAAAATATTAATTTTTTTTGGAGCATTAGTTATTAACCCGCTTATTATTACATCTTCAACATTTGCATCTACGCCTAATTTGCAATCTGATAGCTCCTTCATAAATTCATCAAAAAGATCAATATTATTTTGGTCTACTACACTGTACCCTCCATCTTTATTAATTATAATATCAACTCTTTCAAGTTTACTCTCTTGTATATCAACAAAATACTTTAAAAGTTTTATAAACTCTCTATATTCTTTTTCTACCATATATTTTTCAATTACTTTATCTATAACTCTTTCTATATCACCTTTAAGTTCCTTCATTCTAAATGTTATAAATCCATTTATATTAAATTCATTGTTTTCATCTAAACATTCTTTTATATTAGATGTTATTTTATTTATTTTATTTTCGCAATAAACGCTTACCTCATCTTTAATAGATAATTTCTTATAAAATGTATCCATTATACTTTTTTCTATTTCTATTATTTCATCCTGCTTTAAGAAAAAATAAGTATCTGTTAAAAATTCAAATAATTCTTTTTCCTTATAATTTTTAATTACTATTTTATATAATATTTCACTTATATATATTTTAATTTTTTCAAAAATTTTATCACTATAACACTCTTCATCACACATAACTTTTACAATATGAATTTTACCTTCTATTTTTTCAACTAAACCTATTACTATATCTTTATTTTTTAGTAGGGTTTTCAATTCTTGTAACTCTTTTATAAAGTCTAATTCTCCCATATAAGCTAACTTTAGCACAAGCATATATTTCACTCCCTTCTTAGTAATAGTATGTATTAAATACATTTTACCTATACCTTAAATCATTTTGTAAAACTTCCTATTTTTATTGATTTTTCAGCATATTAGTAGTAATTTAATTATATATTTATATTAAGGAGGATAATTTATGTATTCTTTTGTTGATTATAGAATATCAGAGGAAGAAATAGTAAATTTAAAAAGTGAAGGTGTAATTCCTATTAAAGTCCCAAAAACTACTCTTGTTTATGATGCAATTTGTGGTCATGTTGATATACAATTAAATATTTTAAACAAAAAAAATAAAACAGTAATAGTACATAAAGATATAGATAAAACCTTTTTAAAAAAATTAAAAGAGTTTTCTATAAATTATATTTTTTCTAATAACTCATTAGGAAATAAATACCCTAGTGATATTATTTTAAATGCTTTAATAACAGAAACTTTTTTAATGCATAACCTTAAATACACAGATAAAAATCTATTAGATAACTCACCATTAAAGAAATTAATTAATGTATCTCAAGGCTACACAAAATGTTCTGTATTAAATATTTATGATAAAGCCTTCATAACATCTGATAAATTAATATACAATTCTTTATTAGCTGAAGGTTTAGATACTCTTCTCCTTCCTCCTGGTGATATTATTCTTGAAGGACTAGATTATGGATTTATAGGTGGTACAGGAGGTACAATTGGCAACAACAAATTAGCTTTCTTTGGTAACTTAAATTATTATAAGTACGGAGAAGAAGTATTGAACTTTTTAAAAAAGCACAATGTAGAACCTGTTTATTTAAGAAATTCAAAGCTTATAGATAGAGGCAGCATTCTAACTTTATAAGCTTCTATATATATTACGTCCCCATATATAAAATGTTTCAATTTATAATAAAATAAAAGCTATAAAAGTTTGAACTAACAAACCTTTATAGCTTTTATCTATTTAATGAAATTTAAATTTTTATTACCACTATCTCTATATTTTTCTAAAAATTCATGGATACTAGCAATTATTTCTAATTTACCTTCTTTATCTAATCCACCTCTACCTAATCTATCACATAAAAAAACTAATGTAATATCATTTATATCAACATTTTTTATCATTTCTTTTTCATTTCCAAAGGGAAGATTATTTTTTATATATAAAAAGTGCATATGATATTTTATTAAATTTCTAACCTTCTCTATAAACTCTTCATCATTACATCCTAATTTCTTTAAAAACTTATATCCTTCCTCTGAGCCTACATTGTCATGATTATAAGATGTCCATCTTCCTTTCCTCATTTTTGTTGTTTTAATCTTACCTATATCATGTAAAAGAAGAGCCCACATAAAGGCTTTTTTATCATTTGCATATTCTCTATAATAAGCTCCATTATCAACTACTAACATAGTATGATTCCAGACGTTTCCTTCTGGGTGATGCTTTTTTGACTGCATAACATCCTTTAGTTTCTCTATTTCATTTAATGGCTCTTTTTTTAATTTTCCATTTTGTAATAAATAATTAAAATACTCAGAAGGTTTTTTATCATAAAGTAAGTGGTGTTCAATATCTTTCATTTGTAATACATCCATAAAAAAGCACTCCTTTCCTATATAATAAGTTTATCCATAAAAATTTTTTAAATGTATTTTTTATTTTTTAGTAATATATTTTTTTTATTTTAATATACTATAAATATAAGGCGCTGTGGCCAAGTGGTAAGGCAGAGGTCTGCAAAATCTTTATTCCCCAGTTCAAATCTGGGCAGCGCCTCTTTAAAAAATATAATATACAAAAAGTAGGATTCAAATTTGAATCCTACTTTTTTTTGTAAGGTACTATTAAAAATTGCTTCTATAAAGTATTATTTTATTTTTTACACTTTTCTAAAAGTTCTCCAATTTCTTCATGAGTAATCTTATATTTTTTATTACAGAAATGACAAACTATTTCTTCGTCTTTTCCATCTTCATAAATTTCTTTAAGGTCTTTTTCACCAATACTTATTAATGCCTTTTCTATTCTTTCTCTTGAACAGTCACATTTATATGTTGGTTCCATAGTTTCTAATATTTTTGGATCCATATCTTCAAAAATATCTTCCATTATTTCTTCTATTGTTTTTCCTTCTTCTATAAGAGTTGTTATTGGTTTCATATCTTGAAGTCTATAAGTTATTATATCTGCTAAAAGATCATCAGCACCTGGCATCATTTGAATTATAAATCCTCCTGAAGCCTTTATTGAAAAATCTTTATCAACTAAAACTCCAAGGGCAACTGCTGATGGAGTTTGTTCTGACACTGTAAAATAATATGCTAAATCTTCTGCTATTTCTCCAGTATAAATTGGAACCTGTCCTACATATGGATCTTTTAATCCCATGTCCTTTATTACATAAAGTAATCCCTTTGTTCCAACTGCAGTACTTACATCAAGCTTTCCATTTTCTTTTAGTGGTAAATCAACATTTGGATTTCCTATAAATCCTTTAACAGAACCATCTGAATGTCCTGTAACTGTAACACCTTTTAGTTCTCCGCCACCATCAATTTTTAATGTTATTGCTTCTTTATCTGATTTTAATTGTACTCCCATTAATGAACATGCTGTAAGCATTCTACCAAGAGCTGCTGAAGCAACTGGTGTACACTCGTGCATTTTAGTTCCTTCATTAACTAAGTTAGTAGTAATACCTCCTATAAATCTTATCATTCCATCTTTGGCTGTACCTCTAATAATTTTATCTTTCATAAACTATACCTCCCCGTCCTTCTTAACTACATATAAAATTCTCTCTGAAAGATCACAAACCTTTTTATTTGAATACCCTTCAAATTTTCCTAATACATGTAATTTACATTTTTTAAGTGCATCTTCTAAGAATTTCTCTTTGTATGCTCTTTCAAAATGTTCTTCTTCAAATCTTTCATACAGTTCTCCTTCTTTAATGAAAAAAGTTAAAAACATATTTGTAATTTCATCTTCAAAGGTATTTTCCCATGAATAAAATACATCTTCTGAATTGTATGTATAAATATTATTACCTAATATAGTAGATAATTTATAATATGAATTTATATCAAATATAAATATTCCGTCCTCTTTTAAGTGGTTATAGATTCCATTAAAATAATTTAAAATTCCAGAGTCTTCTAATATATAATTAGTAGAATCTAAAACACAAGTTATTAAATCAAATTTATGATTAAGATTTAACTCAGTCATATCTTGGCATACTATTTGACTTTTTATTTTTTCCTTTTTAAACTTTTCAAAAGCTTCCATTAACATATCATCTGAAAGGTCTACTGCAAAGGATTTTTTAAAGTCTTTTGCAAGCCTTAATGAAACATTTCCTGTTCCACAGGCTAAATCTAAATAATCTGTTTTTTCTACTTTATATTCATTTAAAATTTCTCTAATTCTATTTGCTATTTTTTCATAATCTATATCTTCATTTATTAGTTGATCGTATATCTTAGCAAATTCACCATATGCCATATAATTCCCCCATTCATTTTAGAAAAACACTACCATTTATATTATAATTATTTCTACATTTAGTCAAACTAATTTAATTACATTTTTATTAGTTATTATTTTCTTCCTAATATTTCATCATTTGTTGGAATGTGAAGCTTCTTTTTTCTACTTGTCATCATTCCACCTATCCTTCCTGTTTCCTCTGCTGTTAGTGCAGACCAGCCTCCATTATCTACCTTATCTTTTAATCCAAGTTCCTCTGCAATTTCATATTTTATTTTTTCTCTAAGTTTTTCTATTTCTGTAAGTTCTTTATTTGCTTTAATCTTAGATTTTATTATTTTTTTTAAAGGTGTTTTACTCATATTTATTCCTCCATTCTTTATATATCTTTTCCATAAAGAATAAAAAAATGTATTATATTTCTAAGGTTTTAATATAATTATGTGAAAAGTTTTTTTGATACATCTTTTTTATAAGTATTTTTTCTATAACTCTTGATATTTCTTTAATAAATACTTATAGTTATTGTATAAATATATTGTAGAAATACAATTTACAAAAAAGTATTGGAGGGATTAATTTGTATAACATTGCAATAGTTGGGGCTACTGGTAATGTCGGTAGAAAAATATTAAGCATCTTAGAAGAAAGGAATTTTCCAGTAGATAATCTTTATCTTTTTGCTTCAAAAAGATCTGCAGGCAAAAAAATGGAGTTTAAAGGAAATGAATATATTGTTGAAGAAACATGTGAAGAAAATATTAAATCTAAAAAATTAGATTTTGCATTATTTTCAGCAGGTGGTGATACAAGCCTAAAATTTGCTCCTATTTTCGCAGAAAATGGTGCTGTTGTAATAGATAATAGTAGTGCTTGGAGAATGGACCCTAAGGTTCCTTTAGTTGTTCCTGAAGTAAATCCAGAAGATATAAAATGGAACAATGGAATAATAGCAAATCCAAACTGTTCTACAATTCAAGCAATGCCTGTTTTAAAAGCAATTCACGATAAATATGGATTAAAAAGAGTTATCTATTCAACTTACCAAGCAGTATCTGGTGCAGGAATGCAAGCTATAAAAGATTTAGAAGATGGACAAAAAGGTATTGCACCTAAAAAGTTCCCAAAACCAATAGCAGGTAATGTTCTACCTCATATAGATGTATTTTTAGATAATGGATACACTAAAGAAGAAATGAAAATGATAAATGAAACAAGAAAAATTCTTCATCTTGATGATTTAAAGGTAACTGCTACAACAGCTAGAGTTCCTGTTTTAAATTCTCATAGTGAAAGTATAAATGTTGAAGTTTTAAAACCATTTGAATTATCTGATATATTTAAAACTCTAGAAGAAGCTAAAGGGGTTACTCTTTGTGATGATGTTGAAAACCTACAATATCCAACACCTCTTGAAGCATCTGATAAAGATGATGTTTTTGTTGGAAGAATAAGAAAAGACTTTAGTGTAGACAATGGATTAAACCTTTGGGTTGTTGCAGACAACATAAGAAAGGGTGCTGCATTAAATGCAGTCCAAATCGCTGAGTTAATGATTAATGATTAATAATAAATAATTAAATAAATTTTGGAGGTTTTAATATGGCAATTTTTGAAGGTTCAGGTGTTGCATTAGTTACTCCTTTTACTAATGATGGAGTTAACTATGACAAGTTAAAAGAAATTTTAGAATGGCATGTAAAAGAAGGAACTGACTCTATAATAATATGTGGAACTACAGGTGAAGCTACTACTATGACTTTAGATGAAAAGAAAGAAGTTATAAAGTTTACAGTAGACGTTATAAATGGAAGAATTCCTGTAATTGCAGGTACTGGTTCAAATAATACTAAAGCTGCTGTAGAAATGAGTAAATACGCTGAAAGCGTTGGAGTTGATGCAATTTTAGTAATTACACCATACTATAATAAAACAAACAATAAAGGTTTAATAAAACATTTTGAAGCTGTAAATGATGGAGTTAATATTCCAATAATAGTTTACAATGTTCCAAGTAGAACTGGTATGAATGTATCACCTGCTACTTTAAAGGAGCTTTCAAAGCTTAAAAATATTGTAGCTGTTAAAGAAGCTAGCGGAAATTTAAGTCAAGTTGCACAGATAAAAGCTCTTTGTGGAGATTCAATAGATATTTATTCAGGAAATGATGATCAAATCATACCTATTATGTCTCTTGGCGGAAAGGGAGTTATATCTGTTCTTGCAAATGTAATTCCAAAGGAAGTTCATAATATGACAAGAATGTATTTAGATTCTAAATGTCATGAAGCATCAAAAATTCAAATAGATACTTTAGAACTTGCAAATTCATTATTTTTAGAAACTAATCCTATTCCAGTTAAAACTGCCCTTAACTTAATGGGATTTGAAGTTGGTCCTTTAAGACTTCCTTTATATGAAATGGATGAAACACTAAAAAATAAATTAGAGGATACATTAAAAAAATATAAATTAATGTAAGGAGATAAAGTTATGACTAAAATAATATTAAACGGAGCTTCCGGTAAAATGGGAACTGTTATAACAAATATAGTAAAAGATTTTAAGGATCTTGAAATTGTAGCAGGTATTGACAGATTTCCAAAAAAAGATTCACCATACAAAATATTTGCCTCTCCTTCAGATGTAGATATTGAATATGATGTTTTACTTGATTTTTCAAGAGCTGAAGCTTTAAAAGGATTATTAGAATTAACAGAGAAAACAAAAAAGCCATTAATTATATGCTCAACTGGTTTTTCTAAAGAAGATTTAGATCTTATAGATGAAAAGAGCAAAACTCTTCCTTTATTTAGATCAGCAAACATGTCTCTTGGCATTAACTTAATAAATTCTTTATTAAAAAAGGTTGCTCCTTTATTATATGGTAATTATGATATTGAAATAATTGAAAAACATCATAACCAAAAGGTAGATGCACCAAGTGGTACTGCTCTTCTTTTAGCTGACACTATTAAAGATTCTTTAGATGAAGAAACTAAATATGTTTATGGAAGATCTGGTCATCATAAACGTGAAAAAGAAGAAATAGGAATTCACGCAATACGTGGTGGTTCAATTGTTGGAGATCATGATGTAATCTTTGCAGGTACTGGAGAAGTTATTGAATTAAATCATAAAGCGATTTCAAGGGAAGTATTTGCAGTTGGAGCTTTAAAAGCTTGTGAATATATGAGTAAAGTTACAAAACCTGGTTTGTATACTATGGATGATGTAATCGGATTATAAAAGAAAAAATATGGTAGATATAATATCTACCATATTTTTATTATAATTTTTTAATTAATGAGCTTCTACATAAGCTTTATCAAAAAATACTTGACCTAAAGTTGATGCTCTAAATCCTTTTACATAAGGTTGTGCCCCATGTATTTTAGTGTAATCATAAATTGGTATAACTGCCATTTCTTCTAATAATATTTCTTCTGCCTTTTTCATATATTCAAATCTCTTCTTATTATCTTTTTCTTTTTTAGCCTTTTTAATTAATTCATCATACTCTTTATTAGAAAAATGAGCATCATTATTTCCCCAACTATTTTTATCCTCTGCATTTCCACTTAACCACATATCTAAAAATGTCATTGGATCTGTATAATCTGCTGACCATCCATGTCTTGAAATTTGGTAATCTCCATTTTGTCTTGTATTTAAAAATACTGCCCATTCTTGATTTGTAAGTTTAACTTTAACTCCAATGTCCTTCCAATTTTGCTCAATAACTTCCATAATAGCTTTATGTCCACCTTCTGAATTATACATAAGTTCAATTTCTGGTAGTCCTTTTCCATCTGGATATCCAGCTTCTTTTAATAACTTCTTAGCCTCTTCTACATTTTCTTCCTGTTTTGTAGGATCAAATTTATTATTTTTAAATTCTTTTCCATCATCATCTTTAAGTCCAGATGGTACAAAACTTGCTGATGGTACTTGTTCTGCCTTAGCAACATCTTCAACTATTGAAACTCTATTTATAGCTAATGAAAGTGCTTGTCTTACCTTTTTATTAGAAAGAGCTTTTTGAACATTTTTATCTAGTTTATCAAATTCATTTCCTACATTTACACATATAAAATATGTTCCTAAATTAGGATATATTTTAACTAATCCCTTTTCTTTACCATCATCTATTCTTTCTATAGGAACATTTGATATAACATCAAAATCTCCAGATTCTAATGATGCATAGGAACTTGTTTCATCAGTTGCCATTTTACAAATTAACTTTTCTAATTTTATATTATCTTTATCCCAATAATTTTCATTCTTTTCAAAAGTATAAGAATCCTTCATTTGATAATCTGTTAATTTAAATGGTCCATTTGAAATATAAGTTTCTGGTTTATTAATCCACTTATCCTTATTAGCTTTTATAACATCCTCTCTTACAGGCATATATGTTGGAAATGCCATAAGTTCTATAAAATATGGAGTTGGAGAATTTAATTTAACTTCTAAAGTGTTATCATCAATAACTTTAATTCCTAAATCCTTATCTTTAACTTTTCCATTATAATATTCTTCTGCATTTTTAATATAAAATAATTGATATGCATATTCTGCTGCTGTCTTTTTTGTTAATACTCTCTTCCATGCATATTCAAAATCTTTTGCAGTAACGGCTTTACCATCTGACCATTTTGCATCATCTCGCAATTTAAAAGTATAAGTTAAGCCATCCTTTGATACTTTCCATTCCTTTGCAACTCCAGGAATAGCTTTATCATTTTCATCAAGCTTTACTAATCCTTCAAATGCATTTGATATAATTGTTGAACCATCTACTGCTGTATTAAGTGCTGGATCTATTGTTTCAACAACAGCCCCAATATTATAAGTAATTTTTTGCTCTACAGAATCAGTTCCAGATCCAGAGCCCCCTTCATTAGAATTTCCACACCCAGTAAAAACAGATGCACTTATGGCCACTGCTAAAGTAGTAGCACAAAGTTTTTTGATTTTACTTAATTTCATTTCTTATCCCCCTTTTATATTTAGTTATAATAAATTATCTATTAGATAATGAATTATTCTTAATTAAACAAATGACATGCTACGAAGTGATCTTTTTCAACTTCTTTTAAAACCGGATCTTCCCTATTACAAATATCCTTTGCATATTTACATCTACCTTTAAATCTACATCCAGGTTTTGGGTCTATTGGAGATACAACATCTCCTTCTAAAACAATTCGCTTATTTTCCTTTGCAATTTTAGGATCTGGAATTGGAACTGCTGATAAAAGTGCTTTGGTGTATGGATGTTTTGGCTTAAGATAAACATCATCACTTGGTCCCTTTTCAACCATTTGTCCTAAATACATAACTCCAATATGTGTTGAAATATGCTTAACCATAGATAAATCATGAGCTATAAAAAGATAAGTTAAAGAAAGTTCCTCTTGAAGCTCCTCTAACATATTTATTACTTGTGCTTGAATAGACACATCTAATGCTGATATTGGTTCATCACAAATAATTAATTCCGGTTCAACTGCAAGAGCCCTTGCAATACCAATTCTTTGTCTTTGCCCTCCTGAAAATTCATGGGCATACCTATTTATATGGCTTCCATTTAATCCAACCTTATTAAGTAGATATCTTATTCTCTCTTCTCTTTCCTTATCTTTATACAATTTGTGAATATCTATTGCTTCTCCAACAATATCCCCAACTGTCATTCTTGGATTTAATGATGCATATGGATCTTGAAATATCATTTGCATCTTTCTTCTTAATGGAATCATTTCTTTCTCAGATTTTTTTGTTATATCTTCTCCATTAAAAATTATCTTTCCTTCTGTTGGCTCATATAACTTTAATATAGTTCTTCCAGTTGTAGTTTTTCCACATCCAGATTCTCCTACAAGACCTAAAGTTTCACCTTTTTTTATAGAAAAGGATACATTATCCACTGCTTTAACAAAACTTTTTTTACTAAAAATACCCTTATTTGCAGGAAAATACTTACATAAATTTTCAACTTCTAAAATTGTATCTTTGGATTCTTTCATTACTCATCCCCTCCTATAGACAAATTAACTTTTGGAGCATCTTTATGACATAACCAACAAGCTGTATCATGACCTTCATCTATATTAAATAAAGGAGGTCTGTTCTCCATGCAAATCTTCATTGTATAATCACATCTATCTGCAAAAGGACATCCCTTAGGTGGATTTAAAAGATCTGGAGGTCTGCCTTCTATAGGTGTAAGTTTTTCTTTAACTTTTTTCATAGGATTTGGAACACTTCTAAGAAGTCCTAAAGTATATGGATGTGTTCCTCTATAAAAAATATCTTCAGCACTTCCTGATTCTACAATCAGACCTCCATACATAACATTTATTCTTGCACAAAGGTCTGCAACCACTCCAAGGTCATGAGTTATAAGTATAATTGAAGTATTTAACTTTTCCTTTAAACTTTTCATAAGATCTAGTATTTGTGCTTGAATAGTAACATCTAAAGCTGTAGTTGGCTCATCTGCAATAATTAATTTAGGTTCACAAATCAAACTTATTGCTATCATTGCCCTTTGTCTCATTCCTCCTGAAAATTCGTGAGGATATTGCTTCATTCTTTTTTCTGGACTTGGTATTCCAACTAATTTAAGAATTTCTATTCCCTTTTTTATTGCTTCTTTTTTAGAAATTTTTTTATGCTTTACTAAATGCTCTGTTAATTGATCTCCTATAGTATAAAGAGGATTTAAGGAAGTCATAGGGTCTTGAAATATCATCCCCATATCATTTCCCCTTATTTTTTCCATATCTTTTTCTTTATATTTACTAATATTTTTTTCATCAAATATTATTTCATCACTTTCTATAATTGCATTTTCTGATAAAAGCTTCATTATTGACATCATTGTAACTGACTTGCCACATCCAGACTCTCCAACAATTCCTAAAGCTTCTCCCTTATCTACATAAAATGAAACCCCTCGTACTGCTTGTACTTCACCTAAATGTGTATGGAAGGAGGTTCTTAAATTTTTAACTTCTAATAATTTACTCATAATTTCTAATTCCTCCTATCTTTGATGTTTAGGGTCTAAAGCTTCTGTTAATCCATCCCCTAGCATGTTAAATGAAAGTATTATTAAACATATCATAGCTGCTGGGAAAAATAGTTGATATGGATTAGTATATATTGCTGGCATTGCATCATTACATAATGTTCCTAAGGATGCAAGAGGTGCATTTAGCCCTAATCCTATAAAGCTTAAAAAAGCTTCAGTAAATATAGCTTGAGGAATTAAAAGAGTCATTGTAACTATAATTGATCCCATACAGTTTGGTATTAAATGTCTAAATAAAATTCTCTTTTTTGATGCACCTAAAGTTTTAGCTGCAAGAACAAACTCCTGCTGTTTTAATTGCAAAATATCTCCTCTAACTATTCTTGCCATACCAACCCAGTAGGATATTGAAAGAGCCACTATAATACTTAATATCCCTGTATCATCAAAGGCTGTATCTTTTAAAACTGCCATTATTATTACTACATATATAGTTGTTGGTATTGAATAAAGACAATCAACTATTCTCATCATAATATTGTCAATTTTTCCACCAAAGAATCCTGAAATTCCTCCATATAAAACTCCAACAAATAAGTTAATTACAGCAGCTGCTCCTCCAATAATTAATGAATATCTAGCTCCCATCATAACTCTTACAAATAAATCTCTTCCAAGTTTATCAGTTCCAAAAAAATGTACTCCATTAGGTTTTAAATCTTTAAGTTTTAAATTTTGAGCATCATATGAAAATTTTGAAACCATTGGAACTATTATTGCAAGTAACACTAGTACTATTACTACTATTAAAGAAATTAATGCTATTTTATTTTCTTTTAATCTATTCCATGCATCTTTCCAATATCCAACACTTGATTTTATATTCTGATCAAAACTTTTCTCTTCCTTAGATAAGGGAGCAAACATATCTTTATTAAATTCTAAATTTTCCATAAATCTTTCCCCCTATCCTTCAACATCTTCAAGTTTTATTCTTGGATCTATAATTACATATAAAATATCAACTAATAAGTTACAAATAACTATTAAAGTACAAAAGAAAACTACAACTCCAAGTAATGCTGTATAATCTCTATTTGTAATTGTTGAAACAAATTCATTTCCAAGTCCAGGTATTACAAATATTTTTTCAACAACAAAGGATCCTGTAAGTATTGAAGCTACTAGTGGTCCAAGATAAGTTACAACAGGAATAAGTGAATTTCTAAGTGCATGTTTAAAAACAACTACATTTTTATCTAATCCCTTTGCCCTAGCTGTTCTAATATAATCAGATTTTAATACATCTATAAGTTTGCTTCTTGTAAGTCTTGTTATAAACGCCATTGAACTTCCTGCAAGTGCTATAACTGGCATTATAAATGTTTCAGGTCCCTTAAGTCCTACTGCTGGAAGTAATCTTAATTTAACTGTAAAATAATAAATTAATACAGCTCCAATTACAAAACTTGGTACAGTTATACCTAAGGTTGATATAAACATACAAAACTTGTCTGGCCACTTGCCAGCTTTAAGTGCAGAAATTACTCCAAGTAATGTTCCAGCTACTAAAGAAAAAATTATAGAAACAATACCAATTTTAGCTGACTTAGGAAATGAATAAGTAATTATTTCATTTACTTCTCTTCCTCTATATTTTAAAGATTCTCCTAAATCACCCTTTAATAGATTTTTCATATAAATTGAATATTGCTCACTTAACGGTTTGTCTAGTCCATATTTTTCATTTAATACTACTTTCATTTCAGCTGTAATCTTTTCCCCATCAAATGGTCCTCCTGGCATAGCCCTTACCAAAAAGAAGGTTAATGTAACAACTGCCCATATTGTTAAAATACTAGTAAAAACTCTTTTTCCTACGTACTTTAGCATTTTTACCACCCCATTTTCTTTTTCTTGTTTAAAATGTAAATATTTGTTATTAATTATATTATATCTATGTTCATTGTCAAGGAATAATGTTAATTTTATTCTTTTATTTTTGATAAATTATCATATATATTTTTATTTTTTTGATAAACTATCAAAATATTTTCACATCTTTTGAATACGTTTACTACAGCTTTAACAGGTAATTTTTGTAAGTTATTTGTTTCTATTTTTATTTTTTTATGTATCATTATTATTCTTAAATTTAATTAATTTTAAAATTTTTATATTAATTATTTATTTACATTTATTTTCAAACATTTTTTATTTTTTGTTCGTATTTTAAAATCATATCTTATAACCTTTTTAGTAATTAAATTATCTATTTAATAATTATTTTTATATACAACTTTTTATTTAAGCAAATACCTAATAACATTTATTTAAAATTTATAATACATTTTAACCTAATGTTAATTTTAAATGAGGTTTTAACGCTTCTTAATATGTAATTAGAGTTTAATTATCCATAAAAAAATAGCAATTACAAAATGTAACTGCTACACAATAATTTATATAATTATAATTTGTCTATAAACTTCTTTATTTTATTTAAAGCTAATTCTAACTCTTCCATAGAGTAGCAATAAGAAATTCTAATAAACCCTTCTCCACCTACTCCAAAGGCTGTTCCTGGAACACAGGCTACCTTTTCTTCCTGTAATAATCTTTCACAAAATTCATCAGAGGTTAATTTAAATTTTTTAATTGAAGGAAAAACATAAAAAGCACCTTTAGGATCATTAACTTCAAAACCAATTTCTCTTAATTTATTTACAACATAATTCTTTCTGTTTAAAAACTCATTTTTCATTTTTAATACATCATTCATACCATACTTTAATCCTTCAATCATTCCATATTGAACAATAGACGGTGCACAAGATACTCCATATTGGTGAACTTTCATTATTTCCTTCATAATATTTTCACTACATGCTACATATCCAATTCTAAGACCTGTTGCTGAAAACATTTTTGAAAAACCACTAATATATATAATTTTATCTTTTATGCTCTCCTCTTGTGCTACAGAATAATAATCATCATAAATAATTGAAGCATATATTTCATCTGTAATTACAATTATATTTTCATCTTTTATAAATTTTATTAATTCATCTCTTCCACCTTTATCAAGTATTGCTCCTGTTGGATTAGTTGGAAAAGATAAAACTAAATATTTGCAATCTTCTTTTTTAAATTTTTCCTTTATATTATCTACATTAACTGTAAAATCATTATTTAATTCATAATTTACAACTGTTCCTCCAACCATATTTACAATACTTTCATAAGCTGGATAAGCTGGTGTTGGAATTAAAACTTTATCACCTTCATTTAACAATGCCATAAGGCTTGAAAATATTCCTTCGCTGCCACCAACTGTTATACATATTTCTTCTTTATTATATTTAATTCCTAATGTATTTAAATATTTTGATATTTCTTCCCTTAATTCATCAAGTCCTGCATTTTGAGTATACGTTGTTTTGTTCTCTATTAATGCTTTTTCCACACCTTTTTTTACAACATCAGGAGTATTAAAATCTGGCTGCCCAAGAGTTAAAGAAATAGCTCCTTCAACTTTTCTAACTTTATTATAAAATTTTCTTATTCCAGATATTTCAACATTTTCTACTCTATTATTCATTAAAATTCAATCCCCTTTCTTGCCTTAACACCTTCTTTAAAATAATGTTTTACTTCTCTCATTTCTGTAACTAAATTAGCTCTTTCTAATATTTCCTCTGGTACATTTCTTCCTGTCATTATTAACTCTACATTTTTAGGTTTTTTATTTATAATTTCTAAAACTTCTTCAACAGTTAAAAATTTATTTTTAAGAACACCCATAACTTCATCTATAATAAGTACATCACATTTTTCATCTTCTAATATTGAAAGTATAAAGTTATATGCAACCTTTACTTCCTTTTTAACTTCTTCCTTTTCCTCTTCACTAAGGTTCCAAACAAAACCTCTTCTTTTTTCAAACCTAAATATTTGAAAATTACTTCCTAATTCATCTACAGTTTTAAGTTCTCCTGTTTCTCCACTTTTTAAAAATTGAACCATTATAACATTAAGTCCATTTCCATAAGCTCTCATACCTTGACCTATTGCTGCAGTAGTTTTTCCCTTTCCATTACCTGTATATATCTGAACAAAACCTTCTTTTAGTTTCACAAGTATCATCTCCTTTAAAAATATTTTACATTAATCTTAATCTACTATCAAATTTTGTTCTTTTTTCACGCTAACCCTTTCATTATATAAGTTTTTTTATTATAATTAGTTTATTATTAATAAATAATGATTTTAGAAAGGATGATACTATGGAATACAATTTTACTGATCCATATGAAATAGCAAGATTTATAAAAGAAGCTAAAAAATCAACACCAGTTAAAGTATATGTAAATGGTGATTTAAGAGAAGCAAATTTAGAAGGAATAGAATGGTATGGAACTAATGGTTTCTACATATTAATAGGTGAATCTGACTTAATATCAAAGGTTATATTAGATAATAAGCATTTAATAAATCACTTTAGAATAGAAAATGATAGAAGAAACTCTGCAATTCCAATGCTTGATATTCTTGAAGTAGAAGCTAGAATTGAACCAGGTGCTATAATTCGTGATAGAGTTACTATTGGTAAAAATGCTGTTATTATGATGGGTGCCGTTATTAATATAGGTGCTGAAATAGGCGAAGGCACAATGGTTGATATGAATGCTGTTATAGGTGCTCGTGGAAAACTTGGAAAGAGAGTTCACTTAGGTGCAGGAGCAGTTGTTGCTGGAGTTTTAGAACCACCAAGTAAATCTCCTTGTGAAATTGGCGATGATGCTTTAATTGGAGCAAATGCTGTAATATTAGAAGGAGTTAAAGTTGGAAATGGTTCTGTTGTAGCTGCAGGTTCTGTTGTAACAGAAGATGTTCCAGATGGTGTTGTTGTAGCAGGTTCTCCAGCTAGAATAATCAAAACAGTTGATGATAAAACTAAAGACAAAACTCAACTTCTTGATGATTTAAGAAAATAACATATAAGAAAAAGGTATTTGAAAAATTCAAATACCTTTTTTATTTAAAATTAAATTTTATACTGCGCCTTCTTGGCCTTCATTAACTTCTTCTTTTTTAGATCTTTCCATTTTTGATATTGAAACTTCATAGGCTATCTTTTTTATTACTTCTGTTTCTGATATCTTTTTTTGATATTCTCTACTTTGTAATCTTCCCCAAACCTTAATATTATCTCCAACTTCTAATGTCTTGCAAAATCTTGAATTTCTTCCCCATGCAATTGTTGGTATATAGTCTGATTTATTATATGCTCTGTTTACTGCTAGTAAAACGTCTGCAATTTCTCTTCCAAATGGAGTAGTCCTGTATACTGGTTCCTTGCATATATATCCATCTAAAAAAATCTCATTAGGATTTTTGCTTCTTTCTATACAAGGTTCAATATTTCTAGCAAAAACTGTAAGTATTAATTTGTTAGAGCCATCTATAAATTTGTTGTATGATCTTAATTGCCCCTCAACAATTACATCTTTACCCATACTAATATCAAAACCAGCTAATAATCTTTCTGAGATTGTAACATTCAATAAATCTACTGAATCGCTTAACCTCTGTACTTCAAGGCCAAATGTATAGAACCCTTCACCATACATTTCATGACTATACTCTAACTCTGAAACTACCTTTCCTTCAAGATAAATTTTGTTGTTTAACATTAAATTATCCATTGTAAACCCTCTCTCCCTTTGTAATAAACTAATTTGTATAAAATAAAAGACCCCACTTATACTCTTTAATTATAATACACAATTTATGCCATTTTCAACATAAATTATATTTTTTTATGTTGAAGTCCTTCTGAATCAATATAATAATTTTCTTTGTAGATTATTTCACCTACAGTTTTAAACTCATACCCTTCTTCTTTAAGTTCTTTTATTATTCTTTCCAAATTTTTAGTTGTATATTTTGCATTATTATGATAAAGAATTATAGAACCATTTTTAACCTTCTTTTTAACTCTTTCATATTCTACCTTTTCTCCATCTTCACGCCAGTCTATAGAATCAACATCCCATTGAATTGGAATATATCCAAGGTCCTTAACCTTTCTTACTGCCTTTTCATTATAATCTCCACTTGGAAATCTAAATAATTTACTTACATCCTTTGTAAATTTTCTTATTGTTTCATCTGTTCTTCTTATTTCCTTTTCTATTTTTTCGTCACTTATTTGAGAAAAATTTGGATGAATATAACTATGATTTCCTATTTCGTGCCCTTTATCAGCTATTAATTTTAATTTTTCTCCATTTTCTTCTGTATAATTTATCCATGATCCCATTACAAAAAATGTTCCTTTTATATTGTATTTCTCCAGTATGTTTAATATGTCATTTAAATAATCTTTTTCTGCAAAATTTACATCAAAGGTTAATGAGATCTTTTTATCTTCAACATTCACTGAATGAATTGGTAAATTTTTCTCCTTAGCTAATACATCCTTTGTTTCATTATATTTTTTAGTAATAAGTATAATTGAAAAAAATAAAATTATTAAAGTTACTATAGATATAAACTGTAGACTTTTTTTACTTTTTAAATTCAATCTCCTCTCCCCTCTACGCTTTTTATTATATGCTGTTATATTTTTATTTAATTACACTATATTCATTATTTTAAATTTTATGCTATAATTATTAATATACCTAATATAAAATGGAGGCTTAATTATGTACGAAGAGAGTTCATTAGAATTAGCAGAAAATAAATTATTGCTTTTATATATTTTGAAAACCTTAAAACAACCTATTTCTAATACACAACTCACTGAAATAGTTCTTGAGAATAGTTTTATTAACTATTTTACTCTACAACAATACATATCAGAACTTGATGAAGCAAAATTTATTGAATATACGGAAGTAATAGATAAAAAATTATTAAAGCTTACTGATAAAGGTGATAGTGTTCTTTCATTTTTTAAGGATAGAATATCAAAATCAAAAATATCACTTATAAATGAATATGTTAAATCACATATAGATTTAATAAAAAAAGAATTAACAATACATAGTGACTACACTATAGAATCAAATGATAGCTTTATTGTTGATATTAAAGCTTTAGAGGATGATTGCACTTTAATGGAGTTAAAACTTCAAGTGCCAACAAAAAAACAAGCCACCCATCTATGCGACAAGTGGCAAAAAAATCCTTCTGAAATCTATACTCAAATAATAAATCTTTTATTTAATGATTTGAACTAACTAGAATCATTGCATTAGGCTCATTTCCTATTGCAATGGTTTTTAATTTTTCCTGTTTTTCATCTATTACATATAAAATCCCATTAATATAATCACTTATATACATTTCATTTTCTGTTTTAATAACTTTATTTAACATACCACCTAAATTTATCTTCTTAATTTCTCTCCCAGTTTTTATGTTTATTACCCTAACTGTTCCCTCTCCAAAATTAGTAACGTATATCTTTCCATTGTACTCAAATATATCTGATGGAATACTTCCGACCTTTATTCTTTTAATAAGCTTAAAATCATTAATAGAATATATTCCAATAAAACCATCTTTGTCTTCTCCTATATTAGTTTCGCAAACATAAAATAAATTTTTATCCTTTGAGAAAATTATTTTTGATGGATACTCTCCAACTTTTATTACTTTATCTAATTTTCTATTTTTTAAATCAATGCAAGATACTGTACTTTCCATTAAATTAGAAACTAACATTAAATCATTTTTACTATCTATTGTAAAACTTTCTGGATAACTTCCTGAAGGAATTACAAAATCTATAGTCTTTGACATAACATTGTATAATATTATTGAATTTATTTCATTACACAAAATACAGACATATTTTTTATAGAACTTAATATCCTTAGGATTAGGTCCTATATATTCTCTATAGTATTCATTTAAATTTATTAAATCTAAAAAAGAAATACTATTCTCATAACTATTTGCTACTACTCCAATACCTCCTTTTATATCAATACTTCTAGGTCCTATTTCTTTTCCCTTTGATTTTAATTGTAACTTTTCTAAATTAAAACCTTTCACATCTATTCTCCTTATGCAATCATCACAAGTATTACAAATATAAATATTTTCTATTAGTAACACCTCCTAAGGAGTATCTATATCTTTATATATTATGATTTTCATTTCTATTTAGCGACAAAATATACTTTATTTCTTTTATTTTTCTAAGTATAATTAATTTGAGAAATTTTATTTTGGAGGTAGTTATGTATACTTATAAAACAAGTGGTGTGTGTTCAACAGAAATACATTTAGATGTAGAAAATAATATTATAAAATCTGTAGAATTTGTTAGAGGATGTCCTGGAAACTTATTTGGAATTTCTAAACTTGTAGAAGGCATGGATGTTGATGAAGCAATTTCAAGACTTCAAGGTATTAAATGTGGAAGTAAAGACACATCTTGTCCTGATCAATTATCAAAGGCTTTAAAAGAAATTAAAGATAAAAATTTATAAAACTAAAAGAAAAGCAAAATAATAAAACTTTAAAGGATGACTAATTTTCATCATAGTATTTTATTATTTTGCTTTTTTATATTTTTATTCTATAAAATTTAATTCTTTTTTCATGCCATCATAAGCTATATGTGAATTAGTAAATACTTCCGTAGCATTATTTGTAAACTCTTCTGGATTCAACATAGAAGGAGAAAAATGAGTAAAGATTAATTCATGTGAAAAAGATCTTTTTGCTAGGGTTGCTCCTTCTTTAAAGGTCATATGTTTATTTTTAATAGCCTTTTCTAAGTCCTCATTATCCCCATAAGTTCCTTCGCATATAAATAAATCACTTTTACAAATAAAATCTATAATACTATCTATAGGTCTGCTATCTACTATATAGCTTAATACTATTCCTTTTCTTTTTTCTCCTAAAACTAAATCACTAGTATACCTAACACCTTCATAATCTACTACCTCGCCCTTTTGAAGTTTACTCCAAATAATCTTTGGAACATTATTTTTAATAGCAAGGTCTTTATCAAACTTTGCTCTTCTATTTATTTTTATCTTAGCTCCAATACAATCCATTGAATGTTCTAATGGTAAAGTATCTATTTCTATTTCACTTAACTTTTCATCACAAAAATTAATTCTTCCATCATTTAAATTAAAAAATAATTTTTCTTCTTCGCATTCAATAATTTCAATAGAGTATGTAAGATATCTAGCTGTAACCATAAGTCCTTTTATAATATCCTTAATTCCTTTAGGTCCTATAATTATTAAATCTTTTTCTCTTCCACTATTTCTAATAGTTGATAAAAGTCCTGAAATCCCATTTACATGATCTCCATGTCCATGAGTTATAAATATAATATCAATACTTTTAAAACCTAAAGAATACTCCCTTATTCCTATTTGACACCCTTCTCCACAGTCAATTAAAATTTTTCTTCCTCTATAATTAATCATAAGAGAGGAAAGATGCCTATAAGGCATAGGTATACTTCCGCCAGTTCCTATAAAAGTTAAATCTACCATAAAATCCACCTACAATCACCTTTAAATATTTTATCTAATATCTATAGTACTCTTATATTATTAAAATTGTATTATTAAAATATAAATAAACTAAAAGTAATCTTTATATATACTTTTAAACTACATAATCTAATGAAGCTTTATTTTATTTATTATTCCCCTCATCTCTCCAATCATGTATAAAGAACCTGTTACTAAAATTAAATCATCTTCCTTTGCAATACTTAATATACTTTTAAAGGCCTCTTCGTAACTTTCAAAACTTTCTACATTATTATTAACTTTTTCAATTTCCTTTTTAAGTTCACTAGAAAGCTCTGCTCTATCACTATTTGGCGTTAAAGCAATAATTTTTTCACTTAAAGGCGCTATCTCATTTATCATTTCTTCTACCTGTTTATCTGCAAGTATTCCTATTAAAAGATATAAATTATTATATTTAAAATATTTAGTTACATTTTTTGTAAGAGATTTTATTCCTTGAATATTATGAGCTCCATCTATAACAACAGTAGGCTTTTTATTTAAAACTTCAAGTCTTCCCTTCCATTTTGCCTTTTCTACTCCCTTTTCAAGGTTATTTATTTTAAATCCTTCTAATTTAGATAAAACTTCTACAGCCCTTATTGCAAGAGCACAATTTAATATTTGATGTTCTCCTAAAAGTTTTAAATTTAAATAATAATTATTAAGTTTCCCTTTTATTTTTACCTTTTGATAGTATTCATTTTCTTTTACTATACTTAATAACTCGCCATCATCTTTTTTTACTTCATATATTTTTGAATTTTTTTCTTTTGCTATATTTTTAAGTTCATTTAAAGCTTCTTCTTCTTGAGGATATAATACTAAAGGAATACTATCTTTTATTATGCCTCCCTTTTCCCTTGATATCTCTTTTAAACTGTTTCCTAATATATTTGTATGGTCAAGACTAATTGAAGCTATAACACTAACTAAAGGCTTTATAACATTAGTTGAATCTAATCTTCCTCCAAGTCCTACTTCTATAACAGCATAATCAACCTTTCTGCTATAAAAATATAAAAACATTAAACATGTTATTATTTCAAATTCTGTAGGATGACTGTAACCTTCTTTAATTACTTCATCTACTGCCTTTTTTACATCTTTCATATAAAAAGCTAATTCTTCTTTTTTTATATTTTCTCTATTTATTTGAATTCTCTCTTCAAATTCCTCTAAGTAAGGTGAAGTATACATACCCACTTTAAATCCCTCTTCCATTAAAATAGAAGTTATAATTGATGTGGTAGAACCTTTTCCATTTGTTCCTGCAATATGTATGCACTTAATCTTTTTGTGAGGATTTCCTAATATATCAAGGAGCCTTTCTGTTCTCTCTAATCCATAATTTGATCCAAAATTCCCAATTTTTTTAATGTATTCCATTGCTTCTTTATAATTCATTTCATTCGCCCCTTAAATAAATATTATATTTTAATTTTTATTAATTTAAATTTTACACTATTAATATTTTACTAGTAATTATTTTATTGTCAAAAGTTTATAATATATTATGTAATGATTTATATTTTAACAAATTTATCTATTTAATGTTAAAATATCATTTACAATCAATTGCTTTTTTGTTATCATAAATCATATCGAACAATATTTATTATTTTTTAGAAGTTATTATTACAAGAGGTGTTAAATATGAAAAATGTAGAAATAAAAAAAGATATTCATTGGGTAGGTGCATTAGACCCAAACTTAAGAGTTTTTGATATTATAATGTACACTCCATATGGTACAAGTTACAATTCATATGTAGTTAATGGAAGTGAAAAGACAGCTTTATTTGAGACAGTTAAAGAAAAGTGCTTTGATGAGTATTTAGAAACCCTTGAAACTTTAAATATAACTCCAGCTGATATTGACTATATAGTATTAGATCATACAGAACCAGATCATTCAGGTTCAGTTGGAAAACTTTTAGACCTTGCTCCACATGCAAAAGTTGTTGGAACAATGCAAGCAATTTCTTTCTTAAAAGAAATCATAAATAGAGATTTTGATTATATAGTTGCAAAAGATGGTGACACTTTATCTCTTGGAGATAAAACATTAAGATTTATTTCAGCTCCATTTTTACATTGGCCAGATTCAATGTATACATATGTTGAAGAAGATAAAGTTTTAATTACTTGTGATTCTTTTGGTTGTCACTACTCATGCAAAAATATTTTCAATGACTTAATTGAAAATGAAGAAGATTATAATGTTTCATTAAAATATTATTTTGATGCTATCTTTGGACCATTTAAACCTTTTGTTCTTAAAGGTATAGATAAAATTAAAGACTTAGATATAGATATAATTTGTCCAGGTCACGGTCCTATTTTAAGAGAAAATCCATGGGATGTAGTAAATAAGTTTAAAGAATGGGCAACTCCTGTAAAGCCTGAAATAAACGGTGATAAAAAAGTTACTATCTGTTATGTTTCAGCTTACGGCTACACAAAAGAATTAGCTAAATATATTGAAGAAGGACTTAAGAAAAATCATAATGTTGAAGTTAAATCATATGACTTAACAGTAGATAAAGATACTGATGCAATTATGAAAGATATTGATGAATCAGATGGTTTATTATTTGGATCACCAACAATAGTTGGAGAATTATTACCTCCAATTAGAATTTTATTAGCTAATTTAAATCCTATAATTAATGGTAAGAAATTTGCAGCTGCCTTTGGTTCATATGGATGGAGCGGAGAAGCAGTTCCTAGAATAGAAACTAGACTAGAAGAATTAAAGATGAAATTAGTTCATCCAGGTTTACGTGTTAAATTCAGAGCTTCTAAAGAACAAATTGAAGAAGCTATAGAATTTGGTGATAACTTCTCAAAAATAATGTTTGGAGAAAAGAGCATTAATCCTGTAGATCACGGTCAATGCGATGTAGCTAAAAAATAATTGTATATTTAAAGGAGAAGAATTAAATTCTTCTCCTTTTTTATTATTTTATTTAGTGCTTTCTATTATATTTTTCATAGTACTCTCATCCATTGCACCTGGTATATATTTTGTTATATAGCCCTCTTTATTTATTATAAATGTTGATGGATATGCACTTATTCCATATTGCTGAATCATAGTACCACCTTCATCAAATACAATTGGGAAAGTATGACCATTTTTACTTAAAAATTCTTTTATATCTTCTTTTGAACCTTCTTTTCCTAAATTAGGTGATGCCACTCCAAGTATTACTACATCTCCTTTATTCTTATTGTATTTCTTATAAATATTTTCAATATAAGGCATCTCTTCCCTACATGGCGGACACCATGTTGCCCAAAAATTCAAAAATATTGTTTTTCCCTTATATTTACTAAGTGTATGCTTTTTTCCATACTGATCATATAGAGTAAAATCTATTGGTTTTATTTTATCAGCTGAATCATCTTTATTTTCTTTTGTATCTTTATTATCCTCTGATTTTTGTATATCTTTTTCTACTATATTTGTCTTATTTTTATTATTTGCGCTTATTTCTTTATTTATATTTAAAACTCCATTAAATAACATAATTGACCCAGCTATAATAATAAATATTCCACTTAAATTTTTTATCATTCCCATATATTTTTTAGCTTTATCAATCTTTTCAAATAATTTATTATAAAATAGAGTTACAATTATAAATGGCAGTATAAACCCTATTGTATAAATTAATATAAGAAAGTTAGCTTCTAATGCATTTTTTGAAGTGGAAGACATAATTAACACAGATGATAATATTGGTCCAATACAAGGTGTCCAACCAAAACTAAAGGTAAATCCTAATAAAAAAGCAGATAATGGAGACATATTTTTCGATTTAATATTTAATCTTTTTTCTCTACTTAAAAGTTCAGATTTTATAACTCCTAAATAAAATAATCCCATAATAATTATTATGATTCCACCAAAGATCATTATCATATTTTTATTTGTATTAAAAAATGAAGTTAATGCATTTATAGATGAACCTAATATGAAAAATGTGGTAGATATACCAAGAGTAAAAAATATAGTATTTTTAAGTAATAAACTACTCTTAAAATTAGAATCCTTTATGTTATCTACACTGCTATTAGATAACATACTTAAATATATAGGTAATATTGGTAATATACACGGTGAAAAAATCGACAGTACTCCCTCTATGAATACAATAAAAAAATTAATATTTCCCATTTATAAACCCCTCCAACTCTAAAACACAGACTAATATTTTCATATAAAAATTATTATTCACAAAGTAAATTGTTATTGCTCCAATTTATCATCTTCTCCATAATAGGTAATAATAATAATCCTGACTTACTTAAATAATATGTAGATTCAACTATATTATTAATTGTCTTTTTATCGTTAATTATAATATTATTATTTATTAATAACTCTAATTGTTGTGATAACATTTTTTTACTACACCCTTTAAGATTTCTTAATAACTCTCCAAACCTTATTTTTTCCTCTTGTATACTCCATATTATTTCTGCAACCCATTTCTTTCCTAATATATTTGATAGAGCTTCAACAGGACAATCATAAATCATTTCATCTACGCTATACATTTAAAAACCCCCAATACAATAAAATTAATATAATTATAACCTACATACTAAGCTTATCAATATATCTTTAAATAACTTTTAATAAATAATTATTCTTTTCTTCACGTAAAACTCTTTAAAAATACTATATTAATGAAAACAAATCATTTAAGGATTCACTCATAGTAGGATGAGTAAATATATTATCTCTTAAAAATGTATAATCTTTACCAGATTTCATAGTAGCACTTACTATATTTATTACTTCACTTGATTCTGCTGCTAATAATGTAACTCCAAGCATTTTATCTGTTTTAGCATCAACTACAGCTTTCATAATACCTTCTGTTTCTTCTATAACTCTAGCCCTTGGAATATTTGCTACTTTTAATTTAGCTATTTTAATTTCATATCCCTTATCCCTAGCTTCTTTTTCACTTAATCCAACTCTTGATAAACTTGGTTCTATAAATACTGAATATGGTATATCCCCTCTATCATCAGTTGTTCTTACTCCTTCTCCAAATAAATTATCTTTTATAATTCTAAAGTCATCTAATGATACATAAGTAAATTGTAATCCACCATTAACATCACCAATAGCCCATATGTTTGATACATTTGTTTTTAGTCTATTATTAACAGCTATTGCACCTCTATCTGTAACCTTTACTCCTGCATTTTCTAAATTTAAACCTTCCGTATTTGGTTTTCTACCTATTGCAATTAAAACTGCATCTCCTTCTATATTTACTTCCTCATTATTTGAAATGTCTAAATAAGATACTTTAACCTTTTCCTCTTCTTCTTTAAAGGATTTCACCTTTGCATTTAGTTTAAATGAAATACCTTTTTTCTCTAATATTTCTTTTACATTAGCAGAAATTTCATCATCTTCTCTAACTGCAATTTTTGAAGAAGCCTCTATTACTGTTACCTTTGAACCAAAACTTGCATATATTGATGAAAATTCAAGCCCAATATATCCTCCACCAACTATAATCAAATGTTTAGGTAACTCTTTTAAATTCATTATTGTAGTACTTGTATATATTTTTTTACCATCTTTTATTCCATTTATTTCTG
Source organism: Eubacterium multiforme (assembly GCF_030813415.1). Classification (GTDB taxonomy): domain Bacteria; phylum Bacillota; class Clostridia; order Clostridiales; family Clostridiaceae; genus Clostridium; species Clostridium multiforme. Next base: position 82,383 of record NZ_JAUSUF010000009.1, on the reverse strand, counting down.
GAATTATAGTAGATGCTCCAGTATTAATGAATATATTTTCTCCTTCCAAAATAATATTTTCATTCTTTCCTTTAACTTCAATTTTTGTATTTGATATAAAGGATGCTACTCCATTATATATATCAATATTTTCATTATCATTTAACATATTAAAATTTTTAGTTCTTAACATAGATATTAAATTATCTTTATATTCTATAGCCTTTTTATACTCATTTGCTTTTTCTTCAAATGTATCTAAATCTTTATATAAAGAAATTTTAGATCTATTAACTAACACTTTTGTTGGAATACATCCAACATTAATGCATGTTCCTCCATACATTTCATTTGACTTTTCAATTAAAGCCACCTTTTTTCCTATCTTTCCTAAATATCCAGCAAGGGTTTTACCACCTTTACCAAAACCAATTATTATAGCATCATATTTATTCATTTTAATTTTTCTCCTAACCTTTATTTATTAGTTAATATAACTTTTAATTCATAAAAGATATTAAATACTTTTCTCTATAAATTCTATTAAAGATTCTTTTGGTAAAAAACCTGACTTTGTAATACTTTCCTTACCATTTTTAAATATCTTTATTGTTGGTATATTTGTAATCCTATAATCTTTTGCAACATTTTTATTTTCATCTATATTAACTTTAACTATTTTTATATTTTTCATTTCTGCTTGTACTTCTTCTAATAATGGAGCTAACATACTACATGGTCTACACCAATTTGCAAAAAAATCAACAACTACTACTCCCTTTTCTTTTAACACTTCATCTTCAAATTCTTTTTCATTTATATGTTTTACCATAATTAATTCCTCCTAAATTTCATTTTTAACTCCTTTGAATTTATTTTATCAACCTAATTTTAATTGAACAATTAGGCACTTTAAAGTTACTACCTTTCATAAATAAAATTAATTATAAAACTATAAAATATATAAAGAGTTTCGAAAAAATTTTAAATTAATATAAAAAATAAAGGATTGGTATTTAAGTATACCAATCCTTTATTTAAAATTATTTTAATGTATCGATTCTGCCTTTAACAGCTTCTAACATTTCAACATATTTAGCTCTCTTTTCCTTTTCACCTAATACTACTTTTTCAGGAGCCTTAGCTACAAAGCCTGCATTTGAAAGTTTTTTATCTATTCTTTCAATTTCTCCTTCTAATTTCTTAAGTTCTTTATTTAATCTTTCAAGTTCCTTTTCTCTATCTACTAAATCAAGAAGTGGCATAAATAATTCTCCACCATTTACAACTATTGATACAGCATTTTCTGGAACTTCATTTTTATCTTCTATAAATGAAACATTAGATGCTGATGCTAATTTTTCTATATAAGCTGCACCCTTACTAAAGGCATCCTTTGCTTCATCTGAAATATAGCATATAACATTAGCTTTTCTAGATGGCTTAACATTCATTTCAGCTCTTAAATTTCTTAAGTTTTTAATAGCTTCAATAACAAATGCCATATCCTCTTCTGCCTTTACATCAAGTAATTCTTCTTTATATTCTGGCCAAGCTGATAATGTTATTGTTTCTTCCTTATCATTTAAATGAGTAAAGATTTCTTCTGTTATAAATGGCATTACTGGATGAAGAAGCTTAAGACCTGTTTCTAGCACTGTAAATAATACATTGTATGTTATTCCCTTAGCTTTCTCATCTTCTCCATATAGAACTGGTTTTACAAGTTCTATGTACCAATCACAAAATTCAGTCCACATGAAATCATAAACTTTTTGAAGTGCTATTCCAAGTTCAAATTTATCCATATTTTCTGTAACTTCTGTAACTAAAGTATTTAATTTTGAAAGAATCCATCTATCTGCTAAAGTATAATCTTTTAAATCTTTATATTTGTTCATTAACTCTCTATCTAAGTTCATCATAACAAATCTTGAAGCATTCCAAATCTTATTTGCAAAGTTTCTAGCTGATTCTACTCTTTCTGGATAATATCTAATATCATTACCTGGTGCATTACCAGTTACAAGCATAAATCTTAAAGCATCTGCTCCATAAGTATCAATAACTTCTAATGGATCTACTCCGTTTCCTAAAGATTTACTCATTTTTCTTCCTTCTGAGTCTCTTATTATTCCATGTATTAATACATTTTCAAATGGTGTTTCTCCCATATTGTGTATTCCACTAAATATCATTCTAGCAACCCAGAAGAATATAATATCATATCCAGTAACTAAAGTATTTGTTGGATAGAAATATTCTAAATCTTCTGTTTTATCTGGCCATCCAAGAGTTGAGAAAGGCCATAATGCTGATGAGAACCATGTATCTAAAACATCTGTTTCTTGTTCTAAATTATGGCTTCCACATTTTTCACAAGTAGTTATTTCTTCTGTTGATACATTTATGTGGTTACAATCTTTACAGTACCATACTGGTATTCTGTGTCCCCACCATAATTGTCTTGATATACACCAGTCTTGAATGTTTTCCATCCAGTTGAAATAAGTTTTTTCAAATCTTTCTGGTATAAACTTAGTTTTGTTATTTCTTACAACTTCTATAGCTGGGTCTGCTAAAGATTCCATCTTTACATACCATTGTTTTGATATTATTGGTTCTATTACAGTTCCACATCTATCATGTGTTCCTACATTATGAGTGTGATCCTTTATTTTAACTAAAAGTCCAAGATCCTCAAGATCCTTAACTATAGCTTTTCTTGCTTCATATCTTTCTAAGCCTTCATATTTTCCACCATTTTCATTTATGAAGCCCCTATCATCCATAACTCTTATTTCTTTTAAGTTATGTCTCTTTCCTACTTCAAAATCATTTGGATCGTGAGCTGGAGTTATTTTAACTGCTCCTGTTCCAAATTCAATATCAACATAGTCATCTCCAACTATTGGAATTTCTCTATTTACTAATGGAAGAATTAAAGTTTCTCCTATAAGATGTTTAAATCTATCATCATTTGGATTAACTGCAACAGCTGTATCTCCAAGTAATGTTTCTGGTCTTGTTGTTGCAATTTCTAAGAAACCTTCTCCATTTTTAAGTGGATAATTTATATGCCAAAAGTGTCCATTTTGTTCTGCATATTCTATTTCTGCATCTGATAGTGCTGTTTGACATTTAGGACACCAATTAGTTATTCTATTTCCTTGGTATATAAGACCTTCATTGTATAACTTAACAAATACATGTTTAACTGCCTTATCTAAATGTTCATCCATTGTAAATGCTTCTCTTGTAAAATCAGCAGAACATCCCATCTTTTTAAGTTGAGTTCTTATTCTGCCTCTATATTCATCTGTCCATTCCCAAACTTTTTCTAGGAAAGCTTCTCTTCCCATTTCCTTCTTCTTAAGTCCCTTTTTAAGAAGTTCATTTTCAACTTTAACTTCTGTTGCAATTGATGCATGGTCTTGACCTGGAAGCCAAAGAGTTTCAAATCCTTGCATTCTTTTAAATCTTATAAGCATATCTTGAAGGGTATTATCAAGTGCATGACCTAAATGTAATTTTCCTGTTATGTTTGGTGGTGGCATAACTATTGAATATGATTTTTTATTTTTATCGATTACTGGTGTAAAATATTTTTTTTCTTCCCAATTTTTATAAATTCTATCTTCAAATTCTTTTGGATTATATGTTGTTTCAATATTTCTTATATCTGACATTTAAACTCCTCCTAAAATTAATATATTGAATAAAAAAAGAACCTTCATCCTACAAAAGGACGAAAGTTCGTGGTACCACCTTTATTCCTACAAGGTTTATTAATAAACCTTTATAAGCTCTTAATTCAAATAACGACCTAGAAAAATGGCCGTCTTTAGTTACTATTATTTCACTAAAGAAACTCAAAAGCTACCTTCAAAATATTCAGTATAAAGGGCTCTCACCTAATCCCTTCTCTCTTTGATACTTCCTAAATCTACTCCTCTTTATCTTTGCATTTAATATATACAATTTTATGTACATATTATGTTATATCATTAATTGACTTTTGTCAATTAATTATTGATGCAAAGTAACACTTGCTTCTTTAAAAGCTTGCTTTACTACTTCTTCTTCATGTACATTAATTTCTTTAACTTTACTTTCTTCTTCTTTTAATTTTTTAAATGCAACTGAAAGCATAAGTTTAATTCTATTTACTTGATTTACAACTGAAGCTCCTGGGTCGTAATCAACAGCAACTATATTTGCCTTTGGATAATTTTTCTTTAAAGCTTTCATCATTCCTTTACCAGTTACATGGTTTGGAAGGCAAGCAAATGGTTGCATACAAACAATATTGTCTGCTCCAGTTTTTATAAGCTCTATCATTTCAGCTGTTAAAAACCATCCTTCTCCAGTTTGATTTCCTAATGAAAGTATATTTGAAGCTAAACGTCCAAGTTCTTTAATATTTTTTGGTGATTCAAATCTTTCACTTTCATCTAAAGCTTTTTTCATTTCTTTTCTATAGCTTTCCATATATTTCATAGCAATAAGACTTAAATCTCTTGATGTTCTGCTAAATGCTAAATATTTATATTTAAATTCACTATCGTAAGCTGAATAGAAGAAGAAATCTAAAAGATCTGGAACAACAGCCTCTGCTCCTTCACTTTCTAAAAGACTTACTATATCATTATTAGCTGTTGGATGATATTTAACTAATATTTCTCCAACTACACCAACTCTTGGCTTTTTAATATTTAATAATTCTAATTCATCAAAGTCTTTTATTATATCTTTAACATTTTTATTAAATTCTCTCTTGCTTCCATTTTTAACATTTTCTTTTGCAATTTTATTCCACTTATTATAAAGCTCATTTGCAGATCCTTTTACCTTTTCATAAGGTCTTGTTCTATATAAGACTCTCATAAATATATCCCCATAAATAAGTGCCATTAAAGCTCTCTTTACAAGTTTTATTGTAACTTTAAATCCTGGCTGCTTTTCAAGTCCAACTGCATTTAATGAAAGAATTGGAACATTACTAAATCCAGCATTTTTCATAGCAAGCTTTAAAAATCCAATATAATTTGTAGCTCTACACCCTCCACCAGTTTGAGATATTATAACTGATGTATTATTTAAATCGTATTTTCCTGATTTTAAAGCCTTTATTATTTGTCCAATTACAATTATTGATGGATAGCATGCATCATTATTTACATACTTTAATCCCTCTTCTACTGCACCTTTATCACTAGCTGGTAATATTTCAAGGTTATATCCTGATGCCTTTATAGCCTCTTCTAAAATATTAAAATGTATTGGTGACATTTGTGGACATAATATTGTATGATTTTTTTTCATTTCCTTTGTAAATATAGGATTTTTATATTCTATATTTTGAGTTATAGGAACATAACTATTTCTTTCTCTCTCTTCTATAGCCGCCTTTAATGATCTTATTCTTATTTTAGCAGCTCCTAAATTATTTCCTTCATCTATTTTAAGTACAGTATATATTTTTCCTTTTTCCTCTAGAATTTCATTTACTTGATCTGTTGTTACAGCGTCTAATCCACATCCAAAAGAATTAAGTTGAATCATTTCAAGTACATCTGAATCTCTAACATAAGCTGCTGCTCTATATAATCTTCCATGATATGTCCATTGGTCAACAACTCTTAAAGGTGCATGTAATTCTCCAAGTTCTGATACACTATCTTCTGTTAAAACAGCCATTCCAAAGGAATTTATAACATCTGGAATACCATGATTTATTTCTGGGTCTATATGATATGGTCTTCCTGTTAGTACTATACCCTTTTTATTGTTCTTTTTAAGATATTCAATTACTTCTTTTCCTTTATCTTGTATATCTTTTTTATAGTTTTCCCTTTCAACAAAAGCTTTGTTTACAGCTTCTTTTGCTTCCTTTATATCTATATTAAAATCTTTAAATTCTTCTACTATTCTCTTAGCTAAAACTTTTTTATCATCTAAAGAGAAAAATGGTGCTATAAATTTTATATTTTTCTCTTCAAGTATATCCATATTATTTTTTATTACTTCAGGATATGAAGTAACCATTGGACAATTATAATGATTAGTAGAATCACTAAATTCCTTCTTTTCATATGGAATACAAGGATAAAATATTGTATCTACTCCATTTTCTATTAATGCCATTATATGACCATGTACAAGCTTTGCTGGATAACAAGCTGAATCTGAAGGAATTGTATCTATTCCTTTTTCATAAAGTTTCTTTGATGAAACTGGTGATGAAACAACTCTAAATCCTAGTTCTGTAAGTAAAGTAAACCATAAAGGATAATTTTCATACATGTTAAGTACTCTTGGTATTCCAATTGTACCTCTCTTTGCCTCTTCTTTCTTTAAAGGCTTATATCCAAAAGTTCTTTTAAATTTATACTTATAAAGATTTGGAACTTTTTCCTTGCTTATATTAAGTCCAAGTGGTCTTTCACATCTATTACCTGATATAAATTTTTCATTAGTTGAAAAAGTATTTTCAGTTAATAAGCAGTTATTACCGCACATTCCACATCTTCTAAATTCTGAAGTCATTTTAAAATCTTTAACTTCTTCCTTAGGTAATATAGAAGATTTTTCTCCTTCAGTGTATCTTTCTTTTGAAATTAGTGCTGCTCCAAATGCTCCCATAAGTCCTGCAATATCTGGTCTTATAACTTCTCTTCCTGATATTTTTTCAAAACTTCTAAGAACAGCATCATTATAGAAAGTTCCACCTTGAACTATTATTTTTTCTCCCATTTCCTTTTCGTCTCTAATTTTTATAACCTTATATAAAGCATTCTTAATTACTGAATAAGAAAGTCCTGCTGATATATCTCCAACAGTTGCCCCTTCCTTTTGTGACTGCTTAACTCTTGAATTCATAAATACAGTACATCTTGATCCTAAATCAACTGGTGACTTAGAAAATAAAGCTTCCTTTGCAAAATCTTGAACTTCTAATCCAAGGGATTTACCAAAGGTTTCTATAAATGAACCACAACCTGAAGAACAAGCTTCATTTAAAAGTATACTGTCTATTACTCCACCTTTTATTCTTAAACACTTCATATCTTGACCACCGATATCAAGTATAAAATCTACTCCTGGCAAGAAGTATTCAGCAGCTTTATAGTGAGCAATTGTTTCAATTTCTCCAATATCCATATGAAGAGCTGCCTTTATTAAAGCTTCTCCATATCCTGTAACTGTACTATTTGCAATTTCCACACCCTCTGGAAGTTTATTATATAAATCATTTATAATTCCTACTATAGCCTTTAATGGATTTCCTTCATTACTTCCATAAAATGAGTATACTATTTCTTTATTTTCATTAATTAAAACAACTTTAGTTGTTGTAGAACCTGCATCAATTCCTAAAAATACCTTGCCTTTAACATCCTCTAAAGAACCTCTCTTAGCTTTTGCTCTGTCATGTCTTTCTTTAAATTCTTTATAATCTGATTCTCCCTTAAATAAGGCAGGTAATCTTTCTATATTATCATCCTTTGCTTCTCCAATTGTATTAACTTTATCAATTAAGTTTTTAAAGGAAATTGCTTTTTCTTCCTCTGATAAAAGTGCTGCACCCATAGCAACAAACAATTGTGAATTCTTTGGAAATATTATTTCATTCTCTTTAAGCTCTAAAGTCTCAATAAATCTATTTCTAAGTTCTGATAAAAAGTAAAGTGGTCCTCCTAAAAAAGCAACATTTCCTTTTATAGGCTTACCACATGCAAGACCACCTATTGTTTGATTAACAACTGCCTGAAGAACAGACGCTGCTATATCTTCTTTTTTAGCTCCTTCATTAATAAGTGGTTGGATATCAGTTTTTGCAAAAACACCACATCTTGAAGCAATTGGATATATAACCTTATGCTTTTTTGCAAGTTCATTAAGTCCTGAAGCATCTGTATTTAAAAGTGATGCCATCTGATCTATAAATGCACCTGTACCTCCAGCACATGTACCATTCATTCTTTGTTCAATTCCACCCTTTAAATAAGTTATCTTTGCATCCTCTCCACCAAGTTCAATTGCAACATCAGTTTGAGGTATAACCCTCTCTATAGTTTCAGTACAAGCAATAACTTCTTGCACAAACTTAACATTAAGCCAATTAGAAACTGAAAGCCCTCCAGATCCTGTAATGGTTACTGTAATTTTCCTATCCCCTATTTTCTCATAACATTCTTTCATTAACCCAATTATAGTATTTTTTATATCTGAATAATGTCTTCTATATTCAGAAAAAATCATAGTATTATCATCTGTTAATAATACTAGTTTTACGGTAGTAGACCCTACATCTAACCCCAATTTATAATTGTTCATTAATTTACACCTACTTATCAATTTTAAATAAAACACCTATATATGTATTATATATTAACTTAATCTCAAATCAACATTTTATGCGAAATTATAATTACATTTATCTAAAATTTAAGATTAATTTAAAGTTTTTTTAAATTTTTAGTATAAATTTGGTAGACTTCGTATATAATATAAAAACTATGTACATACTATAAACACAAAGAATTTTTTTCCTTTAATAATATATGATACGATTTAAATTTTTATTATTTTTATATAAAAAGTTTATTATTCTTAAGGAGGTTACTGTGAATTACTTTAGCGAAGCAAATAGACTTTACAATACGAAAGAATATGAAGAAGCAATTAAATTTTATCAAAAGGCTGTAGAATTTAAAGAAAATGAAGCCTGCTCTTATTATAATTCTGGAGTTTGTTTTATTAAACTTAAAAATTATGAAGGGGCAATTAATATGTTAAAAAAAGCAATTACCCTTCAAAGAGATAGTAAATATTTTTTCAATCTTGGTTATTGCTACGCAATGAAACAAAATAATAATAAAGCCTTAATATATTTTAATATGTCCTGGGCTTTAGATAATAAAGATAAAGATTGTGAAAAAGCCATTAATTTAATACTTTCTAAACACAAAAAAGATTAGCATTTATATTTATGCTAATCTTTTTATATTTACCATTCACCGGCAATACTCTTTTCTTTGTGGTCAGAATTAAAATTAGGATTATCAAAATAATTTCCTGCCATATAAAATGTTGGGTCTACTTTAATCCATTTTCTTTCATTTTTTAAATAAACTTCATTCCATGCATGACTTATATATTCTTCCCCATTATAAGCCTCACCAATTACCATTCTAACTTTAAGGTTAACAGCTCTACACATGGCTACATATAGGCAGGCATAATCAAAGCAAATTCCCTTTCTTGTTTCAAAGGTTTGTATTGCTCCACTATTTGTTACATTATTTTTATTCATAACTTTTTCAGCCTTAAAATCATCATATTTTATATGAGTTCCTATCCAAGTATATATAGCTTTTGCTTTTTCTCTGTCAGTTTTTAAATTTGCTGTAATTTCCCTTGCTTTATTGTTAATAGCACTATTAGATTCTATTCCTTCTTTTAAGGTAACACCATTATAATAAACAACTGTTGAATTCGATATGTCTTGTACAAGTCCACTTTTTATTTTACTTATTTTCTTTTCATCTATTAAATTTGAAATTTTATGATATGCTTTTAGATTTGAAAACATATTTACTTTATATTTAGGACTTGCAAATCCATTATACGTAACTATTGCAATTAGGATGCATAAAACTATTAGCATTCCTCTTATAAGTCCTAAAAGAGTACTAAAAATAAATAATAAAACCTTATTATTTGAAAGTCCTCTGTTAAAATCAAAATTAAATATAGAATTAATAAGTCTAAAAATCGTATATATAATCCATTTTATAACAAAAAATATTATAAGAAATATTAATAGTTTTATTACTATATTTAAAGTTTTATCTGGACTTATATTAAGTAAAAAACTTTCTATTTTATTATTAAAAAAATTATAAAACAAAAATATTATAAAAAAACTAATTACACTTGATATACTACCAATTATAGAAGCAATAACATTTTCTAAATCTCTACTTACCATAACATTTTTTATACTTGTTATGATAGTCCAAGCAATTATTACTAAAATAATTATTTGTGATAAATTTAAATTCATACTATTCTCCCTTATACTCTAAATAAATCCTATTAATAACCTCTTTTGCTATACTATAATCATACCCTCTACCTAATAAATATCTTGTTATTTTATTTTTTATTTTAAAATCATCATCTTCTCTTTTTGAAATTGATAAATATTTCTTTTCTCCTAATATAAATGCTCTTTCTACTTCATCTTCCTTTTCTAAATCTAGAAAAGCCTCTTCAATTAAGGATTTATCAATTCCTTTTTGAATTAATAAATATTTAATCTTATTTCTTCCTTGATTTCTTATATGATCCTTCACAAACATTTTTACAAATTTAGAATCATCTATAAATCCGTATTCCCTTAAAAATTTTAAAGTTTCCTCTACAGTATTCTCATCAAATTCTTTTAAAAGTAGTTTGTCCTTTATTTCTTTTTCTGTTTTATAACTTCTCTCTACTATCCTTAAAGCACTATCTTTACATTTTGATAAATTTTCAGCCTGTATAACTTCAAGAAGTCTTTCCTTGTCAAACTCTTCATTTACTTTAATATTAAATTTATACAAAAGTTCCATATTTATTGAAAATGCATATTCATTATCCATATAAATATTTACTCTTTCTTTATTTCTTTTGCCTGTTTCTATTTTTGTTATTTTACTCAAATTAAATCACCTTAATTTTCTCTTCTTAAAATATGAATAGTAGGTTTTCTTAAAACTTTTTTTGAAACTTCATAAATTTGATTTTTTTCTATGTTATTTATTCTATCCATATCCTTAACGAATTCAAGAGTATCCTCATCACTAAGTTCTTGATGAAGAACATAATTGCAAAGGTCTGCTGAATCTTCAAGAGTTGATATAACTGCTGTTTTATGAACCTTTTTCATAATTTCTAAGTCTTTGTCTTTAAATTTTATTTTTCCACTTAAAATATTATTAATAACTTTATCTATTGCCTTTTTAGCTTCCTTTATATCTTCTTCACCAACTGATGTGTATATATATAAAACTTTAGAATCTTTGCTTATATCTAAATGGGTAAAAATATCATAAGCTAAACCTCTATTTTCTCTAACTTCTCTAAAAAGTAAAGAGTTTGCACTTTCTCCTAGTCTATGGTTTAAAATTCTTAAAGGCAATTCATCTTCTTTTTTCAAATCATTAAAGGTATATAAATATACTATAGTACTTTGTTCTATTTCACTTTTATAACTTGTTGCTTCTATTTCTTGGTTTTTTTCTAATATTATATTTTTCTTTCTACTTTCTCTTCTTTTCCAGTCTCCGAAATTATCCTTTATAAGATTTAAGGCTTCTTCATGAGAAAAGGAAGATACAATTGTAATTACAGTATTATTTGGAGCATAATTTTCTCCATAAAAATTCATTAAATCATCTCTACTAAAATTATTAACATTTTTCTCAATACCTATTACATCATACTTTAAATAACTTTCTTTAAAAGCAACTTCATCAGTCTTTTTAAAACTTAAATCTTCAATATCATCCTTGCTAGTTCTTATTTCAGCTAAAATTACTGATCTTTCCTTTTCAATTTCCTCTACTGGAAAATTTGAATTTCTTATCATATCTCCTAAAAGAACTACCCCATTTTTTATTTCTTCCTCTAAACAACTTATTGTATATACAGTTGAATCATAATCTGTATAGGCATTATATTCTCCACCTAAACATTCAAGTTCCTCATTTAATACCTCATTATTTCTTGAGGTTGTACCTTTAAAAAGCATATGTTCTATAAAATGACTTATACCCTTTTCATTTAAATCCTCATACATAGCTCCAATATTTACACCTACATTAATTGAGGCAATTTTCGTATCCTTTTTTACCGTTATAACTCTAAGGCCATTTTCTAGCACTATCTTCTTTATATCAAAATTCAATTTAATCATATTCCTCTCCCATTGTAATTCAATTACAACCTTTAATATAATATGTTTTAGTAAATAATACAATACAAAGATTATAAACTATTTAAATATTTTCATATTTGTATATAATGTAAGTAAGTGTCTTTTTAATGGAGGTAAAATAATATGAAAAAATCTATACTTATAGTAGAAGATGAACTGAAAATTAGATTTTTAATTAGAGATTATTTTTTAAAAGAAAATTTTAATATATATGAAGCTGAAGATGGTGAATCTGGCCTTGAGGTTTTTTCTAAAGAAAAAATTGATTTAATAATTTTAGATGTAATGATGCCAAAAATGAATGGCTTTACATTTTTAGAAAAAATTCGTTCTGTATCCTCTGTTCCAGTTATTCTTTTAACTGCAAAAGCTGAGGAGGATGATAAACTTCAAGGATATGAATTTGGTGCAGATGACTATATGACAAAACCTTTTAGTCCTAAGGTTTTAGTTGCAAAAAGTAAGGCTTTATTAAAGAGGACAAAAAAAGATGTTGATTCTAGTTATCAAGAATTTAATGGTCTTACAATAAATAAACTTTCCCATGAGGTTAAGGTAGACAATGAAACTATTTCTCTATCTCCAAAGGAATATGAACTTTTATTATATTTAATATCTAATGAAGGAATAGCTCTTTCAAGAGATACAATATTAGATAATGTTTGGGGAATTGATTACTATGGTGATATAAGAACTGTTGATACAAATATTAAAAGACTTCGTGAGAAGTTACTAGATAAATCAAATTATATAGTTACTGTTCGGGGAAGTGGCTACAAATTTGAGGTGAAATAATGAAAAAGACTTTATCTAGAAGATTATTTGTAATAACATCAGTATTCCTTGTTTGTTTTATGGCTTTAACTTTAATCTTTCAAACATTTATTTTTGAAGATTTTTATGAGCGTAAAAAAACTGATGTGTTAGTTAAAGAAATTGAACAATTTTCAAAACAAAATTCCTTTGAACTTAAAAATCCATCTAAATTATATGCTGCTTTAAAAGAATTTGAAAACAAAAACAACTCAAAAATAGCAATCTTCTCAGTAGATGGTAATCTTAGATATATATCAAGTAATTTGGAAAATGATAAAGAAGACATTAAAATGCTGACAGAATTTTGTAAAACTTTATTAGGAAATAAAGAAATACTATATCAATTATTTAAAACTAATACACCTGTATCAACTAACTTTTATGCAAATAATGGTACTACAAAAAGTATTGGTGTTGCAGCTCCTATGTCAATTAATGGTATAAATGATTCTTTAGTTTTATCTGTTGCTTCAATTCAACCAATTATAGAAGCAAGTAATGTAATAAATGAGTTTTATATTTATATATTTATAGGAATACTATTTATTTGCTTAATAATTTCATCTATTTTCTCTAGTTTAGTTACTCATCCTTTGAAAAAAATTAATCATATTGCAAATAAAATGTCTAAAATGGATTTTTCTGAAAAATGTGAAACCAATAGAGATGATGAAATAGGTAACTTAGCTAAAACATTAAACTTTTTATCTGAAAATCTTAATGCTTCCTTAAAGAATTTAAAGGAACAAAATAAAAAACTTGAAAAAGATATAGAAAAAGAACGTAAGCTTGAAACTATGAGAAAAGATTTTATAGCAAGTGTAAGTCATGAACTTAAAACTCCAATAGGAATAATTGAAGGTTATGCAGAAGGAATTAAAGATGGAATAGTATCTGGCACAGATGAAATAGCTTATTTAGAAACTATAATAGATGAATCTAAAAAAATGGGAAAGCTCGTTTCAAATATGCTAGAATTATCTAAACTTGAATCTGGAGTTATTAAGCCTCAACTTGAAATATTTAATATAAATAGATTAATATCAAAGGTTGTAAATACTTTAAAACCTGATTGTATTGAAAAAAATTTAGAAATTAAATTTTCTCCAAATACAGATTATTCTTATGTTAATGCTGATATTTTTCAAATGGAACAAGTCCTTACAAATATTATAACTAATGCTATAAAATATACACCAAAGGATAATACTATATTTATATCTATTGATGAAATAAATAATGATTATTTTGAAATTTCTGTATTAAATACAGGTACTTCAATACCTGAAGGTGAAAATATAAATTTATTTAATAAATTTTATAGATTAGATAAATCAAGAAATAGGAAAAGTAATAGTACTGGATTGGGACTTGCTATTGTTAAAAATATTTTAGATTTATATAATTCTTCTTATGACATTAAAAATGTTGAAAATGGAGTTTTATTTAAATTTTCACTAAAAAAAGAAGATCCTGAAGAAATGGATATTTAAAATATAAAACACTAAAGGCAAAATAAATTCTTATTGAAGTTATTTTGCCTTTTTATTTTTCTATACTTTTATAAGATATTAATTTTAGATAAAACTTTAAATCATTCCACCATCTATTCTAATTATTTGTCCTGTAATATAAGAAGATTCCTCTGAAGCTAAAAATACTACACATTTTGCAATTTCATATCCTTCTCCAAATCTTCCCATAGGAATCTCTTCCTCTAATTCAGTCTTTTCTTCTTCTCCTAAAAAGTTATTCATAGATGTATTTATAACTCCTGGTGCCACTCCATTAACTCTTATATTTGAAGGTGCAAGTTCCTTTGCAAGGGCTTTAGTAAAAAGATTAATTCCTCCTTTAGAGGCAGAATATAAAACTTCACAGGAAGCTCCAATATCACCCCACATAGAAGAAATATTTATTATATTTCCTCCCTTATTTAACATATAAGGTATTGCATGTTTTGTTATATACATAGCTCCTAAAAGATTTGTAGAAATAAGTCCATTTATATCCTCTTCACTAGAATCAATAAATAATCCTATACTACTTTTTCCTGCATTATTTACTACAATGTCTAATGCTCCAAATTTATTTATAGCTTCTTTTACTATTCTTTCTCCACCTTTAAAGGTTGAAATATCTTCCTTAAATTTTATAGCATATCCACCAAAATCTTTTATTATTTTTAAGGTTTCTTCTGCTCCACTATCATCTTTTGAATAGTTTACTAAAACATTTGCTCCATTTTTGGCAAGTTCTACTGCAATATCCCTTCCTATTCCTCTAGAAGCTCCTGTAACTATTGCAACCTTACCTAATAATTTACTCATTTTTACTACTCCTTACTACATTCCTTTAGTACTCTAATTATATTTTTATAAAATATTTTTTCTATATCATCTTCGCTAAATCCTTCTTTTTTAAGGGCATAATATAATTTATTCATTTCACTTGTATCTTTTATTTCAACTTCATTTTCTATTCCATCAAAATCACTTCCAAGGGCTAATACATCAATTCCGCCAACATTTCTAATATGTTTTGCATGCTTTACTAAATCACTAATTGAAGTTACCTCATTTTCTCCTACAAAACTACTGCAAAAGTTAAGTCCCATAACTCCACCTTTATTACTTAATAGTTTTATCATATCATCAGTTAGATTTCTTGGATGATTCATTATTTCTCTTGAGTTAGAATGAGTTGCTATAAATGGTTTTTTACATATCTCAACTAAATCATAAAATCCTCCATCAGAAAGGTGAGAAGCATCTGGAATTATTCCTACCTTCTCCATTTCCTTAACCATTTCTATCCCTTTTTCCTTTAAGCCTTTATCTTTGTACTTAAAATTATAATTTGGATATCCTAGGCTGTTTTCATAATTCCAAGTTAATGTTATTATTCTTATTCCAAGGTCATATACTCTTTTAATATTTTCTAATTTTCCTTTTAAAACTTCTCCCTCTTCTATTGAAAGAATAGCTGCTAATTTTTCTTCCCTTTCACATTCTTTCAATTCTTCTATATTTCTAACTATTTTTATGGAATCTTTATTTCTTTCAGTTTCTAAAATAAAATTATTATACATATCCATAAAACCATTAAATGGATCTTTAACCTCTTCTAAATCTAAGAAAAAAGCAAATATTTGACCAAGTGCTCCTCCCTTTTTTAAATTTTCTATATTAACTTTGCAAATGCTTTTATCTAAATGCAAGTTTTCATTTATCATCCTATAGGCTGTATCACAATGTAAATCAATATATTTCATAAAAGTTCCTCCAATATTTTTATAATAATTATATTATACATCCTAATCCTTTACAAATTTTAAATAAGCTTCAATTCTTTCAGGTCCTGCTAAAAAAGTTCTTTTTATAAATAAATTATTCTCCTTTGAAACTTCAATACTCCATTTTACAAGTGCTATAAGTCCCTTATTAATTTCTAAGGATGTTATGCTAGATGGAAGAACACAGGAACCATCATTAAAATATATTCCTTCGTTAATCTTTGGAAATCTTGCTCTATGTGTATGCCCTGCAATTAGTAATATTTTATTTTCCTTTGCAAATCCATCTAATTTTTCATCTATTTTATTTCCCTTTTTATAATTATTTGCAGGACTATTTGGTGCTTTAAATCCTGCAACACCTTCTAAGAATCTCCAAAAATATCTTACTAAAAACCTAGTAAATCCACTTAACTCGTCATTCATAAAATCTAATTGATGCCCATGAACTACAATTCCTTTTTTATTTGAAGGATTAAATTTAAGGACTAAACCATTATAAAATTCTAAATTATTTATTAAATTCAAAAACTCTTCACCAAAATTTTCACCAAACCTTTTAAATTTTCTTTCATGAAAGTTTTTAAAATCTTTGTTTTTTTTCATTTTATCATGGTTTCCATATATCATATAAAGCCTATCATTATTATTAAACTTATTATATATACTAAAAACATCTTTATAATTATAGGCTATATCTACACAATTTTTATTTTTCCAAAGTTCATCTCCATCTCCAACTTCAATTAAAGTATAATCTTCCTTATAGTAATACCTTAGTGCTGCTAAATATATATTTTTATTTCCTATTAAAGAATCTGCACTTCCTCCATCACCTCTGTGGATATCACTTATAAATACTAATTTTGAATTTAAATCAACTTCTATAGTTTTCCCATTATTTAATATATTTTTTAATTCTCTTTTACCCATAAAATATCTCTTTAAAATTACTATGTATTATAAATATATTCTCAAAATTTTAGGCTATGTTTTATGTAAGCTTTTAAATATAATTGCAAAAATATAAGCACAGATAGAGATTATAATTTCAATCTCTTTTTCTGTGCTTACCTTTAAATTTATTTATACATTCTATGTTTTGAACTTAGAGCTAAAACTCTATCTTTTAATTCTTTAGAACCTTCTTCTCTAATATTTATTGCATCATTTATTATTGAAGCAATTTCTTTCATATCTTCTTCTTTATAACCTCTAGTTGTTACTGCTGCTGTTCCAATTCTAACTCCTGAAGTAACAAATGGACTTCTCTTTTCATTTGGAACAGTATTTTTATTTAATGTAATTCCAATTGAATCTAAAATATGCTCTGCTTCTTTACCTGTTATATCTTTATTTGTTAAATCAACTAATATTAGATGATTATCTGTTCCACCTGATACAAGTTTAAAACCATGATTTACAAGTTCTTCTCCTAGTACCTTACAGTTTACTACAACTTGTTTCATATACTCTTTAAAACTAGGATCTAAGGCTTCTTTAAAGCATACTGCCTTACCTGCTATAACATGTATTAATGGACCTCCTTGCATTCCTGGGAATATATTTTTATCTATATCCTTTGCATACTTTTCTTTACAAAGAATAAGTCCTCCTCTTGGTCCTCTTAATGTTTTATGTGTTGTTGATGTTACAAAATCAGCATAAGGAACAGGTGACATATGTAATCCTGCTGCAACAAGACCTGCAATATGTGCCATATCTACCATAAGATATGCATTAACTTCATCACATATTTCTCTAAACTTTTCAAAGTCTATCTCTCTTGAATATGCACTAGCTCCTGCAACTATTAATTTTGGTTTATGCTTTAAAGCAAGTTCTCTTACATTATCATAATCTATAACTTCAGTTTTCTCATTAACTCCGTAAGATACAAAATTAAATAATTTACCTGAAAAATTAACTGGTGATCCATGAGTTAAGTGTCCACCATGGCTTAAATCCATTCCAAGAACAGTATCTCCTGGATTTAATACAGCAAAGTATACAGCCATATTAGCTTGTGAACCTGAATGAGGCTGAACGTTTGCATGTTCTGCGTTAAATAACTTTTTAACTCTTTCTCTTGCAAGTTCCTCTACCTTATCTACTACATAGCAGCCACCATAATATCTTTTATTTGGATATCCTTCAGCATATTTATTTGTTAAATATGATCCCATGGCTTCCATAACAGCTTCACTTGCAAAATTTTCTGATGCTATAAGCTCAATACCTGTTTCTTGTCTCTCTTTTTCTTCTTCAATTAAATTATAAATTTCTTCGTCTGTTTTTAATATTTCTTCAAAATTCATATTTCCACCCCAATTTCTTTAATTATAAAGATTATAAATTCTAAATTATCATTTTTCAATGTTTTTAGTGAAATTTATATTATTATTTTTATAAATAGACATTATTTATAGTAATTTATAATGATATAATTTGTAAATTTTATGATATAATACTAATTGGTAAATTTACTTTTAGGAGGGGATATTTTGGATGTAAACAGACTACTTCACCTAGCTACATATGCAGGTGTACTAATGCTTCAAAGCGGAGCAGAAATATATAGAGTTGAAGAAACTATTTGTAGAATTTGTCAATCTTATGCAATTGATGAAGTTAATAGTTTTGTTACTCCAACTGGAATAATGGTTTCTATATCTTACAATAAAGAAACTTACTCATTAGTAAAAAGAGTTCATGTAAGAGGAGTAAACCTACATAGAATTGAACAAGTTAATGATTTATCTAGAAGAATTTCAGCCTTTCACCCTTCTTTTGATTTAATAAAGACTGAACTTGATGATATAAGTAAAACTCCACGATATTCTTTGCCAGTAACTTTAATTTCTTCTGGCTTTGCAGCTGGATTTTTTTCAATAATTTTTGGAGGTACTTTTAGAGATTTAATTGCTGCTTTTTTTATAGGTGCATTTATAAAATATCTCTGTGATTTATTTGGCAAAATGTCTATTAATGACTTTTTTATAAATTGTATATGTGCTGGAACTTCAGCTGCTTTTTCAATACTATTTTTAAATTTAGGCTTTATAACAAATATAGATGAAACTATAATAGGTGCTATAATGATTTTAGTTCCAGGTCTTGCAATTACAAATGCCATAAGAGATACAATTGCAGGAGATTATCTTGCTGGAATAACAAAAGCTAGCGAAGCTTTTATGGTGGCAGTTGCTATTGCAGTTGGTACTGGTGGAGTTATTAGCTTTTGGCTTAAAGTTTTAGGAGGCATTTAATATGACTATATTTTTACAAACTATTTATTCCATTATTGCAACCTTTGGTTTTGGAATAATTTTTAATATTCATGGAAGAAATTTAATTTTTGCTTCTTTAGGTGGTGGCTTAAGCTGGTTTATATATTCTTTAAGCCTTCAAGTACATTTTTCAAATACAACATCCTTTTTCTTATCAGCTGTTGTATTTAGTATTTATTCAGAAATACTTGCAAGAAAATTAAAAACTCCAGTAACATCTCTTGTTGTTTGTGCATTAATTCCTTTAGTTCCAGGTTCTGGTATGTACTACACAATGTACGAAGCTGTAACTGGTGATATTATGAAATCACTTCAACTTGGTCTTAGTACAATTGCAAGTGCTGGTGCTTTAGCCCTTGGAGTTATATTTGTTTCAACAATAACAAGACAATATTATTTAGTAAAAGCTTTAAGAAAGAAAAAATTACAAAAAGAAAAAGAAAAAAATCTTGAGAAATAAATTCCCAAGATTTTTTTATATTTTATTTAAACTCCTAAAGGTATTCCTGTAAGGAAGAATATTACTAGAAGAATTGTCCAGCAAATTAAGAAACCTATTGAATAAGGTAACATAAGTCTTATCATATCTCCTAAAGTATATTCAGGCTTATATTTTCTCATAAATACAAGTATTACTCCAGAATAAGCCATAAGTGGTGATATAACATTTGTTGATGAATCTGCTAACCTATATGCTGCTGATACAAAATCTGGTGTTAAGTTAGAATTAACTTGATATAACATTGGAATAAATATTGGTCCAAGTAACATCCATTTTGATGTTAAACCTCCAACAAATAAATTTATTATTGAAGTTATTACTATAAATCCTATAAGTAAGATTATTGGATATTTATCTATTCCTAAACTTTGAAGGAATGTAGCTCCTAAATATGTTATATAAGTTCCAATATTTGAATAGCTAAGTAATGCTAAAAAGTTATATGAGAAAAATGTTAAAACTAATATATATCCCATACCACCCATTTGTTTTGACATAGCTCTTACTATGTCCATAGCATTTTTAAATTTACCAATTTTCATTCCAAAAAATAATCCTGGAATAAAGAATAAGAATGTGATTATTAAAATAATATTATTCATTATTGGTTTAACTGTAGCTCCATCTTCTCCTACAAATGGTGCTAATGGTCCAAAATGAAGAGCTATAACAATTAAAATACCAATTAAAAATCCAAGTCCTGCAAATTTTAAAGCCTTATTTTCCTCTTCTTTAACAGTAAAATCTTCTAGATTCATATCCTCTGGTACAACATATTTTTCTTTTTCAAGTCTTGGTTTTACAAATTTAACAGTTATAAAATATCCAACTATTGATAATAAAACTGTTGATACAACTATAAAAATATAATGCATTGTTGCAGGATTTAAAGCTTGTCCTGTTTGTGATAAAAACGGTACTCCCTGCCCCTCTGCAAATACTTTAGTATTGTTACCTACAATAACATCAATTGGAGTACTTGGTATTAAATTTGCACTAAATCCAGCTGATACCCCTGCAAAAGCAGCTGCCATACCAATTAGCGGATTTTTCTTTAATCCAACATATAAAAGTCCTGCAAGTGGTATTAAAATTATATAACCAGCATCTGTTGCAATACTACTCATAATTCCTAAGAAAACTAAAACTATAGGTAAAAATTTATCTGAAACCTTTAATCCTATTTTCTTAATTAATGTAGTTAATAGTCCTGATTCTTCTGCTAGCCCAACACCTAGCATTACAATAAGTATCGTTCCTAAAACTCCGCCTCCATATGCAAGCCAGTTATTTAATAGAGCATTATCAAAAATCCATCTAAAATTTTCTGCCTTAAACATATTTTTTATTTCATAAGCAACTGTTCCTCCATCTGCTCCTAAAGTTTCAAAAGTCATTCCTCCCATAAAAATTGTGCCTATAATTACTACAGCATACAATATTATAAATATAATTACTGGATCTGGAATCTTTTTACCAAATTTCTCAATAAAAGATTCCTTTTGTTTTTTCCCTTTTATCATTATACAAACCCCTTATCTTGTTTACTTTTTATTAACAAAATTATTATTTTGTTAATACTTTTTCCTAATTATATCATCTTTAAGAAATTTTTTCCTGAATAAACTTTATTAGAGGTGCATTTTATGAATTTATTTTCATATTTTTTATAATAAACCTTTTTATTAAAAATTTATTAAATATATATATTTTTTATTAATAATTTATTAATGATATTTCATTTATTATTTCTATATTTCGCACATTTTTTCGAATTTGTCCTACATAGATATACACTAAAAAAGAGTTTCATTTTATAAAAACGAAACTCTTTTTAATATTTATTTATAATGTTTTATTTTTATGATGATTGTAAATATAAAATGGAACTCCTATTAGCATTAATATAAATCCCCACATTACAGTTTCTGCACCTGATCCATATATTGTCCAAATTGAGTATACAAAAGCTAATATTGGAATTATAGCTCTTGTTATAAAAATTTTAAAATTAAATTCTTTTACTCCCTTAAACATTAGCATTATATCAGCTGCTGACGTTAAAAGATATATTGGTAAAAATGAAAGTGTTGCAAGTATTGTTATAAATGTAAAGGCAGATACCATACTCTTTTGAAAATTCATAATTAAAAGTATGTTTACTAATATTGATCCAACTATTAAAGCATTTGCTGGTGTGCCATACTTTGGATGAAGCTTTCCAAAAAATTTCGGGAATACTCCATCTTCTCCTGCTGCAAAAGCAACACGTGCTGTTGAAAGAAGCCAGCCAATAGTTGTACCTAATATACATATAACAACTGCTATTGTAATTGGCTTACCAATTGAACTACCTAAAATTTTAGTTAATATATCAGTAAGAGGAGCTTGACTACTTGCAAGTTCTCCATTTGACATTGCACCCATACTAGCTATGCTAATTAACATATAAATTATAGCTGCAATTATCATTCCATAAATTGTACTCTTTTTAACATTTCTTTCTGGATTTTTTATTTCTCCAGCAGTTACAGTTGCACTTTCAAGTCCTACAAAAGCCCAAAGTGTTGATGTTGCTGCTAGTGATATGGTTGATAATCCTTTTCCTTCTGGAATTAAAGGCATTATATTTGAAACATCAAAATTTAAAAATGCAACTATTATAAATATTGCAAAAAATGCAATTTTAAATACTGTTGCTATAGTTTGAAGTTTGCCTGCTTTTTTAACTCCTATAATGTTAATTATTGTGAAAAACCACAAAATTGCACTTGTATATATTATTGAGATCATTGGATCTCTAAGTGCTGGTATAACTGCTGCACTATAGCTTGAAAGTGCTACTATTATAGCTGCATTTCCTATCCATGAACCATTCCAATAAAGCCATGCACTTAAAAATCCTGCAAATTCTCCAAAGGCTAACTTTGTATATTGATAAGCGCCTCCTGTTGTAGGGTATTTTGATCCTAAATTTGCAAAGGATATAGCAATTAATATTGAACCTACTGATGTTAAAATCCAAGCAATAATTGTAGCTAGTGGTCCTGAAAGTTGTGCTAATGTAGCAGGAAGCATAAATACTCCTGAGCCTATCATATTTCCGCAAACAAGCATAGTTGCCATAAACAGGCTAATTTCTTTTTTTAAATTTTTTTCTTCCATGTTCCCCTCCTAATTTTTAGAGTAAAAAATTAAGCTTAAAGTTACTTTTAACTTTAAGCTAATAAATCTTACTATATAAACGTCTATATTACCCCACTAATATTTTAGACTCTGTAATTGTATACAAATTTTCGAAAAATGTCAAATATTTTTTAATTTTGTAACCGTTTATTCACGAAATAATTTTAATTTAATAAATAAATCCATTAATATATATTAAATTATACATTTTATAGCTATATTAAAATGCAATTATAAAAAAGCAAAATATAGCCTTTAATTAAAATAATTCTTTAATCTTTTTACCTATTCTCTCACCAAAAATCATAGGAGTATCTAAATCATCCTCATTAACTCCATTTACACTAACATATCCTAAATGGAAAACTGGCTTGCCAAAACTAGAACCACCTGAATAAAGAAGCATTCCCTTTACCATTAGATGATTTATCAAAGTAAGTAATGCAGTATCTGCTCCACCCCATATATAATTAGCTGTTGCATATACTGCTCCAAGTTTTCCTCCTAAATTTATGTTATGAGATTCATCAAGCCACTTTTTTATTTGCCATGTAGTATTTGCTAAATATGTAGGTGTCCCAAATATTACTCCTTTACTCTCATCTAAAAATTGTAAGTCAATATTATCAATAGACATACATTTAACTTCAATACCATCTACCTTTTCTAAACCTTTTTTTATAACTTCTCCTAAGTTTTTAGTTTTACCACTTTCTGAATAATATAAAATTGATACTTTCATAATTATCCTCCTTAATATTTATCTTTTATTTTTAAATTAGTTGATTCCTTCCAATTAATATTACAAAAAAAAATAAATGATTTTAAAGATTCTTTATTTTCCTCAATCATATTAATTAAAATCCTTGCTGCATATTTTCCCTCATCATGAACTGGTTGAGATATAGTAGTAACTGAAGGATTAGCATAATAAGTCCATCTACGATCCTCAAATCCTATTATCCCAACTTCATTTGGTATATTTAATCCCTTATCTTTTATATAATCATAGGCCTTTTGAAGTATTTCCCCATCTACAGTAAAAATTAAATTTTTACTTTCTTTCTTTAATGTGTTATCTATTGCTTTTTTTATATTTTCTCTCTTTATTTCATCATCAATTAATTCTACAGAATAATTAATTTTATGTCTTTCTAAAGTTTCTGTAAAAGCTTTTTTTCTTTCCTGTATAGTCATTGATATTTTAGGATTCCTTGTTAATAAAATAAAATTATTATACCCTTTATATATAAGATTCTCTATTGCTTCTTTTGTAATATCAAAGTTATTTATTTTAACAAAGCTCCCTTTAAAATTACTATTTACAGAATCTAATAATAATAATTTTTTCCCTTGTCCTTTTATCTTATCTATAAATTTTGAAAACTTTGTAGTAGCTTGAATTATAAAACCATCAACACCCATATCTAACATTTTATTTATATATTTTTCTTCATTTTTAAAATCAAATTTACTACTTCCAACAATTATTTGATATCCCTCTTTTCTTGCTGCCATATCTATTTCTTTTACTATTGCACTACTAAAAGGACTACATATATCAGCAACTATAACACCTATTAAATTTGTTCTCTTATATGTTAAGGATCTTGCAACAAAACTTGGACTATAATTTGTCTCTCTTATAATTTTCTCTATTTTAAGTTTTGTTTCAGTAGACATTCTATCACTTTTCCCATTTAGATAAAAAGATACTGTGGTTTTTGAAGTTCCAGCCATGCTCGCAATATCTTTTATTGTTATATTTTTCATTACATTCCACCTTTCAAATGCCTTTATAACAAGATTCAATTATTTTAAAAGGGTATTATTATAAAAAAAGCTATGAATTAAAAAATAATCTTAAATCCATAGCTTTTAGCTTAAAATAAATTAATTTTTCAGTAAATTTTCTAGATTACTTTCTAAATGAATTATTTATTCTAACGTGTTCTTATTTTATAAACCTAAGTTTTATTTTTTTAGGTTTGTTGATTCATTCCAGTTAATATTACAAGGAAAAATTAATGACTTAGAATCCTCTTTACATTCTTCTATCATATCAATTAAAATCCTTGCTGCATATTTTCCTTCTTCATATGTAGGCTGAGATATTGTGCTAATGGTAGGAGTTGCATATCTAGTCCACTCCCAATCATCAAATCCTATTAATCCTACATCATTTGGTATATCAAATTCTTGAGTTTTTATATAATCATAAGTTCTTTGAAGAACCTTTCCATTAATGGCAAAAATCAAGTTCTTTTTATTTAAATCTAAATTTTTTCTTACTGCTTTTTCAATATCATCTGACTCAATGTTATTATCTATTACTTCAACTTTATAGTTTATATTAAGTTTTTCTAAAGTATCTATAAAGCCATTTTTCCTCTCAAGTCTAGCCATTAAAAGATTAGGATCTTCTGTTATAAGAGTAAAATTATTATATCCTTTTTCAGCTAAATTTCTTACTGCTTCACTTGTAATATGATAATTATTTGTTTTTACGAAATTACCTTTAAACTCTTCATCAACAGAATCTAGTAATACTAATTTCTTTCCTCTAGCTTTTATCTTATCTATAAGCTTTGAAAATTTTGCAGTAGCTTGAACTATAAATCCATCTGCTCCCATATCTAGCATTCTATTAATATACTCTTCTTCATATTCAAAATCAAAATTACTGCTTCCAACAATTATTTGATAATCTTCTTTTCTTGCTACTTTATCTATTCCTTTTACTATAGTGCTACTAAATGGATTGCATATGTCAGCAACTACTACACCTATTAAGTTCATTTTTTTAGAGGTTAAACTTCTAGCCACAATACTTGGGCTATAATTTGTCTCTTTTATAACTTCCTCAATTTTGGCTTTTGTTTCCGCAGACATTTTTTCAAACTTTCCATTTAAATAAAAAGATACAGTTGTCTTTGAAGTTCCTGCCATGTCTGCTATGTCTTTAATTGTCACCTTTTTCATTATATTCACTCCTAAATCGGTTTACTGTCCTTTATAAATTATTAAGATTTCATCCTAATTCTAATGTAAGTTTCTCCAACTTTATGAAGAACTACAACTTTTCCATAAATAGGAACATCTTTATAATAATAAATTTTTCCTCCTTTATAAGTTTCTTTATTGAATACTATAACAATATATTCTTCATTATCAGATATGACAAATTCTTTTACTATAACTAAATCTTCATCTATTTTCTCCAAATTATTAAATTGATGTATTTGTCCGCTCTTCATTTTTATAGGACTATTTATAATGATATCATAATTCACATTAAAATTGTTGAATTTTATTTTTTTTACTATTTTTGAATTATTAGTAACTTCGTTATAACATTTTGATATTAGTCCATTTTTTCTTTCAAACATTTCCTTACTATATAACTTTAAAATATCTCCATTATTATCTAAGGAAACTTCTTTTTCATTAATTGAAACCTTAACTTCATTATCCAAGTTATATATACTTTCTAAAGTATGATTTCCACTGCACTTTACATCATTTACAATAAGCCAAATTCCCTTATTTATATATAATACCTTCCTATTTATTAAATAAGGTGTTCCATCCTTTAATGTAGATGTATAAGGCATTTCAACATAACTTATTCCATCTTTACTTTCAAAATAATTTTTCATAGAATCACCATAACTATGGTAGCTCCATGATTTATTTGGAACTCCATGGGGATCCCTATCTATAACACAAACATTATGTGCCTTATAGGATTTTAAATATTCTCTTAATGGATCTTCCTCTACATAAGTATATCTACCACAATCAACTATATATGGTTTACCATTATGATGAATTGATATATGTCCTAAATCAACATGACCATGACTGCTACCTAATGTGCCATTTTGAAGATAAGTAAAATTACTATTTTCATTAAAGCTATCCCTTAAATAAATATTTCCTGAATCTTTGAATATTTTATTTATTTCCTCTGGCTCTCTTTTATTTATCCTATTAAATTTTTCGTAGCCTTTTTTCCCTAAAGACCATATACTCATTAAATCCATATCTTTAAAGGCTGCCCCTTTTAAAAGTTCATTATTAAATAAAACTGCCCCTTTAACTATAACATCTCTAACATCTGTTACATCGCTATCTCCTTGTGCTTCTTGACTTGAATTTGGAGCTTTTGAATACATTAAGTATTCAATCATGCTATTAATTTTTTTATTAAAATCTTCATCTAATTTTAAATTTAATTTTTGACTATAATTAATAAGCTTCATTGAACAATTTATAACTTCCACATGATACATTAAAGATTGCTCCCAGTGAGATCCATCATCAAATACTTGCATTTCTATTTGAGTATATAATTCACTTTCTGCCCATTTTTTAAGTTCCTTATCTTCAAAAAATTCATCAAGCCATAAATATATAGATACTATTGAAGTTGTTTGTAAAACTCCCCAATTACTTAATGTATACTTCCCAATATAGGCATCTTTTAAATACTTAACTTGTTCTTTTATACTTAGTACTATTTTTAATATTTCATCATCATTTAACTTATTCTCACTTATTAAGTGTATTAATATTTCAATCCAAGCTAAACATCTTATTCCTGTATCTATAGTTCTTATTGTATTTCCACCTTTTATAGTAATTTCATTATTATCTATCCAATTAAATATAAACCATTTTAATTTCTCAATATATTTTTCATCTTTTTCTATATAATAAGCCATTAAAAGTTTATTTAAATATTCATGTCTATTAAGCATAAATATCCACTCATTATCACCATTTGGAGTATAGTTCCAGTTAAGTGGCTCTATTTTATATGGAATATTACATTGTTCCATATCCCAAGTATTATCAAATACAAATGAATTGTTAAGTAAAAGATTTGCTCCTATTAACTTTTTTTCATATTCTTCCTTTGTATTTTTTTCTATATAATCAATAACAAACTTTTTATCATATTCATTAAAGTAATTTTCAACTCTATCTTTTAAAACCCTTATTTCCTCACCATATTTTTTCATATATAAATCCTCCTAAACTTTTATATTATTTATAGTTTAGAAAAAGCTGCAAACAAGTTTCCTTGCCTGCAGCTTTTCTAGCTAGAACTTATCTATTTACACTACCTAAATTTTTATTACTAATTAAATTATTTACTTCATTAATCTTTGCTAAACTTACATCACCTTTTTGTGCATGTTTTAAAACTGCTGTAGCTATTCCAAATTCAACAACCTCATTTTTATCCTTTACATTATCATCTAATAATTGTCTAAGAACACCTGTTGCAAAGGCATCTCCACCACCAATTCTTGAAAGCATTTGAAATTCATACTTTGGTGATCTATAAATCTCTCCATCTGCAAATAATATTCCTGTTAAAGAATGAATATTTAATGAGTTTGCCTCTCTAAGAGTTGTAGCTACATACTTAACTCCAAGTTCTTCGGTCATATATTTAAACTTTTCTTTTAATACTAAGTCAGTAACAGCATCTTTTGAAGGATCTAATACTTTAAAGTTTTTTGTATCTTTTGTAATCCATCCAAAACATACATAGCTATCCTTAACTATAGGCTTTAATATTCTAACAAATTCATCATAATCTTTAAATAACTTAGTTCTGTAATTTAAGTCTACACTAACTTTAACTTTTCTTTTCTTAGCTTCATCTACAATTGTAGTTGCTAATTTTCTTGTTTTCTCTCCAAGTCCAAAAGTTATTCCTGAAACATGAAGTAGCTCTACATCTTGAAATATGTCATCAAAATTAAAATCTTCTGCATTTAATTCAGTAATTGAAGAATTTTCTCTATCATAAATTACATTTGCGCTTCGTGCACCATATCCTTCTTCATAATAATATAATCCAAGTCTATTTCCTTTTGTTATTATATTATTACAATCAACCCCATATGACATAAGAAAGGCTTTTGCTGAATTTCCTATTGTATTATCGGGTACTGCTGATATCATACTAGTTTCTACCCCTAAATTTTTAAGACCTATTGCTACATTAGCTTCTGCCCCGCCAAAACATATGTCAAGGTTTGTAGCCTGATCTAATCTTAAATTATTAGGTGGAGTTAATCTCATTAGTAATTCTCCTAAAACTAAAACCTTCCTCATTTTTAATTACCTCTTTATATCTTTTACTAATTTAATATATTTTTCTGTTTCTTTTTTAATTTTTTCTGGATCTTTTAATTTTGTTATAGCACTTCCTATACTAACAACTTCAGCTCCATACTTAAACCATTCACTAATATTATCATAAGAAACACCACCAGATACCATAACTCCAATATCTTTAATTGGTGCCTTAATATCCTTAATTATTGAAGGTTTAAAGGCAGATCCTGGGAATAACTTAACAATATCTGATCCCCATTCTCTAGCATCTAAAATTTCTTTAACTGTAAAACATCCAGGTATATATGGAACTCCATATCTATTACACATTATTGCAGTTTCCTTGCTAAAACATGGACTTACAATAAATTCAGCACCTTTTAATATTGCAACTCTAGCTGTTTCTGCATCAAGTACAGTACCTGCTCCAATTACAACATCTTCATTTTTATCACTAACTAAAGTTTTTATTACTTCATCTGCATCTTTAATTGTAAATGTAACTTCTACCACTTTACATCCACCATCTATAGCTGCTTTAGCTGCATCTATTCCTTCTTTTGCAGTATCTGCTCTTAAAACTAATACGAAAGCTTCTTTTTCTATACTATTTAATCTACTAATCTTCTTAATCATACTATCTTACTAACCATCCACCATCTACAGCGATAACGTGTCCATTTATATAGTCTGATGCTTTACTTGATAAAAATACTACTGTTCCCATAAGGTCTGAAACTTCTCCCCATTTTTCAGCTGGAATTCTTCCAAGTATTTCAGCATTTCTCTTTTCGTCAGCTCTAATTGGTGCTGTGTTAGCTGTCTTAATGTATCCTGGTGCAATTGCATTTATTTGTACATTATGCATTGCTAATTCATTAGCAAAAGCACGAGTTATTCCAACAACTCCATGTTTTGAAGCTGTATAAGGTGGTACAAACTTTCCACCTTGGAATGATAACATTGAAGCTATATTAATTATTTTTCCATGTCCTTGTTCTACCATTACCTTTGCAACTTTTCTTGAAAGATAATAAACAGCATTTAGATTAATATTCATAACTGCTTCCCAGTCTTCATCCTTATACTCAAGTAGAGGTGCTCTTCTTATAGTTCCAGCATTGTTAACTAATATATCTATTTTTCCATATTCTTTTAAACATGTATCAACTACTTCATTAATAGTTTCCTTTTTAGTTAAGTCTCCTTTAACAAAAACTATCTTTCTTCCTGCACCTTCAACTAGTTCTTTTACTTCTTGTACATTATCATCAAATGAAGTTACTAATAAATCTGCTCCTGATTTTGCTAATGCTTCAGCATAGGCCATTCCAAGTCCAGTATTTCCACCAGTAACTATAGCTACCTTACCTCTTAAATTGAAAAAATCTAATGAAAATTCTTTTAAATTGTTCATAATAAACCTCCTATTGTTCCTTTAAAGCTCCAATTATACTAGCTTTATCTATTTCTATTACTGTTTTTTCTGCTATTTCAAGCTTTACTATGTTTTTATTTATTCCTCTTATTCTTCCATAAATTCCTGATATAGTTACTATCTTATCCCCTATTTTTAAAGAAGAGAGAGCTTTTTCTCTCTCTTCTCCTTGTTTGGCCATTCTTTTTTTATTTATTAATGGCATAATCATAAGAACTACTACTGGATAAGCTGCAAATAATACTATTAACCATATAACTAATTTATTATCCATATTATTTAAGCTAAATCCTTTCTGCAGATAACTGATGCCATATCTCTAACGCCCTCTAATGAAGATCCAATTGTTTCTCTAATATCTTCATCAGTACTAATAACTACTGTTTTCATAACTATATCAAGTATACATCCAACTGATACTCCACCTATAACATACTGATTGTCACTTTCTTCGTTTAAAAGTACTTCTCTTGAAGTTATTTGGAAAGGTGCTCCCCCTGTAATATCAGCGAAAATTATTAAATCTTTGTTTTCTTTAACATATGCATTTATTTTTTCAGTAAATTGTTCATGTGTTAACTCTTCACTTAAATTTATAGCATCTATATTTTCGTCTACTCCAGTTAATAATTTTATAGCTGATTTTGTTCCTGTTGGGTATTCCCCATGTCCTACAATTAAAATCTTCATATATTCTACCTCTCTATCTACTACTATTGTGTTTATTTTTCTTAATTATGCTATTAATCCTAGAGCTGATCCTACAACTCCTAATACAATTGTTAATCCTACAACATGGTAAGTTGTCCATTTACGTTTTTTAATTAAATAGAAAACTAAAATTGTAAATAATGCTGGTAACAATGCTGGTGCTATTTTATCTACCATTTCTTGAATAGCAACTATCTTTTCTTTTCCATCTGGCATTGCTGCTGCATATTTAATTGGAATTGAAATCTTAACGAATGATACTGCAAGTCCTGAGATAACTGTAACACCTATCATACTAGCGATTTTTGAGATTTCTCCCATTTTTTCACTTAAAGTTTCAATAACGCTTGTTCCTAATTTATATCCCCATAAACCGGTTAACAACTTAATTGTAAGTAATATACCATTCATTGCTAAGAAGAATAGTAATGGTCCTGCTACTAATCCATCTTGAGCTAGTGATGCTGCAATTGTTGAGAAAAGTGGTGCTAAACAGAATTGTGATAAGGAATCACCTATACCAGATAGTGGTCCCATAAGTGCCATTTTTATACCTCTGATTTCATCAGCAGGTGTGTCTGATTCAAGCATTACTAGGTGTAAACTTGTTATAAATGGTAAGAAATGTGGGTTTGAATTGAAAAACTCAACATTATCATTTAAAGTTTCCTTTAAGCCATCCTCATTATTTTTATATATTTTCTTTAAAGCTGGATATAAAACATTTGCATATCCAAGTCCTTGATAATTTCCATAGTTAAATCCATTTTGTAAGAAATATGATCTTAGGGATGTTTTAACGTAATCACTCTTTTTTAAAACTCTATTAGATGCCATCTTCAAATACAACCTCCTCTTCTTCATTTCCTCCATTTGATCCACCGTTATGTTTAATTCTGAAGTATTCCATTAAAGCGAACATTGTTCCAATGAAAGCTACTCCCATTACTGGTAGATGTAAGTAAGCTACAGCTATATATCCAAGTAATACAAATGGTATTAATTCTGTCTTTGCCATAACTGATAAAATCATTGCAAATCCTACTGCTGGTAACATTTTACCTGCAACTGAAAGTCCTGTTATAAGCCATGCTGGTATAAGTTCAATTACCATCTTTAAGCCTTCTGCACTATATGCACCTGCAAAGCCTATTATAAATCCTACGATTGCAAATACTACTATAGTTGCATTTGCTGCTATTCTAAACTCTTTAAAGTTTTTCTTTTCTAAACCTTTACTTGCAAAAGCAGTTAATCCTGTTGCAAATGTATAAGTTGCTGTAATTAAGAATTGGAATGCTACTGCAAATGGGAATGATAATGCAAGAGCTGTTCCAGGAGTCATACCTTGTCCCTTCATAGTTATTGCCATTATTGCACCAACTATTCCAGGTCCCATTGGGTTTGGAGGAACTGTTCCACCTGCTCCAACACCGAATCCCATAAATGCTAGTTCTCCAACAGCACCCATTGCAAGTCCAGTAGGAATATCACCAAGAATAATTCCTACTCCAAATGATAAAATAATACATCGATTTGTATAAATACCTAATAACATACCTGATAAACAAAATGCTGTCCATAAACCTATCAAAGTACATTGAAAAATTGATATTTCCATTATTATACCTCCCATAATAAATTATGTTTATTATTACCTCCTAAAATTTCTTTTAGGAGGATTTTTTCATATTAAATTAATCTAAGTATTTTGTTATATCAACTTGAACTGCTCCGTCATTTCCAGATGGTGTAGTTTTTGTATTAAATATAACTCCATATTTTTCTGATAATTCTTTAAGAGCTTTTTTATCTTCTTTTCCTAAATAAATTGAACGAGTAACTTGCTCTTTTCCTTCAGCATTATGAATGTTTCCTAAATTTATTTCCTTAACTGGAACTCCACCTTCAACTAGCTTTAATGCATCTTCTGGAGTTTTGCAAACTATAAACATTTTTTGCTTTGGTGATGCTTTAAATATTACATCACAAGTGTGTTGTATTGAGAAAAATCTCATTGCAACTGACTTAGGTACTACTGTTTTCATTAGAGTTTGTTGAATTTTATCAGTACTAGCTTCATCATTAGCAACTATTACTGTATTAACTCCTAATGCATTTAACCACATTTGACCTTGTCCATGGATTAATCTTTGATCGACTCTCATCATTTCAATATTTGGTGTGTTCATTTATATCTCTCCTCTTTTTACCAATATAATTCCCAATCTGTATAAAATCTTATTAAAGCTTCTAAGTAATAATAGTCTCCCCATATATTACCTTCGTCTACTCCTTTACCTGAATGCCATGAATAAACTCCGTGTAATAAAACCGGTTCACCTTCCCCAATGTTAGGGTTTGTATAGTTTTCTATTAATGATCTTAGTATTGTATGCATTGCATATTTGTAAACTTCCTTATCACTATCAACTTCTGGAAGATACTTATTCATTTCATGCATACCACATACTGCAATGGCAGCTGCTGATGAATCTCTTGATTGATCATCTCCATCATTAAATATTAGATCCCAATAACAAATATTATCCTTTGGTAATCTATTTAAGAAGTAATTTGTCATTCCTTTATAAAGGTTAAAGGCATGTTCATTTCTTGTACTCTTATAATTTAATGGTATTCCATATACTCCCCATGCTTGTCCTCTTGCCCAAGCTGAATCATCATTATATCCTTGTCTAGTAACTCCCTTAATTGGTGTACCATCTTCTGGATTCATATAAAAAGTATGGAAAGCTGAGGCATCATCTCTAATTACATAGTTACATGCTGTTTCGAAATGGTTTTCAGCAACTTGTCTATATTTTGCATCATTTGTTTCATCTGTTGCCCAGTATAATAAAGGAATATTTAATAAACAATCTATTATAAATCTATAATGATCTTTATTTCCAAGTTCTCCCCAAGCTTGAATAAACTTTCCTTTTTCTTGATATCTTGTAATAAGTTTATTTGCTGCTTTTATTGAAGCTTCCTTTGCAATTTCTGATCCTGTTAACTTATAAGAACTAACACAAGATAATGAATAAAGGAATCCTAAATCATGGTGATCTAATTCAATATCCTTATCAACTCTATTTTTAAATGATAAAACATTTTTTTCAGCAAGTTCTTTATATTTATTTTCTCCTGTATATTCGTAAGCAAGCCATAATAATCCAGTCCAAAAACCATCTGTCCATTCTATGTTTTCAATAATTGGATATTTGTTTTCCTTTGTTGCTGAATATGGGAACTTATCTTTAAAGTATCCCATATTCACATCAATTTGCTTAATAACCTTTTCTATAGCTTGTTTAACTTCATTTTTTGTTAGGAGCTTTGTATTTAAAAATTCTTCTCTTTTTTTAATTGGTTCAACATTTATATTTTTAATCATATCTCTCTCCTACAATTAAGCTATTATTTTAATGTATCCATTGATATATGGTCCATATCATCAAAAGTTTGGTTTTCTCCACACATTCCCCAAATGAATGTGTAATCGCTTGTACCAACTCCAGCATGTATTGACCAGCTTGGTGATATTGTTGCTTGTTCATTCTTCATTACAATATGTCTTGTTTCTGTTGGCTCTCCCATTAAGTGGAATACTCTTGTATTTTCATCCATATCAAAGTAGAAATAAACTTCCATTCTTCTTTCATGAGTGTGACAAGGCATTGTGTTCCAAGCACTTCCTTCTTCTAATACAGTCATTCCCATTAATAATTGACAGCTTTCGCATACATTTGGATGAACATATTGATATATTGTTCTCTTATTAAGACTTTTTGCATCTCCAAGCTTAACTGGATTAGCTTTTTCTATTTCAATCTTAACAGTTTTATATTCTTTATGAGCTGGAACTGAATTTACATATAATTTTGCAGGATCTTCTGGATTTACTGATTTAAATTTAACTTCTTTATTTCCTTTTCCTACATATAATCCATCTCTTTTATTTAATTTATATTCAACACCATCAATAGTTACTATTGCAGCTCCACCTATATTTATTAATCCAAGTTCTCTTCTTTCTAAGAAATAGTCAACGCCCATTCCCTTACCTGCTTCAAGAACTAGTTCTTTATAAACCGGTTTGATACCTCCAAATATTATTCTATCAACATGACTATAAGTTAATTCAATATTGTCATCTACAAATATCTCTTCAACTAAATAATGTTTTCTTAATTCTTCTGTATCATATTTTTTTGAATCCTCTGGATGATTCGCATACCTATAATTCATAATTTCCTCCTTAAAGCTCTACTTAGTAAACCGTTTTTTATAAACCGTTTTACTTAGCTTATGACTATATTATATTTAGTTCTGTAAACATTGTCAATATATATTATACATATTTTTTTTAAATCCTGTACATTTTTTTTAATTTATGTATTCGTTTCAATTTTTTAATACATATTTTGTATTTCAATCAATTTAAAGGAATATTCTTTTTAAATTTTACTATGATTTTATAAAAAAGCATAAATAAAACTCTAGATATTTAACCTAGAGTTTTATTTTTATATTTCATTTTAAATTATACTTGTAGCTCATTCATATTTTCTTTATATTCTTCTTCTTTTTCCTCTCTTATTATATCAACCATAGGATCTTCTTGTTCTTCTTTAAGAACTTTATTTAAAATAAGTGCCACAATAGTTCCTGTTGATATTCCTGATGAAAAAATCATTTTAATTCCTTCTGGAAGTTGTGCTATAAATTCTGGTCTAAAGGTAACTCCAAGACCTAATCCAATTGAAGTTGCAATAATCAATAAATTTCTATTGTTTATTTTTATACTACTTAAAGTTTTTATACCAGCTGCTGCTATTGTTCCAAACATAACTATTCCTACCCCACCTAAAACAGGTTGTGGCATAATATTTATAAGTGCTGCAAATTTTGGAAAGAATCCAAGTAATACTAAAATTATTCCAGCCATCATTGCAACAAATCTACTACCATTTTTAGTAAGAGGAATTAATCCAACATTTTGACTAAAAGTTGTATTAGGGAAAGAACCTAAAAATCCAGCAATTAAACTTCCCACTCCATCTGCAAGTACTCCCCTTTGTATAATTTTATTTTCTGCTTTAACTTCTGTTACTTCACATATTGACGCTAAGCATCCAACTGTTTCTATAACAGTAACAAAATACGCTGGAATAAATGTTAATACATATTTCATGTTAAAATCCATTCCATATCCTAAAATGTTAGGAAGTGCAAACCAACTTGATTCTCTTACTAAAGTAAAATCCACCATACCTAATGGAATGCATATAATATATCCTACAGCCATTCCTATAAGTATTGATGCACTGCTTATCATTCCTTTTCCGTATCTATTTAAAAGTAATGTTATTATTAATACAAGCATTGCAATAGAAACATTTTTTAAATCTCCATAATTTGAGCTTCCTACTCCACCAGCTGCCCAATCAATTGAAACTGGTAGTAAAGTTAATCCAATTAAACATACAACTGTTCCTGTTACAATTGGTGGAAATAATTTCATTAAAGGTTTTATAAAGAAACTTAATATAAATTCTAATATTGATCCTAATATAGTAGCTCCAATTATTCCTGGAAGTCCTGCAACAGACCCTACTGCAATTGATGGTGCAACAAAGGTAAAATCCGTTCCCATTACACAAGGTACCTTTGCTCCAAAAGGACCAACTCCCCTTGATTGTATAACTGTTGCAATTCCAGATGCTAAAATTGAAGCGCTAAGTAAAGCAGTTGAAATAACTCCATTAAATCCTAGTGCATTTGATATTACAAGGGGTACTGCAATAATCCCTCCAAAGGCTGCAAAAATATTTTGAAATCCTAAAAGTATTTGTGCGCCTAAACTTGGCTTATCGTCAATACCATAGATAAGTTTGTACTCATTTGTACTTTCTTTGCTTTTTTCCATTTACTTCATTCCTTTAAAATATATTTATCACTGCTCTCATATTTTTAATTTTATAAAAAAAAACGCCTCAAATTAAATTTGAGGCGAATGATTTTAATAGTGTATAGCTATACTATATATTAAAACTAATTCTTCCTCGTAGTCTGCTAATTTACGGCTAGCAGGTAGAAACTTTCGGACCATATTTCCGACGATATACGAGCAGTTTCTATGATATGTTCTATATTATATCATAAAAATATATTTTTGGATTAAATTTTTAAATTATAATGAAAATATAATATAATTAGAATTAACTTAAATCTTATGATATTATTAAACAATCTAATAAATTAGATATAATTTAAACTAATATTAATTTTAAATTATTTAGAATTATTTAAAACATATCTAATAAATTAAATTATTACAAATGAAAGAGGAATTTTATGAACTTTAAAGACTTAAAAATAAATGATGAATTAATTAATATATTAAAAAAACATGGAATAAAAAATCCAACTCCAATTCAAGAAGAAAGTATTCCATTTATAATTGATGGAAAAGATATTATAGCTGAAGCTCAAACAGGAACTGGTAAAACTTTAGCCTTTTTACTTCCTATTTTTAAAAATATTTCTGTAAATTCACAAGGAATACAGGCACTTATTATATCTCCAACTCGTGAACTTGCTATACAAATAACAGAGGAAGCATCAAAACTTAAAGAAGGAAAAGACATTAATATATTATCAGCATATGGTGGAAAAGATATTGGATCACAATTAAAAAAATTAAAAAACAATATACAATTAGTTATTGCAACACCAGGCAGACTATTAGATCACTTAAAAAGAGGTACAATTAACCTTAAAAATCTTAAAACCCTTGTTATTGATGAAGCAGATCAAATGTTATTTATGGGTTTTAAAAATGAAGTTGAAGCTATAATGAAAGAAACTCCTAAAAAGCATCAAACATTATGTTTTTCAGCAACAATGGATTCTAAAGTAAAAAAGTTAGCTTATAGATACATGAAGGACCCTGTTGTTGTTACAATAAAAAAGGAAGAAATCACTCTTAAAAATATAAAACAAAATGTTGTAGAAACTACAGATAGGCAAAAAGAAGACTCACTATGTTCAGTTTTAGATTCTGATAATCCATTTATGGCTATAATTTTTTGTAGAACAAAAAGAAGAGCTGATAAATTAGAAATGGACCTTCATAGTCGAGGATATAACTGCAAAAAAATTCATAGTGACATACCTCAACCTAAAAGGGAAAGAATAATGAAATCTTTTAGAAATGCAGATATTCAATATTTAATAGCAACTGATGTGGCTTCCCGTGGACTAGATGTAACTGGTGTTAGCCATATTTATAATTATGATATTCCTGAAAATGTTGAAAGTTACATACATCGTATTGGAAGAACTGGTAGAGCATCTGAAGATGGGTATACTTGTATGTTTGTTGCTCCAAAGGATATGAAAATGTTAAATGAAATTGAAGATGCTATAAATTTTAAAATTCCTAGAAGATCCATATAAATTTTAATATTATATAATGTAGCTCTATTTTAAAATGTGCAAAGATTTTTCTTTGCACATTTTAATAAAAAACTATTTCTAATATACTATTTTAATTGCTTTAATTTTTCTAAATCTTCTTTTAATATACTTATATCTTCAAATTTAATATTTTTAGGATTAGTTGTTAATGGAAATTCTCTTACCCATATATTACCATCAATCTTTTCTACTTTGTTTACCTCTTTACCTGGATCCTCATCATAAACTTCTTCTATTTCACTATCTGATGTTAATATTACAATTCTTCTGCAAGGTTCTTCCTCTTCACCATAAATATTAAAAAAACTATTATATGTATCAAAAGATTTTACAGCTGTAACTAATTTAACTTGTAATCCTAATTCCTTTGCTGCTTCAACCACATTAATATAATTATCATTCATTGTAAATATCTCCTCTTTTTAAAATTTTTCATACATTTACTATAGCATATTATATTATTATTAGGCTATCTAAAATCAATACTCACCTAAAACATAAACTATTATTAAACCCTTTCTTTCCTTATTGTTTCCTATGTGAAATTTAATATAACATTATAAAATATTCCTTCATAATTTAACCAAAAAATATATTTATTTTTTTACTTTCCATTTAATTGACATTGGTATTTTAGTATGATAAAATAATAATTTCGCCAAATTGCAAAATATATGATATACTATTATTAGAAGGACATTTGGAGGTGCTTTATTTGTTTAATGTAGGCGATAAAATTGTTTATCCTAGTCAAGGTGTCGGAGTAATTGATGTTATTGAAGAGAAGGAATTCTCTGGTAAATTGCAAAAATATTATAAGATACATCTAATTAATAATAATCTAAAACTTCTACTTCCAGCTAATCGTTCTGAAATTTGTCACTTAAGATTAATAAGTGATTCTAACCACTTAGACAAAGTTCTTAATAATATTACTAAATTCACCACAAACTTAGAAGAATTAATTAGTAATAATTGTAAAATGAGATTGCAGAACAATACCCTAAAATTTAAATCTGGTACTTTAGAAGATTTTATTGAAGTTGTATCTGACCTTACAATAATTAGTAAGGATCATAATCTAAATACAAGTGAAAAACAAATGCTAAATACAACAAAAAAGTTTTTAATTAATGAAATAGGATTAAGCAAAAATATATCTAAAGACGAAGCAACAAATTTATTAAATAGTTCACTTGCTTTAATATAGATTATGTAAATATTAATACATTTCAGAATAAGTATAATAATTTATTATACTTATTAATTATTTAAACTAAAAAAAGTCTGTAGAAATATTTCTACAGACTTTTTTAGTTAAAGTATTATTGTTCAGTTTCTTCAACTGCCACTTCTTCTTCATCTTTTTTATTTATATCATTTAAGAATGAATTCAAATCCATAAAAGTGCTTTTTGCAAATTCTAAAAATACATCTTCATCAATTTCCTTAAATTCTCTACTATTAACAACTACTAAATCTCTCATTAAAAGATTAACATCAATTTTTCCAACAACTTTAGCAGCATTTGCACTTGTTAAAGCACTTAAAACACCTTCACATTCATTTCTATTATTTATAATAGCATTATTTGATTTAGGTAATTTTTCTTTATAATCTAATGTAATACATTCATAAAATTCACCATATTCATCATATACCTCTAAAGCTATATTATCAGTGTCTAAATATCTTTCCATTACACAAGTTAAATTTAAACCATCCCATTGAATTTTTTTATTAAATATTCTTATATTTGCCATACTAAATTCTACCTTCTTTCAAATATATATACTTTAATCTTAAGTGGATTTAAAATAATTTTCTCTAACTTTAAAAGAAGTTAGTTATACTCACTTAATTTATTTTTCTTTGCTTGTTTATTATACATTAAAAAAGAAGATTTTAAAAATATTTTTATAAACTTAGGCTTTTATTAAATCATCTTCAATATGTATTAGTCATAAACTTATAATCTAATTATTAGCCATTATTTTATCTATAATTTCTATTCTTTCATCCTCTAATATATTAGCTAACTTAACTGGCATATGTCCATCTTTGTATACACTATTTTTATTAGCATTAACAATTTTAGTTATTTTATCTTCTAACTTTTCATAAGTCATAAGATTATCTAAATATTGATCAACTAAGTCCTTTAAGCAGGTTGCTAATTCTTTTGGATTTTTGTAAACTACTCTCATAATGTACTCCTTCGTTTTTGTATTTTAGTTTTTTATGTCATAAATAACATAAACATTATATCATATTTATTATATTAATAATTTATATAGGATGTAAACATATTATAATAAAAATGTGTAGAAATTATCTACACATTTTATTATAAACCATTTATTATCTATTTATTTCTCTTTTTCTTGAAAATTGTAATTCCAGCTCCAACTAATGATGCTCCAATTCCAAGTATTCCACCCATACCAGCTGTAAGCCCTGTTGATGGAAGTATACTATTTGAAGATTTATCTTTAACTGAATTATTTGATTTTTCATTTTTATCTTTCAAATCATTAGATTTATTATTATTCTTATTTTCAACTACTTTAGATCCATTTGAAGTTTCATCTTTTGATTTACCTTTATCTTCATTATCTTTAGAATTTTCCTTTTTATTATCATCTAATTTAACAGCTAAATTAATACTTCTTCCACCTGCATCTTTGGTATTTACATCAAAGGAAATTTTTCCATCCTTTAATTTTACATTTGATATTCTATCATCTTTAGAAATAACTTTAGCTCCTGGCTTACTTATTTCTACTGAAATCTTATCTCCTTCAAATGTAGGATCAGATACTGCAATATTTAAAACCTTATCTTTATCCTCTTTAGTAATTATTGATGATTTTTTATTTGAAGTTATTGAACCTGACGTATTTTTCCCATCTGCCCAGAAGTTTGCTCCTTCTATATTTAAACCATTATGCTTTACTCCACTTACTTTATCATCATTTCTTAAAATTTCA
Source organism: Eubacterium multiforme (assembly GCF_030813415.1). Lineage (GTDB taxonomy): Bacteria > Bacillota > Clostridia > Clostridiales > Clostridiaceae > Clostridium > Clostridium multiforme. Next base: position 40,561 of record NZ_JAUSUF010000009.1, on the reverse strand, counting down.
ATTTTAGAGTTTTTTGAATACTCTTCAACTTGTTTTTCTGACTTTCCTGGTAATAAAACATAACTATATTCTTTATTTTTTATATCTTTACCATGATTAATGTACATAGTTAAATAATTATTTGTTACTTCCTTATTTACTGATGAAGTTCCTTTATTTATATCTAACCAATTACCATTTCGTTTATCCCTTATTAAATTTATATCTTCTCCCTTAGGGAAATAATATCCTATACTTGAACCATTATTATTTCCTTGAAGATAGGCCCATTTTGCATTTTTAACTTCTCCTTTGTTTCCTAAGGAATTAACTTCTGTTTTGCCATTTACAACAAACTTATTTGATCCATCTTTCTTTATCTTTCTATTTTCTACTATTGTTTCTACTCCATAATTATCCTTATCTGTTATTCCAGAACCTAATGAAACAATTTCATCATCAAACATAAACCAAGATTTATTTGCAGTTAATGAATCATTTTTATTGCTTATTTTCATTCCAGAAACTCCATACTTTCCAAGTTTACTTCCACCTGACCAGTTACTATTTGTAAGTTCATAATAAACTTTATCTTGAAGAGATGATGCTGGGTCAACCCCTTCAAGTATCTTTTTATCTTCTCTTTTTCTCTTATCTATAGTTGTTCCTGGAAGTCTATATGGATCAACTGTTGGCCAAAAATCTTCTGAAAACTGAGTTAAATCATTATTATAAAGATATGTCATTCCATCCCCTTGGAACCAAGGCTTTAAGTTTTCTTTATTCATAAACTCATATTTACTAATTCTAGTTGAACTTCTTGAAATAGCTAATGAATAATTTGACCTTTCATGAATAGTCTTATCCATCATATTTAATTCATAATCATGATCTCCTTGCTTTGTTGGTACTATGCTATTATCCTTCATCATCTTATAAAATTTGTTTGTTGAATTTATTGACTTAAACTTTGTACCAAAATCGATTACATCAGATGCTTCATTAGCCCATTCCTTAACTAAACTTAATATTTTTCTTGATGTAACTTTATCAGAAATCATTGAAAGTTTCATCATACCTTCCATAATTCCAGAAGTTTTATTATATCCATTATCCTTTTCTCTTGATATTGATCTTCCACATACCATATCCATAACATAGCCTTTATAAACTATAGGGTCAAAACTTTCAAATATCCACTTATATATATTATCTTTATTTTCTGATTTTATAGTCCATGGTGTTCCTTCTAATAAATACATTAAATTTGAAACTTTATTTATTAAAACAGCCCCATAAGATCCAGTATAGGCTATTACTCCATGTTGCACATAAGAACCATCTGGATAAAAACCATCACCACTAGTTACATAATTAAAAACGCTTACAATACCATCAGATGCTTCCTTTATTTTTTTGGGATCCTTTGAAATAACTCCTTGAAGAAGCTTATTTAAACATGTATCTGCTAAATTAGCTCCAGTAAAATGTTTACCTCCTGGATCAATTCTTGGTATAAATTTTTGTATTGCATCCATATAATTTTTTATTTGTTTTTCTGATAGATCATCATACATTAATATAACTGCATCATTTAATCTTCCTGGTATACCGATTTGCCAATCCCACCAATTTCCATATTGTTCAACCTTATTATTGTATGCGTTTTCATTTATCCAATCTAAAGCATATATTATCTTTTTCTTAAGAGCTTCACTATGATAGTATTTATTGTTAGGTAAATTATAAGCCTTTGACATAGATATTACATTATCTAACATTTTAACTATTTCAGCTGGATTCTTTTTATAATTGCTATAATTTTTCCATAACCATTTGTTTTGCTTATCCATATTCATAGTTTGTAAAACTTTAGTAGTATTAGTTTCATAAGAAGATATTTTTTTAGCTATAACAGGATTATTTACATCAATTGTGTCTCCACCTGTTAAATCATTTTTCCATCTTAATCTAACCTTTTCAATTATTTCTCCTTGATTTTCTTTCTTTTCAGCAGAAATTTTTTTATCTTTACCATTTACAGTAGCTGCATTTACAGTAGTAGTTCCTAAAACACTTGTTACAGTCATTGTAGAAACTAAAGCTGTTAATACTAACATTTTTGTTATTTCTTTGCTTTTCCTCATAAAAAGCCATCCCCTTTTGTTAAATTTTATAGTAATTTTATAATCACATATTTAAATAATATTATATAGTAAACCGATTTGCAATATGTATTTACAAATTTAAAGACTTTTCTTATTGTTTTTTATTTATATAATTCTATGTTTTAAACTAGTATTGATTTTAGATATGACTTGTAAGATCAACCCTCAACTAAACCATAGACTTATATAAAAACAATAAAAGAGCACTTTATAAATGCTCCTTTTAATCATAATTATTTAACTGTACTTCTTTCAATAAGATAAGGTTGTAATTTTATTATTTTTTCTTTAATATCTTTTTTATCTATTAAATCTATAAGTAACTTTATTCCCTCTTCCCCCATCTTATATATTGGCTGTGCTATTGTTGTAAGTTCTGGCTCAATAAATTTACAAATATCTATATTATCAAAGCCTAATATACTTATATCCTCTGGTATTTTATATCCATTTCTAAGTAAATATTTTATTCCTCCAATTGCCATAACATCACTACTATAAAATATAGCATCAATATTTAAATTTTTCTTCATTAACTTTTCTGTAGCTTTAAAACCACCTTCTAAAGAAAATTCTTCCTCTATATTAAATTCCTTATTATAAATTCCAAATTCAATAACCTTTTCAATATAAGTTTTTAATCTTATATTAGCAGTTCTAAGTTCTTTATTTCCACCTATAAAGGCTATTTTTCTTTTATTTTTATTATAAAGATAATCCATTCCTAAATTTATTCCTTTAGCATTATCACAAAATACCCCATTAAAATTCTCAAAATTTTCTATAATTCTATCAACTATTACAAAAGGAACTCCTTGGCTTTCTAATAATTTAAAAGACTCACTTTTATCATCAATTGGAGCTATTATTAACCCATCTATAGCCTTACTCATAAGAAGTCTAATATGTTCTGCCTCTCTTTTTTTACTATTTAAAGTATTACATAATATTATACTATATCCCTTTTCTTCTGCTATCTTTTCCATACCCTTTGCCATTTCACTAAAAAATGGATTTTGAATATCTGGAACTAAAACTCCAATACTATAAGATTTTTTAGTAATTAAACTTTTTGCTAGATAATTTGGTATATAGTTTAGTTCTTTAGCAGCCTTAAATATTTTTTCTTTTGTCCCTTTTGATATATTATTTTCTTTATTATTAAGTACCATTGATACTGTGGTCTTTGAAACATTAACTGCTTTTGCTATATCCAACAATGTTGTCTTTTTCATATTTTCCCTCCCACAAGTTTATTATTAGAATTATACCATATTTTTCATTTATATGTTAAATTTTAAAATTATGTTTTAAACTAGTATTGATTTTTATAGAATTATGAAATTATTTTAATAATTAATTAAATTTTCATTAGTTAAATTTAAAAAGCCTGATTTTTTTAATTTCAGGCTTTTACTTTTTTATTTTGTATAAATTTTTAAATCTGCTGCTATATTATTTTTAACTTTTTCTCCCTTATAAATCTTTGCTGCAAGTTCCACTCCTAAAGCTCCAATTTCATCTGGTTGCTGTGCTATTGTAGCCTTCATTTCTCCTTTATCTACTGCCTCTTTAGCATCTTCATTACCATCAAAGCCAATTATCATAGTATTAAGACCAGCTACCTTTACTGCCTTTGCAGCTCCAAGTGCCATTTCATCATTATGAGCAAATACAACTTGTATATTAGGATCTCTTTGAATTATATTTTCCATAACTTGAAGTCCCTTTTGTCTATCAAAGTCAGCTGCTTGAATTGATATAAATTTAGCCTTCTTATCTTTATCTAAAATATTATGAAAGCCCTGTCCTCTATCTCTTGTTGCAGAAGCTCCTGGTATTCCTTGTATTTCAACTATATTTATATTTTTCTTATCCTTAAATTTATCAAGTACAAACTTTCCAGCCATTTCTCCACCTACAACGTTATCAGATGCTATATGGCTTGTAACAAAACCTCCATTAGCTTGTCTATCTAATGTTATTACTGGAACCTTTGCTTTATTTGCAACCTTTATTGTATTTACAACAGCATCACTATCTGTTGGATTTATAAGTAGTGCTGTTACTCCAAGTTGAATTAAATCCTCAACATTTGCTCTTTCCTTCGCTGGATCATTTGTTGAGTCTAAAACTATTAATTCAAACCCTAACTTCTTAGCTTCCTTTTCTGCTCCTTCTTTCATTGAAACGAAAAATGGATTATTTAAAGTTGAAAGAACCATTCCAATCTTTTTAGGGTTATCTTTTTTCATGCATCCAGTTAGTGAACCTAAAACTAACACTACAATTACAAGAATAGCAATTACTCTCTTTTTTATTCGCATATTTTTTGCCTCCCTAAATTTTATTTCTTTCTACTTTTTTTATCTAATAATACTGCTATTAATATAACTAATCCTTTTACTATTGATTGATAAAAAGGTGAAACATTCATTAAGTTTAATCCATTATTTAATACACCTATTATTAAAGCACCAACTATTGTTCCTGAAATTTTACCTTCTCCACCTGATAGAGAAGTTCCTCCAATTACAACAGCTGCTATTGCATCAAGTTCAAATCCTGTACCTGCATTTGGTGATGCAGAACCTATTCTACTAGTTATTATAACTCCTGCAATTGAAGCTACAAAACCTGATATAACATAAGTCATAACCTTTATTTTATCTGTATTTATTCCTGATAGCTTTGCTGACTCTTCATTTCCACCTAAAGCGTATAAATATCTTCCAAATCTAGTTTGTGATAATGCATATATTGAAATTATTGCTATTATTATTGTTATAATAACTGGAACTGGTATAAAGCCTAACTTTCCATTACCTATTTCTAAAAACTTTTCTGGCAATTTAGATATTGGAGTTCCATTTGTAAATACTAAAGTTGCTCCTCTAAATATTGTCATTGTTGCAAGGGTTACTATAAATGCTTGTAATTTTCCCTTTGCTATTAATATTCCATTAACTAGTCCAATTGCTATTCCAACTATTGAAGCTACAATTATTGCTAAAAATATATTTCCAGTTGATTTAATTATTGAAGCTCCAAGGGCTCCACTAATTGCAAGGGTTGAGCCAACTGATAAATCAATACCTCCTGTTAATATAACAAAGGTCATACCTATTGCAATAATTGCATTAACTGAAACCTGTGTAAATACATTTGATATATTTGCTAATGTTAAAAAGCTTGGTGTTACAAAAGTTATAATTATACATAAAAGCACTAATCCAATTAAAGATTTATATTTATCTAAATATTCCTTGTAGTTTTCCTTCATAAGAAATTCTCCTCTCACCTTTTAAAATTAATTTACTCCAACTGCTAATTTCATTATTTTTTCTTGTGTTGCCTCACTTCTTAATACTTCTCCAGTTATATGCCCTTCACTCATAACCATTATCCTATCACTTATTCCAAGAACTTCTGGCAAGTCTGAAGAAATTATAATTATAGCTTTTCCACTTTCTTTAAGCTCATTTAAAAGCTCATATATTTCCTTCTTAGCACCAACATCAATACCTCTAGTTGGCTCATCTATTATTAAAACCTCGGGTTTAAGCATAAGCCACTTTGCTAATATAACCTTCTGTTGATTTCCTCCACTTAAATTTTTCATTAACTGCTGTGGATTTGGTGTTTTAATTCTTATCTTATTTATGAATTCATTTACATCTTCCATTTCACTTTTTTTGTTTAATCCTCCAAGTTTATTCTCATAACTTTGAAGATTTGAAATAGTCATATTATCTGCTACTGATAAACCTAAAACACAGCCTTCTTTTTTTCTATCCTCTGAAAGATAACATACTCCATTTTTTATTGCCTCTTGTATGCTTCCTCCCTTTAATTCTTTTCCATTAACTTTAACTGTTCCACCACTTTTTTTGTAAGCTCCAAATATAGTTTTTGCAAGTTCTGTTCTTCCAGATCCCATAAGCCCTGCAATTCCTAATATTTCTCCCTCTTTAACATTAAAGGTTGCATCATAAACTCCCTTTTTAGAACTTAAATCTTTAACTTCTAAAATAACCTTTCCTTTTTTTGTTTCTCTATAAGGAAATTGATCTTCTATCTTTCTTCCAACCATCATTGTTATTAACTTATCATTATCTATATCTTTAACCTTTGCATTTCCTGCATATTTTCCATCTCTTAAAACTTCAACTCTATCGCAAATTGCAAATATTTCTTCCATCCTGTGTGATATGTATATAATTGCTATTCCTTTTTTCTTTAAACTTTCTATTACTTTAAATAACTGTTTAGTTTCAACATCTGTAAGGGCTGTTGTCGGTTCATCCATTATTATTACTGCTGCATTTTTAGTTAATGCCTTTGCAATTTCAATCATTTGCTTTTCCCCAACATTTAAATTTGAAACAAGCTCCTTTGGATCTACATTACAACCTATTTGATCCAAAAACATTTTACTTCTTTCTTCTAAAAGCTTCTTATTTATTTTTCTTGTTCCTTTACTTATTTTTTCATTTCCAAGAAATATATTTTCGCAAACAGTTAAATTATTAATAACGCTAAGTTCTTGATGTATTATTGTAATTCCTAATTCTTCAGCAGCTTTTATTCCTTTAATATTTACCTTTTCTCCTTGAATAAATATATCTCCACTATCTTTTTCATATACACCACTTAGTATTTTCATAAGAGTTGACTTTCCTGCTCCATTTTCACCCATTAAAGCAGTAACCTCTCCTCCATAAGCAGTTATATTAACATTGTCTAGAGCCTTAACACCAGGGAATGATTTACTCACTCCCTCCATTTTTAACATTGGTTTTTTTAAACCCATAGTAACTCCTCCTTTTAAAATACAACTCCTGACTTTAAAATAATATTTGCATAAGGTGTTTGTTCTCCTGTTCTTATTACAGCCTTGCAATTTTTAAGTTCCTCTTTTAATCCTTCATGACTTAAAAATGTTATTTTAACATCTCCAATTTCCTTTTTTATTTCTTCAAAAAGTTTTGTACTTATTTTTTCTGTTTCTTCTGCTATAATTACTTCCTCTATTTCAAGTTCTAAAAGTACAGCTTTTAATGTATCTAAAAATGTAGGTAAATTTTTAATTAATGCTAAATCTATTCTCTGTACATCCTTTGGTATAGGTAATCCACAATCTCCTATAGCTAAAGAATCTGTATGTCCCATCTTTGATATTACTGTTCCTATTTCACTATTTAATAATTTTGTCTTTCTCATAAATGTTACTCCTCTCCATAAACTTCAATTACTTCTTCTATTTTCGCAATTGAAGGTTGTGCTCCTTCCCTTTGAACTGTTATTGAAGAAACCTTGTTACCAAATTTAACTGCCTTTAATAAATTTTCAAAACTTAAATTTTCTGTATTAAGTTTAAAACTTAAACCTCCAATAAAACTATCTCCTGCTGCTGTTGTATCTATTGCTTTAACTTTAAAAGCTGGTACTACTTGTCCATCATCTTTACTTATAACAGCAGCTCCCTTTTCTCCTAAAGTTATAATTACAAACTTAACACCTTTTTTTAATAATTCTTTAGAAGCTTTTTTAGCTGTTTCTAAATCATTAACCTTTATTCCTGTTAAAACTTCTGCCTCTGTTTCATTTGGAATAATTATATCTGTATATTTTAATAATTCATCATTTATTTTTTTAGCTGGTGCTGGATTTAAAATAGTTATAATATTATTTTCTTTTGCTATTTTAAAAGCTTTTAATGTACAATCTTCTGGAGTTTCAAATTGAGATATTAATATATGGCTTTTCTTTATTTCCTCCTTAGATTTTTCTATTTCCTCTTCATTTAATGTCATATTTGAACCTGAAATAACAACTATTGAATTATTTCCATTATTATTTACTGTTATCATAGCCATACCTGTAGGTTCTTTATCATCTTCAAATATTAAATTAGTATTTATTCCTTCTTTTTCTAATAATCCTTTTAATATTTCTCCATTATCATCTTTTCCTATTTTCCCAATCATTGAAACTAAATTACCAGATCTCTTTGCAGCAACTGCTTGGTTAGCTCCTTTGCCACCTGCTATTTTTTCAAAGGATTTTGAAAGTATTGTTTCACCTTCCTTTGGCATTTCATTAACCTTTATAACTAAATCCATATTTATACTTCCAAGTACACAAACTTTGTTCATATTTTTCATCCTTCCTACTAAATCGTTTCACTAAATCGATTAACTATATAATAATATACTTGTAAACGTTTTTCAATATATTTTTAAAATTTTTATAAAAAAAACTGTCACATTAATTCTTTAATGCAACAGTCCATTTATATTTACGAAAAAACTAAATACTAAGTTTATAGTAAATAATGAAAATATTTTCATTGAAATTATTTTTTATATTTCAAATTTCCAGAAAATAATTTCAATAAAGATAATAATAATATAATCCAAATTATTAAAATAAATAAACTCGAATTATAGTTTATGTATGTACATCCAGTTAAAATAGGATATTTATTAGTTATTATATCAATTGGATTATTTAAAAAAACAAAGAATACACTTAGTATTTTCATTACTCCTGTTTTTGCTAAAAATGAATTTATAAATAAAGCTATAACTGGAGTTAAGACAGTTATTATTAGTGAAATTATATTATTTTTAGTTAATAAAGATATAAGTGTACAAAATAATACAGTACAAATTATAAATAAAACTTGAAAAATTATAGCTTTTATTAAAAGATTACCCACACTAATATATGTTGAAGTGTCAGGCAATGCTGAAATATATTGGTTATAGGATTGGTTTAATATTATACTATTTTCAAACTTTGGATTTACAAATATAGGAGTTTTATAATTACCAAAAGAATATATAATCCCAGAAATAATAAATACAATTAAATCAAATAATAAAAAAGTAGATACTAATAATATTATAGCAGCAAAAGCTTTGCTAAAAATAATTTTACATTTTTGAATTGGTAATAATAAAATAGTTTGTATATTATTATTAGAATACTCATTTGATATAATATCAGAAATTGTAATAGAAATTATAAAAAACATAAAAAAAGTACTCATTATATATATGAAAGTTGTCAAAAAATCATAACTATTAGAACTATATTTAGAAGTTGGTTTTATATTATTATTTATTAATACATTATTCATCTCTATTCGTGTATTTGAAATACCTTTTTCTGTTTTATTTTCATTTAATTTTTTAGTTTCTAGTAATTTATTTTGCTCTTGTAAAGATTTCTTCCAATTAAAATTTTTATTTTTTAAATTATTATGATTATTAATCATTGACTCTAATTGATTGATTCGTTTCTCTATAGGAAGTTTATCTTTACTATCATTTTTTAAATGAGAATCTTTTTCCTTTAATTGATTAAGTGTATTTATATCCTTATTTAAGGAGTAATTGCTAGTTTGAAAAAAACATAAAGAAATAAGACCAAAACTTAACAATGACAAAATTATTATCAACATCATTAATTTTTTATTTTTTATTAATTTAAATAATTCATTTTTTACTAAACTAATCATTATAATCCCCTTCCATTAAATTTAAATATTTTTCCTCTAAACTTTTTTCTTTAATAATAATACTAGATAAATTAATATCATTATTAATTAAAAAACTTAAAAATGAAGTCAGTCTTTTGTTTTCACATATTATTTTTATTTTCTCATTAGAAATTTCAAAATTAATTAATTTTAAATTATTGTTTTTAATTAAATTTTCAATATTATAGATTTGGGAAGAAATTAAAATTTCTTTACATAATTGATTTTTTATACTTTGAATAGATTTTATTGTTCCATTTTCAAGAAATGCAACTTCATCACAAATCTTTTCAATTTCATCTAATTTATGAGATGAAATAAATACAGAAATATTTTTTGTTTTAACTAATGTTTTTAACATATTTCTAAATTCTATTACACCATTAGCATCTAAACCATTTGTAGGTTCATCTAAAATTAATATTTTTTTATTTCCTATTATAGCTTGAGCAATACCTAACCTTTGTTTCATACCTAAAGAAAAGTTTTTTACTTTTAAACTATTTGTATATTTTAAACCTACTAAATCTAATACTTTATCCACTTCATTTTCATTAATTTTCTCTATTCTTGCTATTTGCATTAAATTTTCTCTAGCAGAGAAAAAAGAATAAATTTTTGGACTTTCGATTAAAGCGCCTAAATTTTTTAAAGCTTCTATTCTATTTTCATTTATATTTATATTATTTATCAAAACTTCACCCTTATCAGGTTTAATTAAACCACAAATAATTTTCATTGTAGTACTTTTACCTGCACCATTTGGGCCTAAAAAACCAAAAATTTCATTTTCTTTTACTTCTAAGTTTAAGTCTTTAAGTATTTCTTTATTATGTATTTTTTTATAAATTCCACGTAATTTTAACATAAAATCCTCCCTTTTTTATCCTATAAATAAATTATACATCTTTAAAAACAAAAAAAAGATTTAAATTAAAATTTTTAATTTAAATCTTTTTTAAATATACTTTTAACTATTTTATTTATACTCAGCTCCTGCATTTGTTTTAGTTACTTGGACTGCAATCATTTCTTCAACAGTTCCATTAATGATTTCATGCCATTCTCCTGTTTTTACAAATACAGTGCTTCCTTCATTAACATCATATCCTTTATCATTAACTATCATCTTGCCTGAGCCTTTTAAGAAAATAAATATTTGCTCTCCAGCTGGATGTCTATGCTCCTTTAATACTTGGTTAGGCTTAAAATAATAAACTTCTGATGTTATATCTTCTCCTGCAAAAACTGGTACTTTAGGTACTACATTATTATTGTACTGTTCTAATGTTCCATCTAATAAATGTTTTTTTATAGCTTCCATAATATAAACTCTCCTTAAATAAATTTATTCTACATATAATTAATTTTTATCTTAAAGAGGTAATATTATTCACTATTAAAATATTATTTTTTCTAATTTTTCTATATCTATATTTTCTTCTAAAAGTTTTGCCAGTTTATTATATTCATTGTTCTTATGCTCTTTATAAGAATAATGCTTTTTACTATTAAGTTCTATATTATTTTTCTTTCCTATATAATTTAGTAACTTTAAATTAAATTCATCAGAATCAAAAATTCCATGAAGATAAGTTCCAACAACTGTTCCCTTTTCATTAACTGATCCAACAATTCTATTATTTTCATCACAAATAAAAGGTATTATTTCATCATCATATTCATTAACTCCATTATGTATTTCATAACCTTCTAATTTTATACCTTCAAATTCTTCTCCAAAAGGTGTTTTTCCATTAACTTTTGCCTTAATTTGAAGAGTTGTTTTATCTTTATTAAATTTAGTTTTAAACTTTAATAAAGCTAATCCTTCTTCTTCTGATACATTTCCTTCTATTTGGTTATTATCTATAACCTTTTCTCCAAGAATTTGATAACCACCACAAACTCCAAAAACTAAAGTTCCTTTAGAATTTAACTCCTTTATTTTATTAAAGATTCCATTTTCCTTTAATATTTTTAAATCTTCAATAGTATTTTTACTTCCAGGAATTATTATCATATGAGGGTTTTTAAGGTCATTAATATTATTAACATACCTTACATTTAAATCCTCATTTCTCTCTAAATTATTAAAATCAGTAAAATTAGACATATGAGAAAGTTTAATTATAGCTATATCTATTTTTCCTTTATTATTGCTGTTATTTTTTAATATTTTTTCACTTACTCCATCCTCATCTTCAATATCTAATTTACAGTGGGGCATAACACCAAGAACTGGAATATTTATTATATCCTCTAATTGTTTCATGGCATCTTTAAATAAATCTACTCTTCCTCTAAATTTATTTATTATTACACCTTTAACTCTCTTTCTGTCCTCTTCATCTAATAACATAATAGTTCCAACAACAGAGGCAAAAACTCCACCTCTATCTATATCAGCTACTAATATTACAGGTACATCTGCCATTTTAGCCATTGCCATATTAGCTATATCAGTTTCTTTTAAATTAATTTCAGCACAGCTTCCTGAACCTTCAAGTACTAATAAATCATATTTATCTTTTATAGAATTATAAGTATTTAAAACTTCCTTTTTTAATTCTTTATTTATTTCTTTATACTTATAGGCATCCATTATAAATTTAACTTTTCCATTTACAATAACTTGAGTCTTTCCTCCATTTGGCTTTAAAAGTAATGGATTCATAAAAGCCTTTGGCTTTATATTGCAAGCCTCTGCCTGAACAACCTGTGCTCTTCCCATTTCAAGTCCATCCTCTGTAACAAAAGAGTTTAAGGATATATTCATAGCCTTAAATGGACAAACCTTTAAAGATTTATTAGTAAAATATCTACAAATTGCCGCAGCTAATGTACTTTTTCCTACTGATGAGGCTGTTCCAAGTAACATTATTCCTTTAGATTTCATCTTATCAATCCTTTTAAATAAAAATTAAGTTTATTAACTCTTTACTTTCACTATGAGAATTTATGTTTTTCTCTTTAGAATTTAATAGCAAAAATTCTCCCTTTCCTCTTTCATGATTGCCAGTTAATGAATTAGTTATATGATCTCCTGTTATTAATAAAGAATAATTATATTTTTTATTAACCTCTTCTACTAATGGATTAATTAATTCCTTAAATATTTTTTCTAAAAATAAGGCTTTTCCTATAGTATCTTTTCTATGAGCTATTTCATCACAGCCATTTATATGTATAAGTAAAAAGTCTAAATCATTTAAGTTTTCCTTAGCCTTATTAAATTTTTCTATTAATGAAGTGTCATAATCTCCTGTTGATTCCTTTAGCTTTATCACCTTTAACCCTAGTGATTTACCCATTCCTTTTACTAAATCAATTCCTGAAATCACTCCCCCATTTATATTATACCTTTCAGTTAAAGGAGCAATTTCTGACCTTTTAGAAAGTCCCCAAGGATATAACATCAAACCTTCATAACCTAAGCTTTTAAAATAATTATAAGAAAACTTTATAAATTTAAGTAATAAATTTAAGCTTTCACTATTTTCTCCCTGCATTTTAGGTAATATATACTTTATATATTCTCCTACATTGCTATGAGGTTTTAAAAATACTATATTATTTAATTTTTCATATTTTTCATTTACAAAAAGTAAATTTCTATAAGCATCACAATGAAGAAGATTAAAATATTTATTAAACTCCCTTTTATCTTTAAGGTTATCTATAAATTTACTAATAAGTAAATCCATATCCTTTGTAGATAATCCCCCTGTAAAATCTATTAATCTTCCATTATTAACTTTTACTAAATTGCATCTTAAAAGGGATTTATCTAAATTCAGGTTATATCCCCTTGATAAAGCCTCAAAATAAGCTCTTTCATATATTTTATTTTCCTTTGGCGAATATCCCAAAATATTAAATATACAATTTAAACTGTCAACATCATATTCTAATAGGGAGTTATCTACTTCTCCTCTATAAAAAAAATTACTTTTCTTTTGTAATTTTTCAAAATTTAAGTTTATAATATCTTTTATTTCACTTGTATTTTCAAAATATCCATCTAAAATTATTAAAACTTTTTTATCTTTCATTATTAAAAACCTTATTTAATGCATTTATTATTTTATTGTTTTCTATCCTTGTTCTAACTGCAATTCTATAAAACTTATTATCTAACCCTTTATAATTATTACAACTTCTAATTAAAATCCCATACTTTAAAAGTTCTTCCTTTAAATCTATATTTAAATTTATCTTAAAAAATATAAAATTAACTGATGGCTTAAAAACCTTTATATTATCTATATTTTTTAAATTATTATATAAATATTCCCTTTCACCATTTACATAATTAATACTTTCTTTTTTATAGTTTTCTTCTTTTAATCCTTTTGTTGCTGCAATTTCTGCTAATGTATTTACATTCCAAGACATGGTAACTTTATTTATTTTATTTAATAATTCCTTATTATTTGTAACTCCAAAACCTATTCTAAGACCTGGAATTGCATAAAACTTAGTTAAAGATTTTATAACTATTAAATTATCATATTTGCTTATTAAATTAAGTACTGAATATTTTTCTTTATCTTCTACAAAGTCTAAAAAAGATTCATCAAGGGTAACATAAATATTTAATTCCTTTGCCCTTTTAATTACCTTTTCTAAATAATCTTTTTTTGTTATAACTCCTGTTGGATTATTAGGATTACATATAAATAAAAGGTCTAAGCTTTCATCTAATCTATCTATTAACCTTTCATTTAATTTAAAGTCCTCTTCTTCCTTTAATAAAAAATATTCTATATTTCCATCTATACTTTTAAGGGCTTCTTCATATTCTGAAAAAGTTGGAGCTAAGATAAGTGTATTTTTAGGTTTCATGCCTCTAACTAAATTAAATATACATTCAGCTGCCCCATTTCCTAAAAATAAATTTTCTATATTTATTCTCTCTGATTTAACTATTTCTTCTTTAAGTGAAAGATAAGTTATATCTGGATAATGTATTATTTCTTCTATACTATTTATTATTGAATTTTTTATATTTTCATTAAGTCCTAATGGATTTATATTTGCTGAAAAATCAGTAATTTCATCCTTACTTATATTATATTTTCTACAAATTTCATCAATATTTCCACCATGAACAGATTTTTTCAAAATTAAATCACCTCTATAATCTTGCTTATTATACAAGCTACTATAACTCCTAGAAATGAAGTTAAATATAATATTTTGTTAGCTAAATCTACATCTTTTAAAGTTATTTTCTTTAATGGATCTCCTATTTCAGGTTTTTTTACTAATTTACCAAAATAATAATTTGCTCCTCCAAGTCTTATATCTAAAGCTCCTGCTACTGCTGATTCTGGATGAGCACTATTTGGACTTGTATGATTATTTTTATCTCTTTTGTAAATTTTAAAGGCATTTTTATAATCTAATCCTAATAAAAATGCAGCTATTATAATTAGATATGAAGATAACCTAGCTGGTATATAATTAAATACATCATCAAGTTTTGCAGGAAAATATCCAAAATCTTTATACTTATCATTTTTATATCCAAACATAGAGTCCATTGTATTTACTGCCTTATATAAAAACATAAGTGGTGCTCCAAATATTCCTCCAAAAAATAATGGTGCTATTATTCCATCTGATAAATTTTCTGCTACAGTTTCAATAACAGCCTTTGTTATTCCCTCTTCATCTAAACTTTCTGTATCCCTTCCAACTATGTAAGATAATTGTTTTCTAGCTCCATTAATATCATTTTTTCTTAAATATTTTATTACCTTTAAACCTTCAACCTTTAATGCTTTTGTAGATAAGCAAAAATAAATAGCTATTCCACTATAAGCTATTGAAAGATATGGACTTATAATCCCAAGTCCCTTTATTATAAAAATATTTAAGAAAAATACTATTAATACAACAGTAAGCCAAGTTAAAAGACCTGCTAATTTAAGTTTATTTTTAAATATTTTTCTAAATATATTTTCACTAATCTTTGCAACTTTTCCAATTCCCCTAATTGGGTGGAAAGGATTTTGGGGATCTCCTATTATTAAATCCCCTATGTATCCTATTATTATTTCAATCATATTAAAGCTCCTAATTTACTTTTAAAATTTATAATTATTTACTAAATAATTAACTAATTCTTCTTCTTTATAAAAAGTATTTCCATATTTTATTTTAGGCTTTTCTATTACTATAAGCTTTATATTTTTATCTATTGAGGCTTTAAGTTTCTCCTCTACCCCTCCAGCTAATCCACTATCTTTAGTTATTATTGCCTTTGCATTATATTGATCTATAAATCCCATATTCATTTCATAGCTTACAGGACCTTTCATGGCTATAATATCAGAAATGTTAACTCCTAAATTTATTATTTCTTCAAGTATTTTAGGTGATGGAAGCACTCTATGAATAATTCTATTTTGGCAATTTAAATTAATAATGTTTTTTATATTTCTACTTCCAGTTGTATTTAGTATATTTCCTGGAACTTTTTCTAAAACTTCCTTTAATTCATAATAGCCTTTAATTTTTATTATATTTTCACTATTTGAATTACTAAGTATTCCTTCTCTTTCATAGCGAATATAATCTATATTTGTTTCCTTTGAAGCTTCCATTGCATTTTTACTAACCTCTGTTGCATAAGGATGAGAGGCATCAACTAACACCTTTATATTAAATTCCTTTATTAAATTTATTAATCCATCCTTATCTAGCGGCTTAGTATTTAAATGTTTCATCTTATAACTTTTAAGTAATTCTCCACCATACTCTGTAGCTGTTGAAACAACTATTTTATCTGTATAATTATTTATACTTTTTAATATTTTTTTCCCTTCAGAAGTACCTAATATAAATCCAATCATTACTTTTCCTCTATTTTATATCCTCTAGGTGTTATAAATTTATTATCCTTAATATAACTTTTTGAATTTCCAACTATAACAATACTCATCATATCAACTATTTCAGTATCAAATTTATCTAAAGTTGTTATAGTATAACTCATATCATCTCTTAAGGCATTTTTTACAACAGCAATAGGAGTATTATCTTTTCTATAATTTCTAATTATATCTAAACATTCCTTTAAATATTCTGGTCTACCTTTACTTTTTGGATTATATAAAGAAATTATAAAATCTCCTTCAGCTGCAAGCTTTACTCTCTTTTTAATTTCTTCATAAGGTGTCATTAAATCACTTAAACTAATATTACAGTTATCGTGCATAAGTGGCGCTCCAACTACAGAACCTGCTGCACTTGATGCTGTAAGCCCTGGAACTATAATAACCTCTTCATCCTTTTTAAGTTCTAATATAAGTCCAGCCATTCCATATATTCCAGCATCTCCAGTACTTATTAAACAAACATCTTTATCCTTAGAAAGCTCTAATGCTTTTTGGCATCTTAAAACTTCCCCTCTCATACCTGTTTTATAAACTTCCTTACCGTCTATTAAATCTTCTACCATCTCTATATATTTTGTGTATCCAACTATAATATCACAATTTAATATTGTATCTCTTGCCTTCATTGTCATATGTTCAAGACCACCTGGTCCTATTCCTACTACATATAATTTTCCCATTAATTTATTCTCCTTTTTTGTTTACTATTTCTTCTCCAATTGAAAGAGTCATTCCTTCATATTTTATTTTCTTTAAAGTAACTTCTCCACCTAAAAGATGTACAGTAGGCTGGCAAACACCTTTAACTCCTACTGTTTTAAATACAAAATCACTTTCTTCATAGTTACAATCTACAGAATTTATTTCATCTTTATTAAAAGTTTTAAATTCACAATTAAAATATTTTGCAAGGTCTATTATTGCCTGTTCATTTTTTTTAACATCTATAGAACCTATAATTTTAACTGCTCTTTCATCATAATTATTTTCTTTTAATGTTTTAAGGACAAATTTTTTTAATTTATTGCTAT
The DNA here is from genome assembly GCF_030813415.1 of Eubacterium multiforme. Classification (GTDB taxonomy): domain Bacteria; phylum Bacillota; class Clostridia; order Clostridiales; family Clostridiaceae; genus Clostridium; species Clostridium multiforme. The sequence goes on along the minus strand of NZ_JAUSUF010000009.1, from coordinate 22,926 downwards.
CTGTATCTTTTCTGCATCCTATACCTAGTATTACATCTTTTCTTAGAAGTCTTAATATATTATCTTCATTTTTATTATCTAATTTATTTGTAATCCAAAGGGTATTGTTTTTAACTTCTCTAGTTTTTATATATCCCTTTGGTAATTTTATTAATTCCTTATCATCTTTAAAGTAAACTTTATTACCATTTACAAGAAGAGAGGCAATATTTTTGCATACATTTAAATTATCTATAATTAAATTATTATTTTTTGCAATCATATCTGGAGCTTCTAAGTTCATTCCATCTGTAGCTGTTGTTATAACTGGAGTATTATTTAATATACTAGAAACTTTAAGAGTTAACTCATTTGCTCCCCCTAAATGTCCACTTAATAAACTTATAGTAAAGTTATTATTTACATCAACAACAACTATTGCAGGGTCCTTTGATTTTCCTTTTAAATATGGTGCAGTAAGTCTTATAGCAATTCCTGTAGAACTTATAAATATAATTCCTTCAAGATTTTCCATAAAATCTTTAGTTACATTTTTTAAATCTAGATTTTCTCTAGATTTAAAAAATACTTTACCATTAAGTTTTTCATTTATCTTTTCAGCTATTTTGTTCCCCTTTTCTGTAACGCTAATAACTCCAATCATATTTTACTCCTTAGCGTCTCTAAACATATGAGTGAAGGATTTATCATATAATTTACTCTTTTCATACTGACAATTTATAAAGTCTCCAACTAAAATTTGAGCACACTTTGTAATTCCAGCTTCCTTTACCTTTTCACTTATATCATCTAAAGTTCCAAGAATTGCTCTTTCATCTTCCCAAGTTGCTCTTTCAACAACTGCAATGTTAACATTTCTTCCATATCCACGTCTAAGTTTAGCTACAACCTTATCAATCATTGAAATAGATAAGAATATTGCCATTGATGCTCCAATACTTGCAAGCTTTTCTAAATCTTCTCCCTCTGGAACTGGAGTTCTTCCCTCTACTCTAGTAAGTATTACTGTTTGAGTTATACTTGGAAGGGTAAATTCTTTCTTTATAACTGAAGCTGCTGCTGTAAAAGAGCTTACTCCTGGAATAACTTTATATTCAATATTATATTTATCAAGTTCATCCATTTGCTCTTTTATTGCTCCATATATTGCAGGATCTCCTGTATGTAATCTTACTATAACCTTATCCTTATTTTCTTTCATAACATCTATAACTTCATCTAATGTCATCTTAGCTGAATTATATATTTTTGCTGAAGGTTTGCAAAACTTTAAATGCTCCTTAGAAACTAATGAACCTGCATATATAACTACATCTGCCTTTTCTAAAGTTTCTCTTCCCTTTACTGTTATTAAATCAACATCTCCTGGACCTGCTCCTATAAAATAAACCATTATTTTTTCCTCCTCTTAAGCTCTACTTGCAATAATTAAAGACATATATTCTCTTGAATTTATTATATCTTCTTTATTTTCTAATATTCTTTCGCCTTCTCTTCCAACTTTATGTACACATACATAATCAAAGCCCTTTTCCTCTAAAAAGTTTACAACTTCCTCTTCTCTTCTATATACCTTCATTATTACAACATACTTTTCATCCTTTATATCAGTAACTCTAGCTGCTGGTAATATTAAAAGTGGTTCATTTCCTATAACAAGTGTTCTATTAACTAAACTAGCTGCTGCACAAAAAGAAGTTACTCCAGGTATTGTACTAACTTCTATTCCACTTTCTTTCATATGCTTTAACATATGAATATATGTACTATAAACATAAGGGTCTCCAATAGTTAAAAACCCTACTGTCTTTCCCTTTTCTATTTCACTTCTTATATATTCATAAGCTTCCTTAGACTTTATAACTCTATCCTTTTTCCCCATTGGAAAGTGTTTTAAAACAACTTCACAATTATCTTTTATATAATCCTTTGCAACTTCTAAGGCAACACTTTCTGCACCTTCTACTGCAACTGGTGCTACAATAATGTCACATTCACTAATAGCCTTTACTGCCTTTATTGTTAAAAGTTCTTTATCTCCAGGTCCTACACCTATTCCATATAATTTTGCCATTTATTTATTTTCTTCCTTCCTGCATTCAACTATAAATATTGGATTATTTGCTATAAGCATTAAACTCTTACCTTTAGATTTACTTACTTGAAGCATTGATACATCCACTTTATATCCTAAATTTTCTATTACTAAAATTGCTTCATAAACATTTTTTAAAGTTATAAAGTTCATTACAATTTTCCCTGAATTTATAAGCAATTTATCTGATAAGTTTATAATTTCTTCTAAACTTCCACCAGAACCTCCAATAAATATAGAATTAAATTTCTTTTTATCCTCTATAAATTTATTTAAATAGTTTATTGCATCTCCTTCAAATAGTTCTATATTGCTGCAATTAAACTTTTCTATATTTTTTTTTGTAACTTCTATAGCATCAATATCTTTTTCTATTGAATATACTTTTCCTTCAGTTACAATTTTAGCACATTGAATTGAAATTGACCCTGTTCCACTTCCAATGTCTAATATATTAAAATCTTTTTCTAAATCAAGTTTAGAAATTGAATTTATTCTTATATCTTCCTTTGTCATTGGACAATTTCCTCTTATAAATTCTTCATCCTTTATAAACTTCATAATTTTCTCCTTTATTAAAGTTTTTCAATTATTACAACTGATAAACTATCATAATTTTCTAATCTTAAAACCTTTGGATCTCCTACAGTTATTTTTTCATCATCATAGGATAAATTTTCTCCTATTGTAACCTTTGCCTTAATATTATTTTCACATAATATTTCACATAATCTACTTGGATTGTTTATTTTATCTGTAAGCCAAATAGATATATTATTTTCTTTTACCTTAATTAAAAATCCCTCTTCCCTTCCATGAAGACTTCCTAAATAGGCATTACTCCACATAACTCCTACTTTACTAGTTAAATATTGAAAGGAACTAATTCCGGGTATTATTTCTATAGGATTTTTTATTTTATTCTTTAAATAATTTGTTATTCCATAAAATGTTGGATCTCCTGATGCTATTACTGAAATATTTAAATTTTTATTTTCTTCTATTTTATTTAATATTTCTTTTAAAGACTTTACTATTATTTTTTCTTTTTTTATAAAATCTATAGAAGAAATAGCTCTATCAAAGCCTATAATCTTATGACTTTTATTTAATATTTCTTTAGCCTTTGGAAGAATATATTCATAATTCCCAGGTCCAATACCAACTATATAAATCATATATTATCCTCCTTTAATGAGCTCCATAATAATTTTGGATTAGAAGGATCGTAATACATTACAACATCACAATTTATTTCATTGTAAGTATATAATTCTAATCTCTCTTTTATTTTAATTCCTATATTTTCATATAAATTATTAAAGCCTTTTCCTAATAATTTAACAGCACCCTCTGAAGTTTTTTGGTTTAAAACTTCCTTTACAAGGGAAATATCATATCCAAGTAGTGCAAGTTCTAAAGCTATAACTTCAAGTCTTACATCACTTACTCTACTATGGGTATTAAAACAGCCATAGGCTACCTTACTAATTTTCCCTATATGTCCTACTAAAATTATATCTTTTATTTTTAAACTAGCACAGCACTCTAGTGCATAACCTACGTAATTTGAAATAATTACTGTTTCATTTTCTTTAAATCCAAGTTCTTTGCATAACCTTTCTCCCATATTTCCAAAAGTTAATACAAGTCTTTTATTATTTAAAGCCTTTTGATTTATTTCTAGTTTAACTGATGCTTTTAAGGCATCCTCTGACATTGGATATACAATTCCTGTAGTTCCAAGAATAGATATTCCACCTACTATTCCAAGTCTTGGATTAAAGGTTTTTTTAGCAACCTCTTCACCCTTTGGTACTGAAATTGTTATTTCAACACCTTTATTTTCTGGCAATACACTTAATACTTCTCTTTTTATACATTCTCTTGGAACTTTATTTATTGCAGGTTCTCCCTTAGGAATAAAAAGTCCATCTTTTGTTATAATTCCAACACCTTTGCCACCCTTTAATGAATATCCTTTTTCAATAATTTTAGCTTCAGCCCATATATCTATTCCAGTAGTTGCATCAATATCATCTCCGCCATCTTTAATTATTGAACAAGCTACGAAATCTTTTCCTCTTTTTATTTCATTTATTTCTAAATTGAGTTTTATTCCCTTTGGAGTATCAATTTTAACTGACTCAATTGTTTCATTATTAAATAGCATAAATGTTGCTGCTTTAGCTGCAGCTGCTGCACAGGAACCTGTTGTATAACCGCATCTTAACTTTTTCCCATCGCTTTCAACATATAAATCAAGCATATTTATTACTACCTTTCATAAAGCATGTACATAAGAGCATTAACAATTGCAGTTGCAACAGTACTTCCACCTTTTCTTCCTTTAACTCTTATATAAGGAATCTTTAAAGAATCTAATCCTTCCTTACTTTCAGCAGCTCCAACAAATCCAACTGGAACAGCAATTATAAGCTTTGGATTTGCTTCTCCACTTTCTATAAGTTCTCTTAATTTAAAAAGAGCTGTTGGTGCATTTCCAAAAACAAATATATCAACACCTTCTTTGCATGCCTTCTCAACTCCTGCCATTGAACGTGTTATTCCTCTTTCCTTTGCTAGAGTATGTACTTCATCTAAATTAACATAGCAAATTGCATCAGAATTTAATGCCTTTAAGGCTCTTTTATTTATTCCTGATAAAATCATATTAGTATCAGTATAAAGCTTTCCTCCATTTTTAAATACTTCCTTTGCCTTATCTATAGCACCTTCACTTATTTCTAATAAATTTTTATATTCAAAATCAGCAGTTGTATGTATAACTCTCTTTACTATAAGAAGTTCTTCCTCTGTAAAATTATGTTCTCCAAGTTCACTTCCTATAATTTCAAAACTTCTTTTTTCTATTCCCATAGGGTTCTTTATATAATCCATATTAAATTTAGAGAGAACTTAACTATTCTCTCTAAAATTCACCTACCTTTTAATAATTTTTATATCCTATAACTTCTTTAAAAAATTCAATATTTCCTAAAAAATTAACATGAGGATAGCCAGCTATAACATTATTTTTTTTATAACCACAGCTCCACTCACTTTTATTACCTAAATAATTTTCTTTTTCTACCTTATATACTTTATTTTCTTCTAAGTTAACTTTGGATTTGTGAAATTCGTGACAATTAATGCTATAACAAGCCTCTTCATTACATAATGTTACCTTTGCATAACCAAACCTTTGAAGCCTTTTTGTCATTTCACTATTTCCTTTAAAAAAGCCTACCATATCATAACCTTCAATATTTTCTGTTAGATACATAAGACCTCCACACTCTCCAAAACATCCCATTCCATTATCTAAAGCAGTTTTTATACTTTTTCTCATAGATTCATTTTTAGAAAGTTCCTCTTTAAATATTTCAGGATAGCCTCCTCCAAAATATAAAAAGTCTAAATTCTTCGGTAATTCTTTATCCTTTAATGGACTAAAATAAGTAATCTCTCCTACTTCTTTTAAAAGTTCTAAATTTTCCTCATAATAAAAACTAAAAGCTTTATCTTTAGCAACGCCTATTTTAATCCCTTTGTTTTTAAGATTATAATTCATTCCTTTAGCTTTATATTCTTTAAATTCATCTATTAATCCATTTAAATTTATATTTTCCTCTAAAAGCTTACTTGCATAATTTATTTTTTCTCTTAAATTATCAACTTCAACGCTTTGAACTAATCCAAGATGTCTACTTTTTAGATTTAAGTTTTCATCCTTTGGAATAAATCCAAAAACTTTTAAATTACAATTTTTCTCTATGGCAGCCTTTAATAAAGTATAATAACTTTCACTTATTGAATTTAATACTACACCTACAATGTTTGCCTTTTTAAAATTAATTAAACCATTTAATTCAGCACATAAAGTAACGCTTTGAGCACCTGGAGTAATTACTAAAAGAATTGGCATATCATTAAGCTCTTTAGATACATGATAAGTTGATCCAAAGGTATCAATGCCTTTTCCATCATATAATCCCATAACTCCTTCAATTACTCCAAGGTCTCCTTTTCCTTTGGAGTAGGTATGTTCTACTCCATCATTTCCCATTAAAAATATATCTAAATTTCTTGATGGCTTTCCTGTTATAAACTTATGAAAAGCTCCATCTATATAATCTGGTCCTACTTTAAATCCTTGAACATCAAAACCCTTTTTAATTAAAGAATTCATTAAAGCTAATGTAAAAGTTGTCTTTCCTCCACCACTTCTATTTGAAGCAATAATTAAAGATTTCATGTAAATCCTCCTTATATACTTATTTAGCTATTTTTCTAGTTTCACCTAAACCTAAGTAAGTATCATTAATCATATCCTCTACATGATCTAAATATATTTTTCTAAATTCTTCCTTTTCTCCTAGTCCATGTATATATGCCTTAACTTCTATTCCATTACTTTCTAATATTGACTTCCATGAATCCTCTTCATCTGAAGCCATATCATTTTTAACATGATCCCCTGCAACAACCATTAATGGAACTAATCTTATCTTTTTTATATTTTTCTTTTCAATTCTCTTTAAAACACTATCTAATGTTGGATAACCTTCTACTGTTCCAACAAAAGCTCTCTCATAGCCTTCATCATAAAGCATTGCTTGAAGTGCACCATATACTGCATTAGAGTAATGACAACTTCCATGTCCAAATAAGATTACTCCTTCATCTTCATTACATTCTAATAATTCACTTATACTATCTATAAATATTGAATAATCATTTGGAAGTTCTCCCTCTCCTTGATAGAAAAATATAGGTCTTCCAAACTTCATAACATTAAATTGCTTTTCAAATTTAATTACATTACCTTTAACATAATCATATTCTTCTCCTGGTATTATGTGAAGTGGTTGAACTAAAACTTCATCATAACCTGACTCTTTTAATTTATGTAAAACCTTCTCTGGAGTATCAATCTCTATATTATGTACTCTTTTTAACTTATTTATTATCATATGAGATGTAAAGGCTCTAAAAATATCATAATCTTTAAAATTTTCCTTTATTTCTAATTCAATTTTTTCAATAGAATTTTCTAGTGCATCTAAATGACTTGTCCCGAAACTTACTACTAATATTGCTTTTTTCATATTTCACCTCTAAAAATTAACTAAATTTTAGGAAATCATAAAAAGGCACTCTTATTACTAGGAATAAAAGTGCCTTATATAACACAAGATAAAAATTTTAAAACTTTCATCAAATATTTATCTATTTTACTTCCCTCCGAAGAATAGCTAATAACTATAGGCAGGTTTCCTGACTTAAGGGTCATCCTAATTTAATCCTTCCCAAATATTTATATTTAGTGGTTATTTTAAATTAGTAACCTTTTACAGTAGCGGGGGCTGTAATGGAATTTCACCATTTTCCCTTTTAAAATAATTAAAATTTATTCACCTACAATTAAAATATTTAATTTTACTATTTCTCATTGGTTAATTATATATTATAATTCTTTTTTATTCAATAAATATATTTTATAAGATTTTTCCTTTAAAATTCTTTGCTTTTAAGAATATTTTCAAGTTTTTCAACTATTGCTTTATCCATTTTTTTCATATATTCATCAAATACCTTTTCACAATTTAAAAATGGTGATAGCACACAAGCTCTTAATATAGTTACCTTTTTAACTTTATCCCATTCTTCTTTTGGAATACTACAGCCTTCAACAAAATTAAGTGGAGAATCCCCATAATCTTCAAAGGTAAAATCAGTGTGAGAAGTTAAAAAATCATTTACATATAATTGTTCTTTAACATAGGAAGCTTCTTCATAAAAATCATGATTTAAATCATTCATTAATTTTAAATCTTTATTTCCTCTAATGTTAAAGGCAAAGTCAACCATATTAAAATCTGGTAAAACTAAAGGATATATATCTACTATTTTATCTCCAATATTATAGGATTTTTGTTTTTTTATTTTTTCATATAATTTATAGGCTCCTTCATTTCCAGCTCCAATAAGTTTTCCATAGCCAGTTATATTAAGGGGTAAAACTTTATGTGCAGTCCAAACAGAAGCTGCTGTTGCACCTGCCTTTGAACCTTCAAGCATAAAAGCTCCAAGAAGGGATGGAATATCTGCTCCCTTTTCAAATACATAAGTTGCAAAATAGGATATAGAATCTCTCATTCTCTTATCCTTTATTATTATTCCTCCTGCTGAATATGGTATATATCCCATTTTATGTGGATCTATTGTAATAGTATCTGCTTTTTCCATTGCTTTAAAGGCATTATAAACATCCTTTGATGGCCATGGTGTATTATTATCTAATATAGCTCCATGTTCTAACATTTTATTATGTAATTTATCCTCTTCAATAAAAGAATAATCTTCATCTAAAAATATAGATCTAGCATAACCACCATAGGCAGCATCTACATGTATGTAAAAATTTATTCCATTCTTTGAAAACTCATCTCTTATTTCAGAAATTTTATCAATATGGTCAACTGCTCCCTCTTCTGTTGAACCTACAACTCCTACAACTCCAAGTATTGGAATGTTATTTTTTGTAAATTCATCTATAGTTTTTCTAAGTTCATCCATATCCATTCTATAATTGTTATCAACCTTTACTGGAACAACTGATTCAACTCCAAGGCCTAAAATATCTGCTGCCTTAAGCCATGAATAATGTTTAGTTTGAGGTATTAACCACTTTCCAAGTTTTCTTATTTTATCTCCCATACCTCTAGCTGAATGTTCTTTTATTTCATCTAACTTATCTCCTGCCTTATCCATTAAATCAAGTATTTCACAAACACTTAAATTTAAAAGTTCCCATTCTGATTTTCCTTCCACAAGTTCTGGAGTAACTTCTTTCATTGCAATAGGAATAGATTTAATATTTCTTGCATACCATAATCCTTCATAGTTTGCTATGGAACCATCAGCACATATATGTCCCCATCCATTTTTATTAAATCCAACAAGAGTACAAAAATCTTCTCCAACATCCTCTTCCATTTGTGATGTTGCAGGTGAAGATTCATAGGCAACATTATTTCCGTTATATAACATTGCTGCAAAATAACCAAGTAATGCTGGCATTAAAGTTTCTGAATTCATATGTCCTAAAAATCTTGGTGAATGCCAAGGAACAGAACCAGCTCTAAGTTTAGAAGAAAGATCAATTAAAACTTCCTTCATTCTATCCTTACTAACTATGAAGCTTTCCTTACGCTCATCTGATACTTTTATTATAGTATCATCTTCTGGATGATAATTTTTTCTCCACTCTGCATGATCATTAAATAATCTTAAAAGACTTTCCTCGAAAATATCTTCATTTTCTGATTTAGGCCCTAAGAACATAGCTTTTAAATTAATATCTTCATTATTGTAAGTGTTATCAGTTCCTTTTTTAATGTCCTTTTCCATCTCTTACTCTCTCCTTTTCAGTCTTTTTCCATGAATCCTTTTTAAATGCAAATATAATTAATGGTGAAATAAAACATATTAAAGTTCCTATTACTTGGAAGGAAATATACATTACATCCCCTGACTTTGGAATAGAACTTGGTGGTATAAGACTTACAGCAATTGTGATAACTACTCCAACTAATGCTAATATACAAGTAACCCACATTCCAAATTTCCCACCTGGAATAGTAAAGGCTCTAGGTACATCTGGTTTTTTATATTTTAAAATAATTTCTGCAAGAATTATAAAAATATAAACTACACTATATAAAATAGTTGTTAATATAAGAACCATAAAGAAACTATTATTAACATCTGGAACTACCACATATAAAATAGCTACTAATGATACAACTATTGCTTGAATCAAAACAAAAGCAATTGGCACATCACGCCTTGTTCTCTTTTGAAATATTGGTGGAAGATTTCCCTCCTCTGCAACTTTAATCATAGCCTTTGAAGGTCCAAGAACCCATGCACTTAATTGTGCAAGTACTCCTAATGCTATCATTGCTGCTATAATATTTGTAAGCCATGGAACTCCAAGTTCATTAAAGTATAATTGGAAAGGCTGAGTTATATTTGATAATTCTATCTTATCTGATGGTATTGCATTTGCTTCTGTAAGTCCTGCAATAAGGTTAAATACAATAAGAAGTCCCATTGAAACAAATACTGATATTGGATAATTTCTTCTTGGATTTTCTATATTATTTGCATGAACTGAAGCAATTTCAAGTCCAGAAAATATAAATATTATTCCTGCAAAAAATGATAATTTATCAAAAGAACCTAAACTAGGTATTGCACTTTGCATATTTAGTGGACCTAAATATACATTTCCATGTTTCATTGTCCACCATATTCCAAGTAAAACTAATGCTATAAAAGGAATATAAATACCAACTACAGCTCCTATACTTCCAACAACCTTACCCATATCAAATCTAAAATTTAATATAGTAACAAGCCAGTAAGAAACTAAAATTATTATGAATATAAATATATTATTTTGTGCAAGACTTGGCTTTCCAATGGCATAAGCTAGCATTACTCCAACTGTTGAACTAACCATAACCATACCAAAAAATAATTGAACCCATAAAAGCCATGCAGTTACAAAAGCCCACTTTTCCCCTAAGGCTTCCTTAACCCATACTTGGGCACCACCTTCCTTTGGCCATCCTGTTGCAAGTTCAGCTGATATTAAAGAAATAGGTATTGCAAAAAGTACTGCAGCACCTATCATAAAAAATATTTGTTGCCAACCAACAATAGCTAATGTGGGAACACTTCTAACACTTCCATAAAAAGCAATGCTTATTCCTATAAGCTGAAATAAAGTAAGCTTTTTATTTCTATTTTCTAAATCTCCCATTTTCTTCTTCACATCCTTTTTATTTTCTTTTGTTAGCTAAGCCTATTATGTGCTACATTTAATTCTTTAATACAATATAATAATTTCCTCTTATAGAAGATAATATTAATTTATAAAAATAAAAAAGGGCAACATTTCTATTACCCATTTTTCAAATTATATAATTCTACCTATTCTATCCAAAGCTTCTCTAATTCTTTTAACTTCAATAACTGTTAATTTAGTAATCTTGCTAATTAAATTATCATCCATACCCATTTTTATTGCTGTTTTTGTAGCTTCTACTACCTCTTCTTCATTATTTTCAAATGGTGATTTATCTATATTTTGCCTCATAATAAAACCCTCCTAATTTTATATTATTCTCTATAAAACTAATTTTTAATGTATAATATTTTAAAGTAATTTTTATTAAATAGTATTTACTATATTATTATGATTTATTATTTTTTAAGGTTCTAATAAAGAGATTAAATTATCCATTTTAAAATCCATAAAAAAATAGGCAGTATTTTATTACTGCCTATTTAATAGTATTAAAAATCTTCTAAAGAATTAAAGTCTATAAATACCATTTCAGTTATTTTTATTCTTATTGTTCCTGTAAACTTATTATTTTTGCTATTCCAATTTAAATTAATATATTTTTCATCTTCTCCATTTAAATTTTCTATTTCACCATCTTTAGTTATTTTTAATTTTCCCTCTTCAAATTTAGGATTTTTTGAATCTATATTTATAAATTCTCCCTTTTCATCCTTAATAGGATTTTCACTTTCCATTCCAAAAGGTTCAAATTCTACTTTTTGATCCTTTGCTGTTACATCTAAATCTTTTATATCTTTAAATGCACTTAAATCTATAATTTTATTTTTTGATACATCAAGTTTTTTAAGATTTTTTATATTAGCTAAGCTATTTATATTACTTAAGTCATTATCTTTAATTATTAAATTTTCTAAATGGTCTATTTTTGATATAGAATCTATAGCTAGTCCATCTGTTTTTGTTATACTTAATGTTTTTAAAGATTTAATTCTTTTAAGTATTGAAAAATCTCTAACTCTTGTTTCCTTTAAATACAAGTTTTCTATGTTACTATGTTCTAATCCTTCAAGGCTAGATACAAACATAAGTGGTTTTTCTAAAGTTCCAAGAGATTTTATTTTATTTAAATCATTTCTATATATATTAGAATATTCTGGTTTATTAAGCTCCTTATTAATTGCTTTTCTTAAATTTCTGTCTTTAATATATATAACATTATTTTTTAATCCTTTTTCTATATAACTATTAGAGATTTTTATAGTTATATCTCCACTAATAGTATTTGATTTAAAATTAGTTTTATATGAATTTTCTCTTAAAACATCTTTCATGTATATTTTCCCATTTCTAAAGGATATGTTTTCAGTATCGTAAATTCTTATACTTCTATAGGATTTATTTCCTTCTGCACCCTTTATTGGATTTTCTAAAATATCTTTATCTGTTTCTATTATTATACTTTGATCAGCTAAATTATATTTTTTTACATTTCTATCTAAAATATTTCTAGCATCACTAATATTATTTTTTGATAAATCTAAATAATCTAATCCCTTTAAATCTCCTAAAGCACTTATATCCTTTAATCCATTATTTTGAAGGTTTAATTTCTTTAAATATTTTAAATTTTGTATTCCTTTTTCCTTATTAAAGAAACTACTATCTTTACTATTTTTTATTGATACTTCCTCTAAATTATTAAGATTATAAAGATATGAAAAATCATCTATATTAGAATCTTTAACATATAATTTCTTTAAGTTCTTAACATTTTCTAATCCTTCTAATGTTTTCACTCCATATACTAGTGAATTTTCATCTCCAATACTTTCAATAGTTTCTAAGTCTTTAAGAGTTATTTCTTTTACTTTTTTGCTTGGATGCTTTTTATTTAATTCATTTAAAATAGCCTTTCTTAAATTATAATCCTTTATATTATATTCAAAACTATCTTCAAACTTTTCTTTTTCTAAATCTATAACTGTTTTTTCTTCCTTATTAAAAGCCCAATCCTCTAGTACTATTTTTATTTTATTTTTATCTATATTTTCAGGAATTGTTATTTCATCACCAGAAACTTTTAAATTATTTTCTTTACCATTTTCATCAGTATAATATGCTTTTATACTTCTAATTCCAGAACCTTCATCATCATATTTTATTTTCAAAACATTATCCTTAAGTTTTGCATATTTAAATTCTGGTTTTTTAGTATCTAGTATTACTTCTGAATCATATACTTGTGCTTTATCTTTATTTTCTAGCTTTTTATCAAAAACATCAGGCTTTACTTTAATTTCAAAGTAATATTTTCCATCTTCAAGTTTTTTACCTTCATTAAATCCAAAACCTAAACCATTGCCTTCATTAGGTTCTGTATCTACATTTTTCCCTTTTCCATTCCATGATAATCCATATTTAGAGCTTACCTTACTCATTCCTCTTAAATTTCCAAAGAAGTTTTTCTTTCCCTTTATAGGTCCAAATATTGATCTTTTCTCTATGTTCGTAAATACTTTATTTGTTTTTTCTTTATCTGAATAAACATTAATTTCTAAATTTTTATAATTTCTTAAAGCTACAAAATTAACCTTTAATTCATCTGCTCTTCCATCTCCATTTGGTGATATTGCTATTTTTCTTTTGTCAAAAATTCTAGAATTATTACTATCATATTCACCTAATACAATATTTTTTCCATCAACTTTTCCACTAAAATGTGTAAAGTCATTTTCTTTATCTCCATAATATATAGGCTTATCATTATTACTAGTTTCATATATTGATTTTTCAATTACTGGAATATCACTCCAATTTCCTTTAAATCCAACAAAAGGTATACTTATTTTTGGAGTATTTAATGATTTATCCTTTAAAATTAAAAATCCTTCAACATAATATCCATTTGGCATTAATTCTTTTAGTTCTTTATCAAATTTAGATATATCTATTTTAATATTATGTTCTTTACTACTATTTTTGTTAACCTTTATTGATCCTTCTTTTCTTTTTATTAAATTTCTAGGATGTAAAGTCATTTTTCCATTCTTTACTTCATCTGTATTTACAACTAATTCAACGTCATAATTTATATCTTTATCATAATTATTTATAATCTTTGTATTTAATTCAAAAGTATTATCTTTTATTTCTTTTAAATTAATCTTTGATTCATCTGTTTTACTATTAACAATTATTGCCTTTCCTTTTAAAGCTTCATTAAGATTTAAAATACCAGCGCCTTGCTTTCTTGGTGATGAATAAGTTTTTGTTATGTTATCTATTTGAGGTGTTGCTGTACTCATTAATATATTTTTTATGTACTTTTGCTTATTTTCTCCTGAATATCTTTCTATTTCTTTAGAATCAGTTAATTTTTGATTTAATAAAGCTATAGCTCCTGTAATTTGTGGTGTAGACATACTAGTTCCATTTGCATAAGCATATCTATTATCATTTACTGGCCCTAATACATTTCCACCAGCTGCAGTAATTTCTGGCTTAAATCCAAATTGTGGTGAAAATCCCCATGAAGAAAATTCACTTAATTTTGAATTTCTTAAGTTTTCATTCTCTTTAGAATTTGACTCAAGTTTTAAATTAGAATTACCATTTTCCTTTTTAATTTCTATTCCAGCTTTATTATTTACCATAATAACAGGGATTATATCTTGTAAATTTTCAAGTTTTTCTAAATTATTTCCTGAAGATACTAAAATTATTCCTTTACCAAAATTATCAGAAACAATTTTTATTCTTTTATTTATTTCCTCTATTTTATTTTCTTTATTCTCTAAATCTCTTAAGTTTATTAATACAACTTTATCTTTATATAACTTTGAACCTTCCTTATATTCTTTATATTCAAAGTTTTTATCTCTTTCAAAAATATTTTTTGTACTTTGTTCTACATAATCAAAAGATTTATTTATATTTCTTTTATTAAACTTATCCTTCATAATAAGTTTTGGATTTTCCTTTTCCGTTGCTTCTCTAGCAGCTACTGAAAAAGCATATTTACTAACTGAAGGTGCTGAAATAACTCCATAATCTGGCGAATCTGCCTTAGGTGTTGATACACCCCATCCAAAATATCCATCATTTCCTGCTGCTATATTTACTACTATTCCTTTTTCAGAAGCTAATTTTAAAGCATTTTCTAATTTTTCTGGAATATCTGCTTCACTTCCTGCTTGAATACCTAAACTAATATTTATTGAATCTGCTGAAAGTTTTACTGCATCATTTATAGCCTCTGTAATTTTATCAAAACTTCCACCTTGATTATTTCCATCTGAAAACACCTTCATTAATAAAAGTTGAGCCTCTGGTGCAACTCCCTTAAATTCTTCACCATTTCCTGCTGCTACCCCTGCAACATGAGTTCCATGAGAATTTGAATCATTTATAACATTATTATCTGAATCTGAATAATCTCTAACAAAAGGTATTTTTTCATTTAAATATTGACCTTTTATACCTTCTGTCTTCATTTTATTTTCTATCTTTTCTTTAGTCCATTTTATTTTCGAATTATCAGTAAGATTAAAATCTTTATGATTTGTATCTACTCCAGCATCAATTATTGCAATAACTCTTCCCTGACCTTTATAACTACTTATTGATTCTTCAATAAAATTTTTATTAATTCTACTAATTGGATTTGAAGTTAAATCTAATTTAGGTGAACTAATATTATTTTTATTAATAGGAAAATTATTACCTTTAATATTAAATGTAGAAGCATTGCCTAAAACAGACGGCAGAGCAATAGTAGTAGCTAATAAAGCAAGTGTTACCTTACTTTTCTTGTTAACCTTTTTTATATCCTTTTTAATCTTCATATTTCCCCCTTATTTCAATAGTTTGACTTTTAAATTTTTTGATAGTCAAAATTTATCACAATTATTTTTTAATTTCAATTATTTTCTAATATTTTTAATGTTATATTAAGGTTTCTTTAAATATTTATTAACAAGGTGAAATTTTTACTTTATTTATTTAAATTATATTTTTTTAATCATTTCAAAATTTAAAAAGATAATTCTTATCAAATGATTATTTTTATCATTTATAAATTAAAAATTTCTCATTTTAATGTAAAGTTATTTTAATTATTTTCTTATAATATAAATTTAGAATTTAATAAGAGGTAATTTAAATGAAATTGAAAGATGATGGTTTTTTATAACTAAAGTATAGTAATAAAATTTTTAATATATATTATTAAAATACTATACATAAAAAAAAGCAAAATAATAATCCTATAAAGACATTAAAATGGTATTAAAAACAGACCATTTTTCTAATAGGTTTATCATTTTGCCTTTTTCTTTATTTATATACATACATTTATATATCTTTTAAAATTATTTTTACAAATAATTCCTTTGTCTATTATATTAAATCCTTCTCCTTCTATCATATCATCCATATTTTCAAAAGTGATTATTATAGCTTTTTTAGAAATTCTACGTGTAGTTTCAATTATTTTTCTTTGAAGTTCTGGAGTTGTCTTTGTAAAAAGACCATAAGGCATATCTAAAATTGCTACATCATATTGATCCTTTATATTATGCATATCACCTTTTACAATATTAACTTCATATCCTAAAGCTTCCATATTTCTTTTAGCATTAAAGGCTATTTGCTTATTAATTTCATATCCTATTATATTAACTCCCATAGATATTCCTTCAATAACAACAGTTCCAACTCCACAACAAGGATCTATAACCTTCTTATTTATATTTTCTCCTACTGCTATATTAACTAAAGCTCTAGCCACTTTTGTACTCAATGCATTAGAATAAGAAAATGGTTTCTTATTATGTTTTAGAAAAAGCAATTCATTTTTTTCATAAATTCCAAAAATCCACTTATCTTTTAACTTCATAATAGCTAAATTAACTTTAGGATTATGCATATCTGGAATTCCTTTTATAACTAGTCCTATCTCCCTCATGGAATTTAGTCTTTCTTTATAAGAAATATTATCATTTTCTAATGATTTAATATAACATACTTTAAAACCTTCAAGGGCTAACTTATCTTTAATTATATTTTCTATTATATTATTTAAAGATTCTTCAATATAAATAACCTTTATACATTCTTTAATAAATGGACTTCTTGAAGGATTAATGTATAAACTTGAAAAAAATTCTCTATCTTTTATTGCTTTTCCAAATAGATATTTCATTTCCATATTACATAAAGATTCATCACCTTTTTGATAATTTATTGCATAAAAATATTTTTTATTTTCTTTATTATAGTCCATTAAAATTATACCTCTAATTAATTATTTAGAATTTTTAAGTTCATTTACTTCGTCTTCTGTAAGATTACGAAATTCACCCTTTAAAATTCCATCAATATTTATATTCATAATTCTTATTCTTTTAAGATATTTAACCTCATATCCTAAAGCTTTACTCATTCTTCTGATTTGTTTATTAAGTCCTTGAGTTAAAATAATATTAAATGTATCTTCATTTATTCTTTTAACTTTACAAGGTCTTGTTTTTGTATTAAGTATTTCAACACCATTTGACATTTTTTCTATAAATTCATCATTAAAAGGCTTATCTACAGTTACTATATATTCTTTTTCATGATTATTTTCTGATTCTAAAATTTTATTTGCAAGTTCTCCATCATTTGTCATAATTATTAATCCCTGAGATTCCTTGTCCAGTCTTCCTACTGGGAAAATATATTCTTTATAATTCATAAAGTCTAATATATTGTCTTTTACATCCCTTGCTAAAGTTGTAGTTATTCCAGTTGGCTTGTTTAATGCAATATATATTTTATCCCTTTTCTTTAAAGGTTTATTATCTAAAAGTATATTATCTGATTCCTCAACCCATTGCCCTTTTGTTGCAAGTTCTCCATTTATAATTATTCTATTATCTTCTATAAATTTATTAGTTTCTTTTCTAGAACAAATTCCATAATTACTAAGTAATTTATTTATTCTCATTAAAATTTTTCCTTTCACTACTTTAAGATTTCTTAAATAGTGTAAAATATTTTATTTAAAGTTTCAATATAAAGTAATCATTCATAAAAAAAGACTGATATAAAAATATTTAATCAGCCTTTTTTATAAAATTTAATTTCTTATAACCTCTATTTTGTAGCCATCTGGATCAGTTACAAAATAATATTTAGGTTTTTCTCCTGGTAAGCCTTTAAGTTCAGTAACATCATATCCTAAAGCAATATGTTTATTTCTCATTTCTTCTAAATTATCTACACCAACAGCAATATGACTAAATCCATTTCCTATTTCATAAGGTTTTTCTGGATTATAGTTATAAGTTAGTTCAATTTCATATCCACCTATTTTATTTGATACATATACAAGAGTAAATTTATGTTCTAGAAATTCCTTTCTTCTTGTTTCTATAAACCCTAAGCCTTCCTTATAAAACTTCAAAGATTTTTCTAAATCCATTACTCTTATACATGTGTGTAACATTTTAGTTGACATTTTCTCCACTCCTTTATTTTTATTTTTATATTTATTATTTAAACTAATTTCTATACTTATAAATTTATCCTACACATATATTATATATTATAAAATTTCAAAATACTGTTAAATAAAAAATTTATCCTATATGTTCTAATAATATATTTATCCCAATAATTATTAAAATTACTCCTCCAACTATTTCTGCATATTTTTGAAGAATACATCCAAGCTTTTTTCCTACAAATACTGCTATTATACATAAAATAAAAGTTACTAAAGCAATAATACTAATTGATGGAATTATACTAATATTTAAAAATGCAAAACTTACTCCAACTGCTAATGCATCTATACTTGTTGCAATAGCTAATATAATTAAATTTTTAAAATTGAATTCTTTATTATCCTCTAAACTTTCAACACAAACTTCTTCCTTTACACTAACATTATTATTTAGACAACATTCCTTTTTGCTTTTAATTGATTCATAAATCATTTTACCTCCAATTGCTCCAAGAAGTATAAATGCAATCCAATGATCAAAAGATTCAATATATCCTCTAAACTCCCTTGCTGCCATCCAGCCTATTAATGGCATTAATCCTTGAAACACTCCAAAAAGTAATGCTATCTTTAAAGCATTTTTCCACATATTTTTTCTTAAAGTTATACCTTTAGCTAAGGCTACTGCAAAGGCATCCATAGATAATCCTATTGCAGTCATAAAAATTGATAATAAATTCATATAATTTCTCCTTCTTAATTATTTTAATAATAAAATCATTCCTTCCACTATAAGTTTTACTATATTTATAAACTTATCCAAAGATTTGACCTTATTATAATTTACTAAAGAATAAAAAAAGACTTATGCGCAGCACAAACTACGCATAAGTCTCGTTATTTAATATTAAGCCAGAACTTTAAAGTTCAATATGTTGACCTAATAACTCTTTACAATTTATGAGCTAACTACTCCCTTATACAAAAACTATATATTAAAATTACTATATGATAATAACAAACTTTTTTAATTTAATCAAACTTTAAATAAAAATAAAGAATATAATAAGAAAGCTCTTATTATATTCTTTATTTTTAGGATTGTAATTTTATTATGTTTTGGTATATATATATTCTTAAAAAAATAAGAATTAATAAAGTATTTAAAGTCTTAAATCATTTAATTCTTTAAATACGTGTTTTGCATATTCATTACTTCTACATAAAACTAATACGTTATTATTACTTGCAACTGTTCCAGCTATTCTCTTATCATCTAATCTATCAATTAATTCTCCTACAGCTGCAGCCATGCCATTCATGGTCTTTACTGATATAAAATAATCTTGTATAAAAATTCTTATAACTGCGTCTTTAAAAACATTTTGACATCTTTTCCCCACATCTTCTTGTGTTATTCTTATATATCTATATTGTTTATTTCCTGATGGTTTTCTAATTATATGCATTTCCCGCAAATCTCTTGATAATGTAGCTTGTGTAACATTTATTCCCCGCCGTCTTAACTTAAAAACAAGCTGGTCCTGTTTCTCTATATTCTCATTATTTATTATATTAAGAATCTCTTCCCGTCTTCTGTTTTTTAATATGTTTTCCATAATTCATTACTCCTTTTTATAAAATAATATTTAAGGTACTAAGCTTAAATCCTATATAAAATCATAGCTTAGTACCTTAAGCTACTTTTAGTGATATATTTTATTTATTACTATTTAACAATTTTAGTTCCTGATTTTCCAACTAAAGCATCATTAGCTCGGCTAAGGGATGCAATAATTGCAGCTCTATTTTCTCCTGACTTAACAAACTTCTTACAAGCTTCAACCTTTGGAAGCATACTTCCTGGAGCAAATTGTCCTTCTTCAATATATTTATCTACTTCTTCAAGATTTATTTCTTCTAATGCTTTTTGATTTGGTTTATTAAAGTTTACACAAACTCTATCAACAGCTGTAAGTATTAAAAGTACATCTGCATCTAAAATTTCTGCAAGTTTTTCAGCAGCAAAGTCTTTATCTATAACTGCTGGAACTCCAACTAAATCATTTCCTTCTTTTATTACTGGAATTCCACCGCCTCCGCAAGCTACTACTACAAAGCCATCTGAAACCATTTTTTCTATAATATTTTTTTCAACTATATCTAAAGGTTTTGGTGATGCAACAACTCTTCTATATCCACGTCCTGCATCTTCTTTCATTACATAGCCTTTATCTTTTTCAAGCTTTTCTGCTTCTTCCTTACTATAGAATGAACCTATTGGTTTAGTAGGATTTTTAAACCCATTATCATATTTATCTACAACTACTTGAGTTACCATAGTTCCAACTGATTTTTGAATATTTCTATTTTTTAATTCTTCTAAAATAGAATTTTGTAAATGGTAACCTATATATCCTTGTGAAAATGCTCCTACAACATCAAATGGGAATAATGTGTTATTATTGTCTGCTTGATATGCAGCTTCTAAACTTGCTAATATTTGACCAACTTGTGGTCCATTTCCATGTACTATTGAAACTTGATGTCCAGCTTCTATTAAATCAACTACTGATTTAGCTGTTTCTTTACAAGTTTTAAGTTGACCTTCTGCACTTTTATCTTTTGGATCTGCTTGAAGAGCATTTCCGCCTAATGCTAAAACTATTTTCATTTTTTGTCCTCCTTAATATTGTGTGTAAACTATTTTTTATTTAATATTTCCTAAATTATTTTATCTTTTGTTCATTTGAAATTTATCTTTTGTGTAGTATAATCTTCATCTTTTGTAAATCTATATTTTATCTTCTGTAAATTTACCCCTTATCTTTTGTATTATTTATATAAATTATTAAACCTCTATTAAGCCATTTACTAACATGTATATTGCTATAACTGCTGCAACTAATATGAATATAGCAAGCCATATATCTTTACTTGTAAATACTTTTTCATTAGGATTTTTTTCTTTTTTTGCTTTATAATAGAAAATAATTCCTATTGCATAAAGTATTGCACAAAGAAGCAAGTATCTCAATCCTGCTGCATATACAAGCCATATTGCATATATTGTTGCAATTGTTGAACATATCTTATCTTTAGTTCTTCCAGTAGGATTTACATCATAAGTTTCTCCTGAATATGAAAGCTTCATAGCATACATTGCACTTAGAAGATAAGGAACCATTATTGCTGTACTAGATACTGAATATAATGCTTGATAAGTTCCTTCTGATACTAAAGTTAAGATTAAAAATACTTCTACTAAAAGATTTGTTATTATTAATGATGCTATTGGTGCACTATTTTCATTTGATTTTGCAAAGACTTTAGGCAAAACGCCATCTTTAGCTGCAACAAATGGAATTTCTCCAGATAATAAAGTCCAGCCAAGTAATGATCCAAATAAAGAAATTATTAATCCTAAATTAATAAGTGCTGCACCCCATTTTCCAACTGCAAATTCTAAAACGTAAGCCATTGAAGGATTTTGCAAGTTTGCCAAATCTATTCTCTTCATAACACCAAGTGACATTAATGAAATTAACATATAAATGCATAATGTTCCTATTAATCCTATAACAGTTGCTTTACCAACATCACTTTGTTTCTTAGCTCTACCAGATACAACAACTGCACCTTCAATACCTATGAAACACCATAATGTTACAAGCATTGTATTTTTAGCTTGATCTATTACACTACCTAAATCAGGACTTCCCCAGAATTCAAATGTGAAATTATCAAAGTGGAATGCAAATATTACAGCTACTATAAATACAAAAATAGGTACTAATTTTGCTATAGTAGTTACTAAATTAACAAAGGCAGCTCCACTGACTCCTTTAAATATTAATAAAGCAAAAGCCCATACTAATATAGAAGCCCCTATAACTGAAGCTAAGTTGTTACCTTCTCCAAATATAGGAAAGAAATATCCAACTGCTCCAAATAATAATACTGCATAAGAAACATTTCCAATCCAAGCACTTAACCAATATCCCCATGCTGAATTGAAACCTATGTAATCACCAAAACCAGCTTTAGCATAGCTATATACACCACCGCTTAATTCTGGTTTTCTGTTTGCTAACATTTGATAAACAAAAGCAAGTACTATCATACCAATACCAGTTATAACCCAACCTAAAATAATTGCGCCAGTTCCTGCTCCTCTTGCCATGTCTGATGGTAAATTAAATGCTCCACCACCAATCATGGATCCAACAATTAATGCAGCCAAAGAAGCAAATCCAAGATTTCTTTCTTCACCAGTTGATTGTTGTTCTGACATAATACTCACTCCCTATTTAGTTTATTTGAAAAATATTAGTCGGCTATTTATGAATTAGCCGACTAATGTTAATTATTTTCCTGCAGTTGCAACCATTACGGCTTTAATAGTATGCATTCTATTTTCAGCTTCATCGAAAACTACTGAATTTTTACTTCTAAATA
>NZ_JAUSUF010000008.1 GCF_030813415.1 Eubacterium multiforme | reverse complement strand
CCTGAGCCAGGATCAAACTCTCAATAAAAAGTTTAATCATACTCATAAAACTTACTTTAATAAAAAGAATTGCTGGTTCTAAATGTATTCTATATATTCTGTTCAATTTTCAAAGACCATTTATTTGTCCGCCGCCCTCAAGCGACAAGACTTATTATATACGGTTTTTTGACACTCTTCGACTTAAATTTTGTTATATAGACATTTTATTCTCATATTACTTCTATTTACTCTTTATTACTAATTGTATCTTATATTGATACACTAGGTATAGTTTGTGCAATTATTAGTGTATTATTCAACTTTTTCTATATTTTTTATAGTCAATTTATATCTTTCTCCTAGTAATTTATATTTTTCTAAGGTCTCTTCTTTATTAAAAAATACAACAAACTTATAATCATAGTTGCTCCATATAGTTATTTCATCATCTACAAAATAAAAAGTACTAAATAATATTCCTCTTAATGATAGTTTTATAAAAACATTTAAAATATTCTTATTTTCAATTTTAAAGTATATATCTTTATCATTAAAATCATTTTTGATAGTCTTAAGTATATTTTTCTCTTCCTCTGTTAATTCATTTAACATTCTACTAAATTCTTCTTCACTTAAAACATTGCCATAATAATCAACAATTAAATTTTTATTATCTTCATAAATCTTATCTAAAAATTCAATAAAATTATTTTCAATAGATTCACTATTAATGCTATCTTCATATGTAATTATTGCATTATTATAAGAATTAAAACCCTCCATTATATTTTTAGGTCTTATATTAACCATATTCATAAAACTACTTTTACTTAAAGATTTCATATTATCCTTCCTCTCTTACTAAAAACTTTCTATATTAACTATTATAATAAATATTTTATATAACTACCTACTTAAAATAGAAAGCTATAAATAAAATAGATTTTTTTATTTTTTAATGTATATGTTATACTATTTCTATATTTAGACAACATAATAATTGATATTTAAAACTTTTTAATGGAAGGGATTTGAAAATATGTTTGGATTTTTTAAGAAAAATAAAAAAAATAGTTCATTAAACTTTGTTGCGCCTGTTACTGGAAAGGCTATTGACCTATCAGAAGTTCCAGATCCAGTATTTGCTCAAAAGATGGCTGGAGATGGATTAGGAATTGATTCAACAGGCGATGTTATTGTAGCTCCTTGTGATGGAGATTTAACTTTAGTATTTAAAACTAAGCATGCCTTTGCTATGACTTTAGAAAACGGTATCGAAATTCTTGTACATATAGGAATTGAAACTGTATCTCTTAATGGAGAAGGTTTTGAACAACTAGTTGAACAAGGAACAACTGTTAAGGCTGGAACTCCTATTATAAAAATAGATAGAGAGTTTATTAAAAGCAAAGGACTATCATTAGTTACTCCTGTTCTTATTACAAATCCTGATATTACTAAATCAATAGAAGTAAAAACTGGAATTGATGCTGTAGCTGGAGAAACTGTAGTATTAGAATATACTATTTAATAAAAAATATTAAAAAGGAATTGTCTTTTAGAACATAACTCTAAGACAATTCCTTTTTTTAATTATTATTTTTCATTTTTACTATTTTTTTGTTTATACACAACAATAAGAACCCCTAATATTATTAGCCCAATTCCTATAAACATGTATTTAGAAAAATTCTTACCAGTACTTGGTAACTCTAGATTTTCATTTTTTATATCATCTTTTTTATATAATCCTAATTTTAAACTCTTATTATTTTCACCTGATAACAGTTTAATCTTCTTACTTTTATATTCTTTAGATTTATTATCCTTTAAATTTGTTACTCCATAGTTTGATGGTACTTGAAATAATGTATAGTACTCCCCTGGCTCTAAATTATTAAAGTTATACCTTCCATCCTTATCTGTATTAGTTATTGCAATAAGTTTGCCATTACCATCACAAAGGAATACATTAATTCCTTCTACTCCTTTTTCACCCTCATCTTCTTTTTCGTTTCTATTTTTATCATTCCAAACTCGGCTACTAATACTTCCAGCTTTAACGATACCTGCATTTACTATATTAGTTGTGTTAAAATTATTAACATTAATATCTTCACTAAATCCACCAGTATTAACATTACTAGAGTTTGAATCTATATCTGTACTTTGCTTAGTAAAATTACTATATCCATCAGGTAATATAACATTAATCTTATATTTACCTTTAGGTAATTTTTTAAAATATACTCTTCCATTTTTATCTGTAGTTTTTTCTCCTACTTTGTTTCCAAATATATCTTTAACTTCATCTCCATTTGAATTAAGTAACTTAACCTTTACGCCTTCAGAAAACTTTTCATCTTTATCTTTTATTCCATTATAATTACTATCTTCAAAAACTCTAGCACCTACTTCTCCAAAAAAAGTCATACCTGCATTTAAGTAATCATAAGATTTTCCTTTATCTACATATATGGTATTTGATATACCTCTTTTATTTACTGAACTTCCATTTATATTTCCAATATCTTCTCTTGGTGAAAAATAATTATATTCTATAGGTTTTATAACTTTAATAAAGTATCTACCTGGTAATAAATTATTAAACTCATATAGACCTTCACTATTTGTTCTAGTTTCTCTAATTAGTTGTCCATTTTCTGAAAATAGCATAACTTTAACATTACCTATTCCATTTTCACCTTTATCTTTTATTCCATTAAAGTTTTTATCCTCAAAAACTTTACTTTTTATCATAGCTTTATGGAAAGCCCCATCAATATCCTTCTTATTATCTCCTGATATTAAAGAATATTTCTTTGTTTCACCTTCATTATTTATTATACTGTTCTCACCCTTAGTATTTAATGTTGGCATATATACATCTGTTGGTGATATAAATTTTAAGCTATATTCTCCTGGCATAAGGTTATTAAATGTATAATAACCATTTTCATTTGTTTTTGTTTTATGTATTAAATTTCCATCTTTATATAAGTTAACAGTAACTCCTGAAATGCCATGCTCACCTTCATCTAACTTTCCATTCCAGTTAATATCATTCCAGACATAATCTCCTATACTTACAGGTTTTATAAGACCTGCATCAATACTATAGTCATTTTGATTATCATTAAGTTGTATTTTTGAACTTATTCCTTCATCATTAAAATTACTATCTATATTATTGTTTGCATTACTTTCTTTCTTTGTAAATAATTTATAATCATTAAACAATAGAACCTTTACATAATAAACTCCTGCATTTAAATTTTCAAAAATGTATCTTCCAAAATAATCTGTAGTAGTTTTTCCTATAACATTCTTATTTGCATCTAAAAGTTCTACATTAGCATTTCTAACTAATGTTTCATTATCCTGCTGAATTCCATCTCCATTTAAATCACTCCATACCTTTCCTCCTATTGAAGAAAAAGCATGGTCATTTATTTCAGTTTCTGGAAAATCCTCTTTATTATCCTTATTTTTTAAAATACTATTTTTAAGTATGTCTTTGTATTCCCCTATTGTCATTGGTATGTTTTTTGATAAACTCATCTTTTGTTTTTCATTTATTTCTGGTTCAACTTGGTCTTTACTTTCATTTAAGTATGGAAATCTATAATATAAATCTTTATTAGTATCTAAACTATTATTTTGTTCTTCTAGGTCACTTTTTGAATTATTGCTACTATTATTGTCAGCATATGCATAGTTAGCTCCTCCAACAGGAAGGAACTGCAATGTTACGGTGGTAACTATAAGTAAACTTAACCACCTTACAATATTTTTATACCTTCTCATACTATTTATCACCTTGTTTTTCCTATTTTTATTTAATCAAATCGAGTTTAACAATAAATCTTTCAGGTGCAGGTCCAACATATCTAAATGGATAACAAGTTACTAAAGTAAGGCTTGGCCTTTTTTCCTGCGCAAGAATTGATTCATTATCTGGTTTTGTAACGTAGGTTTTTCTAACCTTAAATTTATAAGTATTGTTTAAACTTTGAATTTCAACTTCATCTCCAGATTTTATGTCCTCTAGAAATCCAAAGGTTGTTTCTCTATGTCCTAATATAATTGCTGTCCCATTATCTCCTGGATATATACCATTATCATAAAGAGTAGCTCCACCTCTTAAATTTTCTTCTGTAGCTCCCATAAGTATTGGAATTTGTTCTCCTGTTTTAACAACAATTATCTTACCTATTATATTTTTTCCATCTACTTTAACAACAGGATATTTATTTTTCTTACTATCCTTTTTATTAGTATCTGGTTTTTTAGCCACTTGGTCTTCTCTTTGTTTATCCCACTCATTTATATTTTTTGATATATCCATTTTATCTAAACCTATTTCAATAAAAGGATATGCAATAAGAATTACTCCCCCTAAAATGCATATAATCCCTAAAATAGTAAATAGCTTATTTCTTTTCTTCTTATTTTTCCCCTCTTTTAATCTACCATCTTTTCTTCTCATACCAACACTCCTATAATAGTACTTCTATATATAACTTATCCTTTTATTTTGTAGTAGGTTATATGATCCTGCCATATACCATTTATAAAAAGATATTTCTCGTTTATTCCTAATTTCTTAAATCCATTCCCTAAAAGTACTCCCTTAGATCTTTCGTTTTGTAATAAAACTGATGCTTCAACTCTATGAAGGTCTAAGTCTTTAAAAGCATAATTTACTACTAAATTAACTGCTTCTTTCATATATCCTTTACCTTGATAGTCTTCATCTATAGAATACCCTAATATCCCACTTTTGAAAACTCCATATACTATATTTGACAATCTAACCTTGCCAATTATCTTATCATCCTTTATAATTGCTAAATCTATTGAGGTTCCATTTAAGAATTGTTTATAACTTTCATTTAATGAATTTCTTTGAGATTCTATTGTAAAAAAATCATTATCTCTTGTAGGTTCAAATTTTTCTAAATGTTTCTTATTTTTAGTATAATATACCAAAAGATTTTCTGCATCACTCGGAGTTAAATTTCTTAAACTAATATTTTCTCCTTTTAGTTGTATCATTGGTGCACAATTTTTATATCTATAATCTTCTCTATTAATTCCTAATATAAGTTCATCTTTGTAAATTCCCTTTAAGAAAACATTATCTGATAATATACCTTCTAATATAAATCCTAAATCAAGAAATGGTGAAAGATTAATTCCTTCACTAACCTTTATATTAACTTTAAAAATATTTTTATCTTTAAAAGTTGCCATTAAAACTAATTCTAGTGTTTCTCTTAATAAATTATAATCATTTTCTCTATAAAATTTAAAATCAATAGTACATCTTTTATTACTCTCATCTAATTCTTCTATAGAAAATCTACCTATACTTATACTATTTTTATCTTTAATAAGATACTCTTTTTTACTTCCTTTATTTAAAGCTATATTTATATTATGATTTGATGACATATTAAATTCTCCTAAAATTATAGTCTTATAACAATATTATATAGTATCATCTAGTCTTTACAAGGCATAAGTGTTTATATTTATAAATAATATATCCTCTTTTTATATAATTATAGCTTATATTTGCAAAAATATATGATGTTAAAATAAAATACTAATTATTTAGTGCCTCATTTTAACATCATTATCTCTTTATTTATTACTATTATTAAAATAACTCATAGGAGCATTCTTTATTACTTTAAATTCATATCCGTTATCTTTAAACATTTTTATAATTTGTGGAAGAGCTTTAACTGTTGATTTTTTTGCAGCAGCATCATGCATTAATAATATTACTTCCTTTTCTTGATTCATATAAAATTTAGCTCTAGAAACTAAATGGTCTACTGTATAAGTATTAGATTCTGCATCACCAGTTTCTGCATCCCAGTCAATAGATACTATACCATTTTTATTAAAGGCTTCATCTAATTGTTTTAAATGTGGATCTCTATAATATTTTCTTGATAAATATCCTCCAGGCATTCTTAAAACTCTAGTATTAAAGTTTTCTCCTAATACTTTTTTCATTTCATTATCAGTTTCATTTATTTCATTCATAAATACTTTTACATTAACACTGTTACCAGGATATAGCTTTTTATATTCATGACTAAAGGAATGATTTCCTATTGCATTTCCACTTTCTATTTCTTCTTTTAAAAGTTTTTGATTTTCTGGATCATTTTTAAGATGAGATCCTATTACAAAGAAAGTTGCATGTACACCTTCATCCTTTAATGTTTTTAAAATGCTACTTGTATTTTCACTTGGACCATCATCAAAAGTTAAAAATACTTCCTTCTTATCACTTAATGGCTTTTTAGATTGTAACATCTTATCCACTTCATTTGCAGGTACAGCATAGCTATCTGCTGAATAAATTATATTTTCTCCCTTCATTATTTCTGATGGATTAGGTTTTTTAGGACTTGTACTACTTGAAGCTGTTTTTCCATCTGTATCATTACTATTATGGTGAGCATAAACATAAATCCCTGTTCCTAAAACTATTACTGCAATTAGGGTAATTATTGTTATACTTCTTCTCCTTTTAGCTCTCATGATAGCTCTATTTTTTCGTCTATTTCTCTCTTTATCATCCATTTAATTTCTCCCTCCATTATCATTTGATTAATTTCTACTCTTTTTTCCTTAATTCTACCCTTTCTACTATTGAAAAAAATTACTATTTGAAAACAAAAAGGTTAATATTTCTTCTATTTTATGAAAAAATATTAACCTTCTAAAAATATAATTTTTTTATTTAAACCCTAGCTTATTAAAAAAGACAACCAATTATATAGGTTGTCTTTTTTTGATTTATAAAATTATTTTGAATTCCAATCACTCATAAACTTTTCTATTCCTGCATCAGTTAATGGATGTTTAACCATTTGCTTTAATATATTGTATGGAACAGTAGCTATATCTGATCCTGCAATTGCAGCTCTAGTAACATGGATAGGATTTCTAACACTTGCTGCTATTATTTCAGTTTCTATTCCATGAACATTAAATATCTCTGAAATTTCTTCTATTAATTGTATTCCATCCATTCCAATATCATCTAATCTTCCTAAAAATGGACTTACATATCTAGCTCCAGCTCTTGCTGCAAGTAATGCTTGTGGTGCTGAGAATATTAAAGTTACATTTACATTAATTCCATTTTTCTTTAATTCACTTGTTGCCTTTAAACCTTCTTCTGTCATTGGAATTTTAATAACTATATTCTTGTGAAGTTTTGATAATTCTAACCCTTCTTTAACCATTTCTTCAGCAGTAAGACCTGTAACTTCTGCACTTATTGGTCCATCTACTATATTTGTAATTTCTTCTATTACTTCTTCAAATACTCGTCCTGATTTTACTATTAATGAAGGATTTGTAGTTACTCCACAAATAATTCCCATATCATTTATTTCTTTAATTTCATCTACAATTGCTGTATCTATAAATAATTTCATATATAACCATTTCCTCTCTCTATTTATCCTAAGTTAAATTTTAATTTTTAAAATCCTAATAACGCTATTACCTTAGCTAATATAGTTCCTATTACTCCAAAGTCCGCATCACTAAATGTAGTTCCTGAATATCCAAGGCTACCTAAAGTTGGAAGTAATAAAGCTGGTAAGAATGTTATTATTAATCCATGTACAAAAGCTCCTAATATAGCTCCTCTTTTTCCTCCAACAGCATTTCCAAATACTCCAGCTGTTGCTCCGCAGAAGAAATGAGGTACAACTCCTGGTAATATAACTGGTGCTTTTAAAGCTATTAGTATAAACATTCCAACTATACCACCAACAAAGCTTGATAAGAAACCTATTAAAACTGCATTTGGTGCATATGGGAATACTACTGGACAGTCTAATGCTGGTTTTGCATTAGGAACTAACTTCATAGCAATTCCTCTAAATGCTGGTACTATTTCACCTAGTATTAATCTAACACCTGCAAGTATTACATAAACTCCACCTGCAAATGTAATTGCTTGAATTAATGAGAATACTACAAGATTTTGTCCGCCACTTAATTTTTCTACATACTCAGGGCCTGCTGCTATTGCAACTATTAAATATAATATTAACATTGTTAAACTAATTGCAACTGATGTATCTCTTAAGAAAGTTAATCCTTGTGGGAATTTCATTTCTTCTGTTGATTTAGATCCTTTACCTACAACCTTTGCAACACCTGCTGATACAAGATATCCAAATGTTCCAAAATGTCCAAAGGCAATATCATCTACTCCTGTTATTTTCCTCATAATAGGCTGAGCCAGTGCTGGCATTAAAGCCATAAAGAATCCTAAAAGTAATGCTCCAATTATAACTAATGGTGTACCTTTAATTCCTCCAGCAATTAATATTGCTGCTAGCATACAAGCCATGTATAATGTGTGATGTCCAGTTAAAAATATGTACTTCATCTTTGTATATCTAGCTATTAATATATTAGCTAGCATACCTAATGCCATTATTAAAGCTGTTTGAGTTCCGTAATCTTTTAATGCCATTCCAACAATAGCTTCATTATTAGGAACTATTCCCGTAATTCCAAAGCCAAATTGAAACATTTTACCAAAGTAATCTAGTGCTCCAACAACAATTGTTGCACCTCCACCAAGTACTAAGAATCCCATTATTGTTTTAATTGTTCCTGTAATACAATCAGATAATGGTTTCTTTTGAAATATAAGACCAATTAAAGCAACTAATCCAACTAGTATTGCTGGAGTACTTAATATATCTAATAAAAATTTCAACATAAAATTTCATCTCCTTTTTAATTTTCTATTATGGTTATTTAGTATTTTTTAAGGTAAATTTAGATGTAATTTAAATTCTTTAATGTATCAGTTAATTTTTCCTTTAACTCATTCATGTCTATCATATTGTTTAATGAAACAACTTCTCCACCTAAACCTTCTAATCGAACTGCGATATCTCTTGTTCCAACATATATATCTGCCTTAATTCCTTTTGCTGATGAAAGGTCTGAATGATTTACTTCAATTCCACTTAAGTTTAATTCCTTAAGAACCTTCTCTATATTCATCTCAATCATAAAACTGCTTCCTAATCCGCTTCCACAACATACTAATATTTTCATAATTAATTCCTCCTAAAATTTAATTTTCTTTATATTTTTTTAATACTTCTAAAATTTCATTTTCTGATTTTGCTTCAAAGATTTTATTTAAATCTTCTGAATTCATAAATATATCCATTAAGTTTGAAAGTAATTCTAAATGACTTGTATTATCTTTAGCTGCTAAAGTAACAACTAATTTTACTGGATCATTTTGCTCACTTCCAAAATTTATTGGTTCTTCTAATGTAACTAAACTAATACCTGTTTCATTTACTCCCGCTTCAGGTCTTGCATGTGATAACACAATTCCAGGGGCTATAACCATATAGGGGCCTAAATCATTAAAATTATTAATTATTTCCTCTTTATATCGATTTTCCACAATACCTTTATCTTCTAAAAGTGATGTTCCTGTTTCTATGGCATTTTGCCAACTTGTACAATTTTGTTTTACTTTTATAAAATCTTTTATTACTAAATCTCCTATCACATAATTCACTTCCATTCCTGCATTAAAATTGTTTCCCCTTAATGTATCTTTATTATATATAATTTGAATTTCCCTTTGAATATGTTTTCAACACCTTCTATTTCGAATTAAAAGTGAAAAATTGAACTAAAAGTACTTATATTAAAATTAAAAATTCTCTAAAATATTTCCTAAATTAAAAAAATAAAAGGATAACCCTCCAAAAATATTATTTTAGAAGTGGCTATCCTCTTGCTTTTTATAAAATATTTTTAAACTATTATTTTTTATTTATTACTTTCTTACAGGCTTCTACTATATCTAATGCTGTCATTTTATATTTTTCTGAAAGGAATTTTCTACTTCCTACTTCCCCAAAGTGATCAACTATTCCAATTGGCTCAATAGGTACAGGAATATTCCTGCAAGCTACTTCAGAAACAGCACTATAAAGCCCACCTAAAATATTATGGTTTTCACAAGTTACTGCAGCTTTAGTTTTATTTAATGACTTTATAATAATATCTTCATCAATTGGTTTTATTGTATGAATATTTATTACTTCAGCACTAATACCCTCTTCTTTTAAAATATTACAGGCATCAATTGCAGGCTTACACATAATTCCTGTAGAAAAAATAGTTATATCCTTCCCCTCTGAAATTATGTCTCCCTTAAATAAATTAAACTTGTAGTTTTCATCATATATTTTAGGAACTTCTTTTCTTGGCATTCTTAAATATACTACACCTTTATAATTAACAGTTTCATATAATGCCTCTCTTAATTGAACTTCATCTGCAACATCTACAATGGTAACTCCTGGTATACTTCTTAAAACTCCTATATCCTCAAAACTCATATGAGTTCCCCCATTAAGTTCTGATGCAATTCCAGCATCTGTTCCAATTATTTTTACATTTTGCTTTGCATAAGCCATTGATATTGCTATTTGGTCACATATTCTTCTAGTTGCAAAGGCTGTAAATGTACATATATATGGATTCATTCCATAAGCACTCATTCCAGCAGCCATAGAAGCCATGTTTTCCTCACTAATTCCAGTATCAAAGGCTCTTTCTTTAAATATACTTCTAAGAGGCATTGTCCCATTAGCTTCTGCTAAATCACCATCCATAAATACAATATTATCATGCTTATTCATTAAGTCTTCCATTACTTCACATAATACTTTTCTCATTTCCATAACAAAAACCTCCTAGCTTAATTCCTTTATTGAATTTTTATATTCTTCTTCAGTTAATCCCATACTGTGAGATTTATACCCTGCTTTTTCAACTGCTAAAACTCCTTTTCCTTTTTTAGTAGCTAAAATAATTGCAACTGGTTTCTCTTGACCTTTTCCCTCTTCTATTGCCTTATGTATATCTTTTAAATTATGTCCATCTACTGATATAACATGCCATCCAAAGGCTCTCCACTTATCATCCATTGGGTGCATATCCATAATATCCTCTGTTTTTCCATCTAGCTGTAGCTTATTATAATCTACAAATGTAATTAGGTTATTAAGTCCAAAATTTGAAGCAGCTAGTGCAGCCTCCCAAACTTGACCTTCATTACATTCTCCATCTCCAACTATACAATAAATATAAGCATTGTCCTTCTTTATCTTTGAAGCCTTAGCCATTCCAACAGCACAGCTTATTCCCTGTCCTAAAGAACCTGTTGTCATATCTACACCATTAGTTTTATTCATATCACAATGACTTGGAAGAAGAGTATTTTCTTTATTTAAAGTAAATAAAGCTTTCTCTTCTATATATCCTTTATCTGCTAAAACTGCATATAATGCTGGACCTGCATGTCCCTTAGATAAAACTAGTCTATCTCTATCCTCTTTTTTAGGATTTGAAGGGTCTATATTCATTTCCTTATTATATAAAAGTGTTAAAACTTCAATTATTGATAAACTTCCACCATAATGTCCTTTTCCTACACTGTTTATTTCTTCTACCAATAATTTTCTTACTCTCTTACATTTTTCAATTAAAAATTGTTCTTCTTCTTTTCTCATGATATTTCCTCCATTTCTATTAGTACTTATTTATTACTTTTAACACCTCATCTTTAGATGATGCATTCATAAGCTTTTGCAATTCATTTGGATTGTTTATTATATCCATAAATTGTGAAAGAGCATGTAAATGTGACTCTTTATCCTTAGTTGCAAAAGTTAGTACAATCTTAACTGGATCATTAAATTTACTATTAAACTTAATTGGATACTTTAAATTAATAAAGCTCATTGAAGTTTTATTAATTTCCTCTGGTAAATTAGCATGAGCTAAACAAACTCCAGGTGCAATAACCATATATGGTCCTAAAGCTTTTAAATTTTTTATTATCTCTTTTCCATACTTTTCAGTTATGTATCCCTTTCTTTCTAAAGGTTCAACCCCCTTTAAAATTACATCTTCAAAGTCTTTACAGTTAAGCTTTAATTCTATAGTTTCTTTTCTTAAAAACTCTGATAAAGATATATCTCTTTTTTCTTCTGGGAATTTCTCCTCTTTTCTTTTTAGCTCATATAATATTTCATATTTTAATTGTTCTTCATCTGTTATATTGCAATATTTTCTTATTGTATCAATAAGTCTATTTGCTTTTTCTATTTCATCTGTACAATCTTCTTTTTTAACCATTGGTAGTAAATGTTTATTTAATATTACATAATCCTTTTCACTAAGAAGAGGAGTTATCTTTATATATTCATCTCTTTCAAGGGTTGGTATATCTATAGTGCTAATTATGTAATCACAGGATTTTACTATGTTGCTATCAATATTTCTACTTGCATATGTTCCTAGAATTTCTACTTGAAACTTTTCATAAATACTAGCAGCTATCATCTTTGATGTTCCAATTCCAGTTCCACAAACAATAATAACTTTAGCTTTTTTACTTTTTCTTTGTTCATATAATCTTAGGGCTGCTCCATAATGTAAAACTATATATGAAATTTCATGTTCACTTAATGGAGAACCAATAAATTCTTCTAAGTATTTACTAGATGCTTTAACTATTTTAAATAATTCCTGATATTTAGTTTTTATCTTATCAAATAGTGGATTTATAAGGTTTGAGCCATATTTTATTCTATATATACTAGGTCTTAAATGAAGTATTAGTCCTTCTATAAGTCCTTCTTTTTCCTCTTCTGCAAACTTAATTCCATAAGACATTTCAATATAGTCCGTCATTAAATTAACTACTTTATTAAGTTCACTGTCTTTGTATTTACTTTCTCCTGATGAAATGTTCTTTAAAACCTTTGCACCTAAAAGATGAATTACTATATAACTTATTTCACATTCAGGAACTTTAATATTATAGTGACTCTCTATTTTTTCAATAATATTTTTAGAAACTTCATATTCCTTTGTTTCTTTAACTATGTCCTCATTAATATTTGGAAGATATATTTCCTTATTAAGCTGAACTCTCTTTATCATTATTGATAAGTGAGTAATTAATCCACCATAAGCTTCATCACTAAACTCTCTTTTTAGTTCTATTTCTGCTCTCTTTATAAGACCATCTATAAAATCTATATCTATATCAGAAAATAAAGTGTCAAATTGTAAATTATTTATTTTTGACTGAATTGATTTCCTTGAAACATAATTTAATAAGTCTTCTGAGGAAGTTGATTGAGATATTATCTTTACAACAGCATTACGTTTATCGATTTCATTACCCTCTACAATCATCCCTATTTTTGGCTTTCTAACTAAAGTTAAATTTCTTTCCTTTAGCCACTCTCCAATGGAATCTAATTCTTTTAGTAAGGTATTTTTAGATACACATAATTTTTCTTCAAAAAATCTTATTTTTACAGGAGTATCACTTTGAAGTAATTTAAGCAACATATGTAAATATCTTTCTTCTTTAGAATATACATATTTATATGGTGTATATTCTCCAACAAATTTATTTAGATAGTTTTTTAAGTTTTTATCTTCTGGCACCCTTATTCCTTTTTTATATTTTCTATCCAAATATCCAAATCCATTTTTAAGCAAAAACTTTTCTATCTTATCTATTTTGTATCTTATTGCTCTATTTGTTACTTTATATTTTTTTGCTATTTCATCTATCTCTACAAAATCATTCTTTTCTACGAGATATTGTAATATTTGAATACAATCTTTATTAAGTTCCATATCATTCAATCCTTTCCATTCTTATTATATAGAAGTAATTTTCTATATAATATTGGTTATGTGTAATCTTTTCTTCGTATTAAAATTGAAAAAATGAACCTTTAGATAATTTGAAAATTAAATTTAAGAATTTAAAAGAGTAAAATAGATTTTAAAGGCTATATTTTAGTTAAGTTTTAATTAGATAGCCTAAATTTAAAGAAATACTTTTAGAGTTTTTTAGATTTATTTTAATTTTAATCATATATTATATGTTTTCTATTCTATATACATTTAGGGATAACTTTAAAGTTATCCCCAATTTTATCAACATGTTGTTGATAACTTTTAATCTAACTACTACATCTTGTATTTCATATACTGTTACATCTTATATATTTTTGACTAAGTAAATCGACAATAGTCAAAATTTATCTCTTTTTAAATATTACTCTTAAAAGTTATCCACACTAATTATTTATTATTCATTCCAATTATATCTTTTATAACTTCTCCACCAATTATCATACCTGCAACTGAAGGTACAAAAGGCATGCTACCTGGCGTTTGTCTTTTTACTATATTTATTTTTCCATTATCTTCTGAAACTTCTTTCTTTTCTTCACTAACTTCCTCTGGAACATTTGGTTTAACTGGAAGTTCTTCTGAATAAACTACTTTAAGTTTTTTAACTCCTCTATTTTTAAGTTCCCTTCTCATTACTTTTGCAAGAGGACATACCTTTGTTTTAAATACATCACTTACTTTAAATTGAGTTGGATCAAACTTATTTCCTGTTCCCATTGAACTTATTATTTTTATATCATTTTCATAACAATACTTTGCAATAGCAATTTTTGCAGTTACTGTATCAATTGCATCTACAACATAATCTACATCATCATCTATAAAATCTTTAAGGTTATCTGGCGTAACAAAAGTTTGATGAGTTATTACATTACAATCTTTATTGATACTTAAAATTCTTTCTTTCATAACATCAACTTTAACTTTATCTACAGTATTATAGTTTGCATGTATTTGTCTATTTAAATTACTAATTGATACTGTATCATTATCAATTAAAACTAAAGTTCCAACACCAGCTCTAGCTAATGCTTCTACAGTAAAGCTACCAACACCACCAACTCCAAATACAACTACCTTTGATTTTTTTAATTTATCTAAACCTTCTTTTCCTATAAGTAACTCAATTCTTGATAATGAATGTTCTGCCATTATTTTTTCTCTCCTTTTGTAAAAAATATTTATATATATTTTATTTTATATCATTAGGTTATACAAGAAATTTATTTAATCATATCATTCCAAAAAATTTTTCTATTCCACTTTGTACTGAATCTTTTCCAGCAGCAATTGCAACTAACATATTTCATATAGTTTTTGTAACTCTTTCCATATAATCTTGTTCAAAATGCATTTAATTCACTCCTAAATTAATTAAAAAAACATAACAATTATTCCCTCAAAATTATTTATTTTTATTTCTAAAAGCAATTAATCCTAAAGTAATTATTATAAATGGTAACAATATAACAAATAATACAAAGTATTTAGGTGGTGCAAAATTTTTTATAAGTGTAAATATTATCATAAAAATTAATAATACTATACTAAATTTTATATCTTTAATTTTAATCACCTCTTTTTAATAAAAAATACACAAAACAATGCTGCTACTATAAAATGTATTCCCTATCATAT
The DNA here is from genome assembly GCF_030813415.1 of Eubacterium multiforme. Taxonomy (GTDB): domain Bacteria; phylum Bacillota; class Clostridia; order Clostridiales; family Clostridiaceae; genus Clostridium; species Clostridium multiforme. The sequence continues at coordinate 104,530 of NZ_JAUSUF010000008.1, read as the reverse complement.
AATTTTTATCAATAAATTTTATGATTCATCTTTTTTTCAAATATACTACTTTTAATGCTTTTTATAAATTTATCTTCTAACTAAAATAATACTATTACTCTGCACAACCTTTAAATTATATTTTTGAATTTTTAAGTATTATTTAAATTTTTCTATATTAAATATTGTAATTTATTTCTATATAATAATATACTTTTAATTACTTAATTTACAATTATTAATATTGAAAAAACAAACAATTTATTTAACGCTAATATCCAAAAATATATTGTAAAATAATAATTATCTATTAAAATCACCAATCACATAAATAATAAAATTTCACCTTAGTTTACTAAACTATTAATTAACATTATAATGATAACTAGGTATTATAGCCTAATTTTTGTTATGGAGGATTGTGTTTATGATAATTGGAATAATAAGTGCAATGAATGAAGAATTAGAAATTCTTTTACAAGATATGACTGTTGAAGATAAAAAAGTTAAAGCTAATATGACTTTCCATCAAGGTAAACTTTGGGGCAAAGATGTTGTTGCTGTAGTTTCTGGAATAGGTAAGGTTAATGCAGCAGTTTGTACTCAAATACTTATATCAGAATATAAGGTTAATAAGATTATTAACGTTGGAGTTGCTGGTGGTATTGGAATGGACATATACCCTGGAGATGTTGTTATAGCTGAAAATTTAGTTCAATATGATATGGATACAACAGTATTTGGTGATAGACATGGTCAAATACCAAGATTAGATACTTTTGATTTTGTATGTGATAATGAATTAGTTAGAGTTTGCAAGGAAGCTTGTAATGAAATTGAAGGTTTTAATACTTTCTCTGGAAGAATTGTATCTGGGGATCAATTTGTTGCAAGTATTGAAAAAATTAAGTGGCTTGAGGCAGAGTTTAATGCTAAGGCTGTTGAAATGGAAGGCGCAAGTATTGCTCACGTTTGCTATTTAAACCATATTCCTTTTGTAGTAATAAGATCTATTTCTGATAATGCTAATAATGGAGCTCATATGGATTATGAGAAGTTTACTCCAATTGGTGTTAAAAACTCAACAACAATTCTTAAGAAAATGATAGAGAAACTATAAAATATAAAATGACTTTATCTTTGTAAAGATAAAGTCATTTTATATTTATCATTTAAATTTTTAAATCTTATACTTAACCATTATATTCTGCTAGTTCATATGAAATACTATTTTCTTCTAATTTTGGCATAGGATTAAATGTATCATAAACACTACGACTTGAAGTATCCTTTGCACCTCTTAAATACCAATTACGACCACCCCATGTAGTATCCATCAAATACCATTTTCCTGATATTTCTACCATATTCCACGCATGTGGACCACCAGCATACCCATTAACCCATATATTGTTTATTCCTATACGTTGTAATAAATACTCAAATCCTTTAGCATATCCTCCACAAATTGCTTTGTGATTAATAAATACTCCTCTAATATCACTATTACTTCCTTCAAAGCTATATCTTAAACTTTTTTCATAACTATCTTGAAGTGCTTTTATTTTTTGATAAACTGTCATATTAGGATTTATTACACTTAGTATCCTTTGAACTTCTGGTTCAATTTTCAATAAAGCTTTATGATAATCATCTCCATTTTGAGCTGTATTTCCTATATGGAATGTTTGAGAAACTACAACTTTTTGACTTTTATCCTTCTTAATATCAGCTCCCCAATCTTTTAGAAGAAACATTCTTGGTTCATTTCTTACTAAATATTTTTGTATACACATTCCATCATTTACAGTTGGATAAATTCCATGTTCTTCATAATTAATTTCAACTAAAACATTTCCTTCTCTATCTCTTTTAGTATATTTATTTGCCCTATTATCATATTTTAATAATGTTTTAAGAGATAAATCCCAAGCCTTTTTGCCTTCTTCACTTAATAAGCTTCTTCCATAATATAAATTGTTTGGAAAAGGTTTTGTTATATCATCTAATATACTTTTATCATAATCTACTAATCCATTATTCGTAACTTCAAAACTTGTTTTTCCACTAACTTTATATGATTTGTTTACGTTTCCATCTTCGTCAAATATTTTTACTCTATTTGGTTCTCTATTTCTTAATTCTAATTTATATCCTGGTTTAATTTTAAATTCCTTTTCTTCATTTTTTAAAAACTTATCCCCAATAAAATTTTTCTTATAAACTAAATTATTATTTTCATCTAATATTTTTATATCTACATAAGTAGCTCCTCCAAAAAATTTATGTGGCTGAATATTATTTGTTTTTAAAATTACATTTCCTTCATCCAAATTAAATTTAATATTTGCATACTCTTTATCTTCATAACCTAAAAATCTAAATTCTTTATTTTTATAATTATATTCTTTTAGTCCACCTTTAGTAATTGCAAATATATTATTAGATTTTATAGTAACGCTTTTATCTAAGCTTCTATCTGAATTTAATACCTTCACTCTATTTGGTTCTTTACTTGTTAATTCTAATTTATATCCTGGTTTAATTTTAAATTCTTTTTCACTACTTTTTAAGGATTTGTCTCCAATAAAACTTTTTTCATAAACTAAATTATTATTTTCATTTAATATTTTTACACTTACATAAGTGGCTCCACCAAAAAATTTATGTGGCTGAATATTATTTGTTTTTAAAATTAATTTTCCTTCATCCAAATTAAATTTAATATTTGCATATTCTTTATCTTGATAACCTAGCAAACTAATTTCTTTACTACTTTCATTTCTTTCCACTAAAGTAGTATTTGTTAGCATATTATCATTAGATTTTAAATTTAAATCTGCTGCAAAAGCCTTAATATTTGGACTTACCAAACTTACAGTTATAACAATAGCTGCTATTAACGAGTGAATCTTTTTATTTTTCATACAATACCCTCCCAGAATAATTTTTTATTAATATTTATTTTTAATTAATAATACATTTCTATCTTATTATAGTATAAAAATACATACAATAATTTCTGAACATATTTTAATTTAATTTAAAAAAATTAATTATTTATAAATATTTAATACACTTTATTTAATAATTGTATTGATTTTTATTGTATAAATTTAAAAATTAATATTAATATCATAAATTTAAAATATAATATATGCTGTTTAATACATTTACTTTTATGAAGGTGAAATTATGAATAATATAAAAAAATACAGAACGTTATCTAAAATATCTCAACTAGAATTAGCCAAAAAAGTTGGTGTTGCAAGGCAAACTATAAATTTAATTGAAAACCAAAAATATAATCCCTCATTAGATTTATGTATTAAAATTGCTAAAGCCCTAGGAACTGATTTAAACACATTATTTTGGATTTTTACAAATGAGGATTGAAAATATGGATAAACACTTTACAGTTTCAATATTCATTGTTTATAAAAATAAAGTTCTATTGCACGTACATAAAAAAGCTAAAAAAATCCTTCCTTTAGGTGGACATATAGAAACTAATGAATCACCAGAAGAAGCATGTATCCGTGAAGTGCGAGAAGAGTCTGGCTTAGAAATAAATCTATACAATCCATTAAACAAAAAACTAAAACAAGCATGCGAATTATCCGGAGAAAAATTATTAGTAAATCCTATGCACACAATTTTTGGTGAAATATCTCCAGAACATTATCATATAGATTTTGTCTATTATGCATGTGCAAAATCTAATGAAACAAAACCAGCCATTGGAGAATCTAAATTACTTAAATGGTACACTAAGGATGATTTAAAAAGTGCTAATAATATACAAGAAAATATTTTAACAATGGCTAATGAAGCATTGAATCTATTGAAAAAATAGTGGACAAATTATCTGTCCACTATTTTATATACTTAAACTATTTTCTAAAAAACACCTAACTTACAAAAGTAAATTAAGTGTTTTTTAATACTATTTATAACAGATTAAATTTTTATGCTTCCACATACCATTTCTTTTGAGAATTAAACATCTCCTCATACTTTCCTTTATTTTTAATAAGTTCCTCATGAGTTCCACACTCTACAATCTCACCTTTATCTAAAACTACTATTTTATCTGCAATTTTAGCTGAGCCTAATCTATGAGTAACTATTATAGATGTTTTTCCCTTTGACATTTCATTAAACTTTTTATAAACCCTTGTTTCTTCAACAGGATCAATTGCAGCTGTTGGTTCATCTAAAACTATAATATTATGATTTGAATAAAATCCCCTTGCAATTGCAACTCTTTGCCACTGTCCACCAGATAAATCAATACCATTAAACTCTCTAGATAGCATTGTATTATATCCTTCTTTATCCATAACTAAATCTGCTTTTTTCATTGCAATATCTTTATATTTATTAGAAGAATCCTCCTTTAAAGGACTGCTAATTGAAATATTTTCTCCTAAAGTCATCTTATATTTTTGGAAGTTTTGAAATACTGCTGAAACAGCTTTAAATAAAGACTTATTAGAAATTTCCTTAGTATTAAAATCTTTTATTTTCACATCTCCTTTAGTTGGCAAATAAAGCCCAATTATAACCTTTACTAAAGTAGTTTTCCCAGAGCCATTTTCCCCAACTACTGCAACTGTTTCTCCTGATTTTATGTGTAAATTTATATTATTTAAAGATAGTTTATTGCTTAATGGATATGAAAAAGAAACATTTTCTAATTTTATATCTGGAACTCCTTCTATTTCTATATCTTTTCCCTCTTTTTCCTTAAGGTTTAAAAACTTTATAAAGTTTCTTACAGTTCCCATTCCCTTAGTAATATTTGATATATGAACACAAATCATCTCTTCCATTAAACTAACCATAGTTCCTATAGAGGCAAAAATAGCGCCAAAGGCTCCAACTGATATATGTCCATCAATTAAACTAACAACTAATAAATAAAGAACTCCAAAATAACCAACTAGTGTTATTACTTTCATTAATAATTCTAAACTTATTGCCTTTTTTTGAGCCTTCCATATTTCTTTATTTAATATTTTTAAAGAATCTAAATATAACTTTTTAAAGTACCCAAAAGCTCCTAAAATACGTGTTTCCTTAAAATATTCTCTACTTCCTATACAGTTTTCATAGTAGTCATATTCCCTTCTAATAGGTGCTGATTTATCTTCAAGTTCACCAAATATTTTAACTCTTATAAATTGTGTAAATACAATTGGAATAAAAATAAATAATAGTGAGAATGACAAAATAGGTCTTAATTTGTATAAATATATTCCCATAAATATAAAATAAGGAACATAAATAGTCAAAATAGCAATCATTATAATAATTAACACTACACTATTTTGTATACCTTCATTAGCTTTATTTATATTATCTAAAGTTTCAGGATTTTCAAATAATATTGTGTCTATCTTACCAGTTTTTATATTTACTAGACTTGTTACCTTTCCAGTTGCCTTTTTTAATAAGTTTTGAAATATAAAATTACTTATACCATTTAACACTTGGCAAATTATAAAAACTAGTCCTAGGAAAAGTGCCATTAATATAGCATAGGATAATGTAGCTCTTCCATTTACCATATCTGTAACTGAATCAAATAATTTTTGAGTTGCAAAGGTATTAAAAGCCCAAGAACTTCCATGTAAAATACCAAAAACTATATGTAAAGTGCAATAAATTGGAGCTGCTTTAAAAACCATTGGTACCAATGTTTTTAGTATTTCAGAAACAGAAATATTATCTTTTGATTTTTCCTTAATCACAATACCAACTCCTTTGACTTTCATACATATTTGCGTATTTTCCATTAATATTCATAAGTTCTCTGTGGCTACCTTTTTCTATAACTTTACCATTTTCAATTACAAAAATTTCATCTGCAAGTTTTGTAGAACCTAGTCTATGACTTATAAATATTGTAGTTTTTCCCTTACTTATTTCTTTAAACTCATCATAAAGATTACTTTCACTTATTGGATCTAGCGCTGCTGTTGGTTCATCTAATATTTTTAAAGATGCATCACTTAAAATATTTCTAGCTAGGGCTATACGCTGCCATTGTCCTCCTGATACATCAATTCCATCACTTTTAATTTTCCCTAAATTACTTTCCTTTCCCTTATCTAACTTAGAAACTAAATTATCTAGTTCTATAAGCTTAATTGCGTTATCTATATCCTTTTCTTTAAGGTTATTATCTGTATAATTTAAATTGCCTAATGCTATATTATCTTTAATGGAAATAAAATATTTAGCAAAGTCTTGATAAACTACTGATGTTAGCCTTTTTAATTGACTTTGGGTATATTCATTTATATTTATTCCATTTATTAAAATCTCTCCTTCAAATTCATCATACAAGCCAGTTATTAATTTTGTTATGGTAGTTTTTCCTGCTCCATTTATGCCTACAAAGGAATAATGCTTATCCTTTTCTATAATGAATGAAAGATTTTTTAGTATATATCTATCAGTATTAGGATATTTAAATGATACATTTTTAAACTCTAAAGTTTCTAAATTTATATTTTCTGTGGTAGGTTTATCTATGGCATTTTTACATTCTTCCATATTCATAAATTCAGATAAATCTTTTAAATATTCTTTACTTTTTGCAAGTTCTTGAGTATATGCAGTTAAATCCCAAGTCATTGCTTGAACAAGATCAAAAACTGAATTAGTTATGGAAATAAATAAACCTATATTTAAGAAATTATCTTTAACTAAATTTAATAAAACTATTACTATTAAAACTGAAATAATTGCAGTAATTACCCCTCCAAGCTTCATTCTAGCAAACCATTTTGCATATACTTTAAATTCAAATTTTCTTACCTTTTCATATAGATTCAGCCACTTTTCATTTAGAAAATTTGTATATTGAAATATAGCTCTTTCAGAGGCACTTTCTCTTCCTGTAATTACTTTTTCTATATAATCAGATTGTCTTTGATATTCTGAAACACTTCTATGTGCTTCATAGTTTGATTTTCCAGCCTTTATAGCTAAATAAAATAAAGGGATTGATATTAAAAGAATTATAAATGCAGACCACCAAACAGCATAAATTAATACGAAAATTAAACCTATAACTCTAATTGCTAAGGCAATTGAATTTAATATATTATCAAAGGCTTCTGTTATTTGTAATTCAGGAGTTTTTGAAACCCTTGATATTAAGTCCCAAGTTTCCTTATTTTCAATATACTTATATTTAAGTTTAGCCTTCTTTTCAACTATCATAACTCTAAAGTTTTCCCTTAATCTTGCCTCAAGTTTAACTTTTATAAAATCAACTAACTTTCTTGAAGTCCACTGAAAAGATATTAATAATATAATTAAAATAATAGGTAAGATTATTTCTTTTATGTCTGCTTGTTTATTGAAGATTTTTATAGCTATGTTTATAAATTTTGCTGTAACTATTATTTGAAATGTTGGAACTAACCCTTCAAAAATTTTTTGAAAAGTCATTATTAAAGAATATTTAGGAGAAAATTTAAAAGGTATTGTTAAATTTTCTAGCGCTTTACCTTTTACATTAATATACTCCATAAAATAGCCCCCCCCTTTTTTATATTTTTAGGAAACCTTTTATAATCTAAAAAAATGTAAACTTTGAATTTTATTGTCTTATATAAATTGTATCAAAAAAACAAAATTATTTAAAATTTAATCTTTATTAAATTCTATGGATAAAAAGTCCACTTCTAAGTTTTGGCTCAAACCAAGTTGATTTAGGTGGCATAATCTTCCCCATATCAGAAATCTTCATTATATCTTCTATATCCGTTTCATACATTGAAAAAGCTACCTTCATATCTTCATGAGTCCTCTTTTCTAATTCTTTAAGACCTCTAATTCCACCTACAAAATCTATTCTGTCTGAAGTTCTAACATCATCAATTTTAAGTATCTTCTTTAAAATATTATTATTTAAAATAGAAACATCCAAACTATCAATAATATCTTCCTTATTAAAACTTCCTCTTCTCGCCTTTAAAATATACCAATTACCTTCTAAATACATTCCAAAAGTATTTTTTTCTTTTGGAGAAAATCCAAAACTTCCATTATATTTAGTAACTAAAAAATCCTCTGAAAGTTTTTCTAAAAATTCTTCAGTAGTAAATCCTCCTAAATCCTTAACCACCCTATTATAAGGCATAATATTTAAATCTTTATGTGTAAATGCTACTGCTAGAAAATAATTAAAATCCTCTTTACCTGTATAATTTGGATTTTCTTCTCTTCTCATTTTACCTACTCTTACTGCAGAAGCACTTCTATGATGACCATCTGCAATATACATACTATCTACCTTTAAAAATAAATTTTCTAAATCTTTAATATCTTCCTTATTATTAATAACCCAAACAATATGTCTAACTCCATCTTCTGATTTAAAATCATATTCTGCCCTTTCTTTAGTACTATTATTTATAACATTAGATATCTTTTCATTTTCTCTATAAGTTAAAAATATTGGACCTGTATTTGCATTACAATAATCAACATGATTTACTCTATCTTCCTCTTTATCCCTTCTTGTAAACTCATGCTTTTTAATTACATTATTAATATAATCATCAATTGATGCTACAAAAACTAATCCTGTCTGACTTTTCCCCTTCATTATCTGTCTGTATATGTAAAATTTCGCCTCTTCATCTTGAATAAAATTACCCTTATTAATCATATTGTTTAGATTATCCCTTGCCTTTTCATATACCCTTTTATCATGAATATCAATACTTTTATCTAAATCAACTTCAGCTCTGTCTATATGTAAAAATGAGTATGGATTATCCTTTACCATTTCCCTTGCTTCCTCACTATTCATAACATCATAAGGTAATGCTGCTATTTTTGATGCTAAATTTTTGGTTGGTCTAATCCCTCTAAAAGGTTTAACTATAGTCATATTCTTTTATTCCCCCTTTATATAGACTTACAATTGACAACTTAGAATTTAATTGCCAATTGTAAACTATAAATTTATAAGTTAAAAAATTTCTTAACTATACTAAATACTTCCTCTTCAATTTTATTTTGAGCCTCTATTGTTGAAGCTCCAATATGAGGTGTTACACTTACATTTTCATGATTTAATAACTCTTTATTATTAGTTGGTTCCTCTTCAAAAACATCAAGTCCAGCTCCTGCTACTTTATGATTATTTAAACTTTCAACTAATGCTTTTTCATCTATAACCTTTCCTCTAGAACAATTTATAATATAAATTCCATCCTTCATTAATTTAAATTCAGTTTTTCCTATTAAAGGTCCTTTATTTTTGTCATAAGGAACATGAATTGATATAAAGTCTGAAGTTTTTAAAAGATCCTCAAAACTTAAAAAATCATAATCTAAATCATTATGCTTACCTTCAATAGTATAATAAACTACCTTCATTCCTAAGGCTTCAGCTTTTTTAGCTACACTTTGACCTATTCTTCCCATTCCTATAATTCCAATGGTTTTCCCGCTAATTTCAATACCTTTATAAGTCTTTTTATTCCACTTTCCTTCTCTCATTGTTACATTTGAAATTCCAATAAATCTAGCAAGGGAAAATATATGACCAATAACAAGTTCTGCAACAGAATCTGTACTAGCATTTGGAGTATTTTTTATTTCAATTCCAAGGGATTTTCCATAATCTACTTCTATATTATCTAACCCAACTCCTGCCCTTATAATAAGTTTAAGTCTACTATTTGCTACCTTATCTAAAATTTCTTTAGTAACCTTTGTTTTACTTCTAACTATTAATACATCAAATTCCTTTAAAACTTTTTCTAATTCATCTTCACTATAATGAACATTTACTACTTCAATCCCCAAAGCTTTAAACTTAAAAATCATATTATCTGAAATTCCATCATTAGCAAGTATTTTATACATTTCTCTCTTCCCCCTAATTAAATTATAATCCCAATATATCCTCTATATTTTTTAATAATTCTTTAATATCATCTATGGTACAATCCCCCATATGAGCTATTCTAAATGTTTTTTCCTTTAGTTCTCCATATCCATTTGAAATTACAAAGCCTCTATTACCTAATTTTTTATTTAAATCTCCTATATTAATTCCTCTAGTATTTTTAATAGTAGTTACTGTATTTGATAATAGCCCTTCTTTATTTTGAAGTAATTCAAAATATTTTCTTCCCCAACTTCTTACTATATTAGCCATTTCTATATGCCTATTAAATCTATTTTCTAAACCTTCTTTATTTAAAATATAATCTAGCTGATAGTCTAATGCATACATATGAGATAAAGAAGGGGTTGATGGATATTGATAATTTTTCTTCTTAATATATTTATATAGTAACAAAAGATCTAAATAATATCCTCTATTTCTAACATTTTCTGCCCTTTCTAATGCCTTTTTTGAAAAGGTGCAAATTGCCATTCCAGGAGGTAAGGCTAATGCTTTTTGAGTTGAAGTAATACATACATCAATTCCAAGTTTATCAACCTCTATCTTACTTCCACCTGCTGAACTTACAGCATCAACTATAAATACTATTTCAGGATATTTTTCAATAACCTCCCCTATTTTCTCCATTGGATTCATAACTCCAGTAGAAGTTTCATTATGAGTTATTGCAACTAAATCATATTTATTTGTACTTAAAGTATCATTAAGTCTATTAACATCTATTGCCTTTCCCATATCTTCTTCAAAAATATCTACATCTATATTATTTTTAATAGCCATATCATACCACCTTTTACCAAAAGCACCTATAGAAAAAACTGCTGCTTTTTTTAATGTACATGACCTTATAGCACCTTCCATAAGTCCACTTCCAGAAGTAGTAGATAATAAAATCTCACTTTTTGTAAAGAATAACCTTCTTAAATTATCACTTATTCGCCTTTGAATTTCTGAAGCATCCTTACTTCTATGACTTATCATAGCCTCTGACATTTTCTTTAACACTTCGTATCTAACTTCAACTGGCCCTGGAATAAATAATTTTTTATGCATTTAAATCCCTCCATGCCTTTGTAATCATTCTTTACTTATTAATAGTATGATTTATAAATTAAAAATTTGCATAAAAAAAGCACTTATTTAAACTTAATTTAAATAAGTGCTTTTATAATATATAGTGAATTTTGACTAAGGCTATTTTTATAATTTATTTACTTTAAATTAGTGTGTGAAACCATATGCACCTTTTTTAGGTTCTTTTTGTTGTAATACATGAGCATTATTAAGTGCTTTGATTCCATCTTTTAAGTCTTGAACTAATTGTTCAGCCATATTATGACCTAAATCAGCACGACATACAATACGTTGGATTGTTACATCTTGTAAGTCTTTTGGTAATGGATAAGCTGGTACTTGCCATCCCTTCATTAATAATCTATCTGCTAAATCATATAATGTCCATTCTACATTAGCATCTGGTTTTAATTTATAACAAACGATTGGTAAGTTTGATCCATCATTGTATATTTCGAATAATCCTGTGTTTTCTATTTCTTTTGATATATACATAGCAACATCTTTTGTTCTTTGTTGTATTTGTCTATATCCTTCAAATCCGTATCTTAAGAAGTTATAATATTGTCCTATTATTTGGCTTGCACTTCTTGAGAAGTTAATTGCCATTGTTGGCATTTTACCACCTAGGTAACTTACTTCAAATACTAATTCCTTTGGTAGGTATTGTTCATCTTTCCATAATACCCAACCAATTCCTGGGTAAACAAGACCATATTTATGACCTGATGCACTTATTGATACTACATTCTTTAATTTAAAGTCCCAATCAAGACTTGGTTCAACAAATGGTGCAAAGAATCCACCTGATGCAGCATCAACGTGAATTGGTACTGTAAGTTTTGCAGTCTTATTATATCCTTCCATTACTTTATCTAATGCTTTAATATCATCATACTTTCCAGTATAAGTTAAACCAAGTATTCCAACTACACCAATTGTATATTCATCAACATAGTCTAATACTTTATCAATATTTAAGCTCATATGTTCTTCATCTAATGGAACTAATCTCATTTCTATATCCCAATATACACAGAACTTTTCCCAACATACTTGATATCCTGAAGATATTACTAAGTTAGGTTTCTTAGCATTAACATCTATTCCTAATGCTTTTGCTCTATCTCTCCATCTGAACTTCATTGCCATACCACCTAGCATACAAGCTTCTGATGATCCAACTGTTGAAGTACCCATATATTTCATGTCTGATGGTGCATGCCATAAATCAGCAAGTATATTTACACATCTATTTTCAAGTTCAGTTGTTTGTGGATATTCTGACTTATCTATAGCGTTCTTTTCTAATGTTTCTGCCATTATCTTAGTTGCTTCTGGTTCCATATAAGTTTGACAGAAAGTAGCTAGATTCATTCTTGCATTACCTTCATCCATTAATTCATCCTTAACTAGTCTGTAAGCAATTCTTGGTTCTATTGGATTTTTGTGAAGGGTATATCTTGGTAACTCTACATCTTCCTCCTCTGTTCCAAATATCGGTGTACTATAAGTATCCTTTAATTTTTTATCATCTCTACTAAACAACATATTAATACCTCCATAAATTAATTAATTTGTATTTTAATGTTCATCATAGGTAAATATTTTAGTAGTAAACCATTGCCTTTTTGGTGAACTATATTTTAAACTTATTTTTTATCTGAATCATTTTTCATGTTATCTGTTTGCTTCATAACATCTTCTGGATCTGGATTGATATGATGTTCTCCTCTTGCCATTGGATGTACAAAACTATTAACTTCACAGTGTTTAATTCTTGAAACCTTAGGTACAACATTTTTGTGTTCTGACTTATCATGTAATGCATATATAACAAAAGGAATTATAACTGATACTACAAAACTTATTACTAATATAGCTTCATATTCTGTAATACTCTTTCCTGTTAAACTGCTTGGTGGAACAAATGAAATTACTAATGAAAGTATTGACATTATTAATCCAGCTGCTGCAATTATAGTTTTTACTCCTTTACCTCCTGGAATTTGATATGCTCTCTTTAAATTGTTTTTCTTGTATATTAATACAAAGTAACCTATAAAGAATAATATATATCCAACTAAGTAAATTACAACTGTTAATGATATTGCAGTTAAGAAGGAAACATTGTTTCCGCCACCACCAAATGTAAGAACTGCTGCCCATATTGTAACTACAAGTCCTTGAACCATAATTAATGGAACTGGAACATTATGTTCATTAACTTTTCTAAATACTTTTGGTAAAATTCCTTTTTGAGCTGCTACATACATTCCTCTTGAAGGTCCAACAACCCATGCACTAACTTCTCCCATAACACCAAGAGATATCATTAATGCTATTATCTTTACAAGCCAACCTAAGCTACCACTAAAGTGACCTATTAAAGCTTGGAATGTTTGTACAACACCTGCACTTAAGTTTAATTGTGATTGTGGTATTACTGCTGCAACACCTAAACCACCAACAGTATTTAATATAATAGCTAATACTACAAGTATAATCATAGCTATTGGGTAATCCCTCTTTGGATTAGTCATTTCATTAACATGAGATGCTGATGCTTCAACTCCCATATAAGCTAATATAAATGAAACGAAAACAACTAATGTATTAACCTTTGTAAAATCTGGTACAAATGTACTTGAGCTTATCTTTACATCAATTGGATTTCCTCCAGCTATATAAGCTATTACTAAACCGAATAAAATTATTGCTGGTATTACAATACCTACTATAAATCCTGTTTTAGCTATCTTAGCAGTATTTTTTGTTCCTCCTAATTGAGAGAAAGTTAAAATCCAAAATATTACTAAAACACCTATGAACTTTATAATTGGATTAGTATTAAGTGCTGGAAAATCAAATACATATGATAATGCTCCTAATATGAAATAAATCATTGTTACAAATCCAACTGTAATTTGAAACCATTGAAAAAATATTGCCGCAAATCCAAATCTTTCACCTAAAGTATTTCCTACCCAAGCGAATATTCCTCCTTCTTGCCAGCCATCTACTGTAGCCATTTCAGCTGCACATAGAGCTACTGGTAAAAACCACAAAAATCCACCTAATAGTAAGAAGAATACCAAGTGAAATCCTGATGTTGCGAATGTTGGGTATTCATATACTGTCATTACCATAGATGCTGTTATTGCAAAGAACCCAAATAAAGTTAAACTTTTTTTAGTACCTGCTGACCCATTATCCATAATTTCACGACCTTCGCTATTAATTTTTAATAAATTCCACAACTTAAACTTTGTCGACAATTTTAAGTAAGTAAAGAACATTTTCTTGTCCTTATCTATGGCTCAAGTATAGTACCCTTTAATTTTTATGTAAATTTAAAGAATTAATCTCCAAATCTCATTTTTAATCAAATTATACAATTTTAATAAAAAAGCTCACTCATTCTCTAATAATATATATTTTTTGCATTTTTACTATGTTTTTTATAAAAATTAAATGATTGTTCTTCTCAACCCCTTTATTTTCAATACTTTGGGAGCTTTACCTAAATGTTTTCGTAATTGTTAATTTTATGGAATTCGATTTAGACTTAATGTAAACGTTTAATCTTTTGTGATATTACAAATATTCTATCTTTTTTCTCAACATTTATTTAAAATTTTTATTTTTTTAGTAAATTTGCCACATATCTTACCATTTAAGTCTTATTTGTTAATACTGGTCAATATTTCATTAATATATTTTTTTAAATTATTGCTTAAATCTATCCTTTTAACTAAATTTAAATGTATTTTTGAACTATTTGTAATGAAAAAGAAAACACCTAAAAATAAAGACGAAAATCTTTATTTTTAGGTGTTAACAATTTAAATCTACTTATATATTGCTAAATATTTATTTTCTAGATAATCTAAGAAATATTTTGGATTTAATTCTTCTCCACTTATCATTTTTATAATTTTACTTGGAGAATATGTTGCTCCATATTTATGGACATTTTCACGTAACCAGCTATGAATTCCATCTAAATTTCCTTTTTTAATATCATCATATAATCCTTTATATTCTTTTTTCATAACATAAAGCATTTGTGCTCCATAAAGATTTCCTAGAGCATAGCTTGGAAAATATCCAAAGGATCCATCAGACCAATGTATATCTTGAAGAATTCCATCACTATCATTTTCAGGTTCTACTCCTAGATATTCCTTATATTTTCTATTCCATTCCTCTTTAACATCATCAATACTTAATGTTCCGTTTATAAGAGCCTTTTCTATTTCATATCTAATTATTATATGAAGACTATATGTTAATTCATCTGATTCTGTTCTTATAAGTGAAGGTTTTACATAGTTTATTCCTTCATAAAACTCTTCTAAAGTTACATCATTAAATTCTTTAAACTGATACTTTGCATATGGGAAAAAGTATTCCCAGAATTCTTTACTTCTTCCTATAATATTTTCATAAAATCTAGATTGTGATTCATGAATGCTCATTGCAATTGCAGAATCAAGTCCAGTATTTTGAAGATTATCTGGAATATCTTGTTCAAATATTCCATGACCTGCTTCATGAACACAACTAAATAAAGCTGAAGTAAAATCAGGATTATCATAATTTGTTGTTAATCTTACATCCTTATTACCAAATCCTATTGTAAATGGATGCATACTTTCATCAATTCTTCCAGCACCAAAATCATATCCCATTTTATTTAGAACAAATTTAGAAAATTTTTCTTGTGGTTTCTTCTTAAAGTCTCCAATTAAGAAATCTTTATTTACTACTTTTCCACTTTTATTTATCTTTTCTAGTATCTCTATTATTCCCTCTTTAAGTTCTCCAAAGACATTATCTAATTTCTTTACTGTTAGTCCTTCTTCATACTTATCTAAAAGAGTATCATATTTGTTATCTTTATAACCCCAATAATCTACAAACTCTCTTTGAAAATCTATCATTTTCTTTAAATGAGGCTTAAATATTTCAAAATCATTCTTTTCTTTAGCCTCTTCCCATGCACCTTGTGAAAGAGTTGATGCAACAATAAATTCTCTATATCTATCTTCTGGAATTTTCTTTGTTTCATTATATTCTTTTTCAGTATTTTTTATTATCGCCTTGTCTATATCTGACAATCCTTCAGTATTTCCCACGAAATAATTTAAAAGTTCTCCTAATTTATCAGAAGTTGTCATTTTAAATATTTCACCTGACATATGTTCTATAATTTCTGAACGCTGCTCAATTGCCTTCTTTGGCATCTTTGTTTGCATATCCCAGTATATAATTTCTAAAGCTTTGTTCATTTTCCCAATACTTGCGATGTACTCTTTTAATTCTTTTAATTTTTCTTCTCTCATAATCTCAAAATGCATCTCCTTTAATTTAATATTCTGGTCCAAAATAAAGTACAGATTCTGTTTCTCTACAATATTTAGTTATTATACATTCACTTAACTTTCTTGGACATTTAAAACACACACATTGTAGATCCTTTCCATCACAGTTTCCATTCTTCTTTTCTGGACATTCTAAACAATTTACTCCAACTCCTGCTGCCATAAAAACACTCCTCTTTTTGTCTATAGTATCATTATACCAAAGAATATTTAAAGTGCTTTAATTATTATTTATCACAATAAAATTTTATTATATTATCCATTATAAATATAACATATTTTGTCATTATTAGAAATAATAATAAAAATAAAAGGCAAAATACTAAAGAACTTATAAATAAGTTTTTATTACTTTGCCTTTTTATTAAATAATTTTTTTAAGATAATATTTACACTAACATATCTCTTTTACTAAATACTACATGAGCTATTATATATGAAACTATTATAGTTATAACCATAAGTGTAGCTCCAAGTCCTGGAGTGAAATTTGGATTTGCATATATATGTGCTATGTCTCCACTTATAACTCCTGGAGTATTACCATAATTTAAGAAATTTAAATGTGCATATTCTCCAATCTTTTTACTTACTGTTGGTAAAATTACAGCAGCAATTGAAATTACAACTGAAACTGCCATAGTTATCATACTACTCTTAAATAAAGAAGATATCATAAATATAAATGCACAACAAGCTACTACAAATAAAATTTGTAGTAAGAAACTTTGTAAAACAAAATCTCCCATAGTTGAATTATATCCTGAATTTGCTACTACATCCAGCTGCTTAAAGCCTTCTTTCATTAAGATCTCCTGATTTACTTTATACCTAAGACCTAATTCTACTGGCATTTTTATAGCATCAAATCCAGTAAATGCTCCAACTGCTCCAAAGGCTATTAATTCACTTCCACATATCATCATAACAACTGTTATTACAATTGCTACAAATTTTGATAATATTACTTTTCCTCTTGAAATTGGCTGTACTAGTAAAAATTTAAGAGTTGCTGGAGTACATTCTCCTGATATTATATCACTCATAAAAACTGCTATACCTGCAACTAACATTGCCATACCAAGTATCATCATAACTTGTATAGCTACATTACTAGGATAAAATTCCCACTTTTCTACTGGTTTTAAATTATTATCTAAAAAATATTGATTTCTATCAATTTGCTTATTTAAATTATCTAAATATTTTTTATCTGTATTTCCTTCCCTTTTTGCCTTTTCCTTTTCGCTATTAAGATTTTTTATAGAAGTTTTAACTTCTTCTCTCCAATCTGGAGTTTTAGCATTAACAAGTTTTTCTTGAAGTTTTCTGTCTTCCTTTAACCTTTTTATATCCTCTTTTGCAAAAGTTATATGTTCTTTAGTGCTAATTATTTCTGACTTATTTTTAGTTTTATTATTTTCCAAAGATTTTAAATGAGCTTCATTATTTTTTAAGTCTTCATTTTGCCATTTTAACTGTCTATCTATATTTTCGATTTGCCCTTGTGGAGAATGCCAATGTTTTGCTTCATTCGCACTAACTTTACCAACAACTATAAGTCCTATCATAGCTAAAATAAACATTCCAAACACTATCCATGTTTTTCCTCTTTTTGATATTTTAATAAGTTCGTTTTTAATTAAAGTAAGTACCATTATCTTATTCCTCCTTCCACAAGCTCCATATATCTTTGTTCTAATCCTTCTCTATTTTTATATATTTCTTCTATCAATATGTCTTCTTTTACTAATGCTTTAATTAATTCAGGAGTCATTCCAACGTGTACAACAACATTTATTCCATCTTTATTTCCCTCTGCTGTTACTACAAAAGGTTGATTTCTAAGTACTTTAATTACTTTATCTTCTTTATCTCTTGCTACTAATGTTAAACTTTCCTTATTTGTTCCTTGAATTGCTTCACCCATATCTTCTGTAGCCTTTATAACTCCATCATTTATAAAAGCGACTCTATCACAAAGTTGCTGAACTTCACTTAATATATGTGAAGATACAAGAACTGCCATTCCTCTTTCTCTTGAAGCTTTTTTAACTATATTTCTAAAATCTATAATTCCTGATGGATCAAGTCCATTTGTTGGCTCATCTAATATTAATAATTTTGGATTACCAATAAGGGCTGCTGCAAGTCCTAATCTTTGTTTCATTCCAAGAGAATATTTCTTAACTTTATCATCTATTCTATTTTCTAATCCTACAAGCTTAATTAATTTATTAATTTCATCCTTTGATACCTTTCTTATTCTTGCAATTTGCATTAAGTTTTCTCTTCCTGAAAGGTATTTATAAAGTTCTGGATTTTCAACTACAGCTCCAACATCTTTAAGGGCCTTTTCTTTATTGTTTTGAAGATTTTCTCCACAAATCAACACTTCTCCAGAAGTAGGTGCTATAAGTCCAACTAACATTCTAATTGTTGTTGTTTTACCAGCTCCATTTGGTCCTAAAAATCCATATATCTCTCCTGGTTTTACTGTAAAGTTTAAATCTTTTATTATTTCTCTTTTTCCAATAACCTTTTTAAGGTTTCTAACCTCTAAAACATTCATTACTACCCCTCCATTACTTTCTATAATAAAATTCTATCTACAAAAGCTTAATTTTACATTATATAATTTCTTATTAAATCCTTAATAATTTCTTAAATGGAAAAAAGAGAGCAGCTTTACAAAAAATCTTGTAAAACTACTCTCTTTAAATTCCTTAAAGAAACAATTGAAATAATATAAGTGCCGCAACTCCCGGTATTCCAAATATACCAGCTATTAAAGCTGTTATTATATTTATAGCTATATGGAATCCTAATGCTCCTCCAATTAAATTTACTATATATAACAATACAACTCCCATTAAGCCATTTATTAATAATTTAATTGGCCACTTTAGTAAAGTTATAAGTACATATAAAACCACTAATCCTATAGCTCCATATATAATTAATTCCATATCCATAAAACCACCTCTTTATTCTGCAAATATCATATATTCATAATATAATTTTTATTTGCCTGTATTTAAGTTCAAAATTTTCCCCATAATATAACTCCAAAAATTACCTATATATAATTCTATCCAAAATTATGGATAAGTATACAAGCCTTTTTTAAATTTTAGTAACACTTTTTCTTATAATACCATACATTGTTATCATAAGAAGCTTTTCACTCATTCTCAAACAAAACTTCTAACTCCCATCTATAAATTAAGGGCTCAAAAAATTTTTGAGTCCTTCTTTTTTATATTTGAGTTCTTCCTTCTAATGCCTTTGAAAGAGTTACCTCATCTGCATATTCTAAATCTCCACCAACTGGTATACCTGCTGCAATTCTAGTAACCTTAACATCTAAAGGCTTAAGAATTTTTGCTATATACATAGCTGTAGCTTCTCCTTCTATGTTAGGATTAGTAGCTATAATTACCTCTTTTATTTCTTCTTTCATTCTAGATACTAATTCTCTTATTCTAATATCTTGAGGCCCTCTTCCTTGCATTGGTGATAGATTTCCATGAAGTACATGATAAACTCCATTATATTCTTTTACCTTTTCCATTGTCATAATATCCTTTGGTTGTTCAACAACACATATAGTACTTTTATCTCTATTAGGATTTGAACATATTGCACATGGATCAGAATCAGTAAAATTACCACAAACTGAACAATATTTTATTGTTCCTCTTGCTTTAACTAAAGCATCTGCAAACTCTTTTACTTCATCCTCTGGTAAATTTAATACATGAAGAGTTAATCTTTGAGCTGTCTTTTGTCCTATACTAGGTAGCTTTGCAAACTCTTCTATTAGTTTCTCTATTGCAACTGGATAAAATTCCATAAATCTCGTCTTCCTTTCAAAAGTTTTCTCTATTAAATTAAACTTTAAAACTCTAATAATAGTAGTTTAATATAGTTTATATTATTTAACAACTTTTATAAAAAATATTTTTCTGAATCTAAATATAAATTTATTACAAAAAAGAGTACTAGAAAAAATCTAATACTCTTTAAAATCATAATTTAATTTTAAATTAAATTATTTAGACATCTCCTTTGATTTCTCTGTACAACTTCTCATAGCTTTTATAACTGCATTTCTAAAGCCTTCCTCTTCAAGAGTTGCTACAGCTTCTATAGTTGTTCCCCCTGGTGAACAAACCATATCCTTAAGAACTGCTGGATGACTTCCTGTTTCTAATACCATCTTTGCAGAACCTAAAACTGCTTGGGCTGCAAATTTATATGCTTGATTTCTTGGCATTCCATCTAATACGGCTGCATCTGCCATAGCTTCAATAAACATATAAACATAGGCTGGAGAAGATCCACTTACTGATGTTACTACATCCATTAATTTTTCTTCTACTACTTCAGCTTTTCCAAAGCTTTCAAAAATATTTGTAATTTCTTTAATTTCTTCCTTTGAAACTAATTTATTGGCACATATAGCAGCCATACCTTCCCCAACTAGAGCTGGAGTATTTGGCATAACTCTAACTATTTTTATTTTCTTTCCAAATAGTTCTTCAGTATTTTTTAGTGCTTTACCAGCAGCTATAGTAACTATTATTACATCGTCTTTTACAAAATCTTTTATTTCATTTATAACTATACTGTATATATTAGGTTTAACTGATAATACTAATATGTCTGAATCCTTAGCTGCATCAATGTTTTTCTTTGTAGTTTTAACTCCGAAATTTTCCCTAGCCTTTAGTAAATTATCGTCACTTAAGTCACTTACAATTATGTTTTCTGGCATAGTAAGTTTAGAGCTAACTATTCCACCAATCATAGCCTGTCCCATGTTCCCTGCGCCAATAAATCCTATTGTTTTATTCATTCCTATACCTCCTAAATTTATATAATTTTTTAGAAATTACTTTGTTCTGTTCTTTCTATAATCTCATTTTGTAATACTCTATCTAAGTTATTAAAGTAATCACTATATCCTGCAACACGTACTATTAAATCCTTATATTCCTCTGGATTTTCTTGTGCCTTTAATAGTGTTTCTTTGCTTATAACATTAAATTGAATATGATGTCCGTCCATTCTAAAATAAGCTCTTATTAAATTTGCCATACCATCTAATCCTTCTTCGCCCTGTACAACAGATGGAGTAAACTTTTGATTTAATAATGTTCCTCCTGTTCTTAAATGATCCATTTTAGAGGCTGATTTTAAAACTGCTGTTGGTCCATTTGTATCTCCTCCCTTTTCTGGAGAAATTCCCTCTGACACAGGTAGTTTTGCCTTTCTACCATTTGGAGTTGCATTTATAACTGAACCAAAATAAACATGGCATGTAGTTGGTAGCATATCTATTCTATATACTCCTCCTCTACAATTTGGTCTTCCATCAACTTCATTATAATATGCATTAAATACTTTCTGCATTATTTCATCTGCATAATCATCATCATTTCCATACTTAGGAGTTTTATTTTTCACTAAATTTAATATATCCTCATAATTTTCAAAATTATCCTTTAAAGCATTCATTAATTCTTCCATAGTTATATTTTTATTATCAAATACTTGATATTTAATTGCTGCCAAGCTGTCTGTAATTGTTCCTATACCAACACCTTGAATATAACTTGTATTATATCTAGCTCCACCTCCATTATAATCCTTTCCTTTTTTAATACAATCATCTGTAATAACTGATAAAAATGGAACTGGCATTAAAGTTTCATACATTCTTTCTATAACTCTATTTCCCTTTACCTTTATATCAATAAAATATTTAAGTTGTTTTTTAAAGGCTTCAAATAATTCTTCATAGGTTTTAAATGTTGATACTTCACCTGTTTTTAATCCTATTTGTTTTCCTGTTTGAGAATCTATACCATTTAATAAAGTTGTTTCTAATATTTTTGGTAAATTCATATATCCTGTTAATATATAGGCTTCTTTACCAAAGGCACCAGCTTCAACACAACCACTTGTTCCTCCGCATCTAGCATCTTCTATTGACTTACCAGCCCTTAATAATTCTTCAACTACAGCATCTGCATTAAATAGTGATGGTTGTCCCCATCCCTTTCTTATTATTTCACAAGCCTTCTTTAAAAATCTTTGTGGTGTTTTTTTGCTTATTTGAACATTAGAACTTGGTTGTAATAATTTCATTTCATCTATAACTTCAAGAACTAAATAACTTACATCATTAACTCCATCTGAACCATCAGCTTTCATTCCACCACTATTTATATTTGCAAAATCAGTGTAAGTTCCACTTTCTTTTAATGTTATACCAACCTTAGGTGGTGCTGGTTGATTATTAAATTTAACCCAGAAACATTCTAATAGTTCCTTTGCCTCTTCTCTAGTTAAAGTTCCCTCTTCAATTTCCTTTTTGTAAAATGGATATAAGTGTTGGTCTAATCTTCCTGGATTAAAGGCATCCCAAGGATTTAATTCAGAAATTACACATATATGAACAAACCAATACATTTGTAGTGCTTCCTTAAAAGTTCTTGGACTATGACTTGGAACCCAGCTGCACATTTCTCCTATTTCTATAAGTTCCTTTTTTCTTTTATCATCCTTTTCATCCTCTGCTAATTTATAAGCTTTTTCTGCACAGCGTTTTCCATAAATCATTATGGCATCACAAGCAATTTTCATAGCTTCTAATTCTTCTTTTTTATCTAAAGCCCTATCATCATTTAAATAATCTAATTCTTTTATAGAATTTTCAACATCTTTTTTTATTTCTAAAAATCCTTTTTTATAATATTTATCTCCACCAGCTGTATGGCCTGGTCCTCTCTGTTCCATAAATTCAGTAAACATTCCAGCCTTATAACATTCTTTCCATTTTGGAGTCATATTATTTAATATTTTATGTCTCATTGATCTTTTTTCCCAGAAAGGTATTATTATTTCCTTTTGAATTTTCTTATCTTCCTCTGTAGTTTTAAAAGAAATTTTTTCACGCTTGTCCATTACATCAAAATCTTCAATAGTATGACAACATAACTCTGGATAAGTAGGAGTTGCAGCAGGTTCTTCCCCTCTTTCACCAACTATAAGTTCGCCATCATTAATACATATTTCTTTCTTTTCCATTAATTCTTTTAATACTAATGCTCTTAAAACTGGAATTGATACAGTTCCCTCATATTTCTTATAAACCTCTGTTACAATTTGTGTTCTTTCCATAGAAATACGTGGTACTGCATCTAAACTTTGAGACCTTAACTTTTTAACTCTTTCACTCATCATAATATAATTCACCCTCCTATTTTTACTTTAATGTTATTTTTTTTAAACCTTTTAAGTATTTCACTCATTTTTTCATCAGAAGGTTTTTCATCTCCTGAAAGTTTATACTTCATATTAAGTCTTTTATATTTATCCATTCCCATTTTGTGATATGGTAATAAATTCACTTGAATTATATTTAATTTAGATATAAAGTTTATAGCTTCATCTATATTCTTCAAGTCATCGTTTACACCAGTAATTATAGGCATTCTTATAAAAATATTATGTCCATTATCTGAAAGTCTTTTAAGATTATCTAATATTAATTTATTTTCTACTCCTGTATATTTTTTATGTTTTTCATTATCCATTAGTTTTAAATCATACAAGAATAAATCTACTTTATCCTTTATTTTTTCAAATTTGTCCCAAGATACATAGCCACAAGTATCTATTGCAGTATGTATTCCTCTAATTTTACACTGAGATAATATATCATCTATAAAATCAGCATATAACATTGGTTCTCCACCTGAAAAAGTTACTCCGCCACCTGATTCTTCATAAAATATTTCGTCTTTTAGTATTTCTTTAAAAAGCTCTTCTTTACTTAAATTTTTTCCTACAAGTTCCCTTGCATTATTAGGACAAAAATCTATACATTTATTACATAAGATACATTTTTCTTTATTTATTAAAGATTTGCCATTTGTTATTTTTATAGCATTATTAGGGCATCTTTTTACACACTTTCCACAGCCTGTACACCTTTCCCTAAAAAACATAATCTCTTTTTCTTTATTTTGACTTTCTGGATTATGACACCATAAGCAATTTAAAGGACATCCTTTAAAAAACACTGTTGTCCTTATTCCAGGCCCGTCATGTACCGAATATTTTTGTATATTTATAATAGTCCCCTTATTCATAAAATCATCACCTTTTAAAATCATTATTAATTTACTTTTTTAATATTAATTAAATTACTAATAACTATTTTATTTATAAAACCTAACTTACTTTATGAAAAAATTAACATTCCCTTATTCTTATTATAGTACAATTAATGAATAAAAATTTAACATTTTGTTATTATTAAATCTTATTTCATAATTTTGGAATGTTTAATGTAAAAATCTCTTTTAAGTTTATATTTTAATATACAAAAAAATAAACTGCCCTAATTATTAAGGACAGCTAAAAAATAGTAGTCTGATTTTATAATTTATAAGTATTGTTTATTACAATCTATCTTTTTATGTTTGAAAATAAATACTTTCTTTTACTTCTCTTATATTGTTTATACATAAGAATTATTCCTAGTATAAATAATATAATTCCAACTATTATGTACATATATATATCTACAGAATCTCCTAAAAAATAAATTAGAGCTGGAATACATAAAGAACCTAATAAATTATATATTATGTGAGCGATGATACTTCCCCATATAGAATTTGTAAATACTAGTATTACCCCAAATATTATCCCTGCAAAAAACGTATACACTGCTTGCAGTGGATTAAGATGCCATATTCCAAAAATTAAAGCTTGTATTATAACAGTTGCTATAACACTAAATCTTTCTCTTAATTCATAAAAAACTAAACCTCTAAACAAAATCTCTTCAAAAATTGGTAATACTACTATAATACTAAACATTGAAATTATAGAATTGTAGGATTGGATTATAGCTTGCTGAACTACGTTATAACTATTAAAAATATCTCCAAATTCACTAACTAAAGCTACGGAAGTTAAAGTCATTCCAATTATAACTAAAATTAATTTAGGAATATACCTTATATTTATTCTATTAAATTTGCACCTTTTAAAAAGATTTTTATTTTTATTTCTAAACATTAAAATATAAACAAAAAAATTTATAATCGCTGCTATCATAAATAAGGTAAATATATTATTTCCTACTTTTTCTTTTAAAACTAGTTCTAAATTTCTATTTTCCTTTAATACCTCTATGGAAATTATAATAGAATAAACTAATACCACTCCTACTTGAAATAATAGATACTCTAAAATAAATCCAATTACTTTTAAAAATATGCTTAAATATTTTTTCATTTGCTCCCCCCTTTTATTTTAAATTTCAGCTATTTAAAATTAAAAATCACCTAAAAATAGCTTAATATTTTATTTATAATAAAAAAGCCAGTTAAATAACTGACTTTTTATTACTAATGTTAGTTAGACTACTTCTAATTAGAATAATCCTGGTATATTCATTCCACCAGTTAATTTACCCATTTTGCTTGAAGTTTCTTCTTCTGCTTTTCTTAATGCTTCATTTACTGCACTTAAAACTAAGTCTTCTAGCATTTCTACGTCATCTTCATCTACAACTTCTGGTTTTATGTTAATTGCTAATATATCTTTTTTACCATTTGCAGTTACAGTTACAGCTCCGCCTCCAACTGATGCTACAAATTCTTTTTCTTCAAGCTCTTTTTGCATTTGCTCCATTTTCTTTTGCATTTGCTGTGCTTGTTTCATTAAGTTATTCATTCCTCCCATACCACCTGGGAATCCACCTTTTGCCATGTATATGTCCTCCTTAATAATAAAATCTAATTTTAATTATATATTATTTTTAAAAACTTTACTATATCTTATAGTACTATTCATTTCTATTCTCACTTTATAACTTATGTGTTTTTATTCTAAAGTGTACCAAATAATATAATCCTTTATTCATCAATTATTTCTAAAAAGTCTTTTCCTATTACATCACTTAATACATCTTCTGGTGCTGAGTTTTCTTTTCCTTCATCTAAAACTTCAAATCTAACTCTTACATTTCCCTTTAAAACTTCTGAAAAAACTTCATTTATAAGCTTATTATTTTCTGCCTTTTCTAATCTATTTTTATTAAAAGAATATTGTTCAGTATATTGAACTGTTATTACTCCATTTTGACAACTTGCTGGTCTACCAGTAGTTATTGAAGCATAAATAATCATAGCTCTTCTATTTTTAAATTCTTCTAATATATCCTTCCATGAAGCTTTAACGCTTTGAATAGTTATATCATTTGAAAGATCTTCATTTTCTTTAATACTCTCTGAAGGCTTTACAGTATTGTTTATGCCTTTAGAAACTACTTCCTTCTTTAAGTTAGAAACAGCCTTTTCACCATCTATTTTTTGTCCTTGATTAACACTAGACACTTGTATCTTTCCTGATTTTAAAGCTGACTCTAATCTATTTAATCTTCCAAGTATAACTTCATTTGAAGTATCATATTCTATTTTACACATTTTAATTATAGCAAGTTCTAAATAAAGTCTTGCCTGCTTTGACATTTTTGCCTTCTCTTCAGCCTCTTGCAAAATTCTAATACTTCTCATTATTTCTTCTACTCTTATTCTTTCCCCTTGCTCTTTAACAAGGGCTATGTTTTCAAGGGACATATCAAGAACCTCTTCTGGATTATTTGTTACCTTAATCATAAGAAGATTTCTATAATGAGCTATTAAATCTTTTATAAATAAAAATATATCCTTACCTGCATAAACTATTTTATCTATTGTAGTCATTGCACTTTCTATATTTCTCTCTATTATAGATGAAGTTATTTGGAATAAATACTCATTAGTAACTAAGCCAAGCATTGAAACTAATTCACTATAGTCTACATTTCCATCTCCCATTGCAATAGCTTGATCTAATATACTTAGTGAATCTCTCATTGCTCCATCTGATACTCTTGCAATAAGTTCTAAACTCTTATCTTCTGCAAAAACTCCCTTACTTTCAGTAATTTCTCTAAGTCTTCCTGTTATTTCAGAATTATTTATTCTTCTAAAATCAAATCTTTGACATCTTGAAAGTATTGTTATTGGAAGCTTTTGAGGATCTGTTGTTGCTAAAATAAATATAACATTTGCTGGTGGTTCCTCTAGTGTTTTAAGGAAAGCATTAACTGCTCCTGTTGAAAGCATGTGAACCTCATCCATTATATAAACCTTATATTTAGCCTCTTGTGGAGGATATTTAGAATCTTCAATAATATCTCTAATTTTATCAACTCCGTTATTTGAAGCTGCATCTAATTCTGTAACATCTATTGCAAGACCTTCATTTATTTTCTTACACATCTCACATTCGTTACAAGGCTCACCATCTTTTAAATTAAGACAATTTAAAGCCTTTGCAAATACTTTAGCTGTTGAGGTCTTACCAGTTCCTCTAGTACCACAGAAAAGATATGCATGAGCAATTCTCTCATTTAATATTTGATTTTTAAGTGTTGTTGTTATATGCTCTTGACCTACTACATCTTTAAATGTTTTAGGTCTCCACTCTCTATAAAGTGCTGTATATGCCAAGGTCTTGTCACCTCTTTTTCTAAAGTTAAAGTTTATATTAATTATACAATAAATATATTAATAAAACTATGGATAAACTTCTATTACTGATTATTACCTATAATATAAATTCTATAAGCTATTTATTAAGATAACTTTATATTTATATTTGGCTATCTAAAATCAATATTCACCTAAAATTTTAATATATATTCAAACTAATTTAATTACTTTATGATATTATACTCACATATAAATACTTGAGGTGATTTACATGAAGAAAAAATTACTTCCTATACAAAAGGAACGTTTAGCATCATTTGCTATAGGCATAATATTAATTATTTGTTCAGCTTTTATTATTTATTATTCAGTTACAAATAATTATTTATTAAAATTTAATCCTAAAAGATTAAAAGACTTTGCTAAAACTTTAGCTACCACTGCTGAAATTAGCTTTTTCTTAGTAATAGGACTATTTGTATTAAGACTTATAATTAAAAACTTAAACCAAAAAGGAGTAAATTTATTAGATAAAGGATTAAACAAAATCCATTTAAATATTCCAAAGGAAGCTCAAAGTGAATTTTTAGAAAGTACAATACTTGGAAAGATTAGAAAATTTCTTTTAAGTATTTCTAAAATTTTTCAAAGGTTTCATATATTAATAGCATTAATTGCAATTTCTATAATTATGATTCATGCTTATATATTTTTACATTTAGGATTTAAGTGGAAAATTGGATATATCTTTGGTTTTTTAGCTCTTGTAGATTTAGGATTAATGCTTATTACAGGAATACTTAGAATGTTTAATAAAAGTATTCATATACACAAAGGACTTGGAATAACATTTATAATTTTAATGTGCCTCCATATAGCATTTATCTAAATTTAAAAAACCTAAAATACTATTTTTAGTATTTTAGGTTTTTTTATTTATCATTTATATATTTTTAATAAACTTAATTAATAATTTTAATCCTTTAATACCCTTCTATCTTTTGTTAAAATAGTATAATGAAATTAAAAGTATGCCTAAATTATAAAAGGAATTAAATAATCACTTTTTTAAAATATACTAAAGAAATGAAAGGGGTTTTAAAATGAGTTTATACGATAAGCAATACCTTGATATTGTAGAAAAAATTTTAGACCATGGATACTATGACCAAAACAGAACTGGAGTTGCTACATATAAAATTCCTCATCAAATATTACAATTTGATTTAGAAAAGGAATTTCCTATACTTACAACTAAGTTTGTAGCATTTAAAACTGCAGTTAAAGAACTTCTATGGATATATAAAGACCAATCAAACAGCGTAAAAAAACTTCAAGAACAAAACGTTAAGATTTGGAATGAATGGATGATGGATGACGGAACTATAGGAACATCTTATGGTTGGGTTGTTAAAAAGTTTGATCAAATTGACAAACTAATTGAAACTTTAAAAACTAATCCACAAGATAGAAGAATGATGATTAACCTATGGCAAATTCCATACTTAGATACAGGAGCTCTTCACCCATGCTGTTTCCTTACTATGTGGGATGTAACAGATGGAAGATTAAACTGTATGCTTATACAACGTAGTGGAGATATTCCTCTTGGAGTACCTTTTAATACTACTCAATATGCAGTTCTTGTTCATCTTATAGCACAAGTAACTGGATTAAAGCCAGGCTTATTTACTCACGTTATTAATAATGCACATATATATGAAAATCAAATAGAAGGAATGAAGCTTCAATTAACAAGAAGAGATGAAGCATATGAAGCTCCAAAACTTTGGATCAATCCAGAAATAAAAGATTTTTACGACTTTACACCAGAAGACATTAAACTAGAAGATTATAAACATCATCCATCTATAAAAATGGAGGTATCTGTTTAATGTTATCAATAATAGTTGCAATTGCAAATAACAATGCTATTGGAAAAGACAATAGTTTATTATGGCATATATCAGAGGATTTAAAGAGATTTAAAGAGATAACTTCTAATCATAAAATACTTATGGGAAGAAAAACCTTTGAATCTTTACCTAAAATACTACCAAATAGACATCATATAGTTTTAACTAGAGACAAAAATTTCACTGTAAATTCTGATAAAGTATCTGTAATTTATAGTTTAGGAGATATACTAAAACAATATGAAAATTGTGATGAAGAAATATTTGTAATAGGTGGTGGAGAAATTTATAAACTATTACTTCCTTATGCAAAGAAACTTTATTTAACAAAGGTAAATAAGGATTTTGTTGGAGATACATTTTTTCCACAAATAGATATGAATGAATGGGAAGTTATCCACAAATCTAACACTAAAACTGATGAAAAAAGTGAATTAAATTTTGAATTTATAGACCTTTTAAGAAAATAACTATTATAAATTTAATTAAAAATATGACTGTGTTTTAGCTAAACTAAGTGTTTAAAACATAGTAAAAAATATAACTAAAAAGTATGGATATAAAATTCCATACTTTTTATTATTTTATATTCAATTTATTTAATTACTAAGTTTAATTTACTAATATTTTTATTAGTATTATTTAAAATAAAATAGTATAATAAATCTAAAATTTAATAGTTAAAAGGAGGATTATAAAATGAGTTTTTCAGATAAATTTGCTCCAAGAGTACAAAAAAGATTTTTATTGTTATTTGCTGGGCTATTTTGGGGATTTGCAGGATATAAATTATTAAGCCTTGGCCTTCCAAACATGCTAAATGGAACAAGTTCCTCTATTATAAGCATTATCTTTGCAATAATAGTGTTTTTTGTGTTCTTTAAATTTATATTTTTAAAAATGCATCTTAAACATAAAAATAGAATATTATCTAATCCTAAGGATTTCTTATGTGCCTTTGCTTTTTTTGATATTAAAGGCTACATTATAATAATTTTTATGATTACCTTTGG
The DNA here is from genome assembly GCF_030813415.1 of Eubacterium multiforme. GTDB lineage: Bacteria > Bacillota > Clostridia > Clostridiales > Clostridiaceae > Clostridium > Clostridium multiforme. Next base: position 73,648 of record NZ_JAUSUF010000008.1, on the reverse strand, counting down.
AATAGTAATTAGAAGTTATAATCTTATAAGTCCAGTTTACTTAAGTCCATTTTTCACAGGATTAGGCTCAGCATTATTTTGTGCAGGTATTCTTTTCTTAGTTGCATTTATTCAATATAAAAACATTATAAAAAGAATATAAATAAAAGCTATTTTATACTAAAAATTTTTAGTATAAAATAGCTTTTTATTTATTACAAGAAAAAGAGGGTTCTTTGATCTTGGTTTCAAAGTTCCCTCTCTTTCTTATCCTATTGTTTTTTGTCCTATATTGTTAATCCTATTGAAGAGTAACCAAATTTAATTATTTTTATTGAATATGTACATCTATATTCAAAATTTAACATTAAAAAAGCCGCGCACCTCGATTCGACAGTAGTTTATGTGCGTTACCTATGCAGTTAGCTCAGGCTAGATTGATCCACGGCACACGGAAGTATCCACTTATTGCTGCTTCCTTCCGGACCTGACAAGGTTCATGGGCTCCCGTTGCGTGGGACCCAGCCATCAACACCACTTACATAGGGCAGACCACACAAACCAAAGCCTCCACGAGGAATTCGACCCTGCTATAGCGGATTGCAGGTTACAGGGCACCGCTAACTCCCCATCTAGCACGGCTCTGGCGGAGAGGGTGGGATTTGAACCCACGGTAGAGTTTCCCCTACACACGCGTTCCAGGCGTGCTCCTTCGACCACTCGGACACCTCTCCATATCAAAAATTTTTAACGGTTTAGATAATTCCTATTACCGTTTATGGTTCTTGACCTACGATATATAAGCTTTATTCTTTTTTACACTTCATCATTCTAACACAAATATTATTTTAGTTCAATAGAAACATTTTGTAAGAATAAGAGATATTTTTTTAAATATTATTTCTTATTCTCAGTATCATTTTTATATTCAGAATATAACTGTTTTTTTATTTGTCCATTTATTAAAAGTATTGGTATTAAAAATACAAATAAGGCTCCCCTTATTACATTATTATGTACTAAAAATATAATTGATATTAAAACAATTATTTCTATTGCATTTAGTATATACGATAATTTTTTCAAAATTTCACCTACTTAATTATATTTCATACTTATTATACATAATACTTACCTTTAATAAAACAATGCAATTAACTTTAATAAAATATTTTATTTTTCTATATAAATATATAAACTAAAAATTTTAACATTAAAAATAAAATTTTATATAAGTAATAAATAAAACGAAAGTCTCTTTAGCTAACCTATTTAAATTAACTAAAGAGACCTATATTTCATTTAAATATATTATATGTTACTTACTAAAGCCATATACTGAAAAGAACTCCTGCTAATACTAATATTAATGCTCCTCCAAGTCTTGTAGCTATTTGAGCATAAGCCATTAAGTTCATTCTCTTTGCAGCTCCTAATATTTCTAAGTCTCCAGATCCACCTCTGTTAACGTGACATAATCCAGCAGCTATTGCAGATTCTATAGGATAGAAACCAAAGACTTTAGCTGTTAACCAAGGTCCAAGTATAGCTCCAATAACAGCAAATAATGAAATTACTACTGTTGTTAAGTTAAATGCTTTTATTAATGCTCCGAAATCAACTAAAGCTAATCCAACACCAGCTATAAGAACATAGAATAAGTTACCTACCATGAATTTTTGTACTTGCTTTGCTCCAACTCTTATTCTTTCTGGAACTAAGTTAAATCCGTTAGCTAATAATACAAAAACAACTAAATAAGCAAATGGGTGAATTACTACTCCACCTATAGTTGGGAAAAATCCTTTTCCAAAAAGATTTGCTAAACAATAAAATGCAAGTGTTATAAATAATCCAGCTGCACCATCTTCAAATGTTGCCTTAAAAGTAGATTTTTCTGATTTTGCATTGGAAACACCTTTTATTAATTCACCGTGACCTGTTAATTCTGGTTTTTTGTTACCAATTCCATTTAAAAGTGCACCAGCTATAATAGCTATAATATTTGCTATTGTTAATATTGCCATTGCAGATGAATACCAAATCTTTGGATCTTTACCTGTTACTTGTCCCCATATTTGGCTCATAGGTATAGCACCTGCACCATTTCCGCCTCCCATAATAGGAAGTGCATAATCTAATATAACATCTTTAGGATGTACCCCTGTTAATAGTCCTCCTAATACAGCAAAGCCTCCAGCTGTAACTGTAGCAATAAGAACCATTGGAATAAATCCTCCTATTGTTTTTGCTAAGAACTTTCTATCAATGGATAATAATGAACCACAAATCATTATAGATATGTATAAATTTAAAAATCCACCGCTGAAAAGTGACTTTACATTTTTTACGTATACTGTTGGTATAAGTCCAACATACACAAGCCATGACATTACTAAGAATGCAAGTATTGCACCACCACCAAGATAATCTTTCCAAATAGGTATTGAGTCACCTAATTTACCTAAAACTATACCACAAGTAAATATTAAAAATAAGCTTCCAACCATATCTTTAGGTAAAGATTTAGTTTGTATACCTAAAATAATTATAACTAGTCCAAAAAGAAATAATGGCATTGGTATCCCAAAAAGACTTATTTTAAAAAATTTTTTTATAAGTCCAGTTTCTTGATTACTTGAAGTACTTTTACTTTTTGATTCCATAAAAAATCCTCCTTAATTATTATTTAAATATAGTTTCGCAAAAAGTATTAAATCTCTGCATTAACTACATTGAAGTCAAATTAAATATTCATAGCATTTTAAAGCACCAATCTAGCAAACGTTATCATAAAGTCTATAGCTATTTAATTACTATTAAATATAAAGAAATAAACTAATTTTACTATTATAAAACTATAAATCAGCCTAAGAATACATTTACATAAAGCTTTTTATAGTATCAAATTAGAGTAATTAGTTATTTAATTTTTTTATTTTTATGTTCCACTTAAATACAAATTATCACAAAGCAGTTTTAACATTTGTTTATTTTTTTAACATTTGTGATATGATTATATTTTACCACATTCTTTTTAAAGTTCAATATTTTTTCAAAATTTAGTTTATTTATATCGTTTACACTTATTTTTAGTGAATTTTTTAATAAACTTAATACTTTTACATGTATTTTTATGTCACTTTATCAATCATTTCTTATTAACATTTTTTTATTTTTTTATCATTTGTTTAAAGTTTATATTCTTATTTTTCTAATTAAGTATAATTATGTTAATCAAATGATAATTTTTTTTATAAAAATAAAGGAATACCTATATAGATATTCCTTTAAATATACTAATAATTATTTTCTATTTTTCTTAATAATATAAATTATAAACACTAATCCTAAAACAATTCCACAAAGAGATATTATTTGAGCTATTCTAAGTCCAAAAAACATTAAACTATCTGTTCTTAGCCCCTCAATAAAAAATCTTCCAACAGAATATAAAATCATATATGAACTTATTACAATTCCTTCATAACCTTTTTTAACTTTATAAAGTATTATTACTAATAAAACACATACAAATATATCCCATATTGATTCATATAAAAAAGTAGGATTATAAAACTGTCCATTTATATTCATTCCATTTTGAATAAACTTAGGAAATTTAGATATAAACTCATAAGATACGGCATCTCCATGAGCTTCACTATTCATAAAGTTTCCCCATCTACCAATTCCTTGAGCTAATATTATTGATGGTGCAACTAAATCAGCATAGGCTAAAAATTTTATTTTTTTAACTCTTGTATATATAAAAGCTGCTAAAAAAGCTCCTATAAGCCCACCATGAATAGCAAGTCCACCTTCTCTTATTTTAAATATATCAAGTAAATTGTCTTTATAATTATTCCATTCAAAAATTACATAGTATGCTCTTGCCCCTATTATTGCACAAGGAAATGCAATTAGAAATATATCAATTAATGCATCAAAATCTAATCCTTTTTTCTTGGCATTTATATAAGCTAATGCAAAGGCTAAAATAACTCCAAGTCCTATAAGCACCCCATACCACATAACCTTAAATCCAAAGAGTTCAAAGGCTATTGGATTATTCATATCATACCTCCCTTAATTTAATATTTTATATTAATATACCAAATAATAGTTATTTCTTCATTACTTTTTAGTTAAATTTCTTTCTTTTCTTCTCATTTTAAAAAAATCAGTCATAAGATTACTGCACTCTTCATTATATAGCCAATTAATTTTTAAATATGAGTTTAAATACTTATTATTAACTATGTCAATAACAGAGCCACAGGCTCCCATATCTTTATTAAATGTCCCTATATGAAGTTTTGAAATTCTACTCTGAACTATAGCACTTGCACACATTGGACATGGCTCTAAAGTTACATACATCTCACAACCATTTAATCTCCAATCTCCAATAGTTCTACAAGCTTCCTCTATTGCAATTATTTCAGCATGAGCAATAACACTTTTTTTACTTTCTTTTAAATTATATCCTCTTCCTATTACTTGTCCATCTTTTAAAATAACTGCACCAACAGGTATTTCTCCTAATTTTAATGCTTTTTTACCTTCACTAATAGCTAAATTTATATAACTCAAAAATAATCACCACTTTAAATATAAAAATATAGAATTAAAGGACAGTCCAAAGCTGTCCTTTTACTCTAAGTATATATTCTTACCTTCATAATTCTATTTTTTTCTACTTCTTCCACCACAAACTTGATTCTATCTATTACAACTTCCTCATGTTCTTCTGGAATTCTACCAAGTGCTCCTATAATTAGTCCTCCAACTGAATCAAACTCCTCTGATTCCATGTTAACTCCTATAAGATCACTTACATCATCAAGTCTAGCACTTCCATCAACTACATATTCATCTTCTTTTATTACTTCAATGCTATCTCTCTCTTTATCATACTCATCTTCTATATCTCCAACAATTTCTTCAACTAAGTCTTCAATTGTTACAATCCCAACAGTTCCACCATATTCATCTAAAACTACTGCCATATGATTTCTTGATTTTTTCATTTCAGTAAAAAGTTCTGTAATCTTTTTAAATTCAAAGGTATATAAAGGTTCACGCATATAATCTTTAACTATAAGCTCTCCACCATTATATCCTGCAATAATAAGATCTTTTACGTTTAATATACCTACTATATCATCTATAGTGTCATCATACACAGGAATTCTAGAAAATTGTTCTTCCTTTATTACTTTTAACAATTCATCATATCCATCATTAATTTCTATAGCTGTAACATCAACTCTCTGTACCATAACATCTTTAACTTGAAGATCTGCAAAATCAAAAACATTAAAAATCATTTCCTTTTCTACATCTTCAAGAACGCCTTCTTCTTCACTAACTCCAACCATTGTTTTTAATTCTTCTTCTGTAATAAATGGTTCAGCAGCCTTTGGATCTCCTCCAAATATTTTTATAAATACTGATGATATTATAGTAAAGATAGTAACAAAAGGCTTAAATATAAAAACGCATAACTTTATAGGCTTACTTACCTTTAAAGAAACAGCTTCTGACTTTTGCTTTGCAATGGATTTTGGAGTAATCTCTCCAAATATAAGAACTAAAACAGTCATTACTCCAGTTGCAATTACAACAGCACCTTCACTTCCACCTGACATCTTAACTGCAAGGGATGTAGCCAAAGATGATGCTCCTATATTAACTATATTATTTCCTATTAAAATAGCTCCTAAAAGCTTATTTGGATCTTCTATTAACTTCTCTACAAGCTTAGCTCCCTTTACACCTTCTTCAACCATATGTCTAATTCTAATTTTACTTAAAGACATAAGTGCCGTTTCTGACATTGAAAAAAATGCTGATAATATAAGAAGTATTATTAATAAAATAATCTGCCCCGTATAACTAGAGTCCAACAATTATCACTCTCCTGTAATCCTCATTTTAATTACTTAATTATATCATATACAAAAAAATTTTTACATATACTCATGTCCTATTGTAAGTAAAAAAATACTAATTATTCCATTGATTTTGCAATAATTATATTATTTTTTACATTATTTAATACAAAACTTTTCAAAAAAATATTAACTATATTATATATAAAAATATTATTAACTCTTTCAACAAACTTATACTTTATTGTTAAATATTTAACCCATATTTTATTATTAGTTATTTATTTCACAATACCTATATTTTTCTCTATTTTGCACCTCTATTAACCTAAGTAACACCAATATGTGTAACGTTATCTTAATTTTATCGTTATTATTTTAACATATACTTTTTAGATTCTTTATCAAGTTTTTTCTCTATAACTTCAACTACATAATCTAAATTTTTGTCTCCATAAGACCTTATTAAATCTAAATTGTCTATTCCGATACTTTTTACGCTACCTATCCACTTAATTATATTTTCTTTGTTTTGCTTATTCTCATCATAATTAATAGTTGCATATCCTTTATATAAATCAAATTCTATTTTAGTTACTCCTTTTAACTTCATAATAGCTCTTTGCAAAAATATCTCATAATTTCTATGTTTACTTGAAATCATCTTTAAGCACTTCATTTCAATTATTACCTTGCCAGGCACATACTTATACACCTTAAACTTTATTAGTTTATCTACCATTTTTGATTTAAATCCCATGCTTCTCTCCTATATAATTATTTTTTATTAAATATATACTTTATACTTATTTTCTTTATTAGAAAAATATTATATTATTATGGAATTTTAATGGTTAGTGAAGTTTTTGAGAAAAATAGAAAAGTTAATTTGGGATTTAAAGATCCAATAATATATAAGAAAAAGCAGCCTTAATTTAGGCTGCTCTTATATTTATTTTAATGCTTCTAATGTTTTATCTAATGATTTTGTAAGATATATAAATGTAAACTGCAAAGAGAATATAGTAACTATTGCTAAAATCTCAATCCAAGTAGGTCCTAATAATTCAAAATCCAAAAGTAATACCAAATTATACAATATAATCTCCAAACAAGTTGCTATGGAAGTAACCTTTAACACATCCTTTAATTCATTACTATCCAACTTTATGAGGGCACCTTTTTCCATAAATAATCATCAACTCCTAAAATTTTAATTAATCTATATATCTTTAAATTTATATCTTACTTTAATTATACAAAAATTTTTCCCATTTTTACATAGTAATATTCTTAATTTTTTGATACTTTTATTATGAAATTTTAATTTACTTGTGTCTTTAATTAACACTTTATTCACAAATTATCTGCTACTAAAAATTAAAATACAGTAGAAAATAAACGTTCATTTATAACTAAACTTTTACTTTCTACTGTATTTAAACTTTATTATTATATATATTAATTTTCTATTTTATTTCCTTTTTTAGTTAAATTTCTAATCCATTTATCAGCAATTCTTTCTTCATGTTTCTTAAAATGCTCATACTTTTTATATTCTCTTAAACAATGTTTTAACTTTTTGTCTAATTCTTTTATATCCATATCTTCCATTGAAAATTCTTCTGAATAAATTCTCTTTAAAGCTTTCATTGCTGCTATCTTATCTTTTTCATTTTTTAGATTATCTAACATCTTCTTTAATAAAGCTTTCTTTGCAGTTAATTTTGGATCAGTTCCTTCTTCTGCTATTGCTATAAGAGCTTCTAACCTATCCTTTGTATGCTTTAATGTAACGTCTTGTAATCCATCTTCTATTCCATATGCTTTTAAAAACTTATTAAAATCATCTATATTATCTTCACCTGAAAATACTTTTTCTACATCAACTTCTTCATACATATCCATAACTATTCCTCCCTCTTTTTATAAACTCTAGTTTTTCTTGTTATGGCATCCACATTTCTTATGTTCAGTCTCTTCATCTAGTCTTTCAATTTCTTCCTTTTTTCCGTGACATCCACAACCTTTGTGTTTATTTAAATTCTCTGATTTTTCTTCTTCTCTTCTCATTTCTGAAACTCTTTCTTTATCATAACCAATAGCTTTTTCTCTAAATTTTCTAGTACCTTGAGTGCTCATTTCAAATCACCTCATCCTCTAAATTTAAATACATAATACCACTAAAATATTATGCTGTAAAAACTATAAACCCTTTATTTTAGCCATATTAGCCCTAATTTATCACTAACTTTTCAATTTGAATATATTTTAATAGGATACTATGATTTTCCTCCAATTACTTTAAGATAGCTATGTGTTATTATTTAATTTACCCTTTTATAATATTCTTAATTTTTCATAAAAATTATTTGCAAAAAAAGCGAATTCAATTAAGAATTCGCTTTTTATTATAATATTTTTGTTATGGCAATAAAAATATTAATTTGAGGCTAATTTTTTATAGTTTTCTAATCTTTCCATTGCATCATTATATGTTTTTTCAAATAATGCTTCTGCAAATTCTGGGAATGATTTAGCAAGAGATGCATATCTAACTTCTCCCATTAGGAATTCTCTAAAGTCTCCCTTTGGTTCCTTTGAATCTAAAGTAAATGGATTCTTTCCAGTTCCCTTTAGTTCAGGATTATATCTATACATACTCCAATATCCACAGTCAACTGCTCTCTTAGCTTCTAATTGGCTATTACCCATTCCAAGTTTAATTCCATGATTAATACATGGAGCGTAACCTATTATCAATGATGGTCCATCATAATTTTCAGCTTCTGCTATTGCTTTAAGAACTTGGTTCTTATCAGCTCCCATAGAAACTTGAGCAACATATACATATCCATAGCTCATTGCCATCATTCCAAGGTCTTTCTTCTTAGTCTTCTTACCTGATGCAGTAAACTTAGCAACTGCTGCTGTTGGTGTTGCCTTTGAAGCTTGACCACCAGTATTTGAGTAAACTTCTGTATCAAATACAAATATATTTACATCTTCACCTGATGCAAGTACATGGTCAACTCCACCATATCCAATATCATAAGACCATCCGTCTCCACCAAATATCCATTGTGATGGTTTTATTAAGAAGTCTTTTTCTTCTAATATTTCTTTTGCAATATCATTATCTAATTTTTCTAAAGCTTTGATAACTCTATCAGCTCTTTCTCTAGTTCCAGTTCCATCTTCTACGTGTTCTACAAAGTCTTTAAGAGCTTCCTTAGCTTCTCCTTCTTCTATTGCAAGTATAAGGTCATTAGCTTTTTGAACTAGTCTTTCTCTTATAGCCTTAGCTCCTAAGAACATTCCAAGACCATATTCTGCATTATCTTCAAATAATGAGTTAGCCCAAGATGGTCCAAAGCCCTTATGATTAGTTGTATATGGAGTTGAAGGTGCTGAACCTCCCCATATTGATGAACATCCAGTTGCATTTGATATCATCATTCTATCTCCAAATAATTGAGTTATAAGCTTAACATATGGAGTTTCTCCACATCCACCACAAGCTCCTGAGAACTCAAGTAATGGTTTTTCAAATTGGCTACCTTTTACAGTAGTTTTGCTCATTGGATTTTCTTTTACAGATACTTCTGTAGTTGCATATTCAAAGTTTTCCATTTCCTTTGCTTGAGTATGAGCTGGTTTCATAACTAAAGCCTTTCCTGGTGCTGGACAAACTTGAGCACAGTTTCCACATCCAGTACAATCTATTGGATCTACTTGAATTGTAAAGTTCATTGGTTCAGCTGTTTTTAATCCCTTAGCAGCTACTGATTTAAATCCTTCTGGTGCATTTTCCTTTTCTTTTTCATTTAATAAGAATGGTCTAATTGCAGCATGTGGACATACATATGAACATTGGTTACATTGAATACATTTATCCTTATCCCATTCTGGTACATTTATAGCTATTCCTCTCTTTTCAAAGGCAGCTGTTCCTTGTTCAAAAGTACCATCTTCCATTCCATTAAATGCTGACACTGGAAGGTCAAATCCTTCTAATCTATTCATAGGTTCAACAATTCTCTTTACAAATTCTGTTGCTCCCTTTAATTCAGGTTTTGCTTCATCTTTAGCATCTTTCCATTTTGCTGGAACTTTAATTTCAACTAGTGATTCTATTCCCTTATCAATTGCAGCGTTGTTCATATCAACAACTTTTTGTCCCTTCTTACCATAAGAAGTTACAACTGCATCTTTTAAATATTTAACAGCATCATCTAGTGGAATAATATTAGCTAATTTAAAGAATGCTGATTGCATTATCATATTAATTCTTCCACCAAGACCAATTTCTTGTGCTATTTTAACAGCATTTAAAGTGTAGAATTTAATATTATTTTTAGCTATATATCTCTTATATGAAGCAGGTAAATGCTTATCTACTTCTTCTGGAGTCCAAATAGTATTTAATAAGAATGTTCCATTTTTCTTTAATCCGTCTAAAACATTATATTTATGAACATAAGCTTGATTATGACAAGCTACGAAGTCAGCTTTATCTATTAAATAAGGTGATTTAATTGGAGTTTTACCAAATCTTAAGTGAGATACTGTAACTCCACCTGATTTCTTAGAATCATATGAGAAGTATCCTTGAGCATACATTTCTGTATGATCTCCAATAATCTTAATAGCACTCTTGTTTGCACCAACAGTACCATCTGATCCAAGTCCCCAGAACTTACAAGCAACTGTTCCTTCTTTAGTTGCATCTATATCCTTATCTATTTCTAATGAAGTATTAGTTACATCATCAACAATTCCTATAGTAAATCCTTTCTTTGGTTCATCTTTAGCTAAGTTGTCATATACAGCAACTATATGACTTGGATTTGGATCCTTTGAACCTAATCCATATCTACCACCTATAATTACAGGAGCATTTTTATCTCCATTAAATGCATTCACAATATCTAAGTATAGTGGTTCTCCATTGCTTCCTGGTTCTTTAGTTTTATCTAACACAGCAATTTTCTTAACAGTAGCTGGAATAGCTTTCTTTAATCTTTCAACATCAAATGGTCTGTAAAGTCTTACTTTAACAACACCAACCTTTTGTCCCTTTGCATTTAAGTAATCTACTGTTTCTTCACATAAATCTGTACATGAACCCATAGCGATTATTATTCTATCTGCATCCTTTGCACCATAATAATCGAAGCAGTGATATTCTCTTCCAGTTAACTTTGTAATTTCAGCCATATATCCTTCAACAATATCTGGTACTGCATCGTAGAATTTATTTACAGCTTCTCTTTCTTGGAAATATATATCTGGGTTTTGAGCTGTTCCTCTAGTTACAGGATGATTTGGACTTAAAGCTCTTTGTCTAAATCCTCTTAAAGCTTCCATATCAATTAATGGTTTTAAATCTTCTTGGTCTAATACTTCAATTTTTTGTATTTCATGAGAAGTTCTAAATCCATCAAAAAAATTTATGAAAGGAATTCTTGATTTAATAGCTGATAAATGTGCTACTGCTGATAAGTCCATTACTTCTTGAACTGCGCCTTCAGCAAGTATTGCAAATCCAGTTTGTCTTGTTGCCATGACATCTTGATGATCTCCAAATATACTTAGTGATGAAGCAGCTATTGCTCTAGCAGCTACATGAAATACTCCTGGAAGTAATTCACCAGCAATTTTATACATGTTAGGAATCATTAATAATAATCCTTGTGATGCAGTATAAGTTGTTGTTAAGGCTCCACCTTGAAGTGCTCCATGAACTGCACCTGATGCCCCACCTTCTGATTGCATTTCTACAATCTTAACGGGTTGTCCAAAGATATTTTTTCTTCCTTTAGCAGCCCATTCGTCAACATGTTCAGCCATTGGTGATGATGGGGTTATAGGATAGATTGCTGCAACTTCTGTGAATGCATAAGATATATGAGCTGCTGCAGTATTACCATCCATAGTCTTCATTTTTTTCATAATAACCTACTCCTTATCAAAATTTTATTTTAATATTAAATTACTAATAAAAATTATACACCTCTACTTCTATATTTTATAATATTAAAAATTTATAATATAAATAAGAAAATACATATATTAAGACTTATAATAAAAAAATTATAAAAAGTTTCAATAAAAATAGACTTGTTATGCTAAAGGCATAAACAAATCTATAAATATTTACCCAATTGTTTTTTTGTGTCTAAAATGATAACTTTTGTTAAATTTAATGTTATCTCTTAATTCTTAGTCTTTATTTAAAAATCTATGTATTAAATTACATGTCCAAATAATTTTATACATAATAAAATAACACCAAATATTATTAAAAATATTCCTGTTATTTTATTTAACTTTTTATCATCTGTTTTATTTGCAAAAATAGCTGCAGTTCTAGAACTTATAAGGGCAAAAATACCACAAAAAGCCATTGCCATTAAGTTAGTTCCTCCATGAATAATGTGAGTAACTGATCCTGTAAGGGCTGTAAAAGCCATTATAAATACGCTTGTTCCAACAGCTGTCTTTAAATCATATCCAAGAATAGAAGTTAAAACTAATAAAATCATAACTCCTCCACCTACACCTATAGAACCACAAACCACTCCTATTAATGCCCCCCATATTATAGATAATATTATTTGCTTTTTCCTACTTCTATTTTTATTTACCTCACCCTTTGGAGTTGTTATCGGTTTTGTTATAAGCCTTATTCCTAAAAATATTGTTGCATATATTGATATGCTCCCTAATGTATCATTTGAAATATTTTTAGCAAAGCAACTTGAAATATAAGTAAAAGTCATAGTTGATATCATCATTATTATTCCATTTTTCAAATCTATATTTTTATGTTTAAAATAAGTTATTGATGATACCATTGCAGCTAATACATCGGCAGCTAGTGCTATACCTATTGCTTTATAAGCACTAAATCCCAAAATAACAACAAGTACAGGAGTAATAATTGAAGCTGCCGATAATCCAACTAAACCAATACCTGTTCCCGCTAAAATCCCTGCTATTATATACACAATTATTTCTATCAAAACTATCACCTTCTATAATTATTTTTTATAAAACATATTTTAATAAGTATTAGCTATTATTTTGGAATAGATAATAAAAGTTCTCTCCTTAAATATTTTATCTTTATTTTCTAAGTAACTTTAAAGCTTCATCCTTCGGCAATGGTTTTGAGAATAAATACCCTTGAATATATTTGATATCCATCTTCTTTAAAATGTTTAATTCCTTTTCTGTTTCAACACCTTCAGCTACAACTGGTAATTTTAAAGTACAGCATATTTTAACAATTGAATTTAATAGTTTTATATATTCTTCTCCCTTATTCATTTTTGCCACAAAACCTCTATCTATCTTAACTCCTGATACAGGCAGAGATATTAAGTATTTTAAAGATGAATATCCTGTTCCAAAGTCATCTAAATATATAGAAACACCCATATCCTTTAAAATTTTTATCTTACTTATATTTTCATCTATATTTTCTAAAAGTACAGTTTCTGTAATTTCAATTTCTATAAATTTAGGATCTACTTCCTCTTCTCTTAATAACTCTTTAAATTTAAAAATAAAATTTGGACTCATTATTTGTTTTGAAGATATATTTATAGAAACTTTTATTGGGTTTTTAGTATTTTTTTTGTTTATTTTTTTAGAAAATTTGAAAGCTTCCTTCATAATGTAATCATTGAAAATCTCAAAGGAATTACTTTGTTCTATTATGTTTATTATCTTTAAAACTTGTATCTTTTTATATTTAGGATTATTCCATCTAAATAAAGCTTCAAATCCTACTAATTTTTTCTTACAAGTATACTTAGGTTGATAATGTACTTCTATTTCATCGTTTTTTATAGCTTTTACAATGTCTTTTTCTATTTCTAAAGTGAATTTTCTTTCCTTATCTAATTTAATGGTATAAAGTACACTTTTATTTTTTCCTATAGATTTAGCTTTATATAATGCAATATCACCTTTTACTAAAAGATCCTCTATACTATCCCCATCTTTACATCCGATAACTGCCCCTAAACTTGCTGAAATTTTATTAAAATCAGCATCTTTAATGTATATGTTATTTATTGCCTTTAAAATATTTTCTCCTATTTTCATAACAGCCTCTTCATCAGTAATATCTTTATAAATTACTATAAATTCATCTCCAGCAATTCTTGCAACAAAAGCATCTTTACAAGTATCTACAATGGCTTTAGCAACTGAAATTAAAACTTTGTCTCCTACAAAATGTCCAAAGGTATCATTGAAATTTTTAAAGTTATCTAAATCTAAAATAAATAATGCTATATTACTAAATTCTCCCTTAGACACATTCAAATTATTTATGTATTTATAGAGGCTTCTCCTATTATTGATTCCTGTTAAATAATCATTATATATAAGATTTTCTAATCCCTTTATGTAAGCTTTTAATTCAGTAACTTTTCTATTTTTCAAAGCATCTAAAAATTCATCAATATTTTTTTCATCACATAGGTTACTACTTTTTAATATATACTTTACTTCATCTAATTCATTATCAATAGCCATAGTCTTCCTCCCCAAAATTCATATTACTCTGTACAATAATATAACCTATTTTCGCCCTAAAATATTATAAAGTTTTATTAACTCTATTAAGTTTTTTCTATATAAAATTTCTTTTATTAACAACTTGTAATTTTTATTTATATTGTTAAATAAAAGAAAATATAAAATACACAAAAAAGCATAAAAATAAGAACACTTTCTAAGAAAATATTCTTATTTTTATTAATTTATATATTTTATTAACTGTATATTAATGTTATCTTTATAAACTTTATATTTATAACATTTATATAACTTTAAAATGTTTAAAAATATTATTACAATGTTTTTTAAATACTTTTTTAAGTATTAAAATTTTTACTACAGTTAAGGAGGACTTTTATGAAAAATTTAGAAGGAAAAGTGGCTATAATAACAGCTGCATCAAGGGGAATAGGCTTTGCTTCTGCAAGACTTTTAGCAAAACATGGTGCTACAGTATACATTGCAGGAATTGAAGAAGAAAACTCAGTAGAGCGTATTTTAAGTGAAGGTGGAAAAGCTAAATTTGTATACTTTAATGCTAAAGATGAAAATACTTATTTTGAAATGATTGATACTGTTTATGAAAATGAAGGAAGATTAGATATATTAGTTAATAATTATGGTGCAACAAATGTAAAATTAGATCGTAACGTTGTAGATGGTGATGCTGATGCATTTTTCAGCATATTAAGATCAAATATTGCAAGTGTTTATTTAACAAGTAAAAGAGCTATACCTTATATGATAAAAAGTGGTGGAGGCAGCATAATAAATATATCAAGTATAGGTTCTATAGTTCCTGACTTATCAAGAACTGCTTATTGTGTATCTAAATCTGCAGTAAATGCTTTAACACAAAATATTGCTTTGCAATACGCTAACAAAAATATAAGATGTAACGCAATACTTCCAGGTCTTATAGCAACTAAAGCAGCTCTTAATAATATGAGTGATGAATTTAGAGAATCTTTCTTAAAACATGTGCCTCTAAATCGTGTTGGTGTACCTGAGGATATAGCAAGATCAGTATTATATTATGCAAGTGATGATTCAAATTATGTTACAGGAACAATTAATGAAGTTGCAGGTGGATTTGCATTAGGTACACCTCAATATGCTGAATACATGTATTTAATGGGTAAATAATTTAACTCTACTATATTAAAAATATTTTAGCAAAAATAAGTTAAAACAATATAAGAGAATTCTATATTTTGTAGAATCCTCTTAAAATTTATTTTCTATTAAATTAAAAATTATTCAAAGTAATAATCAATTAAACTTTTCTAATAAAAATATTACTGGAATACTTAATATTATGAATATAATATCATTAAAATCATAAGTTCCTAAATATAATGTTTTTTGGATTAATTCAGATAATATACATCCAATAGGAACTGCAAACATAAGTAAAATTTTATCAGCATTATTTTTCTCTATGGACTTATTTAGACAATATATAACTTTATATATTATTAGTGTATTTAAAAGACTTGGAAGTGAATTAGCTAATGAATAATCAAATATATTATTTGAATATATATAAGGTCTGTAGATATATAACGTTATGAAAGTAATAAATAATAATACCATTAAAATAATTATAGATTTTCTTTTGTTTAAAGTATTTATTCTACATATTTCTTTTATCATAAATTCTCCTTATATTTATATGAATATAACTTTTATATAATAATTATACTTCCTTTTTATTCCAAATGCAACAAAATACTCTCTCTTCTTTTATTTATTTTATGTTAAACATTTTTGTTAAATTTCAATTTTTATCATTAAATATTAATATATCATTCAAGTTATATTTAATATTTTTATTAAATATCTATAATTTCAATTTAATTTTTGATTCAATTATAATCTTGCAAATTTCATATAATTATACTTAATGTGCTAAATAAACTATTTAATTACTAAAAAGATATATCTAGATTGATATGTTTTGTAAAAAACTATAAGAATTTTATATATATTATATTTTCCTATTAAAAATTATAAAACTCAATATATTATAATATAAATAAAAAAGTTAGGAGTCGTGATTTATATGAGATATACTGAAATTGAACTTAAAGAAATATTTGAAAATGAAAATAATTTTGAAGCATTCAAAAACTTCATAGAAGAATTTGGTTTATATGATGATTTTTATGATATAACATCTAAACACACTGAAGAAAGATTAAAAGCTTTAATTGCAGCAGAAGCTGATGGCAAAAAAATATTAGCAGGTAAGTTATTAACTGCATTACAAGAATCTGAAAATAAGAGAGAAGCTCTTGGAAATATATATTCAAACAAAGAAATAATTGATGATATGGATTTAGAAAAGTTATATAATGACTTAACAAAATTTATGACTAACTATAAAAAACATAGAAAACCTATCCCTCATGAAAATCAAATAATAGAAAAATGGATGAGAGAACTTCAAAATAATATTAAATAGTGGTATTTAAAATATTTAATTAAGAAGGACTGTAAATAGTTTTGTGCAAATTTGAAACTATCTACTGTCCTTTATTAAATTCTATAATTATAAACTTTAACCTTTATTTTTATCCCTAGTTTAAAATAAGTAACAACTTTGTTATTAAATATTAAACTTTCTTTAATGTAAATTTTTCTATATATATGTATAATATACTTAAATTTCTATGAAAAGGAGTGCTTAATATGAAAAAAATATTGCTTTCTTTGTCTTTTATTATCATATCCTCTGTTCTTTTTTTAGGTTGTAATAATACTAAAAAAACTGATAATAATAAGCAAAACACATCTTCAGAACAGACAATTGATAAATCTGATAATAAGGTTAATACTCAACCCTCTCAAAATAAAAACAAATCAAACAATAATAATTCTAATAATAATTCATCAAATATAAATAAAAAAATTTCAATTCTACTTACTAAAATAAAATCTTCTGCCGAAAAAGGAACAGTTATAAATTCTAATTTTAAAATTGGACAACCTATAGATACTGTAATTTCTAAATTAGGTAAGGCAAATAGTGAAGATTTTGTTCCTGATGCTAAAGGTACATATTTTACTTTTAATTCTTATAACTTAGCTTTTGGCTGCAATAAAGGAAGTCAAATTTTTGAAATACGTTCCTTTGATAAAACTTTAAATAATCTAAATTCTAAATTAATCAAGAACTTTTTCGGTGATCCAGATTATAATAAAACTCTCAAAAAAAATGAAATAATATATGGTTATAAAATAAATTCAGAATATAAAATTTTATTTGTTTTCAATTCTAATGGAGAATTAAAACACTATTCTGTTTTAAAACCTACTTTAACTAAAAATTCTATGGCTGGTGATTCTGGGCGTAATTGGTAATAATATTTAAAATTTAAATATACTCATAAGCTAAATGTAAAGCTCATACTAAAGGAGGATAAAATTTAATGAAAAAATTAATACCAATTTCACTAATAATATTAATAATTTTATTATTTGCTTATAAAATATATTCAAATATTCCTTCTATTCCCTATGAAGCTAAATCCTTAAACTTAACAATTAAATTCCCTAAAAGTTTGACTAATAAATATATAATTAAGGAATCCAAAAACTCATTATCTGTATATTTTAAACCTCAAAAGTCAAATAATTTAGAAGGTTTTTTATTTATTATTGCTAATGCTAATGATAAATCAATAAACCATGCTGAATATGACAGCATAGACTCAAAAAAATATATAACAATAAAAAATAAGAAATATTTTATTGGAGGTCCTACTGATATAGGATTTCCTGATGATAATTCTGAATATTCTACATACAAAAATATGAAAGATCAAGTTCCTAAAATTATTAATTCAATAAAATAAATTTTATAAACACATAATTATACAATTACTAATATTATTTGATTTAGGCCAGAAGTTATATTTCTGGTCTTTTTACATTAATATAAATAAAAGGATAAGAAATTTAATCTTACCCTTACTTTTCATATTATTAATTTATAAAAACATATCTCTTATTAGACTTCCTTTAATTACATACTTTAAAAATATACTATGAATTATTTTCACTTTATCATCTTTTTTAAAATAAGGCTTGTCATAAGTTTTATAAACTATTTCTCTCTTATGCACATAATCAGTTACATAAACTATCCAATGCACCTTATCTTTACTGCCTCCAGAAGCTTCGTCAATACCAGTACAAATACCTACTAATGAAGTATATAACCCTAAAATATATTCTATAATCCCAATAATTGATTTTAATATAAAAATTGTTAATATCCAAATTACAGGAGATTTAAAAGACAATATATAGCAAGCATATACATATGCAATTATATATAATATTGAAACGCCTTCAAATTTTCTCTTGTTAAATGGCACTCTTTCAAATGGTAAAAACCATATTTTTAATCTCCAAAAAATATTGCTATCTTCAATATTTGAATCCGCTCCCAACATAACTTTTTGCCATTTAAGCTTATGTTCATCAACCATTAATGATATGTATAATCTTTTACTATAAATTATAATTGCTATATACGCTAACTCCATTATTATAGATGAAACAAAAAGTACTCTTACTTTAAATACAAATAAAGTAATCAAACAATAAATAACAAATATTATATTAAAATATAATACCGGTCTTAATTTAGATTGTAATCTACTCTTTTCCTCTTCCTTTAATTTATCACTTTTATTCAAAACTACTCCTAAAAATACTGCAATCAAACAAAATAATGAAAATCTAGTTATTAAATAAATATCTACGTTCCCCAAAAATGAAAATTTATAACCTTTAACTTTTAATAAAAATAATATATTTCCAATAATATTTGCAATTATTATGAAAATAGCAAAATATCTTAAAGATTTTATACTATGTCTATCCATGTATGCACCTCACTCTTTAAAATTTTAAGTTTTATATTACAATATAGAACATCCAATTATTCTATTACATTACCATTATCATCATAATATTTAATGATTTTTGGTTCTAATTTTGGATCTCTAGAAAATGGATTAATTCCCCCTTCCCCATAATATTCTGATATTCTAATTTTATCTCTTCTTACAAATATATTTATATAATCATAGTATTCTACAATAACTTCAGTAAACCCACTAACACAAGCTATCATTTTTTTATCATTCTTTTCAACAATATAATCCGACCTCTCAAATGAAAATAAAATTAATCCAACCATCAAATACATTAACATACTAGTAACAACTAAGAAAATTCCTAATCTTGCAATTATTTTTAAATATAATTCTTTATTTCTTTTGTGCACAAACTTATATAAATATATTATTATTTGAACTAATAAGGAAAATAATAATATAGTTAAAATACCAGCCATTAAATTTATACTAATGTTTGTTAAAATAAGATTAGATAATCTTATTTTATGTTCTATAAGTTTTAAACATATTAACCACAAAACCAATAAAAAAATATTAATTATAAATATTTTTTTCTTCATAAATTACCCCCTTTTATAGTATATTTTACATTAATTATATTATAAAATTTAACTTTTCCCAAAAACTAAACTTAATTATCTATATCTCAATTAAATTAATATATTATAATATATTAAATGGGGAGGGATATGATTGAAAAAAAGATTATTAATTAGTTTTATAATGGTTTTAATAATAGTTTTAGGTATTAAATATTTAGGGCTAAAGACTTTTCTTAATAAATATGAAGTAAAAAGAAATATTGATAATACTAGATATACATCTAGTTATATAATATTCAATAAAAATTTAAATTTAGATAATAAAAAAGAAAAATTATTGATAGAAAAAATAATTAAAGAAGAAATAAATTATTCCGAAAATAATTTTGATAAAAAAAGTAAATATTTAGCACAATCAGAAATTGTTTTCAGAACTCCTAATGCTCAATATATGATAGGAGTAAATAATAAAATTAAAAAATTAGAATTTTTAGGAAAGGTAATTATAAATAAAAATAATAAAACTGACAGAAAATATATTGAGAAAGACGCTAATTTGCAAGATATCTTATTAAATATATCTAAAAAAATAAAATGGACTTATTCTTAACCAGAGCCAGATATTTTAATTAAAATATCTGGTTCTATTATTTATTATTTTACAATTTGATATATTTGATAAATTTTTTAAGAAGATATCTTTTTCATCACAGTTTTCAAAGTTAGATATAGGAATACTTATTGATAAGTTTTCAATTGTATAAATAAATATACGAGTATTATCAATAATTACTTCAAATATATCCTTAAAATAAATCTTCTTTTCAGAGTTATCTTTATTTAAAATATTAAATAAAATATAGTTATCATATAATATTATATGTTTTTTATTATCTATAATTTTATTAATATCATTATAATCAGTTACTAATTCTTTAGCTTTTTTATATAAATTATAATTATAGATTGTTGACGAAAAAATAAAAATTAGTAAAAAAAAGATTATAGTAATTAGATTAAAAATAGAAAAGTACTTATTTATAAGTATATCTACAATTGAAACTCCTATACCGAATATCGGTAAAAAAATATAGGAAAAGTAAAATTTTTTTGATGGCTTTGAAAATTTTTCAAAATAATAAATACAATCTATAAAATCATTTATTGTATTTTTAAAAGTAATAATAATATTCATATCAGTGTATTTCTCCATTTTTAATAAATTTATTTTTCTATTGATGCTTCCTTAATTATCTCTTCATTATCGTTATAGTATGTAATTCTTTTAGACATTACTTTTTCTTTTGACTTAAATGGATCATATCCACCAGCTCCATAATCTTCTCCTATCTTTATTTTATTTCCATGTACAAATGGATTTATATAGTCATAATACTCTACATAAACATGTGTAAAACTATTTACATATGCCACCATCTTTTTTCCATCTTTTTCAACAGTATATTCAGGTCCTTCAAATGCAAAGAAAATAAATCCAATCATTAAGTACATTACCATACTAGCAACAACTAAAAAAATCCCTAATCCTGCAATTATTTCTAAATATAATTTTTTATTTCTTTTATGCACAAACTTGTATAAATACATTATTATTTGAACTAATAAGGAAAATAATAATACAGTAAAAATACTTGCTATTAAATTTATACTAATATTTGTGAACATAAGATTATTTAATCTTATTTCATAATCTATAAATTTTAAACATATTAACCACACAACTAACAAAAAAATATTAATTATAAATATTTTTTTCTTCATAAATCTCCCCCTTTTTCTATTATATTTTACATTAATTATATTATAAAATTTAACTTTTACCAAAACAAACTAACATTTATTACCTATATTTTAATATTTAATATATAATTTTAATTATAAGAACCATAATAGGTTTATATTAAATATCGCTAGCTTCAAACAGAAAGTAGGTAATTACATTGAAGAAAAAAGAAAAAAGATTAGAAAAACAAAATGATCTATTATCAAGAGTTTATGATTTAATTTTAAATACACAAACTCTTGATGATGAACGCTCTAAACTAGTTGAATTTAAAAATTCAGTTGAGATGGTAAAGGACTTTGAACAACAAACAATAAAATTAGCAGAATCTCTACGACAACTAGCAGTTCGTAAAGCAAAAGATAAAGAAACACTTAGCCCAGAAGTTGGTAGATTTTATATGGATATTTCCACTACTGGATTACTTAAAAAGAATTTGGGTATTGGCTTAACTGCAATTAGCTTTTTAGCTAAATAATTCTATAGTATAAAAATTAAAATTTATACTATCTTTATCTATTAAGGAGGATGATTTATGGAAAAAATACATAAGAAAAAGGTCAAAAATATATCATTTATGCTAATAGTTCTTTTTAGTGGTATTTTAATTTTATCTGGTTGTGGAAATAAGATAAAAAAACAAATAGAAAATGCTATAAATGATATAAATTCAGGTCAATATAGTGAAGCTAAAAAAGAAATTAATGAAATTTTAAAAGAGGATTCAAGTAATTCTGAGGCAAATTTATTAAATAACATAATAACCAATTTTGAAAATGCAAAAAAATTATATGAAAATAAGGAATATAATAAAGCTAATGAAGAAATTTCAAAACTACCTAATGAATATAGTAATTATAATATAAAAAATGATATTGATACTTTAAAAAATAATATAAATAAAAAATTAGATGAAATAAAAGAAATAGATACTAAAATAAATGACGTAAATAAATTAATTAATGATGGAAATTTAGATGAAGCAAGTAAAAATTTAGATGCCTTAAAAAATAAAGAGTTAACAGAAATACAAAATAAAAAAATAAATGATTTAAAAGCTAAATTAAATAAAAAAACAGATCAGAAAAAAGAGGACGAAAAGAAAAAAATAGAAGCTGAAAAGCAAAATAAACAAAAAGAAGAACGCACAAATAAAAATTCTTCAAATAGTAAAACTACTAATAACAAAGTAACGAAAACTGTTCAAAATCAAGGTAACATACACTATGTAAATAGAAGATTAGGAATACAAATGGAATTACCTGCAAATTGGAGAGGAAAGTACTATGTAAGTGAATCAGATAACACAATTAGCTTTTGTTATAAGGCTCCCAAGAAAAATATTGTAGGCGGTTTATTATATGTAGAAAAGATACGAAAAGATGAAAATATAGATTACATAACACTGGATGATATGGTTATAAAAAATATAAATGGTTCAAGATATGCATTAGGGGTTGCAACAGATGTTGGAACAAATGCACCGGATTTAGGAGAATTTGAAATTTATAAAGAATATAAAAACTTGAAAAAAGAAAAAGGACTAGTATATAGAACTATAAGAGCAATTAATTAGATAAAAAGAGTCATTAGACTCTTTTTTTATTTTCCAAATTCAAATTTAATATTTTTATATCTACCTTTATTTTTCATTTTTTTAATATTAAACCATAATTGATATTAATTTTTTTATTATATATAATAAAAAGTAAATAAAAGTCAAAAAAGGATGGATAATATGAATAAATTTATAAAAATAATGTTAATTGCTATATTATTTTTTATTATTGCTACTTTAGGAACAAAATTATATTTTAATGGAAATCAAAATGAAAGAGAAAAAATAATAGAAACTACCGTATGGCAATTATCTGAAGAAGGTTATAATAAAAATGATATAAAAAGTATAAAATCATACTATAATCCACTTAAAGGTGGAAAATTTCCATATAGTGTATTTGTAGTATTTTATAAAGATGAATCTAAAGCTCAAATTTATATGTGGGATGATGAAAATAAAACTAAGGTTGTTAATTCAGGAGAAGGTGCTGAATAAAAATATAAAACTTGCCTCCTTATTGTTAAATTATTTTACCCATTAAAACTTTTTACAATTTTAAATCTATTTATTATACTCGCATTTCATTTATGTGATGTAATGATTATACATATTAATTCAAATGCAATAAAATATATGTGGCACCCCTAACCCCTATATTTTAGTATATTTTATACATTTTAATAAATTGCATAAGTCGTTGAATTTACTATATTTGCAAGCATTTTTATGTTTTTATACATTTGCTTGTATTTTCTTTTATATTTGAGAATTGTCACCTTATTATACTTTTTTAAAACTCCTTACAAAAACGAAAAAACACTTCATAGCTGAAGTGTCACTCTAACAATGCCTTGGTTCGACAGTAGTAAAATACTGCTTACAATCTCTTGCGAATTACAAGGACTTATCTTGTTGATTAAATTATATTATAGCAAAATATGCTTGTCAATAGCATATTTTAAAATCTAAATGTATTTTACAAAAAGTCACTGAGCCATAGATTAGAATTTCTTCCAAGCACAAATGTGTAAATACTATGGACTTATGCAGTGACATATTATATTTATATCCAATTAATTCTTAGGATATTCCAACGGAAACTTAAAAATTTTTCCTTTGCAAGTTTGCTTTAATAAGAACTCAACATTTCCAAAATCATCAATATTTTTTTGAATTTTTCTATAAAAAGTATTTGAAATAAAATCAGCCATCTGCAGTAATAAATATTTCTTAGAATCATAATAATGAACATCTATATCTTCATTAGTAAAAGGTTCAATTAAATTTAATTCAGTATTTAAATATTCTCTCAATGTATATTTAGAACCCGTAGCTACATTTCTCTCATCTATTATAAATTTAATTGAATTAATATTTTTATATTTACTACAATGTCTAAAATGACTATTTAAATAGGTTTTTATCAAATAATTAAATGCTCTTGATGAATTTGCTTTAAATGTTTCTGTAGTCTTTAAACAATCTAAAACAATAATAGCTAATTCAAACTCATCTGAACATTTATCCATAACTTTACTATATATAATATTTTTATCTTTTTCGCTAATCATTGATCCTTTTATTTCTTTATTATTTTTAAGCTCATTCATTAACTTGTCTTTCTTTTTAGCAATCTTTAATCTACTATTTTTAAATATTTTCTTTATATGTTCCGTCTTACAATCTTCTACACACAATAATGTTATTATAAAATAATTATTTCCCTTACATGGTTCTTTAGGAATACTTCCTGACTCATCTATAAAAACTGTTATATCTCTTAAACTATTACTTTTCAAAATGTACACACCTATCCGTTCTTATTTTATTGATTAAAAATAATTATATCATACAGTTTTATTGTGACTCAATAATATTAACTTCTATATCACAACTATTTAAAATATCTATCATTTTCTATGAGCTTTCATTATAAATTTTTCATCTATAAACCTATTAAATTTATAATATTTAATTAATAACTCTTCCACCACTTCCTCAATCTAGTACATTTTCTTGCTATCTCTTAATATTATTTATAGGTAAGTAAATATCATTTACCTTCTGAAATTTTAAGAGTTACCCCCTTTTCATTAGTATTTAGAATTTTTCGGAATGAAAACTATAACTGCGACCTTTCAGTATCCTTCTAAAACTTTTCTTTATACCCCCCATACCCTAAAAATTTACAAAAACCTTATGTAAGGTTAGATACCATGACCTTTTATACTTTGATTAAACTTTTTATACACCCATACCTTAATATAATGTCATACAGTAATTATTGGTCATCTTATGACTTACAATTCTAGCACCAACACACACGTTGCCACTTTTGGCAACGATAAAATTGATTATCTTATAACTCTAACCCTTTTATATTTTTATAATAATCTTTCAATAACTGCTCTACTTCTTCCATGGTGTTATTCTTATCTCTAAATACTATCCATAGATTTATATAAAATTTAAATACTGTATATATACTTACCTTAACATACACAGGACTTTTTATTTTCTTTTATTACTGTCCCAACATTGAATTAATCCTAAATCCTCTACATTAACTAAATACTTATTATATTCTTTATTATGTATAGCCTTTAAGTAAGCCTCTTCCCTCTTGTATACATCTTTTAAACTCAATCCCATATCTTTTATTCTCTTCATCATTAATTCTCTATGATCCATTCTATAATCTCCTATATCATAATTAATTTACATTGTATTAAACTTAACTTATTGATATTTTTTTCTATTTCAAATACACTTGTTTTATAGAATTTAAGGAGGTTTAATTATTGAAAAATTTTAAATTAACTTTTAGAACATTAATTTATATATCACTTTCATTTATAATTTTTTATAATCTATTTACTTACACAAATATAATAAATCTTAATCCTACTCCATTAGAAAGTATTCTGTCTTATACTCCTCCACTACTAGCATATGATAAGCCAAATTTCTTTTTAAATATTCTTTTATTTATAGGATCTATTTTTTTAATTTTTCAACCTATAATAACTAAATATCTAAAATCTATTACTTATAAATATACTTTTAGTATTTTTTTAATAATAATAAATTTATTAATTATATTTTTCTTATTATTAAATTTTAAACTTCTACTTAATAATGCAATAATACTTCCATCATTCTCTATTCTTTATTATAAAATAATATATTTTCTATATTTTTTATATTTTACTTCTTTATCAATAAATATATATTCAATTTTTAATAATCTAAAAATAGGATGTAGAAATTAATTTCTGCACCCTATATTTTAAAATCTATATCATTATTACTACAGAAATTTATAAATCCTCTACTTTTAAGCATTCATACCATAGGTGAATAATACAAGATATATTTATAAAATGATATAATAAAAATATGTAGTATCAAGTAGACATTATTATAATAAAACTTAAAATTCATTTTATGTATTTATTCTATATTTTAATATAATCAGAACTAAGGAGGTATTTAGATGTTTGAATATAAGTTTGTAAAATTAGAACTAAAAGGAATTTTTACATCAAAACCAAAAGAGGATTATCATGATATAATAAATGCTCATGCAAAAGAAGGTTGGAGATTAGTTCAAGTTTTAACTCCGCCTACAGGAGTTTATGGATCTGCTACTCATTTTGAATTAATATTCGAAAAATCATTATAATTAATTAAAGCTCTCAATAAAAACTTTTAGCACTTAATTAGAGAGTTTTAATCAAAATAAAATAGCTTAAACCTCATCAAGGTTTAAGCTATTATTTAAATATATATGGCACCCCTAACAGGAATCGAACCTGTATCTATCCCTTAGGAGGGGATTGTTCTATCCATTAGACCATAGGGGCGTATAAATAAAATTTTAGTCTAATAATATGAATATGTCAATTATTAAAGTAAACTTTTCTTTATAAAAAATAAAAGTGGGAAATCCCACCTTTATTAATTATTATTGTTCTACATTTTTCTTAACTCTAATTAAACTTACAACAGTTGCAAGTATTGGAACTGATAATGCAATTGCACCTGCTGACAATAACCATTGCATTCCAGATAATTTAGTTAAAGTAAATATTAATCTTCCTATTGGTGTAATAAATCCTAAAGAAACAATTAACATCATTAATATAACTAATCCAATTTTAAATGGTGTAAGTGGAAGTGCAACTTTAAATAGTATTACCATACTAACTCCAGCAAGCATTAGCACAGCTAAAGTTCTTGATGTTTCTAAGGATGTACCATAGTTATTTGATATAACAAAGGTTGCTGAAACAAATATGGCTATCAAAACTCCATTTGGAATACTAGCTGTTAATATCCTTCCAAGGAAACCTTTTTTTACTCTTTCATTATTAGGTAACATAGCTAAGAATAATGCAGGTATTCCTATAGCACAACTTCCTATTAATGAAAGTTGTATTGGTTGTATTGGAAATGGAAGTAATAATATTGAAAATACTACTGCAAGTATTATTGAATAAGTTGTTTTAGTTAAAAATAACTGTGCAACTCTCTCCAAATTATTTATTTGTTGTCTTCCTTCTGCAACTACCTTTGGTAATGCACTAAAGTTTGATTTCATAAGAACTAATTGTGATACTGCCTTTGTTGCATCTGAGCCATTTGCCATGGCAATTCCGCAGTCTGCTTCCTTAAGTGCTAAAACATCATTTACTCCGTCTCCAGTCATAGCAACTGTATGATCATTTTCTTGAAGTGCAATTACAAGTGCCTTCTTTTGGTGAGGAGTTACCCTTCCAAATACACTATATTTTTCAACTTCTTTTTTAAGTCCTTCCATATCTTCTGGAAGTTCTCTTGCATCTATATAATTTTCAGCACCATGCACACCTGCTCTTGTAGCAACTGCTGATACTGTAACAGGATTATCTCCTGATATTACTTTTACATTTACCCCTTCATCTTTAAAGAATTTTAAAGTTTCTGGTGCATCTTTTCTTATTATATCTTCAATTAACACTAAGGCTGCCTTTTCTATTTCTTTAAGTTTTTCTCCCCTTAAAGAATTAAGTTTAGATTTAGCAAGTACAAGTACTCTTCTTCCCTTTCTTGCCTCTTCTTCCACCTTACATTTAATTTCTAAATATTTATTACCCATTACTATTTCAGGTGCTCCAAATATCCATGTACCTTTATCTTTAGTAACTATTCCACCCCATTTTCTCTTTGATGAAAATGGAACTTTTTCTATTATTTCAAAATTTGAATCTTCTTTATATTTATCTAACACAGCCTGTTGAGTTGGATTTTTACTTGGGAGATTATGTGCTATTGATGCTAAAACATCATCAATTTCACTGTCCTTATAAGATGATAAATTTACAACATCAATAAGTTTTAATGCTCCTTCTGTTATTGTTCCTGTCTTATCTACACATAAAACATCAACTCTTGCTAAAACTTCAGTTGCTGAAAGTTCTTGAACTAAAGTATCATATTGGGATAATTTAATTATTGCCACAATAAAGGTTGCACTTGTTAATAATACAAGCCCCTCTGGCACCATTCCAATTATTCCTGATACAGTTCCAATTACAGCATCTTGCCAACTAGCTTTTATAAATTTAAGTTGAGTTGTTGCAAGTATTATTCCAATTGGAACTATTAATATTAGTAATACTTTAAGTATTTTATTTAATGAATTTTGCAATTCAGAATTTGTAATTTTAAATTTCCTTGCTTCATCTGCCAATTTTGAAGAATATGTATTAGCTCCAACTTTAGTAACCCTCATATACCCTTCTCCAGCAACTACAAAACTTCCTGATAAAAGATTATCATCTTCCTTTTTATGAATAGGGTCTGCTTCTCCTGTAAGCATAGATTCATCAATTTCAAGCTCATTTCCTTCACTTAATACTCCGTCAGCTAAAATTTGATCTCCAGATGTAATATAAATAATATCATCCTTTACTATATCCTCTATTCCAATCTTCCTTAACACACCATCTCTTACTACATTACAGTGTGCTTCACTAATTACTGAAAGTTTCTCTATTATATTTTTTGCTTTTACTTCCTGTATAACCCCAATTAAACTATTTACAATGATTACTCCAGCAAATATTGCATTTTTTGGTGATCCTGCAATTATTACTGCTGCTGCAAGAACAAGATTTAGTGCATTAAACATTGTAAAAAAGTTAGATCTTAAAATTTGAAGAAATGTTTTTGATGGAGCTTTTGGAATTTTATTCACTTCTCCTAATAAGATTCTTTCATTTACTTGCTCTTCAGTTAATCCAATTATTTTATTAACCACAGGTCTATCTTGATCTTCTCTACATTCCATTAACTAACTCCTTTACTAAGTTATATTTTATATTTACTAGTTTAATTCACTAATCTTAATTTACTCTTAAGTTTTTTAAAAATATATATTAAATTTCTCTTTAATATATCTTAATAAAGTAATTCATTTAGTGATTTAATAAGTATTTTACTATCTTTTGATATATCATAATTACAATAGTCTTTATTTAATGTACTTCTTCCTTTTATATCTTTACATATAAATAGTTCAAATTTTCCATCCTCTTTTATTTTATCATAAAATTCTTTGGCAGACCTCTCTCCTTCATTAATTCCGCTAATAATCCAACTATTTATATCCTTATTTATAGAAATTATATCTTTACCTAATTTATTTCCATTTAAATTAAGGTGAAGGGGTGTCTTTACTATATAAACATTAAATCCTCTCTCTGCAACTTTAGCCATTAATGGAATATATGCATTTTCATCTATATTATTTTCAGGATAAAATATATATCCTACCATAGCATCTCTTTCCTTTGGCTTTATAACTATACTATTATTAGAGTTATTAACAGTAACTAATCTTTTATCCACAAATCTTTCTACATATTCCCTCTTAACCTGTGAATAATTTATTTTTGAATAAATGAATATTCCTAAAAATAAGCTAATTATAATACTAATAACAACTGGCACAAAACTTTTTCTCATAAATCTTCACCTCTTCTTTCTTAAATATTATTTCCAAAATCATTGAACTTTTATTACTAAAACTTTAACTTTACTAGTTAATTATCCCTTTAGTTCTTTTAAATTTTTACAATATATACTATACTTTTTTTATAAGATTTTTTTAAAATTAGAGAGGATTGGTATTATGTTAAGAACCATACTTTTTTATCCTGGAATAATACTTAGCTTAATAATTTCGCCTATTGGTTTAATAAAAGTTAAATACCTAGAGCATAAGGGAAGAACTAAAGATAGAACTATGGCAATTTATAAAATAACTCATAGTTGGGCAAAATTTGTTATTTGGCTTAGTGGTGCTAGGGTAAAAGTATTTGGGAAAGAAAACATTCCTAAAGATGAAGCTGTATTATTTGTAGGAAATCATCAAAGTAACTTTGATATACCACTTATATTAAGCACTATTGATGAACCTAAAGGATTTATTGCTAAAAAAGAATTAGAACACTGGCCTATAATAAGCATGTGGATGAGATATATACATTGTGTTTTTATGGATAGAAGCAATATAAGAAAGTCTGCAGAAGCTATAGTAAAGGGAATTCAAACACTTAAATCAGGTTACTCAATGGTAGTCTTTCCAGAGGGAACTAGAAGTAAAGGAAAACCAGTTGCAGAATTTAAGGCTGGAAGTTTTAAACTTGCTTTAAAATCAAAAGTAAAAATAATTCCAGTTACAATTAATGGCTCATACAAATTACTAGAAGCTAATGGTGGTAAAATTAAAGCTTCTGATGTTGAAGTTTATATTCATGAACCTATTGATGTAACTAATCTTTCAAAAGAAGAAATAGCTAATTTACATACTACAGTTAGAAATATAGTAGTTTCTAAATTACCAAAAGAACAACAATAAAAAAATGTCATTTTAATTAATATCTTTTTACTTTTTAGTAATTTTATTTTTATTACTAATAACTTATACTAAAGAAAATAATTATATGGAGGACTAAGTTTATGAAAAAATTACTTATAGGAATTCTTATTTTAGGAAGTATGTTTACAGTTTCAGGTTGTGGAAAAGATTCATCACAAAATACTGCTGCTAATAATCAAACTGAGCAATCTACAGTTCAACAAGATTCTTCATCTAATCAAACAGATGAAAATAAAAATGATAATAAAGCGGTAGAAAATAAAGAAAATGCTAAATCTACAGATGAAAATAAGGATTCAAAAACTACTAAAGATACTATAGCAGCAAAAAAAGAGGCTAAAAGTACAAAAACAACTAAAACTCCAAGCAAGAATACTGTAGTTGAAACTAGAGTAAAAGATAAAGTAAAAGAAACTAAACAAAAATCTACAGCTAAAGACAATTCTATTTCAAAATATTATGGAACATGGCGTATAGAAAAGGTTATTGGAGAAACTAAAATAAACTCAAATAATAGAGCTCCTTTAGGTAAAACATTAGTAATTGGAAAGAATTCTTATTCTAATAATGCCTTTGATATTAAAATAGAAAATCCTAAATATTTAATTGCAAAAATATCTGAAAAAGATTTTTGTAGAGGATATAATATGAATTCATTAAAGGGAACTGGCTTAAATGAAGGAACTATTACAGCTTTAGATATAACTAGTGATAGTAATCCTAATAGTGATTTTGATGAATTATATATACAAGATGGATACCTTGTATACTTACAAGATGGTGTATTCTTTAAATGTGTTAGAGGATAACTTAATAGAGTATTTAAGGAGAGGTTTTTAATTGTTATTTAATACATTAAACTATATAGCTAAAAAATTTAATGACGAAAATTTAACTTGGGCAGTTGGTGCATCTGTATTATTAAATCAATATTCATTAGTAAAATCACCTAATGACATTGATATTTTAGTAGCTTTAAAAGATGTAGAAAAAGCAGATAGTATTTTAAAATCTATTGGTAATAAAAATATTTCTGAAAAATCTTCTACTTACTTAACTAAATATTTTTATGAATATAACATAAATGGAATAGATATAGACTTAATGAGTGGATTAATTATAAATTTTGAAAATGAAAACTATGAATATCTATTTAATAAAGATTGTATAAAAAACTATTCCACTATAAATGATACAAAAATACCACTAACATCCCTTGAAGACTGGTATATTCTCTATCAACTAATCCCAAATAGGGATAAAAAAGTTGCTTTAATAGAGCATTATTTAGTAGAAAATAATATAAAAATTTCTCTATCAGAAATACCACTATCAAAGGAAATTCCAAGTAAAATTAAACTTAAATCAAAAGATATTTTAATTGAAATAGATTAGTACAATTAATTGTGCTGATCTATTTTTTTATGATTAATTTTAAATATTTACCATATATTAAAAATTTTATAATAACTTATTTTATTTTACATTTATACATTTTTTGTTATTAAGGTTAAAGTAAGTCAATATCAATTTAAAAAGTTTTGAATAATTTCTAATTCCCATATTATTTCATTTATTCTATTATATTCATATAGCAATTTATCCTAATTATTTGATTTTTAAATACTAAACTTATATTTCTATTACTTATTTTTTTGTTTCCTCCCTCCCTTTCTTTATTACCTTAACTTTTTTTCATTATTGCTGTACAATATATAGGTTAGTCTTAATAATTAAATGAATCTTTAAGACTTCTAAAAGGAATTTTTATTTATATTTAACTTAAATTTATACTATACAGGAGGATTTTACTTTGTCTAATTTAATGAATCACAAGAAAAAGGCAATATTTTTTATGATATTAGCTTCCTTTTTCTTTACTACTATGAATATGTTTGGTAAGTTAGCATCTGGCGTTACTCCTTATCAAAAAACATTTATAACAAACGCTGTAGCAACACTTATTCTTTGTATAATAATCTTTAAAAAGAAAGGCTCTTTCTTTGGTCATAAGGGAACTAGAATGCTTTTACTTATAAGAGGAATAACAGGAACCTTTTCAATTGGTGCATTTTATTTTTCCTTAGATTATTTAATATTACCTGATGCAACTATGATAAATAAATTAGCACCTTTTTTTGCAGTTATACTATCATTTTTAATTTTAAAAGAAAAAATTACAGGTAAACAGCTATTATTTCTTCTTATAGCCTTTGCTGGAAGTGTATTTATAATAAAGCCTCACTTTAATGCTTCAATTATTCCTTCATTAGTTGGCGTATTTGCAGCTTTTTGTGCAGGACTTGCTTATACTATGATTAGATTACTTGGAGATAAAGAAGAGTTTTTTACAATTATACTTTCTTTTACTGGAGTTGCAACAATTGTTTGCTTCCCTTTTATGTTCATTAATACTTCTGGACTTACAAAAGAAAATATACTTTATATGATTTTTGCTGGACTTTCCTTTATTATAGGACAAGTATTTCTAACACTAGCCTATAGAAATGCTCCAGCCTCTGAAATATCAATGTTTGACTATGTAGGTTTAATAATAGCTGCTATTTATGGATTTATGCTATTTAATGAAATTCCTGATGTGTTATCAATTATAGGATATTTAATTATTATAGTAGCTTCATTCTTAAATATAATAGCTAAAAAGCCTTCTTAAAAGGCATAAAAACACCCTTATAAATTACTTTATAAGGGTGTTTTTTAATAGTTATGTTTTAAAAGTGTATTTGTATTAATAATAATACTGCCGCAAAGATTGCTATATACACCATAAGTTTCATAATAAATTTAAGCCATTTATCATAAGTTACATCTACCATAGCAAGGGTAGCTAGTATAAGTCCTGTAGGAGTTATAAATGCTATAAGCCCTTGACCATATTGGTATGCACTTACTATTACATCTCTTGGTAATCCAACTGTATCTGCAAGTGGTGCCATAATAGGAATAGAAAGTACAGCTAAACCTGAAGATGATGGAATAAAGAATCCTAATACAATGAATATTAATAACATTAATATTATAAATACAGAACCGTTAAGTCCTTGTACCATTCCTGAGAATGAGTGAAGTATTGTATCTGATATTTGTCCATTATCTAATACTAAGTTTATAGATCTTGCAACACCTATTATTAATGCAACACCTATAAGGTCTCCTGCACCTGTAACAAAGGTATCAACAAATTTCTTTTCTCCTAGTTTTGAAAGAACTCCAAGTATTATACCTACTACTAGGAATAAAGCTGTCATTTCAGTAAATGACCATTGTTTAACTGCAACTCCATAAATCATAACAACGAAAGTTAATGCAAATAGAATAAGCATTAATTTTAGTCTAAATGTAAATTCAGGAGCTTTATTCTCTTCATCAAGAAATCTCTTTTCAATTTCTTGTTTTTGAGAATATATAAGTGATTGTGAAGGATCTTTCTTAACCTTGTTTGCATATTTTACTATATAAACAATTGTTATAATTGTTGCTACAACTAATCCTATAAATCTAAAAGATAGTCCTTCTGTAAAATTTATTCCAGCAGCATTAGATGCTATAACTGATGAAAAAGGATTTACAGTTGAGAACATTGTACCTATGGAAGATCCCATATATATACTAGCAATACAAACTAAAGCATCATAGCCTGCTGCTAAGAAT
This sequence comes from Eubacterium multiforme, assembly GCF_030813415.1. Taxonomy (GTDB): domain Bacteria; phylum Bacillota; class Clostridia; order Clostridiales; family Clostridiaceae; genus Clostridium; species Clostridium multiforme. The sequence goes on along the minus strand of NZ_JAUSUF010000008.1, from coordinate 38,755 downwards.
ATAGGAATTAATATAGGATACAGAGCTATTGTTTCCTCTGCCATACCAAATGTAGTTCCTCCAATGGAGATTAATGTAGTTAATAAAATTATTAGTATATATTCCTTACCTTTTGTCGCTCTTGAAAGACTAGCAATTCCTGCATTAAATGCTCCTGATGCATTTAATACTCCAATTACACCCCCAATTACGAATATAAACATTATAATGTCTATTGTATCGTATGTACCTTGAATTGGTGCTTCTATAATTTCCTTTAAGCCTTGAGGTTTTTGTTCTACTTTTTCATATGTTTCTGGAATAGCTAACGGTTTCTTTATGCTACCGTCTTCAAACTTATCTAAGCTTATTTTTATTCCAAATTTATCTAAAACCCCTTGTGTTGCTTTTTCTTTAGTTGTCTCTCCCTGTGGAGTCGTTATAATAAAGACTTTTTCATCTTCATTATAGGATAATTTAGAATATGACCCTGCTGGTATTACATAGGTCAATGCAGCCGCCAATATTAATACGATGAATAATACTGTAAAAGCTGATGGGAAACTAATTTTCTTTTTCTTCTTCATTTTCCTTCCTCCTCATTTGTAAAAATTTTAAAAATATTATTATTTTTTATAATTATATCAGAATAAAGTTATAAAATAATGAACATGTAAAAGATTTTATTTAAACATTTTCATAATATATTTATAATATATTAATAAATAGATAAAATTTATAGATTTATGAGGAAAATAATTTTAAATTGATATTTTTACTTTATTTAAAATTCATTTTAAGAATAATAAACTTTTTATTTATTAAATAAAAAAAGATGGAATTAAATCCATCTTTTTTATTGCTTATTGCTCTTTTGATAATTTCTCACCCATCATTACGCCCATAGCTGAAGCCATCATAAGTCCTCTAGTCCATCCACTAGAATCCCCCAAACAAAATAACCCTTTAATGTTTGTTTCAAAATTCTTATCAATTATAACTTTATTACTATAAAATTTAATTTCTGGTCCATAAAGAAGTGTTTCTTCACTGGCAAACCCAGGTACTACTGTATTTAATGATTCAATAAAATTAATTATATTAGTCATTGTTCTATAAGGTATAGCCGATGTTAAATCTCCTGCAACAGCATCAGGCAATGTATATTTTACATTTGACCTATTTAATTCCTTTTGCCATGTTCTTTTACCTGATAAGATATCTCCATATCTTTGAACTAATATACTGCCATTACCAAGCATATTTACAAGTTCTGCAACCTTTTTACCATATTCTATTGGCTGATTAAAAGGTTCTTCAAAGTTATGAGAACTAAGTATTGCAAGATTTGTATTGTTTGATTTTCTATCTTTATAAGAATGTCCATTAACTATTGCCATATTATTATCATAATTTTCTTGTGATACAAAACCACCAGGATTTTGGCAAAAAGTTCTTACCTTATCTCTAAAAGGTGCTGGATATCCTATAAGTTTTGACTCATACAATACTTTATTAACCTTTTCCATAATTTCATTTCTAAGCTCAACACGTACCCCAATATCAACTGTGCCAGCCTTATGGTCTATATTATGTTCTATGCACATATCACTAAGCCAGTCTGCCCCTTTTCTACCTGTAGCAACAATAACCTTATCACATAATATATCTTTACATTTACTTCTAGTTAATGAATCTGTTATCTTAACCCCTTTTATTTTTCCATCTTCTATGATTATGTTTTCCACTAGTGTATCAAATTTTATTTCTATTCCATTTTCTATTAAATGATTTTGAAGTTTTAAATAAATCTCTTGAGCTTTTTCTGTTCCTAAATGTCTTATAGGACAATCTACCAGTTTTAAATTTCCTTCAATAGCTTTTCTTCTTATATCCTTTAATCCTTCTGGATCATCAATTCCTTCAATTTTATTATCAGCCCCAAATTGAAGATATATTTTATCCGTATAATCTATGTATTTTTGAACTAAATCTCCACCAATTAATTCTGGTAAATCTCCTCCAACTTCATGATTAAGTGATAATTTACCATCAGAAAATGCTCCTGCCCCTGAAAAACCAGTTGTTATATGGCAATATGGTTTACATGATACACACTTATTTGTCTTAACTTTTGGACAACTTCTTTTATCTATACTTCTACCTGCTTCTATTAATAAAATCTTTTTACTTGGTTCCCTTTTATTTAATTCTAAGGCAGTAAAAATTCCAGCTGGACCTGCTCCAACTATAACTACTTCATAATTCATAAAATACCTCTCCTTTTATAAAACAGACGAATTAATATTAAATAACCATATAGTTAAGAGCTTTTAACGGAAGCTCAGTAGAAACGCCTCTCCCTATTAGAGACTTATATATGAGTTAATGTTCGTTTTTTTATATTTTATTGTCCCTTACAATAAGATATTAATCTATTTAATTTTAAAAATCAAGTATTTTGCGAATTTTATTTATACTTTTAAAATTATTGTACGTATATTTTTGTTTTGAATATATTTTAATCTATAAATTATTTTTATTCTATCTTTCATATTTATAATCTTTTTATTATACCTCTAAAAATCCATAAGCGTATCCTATAATACCAACTGCAAATAATCCAAATATTATCCAAAGGGCATTAATTTTCTTCTTAAGAAGTTTCATACATAAAAATGTTAATAGTAATGGAATAAATCCTGGTAATAATTGATCTAGTACTGTTTGAACAGTTGTATCTGTTGTTTTACCTAATTCATTAGTAACAGAGGAAATAACTACAGAAATTTTTAAGGTCGTCCACTTGCTTACTAATGCACCCATTACAAATAATCCTAAAATAGAAGCACCTTCAGTAAGCTTTTGAAGTTTATTTCCACCCATTTCTTTTATAATATTAGTACCTTTTTTATATCCATATTCTTGTGTAAACCACATAAAACTCAAACGAACTGAATTAAATATTACAAAAAATAATATTGGTCCAAGTAAACTACCTTTCATGGCTATTGAAGCTCCAAGAGCTGCAACTACAGGTCTTAGAGTACCCCAAAATATTGGATCTCCAACACCAGCTAAAGGTCCCATCATACCAACTTTAAGACCATTTATTACTCCATCATCTATTTTTACGCCATTTGACTTTTGTTCTTCCATAGCTGATACTACTCCAAGTATTGGTGATGCCACAAAAGGATGAGTATTAAAAAATTCTAAGTGTCTTTTTAATGCTTCTTCTCTTTCTTCTCCTTCATAAAGTCTCCTTATTGCTGGAATTATAGCAAAACAAAAACCTAATGACTGCATTCTTTCAAAATTCCATGAACCTTGTAAGAAGTTTGAACGTATAAACATACTCACTTTATCCTTTTTAGTTAACTTCTTTCCTTTACTATCCATATTTATATCCTCCTTCCTAGTCTAATTCATCATCTAAATCATCATCTTCCACATTTACATTCAAATTATTTTTCACTATAATTTCTTTTTCTTGGTATTTAGGATTTAATTGAATATAAATTATTGCAGCTATTGTTCCTAATATACCTAAAGCAACTAAATTAAAATCTGTAAATGCTGCTATAATGAATCCTAAGAAGAAAAATGGCATTAAATATCTTGCTTCCATCATATTGATAACCATAGCATACCCAACAACAACAATAAATCCACCAGCAACTTGTAAACCACCTGTAACAACCTTTGGAATTGAATCTAACATATTTTGTACTGCACTAGTTCCTACGAATTCTGCAACTATTAACGTTGGAATTCCTATTCTTAAAGCTTGAATACACAGCGCAAGAATATGACATCTATCTATTCCTCTAATATTTCCTTTTCTAGCATACATATCTGCTCTATGTTGAAAGAAAACAGTAATTGTTCTACAAAGAATTGTTAATACTTGCCCTGCTGCAGCTATTGGAACTGCAATTGCAATACCTGCTCCAATACTTTGATGACCTGCAATAACTAATATTGTTGAAACAGTTGATGCCAAAGCTGTGTCTGGTGAAACTGCTGCTCCAATATTCATCCATCCAAGTGCCATCATTTCTAAACTACCACCTATTATAATACCAGTTGTTATATCTCCTAATACGAGTCCAACTAATGTACATGCTATTAATGGTCTATGGGTTTGAAATTCATCTAAAATACTTCCCATACCCGCTATACATGCAACAATGAAGATAAGAAGAATTTGGACATTGCTTATTTCCATGAAAATTTTCCTCCTTCCCTTTTTGTATTCTAAATTTAATAGTAATCGTTTAAAATTTTTAAAATATACAATTGACAATATTCATTAATTTAATTGAATTATTGCCAATTGTTTTTATAAATTAAATTTATAATTTTTCTAATAAAGGCATAATATCTTGTTTTGAATCTGAAGCTACTTTTCTTATTTCTAGTTCAATTCCTTTTTCATGTAATTTTTTAAATGCCTCTATATCTTCCTCATTAACTGATATGGCATTTGTTATTTGTTTTTTACCTCCTTTAAATGACATTCCACCAATATTTACACTTTCAATATGAACACCTTGATCTACTATTCTTAATACATCTGTTGGATTTGTAAAAAGTAATACTACCTTATCATTTTCATATTTAACATTGTTATATACTCTAACTGCCTTATCAACTCCAACAACGTGAGCTTTTACTCCTGGAGGTGCAACTTGTGTTAATAATATCTTTCTAATTTCGTCATTTGCTACCTCATCATTACAAACAATTATTCTTTGACATCCTGTTGCTTTACTCCAAACTGTTGCAATTTGTCCATGTATTAATCTATCATCTATTCTTGCTAAAACTATTTTCATTATAAATCATCCTCCTAAATGCTCCTTAACTTACTTAAATATACTTAAGCAACTTTCACGCCAAAATTGTGTATCAAAAATATAAAAATGCACTCTTTTTATACACTCTTACCTTAGTAGTATATAAAAATTATGCATTTTTATTTAATACACTCTTTTTATTTTTTTGATACTATTATCATATATCATTAATATACTTAATACATTTCTTGATACTACAATAATACCATTTCTGTAAGATAGTATATTTCATCTTCACTTAGCTGTAAATTTATTGACTCTTTAAATATCATTAAAGCATTTTTTATTTTATTTAAAATTAATGCATCAAATTTATCTATATCATCAGTATATTCTAATTCATCATTAACTAAGGATCTCTCTAAAGCACAAGCTGTATGAAGTGCTATTCTTAGTTTCATTGAATTTGTAAATTCTCTATTTAAACTATTTTCTAATATATCAACAAACTCTAATAATAAATTTAATATTTTATCTGGATTTAAGTAAGTCATTGTTTCTTTTAAACTATCATAACAAAGGCTACTTAAAACAATATCATCACGTCCATCATCTGTTGATATAATACGTTCTCCCTTAAATATATTCTCAATAACTTTTTCTCCAGTTCCTGATATTAAACTTTCAAGAGATATAAAAGGTATATTCATTTTTGGATCTACAACTCCAACAACAGCTAAAACTTTCTTTTTATTTTCTATTTCTTTTATCTTATTTTTATGATCTTTTATTCCTATAGGTATTACATCTATATTGTCTTCTGAAATGCTATGAACAACATCTTCCACAAGTTTTTTAAGCTTTATTGCAGCACCTTTTCCACTTGAACAAATTGTAACTATAGCACCTTTAACATTATTGTCCTCTTTATTATTAGTGTTAACACTATATCCTTTAAATTCTTTTAAATATTGATATAATCCTTCTAAATCAACATCATTTAATGATGACTTTCTAGCAGCTTCAAGCACAGTAGGTGTTGATACCATATCTAATGTCCTCATCTTAATTCCTGTTTTATCATAAATTATATTTCCAAAAGTATTTAATGAACCCATATCAACAAGAAGTAATACTCCCTTACCTCTATCTACTTCCCTTACTTTTTCAGTAACAATAGCCAATGTATCTGTTGGACTAATTTCAAGCGGCATATCAACTGCTATTATATTATCGCTATCAAATAATTTTACTGCAACGTTTACCATACTACTTGCTGTACTACTACCATGAGCTGCAACAATAACTCCAATTTTTCCATTAGAATCTGTTTCTTCTATTGATGTTAAAAGTAATGTTATATATGTAACCTCTCCATTTGGAATATTTGTATTAAAGTATTCTTCTGCTCTTTTACATATTTCTTCTGCCAATTTATATTCTTCTGGATGTTCTGTTATTATAGCTTCCATTTGCTCATAATCTGGCTCTATATTTTTATTTAACCTATTAAAAAATGCACTCATATGAAGGCTTATAGCATATAAAAATCTATCATTATATTTTCTGCCAAGTCTTTCTTCTGCTAAATCTTTAACCTTTTCTGAAAAGGCTAAAATATTTTCATCTACTATCTTAAGTAATCCTTCCCTTGAATACTTACCACCTTTAAGCTTATCGTAAAAACATTTAATATGAACTGTTATATCTGTTGTAATAAATTTATTTATAGCATCTTCATCCATTCCTTCTTCTCTTAAAACAGATGCCTTATCCTCTATAATTTTATATAAATTAAATGGCGGCTCATAACTTCCTCCAGTTTCAAGTAAAGTTATATTTCTTACTGGATTTATTACAAGTTCATTTGGAACTAAATTTACTATCTCTTCTTTTTCTTTAATTTTGGAGCTTATACTTATAAGTCCACTTTGAATATTATTAGGCATCATTTTTAAATTAATATCAATATATCCAGCTCCACTAATACTATTTAAAAATCCTTTTGCACAAAGAAGTTGAATATTTGATTTTAATTGTCCTATATTACCAAAGCTAGTACTTCCAATAAGGGCTTTTATAGCTTCAGAGGATACTTTTATTGGCTTGTTTACTCTAACTGCCTCATTATGTAATAAATGCTTTATAATATCAATTTTGTCCTTAACAGATCTTTCTTCAAAGCTTGGAATCCTAATTGTTATTGGAATTCTCCTTACAAATGTTTTTAAAAGAGTTGATGATGGATCCTCTGTTGTTGCTCCAATAATTAATACATTTGCCTTTCTCTTTCTTTCTGTTTCACCAAGTTTATTATATGTTCCTGTATCCATGAAATAAAATACCATTTCTTGACCTTCTGGTGGTAACCTATGAATCTCATCTAGGAATAATATCCCACCATTAGCCTTTTCAACAATACCTTCTTTTTCAGTGTCAGCTCCTGTAAAAGCTCCTTTTACATGTCCAAATATGTGAGATAATAATAATTGTGGGTTATTATAATAATCAGCACAGTTAAAAACAACAAAAGGTGCACTATCTTTAAGCCTACCAATATGCTTTGCATAACTGCACATTATATTTGCAAATAAACTCTTACCAACTCCAGTTGGTCCTACAATTAATGTGTGTAATCCACTTGGAGGATACATTATAGCTGCTTTTGCTTGTTCTATTTGTGTCTTTAAACTAGTTTCTGATCCTATAAGATAATCAAAAGGGCATTTCTTTTCCTCTTCCTGCTTATTATCTTTAATTAAAGAATTTATATCATCTATTTCTATAACATTTTCAGGAAGTCTAACACTAAATAGTTTTTGGAATATTTCTTTATCAAAATATTTAACTGGTCTTGATTTAATTTTTACAACTTTTCCATCTCTACAAAGTTGATTTAACTCTTTACTTACATTGTTTCTTAGTATATCAAGTTTTTCTCCTATTTCCTGTGCACTTACACCTAAGTTCTCTTCCAGATTATCCTTTGTATAGCCTAAACAAACATCACTTAGATAATTGTATATCTTCTCTATCCTCTTCAAGTAAAATCCGCCTTTCTTATATAATAAAACTTACACTTAAATCGATTGTAAGCCTTATCAATACAAACTTTCAATTCAAATATTATTTATGAATAATATTTTACTATTTATTAATATTTTATACTTATATTATGTTAAGTTAAAGTATAAAAATAGAATTAATACAAAAATATTTGTATTAATTCTATATATCCTTATTTATCTTCAAATGTAATTATTTCTACATTATCTATAATAGCTATCTTTCCGCTGCCAATAATAGGAGATACTATTTCAATAATATCCTTTACCTTACTTTCAAATGCAACTATTTCTATAAGTATAGGAAGCTTTCTTGCTAATACTTCTAAAAAATCTGAATGTATTTTCTTATTTTCTCCAAAACCTTCTATTCCTCTAATTATTGTAGCTCCTGAAATTCCATCTTTTTTTAATTTATCAATTATAACAGTATAAAGTGGTTCCCCTTTATATTTATCATCACCATCAATAAATATTTTTATTAATTTTCCCTTATCTGTAGTTTTCATAATTATCCCTCACCTCTAAATTAATATTGCATTAAACTAATAATTTTGCAAAGGCCATTCCAATAATTACCCCTACAAAGCTTAATATAACATTTAATCCTAAATTAACAGCACCAATTATGTATTCACCTGCATTTAACATGCTAACTGTTTCATATGAAAATGTTGAGAAAGTTGTTAATCCTCCCATCATTCCTGTTGTTAAAAATAACTTTGTATTTGGAGATATCATTACTGTATCTAAGCTTAATCTCATAACAAAACCTATAATAATTGCACCTATAATATTGGCTATTAATGTTCCATATGGAAAATCTGCTCCAAATAATTTTGCTGCATTTATTGATATTAAATATCTTAATGCTGCTCCTATAAATCCTCCACAGCCAACTATTAATATTAACTGAAATTTTTGCATTGTCTCATCACCTCAAATCTTCTTTAAATAAAAAAGCTAATGGTTACCTACAGATATACTTTCCCCATAATCTGTAGGAGTCATTAGCTTTTACGCGGTTAAAGGTTAACTCCATAACCTATTATATTCAATACATATTTTTATTATATTTCTTAATTTATATTCTTGCAATTAAGATTTTGTTAATAATAAAATTTAGGCTATTTCTTTTATAACAATAGAACACCTAATTATAAAAAATAATTAGGTGTTCAAAAAATTAAACTACTTATTTGATTATTGAAGTAGTAGCAAAACTATTTTCTTTTATATTTGTATCATTATATACATTTGTCTCGATTTTCTTATTTGTTATTTCTATATTTATATTTAAATTATCTTTATTTACTACTATTATTGGATCATTTTTATATTTGCTACTATCTTCACTTTCATGTGATGCATCTGTTATTACAAATTCTAAATTGTCTTTATTTACTTCTTTTCCATTTATTTTTAGACTTTGTAAATCATATCCTTGAGATTTTAGTTCATTTAATTTATAAACTCCTCTTGTTACATTATTTATTGTAAATGGACTATCTCCTTTTATGTCCATATTCCAAGATTGATTTAAAATTCCTCCACAAATATTAAATGCAAATTTATCATTTGTGTTAATGGAGTTATTCTTTTCATCCACTAATTTTTTTGTTATTGTTATTGTTGGTTTTAATACAGTTATGTTACTTGTCTTATTTAAATTTTTAACTAATTCATTATAAAGTGGATTATCTTTTAATGAGTTATTTGTTATCTTTAAATTAAACTTATCATTATCTTTCATATAAAATGGTGTTTCATAATTTTCTATTGATTTATCTTCTGGATTAAATACTCTATTTCCATAATTAGGTGCATTTATTTTTTCTCCTGTACCTTCGTCTGTCCATGTATAATTATATCCACTATTTGGTCCATATTTTATATTTATATTTTTTATTAAATCTTTTAAATCTACTTTATCTCCATATATTACTGTTTTATCATTTAAATCCATACTACATTCATTAGGTACATTTATTGTTGGAAGATTAAACTTTTGTCCAAGTTTATTATTATCTGAATTAACTTCATTTGTATATGTTACATCTGCATATTCATTTCCTGGAACATTATTTCCTCCAAAATATTCATTGTTAGCTTTAAAAGTGAATTTATAATTAGATTGCTTATAACCTATCACTTGATTATCCCAATAAACCTCTAAACAATACTTTCCTTTTATTATTTCACCATTTATGTCCCTTGCAGGTACTGCATCTAATTTATAACCTGGTGTTAAATTACTTAACCCATAATATTCCGCTTTAAGTTCTGTCCCCTTTGGTGGTGGAGTAACATTTGGAATTAAATTGTAGGGTATTATATCCCTTATAGTAGCATCAGTAGTTATAGAATTAAACTTTATAATATTATTTGCTAAATTATCATAAATACTTTCAATTTCACTTGGATCATTTGCAAATATTAAATTATTTCCATCTGAACTTACTTTTGTATTATAATTTTGAATATATCTTAAAAATGAATATGTTTCTTCTTTATACTTTACAGAATCACTACTTTTAAAACCTACTGAAATAAATTTTACCTCAGGATAGTTATATGTTAAGTCATCAAATTTATTTTCTACAGCATCTATAGATTTATATATGCTTCCATCTCCAAAATTTTGTCCAGGTAAAATATTAGGTAATCCATCAGTAAAGAATATTACATATTTTTTTCTTCCATCATTTTTTACTTTATCTAATGTAGGTCCTAACATATTCATAGCACTCATTGTATCAGTTCCACCAACCGCCTTTAAATCTGAAACAGCATTATCTATATCACTATATTTATTTGTAAATGGTTGAATTAACTCAGCATCCTCATTGCTTGCCCTTTTATAAACCTCAATATAGTATCCATCACCATAATGTTTTAGATCAAACTCAGTACCTCCAAATAAATTCTCTAATTCTCTTTTTTCCCTACTATTTCTATAAATAAATCTTACTTCTTCATCATTAATTTCAACTTCATGATTTTTTCCATTTTTATCTTTTACATAATATGCTCCATCTATATATTTAATTTCCACATATTGATTAGTACTAAAAGTAATAATGCCAATTGATGTATTTGAAGGGTCATTGTTTAACATATTTTTAGAAAACTGTTTTGTTGCTGTTTTTAATGTTTCAAAAGGGCTAATACTATAATTATCTACTCCTCTTCTCATGCTTCCTGATTTATCTAAAACTAATATTATATCTTGACCTTCCCTTTTTTCCATACTACTAGGTTTTGCATTAACACTTAAATTTACATTATAACTTCTGTCATTTAATTGTTCTTTTGAATTATCTTTATGAACTGGATTAACAGTTTTATTTAAGTTTAATAATGAATTACTATTATAATCATAAGAAGGGTTTTCATAATTATCATCTTTATTAGATGGAGTTTTTCCTCCATTATTCTCTACAACATTTGTCCAATTGTTCCAAGCAAATAGAGCATTGCAAAAATTCCCACCATTCTCTTGATTAAAATTATTTACTACCACTTGTCCTACAATGTCTCCACCATTAGTTTTTAATGTTGCATTTGGAGCGACAACTGTGCCAATTACTCCAGCATCTGTATTAACATTTGTAGCATTAGGTAACACCCATACAATTTTTTCTGCTAATTTTTTTAATGTATTATTTCCATTGTGGAAAGCTATCATATCATTTGATTCATCAGTACTGCTACATAAAAAATTTTTATTATAAAAGTATCCACCACCTTTTAGATTTACTGTTTTTGCATCTGAATATAAAACTAAATATTTTATATTATTATCTTTTGCACTTCCAATAACATCTGGTAGATGTATCTCAGATATATTTAATACATTTTCATTGTTTTTTGATAGATTACAATATAATCCTTTAATATCATCTTGGCTTTTAGAATTCACAATATTTCCTATAGGGACTTCTTTATAATAACTTCCTCCATTATCACCATGAAATCGTAAATTAGAAGCTTTTTCACTTTCTATCTTCAATCCTTTTACATTATTTATAAAATTATTTGTAGAATTTTTGAAATTAGCAAATTCACTTTCTATAGTTTTTTCATTTAATTCTTTTAATTGTTTTCCGTCCGCAGTATTACTTAACATTAATTTTGTTTCATTACTTATACTATCATTAGTAACTATAGGCTTTGACCAAACTAATAAATCATTATTAGTTTTTGATTGTTTTATTACATTTCCACCTAATAATAATGAAGGTCCATTTCCCTCTATATAGTCAGAACCTACTAAACTTGAAGATATATTAGCTCCCTTACTCGCAGAAGCGCATATTTCAAATTTTTCTCTTGGTCCACTTGATACATTTATATTTCCTCCAACAGCTAATGCCCCTTCAACTCTTGAATTTTTTACATTAGCATTTCCAAAAATAATAACATTATAGTGACTTAAATTTCCCAAATTAAAACTACTTTCTTCCGCATTAGCATTTTCAATGCTTGGAAACATATTAAAGGTAAGAAAAGTAATTATTACTACACTCATCAAAATGTTTCTATAACTTTTTCTTTTCTTTTTCATTAATTAAATCGCCCCCACTACTTTATTTAAAATATGTTAAACTCTGCTCTTTCTAAAAATGTTTTATCTAATTCGAATTGTATTAGAGTTTTTTTGAATTTTATACTATTTATACTATTTATACTAAAATTTATAAAAAGAGTGCCACTTTCTGACACTCTTTTTTTATACATCTTTTTTAGACTCTTTTTTATTTAAAAGGATAAGAACTATTATGCAAAGAATTATACTAATTAGATAAAAGTAAAATTTAAAATTATCTCCTGTTTTGGGATTAAATGTATTATTTTCATCAATAGTATTAGTTACTTTTTCACCATTATTATTTTTGTTAATATCTGAATAATTTATATTAGAATAAAAATCAAATCTATTAAAAGTCTCTAAATTAGAAAAAGAATTATCTAAATCTTTTGATATATCAACATAAACATCTATTCTATTTTTAGTTCCTGGATAAGAAGTTCCTAATAACATTATGTCTTTCATATAACGTCCATCTGCAGTACCATTATATATTTCTTTTCTATTATATAATATCTTCATATTTATATATTTTAATAATTCTAAAGATTTTCCAGTAACCCCTTTTTCAGAAGCTATTTTAAAATAAACATCATATGGATAAATATGCTTATTTCTTATAGTTAGTTTCTTATAATAATGTTCTCCTGGAGAAATATTATTTAGTTCTACGAAATAATGTCCATCTCCATCTAATTGAACTGTCATATTACCTGAAGAATCATTAGCATTAAGCACTGGTTCTGCATTTGCTATACTTCCATTACTTAATAATATTATTAAAAATATTGATACTATTAACGAACTCCTTTTAATAAATTTTTTCATAATCATTATCCTTTATTAAAATATTTTAACTATTTTGCTAATGGTGTTTGTGCATCTGAATTTGTTGCACCATCAACTGTACTTCCATTTGTTTCTGAATCAGAATTTTGGGTTGAAACATTTGTTGTTTGAACACTATTTAATTGATCTCTAATAATTTTTGATATTTTACTATCCTTATCTTCAGCATTACTATTCCATGCATCTTGCCAAGCTCCATCTGTTGTTTGAATTGCATCTGATGTTACATTAACAGTTAATCCTCTATCTTGATACTTTGCTGTTAAATCAAAATTATTCTTTAAATTAAGTCCATTTAATAATAAAGTTGTTTTTCCACCTGCTGCAACTGGTTGAGTATAATAGTAATAACCATCTCCTTCATTATAAATCCAAGATCCTTTATCATTTTCTGGAACATTAGTAACGGTGTTTGTATCTAGTGTTACAGCCTCCTTTGCAGATTCCTTTGGTAAATTACCTTCAGTTTTTGCATCCCATTCTGGATCTAATTTAACTCTTATAAATGCTGATGATTTTCCTGTATTTTTAATACTTACTTCTTTTTGTATCTTTACACCAGGTTGCATATTTGTAACTTCTGGTGAATTAGGGTTAAAGTGCTCAACTATATCTGTTTTTACTGAACCTGTTGTGAAATGGTTTGGTACATTTTGATGGAATTGAAACCAAGCTAGTGTTCCTCCAACTAATATTGCAGCTACTGCCATTGATGATACTAATAATTTAATTTTTTTCTTTTTCATTTTGTTCTCCTCCACTTTCCTTCTCGTTTTTATCTATTGTAAAAAATTTTTTTAATAATGTTATCAATATTAATGTTCCAAGAGTTAATAATATAACTAAAGGCCAATTATCTTGTATAAAGGTTATTGCAACACCAACATGTGGTACTGAAAATACTAACTTCCCAACAATATTCTTAGAACTTGATGTCATTGGATCTATGCTTTCATTTGCATCTCCTTTTGTTAGAAACTGTACTTTTTTACCTTTTTCAACTTTATAAATTCTATGAGTAAATAAATTTCCAGTTTGTGCTCCTTTAAATGTAACTATATCTCCCTTTTTAAGTGTATTTGCATTAACTTTTTTAACTACTATTAATGATCCTGGGTCTATAGTAGGCGCCATACTACCAGTTTTTACTACATACATACTGTATCCAGCAATTGATGGCATTTCATTCAATCTAGTACTTTTTACAAATAACACTGAAAAAATTATTAATGCAATTATAATTCCATAGCAGATAATATCTCCTACTATTTTTAATACCTTTTTCATTCTCCACCTTTTTCTATATTAAATTTTATTTTGGCAATTCATCTAATCCCCATAATTCTTTTAAAGCACTTGAATCACCTGCAATACTCTCTGTAATAACATCTATTTGAAAATTATTTTTGTTATATTCATTCGGTAAATCCTTACTTAAAGTAGCAGACTCTAAAAGATTATCTGTCCTGTCATGTCCTTTTAAAGGTTTTATATAATAATAAAACTTTCCAATTTTCTTCCAGTTTTTTGAACTACTAAAATTTAATTTAACAGTTTCTTTTCCATCTATTGAAAAAGCTTGACCATCTTTCCAGAATGGAACAATTTTAACTCTTACATACACTGGTAATGTTCCTGTATTTTCTACCCAGACTTTCTTCTTTACAGTTACTCCTTTATCCCACCCATGTGGGTCAAAATCTTCATGTGTTTCTGAATTGTATTTACCCGTTGTTAACCTATTGGGTAATTCTTGATGAAATGTTAACCAAGCATATGTTCCAAAAACACTTCCTAAAATTAATACACCTAAAGCTAGGAATGAAAAAATATATTTCTTTTTTCTATTTTTTTTAAATTTTATTGTTCTTTTTTTCATACATAAACTCCTTAGCTTAAATATTTAATTTAAAGAGATAAAAAAAAGCTAATTTATATTTTTATATAAATTAGCCGGTTGCATCACTGACTCCCCCTATTTCAAGATGCCCAAATAAGAAATAGATATCATAGTCTCTAATAATTATTTATTTTTGAATATTAATAAACTTACCTAATTTTTAAAATAAAAAAGGCTAATTTATATTTTTATATAAATTAGCCGGTTGCATCACTAACTCCCTCTATCTCAAGATGCCCAAATAAGAAATAGATATCATAGTCTCTAATAAATTATTTATTTTGAATATTAATAAAATTTGCCTAATTTTTAAATAAAAAAAGGCTAATTTATATTTTTACATATAAATTAGCCGGTTGCATCACTAACTCCATCTATTTCAAGATGCCCAAATAAGAAATAGATCTCCAAGTTTCTAATTTTAAACTTTTTTATTTTTATTTTTTTAATTTAAATTAATTATATCATAAATATTATACTTTTCAACATTTTTACCAATTTATTATATTTTTTTATCTAATTTGTTATAACTTTGTACTTTATTATATTTCATAAAATTTTCCTATAATTATATTATTAAATTTAAAATAAAACTAATATTAAAATTCATTTTTGATAACTTGTGTATTGTTATAATAATTAGATTTAGGAAGTTTTTTATTCACAATTTCTATTTGTATATTAGCATTTTCATCATCTATGGAAAAACTTAGATTATTTAAATTTACTTCTTTTCCATTTATTTTTATACTTTCTAACTTATATCCTTGCGAATTAATTTCTGAAAGTGTATAAGTTCCCTTTTTTAAATTATTTAAAGTAAATGTACTATTTTGTTTTATATCTAAATTCCAAGTATTATTATTACCTGTAACTTTAAATGAAAATACATTATTACTATTACTTTCTCCATCTACTTTTTTAACTATTGTAACTTTAGGATTTATAACTTTAATATTTACACTATCTTTTAAATCGAGAATAGCCTTTCCATCATTATCATATTTACTTTCTCCCTTAATCTCTAAAGTAAATGTTGTATCATCTGTTAATGTTATACTATCCTTGTCTATTGAATTTTTATCAAAAGTATTTCCTACCTTAGCATTTTTCTTTTCATTATTTAAAGTAATACTATGACCGTGATTATCACTCCAAATATATGTGTATCCATCTTCTGGTCCATATTTAATATTTAATTTCTTTATTAAATCCTTTAATTTAATTTTCTCTCCATAATAGTATGTTCTAGGATTATCTATTAAATTCAACTTACCTCTATTAGGAACTTGTACATATGGTACATTAAATGTTTGTGTATGCTTTGAATTATCTAAATTATACGTATAATTTACAGTAGCCTCTGTATTTGTCATCATATCTTTATCTTTAGAAATATTTACTTTTGGATTTTCTACTGTATTTTTATCACTTATTAAATTTTCTGTACCAAAATTAGTGTCTTTAGCTTTTATATTAAAAGTATATTTTGTATTATTTAATCCTATAGATTGTTTTATCCATGTTATTTTATTATTTTCTATAATTGCTCCTTTAGGTTGCTCACTACCCTTTACTATTTCAAATCCATCTGGAACAATATCTGTTATAGTTGCATTATCTGTTACACTTGTAATCTCATTTGATATCTTATCATAAATTTTTTGTATGTCATTAGGATCTTTAATATAAATTAACCCATTACAATTTGGTTCTATCTCATTATTATAATTTTGTATACTTCTTAAAAAATTCTCTGGTCCATATTTCTCTCCATTAAAAGCTTCTGAATCCCTACTTTTAAATCCCAAAGATATAAAGTGAACATCCTTATTAAGATTTTCTATATTCCTATACGTTTCAATTGTCTTATAGATATAATACTGTGAAATATTTGTTATGCCTATACTTTTTAAATATTTTTTATATTTAGAATTCATATACTCCCAATCGTGCATAGAAAAATCAACTAACATATTTGGTAACCCATCAGTAAAAACTATTACGTATTTTTCTCTACCATCATTTTTACTTGCTTTTAACTGTTCTTCAACTTTATTCAAGGCACTTTGAGTATTAGTTCCTCCACCCTCCTGTATACTATCTATTTTAGAATTTATCACTTTTATATTATTTGTGAAATCTTGTATAATATTACTATCTTCATCATTTCCTATTGTTAAATAATACTTATCTGAACCATAACTATAATCAATAACTCTCTCTATTGAACTAATTTTCTTCTTATTTCCAATAAAAATATACCCAGAATATTCCTCATATATACTATATCTATTACTACTACTTGATAATAATTTAGTTATATATATAGTATGCTTTTTCCCTTTATAATCTATCTCTCCAATAGATAAAACTCCATCTTCATTTATTTTTTTTACATTATTTATTTCTTTATAATTATTGCTAAAAGTAATAATTGATATTTGATTTTTAGGATTTTTTAATACTCCATCGGAAAAATTTTTAACTGATTCTTTTAAAGAATCTATTGGTTTTTTTTCACCAGAATTCGGATGCCTCATACTTCCAGATTGATCTAAAACCAAAATAATATCCTTAGGCTTTTGATTTTTTAAAGCTTCTTCCTTAGCCTTTACATTTAAATCTATATTATAACTTCTATCCTTTAATTGATCAGATCTTTCATTATGAATTGCTTTTGCAGTTTTGCTTATTTCAAGCAAATCATTATTGGATGTTCTTATATTTTTTTCATTTTCATTAGATGCAAAAACCTTAAAATTTATTCCTGCAGTTAAAAATATAATACCTATTAAAATTAGAAAACTATTTCTTATTTTCTTTTTCCTTTTCATAAAAACCTCCTAAGTTACTAATAAAACTTATTTTTTCCCTTATTAAGTAAATTTTTTCGCAAAAAAAGACTACCTTATAAAAAATATAAGCTAGTCGGTTGCATCATTAACTCCATCTATTTTTATTAGATGCCCAAATTAAAAATAGATTTCTTAGTTTCTAACATATTACACTAATTTAACATATTCTTATCATTATTTAACGTTGTATTATCATTATTTATTATTCTATCATAACTTTACTATAAATTATAGGACATTTTGTTATATATAGTAAAAATTATTTTGAAATGATATACTTATTTATAATTAAATTAAATTTATAAAGCAAAGGTGAATTAAGTGAAGAAATCTATAAAAAGGACTATTAATATTATTCTTATAGTTATAATAATATTTTCAGGCGCTATGTTAATAAATCGCTTATATGAATATCATAAAATAGACTCAGTAAACAAAGAAATTCAATTAATAAATAAAGATGATTTATCTAAAATAAATTCAGATTATAAATTTTGGATTGAAGTTCCTGGAACAAATATAAATTACCCTGTTGTCCAAACTAATAATAATGAGTTTTATTTAAATCACAATTTTTATAAAAAAAATAGTATTGGTGGTTCTATTTTTTTAGACTCAAGGGATAATATAAATAAATCTCAAAATTTAATTATTTTTGGTCACAATATGAAAAATAAAAGTATGTTTGGAACTTTAGATAATTTTAAAGATAAAACTTTTTTTAATAATAATAAATACATTTATCTATTTAAAGACAATAAAAAATATACTTATGAAATATTTTCAGGTGCTATTGTAAAAGGATCAGATAATTATTTAATAACTGATTTTTCACACAAAGATGATTTTAGTAATTATATAAAAATGATAAATTCCAAATCAATAGTTAGTAGAAAACTGACCTTTAATAATGATAGTAAAATTCTAACTCTTTCGACCTGTAGTTATGAATTTGATGATGCTAGATTTATTATCTTAGCTAAATTAATAAAGTAAATATTTAATGTTAGTTTTAAATTCAATATTTATTTTTCTTTAAACTACAAACATATATTAATTTTAAAATAGCAGTAAAATAAAAGGTAGCATGTACTAAAATTCATGCTACCTTTCATATTTTAAACTATTTTATAAAAATAGATTATTTTTTATTCTTCTCCATAAAATATCTTCATGTCATCTTCTACATTTGATATTCCACCAATTCCAAAGTTATCAACTAATACTTTAGCTACATTTGGTGAAAGGAATGCTGGTAATGTTGGTCCTAAATGTATGTTTTTAACTCCTAAGTGTAATAATGATAATAGTACTATTACAGCTTTTTGTTCATACCAAGCTATGTTATATGATATTGGTAATTCATTTACATCATCTAATCCAAATACTTCAGCAAGTTTAAGTGCAATTACTACTAATGAGTATGAGTCATTACATTGTCCTGCATCTAACACTCTTGGAATTCCATTTATATCTCCAAGATTTAATTTATTATATTTATACTTAGCACATCCTGCTGTTAAAATTACAGCATCCTTTGGTAATTTTTCTGCAAATTCTGTATAGTAATTTCTAGATTTTGCTCTACCATCACAGCCTGCCATTACAAAGAATCTCTTTATTGCTCCACTCTTTATTGCATCAACTACTTGGTCAGCTAAAGCTAAAACTTGATTATGTGCAAATCCACCAACTATTTCTCCTTTTTCTATTTCTGTTGGTGCTTCACATTTTTTAGCTAATTCTATTATTTCTGTAAAGTCTTTATTTCCATTTTCATCTGCATTTATATGAGTACAACCTTCATATCCAACAGCTCCAGTTGTAAATATTCTATCTCTATATGAATCTTGAACTGGTGTAATACAGTTTGTTGTCATAAGTATTGGTCCATTAAATGAAGCAAACTCTTTATTTTGTAACCACCAAGCATTTCCGTAATTACCTGCAAAGTTTTCATATTTTTTAAACTCTGGATAGTATTGTCCAGCAAGCATTTCTCCATGAGTATATACATCTACCCCTGTGCCCTTAGTTTGTTCTAATAACATTTTTAAATCTCTTAAATCATGACCTGAAATTAATATACCAGGATTTTTTCTAACTCCAATATCAACCTTAGTTATTTCAGGATTTCCATAAGTTCCAGTGTTTGCAGCATCTAAAAGTGCCATTCCATCAACACCAAATTTACCACATTCTAAAGCTAAAGCTGTTAATTCATCTGCTGTTAATGAATCATCTAAAGTTTTTACTAAAGCTTCTGATATAAATGCATGTATTTCATCTTTATCATATCCTAAATTCATAGCATGTTTCATATATGCTGCTAAACCTTTTAATCCATAAACTATAAGCTCTCTTAAGCTTCTTACATCTTCATTTTCTGTAGATAAAACTCCAACCTTTGAAGCCTTTTCCATCATTTCTTCCTCTGTACTTGCAGTCCAAGTTGCACAACCTTTAAGGTCTTTTCCTACTGGATTTCCACCTTTAGCTTCTACTCTCTTTTTTAAATCTTCTCTTAATCTTAAAGTTTCTTTAACTCTATTTTCTATAGCCTTAAAATCAAAGTTAGCATTTGTTATTGTAACAAAAAGATTTTCTACTATATACTTATCTACTTTATTATCTATAATCCCAACTTTTCTACCTTCTACTTCTACTGTTGCTAATCCCTTTGTAGCAAAAATTAATAAATCTTGTATTTTTGCAACATCCTCAGTTTTTCCGCAAACTCCTCTTACTGTACAGCCTTTACATCCTGCTGTTTCTTGACATTGAAAACAAAACATTGACATGTTCAAATTCCTCCTTAAAAAACATATTTATAATTAATTTCTAGATGATTTTTATGTTCATTTTTAATTTCGTAACCAAACCTTGATTACAATGTTTAGTATACTACCCTGAATTAAATTCTTCTGTAACTAATGTTACAACCTTAAAATTTTATAAAATTTCTTTTGGAGTAAAGATGCAGTACCCTAATTCATCACATTTTTTTCTCATATCTTCCCAAAGTTTTTCATCCTTTATAGTATCAATGGCAGTTGGATATAATATAGAATTTTCCTTGAATATATGATCTCTTAAATTAAATACTATATATGAAGTTAACTCTTGTAACCTTTCTTTAAAATCTTCAAAATCCATATAATTTATGCAATTTGCTAGTTCCTTTAAAGCCATTTTCTTCCCTCTTAAATCATCATGTTCCATTCTCATTATTCTAGTTGGACCTGTAATTCCTCTTTTCTCTAGTTCAATAAATAAAACTTCCTCTTCCCTTTTATGGTGTGGCTCTGCACCTAATATATTATCTGCAAGATTTTTTAAATCTTCTATATAGTCTTCATGTCCCTTTATACTTTTTAAGTCTTGTATTTTAGTATTTAATTCTTCCAAACTTGATAAAAATTCTAAAATTTTATCATGTTCAACAATAAGTGTATTAACTACATGTCCAGTTTCTAATTTACTTTTTATTTTCTCAAGTTCCTCACTTAATACTTCCATATGAATATCACATAAATGTCTTAAATCCTGTGGATTCATTCCATCATCAATTAAATTTTGCTCTGCAATTGATAATTCTGTTGGATCTATATTTTTAACTATTTCTAGTGCTTCTTTTCTTAAGTCTTCTGATATATTTCCTGAATTTAATTTTCTTAAAAGTTCTGTTAACTCATTAATTCTTTTTTGTTCCATAAATATTCCCTCCTAAATTAAAGAATCTTAAATAAAATACTATTTTCCTTATGAATATGAATAAATAAATCTTTTTCCAAAGCATCTAACTTTTTATAAACTAAATTAAATGTTGTACAAGCACCCTCTGGTGTTTTATATCCATTTGTTTCTCTATATAAATCTTGTAATATATGTCCTGCCCCTGTATGCTCATTTTCTATAATTCCTATAAATTGCATTATTTCATCCCTTAGTTTTGGAGATTTATTTATTAAATACTCCTTTATCATTGGGAACAACTCTTCCTCTTCCTTAATTAAATGTTCTTCAAGTTCTGTTTTTAATGCTCCAAATAATCTATGAACTGTTTTTAATTCCTCTCCACTATGACTATAATGAACCTTTAAAATCTTAACTAATAACTGATCTATTTCATTAAGTTCCCTATAAGTAAAGGCATGATGTGTATCAACTATATTTTCAATTAATTTATTTGGATCTTCTAATCTCCAATCTATATAAGCTTCCTTTGAATTTAAAAACTCATCATAAGCTTTATTTATATAGTCTAAAAATTCCTTAAAATTTATATCTTTTTCAATTAATGCACTTTCTAATGTTCTATTTCCATGACAGCAATAGTCAATTCCTTCTTTATTGAATATTCTTGCAGCCCCTGGATATACTCTACTATATCTCCTAAGCTTTGATTTATATTTAATTTATTCATTAAAATCACTCCCTTAATCTCTTCTCTCAATTACTATGAGCTGATTTTAATTTAATTCTTAGTGTTTTAATATGATTTGAATCAAATTTTAAAAATTTTTATAAAATCTAACTTAAATTCTCTAGAAAATTAAAATAGTAAAAACTAAAAACTGGAATTATAATCCATAAATTATGTATAATACTAATATAAAGTTTTGGATAATTATTATATGGTGTGAAATAAAGGCACTTTTGATATTACATAGATAAATACTAATTTTTAGGATGTAAAAAATATGAAAAGTACAAGTTATGTAGTATTAGGATTATGCTTTGGTGTTACTTTAGGTTTAATAGTATTTGATAATTTAGCCATTGGAGCAGGTGTTGGTGTAGCTATTGGAGCAGGATTAGATAGTGTAAAAAATAAAAATGAGGAAAAGTAAATTTGCAGTTAACATACTTTATATAGAATTAACTGAGAAAGGAGGAATTTATTATGAGAAACAAGAAAAATAAAGAGCTTTTATGGAGGGTATCACCTCTATAAATTATGGAGGAAACATGATTAAGGATAGATTTAATATTAATAATATTCCTACAGTCTTATGGGGAGAAAAAAGTAAAAAACTTTTTATTGCAGTACATGGAAATATGTCCAATAAAGAAGATATTGTGATTCAAATTTTAGCTGAAGAAGCACTTCAAAAAGGTTATCAAGTATTAAGTTTTGATTTGCCAGAGCATGGTGAAAGAAAAAATCATAGTACACCTTGCAAAGTATAATTTTGCGTTAGTGATTTATCTATAATTATGAACTATGCAAAAGAGCATTGGGAAGAAGTGAGCTTATTTGCATGTAGTATAGGAGCTTATTTTAGTCTTTTAGCCTATAAAAATGATATGTTGAAAAAGGCATTATTTTTATCACCAGTAGTTAATATGGAAAGAATTATAGAAAATATGATGCTATGGTTTAATATAACACCAGAACGTTTGAAGACGGAAACTACCATAGAAACAC
Source organism: Eubacterium multiforme (assembly GCF_030813415.1). Lineage (GTDB taxonomy): Bacteria > Bacillota > Clostridia > Clostridiales > Clostridiaceae > Clostridium > Clostridium multiforme. The sequence continues at coordinate 15,280 of NZ_JAUSUF010000008.1, read as the reverse complement.
CAATTGGTCAAAAGTTATATTGGGATTATTTCTGTTATGTAAAACAACACCCTATTAGTACATGGAATAAAGATACATATATCATGTATGGAGCAAAAGATAAATTGTGTGAATTTGAAGATATTAATTATTTCGTCAAAAAGTACTGCTGTAGATTAGAAGTCATGGACGAGGGAGAACATTACTTTCATACAAAAGAACAGTTGAATGTATTCAAGCATTGGTTACAAAAGCATATTGATTAAATTTCAATTTATCCCTTAGATTCTATGCATAATTTTAAATATATTTTGATTTAAAGTAAAAGTGGACAAGATGATTTGAACCCATTATAGAACAGTTTTATTATTTTAACTGTCTACTATAATGGGAACATATCAATTTGTCCACTTTTATAATATCTACTATAAACCTCTATTTAAAATATAAAGTTTACAAATCAAATCAAAAAATGCGAGGAAATAAATTTGATGATAAAGTATTCTTATATCAAGGAGGTAAGATTATGCAGTGGTTAAAAAAGTTCAGCAAGGCGATTGAATATATAGAGGAAAATTTAGATGGAGATATTTCGTATGAAAAAGCAGCACAAATAGCTTGTTGTTCAACTAATTACTTTCAAAGAATGTTTGCTTATGTAACTGGGATAACACTAGTTGAATACATAAGGAGAAGAAAAATGACACAAGCATCTTTTGAACTACAGTCACAAGATGTAAAAGTTTTAGACGTTGCATTGAAATATGGTTATACATCCCCAACAGCGTTTAACCGTGCATTTCAAAGTGTACATGGAATAAGTCCTGTTGTAGCAAAATCACAAGGTTGCATGTTACGTGCATACCCTCCAATTAAATTCTCAATTCAAATAGAAGGAGGCAGTGATATGACATATAAAATAGAGGAAAAATCTCCAATAAGGCTAGTTGGAGTTAGAATTCCATTAACTTATAACATGGATGAAAATTATAAGTCTATTCCAGAATTCTGGGAGAATACAAAGAAGAGTCAAATATTTCAGCAGATTTTAAACTTAAACAATAATGTAGAAAAAAATATTTTTGGAATATCACTTTATAATAAAAGTAATGAGATTTTTTACTATATAGCTACAGAAACAGATAAACCAGCTCCAAAAGGTATGTATGAATTTGAAATTCCTTCAACAATGTGGGTTGTATTTGAAAATAACGGACCCTTTAAAGAGTCAATACAAAATATCTATAAACGCTTTTTTATGGAGTGGCTTCCTTTTTCAGGATATAAGCACTCAGAAATTGCAGATATAGAGGTATATCCATTTGTAGCTGAGAAAAGCAATTGTGGATATTCAGAAATATGGATGAGCATAAAAAAAGAGAGGAATGATTAAATTTATGAAATATAATATTGAAATTAGAGAGATAGAACCAATGAGGGTAGCTTTTATTAGATATAAAGGACTAGTAACCGAAGCAAATAAGGTGTTCCCTAATGTGTTCAAGTCAATTAGAGGAAAGGTAAATGGCGCACCATTTTTTAACTACTTAAAAATGAATTCTAAAACTAAATTTGGAGATATTGAACTGTGTGTTCCTACGGATATGATTCCAAGTGGAAATGGAATTGAAGTAAAGGAAACTAATAGAGTAAAGGCAATATGCGTTACTCATATAGGTCCATATGAAACTATGTTTAATGCATATGAAATAATAGATGCATATGCAGCTCAAAACAAACTTGAATTAATGAGTGAATTTAGAGAAGTATTTATCAAAGGTCCAGGGATGTTTTTAAAAGGAAATCCAGATAAGTATATTACAGAAATTATATTCCCTATTAAGGAGCAGTAGCATGGATGCTATTTATGTAGAAAATGTATTTAAACAGTACAATAATGGTGTTGAAGCTTTAAATAGTATTTCATTAAATGTTGAAAAGGGTAAAATTTTTTCCCTATTAGGGAAAAATGGTGCAGGAAAGTCAACATTAATTAAGATACTTACAACATATATTAAACCAACCTCAGGTATAGTAAAAATACTTGGAAATGATGTTTATAAAGAAAGTAAAGAGATAAGAAAGCATATTGCATGTGTATCACAGAAAATATCAATAGACACATATTTATCACTAGAAGAAAATATGATGTTTCAAAGTAAATTATATAAAATTCCTAAATATGAAGCTGAGAAAAGGATGAAAACATTAATAGAATGTTTTGAGTTAGAACGATATTTAGCATATCCTGTATCATCTTACTCTGGAGGGGTAAAAAGACGATTAGATATTGCCTTAAATCTAATGTCAAATCCACAGATTTTATTTTTGGATGAGACTACAGTTGGTATGGATATACAATCACGCATGGCTATGTGGAAAATGATGAAAAAAATTAGAAATGAATTCAATACTACAATTTTTTTTACAACCCATTATCTTGATGAGGCTGATAAATTAAGTGATACTATTTGTATTATAAAGAATGGACAAGAAGTTATACAAGGAACTCCAAACAAACTTAGAGATTTAATTAAACAAAATATTATCACTATAAAATTTAAAGATAAAACTCAAGCAAAAGAATGCTTAGCTAAACTTAGAAAACTTAATGATTATAATAAGGTATTTTTATGTAATGAACAAGTTGTAATCCACTCAAAAGATACTAAGAAAGAGTTTACAATAATAAATCAGTGGCTAATTGATATGGAGATAAACTTTGAAGGAATTGAAATAGTTAAGCCAACTTTAGATGATGTGTTTCTTAAAGCAACAGAAACAAATGGATTGGAGGAAATTTAATGACTATTTTAGCGCTCTTAGAAAGAAATATTAAATGGAGATTTAATAATAAATTTACTATAGTTATTACTATATTACAACCAATGCTTTGGCTTATACTTTATAGTGCTGTTGCAAGTCAAACAATGAGTGGTCTTGGAATTAATAATTACACAGAATTTATATTACCAGGACTTATAATGCTAGTAAGCTTTGGAGCTTGTAGTAGCAGTGGAATTATGAATTATTTAATGAAAAATGATGGAAGTTTCTATAGGATACTTATTGCACCAATTAGTAGGAAATTTATAGTTCTTGGACAACTACTCGAGGCAGTAATTTGTACATTTCTAGAAGTAGGAATTATGTTTTTGGTAAGCTTATTCTTTTCAGTAAAGATTCATACTAGTTTATTAGCATTTTTAATTATTTTATTAATTATATTTTTTACGGCTTTATGCTTAGCATCAATTACGTACTTAATAAGCCTAGCACTTCCAAATGAAGTAGTATATGAAACGGCTATGAATGCTATTGTATTACCTATCTTTTTTTTAAGTACTGCACTTTTTCCAGCAGATAAATTAACAGGAGCACTTTCAGTAGCTATAAGTTTAAATCCATTTACTCATATAATAAATTTGATAAGGGCTTTACTGTCTGGTGATCCTATTAATGAGTTACAAATCATTATTATATTAGGTTTAATTATTATAATAGCTATATTTAGTTTTTCATTAGCAGTTTCTAAATTAAGTAAAGAAACAAATATTTAATGTAATAATTAATTTAATCTAAGATTATAAGTCATGGACGAAGTGGAACATTACTTTCATACAGAAGAATAGTTGAATGTATTCAAGCATTGGTTACAAAAATATATTGATTAAATTTCAATTTATCCCTTAGATTTTATGTATAATTTTAAATACATTTTGATTTAAAGTAAAAGTGGACAAGGTGATTTGAACCCATTATAGAACAGTTTTATTATTTTAACTGTCTGCTATAATAGCCGCATATGAATTTGTCCACTTTTATACTATCTACTTCCACCCTTAATTTAAAACAGATCCAAATAAAAAAATAGCCCTTAATCTATATACTTAAAAAATAATATTCTTATAAATACTAAATTTAAGCAAATGACTGAGCTATAAATATCCTTTAAACTATTGTATTTTTTAACCATAGTGAATTTTATTCCCCTATATCTTTTAATAAATCTATATTTTTTATTATTATTACTTTATTTCCCTTAAGTTCAATAATATTATCATCTTCTAATTTAGATAATTTCCTACTTATAGTTTCCCTTGTGACACCACAGTAATTAGCCATATCTTCTCTATTTAGTGGAACTTCTAAATAGATATTTCCATCAACAGTCTTTCCATACTTATTTGAAAACTCCAAAAGCATATTAGCTATTCTAGATTCTACATCCTTAGTTGCTAAAACCTTTGCTAAATCTTCTGTTTCTGATAACCTATGAGTTAACTCCTTCAATATTTTCATTGATATAGATGGATTCTTATTTAATATACCTTCCAAATCCCCCCTTGATAATATGCATACCCTTGAATTAGTTATAGCTGTTGCAGTAAAACTACTAATTATATCATCAAAAAGATTTGTTTCTCCAAAAAAATCACCCTTAGTTAATATGTGAAGTATCTGCTCTTTTCCATCTCTTGTTATTTTAGAAATCTTTATTTTTCCTTCTCTAATAAGAAATAAACTATTATATACTTCTCCTTCTCTGCAAAGAACTTCCCCCTTTAAATATTCTTTTCTTGTAACCATACTAATAATATTTTTAAGTTCTTCATCAGATAATGCTGAAAAAATTGATATATGTCTTGCACATATTGGTTCTCCTTCACTACAATCACTACAATTACAATTATTTTTCATTAGCTACCTCCCATTATTTATTCTGCATCTTTTTTATTTAAACTATATTCTAAACTAGTGTTGCTTTTAGATAGAACTGTAAAATCATCTTAATAAAAACCCTCTGCCAAATTAAGTAAGTCTAAAGGGCTATCTAAAAACAAAACTCTACTAAAAATATATACTTAATTTAATATATATTTTAAATGAACATTAACTATTTAGCTATAAAAACATCTTAAAAAACTATAATAAAAAAGCAAAGTAATACACTAATTAGGAATATTATAATAATTTTTTAAAATTTACATTCCTACTTAGACTTTATTACCTTGCCCTTTTTATAATTAACTTATTTTTAAACTAATACTTCTTTATAGATACACTATAAATTAATATTTCATTACCTATGAAAATCTTTTATTCACATACTTTTCCTGGGTTTAATATATTTTTAGGATCAAATACTTTTTTAATTCCCCTCATTATTTCTAATGTTTCATTTGTAATAGATTCTTCTAAATATGGAACTTTAGCATATCCTATACCATGTTCTCCTGAAACCTGTCCTTTAAGTTCTCTAGCTTTAGCATACATGCATTCCATTGTTTTGTTTAGTTTTTCTTTCCATTCTTCTTCAGTTAAATTATCCTTTAACATATATATATGAAGATTTCCATCACCAGCATGTCCAAATGATTGTATCCTTATATTAATCTTATTTTCTAATTCATGAGTAAATTTAACAAATTCAGCCACTTTATTTCTAGGAACAACTACGTCAACTTCTTCAAGTTCAGTTGTTGAAGCTTTAATAGCTTCTAAGAATGCTCCCCTTGCTTTCCATATTGATTCTTGTCTTTCATCTGTATCTGAAATTAATACATCTAAAGCACCAGCTTCTAAACATATTTTTGCAACTTTATCATAATTATTTTCTATTTCTTCTTTACTATTTCCATCAAAAGTTAATATTAAATATGCATCTGATTGACTATCTGGGAACTTCTTTCCTAAAAATTCTTCAGCAGCAATTATAAGTTCCCTTTGCATAAACTCAATGGCAGTTGGAACTGATTTTGATTTTATTATTTTAGGAACTGTTTCAATAGCAGTTTCTAAATCTTTAAATGGCACCAAAAGACTTATTGCCTTTTTTGGTAATGGCATTAGTTTTAATATTGCCTTAGTTACAATTGCTAATGTTCCTTCTGAACCAACAATTAAATCTTTAAGGGCATATCCAGAACTATTTTTAACTACCTTTCCACCAAATTCAGCTATTTCTCCATTAGGTAATACAACTTCAAGTCCTCTTACATAATCTCTTGTAACACCATATTTTACAGCTCTCATACCACCAGCATTTGTACTTATATTTCCACCTATTGTAGCAGTTTTTTCTCCTGGATCTGGTGGATAAAATAAATCATTTTCCTCTACAAACTTTGAAATATTCATTAAAAGAACACCTGGTTCTACAGTAAGAGTTAAATTATCTTCATCAAGTTCTAAGATTTTATCCATTCCACTTAAATCAATTATAATTCCACCAAAGATTGGAACTGCTGCTCCAACAAGTCCAGTTCCAGCACCTCTTGCTGTTACTGTTATGTTATTGTCATAGGCGTATTTCATTATTTTTGAAACCTCTTCTGTTGAAGCTACCTTAACAACTATATCAGGAAACTTTTTTATATCTCCTAATTCATCATGACTATATTCTTCATTTATATCATTTCCAAGTAAAATTCTTTCATCATCATTTATAATTCCTTTTATAAATTCAATATCCTTTAACTCTATCTTCTTGTAATCCATAATTTATGCACCCCTTTGAACCTTTATCTTTTCTATTAATTTTGGAACTACTTCATATATATCTCCAACAATTCCATAGTTAGCTACCTTGAATATAGGTGCTTTTTCATCTTTATTAATAGAGAAAATATAATCTGAATTGTTCATTCCAGCTGTAAATTGAACAGCACCTGAAACTCCACAAGTTATTATAAGTTTTGGTCTAACTGTTCTACCACTTAATCCAACTTGTTTTTTTGCATCAGCCCATCCATTTTCAATTAATGGTCTAGTAACTGCAACTTCTCCATTTAAAAGTTCTGCAAGTTCATTAATCATTTCCATATCATCTTTTGTCTTAATTCCTCTTCCTGCAACAACTATTACATCAGCAGATTCAATTCCTTTTTCAGCTTTTTTAGGTGCTACTTCTTTAACCTTCATATTTGATAAAAGCTTTTCATCACTTATATCACATATCTTTATTTCTCCCTTAGCTTCTTCTGATCTTTCTGGTGCTGTCATTACTTTATATCTAACAGTTGCCATTTGTGGTCTTGAATTTGGAGTAACAATTTGAGCCATTATATTCCCACCAAAAGCTGGTCTTATTTGAACTAAATCTGTATTTTCCTTTATATCTAATATAGTACAGTCTGCTGTTAATCCAGTTCTAAATCTAGCTGCAACCCTTGGAGCAAGTGATCTTCCAACTGTTGTTGCACCAACTAATAAAACTGCTGGTTTAACTTTATTTATAAAGTCTTCAAAAACTGCTGTATAAGGTTCTATTTTAAAGTTTTCTAATTCCTTTTTATCATATACAAAAACTTCATCTACTCCATAATGAAGAAGTTCCTTTGCTCTTTCCTTTATGTTATATCCCATAAACAAACAATAAACTTTTTGATTTACTTTAGATGCTAATTCTCTAGCTTTTCCTATAAGTTCATATGTAACTGGGTGAATATTGCCTTCCACGTGGTCTACATAAACTGTAATTCCATTCCATTTACTCTTGTCAATTTCAACAACATCTTCTTCAACATATTCAACTGCACCTTTTGGACCTTTTCTAACACATACTTTACACATTTTACATGAAGCATTTATTTCAAGCTTTCCATTAACATTTTCCATAGCTCCAAATGGGCATATTTTTATCATTTCTTCTATATTTCCTACTTTGTCTTGATTAATTACAAGTTTAGCCATATCATTAATCCCCCTAAATAAATTTTAGTTCCTTTAATTTTGAAGTCATCTTATCACTTAACTCTTCTGATTCGCCTTCCCACATTTCTCTATCATTATTTACTTCTGGTGGGAAAATTCTTTCAACTTGAGTTGGTGAACCATTTAAACCATATTTCTTTTCATTTTTATCTTCAAAGTCCTTTAGACTTATTACTTTTATTTCTCTATCTTTTGTAGCTACCTTTTTCTTATATGATGGTAGTCTTGGTTGGAAAATATCTTTCTCTACTGTAAGTAAACATGGGAACTTAACATCTACTATTTCTACAGTGTTTGGCATATCCATCTCTACTACTATAGAATCCTTTTTAACTTCAATAATTCTTCTAACATTTGCAACATGAGGAATATTTAAATACTCAGCCATTTCAGGACCTACTTGAGCTGTATCCCCATCTGTTGTTTGCTTTCCACATAAAATTATATCGAAGTCACCCATTTTTCTTATACCTTGAGATAAAGTATAACTTGTTGCTAAAACATCAGCTCCAGCAAACTTTCTATCAGATACTAAATATCCATCATCAGCTCCCATGGCATATGCTTCTTTTATAACTTCCATTGCTTGAGGTGGTCCCATACTAATTACCTTTAGTTCTCCACCTTCATTTTCCTTTATTTCTAATGCTGTTTCTAACGCATATAAATCATATGGATTCATCTTTGTGTCAACACCATCTCTTTTTAATACTCCTGTAACTGGATCTACTTCAACTTTAGAAGTACCAGGTACTTGCTTTATACATACAAAAATATTCATAAGTTTCACACCTTTCTAATTTAAAAGTAATATTTAAGCTTTAATAAACGTTTACAATAATATTAAGTTTTTAAACAGCTCCAATATTACACTTTATTCCTTCCTCTTCCACAATATTTTTAAGTTTTTCCATAGTTTCTTTAGTAGGACTACTTATATCCTCTGGCATTTTATAATCTATTCCTAAACATTCATATTTATTAACTCCTAATCTATGATAAGGTAGTATATGAATTTCAAGTAAGTTATTAAGATTTTTTGCAAACCTTGCAATATCTCTAATACTATCTTCATCACAATTAAAATTTGGAATTATAGGAACTCTTATTATTATTTTTTTGCACAGATTATCTATTAATTTTATATTTTCAAGTATTTTTTTATTACTTTGTCCAACATATTTTTTATGTTTTTCATCATCTATATTTTTAATATCTATTAATGCTAAATCCACCCAGGGAAAAACTTCATTTATTGCAGAGCTTTCTGCAAAAGCAGTTGTCTCTATTGCTGTATTTATTAAAGATTCCTTGCACCCTTTAAGAAGTTCTTTTGAAAACTTAGGTTGCATTAAAGGTTCCCCACCTGATAATGTAACTCCACCTCCTGAACGCCTAAATTGTACAAAATCTTTTTTTACTATTTCTAATACTTCCTTTATGGTTTTATGCTGTCCCATATTTACTAAAGCATCAGAATAACATACATCCACACACTTGTTACAGTTAATGCATTTTTCTTTATTTATTCTATAACTGTTATTAAAATCTATAGCATCATATTCACATATGTTTTCACAATTGTGACAGCCTATACAATTTTTATTATTAAACATTAACTCTTCATAAGGATGCTTGGATTCTGGATTACTACACCATAAACAATTTAATGGACACCCCTTCAAAAAAACAATTGTTCTAAGTCCAGGACCATCATTTACTGAAAATCTCTGTATGTTAAATATTAAACCTTTTTCTTCGTAATTAACTATACTGCTCATATTATTTATCCTTCTTAATTAAAATTTTTAAATATTTGAATAAGAGAGTTAACCACTACAATATAAATTAAAATACTTATTATTTAACTTATAACTCTAATTCTGTTCTCTTTATAATGTCATCTTGAACACCTTTATCTAGGCATATAAACTGAGCGCTATATCCTGCAACTCTAACTATTAAATCTCTATATTTTTCAGGATGCTTTTGTGCCTTAAGTAAAGTTTCTTTACTTATAATATTAAATTGCATATGCATTCCCTTTTTATCAAAGTAACTTCTAATTAAATTCATTAAATTTTTAAGTCCATTATCACCATCAATTGCTGAAGGATTAAATTTTTGATTTAATAGTGTTCCACTAGGTGCACTAAAGTGATCTAATTTTGCTACTGAATTTGCAGCAGCTGTTGGACCATTTACATCAGTTCCTCTAGTTGGAGAAACTCCATCTGCAATTGGTTCTCCTGAATTTCTTCCATCAGGTGTTGCACCTACTAATGAACCTAAATGTACATTGTTTGATACAGGATATAATCCAGGTAAGAATTTTCCACCACGTTGATTGTGATGTTTAAGAACTTCCTCACAATATATAAGAGAACCTTCCCTTGTAAATTCATCAACTTCATCTATATCATTACCAAACTTAGGTGATCTATTTAAAAGCATTTGTCTAATATTTTCATATTTCATTTTTTTATCAAAGTCTTCTAAATCTTTACCAAAATTATTGTTAAGTGCCTCTTTTAAATCCTCTAGTGAAATTTTCTTTTCATCAAATACTAATTTCTTTATTGCCATAAATGAATTACCAATATTAGCAACTCCAACACCTAAAGGTCCTGAAAAACGGTAATGTCCTCCACCTTCTTGTATTGATTTTCCTAAAGGAATACAGTCATCTAACATACATGATAAAAATGGAAGTGGTGCTCTTTCTCTATGAGCAATATCCACACAATTATCAGCTGCAACCATATGATTAACAAAGAAATGTATTTGCTTTTTATAAGCATCTATTAAATCATCTATATTCTTAAATTCTTCAAATTTTCCAGTATCTGCTCCAACCTTCTTTCCATTTTCAAATCCATCATTAATTGCAATCTCCAAAACTTTAGCTAGATTAAAGAAGGCAGCATCATACCAACCATCTGTTTTAGCAGGTTTTTGTGGTTCAACACAACCAACAATTCCATAATCTCTAGCATCTTCTAAAGTTAAACCTTGATTTACAAGCATAGGTATTATTACTTCATCATTATAAAAGGCAGGTAATCCTGTTCCTAAACGAGCTAATTCACAGGCTCTTATTAAAAATTCATCAGGTGAATTGTTCCAAACCCTAACTGATAAAGAAGGTTGAGGTAACTTTAAACTTCCTGTTGCATCCATACATAAATAAGATAAATCATTTGTTGCATCCTTACCTTCAGGAGTTTGTCCACCTACTATTAAATTTTGAAACATAGAATAACCACTAAAAGCTTTTGTTGTAGTTTCATCACGAACCTTTGTTAAATCATTAAACTTAACCCATAAGCAGTGAAGTACTTCCCTATTAAACGCCTCTGATTTTTCTGATTCTTTTAAATCTTTTTCATAAAAAGGATTCATATATTGATCAAAACGAGCAGGAGAAATAGCATGTCCATTTGATTCTAAGCTTATTATTAATTGAATAAACCAGAAAGATTGACAAGCTTCATAGAAAGTTTCAGCTGGATATTCAGGAACCTTATTACAAATTCTTGATATTTCTAATAATTCTTTTTGTCTCTTCTCATCCTTTTCAGTACTTGCTAATTCCTTTGCAAGATCAGCATATCTATGGGCATAATCTATAGCAGCATTACAGCAAATTAAAATTGAATCCCAAAACATTTTTTTATGAATATAATTAGGGTCGCTTTCTACAGATTTATTAATTTCATTTTTAACTTCTTTTATTATTCCACTAAATCCATTTTTTAAGACCTTTTCATAATCAACAGATATATGGCCAAGTCCATTAAAATGATAATTAGCTACAGTAAATACATTTGCCTTCATAGCCTTTTTTGTTGATTCTGGCATATAGGAAGTAGCAAGTTCACTTACTGTTTTTCCATCCCAATATTTAAATATTTCTTTTAATTCCCTTTTAGTATCTTCTGAAATTTTAAATGCATCAGATGTTCTTTTTTCTAATTTATCAAATTCATCTACAAGCCATTTATTAGAAAACTCAGGATAAACTTGAGCAGACCTTGGACTTTTAGTTAAACTACCTACAATAAGTTCACCTTTTCTAATTGTTATAGGCATCTTTTCTAAAAGATCCCTCAGTGCCTTTGCTTTTCTTATTATTATAGGTTCATCTTCTGTTTTTTTGAAAGAATCAGTTAAAATTCTAGCTCTATCCACTTCAATTTCAGGAAAAGCAGCTAAAATTTCCTCTTTTAAAATTTCTACTCTCTTTGTAGGTTTTTCAAAACCTCTTTGTAAAATTTCCACTTGAATCTCTCCTATCTTTTAAAATAATTAATATTAATTATTTTTGTATTTTCTAAATTAAAACCCAAATACAGGCCCTAACAAATAAGTTATAAGTCCAAATAATATTACAAACACTAAACAAAATTTTAATGTTGAATTTAATATCTTTCCTTCTTCTCCAACAAGTCCTGTTGCTGCTGTTGCAACTGCTATACTTTGTGGAGATATCATCTTTCCAGCAGTAGCTCCACAAGTATTTGCTGCTGCAAGCCAATATGGATTTAAATCTAAAGTCTTTGCAACTTCAACTTGAAGTCCCCCAAATAAAACGTTTGCAGAAGTATCGCTACCTGTTACAAAAGTTCCAAGTGCCCCTATAAGAGGCGCAATTATTGGATAAAATCCACCTGTAATTGATACTAAAACTACTGATATTGACTTAATCATTCCACTATAACCCATAACCTTAGCCAAAGCTACTATAGCCATTATTGTTATAGCTGACTTACCCATTTGTTTAATTGTTTTAAAAAGAACTATTGATATTTCTTTAAACTTTGCCCCTTGAATAAAACCTCCTATGTATGTAGCTATTATTATTAATGTTCCAGGAGTTGCAAGCCATAAAAATGTATAAGGTTTTGCACCACTTCCTGAATAAATTTTTATTGATGTTTTCACTAAAGCTAACTTCTCATTAATAAATGGGAAAAGTGATGAAGTGAAAAATATAAATAAAAATACTAAAATAAATGGAGTCCAAGCCCAAAGTTTCTTTTTTATAGTTAAACTACCACTTTTATTAGATGATTTCTTATAAAACACCTTAGCTACTAAAACTGTAGATGCCATAGAAAGAATTGAACCTAATATTGCTGGTAATTCAGCTCCAATATACTTAGCAATTAAAACTTGTGGCAATGCAAAAGCTATTCCAGAAATTAATGTAATCCCAAAAACTCCCTTTATTGCCTTAACAGATTTTCCTGTTATCATAACCAATATAAATGGAACTACAATAATAAATAAAAATAACTGAATGCTTACAGCATAGGATAGTTCATTTACATTTAAATTAGCTACCTGTGCAAGGGTTGTAACTGGAAGTCCTATAGCACCAAAAGCTGTAGGAGTTGTATTTGCTATTAAACAAATTATTGCTGCAAAAAGTGGATTAAATCCAAGTCCCGCCATTATACTAGCAGGTATAGCAACAGCAGTTCCAAAACCTGCAATAGCCTCTAAAAATCCTCCAAATCCCCACGCAAGAATCAATACTAAAATTCTTTTGTCAGTAGTTATTTCCATCATCATTTTCTTAATGATTTCCATACTACCTGTATGTAAAGATAGATTATAAGTAAATACAGCTGCAATTATTACAATCATTATAGGCCATAAAGCTAATGCAATCCCTTCAAGAGTAGCTGTTATGCTATCTATAAAGGTAAATTTCCATACAAAGATTGATAACAATATAGTTATTAATAAGGCTATTGGACACGCCTTATCCCCTGGCATCTTAAAAATTCCCAAGGATACTATAAGCCATATTATAGGTATTAGAGCTAATACAAAAAGCCATCCTGTACTCAATTTGTTACCTCCTTATTCTTTTAATATTTTAATTAAATAAGATTTCCACCTATAATTTTACTTGTTTTATACTTATTTTCCTAGTATTGTTATTTTTATAACTAATATACAACTATTTACTATTATAACAATTTAATCTATATCTTGATTTCAAAGAATTTTCTCAGAAAACATTTACATCTGATTAACATTATACGCCTTTTTTTGTTAAATTTTAAGCATTAATGTAAAAAAGAGTAAAAATAATACATTATTTTTACTCTTTAGAAACTTTTTACATATTTTGTTTACTATTTAATACTTTCATTATATTTAAAATATCTTCATCATCAATTTCTTGAAATCTATATTCTTGAGTACAATTTGGATACTTTATTTTATCGACCTTACTTAAAAACATATCCTTTGGTCTAACAAAAATACCATAATCTCCATATAAAGCCTTATATACAACAAGCTCCTCCATTGTTTCAGAATGTTTAGCTATATCCATAACTAAATAAAGCTTCCCCTTAAAATGCTTTACTACCTTACCCTTTAATTTATCTATATCTCTTTCCATAACTATTATCTCCAATTTATAATTTTCTACTTTCCAACCTATGTACACATTTAAACATATTTATATAGTAATCTATATATTATACTCTTATGAGTATATAACATATTTTATACAGAAAATACTCAAATAATTAAATCTAAATTTATCTGTCAAAGACTATAGACTTAAATACTGCAAAAAATTCTCTAGCATACATTGAAGGTACAAGATACCATTTAGTGTTACTTGTATAAAAACTAATATTTTCATATCCGTTTCTTTTACCTATTATATTACTTCTTAATGCATGAAAATCTGTTGTTACTACTTTAATATTACTATTTTTTGTATTACCCTCATTTAAATTTTCTATTATATCTTTTGAATATTTGAAATTTTGAAAAGTATTAGTTGCCTTATCTTCTAATATTATTCTATTATTGTTAATTCCTTTTTCCACTAAATATCTTCTCATAGCCTCAGCTTCAGTAATGCTTTCTCCAGGTCCTTGTCCTCCTGAAACTATTATCTTACCATCATAATTTGTATTATTAATATAATCTAATGTAGCATTTAATCTATCTCTTAATGTTGTAGTTAGATTTTCTCCTCTTATCCCCGCTCCTAAAACAACAATATAATTACAGCTTTTCTCTGAAGTCTTAGGATAAAAAATTATACACAGTTCAGTAATTATAAATATTAATATTCCACATAATAATAACAATTTTAATGGTTTAAATATTCTCTTGAAGGCTTCAATTTTTAATAGCTTAGTTATAAAGATTCCATATAATATCATAATTATACCTATAACTAAATAAAAGGAACTGAATGTAGTATATCCAAAGATCATATTAACAAATAAAAAATATGCTATACATATTATTCCTAAAATAAATATTATTATATTCAACAATTCACATCCTTCACATATCATTTCAATCTTCCAATATAATAGTACCATATTATAACAGGTAATATATTATATTTTTACAAGTGTAATTTTTTTATAATATTTTAAAATTTATAATATTAACATATAAAAAAAGAGATAGTAATTAAACTATCTCTTTTCGTTACTTACCTGGCAACGTCCTACTCTCCCACACGGTCTCCCATGCAGTACCATCGGCGCTATAGAGCTTAACTTTCCTGTTCGGAATGGGAAGGAGTGTTTCCTCT
>NZ_JAUSUF010000007.1 GCF_030813415.1 Eubacterium multiforme | reverse complement strand
TCTTTTGGTGCCGAAGACCGGAATCGAACCGGTACGGTGTTTAACCACCGCAGGATTTTAAGTCCTGTGCGTCTGCCAGTTCCGCCACTTCGGCAGGCAATTGGTAGCGGAAATAGGACTTGAACCTACGACACTTCGGGTATGAACCGAATGCTCTAGCCAGCTGAGCTATTCCGCCAAATTTTGGTTGCGGGGGCAGGACTTGAACCTACGACCTTCGGGTTATGAGCCCGACGAGCTACCAACTGCTCCACCCCGCGATATTATATATTTTGTTTTTAAAAATTAACTTGGTGCCGAAGACCGGAATCGAACCGGTACGGTGTTTAACCACCGCAGGATTTTAAGTCCTGTGCGTCTGCCAGTTCCGCCACTTCGGCATGAGTTAATTGGTAGCGGAAATAGGACTTGAACCTACGACACTTCGGGTATGAACCGAATGCTCTAGCCAGCTGAGCTATTCCGCCAAATTTGGTTGCGGGGGCAGGACTTGAACCTACGACCTTCGGGTTATGAGCCCGACGAGCTACCAACTGCTCCACCCCGCGATATTATATTTTGTTTTGAAAAAAACTTGGTGCCGAAGACCGGAATCGAACCGGTACGGTGTTTAACCACCGCAGGATTTTAAGTCCTGTGCGTCTGCCAGTTCCGCCACTTCGGCATGGGTTTTTTCTATCATTTCTGACGACAATAGTTATTATATAGTATACTTATAGTACTGTCAACATTTTTTTTAATTTTTATTTTTTTTAATATTATTTCTAAGTAATAAAACAACAAAAAGCCGCTAGTTTACATATCTAAGGGCTTTTTATTATATAGATTTATATATTAAATTTATATGATGTCTTATATTTTAGAATGACTTTTTACTGTTTTTGCTCTTAAAATCTTGATGCTTTTTAACATCTTGCATTCTTTCTTCGCTATCTTTTAAGAACTTAGAAATTTTGTCTTCAAAATTTCCATTAGGTTTCTTCTTCTCACTAGCCCAATCAAATTCAGCTGGTCTAACTGATTTCTTTGGTTTAGTTTCAGCTTGTTTTATTGATAAACTAATTTTTCCGTTATCATCAATTGATATAACTTTTACCTTTACTTTATCTTGTTCCTTTAAATGTTGTCTTATGTCCTTTACAAAAGAATCTGCTACTTCTGATATATGAACTAGACCTGTCTTACCGCCTTCTAATTCAACGAAAGCTCCAAAATTAGTGATATTTACCACTGTACCCTCTAATATGTTTCCTGCCTCTAAGGTCATGTTTAAAAGATTCCTCCTTAATTTAAATAAAATATATATGTTATCATTAATAATAACCTACTTTTCAGACTTTGAGTCAACATTTTTATCATTTACGATTTTTTCGCCTGGCTTAACCATTTTAAGCCTTTCTCTAGCTAAAGTCTCAATATACTCATCAGAATTAGCACTCTTGACTTCTTCTTCAAGTTGCTTGTTTTTTTGTTTAAGCTTTTCTAATTCTGTATGCTTTTGAGCTATTTGTTCTTTTATATTCATAATAGCTCTCTCTTGTCTAACAAAACTAAATAAAAAAACAAGGCATAGTACTAAGATTATTAAATTCTTTCCTTTTAACTTTTTTATCATCCATAGTACCTCATTTTTTAGATTCTATAAATATATTTTAAACACTCTGAACCTTTAATTCAAGTTATTTTTAATTATATTTAGTTTTTATTTTAAATTAGTTTTTATTATTAAATTTTCCTATCATTATTCTCAGAGGATAGCTTAAATTCTTATAACTTCTTCTAAATAATGTTTTGGTTCCATTAAAAATTATTTTTTCTAATTTATAAATTGTTTTGCTAAAGAGTTTTAAGTATATAAATAGGGCTACCCCCATACATAAATAAACATAAGTTCCTAAAAAAGCATAGTTTTTATAAAGTAAAAATGTAAATATTATAAAAGCACTTAAGATCCAAAATAAAATATCTTGTATTGTCCTTATTACTTTATGCTCTCTTTTTCCTCTTATAATTCTATATATATCAAAAAAAGCGCCTAAAATAAAGCCTGAAATTAAGGCATAAAAAATAATATTAACTTGAACTTCTAATTGTAGTGGCATAAAACTTACCTACCTATAAGCTTTTTCAAGCTTATTTTTCTACCTTTTGGCTTTACTTTACCACAATATATCATGCTTATAATATATCCTTCTATTATAACATCTCCATTTTTTACATCAAGCTTATTCATCTTGAGACCTTGCCCATTAATCTTTAATTTTCCAAGTATAGTATTTAAAACTATCTTTTCTTCATCAAAGCTCATAACCTCATCAACACCCGTTAATGAAAGTTTTCTTCTATTTTCTAATTGTATAGAACTTTTTTTAGCTGATTGTATATTATCAGATTTCCTTTCCATAACTATAATCTCCTTTAGACAATACTCTTATTAAGAAATATATGTAATTATTAATTTCTATATTCTTATAATTAATATCTTTAAGGATTCTTATAGATTATTCTATTTCTTGTCCCTCTAATAATTTATACATGTCTTTTGCATCTTCTTTTCTAACATGTTCAGCTATATTAAGTACTTGTGCACGTAATACTTTATTTGCAAATGTTATTTCTATTACGTCACCTTCTTTTATTTGAGTTCCTGATTTTGCAACCTTGCCATTTATAGAAACTCTTTCGCTTTCGCAAGCTTCCTTTGCAATAGTTCTTCTCTTTATAAGTCTTGAGACCTTTAGATATTTATCTAATCTCATACAAGGTCACCTTCTTTCTTTAATAAATTTTAAAAAAGTTTAAGTTTATAAAAGAACCCGAGTATCTCCCTCGGGTTCAAAAAACTATTTATTAACTTTTTCTTTAAATTCTTTACCAGCTTTAAATACTGGAACAGTTGATGCTGGAATTTTTATAGTTTCTTTAGTTCTTGGATTTCTTCCTTCTCTAGCAGCTCTTTCTCTAGTTTCAAAAGTTCCGAATCCTACTAATTGAACTCTTTCACCATTTTCTAAAGCTTCTTCAACACTTTCTATAAATGCTTTTAAAGCTACTTCTGCATCTTTTTTAGTTAATTTTGACTTTTCAGCCATACTAGTAATTAATTCTGCTTTATTCACAATTACATCCTCCTTAAATAACTAGTTATATAAATTATAGTACTAGCTAATCTTTATGTACTACACTTACATTATCTTATTATATTATTACTTTAAGCTTCCGTCTATACTGAATATAGAAATATTCGTATATTTTCTGTAAAAAAAACCTAATATAATGTAATAATTCATAAGTATAGAATTTATTACTTAGATATATTCTCTAAAAAATTTTAAAATCCTTCTAAATCTAATTATTTTCTTGTTTCTTAGCTTGATTCCAAAATTTATCCATTTCTTCTAAGGTCATAGTCTTTAAATCTTTTCCATTTTTAATTGCTTGTTCTTCTATATAACTAAATCTTCTTATAAATTTATCAGTTGTTTTGTTTAGTGCTTCCTCTTCATCAACATCTAAAAATCTAGATACATTTACACAGGAAAATAAAAGATCTCCAACCTCTTCTGTTATTCTTTCCTTATTCCCGCTATTATATACCTCTAAAACCTCATCTAATTCTTCTAAAACCTTCTTTGAAGCATCTTTAACATTATCCCAATCAAATCCTACTTTTCTCGCTTTGTTTTGAATCTTATGGGCTCTTATTAAAGCTGGAAGTGCCTTTGCTACACCATTTAATTCATCTGTAACAGTTTCAAAACCTTTTTCCTCTTTCTTTAGTTCATCCCAGCTTTGTAAAACTTCCTCAGAATCAGAAACTTTATTATTTTTAAATATATGTGGATGTCTATCAACCATTTTTTTGTATACTCCTCTAACCACATCATTAAAATCAAAATATCCATCTTCTCTACCTATTGAAGAATGAAATATAACATGCAATAAAACATCCCCTAATTCTTCTACTAAAGCTTCTTCATCATTTTTCTCTATGGCATCTTTAACTTCATAACTTTCTTCTACTAATTCATTTCTTATACTTTCATGAGTTTGTTCTCTATCCCAAGGACAACCTTCCTCACTTCTTAATAGGTCTATTAATTCAATTAAATCATTTATATCCTTTTTGTTATTTAAATCTTTAGGTATATAAACAAATGTTAAGCAATCTATGTCTTCTTGCATATCAAGTTCATATAAAGGAATCTCTCTTATACTTTCTAAATCTTTAACACCTGGAGATTTAATATAAATTATTTTTGTTTCATCATCATAATATTCTAAAAGTTTAAGTTTAACTTCAGATGCAATAAAAGGATTATAAACTTCAGTTATTATAGTTCCTATTCTTTTATCTAAAATTTGATTATTTATATCAAAAGCATCAATAATTTTAAAC
The DNA here is from genome assembly GCF_030813415.1 of Eubacterium multiforme. GTDB lineage: Bacteria > Bacillota > Clostridia > Clostridiales > Clostridiaceae > Clostridium > Clostridium multiforme. The sequence goes on along the minus strand of NZ_JAUSUF010000007.1, from coordinate 136,191 downwards.
CCTTCAGTTGGATCTATTTTAAGTTTATCAATAATAATATCAATAAAACTAACTGCTGGCAGAATTTCATAATTTATTTTTTCCCTATCACAAATATCAATAAGGTTTGAAACTGATTTTTCAGCAACTAAAGGATGTCCTGGAACTGCATATACAACTTCTCCTGTTTCCTTATGAACTTTTATTATATCTTCAGCAATATTTTTATAAACTTCATCGAAATTTTTTCCAGTATTATAAAAATGATCATATGTTTTAAATTTTATATTTCTTTCCTTTATGAAATCAACTATGGGATAATTTTCTGTTCTAAAATAAATATTTTCACTTTCTTCTAATAACCTTAGTGTACCTATTGTAAGAGCATCCCTATCTCCTGGCCCTAAACCAACAATCTTAATCATTAAGTATTTCTCCTTTTATATGTTTATTTTTTAGCTAACCTATTTCTCATCTCTTTAACATCAAAAACATTCATAAAAATAATTAATGTCATATATATTATAGCACCTAAAAATATTGATATTAAGCAAGATACTCCATTACTCATTGTATAATTTAGAAGCATTTTATAACTAAATAATACTACAATTACCATAATTACTGATGATACTAAAGGTTTTATTATATTATTTTTAATTCCTATTTTTGTTTTTAAATTTATCTTTAATACTATTAAATTTAAAATTGTAGTTGAAACATAAGCAAGTATACTGGCTATAACAGCTCCATATATATTAAATTTAGGCATTGGAACTAATATAAGAGTTAATATAAGCTTTACTATGCAACCAATAAAAAGGTTTATAACAGGAAGTATATACTTTCCTACACCTTGCAATATAGCTGTTGTTGTCTGGGTTAATATAACAAAGGGTACTGTTAAAGATAAATATTTAAGTATTTCAAAGCCTTCATGTCTACCTGGAAATATAAATTTCATTATTGGTTCTGCCATAAAAAGCATCCCAAACATACAAGGTATTGCTATTACTGTTGAAATTTTAATTGAAAGGTTAACTTTATTTTCTACATTTCTTCTTCTCTTTAAGATAAACTCTTCTGCTATTATTGGAATTAATGACATTGAAAGTGCCATTGAAAGAGTCATTGGTATATTTACAATAACTGATGCCTTTCCAGTAAGTTGAGCATAAAGTATTATTACTTCTTGACTTGTAAAACCAGCTTCTAAAAGTTTTTGGGGAATAAATATAGAGTCAATAAGACTCATTATTGTTCCAACTGTTGCTCCTAATGATATCGGAATTGCAATTTTAAGAATTTTGCTCATTATTTTTGGATCACTTTTTATCTTCTTAATTCCATAATTCCTTTTAGTAATTAAATATTTAATATAAAGATATCCTCCACCTAATATTCCTCCTGCTGCTGCTCCAAAAGCTGCTCCTCCTGCTGCAAACTCTATACCCTTTGGAAGAAACAAGACTGCTAGTCCAACACCAAAAACAACTCTTCCTATTTGTTCTAATATTTGTGACACTGCAGATGGAGTCATATTTTGAAGTCCTTGAAAAAAACCTCTAAATATAGTCATAACAGAAATTATGAGAGGTGCAAAAGATATACCTATTAAGGAATAATATGCCTTCATATCCCACTTTAAAAAGCTTATTATAGGTTTTGCAAAGAAAAATAAAAAAAATGTTGTCCCAGCTCCTAATATTAGCATCATATAGGTTGATCCCTTTACAACCTTAAAACTTTCTTCTATATCTCCTATTGCGTTATTTTCTGATATTATCTTTGACATGGCAATAGGAACTCCAGATGCCATTGCAACAAAAAACATATATAATGGGTATGACATTTGATAAAGTCCCATTCCTTCATCACCTATTAGCATAATAATAGGCCATCTAAAAAATAACCCAAGAAATCTTGCTAATATTCCAGCTATCCCTAATATTATACTTCCCTTTATTAAGGATTGTTTTTTCATAAAATACCTCCAAACTGATTCTTTTACTAATAATTATTATTGTAAGTTTAGAGGTATTATTACTTTTATTTATTCTTTTACGTAATTTAAAGAATATTTTTCTATTGTTCCATTTGTTTTCCCAAAAATGAAGCTGCTGTTTCAGCTAATTTAAGTTCTAACTCTCCAAGCTTTTCTCCTGATTGTTTAGATAGTATTATTACTGATCCAATTGCATCACCTTCAGCAATAATAGGTGCTATTACTTGGGATGTCATATTTCCTACTTCTTCATCACTGTGCATTGGAATTAGCTTTTTAGAACCTTCTCCAAGTAACACTGATTTTCTGCCTTCCATAATTTCTTCAAGTTCATTACTGATTTTTCTATCTATGTAATCTTTTTTAGGTACACCACTAGCTGATATAAATGCATCCTTATCACTTATTAAAATTATATGTCCTATTGTTTGTTGTAAGCTTTCAGCATACTCCTTTGAAAAATCTGTAAGTTCTCCTATTGGGGAATACTTTTTAAGTATTACTCCACCTTCTCTATCTGTGAAAATTTCAAGTGGATCCCCTTCTCTAATTCTTAAAGTTCTTCTTATTTCTTTTGGTATAACAACTCTACCTAAGTCATCAATACGTCTAACTATTCCTGTAGCTTTCATATTACAATTAACCTCCTTAATAAAACACTGTTAAATTTAGTAACATTATTATTATTTGACTAGATAGAAATTTTATGCACATATAACCATTATTTAAAAAAATAACACCTAAAAATTAGGTGTTATTTCTATTATTTATTTAATTTATCTTCGTATATTTTAACTCCAAGCTCATCTTTCCACTTTTTAATAGTATCTGTATAAGCTGCTTCTTGTTTTTGATTTGTTAATTGTTTTATTATTGTATCTTTAACTTTATCAAATGGTTGAACTTGTGCCTTTGTTTTAATACCTTCAACCTTTATTATGTGATATCCAAATTGAGTCTTTACAGGTTGTGATAATTCACCATCTTTTTTAAGCTTCTTAACTGCTTCCATAAACTCTTTAACATATTGAGTTGAGTTATAAGGAATATATCCTAATGAACCACCAGTTGTTTTTGTTGAATCTGTATTATACTTAGCTGCAAGTTTTTTAAAGTCTTCTCCATTTTCTAGTTCTTTTCTTACCTTTTCAGCTGTAGCTTTATCTGGAAGAACTATATTATATACATCTGCTCCTGGTTGAACAGTAAATTTTTCTTTATTTGCATCATAATACTTTTTAGCATCTGCATCTGTAACTTTAATGTTATTAAATACATGTTTAGTTAATATTGAGTTATATATTACTTGTTGTTTTAATTCTTTTTTGTATGCTGCTTCATCTGCATATCCTGATGATTTTAAAAGTTCATTAAATTGTTTATCATCCTTTATACCATAAGCCTTTTTTAGGTTATTTTTCATTTCATTGAAGTTTTTATCTACTTCTTTATTTATTTCACTGTCACTTGGAATCCATTTTTCCTTTTCGCCCATTCCAATAACAACATCACGATCAACTAATGAATTTAACATTGTTTTCTTTTCTTGTTCAACTTGAGCCTTTACTTGAGGATTACTCATATAATCTTTTCCGTATTGTTGCTCATATTGTTGGTATTTAGATTCCATAACTTTATCTAAATCACCTCTAGTGATTTTTTTATCTCCAACCTTTGCTAGAGTTTCTTTTTGAATTGCTTCTGGTGTTTTTGCTATCATTTTACAACCTACAAATGATAAGCTGACCATAGAGATTAAGCCTATAGCTAATATTTTTTTAATCTTACCCACTTTTCTTCCTCACTTTACTATTTATTTTACAACAATTTATTTTCTAAAAATTCACATATTTAAAGTATACCAATATTATACTCCAAGTTCAATTATCTATCTTTTAAGTATTTATTACTTTTATTATGTTGTTTAACATCTCTTTAAAGAAAGCTAATATATCTTCTTTCTTTACACTATCTTTCTTAAATTCAAATTCAGGATTTTTTCCAAACTTAAGAACAACATTATTCTTGTAATTTTCTAAAAGTACCTTAAATACTTTTTTATATCCTTTATCCCCTTCTTCAAATTTAAAGAATATATTCTTTGGTGTTTCCTTTATTTCCTCTATATTAAGAATTTTTGCCTTGCTCTTAATATAAGCTATATCCATTAAATTATAAACAGAATCTGGTATTTCAGAATATCTATCTTCTAATTCATCTTTAATTTCCATATATTCATCATAGCTTTCAATAGCTGCAATCTTTTTGTATACTTCAATTTTTTGATTTTCATCAGTTATAAAGTTAGATGGAATATAAGCATCTACCTTAATATCAACAGTAGTCTCAACTGGCTCTTTTTCAATTTCTCCCTTAATGACCTTTATTGTATCTTCAAGCATTCTACAATATAAATCATAACCTATTGTAGCCATATGACCATGCTGAGCTGAACCCATCATGTTTCCTGCCCCTCTTATTTCTAAGTCTCTCATGGCAATTTTAAAGCCTGATCCAAGTTCAGTAAAGTCTTTTAATGCTTTAAGTCTCTTCTCTGCAACTTCTGTTAAAACTTTATCTTTAGTGTATAAAAGATATGCATAAGCTATTTTATTAGACCTTCCAACTCTTCCTCTTAATTGATAAAGCTGTGATAGTCCCATTTTATCAGCATCAAAAACTATTATTGTATTTACATTTGGAATATCAATACCTGTTTCAATAATTGTTGTACATACTAAAACATCATACTCCTTATCCATAAAGGCCATCATTTCTGTTTCAAGTTGTCTTTCTGTCATTCTTCCATGAGCAAAGGTTACTCTGCTTTCAGGAACTAACTCTTTAATATAATTTGCCATACTTTCAATGCTTTCAACTCTATTATAAACAAAGAAAACTTGGCCTCCTCTATTCATCTCTCTAAGTATTGCATCTCTTATAAGCTGATCATTTTGTTCTATAACATAAGTTTGAACTGGATATCTTTCCTCTGGAGGAGTTTCTATTACAGAAATATCACGTGCTCCAGTTAAGGACATATGAAGAGTTCTTGGAATAGGTGTTGCACTTAATGTTAGTACGTCAACATTTTTCTTGATTTCTTTTATTTTTTCTTTTTGTTTAACACCAAATCTTTGCTCCTCATCAATTATTAAAAGACCTAAATCTTTAAATTGTATATCCTTTGCAACAAGCTTATGAGTTCCTATTAAAATATCAACATTGCCTTCCTTTGCTGCCTGTATTGTTGCCTTTTGTTGCTTTGCTGTTCTAAACCTACTTATCATATCTATTTTAATCGGAAAATCTGAAAATCTTTTAAGCATATTTTTATAATGCTGCTCTGCTAATATTGTTGTTGGAACTAAAAATGCTACTTGTTTTCCATCCATAACAGCCTTAAATGCCGCCCTTACAGCAACCTCTGTTTTCCCATATCCAACATCACCACAAAGTAGTCTGTCCATAGACTTTTGAGATTCCATATCCTCTTTTATCTCTTCAAGAGATGTAATTTGGTCTGGAGTTTCTTCATAAGGGAATTCATCTTCAAATTGTCTTTGCCACTCTGTGTCTTTACTAAATTTATATCCCTTTAAAGTTGCCCTAGTTGCATATAATTTAACTAAATCTTTTGCTATTTCATTTATTGATTTTCTAACTTTACTTTTAGCTTTTTGCCATTCAGTTCCACCTAGTTTGTTAACTTTAGGAGATTTTCCTTCACTACCTATATACTTTTGAATTAAATCAAGTTGTTCAACTGGAACATAAAGCTTATCTCCCTTTTGATATACTATATCAAGATAATCTCTAGTATTTCCAGAAACCTCTATTTGTTTTATTCCCTTGTATACTCCAACACCATGATTTACATGAACAACATAATCTCCTATTTTAAGCTCAGCAAAGGAATTTATCTTTGCTACACCTTTTTTAGATTTTCTTTTCTTTGATAGCTTTCTCTTTGCCTCTCCAAAAACTTCTTTATCTGATATTACACATACCTTTTCCTCTGGATATTCAAATCCTTTTAATAAATTACCAAAGGTTATTACAACTTCTCCACATTGTATATCAGAAACAGTGTCCTTATAAACACTTTCAATTTCTCTATCCCTTAAAGTATCAACTAGTCTTTCTCCTCTAGTTCTTGTTCCTGATAAAATTAATGTTTTAAAGCCCTTATTCTTTTTATCTTTAATATCCTCAATTAAAAGATCTAGCTGACCTTGATAATTATGAAGAGTTAATTGAGTAATATTTGCTATTCCATGAGGTTTAAATATATCTCTAGTCTTTTGGAATGTATCTAATGTAATTAGATTACAGCTAGAAAATCCATCAATAACATCTTCATATCCAAGTAAAAGTTCAGAATGTTTAGGAAGTATATTCCCCTTTTGAAGAAACATTGAGAAATTCTCTGTAAATTCAGTATAAGTACCTTCAAGTTTTCCAAGAACTCTTGTTGTATCGTCAATTATAAAGTTATAACCTTTAAAATAATCAAATAAACTTTCTAACTTATCGTAAAAAAATGGAAGATATGAATCCATAGTTTCAAAGCTTGAAGTTTCCATTAAACTTTCTATATTATTATTTATAGTTTCAGAAAGCTTTTCTTTAACTGCTTCATCTTTATTATTTTTTAATGCTTTATCTAATTCATTTTTTAAGTTTTCCTTTGCAAAATTTATAACATCATCGTCTATAATTATTTCTTTTGCAGGAAATATTTTTATTGATTTTACTTTTTCTATACTTCTTTGAGATTCAACATTAAAGGTTCTTATTGAATCAATCTCATCTCCAAATAATTCAATTCTATAAGGGTATGCTGAATCTGGTGGATATACATCTAATATCCCCCCTCTTCTTGCAAACTCCCCCTTACCTTCAACCATCTCAACTCTTTCATATCCGCCTTCTACTAAGGTCTTACTTACATCTTCAAAGTTTACTTCATTTCCTACTTTTAAACTTATTTTATGTTTTTTATAGTAATCTCTTGGAGTATAGTTAGCTGCAAAAGCTTCTACTGAAGTTACTATTATCTTTTTCTTTTTATTTAAAATCTCTTTTATTACTTTAAGTCTTGCCCACCTTAAATCACCCGAAATAGCATCTATATTATAGAAAACCACCTCTCTAACTGGGAAATAATAAACTTCTGTTGAATAAAAACTTAAATCTTCATATAAATTTTTTGCCTCAATATCACTGTGAGTAACTACAACTAAAGGTTTATCATACTCTTCAAATAAAGCATCTATAAGGTATGTTCTCCCTGATTCTGATAAACCATATATTGCAGTTGGAAATTTATTATTATCTATATAACTTTTTACCTTTCCAAACTCTGCACTCTCAATTAAGGGCTTCATTAACCCCTCTAGCCTCATTTTAATACACCATCCTTAAATACTTTTCTCTGCCTTAAAACCATTATACTTATTCATTGCAGAACTTATATCTTCTTTTATAATTGTATCAGTCGCTAATTTACTAACTTCTAAACTTTCTTCTAAAACTTCCTTTTCTTCCTTTGAGAATTTACCTAAAACATAATTAACTAAGTCTTCTTTAGGTTGTCCTACGCCAATTTTAATTCTTGAAAATTCATCACTTCCAACATGGGCTATTATGCTCTTAATTCCATTATGTCCACCAGCACTACCTTTGCCTCTTATTCTTATCTTACCTATATCTAGGCTTATATCATCATAAATAACTAGCATATCTTCATTAGTAAGCTTATAAAAATCAAGAACTTCCCTTACACATTCTCCACTTAAATTCATATATGTAGTTGGCTTCATTAGAATAACTTTTTCACTCCCTATAAAACCTTCTCCATACTCCCCTTTAAATTTTTTCCTATTTATATCTATATTATACTTTTTTGCAATATAATCTATTGCTTCAAATCCTATGTTATGTCTTGTATTATCGTACTTACTTCCAGGATTTCCAAGTCCAACTATTAAAAACATAATATCTCCTCTTTCTACTATCTATATATTCTAATCTTTTCACAGTAAATATATTTCTATTCAAATACTACTTAATATTATACTAAATTTTTGCAATAATAAAGAGACTTTAAAAAAAGTCTCTTTAATTATTTTATATTGTTATATATATTTTTTTTGTTTTTCCATCTCTTAATATTTCTAAATCTACTTTATTATTTTGTGAATTTTTTACAGCTCTAATCAAATCATCATATGATAATATAGGATTATTATTAGCTAATAAAATTATATCAGTAGGTCTAATACCAGCCTTTGCTGCCTTACCCTTTTCATCTAAACTTTCAATATAGAAACCTTGCTTTTGGCTATTATCAATTTTAATTTCCGAACCTCTTAAGCCTAAAACATCAAAGTCCTTTACTATATTCTTTGTAATATCTTTTATAGCATCACTACCTATAGCAAAGAATAAATTATCATTTCCATATTTTTTAGTTAAATATTTGCTGTTTATTCCTATAAGTTCTCCATAAACATTACACAAAACTCCACCATAGTTTTCATTATTCATAATGGCACTTGTTTGTAGAATCTTATAATCTTCATTATCAATTCTAACTCTATGGCTTGTTGATGTTATTATTCCTGGAGTTATTAATCCAACATAACTAGCTCCAATTGAGTTCCCCATAGCATAAACTATACTTCCCTCTTTTATTGATCTATCATTTGAAATCTTTATTGGCACTAAATCATTATTTGGAATTTTTATCAATGCTGTATCAGTTTCTTTATTATATCCTAATAATATAGCTTCTATAGGTTTAACCCCTTTAGCCGGTAATTTAACATATATTTTTTTATAATCTTTTATGGTACTATATTGTGTCATTATTAACCCATCTTTAGTAAGTACAACTCCCGTTGAATTTTTACTTGGTAATTTATGAGAGTCTAAATCTTCTATATTGTTTCCAACACTAACTAAAGAAGGGCCTACTTCACTTATTATCTTTTTTATATTTTTTTCAGCTGCAACTTCCATCTTAATTCCACTTGGATTATTTAATTCTTTAAATTCTTTATTATTAAGTTTAAAAAAAACATACTTTACAGATAAAACACTTGTTATTATAGCTAACAATAACGCTGCCAGTACTATTAATACATTTTTACGTGTAATAACGCTATTTTTACTTTTTATATTTATTTTTCCATTTCCTTTTTTATCATTATTCATATACATCACCAAAACCTATTTTTTAGTTAAAGTAAATGTAAATATAACTCCAGTGTCTTTATAGTTTTCAACCCAAATATCTTCTCCATGTTCTGTAAGGATTAATCTTACTATTGGCAATCCAAGGCCTGTGCTCACCTTATTTGTTCTAGATACATCTGCTTTATAAAACCTATCCCAAATCTTAACTAATTGTTCCTTAGATAAGGTTTCTCCATCGTTATATATACTTACAAATACCTTATCACCTTTTGATTTAGTATTAATTTTTACTTCACCATTTTCATTGCTATATTTCATTGCATTATCTATTAAGTTTGTAACAACTTGAGTTATTTTGTCATTATCCCCTATAACATATTGATGTTCCTGTTCTAGTACTACATCAACTGTTAATTCTTTGTTGTTTATTGCGCCTTCAAATTTTGCTATAGTATGCTTTATTAAATTACTTATATCTATTTCTTGCTTATTAAGTTTCATTTTTCCTGATTCTAAAGTTGATATATCTAATAAATCATTTATAAGTCTTGATAATCTATCAGTTTCCTCATATACGATATTTAAATAATATCCTTCTTTATCCTTTGGAATTACTCCATCTAATATGCCTGATATAAATCCTTTTATTGATGTTATAGGCGATCTTAACTCATGGGAAACATTTGATATAAATGCTCTTCTGTTATCATCTACCTGTTGAAGTGATGCCGCCATTATATTAAATGATTCTGCAAGTTCACCTATTTCATTATTTGATTTAATATCAACTCTTTCTTCTACTCCACCTTTAGATAATCTCCTAGCTGCTGTAGTAATTTTATCTATAGGATCAATTAATAATTTTTTACTATATAAGAAAACTACAACCGCACCAATAATTATAGCAATAATAGCTGTAATCCAAATAACTTCATTAACTCTTATTATAGGATTAAGCATACGCTCTATTGGAATAACCATAACTATAACACCACTGAAATAATTTTTATTAAAGATAGGTTTTAAATATACATAATCATTTTTGGTTGAGGTTTTTATACTGCCATACTCTATTGATTTACCTTTTTTTAAAATATCCATATCCTCTTTTGGAATGCCAAGTGAAGAAAATTTATAATTTTCATGGGCACTACTAGATACTGCATATGTATATCCTAAATTATCAGTTATCAATATTTCTGCATCTACTTTTTTACTAACAAAATCCATTACGTTTTTCAAAGTAGTTAGATTAGAACTCTTATCTAGAGTTAAATAAGAGATAGCTGCACTTTCTATAATTGTACTTTCTTTATTAAGTTGCTCTTTTTTTTGATCAAAGTAATATTGCTTAAACCAAATGGATAAAACTCCTGCAACTACTACAAGTGCAGTGGCCAAAATTAAAGTAAAGGTTATTATAAGCTTATATGATAAGCTATTTTTTTTCATCTATTTCACCTCGAATTTGTAGCCAACCCCCCAAACAGTTTCTATTTGCCATGTATCTCCTGAATGAAGTTTTTCTCTAAGTCTCTTAACGTGAACGTCAACTGTTCTTGAATCTCCTGGATAATCATATCCCCAGACTTCACATAATAACTGTTCTCTTGTAAATACTCTATTCTTATTACATGCTAAATAATATAGTAGTTCGAATTCTTTAGGTGGCATCTTAACTTCATTATTTTTATATACAACTCTGTATGAGTTAGCATCAATTGTTAAATCATTGTATTGAATTACTTCTTTATTTGTATTATCTGCTGTATATCTTCTCATTACAGCTTTAACTCTTGCAAGTAATTCTTTTGGTTCAAATGGTTTAACTATGTAATCGTCTGCTCCAAGTTCTAAAGCTAAAACTTTATCAAATGTATCTCCCTTTGCAGTAAGCATTATTACAGGAGTTGTTCCTTCTTTTCTTATCCATTTTAGTACATCTATTCCGTCTATATTTGGTATCATAACATCTAATAAAACTATATCAGGTTTATAATCTAAAAATAATTCCTCTGCTTCTTTTCCATTGTGAGCTACTCTTGTATCGTAACCAGCACTTTTAACATACATATTTATAACTTCACAAATATTTTCATCATCATCAACTATTAGTACTTTTCCTAAAACGCCTTCCATATGCGGCACCTCCATATTTTATATTATTAACTTTAATATTTTCTTTTATTAACTAATTATAAATTTATCATTTTTCACTGCACTTTAGTATAGTTTTATCTAAAAGTTACAAATTATTAACTATAAATAATTATTTTAGTTAAATTTAAAACCTCTAGTTCAAATTCTAGAGGTTTTTTTACTTTTCCGATAAACAATTATGTACTACACTTCAAATAGCTTACTTATAGGTTCATCATCATATATTCTTTTTATAGCTTCTGCAAATATTGGGGCTACTGATATTGATTTAAATTTCTTATCATCAGTTCCCTTTGGCAATTTAATAGTGTCTAACATAACTAATTCTTCTATTGCTGAATTATTTATTCTTTCAAAAGCTGGTCCTGATAATACTCCATGAGTACAACAAGCATATACATTCTTAGCTCCTAAATCTTTTAATGCATTTGCAGCATTTGCAATAGTTCCAGCAGTATCTATCATATCATCTATTAATATGCACTTCTTACCTTCAACATCTCCAATGATGTTCATTATTTCAGATACATTAGCTTTAGGTCTTCTCTTATCAATAATTGCTATTGGTGCATGTAATCTATCTGCAAACTTTCTAGCTCTTGTTACACTTCCAAGGTCTGGTGATACAACTACAACATCTTCATCGTCTTGTAATCCCTTTTCAATAAAATACTTTGAAAGTATTGGTGATCCAACTAAATGGTCTACAGGAATATTAAAATATCCTTGAATTTGAGCTGCATGTAAATCCATTGTTAATACTCTATCAGCTCCAGCTGTTGTTAAAAGATCAGCTACTAACTTTGCAGTTATTGGATCTCTTGATTTAGCTTTTCTATCTTGTCTTGCATAACCATAGTATGGGATAACAGCTGTAATTCTACCTGCTGATGCTCTTTTAAATGCATCTATCATAATTAATAATTCCATTAAATTATTATTAACTGGTGAACAAGTTGATTGCACTATAAATACATCAGTACCTCTTACAGTTTCACCAATATTTACTGATATCTCTCCATCACTAAAAGTTCCTACAGTACCTTCTCCTACCTTTAATCCTAAAATCTTAGCAATTTCTTGTGCTAATTCTGGATGTGAATTTCCTGTGAATATCTTTATATTCTTTCTATGACTTAACATAATTAACGAAGACCTCCTCAAACTTTAGCTATTTTGTATATAAATTTTAATATCTACTACTTAATTAAACCTTTTTTCTCTACCCATCCTTTGATGTTTCTTTGTTTTGCTCTAGCTACTGCAAGGTCACCTTCTTCAACATCATTAGTAATTGTAGAACCTGCTGCAATATAAGTGTTATCATAAACTCTTACTGGAGAAACTAAATTAGTATTACATCCTATAAAGCTATGATTTCCTATTATTGTTTTGTTCTTTACTTTTCCATCATAATTAACTACTACTGTTCCACATCCAAAGTTACATCCATCTCCAACTTCAGCATCTCCTATATAAGTTAAATGTGAAACCTTTGTTCCATCTCCTATAGTTGATTTCTTAATTTCTACGAAATCTCCTATTCTTGCTTTTTCACCAATTTTACTTTCTGGTCTTATATAAGCAAATGGACCAACTGTAGTGTTCTTTCCAACTTCACTATCTAATATTACTGATGATTCCACTGTTACACCATCATTAATCTTACTATCTTTTATTCTGCAATTTTGCATTATTAAACAATCTGATCCTATAACTGTATTTCCCTCTAATATTGTTCCAGGATATATAATTGTATCCTTCCCTATTTGAACATCAACACCTATATAAGTTGCCTTTGGATCAATTAATGTTACTCCATTATTAAGGTGAATCTCATTTATTCTATTTCTTAAAAATTCTTCAGCTTCTGCAAGTTGAACTCTTGAATTTACTCCTATTGTATCTTCATAGTCAGTTACAACAGCTCCAACTTTCTTACCTTCATCTTTAAGAATTCCAATTACATCTGTAAGATAGTATTCCCCTTGATTATTATTGTTTGAAAGTTTTTCTAATGAATTTACTAACTCTTCTATATCAAAACAATACATTGCTGCATTCATTTCATTAACAAGAAGTTCTTCTTCATTACAGTCTTTATGTTCTACTATTTTTAAAACATCTCCATTAGAATCTCTAATTATTCTTCCATATCCAGTTGGATCTTCAACCATTGCACTTAATAATGTTGCTGAATTTTTATTTTCTTCATGTTCTTTTATTAAGTTTTTTATAGTGGATTCCTTTGTTAATGGTGCATCACCTGCAAAAACTATAACAGTTCCCTTTTTTCCTTTTAAGAAATCTGTAGCGCATTTAACAGCATGTCCAGTACCTAATTGTTCTTCTTGTAGAGAATATGAAACATTTCTTTCTTTAGTGCCTTCTTTAACTAAATCAGCACCCTTTCCTATAATTACATTTACATCTTCTATGTTTGCTTTTCTCATGTTATCTATAACATGATTAACCATTTCCTTACCGCAAACCTTATGTAATACTTTAGGAATATCTGATTTTATTCTCGTACCTTGGCCTGCTGCAAGTATTAATGCACATTTATACATTTTACCACCTCTATTATTATACTTTTTTATTAATAATATTCGTTTTTAATTCATAATTTACAAATCAAACTATACCTATATCATTATATTTCAATAAATTATCCTTTTCAACCTCTGTAAACTTTTAATAATATTAATCATTAATATTATTTTATATACATTTTTATATTATTCTTAATTAATATATTTATAACAAAAAAATAAAAGGGATTTCTCCCTTTTATTTTTATTATTAAATTAGTCAACATTCACTTCTTCTGCTAATGCTTTATCGTAAGCTTGAAGAATTGCTGTTTGTATTGTTTCTCTTGCGTCTGTGTTTATAGGATGTGCTATATCCTTAAACTCTCCATCTGGTGTCTTTCTACTTGGCATAGCGATAAATAATCCGTTTTGCCCCTCGATAACTTTAATGTCATGAACAACAAATTGATCATCAAAAGTGACAGATACTATTGCTTTCATTTTTCCATCCGTAGCTATCTTTCTAATTCTAACGTCTGTAATTTGCATTGACTACACCTCCAGTTGCCTTGATGATATTATAATTCTCCATAAGATTGGTAAATTCCTCTTTTTATTTGGAAATATTTTAAAAAATTCGTGAATTTTTTACTTTTAGGTGTAATCGATGTAATTATTCGAATATTTTAGATGGAGTAACATCTATTATTGATGATTCATTAACTGAATTTAATTCAACAATTGATACATATTCATCTATAAGTTTTTTCTTTGCTTCCTTGCTATCAACTAAAACTCCAATACCAACAAGTTCACTTTCAAATTCTTTTAAAAGATCTTTTATTCCAAGTGCAGTTCCTCCACCTTTCATAAAGTCATCTATGAATACACATTTTGAATTGCTTTTCATTGATTTCTTTGAAAGAGACATTTGTTGAAGTCTTCCACTTGTACCTGATACATAATTTATTGTCATAGTTGTACCTTCTGTAAATTGATTATCTCTTCTTGCAATTACAAGTTGAACTCCTAAATTTCTAGCTACTTCATAAGCTAATGGTATTCCTTTTGTTTCAACTGTTATAACATAATCTATATCCATTTTCTCAAACCATGATGAAAGTATTGTTCCAGCTCTACTTATTATTTCTGGATTATACATTAAATCTGTCATGTATATTATGTTACCAGGTATTACTCTTCCGTCATCCTTTAAAAGCTCACATAATTTAAGAGCAAATTCTTTTCCTTTTGAAATACTCATTTCAGGAATATATCTTATACCACCTGCAGCTCCTGCAATAGTTTCAACTTTTCCCATTTCTAATTTTTCTAAAATCTCTCTTACTATAACTATATCTTCACTTATAGTTGATTTAGCCGCATTTAATAATTCCGAAAATCTATTTAATCCAATAATTTTATTTGGATTTTCAATAAGTATTTTTGTTATTACAACAACTCTACTGTTTCTACTTAATTTTTCCACTATAACCACCTGCATTTTTAAATTATTGTACGAAAATGTACGAATTATTTTAACTTTTTAAGGTCTTAATATTCATATTTTATTCTAAATTTTATACTTACGCAATATCTTTTCTTCACTTAACTGTTAAATCTTTTAAAATTCTTTTTAAATATAAGTTATTTTCCTAAAATATTTTTAATAATTAATTGTTTTGTTGTGTTCAATTAATTAAAAATGTATATAATTATAAATGAACTAATAAAAAGGGGTTGATTTCATGTCATTTGATTTTTTAAAAGATACTAATAAAAAAGTTCACTTTATAGGAATTGGCGGTGTAAGCATGAGTGGTCTTGCCGCTGTGCTTTTAAATAAGGGATTTAAAGTTTCTGGTTCTGATTTCAAAGAATCAAAAACAACTAATAACTTAAAGGAAAAGGGAGCAGAAATATATATAGGTCATAGAAGAGAAAATATAAAAGATGTTGACTTAGTTGTTTATACAGCTGCTATTCCATCTGACAATCCTGAAATAATTGAAGCTAAAGAAAAAGGTATTCACCTTATGGATAGAGCTGAATTTTTAGGACTTATAATGAAAGGTCATAAATACAATGTTGCCATAGCTGGTACTCATGGTAAAACTACTTGTACTTCAATGGTTACAAATATTACTCTAAAGGGTAATTTAGATCCAACAATACTTGTAGGTGGAGATCTTGATATAATTGGTGGTAATTATAAAATAGGAAGCAGTGATTATTTTGTTACTGAAGCTTGTGAATACAAAGAATCATTTTTAAAATTCTTCCCATACATAGGAATAATCTTAAATATAGATGCTGATCATCTTGATTACTACAAAGATTTAAATCATATAAAGGAAACATTTAAAAAGTTCTCAAAATTAATTCCTGAAGACGGATATCTTGTAGGATATAATGGGGATGAAAATGTAGCTAATATTTTAAAAGAAGCTAAATGTAATACTTTAAGTTATGATTTTGAAAATGCAAATGTAACTGCAACAAATATTAAGTATAACAACAAAGGTTGTGCTTCTTTTACAGTTTGCAAAGATAACAAAGAATTATTTGATCTTCAATTAAATATGCCTGGAACTCATAATATACTAAATGCATTATCAAGTATTTGTGTTGGTTTAATATTTAATCTTCCATATGAAGATATAAAAACTGGCTTAAGCGAATGTAAGGGTGCACATAAGAGATTTGAATACAAAGGTGAAATAGATGGAATTACTGTAATTGATGATTATGCACATCATCCAACAGAAATAAAGGCTACATTAAGTACCTCAAAGAAAATTCCTCACAATAAAACATTCTGTGTATTCCAACCTCACACATACACTAGAACAAAAGCTTTATTTGATGAATTTACAACTGCATTTAATGGTGTAGATGAATTAATCTTAATGGATATTTATGCTGCTAGAGAAAAGGATACTGGTCTTGTTTCTTCTGATGAACTTGGAGATGCAATTAGAAAAACTGGTGTTAAATGCACAAATGTTCACTCCCACGATGAAGCAGTAAATTACATTAAATCTCACATTAAAACTGGAGATATGTTACTTACAGTTGGTGCTGGTGACGTTGTTATAGTAGGAGAAAAATTTTTAGAAAATAAATAAAGATAACTTTTTTAAACTGATACCAATAGATTAAATACTGAAAAGTATTTAATCTTAGGTATCAGTTTATTTTTTACTTAATTTACTAACAAAAAAATCTTTAATAAAAGCTATAGATTCTCTAAAAATCATAAATATATAATATTTTCTATAATTTTTGTATCTATAACTTTCAAAGGTTGCCTTTAAATTTATATTCTTGCATATCATTTTAACTCTAGCTAAGTGATATCCGTCTGAAACAATAATTGCACTTTTAAAATTTTTTGAATTCATTATTGCCTTAGAAAAAATCAAATTTTCATAAGTGTTTTTTGCTCTTTCTTCAAGTAATATAGCATCTTCTTCTATACCTAATTTTATTAATTTTCTTTTCATACCTAGAGCTTCACTAATTTCACCTTTTCCAAGACCTGTAACAATTATATTAGTTGCCATTTTATTATTATATAATTGAACTCCCTTTTCTATCCTTTTATTTATAAAGTAACTTTTTAGGTTGCAACCTAATATTATTATTACATCACTTTTCTTACCATTAAATTTTCTTGAGGCAAAAATAATATTTAGTATTATTAAAATCATAATAATTAGAAAAACTATTTTAATTCACCACCAAGGAAATACTATATTTTATTATATTCAAATGCATATATTCTTTGTGATATTCGTCATTTTTTTTATTTATTTGTTTAAAATTTCATTTTTGTATTTAAATTTAATTAAAATTACCTTATAATTTAATACGATAAAGTATAATTTAATATTTTCAAACAGAATTTCAAAATCTAACCAAACTACTAATAGGGGTGATTAAATGAATTTATCAAACACAATAAAGGCTACTTCAGAATATATACTTTCAAAAAGTAAATATAAGCCTGAAATTGGTCTTATCCTAGGATCTGGTTTAGGTTCTCTTGCAGATTTAATTGAAGAACCTGAATTTTATCCATACGAAGAACTACCAAATTTTCCTGTATCAACTGTAGAGGGTCATGTTGGTCGTCTAGTTATAGGTAAATTAGAGGGTAAAGTTGTTGTGGCTATGCAAGGAAGATTTCATTATTATGAAGGATATTCCATGCAAGAAGTAACCTTTCCAGTTAGAGTAATGAAGCTTATTGGCGTAGACAAGTTAATCGTTACCAATGCTGCTGGAGCTGTTAATACAGACTTTAAGCCTGGAGATTTAATGATTATTAATGATCAAATTAATTTTTCTGGTGCTAACCCTTTAATTGGAAAAAATTTAAATGAATTTGGTCCAAGGTTCCCAGACATGTCAACTGCTTATAAACCTTATCTTAGAGAAATTGCAAAGAACACTGCAAAGGATTTAGGAATAGAGGTTAAAGAAGGAGTCTATACTATGTTTAGTGGACCAACTTATGAAACTCCTGCTGAAATTAGAATGGTTCGAGTTTTAGGTGGAGATGCAGTGGGTATGTCAACTGCACCTGAAGTAATCGTTGCTAATCATTCTGGCATTGATGTTTTAGGAATATCATGTTTAACAAATATGGCTGCTGGAATTTTAGCCCAACCACTTAACCATGAAGAAGTTATTGAAACTTCAAAAAAAGTTAAAAGTAGCTTCATGAAATTAACTAGAGAAATAATCGGAAGATTGTAAACAGGCATCAAAATTTATACACAAAGGAGAAATTACATTGAGTAGATTTATAGGATTAATAGGTATTGCTGCAATTATATTAATAGCAGTACTATTTTCAGAAAACAGAAAAAAAATTAACTGGCGTCTAGTTAGTATGGCTTTAGGATTACAAGTAGTATTTGCTTTAATTATCTTAAAGATACCAGCTGGTAGAGCTTTCTTTGAATTTTGTAGTAAGGCAATAACTAAATTACTTGACTTTACACTTCAAGGTTCAAACTTCTTATTTGGTAATTTAATGAACCAAAAAACTTTTGGAATGATCTTTGCACTTCAAGTTCTTCCAACAATTATTTTCTTCTCAGCTTTAATGGGAATACTTTATTATTTAGGAATTATGCAATTTATAGTTAAAATAATTGCAAAGGGTATTTGCAAATTACTTGGAACATCAGGTGCTGAAACATTAAGTGCCGTTGGTAATATTTTCTTAGGTCAAACAGAAGCTCCTCTTCTTGTTAAACCATTTATTAAAGACATGACTAAGTCAGAACTTATGGCTATCATGGTAGGTGGTATGGCAACAGTTGCAGGTGGTGTTATGGCTGGATATGTTGCAATGGGAATTAATGCTGGTGACTTACTTGCTGGTAGTATAATGGCTGCTCCTGCTGGACTTATGTTAGCTAAAATATTAGTTCCAGAAACAGAAGAACCAAAAACAAAAAATACTACAGATATTACAATAGAACAAACTGCATCAAACGTTGTTGAAGCTGCTGCTAATGGAGCTAGTGAAGGATTAGGTCTTGCATTAAATGTTGCTGCCATGCTTTTAGCTTTCGTTGCACTTATAGCTTTACTTAACTACATATTAGCTAAATGCGGTGGAGTTTTCGGATTCCCAGAACTTAGCTTCCAATGGATTTTAGGTAAGATTTTCTCACCATTAACATTTGCAATGGGTATTCCAAGTTGTGATGTAGCAACTGCTGGTAGCTTACTTGGTCAAAAGGTAATGATAAATGAATTCGTTGCTTACTCAGAGCTATCAAAATATGTTGCAGCTAAGACACTTCAACCTAAAACTGTAATGATATTAACTTATGCATTATGTGGATTTGCTAATATTAGTTCAGTTGCTATCCAAATTGGTGGTATTGGTGCATTAGCTCCAGAAAAGAAAGGTTTAATTTCAAAATTAGGCTTTAAAGCATTATTAGGTGGTGCTCTTGCAACTTGTTTAACAGGAACAATTGCTGGTGTACTATTCTCAATCTAATTATAAGAATTTTAAAAGTGCTTGAAAAATTTCAAGCACTTTTTTTATTTTAAATAAAGTTTAATTATTATTTTATTACTGTTAATTCCTTAGTAATTTTATTTAATCTTTCACATCCATCTTCAGTAACTAATACTAAATCTTCTATTCTAACTCCAATATCATCTTTTAAATATATTCCAGGTTCTATTGAAAATATCATTCCAGGTTCTACTTTATTATGGTTAACTGCACTTACATCACCAAAATCATGACATTCAATTCCTATGCAGTGACCAGTTCTATGAGTGAAGTATTCTCCATAACCTTTATCTTCAATATAATCTCTTGCTGCCTTATCTATATCAGAGAATTTAACTCCTGGCTTTATCATAGCTATAGCTCTTTCATTAGCTTCTTTTACTATGTTATAAATCTTTTTATGTTCTTCTGAAGGTTCCTCATTAAAAAATACTGTTCTTGTCATATCAGAGCAATAATCTTTATAAATTCCTCCCATATCAATTACTATACTATGACCTTTTTTAAGTACAGATGCATCAGTTGAATGATGTGGATCTGCCCCATTTGGTGAAATAGCAATTATAGGTGAAAATGAGAATTTATTAACTCCATTTTTAGCATATAAATTCTTTAATATTTCTACAAGTTCTAATTCAGTTTTACCCTCTTTTAGATTTTCCCATAAATCTAACATTGTTTGGTCATTTCTCTTTGAAGATTCCTTCATAATTTCAATTTCTTCTTCATCTTTAACCATTCTTAATTTATCTATTATTAATGAACCATTTTCATAATCTTTAGCTGCATTTAATTTCATTAATCCTAATAAGAAATGTGATGGCCATGTTTTATCTATTCCTAATGTTTCATTCTTATCAATATACTTTGATAATATTTCAACTGGATTTTCTGTATCTGTATGCCAAACTAAATCTACTCCTAAGTCTTCTTCCACTGGAAATAACTTATTTATAATTAATTTATGTTCACCATTTGTTTTAATAAGTAAAGCTATCATTCTTTCTCCAGGGCTAAACCATTTTCCTGTTAAATAAAAAAGTGATGCTGGTGATGATACTATCATTTGTGATAAATTATTTTTCTTCATTTCATTTATAACTTTATTTATTCTACTATTTTTCATTAATCTTGCCTCCAAATTATTAAGATTTTCTATTACTTATTATAATATACTAATATTAATAAATTACAAAGTGTAACAAGTTAAGCATTATTTAATAAATTTAAACATATACAAGTGATATAATATTATTAAGAAATACTTAGGAGGCTAGACATATGAAAATAGCAGTAATCTCAGATATACATGGTAATCTTTATGCTTTAATGAGAGCATTAGAAGATATTGAAGATCAAAAAGTAGATACTATAATTTGTTTAGGTGATTTAGTAGGCTATGGCCCTCACCCAAATGAAGTAGTAGCAATGATAAAAAGAAAAAATATTATTTGTTTAAAGGGAAATTATGATGCTTCCGTTGTAGATGGCAGCTACACTTACATAAGAGAAAATACTATAAATTCCTTCTCTCTTCCTTGGGCGGTAGATGAGCTTAGAGCCGCTAATAGATTTTATTTAAATTCTCTTCCAACTTCTATTACATTAGAGTTTGAAGGAAGAAAAATATTATTTGTTCATGGAAGTCCAAATAAAATAAATGAATATATGTTAGAAGATGGAGCTAATACTTCTGAGATTATGAAAAACTTAAAAGAGGATGTTTTAGTATGTGCACATACTCATATACCTTCAGTTAAATATTTTGGAGACAAGCTCTTTATAAATGACGGAAGTATTGGTAAACCTAAAATAGGAAGACCAAACCCAACTTATTGTTTATTAGAAGTTGAAAGAAATAAGCCTATAAAGGCTGAAATTAAGGAAATTACTTATGATACTAAAGGAATAATAAAAGATATGACAATGCTTAAATTCCCTGAAAGCTTAATTAGATCCTTTGAAACTGGAGTAGAATAATATATTCTTAATTATTAAAAATATACTTAGTTACTACTTAAAAAAATCTATTATAAAGGCACAATAATAAACCATAAAGAGTATCTTAATATTTTTTGGTTTTCTTATTGTACCTTTTGCTAAATATCTGCTATCTTGAATATTTTCTTATATTTTAATTTAATCTATTAGATTGTGTAGCTATAAATTATTGTTTTAATACTCCAATAACTCTTAAATTTTTAAGTACATTAGTATTTCCCTTATGACAATTATTAAAGGCTCCTGTAGCATCCGTTCCTGGCTTTATACCAAAGTGATTTCCCTCTTCAAATCCCATAATTCCTGTTACATCATATACCGTTCCATTTACTGCTATATATGCCAAACGTCCTTCTTTCCCATCATACTTTGCTAATTCACTTAAAGTAAGCTCTCTTCCTCTTTCCTTATTAGATAACTTATTTTCCTCCTCTAATATTATAGTTAAATCCTCTATAGCATTTTTAATATTATCTACAATGTCATCTTTATCCCTTTCTCCTCTAAAAAACAAGCTATTTTTTAATTCATTAATTTCTTTATTTTTTTTCATTATAAGTCTTTCAAGTAACATAAAAAATCTCTCCTAATTGATTAATCTATAAGTAATATATGATAACCTTGTTGCATTTGTTAGAAAAGTATTGTAAAATCAATTTAATATAATATTGTTATAAAATAACTATGACGAGAAGAGTAAACTTAGGACGTAGTCTTAGCGAATAAGGGATGGTGTAAGCCTTATACGAAGCCTATTTTGAAGAACATCTCCGAGTTTCTAACCGAAAGCATTATTTGTTAGTAGACTTAGACGGATATTCTAGACCGTTATTTTTCTAGAAAGGCATAAGTTAATGTGCCTACATTTTGAGTTGGCTATATTTTTATAGCAATTTGGGTGGTACCGCGATAGTATCCTTTCGTCCCATGGTTTTGGGGATGGAAGGTTTTTTTATTTTTAAAATTAATTTTATAAATTACAGGAGGTAATATAATGGATAAAAATATTTTAGTTAAATCACTTTACAGAAACACTTCAGATTATTTAAACAAAGAAGTATCCTTAACTGGTTGGATAAGAACTTTAAGAGCTTCAAACGCTTTTGGATTCATTGAAATTAATGATGGTTCTTTCTTTAAAAATATCCAAGTAGTTTTTGATAACAAGTTAGATAACTTTAAGGAAATATCAAAACTTCCAATAAGTTCATCATTAAAGGTAATTGGTACTTTAGTTGAAACTCCAAATGCAAAACAACCTTTTGAAGTTCAAGCTAAAGAAATCGTAATTGAAGGAATGTCTGATTCAGATTATCCACTTCAAAAGAAAAGACATACTTTTGAGTACTTAAGAACAATAGCTCACTTAAGACCTAGAAGTAATGCTTTCTCTGCTGTATTTAGAGTAAGATCAGTTGCAGCTTATGCTATACACAAGTTCTTCCAAGATAAAGGATTCGTATATACTAACACTCCTATTCTTACAGGTAGTGACTGTGAAGGTGCAGGAGAAATGTTTAGAGTAACAACTCTTGATTTAAATGAAACTCCAAAAACTGAAGATGGATGCATTGATTACAGCAAAGACTTCTTTGGAAAAGAAACTAACCTTACAGTTTCAGGACAATTAAATGCAGAAACTTTTGCTTTAGCATTTAGAGATGTTTATACATTTGGTCCAACATTTAGAGCTGAAAATTCAAACACAGCAAGACATGCTGCTGAGTTCTGGATGGTTGAACCTGAAATATCTTTTGCTGATTTAGAAGATGATATGCAATTAGCAGAAGAAATGCTTACTTATGTAATTAAGTATGTTATGAAAGAATGTCCTGAAGAAATAGAATTCTTCAACAAATTCATTGATAAGGGCTTAGTTGAAAGATTAAATCACGTTGCAAACTCAGATTTTGCAAGAGTTACTTACACAGAAGCAATTGAAATATTAGAAAAGTGTGGAAAAGAATTTGAATATCCAGTTGAATGGGGTATAGACCTTCAAACAGAACATGAAAGATTCTTAACTGAAGAACACTTTAAGAAACCTTTATTTGTAACTGACTATCCAAAGGATATAAAAGCATTCTATATGAGAATGAATGATGATAATAAAACAGTTGCTGCTATGGACCTTCTAGTTCCAGGAATAGGAGAAATCATAGGTGGTAGCCAAAGGGAGGAAAGATTAGACCTTCTAAAGAAGAGAATGTCTGAACTTAACTTAAATGAAGAAGATTACTGGTGGTATTTAGAGCTTAGAAAATACGGAGAAACTAAGCATGCAGGATACGGTCTTGGATTTGAAAGATTAATTATGTATATAACTGGTATGACAAACATAAGAGACGTAATACCATTCCCAAGAACAACTGGTCAATCAGATTTCTAAAAAATATTAAAATAATTTTTGTAAAAAAGAAAGTAGATAAATTTGATTATTACACAAATTTATCTACTCATTCTTTTAAGGTATTAAGGTAGTTTTTCCAATTATTAAATCTACCTTTTTATTTTTATCTTTCTATAGTTTCTCTTCCTAAATTAACAGCTGAAACTTCTGTATTATTATATGGTGTAAGTTCAAAAGATAATTTAAATGGTTCAAATTTACATCTATACTTTTCTAATTGACTTTGTCCACAAGAATTTGTTCCTACTCCATTTTGCTTGTAATCTATATTTAAAACTATATAATCTCTCTTCTTAAGATCTATTGTATGCTTAGCATATTCTAAATCAGTATCTTCATAATAAGAAGCACTAAAATCAAATTTATTATCTGCTATTGCAATTAATCCTAATCCTTTATTGTTAGTTAAGCTTGCCCACTTACAATCTGAATGATTTCCATTTTCCTGTGGCTTAACATAGTTTGTAAACATCTCATCAACAGTTTTACTAAATACTCCAAAAAGATTATATTCTTTAGTATCTGCATAAGATTCTAAAGGTCCTCTTCCCTTCCATTTTACATTACTGCATTCTTTGTTTACTTTAAGTTTAACTCCTATTCTTGGAAGCATATCAGGTGCATTTTCAATCATACCAGCTGGAGTTCCCTCTACATTAACTACTATATATCCATTTGGATAAACTATATATTGATAACTTGACTCATAGTACCATGCACTATTTGTTGTTCCATTTACAGTCTTTACATTTACTTCTAAAATATTTTCTTCTACTTTATAAGTAACTTCTCTTACAACTTCATGCATTAAGTGCATAAAATATTTTTTCTTATAATCTTCAACTACATACATATCATTATCAATAGGGGCTCTCCAGAAGTTTAGTCTAGGGCCTTCCTCTACTAATTTGTATCCATCTCTAATTACATTTACAATATTTCCTCGTACTAAATCAAATTCTACTTCAAAGTCTTCTCCCTTAGCAAATAACTTGTAGTTATCTTTTATAACTTCTAATTTACCTTCTGCTTTTACTATATTTCTTTCCTCTTTTACAGGTAATATAAATTGTGCTGTTGCAAGTTCATGTCCAGCCTTTGCCCACATAGTATCATTTTTTAATACATAGGAGAAATTAATATAATAATCTGCACCCTTTACTTTATCAAAATCTAAAGAATATGGGATTTGTATTTCTTTTTCATTTCTTGCTGCAATACTTGGAAGTTCAACTCTTATACTTTGTAATATCTTATCATCTTCTACAATAGTACAAACTAACTCTAATCTATTTAAATCTGCAAAATCATATCGATTTATTAAATTAAATATTCCCTTTTCTAAATCTACTGCCTTAGTTTCAACTGGCTCAATAACCTTTTTATATTCAAGTAATCCTGGTGATGGTGTTCTATCTGGCATTATTAATCCATCTATACAGAAATTAATATTACTTGGATCATCTCCAAAATCTCCACCATATCTATAATAAACTTGTCCATCTTCAGTTACTGTTTCTATACCATGGTCAAACCATTCCCAAACAAAACCACCTTGAAGTTTATCATGGGCATAAAATAAATCTTGATACTCCTTAAGATTTCCTGGACCATTACCCATAGCATGACAATATTCACATAGTATATGAGGCTTTTTACTATTTTTAATTATTTTGCTCATAAGTAATCTATTTTCATCCTTATGCTCAAGCCAAGTATACATTGTGCTGTATACATCTGTTATTTCAGCTTCAAAATCTCCTTCATAATGAACTAGTCTAGTTGGATCTATTTCTCTTGTTTTATTTGCCATAGCCTTAAAGTTATGTCCAAATTCAGATTCATTTCCTAATGACCACATAATTATTGATGGATGGTTTTTATACATCTCAACCATTCTTTCCATTCTCTTAACATATGCAAGTTCCCAAGCTGGATCATCTGTTATCCACTTATAGTTTCCTGTTAATTCAAATCCATGACACTCTAAATCTGTTTCTGCAATTAAATACATTCCATATTCATCACATAATTCATATAAATAATATTGGTTAGGATAATGAGCTGTTCTTATCGCATTAATGTTATGCTCTTTCATTAAAATAATATCTTTTTCTATTTCTTCTCTAGTAACAACTCTTCCTGTTTTAGGATTATAATCATGTCTATTAACACCCTTAAACTTTATAGCTACTCCATTTACAGTAAAAGTTTCCCCTTTAACTTCTATTTTTCTAAATCCAACTCTTTGAGGAATAACTTCTACTACATTTCCATCTTTTATAACTGTTATATATAAAGTATATAAATTTGGTTCTTCAGCAGTCCATTTTAATGGAGAAATAACTTCTTTATTAAAGGATATTTCTTCCCCTTCTATTGAAACACTTTCTTCAAAAACTAGTTTTTCATTTTTATCTACTAATTCAAAAGATACACTATCACAGTTTGTAGTTTTAAGCTTTAAGTTAACTTTTAAGTTAGAATTAATATAATTTTCATCTAAATCAGTAACTACATATATGTCTTCAACACCATCTTTAGGTTCTCCAATTAATTCAACATCTCTAAATATTCCACTTAACCACCACATATCTTGGTCTTCTATATATGTTCCATCTGACCATTGATATACTCTAACTGTACATTGGTTTTCTCCAATTTCTACATAATCTGTTATATCAAATTCACTTAAAAGTCTAGCTCCTTTGCTATATCCTACTTCCTCACCATTTATCCAAAGGTTAAAAGCTGAATCTACTCCATTAAATCTTAAAATTATTCGCTTTCCTTCAAAACTTTCATCAATAGAAAAGTTTCTTCTGTAAATTCCTGTTGGATTTTCTGTTGGCACATATGGTGGATTTATTGGGAAATTGTACCATAAATCTGAGTAATGCATTTTACCATATCCTTGAAGTTGCCAATTTCCAGGCACCTCTATATTGTCCCAATTTTCCACTGAAAAATCTTTATTATAAAAACCAACTGGTGAATATTCTGGTGCATCTAAAAATAAGAATTTCCATGTACCATTTAGGTTTTTGAATTTATGTGTATATCTATTATCAATTAATTTAGCCTTTTCCTTTGATGCAAAACTTCTAAAATAACTTCTTGCATCTAATCTACCAATTCCATCAATATTAATGTTTTCCCATAATTTCATAAATATCCTCCTATTTATATAGGGAGATTTTTAATCTCCCTAATACTTTATAATTTATTTTAAATTATCTATTTTTATCTTTTTTATTAATTACTGTACTATTTTCTTCCTCTGTAATTGCCATTTCTGCTGAAGCTAAATTTTCTATTCCTTCATTTTCAAAATAACCTGAAGCCAATCTCTTTTGGTATCTGTTCCAGCAAATTAATGCAAATCCCATAAATATAACTATTCCTAAAATGTTGTATAAAAGTACAAACATTGGATTTGCTACTCCTTCAGCTAAAGGAACTCCATTTAAGTAATCCATTATAATCTTAGGTTCTGGAATTGTTGATATTACAAATGAAAGTGTAAATAATCCTAATAACATTACTCCTACTGCCATTCCAACTTTTCTATTTCCAAGTCTGAAATCTCTCTTTATATAATCTTTTTTATATCTTAAAACAACATAAGAAATTAATAAGAATAATACTGGTATTAGTGATGTTGCAGCAGTCATATTTATTAATGTTTCTAAGAAACTATCTATTGATCCTATTCCTAATGCTGGTATTATTAAAAGAATAGTTACTATTATAGCTTGTGTATATAATGCATTTACTGGTGTTCCTTGCTTATCTGTTTTTGCAATCCACTTTCCAAATATTCCTTCTGGAATTTCTGAGAAAAGTATTTTAGCAGGTGCTGCTGTCCATATAACTAATGAACCTATGCTACCTAAAAGCATTATTAATCCAACTATATTAGTTATGAAGTTTCCTATTCCATAATATTTACCTAATATAACAAAGGAATCAAATAATCCATTTGAGAAATTTCCTTGAAGTGTTTCCTGTGGAACTACTAATCCAACAGCTACACAACCTAAACTATAAATTAATCCGATAATTGCTGTAGAAATTAACATTGTTTTTACGAAGGCTTTTGTACCACCCTTTACGTCTTTAACATAAACTCCTATACTTTCAGCTCCCCCAACTGCTTGAAGTATCCAAGCTAATGTCATAAAGAATCCCCAGTTAAATTTTGGTGTTATTGTACTTGCTGTAAATTCTTGTGCTGGAGCTTTTCCTAAAACAAATGTTACTCCAAAAGCTAAAATTATAAATAAAATACCTATTAATATTCTTGCAACACCTGAAATATTAGTTACCTTTGAAATCCAATCTACGCCCTTTGTTGAAACATAAGTTGCAAGCCAGAATAATACTATTGATACTACTGATATAATAACTGTCATATTATCCCCTTGGAATATGTTTCTTCCTAGGAATGTATATGAAGCATATATTAAAGTTTGTGGTAATAATGATGTGAAAAAGAATAAGTTAACAAAGAAATACGCCCAAGCTCCTAAGAATGCCCATTTACCACCTAGTGCTGTTTTAATCCAACTATAAACTCCTGATTCTGAATCCTGATTTGCAGATGAAAATTCTCCAATCATAAGTGCAAATGGGAAAAAGTATACTATAGTTGCAAATACATAGGATGGTATTGATGCAAGTCCTATATTAATACTGTTGTTAATTATACTGTTGAATGAGAATACAGCAGTAAATGTCATAAGCATTAATGCTCTAGAACTCATTCGTCTTCTTGAATCTTCCATTTTAATCCCCCTCATTTTATTAATAGATTTTATTTTTTAAAGTTTCTATAATTTCTACTACCCTTCCTTTTAGAAAACCTTTACAAATTGTGCATGATCAACCTTCTAATAAATATAAGATATCTTATACTTATTTGTAATATTAATCATAAAATGGTAAAATTACATCGAACTTTATCTTTGATATAGCTATATTTTATAGTTTTTAATATGGCTTTACTATAACTTTTTGTTGTTTCAAATTTCACTTTTGTTGCATATTTTGGGAGGTTTTATTATGGATAATTTTTTTGGAATCTTTAAGACTAATAACATTCTTAGTAAAGAATTATTTATATATGAATGTGGTTATGAAAACTGTGAAGCTAATAAGCCCTTTGAGTATGCACCTATAGATTATTATTTAATCCATTATATTGTTGAAGGAGAAGGTACTGCAATTATAAATGGAGTTAAATATGTTCTAAAAAAAGGTGATGGCTTTTTAATTCCACCAAAGGCTACAAATAAATATTTCCCTTGCAAAAAAAATCCATGGAAATATAAGTGGATAGGCTTTAATGGAACAGAATGCAAAAGATTACTTAATTTATGTGGCTTTTCAAAGGATAATTATTCCTTCAGATATACTAAAGATAATTGTATTAATAATTACTTCGATAATATATTTGATTGCTCAAATAACGGAGATTTATTTTCATCTATTGGATATCTTTATTTATTTTTAGGCACTCTTATAAGAGAACACGATAATAATAAAAGTGATTATAATGTAAGTAATGAAAATACTTATGTAACAAAGGCATTAGATTTTATTCACAAAAATTATACTGAAGATATATCAATATCAGATATTGCATCTGAAATAAATATTAATAGAAGTCACTTATTTAAACTTTTTAAGTTAAATATGACTATAAGCCCTCAGCAATATCTTATAAATTATAGATTAAACAAAGCTTGTAATCTTCTAAAAGAAAATATTTCTTCTATTAATGAAATAGCATATTTAACTGGATTTAATAGTCCCTCTTATTTTTCAAGAATATTTACAAAATATAAGGGAATTTCTCCAGCATCTTATAGAAGTAATTCTTTAAATAAATAAAAATGCATCTTGTTTATTATTTTTTCTAACATAATAAACAAGATGCTTAAACTTTATCCACAACTTTTAAATTTTACTTTTTCTTTTCCACAAATCTGTGAATAACTTTTGGGATTACTTTAATTTTTTAAAAGCCTTACAACATTTTCTGTTGTTCTTTCTAAATTTTTTTCTCCATCCTTTAAAGCTTTGTCTAAACTTATAGCACCTGGTGTAATTCCAAATATAGAAGTTACTCCTATTGAATAAAGATTTTCTGCTCCTTCTAATATTCTTCCTCCAAAGGCTATTGTTTTAATTCCCTTTTTCTTTGCAACTGTTGCAACTCCCATTGGTGTCTTTCCACATATAGTTTGGGAATCAATACTACCTTCACCTGTAAATAAAAAATCTGCATTTTCTAATTTTTCTTCTAAAGCTGTATGCTTTATTACTAATTCAATTCCCCTTTTTAGTTTACCATCTAAAAAGGCTACTAATGCAGCTCCAAGTCCTCCTGCAGCTCCTGCTCCTTCTATATCTTTTATATCTTTACCTAAACATTCTTTTATCTTTTTTGAATAATGGTTTAAATTGCTATCAAGTTTTAATACCATTTCTTCTGTTGCACCCTTTTGAGGTCCAAAAACATGAGATGCTCCCTTAGGTCCGCATAAAGGATTTGTAACATCACAGGCAACTTCTATTTCTATATTCTTTAATCTTTTATCTAATCCACTTATATCTATTTTGTGAAGTCTATTTAATTCTCCTCCACCAAAGGGAAGTTCCTTCCCATTTTCATCTAAAAATTTTCCACCTAAAGCTTGAACCATTCCAATGCCACCATCATTTGTAGCACTTCCACCAATTCCAATTACAATTCTTTCTACTCCTAAATCTAGTGCATGTTTTATAATTTCACCAGTTCCATAAGTAGTTGTAATCATTGGATTTCTCTTTTCTCTATCTATAAGAGCAATTCCACTAGCCTCTGCCATTTCAATAATAGCTGTTTTTGAATTACCTAATATTCCAAACTTAGCTTCTGTATCCTTTCCTAATGGGTCTTTTACCACAATATTTAAAATAGAACCATTTGTTGCTTCAACTAATGCCTCAACTGTGCCTTCTCCACCATCTGCCATAGGTACTTTAATACATTCTGCATCTTTTATTACTTTTTTTATTCCTCTCTCCATTGCATTGCATGCTTCCTTTGAAGTCATACTCTCTTTAAATGAATCTGGTGCTAATACAAATTTCATGGTAATTTTCTCCCTTCAAATTTTATAATATAAATCCAAATATTATAGTTGATACAATTGTCATTGAAAGTCCAACTAATGATTCATATGGTATAAGTTTTAATCTCTCATTCATATCCATTGATACACTTCCACCTGTTGCATGAAAGAAACTTCCATGTGGAAGATGATCTAATACTGTTGCTCCAACATGTATCATTGCAGCTGTTGCTAAAGGTGTTACTCCAAGACCTACAATTGTTGGTCCAAAAACTGATGTTGCAACTGCTGTTCCTGATGTAGTTGATGCTGTTGCAGCTGACATTAAAATACCTGATATAGGTGCTAATGCAAAGCTTGGTAATCCTAATGAATTAACACCATGTATTATTACATCTTTAAGTCCTGAATTTGCTATTATTCCAGCAAGAGTTCCAGTTCCTATTAAAAGAACGGCTACTCCTGTCATCTTAGCTAATCCAAAGGTTGCATATCTATTTAAATATCTTATTTTTCCCATTGCTATTATTCCGCATATTCCTCCAACTGGAAGTGCTATTAATGGATCTATTGCTATTCCTGCAATTGGTCTTAACATTAATAATACTATTGCAACTAAAGGTCCTAAAATTGATGAAAAGAAACTTGGCATATCTTCAAAGTTTTTTAATTTTTCTTCTTCACTTACAAAGCTTCCCTTTTTCTTTAATTTCTTTGATATAATACATGTTACTATAATTCCGAAAATAGCTGGTATAACACCTGCAAGCATTACTGAAGTTAATGGAACTCCAAGATTATCCGCTGCTGCAATAGTATTAGGATTTGGGGACATTATGTTTCCAGCCTTTCCCCCTCCAACCATAGCTATCAATATAGCAGTTTTAGTTAATTTTGATTTTTGAGCTATAGCAAGAGCTATAGGTGAAACTGTTATTACAGCTACATCTACAAATACTCCAACCATTGTAAGTACTGTTGTTGCAATTGTTAATGCCATAAGAGCTCTTGATTCTCCTAATTTTTCAACAATTGTTTCTGCAATTTTTGCAGCTGCTCCTGATTCAATTAAAACTCCTGCTAACACACCAGCTGTCAATATTCTAATTATTGCAGGAATCATTCCTTTAGCTCCATCCATCATTAATGAAACTGTTCCAGTAAGTCCTGCACCTCCAACTAAGCCACCTACAATAGCTCCAATAATTAATCCATAAGCTGGATGTACTTTCTTTACAATTAGTACTATTGCTATAATTAATGCAACTACTGCTCCTAATGCTGTAACTGTAATATTCATTGACTTCTCCCCCTTAAATTTTTCTATAGGCTAATTGTAAAGGTTTTTATAAACATTTTCATTATTTAACTATCCAAACTTTTTAAATTATTTTTGTTCAAATGCACAATTTAATTTTTAAGTTTAAATCCAATATAGCTTGATAAATATTGAAATAAATCAATATAATTTTCAAATTTTAAAGAGGTTATATCCTCAATTCTCTTTAATCTATAATTTAAAGTATTTCTATGAATATGTAATTTATTTGAAACCTTGTTCTTCTCTCCATTCATATCAAAATATGCTAAAAAAGTTTCAAATAACTCCTCCCCTTCACTTTTAATTTTTGTTATTATTTCTTTATTGTCCTCTTGAAAAAAGAAATCCTCCATAAAGTAAAAAATTTTTATCTTCTTATAAAAGCTTATTCTATCATTATCATAAAGTTTTTCACCAATATTTAAGGCTTCTATTCCTTCTATTAATGAATTTTGAAGAATTTTATGAGACTCTCCCACCCCAATTTCTATTTTGTATTTACTTAAAGCTTTATCTATCCTTAAAATCTTATCATTAAATTTATTATCTTCAACCATTATTATTGCAATTTTATCATTTGATATATTTATAAAATACTCATCCTTATAAAGTATTTTTTCAAGGTTAGAAGATATTATATTTTCAAATCCTATTTCATATCCTACGATTACAACTGTTCTCTTCTTAGTTAAATCTATACCTAAGGATTTTCCTCTTTGAATAAAATCATTATCATACTCTTTATTTGAATATAAAAGTTCATATATGTATTCATCTTCTAATTTTTTTCTTATTAAATATTCATTTAGTGTATATTCCTGATTAATAAGTAATTCTGCTGTAACTGAAACAAGCTTAGAAAATTGCCTAACTTCATCTGGATTTCCAGTTATACCAATAACCCCTATAGCTCTGCCTCTAAAAAATATAGGAGTATTAACTCCAGGCTTTACTCCCTTTGCTTCTTCTTTTATCTCTGTTACCGATTTTTTTGCTAAAGTTTCTATTGCCCCTTCATGAATATCCCCAATTCTATTTTTATCCCCACTTCCAATAATAATCCCTTTTTCATCCATTATATTTACATTGTATGGAATAACCTCCATCATTTTTTTAGAAATATTCTGTGCTAATTCTCTACTAAGCATACAAACCCCTCCTAATAGTAATTTTTTATAATGCACTATTATCTTCTATATTATATTTTACATAAAAAAAGGCAGCTAAAAAGCCACCTTTTTTAAAATAAATTAATTATTTTCTCTTCTCTTTGCTAATTCATAAATTGTATTAACAGGAACTCCAGTACCACCTTTTCCCTTATAAGGTTTTTCTGAATCTGTCCATGCAGTTCCAGCAATATCTAAATGTAAAAATGATACACCATCATCAATAAACTCTTCTATAAATAATCCAGCAGTTATTGTTCCTGCATTTCTTCCACCAATATTTTTGATATCAGCTATATCAGATTTTAAAAGTTCTTTATATTCAGGGAATGTTGGTAATTTCCAAACCTTTTCTCCTGTATATTTTGATACAGATTCTAATTCTTCATATAACTCATCATCATTAGTTATAACAGCTGTAGTTGTTTCTCCAAGGGCAACAAGTGCTGCACCTGTAAGTGTAGCCATTTCTATAACTTCATTTACATTTTCTTTTTTAGTTATATAAGTTACTGCATCTGCTAAAGTCAATCTACCTTCTGCATCTGTATTTAAAACCTCAATTGTTTTTCCTGCCATACTTCCAATTATATCTCCAGGTTTATAAGCCTTTCCTGATATCATGTTTTCACAAGCTGCAACTACACCAATTACATTCATTTCTAATTTTCTTTTTGCAATTATTGATATTGCTCCAATTACAGCAGCTGCTCCACCCATATCTGACTTCATTGTATCCATACTTGAAGTTGGTTTTATTGAATATCCACCTGAATCGTAAGTTAATCCCTTACCAACAAGTCCTAATACATCTTCTTTATTATGCTTATCTCCAAAATATTTCATAACTATAAGTTTTGGTTCTTTAGATGATCCCTTAGCAACAGATGCGAATGCTTCCATTCCAAATTCTTCAATCTTTTCTTCTCCATAGACCTTAACATCAAATCCATTTTCTTTTCCTAGGATTTTAACTGCATCAGCTAAAACCTCTGGATACATTTCATTTGCAGGTTCATTAACTAAATCTCTAGCTATAATTATTCCCTTTGAAATGTCTATTCCTTCTTTAATAAACTCTTCTACTATATCAACCATAACGCCTTTAACTTCATCACCTAAAATTGATACAGTTACTTCTCTATCTTCCTTATCACTCTTATATTTGTTAAATTCATAGTCTGAAAGCATTAGTGATATTGTCATAGCCTTTGCTATTTCTCCTAAACCTAATTCCTCAGTATATGGTATTTTAACTAAAATATCATCATTTTTTAAAGCTTTCATTTTATTATAAGCCTTTGATATATTCTCTTTAATTTTTTCTAAAGTTATATCTTCCTCTTTTCCAAGGCCTACTAAAACTATATCCTCTATATTGTCTTCAGTTTCATAAGTAAAAGTATAAACTTCTCCTTCTTTTCCACTAAACTTTTCTTTTGAATTTAAATATTTTATCATTTTATTTATTTCTGGATTTTTTGATTCTAATTTTTCTTGAAATAAAGAAATTATTACTCCTTGTACTTCTGTACACTTTTTCCCTTTTGCACTTATCTTCATAAATCTCTCTCCCTTCATCTTTTATATAAATAATTAGTTCATATATTTATGTACTAAAACTATTTCTTTTTTTTCTAAACTTTGTGGTATGTCTATTATTCTTTGATTACTTGAACCTCTAAATTTTATGCCATCTTCCATTTTGCTTTCATCGAATTTTCCATCTATAAGGACATCTATATTATTAATGAATTCTCTCCAGCCTTTTCTATCATCTAAATGATCTAAAACATATTCAAAGGTATATCCTGTAAAAGACCAAACAGATAATCCATTTTCTTTAAACCTTTTTGCCATATAAGAAAATTCTTCTGCTCTCTCTAAAGGATCTCCACCACTAAAGGTTACCCCTTTAAGCATAGGATTAGCTAAAACATCTTCTATAAGTTCATCCATATCTCTTTCTTCTCCACCTTGAAAATCATGAGTATCTGGATTAAAGCAACCCTTACAATTATGCTTGCAACCTTGTGAAAAAAATACTCTCCTTATCCCAGGGCCATTTACTAAACTTTCATAAGCTATTCCTGCAAGTCTAATCTTTTTTCCCATAAGTTCACTCCTTAATTAATTTACATTATATCATCTTGATAAAATTTATCATATATAATCAAAAATATTTATTACTTAATTAATTTTATTAATACTTATATAATATAAATATTATTTACTTTATTATAAACTAAAACCATATAGTTTAATTTGAAAAAAAGCTTCTATAATAGAGAAATTTCTCTATTATAAAAGCTTTCTGCATACTCTAACAACTTTGGTAACAATTTGTTCCTGTTCCTGTGTGAGTTATTCTATCTTCTCTTTCATGATATTTTCCTGGACCAAATCTTTCATCTAGGCTTAAATATCCAGTAACTCTTGAAACACCTTGTATATCTGTGCTTCCACAATTATTACACTTCTTTTCATTACTTTGTAAATAAGTTCCACAATTTTTACAATATCTTATATGGAAGTTTATTCCTAAGTAGCTTATATTTGTATTTCTGTATGCATAATTTAATATATCCATTATGTCCTCACCTGATGGAGAATCATCAACTTCTAAATAACTTATATGTCCACCATTACAAAGTTTGTGGTATGGTGCTTCAATATCTATTTTATCCTTTATTGAAATAGCACATCCAACTGGAACATGGAAACTATTAGTGTAGTATTCTTTATCAGTTACACCTTTAAGTATTCCAAAAGCTTTTTGGTCTTGCTTTATAAACTTTCCTGATAATCCTTCTGCTGGTGTTGCATATGCACTCCAGTTAAGTTTTGTTTCTTCAGTTGATCTATCACAATAAGCTCTTAAATGTTCAATTATTTTTAGTCCAAGTTCCCTTGCCTTTTCGTCTTCTCCATGATGCTTACCAACTAATGCAACAAGTGTTTCTGCAAGTCCTATAAATCCAATTCCCCAAGTTCCTTGTTTTAAGATTGGTTCTATTGAATCATCTGGTGAAAGTCCTTCAGATCCCTTCATTAAATGTTGTCCTGCTACAAATGGTAAATCTTTAACTCTTAGTTTTTTAAGAACACCATATCTGTGCATTAAGGCTTCTCTTGCAAGGTTAAGTCTTAAATCTAATATTTCAAAGAATTTATCTATGTTTCCTTGTGCTTGTATTCCTATTCTAGGTAAGTTTAAAGTAGTTGGTGCTATATTTCCTCTTCCATTAATACCTGGATCTCCATTTACATTGCTCATAAGGTATGTTCTACATCCCATTGTTGCTGGAGTAATTCCCATATCATAGTATTTTTTATTAAAATCTGCATCTATATTCATAAATGTAGGATTCATTCTCTTAGCTGCAACTCTGCATGCTAATTTATATAAATAGAAATATGGATCATTTTCTTCTCTATTTACTCCATCTTTAACTCTAAAGATTATGTTTGGGAATATTGGTTGCTCTCCTTTTCCTAATCCTTTTTCGTACTCTAATAGGAAAACTTCACAAACAAGTGCTGCATCCGCTGACTCTGGTATT
The DNA here is from genome assembly GCF_030813415.1 of Eubacterium multiforme. Classification (GTDB taxonomy): domain Bacteria; phylum Bacillota; class Clostridia; order Clostridiales; family Clostridiaceae; genus Clostridium; species Clostridium multiforme. The sequence goes on along the minus strand of NZ_JAUSUF010000007.1, from coordinate 98,676 downwards.
CCAATATTCATTGAACTAAATGGAACTTGTGATCCTGCTCTTGAATGCATTGTATTTAAATTATATACAACTCCTTGCATTGCTTGATGAACTCTTTTTCTTAATTTTTTTTCTGCAAGTTCATTTATTTTTTCTTCTGGAATTTCAAGCTCTTTTAATTCAGCTATAATTTCTTGTCTTGTTGGTTCTACAAAAATACCCATGTCGTTATCAAAGTCTGGGTGTGATTGTCCTCCAAACATATCATTTTGAGTTGATTGTAATAATATACATGATAATTCCGCTGCTGTTTCTATTCTCTTTGGTGCATTTATTGTTCCATAACCTGTGTTAAATCCATTTTCTAATATTTCTCTAGTTGGTATATGAAGACAATTAGTTGTTAAGTTATAACTATCTAAATCATGATAGTATAAATCTCCGATTTCATGAGCTTTAGCTAAATGCTTTGGCATTGAAGCTAAATTATGCCATTTATTTGATTCAGATGCTATTCTTAATAACTTTGAACTAAAATTATTTCCTACATTTGCATTATCTCTATCAGTTTCAACTCCGATTTTACTAATGGCTTTCATAAGATCTGATTTTATCTCTCTAATTTTAGTTCTTTCCGTTCTGTAATTTCTATATGCACCTAGTACCTCATTAAGTTCTGAATTTCTTAATGCTTTCTCCACAAGATTTTGAACTTCTTCTACAGATATTCTATTTTCTCCGCTTACTTCTATATAATCAATAACCTTTTGAACAATCTCTAAAGTCTTACTATCCTTTAAATTTAAGTTAGTTTCTTCAGCCGCACGCTTTATTGCATTTACTATTTTCTCTGAATTAAACTCAACTTCTCTACCGTCCCTTTTCACAACATATAGCATTCAAACTACCCCCGTTCACACAATATATAGTACTTTTTTTTAATACTTGTATTATTATACTTCAAAAGATATTCTAGCGCAATTGTATTTTTTTTTTAATAATTCGATATATTATCTCTTATTACTTAGTTAAATCTATTTAAATCTCATTCCCTCTCTTTTTTAATTTTGACATAAAATTTTTTTGCTAAATAAGAATTAATTAAACCAAAACCTTAATATACATTAAATAATGAAATTTTAATTTTAGGAGGAAAATATGAGAAAAAAATTATTGTTATCTTTTATTTCAATATTTATTATTTCATCATTAGTATCCTGTAATTCTAATGAATCTATTCCTACATCTCAAAATAATGTAGAAAATATAGAAATTGAAAAAACATATAATTATCCCTTTACAGGAATTGAATCAAAGGAAGACCCCAAAAGCAGAACGCCTTATATGGCAGTTATTGAAAATTCCAAAGCTTCAAGACCTCAAAGCGGATTATCCTTTGCTGATATAGTATATGAAACTTCTGCTGAAGGGGGAATACCTAGATTCATTGCTGTATATCATAGTAATAGTTCTGAAAAAATAGGACCTATTAGAAGCATACGTCCATATTTTTTAACTATTTCAAAGGAATACTCCCTTCCTATAGCCCATTGTGGTGGCTCTAAAGAAGCTCTTAATGAAGTAAAGAAAGATACTGCAATTATGAGCTTAAATGAAATGTATAACGGTAAATATTATTATAGAGATAATAATAGAGAAGCTCCTCATAACTTATACACATCAAGTACTAAAATATTAAAAGCTGTGGAGGATAAAAAATATAATTTAAAAGCAGAATCTTCTTTAAAATTTAATAAAGAATATTTTAATAAAGAAAATTTAAAATCAGCTAATAATATAATAGTTGAGCCTAATAATATATATAAAACATCTTATACCTTTAAAGATGGTCTATATACTAAACATATGGATGGAGAAGTTGCAATAGATGCCATTACAAATAATCCACTAACTTTTACTAACTTAGTAATACAAAAAACTGATATAACCTTACAAACTGATAATTCTCATTTAGATATAGATTTAGTTAATACTGGAGATGGACTTCTATTTTCTAATGGAAAAATAATTGAAATAAAGTGGAATAAAGATTCAGAGTTTGGAGACACTAAACTTTATGATTTAGAAGGTAATGAAGTATCTTTAACACCTGGTAATACTATATGGAATATAGTAGATTCTAGTTCTAAAATAAATTATTAATATAAAAAAGAAATTATTGTTGGAAATAATTTCTTTTTTCTTGATAAACTCTATCACTAATGATATAGTTTATATTATCAGTAGTGATAAAGATTTTATTATAATCTAAAAATTAGGAGGAATCATTTATGCAAAAAATTGCTGTTTTAACTGATAGTGGATCAGATTTAACTTTAGAACAATTAAAAGATAACAACATAGAATTTACACCATTTAAAATAATATATTCAACTGGTGAATTCGAAGATAAAATAGATTTAAGTCCTGAAGAGGTTTATGCTTCTTTAGATAAGGAAGTTCCAACTACTTCATTACCTAGTACAGCTAGAATCGAAAACATATTAACTAAATTAGAAGAAGAAGGCTATACTCACGTAATTGCAGTTACAATTTCAAGTGGTCTTTCTGGAACTTCTAATGCAATAAGATTAGCCCTTGAAGATCATCCTAAACTAATATCTTATGTTTTTGATACTAAAATACTTAGTATGGCTGAAGGTGCTTTAGTATTAAACGCAGCAGAATTAGTTAAGGAAGGAAAAACTTTTGAAGAAATTATTGAAGAACTTCCAAAGCTTCGTAAAAAAACTTATGGTTATTTTACTATAAACACATTAGAATACTTAAAAAAGGGTGGAAGAATAGGAAAAGTTGCTGGAACAATTGGAGAAATATTAAACTTAAAACCTATTATTTCTGTTGATGATGAGGGAGTATACTACACTTATGCAAAAGTACGTGGAAGAAAACAATCAATAAATAGACTTTTAAAAATAGCAAAGGAACATCTTGATAAATGTAAATGTAAAGTATGGGTTTTAAACGGTGGTTCTTCTATTGAAGAATTCACTCCATTTTATGAAGCAGTTTCTAAACTGCATAATATAGAGTCAATAGCTCCTGCTACAATTGGACCAGCATTAGGAGTTCATACAGGACCTGGCTTATTAGGATTGATATTTCAAGAGGTGTAATAACTAATGAATAAAACAAATTTTTCTGATTTAAAGGATATAGAGTCTGAGGAAAAACGTCTTTATGAGGAATATAAAAAGAAAATTACAGAGCTTAAAAAGGTAAAAAAAGAAAAAGAAGCAGTTGGCCAAGTTTTTACAAAGGGTCTTTTACCGATTTACGTTCTTCATATACTTACTTTAGGTCCTACAACAGGAAATTATATCTCTCATGAAATAGGAGTCCGTACAAAGGGTAAATGGATTCCTAGTACAGGAGGAATATATCCTCTACTAAAAGCCTTTGAAAAAGAGGGCCTAATTGTTGGAACTTGGGATAATCCTAAAAAGAAATTCAGAAAAATATATTCTCTTACTCCAGCTGGTAAAAAAGAGTATTTAAAAAAGAAATACTTACTGAAGCCAAAAATAGAAGAAGCTTTAGATGTTTTTAAAATTATATATAATGATATTTATTAAGGGTGCTATTATTAGCACCTTTTTTTGTATATATATTGCCTATACTGATAACACTATTAATATAAAACTATATTTTTAAGTAAGTATTTGTTTTAGCCTAATATATAAAATATTATACTTACTAAAATGAAATGCATACTAAATCACTAATTAGGAGGTTAATACCTTGCGTGGACAAATAATTGATATTAATAATTTAGAAACTTTTATTGAGCTTGAAGATGGCAGATTAATTTCAATACCATCTTACCAAACTAATAAAGCTTCCATTGGTAATTATATATACATATCAAATAATATTTCAAACTCTCCAATGAATCATTCCTTTGGCAAATATACAAATAATATTTTCTAATAAAAATAGCAGACCTAAATTTTTAGATCTGCTATTTTTATTATTTAATTATTCTGCTTCGATAGCATCAACTGGACAGCTTTCTTCAGCTTCCTTAGCTCCGTCTTCATGTTCTGATGATACATCACTGTTAAAAGCTACTGCCTTCCCATCATCATCCATTGTAAATACATCTGGACAAATTGATGGACATAATCCACATCCTATACAAGTGTCCTTATCTACATGAGCTTTCATATAAAAATTCTCCTCTCTTATAGAGAGTACATCTTAATATAATCCTTCGAAGATTAATGAGTATAGAGGATTATCTAATACGTACTCCTCAGCTCTTCCCTCTTCTAATGCTTCTGTAAGCTCTAAGTTTATTGGAAGTTCTCCTAAAAGTGGCAATCCAAGATATTCTGCATGCTCTTCTGCTGATTTCTTACTAAATACTCTTAATTTCTTGTCACAACCATCACAAATTATGTAAGACATATTTTCAACAACACCTCTTACTGGTGTTCCAACTTTTTGAGCCATCTTTACAACCTTTTTAACAATCATTGAAACCATATCTTGTGGTGTTGAAACTATTATAAGCTCTTTTACATTAAAGTCATTCATAACTGTAAGGGCTATATCTCCTGTTCCAGGTGGCATATCAATTAATAGGTAATCTAATTCTTCCCATTCAGTATCAAAATACATTTGGTTTAATACTCCAGTTATTACTGGACCTCTCCATATAACAGGATCGTCTTCTACATCAGTTAAAAGATTCATAGACATAACTTTTATTCCACTATTAGTAGTAGCTGGGATGAACTTTAAATTTTGTTCATCTATTGATATTATTTGCCCTCTTTTATTATTTATACCAAAAAATCTTGGCATTGATGGACCTGTTATATCTGCATCAAGAACTCCAACCTTATAACCTTTCTTTCTAAGAATAGTTGCCATTATACCAGTTACAGTAGATTTACCAACTCCACCTTTACCGCTTATAACTCCAATTACATTTTTTATTTTCCCATATTTAGGCTTCTTTTTAAATTCACCTATAGGTGTTCCCTTACTTGAAAATTCACTCATTTTTCTTCCTCCTCAGTTTACCAGTTTTCAGGCTTTTGCCCATCTTTTCCTACTGTTATATCCCATTTTTTAAAATCATAATGACCTACAACATAATATTTACTATATACATTGTCAGTCTTATTATCTATTGTTATAAGTGTTCTGAAAGTGCTACTATCATAACCCTTATTTTGTACATTAACAATTACATTAAAATCTTGTGAATTATCCTTTTTCATAATTTCAGCTCCAGGAATTATCTTTTGGACTTCATTTTGAAATCCTTGTAATTCAACTGAAAAAACATATTTAACGCAATCTATATCACCAAGTATATTAATTCCAACCTTATGCTTTCCATCTCCAAGCTGACTCTTATTCATCTCTAATACCTTCATTATTGTTCCATAATAAATTGAATTAAAATCTCTTGGTCTTCTTATGAATGATAAGTTGTTTATTATTGTTTGGTCTAGATTTTTTGGAACTTTGTAGGCATTAGTATCATTGTAAAAATTACCTTTTCCACTTTCATCAACACCAACAACATATTTATATGATTTAACTTGATCTCCTGAATGAATTTTAAAAATATAATCAGGTTCTAATGAACTTCTTTCTGATTCTGGATCTCCAGATGATAATTCATTATATATTTCTTGAATAGCCTTTGGATCAGTAACCTTAAATCTAAATCCTGTATCTCTGTTACTTTCAATTATAATTTCATCTACTTTATTTGTTTTCATATAATTAAAATCATTATTTCTAAGTCCAAGCTTAACCATTGCATCATTTACTGGAGAACATCCAACCATAGTTATTCCAATAATAAGCATAGTAAAAAGCATTAATATTTTAGTTATTCTACTTTTTTTCACCTTGTTTACCTCTCCTTTTTATTTTATCCAAATTGTATATTATACATCCAAATATAAATGTAAAAATAGCTATAAACTGTGATGTAGATAGTACTCCTACACTTCCTCTAGGATCATTTCTTAAAAATTCAACAAGGAATCTTCCAATGCTATATATTATTATGTATAAAGCTAAAACTCTTCCTTCTTTTTTGTTTTTCCTACTATACCATAATAATACTCCACCTAAAATAAAATCAAATATTGAACTATAAAGTTGTGTTGGTATTAAACATACTCCACTTGGTGCTAAAGAGTTTATTGGAAATTCAACTCCTATTGGAAGTGAAGTTTCTCTTCCATAGCAGCATCCTGCTAAGAAACATCCTATTCTTCCAAAACCTTGAGCTAAAGCCACACATGGTGCTGCAAAATCTAAAAGCTTTAAAGAGTCAAATTTATTTTTCTTGCAATATAAATAAAGTACTAAGCCGCCTAAAATTATCGCTCCATAAATAACAAACCCATTACCGAAGTCTAGGAGCATTGATGGATCTTTAATTATATTCTTTAGTTCAGTTATTATAAATAGTATTTTACCTCCTAAAACACCACCTATAACCGTAAATATTAGTAAATTTAGTATTTTATCTTCATTGTATCCAGCCTTTTTTGTTCTTCTTAAAAATATAGCTGAAGCTACAATTACTCCTATAGCTATCATAAACCCATAGCTATATACCTTAAAGTTTCCTATTTGAAATAATACTAGTCTCATATATCCTCCAAAAGTCATATAAGTAATTAGGAGAAGCTTAAGCTTCTCCTAATCATATTTAAATTATAATACTTTACATTACCATTGGCAAACTATTGTTATATTACAATTTTATTACTTTGAAGGTACAACAATAGTTGAATTTTTATAATCATAGAACATTAACCAAAAACCAATATCCTCATCTTTTTTCTTACACCAAGTAACAAATCCAGATTTACCTCCATAAGGTTGTTCATCTTTATCCTTTTTACCTGGAATAGCATAAACTAAGTACTTTAAATTACCTTTAGAATCACATTTATATCCCATCATAAAATATCCATGTTTATTTATATATGGATAGTAATTTAACATAGGATAATAAATTATTGAGTATTTATTATAATCGTTAATAGCACACATATCCTCTATATCTTTAACAGGTACTTTAAACCATTTGCAATAAGGTAAGCCTTTAAACTCTCCCTTAACTTCTTCAAAACCCTTTACTAAGTTTTCAAAGAAATCTCCAATTCCACCTCTTAGTTTAAAATCATATGGATCTAAATTTTGTTCTATGTTTCTTTCATAATTTTCAAATTTCTCTAATACAGGTTCTCTATCAATACACTTACATTTTGAATCCTGTTCTTTTTTATGGCACTCGTCTTTATCATGCTTTTCTTTATAATCTTTATCCTTGCAATCATACTCATCATGTTTCTCTTCATAATCCTTCTTTTTGCAATTATCCTCATGCTTTTCTTCATAGTCTTTCTTCTTGCAATCATCCTTATCATGCTTTTCTTCATGAATCATCTTGTAACAATCATCTTTATCATGCTTTTCTTCATGATCTTTTTTATCACTAGACTTCTTAATATATTCTTTTTGTTTCATCTGCTTACCTTTATCATCACAATTTAGAACTTTAAAGTTCTTCCATCCCTCTTGATATTTTTCACCATTAATAAAACCATACATTAAGAAATCTAATTTTTCTCCTGACTTCTTACATACTGCAGCTCCTGAAATTTTATCATAAGAAAGACTTAATCCACCTATATCATCAGAAAAATATTCTACACAAGCCTCACCTTTACCAACATTATTAATAACTATTGATCCCATATCAATAATTTGTTTCATATCTTTTTTGTTACAAATAAGTACTATGGCATAATTGTCATCCTTTTTTAAGTTCTGAGCATAAAAGGTTATTTTACACTTATCTCCCTTTGCTTCAATCTTTGCATATCCAGATAAAGCTTTTTCATTTAAGGATGATTTTTTATATTTTTCATCTTCTTGTAGTATTATAAAATTTCTATATAACTTATTACGTGCCAATCTCCCATTACCTCCACATATATTTATTCAATATAGTATATGCGTGAAGGTTCCTGTTATGATAATATTAGCTTATTTATATTCATAAATTCTGTCACTAAGCTTTGCAAACTCTTCAAGGGATAAAGTTTCTCCTCTTCTCTTAGGATCTATTCCTGCCTCCTCAAAAGCCTTTTGTAGGTCTTCTTTACTTAAGCCTATATTCTTTACTCCATTCCATAAAGTTTTTCTTCTCATATTAAAGGAGCTTCTTATTATTTCAAACATAAGAGCTTCATCTTTAACTTTAACCTTTGGCTCATCTAGTCTATCTAATCTTATAACAATAGACTCAACCTTAGGTCTTGGTATAAATGAACTTGGAGCAACCTTTCTTATTATTTTAGTATTACAGTAATATTGAACTAATAATGAAAGGGATCCATACTCCTTACAGTTTGGCTCTGCATCAATTCTCTCTGCAACCTCTTTTTGAATCATTATAGTTAAGCTCTTAAACTTATATCCATCCTTTAAAAGTTTAACTATAATTGGAGTAGTTACATAGTATGGAAGGTTAGCTACTAGCTTTACACTTTTTTCATCTCCAATTATTTCATTGAAGTCAACTTTAAGTGCATCCTTGTGTATAAGTGAAAAGTTTGGATGACTTCCAAGTTCTTCAGTTAATATAGGTATTAAATCACTATCTAATTCAATTGAAACAACCTTTTTAGCTTTATTTAAAAGCTGAGCTGTAAGGGTTCCAACTCCAGGACCTATTTCTATTACTAAATCCTCATCATTTACATCTGCACCGCTTACTATATCATTTAACACAGAATCATCTATAAGAAAGTTTTGTCCTAGACTCTTTGAAAATTTAAAGTTGTACTTTTTTACAAGTTCTTGAGTTTTATAATCTTTTATTTCCATATTATTATTCTCCTATTTCCTTATCTACCTTTTGTATAGCTTTTACAAATTCATCTTTATCTATTCCGTAATTATTTAATCTAGATACCATTTGCTTTGCATTTCCATATCCAATTCCAAGTTCTTTTCCAAGGGCCATTCTTCTTTCTTTTGCTTTGCTATCTGCTGTAAGTTTAAAGAAAAACATATCTTCCATTCCATAAATAGATGTCTTTTCTTCTAATGTGACCTTAGCTCCTTCTAAAGCTCTTATTATAACTTCAGGACAAGCATTCTCTACTCCAATATCTCCATCTTTTAATCCATCTTCTTGAGCAATATAAGCATGCTTTATTCCCTTTACTCTTTTTCTAATAATACTTCTTATCTTTTCTCCTGCAAAATCAGGATCAGTAAGTACTATTACACCTTTTCTTTTTTGAGCCTCTTTTATTCTATCTATAACTCTTTTATTTATTCCAAATCCTCCAACAGCAATAAGTTCTGCATCCACAGCCTTCTTTACTGCATCAATGTCATCTCTACCTTCTACAACTATAACTTCTTTTATAACCTTTTTTTCCACGGCTTTACATCCTTTCGCTAATTCTAATTATTCCTTAGCAGTTTTCTATATAAATAATTTACATATATATGAATGGTATGTCAAATAATCCTTAATTATATAAGTGCAAAAAAATAAGAGATAACACATTTTTGTTATCTCTATAAAATCCTACTATTCTCCCGGATAAGATACTATATAAACATCTACGCCATATTTTCTTCCCCATGAATTACATTGACTTGAACTATTGAAGAAAACATCTATTATATTTCCTTTAATAGCCCCACCAGTATCTGCGGCTCTTGCATAACCATATCCTTCTACGTATACTAAGCTACCTAACGGTATAACTCTTGGGTCAACTGCTATTGTACTTACACCCCCAGGGTTGTACACTGGTCTAACACCAGTAGCAGTAGTATTATGTCCTGAATATGCTGTTGATTCCATAACTAAATGTTTTTTATATTGTACTGAATCTCCTCTATTTGGTATATATTTTACGGGATTCTTAGTACCTTGTACAACAATCGCGTTTACAGGAGTTGCAACAGTTTTACTGTTTACCTCTCTCTTTGAAGCCGCCTTGCCATCTTTATAAACCACTTGGTAAGTAACTTCTTGCTTTCCGTTCTTACCTACAGCTTCAACCTTCTCCTTCCCTTTTTCAAGAGATGAGTCACTCTTAGTTACTGTGTCATAAGGTATATCTTTATGTTCTGTTATATTTTTAGTTTCTACCTTTACGACATCAACATTCATATCTTTTTCTATTGGAGTATTTGGTCCAGGCTTAACTTCATCAACGCCCTTTACATATTCTACTCCTTCTTTTTTAAGTTGATCATTACTAGCTACTAAGGCATCTTCAACATTATCTTCTGCTGAAAGAACTGTAACGTCTTTCTTTGCAAAGTTAACCTTGATAGGCACGGCCTTTTTAACTGTAATCTCTTCAGCCTCATTAATTTTGGATTCTAAGGATGGTTGCACTTTATCATGTTCAGATACTTCTACACCTTTATCTTGCAACGCATCTTTAACAGTCCCTTTATATGTGATAAATGTTTCTTCTTTTCCGTCAATTCTTAATTTTACTGTCTTCCTCATTGTAACAATTGTAATTATTGTTACTGCCACAATACAGACCGTGGCTAATATCACTATTTTTGCCTTCGGACCGTTAGAAAAACTTTTCTTAATAAAAGTTTTAAATTTTTCTACCATTGATTTCCCTCCTTTGGCAAGAGTGTCTTTTGCATTATATATTACTTTTTAATATTTTGTCAAATTAAAAGCCTCTTGCTTGTTTGAACTGACATAAAAAATGCAATACTTTGCATACCTAAAAAAAATGTATAATTCCTATATATCTCAGTTCTTTATGGAGTCTCCTTACGTCCTGGTTCTTAGTGAAAATGTCTCCTTTAAATTAATTGTTATAAATAAAAATTACAATTAATTCCATTTAATTATATTCTATTTTTCTTTATTAATCAAGTTATAAAAATTATCATTTAACTTGATATTTAATTCAATTGGGTCTAAATCTCTTATCTCTGCTAATTTTTCTATTATTTCTTTTATATAGTCTGACCTATTTCTTTTTCCTCTGTTTGGTACAGGTGCCATAAATGGTGCATCAGTTTCAACAAGCATTCTATCTAAAGGTATTTCTTTTGCAACTTCAACAATCTTTTTTGCATTTTTAAATGTGACTACTCCTGTAAATCCTATATAATATCCAAGTTTTATACATTCTCTTGCAAACTCAACACTTCCTGAAAAACAATGGATAATCCCTTTAACTTCTGGAAACTCTTTTATTATGTCAAGAGTATCTTTATGAGCATCTCTATCATGAATTATTACAGGCATATTTAATTCCTTTGCAAGTTCCATATGCTTTCTCAAAACTTCTTTTTGGATTTCTCTTGGTGGATTTTCCTCCCAATAATAATCTAATCCAATTTCTCCAACTGCAACTATCTTATCATTTGCTTTTATCATATCTTTTATTATATCAAGTCTTTCTTCTGTAAACTCATCTGCATTTTCAGGATGTATTCCTAATGCACCATATACAAAATCATATTTTTTTGTAAGTTCATCTGTTGCTTTAACACTATCATATGATGAAGCACAGTTTAATATTCCAATAACTCCATTTTCTTTTAATTCTTTAAGTATATTTTCCCTATCTATATCATAATCTTCTGAATCATAATGAGCATGAGTATCAAAAATTTTATATTTATTTTCCATATCCTCTATCTCCCTCTTTAAATAATCTAATATGTATATTATTATACATTATAAGTAACTTATACAAAACATATGAAATTTGAAAGGATGTGAAAGCTATGAATAATACTGAAATAATTTCTGTATTAAAAACTTCTCTATTATTTAAGAATTTTAGTGAAAATGAATTAAGCATACTACTAAAAAATCCTTTAGTTAATATAAAAGATTATTCAAAAGAAGAAACCATTTTCTTTCATACTGAAAAATGTGATCATTTAAGTATTATAATAAGTGGGAAAATTGAAATTCAACAAAATGATGCTAACGGTAACACCCTAGTTGTAACTGGGTTAAAGGAAGGAAATATGTTTGGAGAAAATCTTCTATTTGGAGATAAAAATACTTATCCTATGGATGTTGTTAGTAAGGATAAAAGTTTAGTCCTTCATATAAATAAAAAGGAGGTTACAAACCTCCTTCAATCAAATCAAAATTTTCTATTGTTATTTTTAAAACTATTGTCAAATAAAGCTATACTTTTAAGTTCAAAATTGCGCCAAGTAACATCTAAATCTTTAAGAAATATGATCTATGATTTCTTATTAAAAGAATCTAAAAAACAAAATAGTGACACAATAATATTATCTATGACAAAACAAGCTTTAGCAGATTCCTTTGGTGTTCAAAGACCTTCTCTTTCTAGAGAATTAATAAAATTAAAAAACGAAAATATAATAGACTACGACAGGAAAACCATTAAAATACTAGATTTCGCTAAGATTTATTCAAATTAATTGCTTTTATTGAAAATTTAATATTTTTATTATTATCTCTTAATATTTTATTATATTTTTTGACACATAAATGACATATTACTAGGTTATTATGTAATTGTAAAGTAGTTAAAGCATTATTATTTACCCCTTATAACCATCTTAATTGATTGGTTTGCCTAGAATATCTCGTCCCCCTATTGTAGATATTCTAGGTTTTTTATTTTTTATGGAAATTCTTACAAAATTTATTTTCTTTTAATTCCTTAATTTCTTCAATTATATTTTTCTTATCTATACTTTCAAAAATTGGATTATAAACCAAATTTTCTGGTATTTTTTTAATAGATATAAAATTCCAAATACATTCATTTATGCAAAACTTTTCTTTTATATTTCTGCTTGTTTTTGGTAAAAATGGTTCTAATATATTAGCCAAATTTATTACTATATTAATAGAAGGTTTTATTTTTTTATTTTCTTCTTTTATATAAGAAAATATTTCTTTTAATGCACTTTTAAATTCTCCATATTCTATTTTTTCTCCTACACTAAAATATAAATTTAACATTCTATTTTTCTCTTCTAAAGTACATTCTTTAATATTTCCATTTAATACTGCTTTTTTATATAATTCATTTAATTCTAAAGCTAAATCATAATTATGTGAATTAATAAAATTTTTCCACTTAAAATCAGTATCTTTAAATTCAGGTCCATTTAATATTAAATAATATCTTAAAGTATCAACATCATATTTTTTAAGTATTTCATCTACCCAAATTGCCCAATTTTTATTTGTAGAAAAATCTTTGCCTTCAAGCTTTAAATGTTCACTAGAAATAATATTTAATTTAGTATTTTTAAATCCTAATGCTGCTAAAAGCCCTGGAAAAACTATAGTATGGAATGGAATATTATCCTTACCATGAACTAGATATACCTTACTATCATCACCATCCCAATAATCTGAAAGCTTATCCTCTTTTCCCTCTAAATATTTAGAAGTTGCAGTAATATATCCCATTAATGCTTCAATCCATACGAAAATCTTTTTATCTGAATAGCCATCTAATGGTACATTAACTCCCCAATCTATCTCTTTAGTTACAGTTCTATCTCTTAAACCTTCATCTATATACCTTTTAGTTATATCTTGAGAATTTTTTCTCCAAAATTCTTGTTTAATAAACATTTTCTTTACATCTTTTTCTACTTTAGAAAGAGCAAAAAATAAGTGTTTACTTTCCTTGTTATTTTCTAAACTAGTTTCTTCATATATATATCCATTTTTATATAATTCCAAAATAAAATCTTTTACCATATTTTGATGATACTCTGTATCAGTATGTGTAAATAAATCAAAGGAAAAATTTAAATTTTTAAAACAATTTAAAAATTCTCTGTGATATTTATCTAAAGTTTCCTTTGGAGTAATCTTTAATTCTTTTGCCTTCCTTTTTACCAAGTGACCATGAGCATCACTACCTGATATAAATATTACATCATCACCCATCATTCTATGATACCTTGCAAGAATATCTCCTGGTAAAAATACTGCTATTCTTCCTAAATGAAGCTTACCATTTGCATAAGGCCAAGCATTTCCTATTATAACCTTCATAATTCACCTCTTTTATATAAACTTTTACTATTTAAAAACCTTAATATATTATGTTTAATTTTAATAATACTTTTTATACCTATGTATATAAGAAGGAAGTCAACTTAATTTTTAAGCTAACTTCCTTTAATGTTATAAAATATTTATCTTACTATACTTCCAGTTGGTAATTCTCCTGGGTTTACTAACTTTAATACACTATCATCATCAGTTGATGCTGCAAGTATCATTCCTTGTGATAATTCTCCTCTTAATTTAACAGGTTTAAGATTTGCAACTAATACAACATTCTTTCCTATTAAATCTTCTGGCTTAAAGTGTTTAGCAATTCCTGAAACCACCTGTCTAACTTCTCCACCTAGGTCTACTTTTAGTTTAAGTAACTTGTTTGCTTTCTTTATTGGTTCGCATTCTAATACTTTAACTACTCTTAAATCTAACTTTTCAAAGTCATCTATAGTTATTTCTTCCTTTATTAGTGTCATTTCTTTAGCTTCTTCTACCTTTGCTTCTGCTTCTTCTTTTGCCTTTACAGCATCCATTTGAGCTTTTCTTAATTCTTCAAGTTCAGCTAATTTTTTATCAACATCTATTCTTGGGAATAAACTTTCTCCCTTTTTAACTGTTGTTCCTGGTGCTGTTCCATCAAAGCCTTCTAATGAACTCCAATCCTTAGCTGTTACTGCTAATTGTTCATTTATCTTTTCAGCTGTTGTTGGTAAGAATGGTGATATAAGAACTGATATAAATCTTAAACTTTCTGCTAAGTTATAAAGAACTGTTCCAAGTCTACCTTTCTTTTCTTCATCTTTTGCTAATATCCATGGTGTTGTTTCATCAATATACTTATTAGCTCTTCCAACTAATTCAAATATATTTTCTAAAGCTTCTGGAATCTTAAGTCCATTTATTGCATCTTCAACCTTCTTTGGAGTAGCTAATGCAAGATTTATTAAATCATCATCAACTTCTTCCTTTTCTAAAGGTGCTGGAATTGTTCCATCAAAATACTTTTCAACCATTGCAACTGTTCTTGAAAGTAAGTTTCCAAGGTCATTACAAAGATCTGAATTTATCTTCTTTATAAATATTTCATTATTAAATAATCCATCTGCTCCAAATGGTATTTCTCTTAATAAGTAGTATCTAACTGCATCAACTCCAAAGTTTTGAACAAGTGCAACTGGATCTACTACATTACCCTTTGATTTACTCATTTTTCCGCCATCAACAAGTAGCCATCCATGACCAAATATTTTCTTTGGTAGTGGTAAATCAAGTGCCATTAACATTATTGGCCAGTATATTGTGTGGAATCTTAATATGTCTTTACCTATTAAGTGAACATCTGCAGGCCAGTATTTATCAAATAGTTCTGTATTGTTACTTCCATATCCTAAAGCAGTTATATAGTTTGATAATGCATCTATCCAAACATAAACTACATGCTTTTCATCAAAAGTTACAGGAACTCCCCAGTTAAAGCTAGTTCTTGAAACACAAAGATCTTGAAGACCTGGCTTTAAGAAGTTATTTAACATTTCATTCTTTCTTGATTCTGGTTGAATGAAATCTGGATGATCCTCTATATATTTTATTAATCTGTCAGCATACTTACTCATCTTAAAGAAGTAAGCTTCTTCCTTTGAAGTTTCAACTGGTCTTCCACAATCTGGACACTTTCCATCTACTAATTGGCTTTCAGTCCAGAAAGATTCACATGGAGTACAATATAAGCCTTCATATGAACTCTTATATATATCTCCTTGGTCATATAATTTTTTAAATATTTTTTGTACTGCTTCAATATGATAATTTTCAGTTGTTCTTATGAACTTATCATATTTTATGTCCATTAGCTTCCAAAGATCTTTTATTCCAGCAACAATTTCATTAACATGCTCTATTGGTGCTATTCCTTTTTCTTCAGCAATTCTTTGGATTTTTTGTCCATGTTCATCTGTTCCTGTTAAGAACATTACGTCATATCCTGTTAATCTCTTAAATCTTGAAATTGCATCTGCTGCAACTGTTGTATAGGTATTACCTATATGAAGTTTTGTTGATGGATAATATATTGGTGTAGTTATATAATACGTTTTTTTACACATCTTAAAACCCTCCTTATATTTTCATACTAATGTATAATTTACTATTTTTAAAATTCTTATAAAAAAAACCTCTATGCAACACATATTGCATAGAGGCGTTGTATACGCGTACCACTCTATTTCTTTCCTATCTCACAATAAGAAACTCACTAGGTGACTATCATCACCATGCAATATAACGGTTGCTCCCGTATCTTCCTAACCTTAAATTTATAAGTTCAAAAGATATGCTCAAAGACCATCTTCATAAAAGTCTATAACGCTAACTTTCAGCAAATTATTAGCTCTCTTTGGAAATCTACTCTTACTACTCTTCTTATCATAGCATTTACATTTTAAATATATAATATTCCATATATCCTTATATGTCAATTATTTTAGGGCATATTAAATTAACACAATATTATTTCCTATGGTATAATATTAAAATATTAAATTAGGAGGAAAGTAAATATGAAACTTAATATACATAGAGTAGGTCTACGTAACATAAAAACCGCCTTAGCAGTTACTATATGTATGGTTATTTTTAATTTTATCGGAAGAGAAAATGCTTTTTATGCTTGTATAGCAGCAGTTATATGTATGAAAGATACTGTATCTAGTACCTTTGCAATGGGTAAAAACAGACTTATAGGCACAATTCTTGGTGGTCTATTTGGAATAGTTATTATATTCATTATGATTAAATTTCCTTTTTTATATGATTATAATTCCTTTGTTACAGGTCTTGGTATTGTTGCAGTTATATATACATGCAATCTTTTTAATAAGCCTGGTTCTGTAACCATAGCATGTATAGTTCTTATAGGTATAATGATAAATTATAGTGGCCCTCAATCTTATGCATATGCAGTTGGAAGAAGTATTGATACTGCAATAGGAATTATTGTAGCTATATTAATTAATAAATATTTTAATCCCCCAGAAGAAAAGACAGATTAAATAAAAATAACATAGAAAATCAATCTATTTTTATAAAATTTTTTTACAATAAAAAATTTCTAATATAATTAAAACCCAATAAAAAAGCTCCATAGGGAGCTTTTTTTTGGTCTTTGAGCAAAAATATTTTTATATTTCTCTAGTTTCATTTCTTAAAAATTCTTTTTCTTCATTACTTAAATAATGTGATAATGTATCAAATACAGTTTTATGATAATTATTAAGCCATTCTTTTTCTTCTTTGCTTAATAATTCTGAATCTATTCCATTTAAATCAATCGGACATAATGATATAACTTCAAATTTATAAAACTGTCCAAACTCCTCTGATGAAATATCATTTACAACAAGCATTACATTTTCTGTTCTTATACCATGTTTTCCTTCTTTATAAACTCCAGGTTCATTAGTTATAATCATTCCAGGTTCTAAAGGAATTTTATTTGGTACTGGGCTTATACTTTGAGGTCCTTCATGTACATTTAAGAAGAAGCCTATTCCATGTCCTGTTCCACATTTATAATCTATTCCATTATCCCATAAAGGTCCTCTAGCTCTTATATCAACATTTGATCCTGTTGTTCCCTTTAAAAATCTTGTTCTCATTAAATTTATATGAGATTTTAAAACTAAAGTAAAATCCCTCTTTTCTTCCTCTGTAAGATCTCCTAAAACAAAAGTTCTTGTTATATCTGTAGTTCCATCTAAATATTGTCCACCTGAATCTACTAATAAGAAACCTTTTTTGTCTAGTTTATAATCAGTTTCTTTAGTTGGGAAGTAATGCATCATTGCACCATGTTCCTTATGAGCTGCAATTGTATCAAAGCTTATTCCTCTAAATAATTCTCCTAAAGCTCTAAATTCCTCTAGCTTATCTGAAGCTGAAATTTCACTTATTTCTATTTTTCCTAAATTCTCCTTAAGCCATTTCATAAATCTAACCATTGCCACGCCATCTCTTACTTGGCATCTTTTTAGATTTTCAATTTCATCCTTATTTTTTATAGCCTTTAAAGATGTTGTTATATTTAAATGCTCAATTATATTATCTTTATTTTTTATATTTTCATATATTGAAGCACTAGTTTTATTAGGATCAATTAAAACTGTACCTCTTAATGCTTTAATTCCATTTATTAAACCATCATAGTCCTTTACAGTTATTCCATTCCTATTTAAGTCTTTTTCCATTTCATTAGAAATCTTATCTTTATCTACATATAAAAATGCTTCCTTTTCCTTAACTAAAGCGTAACTTATAACAACTGGATTACAATGTATATCATTGCCTCTAATATTATAAAGCCATGCAATATCATCTAAAGAAGCTATTATATAGTTTTCTGCTCCTAATTCCTTCATCTTTTCTCTTACTTCGCTTAGTTTTTCTCCTGCACTTTTACCACAATATTTAATGTTATGAATAAAAGCTTCTTCCTTAGGAATTTCTGGTCTATCAGTCCACACTTCATCTAATAAATCTTCATCTATCTTTATATTAATTTTCTTTTTATTTTCTATCTCTTTAAAATTTTTATAACTATTTACAGAGAATGTTTTACCATCAAAAGCTAAAGTTTCTCCATCTTTCATATTTTCCATAAGCCATTCTTCTAAAGTAGGCCATCCTGGTATTCTCATTTTAAATAGTTCTATTCCAGAGCCTTTAAGTTGATCTTCTGCTTGAATAAAATATCTTCCATCAGTCCAAAGAATCCCTTTATCTAAGCCTATTAATAATGTACCTGCTGATCCTGTAAATCCTGACATGTACGCTCTGCCTCTATAATGTTCACAGACATACTCACTTTGATGAGCATCTCCACTAGAAATAATATAATAATCTATTTCCTTTTTTCTCATTATCTTTCTCAACGATTTTATCCTATCTAATACTTTCATAAGATCCCGCCCCTTTTTCTATCATTTACTATATTCTCCCACAACAGTTATCTTATATCAAGTTGCAAGACATAATAAAATCCCAGAATAAACCTATATATTAATATTTATTCTTCTTCAAAATCTACAACATCTATAATATTACAATTATCTTCAAATAACTCAGTATTTAACTTAGGAAGTTCTAACCTTAGCTCATAATTTTTAAAGGAGGCATTCATTCTAGATACATCTCCATTTGGTACAAAAAATTCCCTACTAAAACCATCTCCATACTGCATAACCATCATGGACATATTATATCCATTTGAATAAACTTGCTTTCTATTAACATTTAAATATATATAATCATCTTTATAATCAATTCTTATATCTTTTCTTTCTATTCCTGGAAATACTCCTTCAATTAGATACTTATCTTTTTCATTTTTTATATTAACCCTTATTAAATCCTCACCTAAATTAATATTTTGAAATGTATCTTCACTAAAAAAACTATTAAATATATTATCTATAAGGTTTGTATCATTTATGATGGTTGAAAATGTTTGAGCAAATATATTAGAAAACATATCCCCATTTTTCATAACATTTCTATTTCTCATAACTTCTCCTGAACTTATTTCTATCTCTTTATTAAGATATTATTTTAATTTGTTTAATGATACACTTATTTAAAATAGACTAAATCTATTGTATAAATATTTTTATTAAAATTTACTACAACAAAAAAGCAAAACCATAAACTTATGAAATTTATATAAATCCATAAAAGTTTACTATTTTGCTTTTTAATAAAATTTATTTAGTTAATATAATTAATTACTTTTTTACTCTACATTATCTACTGGTTTTCCAATAAATCTTACAGCTATTGCAATTATAGCTATTGCCACTGGAAGTACAATATATATTGGTATATTTAATCCTACTGGAATATATCCAAATATAATTGTTATTCCTCCAACAAATAATGCATACCACATTTGAGTCTTTACATGTTCTATATGATCACAACCAGATCCCATTGATGAAAGAATTGTTGTATCTGATATTGGTGAACAGTGATCTCCAAATATTGCTCCTGTAAGTACTGCACTTGTACTTACTATAATATATCCCATATCTGGTGATATTGAATGAGCTAAAGGTATTGCAAGAGGCATTAATATACCCATTGTTCCATAGGCAGTTCCTGTTGCAAAGGATATTACTGCACCTAATACAAATATTATACTTGGCAGTAAAAACTGTGGTATTGATCCAGATAATAATGTTACTAAATACTTTGCTGTACCTAAATCCTTTATTACTGAACTTAATGACCAAGCAAGTAAAAGTATTACTCCTGTAATTATAAGACCCTTCATTCCATCAATCCAAGTATCTACCGCCTCTGACACTGTAAATATCTTTTTAAGTACTCCCATTGCTATTGCAACTATTGAAGCAAATACTGCTGATTGAAATAATGCAGTTGATGCATCTGCTGCACTAAAGGATTGCTGCACTGCATTAAATGAAAATGGTGCTTCGGTTAATACTTTTTGAAGGGCCACATCCTTTCCAGCCATTATTGCTGAATATCCACTATAATAAAAACTTATAAGAGCTGTAATTATAAGTGTACCTATTGGAATAATTGCATTCCATATGCTTAATTTAACCCCTTCTTTTACTTCCATTTCTTCATTTACAGTAATACTTTCAAGTTCTGATTTTTTATCCTTTATTCCTTTTCTCGCTCTAATTTCTGCCTTCCTCATAGGTCCAAAATCTCTAAGCATAATTGTTGTTATAACAACAAAGACAAGTATTAATATATTATAAAACCTATAAGGAATAGTTTCTAAAAATACTCCAAAGGCATCTACTTTAACTCCTATTTGAGTAAATGAATCATTTATAAGTCCAACTTCAAGTCCAATCCATGTTGAAATAATGGCAAGTCCTGCAATTGGTGCTGCTGTTGCATCAATTATAAAAGCAAGTCTTTCTCTTGAAACCTTTAATTTATCTGCAACAGGTTTCATTATAGGTCCAACAATTAATGAATTTGCATAGTCATCAAAAAATACTAAAATCCCCAAAAACCAAGTTACAAGTTGGGCACTTCTTGGAGTTTTTGCTCTCTTAGCTAATGCTTCTGCTATAGCCTTTGCTCCCCCCATTTTTGCAACTAAGTTTATGACTCCACCTATTGCTAAAACTTGAAGTATAATACCAGCATTCCATGGATCTGCCAAAGAATTTAATGCTCTTTGAATAAAGTCTAAGAATGCTTGTATTAATGATATAAATGCGTTGTGATCTAAAATTTGAAGCATAAAACAACCTGCTAGTGTTCCAATAAATAAGGAAATAACAACATTTTTAGTTACAAAGGCTAATATAATTGCAACTAATGGTGGAATTATTGTCCATATTCCAAACTTGTCTGCATTTAAAGTTCCTGGATCTACCTCTGCTGCAAAAACAACTGTTGACATACTCATCATTAAGATAAACGTTAAAAAAAATACCAAATAATTTCTTTTTTTCATGATTGAATCCCCCTTAAATAATTTTGTGAATATTTAGAGGCCCATCATTTACTTTAATGTAAAAAAAGAACCTTGAGATAACACCCAAGGTTCTGCTATATGTGCAAAAATCCGTTGAATGATAGCTCACCACAAATATCTTTTGTGACAGTCTTATGCATATTTTACATAAGCCCAGGATTGTAACCTTAAAGCATTGATTACATCCTTCGGCAATATTTCCTTTCCTATTACTTCATTGTGCTTACCTCAATAATAGTACTTTTAAATATTGCGCCTCTACCTCTTCTAATTATTCACTTGTTAATTAATGTAATTATACATTAAAATTATATCTCTATCAATACAATTTTAATATTTTGTATATAATTTATTAACATTTTGCCATAAAATCTTCTATTTCTTTAACACTTTTAATCATTTCTTTAGTAAGAACTTCATTACCATTTTCTGTTATTAATACATCATCTTCAATTCTTACTCCAATTCCTTCTTCTCCTATATAAATTCCAGGTTCTACTGTATATACCATTCCTGGTTCTAATATAGTATCTCTTCCTACATTTTCAATGTCATGAGTATCTAATCCTAAACTATGACCTATACTATGCCAATAATATTTAGATACTTCTTCTAAATTATCTATTAATCCAAGATTTACACACTCTTCTGCAATCCACTCTCTTGATTGTTTGTTAAGTTCTAAGAATTTAACTCCAGGCTTTAATGCATCTATTACTTTTTCATTTACTCTAAGTACAGCTTCATAAACTTCCTTTTGTCTTTGAGTAAACTTACCATTTACAGGGAATGTTCTTGAAATATCCCCATTATAATAATTAACTTGTGCACCTAAATCAAAAAGAATTAAATCTCCATCTTTAGCTTCTGCATCATTATCAACATAATGAAGTATTGTTGCATTTTTTCCTGCTGCTGCAATAGTTTTAAATGCATAATCTTTTACTCCATTTTTCTTACATTCAAATTCAAAATATGCTTCATATTCATATTCTTTCATTCCAGCTTTAGAGTTTTTCATAAGTGATTCTACACCTTTAATTGTTATATCTATAGCCTTTTGCATTTCACTTATTTCCTCAGGACTCTTTACAAGTCTTAAAGGAGCAAATAATTGAAATACATTCTTTATTGTAACTTGAGGATATTTATTTCTAAGTTTTTTGCAAAATGAACTACTTACAGAAGGAAGACTATCAAATGCATCTCTTTCTAAGTCTAAATAAATATTCATTTCTACCTTTTCATTTAATATCTTATTTAAGAATGGCTTTAAATCTCCTAAATATTCAACATCTTCTATTTTACTTACTTCAAAAACTTCTTCTTTTCTTATTGTCTTGCCATACCATTTTTCCATTTCAAGATCAATTTCTTTTATAAACATTTTTTCTATTACTTTTCCATCAAATTTTCCCATAACAAATATATGATCTTCCTCATCTATACCTGTTACATAATAGAAATTTCTATTTGGTGTAAATTGATATTGTTCATCTGCTGTTTTCTTTGGTGCTTTCCCAGCAAAAAGAATAAGCAAAGAGTTATCTTCTAACTTCTCAGCTAATCTTTCTCTGTTTAACTTAAATACATCGTTTCTCATACTAATCCCTCCAAAAGTTTATTCAACAGTTAAAACTCTAACCTTTATAACATCTTCTATTTCACTTATTTTATATAAGAAGTTTTTAACATCCCCCTTAATTTTAGAAACATCTAATGTTATAGTTACGTTAGCTGTCATATTTATTGGTATATCTTGATTTATTGTTAATATATTTAATTGTCTTGTTGCTATAAAATCTAGTACTTTTGATAAAACTCCTGATTTATGAGCTAATAAAAGTACAATAGTTATCTTTTTACTATTAACTCCCTCTGCCATTAAAAAAACAGAATCCTTATATTTGTAATAAGTACTTCTACTTATTCCAACTTTTTTTACTCCCTCTGATATATCCTTTACTTTTCCTGTATGTAATAATTCCTTAACTTCTATTACCTTATAAAATACTGTCGGTAATACTGATTCATTAACTACATAAAACTTTTCTTCTGCCATACAAAACCTCTCCCCACAACGAAAAAACAAATCCCACAATTTGTTTTTTGGTAAAAATTAATTTACTCTCATTATTTTTATTTACAATCATATTATCTCTTAATTTGCATATAATTATTGTTATTCTTCTTTTTATACTTATTTCCTCTTTATAATTACATTTTATAATAAATAATTGACTTTTATATCATATTACTATAATATCATATAAAATACACTTGTCCACAGGAGGAATACACATGAAAAACTTAGGTTTAATCCCTAAATTAATAATCGCAATTATATTAGGAGTAATATTTGGAAGCTTTATGCCAGAAGGATTTATTAGACTCCTTGCCACATTCAATTCAATATTCGGTAACTTCCTTGGATTTGTAATACCACTTATAATATTAGGTTTTGTAGTTTGCGGTATTGCTGATCTTGGAGGTTCTGCTGGTAAGATGCTTGGTCTTACAACATTACTAGCTTATGGATCAACACTTATTGCAGGTTTTTTTGCTTATTTTGTATCATCAAAGGTATTTCCTATGTTTATTACAAAAGCAATATCATTTAGTGCAGATAATCCTGAAAAAAAATTATTATCTCCACTATTTATTGTTGAGATACCACCTTTAATGCCCGTAATGACAGCTTTAATTTTAGCTTTCTTATTAGGCCTTGGTATATCTGCAATAAAAGGACGTACTCTTTATAATATGGCTTTTGAATTTCAAGAAATAGTTCAAAAGGTTATAAAAGTTATTATAATACCTTTAATTCCATTACATATTTTAGGTATATTTGCAAATATGACTTATACAGGAGAAGTTCAAAGTATATTTTCTGTATTTTGGAAAGTTTTCTTAATAATATTATTACTTCATTTCTGTATAATCTTATTACAATTTACTTTAGCAGCATCTGCTAGCAAGAAAAACTTATTTGTTCTTCTTAAAAATCAAGTAGCTGGATATTTAACAGCACTTGGAACTCAATCTTCTGCTGCAACTATTCCAGTAAATCTTAATGTTGCAGAAAAAAATGGAGTTTCAAAAGGAGTTCGTGAATTTGTGGTTCCATTATGTGCAACAATTCATTTATCAGGTAGTACAATAACTCTTACTTGTTGTTCAATTGCAGTTATGCTACTAAATGGAATGTCTTTTACATTCCCTCAATTTGCTGGTTTTATTGCAATGCTTGGTGTAACAATGGTTGCAGCTCCTGGAGTTCCTGGTGGAGCAGTTATGGCTGCCCTTGGAGTTTTACAAGTAAATCTTGGTTTTAGTGAAGCTCAACTTGCTTTAATGATAGCTTTATATATAACTCAAGATAGCTTTGGAACTGCTTGTAATGTATCTGGTGATAATGCAATTGCACTAATTGTTGACAGATTTAAATTTAAATAAATATATTAAAAACATGCAATTATAATAATTTGCATGTTTTTTTATATTACTTTAAGTATAATTATACTACTTATATAAAATTTTCCCAAATAGTCTTCTTTATTTAAAATCCATAAAAGATATATCTCTTTAATAATTTCTTTAAAATTTCTAATGTATTTCAATTGAAACCTTAAATTTAATAGTACTATATTAACATCCAGTTAACTACAATGATTGCCACTATTATAGCTGTTATATCTGCAATTATAGCTGCCCATAAAGTATGTCTTATCTTTTTTATTTTTGCTGCTCCAAAATAAACTGTTATAGTATAAAATATTGTTTCTGTTGTTCCCATAATAACTGATGCTAAAAGCCCTATAAATGTATCTGCTCCATATGTTTTAATTATTTCAGTAAACATTCCAACAGCACCACTTCCTGATATAGGTTTTATTAAAACTAGTGGAACTACCTCCTCTGGCAGTCCTATTGCTCCTGAAAATGGCGCAACTAATTTATTTACCAAATCCAAAAGATTTGCATTTTTAAATATTTGTACTGCCACTAGCATAGCTAATAGACATGGAAATATTCTAAAACAAACTCCTAACCCATCCTTTACTCCTTCTATAAACCACTCATATACTTTCCTACCCTTTATCATTCCATAAACTAATATTACAACTACAATAACAGGAATAATACTTTTTGTAATATAACTAAACATATATGTTCCTCCTAAAAGTATCTTTGCAATATTTTGCAGCAAACTATTCCAACAATTGCTGCAACACTAGTTGAAATTATTGCAGGAATTATTATTATCCCCGGATTTACAGAACCAGCTGCTGCTCTTATTGAAATAACAGTTGTAGGAACTAATTGTATGCAAGCTGCATTCATAACAAGAAATAAAGCCATATCATTTGAGGCTACACTACTTTCATTATTTAACCTATCCATTTCTTCCATTGCCTTTATTCCAAAGGGAGTTGCTGCATTTGAAAGACCCATCATATTTGCAGTTAAATTCATTACTATGGCACCAAGTGCCTTCTCATCCTTTGCTGCACCTTTAAAAACTTTTTTTAAAAGTGGTCTTAATAATTTTGCAATATGAGATGTAAGTCCACTTTTTTCAGCAATTTTCATAACTCCACACCAAAAACATAATATACCTGTAAGTTCAATAATAAAATTAACTGTTCCATAACTACCACTTACTATAGCCTCTGTTATCTTATCTGCATTTCCAGTAAACAGTGCAAATACTATTCCAAAAAATATTATTAAAAACCAAATATAATTAATCATCTTATCCTCCATAAAATAAGTACTGTTAACATTTAAATATATGCCTTGCACTAGAGTTTTAGTAGTGATAGGATATTTAATATATACATTAATTAAAGAATATATTAAAGGAGAAGCTTACATGAGAGAAGAAAATCTTAAATTAGCCCAACAAGATATTGAAGATGCATTAAAAACTGTAGAAGATTTAGAGCAAAATATTGATAGTGATGCCTTATCAAAAGACGATATAAAAGAAAGATTTATATCTTTAAGTGATAAACTTCAAAAATTAGAAGATATCTTAAAAAATGAAGGTATATTATAAAGCCTAATGATAATATGAATAAAAGAGCCTATCCACTAAGAAATTTTAAAATTCCTTAGAGATGGCTCTTTTTTATATTATATATTTTTTATTTTTAGTTTAGGTAAATCTTGATTAATATAAACCTTTAGTCTTAATTAATTGCTTATTAAAATGCTCTTAAAATTATATCTAGAATCTACAATAGTTTAAAACATAAGTTAATTTTTTAATATGTATTTAATATGTATTTAATCTTATAATTAATAAAGAGGTTTACCCCCAAAACAAGAACTATAACTTTCCACTTTGACAATTCTGGAAATATTATTGTTATAATTGCTGCTAACATAAAAAAACTAAAAAACATATCTATTAATTCTTGTCTCATATTCATAAATAATCCCCTCTTATATACCCATTAAATTTACTATTTTTATCCTGAAATAGTATTCAATTAATTTTATCATTTTTTACCTTTTTTATTTGTTGAATTTTGTAATTTTACCCAATAAAAAAGTCTACTTTTCCCGACAAAGAATTATTTATATATGAACCAAATTAAAAAATATACTTATAAACTTTTAAATGTAATTTCATTTATAACTCATATAAAAATATAAACATAAAACAAAAGAGTTTGCAGCACTAAAAATTAGTGTTGCAAACTCTTTTTTATAATACTTTCTCTTTAAATTCTTTTATTCCTATTCTGTCTATATAATCTCCAAGCTTTTCTCCTGCCATTCCCTCTAACTTATAAACTTCAAATATTTTATCTACAATATTTAAAGCTTCTTTTTCATCTACATCTTGAATAATTATATCTGCCATTCTTGGATTATAACCAGCAGAACCTCCTGCTGTAACTAAAAATCCTGTTTTATCAGCAATAACTCCAACATCCTTTGAATAAACTCCGCCGCAAGCATTTCTACAGCCAGCAACTCCAATTTTTGTTCTGCAAGGCATCTCCATGTATTGATATTTATTTAAAAGTTTCATACCTGTACCAATTGTATTAAACTTTGATCTTTTGCAATATCCTGCTGGACACATTTCAACATTCTTTACAGAATTTTGTGCCTTAACCCCAGGTTCCATACCAAGTTCTTCCCATATATTAGGTAAATCTTCCCCTTGTAAATTAGTTATTAATAACCTTTGTCCTGATGTAATTTTAATTACCCCATTATATTTTTTAGCTACTTTAGTTATCTTTTCTAATGTCTCTATTGTAATGAAACCTCCTGGAATATGAGGTGTTATACCAAAAGTTCTTTTGCCATCTCTTACTTTTTGAAGATTACCATAGTTAGTTCCACTTACCATAGCAGGCATTTTACCCATTATTTCACTCATAATTTCTCCTCCATAATTTAACTCACATATGTTAATTTTATATTTATATTATATATTACCCTTATAATTTAAGTAGTAACCATTGTTACAAATATTAAAATATTGATATACTTACTAAAATCCCCCTACTATAAAGCTTATAGGCTTCCATAAATATAATAATAAATTATACCTATAAAAACTTATAATAAAAAATATAGACTGCCTAATAACTTAAGGCAGTCTAAAATAAATTTTCTAATATGCTTCTACTTGTTCTAATTTGTCTTCCTTAACTTCTTTTAATTTCTTAACAGAATTATAGAAGAGAATACCTGTAATTAATGATGATATTCCATCACTTATTGGTCCTGAAAGCCATATTCCATTTAGTTCAAAAATATTTGGTAATATTAAAAGACATGGTATTAAAAGAATAACTTGTCTTAATAAACTTAAAAACATTGATATCTTGGCTTTACCTATTGATTGAAAATAATTTGAACTTATTACTTGGAATCCTATAACAGGTAACATAAATAAGTATATTCTAATACCATTTGTAGCAATCTTTACAAGTTCTGGATCCTTATTAAATATTTTAATCAATATATCTGGTGCAAATTGTACAACAATCCATCCTAAAACAACTATCATTGTAGCTATTATAGATCCATATTTAACTGTTTCCTTAACTCTATGATATTTCTTCGCTCCATAATTATATCCAATTATAGGTTGAGAACCTTGGTTTAATCCAAAAATAGGCATTAAGAATATCATAGAAATACTTGAAATTATAGTCATAGCTCCAATTGCAAGGTCTCCTCCATATTCTTTTAAAGAGTTATTTGCAAGAACTTGAACTATACTTGCTGCTATTTGCATACTACAAGGGCTCATTCCTATTGAAAATATACTAAGAACTGTAACTCTCTCTAAAAATAAGTTTTCTTTTCTAAGTTTAATAATACTTTTTCCCTTTGTAAAATATTGAAGTATCCATATAGTTGTTAGTACTTGAGATATTACTGTTGCAATGGCTGCTCCCCTAACTCCCATTCCTAAAACAAATATAAATATTGGATCTAATACTATATTGGTTATTGCACCAATTAGCATAGATAACATAGCAATCTTAGGACTTCCATCACTTCTTATTGAATGATTTAATCCAAAGCTTAACATATTAACAATTGTTCCTATAAATATAATTTGCATATATTGTCTTGCATATATTTCTGTATTTACACTAGCTCCAAAAATTGATAGTATCGGATCTAAAAATATAAGTCCAAATATAGTTATAATTACACTTATTATAATTATTAATGTAAATGCATTACCTAAATGTTTTTCTGCTGATTTTTTATCATGTTGTCCAAGTTTTATAGAAACTCTAGCTGCTGTTCCAATTCCAACTAGCATACCAAAAGCTAATATTATTGTCATTATAGGCATTGTTATACCAACACCTGTTATGGCTAATTGTCCACTACCTGGTATATGTCCTATATACATTCTATCAATTATGTTATACAGGGTATTTACCATCATTCCTACAATAGCAGGTATTGAAAAAGTTAATAATAACTTTGTTATTTTTTCTTCTCCAAGCCTCTTTTGTTTATCCATATACATTCCCCTTTCTTATTGTTTTTCATTAAAGTTAACTCCCATATCCTTCAAAATTTTCTCTATTCCCTCTTTTGAAAATACATCTTCTTTCTTTTCAATTAGTTTTCCATTCTTATCTAATGCAACTAATGTAGGAACCCCAACTACATCATATTTTTTAGCAAGGTCTATTGCCTCTTTATTATCTAAACTATCTGAATTAGCATGGACTATATTAAATTGATTACCATAATCATCATGTAGAAGTTTTAAATTTCTTTCTGCATAAAAACTATTTTTAACCATAGCACTTTTAAATAATATTATTGTTGGTAAATCCTTATTTATATCCTTCATACTAGTTACAAATTCAGCCTTACCATATTTTATAGCATCATATTTATCTTTTTTATTTTTATTAATTAAAATAAAGGTACTTGAGATTACTGCTATAACAGCAATCACTATAATTGAAATAACTATATATTTTTTCTTCACCATCTAGCCTCCTTTAAATTTTTATAAATATAATAATATCACAAATAAAAAATTAAGCTACCCTTATAAATTAAGGGTAGCTTAAAATTTTTAAATTATTTTACACTGTTTCTCTCTACTATTCCATGTGGTAAAACATAGTGTGCTTGTTCTAACTCTTGTTTATTAAGAAGTTTTATTAGTATTCTCATAGCTACAGAACCCATATCATAGCTTGGTTGACTAACTGTTGTAAGTTTTGGATAGAATACTTCTCCTAAGAAGTTATTATTAAATCCTACTACACTAACATCTTCTGGGACTCTTACTCCATTATCTCTTAATCCGTTAATAACTCCCATTGCTAGTTCATCTGTTGCACAAATTATACCTTCTACTTTATTACTTGATTTTATAAAGTTTTCAGCAGCCTTGTATCCGCTCTTAACTTTAAGATCTGATAAGTAAATTAATTCATTGTCTACAGATAATCCAGCTTCATCTAAAGCCTTTTCAAATCCTACGTATCTATCACTCCATGCATTTATTTCATCTTTTTTAACACCTACAAATGCAAGATTTTTTAATCCTTTGTCTAATAGATATTTTGTTCCTTCATATGCAGCCTCTATATTATCTATTGTTACACTTGGAAGTTTTCCTTCCTTATCTTTAGTTTCAACAAGTACAGTTTTTAAATCTAATTCATTTATTAAATCTAATATCTCGTCTTGAAGTGAACTACTCATATAGATAACTCCATCAACCATTTTTTCCTTTAATACTCTTAAATATTCTTTTTCTTTCTCTACATCGAAATCCGAATTTCCAAGTATTATATTGTAATCGTATATGTTAGATACATCTTCTGCTCCTCTAACAATTTCTGGATAGAATTGGCTTGATATGTCTGGTATCAATATTCCTATAGTCTTTGTTCTTTGTGTTTTTAAGCTTCTCGCTACTATATTTGGTCTATATCCTAACTTCTTAATTGCATCTACAACCTTCTTTTTTGTGTCTTCATTTACGACGTCTATGTCATTTAAAACCCTAGAAACAGTAGCTATTGAAACACCTGCTTCTCTAGCAACATCTTTAATAGAAGTAGCCATAATTTAATCACTCCTAATCATCTTTGATAACTTATTATACTAATATATTCGGTTTATTTCAATAAAATCCCTTCTTTAATTATAGTTTTCCTAAAACTTTTGTAAATATATATTAAAACATAAAAAAAAGAATAGAAATCTAAAAGTTTTTCAGATTTCTACCCCTAATTTTAAATAATTATTTTACAACTTCTACTGTCATATTTAAATTTTCACCATTAACTGTTACTTCTGTATAATCAAATTCTCCATTATATACTATTTCTTTAGTTAATGTTTCTTTTTTAATAGTATCTTGGAATTTCTTTATAACATCTATTAACATATCATTTCCTGCAACATAAAGGTTTATATTATCTAAAACTTCAAAGCCTTTTTCTTTTCTCATATTTTGAATTTTTGAGATGATTTCTCTTAAATGACCTTCTTCTCTTAATTCTTCAGTTATATGAGTATCTAAAACTACTCCGATTTCTCCTTCACCTGCAAAGGCAAATCCATCTAATCCTTGCATTGTTACAAGAATATTTTCTGAGTTAAGTTCTATTTCAGTTCCTTGAACGTTTATAACTTCTACTCCACCATTTTGAATTTTTTGAGCTAATTCCATTTGGTTTCTTGAAGCTATTTCTTTTCTTATTCCTGGTATTAATTTACCATAAGCTCTTCCTAATACAGGTAAGTTTGGTTTAAGTTCAAAGTTAACATATTTAGAAAGGTCTGCTCCAAACTCAATTTCCTTTATGTTAAGCTCATTAGCTATAATATCTCCATAGTAATCTGGAAGTGATGTTGTAGATACAAGTATCTTTGAAAGTGGCTGTCTGTTCTTAACATTAGCACCATTTCTTGCACTTCTTCCAAGTTTAACTATTGTGTAAGCTAAATCCATATGCTCTTCTAAATTTTTATCTATTGCTTTTTTATCAGCCTTTGGCCATGGACATAAATGAATGCTCTCTGGTGCATTTTCATCTAAGTTAACAACTAAGTTTTGATAAATTTCTTCTGTTATAAATGGAACAAACGGTGCACAAACCTTAGCTAAAGTAACAAGTACTTTATTTAATGTTACATAAGCTCCAATTTTATCATCAGTTAATTCTGATGACCAGAATCTTGATCTATTTCTTCTTACATACCAATTTGATAATTCATCTGTAAAATCTTCAATTGCAAGAGCTGAACCTGTTATATCATAATCATCTAATCCAGTTTCTACTCTTTCAATTAATGTATTTAATTTTGACATTATCCATTTATCCATTACGTTATCTGATACAAAGTCAGCATATTTAGTTGGATTGAATTTATCTAATTCAGCATATAAAACATAGAATGAATATACATTCCATAATGTGCTTAAGAATTTTCTTGAAGCTTCTGCTACATCATCAATTGAGAATCTAGTTGGAAGCCATGGTGCACTTGCAGTATAGAAATGCCATCTTGTAGCATCTGCACCTTGTGAATCAAGTACATCAAATGGATCAACAACATTCCCCTTTGACTTACTCATCTTTAAGCCCTTCTTATCAAGAACATGACCTAAAACTATACAGTTTTCAAATGGGTTTCTATCAAATATTGCAGTTGAAATTGCAAGTAATGTATAGAACCATCCTCTTGTTTGGTCAACAGCTTCTGATATAAATTGAGCTGGGAAGTTTTCATCAAATAATTCTTTATTTTCAAATGGATAGTGATGTTGTGCAAATGGCATTGAACCTGAATCAAACCAACAGTCAATAACTTCATGAGTTCTCTTCATCTTCTTACCACAATCTGGACAAGTTAAATGAACCTTATCTATAAATGGTTTGTGTAATTCTATACCTTCTGGTACATCAATTCCCTTTTCTTTTAATTCTTCTATGCTTCCAATACATTCTCTATGACCGCATTCACATTCCCATATTGGAAGTGGTGTTCCCCAGTATCTATCTCTTGAGATACCCCAGTCAATAACATTTTCTAAGAACTTACCAAATCTACCTGTTCTAATGTTATCTGGAAGCCAGTTTATCTTATCATTATTTTCTAATAATTTATCTCTTAAAGTTGTCATTGCAACAAACCAGCTATCCTTTGGATAGTAAAGAAGTGGTGTGTCACATCTCCAGCAATGTGGATATGAGTGAGTATGCTTTTCTGCTTTAAATAATTTATTTTCAGCTTCTAAGTAATCACAAATTTGTTGATCACATTTCTTTACAAACTTTCCTGCCCATGGAGTAACTTCTTCTTTAAAGCATCCGTGAGTATCAACTAAGTTTATAAATGCCATTCCATTTTTCTTAGCAACTAAGCTATCATCTTCACCATAAGCTGGTGCTATATGAACAATTCCTGTACCATCTGAAAGAGTTACAAAATCTCCATGAATTACTTCAAAGGCTTTTCCTTCTGGAGTATAGAATGGTAATAATTGCTCATACTTCATTCCAAGTAATTCTTCACCTTTAAACTCTTTACCAATTTCAAAATCTTCTCCTAAAACTTTTGGAGCTAATTCTTTAGCTAAAATATAAGTTTCATCTCCTACTTTAGCTTCAACATATTCGTATGCTTTATTTATACATAAAGCAACATTTGAAGGTAGTGTCCAAGGAGTTGTTGTCCATGCAAGTATATATTTATTGTCTTCTCCTGAAACTTTAAATTTAGCTACTGCAGTTAGATCTTTAACATCTTTGTATCCTTGTGATACTTCATGAGATGAAAGAGCTGTTCCGCATCTTGGACAATATGGCATAACTTTGTGACCTTTATATAAAAGATTCTTATCCCACATTTGTTTTAATGCCCACCATACTGATTCAATATATGGGTTATGGTATGTTACATATGGATGATCCATATCTACCCAATATCCTATTTGGTTTGTCATCTTTTCCCACATGCTAAC
The DNA here is from genome assembly GCF_030813415.1 of Eubacterium multiforme. Lineage (GTDB taxonomy): Bacteria > Bacillota > Clostridia > Clostridiales > Clostridiaceae > Clostridium > Clostridium multiforme. The sequence continues at coordinate 64,584 of NZ_JAUSUF010000007.1, read as the reverse complement.
ATATGTGAAAACACTTTCTTTACATTCTTTAACGAATTTTTCAACACCATACTCTTCTATTTGTTCTTTACCTGAAATTCCAAGTTTCTTTTCGATTTCAAGCTCAACTGGTAATCCATGAGTATCCCATCCAGCTTTTCTTATTACTTTAAATCCCTTCATAACTTTATATCTTGGGATTATATCCTTCATAACTCTTGTAAGGATGTGTCCTACGTGAGGTCTTCCATTTGCTGTTGGAGGGCCATCATAAAATGTGAAATATTCACCATCTTGATTCATGTCAAAATTCTTTTTAATTACATTTCTTGCCTTCCAAAGGTCAGCAACTTCTTTTTCCATTCCTACAAAACCATTTGTAAGTTCTACTTTTTTGTACATGTTCATTCTCCTTTCTTATGTTCCTTTATATTTATTAAAATATTTTTCTATAAAATAAAAAAACTTCATCCTAACTATAGGACGAAGTAAATAACTCGCTATACCACCCATGGTAATATTACAATAATCAATTAAATATTGATATTATATCAATATTTTTTATAATAATAGATTTTTTCTCCTATTATTTGAATTGATATTGAACTATTTTAAGTACTAACATACTCTATCTTTTAACGCAAGATTACGGGTTAACTTAATAGGTAAATTTTTACCGTTAGGCCACCAACTCCTAGGTGATTTTCATTAATACTTATTGTAGCTTCTCACCAAACAGCTACTCTCTTAAAATAAGTTTATTAACTACTTTTCCTAATCATTGTCTTTATTAAAAACATTATATATTATGCCCATAAAAAAGTCAATTAATCAAATTGCTATATTTTTCAAAAAATTTTTAGTGACCTTTATAGTATTTTTTCACTAAATTTTTTAATATAAATCCTTATAATATTCCTTTACAAACTTTATAAATTTTTTTATATGTTTTGGTAATACTTTATTTTTTCTATAAACAATATATAAATTCCTATAAATTGCATTTTCTCCAATAGAAAATGCAATTAATTTTTTAGTTTTAACCATATCCTGTATTACCTTATTAGATACAATAGAAATTCCCATACCATTAGCTATAGATTTTTTAATAGCTTCCTGATCATTCATACTAGCTATAATTTTAAGTGACTCTGGAGAAATCCCCATACTTTTTATAAATCTATAAGCTTCCTTTTTTGTTCCTGAACCATTTTCTCTCATAATAATAGGTTCAGCTAATAAATTTTTTATATCAAAATTTTTATTAAGAAACTTCCTATAATATAAAGTGTTAGGAGCAGCTACAACAAGTTCATCTGTAAAAAAAGGTTCAAATATAAAATCCTTGTTATCTATTACAGTTCCAACAAACCCTATGTCAACGTTGCCATTTATAATTTCTTTTAATACTCCTTCACTATCAGAATGCCACGCATTAAAGGAAATCTTTGGTTCAATTTTTCTATAAGAACATAATATTTCAGGCAATATGTAAGAAGATGGTATAGTAGATGCTCCTATATTAATGATACTTTTAGTTGAAGTATCAAATTCTTCTAGAGCCTTTTGCCTAAGTTTCAACATACTAGCTGCATATTCATATAATTTTGCCCCTTCTTTAGTTATAGTTATTTTCTTTGTACTTCTAACAATAAGTTTTGTATTTAACTCACGTTCAAGAGATTGTATATGAGTGCTTACAGTAGGTTGAGTAAGACAAAGTTGCCTTGCTGCCTCAGAAAATCCCTTCCAGTCTATAACTGCAACAAAAGCCTCTAGTTGTTTAAGCTCCATAAATAATCCTCCTAAGAGAATCAAGTGCATAAAGAATCTCTTCTTCTGTATTAAAGTGACTAAATGAGAAACGAATTGTTCCTGTTGGATATGTGTTAAGAGTTTTATGCGCATTAGGTGCACAATGAAGTCCAACACGAGTCATAATTCCATATATACTATCTAATTCATAGGATACAAGAGCTGGATCTTTTTCTTTAGGTTGAATAGATATAACAGAAACACGACCATTAGTAGATGTTTTCCCTATAAGTTTTACCTTGTCCATTTCTTGTATTCCTTTAATAAATATATCTGTAAGTTTAAGTTCTTTTTCTCTAATACTATCTATACCTACTTTTTCTAAATAATTAAGTGCACCATGCAAACCTAAAATACCTGGAAGATTTAAAGTTCCTGCTTCAAATTTATCTGGAAGAAAGCTTGGAATTTCTTCTGTATGAGATAAACTTCCTGTCCCTCCACTTATTAAAGGTGTAATTGCATCTGAAAGCTCATCACTTATAATAAATCCACCAATTCCTTGAGGTCCTAATAGTCCTTTGTGTCCTGTAAATGCAAGGGCATCTATATTCATTTCTTTCATATCTATAGGTAAAATGCCTGCTGTCTGTGCAGAATCCACAAAAAATTTAAGATTATTATCTTTACAAATCTCTCCAACTTCTTTTATAGGAAGTACCGTACCACAAACATTTGAAGCGTGAGTCATTATAATAGCCTTAGTATTTTCTTTAATAAGAGGCTTAACTTCATTTAAAAGTAACTCTCCTTTATTACTACAAGAGATTCTATCAAAGGTAACCCCCTCTGAAGTTAACTGTACTAATGGACGCATAACAGCATTATGTTCCATATCAGAAACTAAAACATGATCTCCATTTTTTAAATAACCTTTTAAAAGAATATTTAAACTAGCTGTAATATTTGAAGTAAATATTACATTTTTGCAATCGTGAAAGTTAAACATGTTAGCTAACTGTTCCCTTGTTTCAAATACTATATCAGCAGTTTCATAAGCTTTACTATATCCTCCACGATTAATATTTGTTCCATATTGATTAATAAAGTCAAACATCATTTTTGAAACAGAAGACGGCTTTGGAAATGATGTACTAGCATTATCAAGATAAATTTTATTTTCTTTCATAATAATCTCCCCTCATTCCATAATAATTTCCTTTAATGTAAATCATTATAAATATTATAAGTTAAAAATTTGCTTTTGTCGATTTATAGAAAAAATCAATAAATGACATTGAATTATTGAATTAATGAATTATTCATTTTTGAGAACTTATGCTAAAATTTCTAGTATAAGGGGGAATTAACTATGAATTTAAAAAATGAGAAAATAAGTATTATCGTGGCAGGAATTATAATAGGAATAATTTCAGTTTCATTAGTTATTCTTGGTAATCCTGCTAACATGGGATTTTGTATCGCTTGTTTTTTAAGAGATACAGCAGGAAGTCTTGGTCTACATAGAGCTCAAGCAGTTCAATATATTAGACCAGAAATCATAGGTTTAGTTTTAGGTGCTTTCATTATTTCACTTACAAAAAAAGAATTTTCATCAAGGGGTGGTTCCTCACCAGTTACTAGATTCGTATTAGGATTTTTCATTATGATTGGATGTTTAATGTTTTTAGGATGTCCTTTCCGTATGATACTACGTCTTGCAGCTGGTGACTGGAATGCAATTTTTGGATTTATAGGACTTGTTCTTGGAATACTTTTAGGAATATATTTTTTAAACAGAGGCTACTCTTTAAAAAGAACTTATAAATTAACATCAATGGAAGGTACAATAGTTCCTATAGTTCAAGTAGTTCTTTTAATACTTCTTGTAGCTGCTCCAACATTTATATTATTTACTCCAGAAGGAAAAGGTCCTGGTGCAAAACATGCTGCAATTATAATTTCTCTTTTAGCAGGAGTTATTGTAGGAATTATAGCACAAAGAACTAGACTTTGTATGGTTGGTGGTATTAGAGATTTAGTTTTATTCGGTCAATGGAAAATGCTATATGGATTTATTTCTATTTTAATCTCTGCCTTTGTTATGAGTTTAATTGTAGGAGGATTTAATCCTGGATTTGCTGGACAACCAGTAGCTCATACTGATGGTCTTTGGAATTTACTTGGAATGGTAGCAACAGGTTTTGGATCTGTACTGTTAGGAGGATGTCCATTAAGACAACTTATCCTTACAGGAGAAGGAAATACTGATTCTGCAATTACTGTAATCGGTTTAATAGCAGGTGCAGCCTTTGCTCATAACTTTGCACTAGCATCTTCAGGAAAAGGACCTACATTAAACGGTAAAATCGCAGTAATAATAGGAATTATAGTTATGTTTATAATTGCAATTGTTAATACAAAAAAACAAAAATCTTAAGGAGGATAAAATTATGATTGATGCAAGAGGTCGTTCATGCCCAGAACCAGTTCTTATATTAAAGAAAGCTTTAGAGTCAGGTGATGATAATTATACAATATTAGTAGATTGTGCACCTGCCCTTGAAAACATAACACGTTATGCAAATTCTAAGAACTATGAGGTTTCTTATAAAGAAGATAATGGAGAATACAGCATTGAACTTAAAAGAAAATAATAAGAAGATATATATAGCTACATTTTTTTCTCACTTTGGTGCATTACGATTTAAAAAAGATTGTGAAATGGAAAATTTAAAGGTAGAAATTATGCCAGTTCCAAGAGATTTAAGTTCGTCTTGTGGAACCTGTGTAAAATTTGAAAAAGAAAACTTAGCTAAAAAAGATATTAAACATAGTGATGAAATAGAACAAATAGTTCAAGTAACTAAAGAAGGCTATAAAAGTATCTATAAAGCAGAAAATAGTTAAAATTTTAAAATAGCACTTACATTTATAATAAAAATGTAAGTGCTATTTTTTTAAATAAATATATTTTAAAATCAAATTAATAATTTTTATTACTTAGTATTGATTTTTAATTGAAACAATGATTAAATTAATTTATATAAAATGAATATTAAATTAGAAATATTGTTTAGAATATAGATAAATTGAATTTAGGAGGATCTAATATGGAAAATAATAATATAAATCAAGAGATAATGGATAAATTAACTAAAGTATGTATATGTAAGGCAATTAATAGAGCCAAAATTAAAGATGCAATAAGAGATGGTGCAAGAACAATAGCAGAAGTAAGAAAAGTAACTGGTGCAGGAACAGGATCTTGTGGTGGCGCTAGATGCGTATTTAAAATTCAAGGATTAATTGATCAGTATAATAACGGAGAATACAAATAAATTCCTAGAATTAAAATTTTTATAATGCTAAAACTATAAGTATTATAAGAAGGAGGAATTTATATGAGTGAAAAAGAAAAAACTGCAACTAATAATCAGTGGATTTCTACTCCAGTAGAAACAGAAGGTGCTAAAACTTCTTCCCAAGAAAAAACTGCTGGTAATAATCAATGGACTTCAACTAATAAAAATCCTATGAAAAATTACAAATAAAAAGTGAGCCAAATATTTAAGTGTATCTTAAAATGTAATTATATATTTTAACATTTTAGATATCCTTAAATAAGGCTCACCTTTTTTATTTAATCTTATTCTTTTTTTAATAATTTAAGACAATTCATATAATAAGCAATCTTTTCTAGTATACTTTCATTATCAGAAATAACTACATCTTTACAATCCTTCCACACTTCATTATAAAAATCATTGAAAATTTCGATTAAATCCTTATTATTTATTACTAAAAATTGTTTATCTGAAGCTTTGCAATCTTTTCTAATATAATTTATATTATCAGCTAAAAATAAAGAAATATCAGTGAAATTTTTTAAGCAGTCTACAAAATTTCCTTCTACTAATCTAATTTCTATATTTTTATGTTCCATAAAGAAATTATAAATATTGCTAAAACATTTTTCTCTTTCTTCTAAAGTTAAAATTATCTTCTTATTAAAAAAGTTTATTTCTCCATTTAAAATAAAATCATCTAAAGTAGATAAATATACTAAAATTTTAACATTAGACTCAACCATAGCATTTAAATTTGATATATGATTTTGAATTAATTGATCCTTTAGCTCCTCATCATCTTTAAAATATCTATTAAGTAAATCATTAAAAAGTTCTGTTGATAGTGCATGTTCTGTTATTTTTCCTAAAATCCAGCTCTTATTTTCATTTAAAATAGATTGAATATAATATTTTTTATTAATTATATTTTGTAAATCTAAAGATTCAACCATTAGTTTTGAAGATGTATTTACTAATTCATCTAATGTATCATACATTTCTTGTACAACCTTCTTATCCTCTGAAGTAGATGACATTATACAACGGTTATTATTGTCTACTATGCTGCTATGAGCTAAGCAATCTTTAATAACTATAAGTAATGAACAAAGAGGCTTATTGAAACTATATAGTTTAAATTTATCATTAGAAAATGATACAATCATATATAAAAGTATCATAGCATCAAACTTTGTTTTTATATGTTCCTTATTTAAATATAAATTTAGTTTAATACTTTCTATATTAAGAGCTTCACTTTTAAAATTTCTACCCTTTATTCCTGATAAATGTAATTTATCTTCTCTTCCTAATGAAAAAATATCAGTAAATAAAATAATATTTAGCTTTTCATTATTCTTAAATTCATTTATTTTATGGTTTAATACTATATGTTGTAATTTAGGGTTAATAATCATTTCTGCATTCATCTTATTATGTCCATTATGTAATATACTTCCACGTGAAATCTTTTTAGATGTAGTTCTATAACTTTTATATAGATTATCTTTTATTATTTTTTGAAATTTTTCATCATCTTCATATTTGCACTTTAAATATTCACATACCCTTTCAATAGCTTCATCATCTGCATTATCAATAAAAAATTCAGCTATAGAAGTGCATATGTTTTTAATATTTTTTGAAGTTGGTACATTAGTATTACTTATCCATTTACTTATATATGACACATCATATCCTAGTTCACTTGCTAAAGAATAATTTTTTTGTCCTGAATACCTTAATAATTTTTCTAATAGTGTTCCAAAATCAATTTCATCATAAGTATACATTTCCTTCATAAAATTCCACCTTAAACCATATTGTAATCTATTGTATTATATCATTTAAAAAATATTAAATTCAATGTACATACCTTTAATAATGTAGACTCGCGATGATTATTTTGTTAATTAAACATAGTTTATTTGAAATTCTTATACTTATTAACCCTTAATTTAATAACTTTAATCTTAAATGAACAATAAAAAGGTTTTTTCATTAATAATGAAAAAACCTTTTTATTGCTAGATTAATTAGCTTTAGTACTTTGAACTTTTGAGTCTTTATTTAAATTTAAATCTCTACTTTTATTTTGTTTATTTATTTTTTCAACTGCATATAATAATATTCCATATCCTATAGCAACTGCTACTATTGTAAGATACCAACCTATTGAATATCCATATTTACCTACAAGGAATCCAAATAGTGTAGTCCCTGCTGCAAACCCTACTGCAAATAATAAACTTACTATACCTAGAATCTCACTTGATTCTTTTCTTCCAAATAAAGCTTGAACTGTATATCCAGGACCTGTCATATATGAATATATGTTAAGTCCATAACCAATTGCAAATAAAAATACTAAATTATTCATACTTGGTGATAATATTAAAGCTATGCAAGAAATTGTCTCTAGTATCCCTGCAATAAGCATAGTTTTAAAAGTTCCAAATTTATCAAATAAAAATCCACCTGAAACATTTCCTATTAAGCAGAAAAATGCTAAAAATGATCCAGCTATCCCAATTCTTTTTGCATCAAATCCAAGTCCATCTCTTAAAAATGCTGCATATTGTGTACTTAATGCTGATATTGAAAGACCAATAAATAAAAATCCTATTGCATAAATCCAAAAATATTTATTTTTCTTTGTAGCCTTTGCTCCAAGTCCATCAAATGTAGCTACTTCTTTAACTTCTCCAGTTGCTTCAGAACCAAGCTTTGCAATAAGCTCTTTCTCATTACTTTTTGGTAATCTAATAAATATCAATGCAACTGGAATACTTACTACTAATGAAACTATACCAAATACTAAATAAGTATGTGCATAACCTAAATTAGCTAAACAATTAGCAACTATTGGTTGTAAAAATATATTTCCAATTGCACCACCTGAAAATACTACCCCTAAAGCTTTTCCTCTTTCATGAGGTTCGAACCAAGCATTAACTAAAAGTGGAACTCCAAGAGTTGAAAATGCAATTGTACCAATTTGCATAATAGCTTCAAATAAGTAATACATACCTATTGACTTTGCAAATGCAAAAGCTAAAAATCCTGAACCAGATACTATACATCCAATTGTAAATAATACTTTTACATTAATTTTTGAATATAGTTTTCCTATTGTAGGAGAACATATTGCTGAAGCAAGAGATCCAATTGTAAATATTAAAGAAAATTCTCCTAAGCTAAAACCCTGTCCTTTAATAACATAACTTATAAATAATGGCTGTATGTTTTGAGCAATACAAAAAGGAACTGCTTGCAAAAGCATACACATAAATATTACTAAATACTTATGTTCCTTCAATTTCTTTATGGTAGTTTCCATATATATTCCTCCCTATTTTATTTTTACTTTATGTAATTTATAAATCCGCTTTATTTTTTAATTTAAATTATTATAAAAGATAGATTAAGAATTCCATAAACTCTTAATCTATCTTTTTATCTACCTACACCTTATATTTAATTATTTTACTATTTAGTTGTTTGAGTAGTTTGATTTGATTGAGTCTTTGGAGCTGCTTGATTTACTTTTGCTGTTTTAGCTTCTTCTAACTCTCTATCTTTGTTTTGTTTATTTACTTTGCTAACTCCAAGTAATAATACACCATAACCAATTATTATTGAAACAATTGTAAGATCCCAACCTAAACCATAACCATATTTTCCTACAAGGAATCCAAATAATGTAGAACCTGAAGCAAATCCAACTGCAAATAATAAACTTACAATTCCTAAAATTTCACTTGATCCTTTTCTACCAAATAATGCTTGAGTAGTGTATCCAGGACCTGTCATGTAAGAATAAACATTTAAACCATAAGCAATTGAGAATAAATATGCTAGTCCATGCATATTTCCTGCAAACATTAGAGCTAAACAAGAAATAGCTTCTAATATTCCTGCTATAAGCATTGTTTTATATGTTCCAAATTTATCAAATAAGAATCCACCTGAAATATTTCCTATTAAGCAGAATAAAGCAAATACTGATCCAACAAATCCTATTGTCTTTGCACTAAATCCAAGAGAATCTCTAAAGAATGCTGCATATTGTGTACTTAATGCTGATATTGAAAGACCTACTAATAAAAATCCTACTGCATAAAGCCAAAAATATTTATTTTTCTTTGTAGCCTTTGCTCCAAGTCCATCAAATGTTGCTGCTTCTTTAGTTTTTCCAGTAGATTGTACTTCTAATTTAGCAATAAGTTCTTTTTCATTTTCTTTTGGTAATCTAACAAATAATATTGCTATTGGAATACTTACTACTAATGAAACTATACCAAATATTAAATAAGTATGTGCATAACCCATTCCTGCTAAACAATTAGAAACTATAGGTTGTAAAAACACATTACCAATTGATCCACCTGAAAAAGCAATTCCTAAAGCCTTACCTCTTTCATGACTCTCAAACCAAGAATTTACTAAAAGTGGAACTCCAAGTCCAGAAAATGTTACTGTACCAATTTGAGTTATAGCTTGAAATATGTAATACATTGTTATAGACTTTGCAAATGCAAACCCTAAGAAACCAGCACCAGATACTATACAACCAATTAGAAATAATATTTTTGCATTAACCTTTGAGTATAATTTACCTATTGTTGGAGAACATATTGCTGAAGCTAAAGCTCCTATTGTAAATATAAGTGAAAATTCTCCTAAACTAAATCCTTGTCCTTTTATAACATAACTTATAAATAGCGGTTGTATGTTTTGAGAAACCCCAAAAGGAATGGCTTGTAAAAGCATACACATAAATACAATTAGATACTTATGTTCTTTTAATTTTTTTACTGTAATGTCCATATTATGACCTCCTATACTATTTAATTTTCAATTTGTTCTTATTTATTATTGTTTATTTATTATGAAATATAGTTTGTTAATAATATTAACAGTTTTGCTATTTCAATAATATTTTGTTTATATTTTAATTAATTAATTAAATTTAAGCTGTTTATTTTTTAAAATAATTATTTTTTATAGTCTTTATTGTAATACTTTTATTTTCATTTATTAAGCTTATTCAACAAATTTCAATTGAATTCAATTTTATTCAGTTGAATTTAGTAAATAAAAAAATTGCTAGCCCAAATAGACTAACAATCTTTTATAATTTCTATATATATTTATAACTAATTTAATTGTTTTTACAATACTCTTCCATTGCATCTGCAACATGCTTTGCATGGGCAACTGCTTGAACAACTGTTTTAGCTCCTGTAACAACATCACCAGATGCAAATACACCTTCTCTTGTTGTACGTCCTTCCTCATCTGTTATAACAAGTCCCCATTTATTTGTTTCTAATCTTGTAGTACTTGATACAATAACACTTCTTGGTTCTTGACTTATTGCTATTATTGTTGAATCACATGGAATAAATTCTTCTTCTCCATCTAATGTTCTTGTTTTAATTTTTCCATCAACTTCTATATTTTCAGTTTTAACAACTTTAATTCCATCTTCTAATATTTCAACTGGTGCTCTAAATAATTTAAATTCTACACCATCTTCCTTAGCTTCCTCTATTTCTTTATTAGTAGCTGTCATTTGTTCAAAATCTTTTCTATAAACTACATAAACTTCCTTTGCTCCATTTCTTTTTGCAGTTCTTGCTGCATCCATTGCAACATTTCCAGCACCAATAACACAAACTCTATCTCCTAAATGATATACATTTGGAGCCTTTAAATAATCTATGGCATAATGAACATTTCCTAAAGTTTCACCCTTTATGTTTAGCTTTTTAGCATTCCATACCCCAGTTCCTATAAATAAAGCTTTATATCCATCTTCAAATAATCTATCTATAGTTATAACCGGTCCTATCATTATGTTAGGTCTTATTTTAACTCCAAGATCTTCAAGTTTTTCTGCAATTTTATCAACTATTTCATTTGGTAATCTATATTCTGGTATACCATATCTTAAAACTCCACCAATTTTTTCATGAGCTTCAAATATAGTAACTTTAAATCCTCTTTTTGCTAAAACAAAAGCAATTGTTATACCAGCAGGTCCTCCACCTATAATACCAATTCTATCTTTATCAGCTTCTGGTTTTTGTAACTTAACATTATTTAAATATTCTAATGAAAGTTCCTCTTCTATTTTACAAAAATGTATTGGCTCTCCTTTTATTCCTCTAACACAGTGTCCTGCACATTGTTCCTCATGAGGACACACTATAGCACATACTGCTGAAAGAGGATTATTTTCAAATAATATCTTACCTGCCTCATCAAATTTTTCTTCTCTATATAGTTTTATAACTTCTGGAATAGGAGTACTTATTGGACAAAACTCTTTACATCTTGGTTTTTTGCATAATAAACACCTATTTGCTTCTTCGCTTAAAAATAAATTCATAACTGCCTCCTGAAAAACTTTATTTCTTTAGTACATATTTTTTTATAATTATTACTTTGTTTTGTATAAAAAATAATTTCTTATAATTATAACTCAAAAAATTTCTATTATCATCTTAATTATTTTATTAACAATGTCAATTTTAACAAAAAAAATTAACTCTCATTTACAAATTTGAAATTTACAAATATCTCCTTAAAAAATCAATTTTATTTTAAAACATAGATTAAATCTTAATATATTTAAATTAAACTATATATTATTAACAAAAACTTCTAATTTAATATGCAATATTATCCTTTAATACGGTTGAATGTTTTAGTTTATACAATTATAATTAATTTATACATATTGAGGATATTAATTATCCACTAATATTTAATTTTAATAATTTAAGGGAGGAAGTTAATTATGAAGAGTTTAAAAGGTACAAAAACAGCTGAAAATTTAATGAAATCTTTCGCAGGAGAATGTCAAGCTAGAACAAGATATACTTATTTTGCTAGTGCTGCAAAAAAAGAGGGATTTGTACAAATCTCAAACATATTTATGGAAACTGCTGAAAATGAAAAGGAACATGCTAAAAGATTTTATAAATTCTTAAAGGATGATTTCCAAGGAGAAGTAATAGAAATAAATGCAGGATATCCAGTAGAATTACCTACTGATACTAAAACAAATTTAATCTATGCAGCTGAAGGTGAACATGATGAAAATTCAAATCTTTACCCTACATTTGCAGATATAGCTGAAGAAGAAGGATTCCCAGAAATAGCTGCTGCATTTAGAATGATAACTAAAGCTGAAATAGCTCATGAAATGAGATATAGAAAATTAGCTGCAAACATTGAAGAAGGAATTGTATTTAAGAGAGAGTCTAAAGATACTTTATGGAAATGTGGAAACTGTGGATTCATATTTGAAGGTGCTGAAGCTCCTATTAAGTGTCCAGCTTGCTTACATCCACAATCATACTTCGAATTATTTACAGAAAACTACTAAAATTATATAACAAAAAAGCTACCATTATTTGGTAGCTTTTTTTAAGTTCTAAAACTTATTTTACAATATGACCATTTTTATATTCTGGAACAATATTTGTAATTCCCTTTTCCATTGCATATTTAACATCATTCATTAAACCTAGTTCTTTCATTACTCCATAATGTCTTGCACTATTTATAAAACTATCTATGCCTTTATTATTTTCATATATATAATTTGCAGTTTTAGCTATATCTGTTAGCTCTAATTTATTACTTATTTTAAGCATTTCATTTATCATATATCCTGCACATATAAAGTCATCCATTGAAAACTGTCCATTAGTTCCTGCATTAACTATAACAACATCTTCTCCAAATTCTACTAACTTTTCTGCTACTGCCTTACCATTAATCATAGCACCAACAAAAACTCTCTTTGCATTTGCACACTTTGTTAAGCTTCTAGTTCCATTTGTTGTTGTAATTATAACAGTTTTATCTTTAACTACTTCTTCTGTATATTCTAATGGAGAATTTGACAAGTCAAAGCCTTCAATTTTAACTGCCTTTCTCTCTCCACCTAATATACAATCTCCCGCTTTAAATTCTTTGCTTTTTTCCTTTGCTTCTTCAACAGTTAAATAAGGTATTACTTCTTTGCAACCATTTATAAAAGCTGTTGTTATTACAGATGTAGCCCTTAGCATATCAATAACAACTACAACCTTATCTTTTATAGAATCCTCATTTATATAATCTGCTGAAATAATAATATCTATATTCATAGTATCCCCCTAAAAATCTTTTCCTTGGTATATATCATTATCTATTAATGCTTTATCAATAGCATTTAAAATCTCCCACTTTTTAAGACTCCACATTGGACCTATAAGTAAATCTCTAGGTGCATCTCCAGTTAATCTATGAACTACCATATCCTCTGGTAACTTTGCTACAGATTTACATATTAAATCTATATAATCTTCCTTAGATACAAATTGTAATTCACCTTTATCATATAATTTAACCATAGGGGTATGTTTCATTAAATGAAGAAGATGAAACTTAATTCCTTTAGATCCTGAATGTGCTATATAATCTACAGTTTTAAGCATATCTTCTTTTGTTTCTCCTGGTAATCCAAATATACAATGAGTTACAAAATCAATATTTCTTTCCTTTAGTTTTCTTGTAGCATCTTCAAACACATCTAACTTATATCCTCTATTTATTTTCCTCGCAGTTTCATCTGAAACAGTTTGAAGTCCAAGTTCTATCCATACATAAATATTTTTATTTATTTCTTCTAAAAGATCTAATACATCGTCACCTAAACAATCTGGTCTAGTTGCAATAGCAAGGGCAACAACTCCATCTTCCTCTATTGCTTCAGTATATTTTCTTCTAAGTTCTTCAACTGGTGCATATGTATTTGTAAAAGCTTGAAAATAAGCTATATACTTCCCATCTTTCCATTTCTTATTCATCATTTTTTTCATATCACAAAATTGTTTGCTTATAGATAAATTTCTATCTCCTGCATAATCTCCTGATCCACTTTCACTACAAAAAAGGCATCCACCAATGCTTATTGTCCCATCCCTATTTGGACAAGAAAATCCTCCATCTAATGATATTTTAAAAACTTTCTCATTAAATTTATGTCTTAAGAAATAGTTTAAGCTATGATATCTTTTTCCATTCCATTCTTTCACTATGATTGCCTCCATTATTAATCTTATTTATTTTAATAATATCATAAGTGAAAATTTATTTCTTGTTATATTTTTTCAAGAGTTTGCTCTAATAAATCTATTCTGTAATTGCCAAGCAGCTCCTGTGATACATCCCCTTTATCCTTTAAACTTATTACCTTTATTATTATGTCGCTTTTTGTTGCACTTTCATAATTTATACTATATTTATCTATAGGGAATATTTTTTCAAATTCTATCTCTAGTAATTCCCCGTCAGGATTTTTATATATTTTCATTCCCAGTCCTTTCCCTTTACCCTTTGTATATTGAACTATTAAATTTCCATCCTCTTCATTAAATATCATTCTTTTAACACTAGAATCAGGTATTATATCATAAGCTAGTATCTTTTGGGCAATTGGCTTTTCTAAAATTTCCTTTAAACTATTTTCATCAACTCCTTCGCTACCTTTACCACCTGCACCACCTTCAGCAATTAAATTATTTAAAGGTTTTGCAGATGCTTCTGAAATATTAGCCTCTTCAACTATAGCAACTCCAACAAAACTATCCTTTCCATCTGTTGTACTTAAAGCTATATTACCTCCAGTAAAACTTATACCAAAGGTAGAAAATTTGTCCTTAGGAATCTTAACCATTTTTATTGCTGGTTTATTCTCCTTAGGGTACATTTCTAGCGGTATATCCTTTAATCTAAGAACTAACTCACTAGTTCCAGTATCCTTATTTATAGCTCTAAGTTCAGAACCTTTATGATATAGTTGCTTCATAGTATCACTTTTCATATCAGAAATTTTATATTCATTTTTTTCCTTTGCTATTTTTAAAGTTATCACATCTAAACTTGCATCAGAAACTTCTCCCTTTGCCCTTGAACAATAAAAAGTTATATATGCACTTTTCCCTGTTTCTATTATGTTTCCTGATGAAAAAGCTACTATTGGCATATTAGCTATATCTTTTACTTTATTACTTGCTGCAAGTTCTGGCATTGATATTTTATTTGCACCTTCAATATCATTACTTTTAAGTCTTTCCATATATTGAATTGCCCTTTCATTTGCAATCTTACTATTAAATCCATCTGAATTACTATCATTAGTAGTCGCTTTTTTGCAACCTACAATACATAGTATAAATATTATAAAAATCAAAAATAGACTTCTTTTTTTCAAAAAATACCACTCCTCTTTAGATTTATATCTCTTTTTAGTTTTCCTTAGAAAATTTACCTTATTCACTTATAAATAGAATAAATCTTAAGTATCCTTTATATATTTTATATAGAAAGAATTTATAGGAGGTATCATTTGAAAAAGGAATGGATTAAAGTATTTCAAATTGCAGTTGTTTTTATAGGAACTGTTGTAGGTGCAGGACTTGCTTCTGGAAAAGAAATAACACAGTTTTTCACTTCCTTTGGTATATATAGCTTTATAGGAATAATTATTTGTGGCTTATTTTATATAATCATGGGAACAATAATTTCAAAGATAAGTATAAAATATAACTTAGAATCCTATGGAGATGTTATTTATAAGATAAGTCCAAATTTTCTAGGTAAGATTACTGGAGGAATAACAACAGTTTATTTAATATCAAGTGCATCTATTATATTAGCTGGAAGTGGTGCATTAATTAATCAATTTTTTGATATTCCAAAAATAGTTGGAACTTTAATTATGATGGCAATAGCAGTTTTCTTTTTATTTAGAGGAACAAATGGCTTAATAGAAGTTAATTCCTTTATAGTTCCAACATTAGTAATTACAATCTCAACAATAACAATATTATATTTTGTTTTTTGTGCTGATGCTGTAACAATTGAAAATATATTAAGCTTTCCACCTAAAAAAGAAAGTGGAATAGCTACCTCAACAATTCTTTATGCAGGTTATAATATACTCTGCTGCTGCGGAGTATTAGTGCCTTTAAGCACAAATATTAAAAAGACAAAAACTATGTCTCTTGGAATTTCCTTTGGGGCTATAGGACTTACTGTACTTTGCCTATTAATAAATTTATTACTTACAATAAATCAGCCTTATATTTATGAGTTTGAAATTCCACTATTATTTGTAGCAAAAAGATTTTCTACAATAATTCAAGCACTTCTTTTAATGGTTATACTTTTAGAAATGTTCTCAACAGAAGTTTCAGATGTATACTCAATAGGTAAAACATTAGAAAAAACCTTTAATATTAACTTTAAAAAAGGAATATTATTAGTTATTTTAATAGCATTTCCTATATCACAAATAGGCTTTGGTAATTTAATCTCAACATTATATCCCCTATTTGGAGTGTTAAGTTTAATATTTATATCCCAGTGCTTAATATTTTATTTTAAACATAAGAAAGAATTAAACAGCTAAAAAATAGACTATATCCTAGTGATTTAAAATCCACTCTGATATAGTCTAAAACTTTTTAATATATAATTTTTCTAATTAATTTTATTTATATCTTTTAAAATCTCAAAATAAACATTAAGTCCATTTATAAGATTTTCCTCATTTATATCAAAGGCTTCACTGTGATGTGCATCAGTTCTATTTGTTCCAATTATCATATATATTGCCTTACCATTATTATCTTCTGTAGCCTTAAGCATACAAGTTACATCTTCTGATGCCCCAAAATCTTCCCTAAAAATTAATTTTAATCCTAGATTCTTTATTATTCTTTTTATATCCTTTGCAAACTCTTCATTACCTAACTTATAGCAACTAGCAAAGCCCACTTCTTCAATATTATAAGTTAAATCATACATAATTGCAGAACCTTTTATCATATTTTTGGATTTTTCTATTAATTCATTAAGTATTTCCTCTTTATCTGATCTAACTTCAAGCTTTAGTGATGCCTCACTAGGAATAATATTTCTTGATGTTCCACCATTTAAAATACCTACATTTATTCTACTTACTCCCTCACTAAATTGGGTAAGTGTATGTAAATTCAATGTGCAATTACATGCTCCTAATAATGCATTTTTACCTTTTTCAGGTTCAGAGCCTGCATGGGAAGCCTTCCCTAAAAACTTTACATCTAACTTAGAAGTTCCTAAAAACTTTTCTGTTAAACAAACTATTTCATTATCCTTTGCCATAAATCCAATATGGGAAGAAATAAAATAATCAACCTTTGAAAAAATCTCTTTACCTATTTTACTATTTAAAATGCTACTTGCACCTCTTACTCCTTCTTCTGCTGGCTGAAAAATAAAATATATCTTACCACTAAGTTTATCCCTATACTCACTTAATTTTTTTGAAACTATTAACCCAATAGCTATATGAGAGTCATGTCCACAAGCATGCATTACATTATCATTATATGATCTAAAATTTTCTTTGTTAGGAATATGATAACTACTGTTAGTTTCTCTAATCCCTATTCCATCTATATCAAATCTTAGTATAGTATTTTTGCCATTTCTCTTAGTATCTAATATGCCTATTGCTCCAGTGTATCCTTCAAAAATATCTTTATATTCTTCACTATACTTTATCCTATTATTTTTTATTAGATTTTCTTTATGTGCCTTTATATATTCATCCTTAGGAAGCCCTCTTCTTACACTATGAATACTTTTCCCATAAATTACATCTAAATTAAAACTTTTTAGATATTCAATTATTTTAATTGTTGTTTCCATTTCAGTCCACCCAACTTCTGGGCATTTATGAAATTCTCTTCTAAGATTTATAATCTCTTCTACATCCTTTGTATTATTCAAAAAAACACCTTCTATTTATATTTAAAATTACATTTTATGAAAGTATAGATTTTAAATATCACCTAAGACCTATTTAACTTCTCAATCTATTGTATATTTCAAAATAATAGCTAAGGCTTTTAACTTTATACTTAAAGAAAAAGCCTTTAATACTATTATTTTTTATATTAATTAAGCTCTCTGATTACTTATTAAAATTATCTTGAAGTTCTATCTAAAATCAGCACTAGTTTAAACATAAGCCTATTTAAAAAATTTTAAACTATTTACTAATTTCTATTTTATATATAAATTTTACACATTTACTAATTTTTAATATAAAACATATTTTGTTTACATATATTTTTATTGCTTAAGTTCTGCTATTTTAGTTACCCCAACATATATTTCTGAAATTTTATACCAAGTTTTATAATCCACTACTCCTGTTTGTGGTAATCCAAATATTCCTTGAAATACTTTTACCTGCTCTGCTGTCTTTGCTCCATATATACCATCAATAGCAACCTTAGGTATTAATGGATAATTTTTAGCAATCCGATTTAAATATTCTTGAGTTACTCTTACTGGTTCTCCCCTTGATCCTATTGTTAAATCATATCCTGGATAGGACTTTGGACTACCTTTTACAATTTCAGCTGTTGTAAGTTCAATATTATTTCCATAGTAGTATGTTAATATATCAAATGGTACTCTACCTTCATCTCCAAGGGCTTTACTTCCCCACTGACTAAGCCATTCAGGACATATAACATTTTTACCATCACAATATTGAGTTAAAAGTGGCTGTTTTCTTCCTATTCTTCTTACATAAGTTGAAAATACTTCATCTACAATATTACTTATATTTTCATAAATATTTCTTCCAAAATTAAAAGCATGATCGTAGGCAGTTGAATTAGTAATATCAAAATTTTTACCTTTTGATCTATACCATTCTGTATAAATTCTATTTAAAGTAAATGATATTATACAAAAAACATTAGCAGTTATTGTACTTTGTGACCAAGTAGAAAATATCTCACTTGAGGCAACATTTTTAATATAATCTTTATATAAAACTCTGTGATTTTGTCCTGGTGAATTTGGTCCACCTTCATGAACTATAATATATTCTGGAACTACAGGTTTTGGTAATACTACTCCACTAGAAGGTGCTGGTAGAGGCTTATCCACTTCTTCAGGTATTTTTCTTGGAAAATCTCCAACCAACCTATTTGGTGGTATATCTATAACTTCGGCTCTACTACTTCTTGATGGATTAGATTCTGTTAAATTACATTTTTGATATGCAGTTTCTACGGGAAATATTTGACAACCATTAACAACAAAAGGTTGAAAACCATCTCTTTCTACTCTAATATCACATAAACTATAAGGTAATTTATCACTAGGCTTTTGTGAATTTTCTAGTGGTGGAGCATCTAATTCTATAGTTTGTGTAAGTCCAGAAGAATCTGTTTTAAGTTCAACTTGCGTTTCAGTTCCTTCTCTAGGAATTATAGTTGCTCTGCATCCTTCTACTGGAATATAATCATCTCCACTAAAACATTGAATTTTTAATCTTCCTTTATCAGCCATTAAAGACTCCTTATTATTTCTTTCATAAATAGCTTATGCATATATTACTTTATTGGTGAAATTATTTAATAGGCTTTCTTATAAATAAATCCTCTCTATAAAATTCATCATATCTATAATCCTTAAAGCCTCTAGCCCTTATATTATTAAAGATTCCCTGCATACTTAATATTCCATATCCCCATTCTCTATTTGGATATACATCTCCCTCTCTTTTTTCAGTTCCCCTAATTATATAAGTTTGCATTTTTATAGAATACATAGTTGGATCATTATCATCTACAATTCCCCATTGAAGAAGTAACACGCAGCATCCAGCTAAAACAGCACCAGCAATTGATGCTCCTGAAGCTACTTTGCTTCCACCTCCTGGAGTCATTACAACAGCATTAATTCCTCCAGCTACAACATTTGGTTTTATTCTATTATCTCTTGTAAATCCTCTTCCTGATTTACCTACAGTTGCATTGTTATTTTGATTATAATAAGCTGCAACTATTGCTCTTTCAGCTGTTGATGGTAGCATTAAAGTAGTATATTGACTTGAATTTAAAAACTTAGTGTCTCCTTGTAATAATTCTCTTTGTGGAATCCAAGCATCATATCTTCCATCTACTATATAATCTCCTATAAGATTAAATTGCCATATTCCTTCTTTTAAATTATTAGCTCTAATTCTTATTAATTCATCTCCTGTTATTTCTTCTGGAATAAAATATTCTACAAACATTCTTGTTCCTTCAAAAACAAATTTAATTTCTTCTGCTTGCTTTAATTTAGCTGGTATTCTATTTATTATTTCTCCTGAAGGAGAAACTATAGATAAGGAAACTTTATCAGGTCTTCTACACCATATTTCAAAAAACAAATCAGTTTGAGTATTAGAAACTCTAAGTTCTATAGTTTTAATATCACCATTTTTAGAAATAATTCCTGTTGTATGAGTGTCTGAATCTCCTTCATTTCCTGTACACGCTACAACAACTAATCCTCTTCTTTTTGATACATCATCTATAAATCTTTCAACTACAGAACTTCCATCATGGGCACCAACATTTGTTCCAAGAGGTATATACAAAACTAATGGTCTATTTAATCTTTTTGCTTCATCTAATATATATCTAATAGCAAGTACAATATCTACATTGCCATACCTTCCAACTCCAGGAGTAGTTATACCAAAGTTTCTTAAATATCTTTCTGATGCCTCCTTAAGCTTAACTACAATAAAATCACAATCTGGAGCTGCCCCTAAAAAATTTGGATTTTTTCCTCGACCTCCAACTAATCCAGCAACCATAGTTCCATGTCCTATTTCATCTCTACTATTTACTACAGAATATGGATCTCCTCCCGATAAAGATGTATTTATTGCATTATTTATCTGGCTTTCTGAAAATACACTTCCATATTTAGCTACACTAGATTCTCCTCCTTCTCCAAAAGTTTGATCCCAAATTGATATTATTCTTGTTGTATCATCCTCTCGTCTAAATTCTTCGCTCATATAATCTATTCCTGTATCTATAAGTCCAACTACTACACCTCTTCCATTTAAAGAAAGGTATGGATTATCATGAAAAAGTGGAGCTCCAGATGCGTCTATTGGAGAAATTTCATTTAATGTATAAACTGGAGAAGCTTCAGCAAATACAATTTGAGGTACATCCTTTACTATTTTATCTATTTCATTTTCTGGAGCATTTATAACTGCAAAATTTTCATCTAAAATTATTAGTTCTACATTAGGATAATTAGCTAACCCAGCTTTAACATCTCCTGAATATTCAATTATTTTTCTAATATTCATAACTTGTCTATCCTTTCTAGGTAAGTTAAGAATATTTCTTAATACTTCAAAAGAATTATAGGCACATACTGTTCCATAACCCCATAATGCATTTGGATAAGTTACACTAGGTCTATCTCTTTTAGCTCCTTGTATAAGATAACTTTTAAGCCTTTCACCATATAAAAATTTATCATTTCCTTTTACTATTCCCCACTCCATAAATAATGCAGCTATTCCAGTTATATGAGGAGCTGCCATAGAAGTTCCTGTTTTTGAGTCAAAACTATTATAAGGAACTGGCGCTATTATCCCTTCCCCTGGTGCTATTAAATCTGGCTTAATATTACTTTCATCTCCAACTTTTCCTCTTCCACTAAAACTTGATATTGTATTAGTTACATAATTATAACTTCCAACAGATATAACATTATTAACAGTTGCAGGTATTCCTAATGTATTAAAAAGAGTTGGCCTTAAAAATTTTGTATCCTTATTTAACCCTTCAGTTACAGGCATCCAAATATTATAATTTCCTCTATAATTGTTTAATGAACTTATTTTTATTTTCCACTCTCCAGTTACTAAATAATTATCTCCTGCTATAAAAGCTATTATAACTTCTCCTAACAAATCAAAAGGTTTAGGCCCTGACATATAAAATATTATTCTATCTCCATCTAAATTTACTTCATTAAATCCCTCCTTTATTTTTGTTTCTCCACTTATTTTTCCTGTCGGATTTGTAATTTGAACACTTACCTCTGATAAAATATCATGATAAAAGGCAAGTTCAACAGAAGGTTCATCATCTGCAATATTTATTGATATAGTTTGTACATCTCTTAAAGTTCCTCCTACATGATGTGAAGCATCTCCCTCATTACCTGCAGCTATGACAACAGTTATCCTTTCTAAATCACATACTGTGCTTATATACTTTTCTAAAAGAGAGGTTCCATTATGAGCTCCATCATTAGTGCTTAAACTAATATTTACAACTAATGGCATTTTAAGTTCTTTACTCTTATCAACTAAAAATTTAAGTCCTCTCATTATTTGAGTACTAAGGGCAAATCTTCCTCTATTTGCTTTTACCATTATAATTGAAGCTTTTGGTGCTACTCCATAATTTGAAATAGGTATTTTCCCACCAGCACAAGCTATCCCTGCAACATGAGTTCCATGTTCAATTAAATCATTTGATGGAACTATGCTATAAGGATTTTCATTTTTTATAGCATTATTTATTTGTTCTTTGTTATATACAGTTCCTCCTAAACTTAAATCATAAATATATTCAATTCTTGTAGTTCCATCATCATTTCTAAAAGCCTGATGTAAATAATCTATTCCTGTATCTATAAATCCTACTAAAACTCCACTTCCATTTACATCATAACTACTTTGTGCAGTTTGAACACAAGCTGCTCTATTACTACTTGCATCTGAAATATATAATGACTTTGGTAATTCAATATATTGTATTGTATCTACCATTTCTAACTGGGAAAGTTTATCCACAGATATCTTTACTATTCCATATCCATATCCCAAATTCTCATACTTACCCCCTAAGTTATCCACAGTTTGTGCAATGTTATCCACATTATCCCCACTTATTATTACAACCTCTATGAAATTTTGTCCATCAACCATTTCTCCCTTAAAAAAATTTAATTTATTTAAAGTATCTTTTGTCAAAGCTCTATATAGTTTCAAATAAGTATCTAACTTATTTTTCAAATTTAATTCACCTCTAATTTATTTCTATACTATAACCATTGTATGAAATCAGATATTTTTTTGATAAACTAATTATTTTTTGAAAACAAAAAAAGAGCCAAGTTACCTATGGCTCTTTTCCTACTAAATATAAACTTTTAAATTAAGCTATATTTTAAACTAGTTTTGATTTCAGATATAACTTTGCTACTCTAAAATCAACACTTAATAAAAACATAAACTTAAATTAAAGTTTAATTTCTATTCTATCTAATTTTGCTATTACTTTAATGTTTCTAACTTCAACAGTTTCAGTCATAAGACTTCCTCTGTTATTCATAAGTAAAGCTTTTGAGTTATCTAATCTTCTAATTTCTCTTATTTTAGTTTCTCCCTTATACTCTACTAAATAAAATCCATTTTGATTAAGCTCTGTAACTAAGTGACCAAATACTAAATCTCCCTTTAGCATTCTAAATCCACTCATCTCATCATCAGAAACCTCAATGTATAAAACCTTATCTTGGTTATATCCTTCTATCTTATTAGAATGAATAGGTAATTCCTTGTGTCCCTTTATATTTTTTAAACTGTAATCATATATAGGAACATTTTTTAAAACTGAAGAAAATGCATTTTCCCAAACATCATTAGATTTATTATTTTTCTTAGAAGTAGAATTAACTTCTCTAAAGGATTTCTTCTCTTCCATTAATTCTTCGTCTGTAGCTACCATGCTAATATCATTTAAATCAGTATTTAAAACTTTTGAAACTTTATTAATAAAGCTTTCTTGTGCAATCTTTCTTCCAAGTTCAACTTCATTTATATACTTTTCAGAAACTCCAAGCTTTTTAGCTAATGCTTTTTGAGGCATATTAGCTTTAAGTCTAGCTTCCTTTATTCTATCTCCAACTCTACTCAAAACTTATTACTCTCCTTTTTGTTGTTTCTTATACCATTCTCTTTCCTCTAAAAGATGAGTAAGTAAATATTTAAATGACCAATTACATGATATTGGCGTTACTACTGCAAGAACTCCACCTTTTACAGCACTTCTTATTTTCTTTACTAGAACTTGAACTTCTTTATCGGAAAAACCATTAAATAATATTGCCTTTTCATTTGGCATTTCAATAATTCCTTCAACATCAGAAACATTTTTACCCTCAGCTATTTCTTTAATTTTTAATTCTACCATTTCTGGTGTTATTTCTATAACCTTTGATAATAATCTTAATGAATTTATTTCATCCTTTGATAAGCCATGTACTAATAATGATTTATTACTCATCTTAGATCACCTCTTAATCTTCTAATATTTTTGGTTCTTTTGCTAAATAGTCACCTAAATCTACAGTAACCTTTTTAATTCTTTGATCTTCATATGGTCTATCTCCACGATCTCTTGGCTCTTTAACTATCTTATCTGCAACTTCCATACCTTCAATTACTTTACCAAAAGAAGCATATTGTCCATCTAAATGTGGTGCATCTGCAACCATTATAAAGAATTGACTTCCTGCTGAATCTGGATGCATTGCTCTAGCCATTGATAAAACACCTTTTGTATGTCTTAAATCATTTTTGAAGCCATTTCTTGAAAATTCTCCCTTTATTGCATATCCAGGACCACCCATTCCTGTTCCTTCTGGACATCCTCCTTGAATCATAAATCCTGGAATTACTCTATGGAATATTAAATCATCATAAAATCCCATGTTTATTAAATGTATAAAATTATCAACTGTATTTGGAGCTATTTCTGGATATAATTCAGCTTTTATAACTCCCCCATTTTCCATTTCAATTGTTACTATTGGATTTTTCATATAAATTCTCCTTTCAATTTAGACCTATTATGTATTATTGTCTAAAAAATCTATATAAATTCATATAAATCTTAGCAAAACAATACTTCTATATATAATGAAATTATATATCATTTAATCATATTAAACAATTATTATAATGTAAGATATCTTTAAAAAAATATAGTACAAGTGGTATATAAAAATATACCACCTGTACTAATTATTAGTAGCTATTCTATACTTTCACTAGAGGATTTCTTTCCTTTAAATACTCCAATTAAAGCTGGAAGAATTGATACTATTATTATACCTATTATAACTATAGAAAAATTATTTGCTACAACAGGAATATTTCCAAAGAAGTATCCTAAAATAGATATTAAAAATACCCAAAGAGTTCCCCCTAATGCATTATAAGATATAAATTCTTTATATTTCATAGAACCTATTCCTGCCACAAAAGGTGCAAAGGTACGAACTATAGGAACAAACCTTGCTATTACAATAGTTTTGCCCCCATATTTATCATAATATTCATTGGTTTTATCTATATATTCTTTCTTTATAAATCTTGAATCCTTCTTTTCAAGTAATCTCCTTCCAAGATACTTTCCAATATTGTAGTTCATAGTATCACCAATTATAGCTGCAAAAGTAAGAGCTATCATTACAACAAAAATATTTAAAGCTCCTAATGCTGCAAAGGTAGCTGATGCAAATATTATTGAATCTCCTGGTAAAAATGGTGTTACAACTAATCCAGTTTCTAATAATATTATCAAGAATAATATTACATAAACCCATATGCCATAATTATTTATTAATACTCCAAGATACTTGTCCAAATGTAAAATTATATCTATGAATTTATTTATAAAGTTCATCTTGTCACTTCCTTATCTTTAGTAAAATATTTTTACTTTATGAACTTTCTTTCTATATTTTCATATAATTTTTCTACTTTATCTTTTAATAAGTTATTGTATATAAAGCTTGTTATTATAACTAATAAAAATCCAGCTAATACATCTGATGGATAGTGATGTCCAACATATATTCTTGAAAACCCAACTAAAAGTGATAAAACTGTAAGTATAGTTCCTATTACTTTGTTATAACTTCCAAGACCTAAAGCTATACTTAATGTTCCAATAGCATGGTCACTTGGGAAGGATGAATTTGGTTTATGGTAATATAATAAATTAACTTTATTATGTACAAAAGGTCTATTAACATAAAACAAACTACCTATTATAAAGCTTATAATTAAATTTAAAATGGTAAAAACTACTGTACTTACAGCTGCTTTCCTACATTTTATATTTTTATTTTTTATTCCAATTATAAATACCCCAATAGCTATTAACACAAATATGTATGGTAGGTATTTTGAACAAAATATCATAGCTTTGTCTAACATTTCATTTTTATAGGCTAGATTATTTATAAGGTGAAAAATTTCTAAGTTTAAATTCAAAATAAAACTCCTCCTTTTAACAATTTATTTACTATTATAAAAGCAATATGTTAAGTAGAGATTAACTAAAAATAATTATTAAATTAAGATATGATGAGAATTTTTTAATTTACCCATAGAAAAATCCCCTACTATTTTTAGTAAGGGATAATTATTGGGTTTAAATATATAAAAACTAACTTTAACTAATATTAAATTGTTTTATCAGTTAAGGAGTCAACTTCTTTACCATCTTCTGTTTGTATTATTACTTTATTTTTCATAAATTTCTTATGAGAAATAAATGCAACTATAGTTATTACAATCCAATATATAATTGAGTAAAAACCAAAATCATCAGTTCTAACCTTTGTTGCTATTCCTATTGGGGATAACAATGCATATAAATAAATTAATGCTGCTATTAACATTATGCTACAAAATACAGAGTACTCCCAATAATTTAAACTAACATGAGATTTATTTTCCTTGTTCATATGATATGGAACTTCTCTTTTAAATTTAATGCCTAATACAAACATTAATCCTATATCAAATACAAATAAAAGTCCCATTATATTTGCAAAGTTAATTTTAACCTTAAATACCCATATTAATAAGTAATATAAAACTATATGTATGTAAGTTGTAATTCTTGCTGCTTTTCCAGAAACTGTTTTATTTAAAAATCCCATTAAAACAAGAACTATTATTGGGATATTGAAAAATCCAGCAAATCTCTTTAGTAATAAAAATAATCCTTCTGATCCATATTGAAGTAAAGGTGCTATAAACATTGAAATTAATGCTATTATTGTTCCTACAATTTTTGCAACCTTAATAAGATGTTCATCTGTAGCATTTGGATTTATCTTAGGTTTATATATATCTACACAAAATAATGTAGCCGCACTATTTAAGAATGAATTAAATGTACTAAGTATAGCTCCAAAGACTGTGGCTGTAAAAAATCCAAGTAATGGTTTAGGTAAAACTTTAGATACCAACGCAGGATAAGCAAAATCCATATTTTCTAAACTTTTACCAAATATAGCATAAGATATTGTACCTGGTAAATTTAAAATAACAGGTAAAAGCAATAACATAACTCCTGCTATTAATATACCTTTTTGTCCTGTTGCTAAATTTTTAGCAGCTAAAGTTCTTTGAACTATAGCTTGATTTGTACTCCAATAAAAGAAATTAACTATAAGTATTCCAGTAAATATTGTTGTCCAAGGTGCTGGGTCTTGTGGACCTCCAACAGCATTAAGTTTCTCTGGAATATTTGTTATTATAAAGTTAAATCCTGAGGAAATATCCCCTTTTCCTAAAAACATAAGTCCAAATATAGGAATAAGTAATCCTCCTATAAAAAGACCAATTCCATTTAAAGTATCAGATACTGCAACGGCTTTTAATCCTCCAAAAATTGCATATATTCCTCCTATTATTCCAGTAATCCAAATTACAATCCACAAAGATGCTGAAAAACTTATATTAAATACTTCAGCTACATTAAATATCTTTGTAAAAGCTATGGCACCTGAATATAATGAACCTGGAATTATAACAAAAGTATATCCTAATAAAAATAATACTGATGTAAGCCTCCTTGTTTTTGAATCATATCTCTCTTCAAAAAACTGTGGAACAGTAGTAAATCCACCCTTTAAATACTTTGGTAAAAAATATAATGCTAATACTACTAATGGTACTATAGATGTTACAGTCCATGCCATAATAGAAAAATTAGCTACATATGATGATCCATTAGTTCCAACTAACTGTTCTGTAGATAAACTCGTAAGAACCATGGAACTAGCTATAACAGTTGCTGTTAATCCTCTTCCTGCTAAGAAATATCCTTTAGCAGTAGTATCGCTTCCCTTTGTTTTTATATAGGATGCAACAGCTACTAAAGCAGTAAAAAATATAAATGATACAATTGTTAATAGCATATAATTACCCCTCCCTTTAATATTTTAATTTTATATATTTTGTTTGATTATCACATTTTTCTATAACAATTACTTTTCCATATATAGATATTTCATTGTTATACTTTAATAACTTACTACCATCAAAAATCTCATTATGAGTTATGGTAATTATATACTTTTTGTTGCTATATTCTATTTCTAATGCAGTAGCTTCCTTTTCATCTAATGGAATCCTTTTGCCTTGTTGATATAAGTTACCTATTTTTATCTTTATATCCTTTTCATTCTCTTTTCCATAAATAACATCAAATGAAACAATTGAATCTTCAAAATTCTTTTCACTAACAAGTGTTTTCGAATCTGTTAAAACATTAAAATGTTTTGATATAACATCATCCTTAATCATTAATTTATCTATATTAAAATGTCTTATTATAACATCCTCATTTTCTTTTTCTAAAAAACTTATATTATTTTTAACTTCATATTTTACATCTTCATCTAAATGATAAAATTTATTTATTTTATGTTTTCCTCTTAGTTTTATGTTATCAACAATAATCCACATGTTAGGTTCTATGTTTATAACTTTTCTTATAGCCATATACTCTTGCTTATTATTTAAAATCCCTACAAGTGGCATCTCTATATAACTTATTCCATCTTTTAATTTCACATAATTTTTTAATGGTTCTGCTAATTTATAGTAATCCCATGAACTTTTAACTACAGTAAATGGTTCATTATCTATAACTATAGTGTTATGTGCATAACAACTTTTTAAATAGTATCTATACTTATTATTTTCTAAATAAGTGTATCTACCTGGATCTATTAAAAAATCTTTTCCTTTATATACTATATTGTAATGAAGCAAGTCTGCATGACCATGTCCTCCTCCCATAGTTCCATTATGGAAGTAACTAAAGGTACTATCTTCACTCCAATTATTTCTTAAATATAAATTTCCAGCGTCTTCAAAATATTTATTTTTTTCTTTTGGTTCTATTTTAGGAAGTTCATTATAAATATTTATATACTTACTTCCAAAGTACCATGCTGAATCAAAATCAGCCTTACTATAACCTCTAAATTTTAATTCACCATCTTCAAATAGCATTGATGCTTTTACTAATATATCTCTAGTATCTGTATCATCGCTATCACTTTGCATAATTTGTCTATAATTAGGTTTAGTTGTATGTATTAATGGTTTTGACATATTTTTTGTAGAATCTAGTATACTAGTAGGTATTGCTGCATTAAGTTCAATCATTAAATTTATAAGCTTTAAACTGCTTAATAAAACTTCAACATGGTACATTGGTGATTGTTCCCATTGTAACCCATCATTAAATATTTGAATATTCATTTGCTCTTCATATCTATCTAATGCCCATTTGAATATTTCATCATCTAAATAATCTTCTTTAGTTAATATTTTTGATGCTATCATTCCTGTTGTTTGTAAAACACCCCAGTTGCTTAATCTATATTTTTCTATATTCATATCTTTTAGGTATTCTGTTTGCTCATCTAAAGATTCTATTATTTTATTTAATTCCTCATCACTAAAAAACTCATTGCTTCCTATTAATAATAATGATCTTACCCAACTTAAACACCTTATCCCAGTGTCAATAACTCTACAACTTGGTATAGGATTGTTAGTATCTAATTTATTTTTTTCTATCCAATCTAAAACAAAGAATTTCCATTTATTTATATACTTAATTTCTCCTGTTAAATAAAATGCAGTTACCAATTGGTATAAATACTCTTGCCTATTTAACATGAATATCCATTCTTCATCTCCATTTGGACTCTTCAACCAATCAATTGAATCTAAAGTATATTTAATTGGACATTGCTCCATATCCCATTTTTCTTCAAAAATAAAGCTATTCTCTAATAACAAATCTGCTTTTTCTATAATACCTTTACAATCATCTTTAAAATTTTCTTTGCAATATTTTCTTACATTTTCAACTTTAAAATTTTTCATAAATTTTGTGGAATTGTTTTTTAAAACACTACACCTATTAACCATATTTTCCTCCTATTAATAAGACTTTAGTTCCCTTAATACATAATTAAATATTGTTTTTAATTTTAAAAATTCCACAATACCTAAATCTATAGAAAATAGGTACTATGGAATTTTTTTATTTACTAAAATATTTTTTCTTTACTCATTCCTACTACTGTGGATTTATCTATCTTTACTACAACATCTGGTGATACCTTTAATGAAACAATGTTTTCATTAATTTTTACTATAACTCCATACATTCCAGACATAGTTAATACATTATCTGATACCTTTAATCCATCTTGGAAATCTTTTACATTTTTTTGTTGATTCATAAATTTCTTTTGATTGACTGTTGGTAAAATTATTGAGCTATATAAAAAATAAAGTAGTACAGTTAGTATAAATCCTATAATTATTGCATCTTTCATATAAAATCATCCTTATTTTATACTAATATTCCACAAATTGATCCAAGTATAGCTATTCCAAATACAATTCCTAGTAACTTATACATATTAAATTTGTACTTGTGAATTAAAATAAATATTATTGTAGCAAATATAACTGGTAGCATATTAGGTAATATTTTATCTAATATTTCTTGAATCTTAACAACTTGAGTTTTTCCATTTACTAATGTTGAATATTGTAAACCTAGTTTTATATGTGTAAAGTGAACTATAAGACCAGAAATTACTGTAACACCAACTATTGAAACACTATCAGTTATGTCTTTCATCTTTTCTTTTAATCCAGCCATAACATTTGTTCCTAGTTTATAACCAAGCCAAGTAGTAAGTATTTTTAAACCAAATACACAAAGATTCATGCAAACAAAGAAGAATATTGGTCCTAAAATCAATCCCTGAGCAGCCATAGATGCACCAACACTGGCAAAAATCATAGCTAATCCAAATTGTGAAATTGCTCCACCAATTCCTCCAATAGGTCCCATTAAAGATAATTTTATAGAACGAGCTTCATCTAAAGTTTCACCATTATCTAACATAGCCATATAAAGACTTGTTATAAATGCCATAACTTGCATATTAGTATTAAAGAATTCAGTATTATCTAAAGTAACATTAATAAGTTTTTGTTTATCTTTTCCATATAATTTTTTATAAGCTGGCCACATTACATAAGCCCAACAATGTCCCATGTAAGTACCATAATTAAATACATCTTGTGCTAAATAAGTACGAAATCCTATTTTTAAATAATCTCTAAACTTAAATACACTCTTTGAACTAGTTTCGTTTGTTGTTATTTGAGATTCCATTCTAAGCCCCTCCTATTTTATTTCCTTAGCTAAATTATTATTCTCTGTAGCAGCACTTACCGCTTCTTGTATAGCTTTATTACGTGCTTGACGTGAGAAGTAGTCATATATAGCAAATATTATTCCTACAAATGCTAATCCTAATATTGGTAATTTAAAGTATGACATACATACATATCCTAGAATTACATATGCTAAGTATTTCTTTTCTCCATTAGTTAATTTATCCATTACTATTGCAAAACCTGCTGTTGGTAACATTCCTCCTGCAACTGTAATTCCTTGCATTAACCATTTTGGAATTAATGATATTATGTACTTAACTGTTGGCATACTTACTGCTGAACCAAATCCTACTAAGAATCCAAAAATAAATAACATAATAACGCAGCTATGAGCTAGTATTTTAAATCTCAAGAAATGTCCTTTCTTAAGTTCTTTATTCATCCAAGCTCCTGCTGGAGTTGATAATGTATAAGAAAGAGTAACTAAGAATTGAACTGCTACTGCAAATGGAAATGATAAAGCTAACGCTTGTTCAACAGTAACTCCACTATTCTTCATTGTAATTGCTAATAAAGTACCTATTATACCAGGTCCTAATTGGTTTGGAGGAGCTGCTCCACAGATACTAACTCCAAATCCTAGGAAAGCCATTTCTCCAATTGCTCCCATTGCAAGAGCTGTTGGAATATCTCCTAAAATTATTCCTACCCCCAAGGAAAGTACAAGTGAACGATTTGTGTAAATTCCAAGCATTTGACCAGCTAAACATATACCTGAAAATAATCCTATTATGATAGCTTGTGCTAGTGATATTGTCATTGTTCCACATCCTTTCAATTATTCGACAATATGTAAAATTTAATTTTTACCAGTATAAATCCCAATCCTTATAGAATCTTATTAATGCTTCTAAATAGTAATAATCTCCCCAGATAGTTCCTTCATCAATTCCTCTATTAGCATGTACTGCATAAGTTCCATGTAATAATAATGCTTCTGAATCTGATTCTGGTTTAGCTGCATAATTTTCTATTAAAGATCTTAATATTGCATGCATTGCATACTTATAAACTAATTTATTTTCATCTGTTTCTTCTAAATGTTTGTTAGCTTCATTTATTCCACAAACAGCTATTGCTGCTGAAGATGTATCTCTTGATTGATCCTCTACCTTACAATCTGTTGGAATATTTCCTTCATCACTAAATATTAAATCCCAATAACATACGAAATCTTCAGGTAATCTATTTAAATAAAAATTAGTTACTGCTTCAAAAAGATTCTTTGCATTCTCATCTTTTGTATACTTATAAGTTAATGGCACTCCATAAATTCCCCAAGCTTGTCCTCTTGACCATGTAGATTCATCTGAATATCCTTGTCTCTTCGCTCCTCTTAAAGGTTCTCCAGTCTCATTATCAAAGAAGAATGTATGGAAACTTGATCCATCTTCTCTTATAACGTTATCGCAAGCAGTCTTGTAATGATTGTATGCTTTGTTAAATAAATCTTTTTCTCCAGTTTCTTCAGCTGCCCAATATAATAAAGGAATATTCATTAAGCAATCTATTATTAATCTATAATTATCTTTTGCTCCAAGAGGTCCCCACGCTTGTATGAAATCTCCCTTTTCTTGATATCTTGTAATTAATTGTTTTGCAGCCTTTATAGCAACTTCTTTTGGAAGCTCTTCCCCTGTAAGCTTATAAGCACTAACACAAGTTGTTGTATATAGGAATCCTAAATCATGATGTCCAAGTTCTATTAAGTTATCTAATCTATCTTTAAATGATTGTATATTTTCTTCTGCTAATTTTCTAAATTTATTATCTCCTGTATATTCATAAGCAAGCCATAACATTCCAGTCCAGAAACCTGTTGTCCATTCAATGTTTTCTATAACAGGATATTTATAATCTACGCTTGATGAATCTGGGAATTTATCTCCAGGAAACTTTTTCATATTCTTTTCTATTATTTTTATACAATCTTCTATTGCATTTTTAACTTCTTCTTTAGTTAAAAGTTTTTGACTTAAAAATTTTTCTCTATTCTTAATTGGTTCTATCTTTTTAATTTTCACAAATAACACCTCTTAATTATTTTTATTTACGCCCTTATAACCTATTTATAACTTTTTTAAAATCCAACTTCGTCTAAAACAATTATTACTTTAAATCTTCCTTCGAATTTTCCACCGTGTTCAACAATTGATATGTAATTACACATTCTTTGTTTTATATTACATCCATCATCTCCTGTACATTCTCCATTTTGAACGCAAGGAGCTACATTATGTCCCTTTAGTCGTTTACAATTCATAGGAGCAATTTCCTTTAATCTCTTTAAAGCTTCATCTAAATTTTTAACAATTTTATTAAAACCTGCTACAACGATTACATGTCTAGGTCCAAAAATCATACTAGCAGCTCTATTACCTGAACAGTCAACATTTACAAGCATTCCATCTTCTGTTATTGCATTTGTACTACTTAAAAAATAATCTGCTAACATTCCTTGTCTATAAACTTCAACTTCCTCTTTGTAAGTTAAATTTGGATCAAATCTATCAAAGAACTTATAGTTTCCATTTCTTATTGTAGGTATCATATCCATTGCATTTAAAGTTACTGATCCCCCCATTGCAACTGATGATCCTTCTGGAATTGATTCAAGAACTAGTTTTTTTGCTTCTTCTAAGTTATTTACAATAACAGCATCATATTTCTTTTCTTTTAATGCTTGTACAGCTCTTTCAGCTTTAGCTGTATAATACCATTTTTTATAATCGTTCATTTAGAACTCCTCCTTAAATTGTATAAATTAAGTATTTTATTCTTTTTGGTAATTTTATTTATATTTTTCAATTAAATTACAATAATAATCATTATTTAAGATAGTTCCAATAAATTAGAACTATCTTAAATATATTAAATACTATCTAACTAACCATCCACCATCAATTGCAAGGATGTTTCCGTTCATATAATCTGAAGCTTTACTACATAGGAATACCATAGCTCCCATTAAGTCAAATGGTTTTCCCCATTCAGCTGCTGGAATTCTTGAAAGTATTTCTTCATTTCTCTTTTTATCAGCTCTAATTGGAGCAGTATTTGCTGTTTCAATATATCCAGGTGCTATTGCATTTACTTGGATATTATAGCAAGCAAGTTCATTTGCAAATGCTTTAGTTAAACCAGCTACACCATGCTTACTAGCAGTGTATGGAGGTACAAACTTTCCACCTTGGAATGCAAGCATTGAAGCTACATTAATTATTTTTCCTGACTTTTGTTTAGCCATAATTTTTGCAACTTCTTGACTTAAGTAGTAAACTGCATTTAAGTTTATATCCATAACAGCTCTCCAGTCTTCATCTTTATATTCTAAAAGTGGAGCTCTTCTTATAGTTCCTGCATTATTTACTAATATATCTATCTTTCCATATTCTTTCATGCAAGTATCTACAACTTTAGTAATATCTTCTCTCTTAGTTAAATCAACTTGGCAGAAAACAATTTTTCTTCCTTGTGCTTCAACCATTTTTCTTGTTTCTTCCCAATCTGTATCATAAGTTGGAACAAATAAATCTGCACCAGCTTTAGCTAAGGCAACAACATATCCTTGTCCAAGACCTGTATTTCCTCCAGTTACTATTGCAACCTTTCCTTTTAATGAAAAGAAATCCATTGAAAACTTATCTAATTCTGAACAACTCATTCTTTAATCATCCTTTCAAAATAAATTCTTATCTTAAATCTTCCATTGATATTTGGTCCATATCATCAAATGTTTGATTTTCTCCACACATTCCCCAAATGAATGTATAATTGCTTGTACCTACACCAGCATGTATTGACCAACTTGGTGATATAGTAGCTTGTTCATTTTTCATTACAATATGTCTTGTTTCTTTTGGTTCTCCCATTAGATGGAATACTCTAGTGTCTTCATCCATATCAAAGTAGAAGTAAACTTCCATTCTTCTTTCATGAGTATGACAAGGCATTGTGTTCCAAGCATTATTTGGTTCAAGCATTGTTAATCCCATTAGTAATTGACAACTCTTACATACAGCTGGATGAACATATTGATATATAGTTCTTTCATTTAAGTTAGCTGGGCTTCCTAAATGAACAGGATTTGCATTTTTTATATCTATCTTTACTATGTCATAACTATGATGTGCAGGAACTGAATTTATATAAAATTTAGCTGGGCAATCTTTTGATTTTGATTTAAATACAACTTCTTTTATGCCCATTGGTATATATAATCCATCTCTTTTTCCCATTTCATATTTAACGCCATCTAGTTCAATTAAACCTTCTCCACCAACGTTAATAACTCCCATTTCTCTTCTTTCTAAGAAATAGTTAACTCCCATTTCTTTTCCAGCTTCTAATTTTAATTCTTTGTCTACAGGCATTGCACCACCAAATATAATTCTATCTACGTGGCTATAAGTTAAAGAAATTTCATCTTTTACAAATATTTTTTCTACTAAATAATGTTTTCTTAACTCCTCTGTAGTGTACTTTTTAGAATCTTCTGGATGTGTTGCATATCTGATATCCATAATTAAAACCTCTCCTTTTTTTTTAATTTTTTACCAATATAAATTCCAATCTTTATATAATCTCATTAGAGCTTCCATATAATAATAGTCACCCCAAGTAGTGCATTCATCTACACCATTATTAGCGTGCCATCCGTAAACTCCATGAAGTAGTAAACCTTCTTCTTCACCATTTGGATCTGGTGCATAATTTTCTATTAATGATCTCATTATTGCATTAGATGCATTTCTATATATATTTTTATATTCATTTGTATTTGGAAGATACTTATTCATTTCAAGCATTCCACATACAGCTATTGCTGCTGCTGATGAATCTCTTGGATGATCATCTCCATCATTAAATATTAAATCCCAGAAACATACATTATCTTTTGGTAATCTGTTTAGGAAATAATTTGTTACAGCTTCATATACTCTGAATGCGTCTTTATCTCTTGTATATCTATAAGTTAAAGGTACTCCATATACACCCCAAGCTTGACCTCTTGCCCATGAAGAATCATCTGAGTAACCTTGTTTTGTAACTCCCTTTAATGGTTTTCCTGTTTTATTATCAAAATAATATGTATGGAATGTTGAACCATCATCTCTTATTACATAATTACATGATGTTTTAAAATGTGTATGAGCTAATTCGTAATATTTTTTATCTCCAGTAACTTCTGATGCCCAATATAATAAAGGAATGTTCATTAGACAATCTATAATTAATCTATAATCTTCTCCCATGTTACCCCATGCTTGAATAAACTTTCCTGTTTCTTGATATCTTGTTATTAAGTGATTTGCTGCCTTTAAAGCTGCTTCTTTTCCTTTTTCACTACCTGTTAACTTATAATCTGCAACACAAGATATTGAATATAAGAATCCCATGTCATGATGATTTACTTCTATTTTTTCATCTATTCTCTTCATGAAATCATCTACATTCTTTTGTGCAAGATTTTTATACTTTTCATCGCCTGTATATTCATATGCAAGCCAAAGCATTCCTGTCCAAAATCCTGTTGTCCATTCAACATTATCTATGATTTTATACTTTCCATCCTTACTTGCTGAATGTGGAAATCTTTCACCAAACTTTTCTATATCTTTGTCTATTATTTTAATTGTGTTATCTAAGGCCTTTTTAACCTCTTCTTTAGTTAACGGTTTTGAATTAGTAAATTTGCTTTCGTCTTTTATCTTCTCAATAGCAATTTCTTTTATCATTTATTTACCCTCCTATTATCTTTGGACACTTCCTGAAGTTTTTCCATCTACAATTGATGTTATTTCATCTATATTTGTTATATTACAATCACCATTGATTGTATGTTTTAAAACTGCAGATACAACTGCAATATTTAAAGACTTTTCTATTTCTTCATTATTTATTAATCCATATATTAGACCTGCTGCAAAAGCATCTCCAGATCCAACTCTATCTAATATGTCAAATTCATATCTATGACTTTTATAAATTTTATTGTTTTCATATATTATTGCTGACATAGCATTTTTTGATGCCGAAAAATTTTCTCTAAGAGTTGTTGCTACATATTTTATATTGTACTTTTTACTCATTTTAGAGAATATGTTTAAAAATTTATTTTCATCGAATTTTTCTGTTGCAAAATCAGCTATTTTATGTTCACCTGAGCATCCTTCTACGCTACTTAACCAACCTATACATAAATCTACATTAGGTAATAATTCTTCCATTATCTTTTCATAATCTTCTATAGTAGCTAGTTGACTTCTATAATTTAAATCTAAACTTATCTTTAGCTTTTTTTCTTTAGCTTTTTTCATTGCTAATTTTGTAAATTCAGCACACTCTTTACTTAATACAGGTGTTATACCTGATATATGGAACCAATCTGCACCTTCAAATATTTTATCGAAATCAAAATCCTTTACATTTACATCACATATAGCTGAATGTTTTCTATCATATATTACTTTTGAAGGTCTTAATGATAATCCTTTTTCAAAAAAATATGCTCCTAATTTATCTCCACCAAAATTTATGTAATCTGTTTTTACACCATAAGATCTTAAATAATTTTCTGCACTCTTTCCTATATCATTATCTGGAAGTTGAGTAACAAAATATGAGTCTAATCCTAGTCTAGCTAATTCAAGAGCTACATTTGCCTCTGCTCCACCATAATTTATATCAAAGGACTTTGTTTGCAAAAATCTTTCATAATTGGGAGGAGTTAATCTCATTAAGATTTCTCCTAATGATACTACTTTTTTTGCCATAATTATTTTCTCCTCTATTTTCTAGCTTCTTTTATCTTTTCTATAAATTCTTTAGATAATTTTGTTATTGATTCAAAGTCTCCTGTTTTAGCACCTGCAGTTAATTTTCCACCTACGCCTACAGCTATACAGCCATTTTTTATCCATTGGTCTACATTGTTTATATCTACACCGCCAGTTGGCATAATTGGTGCTTGAGGTAATGGTGCCTTAACACTTTTAACATAACCTGCTCCAAAAGCACTTCCTGGAAATAATTTTATAACATCAACTCCAGCTTCTAATGCTTTTATCATTTCATTAATAGTTACACAACCTGCCATATAAGGAACTCTGTATCTATTACATAATTTAGCTGTTTCGAAATCAAATCCTGGACTAACTATAAACTTTGCACCAGCTAATATTGCAATTCTAGCTGTTTCACTATCTAATACTGTTCCTGCTCCAACTAATAGTTCTTCTGGAAATTTATCAATTAATTCTCTTATAACATTTTCTGCACCTGGTATAGTAAATGTTATTTCAATTGAATCTACTCCACCTTTTAAACATGCGTCTGAAATTTTAATAGCTTCTTCTGGATTATTAGCTCTAACAACAGCTACTATTCCTTTGTCTTCTATTCTTTTTAGTACATCGTACTTATTCATTTTTCCATCCCCTTGTGTTTCACATAATAAAACTTCGTTTCATAATATAGAATATATTTTAAGTATAGTTAATAAATTTGAAATATTCAACAGATTTGTTGAAAACTTATTATTAACAACTTCATACTTTATTAACATTATTTTCTTTTTTATAGTTTTTTTGTACATTTTTTATTTTTATTGAATAATTTTTTATCTGAAACCGTTGATTTATGCTGGTATAGACCACTTTAGAAATTTTTATATTTTTAAATATTTATTTTTTAGAACAAAATATTTAAAGTATTAGGCTTTAATTAGGTTCTTTTATATATTTTTATTTCACATTGCAAAACCCAATTTCATAATATAGAATATATTTTAAGTATAATTAACAATTTTAAAATTCTCAATCAATTTATTGTTAAGTAATTGTAACTTTATTAATTTTCTATTCATTTTTACTTCTTGTTTTGAAAACATTTTCTTTTTTTAATAAAAAAAAAGATGGATTTTTAATTAATTATAAAAAAATCCATCTTAATATTTTTAAGCTTTCTATATTGGAGTTACATATTATAAACTTTTAGAAATAATTAGAATGCTTTTATTTTGAATTATGAAAAAGAAGATTATTAGAGTTTAAGATATATTTATGAAACATCTTTAGGAAAAAATTATTATTCTAAATATTATTTTCTGTACTATGTCCTATGTCTTGTGAAATTTCTAATGCTGTTTTTTTAATTAATTTTGAATAGGGTTCTATTTTTTCTGGTGTAAATATATTAGTAGGTCCTGAAATACTTATTGCTGCACAAACTTCATTTTTATAATCTAATATTGAAACACCTATACATCTTATTCCTATTTCATTTTCTTCTTCATCTAATGCATAGCCTTCTTTTCTTACATTATTTATTATTTTCATATATTCATCAAAATCAACAATTGACTTTGGAGTAATTTGTTTTACGTCACTATTATTCCATATTTCTTTTATTTCACTATCATTCATATATGCCATCATACTCTTTCCAACAGCAGTACAATACATTTGAATTCTTTTTCCTATTCTAGAATACATTCTTAATGTATTATTAGGCTCAACTTTATCTATATATATAATTTCATTACCATCTCTAACAACAAGGTGGACTACTTCTCCTGTTAAATCAACTAATTCTTTTAATCGTGGCTTTGCAACATCTACAAGATTTATACTATTAGCCATTCTATTTCCTATTTCAAACATTTTAAATGTCAACATATACTTATTAGTTTTCTGATTTTGCTTAACATATCTTTTTTCAATTAACGTCGCTAACAATCTATGAACAGTACTTTTGTGAAGATCTACCCCTTCACTTATTTCTTTTATTCCCATGCCATCTGGATTACTAGATAATATCTCTAATATTGATAATGCCCTATCTACAGACTGCACTACTTCGCCCATATATTTTCATCCTTTCTTACTATATAAATTTGTTCTATACTTCTCTGCTTAAATACTCTATAATTTTGTTCTAATACTCATATTAAACTAATGCAAATTAATAATCAACTTAAATATGGCAAAAAAATAAAGAGTAATTTCCTCATAAAATTCTCTTTAAACCAAATAAAAATATATATAATTAAAATAAAAACCACTATCTTAATTTATAAAAATAGTGGTTTTTTTGTGTATCTTTTCTATTACATTCATTCTTTTACTCCATATCTAATTTAAGAATGTTGTTCCCATTACCACTCTTGAAAAATCTTTGTAGTTTGTTAAGTTCTTAACATTTACAGCCTCAAAAATTGCTTTTCTTCCTTTTTCATTTATTAGTTCACTAAAAAGACAATTTAAAAATGTTGTTGGTACTTTATCTAATCCTTCAAAGTCTAAAACAACTTCTTCATTTAAATTTTCTTTTATTTGATCTCTTAGTAATATAGCATCTTCAATAGCAAAATTTTCTCCTAAAGCTTCTCTAACATTTATCATCATAATTATCACCTCATAAATTATTTTCATTATTAATTAATCTTATTTTTAAAATTTTCTGACAATTCTGTCTACACTTATAATATACCAAGTTACTATTTCTTTGTCAACTATTTAACAAAGTTTTTTTCAATATTTTTGCTTTTTTTATTATTTATTGATATATTATATTCTCTTATTTTTTAATAGTTCATCATTTTAATAAAGATACATATTTAAAAACATTTATTTGGTGAATTAAAAAATTATAATTATTTAAAAATATTACAACTATTTTTAATATTTAATAAAGCTCTAAAAATCTACTGCTATTTAGATTTTTAGAGCTTATCTTTAAATATTT
The DNA here is from genome assembly GCF_030813415.1 of Eubacterium multiforme. Classification (GTDB taxonomy): domain Bacteria; phylum Bacillota; class Clostridia; order Clostridiales; family Clostridiaceae; genus Clostridium; species Clostridium multiforme. The sequence continues at coordinate 23,220 of NZ_JAUSUF010000007.1, read as the reverse complement.
TTACAATATTTTATGATTAATCTCATATATTAATTAACTTTCTATTTTTTCATTATAATAATTTCAAGAAATAAATTTTATATTTAAATTCCTAATAATTTTTTACTTAATAAAATAACTTCTTCTTTTTCAGTTGAATTATAAATTTCAACTTCTCCCTTTGTTTTTCTGTCACTTACAAGATCTACATCTTCAAGTTTCCTTTTAAGTTCTTTTACAGTTCCTTCTCCTCCATCAATTATTGGAACATCTTCTCCAACAACTTCTGATAAAGTTTCCTTTACAAATGGATAATGGGTACATCCAAGCACTATAGCTGCTATATCCTTATTTTTATAATTTTTAAATTTATCTTTAAGATATTCTTTTACATTATCACTATTTAAATCTCCCTTTTCTATAAATTCAACTAATCCATCACAGGGCATTGGATATATGTTTGCATCTTTTCTATACATATCCATAAGTTTCTTAAATTTAAGATGAGATAATGTAAAAGGAGTTGCCATTATTATTACATCTCCATTTCTATGTAACTCTACAGCAGGTTTAACTGCTGGCTCTATACCAATAATAGGAACTTCCTTATATACCTTTCTAAGTTCACTAACAGCTGCACTAGTTGCTGTATTACAGGCAACTACTATAGCCTTAGCTCCTTTACTTAACAAAAATTTAACTGCATCAAAAGTTAAATCTCTAACTTCACTCATTTCTCTTGTACCATATGGAGCATTTTTTGAATCTCCAAAGTATATGTAGTTTTCATTAGGCATAAGCTTTAAAGCTTCTCTCATTACACTTAGTCCACCCACTCCTGAGTCAAAAAAACCTATTGGTAACTCTCTCTTATTCAAAGCTTAATCACTCCATTCTTCAATCTTTATTTTAAATTTATATACTATATATTTTATAACTTTAACTAGAACAAATCATCTAGTTTTTTAAACTTATTTTATTTATAACTACAATTTATTATTTATCCTTTATAAAACTTAGATTATTTCCTTCATTTTTTTAAAATGAATTTAAAAAATATTATATAACTTTAATTAGAATAAATCTATATGATATTCTACATTTATAAAATAGTAAATCTATTAATACAACTTCTATAAAAAAAGTTATTATCTTAACAGTTATCTAACAAACTATTAACTAATAATTTTCTATTAACGTTATTGACTGATACAGTATAATGTAGTAAAATTTGTCTAAGATTTTTTGTGACACGAACATTAAGTTAAGTGTTTTCAAATTCATTCGATAAACTAGAAAGGATGTGACATTATTCTAGGTATATAGTTCATTTCTACATTAATATCTAGAATAGAAAACTATGGTTGATGATTTAATTTACACTATACCAAGCAATAAACACACTAAAAGCGATATTTTTAATATATTATCTGAAAATCCTGAAATTAAGTTTGTTTCTCTAGTTGGAATAGATTTATCTGGTAATGATACGGATGAAAAAATTCCTGTAAGCTTATTTTTAGATGATATTGATTCATTCTTAAATGGTGTCGCTGTTCAAACGGATGGTTCATCAGTTGTATTACCTGGAATAGCTACCCTTAATAATGCAAAAGTAGATATGATTACAGATTTAGACTGTAATTGGTTTGTTGACTACAACTACGATAATATAGACCCTCTTACAAAAAAACCTATTGGTACTCTTAGAATTCCTTGTTTCTTATATCATGATAACAAAGCTGTTGACTCAAGATATATTTTAAAATCATCTGTTGAAACTTTCGAAAAAGCTCTTTGGGAAGAATTCTCCAAAAATCCAAAATTATTAGAAACTTACAATTTAACTAAAGAAGATATTGAGGAAATTAATCTAACTTCAGCAACAGAATTAGAATTTTGGGTTAAGACACCAAATGATACTGCTGAAATAGAAGAGTTATCAACATCACAGGTTTTACATGAACACTATTGGACAAGAACTAAGGGAACAGTAAGAACTGCCTTAGAACAAACTTTAATATTAATGGATAAGTACGGCTTTAATCCTGAAATGGGTCATAAAGAGGTTGGTGGTGTTAAAGCTAAGCTTGAAAGCACTGGTAAGTTCAATCATATTATGGAACAACTTGAAGTAGACTGGAAGTTTGCATCAACACTTCAAGCGGCAGATAATGAACTTTTCGTTAGAACTCTTATACAAGAAACTTTTAGAAGAAATGGTCTTGAAGTAACATTTATGGCAAAACCAATAGATGAAGTTGCTGGTTCTGGTATGCATGTTCACTTAGGAGTTAGTGCTAAATTAAAAAGCGGAAAAAGAGTTAACCTATTCCATGTATCTAAAGAACATTTCTTAAGTGAAATAGGATATGGTGCTGTTATGGGAATACTTAAAAATTATGAAGTAATGAATCCATTTATATCTTCAACAAATAATTCTCTTAAGAGATTGAAGCCTGGATTTGAAGCACCAGTTTGTACAGTTACTTCATTAGGAATAACTCCAGAAAACCCTTCAAGAAATAGAACTGTTTTAGTTGGATTAATAAGAGACTTTGAAAGCCCTATGGCAACTAGATTTGAACTTAGATCACCAAATCCACATTCAAATACATATTTAACATTTGCAGTTTCTTATTTAGCTATGCTTGATGGTATTTTATATGCTTCACATTCAAAAAAATCAAAGGATGAGTTATTAAAGGAATTATCTAAAAAACCTGGTGAAAAATCAGAGTACTTAGAGACTAGTAGAGCTTATAGAAGTGAAGATGATGTATTTGAAGACTTTAACGAACAAGAAAGAAATGAATACTTTGGTAAAGCTCCTTCAACTGTTTATGAAAACTTATCTCAACTTGATAATAATTTAGATAAACTTGAAGTATTAAAGAAAAATCCAGTATTTACTGATCAAATAATAAACAGCTTTAAAATTGCTGCATTATCAAGATGGTCAACTGAATTAGAACATAGAATAATAAATAACTATATTAAACAAATAAGGGATAGTAAGATACTTCATTCACCAGAGAAGGCTCTTGATTTAGATATATTTAATTGGACTAGACTAAATAAATTAAGACACTATTTAATGAAAGATACTTCTAATAGTAAATCTTTATTTAGTAGATTAAGAGATGCATTTAATAATTCTGATTATAAATTAGCTTCTGAACTTTATTTAGAAATTGAAGATAAAATGTGTGAATTAAGAGAACTTTACTCAGAATATGAGAAAAACTTATTAGATTTATAATTTAATATATTAAAGGCTAGAAATTGCTTCTAGCCTTTTTATTATTCAAAGTATATATCTATAAAATTATTTCTTGTAGAATGTTTTAATCCTGTCCATTAGGTTTAACATGAGAATGATGGTTTTTGATATATACTTGATGAATATCCTTTGCTATGTATAAAAGGATTATTATTTACTATTTCCTCAGCCTCTTTATAATCTCTAGCTTTAAAAACTATAGTCCATCCATTTTTATCATATTTTCCTGCACACATTAAATATTTTTTTGAATCTCCAAAGTTTCCCTGTCTATCAATAATTAAGCTTCTGCTTTCAGTCATACTCTTATAATTTAATTTTACAAAAATATTTGAATTAGATTTCATAAATAACACTCCTTTTATACGAACACACGTTTGATTATATTTTAGCGAACACAGGTTCGTATGTCAATATATTTTTTCTTATGTTAACAATATATGTTTTATTAGATTATATATTCCTAAATTATTTTTTATTTTTAAAAGAAAAAACTGTCGATTTATAATTCTTTTTTATTAGACATAAAAAGAGTATTGCATATGATTTCTAATCCTTATGCAATACTCTATTTTATTGTTTATTTTAAATTTCTGATATATTGAAAACTTCTAAATTATTTTTTTCACTAAAATTTTCTTTTCTAACATCTATCATTGCCTTCAATGTATCTAAAGCTGTTATAACTCCAATATTTCTCTCTACAGCAGCTCTTCTTATTAAAAATCCATCTCTCTTTGAATCATTTCCTTTAGTTGGTGTATTTATTACTAAATCAACTTCTTTATTTTTTACTACATCTAGTATATTTGGATTTTCTTCATTAATTTTTCTTACTTCTTCTGCATTAATTCCATTATCTTTTAATAATTTACATGTTCCCTTTGTTGATACAAATTTATATCCTAGTTTTGAAAGCTCCACTGCCATTTCTAAAAATTCTTGTTTATCATGGTTTTTAATTGTTGCAAGTATTTTTTTATTATCAATGTTAGTTATCATTCCAGCTGCAACAAATCCTTTGTATAAAGCTTCCTTTATATTTCTTCCAACTCCTAAAACCTCTCCTGTTGATTTCATTTCTGGTCCTAATGATACTTCTACATTTGGAAGTTTTTGAGTTGAGAATACTGGTACTTTAACTGATATAAGTTCTGGCTCTTTGTATAGACCTACCCCATATCCTAAATCTTTTAATTTATATCCAAGCATTGCTTTTGTAGCAATATCAACTATTGGAACTTTAGAAACTTTACTTATATAAGGTACTGTTCTTGAAGCTCTTGGATTAACTTCTATTACATAAAGCTTCCCTTCAAATTCTATAAATTGAATGTTTATCATTCCTTTTATTCCTATTGCTAATGCAAGTTTTTTAGTATATTCTAATATTTTTCCTTTAATTTCTTCTCTTATATTTTGACTTGGATACATTGTTATACTATCACCTGAATGAACTCCAGCTCTTTCTAAGTGCTCCATAATTCCTGGTATTAATATATCTTCCCCATCTGATATTGCATCTACTTCTATTTCTCTTCCCATTAAATATTTATCTATAAGAATTGGATTTTTCTTATCCTTTAAAAAGGCATTTTCTAAATAATATTTTAACTCCTCTTCATCATGAGTTATTTCCATACCTTGTCCTCCAATTACATATGAAGGTCTAACAAGTACTGGAAAACCTAATATTTTAGCTTCTTTTAAGCCCTCTTCAACTGACCATACTCCTTTTCCCTTTGGTCTAGCTACTCCTAACTCTTCTAAAAGTGCATCAAATTTTTCTCTATCCTCTGCCATATCAATTTCATCTGCTGTTGTTCCTAGAGCCTTTATATTTTTCTCCTTTAAGAAGTTTGCAAGCTTAATAGCTGTTTGACCACCAAATTGAAGTATTACTCCATCTGGATTTTCTTTTTCTATTATGTTTAAAACATCCTCTTCTGTAAGTGGCTCAAAGTATAATTTATCTGATATATCAAAATCTGTACTTACTGTCTCTGGATTATTATTTACTATTATTGTTTCTATTCCTAGATTTTTAAGTGCCTTAACACAATGAACTGATGCGTAATCAAACTCTACACCTTGTCCTATTCTAATTGGACCTGAACCTATAACTATTACTTTCTTTTTATCCTTTGTTACTTTAACTTCATCATATTCATCATAACTTGAGTAGTAATATGGTGATAGTGCTTCAAATTCCCCTGCACAAGTATCAACCATTTTATATGAAGGTTTTATATTCCATATATCTCTTAATTTATATATATCATCTGGACTTACCTTTAAAAAATCTGCTATTGCCTTATCTGAAAAACCTTTTTTCTTTAATTTTAAAAGCCATTCTTTATCTAGATTTTCTATATTGCTTAATTTTAATCTTTGCTCTTCTTCAACTATCCACTTAAACTTTTCTATGAAGAATCTATCTATTCCAGTTATTTGAGATACCATGTCTATCCTATAATCTCTTCTAAGAATTTCTGCTAAGGCAAATATTCTTTCATCATCTGGACATACTACTCTATCTTTTAGTTCCTTCATACTTAAATTTCTAAACTTCTTAAAATCTAAAGAATATCTTCCTATTTCTAAACTTCTTATTCCTTTTAAGAAAGCTTGTTCAAAATTTGAACCTATTGCCATTATTTCTCCAGTTGCCATCATCTTTGTTCCAAGTTCCCTATCTGCACTAAAGAATTTATCAAAAGGCCATTTTGGAATTTTACATACTACATAATCAAGAGCTGGTTCAAAGCAAGCATATGTTTTTTGAGTTACAGCATTTTTTATTTCATCAAGTCCATAGCCTAATGCAATTTTAGCTGCAAGCTTTGCAATTGGGTATCCAGTTGCCTTTGATGCTAGAGCTGATGATCTTGAAACCCTTGGATTTATTTCTATTACTGCATATTCAAAACTTTCAGGATTTAGGGCAAATTGCACATTACAACCTCCCTTTATTCCTACTGCATTTATTATGTTTATTGATGCAGTTCTAAGGATCTGATATTCCTTATCTGATAATGTTTGAGATGGTGCTACAACTATACTATCTCCTGTATGGATTCCAACTGGATCTATGTTTTCCATATTGCATACTGTTATACAGTTTCCATAGGAATCTCTCATTACTTCATATTCTATTTCTTTCCAACCCTTAACTGACTTTTCTAGTAATACTTGTCCTATTGTGCTTAACTGAAGTCCTGATTCTAATATTACTTTAAGTTCCTCTTCATTTTCAGCAATACCTCCACCAGTTCCCCCAAGGGTATAGGCAGCTCTTACTATTACTGGATAACCTATTTTATTTGCAAAGTCCATTCCAGCATTAAAGTCTGTTATTATTTCACTTTGAATAACAGGTTCTTTAATTCTGTTCATCATATTTCTAAATAGTTCTCTATCTTCACCTTCTTTTATAGACTCAATAGAAGTTCCTATTACTTTTACATTATATTTATCTAAAATTCCAGAATCATAAAGTTCTACTGCAAGATTTAATCCTGTTTGACCACCCATTCCTGCAAGTAAACTATCTGGTCTTTCCTTTTTTATTACTTTTTCAACAAATTCTAAAGTTAATGGTTCTAAATAAACCTTATCTGCAACTTCTCTATCTGTCATTATAGTTGCTGGATTTGAATTTATTAATACAACTTCAATTCCTTCTTCTCTTAATGCTTCACAGGCTTGTGTTCCTGAATAATCAAATTCTGCTGCTTGTCCTATTACTATTGGACCTGATCCTATAACTAATACTTTCTTTATATCTTTATTTAATGGCATATCTTTAACCCCCTAATAATCTTATAATGCGTAACTTAAAAATCTATCGAATATATATTCTGAATCCTTTGGACCTGCTGATGCCTCTGGATGGAATTGAACTGAGTATACTTTCATAGTTTTATGTTTTAATCCTTCAATTGTTCCATCATTTATATTTAAATGAGTTACTTCTACATCATCAGGTAATTTATCTACAACATACCCATGATTTTGTGAGGTTATATGTACTTTTCCTGTTTCTAAATCTTTTACTGGATGATTGCAACCTCTATGTCCAAACTTTAATTTAGTTGTATTTCCTCCTAAACTTAAAGCTAAAAGTTGATGTCCTAAACAAATTCCAACTACAGGTTTTTTCCCTATTATATTTTTTATTGTATTTATTTCCTCTTCTAAATCCTGTGGATCTCCAGGACCATTTGATAAAAATACTAAATCTGGATTTACATTAAGTATTTCTTCTGCCTTTACCTTTGATGGAAATACTGTAATTTTGCACCCTCTATTTTTAAAGCATCTTATTATATTTTCTTTTATTCCATAATCTATAATAGCTACATGCTTTCCTTCTCCAGGAATTTCATATTTTTCTTTAGTAGATACAATATTTACTGCCTCTTTATTTGAAAATTTATTTAGTTTACTTTTAACATCTTCTAACTTTGAATCATCTAAAACAATAATTCCTTTCATTGTTCCATTATTTCTAAGAACTTTTGTTAGTGCTCTTGTATCTATGCCTTCAAGTCCTATTATTTTATTTAACTTTAAATAATTATCTAATGTTAATTCACATCTAAAATTATTTGGCATATCACATTTTTCTCTAACTATAAATCCTGAAACCCTTGCTTTATTTGATTCCATATCTTCTAAGTTTATTCCATAGTTTCCTATAAGAGGATATGTCATTGTTACTATTTGGCCATGATAAGATGGATCTGTTAAAACTTCCTGATATCCAGTCATTCCAGTAGTAAATACCACTTCTCCTACATTTTCTTTAAGATATCCAAATGGATTCCCTTCAAAAATCATGCCATTTTCTAATATAAGCCTTGCTTTCATGCTTAGCCCTCCCTAACTTAGTATTTTTGCTAAAAATACACTTCTTAAAGATAAAATTTTATATACAAAAAAAGGACAATAAAGAGACCACAATATTTTAAATTGCTCTCCTTATTATCCTTATATATTCTTTGTTTATTAAATTTACCTTTAACGGCAAAGCTATGATATTTCTCTTTTGCTGTAATAACATAGTTGCATACTCCTTTCTGGCCTCACAGGACCAATTTAAAGTGTATCTTAACTTTAAAAATTATTCTGTTTTATATTTTAGTTTATGAATATTTATGTGTCAAGAAATTTATGTAAAATTATTCAGAATAACAATTACTTTTTAAAGAGTAAATAATTATTATAAAAAAGGTTATTAAATACTATTTACTTTTGTTGAATTTAATGATATTATTTTTTCATAACATATTTATGGTAATATATTACACATAGTAAATGCAAGGGGGATTAATAATGTTAAAGGTAGATAATTTAACGAAAACTTTTAAAAATAATACAGTTGTTGATGATGTCACCTTCCAAGTTAAGCCTGGAGAAATAGTTGGTTTACTTGGAGAAAATGGGGCTGGTAAAACAACCACTCTTAGAATGATATCAACAATGCTTAAAATTTCTTCTGGTGAAGCAACAGTTAATGGATATTTAGCATCTAAGGAACCTATTAAAGTTAGAAAAGAAATTGGAATACTTTTTGGAGGAGATGTAGGTCTATATGATAGATTAACTGCAAGGGAAAACATAAAATATTTTGCTAACCTTTATGGAATAGACAATAAAACAGCTGATAAACGTATTAATGAATTATCCAAAAGATTTGGAATGGATGAGTTTATTGACAAGAGAGTAGCTAAATTTTCAAGAGGAATGAAACAAAAGGTATCTATAGCACGTTCTATAGTTCATAGTCCTAGCGTTATGCTTTTTGATGAACCTTCAACTGGTCTTGATGTTACAGCAGCTAGAACAGTTCATGACTTTATACTTAAATGTAAAGAGGAAGGTAAAACTATTCTTTTCTCAAGTCACTCAATGGCAGAAGTTGAAAAACTTTGTGATAGAGTTGTTATTATTAATAAAGGTAAACTTTTAGAAGATTGTAATATAGAAACTCTTAAAATTAAATATGGTAGTGAAGATTTAGAAGAAGTTTTTGTATCTTTAATTGGAGGTGAGGCTCGTGAATAATTTTTTTATAGTCTTTAAGAAAGAACTAAAGGATATTTTCCGTGATAGAAAAACTATTATATTTTCTATCCTACTTCCAATATTAATTTTCCCTCTTATATTTAATATTATGTTTAAGGGAATGGAAGATACTCAAAAGAAAGCCTCTCAAAATATTAATATTGTTATGGAAGGAGATTTAAATTCAAGTGTAGCAAATATACTAAAATCTCAAAGTAATATTAATATAAAAGATGTAAAGGATCCTTCTAAGGCTTTAAAAGATGGGGATGTACAGCTTATTATTAATATTCCAAAAAACTTTGACAAGCTAGTATCAGAAGGAAAGAAAACAGATCTTCAAATATTATTTGATGAAAACTCTAATAATTCTCAGATAGCATCAAATATTGTTGAAAAACTTTTAAGCGGATTATCAGATAAAATAGTCAGTGATAAATTAACTGCTAAGGGTATAAATCCTTCAATACTTAAACCTTTTGATGTAAGTGTTAAATCTGGATTAACTAAAGATGGAAATGTTAACCCTATGGCTAGTGGCTTTGGTAGTATGATACCTTCATTAATAATAATACTTATGATTTCACCAACTCTTGCAATTGCAGCAGATCTTGGAGCTGGAGAAAAGGAAAGAAATACTTTAGAACCATTACTTTCAACATCTTGTAATAGAAGTGCTCTTTTATGGGGTAAAATTATTGCAATGAGTGTGGTTTCAGCTATTGCACTAATACTGAGTCTTGGTTCTATGTACTTTGCAATGCAAAATATTCCTGGCATGGAAGGTGGATTCCCTCTTGCCCTTAATGGAACAAGTATTGCTTTAATACTTTTAATCTCTCTATTATTACTAATTGCTATTTGCTCATTAGAAACTTGTGTAAGTCTTTATGCTAAATCAGTTAAAGAGGCTGGAACTTACCTTTCAGGTCTTGTAATGCCATTTATGATTCTTTCATATGTACCTGTATTTATGGATGCTAAAAATACTTCTATGCTTATATTTAATATACCAATTGCAAATTCAGTTGCCCTTATGAAAGAGGTTATGGTTGGAATATATAACCCAACTCATATAGCAATAGTATTTGGTTGGCACATAATTTATGTTGTAGCTGCTGTACTTTTTGCTAGATACATGTTCTCAAGAGAGGAAGTAATATTTAGAGCATAATTTTAAAAATAATGGGGATTATATTATATAATTCTCATTATTTTTTTATTTTTTTTAAATAAGCAGCTCACTCTAAGAAAACGTTTATATATGTAGTAAAATAACTTTTTAAATTTGTATTTTACTTTTTCTAATGTTATAATTGCAACTACCAACTTATATTTATAAATAAGTTGTCAGTTTTAAAGGAGGTTTTTTATGATAGAAATTAAAAATATATCAAAAAAAATAGGTAATACTACAATATTAGATAATATATCCTTATCTATTGAAAGTGGAAGTTTAGTTGTTTTAATAGGCTCCAGTGGATGCGGAAAAACTACAACACTTAAACTTATTAATAAATTAATTACTCCCACATCTGGAGAAATTTTTATTAATGGTAAACCACTTTCGAAGGAAAATGCTATAACTCTTAGGAGAAATATAGGGTATGTAATACAAAATACAGGATTGTTTCCTCATTTAACTATAAAAGAAAATATAGAGCTTATACCAAAATTAAAAAAGGAGAAATCTTTAAAAGATATAGAAGAAACAACAATAAATCTTTTAAAGATGGTTGACCTATCCCCTAAAGATTATTTAAATAAATATCCATCGGAACTTAGTGGTGGTCAGCAGCAAAGAGTTGGTGTTGCTAGAGCCTTTGCTACAGATGCAGAAATAATACTTATGGACGAGCCTTTTAGTGCCTTAGATCCAATAACGCGTACCTCTCTTCAAGATCAACTTTTTACTCTTCAAGATGAATTACGAAAAACAATAATATTTGTTACTCATGATATGGATGAAGCACTAAAAATTGCAGATAAAATATGTATTATGAAAAATGGTAAAATAGCACAATATGATACCCCAGAAAATATTCTTAGGAATCCAGCCAGTGACTTTGTTAGAGATTTTATTGGTTCTGATAGAGTTTGGAATAATCCTGAATATATTAAAGCTAATGATATTATGATAAAAGATCCAGTTTCTGTTATTGGATCAAGAACTATACTTCAAGGAATTGAAATTATGAGAACAAGTAAAGTTGATAGCTTATTAGTTGTAGATAAAGAACATTTCTTAAAAGGTATAGTAACATTAAAAGATATAAAATCAACTCACCAAAAATCAACCCCTCTTGGTAATATTATGAGCAAAGAACTTATTACTGTTAATGAAAATGATAGCCTAGTAGATATACTAGATGTTATGAATGAATATTCTATTGGATATGTACCTGTAACCAATTCTGATTATAAATTAGTTGGTTTAATTACTAGAAGTAGTTTACTTTCAATATTAAGCGAACAATTTCTTGATATGGAGGTGAGTGTTCTTGGGTAGTTTCTTTGAATTTGTAATTTCAAAAAGAGAACAGATACTTCATCTTCTACTTCAACATATCTCTTTAACTCTTACTTCTATCTTAATTGCAATTATAATTGGAGTTCCTCTAGGTATAATCGTCTCTAGAGTGTCTTTCCTTAAGAAACCTATAATTGGTTTTGTAAATTTAATTCAAGCAGTTCCATCAATGGCACTACTTGGACTTCTTATCCCACTTCTTGGAATAGGTAGCACTCCTGCAATATTTATGGTTGTTATTTATTCATTATTGCCTATTGTTAAAAATACATATACAGGGCTTACAAGTATTGATCCAGTTATTTTAGAATCCTCTAAAGGAATTGGGCTTACAAAAAATCAAACTTTATTTAAAATTCAATTACCTCTTGCACTTCCAATAATAATGGCTGGAGTTAGAATTTCTGCTGTTACTGCTGTTGGACTTATGACTCTTGCTGCATTTATTGGTGCTGGTGGTCTTGGATACTTAGTATTCTCAGGAGTTCAAACTGTAAATAATAATATGATATTAGCTGGAGCTATACCTGCTTGTATACTTGCTCTAATAGTAGATTTTATATTTGGTAAAATAGAAGCTTTAGTTACTCCTATTGGATTAAACCCAAAAGCTCCAAGGAAGAATTTTATTGCAATTAAAATAATAGGAGCATTACTTATTATAGCTGTTTTATTTTCAACCTTTAGTTCAATATTTATAGGTAAAAAAAATACAATAGTAATTGGTTCTAAAAATTTTACTGAACAACTTATACTTGGAAATATGTATGCTGATTTAGTAGAAGCAAAAACTGATTATAAAGTAGAAAAAAAATTAAATCTTGGTGGCTCTTCAGTTGCCTTTAGTGCACTACGTTCTGGTGATTTAGATATGTATGTTGACTATACTGGAACTCTTTTATTAAATGTTATAAAAGGAAAACCTATTAAAGATGCTAATAAAGCCTATAATTATGTAAATACTACTATGAAAAAGGATTATGGATTAACTTTACTTGATCCAATTGGTTTTAATAATACTTATTCTCTAGCTATGTTACCAGAATTAGCTAGTAAATATGGAATAAATACAATATCAGATTTAGCTAAATATAATAATAAATTAACTCTTTCTCCTACTTTAGAGTTTGAAAATAGAGATGATGGTTTAATAGGTTTATCTAAGGATTATGGCTTATCATTTAAAAATGTTAAAGCAATGGACGGAAGCCTTAGATACTCTGCATTAAAAAATAATGAGTGCCAAGTAGTTGATGCCTTCTCAACTGATGGACTTCTTAAAAAATTTAACCTTAAGGTATTAAAGGATGATAAAAATTTCTTTGCACCTTATTATGCAGTTCCCCTAGTTAATGAAAAGACTTTAAAAAAACATCCTGACTTAAAAGATGTATTTAATTCTCTTTCTGGAAGAATAAATGAAAAAACAATGATAGAGCTTAATTATAAGGTAGATGTCCTTGGTAAATCACCTGAAAGTGTTGCTCATGATTTCTTAGTTAAAGAAGGTTTAATTAAATAAGAAACTATTTTAAAACACAGTATATTTAATAAAATAATCTAAAAAAGGTTTTTCTAAAAATTTAGAAAAACCTTTTTGTTTTTAACAAATATCTTATTTATTATTTTCTATCCAATTAACAATATAAGTAATAGGACTTTCATTATTGCTTGGAGCTGTATATTTTATATTGTTTAAAAGCTTCTCATTACCATTTTTAACTACAAAGCCATAGGTGGCATTTTCTATAAGCTCTTTATCATTCATATTATCTCCAACAGTTATAGTCTTTAAATCATTTAAATTATATGCTTCAACTAATTCCATAAGAGCTTTTCCCTTTGAAGTATATTTAGGCACAACTTCAAGAAATTTTTCTCCACTTCTTATAGGAATCTCACTATCATATTTATTTTCAAAACCTTCTTCTAGGTTATCAATAACTTCCTTTTCCCCAAGGATTAAAATCTTAGTCCATTTTTTATTCCAAACATCCTCATCTATATCAAAAATCACATTATAACCAAGACTTTTTAATCTACTTGTATATTTACAGGATTTAAATATATAAATATTCTCTTCGCAGTAAAGTTCTATTCCTATATCAGCCTTTTCTTCTAGTAATTTATGTATCACAGCTTTTCTCTCTTCCTCTAAAAAGTGTTCCTTAACAACACTTTCTGTGGAATAATCATAAACCTTACTTCCATTATATAAAATTATAGGTAAACTTAAATTAAGTTCCCTTGCAAACCTACTTGCAGCAGGTAACATTCTTCCTGTTGCTATAGTAAATAGTCCGCCATTATCTATAAAGTATTTTATAGAATTTTTATCTTCCTCTGATATTTTTCTTTCATCATTTAATAAAGTCCCATCCATATCTGAAACTAAAATATGTCCGTCAAAAATCCCCATTCCCTGTCCTCCTATTTGTTTGTACTAAAAATTATTTTTCTTATTATACCTCTAGGTAAAAATTTTGTACCAATTACCATTAATTTATTTTTAAATCCAGGTATTATAATAGCTTTTCCTCTTTTAAAGCCCTCATAACCCTCTCTTGCAACAAAGTCTGCATCCATTAAATATTTTTTTGCTTTTTCAGATTTAATTATACCTGCATTTTCTTGAAATGATGTCTTTACAGGACCAGGACAAAGGCAGCATACCTTAATTCCAAATTTCTTTCCTTCTTCATAAAGAGCCTCTGATAAAGTTAAAACATAAGCCTTTGAAGAATAATATGTACTCATTTTAGGTCCACCAACAAAGGCTGCTGTTGAAGCTACATTAAGTATTCCACCTTGTTTTCTCTCCTTCATTTTAGGAAGAAAATATTTAATAAGTTTTGTTAAAGCTACAATATTAATTTCTATAAGATTAATATCCTTTTCCTCACTAACATTATCAAAATAACCAAAACTACCTATACCTGCATTATTAATTAAGTTATCCACAACTATATTTTTTTCATCCACAAATTTAAAAAGTTTTTCACAGGCATTATCCACACTAAGGTCTAACCCTAAAATTTTTACACATATATTAAATTCTTTTTCTAAAGATTCTTTAATTTTCACTAGTTCTAATTCATTTCTTGCAACTAATAATAAATTATTTCTATCCTTTGCAAATAATTTTGCAAGTTCTAAACCTATCCCTTTTGTACCTCCAGTTATTAAAGTATAAGATTTTTTACCCATAATATTTCCTCTCTTTAAATCTATCTTCTTTATAAATTATAACCTATTTTGTTACATTAAAAAAAGTGGCTAAGCCACTTTTTAATCTCTATTTAATACCTTTACTATATAGCATATTTCATCTTCTGTAATTTCCATATTAAATTCTTTTTCTAATATTGATATACAATCTTTTACCTTATTAAAATCATTATAAAATATACCTTTAAACTCTTCTATCCTATCAAATTTTGCATAATTTCCTTGAATACACCTATCTAACATACATCCAATATGTAATATTAAATCAACGAGATTTTCATCATTTATTCTTGGGTCATTTAAGTTTATAACAAATTCTTTTATTGATTTTACAACAAAGTATGGGTTTAAAAATTTTATATATTTTATTAATATTTTAGTTGCAGCCTCATATGGATTATCACAATTTTCATCTTCATTAGAACTTTTATTGTTCTTATCATTTCTTATTCTATTTTCTATAAAATCAGTAAATTGCTTTGAAAAACTTTTGCTAAATAATTTATGTATAGGGAAATATGGTATATCAACCTTTGGTCTAAAGTTACCAATACAAGCTAAAACTTTATAAGAATCCATTAGCTCTGAAATTTTTGATAAATGTTCATCATATTCTAAAGCTATAATTTCAATATCACCTAAATTGCTATCTTTTATAATATCATTAATCATATTTTTAGCTATAAGGCTAGAGCCTTGACCTGTAGTACATAAAGTTAAAATAGCATTTTTCTTATATTCTTCATTACTTGAATTTCCAAAGGAGTCCTTCAAATTATGGTAAATCTCATCTATTGAATATGTTCCTAAAAGTACTTGTCTTAAGGCTTCTAAAACAGTTAATGTAGTTACATTTGTTACAGTTTTTATCTTTATATTACTTTCAATAGATATTTTCTCCCCTATCTCAGTTAAAGATCCCATGTCAGTAAGTAATAAAACACCTTCATCTGGAGCCATAGCTCTAATTGTTGAAAGGGCTCTCTTATAAATATCATCTACCTTTTCATTTAGAGGCATGTCTATTGCTCTAACTAAAGATGATTTTAATAAGTTATTTGCAACTTTACTCATACTACTTGCTGTACTATCCCCATGACACATTACAAGTATTCCTATTGCTCCACTTTCAAACTTAACTTGATTATTTGCTAAAAGTAATGTTAAAAATCCTATTTCATCTTCAGGTGCATTAACATTAAAATATGAATTTAACTCCCTTAAAAAATATTTTGATACTAAATACTCATTAGGATATTTCTTTTCAATTGTTGTTAAGTCTAGTTTTTTTGTATAATTACCATCATGTAATCTTTTTAATAAAGACTTAATGTGGAGAGATAATATCAATATAAATTGATTAGTGAATGTATTTTGTAATTCCATAGATGCATAATTTATAACCTTAGAAGAAAAGTCTACAATATCTTTTCTTATTATCTTATATAATTGCTCAATATTTATATCTTTATCCTCTAATTTATTTAAAAGTGTATCATAATGTATATTTATAATATCTGTTATTTCCTTAGTTATCTCCTCATCCTTAAAACCTAAATCCTTTAAAGATGTTGTTTTATTATATATTAAATCATAAATATTCCCATCAAATGTATTTGAAATTGAGTAATGGTCTTTTGATGTATTTTTAGGATCTAAAACAATCTTGCTGTTTTTAAAAGAAAAGAAGTTTTTAGATATATCATCCATTAAAGAGTAATTATATATAATGTCTTTATTAAGCATATCGTAACTTAAATATATATTATCACTTTCATTTTTTACATAATTTAAAAAGCCTTTAGCACATATTAACTTAACTTCCGAATATAGTTGTCCTAAATTTCCCTTTCTAAAATCATACAGACAAATTGCCTTTAAAAGTTCTGCTGAAATAATGATTTTCTTATTAAGATTTAGTGCCTCTCCTAGAAATAAATCTTGTACAACAGCCATTCTTTCATTTAAGTCTCTCTCGCAAAAAGAAGGCAGTTTAATACTTACAGGAATTCTTCTTGAAAATGTATTTAAAAGAACATCATCTGGATCCTCTGTAGTTGCTGCTATTATAATTACATTGCTTTTTCTATTTTTTGATGTTTCCCCAAGTCTATTAAACTCTCCAGTATCTATTAAATAAAAAAGCATTTCTTGCCCATCTGGTGGTAACCTATGTATTTCATCTAAAAATAAAATTCCTCCATCTGCCTTTTCAACTAATCCTTCCTTATCAGAATCAGCACCAGTAAATGCTCCTTTTACATGTCCAAAAAGTTGAGATAAAAGTAAATGTGGATTATTAAAATAATCTGAGCAGTTAAATGAAATAAACGGAACTTCTTTCATTGTATTTTTATTCAATTTTGCAAACTCATACATACGTCCAGCAAAGGTAGTTTTTCCCACTCCACTTTCCCCTAAAATTAATGTATTAAGCCCATTTGGTGGATATAATATAGCCGCTTTTGCTTTTAATATTTGATTTTGAAGAGAACCATTATATCCTATAAGTTTACTGAAAGGATCTAATGGCACTTCTTTTTTGAAACTAGAAAGAATCTTTTCAAATTCCCCTAATGTATATGTGTTTTTTGATAAATTAAAATTTAAAACGTTATCTCTATGCAAAAAGGTAACTGGTCTACTTGTTATTTTTATTAAATATCCTTCTTTGTATAAACTATTAAGAATAGTACTACTATTATTACGTACAATATTGAATACCTTTTCAATAGACTTTGCACTAACGCCCATATCTCTTGAATTTAAATAGTTCTCAATCAATTTATCTTTTGTAGTATTTTCCTTAATGAAGTCTAAGATGAGATCTTTTTGAGACATGTTAAACCCCCTTTTTATTTATTAGAATTTTTAAAGCTTATAATTTTCATATTAATAAAATTCTTCGGAAATTCTACTTTTGATTTTACCTTTTGCAAATATAAAGCCATACCTAAACTTATAGCTGCAATTATAATATTACTAGTTGCAAAAGATACAGTTAACAATATTGCACAAACAACTACTAAAGAAAACCAAGTTTTTGCTTTCATAAAATTCACTTCCCCTTAATAAAATATTTTTTATTAATTACAAATTATCATACTATTATTAACATTTCAACCAATATATAAATTTTAATTTTTTAATACTTATGCACTATTTATTAGTAAAAATTCATTAGTGCATAGTAATTTTTTTAAATCTGATAAAATAGCTACTTAGAAGACTATGCACTATTTTGGCACAATATTTGCTCTATATATAAGCACAGACATTAAGACAGGAGGTGTAATCATGACAGGAAAAAATAATCTTTTTACAAAAGATTTAATCCTATTAGATTATGAGGCAAATTCAAAAGAAGAAATTTTAAGACACATGGCAGGTATTTTAGAAGAAAAGGAATATGTAAAAGATACCTTCTATGAAAACCTAATTAAAAGAGAAGGAATCTATCCAACTGGGTTAAAGGCTAATGATATTGAAATAGCAATCCCTCATACAGATTCAATTCATGTTAAAAAGGGAGCAATATTTTTTGCAAGATTAAAAAATCCAGTTGTATTTAAGGAAATGGGAACTGGAGAGAATGATGTAAACGTTAAACTTATATTTATGTTACTTATTCACGACCCTAAAACCCAAGTAAATACATTAAGTAATTTAATGGGTATATTCTCTCAAAAAGAAAGACTAGAAATATTAAATACTAGTAAAGATCTTAATGAGATATACAAAAATTTATCAGAACTTATTAATCAAAAATAAAATTATTAAATCTATTAAATTTTAAGGAGGAATTAAAAATGGGAAGAACAAAAAGAATTTACGTAGCATGTGGATCAGGAGTTGCAACATCACAAACAGTTGCATCAAAAATTTCAAATATGATTGAGGATGAAGGTTTACCAGCAGTAGTTGAAGCTGTAGATATTAAATCACTAGAAAGCATAATAGACCAATGTGATATTTATGTTTCAATAGTTTCAGCTGGTGCATTAGACATTGATAAACCAACTATAAATGGATTAGCATTTTTAACTGGAATGGGAATGGATGAAGAATTCGAAAAATTAAAAGAATTTATAAATGCATAAAAAAAAGACCCATCAGCATTAAAGCATCAAGGTACAAATAAATTAAATCACAACTAAATTATACAATAAGAAATTATAAATATAAAGCTATTTAAATAGCTAAATTAATTTTTAAAGATTAAGGGAGGAATTATTGTGAAAGCAATATTAGATTATATATTAGGTCTAGGTCCAGCTGTATTTTTACCTTTAATAATGATAATACTTGGTTTATGTATGAAAATGAAGGTTAAAAAAGCTATTACTGCAGGATTAACTTTAGGAATCGCCTTTACTGGAATGAGTGTAATACTTGACTTCATGTTCAAATCAATAAGTCCAGCAGCTTCTGCTTTTGTTAATAACACTGGAATTCATTTAAATGCAATAGATGTAGGTTGGGCTCCAATGTCAGCAATAGCTTGGGCTTGGCCTTATGCCTTAACAGTTTTCCCAATTCAAATAGTTATTAACCTAGTTATGTTAGCTTTTGGATGGACAAGTACCCTAAATGTTGACCTTTGGAATGTTTGGGGAAAAATTTTAACTGCAACAATTGTAACTGCAGTTACAGGTAGTGTTCCTTTAGGACTTATTGCAGCTTCAATTCAAGTAGTATTAGAACTTAAAAATGCAGACTTAACTGCAAAACAAATTAATAAATTAACTAATATACCAGGTGTAACATGTCCACATATGATGACTTTACAATGTGTTATATTAGCTCCATTAAATAGAATTTTAGATTTCATTCCTGGAATTAATAATATAAAATTAGATGCTAAAATCTTAAAAAAGAAAATTGGAGTATTTGGCGAAAACTCAGTTATGGGTTTCTTAGTAGGTGCACTAATTGCTGCCTTTGCTGGATATGATCTAAGTAAAATCTTAACTGTAGCTATTCAAGTTTCAACATCACTAGTTCTTTTCCCTATGGTTGCTAAATTATTTATGCAAGCACTTGCTCCAATTGCAGATGCTGTAAGTAGCTTTATGAAAAATAAATTTAAAGGTAGAGAATTCTACATCGGATTAGACTGGCCTTTTATGGCAGGATTATCAGAAGTATGGGTTGCAGCAATACTTTTAGTTCCAATTGAGTTATTACTTTCAATACTTTTATCTAAAGCTGGTGTAAATAACGTATTACCACTTGGAGCTATTATAAATATAGGTATGGTTGTTCCAACTCTTATAATTACAGGAGGAAACTTATTTAGAATGTTAATTTTAGGTACAGTAGTTACTCCAATATATTTATTATGTGCTTCTAATTTCAGTACAATGTTTACAGAATTAGCTAAACAAGTAGGAACTATAAATGTTCCAGCTGGACAATTATTAAGCTGGTTTGGAATTGAAGCTCCAACATTTAGATGGTCACTAGCTGAAGCTATGAATGTAATAAACGGAAAATTTATAGGATTATTATTCTTTGGATTATGGATATTATGTTTTGTATATTATGCAAAATATATGAAGAAAAGAAATGCAAAATTAGATGAAGAAATGTCAAAATAAAAAAATAATGGACCATCCCTATGATGGTCCTTAGTACTAATAAAATTTTAGGATAAGTAAGGAGATAATATTATGTTAGAAGATTTAAAAAAATCAGTAGTTGAAGTTGCTAAAAAAGCTCAAGATATAGGACTTTGTAAACATAAGGCAGGTAATTTTAGTATTAGAGATAAAGAAACTGGATATGTAGTTGTAACTCCATCTGGTATTGATAGAGAAAAGCTTACATACAAAGATGTTTGTGTAGTAGATTTAGATGCAAATTTAATTGAAGCTGAAACTGGATTAAAACCAACAAGTGAATTATTAATGCACTTAGAAGTTTATAAAACTCGAGAAGATGTACACAGCATAGCTCATACTCACTCAAAATTTGCAACAATGTTTGCTGTTTTAGAAAAAGAAATTAAACCAGTTATATATGAAGTATTAAGCTACGGTGGAAAAGTTCCTGTAGCTCCATACGGAAGACCTGGAACTGTTGAACTTGCTAAAAGTATAATTGAACCAATGAAAATATCTGATGTTTGTTTAATGGCTAAACATGGAGTACTTGCTGTTGATAAAGATGATATTCACGAAGCATTATTAAAAGCTATATATGTGGAAGAAGTTGCTGAAATATATTATGGAACATTAATGCTTAATGGATTAAAAGAACCTGAATACATTTCAGATGAAGAACTTGCAAAATGGAAATATCCAGATCAAATAAACTTAAAAAAATAAATTATTTTCATTATTAAAGGGAGGTAAGTATGAAAAAATTAATTAATAAACCTGAAAATTTTGTAAAAGAAACTGTTGAAGGTATACTTCTTGCACATCCAGAGAGTTTAAAAATGGTTAATAATAATTTCAGATGCTTAGTTAGATCCGATAATAAAAAAGAAGGTAAGGTTGCCATTGCAACTGGAGGTGGTTCAGGACATCTTCCTGTATTTTTAGGATATGTAGGTTATGGACTTTGTGATGGTGTAACTGTTGGAAATGTATTTGCATCCCCTAGTGCAGAATGTATGTATGAAGTTGATAAGGCAATCCATTCAGGAGCTGGAGTTCTTCATCTTTTTGGAAATTATGGTGGAGATGTTATGAACTTTGCTATGGCAAAAGAACTAGCTTCTATGGATAATATTAATGTTGAAGAAGTGTTGGTAACAGATGACGTTGCTTCTGCTCCTAAAGGAGAAGAACATAGACGAAGAGGTGTTGCAGGCCTATTCTTTGCCTATAAAGTGGCAGGTGCTGCTGCTGAAAAAATGTACAACCTAAAAGAAGTTAAAACTGTTACTGAAAAAGCTATAAATAACATGAGAACAATGGGAGTTGCAATATCACCTTGTACAGTTCCAGAGGCTGGCAAACCTACCTTTACAATTGAAGATAATGAAATGGAAATTGGAATTCACGGTGAACCAGGTATAACTAGAGAAAACCTAAAAACAATAGATGAAATAGTTGATGAATTATTAAGTAGAATTCTAAATGATATGGATTTTAAAAATAGTGAAGTTGCAATTTTAGTAAATGGATTAGGAGCAACTCCAAAGGAAGAATTATATCTAGCTTATAGAAAAGCTTCTGAAATATTAAGTAACCATAATATAAAAATCTATAAAAATTATATTGGAGAGTTTGCTACTTCATTAGAAATGGCAGGTATGTCTATATCATTACTTAAACTTGATAATGAATTAAAAGAATTAATTGATTTTAATGCTTATACTCCATTTTTTAGACAAGGTATGTAGAGTAAGGAGGGAAAACTTTGAATAAAGAAATCTTAAAAAAAGTTCTTAGTGGAATAGTTTCTTCCATTGAAGAAGAAAAAAATTATTTAATAGAACTTGATGGAAATATGGGAGATGGAGATTTAGGTCTTACAATGTATAATGGCTTCTCTGCTCTTTATAATGAAATTGATAATTTAGACTGTTCTGATTTAGGACTTGCAACTATGAAACTAGGTATGAAAATGAATAGTGTTGTTCCTTCAACAATGGGGACCCTTATTTCTATATGTCTTATAAGAGGTTCAAAAGCCTTCAAAGGTAAGTCTTCTATTACTCTTAATGATATAGTTAACTTTGGAGAATATGCAGTAGATGGTGTAGTTGAAGTCGGTAAAACTAAAATAGGAAATAAAACTATGCTAGATGCATTATACCCAGCAGTTAAATCATTAAAAGAAAGTAATTCTAAAGGATTATCTATAAAAGATGCCTTTGAAAAAGCTTATTTAGCTGCATCTAATGGTGTAGAAGAAACTATAACAATGAAATCAGTTCACGGAAGGGCAGCTTATTATGGTGATAAATCAATAGGAAATCCTGACCCTGGTGCAACTGCTGTAAAATTTATAATTAAAGGTATATACAATAGTTTAAATTAACCACTTATTAAAAATAACACTTTAAATTAAGTCTAAAACTTGAGACTGTAGATTATTTTGTGTAATATGGTTTCTTAGAAATTAAATATTACTGGAAATTTTAGATTCCAGTAATATTTTTTTATTATCTAGAAAT
>NZ_JAUSUF010000006.1 GCF_030813415.1 Eubacterium multiforme | reverse complement strand
CGGTTGGCAAACCGTTTCGATGTGCGAGTAGCACAGCCAGTAACATGCCCTTATAGGGCTAGAGCAAACCACCCGTTTTACGGGTGGTCATGATTTATTTAAAAATAGATATAGAAAGTATTTTTGTAATTTAGTAAATTTAAAAGAATTTCTAAAATAAGCATGGACCTAAAACATTACCTATTAATAAAGTTTACTAAATGTTATTCTGATTTGTTAACTATTATAAAATCGTAAGTATTAATTGTGATTTCTTACTCCTTCTTATATTATCCATTTAAAAAACTAAATTAAATATTATAAATTACTAATTTCTATATTAATAATTAAAATTTAGGATTATTTACAAAGAAAATTTAAGGTATATCATTTAAATTATAGAAAAGCTTTAAAGGATTGTTATACAAATTACAATTTGATTTTAAAACTTAAAAATTTTTTTATTGGAGATGATTTTAATATGTGTACAACTGTCTTAATAGGAAAGAAAGCTTCAATTGATGGGTCAACTATAATAGGTAGAAATGATGATACCTTTAAACCTTATAATCCACAAAGATTTTATGTACAAGCAGCTAACAATAATCAAAGCGGCATGTATTCTTCAAATCAAAATGGATTTAAAACAAAGCTTCCTAGGTCTTCTTTTAGATATCAATTAGTACCAAATGTTGATATTAAAAAAGAAGGTATCTATGGTGAAAGTGGATTTAATGAAAAAAATGTAGGAATGAGTGCAACAGAAAGTGTATATGCAAATGAACATGTTTTAGCTTATGATCCACTATTATCAGATGGACTTGCAGAAGATTCTATGACTATAATGGTGCTTCCTTATATAACTTCAGCAAAGGAAGGTGTTGAATACTTAGGTAATTTAATTAAAGAACATGGTTCTGCTGAAGGAAATGGTGTTATATTTAGTGATAAAAATGATATTTGGTATATGGAAATAGTAACAGGACATCACTGGGTAGCAGAAAGAATACCTGATGATGGATGTTGTGTAATAGCAAATCAAGTAGCTATTCAAGAAGTAGATTTTAATGATACTGAAAACTTTATGTGGTCAGAAGGAATTAGAGAATTTGTAGAAGAACATAATTTAAATACAAATTTATCTGGATGGAACTTCCGTAAAATTTTTGGAACAGATACAGAAAAGGATCGTCACTATAATACTCCAAGAGTTTGGTTTGGACAAAAATATTTTAATCCAGAAATAAAACAAGAACCTGATTCTAGTGATTTACCATTTATATTTCATGCAAATAGAAAATTATCTGTAGAGGATGCAGAATATATTTTAAGTTCTCACTATGATGAAACAATTTATGATCCATATGGAAAAGGAACAGAATGTGAAAAACTTTTATTTAGACCAATATCTCTAAATAGAACTCAAAACTCTCATGTAATGCAAGTTAGAAATAATGTTAAAGATGAATTATCTACAATTATGTGGATTTGTGTAGGTGTTCCAGCTCATACTCCATATCTTCCATTCTACGGAAATTCTACTGACTCAGATCCAAGCTATAATAATACAAAGCTTGAATGGAATTTAGATGATGCTTATTGGATGTATCGTACTGTAACTGCATTAGTAGAAGGTCACTATAGTAAATTAATTCAATCTGATATAGATTATTTAAAGAGTTGTCGTGAACAATTAATAAGAATGGTTTCAAACACAGATAAAGAGGCTTCATCATTAAGTGGTAATGAGTTAACTGAATTCTTAACTAATAAAAATCATGAAATTGTTTCAAAAATGCGTGATTTAACAATGAAATATATTGGAGAATTAGTAGTTAATAGCCTTGATCTTTCAAAATTAACATTTGATATGGATAAAAATTTATAAAAATAATTTGGCTATATAAAAATGATAGTTTATATCATTTTTATATAGCCATTTTTTAAATGTAATATATTTTTGTATCATTAATAATTTAATTATTTCTCTATATGCAATTAATCTTATAGGTAGTTTTTATTATATATTTGCCCTTTTCTTGACAGAGTTCATTTAAAAAGGGTAAAATTATTTATTAAGTTCATTAATTAATGAAAAGAAAGGAATGAATTTCATGGAAGGATCATGGATTGAAGTAAAAGTTATTACTAAAAGTGAGGCACTTGAACCTATAGAAGGTATTTTTTATATATTAGATTGCAAAGGGGTATCAGTTGAAGACCCTAATGATATATTAGAAAGAGAACAAGGACCATTAACTTGGGATTTTGCAGATATAAATGTTTTAGAACATAAAGGAAAATATGCAGTAGTTAAAGGATATTTTTCAGAAGAAGATAATATAGATGAAGTAATTACATATGTTAAAGAAAAAGTAGAAGAAATAAGAAATATGGGATTTGATGTTGGAGAAGGAAAAGTTGAGGTTACAAAAACTCATGAAGAGGATTGGGCTAATAACTGGAAAAAATATTATAAACCTTCAAAGGTTGGAGAACATATAGTTGTTAAACCAATATGGGAAAAATATAAAGAAAATGAAGGAGACTTAGTTGTTGAATTAGATCCAGGCATGGCATTTGGTACAGGAGATCATGAAACAACAAAGATGTGTATTCAAGCTTTAGAAAAGTACGTAGAAAAAGATAGTACTGTGTTTGATGTAGGAACAGGTTCTGGTATACTTGCAATAGCAGCAGCTAAACTTGGAGCTAAAAAAGCTGTTGGAGTAGATTTAGATCCAGTAGCAGTTGAATCAGCTAAAGAAAATGTAGGATATAATAATTTAGATAATATAGAAATTCTTTATGGAAATTTAGTTGAAGTAATTGAAGGAAAAGCTGATATAGTTGTTGCAAATATTATTGCTGAAGTAATATGCATTCTTATAGATGATGTTAAGAGAGTTTTAAAATCAGGTGGAATGTTTATAACATCAGGTATAATTCATGAAAGAGTTAAAATGGTTACTGATAAATTAGAAGAGTCAGGTTTTGAAGTAATTAAAGTTAATAAAGATGGAGAATGGAATTGCATTATTGCAAAAGCAAAATAAAGGTTAGGTGAAAATTAAATGCATAAGTTTTTTACCCCATCAGAATATATATTTGAAGATACTTGCAAAATAGTAGGGGAAGATGTTAAACATATTTATAAAGTTTTAAGATTAACAGAAGGGGAAGAAGTAGTCTTAAACAATTGTGAAGGAACAGAATATTTAGCAAAAATTAAAGAAATAACCAAAAGTGAAGTTACCTTAGATATAATTGAAAAATTAAATGTAAATAATGAAAGCAATGTTGAAATAGTATTATTTCAAGGAATGCCTAAAGCTCAAAAAATGGATTTAATAGTTCAAAAAGGAACAGAACTTGGCATTAGTGAATTTATACCTTTAATAACTGAAAGAGTGGATGTTAAACTTAAAGGTGATTTTAAAAAGCTAGATAGATTAAATAGAATAGCACTTGAAGCTTGTAAACAAAGTAAGAGAAGTGTAATTCCAAAGGTTTTAAATCCAATTAAATTGGACGAATTAATAAATGAAATAAATACCTTTGATTTAATTATAGTCCCATACGAAAATAAAGAAGACTATGGGATTAAAGGACTTATGAAGGATATAAATATAGAAAATATAAAAAGAGTTGGTATAGTCATAGGGCCAGAAGGTGGATTTTGCGAAAGTGAAATTAAAAAATTAAAAGATGGGGGAGCTTATATTATAACTCTAGGGAAAAGAATTCTTAGAACAGAAACCGCAGGTTTTGTAGCTACCTCATTAATTCAATATGAATTAGGAGATCTAGGAGGAAGTATTTAATGAAAGTTGCATTTGCTACATTAGGATGTAGAGTAAATATGTATGAATCAGAGGCAATGACTGAAAAATTTGTAAGAGAAGGATATGAAGTTGTAGATTTTACAGAAATTGCTGATGTTTATGTTGTAAATACATGTTCAGTGACAAATATGGGAGATAAAAAATCAAGACAGATTATAGGAAGAGCTAGAAGATTAAATCCTGATGCAATAATAGCAGTTGTTGGATGTTATTCTCAAATTGCTCCTAAGGAAGTTTCTGGCATTGAAGGTGTTGATGTTGTACTTGGAACTAGAAATAAGGGAGACATTGTATATTATGTAAATAAGGCAATGGATGAGAAAAAACCTCAAATCCAAGTTGGTGGAGTTCTTAGAAATAAACATTTTGAAGAATTAAAAATAGAAGATTATAGAGATAAAACAAGAGCCTTCTTAAAGATACAAGATGGATGTAATAGATTTTGTGCATATTGTTTAATTCCTTATACTAGAGGAGCAGTTTGTTCAAAGGATTTTAATAATGTTTTAGATGAAATAAGAAAGCTTGCAGAACATGGATTTAAAGAAGTAATACTATCTGGAATACATACTGCATCTTATGGACTTGATTTAGAAGGAAATGTTAATTTAGTAACTCTTCTTGAAGAAATAGAAAAAATAGATGGAATAGAAAGAGTTAGAATTGGATCTATTGAACCAGCCTTTTTCTCAGATGATGTAGTAGAAAAGGTTAAAAATATGAAAAAGCTTTGTCCACAGTTCCATTTATCCCTTCAAAGTGGATGTGATGCCACTTTAAAGAGAATGAATAGAAGATATACAGCTGCTGAATATGAGAGAATAGTTAATGTTTTAAGAGAAAATTTAAAGGACGCTTCAATAACAACTGATGTAATTGTTGGTTTCCCAGGAGAAACAGATGAAGAATTTAATGAAACATATGAATTCTTAAAAAGAAATAAATTAACTAAAACTCATATATTTAAATTTAGTCCAAGAACAGGAACTAAAGCTGCAGATATGAAAGATCAAATTGACGGAAACAAAAAAGAAGAAAGAAGCAAAAAGTTAATTGAACTTAATGAGAAAAATGAAGGTAACTTTACAGAAGGTTTAATTGGAAGAGAAATGGGCGTTTTAATTGAACAGGAAGTAAAGGGAGATGAAGGTATATATGAAGGATATACTAGAAACTTTGTTAAGGTTCATGTAGATGGAGCATCAAAAAATGATATAGGAAATATAGTAAAAGTTAAAATTTTAAAATCAAAGGGTGACTATGCAGAGGGAAAAGTGATAAAATAAAATAGTAATTACTCTGCTTTAAAGGGGGTGAATTTATGTCAGATTGTATTTTTTGTAAAATAATTAATGGAGATATTCCATCAAAGAAAATATATGAAGATGAATTTGTATATGCTTTTTATGATATAAATCCAGAAGCACCAGTTCATTTTTTAGTTATACCTAAGGAACATATAAAAAGTGCTAATTTAATTACAGAAGAAAACTCAAAAATTATTGCACATATTTTTGAGGTTGTAGGAAAACTTGCAAAAGACTTAGGAATATCAGAGAATGGATATAGAATAGTAAATAATTGTGGTGTGGATGGAGGTCAAACTGTTGACCATATGCATTTCCATGTTCTGGGTGGTAGAGAATTAAAATGGCCACCAGGTTAAAAATGTTTCCAGAAATTATTGACACAATTAATGTGAATAATGTATAATATAGCTTGTGTTATTAAGCCCGTAGCTGATTGAATTGATAATTTAAGCTAGCGGAGGGAGGGATAATAGATGTCAGAAATAAAAGTTGGAGAAAACGAAACACTTGAAAGTGCGTTAAGAAGATTTAAAAGAAAATGTGCTAGAGCTGGAGTTCTTTCAGAAGTTAGAAAGAGAGAACATTACGAAAAGCCAAGCGTAAAGAAGAAAAAGAAATCAGAAGCTGCTAGAAAGAGAAAGTTCAAGTAGTATTTTGAAAGAAGGTATAGGAAATGCCAACAATTAAAGAGAGACTTCAAGAAGATTGGAAAACTGCTTTAAAGGCAAAAGACAAATTTAGGGCTAATGTATTAAGTACTGCTAAAGCAGCTATTCTATTAGTTGAAAAAACAGATAATAGAAAAGTTGAAGATAGTGAAGCTACTGAAATATTAGCTAGAGAAGTCAAGCAAAGAAGAGAAGCTGTGCTTGAGTTTGAAAAAGGTAACAGACAAGATTTAGTTGATGAAGCTAATGCTGAAATTAAGATCTTGCTAGATTACCTTCCTCAGCAATTAAGCGAAGAAGAAATTGTACAAATCGTTAAGGAAGCAGCTATAGAAGCGGGTGCAAATAGCATAAAAGACATGGGAAAAGTTATGGCATTAGTTAGACCAAAAACAGTTGGAAGAGCTGATGGCAAACTTGTAAGTCAAATAGTGAAAAATTATTTAATAAATAATAAATAGCAATAGAGGACTCTTTTAGAGTCCTTTTTGTTATGTTGTGAGAAATATAAAATAGATATAGTAATTACTATTAAATGGTTGTTTAATCATCTAAAACAAGAATACGTATACATAATAAAAATATCAAAAAATCTTACATCTTCTGTAGGCTTTTTTGATTTTAAAAGGTATTATTCATATTTTACTGTTAATGGATTTGGACTTTTAAATTTAGACCTAGATATCTTTATAATGTTAGAGAAAGATTTCAATGTCATCTGTTGCTTAAAAATGGAGAAGAAATAAGATTAGATTTAAGTCAAGCATTTTATCCTGATTCAAAAGAAAGAAAATATTTTTATAATATGTTCTTATATTTTTATGAACGAGGAATAAAGCTTAAAGATCCCTTTAATATACTAAAATCTATTAAGAATGAATATGATTTTATAGAAGAAGCCTATTATTTGAAAAATAAGGAACATATTAGTTAAAATATAATATGAAATTTAGAAAATTTAAAACTTATATAAAGAGGAAGCTATCACTAATGGATTTTTAATTCAGTAATGTGATAGCTTCTTTTTGGTATTAAAATTAAAAAAAAATCATAAATTACTATGATAGAAATATTGTGGGAGAGAGTGTGTGAAGTGAAAGGGAATTTATTAGAAAAGAAAGAGAAGCTTTTAGAAAAAATAGACTTACCTAAAGAAGTTATGCTTGATTTACCTAAGATAACTGTTATAGGAGATAGGGAAATTTCAATTGAAAATCATAAAGGAATTGAAAGTTTTGATAATGATTATATAAAAATTAAAACTAAAAAAGGGGTTGTTAAGGTAGAAGGAAATAATCTTGAAATTTTGTATATAGCAGATGAAACTATTGTTGTTTCAGGAAAATTTTTAGGAATTAGTTATGGAGATTTAGAAAAATGAATTTTAATACTAAAAAATTAACAATAATAACTGTAGAAATAACCCTTATAAAAACAGAACAAATGTTAAATGCATTATGGAAAAATAACATAAGAGCTGACAATGTAAGAAAAATTAATGCAGCTACATTTACTATGAACATATACGGGGAAGATTATGAGGATGTAAAAAAGATAGTTAAAAGATGTAATGGAAAAATTAAAATATTAAAAAGAAAAGGAACTATAATTAAGTTATCTAAAATAAAAAAGAGACTTTCCTTTGTAATAGGTGGAGGAATATTTTTAATAATATTATTTTTATTATCAACATTTATATGGGCAATTGATATAGAAACAGAAAAAAATGTTTCTCCTTTTGAAGTTAGAAAAATGGTTAACAATTTAGGTATTCACCAAGGAATGAGCAAAAGTAAAATTAATGTTTATGATTTAGAAAAGAAAATAGAAGATTATAGTCCAGAAATATTATGGGTTAGAGCTAGAATGGAAGGTTCAAGTTTAAAAATTAAAGTAGAGGAGAAAGTTAATCCTCCAAAACTTTTAGATGCTTATGATAAAGGTGTTGTTGCAAAAAAAGATGGAGAGGTAAAAAGAGTTTATACAAAGTTTGGAACAGCAGCTGTAAATCCAGGAGATATGGTTAAGGAAGGAGATACTTTAATCTATCCTTATGATGGGGACATGGATGAAAAGTATGAAGTTAATCCACAAGGAGTAGTAATTGCAACAGTTTTTTATGAAAGAACTTTAGAGATACAAATAAGAGGAGAAAAATTAGAGAGAACAGGTAATAAAAATAGTGACATTTATATAAACTTAGGTGGAAAGAAAATTTACTTAAAAAAGGCTATAAATTCTTTTAAAAACTATGATAAAATAGAAGATAAAGATGGAATATTAAGGTCTGTTAATTATTATGAAATGAAAAGTAAAAAATTAGACTTAAATAAAGAAAAGGTTGTAGAGGAATCCATTAAAAAGCTTGAAGAGTTTCTTAAAAAAGATTTAACTAATGAAGCAAAGATTGTAGGTAAAACTTATGATGTTTTAGATGTTAACGAAGAAAAAATAAAGATTATTGCACAATTTGCTGTTGAAGAAAATATAGCATCTTAAGCATAATGCTAGATATTAGTTGATAAGAAGGTGGTAAACTTGCTAAAGAGAGAAAAGATTGATATTAAACCTAAAGAGAAATATATAAGATTTTTAATTAATACAATTACTATTTTAATAACATATATATTGCTTATAACAGCAGTAGCTCCTAAACAATATGATTTAAAAGAAGGGGATATTGCAAGAGTTGATATAAAGGCTCCAAGAGATACTGTTAATGAACTTGCAACTCAAGAGAGAATAAAAGAAGCCACGGATAAAATAGATAAGCCTTATACATTAAAGGGTGAAGTGGAAAATGAAGCAGAAAAAAATGTTGATGATGTATTAAATAAAGTAATAAATTTAAATACTACAGTTGAAGACAATAAAGAAAAGTTAAAAGATCTTATGAAACTTAATAATCCAAACTTAAATGAAGGGGATTATAAGCAACTATTAACATTATCACAAAATTCATTAAATGATATAAAATTTGAAGTAAATGGAATCATAAAAGAAGTCTATCAAAATAATATAGAAGATGGAAATGAGAAAAGCATAAAAAAGGCTACTACTTTAGCTGAAAAGAGAATAAATGATATTAATACTTCATTTAATACAAAGAAGGTTCTTAAAAAACTTGTTATTCCAGAATTAAAACCAAATTTTTTCTATGACAAAGAAAAAACAGAGGAACTTATTAAAGAAGTACAAAGAAATGTACCTAAAGTAATAATTAAAAAGAATCAAACTATTGTAAGTGAAGGAGAACCAGTTACAGCAGAGCAAATAGCTGTACTTAAGGATTTAGGACTTTTAGATCAAAGTGGTGGGACTTCATTTTTAATACTTTATACTGTACTTGCACTATTTACATTAATAGTATTTTTTACACAATACATTTATATTGCAAAAAATCATAAAAAAGTATTTAAAAATACAAAGCTTATAATATTAATTAATATTATAAACATATTTAGTTTTATTTTAGCAAGGGTTATAGGAGGATTATCCCCTTTTGTTATTCCACTTGCTTGTGCACCAATACTTATAGCACTTCTTATAGATTATAAATTATCTCTTGTTGTATGTAGTATAAATGTAATTATAATAGGGGCTTTAGTTAATTTTAATCCTCAAATTATTTTAGTTGGAATATTAAATGCAATACTTGGTGCAACAGGACTTAGAAAGATGCAGCAGAGAAATGATATATTTTATTCCTCTATTTCATTAATGGTAATGAGTGCTCTTTTAACCTTTACAACAGGGGTTTTACTTTCAAATAATTTAAAAGAAATAATGATAGTTAGCTTACTTGCAGCTGTTGGTGTTATTTTTTCAGCAATACTTGCAATTGGAGTACTACCATTTTTAGAGTCAAGTTTTGATGTTGTAACAACGTTAAAGTTACTTGAAATATCAAATCCAAACAATCCATTATTAAAGAAACTTTTAATGGAAGCACCAGGTACTTATCATCATAGTATGTTAGTTGCAAATCTTGCTGAAATGGCAGCTGAAGAAATTAATGCAAATCCTGTAATTGCAAGAGTAGGAGCATATTTTCACGATGTTGGTAAAACAAAAAGACCATACTTTTTTGGAGAAAATCAAATAGGAAAAGAAAATCCTCATGATAAAATAACCCCTAATTTAAGTACACTTATAATAACATCCCATGTTAAAGATGGAGTGGAACTTGCAAAGGAATATAATCTTCCAGAGGTAATTAAAGATATTATAGAACAACATCATGGAACAACATTAGTTAAATATTTTTATTATACAATGAAAAATAATGCAGAAAATCCAGAGGATGTTAAAGAGGAAGATTTTAAATATCCAGGACCAATTCCAAGTAGTAAAGAAGCAGGAATAATAATGCTTGCAGATAGTGTTGAAGCAGCAGTAAGATCAATTTCTGAACCTACTAAGGGTAAAATTGAGGAAATGGTAAATAATATTATTAAGGATAAACTTTATTCAGGACAGCTTGATAACTGTGATTTAACATTAAAGGATTTAGAAAAGATAAGGAAGTGTTTTCTTAAAGCATTACTTGGAATCTATCATCAAAGAATAGAGTATCCAACAGAGAAAAAGGTTAAAGAAGGTTAGAGTATATGGGGAGAAAAAAACTCCCCATAATTTAATTTAAATAATAGTTAAGGAGAATTTTAATGATTTATGTAGATAATAGACAAAATAAAATAGAAGCTTCAGAAAAATTTACTGAAAATTTAAAAGAAGTTATAGAATTTGCATTAAAAGAAGAAGAAGTTTTAATTCCTTCTGAAATATCAATGATTTTTGTTGATAATGAAGAAATAAAGGAGATAAATAATGAAACAAGAGGAATAGATAGAGCTACAGATGTACTTTCTTTCCCAATGCTTGATTATGAATATAAAAAGGTATTTAAAGAACTTTATAAAAATAAAAGTTTTGATGTAACCTTTATGGATGGAGAAGAATTAGTTTTAGGTGATATAGTATTATCTCTTGAAAGAGCATTAGAACAAAGTAAAGAATATAATCATTCATTTGAAAGGGAAGCATCTTATTTAGTTGTTCATTCAGTATTACATCTTTTAGGATATGATCATATGGAAGATTTAGATAAAAAGGTAATGAGAAAAAGAGAAGAGGAAATACTTTCTAAATTAAATATTACAAGATAAAAACATAAGGGTGGTTTTTATGAAATTAAAGAAATTAGTTGATAGCTTTAATAATGCCATAGATGGAATTATATATACAGTTAGAACACAGAGAAATATGAAGATACACATGGTAGTTACATTACTTGTTTTAATTGCATGTCTTTGCTTTGATGTATCTAGAAATGAGTTTTTAATACTTGCTATAACAATAACTATGGTAATAGGTGCAGAACTTTTAAATACTGCTATAGAGGCTGTTGTTGATATGAACACTAATTATTATCATCCTTTAGCTAAAATAGCTAAAAATGTTGCAGCTGGAGCAGTTCTTTTAACAGCTATAAATGCGGTTGTTGTTGGGTATATTATATTTTGGGATAAACTATCAGATTTATCACTTATATTGCTTCATAAAATAAAAACATCAGAACCTCACACTATATTTATTGTTTTAGTATTTGTATCAATAGCTACAATAATAGTAAAAGCAATATTTGGAGAAGGTACTCCACTAAAGGGTGGAATGCCAAGTGGACATAGTGCATTAGCTTTTTCAATAGCAACAGCAATATCATTAATAACAGAAGAACCTATATGTATTATGCTTAGCTTTTTAATGGCTATTATTACAGCACAAAGCAGAGTAGATTCAGAAGTTCATTCTACTTTTGAAGTAATTGTAGGAGCTTTATTTGGAATATTAATAACTTTATTTATTTTTGTATTATTTAAGATTTGAAGCTTTAACATATAACTTTTTTAAATAAGGTATTAGTGTTATAATAAATACCACGCAATAAGAAATAGATTATACAATTTAGAAATGAGGGATGTATATATGGTAAATAAGAAATTAATAAAAGAGGCTATTAATGCAAGGGAAAAAGCCTATTGTCCCTATTCAAATTTTAAAGTTGGAGCAGCCGCACTTTTTGAAGATAATAATATATATACTGGATGTAATATTGAAAATGCATCTTATGGAGCAACAAACTGTGCAGAGAGGACAGCAATATTTAATGGCGTATCAAAGGGAAATAGAGTGTTAAAGGAACTAGCACTTATTGGAGATACTAATAATTACACTTACCCATGTGGTATTTGTAGGCAAGTAATTACAGAATTTGCAGATAGTAAAGATATGAAAATTTATATTATAAAAAATGAAAATGACTATATAGAAAAAACTTTAGAAGAAATAATGCCTGGATTTTTCACAAAGAAAGATTTAGAGTAACAGGAGGAAACATGTTTAAATCAGGATTTATATCAATAGTAGGAAGACCAAATGTAGGAAAATCTACATTAATGAATTATATAATGGGGGAAAAACTTTCAATAGTTTCAAACAAACCACAAACAACAAGAAATAATATTCAAACAATATTAACAACAGATGATTATCAAATGATATTTGTTGACACACCAGGTATACATAAACCAAAGCACAAGCTAGGAGAATATATGGTTAACTCAGCAAAGGATTCAACTAAAGATGTTGACTTAATTCTTTTCTTAACTAATCCAGGAGAAGAAATAGGAAGAGGAGACAAATTCATATTAGAATCATTAAAATCAAAAAATGCTCCAGTATTTTTAGTGTTAAATAAAGTAGATGAATTTACACAAGATGTTGTAGCAAAAAGCCTTATAGACTTTTCAAAAGAATTTAACTTTAAAGAAATAATTCCAATATCAGCCTTAAAGGGTAAGAATGTAGATGAATTATTAAAATTAATGGTTAAAGAATTACCAGAAGGACCTAAATATTATCCAGAAGATATGATAACAGATGTTCAAGAAAGATTTGTTGTATCAGAAATAGTTAGAGAAAAGGCACTTAGAACTTTAAGAGATGAAGTTCCACATGGAATTGCAGTTGATGTAATCCAAATGAAACAAAAGGAAAATGGAACATATCATATAGAAGTTGATTTAATATGTGAAAAAGATTCACATAAAGGAATAATAATAGGTAAAAATGGTCAGTCTTTAAAGAAAATAGGTGAAGCTTCAAGATATGAATTAGAAAGATTCCTAAGAAGTAAAGTTAATATAAAAATATGGGTTAAGGTTAGAAAAGAATGGAGAGATAACCAAACATTATTAAAAGAGCTAGGTTATAAAAAGCTTAAATAGTTTTGGGAGTTGTGTAAATTGACCTTAATAAAAACAAATGGTGTAGTTATAAAAACACAAGACTATAAAGAAAATGATAAGTTAGTTTGGATGTATACAGAAAAACTAGGAAAAGTTACTGCTATAGCAAGAGGAGCAAAGAGAAACAAAAGTAAGCTCTTTGCAATAACCCTTCCTCTTTGTTATGGAGATTATATGATTTTTAAAGGTAAAAATTTATCTAATCTTCAAGAAGGTAAAATAATTAGTTCTTTTCAAGGTCTTATGAGTAACTTAGATAAGCTTACATATTCATCGTATTTATGTGAGCTTATTGATATAGCATTAATGGAAGGTGAAAGTAATAGATGGCTATATAAAGAATTTATAACCACATTATATCTTTTAGATACTGATGCTATAGATTATGAATTACTTATTAGATCCTTTGAATTAAAACTTTTAAAAGCTACAGGATATGGTATTGTATTAGATCATTGTGTTAGTTGCAAAAAAAAGATTAATGTTTCAAATTATATAAGTTTATCTAATTTTGGAGGAGTATGTGAAGAATGCAATAAAGTACAAGGACTTCATATATCAAAAGGTGCATATAATGCCTTGAAATTTTTAATTAATACAAATTCTGACAAAATATTTAGGCTTAATTTGTCAAAGGATATAAAAAAGGAAATAGAGAGAGTTACAACATTTATAATTTCTTCAAATTATTCAAAAAAACCAAAGAGTTTAGAAATGTTAAGTTATTTAAAGGAGTGATGATTTATGAAAGAAATTACTTTAGAAAAAGTTGATCAAATAAGAGAAAGAACTGGAGTTAGCTATGAAATGGCTAAAAAAGCTTTAGAAATTAATGATGGAGATTTATTAGAAGCATTAATATATATAGAAAATAATGTTGTAGTTCCATTTGCAGAAGAAGAATCTTCAAAAAAATGTAATGAAGATAAAGAATGTAAAGCTTCGGAAACAATAGCAGAACTTAAAGCTTGGCTTAAAGATATAATAGAAAAAGGCAACGTAAGCAGAATAAAAATTAAAAAAGATGATTCTGTTTTAGTAGATGTTCCTGTAAATGCTGGAATAGCTGCAACTGTTATAGCAGTTATTATGCCACCTATTTTAGCTTTTGGAGTAATTGCAGCAGTTGCTACAAAATTAACTATAGAAATTACAAAGTGTGATGGTTCTGTAGAGGTAGTAAATAAATATATTGAAAAGGCTGCAGTTGAAGTTAAAGGTAAAGCACAGGAAGTTGCAGGAATGGTAAAAGAAAAAATAAATAACAAAAAAAATGATTTAAAAAATAAGAAAACAAATAAACAAAAAGTTTATGGCGGTGATGAGACTGTATATACATATACTGTAAATTTTGATGATAAGGAATAAATTGGAAGAAAAATCAAGAAAAACATATATGTAGAAGAGATAAAATGATATAGCAAGAGATAAATGTAATATTTGTTAAAATTTGGAATAAATGTAAGATAGCGTATTGTTTAATATGTCTTTATAATTAAAATATAGTTTAAATAATAAAAAATATGGTTAGAATTAAATAGTATAGCACATATAAATATATGCAGTATACTTTATATGAAAAAATTCAATTAATAGTATACTACATATAAAAAGTGTGCTATAATAAACCTACAAAGAAAAATTTTAGCAAATAATTATCCTTGTTTTGGAAAGAGGGATTAGTTTTGAAATTGTCAGATAGGCAAGAAGAAATAATTAGATTAGTTAAGGAAGGACAGCCGATAACTAGTGAATGTTTGGCTGAAAAGCTTGGAGTAACTAGGGCAGCACTTAGAGCAGACCTTGCGATTTTAACAATGATAGGTACATTAGATGCTAGACCAAAGGTTGGATATATATATTCAAATAAACCCAAAAGTAGTTTGGTTCATGAATATATAAATGAAATTAAGGTTTGTAATATAATGTCAAAACCATCAATAGTTAATGAATCAACAACAGTATATGATGCAATCGTATACCTGTTTTTAAATGATGTTGGTACATTATTCGTTGAAAATGCGGGCTTTTTAACAGGAGCAGTTTCAAGAAAAGATTTTCTTAAAATTGCTATTGGAGGAACAGATATTCATAGAGTTCCAGTTGGAGTAATAATGACAAGAATGCCAAACATAGTATGTGGTACGCCAGATGATCCTGCTTATGATATAGCAAAAAAAATTATAGAACATGAAATAGACAGTATTCCAATCGTAGAAAAAATTATGGTAGATGATAAAGAACAATACAAAATAGTGGGTAAGGTTTCAAAAACTAACGTTACAAAATTATTTGTTAAACTTGGAGAAAATGAATAATTTAATGGTGTAGACTTCAGGGTGATTTTAAAAAATCCTGTTAGTTATAGATAACATTAGTATTGAACGGAGGAGTATTGAAAATGGAGAAAAAATACGTTTACCTTTTTAAAGAAGGAAATGCATCAATGAGAAATCTTTTAGGGGGTAAAGGAGCTAACTTAGCTGAAATGTCTAACTTAGGAGTTCCAGTTCCACATGGTTTTACTATTACAACAGAAGCTTGTAATAAGTATTATGAAGATGGGAAGGTTATAGCATCTTCTATTATAAAAGAAATAGAATGTGCTATGAGAGAACTTGAAAAAGAAACTGGAAAAGAGTTTGGAAGTACAGAGAATCCGTTACTTGTTTCAGTAAGGTCAGGTGCAAGAGTTTCAATGCCTGGTATGATGGACACAATATTAAATTTAGGATTAAATGATATAGCTGTAGAGGCAATGGCAAAGCTTACAAATAATCCAAGATTCGCTTATGATTCTTATAGAAGATTCATTCAAATGTTTTCAGATGTTGTTATGGGTATAGAAAAAAGATTGTTTGAATCAAAAATTGATGAAATTAAAGAAAAAAAGGGAGTTGAATTTGATACAGATTTAACTGCTGAAGATTTAAAAGAATTAGTTAGTCAATACAAGATGATATACAAAAAAGAAATGGGAAAAGAATTTCCACAAGAGCCAAGAGAACAATTAATAGAATCTGTAACAGCTGTATTTAGATCATGGAATAATCCAAGAGCTATAGTTTATAGAAGATTAAATGATATACCAGGTGAGTGGGGAACAGCTGTAAATGTTCAGCAAATGGTATTTGGAAACAAAGGAGAAACTTCAGGAACAGGAGTAGTATTTTCAAGAAACCCAGCTAATGGAGAAAAAGAAATATATGGCGAATATTTAATGAATGCACAAGGTGAAGATGTTGTTGCTGGAATAAGAACACCACTTCCAATAAGAAAGTTAGAAGAACAAAACCCAAAGATTTATAAAGAATTTATTGATATTGTTGATAAATTAGAAGAACATTACAAAGATATGCAAGATATGGAAATAACCATAGAAGAAGGTAAACTGTATTTTTTACAAACAAGAAATGGAAAGAGAACTGCCCAAGCGGCACTTAAAATAGCTGTTGATTTAGTTGAAGAAGGAATGCTTACTAAAGAAGAGGCAATACTTAAGGTAGAACCTAAACAATTAGATACATTACTTCATCCAGCTTTTTATGCTGAAGATTTAAAAAGCGCAAATCCAATAGCAAAAGGATTACCAGCTTCACCAGGAGCTGCCTGTGGTAAAATTGCTTTTACAGCAGAGGAGGCAAAAGATAGGGCAGCAGATGGAGAAAAGGTAGTTTTAGTTAGACTTGAAACTTCACCAGAAGATATAGAAGGAATGGTAGCTTCAGAAGGTATATTAACTGTAAGAGGAGGCATGACTTCTCATGCAGCTGTTGTAGCAAGAGGAATGGGAACTTGCTGTGTTGCAGGCTGTGGTGAATTAAAAGTTAATGAAGAAAATAGAACATTAGAAGTAAATGGAAAAGTGTATACTGATGAAGATTTCATATCAATAGATGGTACATCAGGTAATATTTATGGAGAAAAAATTAAAACTGTTACTCCAGAAATAACAGGACATTTTGCTACATTTATGGAATGGGTAGATGGAATAAGAAAATTAAAGGTTAGAACTAATGCAGACACTCCAAGGGATGCTAAACAAGCAGTTGAATTTGGAGCAGAAGGAATTGGTCTTTGTAGAACAGAGCATATGTTCTTTGCAGAGGATAGAATATTAGCTGTTAGAGAAATGATAATAGCTAAAACAGAAGAGGATAGAAGAATTGCTCTTAATAAAATATTACCAATGCAAAAGGCAGATTTTATAGGAATATATGAAGCACTTAGAGGAATGCCAGC
Source organism: Eubacterium multiforme (assembly GCF_030813415.1). GTDB lineage: Bacteria > Bacillota > Clostridia > Clostridiales > Clostridiaceae > Clostridium > Clostridium multiforme. Next base: position 130,205 of record NZ_JAUSUF010000006.1, on the reverse strand, counting down.
AACTATAAGACTATTAGATCCACCACTTCATGAATTCTTACCTCATACTGAAGAGGATATGGAATCTTTAGCTAAAGAACTTGATGTAGATGTTGAAGAGATAAAATTAGCAGTTTGTGAGAAACATGAATTTAATCCAATGATGGGTCATAGAGGATGTCGTCTTGCAGTTACTTATCCTGAAATTGCAGAAATGCAAACAAGAGCTATAATTGAAGCTGCAATAGCTGTTAATATAGAGAGAGGTTATGATATAGTACCTGAAATAATGATTCCTCTTATTGGAGAAATTAAGGAATTAAAATTTGTTAAAGATATAGTTGTTAATACAGCAAAGGAAGTAATGACAGAAAAAGGATTTACTATAGATTATAAAGTTGGTACAATGATAGAAATTCCAAGAGCTGCACTTACAGCAGATGAAATAGCAGAGGAAGCTGAATTCTTCTCCTTTGGAACAAATGATTTAACTCAAATGACTTTTGGATTCTCAAGAGATGATGCAGGTAAGTTCTTATCATCATATTATGAAAATGGAATTTATGAACAAGATCCATTTGCAAAACTTGATCAAAAGGGTGTTGGTCAATTAGTTAAGATGGCTGTAGATAAAGGAAGAGCTACAAGAAATAATATTAAGCTTGGAATATGTGGAGAACATGGTGGAGATCCATCATCAGTTGAATTTTTCCATAACATAGGATTAGACTATGTTTCATGTTCACCATTTAGAGTGCCACTTGCAAGACTTGCAGCAGCTCAAGCACAGGTTAAAAATAAAAGATAATAAAATTTAAATAAAAAAGCAGTCTAAAAAATGAACTTTTCTCTATTTAATTTCATAGAGAAAAGTTCAAAAATTAGGCTGTTTTTTTATAGGTTAAAACCATACTCTGATTTTATTCTTAAATAAATTTCTTCAATAAATTTAAGTTGAAAATATGTTTTTTCATTAGTCTTTTTTAAAAGATGTAAAAAACTATCTTTGTTACATTTTTTTATATTTTTATAATAATCTCTTGAAAGTTTCCAAAATTTTTGAGGAAAACAAACATAAGCTAAAACATATCTTATATCAGATGGTGTAAGAGGGGATATTTCATTATATGCCCTTAGTATAGATAAGGTAAGTTCAACATCAAATTTAGTGTTACCTCTCCTTAAAAGTCTTCTTAGAAAATATCCTAAATCATGGGCTGAATAATCTATTTTACATTTATCTAAATCTATAGTCCATATTTTTGAATTTAGATCAAATATAATATTTTTATTTACATAATCCCCATGGCAGAGGGAGGAAGAAAGCTCTTTATTATTAATGTTAGATGATAAATATAAAGCCCATTTAGCAAGTTTTAAGTTATCATCAAAATTATTTATATATTCATTAGAAAAATTATCATTAATTTTAAAGGCGGTATTATAACATGTTAATAGCTGATTAAAGTGTTTTAATATTGATATGTAATAATCAGAAAATCCTATTCGCTTTTCACTACCTTCTATTGGAGAAAAGTTTCTTGAACATGAATGAATACCAGCAAGCTGCTTTATAGATGTAATAAGGTGTTCTGAATTATCAAAGTCACATTTTATTCCATCTATCCATATTGTAAGAATAAAATACATATCATTAAATTTAACAAATTTATTTCCAGATAAAGAATTTAAAAACTTAGGAGTTTTTATGCCATTTTTATAAAGCCATTCTAAGGCTGAATATACAAATAATAGATTAGCTTTATCAAAATAAACTTTTTTTAAGCAATAGTCATTTCCTTTATGGTGAACTTTATATACTGCCCTTTGTTTATCAGTATCCTTAAACTTTATCATAGATACAGAAGAATCTTCTAAACCATAGTGAATTAATATAAACTTTTTAATATTTTCTTCTGCAAATATATTAAAATTTTCAGTATTCTTATTTTTAATCAAAAACATTCCTCCTTAAATAATTGCTTATTACTATACTATTATTTAAAGAGGTAAAATAGAATAATAATAATTTTAAATAATAAATTTTAAAAATTTGCAAATAATAATTTAGAGTAATAATTAAAGGATTTTAGAGATAAATGTAGAATGCTTCATATGAGGTGAATTTAAGTGAATATAAGAGAAAAAATTGAGAATTTTGAAAGGTTGACATTAAGAAAAGAAGGGCAATATTCCTTTGAAAGCCTTGGAAGAAAACATAAGGAAAATAAAAAAGAAAATATTAGAACTTGTTTTATGGTTGATAGAGATAGAATAATACATTCAAAAGCCTTTAGAAGATTAAAAGATAAAACACAGGTGTACATTAGGACTAAGGGTGATCATTATAGAAATAGACTAACTCATACTTTAGAGGTTTCTCAAATAGCTAGAACTATAGGAGTTGGTATTGGGCTTAATGAATATCTTATAGAGGCTATTGCATTAGGGCATGATTTAGGTCACGTTGCCTTTGCACATAATGGAGAGGAAGTTTTAAATAAATTTTTAAAAGATGGATTTAAGCATAATGAACAAAGTGTAAGAGTTGTTGAAAGACTTGAAAAGGATGGTAAGGGATTAAATTTAACTAAGGAAGTTATAGATGGAATACTAAAGCATAGTGGACTTTCTAAGGATGAAAAGAAAGGAGCAATTACTTTAGAGGGGAGAGTCGTTAAATATTCAGATAAAATAGCATATTTAAATCATGATATTGATGATTCTATAAGAGCAAATCTATTAAGGGAAGAGGATCTTCCAAAAGAAGTTACAAAAGTTCTTGGAAAAACTCATTCTGAAAGAATAGAAACATTAGTATTAGATTTTATAAGTGAATCTAACAAAAATTTAGATAATGGAATTTTTAAAGTTTCTTTAAGTGAAGAAAAAGATGAAGCAATGAGAGAACTTAGAAAATTTATGTTTAAAAATGTTTATTTAGGTGAAATTTTAAAAGTAGAAAGAGAAAAGGCAAAATTTATTCTAGAATCAATTATAGATTTTTATATGAAAAATCCAGAAGAAATGCCACTGCTTTATAGAAAAATAGTAGATGAAGAAGGACTATCTAGAGGGGTGGCTGACTATATTGCAGGTATGAGTGACGATTATTGTCTAAATAAGTTTAACGAAATTTATGTTCCAAAACTTGTTATATACTAAAAGTAGGAATAAAAAAATACAAAATAAGGAAACATAAATTTATTAGATAAAAAGAAGGATTTTAAGGCTTTAAGAAGAATAGTATTAAAAGAGCAATAAAAATATATTATTGTAGAATTATATATAAATAAAAGAAGGAATAACAAAAAAAATGTCGAATATAATATAGGCTGCATAAAAAGCCGAGGAGGGAGAGAGCTCCTTGCGTATTACAGAGGAAACTATTGAAAGAATTAAGCAAGAAAATGATATTGTCGATGTTATTTCAGAAACAGTAAGACTTAAAAGATCAGGGCGAAATTATATGGGACTATGTCCATTTCATAACGAAAAATCGCCTTCTTTTAGCGTTTCACAAGATAAACAAATATATAAGTGTTTTGGATGTGGAGAAGCTGGCAATGTACTTACATTTGTAATGAAGCAAAAGAACTTAAATTTCATAGAAGCTTGTAAGCTTTTGGCGGAAAGAGCAAATATTCCGCTAGACTTTGGAAAGGGAGAAGAAAGTGAAGTAGTTAAAAAAAAGGAACTTTTATATAAAGTTAATGTAGAGGCTGCAAGATACTTTTTTTCAAACTTACAAAGGGATAAAGCATCAAAAGAATATTTTACAAATAGAGGAATTAAGGAAGTAACCATAAAGAGATTTGGACTTGGATATGCAAAAGATGGATGGCAAAATTTAATTAACTATCTTAAAAAAAGAGGATTCAGCGAGAAGATATTGCTTGAAGCAGGTCTTGTATCAAAGAGTCAAAAGGGAAGAGTTTATGATAGATTCAGAAACAGAGTAATGTTCCCTGTCTTTAATATTAAAGGAGATGTTATAGGTTTTGGTGGAAGAGTTTTAGATGACTCAAAACCAAAATATTTAAATTCACCAGAAACTTTGGTATTTCAAAAAGGAACAAATTTATATGGTTTAAATTTTGCTATAAAAAACAAAATGGAAGAGAGATATTTCGTAATTGTTGAAGGATATATGGATTTAATTTCCCTTCATCAATATGGAATAACAAATGTTGTAGCATCTTTAGGTACAGCACTTACAGTTAATCAAGCAAGACTTCTTAAAAGATATGCAGATAAGGTTATTATTTCTTATGATGCAGATGTTGCAGGTCAAACGGCAACACTTAGAGGACTTGAAATACTAAAGGAAGCTGGATTTGATGTTAGAGTATTACAAATTCCACAAGGAAAAGATCCAGATGAATTTGTAAGAAGTAACGGAAGAGAAGCCTTTTTAAAATTAATAAAGAAGGCAGAAAGTTTAATAGCTTATAGATTAAATAAAGCTAAAGAAGGAATAAACTTTAAAAGCCAAGGATCACTTATAAAGTATGGTAACAGAGTTACAGAAATATTAGCAAACTTAAATCCAGTGGAGAAGGATGTATATGTAAAAAGTATATCAGAAGACACTGGAATTAAAGAACAGTCATTATATGACTTAATTGCTATGACAAGAAATACGAAAAGTGATGATTTAATGAATAAAAAGGAAGAATATGGAACAAAATTATATGTAGAGCCAGGTTATATAAAAGCTGAAAAATCATTGATAAAATTAATGCTAGAAGATGATTGTTACAATTATATAAATTCAAATATTTCATCAGATGATTTAAATTCTAAAGCGCATGCAAAAATTTTTGATTTAATTAAAGATGGCAAGGAAAAAGGGTTAAAAGATATTAATCTACATGTTGAGGCAGGATGTGATGATGTAGATTCTTCTAAAGAATGGGTAAAGATAAGAGAATTTAAGGTTTTAAAAGCTCAAGATGAAGAGAGACAAATGATGGATTACATAAAAGAAATCAGAAGCTTCAAACTTATAAAAAAAAGAGAAGAGCTTAAAAATAAGCAAAAGGAATTAGCTAAAAAAGGATTAATAGAAGAATCCATAAAAATTGCATTAGAACTTAACAAAATAAATGATGCACTTAAAAAGGGAGAGAGGGTTTAATTGGTCATGACGGAAGGAGGTAACAAAATAATGGCAGGAAAAACAAAGGTGAAAGTTAAAGAGGAAAAAAAGGACAGAAATCAAAAGATGAATGTTGTTAAAACTCTTATTGAAAAAGGAAAGAAAAATGGTTCTTTAACATACAAAGAAATAATGGATGAGATAGATAATATTGAATTATCTCCAGAACAAATAGAAAAAATTTATGAAGTACTAGAATCAATGGGAATTGAAGTTACTGGAGAACCTCATGAAGAAGTTGAAGAAGAAGAGGAAAAAATAGATTTAAGTGTTCCAGAAGGAATTGCTATAGATGATCCTGTTAGAATGTATTTAAAGGAAATAGGTAAGGTACCTTTATTATCATCAGAAGAAGAGATAGAACTTGCAAAGAAAATTGAGGAAGGTAGTCAATATGCTAAGAAAAAATTAGCAGAGGCTAACCTTAGACTTGTTGTAAGTATTGCAAAAAGATATGTTGGAAGAGGTATGCTTTTCCTAGATCTTATACAAGAAGGAAACTTAGGTCTTATTAAAGCTGTAGAGAAATTTGACTACAGAAAAGGATATAAATTCTCAACATATGCTACATGGTGGATAAGACAGGCGATTACAAGAGCCATTGCAGACCAAGCAAGAACTATAAGAATACCTGTTCATATGGTAGAAACTATTAACAAATTAATAAGAGTCCAAAGACAACTACTTCAAGAACTTGGTAGAGATCCATTCCCAGAGGAAATATCAAAGGTTATGGATTTACCAGTAGAAAAGGTTAGAGAAATTCAAAAGATAGCTCAAGAACCAGTTTCACTTGAAACTCCTATTGGAGAAGAGGAAGATAGTCATTTAGGAGATTTCATTCCAGATGATGATGCACTTGCACCAGCAGAAGCTGCTGCATTTACAATGCTTAAAGAGCAACTTATAAATGTATTAGATACATTAACTCCAAGAGAAGAAAAAGTATTAAGATTAAGATTTGGATTAGATGATGGAAGAGCTAGAACACTAGAAGAAGTTGGTAAAGAGTTTAATGTTACTAGAGAAAGAATAAGACAAATAGAAGCAAAAGCTTTAAGAAAATTAAGACATCCATCAAGAAGTAAGAAGCTTAAAGATTATTTAGATTAATCTTAAAATAGCACCCTAAAGAGGTGCTATTTTATTTTGAATATTATAATGATATAATAAATATTTAAAAATATAATAAAATCATAGTTAAGAAATAGGAGAGACGTTATGGAATTAAGTAAAAGATTAGGTTTAATAGTAGATTATATTGAAGAATGTGATACTTTAGTTGATGTAGGTACAGATCATGGATACATTCCAATATATGTTATTAAAAATGAAATATGTAAAAAGGCTATTGCTTCAGATATAAATAAAGATCCCCTTGATAAGGCAAAATTAAATTCAATATTTGAAGGTGTTGATGAAAATATTGATACAAGATTAGGTGGAGGTTTAGAAACTATAGAAGAAGGCGAAGCAGAAGGATTAGTCATAGCTGGTATGGGTGGAAACTTAATAAGAGACATACTAGAAAATGACAAGGAAAAGGCAAAGAGCTTTAATTTTATGATACTTCAACCAGCACAAAATCCAGAAGTTTTAAGAGAGTATCTTTATACAAATGGATATGAGGTTATTGCAGAAGATTTATGTATAGATGAAGATAAATATTATGAATTATTTAAAGTTAGAGTTAAAGATGGAGAAGAAACAGAATTAGATCCTATTTACTATGAAATAAGCCCTAAGCTATTAAGAGAAAAGCATAATTTAATGGGAGATTATATAAATTCAAAAAAAGAGAAATATGAAAAGATTTTAAGCTTTATAGAAGATGATACAGAAAGTGCTTTAATTAGAAAAAAAGAATTAGAAGAAAAGATAAATATATTAACTAGTTTAGAAAATTACTGCAAATAATTTAATTTGGAGATGAAAAATATGAGTATAAAAGTTAAAGATATTACAAAGGTTATGAATAATATTGCACCAGAGGTTTTGAAGGAAGATTTTGATAATGTAGGTCTTATGGTGGGGGATTATGAAAGTACTGTAAAGAAGGTATTACTAGCTTTAGATTGTACAAAAAGGGTTATAGACGAAGCTAAAGATAATAATTGTGATATGATAATAACCCATCATCCTTTAATTTTTAGAAAACCTAATAGAATTATAAAAGGAGATTTATTAGGTGATAAAATAATAGAACTTATAAAAAATGATATTTCAATTTATTCAAGTCATACAAATTTAGATTCTGTAAAAAATGGAATAAATGATACTATTGTAAAAATGTTAGGTTTTACATCAGATGAAATAATTGAAGAGTCAAGAATAAATGGATTTAGTGAAGCTGGACTTGGAAGAATAGTAAGACTTAATGAAGCTATAGATGTTAAAGATTTAGTTTCTTTAATAAAGGAAAACCTTAAGGTTAAGAGTTTAAGAACTGTTATAGGAAAAAATAAGGTTAGTACTTTAGCTATAATAAATGGAAGTGGTCAAGATTTTATAAGTAAGGCTGTAAATTTAGGAGCAGATTGTATAATAACAGGTGATACAACCTATCATTTTGCTTCAGATTATAAAGAATTAGGAATTACTATAATTGATCCAGGTCATTTTAAAACAGAATGGTTAGTGTTTTTGGAATCAATAAAACCTCTTAAAGAAAACTTTAAAGAAGTTGAATTTATAATTTCAACTTGTAGTGAAGATCCATACACATTTATTTAATTAACAAATTTTAAAATTTTGAATACATTAAATAATAATAATATTTAATGGATGGTGTTATGGGAAAAAGAGGAGTGGGTGGAAATAACTTTTTTAGTGGGTTTAAAAATTTTAGGGGAAGAGGTACTTCCCCTTGGGGTTTTATAAGAAGAGCTAACTTTCTTAGAAGTTTTACTCCAGCAAAATGTTGTGTTGGGTTAGTAATGCTTTTAACATTATTATTTTTAGGGGTAGGCTTTAGTGGAATAATTATAATGGCTTTATTACTTATAATATTTGTACTTGTTTGCTAAATGGAAAATTTTATATTTGTAAAATTAAAAATTATATGATATTATAAGTCTTGCGAGTAAGACGTGCAATCGCTGCTAGCCTTAGAGCTAGGAGAGGAAAGTCGGAGCTCCATAGGGCAGGGTGCTGGCTAACGGCCAGTCGAGGCGACTCGAAGGAAAGTGCAACAGAAATATACCGCCTAAGTTTTTAGGTAAGGATGGAAAGGCGAGGTAAGAGCTCACCAGCATAATGGAGACATTATGGCTATGTAAACCCCACCTGGAGCAAGACCGAGATAGAAACATTTTGGAGTAGCCCGCTCCGTTTCGTGGTGTGTCGCTTGAGCTTGCTAGCAATAGTAAGCCTAGATAGATGATTGCTTAATACAGAACTCCGCTTATGGCTTGTCTCGCATGAGCTGAATACTAGGGATAAATGAGGTAGACTAAGATAGTTCCCCTTATTTATCCCTTATTTTTATTTAATGAAAAATAAGAAGTAACAGAAAAATGGTAGAATTTATACAAAAAATATAATATAATGATTAAAATATAAGGATAAATGAATTAATAAGTAATATTACTTATTAAAATGAGGTGAATATATAGTGATAAATACAAAACTAATTTTTTATATATTTCTTTTAATAATAGTAATTTTTCTGATAATTTATTTTTTTATTGGAATGTTAACGTTTTTTAAGCAGAAATTTAATTCTTTAAGTATGTATTTATTTTTAAATGAAGACACTATATCTTTTTTAAAAGAAAGAAATGATTTAAATTATAAATATTTAAATATAATAATTGTTGTACAAACAATTTTAATTATTAGTATTTTAATTGCTTTTATATATTTTTTTAAGAACTTTAATGATAGAACTATTAATTATATTTTAATAATATTTTTATTTATTTTAAGATATAGTTCTAATAAAATAATAAAAAATATGGGGCTGTGGCATTAAAAATAGTGGACAACTTATTTTGGAAAATTATATATATTTTGAAATTGCTAGCATAGAGTTAAAACTGAATGGATATATACTTTCAATATACGAAAATGAAATAAAATTTATAGGAGGCATAATGAAAAAAGAAAAGGGGATAAAAATAATATCAATTTTATATTTCTTTAGTTCAGTTATATTTTATATTGTGGCTATACTTAGATTTTTTGATAAAAACCAATATATGGGTGTAGTTTATTTATGTCTAGGTTCAGCTTTTTTATGTTTTGGTTCTGTGTACTTAAATAAATATAAAAATAAAGACAACAATGAAGAGAAAAATAAAAATTAAGAATAGCTTTTACATACATAATAAAGGATATAAGGTAGCCATAAATTTGGCTACCTTATTTTAATGTAATTAAAAAATAACTATTAAATTATATATTTAAATATTTATTCAATTAATTATAAATAATTTTTTATTTTAATAAAGGTATTATAAAAGAAAATTAATAGAAGTAGTAATCCAAGTATATTTCCGATAAACATAAATAGAGGTAAAATCTTTAATTTTAAGAAATAACTTATACAATCACCTAAAAATAAGGGTAAAAACATTGCTAAAAGTGAATATATTGGGAAAAAAAGTTCGTTTTTAGATAAGTTTTTCTTTATTTTTATTATTAAATTAATAATAAATGTAATAATAAATATTGGAACTGTAAAAATAGGAATTATTAAGAATTTTTCAAATTCAACATTTCCAAAACCTAAAAATCCATAGTATGTTGTGTAAATATAAGCAGATATGCTTATAGCAAATAAAATAAGTAAATTGTTTAATAAATAAAGTATTTTCATATAATTCCACACTCTCAATTAAATTTTTATTATTATATCACAAATTTTTATTAAAAAAAATGAAAAATTATTAAATGTAAAAAACTACAAAAAAGCATTTTTATATTGTACCCATACATTTGCAAAAGAAAATTTATAGCATTACCATATAAAGCAAGAAGAATATAATTTTAGGAGGAATGTTAATATGGAAAGAGACGTAGTAAATAAAAATCTTGCTCAAATGCTTAAAGGTGGAGTTATAATGGACGTAACTAACAAAGAGGAGGCTATTATAGCAGAAAAAGCTGGAGCTTGTGCAGTTATGGCTTTAGAGAGAGTACCTTCTGATATTAGAAAAGAAGGTGGAGTTGCTAGAATGTCTGACCCTAAAATGATTAAGGAAATTCAAGAAGCTGTTTCAATACCAGTTATGGCAAAGGTTAGAATAGGACATTTTGTAGAGGCTCAAATATTAGAAGCTTTAAATGTTGATTTTATTGATGAAAGTGAAGTATTAACACCAGCAGATGATAAATATCATATAAAAAAGGATAATTTTAAAGTACCTTTTGTATGTGGGGCAACAAATATTGGAGAGGCATTAAGAAGAATTGGAGAAGGAGCTTCAATGATAAGAACAAAAGGTGAAGCTGGAACAGGGGATGTTGTTCAAGCTGTAACTCATATGAGAACAATGATGGATCAAATTAAAGAAATAAAAAATGCTAATGAAGAAGAACTAATGACCATTTCAAAAAACTTTAATGCACCTTATGAATTAGTTAAATATGTTCATGAAAATGGAAAGTTACCAGTAGTTAATTTTGCAGCAGGTGGAATTGCAACACCAGCAGATGCAGCTTTAATGATGCAGCTTGGAAGTGAGGGAGTATTTGTTGGTTCTGGAATATTTAAATCAGAAAATCCAGAAAAAAGAGCTAGGGCAATAGTACTTGCAACAACATTTTATAATGATCCAGTAAAACTTGCTGAGGTTTCTGAAAACTTAGGAGATGCAATGAAAGGAAGTTCCTGTGAAGAAATAGAAACAAAGTATGCAGAAAGAGGCTGGTAAAATGAAAATAGGAGTTTTAGCTTTTCAAGGGGGAGTTTGTGAGCATATAAATTGCATAGAAAAGCTTGGACATTGTGGGATTTTAGTTAAAACTGAAAAGGATTTAGATAACATTGATGGAATAATATTACCAGGTGGAGAGAGTACAACTATTGGAAAATTATTAAATATTACAGGTTTAATGAATCCATTAGGGGAAAGAATAAAAAATGGATTGCCTGTATGGGGAACTTGTGCTGGAATGATTATTTTAGCAAAAAATATAGAAAATAATGAGAAAAATTATTTAAAGCTTATGGATATTACAGTTAAGAGAAATGCCTTTGGAACTCAAATAGATAGTTTTAAAGCATTAGAAAAAATAGAATGTATAGGAAACACTAAAATGGAACTAGTATTCATAAGAGCACCTTATATTACGGATATAGGAAAAGATGTAGAGGTTTTATGTAAAGTAAATGATAAAATTGTTGCAGCAAAAGAGAAAAACATGTTAGTTACATCTTTTCATCCAGAATTAACATCTGATTTAAGGTTTTTAGAATATTTTATTAGTTTTATTAAAGAGAATAAAAACTATAATTAGTTTATAGTAGATTAAGTACAAAATAAAATAGTTAGTTATTAAAATAATTACTTGTTAGATAATATTTTTAAATAAGCTTCATATAATCTTTTAAATAAATTAGAAAAAGAGCAACTTAAAAATTTTTAAGTTACTCTTTTTTATTACCATTCATCAGGATAAGCTATAATTTTTACTGTTACATTTCTTCTACCAAATGATAGACACTCTTGTTCTGAATTCATAAATAAATCTATTCTATTACCAACTATATCTCCACCAGTATCAGAAGCTATAGCATATCCATAACCTGATACATAAACTTTACTACCTAAAGGAATTACGTTTCTATCTACAGCAACTGTGCTAAGACCATTAGGGTCTCTAACAGGTTTTGTACCCATTGCAGTAATAGTATGTCCTGCATAGGCTGTTGCTTCCATGGTGAAAGTCTTTTTACCGGAAACATTACCTTGGTTATTATTTGAATTAGAATTATTATTTGTGTTAGAACTATTTTTTTCTTCAGATTGTTTTTTGCTTATTGAATTATTACCTTTTGAAATATAAGAATTAGCTATGTCTTTAACTGATGAGTTTGAAATTTGAGGTAATAATTGTTTTAATGTTGAAACTGCTTCTTGTAAACTACTAATTGATGATGAGGATGAATCAATTATTTTAATAGGATAAGCTATAAGCTTTTTCTCATTTTCTATAATAACAGATTCAATTTGTGCTTTTTCAGAATCGAATTTAGCTTTTGATGATTTTAAATCATCTTGTTTTGATACAATAGTTTTTAAGTTTTTATTATTTTCATCATTTAGCTTAACGATATCTTCTTTTTTAGCATTTAAATCCTTTATGTCATTTTGTAATGAGTTTGCATTACTTTTAAGTTCTTTAATCATATCATTATCAGCATTTACAATTTTACCTACAGCTTCAATTCTTCCAATAAATTCACCTAATCCCTTAGCTTCAAATATAAAAGCAATATAAGATGATAAAGAGTAGGTTCCACTTTTATATGCAGATCTTAGTCTGTTAGCTAAGACAGCTTGTCCCTCATTTACCTGCTTTTCAGTAGATTCTATTTTTAATTTTGTAGTGTCGATTTCCTTTTCTATTGAATTCATTTTATCTTTGTTGCTTTGAATACTAGAATTAAGTGAGTTAATTTGTGAATCTAAACTGGATATTTTATTATCTAAATCCTGGATTTTGTCGCTTATTTGATTAAATTGCACTTTGCTTTTTTGAATATTATCTTTAGTATCAGCAAAAGCTGGAAAACTAATATTTAGGAATAATCCTAATAAAACAAAAAAACATATCAAGATTTTTTTCATATAAAGACCTCCTTGTTAGAGAAAAACATTGATATTTTCTACTAGTATAGCACAACAGTTAGAAAAGAGAAAAGAAAAAAGGGGGTTTTTTATTAGTATATTAATGCAAATGATACATACATAACTGTTTATTAACATATTAAAAGAAATTTTGATATAATTTTACTTATGTGAAAATTATAATTTATAGAATAAAAAGATATATGTAGAAATTTAATAAGGCAATGCATTTATAAAGATTTAAAATAAATACATTACCTTATTTTATAATATTTTATTTAAATATTGCAGTACACCATTCAGCTGATTTAAACTTTTCAAGCATAGTAAAGCCATTAGATTCTATCATATCTTTTACAGAGTCAAAGCTCCACTGAACTAAACCAGAAACTAAAAGATATCCATCTTTTTTAATATGTTCTTTTATAAATGGCATAAACATTTCTGTTTCTTCTCCACCTATATTTATATATACCCAATCAAACTTTCCATTAACTTCAACCTCAGAAGATAGGGCATCTCCAACTAAAACTTTAATTGTTTCAATTCCATTTAAAGAAGCATTAAGTAACACTTCATCTTCTACATCTCTAATATCTAAAGCAACAACTTCTAAAGCTCCTTTTATAGCAGTAGCTAAAGATAGGATTCCTGAACCAGTTCCAATATCTAAAACTCTTTTATTTGAAAAATCTTTTGAAAGTATTATAGATAATAAATCTTTAGTTGTTTCGTGAAGACCTGTTCCAAAGGCACCTTGGGATATAAAATTTATCTTTTTCTTATCACTAACTTCTTCATCAGGTGAAGCTAGAACCCATTCATCATTAATATGTATTGCTGGCATTGAAAATTCTTCATATTCATAATTAATTTCTTCTACGGAATCTTCTTTTTTACCAATAATATTTGAAACTTTTTCTTTAAAAGCATCAAAATTTATTATATCTTCATCATAGGCTACCTTTAATATTATTGGTTCATCTTCCCTTTCAATATAGCCATAACCAAATTCATCAGTTGTAATTTCTAATGGATTTTCATAAAATACATTAAAAATATCTTCTATTTGCAATTTAGTAATTATATTCTCTACTTCATTATATTTTACTTTGTATGATAAAATATGCATATTTTCACCTCTTTATAATTGTCTACTAGATATAGTATTACAAAAGGCTTTTAATGTAAAGGTTAAAGAGGTATAATTTATAAATGTGAAATAAATAATAAGGAGAAAATAATGGACAGATTTAAGCTTAAAATATTAATGATTATTTTTATGCTACTTAATAACATAGCAGTTTTTTTTACTGGAGCACCATTTTGGTTTAATTATGTTGGTAGAGTAGTTATGCCCATATTCTTTTATCTTTTAGTTGAAGGGTATTTTAAAACATCTTCAAAAAATAATTATTTGAAAAGATTATTAGTGGCAGCAGAAGGTATGTTTTTAGGGAATATTATTATTTCTATTGGAATGTTAAAAGGCATAAAGGGAGAGGTTTTATCTTATGGAGATTTTAGTCCTTTAGCTTATTTAATTGTAATAGGGACTATAATATTATCAGTAGCACTTATAGTGATTACCATTAAAGAAAAAATTATATCAGATAAGAAAGCACTTATATTTACATTTTTAATGATAATAGGTAAATTACTTTTAAATTATGGATTTGATTCAAAAGTATATATAATACCAAATAATATATTCCTTTCAATGGTTGCAGCATTTATTATGTTAAATGGAATGGTTCAATTTAGAACTAAAGACTTTAAAGTAGCCTTTGTTAAGGTTTTAGTGGCTGTTTCTTTAGGGATTTTTACAGAGTCTTTAATAATAGGACCAGCACTTATATTTATATTTTATAAATGTTTTAATAATAGACGTGATATGTATCTTGCAATTGTTGTTTTTTCAGCATTATTCCTTTCAGGATTTAATATTGAAGCTTTATTAGCTTATCCTCAATGGATGATGGTATTTTCAATACCTTTTATCATGATATACAATGGTAAAAAGGGAAGAGATTTAAGATGGTTATTTTACATATTTTATCCAGTACATATATGGTTACTTTTTTTATTAGCTAATTTTATAAAATAAAAATTTATGTCTATGTTTTAAAATAAACATTTACCTAAAACATAGTCTAATTTGTAAAAGCCCAGTACAAAATGTAGCTTATTGTACTGGGCTTTAATGATAAATCATTAGATTGTTAGAAAAAATTCTAACCTTTAGAGAGGTATTGTTATTAAATTATACGCTTATAAATAGAAAAATATTCTTTAATCATAAATGAAGAAAAAATATTTATTATAATAGAAATAAAGTAGAAAAAATTTTATAATAAAAATAAGATATATATGATAGAAGGGAAGATTTATATGAAGAAAATTGTAGTTTTAGATGGAAAAACTTTAGGTGATGTTGATTATAATTTATTAAAAGAGTTTGGAGAGTTAAAATTATATGACATTACTAGTAAAGATGAGGTTATAGAAAGAATAAAGGATGCTAACATAATTCTTACTAATAAAGTTATATTAAATGAGGACAACTTAAAAAATGCAAAAAATTTAGAACTTATATGCGAAATGGCTACAGGCTTTAATAATATTGATATTGAATATGCAAAAGAAAGAGGTATAGCAGTTACTAATGTTGCTGGATACTCAACTAATACAGTTGTACAACATACCTTTGCTACAGTATTAAATTTATACGATAAAATAAGTTATTATGATAACTATGTTAAATCAGGGGAATATTCAAAGGCAGATATTTTTACAAATTTAGATAAACCTTTCCATGATTTAATGGGTAAAACTTGGGGGATAGTAGGTCTTGGAGCTATAGGTAGAGGAGTAGCTAAGGTTTGTGAAGCTTTTGGAGTTAATGTAGTTTATTATTCAACTTCAGGAAAAAATAACAATGGTGATTATAAAAGAGTTGATTTAGAGGAGCTTTTAAGAGAATCAGATATAATTTCAATTCATGCTCCTTTAAATGATAATACTAAAAATTTAATAAATTACGAAAATTTATGCAAGATGAAAAAGGAAGCAGTTGTAATAAATATGGGAAGAGGACCAATTGTTGTAGATAAAGATTTAGCTAGAGCAATAGATGAAGAAAAGATTTCAGGTGCAGCCCTTGATGTATTTTCCGTAGAACCAATAAAAGAAGATAATCCTCTTTTATCAGTAAAAAATAAAGATAGATTAATTTTAACTCCACATATAGCGTGGGCTAGTGTTGAGGCTAGAAATAGATTATTTACTGATTTATTAGAAAATATAAGAGCTTTTAATAGAGGAGAAAGAAGAAATAGAATAGAATAAAAATTTATTAAAGTGTAATATTTTAAATTTTAATAAAGGGGCAAAATAATAAACTGATAGGTAAGTATAATTAGTTTTATTATTTTGCCTTTTATTTATAATTAGTTTTTAAAATTACACTTTATATAATAAATTAAATTACTTATTTAAGTATTTAAAAAATATATTTAGTATAAAGATAAATTACCTATTCCAAATTTATTTATATTAAAATCTACATTAACATTTATTGAGGATTTTAATACTTCCTCATCCCAATTAGTAACTTTATGGCGACCATATTTAGTGGCAGCTATATATCCTAAGTTCAACAAATCCATTTTATAATCTGTTTTCATTGTAGATATAAATTCTGAAAGATTTTTTTTAAAGTAGTTATTTATTTTACTTTCCAGTTGTGTTTGTTCATAGGGAGAAATTATTAACCTATTAGAACTATTATTATTAAGTATTTGACCACTAACTTTTAAATTTATATCAAAATTAAAGGTTCCATCTTTATTTTTAGTACATTCAACTTTTCTTTTAGATATTGTATTAAAGGATATATATGAATTATCATTCTCTAAAAATGTAGCTATACCTGTACCAAAATTATTTCTTAAAACATTAAGGCTTCTAAATTGTTCTTTAGGAATGGAAGCAACAAATTTTCCTTTATCAAATACTGACATGGAAGTTAAATAGAGTTTATTATTTATTATATCTATATTTGGAGTAATAAATTTACAACCTTCTGTACTATTTTCAATATATGTATTATATAGTGTTTGAACATTAGAAAAATGGGAGTAAGATTGCAGGGAATTAACTAATCCTTCAATATAATCTGGTGCTGTAGAATATCCTGGAACTGTTATTTCTAAAACATCTTTAGGATCATTTGAAGTTGTAACAACTATTGCAGATCCATTTGTTTGAGTATTATTTAATAAACCATCTAAAGAGGGATTTATACCATCTTTTGATAGTTTTTTTGAAAAAAGATATATTTTTTCAGAGCCAAGGGAAAACTTTCTACCAGAGTGAAACTGTCTATCTATTCTAGATTCAGTTGAAGTTGAACCCTTTGCCTCTAATATATGGCTAGTTATTTTGCCTGGGGAACTAAAGTCATATACTAATACAGGAATAGAAAAAATTTTTTTATCCATAGAAGTATCTACATCAAAACCTATGCCAGCAACAAAATCAATATCTTCAATATTTGAAAAATGAAAGTGTTTATATAACTTCGATATTCCAGCAACACATAAAATAATAATTGATAATATAATATATCTACGAAGGGTTTTCCATGTCATTTTTATTCCTCCTTATTACAGATATAAATAATAGAAATATATTAAACAATACTAAAATCATCATCGGAATGAAAATGTAATTAACAAAATAAACTAAGTTTATTACATTACTAATTAACTTTGATATAAAATAAAAAAATGGTATAAGAATTACTAGCCAAAGTTTTTTATAATTAGTATTTTTCTTTGGAGGTAGTATATTAAGTATATTTGAAAATGAAAATGTAGAATTTTTTAAAGAATGTATTGACCAGCAAAGTATAAAAATTAATGTAAAACTATTAATAAGAGGTACTTTAATTGAGGCCATTATATCAAGCATTGGAAAATAAAATAAATTTAATGCATCAGGACCAAAGTAAAATATAGCTATAAATATTAACCAAGTAAGGATTAATATTAATACAGAAGTTGTAGTTATTGCTATTTTTTTATAATCTGATTTATTTTTTAAATAGGGTAAATATAATACCATTATTTCAAAGCCGGCGTATGCATATATACCATGGTATACAGCTTTAAATAGCTCTTTTGGAGCAATAGATAATATGGGCATTATATTTAATTTATTTCCTTTTGTTAAAGAAAAACCTAATAAAATACATATAGCAATAATTACATATAATGTAAATTGACCTAGTTTTAATTGAGCTTTGAATCTAAAAAATGTAGCTATAGACGCTACAATTATAACAATAATAAGAGTTTGGTATGTTGTATAATACCAAAGGATTGTATTTACAAGTATCATAGCAAATCCTGAAAAATGAGTAGCACTATAAGCAACTAAGTATATGATAAAAAATATGTTAAAGAAAGTTCCTAAAATTTTTCCAAGAAGTTCTAGGTTTATTTGAAAAATATTTTTGTCAGGATAAGCTTTAAAAACAAATCCATACATTGTAAAAAATAAAATGGGATATATACCAGATAAAGCTGTAGTTATCCATCCATTTTGAGCTGCATAAGTATTTATTATATCAGGAAATTTAAGTTCCGTTATAATTATGGAATAACCTATAAGCATACATATAAATTCACTTGTTGATATTTGAAGATTTTTTTTCATTATATTTTTCACTCCACTTTTTTATATGATTAGTACCTAGTCTAATTTTATCCTTTGTTTTGGATATAATAGGACGCTTTATAAGGCTTGAAAGTTTGCCTCTAATAAATGTATCTTTCATATCATCTGAGTAAAAGGATACATAGTCGATTCCATATACATTTAAATTAAAAAGATATAATAATAAAAAGAAAAATCCTATAACAAAGCCTAATATGCCAAAGGTGTTAGAAAGTATTAAAAATGGAAATTTAATAAGCCTTATAGATAGTGCCATTTGATAATTTGGTATTAAAAATGTGCATACAACACTTATTCCAACTATAAATAAAGCTGATGGAGATATTATTTTAGATTGAATTGCAGCATCTCCAATTATAATACCACTAACTATACTTAAGGTCTGACCAACTTTTGAAGGAAGTCTTAGACCACCTTCCCTTAAAAATTCTACAACTAAATCCATTGTAAATATTTCTAAAAATGGGGAAAGGGGAATTCCTTGCCTTGAACTAGCTATTGGTTGAACATATTTATCAATTAATAATTCAGGATTAAATTTAGTTAAAATAACATACAGAGAAGGAAGGGTTAAAACAATTATAATAGCAATAAATCTAAGGGCTCTAGAAAAGGATGCAACTATAGTTCTTTGATTATAATCATCAAGACTATGGAAAAACTCAATTAATAAAGCAGGAAGACAAAGGGCATAAGGACTACCTTCCATAAGAACTATAACTTTTCCTTCACTTAGTTTATCCACTGCATTTTCTGCTGAATCTGTTATATATCCTTGGGGAGCTATTGAATAATTAAATTCTTCAATATATTGTTGAAGAGCTCCAAGTGATTGAATATTATCTACATCTAATGATGCTATATCCTTTAATACATTGTTAACTACATTTTGATTTGCAATGTCTTTAAGATATAAAACATTAATATTTGTTTTACTTCTTCGTCCTAAATTCATATTTTTTATTATTAAATTTTTATCCTTTATTCTTCTTTTAAATATAGAGATATTAGTTTCTAATGATTCATTAAGGTCTTCTTTAGAAGAAGCTATTGTAGAAGTTATAGTTGGGGTAGAAATACTTCTATATTGTAGAGAAATTGTATCAATTATTATTGCCTTTCTTAATCCATAAAAGGTTAATATAGTTTTACCAGAACGCAGTGCATTAACTATATTTGAAAAGGAATCCTCTACTAAACAATTGCTTACAGGTAAAGCAACCTTAACTAAAAAATCATATTTATCAATATTATCTGGAAAGAGAACGTTAAAATTATACATAAGAGGATTTAAAATATCTCTATTTATAATGTCTTTATTTACTATTGATTCTGAATACATAATTACTATAGGGGTAGATTTATTTTTATCTATTAATAATTCTTTTATTATAATAGTTGATTCTGTAGATGTTGCACTTTTCATAAGTTCATTAACAAATTTATCATTCATGAGAATTTCTCCTAATTATTATTTTTAATAAATATATTCTTCTCATAAATTATTAGATTTATTCTAATAAAAAAAGCTATAAATTTAGAATTTGAAATTTCTAAACTTATAGCTTAAATGTGTATTAATATATTAAATTAAGGCTATCTAAAATCAACAGGAAACTAAAAGATAACCTAAATTAAAAAATTTTTAAAGTATACTTTTTATTACTTGAAGAACTCCATTTTCTTTGTTACTTTTTGCTATGAAATTTCCATAGGCTTTTACTTCATCTAGGGCGTCCTCCATAACATAACTGTAATAGGCTTGTTTTAGCATGTCCACATCATTAAAGTAATCTCCAAAGACCATAGTTTCTTCCTTAGAAATAGAATGTAATTTTTGTATTTTTGAAATAGCTGATCCTTTAGAAACATGCTTATTAGTTATATCTGTCCAGAATCTTCCTGCTACTGAAACTTTACAATATTTTTTTAAATCTTTTTCTACAATAGGATATGAGTTAGTTAACGCATTATCCATATCACAAATAGAAATTTTAAATATTTCATCATCTATATCATCATAAGATTCTATTATTGTTTTATCTAAATAATATTTATTAATTTCTTCTAAAGTATTTTTATTACAGTTTAAATGATAGAAACTTTTAACTCCACAAAAAACAACTGTTATATTTTTTACTTTATTACAAGAATTAATAATTTTTTTTATTATATTTTTAGGAATAATCTCTAAAGCTGTTACCTTACCATTTTCAACAACCATAGCTCCATTATCTGAAATGTATGATAATTCATCGGAAATTGGTTTGAAATCTCTATATAAAGTTTTATAAGGACGTCCACTAGCAACTATAAACTCAATATTCTTTTCTTTTAATTTATTAAATATATCAAAAAATTCTTTAGGTACTTCTCCATTAGGAGTTAATAAAGTACCATCCATATCTGAAGCGATTAATTTTATCAAAATATCACCCTTTCTCTGAAGTCTTATAACAAACACTATAATAGCACATATATTGCACTATTAACAATAATGATAATTATATAACAATAATGATGTAAATAAGGAATTATTTTAAACTTGATTTACAATAAGTTTATATTATATAATAAAAAACATAAAATAAAATTTAATATGTGTTCGGATGAAGGTAGTGGGAGAGTGATTAACTTATTAGTTAGTCCACCGAAGAGGGAAAATCTTTCAGGTTATAGGACCGCTATTGGACGAGCCTCTGGAGAGATTCAAAATTTTTATTTTGAACACCGAAGGAGCAAGGTATATAAATTTTTATATGCTGAAACTCTCAGGTAAAAGGACAGGGGATTTTTTGAAGTTAAATATATTTTTTAGCTTTATTTAATCTCCTCCAGAATTTTAAAATTTAGGAGGACTTTTTTATGGAAAAAATTTTAACAACTATGGACTCAATTGTATGGGGTCCGCCACTTCTTATTCTTCTTTTAGGAACAGGAGTGTATTTAACTTTTAAACTTAAGTTTTTACAAGTTACAAAACTTTCTAAAGCTTTAAGTTTTATTTTTAAGAAGGAAGAAGGAGCAAAGGGAGATGTATCAAGTTTTGGCGCTTTATGTACAGCTCTTTCAGCTACTATTGGTACTGGAAATATAGTTGGAGTTGCAACTGCAATTAAAGCTGGAGGACCAGGAGCATTGTTTTGGATGTGGATTGCAGCATTTTTTGGAATGGCAACAAAATATGCAGAAGGTGTTCTTGCTATAAAATATAGAGAATTTGATGAAAATGGAGTAGTAAAGGGTGGCCCTATGTATTACATACAAAATGGTATGGGAAATAAATTTCTTGCAAAGATTTTTGCTTTATGTGGAGTTTTAGTTGCTTTATTTGGAATTGGAACCTTTGCACAGGTTAATTCAATTTCAGAAGGTTTAAAGACAGCCTTTAATGTTCCAATAATTATAACTGCTATTGTAATTACTATATTAGTAGCTATGGTAACTCTTGGAGGTATACAAAGAATTTCTAAGGTTTCAGAAATGATAGTACCATTTATGGCACTTTTATATATTATTGGAGTTGTTATGGTAATTGTATTTAATATTAATAAAGTTCCAGAAGCAGTAAGATTAATAGTTCAAAGTGCTTTTAATCCAAAGGCTGCTTTTGGAGGAGCTACTGGAATATCTATAATTATGGTAATACAAAGAGGAGTAAGCAGAGGAGTCTTTTCAAATGAAGCAGGACTTGGAAGTGCACCAATTGCAGCAGCTGCTGCAAAGACAAATTCACCTGCAAGACAAGGATTAATATCTATGACAGGTACATTTTTTGATACAATAGTAATTTGTACAATGACAGGTATAGTAATTGTTCTTACAGGAATGTATAATTCTCCTCTAGAAGGAACAGCCTTAACAACAGCAGCTTTTGAAGCTGGATTACCAATAGCCTTAATTGGAAAATATATTGTTAATATAGGATTAGTATTTTTTGCTTTTACAACAATACTTGGATGGAATTATTATGGAGAAAAATGTGTTGAATATTTAATTGGGAAAAATGCTATTATTCCTTTTAAAATACTTTATATTGTATTAGTTGGAATAGGTGCATTTATATCTTTAGATGTTATTTTTATAGGAGCAGATATAGTTAATGGACTTATGGCAATACCTAATTTAATTGCAATTATAGCACTTAGAAAAATTATTTTTGAAGAAACAGATAAATTGTTTTATAAGGAAAGTAAAGAAGAAATAAAAGAGCTTATTTGTGAAATAGATTAAAAATAAAAGGGCAAAATAATAAACTAAATAATTTTATATAATTAATTTTTAAAAATTATATAGAATTTTAAATGTTTATTATTTTGCTTTTTAATTTAATAGACTACTTTAAATTTTTTCTCCTTCAAATTTACAGGAAGAGAAGTTATAGACATATCTATAACTTTAGAAAATCCATTTCCTTTTTTTATTATATTTAAAAATTTATTTATAGTATCATTATTTCCTTGAACTTCTAATAATACATCCCCATTAGAAAGGTTTTTTACCCATCCAGTTAAATTATAATTTATGGCATTAAGCTGAACAAAATATCTAAAACCTACTCCTTGAACACGGCCTGTAAAGGTTACTTTCATTCTATTCATAAAGACCATCTCCTTTTACAATTATTATTTATTATATCATAGAAAAATAAAATAAAAGTTATAAGACATAAATAGTCAGAAAATTAAGAAAAATATTGAATTTATAGGTTTAAAATAATAGAATATATATTATAAGGGAATTTATGGAGGTAATTAAGATATATGGAAAAGAGTTTAGTATTAATAAAACCAGATGGAGTAGAACAAAATGTTATAGGTAAGATACTTTCTATGTATGAGGAGGATGGACTTAAAATAATAGCACTTAAGATGATGACAATAGATAGAGAGTTTGCTATGAAACATTATAGTGAACATATAGGAAAGCCATTTTTTGAAAAATTAATTAATTATATAACTAGAGGACCTCTTTGTGCACTTATTTTAGAAGGGGATGATGCCATTAATAAAATTAGGAAAATAAATGGAGCAACAAATCCAGAAAAAGCAGAGAAGGGTACAATAAGAGCTTTATATGGTAAGAATTTAACAGAAAATTGTGTTCATGCATCAGATTCAAAAGAAAGTGCTAAAAGAGAAATAAATTTATGGTTTTAATAAAAAAGCAATCAAGTAAATTCTTGATTGCTTTTTTTTATGAACGGACTTTAATCCATGCATCATTATAGTCTTGTAATGCTTTATGATTTAAATCTGTAAATACTTCTGTATTTTTTAGTTCTTTTTTAGTTGGATATTGTTTTTGAACATCTTCTGGAAGCATTTTAAAAGTTTCTGTATTTGGAGTTTGGTAACCTATATATTCAACATTTGTAAGAGCATTTTCTGGATTGCATAAAAAGTTTATAAATTTTTCCGCTTCTTTTTTATGCTTAGCTCCCTTTGGAATAGCAAGGCAATCAAACCATTTATTTGTTCCTTCCTTTGGAACAACATATTTTATTTTAGGATTTTCATTCATTATATACGCAGCATCTCCTGACCAAACAGGTGCAATTGCAATTTCTCCACTTATCATAGCATCTTTAACTTCATCAACCATATAAGCTTGAACTAAAGGTTTTTCTTTTATTAATTCATTAGCAGCTGCATCAATTTGAGCTGGATTTGTTGAATTCATAGAATAACCAAGTCTTTTTAATGAAATTGCCATAGCATCTCTAACAGAGTCAAACATTGCAATTTGTCCCTTATAATCTTTATCCCAAAGTATATTCCAACTATCTACAGGTTTTTTTACTATATCAGGATTATAAACTATACCAATAGTACCCCACATATATGGCACAGAATACTCATCATTTGGATCATAAGGAAGATGTTTAAAATCTTTACCTATATATTTATAATTTGGTATCTCTTTATAATCTATTTTTTCAAGAAGATTTTCTTTTATCATCTTTTCTGCCATGTAATCAGATGGAACTATTAAATCATAATTACTAGAGCCATCTTTAATTTTTGAATACATTGTTTCATTAGTATCATAAGTGTTATAAGTAACCTTTATACCAGTTTCTTTTTCAAATTTAGTAATTAAATTTGGATCAATATAATCTCCCCAATTGTATATATTTAACTGATTTGAGGCTTCATTAGTTTTATCTTTAGAACAACCTGTAATTAAACCAATTATTACAGTTATGCTTAAAGCTATAGCAGCTAAAACTTTAAATTTTTTCATCTAGTTCACCTCAGCTTTTTTCTTCTTATTTACTATTAATAGTAGTGCAAGTACTGTTACAAACATTAATGTAGAAAGTGCATTAATTTCAGGTTTAATACCACGTCTTGCCATAGAATAAATCTCAATTGAAAGATTTGTTACTCCAGGTCCTGTTGTGAAGAAACTAATTACAAAATCATCAATTGACATTGTAAAAGCCATTAAAAATCCTGCAAATATACCTGGCTTAATTTGAGGAATTATAACTTTTCTTAAAGCATACCAAGGAGTAGCACCAAGGTCCATAGCAGCTTCAATAGTGTTATCTGGAAGTTGCTTAAGTTTTGGAAGTACTGAAAGTATTACGTAAGGTATATCAAAGGATATATGTGCAAGTAACATTGTCTTAAATCCAAAATCAAATTTTAAAAATATAAATAAACTCATTAAAGCAACACCAGTAACTATATCTGGATTTATAATAGGTAAATTATTTATACTTAATAATAAGGCTCTTCTTTTCTTCTTCATATTATGAATACCAATTGCAGTAATAGTTCCTACAATAGTTGCAACAACAGAAGCAATAAGAGCTATTAAAATAGTATAGTAAAGAGCTTCCATTAAAGTATCATTATGAAGAAGTTCTCCATACCATTTAAAAGTAAATCCACTCCATTTTCCCATTGATTTTGAATTGTTAAATGAGAAAACCATTAAAGTAACAATAGGAGCATATAAAAATATAAAAATTATTGCAAGATAAAATCTTTTAATAAATTCATAAAATCTATTTACCATAAGTTTCCACCACCTTCATTTTCATCTCCATCAAATTTTGACATTAAGGCCATAGAAATTAATATTAAAATCATTAGTATTATTGCTAATGCTGAACCAAAGTGCCAATCACTCATAGTTGTAAATTGTTGTTCTATAACATTACCAATTAACATTTCCTTTCCACCACCTAAAAGTCTTGAAATAACGAAAGTTGAAACTGCTGGCATAAATACCATAGTTATTCCTGATATAACACCAGGAAGACTTAGTGGAAATATAACCTTTGTAAATATTTCTTTTTTATTTGCACCAAGGTCAGAGGCTGCATTTATTAAGTTTTGATCCATTTTAGATAAAACTGTATAAATTGGCAGTATCATAAATGGTAAAAAGTTATATATCATACCAAGCAATATTGCACCATTTGTATAAAGAAACTGAATTGGTGATATTCCAAAGTTCCCTAAAAAAGTATTTATTATACCATTTTTACCTAGTATAGGTAACCATGCATATGTTCTTAATAAGAAATTCATCCACATTGGTAATATAAACAGCATAATAAGTAAATTACGTTTACTCTCTGGCATTTTTGAAATAATATATGCAACTGGATAGCCGATAATTAAACAAACAGCTGTTGAAATAAGTGCTAAATAAATAGAACGACTAAATATTTTAATATATTGTGGGTTCATAAGTCTTTTGAAATTTTCAAAAGAAAATTGATAACCTGATCCTGAATCTGTTGTTAAACTAAAAAACAAAATCATTAATAATGGAACTACTATGAATAAAGCGCTCCATATAATATATGGATAAGCAGCTAAACTGCTTTTTTTATTGTTCATCGCAAGTCACCTTTTTCATTACATGAATATCTTCAGGATATATGTCTATTCCAATGATGGATCCAATTTCAGCTGATTTTGTATTATGAATAATCCATCTTTTAGGATAATTTTCAATTTCAATTTCAATTTCATAATGAACACCCTTAAATATAACAGAAATAACTTTTGCCTTAAGCATTCCTTCATCTGCTTTAACCATTTTTATATCTTCAGGTCTAATAACTATATCAACAGGTTCATCCTTTTTAAATCCTTTATCAACACTTTCAAATGTTCTTCCTAAAAATTCAGTTTCAAAATCATCATGCATAATACCATCAACTATGTTACTTTCTCCAATGAAATCTGCAACAAAAGCATTTGAAGGTTCATTGTAAATATCTTGTGGAGTACCCATTTGTTGAATAATTCCTTTATTCATTACAACAATTGTATCTGACATAGTTAAGGCTTCCTCTTGATCGTGAGTTACAAATATAAATGTTATTCCTAATCTTTGTTGAATTTTCTTAAGTTCAATTTGCATTTCTTTTCTAAGCTTTAAATCTAATGCACCTAAAGGCTCATCTAAAAGTAAAACTTCAGGTTCATTAACTAGAGCTCTTGCAATTGCAACTCTTTGTTGTTGTCCACCACTTAAAGAATCAATACTTCTTTTTTCAAATCCACTAAGGGCAACTAACTTAAGCATTTCTGTTACTTTTTCTTTAATTATATTTTTAGGTGTTTTTTTAATTTTTAGTCCAAAAGCTATATTCTCATAAACATTCATATGAGGAAATAAAGCGTATTTTTGGAAAACTGTATTTACAGGCCTCTTATGAGAAGGTAAGCTTGCCATATCTTTTTCATCAAAAATTACCTTACCTGAATCAGCAGTTTCAAATCCTGCAATAATTTTTAAAGTAGTTGTTTTACCACAACCACTTGGTCCTAAAAGCGTTAAAAATTCATTTTTCTTTATATTAAGGTCAAGATCTTTTAAAACCTCATTATCTCCATATTTTTTACTTATACCTTTTAGCATTAAAATATTATCCTTCATAATAAAACACCTCTTTCTAGAATTTAAAAATAAAATATTAAAATGATGGGGGAGTACTTATCCATATAACTTTGGCTATAGTTTTCCCAGAATTTGAAAGGTAGTGATTTGATTTTGGCTTAAAATAAAAACTTTCTCCTTTTTTTACTTTATAGCTTTTATCACCTAAATGAAGAATTATACTTCCATTTAAAACAAATCCAAATTCTTCTCCCTCATGAGGTTCTTCCTCAATATACTTACCATTAGGCTCTAATGTTAACATAATTGGTTCCATGTCATTTTTTTGAGCACTTGGTACTAACCATTTTAAACTGTATCCTAAATCTTCATCTTCAGTTTCAAACATATCATCGCTTTTATATGTTATTCTTTCTTCCCCTTTTTCACTGAAGAATTCAGTCAAATTAGTTCCTAAAATTTCTAAAATATCTACTAAAGTAGCTATAGATGGGGAAGTCAAATCATTTTCAACTTGAGATATAAAGCCTTTAGACAATTCACATCTATTAGCTAACTCTTCTTGGGTAAGCCCCTTAGCAATTCTAATACTTCTAATCTTATCTCCGATTTCCATGTCTTCACACCACCATTTCTATAATAAATATAACTTTTACTAAACATAAAGTTTAAGATTACTAAACAAACAAGAATAATTATAATGATTAAAGAGAAAAAAATCAATATATTTAATAAAAAAATTTAAAAAAATTATTATGTAATTCGTTGGTGTTAGGGAGCTATATAGGAAAATTGATAAAAAGAGTTTAATAAAAGGTGAAAAAAAGTTTAGTAATACTAAATATTTTAAAAATAAGTGAATAAATTGAAAAAGTTGGCAGAGATTAACGATGGAATGTTAATAAAAATTTATAATAAATAAAAAAATAGTTAATACATAAAAAAGTAATAAAAATTTGATATAATAAAAGAAAGCTGAAAAATAGAGAAGGGTGAAATTTTAATAAAAGGTGATTATAATGAAGCTAAGAGAAGGATTATATAGAAGAAACGGAAAAAAAGTATATATAAAACAGCCTGAATATGATGAATTAAAATTTGTTCAACAACTTTGGAATGATGAAGAAACAATGAAAGATATTGGGGGAGTATTTAATTTTTCGCAAAATAAATGGGAAATGTTTTATAAAAAGATGGTTAATCCAACAGATGGCAAAAATTTTTATTGCTTAGTATATGATAATAAAGATAAAGCAATAGGAGAAGTTAGTTTTCATGGATACGATTCTGCCACTAAAATTGCAAGATTCAATGTTAAGATTCATTCAAATTATAGAAATAGAGGATATGGAGAAGAAGCAGTAAGACTTTTACTTGAATATTACTTTTTAGAATTTGGTGGAGATATGTTAATGGATAACGTATTAACTATTGAAGGTGAAAAGGTTGCTCAAAAGATAGGATTTGAAGAAGTTAGAAAATTTAGTGGAAAAACTACTATGAGAATTACAAAGGAAGAGTTTTTAAATTTTGATAAAGGAACAAAAACCAATATAGGAATATTAATGATAAAAAATATGAATATGAATGATTATACTATGGCAAAGGAACTCTTTGAAAAAGCAAATTTTATTTTAGGAAAAACTCTATTTAATGTTTATGGAATAAATATTGATAATAATTTTAAAATAAGCAAAAATATATCCTTAGTATTAGATGATAATAAAGTTGAAAAGCCTAATGTTTTAATAGTCCCTGGTGGTAAAAATATGATTTTAGAAGATAGCAAGAAAAAAATCACTAATTGTATATTAAAATGTTATGATGATTGTGATTTTATATGTGCTATTAATGAAGGTATATATTATTTAGCAAGTTGTAGTGAATTAAGTGGAGTACTAGTCCCTTATGGAGAATGGATTGAAGGGGTAAATGTAGAAAAAACTGATTTTAGATTAGTAAAAAGGAATTATACTGATAATGGTAAATTAATGTTAAGTACAAATATAATGGGAACATTAGAGTTATATTTAAATTTAATTAAAAAAATAGGTGGTAACGATTTAGAAGAAAAGTTAGCCTATGAAATAGGATTAAAAAAGTAAGTGGAAATATTTATATTTCCACTTACTTTTTTAAAAATACATTTGCAATAATAGTAATTATATCTTTAACTGTATTTAGTTGGTTTGTTATATTTTCCTTTGCAACTATAACATCAGCAGTTGCTTCTGTTGCTACATCACTTATATCTTTAACATTTTCTGTTATATCATTAACATTTGATAAAGTAGAATTAAGATTTTTTTTGTTTTCATCTAAAAGAGAATCTACTTTAGTTAAAAGGTTTGAAAGTTTTAATAAGCATATTATTAAAAATACTAATGCAACTGCACCTAATATTCCTACAATAAACCAAAACAATCCAACAACACTAATATACATTATTTATTATCCTCTGAATTTTCTACTTTTTCAGCAACAGTTTCTTTAGTATCTTCTTCAGTTTCTTTTTCTTCAGGGTCTTCTGTAACATCTTTGTTATTAAGCTTTTTACTATCTAAATATTCTTTAATTTTTGATTTAGCATCTAATATATTGTTTTTACAATTAGCTGAAGCTACATTTGCTTTGCTTTTAAGTTTTTCATTAACATCCTTAGCAGCATCTTTTAAATCATCTCTTGTTTCTTTTCCTGATTTAGGTGCAAGTAATATACCGCTTAAAGCTCCTGCAATAACACCTACTGTAGCGCCTGTAGCTAATGTTTTAGCAGTTTTCTTTTGTGCTTGTCTAGCTTTTTGTTTTCTTTTTTGTTCTATTAATTTTGATAAATTCATACAATAACCTCCTAAAATAATAAAAATTTGATAAATTTGTTAGCTTCATTATACTATAATGAAGAGAGGAAGGACAAGACAAATAAGGTTAATTAAACCAATGTTAATATATTGATTAAACTATTTAAAAAGTATACAATTATTTGATATAGTATTTCATAAATTAAAGATATAGTGTAAAATTAATATGTATAATTAGGTGTTATCTTTTAATATAGGAGGGGATTTATGAAAGACCAAAAAAGAAGATATGTAAGTATCTTAATAGTAATAATACTTTTGATAACGATACCTATTATTTTATATAATTACTATGGACCAGGAAGAAAACAAATTGTTGCAGCAAATAAATTTATAAAAAAGTTGCAAAGTGAAAATATGATTGAAAAAAACAATGAACATATAAAGTTCCAAATGGAAGAGAAAACAGGAACAGATAAAGAAAATGAAACTTATTCTCTAATAAGTAATAACTACAGAATTGATTTAAATAAAAATTTTGATGTAATTAGTTTTGCAGATAAAATGAAAGTTAATAATGTTATCAACGTAACTCCAGAAGAAGGAGAAGGGATTGCAAAGGAATATTTATCAAAAATATGTAGTGGGGATTATAGAGTAAAAGAAGTAAATAGAAATGATTTAAAGGATGAATCACCTTTTTATTCAATAATTTTTTCAAAGTATGAGGATGGATATCCTTATTATTCAGAGGAAGTAATTATAAACATAAATAAAAATAATGGGAAATTACAAGGATATGTAAATAAAACTAAAGATGATAATCATAATGATATAAAGATAAATATTTCAAAGGAAAAAGCAGAAGAAACAGCCTTAAAGTTATTTAAAAATGTTAGTAGTGGCGGAAAAATTAAAGGAAAGTCCTATTTGGCATTTTGCAATAAAAAGGAAGTTTTAAATAAATCAGAGCTAGCTTATGTAGTTAATGTTTCAAATGATAAGGAAAACATGATTTATTTTATATCTTCTGATTCAGGAAAATTAATAAATGCATTTAGTAATACAGTAAAGAAAACAAAAGTAGAATAAAAAAATAGCAGATTTTAATCTGCTATTTTTTTATTTATAATTAATTCCATTCTGAAACGTTTTTTAAACCTGGTATTGAAGAAGCTTTAAATAAAGGTTCTTTTATTCCTGATTTTTTTTGTTCTGAGTAATCTCTTAATGCTGCAAATGCTTGTTTACTAAGCATTGTTATAGCAATTAAGTTTACAACAGCCATAAGTCCCATAAATACATCAGCTAAATTCCAAACAATTTGAATTTCAGCAATTGAACCAAAGAACACCATAGCTACAACAAGAATTCTATATATAAATACATAAGATTTCTTTTTAGTTAAGAATTCAATATTTGATTCTCCATAATAGTAGTTACCAACTATAGAACTAAAGGCAAATAGAAGAATACAAATTGCTATAAAACTATTTCCCCAAGGACCAACTTGAGCACTTAGTGCTTTTTGAGTAAGTTGTATTCCTGTAATTGAACGATTAGTATAATCAACACCTGATAAAAGAATTATAAAAGCAGTACAGCTACAAATTATTATAGTATCTGTAAAAACTCCTAAAGTTTGAATAAGTCCTTGTTTAACAGGATGAGATACTGTAGCAGTAGCAGCAGCATTTGGAGCACTACCCATACCAGCTTCATTTGAGAATAACCCTCTTTTAATTCCCATAAGCATAGCACCACCTAATGTACCACCTGCAATTTCTTTAAATCCAAAGGCATTTTCAAAAATTAATTTTATTACTGAAGGAACCTCTGTAATATTAATTAATAATATAAATACGGCAACTGCAATATAAGTTAATGCCATTATAGGTACTATAACTTCTGAAACTTTTGCAACTCTATGAACTCCACCGAATATTACAAAAAGAGTTATTAAAGTTAATATAGCACCAACAATTAATCTGTCTACACCAAAGGCATCATTAAATGCTAATGTGATAGTGTTTGATTGAACTGAATTAAAGATTAGACCGAAAGCTATTGTAATAAGTATTGAGAATATAACACCCATCCATCTTTTCTTTAATCCCTTTTCCATATAATAAGCAGGACCTCCTCTAAAGGAACCATCTGCATTTTTCTCTTTATAAATTTGTGCCAAAGTTGATTCTATAAAACTTGAAGCTGCACCAATAAGTGCAATTAGCCACATCCAAAATATTGCACCAGGACCACCTAGTGAAATAGCAATAGCTATACCAGCTAAGTTTCCAGTACCAACTCTTGAAGCTGTACTAATACAAAATGCTTGGAAAGAAGAAATATGCCCCTTCTTTTTTTCTGATGAAAATCCATCTCCTAACAATCTAAACATTTCTTTAATGTATCTAAATTGTACAAATTTAGTTTTAAAACTGAAATAAACACCTAAAATTAATAACATAGCTATTAATACATAAGTCCACAAAACATTGTTAAACTGTAAAATTATATCATTTAATACTTTCAAAATATTACCCCTCCCTTAATTATGTTATGTAACAATTTATTATATTTTATAATAGAAATATGAAAATTGCAAGAACTAATTTCGATTTATTCATAAAGACGTATTTTGTCGTTTAAAACAATGAAAAAAGTGTAATATATAAAATGCTGTGCAGGAAGTTGACTACGAAAATTCATATATAAATGTAAAAAGAACCATTTTATTAAAATGGTTCTTTAAAATTTAATTAATTATTTTATCTATCTGGTTTAGCGTCGTTAGAATTATTTGTATTTTCATTGTTGTTAGATTCTTGCTTATCTTTATCTTTGTCTTTGTTTTTATCTTTATCCTTATCTTTGTCTTTTTTATCTTCAGTTTCTGGTACTGAAGTCATATTATCAGTAGATGTTGGAAGAACATATTTATAATCCTCTGTTTTAGAATTTGTATAATCTTTTTTAATAAACACCTTATTT
This sequence comes from Eubacterium multiforme, assembly GCF_030813415.1. Lineage (GTDB taxonomy): Bacteria > Bacillota > Clostridia > Clostridiales > Clostridiaceae > Clostridium > Clostridium multiforme. The sequence continues at coordinate 96,861 of NZ_JAUSUF010000006.1, read as the reverse complement.
TCTATTAATGATTTAGGTGTATTATCATTTGCAAGTTTTCCGTTTAACTTGTTAACTGCTGCACTTACATGAGTTTCACAGTAATTTGTTGGTTGAGTTCCATCTATGAACATTTCAGTACGTATTCTATTTCCTCTAGGGTCATGTCTACATAAATCAGTAGGTAATAATCCTGAATCCATACATATAGGAACTTCAACAATACCAGAAGGTTTTTTAATATCAGCTGTACTTAAACCTTCATTTGCTTTTCTCATAATTTTTCCCCAAAGGTTAGCAGTTGTAATTCCTGATCCACCACCTTTAATTGGTTTTTGATTATCATATCCAACCCATACAGCACCACTTAAATGAGGTGTTAATCCAACGAACCAGTAATCTTTACCATAGGAAGTAGTACCAGTTTTACCTGCAACTGGCATAGCACCAAATTTTGCAGGACCAGCATTATATGAAAGAGGTCCCTTCATCATATCGTAAACAATATAAGCTGCTTGAGGTGAAAGAATTTTTTTATCTTGTTTAGTATTATCTAAAATTACTTTTCCATTTTCATCTACAACCTTTGTATATAATCTAGGTTTTACATAAATACCATCATTACCAAAAGTTCCTACAGCAGAAGCCATTATAAATGTATTACCACCATCTGGATCTTTAGGACTATTGGCAAATTCACCTAATGCATAAGTAGATATATTTTTAGATTCATTAGAATATTTAAGCCCAAATTTTTCACCATAAGAAAGAGAAGTAGCATCTCCAACCTTTAGCTGAGTTAAAGCTGAACCAACATTACTTGAGTATTTTAATGATTCTCTTAAAGATAATAATCCTCTGTAATGATCTGGTGAGTTTTTAGGGTTATAAGTTGATATTGATTTTGGAATAGGGGCATCATCTATAACTGAAGCTGCTGTTAACTTTTTAGTATCTATTGCAGGTCCATAAACAGTAAAAGGTTTTGTTGAAGAACCTATAGATCTTAATGAGTCGTAAGCTCTATTTAAAGAACGAGCACCTTGATCGCCTCTTCCACCAACTAGGGCTAAAACTTTACCATTTCTATAATCTGTAACTGTAGCTGAAGCTTGAAGTAATGGTACACCATCTTTATCTAGCTTATCACCACCAGGAATATTGAAATTACTATAATTATTTAAAACTTTTTTAGTATAATCTTGTAAACTTTTATCCATTGTTGTATAAACTTTAAGTCCACCAGTTAAAACTAAGTTTTCTACTTGTTCATCACTATATTTATATTTTGCTTTTAAATCATTTTTTACTTGATCTACAGCTGCATAAATAAAATCTTCATATGGAAGTTTGTAATCCTTTTGAGATTTTTTGAATTTAAGTTTTCCGTCATCTAAATCTTTTATTGCTTTATCATATTGATTTTGAGTTATATATTTATGTTCTAGCATTTTTGATAATACAGTTTTAGTTCTATTTATATAAATGCTAGGGTCTTTTTCATTATTAGGATTATAAGCACTATAAGTTGAAGGTGCTTGAGTAACTCCTGCAAGATAAGCACATTGTATAAGATTTAAATTTTCTACATCAGTACCAAAATACATTCTAGCACCTGCTTGTGCACCATAAGCAATTCCCCCTACAGGAAAGTGATTTAGGTAAGCAGTTAGTATTTCATCTTTTGTAAGCATTTTTTCAAGTTCTAATGAAAGATACATTTCACTAACTTTTCTTTCAATAGTTTGTTTGTTAGTTAATATTGTATTTTTAACTAATTGTTGAGTAATAGTAGAGGCACCTTGAAGTCCACCTTTCCCAGTTACCACATATATAGCATCATTAGCTACTGCACCTAATATTCTTTTGACATCAATACCATTATGATCATAAAATCTTTCGTCCTCTATTGAAACTATTGCATTTTTTAAATTTTTAGGTATTTTATCAGAAGTGGATTTTTGAGTATCTTCCTTTCCATGAAGAGATGCTAAAAATTGATCTTTATTATCGTAAGCTTGAAGGGTTTGATCTACATTAACTACTTTATTTACATCAATAGGCGGCGTGTTCTTTACTATAGCAACTATATATCCTACGCTTATTACAGCTATTGCTAAAAACGCAAATAAAACACTAAGTCCAATCCATTTTAATATTTTCTTCTTTTTAGTTTTTTTTTCTTTAGTTTTTGAAGCTTGGCTATTTTTTATGTTTGTATCTTTTTTTGACTCTTTTTTATCTGCCATTTCTTCCTCCCAATCTCTTAAAATTAATGAATAATATTTTTATCCATTATAGCATAATTATAATATGAGTAAATCAATAACTCAATAAAAAAGGTGTTATATGAAATATTATACAAAAATGCGAAAAAAAACATATAAATCTGTTGTAATTGTTATTATAACCATATTTATTTTTTTTAATCTATTATTAATTATTTTTGATAAAAAGGTTATGCCATCAGTAGTATCAATAGCAGAGACAACTATGAGAGCAGAAACTATAAAAACAATAAACAAAATAAGTATAGAAGTTTTTGATGAAGAAGTAGCAAATAATGATATAGTAATAATAGATAAAGATAAAAATAATAAAATAAATTTAATAAAGGCAAATACATTTTTACTAAATAAAATTACTAGTGAGATATCAATAAGATCTAATAATGAATTAGATGAGCTTGGAAAAAAGGGGATAGAGGTTCCTTTAGGTTGGATAACAGATAAGAGTATTTATTATAATTTAGGACCAAATATAAATATAGAAATGGAACCTATTGGAAATATAGAAACTAGCTATGAAACTATTTTTGAAAGTGCAGGAATTAATCAAACTAGACATAAAATATATTTAAATGTAAAGGGAAGAATCAAAATAATTATACCTATGTATAATAGGGAAATTGAGGTAAATACTCAAATTCCTTTATCAGAGACAATAGTAGTTGGAGAAATACCAGATACGGCTATAGATTTTAAAAAATAAAAGTGACAAAGGATTTTAATCCTTTGTCACTTTATTTTTGCTTAAAGTAAATTTTTATATTTTAGCATTCCCAATTAAAAACATAAGGAACATTTCTGTAGTAGTCTCCGTAATTTAGACCATATCCTACCACGAATAAATCTTCAATTTCAAAGCAACAATAATTAGGAGTAATGTCAACTTTTCTTCTTGAAGGTTTGTCTAATAATACACAAGTTTCAACTGACTTAGCACCTAATTTCTTTACGTGATTAACAACAAAGTCCATAGTTATGCCGCTATCGACTATATCGTCAACTATTAGAACATCATATCCTTCTATATTGTCTGGAATATCATTTACAACTTGAACTGTTCCAGAACTTGATTCATTGTGTCCGTAGCTTGAAGTAGTCATAAAACCAATTTTAACTTTTGTATCTATGTATCTAACTAAATCAGCTGCATATATAAAGCTTCCTCTTAATAAAGATAAAACATAAAGATTTCTATCTTTATAATCCTCTGTTATTTCTTTTCCAAGTTCAGCTATTCTTTTTTGAATTTGCTCCTCTGAGAATAAAATATTACGTTTTTTTCCTTCCATTAATAAAACCTCCAAGTAAAATAAAAATCGTATTCTTTACTAATAAAAATACTGTATAATTAAAGAAAAATCAAGTGTAAATTTAATTTGCCACAGTTTACAACTAATCTTTATTAGTATAGAATTATAGTCAAATTAACCAATAGATATTTAAAAGAGGGTGATTAAATGATACAAGGTAATACAGAAGGAATTAGAAATTCTGTTCTTTCAGAATTAGATGGACTTTATAGTATAAAAACACAAAAACAAGAAGCTTGTAATATTGAAATTATTGAAACAATAACAAGACTTTCTTCCCAAATAGAGAGAGAAATTAGTGTAGCTATAGATAGAAAAGGTAAGGTAACATCAGTTGCCATAGGAGATTCAACATCAGTAGAACTACCTGTTTTAGACATTAATGAAAAGAGACTTTCAGGAATTAGAGTTATTCATACTCATCCAAATGGATTAAGTAATCTTTCAGCTCTTGATTTGACAGCTCTTATAAAGCTTAAATTAGATAGTATAATTGCAATTGGTATATATGAAGGAAAAATAATAGATTTTTCAATAGCTACTTTAATGGTATATAACAATAACTTAGTATATGAAGAAACTAATAATTTATCCTTTGAACAATTAATGTCAATAAATATAATAGATAAAGTTAGATATATTGAAGATCTTGTTAAAGAAAATGATGTTGTAGAAGATGAGGGAGAAAGGGCTATATTAGTTGGTTCAGATACAAGGGAAAGTTTAGATGAACTTGAAGAACTTACAAAGGCCTGTGATATTCCCGTTTTAACAAAGGTTTATCAAGGAAGAAATAAAATAGATGCAGCCTTTTATATAGGAAAAGGAAAGGTACTTGAGATAGCTCATTTAAGACAAACAGAGAGAGCAAATGTAATTATATTTGATGATGAATTATCAGGCTCTCAAGTTAGAAACCTTGAAAATGCAATAGGAGCTAAGGTTATTGATAGAACAACTTTAATACTAGAAATCTTTGCAAGAAGAGCTAAAAGTAAGGAAGCTAAAATTCAAGTTGAGTTAGCTCAGCTTAAATATAGATTAAGTAGACTTCAAGGACTTGGTACAATACTTTCAAGAACAGGTGGAGGAATAGGAACTAGAGGACCTGGAGAAAAGAAATTAGAAACAGATAGAAGACATATAAGAGAAACAATTTATGATTTAAATCAAGAACTTAAAAAGATAAAGAAAACAAGAGAAGTTCAAAGGGAAAAGAGAAACAAGGAAAGCATTCCTAAAGTTTCACTTGTTGGATACACTAATGCAGGAAAATCAACTTTAAGAAATGCATTATGTAATATAGCAGCTTCAAAGGATAATAGAAATAAGGAAGAAGTTTTTGAAGCAGATATGTTATTTGCTACATTAGATATTACAACAAGGGCAATAGTTCTTAAAAATAAAGGACTTATAACTTTAACTGATACTGTTGGATTTGTAAGGAAGCTTCCTCATGATTTAGTAGAAGCATTTAAATCAACATTAGAAGAAGTTATTTATTCAGACCTTTTATGTCATGTAGTTGATGCTTCAAGTGATGATGCTTTAGAACAAATAAAAGCTGTTGAAGAAGTTTTATCAGAACTTGGTGCAATAGATAAAGAAACAATACTTGTTTTAAATAAAATTGATAAGGCAACAGAGGAACAGCTAAATAAAATAGAAGAAGAAATTAATTATTATGATGATATAGTTAAAATTTCTGCTAAGAAAGAAATAAATTTAGAGGAACTATTAGATGAAATAGAAAAGAAGTTACCTTATAATTTAAAGAAAGTAGAATATGTAATTCCATATGATAAAGGTGATGTTGTTTCCTTCCTTCATAGAAATGGAAGAATATTAAAGGAAGAATATATAGATAATGGAACTGCATTAACTGTTGAAGTTGATGATGAGGCATTTAATAGAACAAAAGAATATATAATAAATATATTAAACTAAATTATAGAAACAAAATAAAGATTCGTAAAATAGACTTTATGATATTTTATGAATCTTTATTATTTATAAATTTTAAATAATATTTTAACAATTGAAACACTTTTGTTATAATTGATAGTAATAATATTATGGAGGGAAAAATTGAATGAAGAATGTGATAATTGAATATCAAAAAGCCTTTAATGATATAATGAAAGATTTCAAAAGAAATAATAATGTTATTTCAGTATTTACCTTTGGAAGTATGGTATCAGGAGATATTTGGAGAGGATCGGATATTGATTTTTTTGTTATATATAAAGATGACTTCCATAAGATGAGAGATGTTTATTCAGAAGTTAATGGAATTCCTATTCATGCCAAGTTATTAAGTAAAAAGAATTTTTTATACTCTTATGAAAATGAAGGAAATAAGGGCATATCAAAAGGGATATTAAAATTTTCAAAATTAGTTTTTTCAAGAGATAATGAAATAAATTTAATTTACAATAGAGTTATATATGGTGGAGAAGGAAATTATATAGAAAATCTAGAATATTTAAGTAAGGTTATTAAAGAAATAAAAATATGTAAAAAATATATACAATTAAATAGAATATATACTGCATATGAAATGATGATAAGAAGCTTAGATAGCTTTTCTAAATTATATTTAAGTTTAAATGGATACACAATAAGTAAAGATTCCATTAGAATGGTTATTAATTTAAATGATTCCTTTAAAAGTATAATTGATGATAAATTATTTAGTGGTACCAAAGAAGAGGATATTATAGAAATAATAGATTATATAGACAAGTACGTAGATGATAACTTATTAATAGCAGCAAAAGTTATAATAGATATATTAAGTAACACAAAAGAATATTTAAGTTCTACTGAAATAGTAAAAGATAAAAGAATGGATGGCAAAAATATAAAGGTAGAACAAATATTAAAAAGACTTCTTTCAAAGGGAATAATAAAAAATAAAGTTAAGGATGTCATTGATAAAGATAATAACTTTATAATTAATGAAAATGTATATGGAATAGAATAAAAGGTGATATGTTTTGAAAAGTATAAAGGAAATTCAATTTAAAGATGAAACTCCAAAATATATTCAAATTGCAAATAGATTTAAAGAATTAATAGAAAGTGGAGAAATAATGGATGGAGAAAAATTGCCAACCATTAGAAGTCTTAGTGAAGAATTAGGAGTTAATAAAGTAACAATTGTAAGTTGTTATAAAAAATTAGAAAATGAAGGATTTGCATATCAAAAGGTTGGAAGTGGAACCTTTGCAAAGAAAAAAGAGGTAAATTCTCCATTTATAAGAGATTATGCTAAAACATTTAAGCTGCTTAAAAATAATAATAATTATGAATATATAGATTTTACTGGAGAAACAACAAAAGAAATATTTTTCCCTATAAAAGATTTTAAAGAAATAGTAAATAAAGTTTTAGATAGAGATGGTGAGGAAGTTTTGCTTTCTCAAAATACATTTGGATATGATCCATTAAGAGAAACTATAAATGATGTATTTTGGAAGAGCAAAATTAATCCAGAAGATATACTTATTGTTTCAGGGGCACAACAAGGTATAGATATAGCCTCTAAAGCACTTCTTAATATTAATGATAATGTAATGATTGAAAAGCCAACTTATGGTGGTGCCTTATCAGTTTTTAAATGGAGAAGGGCAAATCTTTTTGAAGTACCTATGGAAGAGGATGGAATAAATATTGAAGTCTTTGAAGAAATTTTAAAAAAGAATAAAATAAGGCTTTTTTATGCAATGAGTTATTTTCAAAATCCAACAGGTATTTCTTATAGTTTAGATAAAAAGAAAAAAATATTAGAACTTGCTAAGAAGTATAATTTTTACATAATAGAAGATGATTATTTATCAGAACTTATTTATAATGAAGATTTTGAATATGTTCCTTTTAAATATTTAGATACAGAAGATAGGGTTATATATATAAAAAGTTTTTCAAAAATATTTATACCAGGAATAAGACTTGGTTATATTATAGTGCCAGAAAAATTTAGAGATAATTTTTTAAGGGCTAAGGTTAATACAGATATTACAACATCAACTCTTATGCAAAGAGCTCTTGAATATTATATTGCAAATAAGGATTGGAGAGGTAATATTCAAAATTCATCTGTTGAATATAAAAGAAGATATGAATTAATGGGTGAAATTATAAAGACAAAATTATCAGATTATGTATACTTTAATAAACCAGATGGTGGGTTAAATTACTATCTTATAATTAAAGATAATAATATATCTTCAAGGGAATTATTTTATAAATTAAAAAAGAGAAAAGTTTATATAACACCAGGAGTATTATTTTTTAGAGATAATAAAGAAGGGGATAGATCCTTTAGGATAGGTTTTTCTCAAACAGATTGTGATAACATAAGAAGAGGACTTGATATAATTAAGGAGGAATTTGAAAAATGGCATATATAACCATTAGAGATAGAGGGGAAGACCGATTTGAAGAAAAAAAATCGGAATTTATAGGATATGCAAAAAGAGTTGAAAATGAAGAGGAAGCTAAGGCTTTTGTAAATGAAATAAAAAGTATGCATAAACAAGCAAGACATAATTGTTGGGCTTATGTTATTGGTGAAAATTATGGAATTCAAAGATATTCTGATGATGGAGAACCACAGGGAACAGCAGGTATTCCCATATTAGAGGTTATGAAAAAGCAAGGTATTACAGATTGTGCTGTAGTTGTAACTAGATATTTTGGAGGAATACTTTTAGGAGCAGGAGGTCTTACAAGAGCTTATACAAAGGGAGCTAGTATAGCTGTTAAAGCTGGTGGGGTTGTAGAAAAAGTTTGTGGCTTTAAAGTTTCAATTACTATAGATTATGATTTAATTGGTAAGATACAATATCTTTGCTCACAAAATAACTGGCATATAGAAGATTCAGAATATACAGATAAAGTTATTATTCATATATATGCAGAAAAAAGTATACTACCTATAATTGAAAAAGAAGTTACAGAAGCTACAAATGGTAAAGCTATTATTTCAAAAAGTGAAGAAGGAATATACTTTAAAGAAAATAACAGATTATTTAAAGGAATTTAATTATAAATTGTAAAGAAAATATAAACAATTGATATGTTGAATAAAGTGAAAACCATATGATATAATTTTATGGTATAATTTTTATAGTTTTAAAAAATGTAAGGAGGAATAGACATGTCAGGACACTCAAAGTGGCATAACATCCAAGCCAAAAAAGGTAAAGTGGATGCAAAAAGAGGAAAGATTTTTACAAAAATCGGTAAAGAAATAATTGTTGCAGTAAAGAATGGTGGTTCAAGTCCTGAGTCTAATGCTAAACTTAGAGACGTAATAGCAAAAGCAAAGGCAGCTAATATGCCTAATGATACTATACAAAGATCAATAAAGAAAGCAGCTGGAGAATTATCAGCAGTAGACTATGAAAAAATTGTTTATGAAGGATATGGTCCATCAGGAGTTGCAGTAATAGTTGAAGTTTTAACAGATAATAAAAATAGATCAGCAGGTAATGTAAGAAGTGCCTTTACAAAGGGCGGCGGAAACATGGGAACAACAGGTTGTGTTGGATTCATGTTCCAAGAAAGAGGAGAAATCGTTATTGAAAAAGGCGATTTAGATGAAGAAGAAGTTATGATGATGGCATTAGATGCTGGAGCAGAAGATTTCCAAGCTGAAGATGAGGTATTTGTAATTTATACAGATCCAACAAGCTTTGGTGAAGTTAGAGAAGCTTTAGAAGAACAAGGATTAGAATTCTTAGATGCTGGAGTTAAGATGATTCCAGATACAACATCAGAATTAAATGAAGCAGATGCTAAGAAGTTCCAAAAGATGCTTGACTTACTTGAAGATGATGAAGATGTTCAAGAAGTTTACCACAATGCAGAATTTCCAGAAGGTTGGGAAGAATAGGAGTATAACAACTCTGAAAAACGGCTTATTTACTAGGCTTTAAATAGATTAGTAATTACATAATTTAAGTTTTGCCCTCTTTTTTGCCCCTTATAGATTTAAGGATGTGAATAAAGAGGGATTTTTATTTATAAAGCATAGTGAAGTTCCTCTAATTTTGATACTGCTTTTAATTTAACTGATTCTAAGACATGAGTATATGTGTTTAATGTCATTGAAACTGTACTATGACCTAAGAGCTCTTGGACTGTTTTAGGGTCCTCACCAAGTTCAAATAATCTAGTCGCGAATGTATGCCTCATATCATGGAACTTCTTTTCGGGGATATTATTTTTCTTCAAAATATTCTTATATTGGCGTGCCACGGTGCTATCAACTAAATAGGCTCCAAGGTTATTACAAAATACTAAATTGTTATCTTTGTATATATCTTTGTATTTCATTTTCTGTATTAGTTGCTTCTTTTTATGTTCTAGTAGCATATTCACAACAAATTTAGGTATAGGAACTTTTCTTATACTTTTAGGAGTTTTAGTTGTTTGAACACTACCATATCCTCCTGATCTACCATTACGAGATACATCAGCAATATATCTATATGATTTATTCACATTAATATAAGAGTTTTCAAAATCAATATCATTCCAGGTAAGAGCAAATAATTCTCCTTGTCTTAATCCACTATATAGAGCAGTAACAAAAAGAGCCTCTAAATGGTGGTTTTTTATTGCCATAAGGAATGTTTTTTCTTCTTCACGTGTAAATGGAACTATTTTATTTTCCCTAGTCAATTTTGTCTTTTCATCTTCTTTAGGTAGTATTATAGAGGTTGAAAAGTCCTTTATAATAATATTATTAGCAAATAAGTATCTTATAAAGGGTTTTATTATTTTGTGTATATTTCTTATTCTTATAATAGTACATCCGTTAGCCACTAAGTTATTATAAAATTTTTGTATATCAATAAGCTTTAAGTCTTTAACTTTTATTTTAGATAAAGAGCTACCTTTAATGTACATCCTATAAACGCCTTCATAGTTTTCTTTAGTTGATGGTTTCAAATGACCAAAATGTACATCAAAGAGCCAATCTGTAAAGAAAGTTTCAAAACATTCTTTGTTATTAATAATATCGTGATCAAGTTCGTATTTAAGCTGATTTATTTTATTTTCAAGCTCTTTTACTGTCTTAGCATACATATCTTTAGGATTTTTTAAATTTTTATGCCTTAATCTATAAAAATAATATTCTTTTCCATTTTTTATTTTCTTTTTATATATTGTTTTTGCCATAATATTACCTCATTTCTTTAGAGTATTGGTGTATAATCCCAACCACATTTATTACATATTTCATTTGCTTTATCAATATCAAATCTATCTTCTATATGTTTTATATCCATATCATCTCTTATAACATCTCCTATCTCCATACAATAAGCTCTAGATATATTTCTTTTTAGTAAAGGGCAATACTTTTTATCATCAGATAATGGCATATTATCACTTCCTTTAAAATCTAAGTAGTTACTGTATTTTAAACTTAAATAACTACGTAATTATGTAGTGATAAGTATATGTAACACTACAATATATTTACTCCATAAGTGGGGGAATATCTAGGGGGTCGTGAAAAGCTACCTCTTAATATAAATCTTTCTGCCATTTGCTGCAGAATCTTAAAACCTTCTAAAGGATTTAGACCACAACTGGGCGAAATATGGATAACAAAATGTTATCTCATCAGCTGAGACTAAATCTAAGCTTAGTTAAGAGGTGTTTAATGTTTAAGACCAATTAACTTAGCTCAGTAAATTTACTATGTTCCTTTAGCATAATGACAATCCAATTTTGGACTTGCTATGTACCTAAATGTACATAGCAGCCTACTCATAATTGAGTTTGTTGGAAAAAAGGCAAGTTTAATATTAAGCAAGTGGAAATTCCCCTTGGTTTAAATTTACCGATAAGTTGGGAAATTTTACTTAGTTCTTTTTTGAATAACCTTCTTTAATTTTTTCTTTTTTGCATCAAAATATAAATATTCTAAAGTTTGTTTTAATTCATCGCTTTTAATTATATTTAATAATTCATCTCTTGATAATTCATTAAAACCATCTAGACCAATACTTACAGCTAAATTATAAAGACATTTTATTACATGGTTTTCAATAGCATGAAAATCCTGTTCATTATATTTAATTGGAGAGTGCATTAAATCAGCAGTAATTTTTGAAAAAGATTCTTTTTCATCTTCAGTTGTATAAAGTTCAGTTGCAACTTTTAAAAGACGTTCTGTTATTTCATCATCTGTAAGGTGTGAATTATCAATTTCATTTTCCATTATTGATAAAATAGCAGAATGAATAGATGATTTTATTTTTTCAGAAGGACTTATATAAATGTTACTAGATGGCTCTAATAATAATTTATCAGCAGAAATATCAAGAGCTAAAGCTATCTTATTAATTGTATCAATAGAAGGAGTCGTTTTTCCTTGTTCTATTAATGATATTAATTGTCCACTTTTTTTGATTCTGCGTCCTAACTCTCTTTGACTTATTTTTTTTTGTTTTCTATAAAACTTTATATTTTCATTAACACTCATTTTAAAACCTCCTATTAATATTATCCAATAACAAATTATATTTGTCAAAATAAAAAAATAAAAAGATATTGACAAGTTATAATTGTTGATATAGTATTAAATTAACAATTACAACTTGTCAATGTGAGGTGAAAAAATGAAATATAAAATTAAAGCATTAAGAGTAGGGCTGGGATTTAAGGCTGGAGAATTTGCTAAAGAACTAGGTATATCAAGAGAATACTTAAGACTTATAGAAAATGGAGCTGCAAAAAATCCAAATAGAGATTTAATGAAAAAAATAGCTAAATTACTTAATTCAGATGTAATGACATTATTCTTTTTAGAAGATGAATAATTCAAAGTACGAAATTCGTACTTTGTAAATCATATCTGATAACAAAGTAAGACAAGACTAAGCTCTATTAGTATTCTAGTCTTAAAATGTCGCAATAAGTTGCGAAAGATATTAAATAAATTGGAGGGAGATAAATATGGAGGATGTTAATAAGGATCCTTATTTTGAAAAATTCATAAATCTAACTGTAGATTTTATAACAACTGAAGTTAAAGAAAAACTTAAAGAGTTTAAACCTTCAGATAGTGATTCAAAGTTATCTTTAAGCCCTAAAGAGGCAGCGGAGGTTTTAGGAGTAGGTGTTAATGCTATATACAAGTTGGTTAAGGAAGATGATTTTCCAAGTTATATGGTTTCAGGTAAATATTATGTATATAAAAAAGGATTAGAGGATTGGGTATTAAGACAAACAAAAAAATAGAACATGTAAAGAGGTATTTAAAATGGATTTTAAGATATTTAAGATATGTATTAAATTAAATAAAAAACTAACATATGAAGGTGTACAAGCCTTTAGTGGTATATTGCATAAAAAAGTGTAGAGGCTTAAAGCAAATTCTAAAGATAAAGTAAAATGACCTTATTTTAGGTAATGGGGGTGAACGGGGTGAAGCAATGAATAGTATAGAGCGTAGTCTTTTTATTAAATATGGTTATAAGAAAGCTCATATTTATATAGTGTACGAAGAGTTTGAACTTAGAGTAAACAATACACTAGAGGAATACAATGGATTAAAAAGAGGTGAATGTGGATTTAATTATTCAAGTTGGGAAAATAGATTAAATTTAACACATAAAGTTATGATAAATACAATAAAAACATTAGTCAAAGAGGGATATATAGAGCAGAGATTAAAAGGTAAAAAGGGCACTCAAAGCATATATTTTTTAACTCGATTTTTGGAACAGAATTTTGAACATAAAAAGGAACAAAAAGAGGAACAGAATAATAATAGTAATATCAATGCTTTAGAAGGTATTGGAGAACACAAAAAGGAACAGTATAAGGAACAGAAAAAGGTTCAATCATCTAAACATAATAATCTAAACATAATATCTAATAATATAGATAGTTCAAAATACATTGAGGAAATAATAGAGTATTTAAATTTAAAAGCTAATACTAGATATAAAGCAAACAGTAAAAAGACAAAAGGTTTAATAAATGCTAGGCTAAAAGAAAAATATACAGTAGAGGATTTTAAGATAGTAATTGATAAGAAGGTTAATGAATGGATTAATAATCCTAAGATGAGTAAATATTTAAGACCTGAAACATTGTTTGGAAATAAATTTGAAGGATATTTAAATCAAATAGACGTAGCTCCTGAGGATGTTAAATCACTTTATGATTCAGGTGAGCTATTGTCAGATGACGATATAGACTACTAAGGAGGAATGGACAAATGATAAAGAACAATGCTGTGATTTTAGAACAAGAGCTTTTATGTGGATTGATTCAAGATAATGGGTTGGTTACTAAATGCGATAGCATAAAAGCCAATATGTTTCAAGTGGAGGAACATAGAAAGATATACCAAGTAATTTTGGAAATGATTAAGAAAAATATGTCAGTTGATTTAATTAACTTGCTAAGTTATAGCGATAAAAAAACAAAGGAAATGGGTGGAATAACCTACATAACTGAGATAGCGAGTTGCTCACCAACCAATGCTAACTTTGAAACAAAAGTGAGTTTGTTGCTAGATGAGTATAAAAAAAGAGTAGTTTATAAAATGGTCAATAAGGTTCAAGAACTAAATACAATTGATGAAATGACAGAGTTTATTAATAAAACTTTAGAATCAGTTTATAAAAGTGATGTAGTTAAAGATTTAGATATTTGCAATCCTTATGAGGAATATTTAAATAATTTATATGCTGATGATGATAAAGGATTTAAGACTGGATTATATAAGCTAGATGAAACAATAGGCAATTTACAACGAGGAAGGCTTGTTACATTGTTTGCAAGGAGCGGGATAGGTAAAAGTACATTAGCAATACAAATAGCCTTAAATCTAATTTTACAAAGCTATAAAGTTATATACGGAAGTGGGGAAATGTCAGTAATAGAAGTATTAAATAAAATGGCTGCAAGTAAATTGAATATTGAATATCAAAAAATGAATAAAAAGATACTTACAGCTCAAGAAAAAGATAGAGTAACAAGCTTTATAAATAATCTTATGAATAAAGGGTTTTATATAACAAATGAAACAAATATAAATAAGGTTATTAGTGAAATAAAATTATATAAATTAAATAATGGATTAGATATTTTATTTATTGATTATATAAATAAATATATTTCTGGGATGAATGGAATGTCACTTACTGAAAAAATAGGACAAGTTACAAGTCAATTAAAAGATTTAGCGTTAAAAGAAGATATATGTATAGTTTTACTGGCACAGGCTAATAGAAGAGCGGACATAAACGAGAGTAAAAATATATCTGAAAAAATAACAGAAAGTGATATACAAGATAGTGCGAGAATTGAACAGGATTCAGATCAGGTAATATCAATATACAGAAATAAAAAATTTGATAATAAAAAATTAAGGGATAAATTAGCAGAAGATGGATTAGTGGATTATAGTTCAAGAAATGCTGATAAAAATCCTGAATGTGTTAATTTGACAATATTAAAA
The DNA here is from genome assembly GCF_030813415.1 of Eubacterium multiforme. Taxonomy (GTDB): domain Bacteria; phylum Bacillota; class Clostridia; order Clostridiales; family Clostridiaceae; genus Clostridium; species Clostridium multiforme. Next base: position 81,784 of record NZ_JAUSUF010000006.1, on the reverse strand, counting down.
AATAGGCATGGTGAAAAGAATACACTTGCTTTTAGATGGGAGGGAGAATATTCAAGGGTTTCAAACTTTATAAGATAGGTTTTGAAAATAGGATGAATACACGGAAACTTCGTTATTATAATAAAAAAAGGCATAATAAAATACTTGCAAATTTTAAAAAGTTAGAAGTTAAATTTAAGGAGATTAAATTATGATTTTTACGATAGATAACATACCATTTGAAATAAAAATAAAAGGAATAGAAGATGAACAAAAAGTTGGAGAAATATTAGATTATATAGTTAAACATGAATATGAGTTTAGAGAAATTCATCAATTATTATGTCAAGAAACTAGTGATTTAATTTTAAAAGATAAGGTTAAAAAGTGTTCTACAAATTATAAAAACTCAAATTTAAATACTAAAATCTTAATTGGTGAAATTCTTGCTGGAGATTTGGATATTAAAAATGGAAGATGCAAATAATAATTTAAATAAAAAAGGCAGTACCACAAAGGTAACTACCATATCTCGCAAATATAGTATAACCTTTGTGTGGCTCATTTGTAAAGGAGAGTTAGAAATGAGTATAAACATATTAAAAGCTTATATTGAAGAATGTAAAATAAAAGGAATAGAGCCAAACTGGAAAGGGTTAAATGAATTCAAAAATAATGAGAAAAAGAGAGGTTAATACAATGAAAGAAGAAATAAAAGAATTAATTGATGAATTAGATGTAATTAAAGAAGGGAGATATTTAAGAATAATATATAATTTTTTAAAAGGAATATTAAATAAGAGAGGTTAGTAAGATGAAAGAGTATACAAATACATTAAAGGAATGTTTAAATGAAATTGAATTAAATAATGAAGCTGCAGAAGTAACTAAAAAGCTAAGTAGTGAGGAATCAGAGGATCTAACAGATGCTATTGAACTGGTAGAAGGATTAACAGAATTAAAAAGAACTAATAATAAAAAGTTTATGGAATTTAAAAAAGAAATATTAAGAGCAACTGGAAAGCTAAGTAATGAGGAATTAGAGAATGCATTAAATGATGTTAAAAATGACTTAGTATGTGAAGATAAAGGAGCTGGTGAAATACCTACTCCTAAAGATGAAATTAATGGAATGAATGAAGTCTTTGAATTAGAAAAAGAAGTATATAGAAAATTATATAAGTTAGAGAATAAATATACAAAAGATTGATTAAATATGGGTTCAACATTAGGTTGAACCTTCTTGTTATTTTATATTTTAGATATGACATAATGTTTTTTAATCAGCTAGGAAAATTATAAAGGAGCTAAAAAATGACATATGATGATATTGTAAAAATAATTAAAGTTAGAATACAGTTTAATAAAGATAAAATAAAATTTGTAGATGATAGATATATAAAAGCATTTGCTCCTAGTGGATATAAAGAAGGGACAAGCTGGGAAGACTTTGATTGTATTCATGGAAGTAGAAAAGAAATAAGTATTGAAGGATATTTGAAAGAAAAGGAAAAGATATTATTTAAGATAGAGCTTGATGAGAATTTATTAGATAGATTTAATGATGGTGAATCAATAAAAAATTATCTGGAATTAATACCTGAAAAATTTGAACGTGTAGGATTTTTAAAAATTGTATTTAATCTAAAATTAACTGAAATAGCTGAATTGATGAATTATAGTTATAGACATATACAGAAATTATGGAAAAAATATAGAGAAAAAAATAAATATTTAATTTAAAGGAGCTATTACTCAAAAAAAGAGTAAGAGTTTAAAGGTTAAGCATTAACATAGGTTATATTTAAAGAAAAGAGGTTGGCGACAATTTAAGGTTAACCTTAAAGTTAAACATTAAGATATTTAATTTAAATGTGAACTTTTAATTTATTGATATATATTTAAGTAGATTAATAATTAGGGTTCGACATTAAGTCGAGCCTTATTATTTAAATAAAACGTAGTGATATAGGTTTATTAACACTACAAAAGGAGTGAAAAGGTATGTTTTGTTCAGCAAAAAAAGGAAAAGATAAATACGGAAATATATATAAATTTTATTTATGTAATAGACATAGAGATAAAGAAACTGGGAAGGTAAAAAGTAGTGATAAATATATAATGACACTACAGGAAATTGATTTTACAGATATAAGAATAAGTATCATATCAAAGCATATAAAAAGGGTTTTAAATGAAAAAGATATTGTTAATAAGATAGAGCAAGACTTAGTATATGATAAGTATTTAGATATTAGGGAGAAAATATTGGAGAAAAATAGAAGAAATAAAGAGGAAGAATATAAAAAGCAGCAAAAAGAATATGAGCAATATAGACAGTATTATAATTCATATACTAGTGGTTTCAGTAGTGGTACAAGTTCTATAAGTTTTGATAACACTACAAAAGATATAGCAAAAGAATTTATAAAGTTAGGTTTTAGAGCTATGGCCAAGAAATATCACCCAGATATAGTAAAGGATAGTGGGGAAATGATGAAAATTATAAATGATGTAAAAAGTAAGTTAGATAGTATTTTATAAAACGTATAGTTGTATTAAATTAATAAGAACAATCTAATAAACAGGAAGATTAGTAAAAACAATGTTTGGTGGTAAATTGTAAGGCTGATTATACAATGTCAGATATATTAGTTTTAACGGTAATAGCTCATATTTAAGTATAGAGCATTTAATAGATTGGATTAATGATAAGCATATTAAATATTATAAGGTGGATATAGATAGTTTATTACAGCATAAAGAGCAGATATATAAATATAAAAGTGTAGAGAGGTGATTATATATATGTATTGTGTTATACAAGAGATAGATTTAAAGAAAGAGAATACTAATGGAGCATATAAAGAATTAGAGAGTTATTGTACAAAGTGGATATGTAATGGAGAAGAAAAAAGAGTATATGGTTATGGATATACTGGTGATAAATTTAAAAGGACCATAAAGAAAGCATATAGAATAAGTATTCATGAAAGTTATAGACATAAAGGAAAAGTTAAAAAGAAACAAAAAGTTATATGTACGATTAATTATTATGACATCATAGATTATAGTTCATGTATAGGAGATTATTGCTATGAAATAGAAGATAAAGCAAAAGAATTAGGACTTACAGAAGATGAATTAATAGATATGATATATAAGAAGTTTGATCCAATAATAGAACTTATAGAAAATGAATTTAAAGCTACAGAAGAGTATAGAGTAAGTAATAAGCATAAGGAAATAATAAAAGAGTATTTAGAGCGTAAAAGAGCATTTGAAGATATGTATGGTGATAATACTTATGATTATTGTTATGATGTATTTGGAGAGCTTAAAGAAGAGCAAAAATTAAATGATATTAAAAGGCAGTATGAAATAAATAAAAAGTATGAGCGTAGTTATCATGAAAATTTTAAGAATAACTACAATTATAATTCAAACTATAGTAGTTATTTCAATACAAAACAGAGTAACTACAATGAAGAAGATAAGAAAAAATTAAAAAAGATATATAGAACTTTATCAGCAAAGTTTCATCCTGATGTATATAAAGATGATGGGAAAATGATGAAATTTATAAATAGTTTAAAAGAAGAATGGGGAATGTAGTTATTTTAATTAATTATGAAATATCCACTAAATATATATGTGTAGTATGTGAAGTGACTGCACAAGACATTTATTTTGAAGATATATAATAGTTAAATCACGAGAAATACTTTCGTTATCAGGCATACTACATACCACCTTTTATAATTATTTAAGCTCTGATGATCTTATACTATAAATTATAGAAAATGAAAATTAATAAGATAAGTTATCAAGACTATGGAAATGAATATAAATAAGGAGAAGTGATCTTATGGTAAAAGTAACAATTATAGAGCCAAATATTTCAAAAGAAGAAAATGAAGCAAATTTAAAAAAAGTAGAAGAAGTTTTAAGAAAGATAGCTAAAGAAAATTGCAAAGAATAGTAGAAGAAGGCAAAGAAAAAGTTTTATCTCCATGGTGTGGGATAAGAATTATTATATAGTAAATATAAAATGGTTTATGCTGAAAATATCAAAAAAAGCGTAACATTAAATGTACCATTAAGTGAAACGTTAGGCGAAATGTTACAAAGTATTGAAAATAAAGGGATTAAAGGCGATTGTGAAACATTAGGCGTAACAATGAATGAAACATTAAGCGTTACACCTTCTAAAGATATATCTAAAGATGAATCTATATATAGTGAAAAATAAAACAGAATATTTTAAATATAATTTACTAAATTAATTTTGAGTTTTATAAAAATGTAATTTAGAATATAAGTAATTAAAGCTAAATTTAAAAAATAATAGAACTATTGAATAAATATTAAAATATTAATAGAAAAAAATAATTTATAAAGGAGCCAAAGTAATGGAAAAGACTTTATTAAGTAGACAATCTCTTGCTGAAAGGTGGGATTTTAATTCCACTAAAGTAATTGAAAATTATGAGCGTGAAGGGATTATTACAAGAGTTCCTGGTTTATCTTCTCCAAGATACAGAATGGATGAAATTATGGAACTAGAAACTATTGCTAATGATAATCCATTATCACCAATTGAAAGAAGAAAATTAGAAAACAGAATAAAAAAATTAGAAAATGAACTTGAAAAATATAAGAGTAAACTTGAGATTATAAAGCTTCAAGTTATCTAAATTATAATTAAATTAGTAATAAGTATAAGAAAAGTATAAAGTAAAAAAAGATAATTATAAAAATAAATAGTTATATAAAGGGAGTAGCAAAATGCTACCCTTTTTTATATACTAAATTTAGAAATATACAAAAATTTTAAAAAAATATTGATAAATAAAAGCTAAGATGTTAGAATATAGCCATAAAATTAACAAAAAGGAGCTGAATTGAATGAAGGCTAATATAATTTTCGGAAAAACACTTAAAGAAAGGAGAAAAGAGCTAGGATTTACATTAAGAGAAGTTGGTGAAATAACAGATATATCTTATACAACAATTTCAGATATAGAAAATGGAAAGGTTTGTCCTAAACCTAAACAATTAATAAGAATTTGTACATTATATAACAATACTCCTGAAGAAATCTTAGATAAAACTGAAAAAGATTTTGCTGAGCAATTTGATAATCCATATGAAGATGAAGAATTTATAGAAGGACAAAATTTAATTGATAGAAACATTGAGCAACCATTACGAGAGTATAGAATGGGAATTCCTGATGAGGCTAAGGAACATTTATGCAAGAGTATTAAATTATTAAGCATAATATATAATGGGAAAAATGGATTTGATCCAATTTGGACTAGTCCAATATGTTTAGATGATGAAGATATAGAAAGTATAGAAAACTCCATAGAACAACAATTAGCATTAATATTTAAAAATATAAAAGAGTTTAGAGGCAGTAAATAATAAATGTATTAAGTTTTAAACCTACATTATGGATTAAAATACTCTGTTAAACTTTGTAGAAAGTAGTTTTCAATAGAATTACTTCAAGTTATTGAAAAAAACTATGTTAGTAGTTCAAAAATTATTTGGGAGTAAGTAGCTAAAACAATGATTGAAATGCCTTTTAATAAAAGCAAATAAAAAAAAGCAGTACCACAAAGGTAACTACCATATCTCGCAAATATAGTATAACCTTTGTGTGGCTCATTTGTAAAGGAGAGTTAGAAATGAGTATAAACATATTAAAAGCTTATAAAGGATATATAGGATTAATAGAAACAATAAATAGTAGGTGAATAAAATGAATTTAAAAGAAAAAACAATATCAGAATTAGAAAAATATTATAGATTAAAAACTAGATCTATTCCTAATATAATTAATAAGCTTGAAGTAATTAAATATGAAATGCAAGGAGTTGGAGCACAAGAGTATAGCGATATGCCTGGACCTACTGGATGCAGGAAAGCTAACTACAAATTAGAGAAATTAATTCAAGAAAAAGCTGAATTAGAAGAACGATTAAAAATTAATCAGATATTTGTTAAATATATGGATACAGCTTTAAACAAGCTTAATGAAGTAGATAGAAACATATTAGTTGAATGTTATGCTAAGGATAAATTTGAAAGGTTAAATTCTAATAATTTATGCAATAAATTGAATATATCATTAGCTACTTTTTATAGAATGAAAAGAGATATTCTAAATGAGTTCACATTAGATTTGTTAGGTATATAGAATATTTTCAATTCAAATTATAGTATAATTTGGTATTGGGGGTGTTTTGATTGAAAATATTTAAAAAAATAATAGACTTCTTTAATGAAGATAATAAATTATATTTAAAAATTTTTTTATTTTTTATTTTTATTTCTTTTTTTATTCCTATAATATTTAAAATATCTAAATATGGATACGAACTAGAAATAAAAGACTATTTTAATTTTGCGGGTTCATTTGGTGGTGCTATATTAGGAGGTATAATTTCATTAATTATATTAAAAACAACATTAGCAAAGCAAGAACAACAATTTGATAAGCAAAGAAAGATAGAAGACACTAGGAGAGAAGAAGACAGAAATCAATTTGAAAAGCAATTACAACATGAAAAAGAAAAATTTAATAAAGAATATAATATAAAAATAATTAATGATAAGGTTATGCAGTACAAAGAGTTACATTCCATTTGTTCTGATAGTTTATTTATAATTGATAAAATTCAATTTGAAGTAAATAAAATTAATAAAAAAGTTATTTCAAGGGATAAATTAACTGATTTCTTGTATAATAGTGAGAAAATAATAAAAAACTACTATAAAAATATTTATAGCTTTATTTTTTATAGTAGTTTGTTAAATGAAGAAGAAAATAAACGTATAATAGCATCTAGAGATGAATTGCTTGAAAATGTTATGAAGCTATTTGTTTCAATTAAAGAAATATCTAACAAATATGATAACAATGTTAATATATGCAATATAAATATGAAATACGTTGCTGAAAATTTAGATGAATTTGAAAAATATTTAAGTGAAATTATAAAAGAATATGACAATTATATTAATCATATAAATAAGCGCTGTAAAGAATTAAATGATAAAAAAATGATAGTTTCTTGATAGTGAAAATATACATATAGCTGTGATATAATTAAAATATAGATAAAGGTCGAGGGAATGAAACCCAAGGCTTTTATTTTTTATATTCTTGCCAAAACTTTTTGAAAAAATTTTGTTATTTATAGGCTTAATTAAACAATCGGTGTTACTCCTACCAGGAACAGGAGTTTATTAAGCATAAAGGGATTGCTTATCAAGGTGAAAGCAACAAAGCGACTAGGGGTGTGGAGAGGTCGCTATCATGGAGAATTACTCAAGTCAGGTTAAGAGAGTTGATTGCTAATCAGCCAGTTGGTATTTAAATAATATCAAGCAAGGGTTCAAATCCCTTATTCTCCACCAGTTAAAATATTAATTCAAACAAGAGCTATTAGTTAAAAAAGACTAATAGCTATTTTATTATTAAATATATTAAGTGAGGTGAAATAATAATGAGTAAAGTTAAAGCAATTAAAGAATTAGAATATAGTAAATGGGATAAAGATAAACGTATATGTTGTTGTAGTTATAATAACCCATTATGTAATAATTATAATAATTGTGAAATTATAACAGTTGATATTAATCCTTATGATGGTATTAATGATACATTTAAGAATAACAATAGACGATATAAAAGAGTACATAATAGATTAAGACAGATATAAAATAATGTGTCTAATAAGCATAGTGATAAAGTAGGTGATATTATGAAGTTAGGAGATAAACAATATTTAGCTATTAAATATATACTTGAAGGTAGACAAATAGCAAGTATTGCTAAAGAGATAGGAGTAGCTAGAGCAACTGTTTATAATTGGTTGGATGATGAAGAGTTTAAAAATGAGCTAGACATGCTTAGACTAGAGATTCAAAGTTCAACTAAAGAGCATGTTATGAATAAAATAAAGCTTTATGTAGATGAATTGGAAGATCTAGCATTAAATAAAAATACAAGTTCAAAAGTAAGAGCAGACCTTTTAAAGTACCTAGTTAACAGGGTTTGGGGAAATACAACAACTAAAGCGGAGGTCACAGTTACAGATGATGAAGGCGAAAATGATATTCTAGATATGGAAAAGTTTAAAAGTGAATTAAAAAAGAAATAATGGGAAATAACTAGATAATCAATACTGAATAAAGTATGTATATATTAAAATAAGTTGAATAACTATACAAGATATTAATGAATATATGCATAAATGTTAAGATTGGAAATAAATAAAGTTGATGTAATTGTATCTTAGGTATTGGTATTACTAAACTAGATAGGATATGAATATAAATTGTAAAATGAATAAAAACTACGTGAAATTTTGATTTAGCGAAATAAAAACCTGAATTGGTAAAAATATAGATTTTCAGTTTTGGGAAATAATCAAGGGCGGGGTATTCTGTTTTTTGGATGAACATTTTTTCTTGGGTGTTACTTCTACAAAATTTTTTATAATTTTTAAACTTCAAAGAAAAAAGAAAGGGACGTGATATGTATTTATTATATAGAGGGAAAAGAATTTAGTAAAGAACTGAATTTGGATATATATTTAATATGTAAGTATTGGAATAAACACAATAAAGAAGCTCCTTTAGATTTAAATAAAGAAAATGATGTGAAATTAATATTAAAAAATAAGAAAAGACTTGCAAGAGCTATAGGAGAAATTGATATAGCTTTTTTTGGTTTCTATTATTTAAATAAATTCTTTATAGCACAGGATAATGAGCCAGATAATAGAGAATCAAGTCCAACACATTTAGCTGTTATAGAAGAATTAAATAAAATGTTTGTAAAGGATGAATACGATAGGGAACTATTTGTATTACCAAGAGGATTTGCTAAAAGTACAGTAGTTAATAAATTACTTAGTTGTTGGCTACATTGTTATAAAAAATCTAAGTTTACTATTATTATTGGTAAAACAGAAAGAGATACACAAGCATTTATTTTTGATACTAGAAAATTTTTAGAGTGCAAAAAAATTGCAGAGGAATTTGGAGTATTAATTGATACAAGGACCAGAAAAGTAAACGCTGATAATTTAGAATTAACTAATGATACTATGATTAGTGCTAAAGCCTATAATTCAACTATAAGAGGTACTGTCTATAATAGGGTAAGGCCACAGGTAATTGTTTGTGATGATGTGTTAAAGCAAGATGATGTTAATTCAGATGAATCTAAGCAAAAAATAGTAGATAAATTCTATAAAGAAATTGTAGAAAGTGGAGATAAGGCTAACTATAATAAAAGAGGCGTAAAAATAAAAGCTGATACTAAATTTATAGTTTTGGGTACTCCACTAGCAAATGGTGATTTTATAGAAACTATAGGAAATGATGCTACATTTAAAACTTTTAGGCGTGGAGTAGTTGATTTTGATATAGACGATTATTTCTTAAATAATGAATACTGGATTAAGTATAGAAGTTTATTATTAAATATAAAAGATCCAAACAATGTTAAAACAGCAGAAGTATATTACCTAGATAATATTGATAAAATGCAATTTACAACAATTTGGAGCAAATATCGTTGCAGTAAAGATATAGCAAATAGTTATTTTACTAATAGATTATCATTTATGCAGGAATTAATGTGTGATACAAGCAAAGTAGGGGATGTATGGATAACAAATACTATAGAATTACCAGAGGAAGAAATATTAAAATATAAATGTAATAAAACAATATTAACAATAGACCAAGCTGCAAGTAATAATAGTAAAAGCGACTTTACAGCAATGACTACATTAGGAAAATATAATAATTTTTATATTGTAAAAGAAGGGTCTTTATATAAATTTGATTCAAAATTAGAATTTGATTTATATATAGAAACTGTGCTAGATAAATTAAGAGCTAATAAGGATATAACACATGTATTCTTAGAAAAGAATGTTTATAAAGGCGTAGATGCTACTAGGATAGAAGAAGGAATAGCAGCAGATAGTGCTTTAAGAGGAAGAAAAATTAAAGTAATAACAATATATAATACAAAAAATAAAGATGAAAGAATAATGACTATAACCGATAAAATTAATTCGGGGATGGTCTTTTTTAATGAAAAAAATACTGAATATAACAAACAAGTTAAAGACTTCAAAGGTCAAAAATTTTCATTGCATGATGATGCTATAGATAGTTTGGAAATGGCTATAAACAATATAGATACTATCAAAGTTATTAAAAGAGCATCAATGACTTTTGTTAGTAGAGCTTTATTAAAAAAGTAGGTGTAATAAATGGATTTAAATAGAGTAAAAAAACTTTATAAGAACTGGCAAGATTCAGTAAGTAGAAAACAAAAAATGTGGGATTATTATATAGGAAAAACAGATATAGATAATACCTACAAAAAATCTCAAATAGGAAATAATAGAATAATTAAGGCTAATTTTATTAAAAAATTTATAAATGAAGAAGTAGCGTTTGCAACAGGTAATCCAATTACTTACACTAGAGAATTATCATTAGAGGAAACATTAAATAATATAGAAGCTCCTCAAAATAACATAGAAATTAAAATTATAGCTAGTGTTATGAATAGTAATAACATTAATATAGATTCAGAATTGATGAAAAATTTACTTGTATTTGGTGAAGCTATGGAACTTTATTATATAAAAGATAATATATTCAAAATAAAAGAATACAATAGTTTAAATTGTTATGTGAGCTTAGATGAAGAAGGAATAGTAGAGGATGCAATTCATGTATATAAAGTAGATGGAACAGAGTATATAGAATATTTTGATAATACAGAAACAATAAAAATGGATAGTAATTTTGATATCCTAGAAACTAATGTACATTACTTTAATATGTGTCCTATTGGTTATTGTAACTTAGTAGATGGAATATATAATACATTGTTTATGGATTTAAAGAGTTTACAGGATAATATCGAAAATGTATTATCTGATTTTAGTAATGAAATAGGGGATAGTAGATTAAGTTATTTAATATTAAAAAATATGGGGTTAGGTGATGAAGAGATTGAGGCTTTAAAAGGTGGAAAAGAAGATGCTGTAGTAACAGAACAACAAATAGCTGAAACAATAATAGCTAACTTTAGGGATAATGGAATATTACTTGTCAATGATGATAAAGAAAATCCAGCTAATGCTGATTATTTAATAAAAAGTATTAACCCAGAAATTCATAATAAGTTATTGAGTATTTTACAAGATGATATATACCAATTAAGCCAACATATTAATTTAAATGAACAGCAAAGCAGCAATACTTCAGGGGTGGCCCTAATGACTAGAATAATAGCTTTAAGAAATAAAGTTAAGATTCAGCAAAACTGTATGACTAAAGCTATTAAGACACGAATACAATGTATGTTTACTACATTAAATAAGTTACATGGACAGGATTTAGACTTTAATAAAGTTGGAATTAAATATACATTAAATGTTCCTTCTGATGATAGTGCTATGGCAGATATAATTACTAAATTAGTACCAAGTGGAATTTTAAGTGCAGAAACAGGACTAGAAAATCTAAGTTTTATAACTAATGCAAAGGCAGAATATGAAAGAGCAAAAGCTGAATTAAAGGAAAAAGAAGATTTAACTGGAGATATACCAGGTGATTTGAATGAAACAATTTAATTATAAAGACATTAAAGGGTTATCCAAATTAAATAAAAATCAACAATTTTTTATAAAGAACTTTTTGAAGTTGGCCAATGAATTATATGAAAAATCAGATAAAACTTTAATGGAGTTATTAAAAAAACAAGATTTAAATACAGAAGAATTGCTTAAAAATATAGCAACTATAATGCTTAAATATCAAGTTAAAGATGATAAAATGAACTTAACTTTAATACAGCAAAAGCAGCTGACAGCTAAGTTAGATAAAACAGTTACTAATATATTTTCTGATGAATATAAAGAGGAAAATAAACTGATAACAAAGCAGTTAAAAGACCAAGTAAAGGATAAATATAATATAAATAATTATCTAGTATCTTTAGGTATGGATTTTACATTAGAAAAGATAAGTAAAAGAGATTTAGAAAAAATATTAAAGCATACTATCAAAGGGGAAAATTATAGTAATAGAATCTGGACAAATAAAAATGATTTATCTAAAAAAGTAAAACATGAAATAAGAAAATTTCTTAGAGGTGAAACTAATCTTAATAAAATAGAAAAAGAAATAAGAAAAAAGTTTAAAGTCAATAAAATGTGTACTACAAGATTAGTTAGAAATGAAGTGGTAAGAGTACAAAATGCAGCAAATGAACAATTTTTTAAAGATAATAATGATTTTAAAAATTTATTATATAGTGCTACCTTAGATAGTAAAACATGTGAGAAATGTGCTAGTGATGATGGAAAAGTCTTTAAAGTTGATGAAGATAGACCAGAATTACCACGCCATGTAAATGATAGATGTACTTATATATTAATTCCTAATAAAGATTATACACCTAATAATCGTATAGATAATATGAATAAGAAAAATATCAGTTATAAAGATTATAAAGAATGGTATCAAGAAAAAAGAATTAGGCAAAGATAATCTAAAAGATAAATATAAATCAAAACATAAGAAGTAATTTAATAATTATAAAAATATAATTGGTTCAAAAAATATACCTAGGCCATTGAAAGATTTTCAAGATTTGAACTATAATATAGATGAGTGAAATCTATAAAACATTAACTTAACTATTAAAAGTAAAAGAAAAACTTAAAAAGAATAACCATAAGTTTATAAGATTAAAATAACTATAAACCCAGATATGGGTAATTTAATTCAATGTAATTCAACAGATGAAAGGTTAGTAAAGAGGTTAAAAAATGTGTAAGATTAAATTAAAAAAAATATTGTTTGAATACCTATTAAATATGTTAAGCAATGAGAAAAACTGTTATAAAGATGATGTAGATGATACCATAATTGATTTAATAATTATAAAAGATAATATAATTAAAAATAAAAAAGATTCAGGTGAATATATATACTTTGAGATAGATGATATTAACGAAACGAAATTACTACAATATGTTGCGGATAAACAAATAGAGATAGGATTTGTAAATCAAGATTATTTAAATGAAGATGGTAAAAAACTTCAAACAATATATGATGAATTATATTATCAAACTAATTAATACAACTTTATCATATAAATTAATTTTATTATATTCAAACTTAAGGAGTAATAAAAATGAGTTTTAAATTAAGAAAAGCCTTGTATGATTTATTAATAAATATTTCAGGAGTTAAAGACTATATAAATTATTTAGTTGAATATGAGAACTTCATTGAATTTGAAATTAATAGAGCTGATTTTAGAGAAGTACAATTATTAATAAATGATGAAATTGTATTTAATGGTATGGATAATCAAGAAAAAGTAAATAACTTAGGTATTAAATTATATAAACTTTATGATGAATTATTATATCAAAAGAATAATCAATAAAGAGAGTTTAATTAAATAATAAGGAGAAAGTAAGTGCGGTATATGTAAAAAAGAGTTATATAAAAGAGAATAAAGTATTATATTTATATCAACTAGAGCATACGGGAGAATTTGGAGAAGTAGTATTTAATATGCTAATGAATTTAATTTAATAAAGATAGCTGAAAAAGATATAACTAATCATAAATTTTATTTAAATCATGTTTATAGTATGATGAAGAAATTTAAAGAAATAAATAACTATTTAGAAGAAGATATTTCAATCTGGTATTAAAAACTTATTTAATGTAGTCACTATTTTAAATAAAGGAGTTATAAAAAGTGAAATGTCCAGTATGTAGTAAAGAGGTAGGTATGTTTGATATTTGCGATAATTGTAATTATCAAAATAGTGGTCCAAATGAAAAATTAAACGGTCTAATAGGACCTAATAAAATGTTACTTAAAGAAGCACGAGAAGCATATGAAAATGGTAAAGAAATAAATTAAAGGCACTTACTTAGATAAAGAGTAGGTGCTTTTATTATGTATAAATTTAACTATATAGTTTTTTTTACAACTATATAGGGAATGGAGGAATTATGTTAAAAAGTGAATTATTAAATTTAATTAATAAAGTAGAGGACGATAAGGATATTGATGAAATTATCCTTAGTAATGGTTTTGCAAAGCCAATTACTGATGTGGATGGCTTTAATAAATTACTTGCAAGTAATAAAGATATACAAGGTTTAATGGATGGAAAGGTTACGAAAGCAATCGATACTTTCAAGAATAATACCATGCAAAAATTAATAGAGGCAGAAGTTTTAAAAGCGACTAATAAAAAAGAAACTCCTGAACAAAAAAAGATTAGGGAATTAGAAGAAAGACTTGATAAAGCTGATAAAAAATCTGCTAGAGCCGAAATGGTTGCTAAATTTAAAGATACATTAACAGAAAAAAATATACCAGGTAATTTAATTGATTTTGTGTTAGGTGAAAATGAAGAAGTAACAAATGCTAACATTGATTTATTTGAAAATAGTATGAAAACTTATATAAATAGCCAGGTGCAAAGTAAATTAAATGGTGGATATAAACCACCAAAGAAAGAAGGAACAGCAACAGCTAAAACTTATGAGAGTTTATTACAAAATGACAATTTAAGTATGGAAGAAGCTTTAGACTATTTTAATAACAATAATAACTAAGAAAAAGATTATGAAAAATTGCTTGAAATGATATATAGCAAAAAAAACATAGTCTTTTTTTATGGACTTTTTTAAAGTTTGATTTAGTCCAAAAAGAAAAATAACTACTATATTAGATATAAAAGGAGGCCAAACATATGGCTATAGATTCATTTAAAAAGGTATTATGGGAAGCAGGATTAATAACAGAATTTAGAAAGACTTCAGTTGCAGAACTTATTTCAACAAAACCTGCTAGAACAGATGGAAGTAAAGTAACATTTAATAGATTAACAACAGGGGATGTAAAAGACTATACAGGTAACATTGAATGGGATAAGGTTACAACTACTCCAGTAGATTTAGTCTTTGATAAAAAGAAGTATTTTGCAATGACAATGGATGATTTAGACAAGGTACAAGCAGTTAAGGATGTAATGCAAGATACTATTGCAGATGAAGCTGCAAAATTAAAAGAAAAAGAAGATACAGACTTTTTTATTACAGTAGCAGCAGGTGCAGGAGAAACTATTGGAAAGAGTAAGGCTATAGTATTAAATACAAAAAATGTTTATGATAATATAGTTGATCTAGGAACTAAGTTAAGCAAGAAGAAAGTACCAAAAGTAAATAGATACGTTGTTGTAGATGCTGAAATATTAGGATTATTAGCTAAAGATGATAGATTTACTAGAAATCCAGTAGTGCTTGAAAATGGAATAGTAGAAGGACAAAAAATTAATGGACTTCAAGTTGTAGAAAGTGAAGAGCTTCCAGCAGATACTATAATCGCTATGCATAAATCAGGATCTGGTTTTGGTAGACAATTACAAGAAACAGAAGCATTAAGATTACAATCTGCATTTGCAGATGGTGTAAGAGGACTAGATGTTTATGGATCTATTGTTTTAAGAAAAGAAGCGATAGCAGCTTTAAAATATACATTAGAAGCTTCACAAGTCTAATATATAAGGGGGGTATACATATAATTGTATGCCCTTAATTTTATATAAAAGGAGGAAATACAGATGACAGATAATGAAATAAGAGATATAGCTGTAGATCAAATTTATTATTATTTAAATGATACAAAAAAATATACAAGATTCTATATTTTAGAAAATTTTAATAGTGCAATTATATTATTAACTCAAAATTTAAAAGCTTATTTAAATCAAAATCCATCAATAAAACAATACAAGATAGGTGAGAAACAAATTACATATGTAGATGGTGGAATTAAAAATGTTTTTAATGACATTAAGGGATTATTACCTAAACCTACAAATAAAAAGGCAGAGGTGTGGGTTTAATGGAAATATATGAAGATATATATTTTACAACTGAATTAGAAGAGTTAAGAGAAAATATGATGATTAATAAAAATTACATTTTAAAGCAACCTTTCAAATGTGATATTCAACCAATCCTAGAAAAAGCAATTAAATATACTTGGGGAAGTCAAATAAAATCAAAATTACAAATGTATTGCAATGAAAATCTAAATGTTGATGATGTAATTGTTGTAGATGATATTACCTATAAAGTTGAGGAGAAGAAAGATTGGAAAGAGTATAAGGTATATGCGATTTTGGAGTGTGATATAGATGTATGTAGAAAATAATATTTTAAAACTTAGAGATCAAATTATTAAATGTATGGAAGATGCAACTAAAGAATGTGCTGTTACTGTTACTGCTGATGTACAAAGTGTTACTCCAGTTGGTAGTAAAGAGAAGGGTTCAATTAGCCCTGGTGCTTTAAAAAAGAGTATTACTTTTAATACAGAGCTAACAGATACTCATTCAAGCTTTGAAGTTGGTAGTCCTTTAATATATGCAAGAAAAGTTGAATTTGAAAATAAGAGCTATTTGAGAAGTACATTTAAAAGGGATATTAAAAAGTTTGAGAATATTTATATTAAACATTTAAGAAAGGTATTTGATTAATGATAGATATTATTCAATATTACAAAGAATTAAGCAATATTGTACCAAATGGAGTTGATATTATTACAGATGATTTTAATTTTAAGAATGGAAATATTGCGAAAGAGTTCAAGATAGGTAAATCAATGATGGATACTAAAAATGGTCATTGTACTTTGATTTCACTTGAAGTTAAATTAGTTGGATTAAAAGAAAATAAAATAAAAATAATAAATGAAACAATGCAGTTAGATAAGTTATTAAATAATTTTAAGTTTAGTAATTTGGATTGGATTGTAAGAGAAAATGTTTGGTATAGCGATTATATAGATAAAGATAAATTTAAAGCAGTGTTAATGTATAACATAAAAAAATATAGTTAGGAGTGATTAGATGACAATAGATTACGGGAATGCTAGTGAGAAAAATATGCTAGTTGATGAGGGAGCAGTTTATATTGGAGATTTTACTGATGTACAAGCAACTAAGGGATATGTAGAAGCATTAAAAGATAAGGTGCTAGGGTATTTTGAAGATAAACTTACAATAAATATTAAACCTAAAATTGATGTGATAAAAAATGCGGCAAAAAAAGTTAAAGGATGGCAAAGAGTATCAGAATGGGATGTAAAGATAACAGGTGATTTGCTTGATTTAAATGAGAAACTTATAGAGAGTAGTTTGCTAGATAAAGTAGGTGAAGGTCATTATGTAGCAAGTTATGGAATTATAGCAGAAGAAAAATATAAAGATGTTTTAGTAGTAGGTGAAAATAAAAGTGGAGATCCAACAATAATTTTAATAAGAGATGTTTTTAATAAAGAAGGAATTAAATTCGATATGAAGGGTAAAGAAAATGCATCATTTAAAATATCATTGGAAAATGCATATGATGGGAAAATAAAACCTGTTGAAGTATTTTCTAATTTTACTCAAATGGTTAAATCAAAAAATGAATAATAAAGGAGAGAATTGAATGAATATAGAAAAATTAAATGAGTTTGAACTAGAAATAACAACAAAAAAAGGAATAGAATTAATTAATTTAATAAACAAATTAGGTATTAAAAATGAGGTGTTGGCACTATTTGGTGGTGGTAGTAATGAAAAAAGGGATTTAATGATGGCTTATTCTAAAAAACAAGTAGAATGGCAAGAAAGTTTAAAGGAAGACATTGAATCTAAAATGAGTATGGATGAATACGAAGAGAAAGATGAAAAAGAGCAAGCAAAGATAATCGAAGAGGTAATATCTTTAAAAACAAAAAATTTAAATATTGAACTAAATATTTTAGGAGATAAAGTGCAAAGTATGTCTTTAGATAACGCTTTTAATTTGGTATATACTGCAATAATTGAGAGATATTATCCAAATGCAAAAGTTATTGAAAAGACACTAGCAAGTTTATTTGATGTAAAAGTAGAAGAAATACAAAACCAAAAAATAAATGTAACATTTGCTATGTTAAAGAAAATATTAGATAGTGAAGATTTTCAAGCTTGCTTAAAGGCTTTTACTACAGCATTACATTAGAAAATATAGGCTGTGATTTAATTGGTTTATTAGTAAAGTGTAATGCTTATTCAATTATAATAAATATGCGAATAACAGATGCAGTAGTGATTATAGATGGAACTATTAAACAGTATTTTAATGAAAGAATACATAATCAATATGTACTAGAAAATGCTATTTATCAGGTTTTAAATGGTGAGTCACTTGATTATATGGATTATGTAGGGGGAACTAAAAATAATTTAACTTATGCTGAAAAAATGCATAAAGTTAAAAAGATTAAAAATAAACAAAATAAATTATTAAATAAACTCCTATAAAAGAAGGGAGGTGGAACTAATAGCAGAAGTATTTAAGGCTGGTGCTAAGTTTGATATTAATTATCAAGAAACAGTACGAGCTTTTGATTTAATAAATAAAAAAGGTGAAGATGTGGCAAAAACTTTAAAGAAAAGTGAAAATGCTACATCTTCTTTTGATTCTAAATTAAATAAATTTTCTAATAAATTCTCTAGTTTAGGTAATAAGTTAAGTTTAGGATTAACAGCTCCATTAATGTTGGCAGGTAAAGCTTCATTTTCAGCAGCAAGTGATTTAAACGAAAATATAAATAAAACAGATGTTGTATTTAAAAATAATGCAAATACAGTTGAAAGTTGGAGTAAAACTTCTTTACAATCTATGGGGATGTGTCAATCTAGTGCTTTAGAAATGGCTAGTAAGTTTGGTGATATGGGTTCAAGTATGGGTTTAAATGCTAATCAAACTAAGGATTATTCTATGAATTTAACTCAATTAGCAGCAGATATGGCATCTTTTAAAAATATATCTATAGAACAAGCAAATACAGCACTTACTGGAGTATATACTGGTGAAACTGAATCTTTAAAAGGGTTAGGAATAATAATGACACAAACTAACCTACAAAGATTTGCAGAAAGTAAAGGCATTCATAAAAAAATTCAAGATATGAGCCAAGCCGAGCAAGTACAGTTACGTTATAACTATGTAATGGCTAAGACTAAAGATGCACAAGGAGATTTTGCTAGAACTGGCGATCAAGCAGCAAATGCAGGTAGAACTTTTAAAGAATCTACTAAAGAACTTGAAGCAACAATAGGAGGTAGATTATTACCTATATTTACTCCATTAATTCTTTACTTAAATAAATTAATAACAAATTTATCTGGAATGGATAAAGGCACACAACAAACTATAGTATATATGGGATTATTTGCAGTAGCATTAGGTCCAACTATAAAAGCATTGGGCAGTTTTGGAAAAGGTGTAAGTGTAACAGTAAAATTCCTTAAAAATTTTCCTGGAAACACAAAAAAATGTATTGATGGAGTAAAAGGTTTTGCAAAAGGCGTAAAAAATGGAACTAATGTAATTGGTAAGTTTAAAAATGGAATAGTTAATATAACTAAATCTTTAGCTAAATTTACTATAGAGCTAGTAAAAAGTGCAGCAAAGGGTGTAGCTAATTTTGTAAAAGGAATATTAAATTGTATCAAGTCCTTAGCCAAATTTACTATAGAAATAATAAAAAATACAGCAATGGCAATAAAAAATGGAGCAGTATGGGTAGCACAAAAAGTTAAATTGTTAGCATTTAAAGCAGCTCAATTAACAGTTACAGCAGCAACAAAAGCTATGACTTTAGCACAAAAAGCTTTAAACTTAGCAATGAGAATGAATCCAATAGGATTAGTAATAACAATTCTTTTAGCTTTAGGAGCAGTATTTGTTACTTTGTATAATAAATGTGATTGGTTTAGAAATGGAGTTAATAAAGTTTGGACAAAGATAACTAGTGTATTTAAAAGATTTAATAACTTCTTAACAGGAATATTTACTACAGATTGGACCAAGAGTTTTGGAGTGTTTGGAAATATTATAAATGCCTTCATGCATAATATGTCTAGTGTTTGGAATTCTATAAAAAGAATATTTAGCGGAGTAATAGACTTTATACAAGGTGTATTTACGGGTAATTGGAGTCAAGCTTGGCAAGGAGTAGTAAATATATTCGGTGGAATAATGGACGGTTTAGGAGCTGTTTTAAAAGCACCATTAAATGCAGTAATCGGAATGATTAACGCCGCAATAAGTGGAATAAATAGTATTAGTGTAGACATTCCAAGTTGGGTACCAGTTGTCGGAGGGCAACACTTTGGAGTTAATTTACCTAACATAAATTATTTATATAATGGTGGTATCTTTACACAACCAACATTACTTAATGGTGGAAATGTTGTAGGAGATAAATTTAACGGAACTGGTTCTAATGCAGAGGCTGTAATACCATTAAATATTTTATGGGATAAACTAGATAAAATTGCAAATAGACCTATTATATTAAAAGTAAATGAAAGAGAAATAATACAATTTATAGCTGAAAAAGATAAGGAAATAGATATGTATAAAAAAATGTTAGGAATAGCATAGAGGAATTTTAGGGTAGATAAAAACTAGGACATTGTGTATAAAAAGTAATTTAGGCAGGAGAAATCCTGCCTTTATTTTAATTTATTGCGAATAAAAATTAATTAAATGTATATAATAAAAGTTAAATTTAGTTAATATAAGTATACTTCAGTAATTTTTATTGATATAATTTACTTGAAACATATTATTTATGTAATAGGTATACAATTATACAGTAGATTTAAAATTTTGGAGGTGATAATTTATGGATAAACAATTTAAAATATATATATTAGATTCATCTAATTTTGAACAAACTTTAAATTACTTATACAAAAAGTTTGGAAAAGATAAAATTGTATTATTATCTGGAAACAAAATCGCCATTCAATATGATTATAATTTGTATGATTATAAATATTTATTAGAAGAAATGAATAAGTTCCCAGCAACACAATATATTATAACAGCCAATAAATTTTTAAATTTATTGAAATCATGTATGAAAAAAAATTTAATTATAGATGAAATTAGATTAATAGATATTTTTAAAGATGATAATGAAATGTTATTAAAATTAATATCTCAAATAAATTATAATTCATCTAATAATCTTAAAGAAAATTTATTAGATGAATTAAATTGGTTAAAATCAAATGAAGGAATAGATATAAAGTATATGTCATTTAGAATGCAAAGTGATGATAAACCAATAAAAATAAAATTTTCATTATATGATAATGGGTTATTAATAATTGATGATTCTAAAATATTAGATAAAGTACTGGAAGTTATAAAGTGTATTTAGGATGGTGAGAAATATAGGTTATATAATATTTATACTTCCATCAATATATATTATATGGAGCAGAGGTATTACAGGATATTTAAAATGTTTAATAAAATATAGTGCACCTATAGCGGTATTATTGTTTAATTTAACAAATTTAACAATAATAGACAACGTTCAAAAATTATTAGGATTAAATATGTTACCATTAAGTAGTACTGCTAGAATTGCAGTAGATTCGGCAATAATAACTTTAATTTTTAATTTTATTGCACAAAGTATTAATTCACCAGCATCAATAAAAACTTTTTTTAAAAATAGAGTAGACTTGAAACAATTACGTTTAAGAATAGATAAAATTTCTAAAGTTGATTTGGAGATATTTGTAGATTATAAGTATAAACTTTTACAGACTATAATAAGAAAATTAGATGGAATTATATATATAGTAATTAAAAATACTGATTGGACAAGCATTACTGTAAGTGATTTAGATCAATATGATTATATAAATTACGATAATCCATCTAAAGAAATATGTGTTGATATCACAAATAAAAATAATAAAAAAATATATTTAACTTTAGAAATACTATCAAATAAATCAATAAAAAATGAAGATTATATATCAACTGATATAAGAGTTATATGTTCAAAAAAAATTTATAAATTTTTTTTGAAAAAGATTGTAATTATATTTTTTGATTTAAATTTCGATAAGCAAGAAGTGGTATATAGAAAGGAATAAAGATTTTATGATAAAATTTTCAAATTGGTATTTTAAAGATTTTACTGAGATTGATGATGTTATTAATGTTCTAAATAGAAATAAAGAACATATAATAAAGATGGATTGGGATGAAAGAGACTTAAAAAACGCTATAATTAATATAGATGGATTTGATATAAATAGTAAAAGAGAAATAGAAGTAGATGGGGAAAAAATAGAGCATATATATTTTAGAGTTAGAATTGAGTATGCTAAAAAAATTTGGTCAAAAGATGATTCGTTAGAAGATAGAATGAATTGGTTTGAAGAAAATATTTTAATTTATAAAGATAAAACGAAAATTAAATTAATAATATTATCAAGCAAAACACATGCCAGTTCAATAATAAAAAAGTTTTTCAAAGAATCAATATGGGGAGAAATTATTGAGGATAATAATATTGATAAAGATTTATTATATTGGATGTTTTATAGACTAAGAGAATATAAAAATGATGAATTAATGAATGGATGTAAACTATATTTAACAGGACTTGTTAGTTATATGGGGAAAAGTAAGGATGAGATAAATGCTATAAGAGGACAAGGCGTACGAGTTGGTGCATTATTAGGAACATTAGCATTTATTTTTAATGATGATAATTTAAAGGCTTTAAAACCAGAAATACAATATAAAGATCATATACTTGTATCTGAATTAAAATTTAATAATGGTAATAAAATTTCTGATGCAAATTATGTAGGTTCTCTTATGAGATATAATGATGATGAAAAAGTAATAGCACTTACAATATTAATGTGTAGAAAAATTTTGCCTACAATTGTTGAAGCATATAATGAAAGTAAGGTTCGTGGTGAGTGGACAGCACATGTTAAGTTAAGTTTCTTAAGAAATATAGGTAATGTAATTGATGAAAATGTACAAGCCCAATTAAAAAAAATACAAGATGAAATAAAAGAATTAGAAAATTCCGAGGAAGAAGAAGATGATGATTTAGTTTATAGTATTGTTGATGAACAAATAGAACTTGAGCTAGAAAATGAATTGGACGAGTTAGAAGAATAGATTAAAAAAATGAATTATTATTTTTGAATCTATAATTTTTTATTTTATTTGAAGATTTTAGAATTAAAAAAGAAAAAACCAAAAAAATAATATTTATTATATAGAGATAGAATATTATTTAGTAAAAATAGCTGTAAGGAACTTAATCCCTGCAGCTATTTTTATTAATTTCTAATGATAAAGTATATAAGTAAAAGATAATACAAATATAGTAAGCTTAAAATAAAACCAACTATTAATGCAATAAAATAAGATCTATAATAACTAAGGATAACATCAAACTTACATTTAACTTTAATACTTTCCATATAACAAAAAGAATTGCAAGAATAAGTCTTACAATTTTTTGTTTTCTAATTTGTTAATGCAAATATAATAACATTATAAATATTAATATAATTTATAAATTGAAAAATACATCATGTTGATTTGAATATATGTTTGTGATATTTTGTTTAATACGTTAAAATAGTAACTTAAAGGAGCAAAATAGAGAAATATTTTAATGTATATAATGAATAAATACATCTTAAATGGAATGATTTCAAAACATATCTTATATCAAACAAACATCTAGATAATTATAAATAAGAAAAACTTGAAGGATATGATAGTGCTTATTTATAGATATAAATTCATAAGGAGGCTTTATGAAAAAGAAAATTTTTATTATTAATTGTATTACGCTATTTTTAATAATAATAGTGTATAAGATTCTTGAATATATACTTAAATTAAATAAGTTGGTATTATTAAATTGGGTTAATTTTATATTTGTAAGTATTTTTACTATATTAGTATTTTCAATTCTAATTCAAATAATTATTTTTTTATATAAGATTATGCGCAAGAGTAATGATAAGACATCTACACGGATTTTATGTAAAATTGGAATTTCATTAATAGTTTTAAGTATCGGAATTTATATATTTATTGGATTTGTTTTATATGCATTTACTGATCCAGAGCATATTGTAGAGAAAGATGGTAAAAAGATGGTGGCTGTTGTAGATAGTTTTTTACAGGTTAAAGTAGAATATTACGATTATATAAATCCGTTCGTAAGAGATAATAAATTAAGAATATACGAAGATTATGGAAATGGAGGATATGATCCATTTGATTCAAAGGAATATGATCCATATGATTCAAAGATTGATTCAAATGAAAAAATAACACCTAAAAGAATTACATATTATAATGATAATGAAGAGATAATTAAAGAGATAGAAAAATAAAATGAATTTATGTATTAAGTCAAAAGGATAAGATTAAAGTTCTTATCCTTTTATCATATATAGATAAGAATATAAATACGACGCCCTAAATCAAGGAGACCTTTAATATACTTAAAGGTATATTAATTAATAAAGATGATAAGCTGATAAGTTGTTTTGACGGGTCAGTTTGTAAGAGATGTAATCCTAATTTAGGACTACATACATTAAAAAGAAACATAAGTTATATTTAAATATAAAGGGTGTCAAATTCATTCATACCTTTAATTAAGGAGGCTATATTATAATGGAGCATAGAGAAATAATGATGAAGAGAATAAAAGATATGGGATTGAGTTTAAAAGATGTATACAAGAGGGAAGAGGCTTATTTAAAGGCTATACATGATAAAGAATATGATAAGTATTTAGTATATGTAGAAGAGTTAGGATTAACTCAATGTTGGGCCAGTAATAAAAGAAAGATTATTAATCCTGTGTATATGTTAAGGTAAGTATATATACAGGATTTAAGTATTATATAAACTTAGGAATAGTATTTAGAGATAAGAATAAGAGATATTGTACTATGGAAGAGATAGAACAGCTATTAATTAAGTATTATAATAAAAAATAATATAATTATTTAAAGTAGTGAGGTGGACAGATAATGAAAGATAATGTATTAAAGTTTGATGAAAGAGAAATATCAATAAATGAAATGATTGAACACATTGAATTTTATTCTAAAAAAGCTGAAGAAGGTATGAAATTATTCTCAGATGGTAATAAGAAGGATGCTATGGGCATTTTAAGAGAAATAAGAAAAATATTAAAAGAAGAATATAGTTATTATAAAAAAGTGAATGTGCAAAAATATATAAATAGTAATAAATATTATATGATATATTATAATGGTGTTTTTCAAGCATATGTGAAACAAATGTATCCTAATGAGTATAAGTGGTTACATAGTAATTTATATGATGTGAGAGATTACATAAGTAATTATGACATGAGAATATTCTTTAAGTGATGGTATATTTTTTATATTAAGTTTAATTAACCATATTAAATTAAGTAAATTCTATATTAATCGAACTTAAAGATTGAAGGTAAGAATAATAAGGATTAAGATTTATTTCTTAGTCCTTTATTTTTTTAACCCTTATAAAATAATACACTCTATTTTAAACTATTGAGCAGCAGAGAAGTTATTATTAGAGTTTTATAAAAAAAGTAGAAGAGGGCAAAGTATAATTTTGCCCCTTTTTTTGCCCCTTATAGAATAAAATATTATAATATATAGTAATGTACTATAAAAAGATAATGTAGTATTTAAGCCATTTATAGGTTGTTATAATAAAAGACATTACACTATTACCCATTCCAGAAGGATGGGAAGAATAGGACGTAAAGCTAGTGATATCAACGAGTTTAATGAATTAGATTTTCGTTAAAATAAAAGATTTATTACGATATACATATATTATGTTATTTGTTGATGATGTATACAGAAAAAGCTATTTTCTATCTATAACAAGATAGGAGGTAGCTTTTTTGTTGTACTTAAAAGATATATTAGAAGAGTTTCTATTAGAACTAGAGATAAGAAATTATAGTAAAAGAACATAATATACAATAATAAAGTTATATCAGTATTGAAGGTGTGTTTTTTTCTGTTAAGTGATTTATTATAATAATAGTAGAAACAAAAATTTATTCAAGTATTAATTAGACTTAAGATTTTGGTAAAATAATAAATATAAGTTAATATTTATATGAGGGTGTGATTATATATGTTATTAAAATATAAAAATTTAATTATAAGAAATGCCACAGTTAATGATGGGGTACTTTTAGCTAAGTGGTGGAATGATGGTAAAATTATGGAGCATGCTGGATTTCCAAATGGAACAGGAGAGAAAGCAAAAGATATTGTAGAAAAAATTAAAACAGATAGAGATGATGTAAAAAGGAGATTAATTCTTGAAATTAATAAAACAGCTGTAGGTGAGATGGTTTATTATAATGTAGGAAATAAAGTTGTTGAAATAGGAATTAAGATCTGCACTTTATCAAAACAAAATCAAGGATTTGGAAGAAAATTTTTAAGTATGCTAATTTCATATTTATTTTATGATATGGGATATAAAAAGGTAATTCTTGACACTAATATAAATAATAACAGAGCTAAACACGTATATGAAACTCTTGGGTTTAAAAAAGTAGGAGTTAGAGAAGATTCATGGAGGAATCAGTTAGGAGAATTACAAACTTCAGTTGATTATGAATTAATTCCAGAAGATTTTGTGGATTTTACAAATGTATAAATTAGGAGGGGAATATGATATTAGAAACAGAAAGATTAGTTTTAAGAAATTTTAAAGATAGTGATTTAGATTGTTTATATGATTATAGAAACAATATTTTATGTTCAAAATATCAAAGATGGGAAGAAAATTCAAAGGAATATTTAGCTGATTTTATAAAAAATGAAAAGGGAAAAATTTTAAATGGAGAGACAATCCAATTAGCAATAGCATTAAAAAGTACTGATATTTTAATAGGTCACATATATGTTGCCTTTAAAGGAAAAACTATTACACTTGGATATACTATTTCATATAGACATCAAAGAAATGGATATGCTTATGAAATGCTAAAAAATCTTATAGAGAAACTTTTTGAAATGTTTCCAACATATGAAATAGCATGTTTAGTTCATCCTGAAAACATAGCAAGTAAAAAACTATTGGAAAAGTTAAATTTTAAAAATGAAGGTTATGAAAGTAAAATCAATAGTGTAATATATGTACTTAACAATCCAGTTTAAAAATTATAGAGTGCATATTTAACTTAGGGAGTAGAGTTAATT
This sequence comes from Eubacterium multiforme, assembly GCF_030813415.1. Lineage (GTDB taxonomy): Bacteria > Bacillota > Clostridia > Clostridiales > Clostridiaceae > Clostridium > Clostridium multiforme. The sequence goes on along the minus strand of NZ_JAUSUF010000006.1, from coordinate 54,563 downwards.
AAAAATTTGAAATAATATTTTTAATTGGAGAAATTAGAGGAAAAATAGATAAATATTGTTAGAAATTATAATATCCATATGTAAACTAATTGTAAAATATATTGAAGAAATGTAAGTAATTAACTAAGATGAAAGTATAGAGAATTTTTAGGAGGGTTAATATGGATATAAATAAGTTAAAAAACAATAAATTACATAAGGAACTAACAATTAAAGAGTGTGAGGACTTAATTAAAAAATATAGTATTGACTTGATGAAAAAGGAATTGGAATATGATGTAACTTTAGATGCATATAATGAAGACAATAAAAAGGAGCTTGATAAATTTCTTACAAAAGAATTAGATTTTAAAATGGACAAAGACGGTAAGGATATATTGTATAAATATGAAGATGATATTTTAGGAAAACTATCTATAGAAATTACAGCTGATGGATTTATAAAAATTAAATATAATGAAAAAGAAGGAGAGTTTAAGTATATTATTAATGGTATTAATAATAACTTCGAGCCTATTGATTTGTTTGTAAAAAATATAACTTTTTTTGATGATAACTTAGATAATTATAAATTGGAATTTAAAAATTTAAAGCCAAATACAATGGAAGAATGGAATAATAAATTAAAATATGTTAAAGAAATATATACCCACAATGTAAGAGAATATGATAGGCTAAAATATATAGATGTAAAAGATAAGTTTGAACTTGTTATAGAAGATACTTCTAATAACAAAAAATTCAATTATAAAAACCTTAAAGATTTTATAAAAGATAAAATAGAAGCTATGTAAATTTGCTTATGAAAATATTTACAATTACATACAAAAATCACACTTTCAATATTTATATATTATAGGTGTGATTTTTTTGTTACAAAATTTTTATGGAATATATATTACTAAAAAATTAAATAATATAAATGATATGTATTTAGTTAAAGGAGTGAATAATATGTCTCATAAAAACAATAAAAATAGTAAGGCTAACAAAAAATCAGGACAAAAAACTAAAAAAGAAGTAGAAAAGATGAAATGTGAAACAGCTAATGAAATAGGTTATTCTAAAGAATCAAGGAAGCTTGGAAAAGATAAAGAGAGGAAAAACCCATTTAAAAAATAAATTATTATAGAAAAAATGAGAATTATGACAAAAGAAGAGATAAACTTAAAGTTTAAGAGATAAAAGCAGATAAATTTAAAAATTGAAATGCAATCATCTTGAATAAATTATAAAATATGGTAGAATTGTAATCAATATGGAAGCAACCGTATTTAAAATATTTATGGGTGAGAGGGGATTTTTAAATGAATAAAAGATTAGAATTAGAAGTTAGAAAAGGTTCATTAATTAACAAAGGAACTCACAATGTAAGACTGATTGCAAAGGTTAACAGAAAGCTTAGAAAGCTAGAAGCAAAAAGTAATATTTAATTTTAACAGCTATTTTTATTAAAAAGCATCAGATTTTGATGCTTTTATTTTTTTATTGAAATTTAAAAAAATTTCTTGATTTATAAAAATAATATGTTAAAATAGATTTAATTTAAAAAAAAGCAATTCGTATAATCCTTAAAATAAGGTTAAGGAGTTTCTACCAAGAACCAACAAATCTTGATTACGAAGAAGGTATTTAATGTGCAAAATACCTTCTTCGTAATCAAGATTTTTTTTATAAAATTTAGGAGGGATAATATAATGAATTTTGAAAAAATACCAAAGATTGAGTTACATTGTCATTTAGATGGATGCTTAAGAGTAGAGACAGTTTTAGATTTAATAGAAAAAGAAAATATAGCAGTAGATAATAAAGGATATGAAGAAATAAAAAGTACATTAATTGTTCCAGAGGATTGTCCTTCATTAGATGTATATTTAAAAAGGTTTGACTTACCTATAAAGTTAATGCAAAATAAAGAAAATTTAAAAAGAATAGCTTATGAATTAATAGAAGACGTAAGTAAAGAGAATGTAAAATATATTGAAATTAGATTTGCACCTTTATTACATAAGGAAAGGGGGATGGAAGTTCCTGAAATAATAGAGAGCGTTTTAGAAGGATTAAGAAAAGGAGAAGAGGATTTTGGAGTTAAAAGTAATTTAATTTTAAGCCTTTTAAGACATATGACAGTTGAATCAACTTATGAAGTTATTGAAGGTGGAAAAGATTTTATAGGAAAAGGTGTTGTTGCTTTAGACCTTGCAGGAGGAGAAGAAGAAGGGTTTGCAAAGAATTTTAAGAAGCCTTTTGATCTTGCAAGAAAGTATGGTTATAAAGTTACAATTCATGCTGGAGAAACTGGCTTTTCAAGTAATGTAAAAGATGCAATAGAGTTTTTAGGAGCAGAGAGAATAGGACATGCAGTTGCTATAGAAAAGGATAAAGAAGTTTATAATTTAGTTAAGGATAACAGTATTATTTTAGAAATGTGCCCTAAAAGTAATGTTCAAACTAAGGCTGTAAAAGGATATGAAAATCATCCAATAAAGAAATTTTTAAATGATGGTTTATATGTAAATTTAAGCACAGATAATAGAACAGTTTCTAATGTAACATTAACAGAGGAATGTAATAATATAAATGATGTACATTCATTAACTTATAAAGATGTAGAAAAAATATATTTAAATAGTTTAAAAGGTGCTTTTTGTAATGAAGAAACAAAAAAGTGGCTATTAAAACAAATTGTATAATAAAGTTGAAGTCCTAAAGGTACACTATTATTAAGTGTAATTTTTAATATAATATAAATTAAAAGTCCAGCAAGTTTATTGTTGGACTCTAGTTATTAATAAATATATTTGTTAAGTTTTAAATTTAAGCTAAGGATAAATTAAAATATGATTTAGAAGTAGCTCAATCGTTCTTCTAAAGTTTTATTGATTTTTTGTAGCATCTCCATAATTTCATCTTTATTTATTAACCATTTTTTCTCATTTGCTTTCATACTTGTAATTAATGGCTTTATAGTTTCCTTTGAAATTATATTATCAAAGAAAAACATTTCGAGTTTTTCTCTTTTAATCCAATTAACTACCTTCAAATCATCGTTATCAAAGTATTTGCTATATTTTCCATTTGAAAAGCAATTATAAATTGTAGGTGGCATTTGATCATAGTCATTGTACCGCTTATTATTTATACCTTGAACTGGCCATTTCATTACATTTGCTCTTGTCTCAGCCAATTTTGCAAAATGATATAAATCTTTTACTATTTTTTCATTTTTAGGCAAATATATATCAATGTTACATTTGATTTTTTTCAAAAATATATGTGGATCAGACCCATATTTATCTTTTTTATAGAACTTTTCATATGGATTTAAACAATTTAATACAAATTTCAGTGGTGTCCAAACAGAAAAAATGGTATCTGCACATAAATCTCCATTTAAATAAAGACAATCCAAATCATTTTCTTCTCTTGGCTCTTTTGGGAACATCCAATAGTTCAAAAAGTTAATTATGTAATTATCTGTATAATTATTGCCTAAGTAACTTTGCATCTTATTATTAAACATATAAACATCCTTTCTTTTGTTGTTACCATTCTGTAAGTAGGTAAAAAATTCTACTTTGTTCTCTGTATTATAAATTACTATTTTTATATTAGCTTTATAATTTGAATTTTAACATTTTCTTGTTGTATTTATTGAATGGGTATAGTTTTTAAAATTCCATCTATATATAAATGAGCATTTAAAGTATGAAAAATTAATAAACAATATTTATCACTTCCACTATTTTTTAATCGTTGTATATAATTCTTTGGCAAGATTTCTTTTTTATCTTTTTCACTATTTTTAATTTCAATATATCCTTTCAAACAAACCATATCATCTTCTGTGTGAACTTCTACACAACATTTATTATTTATATTTAATAAACTGACTTTTTTTGAAACTTTTTTTGTAATAAAAATAACCTTTTCTAAATTTATTTGTAGTACTTTTTCCATTGCGTAAATTATAGGATAACCATTTTCATCAACAACTGACAATGAAAGAGTATTACTTTTATTTAATAAACGTATAGCATTTTCGTAAAGTATGTCTTTTGTCATTATTTTTTCACCTCATAATATAAATAAAAAAATTTTTTTATTTATATTATGATAACATAAATTTATAAAATATATCATTGAAAACAATTTCAAAATAATATAAAATAATAAATATAAATGGTAAAAAAAGGAAAGGAAAGCGATATATATGGGAGAAAAAAATAAAAAAGTTAATGAAGAGAATAATGAACTGAAAAATTTAGATAAGATAGAAAAAGCAGATGAAAAATGTGAGTTAGATAAAAATTATGAAACGGAAGAACCTAAAATAGATGATGATATACATAAGATTGATAAAATAGAGAATGAAGAGATATGTGAAGGAAACTTTAATGAAGATGATATAAATTATAGTACGGACAAGCTTCAAGATAATGAGAGATTAGATAAAGATGAGGATAAAATAAATAAGGAAAAGGATGAAGAAAATAAACATATATTAGAAAGAATTAATGAGGAAATTAAGGAAGTAAGAGAAGAAGAAATTAATAACTGTAATGATTATGAAGAGGAAAGCTCTAATTTGAAAGATAAGAAAATAACTAAAAGAATAATTATAGCTATGATTTTTACAGTTATAGTTTCATTTCCTATTGGATTTAAGTTATATGATTACAGTATAAATAAACAAAAGAAAGCTGAGAGTGAAAATATAGTTAATGTGAAGGTAAAGGGACAGAAGGTTCAGATAAAAATAAATGAAATATATGATGAAGTTCATAAAATGGCAAATTCATTAATAATTGCAGAGGACAATCAAATATGGGGAGAAGAAAAGATAACTTTAAAAAGGCTAGATAAGGTTTTATTAAAGGTTAAAGATGTAGATGATTATCTTTATGAGGAATTATCTAAATGGAAGGATTCAAATTTTGAAAATGGAGTTGAAGTTCATAATTATGTTTGGAAAAAGCTTGGGGGAACTGTTGGAAAGGCTATAGATTTAAACAAAGAAGGTATAAATAAAGTATTACAGGAATTTAAATAAAAGACTGTAGGAAAATATGGGTTTACACAAATTTTCCTACAGTCTAAGATTTATTTACTATTCTAATGGATATAAATAGCTTTTATATTTTATAAGTAATTAATTGGAAGTTACAAATCTATTTAAAAATTGTTTTGTTCTTTCATTTTTAGGAGATTTAAATATTTCATCTGGAGTTCCTTCTTCAATAATAAGACCATCTGCCATAAATATAATCTTATCCCCTACATCTTTAGCAAAAGACATTTCATGGGTAACTATAATCATAGTTCTATGTTCCTTTGCAAGATCTTTAATAACAGATAAAACCTCTGTAACAAGTTCTGGATCTAAAGCTGATGTTGGTTCATCAAAAAGAATAACATTTGGATTAATAGCAATAGCACGTGCAATGCTTACTCTTTGCTTTTGTCCTCCAGATAGTGTATTTGGATAGGAATTTAGCTTTTCTTCCATTCCAACTTTTTTTAATGATTCTATTGCAATTTCTATTGCTTTTTCTTTATTTAGTTTTTTTACAACTATTAATGCTTCAGTTACATTTTCAAGAACTGTTTTATTATTAAATAAATTGTAATGTTGAAAGACCATAGCAGATTGTTTTCTTAAATTTACTATTTCTTTTTTTGAAATGTTTTCTGTATTTACTTTAACTTCTCCAATTTGTATTTCTCCAGACTCTGGAGTTTCTAAATAGTTTAAGCATCTTAAAAAGGTTGATTTACCAGAGCCAGAAGGTCCAAGAATAACAACAACTTCGCCAGTATTTACTTTTATATTAATATCTTTTAAAACTTGTAAGTTTTTAAAGGTTTTTTTAAGTCCATTTATTTCTATCATAATTAATACCTACCTTAATATACTGAAAGTTTTTTCTCTAATATTCTTTGAAAATAATTAAAGATTTCTATTATAATCCAATACATAATAGCTACTATAATGTAACTTTCAAAAAATTTATAACTAGAGGCAGCGGCCATTTGTGCCTTTGCAAGTAATTCTACAACTCCTAATGTAAAAGCTAAAGATGTTCCTTTAACAGTATCTACAAATATATTTCCAAGGGGTGGAATTGCGATTCTAAAAGCTTGTGGCATAATAATTCGTCTAAGTCCTTCTCCCTTTGTCATACCAAGTGATAAGCAGGCTTCCATTTGACCTTTATCAATAGCAGTTACTGATGATCTTAGTATTTCAGCAATATAAGCTGAAGCATTTAATCCAAGACCTATAAGAGCTGCTGTATAGGCACTCATATTTTGAAGGGAAGGTATTATTTGAGGAATACCAAAGTATAGTAAAAATAGCTGTACTAAAAGAGGAGTACCTCTAAAAAATGAAATATAAATTTCAGCTAATTGTTTTAAAATAGGAAATTTATAAATTCTTATAATAGATAAAATAGTTCCAATTATAAGTCCCATTAACATACCAAAAACAGATAGAGAAAGAGTAGTTTTGGAAGCTTTAATTAACATAGGAATAAGTTTAAATGAATACATAAAATCAAAATATGTTGAAGAATTATTTTTTAATTCATTAACCTTTGAGTAATTTTCATTATTATTTGGAACTGTAACATTCATTCCAAGCCATTTATCTGATATTGACTTTAATGTTCCATTTTCTTTCATATCTTCTAAAGCATTATTTATTTTAGTTATAAGTTCAGTATTTTCTTTATTTTTAATAAATGGGTAAGCATTTTCTATTTTATCAATAGGGTTACCAGCAAGTTTTAAATTAAGATTTTTTTCTTTAATTGTAGCAAGAGCTGAAACTTTATCTATAACAACAGCATCTATTCTTCCAAGAAGTAGTTCATTAAAAGCTGCATCAGTATTTTGATATGTAAGTACATTTATTTTTTTATCAGTATCTTTACTTTTAACTATATTCTCATAGTTACTACCAAGGTCAACTCCAACTTTTTTCCCCTTTAAATCTTTAAAGGATTTTATTGAATTATTGTCCTTCTTAACGATTATTTGAGCACCACTATATACAGTAGGATTAGTAAAATTATATTTTTCCTTTCTTTCATTAGTAATAGTTATTTGATTTGCTATTGTATTTACTTTACCGCTTTCTAGCATTCCAAATAAGCCACTAAAAGATGCTGGTTTAAATTCTATGTTATAACCAATATGTTTTCCTATTTCATTCCACATATCAATTTCAAATCCTTCAAGCTTTCCATTATTTAAAAAAGTAAAAGGATAGTATGTACCAGATGTTCCAATAGTAATTGTTTTTGAATTTATAGTATCTTCCTTAAAATTTTTGTTAGATTCACAGCCTATAAATGCAAAAACAATAAGTAGTAATGAGGTAATAATAAGTAATAATCTTTTTTTCATTTAGCATTCTCCTCTAACCTTATTAATAATAATTATTTTAGATTATATAGAATTCCTATCTGAATTGTCAACATTAAAAATGTTTAAATCTATGTTAAATATTATTTCAATTATTTTTATAACCTTGTAAATAAAATTAATATTCAATTATCTTTAAATTAATAATTTAAGTTTAAAGATAGGATTACTTTAAATAAAGGTATAATGATATAAACATAAGAAAATAGAAAGAAGTTGATTAAATGAATAATAAATTAGATGGATTTATAAAAAGAGATAATGAAGATAATCTTATTATTAAATTAAATAAAGTATGTGATACTGGTAAAGTTTATTATATGAATAAAATAGATGAAAATTATAAGTTTTTAATGGATTTTAATAAAACAGATGAAATGGAATTTAAAGATCCAGAACCTAAAAATAGAACTTTTTATAAAATTGTAGTAGGAAATGAAGAATTAATTTTAGCGGAAAGGATAGTTCCACTTAAAGGTTTTTCAAATTTTAGAGATTTAGGTGGTTATACAACTAAAGATAATAGAAAGGTTAAATGGGGAGTATTTTATCGTTCAGAAGATTTATCAGATTTAAAAAATGAAGATTTAGATTATTTTAAAACATTAGGAATTAAATATGTATTAGATTATAGATCAAAAGAAGAGGAAGAAAAAAAACCAGATGTACAAGTACCTTTAATTAAAAATTTAAATATATCTGCTTTAAGCAGCTTAGATAATGAAAATTTTGATATGGTAAGTTATGTAGAAGGAATAATAAAGGGAAATAAAATGACAATTACACCAGATAAATTATTACTAGAAGGATATAAGAGTATGCCGATAAATAATCCAGCTTATAAGGAATTGTTTAAGCTTTTTAAAAATCCAAATAATACAGCAATATTACAACATTGTACAGCTGGTAAAGATAGAACAGGAGTAGGTTCAGCTTTAATATTATTGGCACTTAATGTTCCAGAAGAAACTGTTATAAAGGATTATTTAAAGAGTAATGAAAGTAGAGCAGAAAGTAATAAAAAGATTATGGGAATATATGGTGAATATATTAAAGATGATAAAACAAAGGATTTAATAAAAGGAATTTTAGGTGTAAATAGAAATCTTATAGAGGAAAGTTTAAATACTATTAAAAATAATTATAATTCTTATGATGAGTATTTTGAAAAGGAATATGGTCTTGATAAAGATACTTTAGAAAATTTAAGAAATATATATTTATACGAATTTTAACTTATTGTATAAAAAAATATAAATAGGAAACAATAACCAATAAGAGGTGATAAATATGAGAAGAAAGAAATATTTTATTTTTTCTATTATTGCAATTATTGGTTTATTTTTTACAAGTTATTATTTTGTTTCAAAAAATATTAAAAGTAGAAATTTAAATAATAGCACTATGGGTAAAGAAATGATTCATAACAATTCTGGAATGGAACTTAGAGATGATCTTAAGGTGTCCTTTTATACAGATACAAATAGAGATAAAACAGTTACAATAAGTACATTAATGAATGAATATAACCTTGAAAAGAATTTAACAGAAGAGGTTCTTTCAAAAGCTGTATCTAAAAATGGATATAAATTAGTTAATAAATCTAATGATACCTTTGTATATAAGAGAACAAAAGAGGAATCACTAAAGGCAAATACTTATTATATAGGTGAAAGTGATGGGTTTTTAGCTATTTATAAAACTGATGATAAAGGAAAATTAAAAACAGAAAAAGTCTACTCTGATGATATTACAATTGATATGCTTAGAGAAAGTGATATAAATAAACTTAAAAATTTTAAATACTTTAATAGTAGTAATTTAGAAGAAGCTGAAAATAAAATAACTGAATTAACTACTTAGAAAATTATTATAATATAGCTTTTAAATTAAAATAAATATATGTAGTAAATATTTAAGACCTAGTGTTTTTTGCTAGGTCTTAAAATATTTTAAAAAATAATATGATTTCTTGAAAGATTACAATTAAAATGATAAAGTAATAAGTAGACTTGTATGGGAACATACTTTCACCTAAGCATAGAGGAGGGGAAACCTTAATGTATGAATACATAAAAGGAAATTATATAGGAATAGTTAAAGATTATGTTGTTATTGAGAATAATGGCATTGGATATAAAATATTTTCTTCAGGTATAACAATGGCAGAAATGCCTTCTATTGGAGAAGAGGTTAAGCTTTATTTAGAACAAATTGTTAGAGAAGATTTTATAGGTTTGTATGGATTTTTATCAAAGGAAGAATTACAAATGTTTAATATGCTAATTAGTATAAATGGGGTTGGTGCTAAGGCTGCATTATCATTATTATCTATAAGTAGAATTAATAATTTAAAATATGCAATAATGACTGGAGATGAAAAGCATCTTTGCAGAGCACCAGGAATTGGAAAAAAGACAGCAGGTAGAATTATTTTAGAACTTAAGGATAAATTAAAACCTGATGAGCTAATAGAAGGAGAAGAAAATGTTTCTAAATTAATTCCTTCAGATGATGATTATGCACTTAAAATATCAGAAGTATTAGGAGCACTTTTAGCTTTAGGTTATAGTGAAAAAGAAGCTAATATGGCTATAAAAAATATTAAAAAAGATAGTACAGTAGAGCTTATGATAAAAGAATGTTTAAGAGTATTAATGGGTTAGGTGATTTAAATGGAAAGAATTATTACTCCAAATGAACTAAATGAGGACTTTAACGGAGAGTTGAGTTTAAGACCTCAAAAAATAAGCGAATATATAGGTCAAGATAAAGTTAAAGAAAGATTAGACATTTTTATTAGGGCTGCAAAAAATAGAGGAGAAGCGTTAGATCACGTTCTTCTTTATGGACCACCAGGACTTGGTAAAACTACCCTTGCAAATATAATTGCAACAGAGATGGGTGGTAATTTAAAAGTAACTTCAGGACCTGCCATAGAAAGGGCTGGAGATTTAGCTGCTATTTTAACTACTCTTCAAGATAATGATGTTTTATTTATTGATGAAATACATAGACTAAATAGAAATGTAGAAGAAATCCTTTATCCTGCAATGGAAGACTATGCCCTTGATATAGTTATTGGAAAAGGAGCTGCTGCAAAATCTATAAGATTAGATTTACCACAGTTTACTTTAATTGGAGCAACTACAAGAATTGGTATGCTTACATCTCCACTTCGTGATAGATTTGGAGTATTATGTTCTATGGAATATTATACAGATGAGCAATTAAAAGATATTATAGTAAGAAGTGCTTTAGTTTTAGGTTGTTCAATTACTGAAGAAGGAGCAGCTGAAATTGCAAGAAGGTCAAGGGGAACTCCAAGAATTGCAAATAGGCTTTTAAAGAGGGTAAGGGATTACTCAGAAGTTAAGGCTGATAATTTAGTTAGTTTTAAAGAAGCTAGAGAAGCTTTAGAACTATTAGAAGTTGATAGTCAAGGTTTTGATAGAGTTGATAATAAAATATTAGAAGCTATAATTGATAATTTTAAAGGTGGACCTGTTGGAATAGAAACTCTTTCATATTTTATAGGAGAGGAACTTGGAACATTAGAAGATGTATATGAACCTTATCTCCTTCAAAGAGGTTTTATAGTTAGAACTCCAAGGGGAAGAGTTGCAACAGAAAAGGCATATAAACATTTAGGAAGAAATTTTAATAATAAGCATAAAGAAAGCGGGCAAAAAAGTTTTTTTTAAAAGTTAGGAGAGAAAGACATGAAAGTAAGTGATTTTGATTTTTATTTACCAGAAGAATTAATAGCACAACATCCATTAGAAAGAAGAGATACATCAAGACTTATGGTTCTTGATAAAAAAACTGGAGAAATAGAACACAAAATTTTTAAAGACATAATAGGATATTTAAATGAAGGGGATACTTTAGTTTTAAATAATACAAGAGTTATGCCAGCAAGACTTATAGGATCAAAGGAAAAAACTGGTGGTAAAATAGAGTTTTTACTTCTTAAAAGATTAGAGGGAGATAAGTGGGAATGCTTAGCAAAACCAGGTAAATCTGCAAAGGAAGGAAGAAGATTTGAGTTTGGTGATGGAAAACTTAAATGTGAAGTTGTAGAAGTTTTAGAAAATGGAAATAGAATTGTTGAGTTTGAATATAAAGGTATATTTGAAGAAGTTTTAGATTCATTAGGAGAAATGCCACTTCCTCCATATATTCATGAAAGACTTGAAGATAAGGAAAGATATCAAACAGTTTATTCAAAGGAAAAAGGGTCAGCTGCTGCACCTACTGCAGGATTGCATTTTACAGAGGAGCTTTTAAAAGAAATAAAGGATAAGGGAGTAAATATTGCATACCTTACTCTTCATGTAGGACTTGGAACATTTAGACCAGTTCAAGTTGAAGATATTAATGATCATATAATGCATTCAGAATTTTATCAAATATCAAAGGAAACAGCAGATATAATAAATAACACTAAGAAAAATGGTGGAAGAATAATATCAGTTGGAACAACATCAACTAGAACATTAGAAACTGTTGGTGATGAAAATGGAATGGTAAAGGAAGGTCATGGATGGACTAATATTTTTATATATCCAGGATATAAGTTTAAAGTTGTAGATAATTTAATTACTAATTTCCATTTACCAGAATCAACTTTAATTATGTTAGTATCTACACTTGCAGGAAAAGAACATGTATTAAATGCTTATAGTGAAGCAGTAAAAGAAAAATACAGATTTTTCTCATTTGGAGATGCAATGTTCATTAAATAAAATTTAATAAAACTTTAAGGAGTGAAATTTTTGAGCAAAAGATATACGCTATTAAAAAAAGACGGGAAGGCTAGAAGAGGTAGATTTGTAACTCCTCATGGAACAATAGAAACGCCAGTTTTTATGAATGTTGGAACTTTAGCTGCAATTAAGGGTGCAGTTTCAAGTATGGATTTAAAGGAAATTGGATGTCAAGTAGAACTTTCAAATACATACCACTTACATTTAAGACCTTCAGATAAAGTAGTTAGAGAACTTGGTGGATTACATGAATTTATGAATTGGGATAGACCAATCCTTACTGATTCAGGTGGATTCCAAGTATTTTCACTAGCTGGAATTAGAAAGATAAAGGAAGAGGGAGTATATTTTAATTCTCATATTGATGGAAAGAGAATATTTATGGGACCAGAGGAAAGTATGCAAATTCAAAGTAATTTAGCATCTACTATAGCAATGGCCTTTGATGAATGTATAGAAATTCCTTCACCAAGACCTTACGTTGAAAAATCAGTTGAAAGAACAACTAGATGGCTTGAAAGATGTAAAAAGGAAATGGATAGATTAAATTCATTACCTGATACAATAAATAAAGAACAAATGCTTTTTGGAATAAATCAAGGAGCAACATTTAAAGATATCAGAATAGAACATGCAAAGACTATTACAAAGATGGACTTAGATGGATATGCAATTGGAGGACTTGCAGTTGGAGAAACTCATGCTGAAATGTATGAAATTATTGATACTGTAGTTCCATACCTTCCAGAGGATAAACCAATATATTTAATGGGAGTTGGTACTCCAGAAAATATTTTAGAAGCAGTAGATAGAGGAGTAGACTTTTTTGACTGTGTACTTCCTGCAAGAAATGGTAGACATGGACATGTTTTTAATAGTGAAGGAAAAATTAATCTAATGAATAAGAAATTTGAATTAGATAAGAGACCTATAGATGAGGGATGTCAATGTCCTACATGTAAAAATTATACAAGAGCTTATATAAGACATTTATTTAAAGCAAAAGAAATGCTTGCTATGAGACTTTGTGTTCTTCATAACCTTTATTTCTATAATAAACTTATGGAAGATATAAGAAAAGCAATAGATGAAGATAGATATGCAGAGTTTAAGGAGCAAAAACTTAAGGAATGGAATATAAAATAATAAAAATTTAATTATTTATATATTGTGTTACTTATTTTATATATAAGAAAAAGCTTGTTGACAACAAAAAGAAAAAAATGTAAACTCATTTTATGGAATAGTATTTAGTTCCAATTAATAATAAATTTAAAAGCGAAAGGAAGTATAAGGATGTCACCTATGTTATTACAAATATTACCAATAGTAGCTATATTCGTACTTTTCTTTTTCATGATAATTATGCCTGAAAAGAAAAGAAAGAAACAATATTCTCAAATGATGGATTCATTAGGTCTTAATGATGAAATTATGACAAGAGGAGGAATTGTTGGTAAAATAGTTCAAATGGATGATGAACACGTAGTTATAGAAACTAGCTCAGACAGAACAAAAATAAAATTAGTAAGAAATTCAATCGCAAGTAAGATAAATAAAGAAGACGTTAAAAAAGCATAATAGAAATATCCATCAGCAAAGTTGATGGATATTTTTTTATATTAATAAAAACTTGTAATAAAATTCCTTTTAATAGAGGTACAATGTTTACATAATGCTTTATTAAGAATTGAGAATATGGTATAATTAAAATCGATTTACAAGGATATATTACAATAATTGTAAATTAGTATTGTGAGAAATTTTTATAATATAAATAAAGAAATTATAATATAGCAATTTATTAAATACCGAAGGGGGATAAAGATGAAAGGAAAAGCAAAAAGTACATTTATTTTTACATTTTGTACCATTGCAATTATACTTCTTGCAGTAGTGTGCTTTAGAGGTGTTAAAATAGGTGGATGGGAAGTTAAATCCTTTAATGAGACAATAACAAAAGGACTTGACCTTCAAGGCGGAGTTTCAGTATTATTAGGGATTCAAGACAAAGATGTAAGTCATGAAGATTTACAAAAAACAAAGGATTTAATTCAACTAAGAGTTAATAAACTTGGTGTTGCAGAAACAGTTGTTACAACAGAAGGTAAAGATAGAATAAGAGTAGACATACCAGGAGAATATAATTCTCAAGGTATAGTTGATGCCTTAAGTAAAACTGGTGATCTTACATTTAAAGCACCAAATGGAGATGTTTTATTAACTGGTAAAGATGTAAAAAAAGCATCATCAGTACTTGATCAACAAACTAATAAACCAGTAGTTTCTCTTGAATTAAATGAAGCAGGAACTAAAAAGTTTTCAGAAGCAACTCAAAAGTATTTAGGACAAAAAATTTCAATAAATATGGATGGTCAGCAGCTAACTAATCCAACAGTTCAAAATCAAATAACTAATGGAGAAGCTGTAATAACTGGTATGAGCAGTATTGATGAGGCTAAAAATATAGCAGGACTTATTAATTCAGGAGCACTTCCAGTTACAATAAAGGCACTTTCACAACAAACTGTAGGTGCACAACTTGGAGAAACAGCATTACCTAATGCAATGAAAGCTGGAATAATAGGTATTTCATTAATATTCTTATTTATGATTGCTTATTATAGAGTACCAGGATTTATAGCAAGTATAGCTTTAACATTATATACTACATTAGTATTATTAGTGTTTGTAGAAATAGGAGCAACTCTTACTCTTCCAGGTATAGCAGGATTCTTGCTTACAATAGGTATGGCAGTTGATGCTAATGTCTTAATATTTGAAAGAATAAGAGAAGAACTTAGAAATGGAGTTTCAATAAAGGCAGCAGTTAAAAGAGGATTTGACAATGCACTTTCATCAATTGTTGACTCAAATGTAACAACAATAATTGCAGCTTTAGTTCTTTATTTTGTAGGTTCAGGATCTGTTAAAGGATTTGCAATTACATTAATGATAGGTATAATTGTAAGTTTATTTACAGCACTTGTTGTTACTAAATTCTTAATGAATCAAGCTGTAAATGCGGGATTTTTAAATAAACCATCTCGCTTTAGAGTGAAAGTGAAAAGGGGGTAAAGCTATGCTAAAGATAATTGAGCACGCAAAAATATGGATTACTTTATCCCTTATAGTTATAGTTGTTGGATTAGGTTTCATGTTTACAAGAGGACTTAATTTCGGTATAGACTTTAAGGGTGGTACACAAGTAGTCTTTAACTTTGGTAAAGAATTCGATAAGTCAGCAGTTGATAAGGTTGTTAAAGAGTATGCACCTAATGCAGTAACAAATACAGTTAATTCAACTGAATATGAAATTAAATCAGCAAATTTAGATTCTCAAAAAGTTAATGAAATATTTAACACTTTTAAGAAAGATTATGGATTAAGTGATAAAGCCATAGTTTCTCAAAATGAAATTGGAGCATCAATAGGTAAAGAACTTACTCAAAAAGCATTGTTAGCACTTGGAATAGCATTTATCTGTATGCTTGTTTATATAGCAATAAGATTCGAAATAAAATTTGGTATAGCAGCATTAACTGCATTATTCCATGATATTTTAATAACACTAAGTGTATATGCAATATTTAATATTACAGTTAATTCACCATTTATTGCAGCAATACTTACTATTGTAGGATATTCAATAAATGATACTATAGTTATTTTTGATAGAATAAGAGAAAATTCAAAATTTATGAGAAGAAGTACTCCAACAGAAATAGCAGATAAGAGTTTAACACAAACTATGTCAAGGTCAATAAACACTACCCTTACTACATTGTTTACAATAGTTGCTGTTAATATTTTTGTTCCAACAGTTAGGGAATTCTCATTTCCACTTATAATCGGTATAGCAACTGGAGCATATTCATCAATATTTATAGCATCACCAATGTGGGTTTGGCTTAAAAAAAGAGGATCAAAAAAGAAGGTAGTAAGAGAATAATTTTACTAATTTAATAGCAAAATGAAAACCTTCAAAACAAAGTTTTGAAGGTTTTTTAAGTTTTTTTCATAAATATTTGTCAAATTAACTGTTTTAAATTATAATATTATTGTTTTCTAATTTTATGGAGGAGATAGTAAGTGATGCGTAAGTTTTGGGAGAGCATATATTGCCCTAATTACATAAAAGGATACAATCCCTTTATTTTAAAAGATATGAACAAGTCTATTGAACGTCTTGTTACTGCTATTAATAATAGGGAGAAAATCATTATATATGGAACAAACACTGTTGATGGTATTTGTGCAATTGCTTCCTTAAGCTTAGTGCTAAGATACTTAAATGCAGATATAGAGTATTTAATACACGACGGACTGGAAGAATGTAAAAAGGTAGATTCATTTGATATAAAGACAAAGGTAGATTTTTTGGGAGGAGAAGTGCTTATTGCACTAGGGTTAGATCTTCTTTCACAGGAAGAAGTAGAATTATGTGAAAGACTTGGAATAGATTTAATTGTTCTTGAAAATAAAAAGACAGATGAAAAGAAAAATTATATATACATAAATCCTAAACAAAAAATTTGTCAGTATAGATATAAAAATCTATCTATTAGTGCGTTAACTTTTAAGTTAATGCAGGCAATAGCTATTTATTATAATATGAAGAGTATTAATAAATATCTAGATTTAATTTTAATTGGAACAAAGTGGGCAGGAGCAGCTCCTAGTGGAGAAAATGCAGTCTTCTTAAAAGAAGGTAAGAAGTTTTTAGATAATACAAATAATATTGGTCTTAGAGCAGTCATTAAATTTAATGATATAGAAGAACTTAATGATGATAACATAGAAAAGATGATAAATTTAATTACTCCAACTACAAGTGCAGTTGGTATGATTAATAATGCAAGAATTGTTTTGGAATTACTTACTACAAATGATGAAGACAGAGCGGAACAAATATCAAAATACTTATATAATACAAAGATATGTCAAAAATAAAAAATAATCATTATTTAAAATTCTTAAAATATTGGAGGAATTAATATGGATTTAAAAGATAAGATAAGAGTAGTTGAAAACTTTCCAAAAGAAGGAATAAGCTTTAAAGATATAACTACATTAATAGGTGATGGAGAAGGATTAAGAGATTCTGTTAATCAAATTGTTGAAAATTTAAAAGACAAAAACATAGATGTTGTAGTAGGTCCAGAAGCTAGAGGATTTATATTTGGTGTTCCAGTTGCTTATGCATTAGGTGTAGGTTTTATTCCAGTTAGAAAACCAGGAAAATTACCAGGAGAAACTATATCAATAGCTTATGATTTAGAATATGGTACAGATAATTTAGAGTTACACAAAGGTGCTATAAAAAAAGGACAAAGAGTTGCAATTGTTGATGATTTATTAGCAACAGGAGGAACTATAGAAGCAGTTGCTAAACTAGTAGAACTTGCAGGTGGAGAAGTTGTGTCATTAGACTTTGTTATTGAACTTACAGACTTAAAAGGAAGAGATAAACTTAAAGGTTATGATGTTAAGTCTCTAACAAAATACAATATTTAAAATTATTGAAAATGATTTGACAATATTATATAATATTAGATAATGGCTGGTTAGAAAACCAGCCTTTGATTTTAGTAATTATAGTTTTTATACTATTTTAAGGGAGAGTAATCCTAATGATAGAAGATTTAATTAAACTTATAAACGAAAATTGTAACAATGTTGACATTGAAATAATTAAAAAAGCTTATAATTTAGCAAAAGAAGCTCATAAAAATCAAAGTAGAGAATCAGGAGAGCCATATATAATACATCCTATAGATGTAGCCTGTATTTTAGCTGAACTTGGAATGGATACTAGTACAATTGCTGCAGGACTTTTACATGATGTAATTGAAGATACAGATTATACTTATGAAGATATGGCACGTGAATTTAGTGTTGAAGTTGCAAACTTAGTAGAAGGTGTAACTAAGCTTGGAAAGATAAAGTATAAAACCAAGGAAGAACAACAGGCAGATAATGTTAGAAAAATGCTTCTTGCAATGGCAAAGGATATTAGAGTAATTATTATAAAATTAGCTGATAGACTTCATAATATGAGAACTTTAAAGTTTATGAAAAAGGAAAAGCAAAAGGAAAAGGCAAAGGAAACTTTGGATATATATGCACCACTTGCTCATAGACTTGGTATGTCTAAAATAAAGTGGGAACTTGAAGACTTAGCTTTTAGATATTTACATGAAGAGGAATATTATGATTTAGTTTATAAAATTGCAGAAAAAAGAAGAGAAAGAGAAGAATATATAGCAAGTGTTATAAAAGATTTGCAAAAGAAACTTGAAGATTCAGGTATAGATGCTGACATTGAAGGAAGACCAAAACATTTTTATAGTATATATAGGAAGATGGTTAAAAAACATAAAAGTATTGAGCAAATTTTTGATTTAACGGCTATAAGAATTTTAGTCGATTCTGTTAAGGATTGCTATGGTGTTCTTGGAATTGTTCATACAATATATAAACCTATTCCAGGAAGATTTAAAGATTATATAGCAATGCCTAAGCCTAATATGTATCAATCTTTACATACAACAGTAATTGGACCACAAGGAAAAACTTTTGAAATTCAAATTAGAACTTTTGAAATGCATAAAACTGCTGAATATGGTATTGCTGCCCATTGGAAGTATAAAGAAGGTACAGATGATGATAAAGGTATGGACTTTGAAACTAAGCTTGCATGGCTTAGAGATATACTAGAATGGCAAAAGGATACTTCAGATGCAGAAGAGTTTATGGAAGGATTTAAAATAGATCTTTTTTCAGATGAAGTATTTGTATTTACCCCAAAGGGCGTAGTTATTAATCTAGCTAGTGGTTCAACGCCAATTGACTTTGCATATAGAATTCATACAGACATAGGTAATAGATGTGTTGGAGCAAAGGTTAATGGAAAAATAGTTCCTTTAGATTATAAATTAAAAACTGGTGAAATAGTAGAGATAATAACATCTAAAGTAGCTAAAGGTCCTAATATGGATTGGCTTAATATTGCAAAGAGTAATCAAGCAAAGAGCAAAATAAGACAGTGGTTTAAGAGAGTTAAGAAGGAAGAAAATATTGATAAAGGTAAGGAACTTTTAGAAAAGGAACTTAAAAAGCAATGTGTTACTTTTAGTGATATAGCTAAAGGTGATGTTTATGAAAAAATGCTTAAAAGATATAATGTTCATCAACTAGAGGATCTTTATGCAAATATAGGAATGGGAATGATAAGTCCTTCAGCTTTTGTTTCAAGACTTAAAGAAGACAATATTGAGGAAAAAGAAAAATATTCTAAAGAACTTGTAGAAAAAAATATTGAAGAACAGATACAAAAGAATGAAAGACATGAGAAAAATAAAGAAGAAGAAAAAAATTACGGAATAACAGTTAAGGGATTGAACAATATTATGGTGAGATTTGCCAAATGTTGCAATCCAGTTCCAGGAGATGAAGTTTTAGGATATATAACTAAAGGAAGAGGAGTATCAATCCATAGGAAAGACTGTAGTAATTTAAAAACATTAATAGAAACAGAACCTGAAAAAATAGTTGAAGCTAGTTTTGGTAAAGCTAAAGGTTCAGGATATGTAGCTGAGATTCAAATAAAGACAGAAGATAGAATGGGTATTTTATCTGAAATAATGATTATCATAAATGAAAAGGGATTACCTCTTAATGCATTAAATGCAAATTCAGCTAAAGGCAATGTAGCCTTAATAAATGTAAAAGTTAAAATAAATTCAATTGAACAATTAAAGGAATTTATGAAAGCTATAAGAAAGATTAAAGGGGTAATAGACGTATATAGAATGAATAATTAAAAAGGATGTGTTCTTTTTGAGAGCTGTAGTACAGAGAGTTTCTTCCTCAAAGGTAACAATTAATGGGGAAGTAGTAGGAAAAATAAATTTAGGATTAAATGTTCTTATTGGAATCTCGAAAGAGGATACAATAGAAGATTTAAAGTATATAAAGGATAAAATAATAAATCTTAGAATTTTTGAAGATGAAAATGATAAGATGAATAAATCTTTATTAGATGTGAATGGAGAAATTTTAGCAATTTCCCAATTTACTTTATATGGTGATTGTAGAAAAGGGCGAAGACCTAATTTTATGAATGCCAAAGGTGGAGAAGAAGCTAAAATTTTATATGATAAGTTCATAGAAATGTTGAAAGAGACAAATTTAAAGGTTGAAACGGGAGAGTTTGGTGCAGATATGAAGGTAGATATACAAAATGACGGTCCTGTAACAATTTTACTTGATAGCTTTAAACAATTTTAATCTTAAAGGAGATGCTTTTATGATAATAAAGACAATACCTGCAGGTATGTATGATGCAAACTGTTATATAGTAATTGATGAAGATACAAAGGAAGCTTGCATATTAGATCCAGGTGGAGATGATGTAAGACTTGAAGGAATAATAAAGGATTTAGATGTAAAGCCAAAGTTTATTTTATTAACTCATGGACATTTAGATCATGTAGGAGCAGTAGAGCATTTAAGTAGTTTATTTAATATTCCATTTTATGTTCATGGTGATGAAATTAAATATATGGAAAGTGACAATTATATATTTGGAAATATAAGAAAACCTGATGGACTTTTATCAGAAGACTCAGAGTTTTCTATTGGAAATCATAAAATTAAGGTTCTTCATACTCCAGGACATACAGAAGGAGGAGTATGTTTCTTAATTGATAATGATTTATTTTCAGGAGATACTTTATTTAAAGGATCTATTGGAAGAACAGATTTTACAGGAGGAGACTTTGGCAAAATAATAAATAGTATAAAAACTAAAATATTACCATTAGGTGATGATATTAATGTATATCCAGGTCATGGACCAAAGACTTCAGTAGGATATGAAAAGAAATATAATCCATTTTTAAACTAAGGAGAAACTATGGTAATTAATATAGGATTAAATGATTTAAAATATAGATATGATGTATATCAAATGTTTAATTTATATTTTCCTTTAGATGAATTAAAGTTTAAAGAAGAAGAAAAGTTTGATTATTTGGTAACTGTATACGATGAAAAAGTTGTATTTAAAAAAGAAGACTTTGAAAGAGAAGAAAAGATTTATGACAATATAAAGGATTCAATTAAAAAGGTAGTATTTAAAAGTCTTAAGGAGTTAACTAATGATGATTATCCTTGGGGAATCTTAGTAGGTATAAGACCTTCTAAGATTGCCTTAAAACTTCTTAATGAAGGAAAAAGTGAAGAAGAAATAGTAAAATATTTTAAGGACAAATATTTAGCAAGTAGTGAAAAGGCAAAACTTTGTATAGAGGTTGCAAAACGTGAAGAAAGTTTTGTAAATATTAATCATGAAAAAATTGCTATATATATAGGAATGGCTTTTTGTCCAACAAGATGTTTATACTGTTCCTTTGCATCTAATCCTATTTATGGAAATAAAAAACTTGTTACTCCTTATTTAAATGCACTTTCTTATGAAATAGAAAAGATTAAAGAATATGTAGATAACAAAAATTTAGAGATAGAAACAGTTTATTTTGGAGGAGGAACTCCAACAGCTGTTTCTAATGAAGAATTTGAAGATATAATGAATAAGATTTATAATTCATTTGTAAATAATAAAAACCTTTCAGAATTTACAGTTGAATGTGGAAGACCTGATTCAATCACAGAAGAAAAGCTAAATACTATGAAAAAGTATAATGTTTCAAGAATAAGTATAAATCCTCAAACAATGAATGATAATACTTTAAAATTAATTGGAAGAAATCATACAGTAGAAGATGTTAAAGAAAAGTTTAATATGGCAAGAAACCTTGGATTTAATGATATAAATATGGATATGATAATTGGACTTCCAGGAGAAGGTATTAAAGAGGCTGAAAATACTGTTAATGAAATAAGTAAACTTAAGCCTGATAGTTTAACAATACATGGTCTTTCATTAAAAAGAGGTTCAAGACTTTATGAAAATTTCATACTAAAAAAAGGTCTTGGCATTAAAGGACAAGAGGAAATTGCTAAAATGTATAGTTTAAGTAAGGAACTCTCTAAAGACTTAGGACTTAAAGCATATTACATGTATAGACAAAAAAACATGGTTGGAAATATGGAAAACCTAGGTTATGCAAAGGAAGGTAAAGAATGCATTTATAATATGCAGATGATAGAAGATACTCAAACAATAATAGCCCTTGGAGCTGATGCAGTATCAAAAGTAGTCTTTTTAGATGAAAATAGAATAGAAAGATTTCCAAATGTTAAAGATGTTAGAGAATATGTAAAAAGAATTGATGAAATGGTTGAAGGTAAGATTAAATTACTTGATACTTTATATAAGTAGGAGGGAAATAGATGGAAATACAAGCACCTAAGGGTACTAAGGATATGTTACCAAGTGATGCTTATAAATGGCATTATGTTGAAAATATATTTAGAGAAATATCAAAGAATTTTGGAATAAGGGAAATAAGAACTCCAATATTTGAACATACAGAATTATTTTTAAGAGGAGTTGGAGAAACAACAGATATAGTTCAAAAGGAAATGTATACTTTTGAAGACAAAGGTGGGAGAAGTATAACATTAAAGCCAGAAGGAACTGCACCAGCAGTTAGAGCTTTTATTGAAAATAGATTATTTAATGAAGCACAACCAACTAAACTTTTTTATATAACTCCTTGCTTTAGATATGAAAAGGCTCAAAAGGGAAGATATAGACAATTTCATCAATATGGAATTGAAATGTTTGGAAGTGAGAAACCTTCAATAGATGCAGAAGTTATGGCACTTGCTATGACTGTTTTAAAGAAAATTGGACTTAAAGGCTTAAGCCTTAATATAAATAATTTAGGATGTCCTAAATGTAGACCTAAATATAATGAAGCATTAAAAAATTTCTTAGAAGAAAATTATGAAGGATTATGTCCTACTTGCAAAACTAGATTCCAAAAAAATCCTATGAGAATATTAGATTGTAAGGAACATAAATGCAAAGAAATTACAAAAAATGCACCTATAATATTAGATTACATATGTGAAGAATGTAGTGATCACTTTAGTAAGGTAAAAGAGTATTTAGATATTTTAGGAATAGAATACAATATAGATCCAGGTATAGTTAGAGGTCTTGATTATTATACTAAAACAATATTTGAAATATTAAATTCAGATTTCACAGTATGTGGTGGAGGAAGATATGATAAGCTAATTGAAGAGATTGGTGGACCAGAAACACCAGCTGTTGGATTTGGTATGGGAATAGAAAGACTTATAATGGCAATTGAAAAAGAAAATATAGAAATTCCAAAGGAACCTGTAGTAGAACTTTATTTAGCAGCTAGAGGAGAAGATGGAGCTAAGGAAGCTTTTAAATTAGCTCATGCTTTAAGAGAAATTGGAGTAAGTTCAGAAATAAATCATGCAGGAAGAAGTTTTAAGGCAGAAATGAAATATGCTAATAAAATTGGAGCAAAGTTTAATGTTGTCTTAGGAGAAGATGAACTTTTAAATAGAGTTGCAAGATTTAAAAGAATGGAAGATGGAGAACAATTTGAATTAAGTATAGATGATTTAGAAAAAATAAAAGAAGTTATTAAAGCTTAATATTAATTAAATTTAAATTGTGAAAAATAATTAAATAGATATGGAGGAATCACATATGGCAGAAGCGCTTAGCGGATTAAAAAGAACAATGATGTGTGGTGAACCTAGAGAAGAACATGTAGGTAAAAATATTACCTTAATGGGATGGGTTCAAAGAAACAGAAAACTTGGAGGATTACAGTTTATTGATTTAAGAGATATAACTGGGATAATGCAGGTAGTTTTTGGAGACGACGTTAAAGAAGAAGTATTTGAAAAGGCAAAGGGAGTTAGACCAGAGTAT
This sequence comes from Eubacterium multiforme, assembly GCF_030813415.1. Taxonomy (GTDB): domain Bacteria; phylum Bacillota; class Clostridia; order Clostridiales; family Clostridiaceae; genus Clostridium; species Clostridium multiforme. The sequence goes on along the minus strand of NZ_JAUSUF010000006.1, from coordinate 30,470 downwards.
TGTATAGCAGTAACTGGAGAAGTAGTTTTAAGAGAAGCTCCAAATAAGGATTTACCTACAGGTCTTGTAGAATTAAAATGTGAGGATATAAAAATTCTTTCAGAATCAGAAACTCCACCAATATATATAAAAGAAAATTTAGATGCAGCTGAAAATATAAGATTAAAATATAGATATTTAGACCTTAGAAGACCAGATATGCAAAGAATTTTTATGATAAGAAACAGAGCATCAAAGGCAGTTAGAGATTATTTAGATAATAATGGTTTCTTAGAAGTTGAAACTCCTATTTTAACTAAGAGTACTCCAGAAGGAGCAAGAGATTATTTAGTTCCTTCAAGAAATTATCCAGGAATGTTTTATGCACTTCCTCAATCACCTCAAATATTTAAACAATTATTAATGGTATCAGGTTTTGATAAATACTATCAAATAACTAAATGTTTTAGAGATGAGGATTTAAGAGCTAATAGACAACCAGAATTTACTCAAGTAGATTTAGAAATGAGCTTTGTTGATCAAGAAGATATAATGAAATTAAATGAAGGCTTAATAGCCCATGTATTTAAAGAAGTATTAGGACATGAAGTATCACTTCCAATTAAGAGAATGACATTTAAAGAAGCTATGGAAAGCTATGGTTCAGATAAACCTGATTTAAGATTTGGAATGAAAATTCAAGACCTTACAGAAGCTGTAAAAGATGTTGAATTTAAAGTATTCTCTGATGCTATTTCAAATGGTGGATCAGTAAGATGCCTTTGTGTTGAAGGTGGAGCTACAATTGGAAGAAAAGATATAGATAGATTTGGAGAATTTGTTAAAACATATAAAGCAAAGGGTCTTGCTTGGATAAAAGTTAAAGAAGATGGTACAATACAATCTCCAATAGCTAAGTTCTTATCAGAAGAACAAATGGAAAATCTTTTAAATAAAGCTAATGCAAATAAGGGAGACTTAGTGCTAATTGTTGCTGATAAAAATTCAGTAGTATTCCAAAGTTTAGGTGCATTAAGATTAGAACTTGCAAAGAAACTTGATTTAATTAAAGATAAAAATGAATTTAATTTCACTTGGATTACAGAATTCCCATTATTTGAGTATAGTGAAGAGGAAGGAAGATATACAGCATGTCACCATCCATTTACAGCACCAATGGAAGAGGATTTAGAATTCTTAGAAACAGATCCAGGAAAGGTTAGATCAATAGCCTATGATTTAGTATTAAATGGAGAAGAATTAGGTGGAGGATCAATAAGAATACATGATACTGAGCTTCAAGAAAGAATGTTTAAGGCATTAGGCTTTACTATGGAAGAAGCCTGGAATAGATTTGGATTCTTATTAGAAGCATTTAAATTTGGACCACCACCACATGGCGGTTTAGCATTTGGTTTAGATAGAATGATAATGTTCTTAGCTGGAACTGAAAATATTAAGGATGTTATTGCATTCCCTAAAAATCAAAATGCATATTGCTACTTAAGTGAAGCTCCAAACATAGTAGATGAAAAACAACTTTCAGAACTTGGAATTTCAATTAATGTTAAAAAAGAAGATTAATTAAAATAAAAAAAGGTGTCTATTAAGGCACCTTTTTTTGGTGAATTTTTATATTATGCTTAATATAATCAATATTATTCCTGAAAGCATTATTTCAAAACTGTGAAATTTAACATCAAATAAAGTTGTCCTTAAAGCATTATTAGCTCTATCTAAAGATTCCTTCTCATGATGAGTTATTTCTAAATCAGCTCTTGAAACATACTGGGAATTACTTTGACCTAAAGAATTAATTCCGCTGCCAATATGAGATTCTCCATATAAAGAAAAACCTCCAATAATTGATGTTATTAAACCAAGAATAAGAAATACATCAGCATATATAAAATCTGTAATTATTGTAATGAAAAAGGCTATAACAAGTAAAACTAAAAGATAGAGAAATAAACATTTACCTCTTTGAAATAGTTCATATTTTTTTGTATTCATATATTATATAGCCTCCTAAATATTACTCTCATTAAAATTATATTCATATAAAATATAAAGTAGCCATTTAAAAATAAATATTTGAATAAATTTTAAATGTTTGAGGGAAAATACTTTTTGTATTCACTAAAAGGAGGCAAAAGAGTATGAAAAAATTTTTTGAAAAGATTATACTTAGTGCAGTATTATTTGTTGGAATTTTTAGCTTTTCAGCATCAGCAACAGAATTTAAAAAACCTATATTAATTGGAGAAATTACTTCAGTAGAAAAGTGTAATGATTCCAAAGATGTAAAAATAGTTGTAAATGGATATATGAAAGCTTGTGGAGTATGTAAAGATAAAATTGTTGTTGTAGTTGATAAGAATACTAAAATGAACAAAGAATGCAAAGAAAAAGAAAAAATCAAATTTGAAGTTGGAGATTATGTTTCAATAGAGTTAGATAAAAAAATTACAAAATCTATTCCACCACAAGGATATGCAAAAAAAATAGAAATTTCTAAGAAAAAGGAAAGAGCTGAAAAGGAAACTAGTGTAAATGATGATATATCAAAGGATAAAAAAGAAGATAAATTAGAAAAATCAAGTGATAAGAGTACTCTTAAAGAAGAAAATGATACTAAAAAAAGTAATGAATTAGAAGATAAAAGTACTTTTAATGAAGAAGATGACACTAAAAAAGAAGATAAAGATAAACTTAATGAAAAAGAACTAGAAAAATAATTCAAGAGAGGGAAATTAAAATCCCTCTTTTTTGTGATAAATACTGTTAATTATTCTTTAAGTGTGATACATTATAAAATAATAAAATATCATTGACAAAACATTTAGTTTTTGGAAGAATAAATTGTGAGATTATAGCGAAAGAGGAATAAAATATGAAAGAAATAAAATATGTATTAATGAGATACCCAAGTTATTTAGAAATCATTAATCCTAATAATAAATATAAAAATCTTTTCTGCAAAGAGAAGGTATTTAATAATTATAATAATTTACTTAATATATTATCAGCACAGGGTATAAAATATTATTTTTTAAATACAGAATGTGGACCTAGTGAAGTGTTTACTCGTGACTTAGGAATTTCTTTAGGTGATACTTTACTTATATGTAATCTAACCTCTGTAAGTAGAAAAAAAGAAACAAAAAATCTTATGGAATATGTTAGAAAAAATAAGATTAAACACTATGTATTTGAAAATAAAATTGAAGGTGGAGATGTTGTAATTTTTGGATCAACTATATTTGTGGGTATAAGCCAAAGAACTAATGAAGTGGCAATAGAAGAATTAACAAAATATGTTGAAGATAATAAATTAAAATATAAGGTTGTACCTATAAGATTTGATTCAGAAAATAAACTGCACTTAGATTGTGTATTTAATATATTAGATAAAAAATCAGCAATATTAAGTGATTATGTATATGATAGTGACAAAATAGAGGAAGAAATAAAAAATATTTATCATATATCTAATGAAAGTGCAGACAATCTTGGAACAAATATTTTAGCACTTGGAAAGAAAAGAATAATATGCAGCGATACAGAAGTAATGAAGATATTAAAAAAAGCAGGATATAAAGCATTTTATTGTGAATATGATGAAATAATAAAAGTTGGTGGAGGAATAGGTTGCAGTACTTTACCTATTATGATTTAGATTAAAAAACTAATTTATTATGCCCTTTAATTATTAATAAACTCTATAAATAATTATATTATGTTTAAAATTTACATAAACCATAAAATTTTCTTTAATTATCTTCAAAAATAGAGTAGAATTAAGATGTAGAGTGTTATAATTTGAACATATGGGAGTGATAGAATGGATAAGAAGAAGATTGTAGCTTTAATGTTAGCTACCTCTGCTGGAACTGGAGCTGCATTAATGCATAATACAGTTGCTCATGCTGATGAGTATAAATTATCAGGACATGTAGTAAACATAACAAGCGTTCTTAGAGTTAGAGCTAAATCCAGTACTGATTCAGAAATTTTAGGCTATTTACGTAATGGAGATAAAGTAAATATAAAGGAAAAATCAGGAGACTGGTATAAAATTGATTTTGAAGGAAAAACAGCCTATGTTTATGGCGAATATATAAAAGAAGGATCCAATAATTCAAGTTCTGAAAAGGCTAAAGGTAAAGGAAAAGTTGTTAATGTAACAAGCAGTTTAAGAATAAGAAGTGGAGCAGGTACAAATCATTCTGTTGTTGGCTATTTATATGAAGGAAACACTTTTGATATATTAGAGAAATCAGGAGACTGGTATAAAATTAATCATAATGGACGTACAGGATACGTTTATGGTGAATATGTAAGACAAGCTGGTGAAAGTAGTTCAAATAGTAATAGCAATAATAATAATAACAATAACTTAGGCGGAAAAGTTGGACAAGTTGTAGATGTAACAAGTAGCTTAAGAATAAGAAGTGGAGCTGGAACTAGTCATTCAGTTGTTGGATATCTTTCAAATGGAGAAAAGTTTGATATTACTGGAAGATCAGGAGATTGGTATAAAATTAAAACAACTAGTTATAGTGGATATGTACACAAAGACTATGTTAAGATTTTAGGACAAGGAAGCAGTAGTAGCAGTAATTCAAGTAGTTCAAATAGTGGAAGTAGTAACAATGAAGTACAAGAAAAAGGTAGAGGAAAAGTTGTTAATATAACTTCAAATTTAAGAATAAGAAATGCACCAAGTACAAATAGTTCAGTAATTGGATACTTATTAGATGGACAAACATTTGATATAGTAGGAAGATCAGGTAGTTGGTATAAAATAAAACATGATGGAAGCACTGGATATGTACACAAAGATTATGTAAGTGTAATTGGACAAGGAAATAGTAGTAATAATAGTGGAAGTAGTTCTAGTAGCAGTTCATCAGGACAATCTGTAAGTGAATATGGAAAAGTTGTTAATGTTTCAACTAGTTTAAGATTAAGAAGAGGTCCAAGTACAAATAGTTCAGTAGTTGGATATTTATTCCCTGGAGAAACATTTAAAATTACAGAAAGAAATGGCAGCTGGTATAAAGTAAATGCAAATGGAAAAGTTGGATATGCAAGTTCAGATTATATTAAATTAATTAATAAGAATGAAGCTAATTCATCAGGAAATTCAGGTTCATCTACATCATCTGCATCTTATGAAAGAGTATATAGTATTTTAAAATCTCATATTGGTTCACCATATATTTGGGGAGGCAGTGGTGAGTTTATAACTCATGATAGTTTAAGAATGTTTAAGAGAATGTTCCCAGGAGAAGCATCAGAAGGTAAATATAATATTCCATCAAGATATATAAATAATGGATATAGAGCATTTGATTGTTCTGGATTATTATACTGGGGTTTTAGACAAGTTGGAATAAACATTGGACGTACAACTTATGATCAAATAAATGCTGGTAGAGAAGTTTCATTAAATGATGTTAGACCAGGAGATTTATTATTCTATAGAAGCCTTGGACATGTTGGTATGTATATAGGAAATGGAAAATGGTTAGAAGCACCACATTCTCATGACTATGTAAAAATAGCAAATGTTCCTTGGAGTCAAATAGGAAGAGCTAGAAGAATTTTAAAATAAAAAACATAAAGAGTTTTAAGTTACTAAGAAGAACTTAAAGCTCTTTTTTTTTGATTCACAAAAGGTTGTAAAGTAAAGCTAGAATTTGCTAATTGATGAAAAATATTTATTGTGAAGTTTTACCAGTGCATACATTTTTGTATATCTATAAAATTATAAAAATATATGATAAATTCTCCTTAAAAAACAATAAAGTTTTAACAAAAAATGAATAAATTTTAATTGTATATGGTATTAATTATTACATTATGATATAATATAAACAATTTAAACAAGAAGGAGAATTTAAGATATGGATAATAGGGGAGATTTTTCAAATATTTTTGACTTTATATCGAGGATTAAACAAAAAAAGGATAATGTTATTAAGAAAAAAGATGCATCATTTAAAGGATATTTAAAATGGCTTATAATTTCATATTTAATTATGGCAATAATATTATTGGTACAGAGCAAGTTAATATTAGATATTTCAATAAGCTTTTTACCAATTATTATTCCTTTTGTACTATGTAGTATTATTTATGGAGTTACTCATTTAAGTAAAAAATATGTTACTTTTGGTGTTCTTGGAATAGTTTTATATTTTATTCTTAATATAATCTTTAGTCCATTAATAAGCTATAAGGCACATAGAAATTTAATTGGAACTGTAGATGGTGTAGAATTTTCAAGTCAAATAAAACATATTGATTTAAAGCAATTACCTACAATAGATAAAGAATTAGCAGATAAATTAGCAGATAAAAAGTTAGGGGAGATACCAAGCCTTGGTAGTCAGGTTTATGTTGGTGATTTAACTCTTCAAAGTATTAATGGAGAACTTTATTATGTAGCACCACTTGAACATTCATCATTATTTAAATGGATTTCAAATCATGAAGGAACTCCAGGATATGTAAAGGTTAGTGCTACTAATCAAAATGATGTTCAACTTGTAACTGAAGTTAATGGGAAACCTCTTAAAATAAAATATTTACCATCATCTTATTTATTAACTGATTTAGATAGAGCAGCTTTCTTAAGAGATATGAAATCTGCACATACAGATTATACATTTGAATTAGATGATAGCGGAAATCCTTACTGGGTTATTACAAGATATGATACAGGTGTTGGTATAACAGAAGCTAAAGCTACAGGAGCTTTAATTATTGATGCTCAAACTGGTAAATCAGAAATATATGATATTGAAAATATGCCAAAGTGGGTTGATAGAATTCAACCAGATAAATTTATCAAAAATTATATTGATAAATGGGGTAAATTAGTTCATGGAGTATTTAATTTTAGTGATAAGGATAAATTAGTATCAACAGAAGGAATGAATTTAATTTATAACAATAATGAATGTTATTATTATACTGGAATAACTTCAGTTGGAAATGATGAAGGTTTAGTTGGATTTACTTTAACTAATACTAGAAATGGAAAGACAACAATGTATAAAACATCAGGAGCAACAGAAACTGCAGCAATGAAATCAGCAGAAGGTAAGGTTCAGCAATATAAATATACTGCAACATTTCCTTATTTAATAAATATTCAAAATGAACCAACATATTTTATGACATTAAAGGATGCAAATGGTTTAGTAAAAAATTATGCTATGGTTAATGTTAAAAACTATAATACTGTTTCAGTTGGAGATTCACTTCAATCTACATTGAATAAATATTTAGAAGTATTAACAAATACAAATATTTCTTTAGAAGGAAGTAATAATGCCAAAAAGATTGAAGGTGAAATTGAAAGAATAGGATTAGTTGTTAAAGAGGGATCTAGTATTTATGATATAAAACTTAAAGGATCTGATAACATTTATTCAGTATCAACAGAAACTTCAAGGGAAGCTGCTTTAAGTAAAGTAGGAGATAAGGTTAAAATAGAATATATGAATGTGGGAGATAGTAGATATATAATAGTGAATTCATTTAAAAATATAAATACAGCTCCTAAGGATAATAAAGTTTATAAAGAAGAAAATAAAACAAAAGAAAATATAGAAAAAGAATAATATTTAAAAGCCTCTATAGATAATTGTCTATGGAGGTTTTTTTTGTTGTTCATTAAAATAAAAAATATATTTAATTTGTATTGACAAAAATATATAGAAGAACATATACTGTATATACACACTATATACAGTATATACACAACGAAAGATTAACTTAAAAGAGGTGAAATTTTGAATATTATTATTTCTAACACATCAAGAATGCCAATATATGAACAAATTTTAAAAGCTATAAAAGATGAAATTATTTCAGGAAAAATAAAGGAGGATACATTATTACCTTCAATAAGAAACTTAGCATCAGACCTTAGAGTAAGTGTAATAACAACTAAAAGAGCCTATGAGGAACTTGAAAAGGAAGGGTATATATATACAGTTAAGGGCAAAGGCTCTTATGTTGCTCCTCAAAATAAAGAGTTATTAAAGGAAGAAAAGCTTAAGGAAATTGAAGATAAATTACTAGAAATTATAGATATTTCTAATAGTATTGGATTGGAATTTGAGGAATTAATAGAAATGCTTAAAACATTAAAGGAAATTTAAAAGATAAAGGAGAGAGAATTTTATGAAAGAATATAAAAATGCATTAGAAGTTATAAATATAAGAAAAAGATATAAGGATTTTTTATTAGAGGACATAAGTTTTAATCTTCCTAAAGGTTTTATAATGGGACTTGTTGGACCTAATGGAGCTGGGAAAACAACAACAATAAAAGCAATAATGAATTTAATTAAATTAGATAAAGGACAGATAAAAATATTTGGAGAAAATCTAATAGATAATGAAGTAAAAATAAAAGATAAAATAGGTTTTGTATATGATGATTGTTATGCTTATGAAGATTTTTCAATAAATGAAAATAAAAAGCTTATAGCACCTTTTTATTCTAAGTGGGATGAAGATAAATTTAAATTTTATATAGATAAATTTAAATTAAATGATAAAAAGAAGGTAAAAGATTTATCAAAGGGGCAAAAGGTTAGATTTTCATTAGCTATTGCACTTTCACATAATGCAGAACTTTTAATATTAGATGAACCTACATCAGGGCTTGATCCTGTATTTAGAAGTGAACTTTTAGATATTTTATTTGATTTAATAAGAGATGAGGAAGTTTCAATACTTTATTCAACACATATAACATCTGATTTAGAAAAATTAGCAGATTATATAACATTTATTAATAATGGAAAAGTTGAATTTTCAATAGAAAAAGATAGTCTTTTAGAAGAATATTTTATAGTTAAAGGACCACTAGAAGTTTTTGATGACAATATAAGAAAATATTTAATTGGAACTAGAAAATCAAAATACAATTTTGAAGGATTAACTAAAAATAGTGAAGAGCTAAATAGAAATTTTGATAATCTTATATTTGAGAGAGCCACACTTGATGATATTATTGTATATTATTCAAAAAAGGAGAAGATTTAGCTATGAAAAATTTATTGAAAGTAGAATTTTTTGTTCAAAAGAAATTTATTAAAAGTCTTGCTTTTGGATTACTTTTTATGTCAATTATATTTTTGTTAAATAGAGGGTCTCAAGGGGTATATTTTGCAGGAGGATTTATAATATTTTTTCTTATTTTAACAACTATTGAAGTAGAAAAAAGAAGTAAAGTTAATATATATATAAATTCATTACCAATAAAAAAAAGAAACTACATTATATCAAAATATATAAGTGCATTAATTTATTTAGTTTTGGTTAATATAGTTTGTTATATATTATATAAAGTATTAGGTTTAATATTTAAGCCAGAAATAGAGTTAAATACTAAAATAGTTATGATGACTTTAGCTGCAGAGTTAATATATATATCTATAATTGAGCCTATATTTATAATATTAAGTTGTAAATACTATAGAATAGCTAATATTGTTTTTAGTGGAGTTATAATTTCTATATTATTCATTGTAATGGATAATTTAAAAAATATAGATATAATATCAAAAATAGATAGTATAAATAAATTTAATTTAATATTTTTTATAATGTCTATAATAGTTTTCTTTATATCTTTTCTATTAACTAATTTCATATATAAAAGAATGGATGTGAAATAGTATGATTAAACTTGTCTTAAATGATATAAAAATTCAAAGAAAGATTTATATTATTTATTTTATATGTTTATTTATTTTTGGTGGGTGTTTTTTTATTGAGTTTAATAATAAAAATATATTAGATATTGAATTGTATGAAAAGTTTAATATATATTATTTTATTTATATATTATTTTTCTTAACATGTAGTATAAATTATATAATTGCAAAATCTTTAGGAAAAAGAAATAACTTAAATTTTTTATTTAGATCTCTTCCAATAAAACAAGAAGAAATTGTTATTAGTAAAAGTATTACACCAATTGTAATATTTATAATATATGAAATACCTAATGTATTATTCCAAATTATATATTCTCATTATGCAAATATTAATATAATAGTTGGAATTAGTGGAATATTAGTAACATTTATATTATTTTATATAACTTCTTTGGTAAATTTATATGTAAATTTATTAAATCCTGAAAGTAGAATGGCTTATTACATTAGAATGATTCCAATATTAATAATTATAGTGATTATGAACGTAATAAATAGCATTTATAAGTATTTAGAAGAATTCACACTTAATTTAGAGAATTTAAATGTTGTTCTAATATTTATAAGCTTATTTACAATATTAGGAGTGTTGCTTTTATTAAAATTTGTATTGAAGAAATATAAATCTATAGAATTATAATAAAAAGATAAATTTTTTATATATTATTTTTCATAATTTTGAATATTTATTTAACTTTACATGTTATGTTTTTATCAATTCCTGAAAAATTTGACGTAAATAGAAATTGTAACTGATAAAATTTCCTATATAATAAAGGCATAAAGTGATTAAATTGCCGTTTTATGATAGAGTTAAGTTAAAATTAATTACTTTTTTGTGGAAGAGGTGGAAATTTTGAATTTACACAGGAGAATATCAACATATACTAAAAACTTAACTAGACTAGAAAAAGATTTGTTACGTGAATTATTAGAAAGTAGAGATAAGTTTACTTATAAAACTTTTACAATAGAGAATATAGCAGAGGCATTTTCAACTAGTACAAGTACTGTTCATAGACTTTCTAAAAAGTTAGAATATAAAAGCTTTGTACAATTTAAAGATGATTATTTTGAAAAGAGCAAAATTTCAGAGGATAGAATGGAGTTTTCAGATAATTCATATATAAATTCTATAATAGAAACTTATAAGCTTGTTTTAGATGGACCACAAGAAGAGATTATAGATAAGATGGCACAATGTAAGAAAATCACTATTTATGGTATGGGAATGAGCAATTATTTAGGAAAGATGTTTCAAATAAAACTGCAACTTCTAGGAATACCAGCAGAACAACATGATGATTCCAGATTTATGAGATTGTCTAGTAAAATTCTAAAAAGAAATGAGGATCTTGTCTTTATGCTATCTAGAAGTGGAGAAACACCAGAACTTTTAGAAGTTTTAGTTGAAACTAACTTAAAGGGAGTTGATGTAGTTTTAATAACAGAATCAAGAGGATCAACCTTTGAAAGACTTTGTAAATATGTTGTTTACACAGGATATGCTAAAGACCCTGATTCAAATATTGATACTAGACTAAATGTACACATAGCTATGGATATCATAATAAAGAGGTTTGTAGAAAAATATAGAACGAAAGGGTAGTTATGTACAATTTTAGTGAAATTTTAGAAAGAAAAAAAAATAATTCAAAGAAATGGAATGAAGAATATATCCAAAAAAGATTTGAAGGGGCATGTAAGCCTTACTATCCATTATTTATAGCTGATATGGATTATAAACTTCCAAAAAATATAATTGAGAATATTAATAAATTTATCTCTAAAGGTGATTTTGGTTATTACGATATAAAGGATGAGTTTAAATATTCTATAATTAATTGGTACAATAAAACTCAAAATTTAAATATAAATAAAAATGATATAATTCCAACAACTGGAGCATTAACCACAACTTATGCAATAATAAATGAAGTTGTAAAAAAAGATGGAAAAGCTATGATTTTTACTCCAGTTTATGGACCGTTCAAAGATATAGTATTAAATAATGGTTTAAAATTAATAAAAGAAAAATTAGAAATAAAAAATGGTAAATACTATATAAATTTTGAAAGAGTTAAGGAAACAGTAGAAAAGGAAAATATATCTTGTATTTTATTTTGTAATCCACATAATCCATCAGGTAGGATATGGAATGAAAATGAAATAAAAAAACTTTTAGAAATAGCAAGAGAAAAAGATATTTTAGTTATTTCTGATGAAGTTCATGGTGATTTAGTACTTTATGATAATAAGTTTTCATCTATGTATGCATTAAAAAATATATATGATAAATTTATTGTTATAGGTTCACCAAATAAAACATTTAATATTGCATCATTAAATGTAGGCTATTCTTTAATTCCTAATGAAGAAATTAGAGAAAAGGTTGTAAATGGACTTAATAAAAGAAAGCTTCATGTAAATAGAGTAGGGGAAGAGGCTTCTAATATTTGTTATAATATTGGGTTTACATGGGTAAAGGAGCTAATTAAAGAAATAGAAAAGAATATTGAAATAGTAACAAGTCTATTAAAGAATGTTGATTGTAATATAATGATTCCTGATGCTGGCTATTTAGTATGGGTTAAATTTAATAAGGTAAAGGATAGTTTGGAGTTTTCAAAAAAACTTGCAAAGGAAACGGGAGTTTTACTTGAAAGTGGAAGTAGATTTGTAGATAACTACAAAGGATATTTAAGAATAAATGTTGCAACCAGTAGCAAAATAATAAGAGAAGGAATGGAAAAAATTATAAATTATTATGAAAAAATTTAAAGAAAAAAGGATTCATCTAGCATAAAGTTAGAATGAATCCTTTTTTAATTAATTATGAATATAATTATTATTAATATAATAAAAAGTAAAAATTTCCTTTTTAAGTTAATTTGGATATGCTTTTAGATAAAATATATGAAAAAAAGAAAAAAATTCTGGAAAATTTATCTGATTGTGAAATACACTTTATAATTAGACATTGGTATAATTACCTTGTAAATGTTTAAAGGTAGTGTGAGAGGAGAGAAGAAAATGAATAAGTTTTCACAATTTATTGAAGAAAGAATAGTACCTGTAGTATCAAAAATTACAACTATGCGTTACTTTAACGCTTTACGTTCAGGATTTTTGGCAATAATGCCATTAACAATTATAGCATCAATATTTTTATTAATAACAAGCTTCCCTATTAGTGGATATGCTGAATTTATGGCAGGAATTTTTGGAGAGGATTGGGTTTCATACATATCCCCAGCTTATAAAGCAACTTTTGACATGATGGGAGTTATGCTTTGTGGTACTTTAGCATACAAGTTAGCAGAAGATTATAAGCTGGATAAGTTATCAGTTATGATTCTTGCAATTGTTTCATACATTATAATAACTCCTAAAATGGTTATTGCACCAGAGTCAGGAGAAATAGTTTCAGGAGTACTTCCAATGGTTTGGCTTGGCTCAAAAGGAATTATAGCAGCATTATTTATGGGTATAACTTCAACTGAAATATTTAGATTTGTTGTAAAAAAGAATTTAGTTATAAAATTACCAGAAAGTGTACCACCAATGGTATCAAGATCCTTTAGTGCTCTTATACCAGGAGTCTTAATAGTTACTTTTTCACTTATAGTAAATGGACTAGCACTAGCAGCAGGAACTTCATTACATGAATGGATATATAAAATACTTCAAGTTCCACTACAAGGGTTAACTTCATCTGTTGGAGCAATAACAGTAGTTGGTCTTCTTAATGGATTATTATGGTGGTTTGGAATACATCCTTCTGTAGTTAATTCAATAGTAAATCCAATGTTAATAGCAAATACTTTAGAAAATCAAAAATTATTTGAAGCTGGGAAATTATCTCTTGGAGAAGGACATATTGGAACAATTCAAATGATTGACCAATTTGCAACTATTGGTGGGGCAGGAATGACAATTGGATTAATAATATCAATATTATTAGTTGCAAAATCACAAAGATTAAAAATGCTTGGAAATCTTAGTGCAGTACCTGCTTTATTTAATATAAACGAACCACTAGTATTTGGATTGCCAATAATATTTAATCCACTTATGCTAGTACCTGTAGCTTTAGCACCAACTGTTTCTGTATTAATTGCTTATTTTGCACAAAGTATAGGATTCATGCCACTTTTTAATGGAATACAAGCTCCTTGGCCAACACCAGGAATTTTTAGTGGTTTCTTAGTAGGAGGATGGCAAGGTGCAGTTGTACAAATTGTGTGTATAGCAGCTGCAACAGTTATATATTATCCATTTGTTAAAGCTTTAGATAGTCAATATAGAAAAGAAGAAACAAATACTAAAGTATAAAAATATATTTAAATAAAAAAGCTTACTTAAAAATTTTTAAGTAAGCTTTTTGCTATTTTAAAATATTTCTATCAAAAGAGTTAAAATTAGAAATTACAGCATCAACTGAAGGATTTAAAAGGAAAGTATCCTTTTTATCTTCAGAGGCTAAAGCAATTATTTTACCTATATTAGCCCTTTTAGCAGATTCTATTCCAGATAGGGAATCTTCAAAAACAATACATTCTTCAGGTTTTAAGTTAAGTTTTTTGCAAGCTCTTAAATACATATCTGGATCTGGTTTCCCCTTAAAAGTTCCATCATTAAATACTAAACTTTCTTTATTAAACCATTTATCTAATTTAAAGTTTTCTATGAAAAATATTACATTTACTTCTTCAGAACCTGTTGCAATTGTAAAGGGAATATTATTAGCTTTTAAATAGTCAAATAAATCTTCTGCACCTTCTGTAAGTTTAAAGCCTTCTTTATCTTTTAGACACATATCTCTATATACTTTTTCTTTTTTATCAGAAAATTCAACCCAAGAATCATCATTAAATTCTTTATTTAAAATATATTCAAGAATAGCTTTGTTTGTCCTTCTATGAACATGAACATCAAGTTCCTCATCTGTTAATTCAGAGCCTCTAAGTTCCTTTGAATAAGCTTTCCAAGCTATGTTGTGTTTTTCGGCATCTAAAAAAAGAGTACCATTAAAGTCAAAAATTACGCCTTTTAATTCCATAGTATAATCTCCTTATATAATTTTTATATTTATATTATATCAAAGTAATTTTAATATGCATAAATTTAAGAGCTAGAAATGTTCTAGCTCTTTTATAAAATATCATATGATTTTAATAAATATTTTAAACTATTTTTGTTGTCCAATCTTCACAGTTCCAAATTTCTGTTACTATATCATTATAAAATTCAGGTTCGTGAGATACTAAAAGAATAGATCCTTTAAATTCCTTTAAAGCTCTTTTAAGTTCATCTTTAGCATCTACATCTAAGTGATTAGTAGGCTCGTCAAATATAAGTATATTTGTTTCAGTATTTAAAATCTTACAAAGTCTAACCTTTGCAGCCTCACCACCAGATAAAACTCTTATTTTAGATTCAAGTTGTTTTGTAGTAAGTCCACATTTTGCAAGGGCAGCTCTTATTTCATATTGAGTAAAGCTTGGAAACTCATTCCACACTTCTTCAATACAAGTATTATTGTTATCAGATCTATCTTCTTGCTCAAAGTATCCTATGTTTTGATAATCACCTAAAATAACTTCACCAGATAAAGGCTTAACCTTTCCAAGTAAACTTTTTAAAAGAGTTGATTTACCAAGACCATTTGCACCAACTAATGCAATCTTTTGTCCTCTTTCCATATAAAGATTAAGAGGTTTTGTAAGAGGAGAGTCGTATCCAATTACTAGGTCTTTAGTTTCAAAAATTGTTTTACCAGAAGTTCTTGAATATTTAAAATTAAATTCTGGTTTTGGCTTTTCCTTTGTAAGTTCAATTCTTTCCATTTTATCTAATTTTTTTTGTCTTGATTTTGCCATACCAGTTGTTGCAACATTTGCTTTATTTCTAGCTACAAAATCTTCAAGTCTTGCAATTTCTTTTTGTTGTTTTTCATAAGCAATTTCAAGTCTTTTTTTATTTTCATCATATTTTCTCTTAAATTCATCATAATCTCCAACATATCTTGTAAGCCTTCTATCTTCCACATGATATATTAAATTAATTACAGAATTTAAAAATGGTATATCATGGGATATAAGTATAAAGGCATTTTCATAATTTTGAAGATATCTTTTAAGCCATTCTATATGTTCTTCATCTAAATAGTTAGTAGGCTCATCTAAAAGTAATATGTCAGGGTTTTCTAAAAGAAGCTTACCTAAAAGTATTTTAGTTCTTTGTCCTCCAGATAAATCATCAACATCTTTATCAAGACCTAAATCTAAAAGTCCAAGACCCTTTGCAACTTCATCAACCTTTGCATCTATTAAATAAAAACCATTATTATCAAGCATATCTTGAATAACAGCAGTTCTTTCAAGCATTTTATTTAATTCATCCTCTGAAACTTCTCCCATTTTTTCATAAAGAGAGTTCATTTCACTTTCTAAATCAAAAAGATATCTAAAGGCTTCTCTTAAAGCATCTCTAATAGAAGTTCCTTTATTTAAAACAGCATGTTGGTCCATATATCCAACTCTAACGTTGTTTGACCAAATTACTTTTCCTTCATCAGGCATAAGTTTTCCTGTAATAATATTCATAAAGGTAGACTTACCTTCACCATTTGCACCTATAAGTCCAACATGTTCTCCCTTTAAAAGTCTAAAGGAAACATCCTCAAAAATAGCTCTATCACCAAATCCATGGTTCATCTCTTTAACAGTAACTATACTCATTTAATCCTCCTAAAATTTTGTTCATACAAATAAGTTTAAAGGTACAATTATATTTTGTAAAGAAAAAGTGTAGAATATTAATGCCTTTTAAAATGTAAAAAAATAATGTAAAATAAAATAATAAGAAAATACCACCGGGAGGTATAAGGAGGTTTTTAAAGATATGGAAGAAAATAAAGATATTATAAATTTTGATGAGCATAATAAAAAGCTTAAAAAAGATATAATGAATAGACTTAGAAGGATAGAAGGGCAAGTTAAGGGAATACAAGGGATGATGGAAAAGGATGCTTGCTGTGGAGATGTTCTTGTTCAAGTAGCTGCAATAAGATCAGCAATAAATAATGTTGGTGGATTAATTATAGAAAATTATGCAATAAACTGTTTAGGTTTTAAGGAAGGCTCTGAGGAAGAAAAGAAAATAAAGGTTTTAGTTAAAAAAATAAATAGCTTTGTTAAATAAGTTATATAAAGGAGAAGAAAGGGATGAATATTTTTATAAATGTACTTATTTTAATTTTGGGATTTATTCTTTTAATAAAAGGAGCAGACATATTTGTTAGTGGGGCATCAAACATAGCTAAAAAGATAGGAATACCCTCAGTTATAGTTGGTCTTACAATTGTATCATTAGGTACAAGTGCACCAGAACTTGCAGTAAGTTCAATATCAGCCTTTCAAGGAAATAATGGTATTGCTATAGGAAATATTTTAGGATCTAATATTTTTAATACATTAGTTGTACTTGGAGGAACTGCTATTGCAAGTCCTCTTATAATTAATAAGAAAATAGTAAAGAGAGACTTTTTAGTTAACATATTAGTTGTTATCTTACTTTATGTAATTTCATTTGGTTTTGTATTTAATGGAACTGATGGAAGAATATCAAGAATAGATGGATTGATTCTTTTAGGGCTATGTATTATATACATAATATTTTTAATTAAAAGTGCTATTAAAAATAAGATTGTTTATGAAGTTGATAAAAATTCAAATAATAAAAATAAAGAAATAAAAGTGGGATTAAATATTATAAAAATAATTATTGGAGTATGTGGAATTGTTTTAGGCGGTAATTTAGTTGTAAATGGAGCTACTAATATTGCCTATTCTATTGGAATGAGTGAAAAGTTAGTAGGACTTACAATAGTTGCAGTTGGTACATCTCTTCCTGAACTTGTAACATCAATAGTTGCAGCACTTAAAGGAGAAACTGAAATTGCTATAGGAAATGTTTTAGGATCAAATATATTTAATATACTTTTGATATTAGGATTATCCTCAACTATAAATCCTATAATGGTTTCAGGAAACCTTTATATAGATTTAATATTTTTAATTGTTGTTACTTTTATAATAGGAGTTATGATCTTTTTTAATAGAAATAAAGAATTAAAAAAGATAAATAGAATAGAAGGAACTATTCTAATAATATTTTATGTTACTTATCTTTCTTATATAATTATGAGAAATTAAAAAATTAGTTTAAGTTTATAGAAGATAAAAGAAAAGCATGTCAAAATAAACTGTACCCCTTGTCAAGGACAGTTTAAAAAAGAGTAGACTAATTTAGAAGATGATTTCTGTATTGAACAGGAGTCATCTTTTTTAAGTTCCATTGTCCTCTAAAATTATTATGATAGTCTATGTAATTGTCTATTTCTTTGACTAGATCTTCAAATGTTTCACATGCCTTTATGTCAGCTTCATCTTTTAAATGTCCAAAAAAGGATTCCTGTGGGGCGTTATCCCAACAGTTTCCACGCCTGGACATAGATTGTCCTAAATTGTCCTTTTTGACTTTGTTTTGAAATATTGGACTAGTATAATGAACTCCCTGATCTGAATGAATAAATGAATCTTCTCTAAGAATATCACTATTATTTTTAATTAGTTTATCTAGTGTATTAGTTACTATATCTATTTTTAGACTTTTCGAAATGTTATAAGATAAAACCTCATTAGTAGAAGCATCTAAAATGGTCGACAAATAAGCTTTCTGACTATTTTTGAAAAATAAATAAGATATATCTGTTAGCAATACTTTACCTGGAGACTCTTGCTTAAATTCTCTATTCAACAAATTAGGCAAGACGGTATGTTCCTTTGTAGCCTTCATCATTCGTCTATAGGGATTAGCTTTTCTATGTGGACAAAAGATATTATATTTTTTCATTATTCTTCTTATACGTTTTAAGTTATAATTAATACCAAAATGATTTTTTAGTGTCATTTTAATTTGTCTAGCACCTTTTTTACGATTTTTAAAGTTGTAAGCTTTTAAAATATTATCTCTACTCTCTAAATCTCTAACTTCGTTAGACTCACGCTTTTTTACAGTAATAGATGAGAAGTACTTATAATAACCCGAGCGTGAAACACCTGAAATATTACACATATAGCTAATCATATTTTTAAATTTATATTTAGTAATCAAAGATTTTATAATTTCGAACTTTTCATTTGCTGCTACTATTATTTCTTTTGATTCACGCCCCTTTCTAACATTTCTAACTTTTTTAGAAGTTCATTCTCTGCTTGTAAAAGCTTTAGCTTTGCTTGTAGTTTCTCATATTTTTTCTCTAAAGATAAGTCTTTTTCAGTTGGTCTTCCTGTATTAAATTTTCTAGTATCTTGTAATTGTTCTACACCATTTCTTCGAAATGCGGAGCGCCATCTACTACCCGATGACTGTATTCTTTTTAAACCAATTACATCAATATCAAATCCACACTCTGCAAATATATCCCTTGGAAATTTACCTTTTTCATTTTCACAAATAAATAATCTTTTAAATTCATCAGTATATGTGATTCCTTTTTCGCTAATCTTTTTAACATATTTATTTTTAGATAGTATTTCTATATCTTTATTTGAAAATAATTTCTTGCTCATTTGTATTCACTCCTAACGTTATAAATCTATTATAAATAGAAAAACCCTATAGGGTAGACTTTTTTTATCATGTCTACTCTATAGGGTACATTTTAAAATCATATTTTTGACATGCTTTTTAAATAAAAATTATTCTAAAGTTTCAAGTTTCATTTTTATTGTATTTTTAGGTCTGCCTATTTTACTTTTTATGTTTTCCATATATTCAGCATATCCAAATTCTACAAGGGTTTTAGCTATTCTATTTGCTGATCTGTTTGTAAGTCCAAGTATATTTGCAAGTTCATTACTTGTAAATTTATTTCTATTAAGAGATTTCACAGCAATGTCTATATCTCTTATATGACTTGAACTTAATCCAGTTTTGTTAGCGATGTAGGTTATATCTTTATCAGAAAGATAATTAAGGGTAGTAGTATTTTTATTAAAATTCTTTTGTATCTTTCCATTGTATAAAACTATATGAGAATCATTTGTACAATTTTTTAAAGCAAAATCACAATTTTCTATAGATTTATATACTGTTGCACCTGTTCCTAAGCCTATTTTTATATTTGAGGATAAATCTTTCTCATTTATATAATCAATAAGTTTTCTTGCTCTACTAAGGCATAATTCATCATCATAATAACCTTTATTACTTATAATCATATAAGTAGAATTATTTTTTAACATAAACCCTTCAATTTGTTTTGAGTAATCTGAAATAAATGAAGATACATCATTTCCATTTTCAATATTTATTTTATGTATAAGAAGAGCTTTTTCATCAGCTTTTGAACAACGTATCTCATTTAAAAAATATTTAAAACCTTCTTTAATATCAATAGAAGAAGCTTGTATTCTATAAACTGGAAGTCCAATTTTTTTTAATAAATTATATACATATCCAAAGGCAGTGAAAATATAGTTTATTTTTCCTTTATAATATAAATCTAAATGTTGTTTAAGATAATAATCTTCTTCCTTTTTTATATCAGATTCAAAATGAAATATCCTATTTATTTTTATATCAAGTTCATCAATAACTTCTTCAAGAATATCATTATCTATAATGTCTATAGAAATACTGGAATCTTTTAATGAATTTCCATCTCTATCACAATCTAAAAAAGATTTAATAAGACCTATATTTCCTCTTTTAAAATATGAAATTGGACATAGAAAACTAAAATTAGAAATTAATTGATGATAAACACCTATTCCAGTTGCCATTATTCCATCTATATCATTTGGAAGTCTTTTTATTATATGGCTAAAGTCTTTGGCTTCTTCTTGAGTAAAACTAATAAAATTAATGTCTTTATAATTTTCTTTTAAAATATATATTATTTTATTTGCAGATTCATCTGTTCCTATTATTGCTATATTCATAATAAACTCCTTTACTATAGTTAAAATAACATATTTTAGAATTAACTACAATATTTATTGGAACAACGTATTGACAAACGTTTACAAATTTATTAATATTTAATTAAGGAAATATTAAAGACATAAAAAATAATAAAAAGACATATTAAAGATAAGGGGGTATAAAAATGGAAAAAAGTCAAATGTTTTATGCTAATAGTCCTTTAATGTACATAGTTTGTAGTGTTGGTATAATATTAGTTTTAGTTCAAACTACAATCATTTTAAGAAAATCTATTCAATGCACTAAGGATATGGGCATGGATCAAAAAAAAGTTAAGGAAGGTATGAAAACAAGTGCAATAAATAGTATTGGACCAGCCCTTGGGGTAGTTGCAAGTATATTAGCACTTGTAGTAACACTTGGGGCTCCAGTAACAGCATTAAGAATGAGTGTTATAGGTGGAACAAATTATGAAACTATGGCTGCTAATTTTGGTGCTAAAGCTGCAGGTGGAGAACTAGCAACTGTTATGGATCCAACAGTTTTTGCAAATGCACTTTGGACACCTGCACTTGGAGTAATGGGTTGGTTAATATTTGTATTCTTATTTGCTCATAGAATGGGAAAGGTTAACAATGTACTTACTGGAGGAAAGAAAGCTTTACTTCCAGCGGTAAGTATAGGAGCTATGTTAGGTGCATTTTCATATTTTAATATTGATAATTTTATGAAAATAACTACAAAGCCAGCAATAACGGTATCTGGAATTATCGGTATAGTAATAATGGTAATATGCCAATACTTAGGAAAAAGTAAATTTCCATGGTTAAAACAATGGGGACTTACATTTAGTATGTTTGGCGGTGCAATTATTGCAAGTTTATTTTTTTAGGAGGGAATTATGAATATTTATGAACAATATGTAAAAAGAGTAGTTAAAGTTGGTAGGTTAACAATGATATTAGGAATGATAGCAGTACTTTTACCACCTTTGTTAATGACCTTTTATTATGGTTTTAATCCAGGAATATCAGCAATAATAGCAGGAGCCGTTTCACAAATATCTGTATCTGGAGCATTTTATTTTAGTGAACCTATAAGTTATTATCCTATAATTGGAACAACAGGACTATATATGGAAACGTTATCTGGAAATGCTGTGAATATGAGAATTCCTGCTGCAATAAGTTCTATAGAAGGTTCAGGATTTAAAGAAGGAACTGATGAGGGTTCTTTAATGGGAACTATAGGTATTGCAATATCTGTCTATGTTGGGATATTCTTTGTAATTTTTGCAACATTTTTAGGACAAACACTTATTGCAAATCTTCCTGAAAGCATTACTAATATGTTTACACTTATTATACCAGCACTTTATGGGGGAATATTTGCACAATTTGCTGTAAAATCATATAAAACTGGAATATTTGCATTAGTTATAGCTTTTATAATGACTCAAATTGTTAAAATTCTTCCAGGTAATATGTCATTCCTTATAACATTAGTGTCAGTATTTTCAACTATAGCTTTTGCGAAAACACAACTTTCTACAATAAATAAAAATTAAGGAGAAAAAAATGAATGATGAAAGAATAAAAGAAATTTTAGAAAAATTACTTAAAATATATTCACCTACTGATAATGAAAAGGACTTAGCAAAATATCTTATAGAATTTCTTAGAAGATTAGGTGCAGAAATTTATCTTGATGAAGGATATAAAAATTATGGTGGAAATTCACCTACTATATTTGCAAAATTAAAAGGTACAGTTAAAGGGGAGGGAGTAACTTTATCAGCTCATATGGATGTTGTTGAGCCTAATAAAGATTTAAAATTTTTTTGGGATGGTAATATTTTAAAAACTGATGGAAACACTACCTTAGGTGGAGATGATAAAGGTGGAATAGCTTCTATATTATATTCTATTGAAGAAATAATAAATAATAATGTTCCACATAAAGATATTTATGTAGTCTTTACTCCTGGAGAGGAAAAGGGAATGAAAGGGGCTAGAAATATAGATTGGGATAAAGTATACAAAAATATGAATCCAGCAAAAAATATGATAGTTCTTGATAATGCAGGAAAGGCAAAATATGTTGCACATAGTGCACCTGGATGTTATAACTTTTCAATTACTTTAAATGGTAAAAAGGCTCATGCAGGAATAGAACCTGAAAAAGGAATTAATGCAATAGTTTTAATGTCTGAAATTATTTCAAAATTTAAATTTGGAAGAATTAATGATAAAACTACTGCAAATATATCTGAAATTAATTCAGAATTTCCTTCAAATGTAGTACCTGATATATGTATAGCAAAAGGTGAAATGAGAAGTCATGATCTTAATGTATTAGATAAAATGATTGAAGACCTTAATAAAATATCAGAGGAAGTTACTAAAAGGTATAATGCATCTTATAAACTTGATTATACTTGTGAATATCCTGTACTTAAACCACTGGATAATTTAGAATTTGCAAAGGAATTTGTTAATGTATATAAATCAATTGGAGTTGATGCAAAGCTTCAGGTCATAGGTGGAGGCTCTGATAGTAACTTTTTTGCTAAAGAAGGATTTAATTCAATAATTATAGGTGTTGGAATGGAAAAAGTACATACTACAGAGGAATATCTAGATTTAGAAGAATTAAAAAAATCTACAAAAGCACTTATAAAGTATTTGAGCATAGAAAATTAGAAGTAAGGTGAAAAAATGAATTATATTCAATTGGCAAAGGAAAAGGAAGAATTATGCATTAAAATAAGACGTGATCTTCACAAAATACCAGAACTCGAATTAAATCTTCCTAAAACAGTAAATTATATAACAAATCTATTAATGAAATGGAATATTGAATATGATCTTCTTGTAAATGGAAATGCTATTGTTGCTAGAGTATATGGAAAAAAAGGTGATAAATGTTTAGCGATAAGAGCTGATATGGATGCACTTCCAATTATTGAGGAAACAGATTTATTTTATAAGTCAATACATGAAGGGAAAATGCATGCTTGTGGGCATGATGGTCATATGGCAATGGCTTTAGTTGCATGCAAAATTCTTTCAGAGAATACTGATAAGTTTAATGGATGTGTTAAATTTTTATTTCAACCTGGAGAAGAAATACCAGGTGGTGCAAAGTTAATGATAAAGGAAGGATGTATGAAAAATCCTGATGTAGATTATATAATTGGCTTGCATGAGGGTGGGCTTATAGACGAACTTAATACAGGAGAAATTGGATTTAAATGTGGATCATTAATGGCTTCTATGGATAAGTTTGAGATAACTGTACATGGAAAAGGTGGACATGGGGCACACCCAGAGGATTGTGTAGATTCTATAGTTATAATGAGTGAAATAATACTAGGGATACAGAAAATAGTAAGTCGGGAGGTATCACCTACATCACAGGCTGTAATATCCTGTTGTAAAATAAATGGAGGTACTACTCAAAATATTATTCCTGATACTGTATCTGTATTAGGAACGGCAAGAGCTTTGGATGAAAAAACTCAGGATCTTATAGAAAAAAGGTTAAAGGAAATATCATGTAAAATAGCGGAAGCTTATAAAGCTACAGCAGAGGTTAATTATAAAAGGTACTATCCAGTACTTATAAATGATTATATGTTTACTGAGGATGTATTTGATATAGCAACATCACTATTTGGTAAGAAATATGTAAAAAGAATAAATACTCCTACTATGGGTGGTGAGGATATGTCGTTATTTTTAAAAGAAGTTCCTGGAACTTATTTTATGCTTACAAATTTAAAAACATCATCAAATGGTATTAGATATCCTCATCATAGTTCGAAATTTGATGTAATTGAGGATGAATTTTATAAGGGAATTGCAATTTTTGTTGCAGTTGCAATTAATAAATTAAATATAAAATAGAATATATAATAAAAATGGAGATATTGCTTTTAAAAACAATATCTCCATTTTTATAAAATTATATATCTCTAAATAAAAAATTTTGAAAATTTTTTTATTCGCATTTTATACATAGTTTATTCATAAAATTATAATAAATAGATATTTTACATAGATGAAAAATGGGGAATAATCTAAAAAAATAGTACTTACAAAAATTTTTAAAAAAAGTTAATGAATAAAGTTGTAAAACGTATACAAAATTACGAAAAATACCCCCTTGATAATAATTTTCTTTTTTATTATAGTAACAATTGTAAAGAAAAATTAATTTAAAATTTAAAAAGTAAACAAAAACTTTACAAATAAGAAGGGAAAGAGGAGTGATTATGATGATGGGGAACAGAGCTTTAAATGTTACATCAGAAATTGGAAGACTAAAAACAGTATTACTACATAGACCTGGAGAAGAGGTTGAAAATTTAACTCCAGATTTATTAGATAGATTATTGTTTGATGATATTCCATATTTAAAGATAGCTAGGGAAGAACATGATGCATTTGCACAAACTTTAAGAGATGCTGGTGTGGAAGTTCTTTACTTAGAAATTCTTGCAGCTGAAGCAATTGCAACTGATGAAAAAGTAAAATCAGAATTTATAAGTGAATTTATTGATGAAGCGGGAATTGAAAGTGAATCTTTAAAAGAGGCTTTAACTAAATACTTTTTAAGTTTTGAAAACAAAGCTATGGTTGATAAGATGATGGCTGGAGTTAGGAAGGAAGAGTTAAAAGAGTATAGCCGGGATTCTTTATATGATTTAGTAAACAATACTTATCCTTTTGTATGCGATCCAATGCCAAATCTTTATTTTACAAGAGACCCATTTGCAACAATAGGTCATGGAGTTTCTTTAAATCATATGAGAACTGAAACTAGAAATAGAGAAACAATTTTTGCAAAGTATATTTTTAAATATCATCCAAGATTTAAAGATAAGGATATTCCATTCTGGTTTAATAGAGATGAAAACACTTCAATAGAGGGTGGAGACGAATTAATAATATCAAAGGATACTGTAGCAATAGGTATTTCTCAAAGAACTGATTCAGCTTCAGTTGAAAAGTTAGCAAAAAAATTATTATTTAATAAAGATACTTCTTTTAAAACTGTGCTTGCATTCCAAATACCAGTAAGTAGAGCATTTATGCATCTAGATACAGTATTTACTCAAGTTGATTATGATAAATTCACAGTTCATCCAGGAATTGTAGGTCCATTAAATGTTTATGCAATAACAAAAAATGAAAAGGTTGAAGGGGCACTTAAAACTGTAAAAGAAGTAGATAGTTTAGAAAATATTTTAAGCAGATATTTAGATACAAAGGTTACATTAATTAAATGTGGTGGCGGAGATGAAATCATCGCAGCAAGAGAACAATGGAATGATGGTTCAAACACTCTTGCAATAGCACCAGGAGAAGTTGTAGTTTACTCAAGAAATTATGTAACTAATGCATTATTAGAAGAACATGGAGTAAAACTACATGTAATTCCATCATCAGAATTATCAAGAGGTAGAGGTGGCCCAAGATGTATGTCAATGCCACTAGTTAGAGAAGATTTAAAATAAGGAATAATATAGATTTATTTACAACTAAGAAGAATTTTTTTAGATGATTTAGGAGGAATAAAAAATGGCAGTTAACTTAAAAGGAAGAAGTTTTTTAACTTTAAAAGATTTTACACCAGAGGAAATTAGATATCTTTTAGACCTTTCCCGTGACTTAAAGGCAAAAAAGAGAGCTGGAATCTTAGGGGATACTTTAAAAGGAAAAAATGTTGTATTATTATTTGAAAAAACATCAACTAGAACAAGATGTGCATTTGAATGTGGAGCAGCTGAAGAAGGAGCTCACGTAACATTTTTAACTAACTCCCAAATGGGTAAAAAAGAATCAATAGAAGATACTGCAAAGGTACTTGGAAGAATGTACGATGGTATCGAATTTAGAGGATTTGCTCAATCAACAGTTGAAGAACTTGCAAAATATGCAGGAGTACCAGTTTGGAATGGTTTAACAGATGCAGACCATCCAACTCAAATATTAGCAGACCTTCTTACAATAGAAGAACATGCTCATAAGCCACTTAGTGAAATTAAATTAGTATTTACTGGTGATATAAGAAACAATATGAGCTATGCATTAATGTATGGAGCTGCTAAAATGGGAATGCATTTTGTAGCACTTGGACCTAAGAGCTTAGCTCCAGATGAAAATATAGTAAAAGAAATGCAAGAATATTCAAAGCAAACAGGAGCTACAATTGAAGTAACAGATAATGTTGATGAAGCTGTTAAAGGTGCTGATGTTATCTATACTGATATTTGGGTATCAATGGGAGAAGATGAAACTCTTTATAAAGAAAGAGTTGAATTATTAACTCCATATAAAGTAACTACTGAAATGATGAATAAAACAGGTAATAAAAATACTTTATTTATGCACTGCCTTCCATCATATCATGATATGACAACTGAGGTTGCAATTGATATAAGAGAAAGATTAGGTTGCGATATAAGAGAAGTTGAAGATGAAGTATTTAGAAGTAAAAATTCAGTAGTATTTGATGAAGCTGAAAATAGAATGCATACTATTAAAGCCGTAATGGTTGCAACTGCAGGAAAGTAATTTTAAGAAAGCAATTTAATATAAGCCGGTTATTTAAAGTTAATAGCCGGCTAAAATTTTATAAAAATTAAATGAAAAAGGAGTGGGGAAATTTATGTCAGAACATTCAAATGGGGAACAAAGAAATCTTGGGTTTGCTTCTTTGGCAGCATTAATTGTTGGTTCCATGATTGGTGGTGGAGCATTTAGCTTACCAGCAGATATGGCAGCAGGAGCAGGAACTGGCGCAATTATTTTAGGTTGGGTTATAACAGGTATTGGTATGATAGCATTTGCATTTGTTTATCAAATGTTAGCAAATAGAAAACCAGAATTAAGTGGTGGTGTATATAGCTATGCTAAAGCTGGCTTTGGTGATTATATAGGATTCAATTCAGCATGGGGATATTGGTTAAGTGCTTGGATTGGAAATGTATCATATTCAGTATTATTATTTGGAGCTATAGGATATTTTGTTCCAATGTTTGGTGAAGGTAATAATTTAGCATCAATTATAGGAGCTTCAATATTAGTATGGGGATTTACTTTATTAATACTTAATGGAGTAAGTGGAGCTGCTTTTGTTAATTTAATTACAACTATAGCAAAACTAGTACCTATTTTTGTATTTATAGTAGTAGCAATATTTGCATTTAATTTTGATAACTTTACATTTGAATTTTGGGGTTCAACAGACCTTGGAAGTATAGTAGATCAAGCTAAAAATACAATGCTTGTAACATTATGGTGTTTTATCGGTATTGAAGGTGCAGTTGTTGTATCAGGTAGAGCAAAGAGACAAAGTGATGTTGGTAAGGCAACTGTAGTTGGGTTAATAGGAACTTTATGTATATATCTTTTAGTTTCATTAATGTCACTTGGTGTAATGAATAGAGTTGATCTTGCAGGACTTGGAAATCCATCAATGGCTTATGTTTTAGAATTTGCCGTTGGTAAATGGGGAGCTGTTTTAATTAATTTAGGACTAATAATATCATTATTTGGAGCATTACTTGGTTGGGCATTACTTGCAGCAGAAATTCCATTTGTTGCAGCTAAAGATGGAGCTCTTCCAAAAATATTTGCAAAGACTAACAAAAAGGGAGCACCAGCTGCATCATTAATTATAACAACTATATTAGTACAAATTTTCTTAGTTATGACATTAGTAGCTAACAGTACTTATCAAGCTTTATATTCAGTTGCTAGTACTGCAATACTTGTACCATATCTTTTAAGTGCTTTTTATGGATTAAAATTAGTTATGAGTGGAGAAACTTATGATGTAAATCCAGAAGGAAGAACAAAGGATAAAATATGTGCAATAATTGCATCAATATATACTATATGGCTTGTATATGCAGCTGGATTAAAGTATTTATTACTTTGTGCAATTCTTTATGCAGTAGGTATAATAGTATACTATTTTGCAAAAAAACAAAATAATCCAAATGCTAAAGCATTCCAAGGAAAAGATATGTTTATTGCAATATTTATATTATTAGCAGCTGTATTTGCAATTTATTCATTAGTAACAGGTTCAATAACAATTTAATTAATAAAATTAAAAATAATAGATTATCATAAGATAAGAAGGAGGAGACAAATGAAGATAGTATTAGCATTAGGCGGTAATGCATTACAATCCGATAGTAAAGATAAAAGTGCTGAAGGACAATTAAAAACTTGTAAAGAAACAGCAAAGTCTGTAGTTGATTTAATAAAAGAAGGACATGAAGTTTCTATAGTACATGGAAATGGACCACAGGTTGGACAAATACTTGCAAGTATAGAGGCTGCATATCAAGCAGATTCAAGTAATACATTATTCCCATTTGATGTTGTAGGAGCATTTTCACAAGGATATATAGGATATCATCTACAAAATGCAATAAGGGAAGAACTTAATAAAAGAGATATAAATAAATCAGTTCAAACTATTGTAACTCAAGTAGTTGTAGATAAAGATGATAGTGGATTTAAAAATCCAACAAAACCAATAGGATCATTTTATAGTAAAGAGGAAGCTTTAAAATTAGAAGAAGATAAAGGTTATGTTATGAAAGAAGATGCAGGTCGTGGATATAGAAGAGTTGTTGCATCACCAAAGCCTGTTGATATAGTTGAAAAGGAAGCATTAAAGAAAATGATTTCTGATGGATTTGTAGTTATTGCATGTGGTGGAGGTGGTATTCCAGTTGTTAGAGATAATTTTGAATTAACTGGAGTTCCAGCTGTTATAGATAAAGATTTAGCAGCAGAAAAATTAGCTGAAATATTAGATGCAGATGTACTTTTAATTCTTACAGCAGTTGATAGGGTTTGTGTAAACTTTAATAAACCAAATCAAAAAGAATTAACTGAAATTAATCTTGAAGAAGTAGATAAATATATTGAAGAAGGACAATTTGCCCCAGGAAGTATGTTACCAAAGGTTGAAGCTTGCAAAAAGTTTGTTAAGTCAGGGGAAAATAAGGTAGCTATAATTGCATCACTTCAAAAGGCAGTAGATGCTCTAAGTTCTAAAGCAGGAACTAGAATAATTAAATAATATTTAGTATTTAATATTAGGTAAAGTGGTCATTTATGGGAGAATTGTTTGTGGAAAATAAACTTAAGAAGAGAAGAAAAGAAATAATTAAAATAATAGAGAAAAATAATATAACAAAACAGGATCAACTTGTAATTGAACTTAAATATAAAGGAATTAATGTTACTCAAGCTACACTATCTAGAGATTTAAGAGAAATGAATATAATTAGAAGGCTAAATAGTAATAAGCAATATAAGTATATAATGATTACTAAGGAAGATATAGCTAAAAGATGTCAACGTGTATTTAAAGAGGCAGTAGTAAGCATTTATATTCAAGAATATTTTGTAACATTAAAAACAATGAATGGTATGGCATCAGCTGTTGGAGAACTTATTGATAGGTTATCTGACAAAAGAATTGCAGGAACAGTTGCAAGTGGAAATAATGTTTTAGTTTTATGCAAAAGTAAAGAATATTCAAAATATGTTTTTAAAGAATTAAATGATTTAAGACTTTAATTAATAAATTTATGGAGGAGGTATTACACAAATACTTCCTCTTTTTTTGTATTTAGAATACCACCTGCTATGCGGGTGGTTCTAAAAAGCTTTCAGCGGTGAGTAGAAAATAAAAAACCTCCATTGTAAAATT
>NZ_JAUSUF010000005.1 GCF_030813415.1 Eubacterium multiforme | reverse complement strand
ATTTCTAGATAATAAAAAAATATTACTGGAATCTAAAATTTCCAGTAATATTTAATTTCTAAGAAACCATATTACACAAAATAATCTACAGTCTCTTCTAATCTATCTAAAATTGAATCAGGTTTTTCTTTTAATCCACTTCTAAGCCATAAAATAAATTCTCCTTCAACAGCCAGTGCATAAAAACGTACACTTTCACCTTTAATAGATTTATCTACTTTCATATCCTTTGTTATATCATCAATAATTCCCTTAAATGCATTACAA
Organism: Eubacterium multiforme; assembly: GCF_030813415.1. Taxonomy (GTDB): domain Bacteria; phylum Bacillota; class Clostridia; order Clostridiales; family Clostridiaceae; genus Clostridium; species Clostridium multiforme. Next base: position 189,748 of record NZ_JAUSUF010000005.1, on the reverse strand, counting down.
AAAACTTCATATAAAAATCTTTCTAAATATTCACGTCCTAAGGAGTTAAATATGTTTATACATATATCTTTATTATCAACAGTATATTGCAAAACTATCTTTGCAGCTTTCTTCCATCCATTTAAGTTGTAATATTGCTTTATATCTTCAATTACCTCATGTTCATATATCCATCCAAGAAGCTCATAAGTATCATCAAAATGATTATAAAAAGTACGTCTTGTAACACCGCATTTATCTGTAACTTCCTTTACTGTAATCTTATTTATAGGATGTGTAATCATTAAATTCTTTAAAGCATCAGCTAAAGCTTTCTCTGTTACTATTGAATTAGACATAGCATCACTCCTCTATTTAAAACATACATCTATTATACACTTTGTAAATATAGGTTATTATATAATAATTCTTGTATTTTTATATTTAATAGTTTTGCTATATTTTAAACTAGTGTTGCTTTTAGATAGAACTATAAATCCATCTTAATAAGCAATTAGAGTTTCATTGTCTATGGAAAAATAATAGCGTTAAAAGACTTTTTCCATTTTATCGTAGAGAATTTAAAAATGTTAGCTATTATTTTGGAATAGCTAATAGAAACTCTCTACGAAATTAAGTAAGTTTGAAGAGCTATCTAAAATCAATATTCACCTAAAACATAGCCAATAATTTAACTGATATACATAAGATACCATTATTTAAAGTTGCCTTTGTTTCTCCATTCATTTGTTCAACTAATTTTTTAGCAATAGTAAGTCCTAATCCTGAACTTTTATTACTCCTTACCTTGTTAGATGTAAAAAATCTATCATATAAATTATTTATGTCTTCCTTTACTAACCTATCAGTTTTATTTTTAAAATCTATTATTATGAATTTTTCATTAGAATATAAATTTATTTCTACATCTTTTCCATTATGTTTTAAAATATTTTGAAGCAAATTTACAAATATCCTTTTTATAGCTTTCTTATCTCCTAATGCTATTAAATTTTCTTCTTTAATATTTAATATAGGTTCAATCCCTTTCATATTAAAATCTTCATAAAATGTAAATAAAACTTCAACTAACAAATTATTTATATTTATTTTAGAAATTTCTAAAGGATACTTTTCTTCTTCAATTCTTGATAATTCAAAAAGACTATTTAAGAGTTCCTGTAATAAAATTGCTTTATCATTTACTATCTTTAAATATTTTTTAATTTCATATTCATTCATAGGCTTACTATTTACATACTCTATATAGCCCTTTATTGATGTTAGTGGAGTTCTTAAATCATGAGAAATATTAGTAATCATACTCTTTAATTTTTTGCTACTAATCTCATATTTAATCTTATTCTTTGTATTTTCATCTAATATATAATTTATATATTTTATTAAATCTACAATATCTTTATCCGTTGATACACTTGTTATTCTCTTATTTGTATCATTATTTTTTATTAATCCTAAATTGTTGTTAATATTTTTTATATCATTTTTTAAATAAAAAATTTTTATAACAGCATAAATTAATGATATTAATAAAATTATAATCAATATTTCTTTCATTTTCTTACCTATCTTCTAACTTTTTACTCTTATAATACCAACTTAAAACTTATACTAATAATTTTATTTAATATCAATTTTATTGATTCTTAGTATTCCAATAATAGTAGTTACTAATATTATGATTAACCCTATTATTATAAACATTAAATTATCACTACAAGTATTAGTTCCTATATGGGCTACTTTATCTAAATTGCTTATTGGCTCATACTTTATAATACTCGGAAATATTCTACCAAGTATAGCTGAAATCATAAGAACTACAACTTGATATAATAAATATATTGTTATTACTACTGATTTACGCTTGGTTATAACTCCAATCATAAATGCTGTTGAAATTGCAGCTATATATAGTGGGCACTGTAATGCAATAATTTTAATTGTGTCTACTATTAAATTAAATGTTAGTTTACCATCATAACCATTTTTTAATGTAATAAGAACAAAAGCTACTATTGAATATATTAAAACTAAAGCTATACAAATTATACTGCATACTATTAATTTGCTAATATAAATTTTACTTCTAGAATATCCTGATATAATATTATTTTTAACTGTTCCTGTTGTAAAATCCATCATAAAGACAGATATTATTATTGGTAGAAACATTAAAATTAATATATCTCCAGATTTCAAAATTTCTATTAATATATTAGACCCTGATGCCAAATTAATAGAGTTTGTATTTAATATATTCCTTATTCCTATAACTGTAACCTTACTTGAAAATCCAAATATCGATAAAGACAGTATACTTATAATACCTAATATAATAAAAAATAAATTTCTTTCTTTTCTAATTTTAAATAACTCTGATTTTATTAAATTCATCATATTATATACCACCTAGCTTATTATTAGATATTAACTCAATAAAATAATCTTCTAAATTCAATCCTATCTCTTTAATTGAATTTACTCTTATTCCATTGCTATTAAGCTGAAATGTTACTTCTGATGGATTATCAAGGTAATCATATAATCTAATTTCATTATTTTCTAGTAAAGTAAAATTATTTGTATTTAATTTATTTTCTAATATAAATATAGCCTTTTCTGCATTATCCACCTTTATTTCAAGACTCTTATTACATTCTTCTAATAATTCCTTCTGGGTAATTTCCTTTATAAGATGCCCTCTATTTATAAATCCAAATTTAGTTGCAACTTGTGATAATTCACTTAGAATATGACTTGATAAAATTATTGTCATATTATATTCTTCATTCAAGTTTTTTATTATCTCACGAAACTCTGCTATCCCCATTGGATCAAGTCCATTTAGTGGCTCGTCTAAAATTAAAAAATCTGGATTATTCATAATAGCCAAAGCCAAACCTAATCTTTGCTTCATACCAAGAGAAAAATTCTTATACTTCTTTTTTCCTGTATCTTTTAAATTAACCATTTCTAAAGACTTGTCTATAATATTTTTATCTACTATTCCCTTTTGTATTCTATAAAATTCTAAATTATCATAAGCTGATAAATTAGGATGAAAAGCTGGATTTTCTATAACAGCTCCAATTCTACTTTTAATTAAAACCCCACAGCTTTTTATATTTTCACCAAACAAATATATTTCTCCACTACTTGGTAATATTAAAGATGTTATAAGCCTTAAAGTTGTTGTTTTACCTGAACCATTCTTTCCAACAAACCCGTATACATCCCCCTTTTCAATAGTCATATTCATATTATTTATAGAATATATTTTTCCAAATTTCTTTGAAAGATTTTTTGTTTTTAGTATCGCATCCTTCATATTAATCCTCCATTTTATAAAAGTTAAATTTTAATTTTAGGCTATCTAAAATCAACGCCTAATTAAACCATAGCCTAATTTTATTATATTTTTATATTAAAATTTACCCTTTAAGAATGCTTAAAGAAAACCCTTAAGAAAGTATTAATTTTAATCTGCCATCTTAAAACCAATTCCCCATATTGTTTTTATGTAATTTTCTTCCTTATTTATTTTATTTAATTTATTTCTAAGATTGCTTACATGAACATTAACAGTATTATCATCTCCTAAAAACTCTTCCTTCCAAACACTTTCAAAAATATTATTTTTTGAAAATATCTTTTTAGGATTATGTAATAATAAATATAAAATATCAAATTCTTTAGCTGTAAGATAAACTTCAATATTTTTAACAAAAACCTTTCTAGTAGACTTTTCTAACTCAATATCTTTATATAAAATAACTTTATTAGATTCAACATTTTCAGAATTTAATGACCTTCTTAAAGCTACTTCTATTCTAACTAATACTTCTCTTCCATCAAAAGGTTTTATAATATAATCATCAGCACCTATTTTTAAAACATTAACTTTACTATCAATATCATCCTTAGCTGATATTACTATTATTGAGCTATTATTATTCTTTCTTATTTCCTTTATTAATTCTTCACCTGAAAGTCCTGGTAACATTAAGTCCATTAAAATAAGCTGAAAATCTTTTTCCTTAATGCAAAATTTTGCCTCTGTTCCTGAAAATGCTTGAGTAACATCATATCCTTCATCTATTAAAATATTAGCTAATAAATTATTTATATCACTATCATCTTCAACAACTAAAATTTTTATCATTTTACCACTCCTATAAATATTCTATTAATTCATAACATCTTTTTATTGCTCATATCAGTTGCCTCTACATATCCTGATATTTTATATATTCTTATTATACATTAAAAAAATTTACTAACTTTCTATATATTAATAATATTAGTTTTAATTACAAGTAAAAAGCTAGATACAATTAATTGCATCTAGCTTTTTCTTTAAAATTAAGCTTCTAATTTTAAAATTTCAATTCCATTTTTAAAGTATTCATTTAAAGGATTATCTATAACCATATTTTTTATTTCAATATCTTTAGTTCTCCAACCCTTTAACATATCAAAAGACTCCATAGTTTTATTAAATAACTTTTCAGCCTCTTCCTTGCTTTCACACTTGTTATCTTTACATCCTATATAAAGAATTATTTGAATTTCCTTAATTAAATCCATATCAAGATTATTTAAAAATTCTATAACATCCTTTTTGCTTTCCATAGAATTTCTATCTTCTTTTTTACAATATTCATCAAAAAGTCTACTTAATTCTTTATATTCTTCCCTATGTTTTAATGTCATAAATTTAACCAAACCTTCCATTAATTTATTTTATAATAATATTATACTATAAATTATAAATTAATGAATTTTTCTATATCATTTCTTACCATATCTAAAGAACTTCTCCAAAAGTTTATATCATGTACATCTATTCCTGCAAATTTAGCTACATCATAAATACTAGCTTTTCCTGCAAGTCCTAATATTTTATTATATTTTTCTACAAAGGAACTTCCTTCTTTTAAATATTGACTATACAATCCCTTTGCAAATAATAATCCAAAGGCATATGGAAAATTATAAAAATTTCTTTCTGCATAATAATAATGTGGTTTATGAATCCAAGCATATGGATCTAAGGTTTCATCATCTATTGCCTCTCCATAAGCTTTCTTTTGAGATTTTATCATTATTTCCTTTATTTCCTCTACAGATAACTCTCCATCTTTTCTTCTTTCAAATACTTCCTTTTCAAATAAAAATCTAGCATAAATATCTACTATTACAGATGAATTATTTACAAGTTCTGCTCCAAGTATTGCTAAGGATTCTTCCCTATCTGCATCCTTTAAAGCTGCATTTCTAACCATTGTTTCTGAAAATATTGAAGCAGTTTCTGCAAGGGGCATTGGATATTTAGTATTTAATAATTCTTCCTTAGTTAGTATCATTCCATGATATGCATGACCAAGTTCGTGGGCAAGGGTACAGACATTTTTAAAACTTCCGCTAAAACTACATAGTATTCTGCTTTCACCTATACAGTATAAATTTGAACAAAACGCTCCGCCTCTTTTCCCATTTCTAACTTCTGCATCTATCCACCTATTATTAAAAGCTTTAGTTGCCATATCTCCCATTTCTTTTGAAAATGAATTAAAATGTTTTACTATAAAATCTCTAGCTTCTTCATAACTATATTTTTTATTAACATTTCCAACTGGAGCCATAATATCATAATAAGGTAGTTTATCTTTATGACCTAAAAGTTTAGATTTTTTCTTAAAATATTTTTGAAAATCTTCTAAACTTTCTTCCATAGCTTTAATCATAGAATTTAAGGTTTTCTCATCCATTCTTGAATCTATAAGAGTTTTCACAAGTGGTGATTTATATCCTTTCATATCACATATAGTTATTACTTCTCCCTTTATTCCATTTAAGGAGGCACCTACCCCTTCTTCTATAAACTTATTACTTTTTTTCTCTGACTCTGCTGCATTTTTTCTAAGTTTTTCATCTCCACTAAAGAGCATATTTTTAACTTCATTTATTCCTAAAACTTCTTCTTTCCCATCTATTATTATAGGAACCTTATGATTAGATGTTAATGTATTTCTTAAGTTTCCCCATGCTACTGAACCTGTAAGAGACATTTTTGCTATAGAAACTTCCACATCTTCACTTAATATATATTTACTTTTATTTTTCATTTCCTTTATTATAAACTCATACTTTTTAAGTTCCTCTTTAGAATTTATAACCTTATCTATATTATCTATTTTTCCTAAAAATTTTATGAAGGCTACTTCTACCCCTTTAATTAAAGTTTCTTTTTTACCAAGTAATTCTAAAGCTTTTTTTGCTTCATTATTTTTTGAATCTGCTGATAAAGTTAAACTTGCGAAGGATTCTAATCTTCCATAAAGGATTTCATAGGAAGTTTTTAGCTCTAAATACTCCCTTATCTTTTCTCCTTCATTAAAATTATTATTTAAATCTTCTTTAGCCCAAAGGTTTATTTCCTTTATTTTTTCATCTAAAGATTTCATATCTGAAATGAAGTCTTCCCCATTGAAATCACTATATAGGGCTTTTAGATTCCACTTCATATTAAGTGGTTTATTATCCATAAATATTTCCTCCAATTCAATATATTTTTAAATTAATTATATCATTTATACCTTTTCATATTTATATTTTATCCCTTTATTTAAATAAGTTTACATATTAATAATTTTTATAATAACTTAGTTTAGTTGTAAAATAATAATATAGGAAAGGAGGAATTTTTATGTCTATAAAAGATATGATTTCCTGTAAAAATTGGGTTGTTATTGGAGATGTAACTAATAAAGATAAGTATGCTTATAAGATTTTGCAAAAATTTAAACTTAAAGGCTGCCTAGTTTCTGGTGTTAGTTTAAAAAAACTTGATGGTGTGTATAACTCTCTAAAGGATGTTCCTTATAAAATTGATGCTATAGACTTATGTATAAATCCTATAGTTGGATTTGATTTTATTAAAGAAGCTAATGAGTTAAATATTAAAAATATTTTAATTCAACCAGGTGCTGAAAGTGATGAAATACTAGACTACTGCAAAGAAAATAATATAAATGCAGTACAAGGTTGTGCTTTAGTTCAATTATAATTGATTTTATATTAAGCTATATTTTAAATAAAAAAGAAACCTTCTCAAAATTATATAGTTAAGAGAAAACAAAATAATAAGGGTCATAAATATTACAGTGAGGTTTAAATTTAAGAATTTTTAATAAAAAATTTATGTAGGAGTATCTAAAATTTTTGGAGATTATAATTTTTAGAGATCAATAAATTTTCCTTATAAGTTTCTTAAATTTGTTTTTTTGGAAATGTTTGCCTTTAAATCTGCCTGTTTATTATTTTGTTTTCTATCCTAATTATATTTTTCTAAGAAAGTCTCTTTTTTTATAGTATATTATATTTAAACGCTCTCTATTTTTAAGAGATCGTTTTTACCAAAATTATCATCACTTGAATCTATAACTAATATAGTATCAGTCCTATTTGCTATATTATTTTCTAAAACAATTTCTCTAGCAATTAATGAAAAATCTTTATTTTTATATTCATCATTTATAACTGGAATTACACCAAATTCAAATGCTAACGATCTAGCTAATTTATTATTATTTGTTACTGCAATTATAGGTACTATAGTTCTATATCTAGATATAAACTTTACCTTTTTCCCATTAGATACTTTAACTACTATAGCTTTAGTTGGAAATTTTATTGCAGTTTCTGCTACTGAATAACTTATTAATTCATCATAATTTTCTATTTTTTCATTTTTAAATTGATTTATTATTTCTTCATAGTTTAAATGAGTTTCTGCATCCTTTGCAATTTTACTCATAGTTTTAACTGCTTCTAATGGATATAATCCAGATGCACTTTCACCTGAAAGCATAACAGCATCTGTTCCATCTAAAATAGCATTTGCAACATCTGTTACCTCAGCTCTAGTTGGTCTTGGATTTCTTATCATTGAATCTAAAAGTTGTGTTGCTGTTATAACAACTTTATTTGCCATATTACATTTTTTTATTATACTTTTTTGTGCTATTGGAACTTGTTCTAAAGGTATTTCAACACCCATATCTCCTCTAGCTACCATTATTCCATCAGATGCTTCAATTATACTATCTATATTTTCTATTCCTTCTGTACTTTCAATCTTTGATATTATTTTTATATCTTCTCTTCCATTTTCTTTTAAAACTTCTCTATATTCATTAACATCTGAAGCTTTTCTTATAAAAGAAGCTGCTATAAAATCTATATCATTTTTACAAATAAATTTAAGATCCTCTTCATCTTTTTCTGTTATTGCAGGTAATCCTATTTTTACATTTGGAACATTTACCCCTTTATGATTTGATATTTTTCCACTTGTTAATATAGTACAAATAATATCTTTACATATTATTTCATTAACTTTAAACTCTAATAATCCATCATCTACTAAAATAACATCACTAGGTTTTACTTCTTTATATAAATCTTTATATGAAATAGAACATTTAGTGCTATCTCCTAATATTTCTTTATCACATGAAAATATAAAAGTTTCTCCCTTTTGTAAAATAACTGAATCATTTTTAAATTTATCTGTTCTTATTTTAGGTCCTTTTATATCTGCAAGTAGTGCAGTTGAAGTATTTAGTTCTTCTCTTAAATCTTTAATTTTATTTATAATTTCTAAGTGACTTTCATGAGTTCCATGAGAAAAATTCAATCTAGCCACATTCATTCCATTTATTATAAATTCTCTTAACATTTCTTTTGAATTACTTGAAGGCCCTATGGTAAATATCATTTTTGTTTTTTGCATTGTAATCACCTCTTGTAATTGTTATAAAAAAACTTAACATCAAAACTAAACTAATGATGTTAAGTTTTTTTATTTTATATTAATAGCATTTAACGGCTTTTTATTAATTTGTAGCTTTCTTTTTGTTTTTGCTTACTGTTACTTGAAGAAGAATTAGTCCAAATAATGCACATACTGCACCTATTAGCATAAATATAAATGCACCATTCCATCCAAATTTATCTGCAAAGTAACCAATTAAAAGATCTGCATTAAGTTGTCCAATAAGATATGCTGTTAATCCAGCAAAACCATCTGCAGAACCTACTGCAAATTTTGGAACAAGATCAATTAAACTCATATTAATAAGCATTGCTGGTCCATATATAAAGCAACCTACAAAAGCAACTGCAAGCATTGATACTAAGTAACTATCAGTTTTCCAATATATAAATACTGCAACTAATACTCCAAGCATACATATAATTCCAAGTGGTGCTCTGTTTCCTTTGAAGACTACATCTGATAACCAACCAATTAATATAGTTGCTGGAATTGCTGCATATTCAAATAACATCATTGCCCAGTTGGCATCTGCTAATGAAAAATGTTTTGATTGTGTTAAGTATATTGGAATCCAGTCAACCATACCTTGTCTTACTATGTATATAAATATATTAGTTATAGCTAATATCCAAACATACTTATTTTTTAATACATATTTAAACATTATATCTTTCATTGAAAGAGCATTTTTATCTACATTTTTTTCTTCTTCTAAAACTTCATCTCCATAGTATTCTTGAATTGAAGGTAATCCTACAGATTCTGGAGTATCAGCACCAATTAAAAACATAATAACAACAATGACTATACAAATAACTGCTGGTAAGAAGAATATACTTTGATAACAATTAGCACCAAATATAAATAGTGATAAAGTTCCTAAAGGTCCAACTAATCCACCACCTATATTATGAGAAGTATTCCAAGTACTCATCTTAAGTCCACGTTCATTTTTTCTAAACCATTTTCCTATAACTATGTGACATGCTGGAGCACCCATAGCTTGGAATATACCATTTAATATCATTAGTATTACGAATATCCAAAGATTTTTTGTAAATCCTAAACCTACGTTAATTAACGCTGAAGCTAAAAGTCCTGTACATAAAAAGTTTTTAACATTTGATTTATCAGCCAATGTGCCAAGTATAAATTTACTAAGTCCATATGAAATTGCAAAGGCACTACTTATAAGTCCTATTTCTGTTTTTGTAAAATGTAAGTTTTGTACTAATAATGGGGATGCAATTGCAAAATTCTTTCTTACTAAGTAGAAAGACATGTATCCTATCATTATCATAATAAACATACGAATTCGATAATTTTTATAAGTTTTTTTAATTTTATCTTCTGGTAAACGCTCTATTGTTGGAGCAGGTTTTAAAAAACCAATCATTTAACAGACCCTCCTTAAAAATATAATTTATAATTTCTATGAGTTTATGTTAAACGATTAACGTAACCAAAAAATCACACAAATATATTACAAATGTAACATTCGTGTGATTTTAAAAAACCTTATATTATTTAATATTTTTCCATATATTTATAGCTGAATCTGCATCTTTTAAATTTCCAATAATATTTTCGTTTCCGTTGTTTTCATAATTTATAACAGGAATAGCTGTAGAAAATTTCTTTAAATCCTTTTGAGTTTCAGTTGAAAGAATAAAATCTATAAAAGCCTCTGAAGCCTTTAAATTGTCACGCTTATTAATTATCCCTACTCCATGTATATCTACACCAGTATTCTTAGGAGTAATTACTATAAGATTTTTAGTAGTTTCCTCCATTAATCTTATATTGCTTAAATAGGCTACCCCAATAGGATATTCCCCAGATGCAACATTTTGAACTACATTATATCCTCTAGTTGATAGAAAACCTGTATTATTTTTTATTTTTGTAATAACGTCCTTATACTTTTTTTCTCCTAATGATTCATTTAAATAAGCTATAAAACTATGTCCAGTACCAGATGTTAATGGATTAGGCAAAGCTATTTGTCCTTTAAACTTTGGATTTGTTAAATCTTCAAAATTTTCTGGAAGAGGTACTTTTTTACTTTTAAATTTTTCATCCCATATTTCTTTGTTTATAACTATTGAGAAAGGATGAACCTCAAAGGCTGCTCCATTACCATATTCTCCATTTAAAATCTTAGGTATATTTTTATCATTAGGTGATGTATATCTTTTTATTAAATTATCCTTTGCAAGCTTTTTTAAACTAACTCCTGTTCCACTTAAAAATATATCTGCTTTAGGTGATGATTTCTCATCTTCTATTCTAGACACTGCCTCTTGGGTTGGAAGTTGTATATATTCATAAGAACAATTAGTCTTCTCCTTAAAAAGTTCTAGTATAGATTTAGTTTCCTCTCCACGCAAGCAAGAGTAAACAACTAAATGTTCCTTACTAAGGTCTGGAACTGAAGGCGCTATATTTCTTTTAAGACAAAAAACTGATGTAATTAAAACAATACTTATCAGAAACACCACCATTATAGTTTTAAACTTAATTTTTAATTTCATTTATAGCACCTTCCATATAAATTTTTTTACCATTATCATCAGCTAAAAATTGAATAACAATATAATTTTTATATACATCAATAAATACTAAATTATTTGTTTTATTTTCTAAATCTTTATTTATTTTTATTTTAAGAGTATAAAGTTTTTTATCATTTATATTAGTTTTATTTAACTTAACTTTATCATTCATTGGAGTTAACTTAGATAATTCTTTAGCTAAATTTAATTTTTGTTTTTTAGTTAAATAGAAATTTTCATCTTTACCTATGTAATATATACTTGATTTATTAGTATTTAAAATATCAATTAAATGCTCATAAGTATTAAAGTAATTAAATAGCACTCTATGAAGCATATTTATTAAGTACGAATTTGCATTATAAGTATGTCCATCAAAAGTTAGTTTGTTATTTAAAGAAAATTTATCAACTTTATTATTGTTATAAAATATTTCTCCATTAACTGTATAAGATGAATTATTACTTTCAACTACTTCATGTTTATTTGAAGATGAATTCTTTATTGTGTTAATTAAATCTAATATATGATCTATTTCAAGTTTACTTGTAATTATTGTTTTCCTATAAAAACCTGTATGTATTATTATCTGCTTTGGTATTGATGTATTTAAAGATTTTACTGCTGAAGCTTCATTTTCTACAATTGTTAACTTATCATATACAGTATTAAAATTACCTAATAAAACTATAGAAATTATAATTATTATTGTAACTGCACCAGCTATTAAATATTTAATATAATTTTTCATTTTAATATCCTTTCATATATTAATTAGAAGAGTACTTATAAAAAATTATTGTACAGGTTGTACCTGAATATAATTCACTCTCAATTTTAAAAGTTCCATGTTGATTTTTCATTATATCTTTGCATATTTTTAGTCCAAATCCTGTACTTGTTTCACTAATTGGATTTTTTGTATCAAATCCAATTCCATCATCTTTTATTTGTATTTCAAATCTATCCTCATACTTAAAAGAATCAATTATTAATATTTCACACCCACTATATTTTATAGCATTATCTAATACATTTAAGAAAACCTGCTTTGTTTTATTGTAATCTCCATAAACAAAGTGAGTAATACAATTATTTTCAACAATTATATGATAATTATCTAACCTAGGCTGCAATATAGAAATACATTCACTAGCTATTTTATTTAAATTAATGAATTCATTTGTGATTTGAAAAGAGTCCTTTTCACTTTTTGCAATAGCTAATATTTCATTTACTAAATCTAAAAGCCTCTCTCCCTCTTTTTTTATAAAATAAGAACTTTCATCTATTTGTTCTTTATCATTTAGTTTAGGCATAACATCCGAAAAACCAATTATTGAAGTTAAAGGAGTTTTAAATTCATGAGATATATTATCGAAAAATTCCTTTTGATTTTTGTAAGATTTTTTGATTTCTTTTATATATATATTTATATTTTCACTCATTTCATTAAAGGCATCTGCAAGTACTTCTACTTCATCTCCACTTTTTATCAATACCTTTTCATCATAATTCCCATTAGAAATCCTTTGAGAATAATCAGTAAGTTTAATTAAAGGCTTTGTAAGTTTTTTTGCAAACATATAGAATAAAATTATACCTAAGATCATAAAAAATAACGCAACAATAAATACAATATAAAAGGCCTTCCTTACTATTGTATAAGTTGATATGTCCTTAAAAACAAATCTTACTACTCCACAAACTTTATTTTTATAAAATATTGGTGAAGAAATAAATATGTAAGGCATTCCATCTATATTTTTTGTTATATAAGCTTTATTCCCATTAGTTGCCTCATCTATATCTTTATAATATCTTAAAATATCCTTGTCAGATGTAGTGTCGTATATTAATTTTTGATATTCATTAAAAAATTGAACTCTAACATTAAATCTATCTTTAAGTTCATTACATATATATGGACCATAATCATCAATAATAGAATTAATATTGGAATCCTTATTTTCATTAATTATATTTTGAATATATATTTGAGCTGATTTACTTTCTGCAATAAGTGAATTTATAGAACTATTTAATAGATTTGCAGTTAATATTTTAAAGGTTATTATACAGATAAAAACAATTATAGGAAAAAGAATAAAAATGCTTGTTATAACAATTTTACTCTTTATATTTAATTTAATTTTATTCAAATTCATCTATCTTATATCCTAATCCATATATAGTTTTAATGTATCCTTGGCAAGGTCCAAGTTTTTTTCTGAGTCTTTGTATTAACATATCAACTGCTCTTGTTGTTCCTTCAAAATCATATCCCCAAACTTTAGTTAAAAGTTCATCCCTTGAAAATACTTTCCCATGGTTTTCACATAAATAATTTAATACCTGAAATTCTTTATAAGTTACTTCAACTGGCTCATTATCTATTAAAACCTTTTTTTCTTTTAAAAGTAATTTTATTTTACCTAAGTTTATTATTTCTTTTTCACAACTTTTCTCAGAACTAAATAAACGTTTCTTTATTACATTTATTCTTAAAAGAAGTTCTGTACTATTAAATGGTTTAGTTATGTAATCATCTGCCCCTAGTTGTAATCCTAGAAGTTTATCACTTATATTACTTTTTGCAGTTAACATAATTATTGGAATATCTTTTATCTTTTTTATTTTATGTATAAGATTAAACCCGTCTATATCTGGAAGCATGGCATCTAAAATTATTATATCTGGTGAATCCTTTATTATTGTATCTAATGCACAAACTGCATTTTTTGCTAAAAACACTTCATACCCTTCAACTTCTAAAGTTATTTTTAATAACCTTAAAATACTAAATTCGTCATCTACTGCAAGTATTTTCATTTTGTACACTCCCCTTAATTTATTAAATAAATACACTATATAAATTATAGCAATAAAAACATTTATATATCCTTTAATTTATTACTTAATATTTTAATATTTCTTTAAAATATTAACACTTTGTTTTTATTTGATAATTATTTTATGTAGTCTTAACTTTAAAATAATTATCAAATAATTTATTCTATATTCTATTGACATTTTTAGTATATAGATTTATGCTAATTATAATAACTTAATACCTTAAGAGGGAGTAGTTTTAAATATAACATCAACATTCTCGGTATATATTATGCCTGGTGTTATATACCCTAGTGGTTACGAGACTTTTAATATAAATTATGATTTATAAATCATAACTTATATTAAAAGTCTTTTTTGTTATGATAATAAAATCTAATTTGTTTGAAAGGAGTAATTTTTTAATGAAAAAATTTTTTAACAAGTCTACTGAAGATGTTCTTCACAATTTTGGAACTACAAAAGATGGTTTAAATGATGATGAAGTAACTCTTTATAGAGAAAAATTTGGTGAAAACATATTAAATGAAAAAAAGAAAAAAAGCACTATAGAGGTATTTTTTGAACAATTCAAAGATCTATTAGTTATAATACTTATTATTGCTGGTATTGTTTCTATTGCAACTGGAAATGTTGAAAGTACTATCGTAATATTTGCAGTTATAATTTTAAATGCAATACTTGGTACTGTACAACATGTTAAGGCTGAACAATCTTTAAATAGTTTAAAGGCCCTTTCTGCTCCTAATGCTAAAGTTTTAAGAAATGGAATAAAAATTGAAGTTCCTTCAAAGGATGTAGTTCCTGGAGATATTTTAATACTTGAAGCTGGAGATTTAGTAGTTGCTGATGGAAGAATTATTGAAAACTTTTCTCTTCAAGTAAATGAAAGTGCATTAACTGGTGAATCAGATAGTATTACTAAAACTGATGAAGTAATAAATGAAGATGAACTTGCATTAGGAGATCAAAAGAATATGGTATTCTCTAGTTCTCTTGTTACTTATGGACGTGCATTAGTTGTTGTTACTGCTACTGGTATGAGTTCAGAACTTGGTAAAATTGCTACACTTATGGAGCAAACTCAAGAAAAGAAAACACCTCTTCAAATAAGTTTAGATGATTTCTCAAAAAAGCTTGCTATTGTTATACTAATAATTTGTGTTATTGTTTTTGGATTAAGTGTATATAGAAATACTCCAATACTTGATGCATTAATGTTTGCTGTTGCCCTTGCAGTTGCTGCAATTCCAGAAGCTTTAAGTTCTATAGTTACAATAGTTTTAGCTCTTGGAACTCAAAAGATGGCAAAGGAACATGCAATAATAAAATCTCTTAAAGCTGTTGAAGGTTTAGGTTCTGTATCAATAATTTGTTCAGATAAAACTGGTACTCTTACTCAAAATAAAATGACAACAAAACAAATTTTTATTGATGGTAAATTAATAAATTCTGAGGACTTAGATTTAACAAATGAAACTGAACAATATCTTTTAAATAGTGCAGTTTTATGTAATGACTCAACTTCAATAGATGGACAAGAAATTGGTGATCCAACAGAAGTTGCTTTAGTAAATC
The DNA here is from genome assembly GCF_030813415.1 of Eubacterium multiforme. Lineage (GTDB taxonomy): Bacteria > Bacillota > Clostridia > Clostridiales > Clostridiaceae > Clostridium > Clostridium multiforme. Next base: position 173,917 of record NZ_JAUSUF010000005.1, on the reverse strand, counting down.
TTGCTCACATATACAATTTAAAAGAAACTGCTATAAGAGATGAATTTAAAAGATTAAAGGAAATTCCTTTTGATTCAGATAGAAAACTTATGAGTACAGTTCATGAAATTGATGGAAAAACTATAATGTTTACTAAAGGTGCCTTTGATGTACTATTAGGTAGAATTACTTCTATAAAAACTTCAAAAGGTGTTAGAAAAATAACTGAAGATGATAAACAAAATATAATAGATACAAATATGGAACTTTCTCAAAATGGTTTAAGAGTTTTAGCTTTTGCCTATAAGGAACTTCCAGAGCTTCGTGATTTAACTTTAGATGATGAAAATAACTACACTTTCTTAGGATTAATATCAATGATTGATCCTCCAAGAGTAGAATCTGCTGAAGCAGTTAAAGATTGTATATCAGCTGGTATTAAACCAATTATGATTACTGGTGACCATAAGATTACAGCTTCTGCAATTGCTAAACAAATAGGAATTCTTCAAGATGGAGATATGGCAGTTACTGGTCTTGAAGTTGATAAAATGAGTGATGAAGAATTAAATAGAAAGCTTGAACACATAGCTGTTTATGCAAGAGTTTCTCCTGAGCATAAAATTAGAATAGTTAATGCTTGGCAAAACAAAGGTAAAATTGTTGCTATGACAGGTGATGGAGTTAATGATGCTCCTGCTTTAAAACAATCTGATATAGGTATCGCAATGGGTATTACAGGAACTGAAGTTTCAAAGGATGCTGCATCTATGATACTTACAGATGATAACTTTGCAACTATAGTAAAAGCTGTTACTAATGGAAGAAATGTTTATGCAAATATAAAAAATTCAATTAAGTTTTTACTTTCTGGTAATGCATCTGGAATAATTGCAGTTCTTTATGCATCACTAATGGCACTTCCAGTACCATTTATGCCAGTACACTTATTGTTTATAAATCTTTTAACTGATAGTTTACCTGCTATTGCAATTGGTGTAGAAAAACCTACTAAAGATCTTTTAAAAGACAAGCCAAGAGATAGTAAAGAATCTATTTTAACTAAAGATTTTGTTTTTGATATAGGTCTTGAAGGTTTAATAATTGCGATATTTACATTAGTTGCATTCCATATAGGACTTGAAACTAGTGCCGCTGTTGCAAGCACTATGGCTTTTGCAACTCTTTGCTTAGGTAGATTATTCCATGGATTTAATTGTCGTAGTAAATCTTCAATATTTAAACTTGGATTAACTACAAATAAATATTCAATCTATGCATTTTTAACTGGTGCAGTACTTTTAACTTTAGTATTATTTGTACCACCACTACAAAGATTATTTGCAGTCTCTAAACTTTCACACACTCAAATGGGACTAATTTACCTTTTAGCTTTCCTACCAACTGTTATAATACAAGGTATAAAAGTATTTAAAGAAGCTTTCTCAAAGGATTCTAAAGAGGAAGAAGAAGTACATCATGCTTAGATAAAAATTAGGCTACAGTATAAATAATTTAAAATAAATGGGAGGTATATAAAATTTACTTTTATATACCTCCCTAATTATTATTTCATAATTTTTCTGACTAAATTTATTCTATCTCCAAAGGGTGCAAACCTAAGTGGAAATTCTATAAATGTTCCCCTCTTTATAACAGTTTTTCTGTGGGTAAAAGTATAAAAACTTGCCTTTCCATGATACGCTCCCATTCCACTACATCCAACACCTCCAAAGGGAGCATATTTAGATGCAGCTTGTAACACTGTATCATTAATTGTAACTCCTCCTGAAGTTGTATTATTAAGAACATATTCTATTTTTTCTTTACTTTCTGAGAAATAATATAAAGCTAATGGCTTATCTCTATCATTTACAAAATTAATAACATTTTTTAAGTCATCAAATTCTAGTACAGGAAATATAGGTCCAAAAATTTCATCAGTCATAACTTTACTATCTACACTCACATCTGTAAGAATAGTTGGCATCATATATTTTTCCTCTATATTAAATTCTCCACCAAAATAAATATTTCCATCTTTTAAATATCCACTTAATCTTTCAATATCTCTTTCTCTAATAATTCTTGGATATTCACAATTTTTCTTTATATCTTCTCCATATTGATCTTTAATCTCTTTAACTAAAAGCTTTAAGAACTTTTCCTTTATTTTTTTATTTACAAACAAATAATCTGGTGCAACGCAAGTTTGTCCTGCATTTAATAATTTTCCCCATACTATTCTCTTTGCACTTAATTCTAGATTAGCATCTTCATCAATAATACAAGGACTTTTTCCACCAAGTTCTAATGTTACTGGAATTAATTTTTTTGAAGCTGCTTCCATTACTATTTTTCCTACCATAACACTACCTGTAAAGAAAATATAATCAAAGTTTAATGTTAGTAATTCACTTACTGTTTCCCTTCCACCTTCAGGTTCAACAACTTTTATATACTCTTCATTAAAGGCTTCATTTAATATTTTTTCTAGAACTTTTGATGTATTTATTGAGTATTCAGAAGGCTTTATTATAGCACAATTCCCAGCTGCTATTGCTCCAACTAAAGGAGCTAATATAAGTTGAAATGGATAATTAAAAGGACCTATAATTAAACTCACTCCGTAAGGTTCTTTATATATATAAGTTTTACTTGGAAAGTAAATTATTGAACTCTTTTCTCTTTCTCTTTTCATAAACTTTCTTAAATGCTTTAGTTGATAGTTTATTTCATCATATACTATACCAACCTCTGTAGAATATCCTTCAAAAAAAGACTTGCTTAAATCTTTCTTTAAAGCTTCAAGAATATCCTCTTCATTTCTTTTTATAACTTCCTTTAACTTTTTTAGATTATCTAATCTAAAATTAATATCCTTTGTTTTTCCTCTTCTATAAAACTCTTTTTGCTTTTGTAATACTTTTTCTAGTTCCCCCATTTTTTGGTCACCTCTAGTTTTTCTATTTACTTAGATTTTATCATATACTAGATTTCCATTAAACTTATTTAAAGATATATTAAACTCTGGCAAGCCTGCTGCATATGGTGCTATTTCATATTGTTCATAATAAATAACTAAATTATCATCATTTATATAAAATTTAGTATTATCCTCTATTCCTTTAAAAGAACTACCATTATCAAAATAATTTTCTTTATTCTTATTTATCTCTTTTCTAATTTCCTCATCAATAATCTGTTTATAATTATATCCTTTCTTAAATAACTCATTAAGTTTTAAATTTTTTCCGCTATTTTTATCAACTGAATAGGCCTTTCTCATTGTGATTCCATGTGCTCCACCAGTAAATTGATAATAATCTATATAAAAGCTTAAAATATTATTTCCTTCTTTAGTTAAATAATATCTTGAATAAAGCTGATACTTAATATTGCATATATATCCACTCTTTTTATAGTCTTCTAAAACTCCTTCAACTTCTTTAATCCAATTATCTGTCCAATTAAATATTTCATTATTTATATTATTAAATTTTTCATTTGATATTTTAGGATAACTTACATCAATTTCAATACAATTATCTTTTTTATTTATTTGCTTGTTTTCAATAAGTACACTTTCATTTATAGTTCTAATATCACTTATCCACAACCTCTGTGCAAAACTTATACTTATAAAAGTTATCCACAATATAGCTAAAGTCTTTAAAAATCTAATCTTCAAAATATATTCTCCTACCTTTTACAACAATTTTTTTTGAAAAATCTCCTTTTTTAATAGTATTCTTCAAAATACAAGAAATTATCTACAGGTATATCAACAAGTTTATAACAACTTATCCACAAGGACATGTGGATTATGTTAGTAATATTTTGAATTTCATAAAAAAATAGGCACTCATAACACTTAAAATGTTACAAATGCCTATTTAAATTATTTATCTATTTCCTTTGTTTTCTTAGAATCTTGAATTAAATCATTTAAGCCTTTAAGCTCTTTTTTAGTTAAATCTCTCCATTTTCCTATAGGTAAATCTCCTAAATTTATATTCATTATTCTAATTCTTTTTAGTTTTTTTACTTCATATCCTAAAGCTTCGCTCATTCTTCTTATCTGTCTGTTCATTCCTTGAGTTAAAATTATTCTAAAGGTACGATCTCCTTCTTTTTTAACAAAACACTCCTTAGTAACTGTTCCAAGTATTCTAACTCCTGAACCCATTTTTTCAATAAATTCATCTGTTATCTTTTTATTTACAGTTACTATGTATTCTTTTTCATGATTGTTTCCTGCCCTTAAAATTTTATTTACTATATCCCCATCATTAGTTAAAAGTATTAATCCTTGTGAGTCTTTATCTAATCTTCCTATTGGGAATATTCTTTTTTCGTGGGAAACAAAATCAACTATATTTCCTTTAACCTTTTTTTCAGTTGTACAGGTAATTCCAGTTGGTTTATTTAAAACTATATATACAACCTCTTCTTCTTTAGATATTTTTCTTCCATCTATCTTTACTATTTGTCCTTTAGTTACTTTAGTTCCCATTTCAGCTTTCTTTCCGTTAATAGTAACTCTTCCAGCTTCTATTATCTTGTCAGCTTCTCTCCTAGAACATACCCCTGTTTCACTTATATATTTATTAAGTCTTATTTCATTTCCTCTATCTGAATGACTAATTATATTTTCTGAATTATTTTTTATATTATTATTTTTTTTCTTTTTGTTTCTGTGTTGCATTAAATAACTTTTGTTCCTTTCCAACATTATTAACCAATAGGTTTATATTGTTTTTTGATACAAATTCCCCTGTTTTTTCTAATGTTCCATATTTTAAAGGATTCCCAGTAATAGTTACTATAATTCTTCCTTCTGGAATCATTTTATTATCCTTAGAGTAACTTAATATTTCTTCAAGTGCTTTATCTAATTTCTTATTATTAATTTTTAAGTTTTTAAGCATTTCTTCACCTTTAGTTGTTGGTGAATATGAACTTATTACATTACCAAAGGAATTAACATCTAACTTTACTTGTGATGTTGTATTTATTAAAATACTTCTATCTATTTTATAATATTGCCTAAAAAATCCTCCACCAATTAATATAAGGATAACTACTGCAATTGCAATGTATAACTTATAATCTTTTAAACTTTTTTTAGGTGTTGTATTAATCTCTTCCCCATCATTCATATCGGCTTCAACTTTTACTTTTTTAAATTCTCCCATGCTAGTTAAGATACAACCACTAAATTTAAACTTTCTTATAAGTAATCCTCTTAATGAATTGTCTGTTTCTATATTAATTGGAACAAGACTTGTATTTTCTTTATTTTCCTCTTCTTTTTCTTCATCTATTTCTTCATATTTCATGTAGTCTTGTATAAGTTTATAATTAGGATTTGAAAATATAATTACATATGAAAGTATATAATCATTCCATTTCTCTATAAACCCTCTTGGCTGCATAGTTTTTTTAGCTAATATATTTGGTGGTAATTTCTTTTTATCTTGTATATATTCTAATAAATCCACATTTTCTATTATAAAGAATGTCATACTTAAAATTGTATTCCTGTCCTTATAACTTGGAGTTGCCGAAAGCAAATCTTTAAATAAAACTTTATAAGAATAAAGTTCTTCTTCTAGTGAAGATATTTGCTCTGCCCTTAACTTGTTTACCTCTTCACTTATTTCTACCAAATTTGGCTGGCTTGAAAATCTATACTTATTTCTATCAAATATCTCCAACTTTACATTTCTCCCCTTTATTTAATACTATTTTTCTCATATGCTATTATTATTCTACTTAATTATACCTAAATATAGGTTTTTTTTAAATCAAATTACAAATTAATAATTATTTTTATGGTAAACTTATAAAAGAATTATTTATTAGAGGTGAAAAAATATGCGTATTGGTTTAGGTTATGATGTACATCGATTAGTTGAAAATAGAGATTTAATCCTTGGAGGAGTAACTATTCCTTATAACCTTGGATTACTTGGTCACTCTGATGCTGATGTACTTACACATGCAATAATGGATTCACTATTAGGAGCTACTGCCTTAGGTGATATAGGCAAACATTTTCCTGATACTGATCCAAAATACAAAGGAATTTCTAGTATAAAACTTCTTAAAGAAGTTAGCAGACTTTTAAAAGAAAATAACTACAAAATAGGAAACTTAGATGCAACTATAATTGCACAGGCTCCTAAAATGGCTCCTCATATAACAAAAATGAGAGAAAATATAGCAAAGGCCTTAGACATAGATTTTGATAGAGTAAATGTAAAGGCTACTACTGAAGAAGGCCTTGGCTTTACAGGGAAAGGGCTTGGAATTTCTTCTCAATGTATAGCTTTAGTAAACAAAATTTAATTAAAAATTTAGGCTATGTTTTAAGTGATTGTTGATTTTAGATAGTCCTTCAGTTCTATCTAAAATCAACACTATTTTAAAACATAGCCATTATTTATAAAAAATTTTTCCAGTTAATTTATTATTTTGCTTTTTTCATTGAATTTATAAGATTTTTATAATATTACCTTAAATATTTGTATTATAAGTTAATTCCACCACATTCTCTTCTTTATTTCTACTCCAATAAACTACTATTGCAATTACAGCTGATATCCCCATTAAATACGGATAATATAAATATTGCATTATTTCAAAAGGTGAAATAGCTGCAAGTCCTGCTGCTGAAATAAGTTGTGCACCATAAGGTATAATCCCTTGAAATGCACAGGAAAACATGTCCATAATTCCTGCTACTCTCTTTGGCTCCAAATCAAATTCATTTGATACATCTTTAGCAATAGGTCCAACTGTAACAATAGCTATTGTATTATTTGCAGTACAAATATCAACTAAGCTTACTAATGCACCAATTCCAAGTTCTGCACCTCTTCTTGTTTTAAATTTCTTAAGTCCCTTATAAAGGATAAAATCAATTCCTCCATTATATTTTATAAGAGCAACCATTCCAGATATTAATAAGGAAATTATTATTAACTCACTCATTCCAGAAATCCCTTCTGCCATACTCTTAAAAAGATCTATAACTCCAAAACTTCCAGTAAAAATTCCTATAATTCCTGAAAGTACTATTCCAGAACCTAAAACAAATATAACGTTAATACCTAAAAGTGCAGCTACTAAAACTCCTATATAAGGCACTATTTTTATTAAACTATAATTATAACTACCTAAACTATAAGTTTCAGTTCCACTAGTTATTAACATAAATATAATTCCAGTTATAATTGCTGCTGGGAGAACTATTTTAAAGTTCATCTTAAATTTATCCCTCATATCACAACCTTGTGTCCTAGTTGCTGCTATTGTTGTATCTGATATTATTGATAAATTATCCCCAAACATAGCTCCACTTACAACTGCACCAACTACTAATGCCACAGCTATTCCAGTTTTTTCTGATATTCCAAGAGCTATTGGTACAAGTGCAACTATTGTTCCCATTGAAGTTCCAACTGATAAAGCTATAAAACAAGCTACTATAAATATTCCAGCTATTAATAAATTTGGTGGTAATATTGAAAGCCCTAAGTTAACAGTTGAATCAACTGCTCCCATTGATTTAGCTACTGAAGCAAACGCACCTGCTAGTACAAAAATTAAAATCATTAATATTATATTAGAATCTCCTGCACCCTTACAAAAAATCTGTAATTTTTCTTCAAATTTAACTTTATTATTCATAAGAAGTGCTGTAACTGCTGCAATTAAAAATGGTATTATTACTGAAACAGCATAAAAGTTTTTAGCCACTATAGCAATCCCCACATACACTACTATAAATACAACTAATGGTATAAGTGCCCACCAATTTCCTTTCTTTGTTTCATTCATTTCCCTTTCTCCTCCTTATAATTTATAGTCAGGCTATATTTTAGCTGAGTATTTATTTTAATTCAGCCATTAATACTTAACTAAAATAAATACTAATTTAAAACATAATCTATAAAATAAAAAAGCTTCTGACAGAAATCAGAAGCTTTATATACTCTATAAACACCACTTATCTATCAGTTAATACTGCTGGAATTAGCACCACACTTAATAATTAAAAACGACAAATAATCAATGCACTTACTTTATACATTGATTTCTTATAGTCATTCCTACAATAATTATTAGTAGGTTGCCGGGTTTCATAGGGCCAGTCCCTCCACCACTCTTGATAAGACTTTTTTAAATTTTATTACTATTAATTGTAACAGTGTTAAATTAAACTGTCAATACCTTAAAATTTATCAAAAAGGAAATAACCTAATTATTCTTTAGGTTATTTCCCTAAGTACAATTTTTCCTAAAGAGTTTCAGATAATTTATTTAATAAAATTTTTCTAAAAGCTTTAGATATCTCTTTATTAGTTCCTACCTCTGAACATAATTTTCTCCAATCCTTTATTGAAACCCCTATATCATCTTTAAACTCTTGTTCTTTCTTAGTCATTTCAATTGACTCTGCAACAAACTCTCCTAAATCTTTTGCTGATTTAAATATTTTTATATATAAAAATTTTGTGTTATCTCCAACCCAAACTTTATTGAATTCTCTACAAAACTTTATTAATGTTCTAATAATTTCATTATCATCTTTATCCCACAAATTATTTAAAATTCCATACTGCTTTTTCATAGCTTTTAATTCATCTTTATCAATCTTATTATCAGAAAAAATACTATTTATTAATTCAGCTGTTGGCTTAGGTGGAATTTTCATTATTAATTCTTTTGTTCCATAAGCCCAATTATAAAATGCTTTTTGTAAAAATGAATGTTGAATATATCCTAATAGTGCTTTAACATTTGGAAAATATGAATATACATTCTCTATTCCATTCTTATTTGAAAATATAAGGGAATGCACGTACACAGATTTATTAGTTGGTAAATTTTCAGTAAACGCATGTCCTCTTATATTTTTGTGTTCGTTTACATTACTAGTCCAAAATTCAAATGAATTATAATTGTCTTTCATACATATCACCTTTCCTCTTTAAATATAATATACTATATAGTATATTATACCATCTTTTATTACATTTACCCCTATTTTTTAAAACTAATTTTTATTAAATATTTTTTTTGAAATTGATTTTATTAACTTTTTTGTCTATAATTTTAAATATTAGCAAGGGGGATATTATTTGTATTTTTGTGAAATTTGTAATGAAAAAGCTGATATTCATCATATTATTCATAGAAGTGAAGGTGGCTTTGATATAAAATTAAATTATATGTATTTATGCGAGGAACATCATAGGGGCAAAAAAGGACCTCACCATTGTTTAGAAACAGATATTCTTTATAAAATTAAATTACAAAAAAAATTATACAAATTATTAGATAAGGAGTTTTATTCCATCAAAGAACTTTGTAATATCCTTGAAGCTTCCTGTAATACAATTAAACGTATTGTAAAAGATTTAAAATTATATAAAGAAGGTTACAGGAAAGAAGATATTATATTTATTCTTATGGGGAAAAGTTATTATTCAGAAGAATTACTAGAAAATATAAAACTTCAAAAACTTTATGAAAGCATTTATTGACATATGAAATTTGTATGATTATAATATAAAATAACTTAAGAAGATAAATACGTTGATGAGAAGAGTATGTTAAATCCTCATTTTCAGAGAGAAAATACATTAGCTGTAAGTATTTTTATATGAGCTTAACAGAAAACTACCTCGGAGTGACTCCAATCCAGTCCGTTATTGTCACGTTACGACAAGCCAAAGTGATTCTTAATTTTTTAAGGATAACTAGAGTGGAACCACGGATGTTATACTTCGTCTCTATATTTTTAGAGACGGAGTTTTTTTATTTTAGATAATATTTTTTAGTTTATATACACGAAAGAAAGGAGTTTTTTAAATGATTAAAATTAGTTTAAAAGATGGTTCAGTAAAAGAATTTGAAAAAGGCGTATCAGTTTTAGATATAGCAAAAGGTATAAGCGAAGGCCTTGCTAGAAATGCTTTTTGCGGTTTAGTAAATGGAGAGGTTGTTGATTTACGTCACAAAGTTAATGAGGATGCAGAAATTGAAATTTGTACTTTTGACTCAAAAGAAGGAAAAGATGCTTTAAGACATACTGCATCACATGTATTAGCTTATGCAGTTAAAAGATTATTCCCAGATGTTAAAATTGCTATAGGACCTTCAATTGAAGATGGTTTCTATTACGATTTTGATAAAGAAGGTGCTTTTACTACTGAAGACTTAGCTAAAATTGAAGCAGAAATGAAAAAAATAGTTAAGGAAAACCCTGCAATTGAAAGATTTGAACTTCCAAGAAATGAAGCTTTAGAACTTATGAAGGATGAACCTTACAAGGTTGAACTTATAAATGACTTAGGAGAAGATGAAGTTATTTCATTCTACAAGCTTGGTGATTTCGTAGACCTATGTGCAGGTCCTCATATAATGTCACTTAAACCAATGAAAGCTATAAAACTTTTAAGAAGTGCTGGTGCTTATTGGAGAGGCGACGAAAAGAATAAGATGCTTACTAGAATATATGGTACTGCATTCTTAAAAAATAAAGATTTAGAAGAACATTTAGTAGCTATTGAAGAAGCTAAAAAGAGAGACCACAACAAACTTGGTAGAGAATTAAAATTATTCACTACTGATGAAAATGTAGGTCAAGGACTTCCTTTAATAATGCCAAAAGGAGCTAAAATAATTCAAACACTTCAAAGATGGATTGAAGATGAAGAAGAAAAACGTGGTTATGTATTAACTAAAACTCCTTATATGGCAAAGAGTGACCTTTATAAAATTTCAGGACACTGGGATCACTATAAAGATGGAATGTTTGTTTTAGGAGATGAAGAAAAGGACGATGAAGTTTTTGCTTTAAGACCTATGACTTGCCCATTCCAATATGCAATTTATAATTCAGAACAACATAGTTACAGAGATCTTCCAATAAGATATGCTGAAACTTCTACTCTATTTAGAAATGAATCATCAGGAGAAATGCATGGACTTATAAGAGTTAGACAATTTACTTTAGCTGATGGTCACTTAATTGTTACTCCAGAACAATTAGAAGAAGAATTTAGAGGCGTTGTAAGTTTAATTGACTATATAATGAATACTTTAGGAATTGCAGATGATATTTCTTATAGATTCTCAAAATGGGATCCAAAGAATAAAGAAAAATATATTGATAATCCAGAAGCTTGGGAAAAGACTCAAGTTATAATGAAAAATATTTTAGACCACTTAAAGATAGATTATGTTGAAGCTGATGATGAAGCAGCATTCTATGGACCAAAACTTGATATTCAATTTAAGAATGTTCATGGAAAAGAAGATACAATCATAACTGTTCAAATAGACTTTGCTCTAGCTGAAAGATTTGATATGACTTATATAGATAAAAATGGAGAAAAGAAACGTCCATATATTATCCATAGATCATCAATTGGATGTTATGAAAGAACACTTGCTATGCTTATTGAAAAATTTGCAGGAGCATTCCCAACTTGGCTTGCACCAGTTCAAGCAAAGGTTCTTCCTCTATCAGACAAATACAATGATTACGCTGAAAAAATCGTTAAAGATTTAAAAAATAATGGTGTAAGAGTTGAAGCTGACTATAGAGCTGAAAAACTTGGATATAAAATTAGAGAAGCAAGACTTGAAAGAATTCCTTACATCCTAGTTGTTGGTGAAAAAGAAATGAATGATAATGCTGTTTCAGTTAGAAGCAGAAAGAATGACGATGAAGGTTCAATTAACTTTGAAGACTTCAAGGCTAGATTACTTAAAGAAATCGCTGATAAAGCACTTTAATATTATAAAAGGTACGTATAAATGCTATACGTACCTTTTATTTATAGTATATTAATTATTCTTTCTTCTGTTATTATTTTATCTACCTTAATATCATGTTTTTCACTAGTAATTGATTTTAAAATCTGAAATTCATAGGCTAAAGCTATTTTTTCTGAATAGATTTTATTTTTTTCTAAAAACCTATCATAATATCCTCCCCCATAACCTATTCTATTTCCTCTATTGTCAAAAGCAACTCCAGGCATAATAATAAGATCTAACTTATCCACATCAAAATCGTTATTATCCCCAGTTGGCTCTAATATTCCATAACTACTTGTGACTAAATTTTCTAAAGAGTCTATTTTTATTAGAAGCATTTCTTTTCCTTTGACTTTTGGTACATATACCTCTTTTCCTTTTTTAAGAGCATCTTCTATTATTATTTTTGTATTTATTTCTGAACCAAACCCAATATAAACAAAAATCCCTCTTGCTTTTTTATAGGATTCTTCTTCTTTAAGTACATCAATAATCTTCCTATCCATAGAAACTTTATCTTTAATTTTTATTTTATTACGTTTTTCAATAATATTTTTTCTAATTTCTTTTTTTAATTCCTTGATATTCATAAATAACCCCCTATCTTTTATAAGGTTATTTTTAAGTGAATTTTAATTATAACCTAAAGAATATATTACTAAATAACTAGCTATATATTAAATTATTTATCTTCAAATAATTTATAGTAATGAACTGGTCGTCCTATTTTCCCATATTCAAGAGTTAATTTTAATTTCTTTTCATTACACATATGCTCTAAATATCTTCTAACTGTTACCCTGGCAAGTCCTGTTTGGGAAGATAAATCATCTGATGTAAACTTTTTATCTTTATTTAACATTACACATTTCCATATTTTATTATATGTGTTCTCATTTATTCCTTTAGTTACTTCATAATAATTATTTGTACTTTTTGTATCATTATCTTCTACATTATTTAATATATAATTATCTATAATTTTTTGATTAAGTATATCTTTCTCTTTAAACTCTCTAAATCTATTTCTATATTTCACTAATGTCTTTTCAAATCTTTCAAAAATAAAAGGCTTTACTAAATAATCAACTGCTCCTAATTTAAAAGCTTCATCAACAGTACTTAATGAATTATCAGCAGATATAAGTATTGCATCTATTTTTAATTCTTCTTTTCTTATCCACTTTAATAAATCTACACCTTTTCCGTCAGGTAAAAATATATCTAAAAGTATTAAATCAGGTACCCTTTTCAATATGTTTTCTTTAGCCTCTTTGATACTACCTGCTTCTGAAATAATTTCAAAACCATCTATTTTCATTAAAAGTTTATTATTTACTTCCCTAACCATTTTATCATCTTCAACTAGCATAACCTTAATCATATTATATCCTCCTTTTTAAATTTCAATTTTCCACTCTGTAACATCATCATCTGAACTTAGAAATAATTTTCCATTAGAACTTTCTATAATTTCCTTTATTGAGTAAAGCCCAAATCCTCTTTCACCTTTTTTAGTTGTAAATCCTCTCTCAAATATTTTTTCTATTATATCTTCTGATATTCTAGAGCCATTATTTTTTACAACTATAACTAGCTTATCTATTTGGGTTATTTCTAATGATATAAAAGAATCCTTGTTCCCTTTAACTTCTTCAATAGAATTTTCAAGAAGATTTCCAACTATACATAATAAATCTTGAACATTTATATTATTAGGTAATTCTTTCATGTATGACCTATTGCTTAATTCAAAGTTTATCTTACCTTCTACTGCAGAATTATATTTTGCTAAAATTAATCCTTGAAGTGATGTATTATCTATTCTTCTTAAAATCTTTATTAAATCATCTTGAACCTCAACTGTATGAAATATATACTCTAAAGCCTTATCTGCTTCATCTAATTGAATAAGCCCTGCAATAGTTTGAAGCTTGTTTAAAAACTCATGATTCTGTGCCCTTAAATCCCAAGTAAGTTCTTTAACTCCTGTAAGTTCCTCTGCCATTTGAGTAACTATTGTTAAGTCTTGGAATGTTACAATTGCACCAAGTAAATTATCTTTTCCATCCAATATACTGGAGAAGTTACTCATTATAGTTATTCCCTTTGGTAATCTCATTTCTAAATTAAGTATATTCTTTTTCTTACTTAATACTTCCATTAATAATTCTTTAATCTTAAAATATACTTCACTTTCATTCTCTATCTTTAATATATCCTTTGCTCTATCATTTATTAATGTTATATCACCAACTTCATTTACAGCTATTAATCCATCATAAATATTATTTATTATTAACTCTTTTTGCTTTAATAATAAAGCTATTTCATTAGGCTCTAATCCAAATATTGATTTTTTAATGTTTCTTGCTATAAGCTCTGATCCTATAACTGCTAGAACTATTGTCATTATGAAAACTGGTAATATATTAATTAAAAAGTCTGACAACTCATTTTTTAAATCATTTATAGATATTCCTACACATGCAATCCCTAAAAATTTATTTTCTTTATATATTGGTTCAAAGGCTACTAATGAATTACCAAATTCATTATTCCATTCTGAAATAATACTTTTTTTATCTTTTAATACTTTATCAATATCCTTGCAATTTGATTTTATACCTATCTTAGAACCTGAAGGATGGGTTTGTATTATTCCTTTGCTATTTGTAATTATTATAAATTGCACTTTTATTTTAGATTTTATAACCTCTAAAGTTTTCTTTAATTCTTTCTTATTTCCTGTATCTAAATAATTACCTATTCTTTTATTTACAGATATTATATTAGCAATTTTTATTAAGCTTTTTGTTTTTTGGCTTTTTAATTCATCTTCAACATAATTTATTGAAGCAACACTTAAAAAACCTAATATGCCTAATACTATTACCACTGTTAATATTCGTATTTTTTTACTTAACTTCATAATAAAAAGACTCTTAGTCTTTAAAATCACATCCTTTTTTAATTATATAACTTTATATCTTATATTCTGACAATACTTTAATTTATTTTCAATCTATTTCTATTATTTTATTATTATATAATATTTAATTAACAAAAAGAAAGACTAAATAAATTTAGTCTTTCTCCATTATTGTAAATAATAATTTAATTTTAAGTTTATTACATTCTCTTCTTTAATAAGATTCCACCTATTAAAGCTAGTAATCCACTAATTCCTATAATAGCTCCATTTTGCATCTTACCTGTAGCTGGTAACTTTATAGCTTTCTTTTTATTATTATTTTTTGATACTTCAGAAGTATTTTTAGTTTCTTTCTTTTGTGCTTCCTTCTTCTTAGTTTCAGCTTTAACTACTTCTTTATTATTTTCAGCTTTGATTTCTTTAATTTCTTGTGCATCATTTTCATCATCTAAGTTAACATTATCATTTATTATTTCATAATTATATTCTTCTTTTACTGATGATAATTCTTTCTTAGCTTCTTCTTTTACATTTACTACTGAGCTTTCTGTTTCTGTCTTTGGAGTCTCTACAACTTTTGACTCTTCCTTGTTTTCTACAGGAGCAACTACTGGTTTAGTAGTTTCTTTAACTACGTTCTTAGATGGTTTAGCTGGTTTAACAACTTCTTTTTTCTCTTCTGTCTTTGGCTTTGTTGAAACATTTTCTACTGGTTTAATAGTTGCTACATTATTTTCTTTTATAGGTGTTTCCTTTAAAGATACAATTTGTTTTGTACAATATGTCTCTCTTATATTCATATTTTGAATAGGTGAAAAATCTTTTATTCTATTTTCTTCTAAGTCTAATCTTGTTAATTTAGTTAATCCACTAACGGCACTAATATCACTTATTTGGTTTCTACGTAAGCTTAGTACATATATTTCTTTTAACCCTTTTAGAGGTTCTATATTTTTTATTTTATTGTTATCTAATTCTAAAATTGATAACTCTTTTAAATTTCTTAAAGCTTCTACATTTGTTATCTTATTACTATTTAAATATAAAACACCTAAACTTCCTATTTCCTTCAATGCAGAAATATCAGAGATTTCATTGTACATTAATTGTAAATTTATTAATTTTTTTAATCCTTTTATTGGATTAATATTACTTATATTATTACCAGTTAAATACAAGAATTTTATATTTGTTAATCCCTTTAATGGTGTTAAATCCTTTATTTTATTATATTCTGCTGATAAATCTTCTAAATTTTTTAAATTTCTTAATGGTGTTAAATCTGAAATATAATTACCATCAATATTTAATTTTTTTAAGTTTATACAATGTTGTAATCCATTTAAACTAGTTATATTAGAATTTCTTAAATCTAATTTTGTTATCTTAGCTAATTGAGCTTTAGTTATCTTTGCACCTTGTGCTTGTCCTAATATACTATTTAATTTATTTCTTAAATTAATATCTGTATTAGTTACTGAATCTATATTCACTTCACTTGAAACACTAGTTGCAGTATTTCTTATTTCATCTGCATATCCCTTAATACTAGGAATAACCATTACACTTACCATAGTAACACTTAATATAATTGCTTTAATTCTTTTATGCATTTTAATCCTCCAATATATCTTAAAGTAATTAATATTTTTGCATATAAAATTTTTTCAAACAATATTTTGTTCATAAAAATCTTTAAAATCTTTAATATAAATTTAAAATTTTATAAAAAAAAGACTAATTTTCATTAGTCTTTCTAAAATTTAATTTTAACTTAACTACATTCTCTTCTTTAATAACATTCCACCTATTAGAGCTAATAATCCACTAACTCCTATAATAGCTGTGTTGTACATCTTTCCTGTAGCTGGTAACTTTATTGCTTCCTTTTCCTTGTTTTTTGATGTTTCAGAAGCATTTTTAACTTCTTTTTTCTTAACTTCAGTTTTAACTGCTTCATTCTTCTTTTCAGCCTTTATTGCCTTAACTTCTTGTGCATCATTTTCATCTATAATTTCATAGTTATATTCTTCATAGCCTTCTCTTACTGATGAAAATTCTTTCTTAATTTCCTCTTTACCTTGTACTACTTCACCATTTTTATCTTTTTCTGATTTAATTTCTTTTTTAACTTCTTCTTTTTTGATCTCTACTTTTGATTCTGATTTTTCTTCTTTTATGCTTATTGATGGGTCTTCTGTCTTTGGTGATTCAACTATCTTTGATTCTTCCTTATTTTCTACAGGCTTTATAGCTGGCTTTGAATCTTCCTTCTTTTCTGTTGTAGTCGCTGGTACTACTGGCTTAACAACTTCTTTTTCTACCTTTGGTGCTGTTTCAGTTACTTTATTAGTTTCCACTTTAGGCTCTTCTGCAACTACCTTTGGTGTTTCTTCTTTCTTTTCTACAGGAGTAGTTGGCTTAGTTTCCTTTGGTGCTTCTGGCTTCTTTTCTACTGGTTTTACAACTGCTTCTACCTTTTGATTTGAAAAATTCTTTGTTTTTATATCCATTCCTTCAAGAGGTGAAAAATCACTAATTTTATTATTATTTAACTCTAGTCTACCTAATTTATTTAAATCTCTAAGTGGACTAACATCGCTTATTTCATTATTTGCTAGATTTAATACATATACACCTTTTAATTCTTTTAAAGGTTCTACATTTTTTATCTTATTGCTACTCAATTCTAAAGTTGATAAACCTTTTAAATTTCTTAAAGCTTCTATGTTTTCTATCTTATTATCATTTAAATATAAAACACCTATATTTTTTAATCCTTTTAATGGTGAAATATCCTTAATGTTATTATAAATTAAATGTACATTTATAAGTTTATTTAATCCTTTTAATGCATCAACATTCTCTATTTTATTACCAGTTAAATATAAGAATTTTAAATTAGTTAATCCCTTTAATGGATTTAAATCTGAAATTTTATTATATTCTCCTGATATTTCTTCTAAATTTTTTAAACCTGCTAATGGTGTTAAATCTGAAATTTTATTATCACTAATATCTAACTTTTTCAAATTTGTACAATGTTGTAATCCATTTAAGCTAGTTATATTAGAATTATTTAAATTTAATTCTTTTATACTTGCTAATTGAGCTTTAGTTATATTTGCCCCTTCAGGTTGTCTTAATATACTATTTAATTTATTTCTTAAATTAATATCTGTGTTAGTTACTGAATCTATATTGGCTTCTCTTGAAACACTAGTTGAAGTATTTCTTATTTCATCTGCATATCCTTTAATACTAGGAATAACCATTACACTCACCATAGTAACACTTAATATAATTGCTTTTATTCTTTTATTCATTTTAATCCTCCAATATCTTTTAAAGTAATTACTATTTTACATATAAAAATTTTTCAGACAATATTTTGTTCATAAAATTCTTTAATATTTTATTTTAATATATTTCATCAATATTTTACTTTTGT
This sequence comes from Eubacterium multiforme, assembly GCF_030813415.1. Taxonomy (GTDB): domain Bacteria; phylum Bacillota; class Clostridia; order Clostridiales; family Clostridiaceae; genus Clostridium; species Clostridium multiforme. Next base: position 155,711 of record NZ_JAUSUF010000005.1, on the reverse strand, counting down.
AAAAAACAAAAAAGCTTATACATTTTAATTAAAATGTATAAGCTTAAATCTCAAATAATTTATTTTATTATATTTTCTAAATCTTCAACAATCATGTTGATGACTTCGATTTTTGACCTTGCTGAATCATTATCAGGCATCCACTCTAACCCACTATTAAGACTGTCACCTGTTTCTTTATACTCATTTATAAGCTTCATCAATTTCTCTCTCACAAAAAACATCTCCTAACCTATATGGTAATTTTTACTATTCAACACTTTTATTATACCACTAAATTTTAGATTTTATTCAACTGTTACTGATTTTGCTAAGTTTCTTGGCTTATCTATATCAAATCCTTTAAGGCTTGCAACATAATAAGCTAATAATTGTAACTGTATAGCTGCAAGAATTGGAGCAAACATATCAATAGTTTCAGGTATAAATAATACTCTATCCAAAACTTCTTGAACCTTTTCCATACCTTTAAAAGTTATTCCAAAGTTAATTGCTCCTCTTGATTTTATTTCAACAACATTGCTAATCATTTTGTCAATTAGGTTCTTTTGAGTAAGAACTGAAACAACCTTTGTACCACTTTCTATTAAAGCAATTGGTCCATGTTTTAGTTCTCCTCCTGCATAAGCTTCTGAGTGTATATATGATATTTCTTTTAATTTTAATGATCCTTCTAATGCAAGAGCAAAATCCATTCCTCTTCCTAAGAAAAATATATCATCTTCGTCTTTTATTTCTTCTGCAATTTCTTTAACTTTTTCTGTATCTTTTAATACTTCCTCAACCTTTTCAGGAATTAATAATAATTCCTTCTTTAAGTTATTTATTTCTTCTTTATTTATCTTTCCAAGTAATTCTCCAAAGTACATTGCTATTGTATGCATTACAACAACTTGTGTAGTGTATGCCTTTGTTGAAGCTACTGATATTTCAGGTCCTGCCATAGTATATATAACATGATCTGCTTCTCTTGAAATTGTACTTCCTACAACATTTGTAACAGCTAAAGTTTTAGCTCCCATTTTGTTGCAATCTCTAAGAACTGCTAAAGTATCAGCTGTTTCTCCTGATTGACTTAGAACAATTACAAGTGATTTATTTGTAACTATTGGATCTCTATATCTAAATTCTGATGCTATATCAACTTCTACTGGTATTCTAGCTAACTTTTCTATTGAAGCTTTACCCATAAGACATGCATGATATGCAGTTCCACAAGCTACCATATAAATTCTATCAATGTTTTCTAATTCTTCTTTTGATATTTTAAAATCATCAAAAGAAATGCCATGTTCCATTGATACTCTAGAAGTCATAGTATCCTTAATAGCTCTTGGTTGCTCATGAATTTCCTTTAACATAAATGAATCAAATCCACCTTTTTCAGCGGCATCTGCATTCCATGTTACCTTAAATACTTCTTTATCTATATTATTGCCATTCTCATCAAGAAGTTTTACTCCTTCTTCTGTAATAACCACAAATTCATTATCTTCTAAAAGATAAACATCTTTAGTATAATTTAAAACTGCTGGTATATCTGATGCAATAAAGTTTTCATCTTCTTTTAATCCAACTATTAATGGACTATCTTTTCTTACAGCTACAAGTTTGTTAGGTTCATTATTTGAAATAACTCCTATTGCAAAACTTCCTTGTAAGTCCTTTGAAGCTCTAACTACTGCTTTAAATAAGTCTCCTTCATAGTAGTACTCTATAAGGTTTGGTATAACCTCAGTATCTGTTTCAGAAATAAATTTACATCCCTTACCTTTTAAGAATTCTCTAAGTTCAATATAATTTTCAATAATACCATTGTGAACAACAGCAATATCTCCCTTTGAACTTAAATGTGGATGAGAATTAACATCTGATGGTTCTCCATGAGTTGCCCATCTAGTATGACCAATTCCAATACTTCCTTCCATAGGATTTTCCTTTAGGCTTCCTTCTAAATTAGCAAGACGTCCTTTTTGCTTTCTAATTTGAATTTCTCCATTTTCTATAACAGCTACTCCTGCTGAATCATATCCTCTATACTCCAGCTTTGATAGTCCTTCTACTAAAAAATTTGTTGCTTGTCCTTTACCAACATATCCTACTATTCCGCACATAAAAAATCTTCCTTCCGTATCTAAATATTTAATTTTCATCTTCTTTAAAGTTTTCTCCTAGCTAAAGTAAAAATAGGTACAATAATCCTAGGACTATAAAAACCTTAAAATGAAGGTTTTAACACCAAGCTAGATTTGTGCTATAAATTGCTTCATAGTTTTGCTAGCTGTTAACGGTAGTGCGATACCGTGGGGCACCCGCCGAAAAGTTTCGATAACTCCCAACCTCGTCAACTTAAGTGAGTCTCCAAATCTTCGATTTGGCTAGATGAACTTACTCAAAAAGAATGCGATAGCTTTCTTTTTAAGTTTCCTCTTTAACTCCCCTTCAAATCTTCCATTTGCTTAAGGGAACCACTTAAGTTCTGGCGCTTTTTTATTTTTTAAAAATTTATTTCTATAACATTCACTTCCTTTTTCTATAAAACTTTATACCTATGATTATTTTATCATAATTTTTTTCTTTGTCTATATAATTAAAATATTTTGTCATTGAGATATTGATACAAAATCTATTATTTTTTTCCACTTTTATTAAAATTATTAATTAAAATAAGTTTATCTTTTCTATTTAATTTTTTAATTTTAAATTCCCTTTTCATTGCATCAATTTTATTTTCATATTCCTCAAAATAAACTAACTCTAATGGGCCTCTACCTCTAGTATACTTTGCACCTCTACCTTCTGAATGGGCCTTAAATCTTTCTTCTAAATTATTAGTCCACCCTGTATATAATGAGTTATCCTTGCACTTTATAATATAAACATAATTCATTTACTTTATCACCTTTTATAAATATTTCTTTATTAAAATTAAAACATAAAAACTTTTTTAAGTCGATAATGTCTTACATATGTAAATATAAAATTTAATAAGATAAAATTCATAAAATTACTACTTGTTTTTTCTAAAAAATAGTACTACAATAAATAAATGATTAGACGACTAACTAATTTAGAAAGGAGTATTATTATGAATTCTAAAATTGATTTTTCTTTCCATAAACTACTAGGGGAAGTAATAAGATTACATTTTTCTTTAAGCCATACAACATTAGAAAAGGAAGGCTTATATCCTGGGCAACCACCTCTTTTATATGCATTATATGCTAATGATGGCTTAAGTCAAAAAGAGCTAGCAAAAAATTTAAATTTAAAACCTGCTACTATAACTGTAATGATTAAAAGGTTAGAAAAATCAGGCTTTATAAAAAGAACTTCAGATGAGAATGATCAGAGAATTTCAAGGATACATTTAACTGAAAAAGGAAGACACGCTTGTGTTGAACTTAAAGCTATAGTCACTGATATTGATAATATTTGCTTAAACGACTTTACAGAAAAAGAAATAGACTCTTTAAAGGAGCTATTAAATAAGGTAAAAAACAACTTAAAAAATCATAAAGAAAAGACACAAAATATTACTTAAGGAGTGAATTTTATATGTTGAAATTATTTAAACATTTAAAGCCTTATAGCAAGCAATTAGTATTTATATTAATACTTTTATTTATTCAAACTATGGCTCAATTATATCTTCCAACCTTATTATCAAAAATTGTAGATACAGGCATAATAAATGGAGATGTTAACTATATACTAAAAATTGGTGGAATTATGATTGGTATAGCTTTCATAGGAAGTATCTGTACAATATTTGCTAGTTTTATTTCATCTAAAGTTTCAATGGGACTTGGTAGAGATTTAAGAAGAAATATATTTACTAAAGCAGAAACTTTTTCATTAAATGAAATTGATACAATTGGTACTGCATCCCTTATTACTAGAACAACAAATGATGTTAACCAAGTACAGCAGGTTGTTATTATGATTCTTAGAATGATGGTAACTGCTCCACTTACATGTATTGGTGGTATTATAATGGCAGTTTCAGTTAATAAAAAACTTTCATTAATACTTTTAGTTTCAATGCCTATTGTTATTATTACAATACTATTTATAGGTAAAAAAGGTATGCCACTATTTAAAGCAATGCAAGTTAAACTTGATAAAATAAATAAAATTTTAAGAGAAAACCTTACTGGTATAAGAGTTATAAGAGCTTTTAATAAACAATCCTTTGAAAAGAAGAGATTCGATGAAGCAAATGATGATTTTACTAATAATGCAATAAAAGTAAATAAGATAACTGCATTACTAATGCCTTTATTAATGCTTATATTAAACTTAACCTCTGTTGCAATACTTTGGTTTGGTGCAAATAGAATAAATAGCGGTGTTATGGAAGTTGGTAATCTTATGGCCTTCTTGCAATATGTAATGCAAATAATGTTCTCACTTATAATGGTAAGTATGCTATTTATAATGATTCCTAGAGCTTCTGCTTCTGCTGAAAGAATAAATGAAGTTTTAAAAATGGAACCTAGCATTAATGATTCTAATAACCTAATAAATGAAAGTACTGAAAATGGATATGTTGAATTTAAAGATGTATCTTACTTCTATCCTGGTGCTGAAAATCCAGCATTAAGTAATATATCCTTTAAAACTAATCCAGGTGAAACTACTGCAATTATTGGTGGTACAGGCTCTGGAAAATCTACTATATTAAATCTTATAACAAGATTTTATGATGTTTCAAAGGGAGAAATATTAGTAGATGGAATTAATATAAAAAATATGTCTCAAGATACTCTTAGAAGTAAAATTGGATTTGTTCCTCAAAAGGCTATGCTATTTTCTGGAACCATTAGTGAGAATTTAAAATATGGTAAAGAAGATGCAACAAATGAAGATTTAATTCACGCAGCTAAAATAGCCCAAGCTTATGAATTTATTTCTGAAAAGGAAAATGGATTTGACTCAATAGTTGAACAAGGTGGTAAAAATTTCTCAGGTGGTCAAAAACAAAGACTTGCTATAGCCCGTGCTTTAGTTAGAAAACCTGAAGTTTATCTTTTTGATGATAGCTTCTCAGCATTAGATTTTAAGACAGATTCAAAACTTAGAGCTGCCTTAAAAAGTGAAACTAAAAATTCTGCTGTTATTATAGTAGCTCAAAGAGTAAGTACAATAATGGATGCAGATAGAATATTAGTTTTAGACGAAGGTAAAATTGTTGGTATAGGTACTCACAAAGAATTACTTAAAAACTGTGCAATTTATCAAGAAATTGCCTCATCACAACTTTCAGAGGAGGAACTTTCAAATGAGCATAGATAAAAATAATAAAAAACAACCTGGCTTTATGGGAGGAAATGGTGGTGGCCACAGAGTAGCAATGGGTGGCGAAAAAGCCAAAGACTTCAAAGGAACAGGTATAAGACTTTTAAAATATTTAAAACCTCATAAAATTAAATTAATTTCTGTAATTTTTATGGCTATAATAAGTACAGCCTTTACTGTATTTAGTCCAAAATTACTTGGAGAAACTATTAATGTAATACTTGAAGGTATGATTGCTAAATTTAAAGGAATTCCTGGAGCTTCAATTGATTTTTCAAAATTAACACATTATATCTTACTACTTTTATTCTTTTATATATTAAGTGCTACATTTATGTATTTACAACAATATATAATGGCTGGAGTTGCTCAAAATACTGTTAGAGACATGAGACGTGATGTTGATGAAAAGTTAAATAGGCTTCCAATGAAATATTTTGATTCTAATTCTAAGGGAGATATATTAAGTAGAGTTACAAATGATGTTGATAATATAAGTAGTACTCTTCAACAAAGTTTAACTCAATTAATTACAGCTATAATATCAATGATTGGTATTACAATTATGATGCTTACAATAAGTCCTTTATTAACATTAATATGTGTTTTAACTCTTCCTATTTGTGTTATTGCAACTAGACCTATAATTGGTAAATCACAAAAATTCTTTACAAATCAACAAAGGGAACTTGGTAAACTTAATGGACACGTTGAAGAAGTTTATACTGGTCATACTGTAATTAAAGCTTTTGGTCATGAAAAGAAAGCAATTAAAGAATTTGATGAAATTAATGATAAACTATATAGTTCCTCTTGGAAGGCACAATTTATGTCAGGTTTAATTATGCCTTTAATGAATTTAATTAATAATATAGGTTATGTAATTATTGCAGTTGTTGGTAGTATATTAGTTACTAAAAATAAGTTAAGTGTTGGATATATTCAATCATTTATTCAATACTCAAGACAGTTTACTCAAATGATTAATCAAACTGCAAACATTGCAAATATCCTACAATCAACAATGGCTTCAACTGAAAGAGTATTAGAAATATTAGATGAAGAAGAGGTAGTTAGTGATCCTATTAATCCATTAACTCTTGATAACCCTAAAGGAAATGTTGATTTTAAACATGTTAAATTTGGTTATGAAAAAGATCAAATTTTAATGAAAGATATGCAAGTATCTGCTAAAGAAGGTCAAACAATTGCAATTGTTGGTCCAACAGGTGCTGGTAAAACAACTTTAATAAATCTTATGATGAGATTTTATGAATTAAATGGTGGAGAAATAACTTTTGATGGTGTTGATATAACAAAATTCAGTCGTGGATATTTAAGAAGTATGTTTGGTATGGTTCTTCAAGATACTTGGCTATTTAATGGAAGCATTAAAGATAATATTGGCTATGGTAAAGAAGATGCTACCTTTGAAGAAATTGTTAGAGCTGCAAAAGCTGCTCATGCAGACCACTTCATAAGAACATTACCTAATGGATATGACACAATATTAAATGAAGAAGCTTCAAATATATCTCAAGGACAAAAACAATTATTAACTATTGCTAGAGCAATACTTGCTAATCCAAAAGTATTAATATTAGATGAAGCAACAAGTTCTGTTGATACAAGAACAGAAACTTATATTCAAAATGCTATGACAAGACTTATGAAAGGTAGAACAAACTTTGTTATTGCCCATAGGCTTTCAACAATTAAAGATGCAGATCTAATTTTAGTTATGAATCATGGTAATGTTATAGAACAAGGTACCCATGATGAATTACTTAAAGAAAATGGTTTTTATGCAGATCTTTATAATAGCCAGTTTTCTCAAGATGAAATTACGGCTTAATATTTAGATGTAATCCTATATTTTAGTAAGTGATGATTTTACCTATCTATTAAGACTTACTTAGCAACAAAAAGAGTGCCTATAAAATTTCGGCACTCTTTTATTTTTTATATTAGACTACCTAAAATCTTCTTATACAACTTTAATAATTGAAAAATAAGCTATATTTTCTCCTGCTACTGGAAGATTTAAAGTTACCTGATTACTCATAGTAACTGATATTACTGTCCCAGCTTCTAACCTTACAATCCTATCAAATACAGCTGTATATGGAAAATTCATTCTACCAAATAAAGGTATAATATTTCCTTCTTCTATTCCATTTATTCTTAAGAAAGAAAGCAGCACACATTGAGGAATTATAATACTAAAAGTTATTCTATAATCCCCTGCTTCACTTACAGTTAAGGTATTATTTGTATTAGTTATAATTGATGAATTATTAACTACTATATCATTAAAAAGTTCTAATTTTCCATTTACTTGTCTAATGCTACTTCGCTTAACATAAGAAGCAAATTCAGCAGGATCATTTTCTCCAGTTGCTCCTGTCGCTCCTGTTGCTCCTGTTGGTCCTGTTGCTCCTGTTGGCCCTGTCGCTCCTGTTGGTCCTGTCGGTCCTGTTACTCCTGTTGGTCCTGTTGCTCCTGTCGGTCCTGTTGGTCCCGTCGGTCCTGTTTCTCCTGTTGCTCCTGTTACTCCTGTTGCCCCTGTTGCTCCTGTTGGCCCTGTTAATCCCGTTACTCCTGTCGGTCCTGTTGCTCCTGTTTCTCCTGTTGCTCCTGTTTCTCCTGTTGCTCCTGTTGGCCCTGTTGCTCCTGTTGCTCCTGTCGCTCCTGTTGCCCCTGTTGGTCCTGTTGGTCCTGTTGAGCAACACAAATCTCTTAAATATAAGAATGGTTTATGACGAGTATTGCTAGAACTAAATATAGCAACACCATTGCTATCAGCTGATACATCTATTAGAATTTCATCAATTCTATTAATACAACTATCTCTAAATAATTCTGATAAATCTATAGATATATATCTTCCTTCATCAAATTCATTTATTCTACTTCTAACACATCTCTCAACTATAACAGCTTTCCTTTCATCTAAAATTCTTACACGTAATTTAATTAGCATACTTCTTACAAATCTTAAATTATCAAAAAACAAATAAAGTCTAATTAAATTTCTATCAATACATGAAAATTTTTTATCTATATCAAATCTCAATAAAAAGCAGCATTTGGTTGAATTACAATTACATCTATTATTACAATTGCAAACTACTAATCTGTCACATATTTCTTTACTATCTCCATTTAAAAACTGTCTCTCTTCAATGGGTGTGACTTTAATCTTCATAGTTACCCTCCTTATTCATCTTAAAGTTAATATCTTATTATTAATATATAAAAAGATTAATATAAGGTTGACAAGAATATAAAAATACACCCTCTTTAAATAGATTAATAAAATATAATTAACAATTATTTTATTAATTAAGTTGACAAAGATATTTATTAAGAGTATAGTTAACTCATGGCAAAAAGCACAATATAATATCGCGGGATGGAGCAGTTGGTAGCTCGTCGGGCTCATAACCCGAAGGTCGTAGGTTCAAGTCCTGCTCCCGCAACCATAAAAAAAGATAGTTTTTTTAAACTATCTTTTTTTTATTCTACAATTCCATATACTCTTGTTGGTGAACCATCAACATTTTTTAATTTTAATGGCGCTAATATTATTTTAAACTTAGAATTTATTTTATTTAATGAACATAAATTTTCTATTATTATTTTCCCTTTAGATAATAATATTTTATGATTTATTAGTTCTTCATTATTTTCTTCATCTATTGATATACAATCTACTCCAATTCCACATAAACTTTCAATATTTCCTAGGAAATTGGCTCCTTCAACACTTAATATAGGATATTCACTAAAATACTCATTTTTATTCCAATATTTTTCCCATCCTGTCTTTAATATTAAATATTCTACATTTTCTATTTCTTTTATATAATTAATCAAAAACTCTTTATCTATAACTTTTACATTTCTGCAGTCAATAATAATAGCTCTACCTATAAATTTTTCTAAATTAACTTCATCTAGTCCAATTCCATCCTCAAATATATGTTTTGGCAAATCTATATGAGTTCCTGTATGAGTTGCTAATTTAATCTTTAATACATTATATCCATCTTCTTTTATAGTTGCCAAAGTTGTTATTTTTGCTTTTTCTTCTTCTGAATAAGCAGTCATCTTATCTTCTATAAAATGAGTTAAATCAAAAATATCCATTTTACATTCTCCTCTAAGAGTTACTATTTATTTATGAAAATATATTTATATTAATTTTAATAAATCCTCAGACTCTTTAAGTTCTATTGCTTCATCTATTCCATCTTTATTTTTACATCCCCACAAAGCTAGTCCAAAATCAATATTAGCATTTTTTGAACACATATAATCTGAAAATGTATCTCCAATATAAATACACTCTTCCTTTTTAGCATGTAGCTCATCTATTGCCTTTAATATTGGTTCTGGATTTGGCTTATGATTTTTTGTATCATCAGCTAATACTACTGATTCCATAAAATCATGTAAGCCCTTATCCATAAAATCTATATCATATTGCTCTTTAGTCTTTGAACTTACAATTGCCATTTTAATTTTATTTTTATATAGTTTACTTATTACATTATCAATATTTTTATAAAGCTCTGCTCCTAACTCATACTCATTTACATACTGAACCCACTTTGAATAATTATCTTCAATATTGTCAAAATTTAATTTTTCTAAAGTCTTAATTCCTGGAAGTCCTAATGCAAAAATTAAATCCTCATATTTTATATCAATTCCTTTAACATCTTTAATTAATCTTTGAAGTGGAATTAAATTCATCTTTTCTGTATCTAATATAGTACCATCTATATCAAATATTATATATTTATACTTCTTCAAATTACTCTCCCCCATCTATACACAATTTATTTCTATGCCTTTAAATTTACTAATACTATTTCTGGTCTATTAAATATTCTAAAAGGAAATGCACTATTTCCAAGTCCTCTACTAATAACAAGAGTTGTGTCTTTAAACTTATGAGCACCTTCTGTATATTTAGGGAAAAGACCTTGCTCTGGTGCAATTATCCCTCCTACAAATGGTATTCTTATCTGACCGCCATGGGCATGACCTGTAAAAACTAAATCTACATTACTATTATCGTAAAACTTATAAATTTCTGGTTTGTGACAAAGTAAAATTTTATAATTATCACTAATATTATTTTCTAATATACTTTTAAGATTAACAGGAAGATTATAAATCATATCATCTTTTAACCCAATTAAATCTACAGTATTTTTCCCTATCTTTAATTTAACTAATTCATCATCAAGTACATTAATTCCTCTTTTTATTAATTCCTTTTTTAAGTAATCATAATTCCCTATTCTAATTTCATGATTACCACTTACATAATAAACTGGTGCAATCTTAGATATCTCTTCCATCAGTATAAAAGCTGGCTCTTCATTATAATCATAACTATCTACAATATCCCCAGTATAAACTATAATATCTGGTTTTAATTGTTCTATTTTCTTAACTAATCTTTTTTGATTTTTCCCAAACATTTTATTGTGTAAATCACTTAAATGCACAATTTTATAATCTTTATTTAATTCTAATTTATGTTCTTTTATATCTATTTCATTTATAGATAACCAATTATTTTGAGTATATAGAAAAACTATTATTAACATTATTATAAATATTAAAATATAAATCACTTTTTTCACCTTCGTTTCACTTTTATAATACCCCATTTAATTCCCCCTAAAGATATCTTCTCCTTATAATACTATCATTATAAGTTAAATTTTATAATATAAATTCCAATACTTATATTTTATTCAATAATAAACTATATATTTTATTTTTAAATTTAAAATTTTGTCTTTACATAATTTCAATTTATTGACACTTTAATATATTAAGACTACAATAGATAATATAAAATATAATATTAATTTATAAATGTGCTAGGGGTGCCATTTGGCTGAGAGATGCTTTAAGCATTAACCCTTTAACCTGATCTGGTTAATACCAGCGTAGGAAAGCAATTAAGTTTTCATACGTCCTTCTAGCACAGTATAGGAGGTTTTTTTTATGGAATTTTTTACAGACTGGGGTGCAAGATTTAGTAAATTATATACTAATCTCCCAAAGAAATTTGAAACTATTATTAAGGATCCTATGACAATACTTACAATAATAGCTTGTTTAGTTATATTTATTGCATTATTTAAAATTAAAAAAATTAAACTTAATGCTAGAATTATAACTCATATTGGAATTGCACTAGCCCTTGCAACTATACTTAATGTATTTAGACTTTATAGATTCCCTCAAGGAGGTAGCATTACTTTAGGTTGTATGGTTCCAATATTAATTATAGCCTTTGCTTATGGTAAAGAAATTGGATTTTTAACTGGATTTTTGTATGGATTAATAAATTTATTAACAGACCCATTTATAATCCATCCATTACAAATGTTATTTGACTATCCACTACCATCATTAGCAATGGGACTAGCTGGATTTAAGTTTTTCAAAAATAGAAGGATGCTTGGTGTATTTGTAGCATTTTTTGCTAAATTTTTATGTCACTTTATTTCAGGAGTTGTATTCTTTGGTTCCTATGCTCCTGCTGGAATGGGAGTTGTGCTTTATTCACTTTCAGTAAATCTTCCATTAATTGGAGCAGAAATGGTTATTTGTATGGTTATACTAAAATTAATACCAACAGAAAGAATCATTAGAATGGTAAATCCAGACTATGTTAGTTTTAAGCCTGTAAGTGCTTAAACTTAAAATAAAAATCCCCTTTTTAGGGGATTTTTTAATTTATTTACTTTTAAATCTAAGCTATCTGTTTGAAAAAGTCCATCATAGTTAAATTATACTGTACTTCTTTATCTAAATTTTTCTCCAATTCAAAACCTATCTTTTCAAATACTCTCCTAGATCTATTATTATCATACTTAACTTTAGCTATAACTTCATCAACTCTCCAATCAAAAAATGCAGTTTTTAATCCTTGAAGTACTGCATTTGGACCTATACCCTTTCCCCATTCCTCTTTATTTCCTATTGCAATTACTATCTCTGCCTTATCTCCTTTAGGAACTAGCTTTAAAAATCCTATTGGTTCTTCTCTTTTATCAATCATAAAAAAACTTCCTCTTTGATTAAAAATTGGAGTAAGAACTGGATTATTACAACTTTCAACCATATTTTTAATATGCCTACAAATTTGGCTTTCTTCATTTAAATATCTAATAATTTCAAAATCATTTAACCAATCAACAATCATTAATGCATCATTCCTAAAAACTTCCTGCCTTAATGATATATTGTTCCCCTTCATTTGTTTCACCTCTTAAATTTATAGTAGTTTTAATTAATCTTCAAAAAAACTCAACCTTTTTTATTGTAACCTTTCAGTTAAATTTTGTAATTAATTCAATCCTAATCCATATAATTTAATAAGGTTTATCTCATTTTATCTTTGTTTACCTACATTTATCTTATAGCTGTAATAAAAATCAATAAAAATGAATTAAATGTAATTAAATTGATTTTATTTACAAAAATAATTTCTTATTATATTTTTTGCAAAAAAAGACTACTAATAAATGATTATTTCACTTATTAGTAGTCCTTATTATAAAAAATTACTTACATTTTTCTAATATCATATTTGCTAGATTATGAGCTAATTTATCAATTTCCTCTTGATCTTCTCCCTCTAGCATAACTCTAACTAATGGTTCTGTACCTGAAGGTCTTATTAAAACTCTTCCTTTTCCATCCATTAATTTTTCCATTCTTTCAATTTCTTCTATTATTTCTTTATCCTTTAAATAAATATCCTTCATTTCATTAGGAACTTTAGCATTTACTAATACTTGTGGAAGTTCTTTCATTATTGAGCATAATTCACTTAAAGTTTTATTATTTCTCTTAACTATTGATGCAACTTGAAGTGCAGTAACTAACCCATCTCCTGTTGAGTTACATTCTAAGAATATTATATGACCTGATTGTTCTCCACCAAGAACATAGCCACCATTTCTCATTTCTTCTAGTACATATCTATCTCCAACTTTAGTTTTTAAAGTTTTAATTCCTAATTTTTCACATGCAATATTTAATCCTAAATTACTCATTACTGTAACAACTAAAGTATCATCTTTTAGTCTTCCAATATCTTTAAGATGTTTTGCACATAATGCTAATATAAAATCTCCATTAATTAAGTTTCCTTTTTCATCTACAGCTAAACATCTGTCAGCATCTCCATCAAAGGCAAAACCTAAATCGCAGCCTTTTTTAACTACATAGTCCATTAATTCTTCTGGATGAGTTGATCCACATTTTTCATTAATATTAGTACCATCTGGATTATCATTTATTACATATACATCAGCACCTAAATCTCTAAATGCCTTAACTGATGCTTCATAAGATGCACCATTTGCACAATCTAGAGCTATTTTCATTCCCTTTAAGCTTGTTGATGTTGTGTTTTTTGCAAATTCAATATAATCATCTAATGCTGAAACTTCAACTACTTCTCTTCCAAGATCCACACCTGTTGGACTTGGTACTCCCTCAAAGTTTGTTTCTATTACTCTTTGTATTTCATCTTCTAAATCATCTGAAAGTTTGTATCCATTACTATTGAAAAATTTTATTCCATTATATTCTACAGGATTGTGTGATGCTGAAATCATAACTCCTGCATCTGCTCCATATTCTCTAGTTAAATGTGCTACTGCTGGAGTTGGTATTACTCCTAAAATAACAGCTTCTGCTCCAACTGATAATATACCTGCAACTAAAGCAGCTTCTAACATATCTCCTGATATTCTTGTATCCTTTGCAACTAATATCTTTGGCTTGTGCGCTGCTTCTGTTAATACATATGCTCCTGCTCTTCCAAGATTATATGCAAGTTCTGCTGTAAGTTCAGTATTTGCTACTCCCCTTACTCCATCAGTTCCAAACATTCTACCCATAAAATTTTACCTCTTTCTTCTATTTCGTTTTACATTTAAAATTCTAACTTTTTTAACTACTATATAGTATAATATTTTATTTATTTATTGACAACTTTTAAAGGTTAATCCTGTCTAAAACAAGATTATATCCATCACTTCCATAATTTAAGCATCTATTAACTCTGCTTATTGTAGCCGTACTTGCTCCTGTAATCTCAGCAATCTCAGTATATGTTTTCTTTTCCTTTAAAAGTCTAGCTACATACATTCTTTGAGCTAAAGCCTTAACTTCTGTTATTGTTGCAACATCCTCAAAAAACTTATAGCACTCCTCTTTATTTTCCAATTTTAAAATAGCTTCAAAAAGAATATCCATCTCTTTGCTCTTTATCTTTGAATTAACTGAGTTCATAATAAAATCCTCCATGATATATTCTATTAACATTATATCATTTTTACTTTATTAATTCATTTCTTTATCATATAACTGTAACATTCATTACTTTTCGTTAAAATCTTCATCTTTAAAATTTTCCTTTATATTAAGTTCTCTCATTTTGTCATATACCACTTTAGTGGGAACAAGCCATACATCACCAGTACCTCTATAAACGTTCAAGAAGCCTTCTCCACTTGTTGTACTTCCAACTATTGTTGTTGCTGATTTTTCAACTGAAAATTCAATATCTCCACTTCTAAGTATTGCAAAACTTCCATCAACTTTTAATGTATCATTATTTAACTTACATCTAAAAATCTCATCTTCTGGAACAGGAAGTTCTAATGCAACTATTCCAGATCCATATATTTTAGTTTGAAATAAGCCTTCCTTTCCAAAAAGCATTGATGAAATATTTTTTTGACTAATTGGAGAAATTTCAATACCTTTCTCACAAGCTAAAAAAAGTCCATCATCAATAATTATCCAATCATCTTCAAGTTCAACTAATGCATAATGTTTAAAAGAAGGTTCTAAAAATATCTCTCCCCTACCTGAATAAGTTGGTTTAAACATTTCTTCACCTGTTAATTTACTTGAAATGAATTTTTTAGATAAACCAAAAACCCCTCCTGTTTTATTAATTATGTCAATATCACCTTTCATATAACTTAAGGCTCCACTTTCTATCTTAACTCTGCTATCATCTAATAATATTCTTATTTGTTTAAGCTTAATACCAGATTCATTTATTGTATTTAAATCAAAGGCTGTATCTACTTCAGTAGCTCCTTTTAATTCATCATATTCTAAAACTTGAAACCTTGAATCATTTGTCATTTGTGCAATCATTGTTAATTTATTTTCAAATTTTAAGCTTGTCCTCATAATAAAACCTCTCATCATTTCTAATTTAATATGTATAAAAAAAAGATATATCTAAATTATAGACATATCTCCTTTAATTATTCAATAAATTACTAATTATGTATAGCTCTTAAAATTTCTTCATGATTTATTTTAATGTTTTAACTAAGTTTTCTGAATCTAAAACCTTAGTTATTCTAATTCCAAAGTTTTGTTTAGAAACTACAACTTTTCCATATGCTATTTTTTTACCATTTGCAAGTATTTCCACCTCTGCATCTTCTAAAGTATCTAATTCAATTATAGATCCTTTTCCAAGTGACAAAACTTCATTTAATGACATTTTTGTTCTTCCTAATACTGCCGTTACTTCTATTGGTATATCTAGTATTCTAGCTATATTATCTATCATATTTTATCTCTCCCTACTAATAATATCAGTTATTTGAACACCTTTTTTAACACCTACTATTCCAGACTTTGCTTTATATGTATCTGCTCCACCTACACTAACTATAATATCATCATTAATTTGTTGATTTAAAAGGACTACATCTCCTTCTTGAAGCTTTAATAAATCACTTATATTTATATTTATAGTTCCAAGTTTAGCTTGTATATCCATATTAACATTTTTTACATACTCAAAAATTTCATTAGAAAAAATATCATTTAAGTTTTCTTCCTCTTCTGAAATAACATTTATATTTACTAAAGTATTTATAACAGATTCCATGCTTTTATAAGGTGTACAAAATTTCATTTTACCAATATTGTTATTATTAACTGTAGCTCCAATTATTGATTCAAATACAATATCTTTACCTGTAAGTCTTTGATATTGAGCTGGAGTTGTATATATATTTGATATTTCTACACTATTATATTGATATGGTAAATATATTCTTTGTAATAGACTTTGTAATAAGTATCTTATAAGTTCTAAATCTATACTTGTAGGTTCTCTATCATTATCATTAACAATACCACTTCCACCTAAAAGTAAGTCTACTAAACTAAGTACAACACTTTTCTCTATAAACAAAGTTAAATTTTGAACATTAGAATCAATATTATATTCAATTATAATATCATCTTTTTTTGTTATTTCTAAAAAATCATCATAACTAACTTGATTGCTTGTTTCTAACTGTAATTTAAATCCTTCTTTTTTTGTTTCATAGCTTATTTGTAAGTTTGAAGTTTTGCAAAATTCTTCATTCATCATTACTAGATGTCTTATATTTTCTATAGAAAACTTTTCACTTTTCTTAAAGTCATATAATCGTACATCATTCATATTTTATCCTCTTTCTTATCTTGATTGTAAATTATTTATCATAGACCACATATCATCTGCTACCTTAAAACTTTTACTAGTTAATTGAAATGCTCTTTGAGTTGTCATTAAATTAGTCATTTCTTCTCCTAGATTAACATTTGACATTTCAGTATATCCTTGCATAATATTACGATTTTTTTCTATACTTATTTTTGCTCCGTTTTTAGGAGAATATAAATTATCACCAATTGATAAAAAATCCATATTTCCATCAGATTTATATGTATTAATATCAGCAACCTTATTATCATTAACAAATACTTCTCCTAATTTATTAATAATAAAATTATTATCTTTAAGCCCTATATTAGAATAATTATTATTTCCGATAAACTGCATATCTAATATATTTCCATTACTATCTACTAATTGTCCACTAGAATCTATATCAAATTTACCATTTCTAGTATAAGCATATGTATTATCATTTTTAATTACTCTAAATAGTCCATTTCCGTCTATTGCTAAATTACTACTTTTATCAGTTTTAATTACACTTCCTTGATTAAAACATCTAACCCCTTCAGTTGCCCTAGAACCTGTCCCTATATTTGTATTTTTATCATTTATAGGAAAGGAATCTCCCTTCATACTTTTTCTAACTAAATCTTCAAATTTGGTATCTAACTTTTTATAACCTACAGTATTAACATTTACAATATTATTTGATATTACATCTATATTATCTTGGTTTGCTCCCATACCATTTCTAGCAATATTAATTATATCGAACATATAAATTCACCTACCTGACATTCCCTATTTCATTAGCTATTTTACTTAAAGTGGAATCCATTATTTGAACCACCTTTTGGTTTGCTTCAAAGGCTCTTAAATTAACCATTAATGATGTTGTAGCATCAATAATATCAACATTTGATCTTTCTTTATGACAATTTTGTATTTTATAATTATTAACTTTAGTTGGATTTTCCCCTTCTATTAAGTTTTGTCCAGCTTTTTTTAAAGTTTTATAATCATTAAAATCTACTATATTAAACTTATAACTCACCTTTGAATCTAATAAAATATTATTATTTTTATCCATAGTGATTTTAGCTCTTCCAACTCTTATTGGTTCTACATTATTGTTATTTTGATTTATTCCAATAACTTGATATCCTGAACTATTAACTAAATATCCATCCCTATCTATTCTAAATCCACCATCTCTAGAATACTTTGTATTTCCCTTTTCATCTCTTATAGTAAAGAAACCTTTTCCCTCTATTGAAAAATCTGTATCATTATTTGTTTCAACAATTAATCCTTGAGAATAATCAGTATTTATATTATCAACTCTAACTCCAGGATTTAAAGTTCCTAAATTTTGTCTTCTACCTTTTCCATTTACATATCTATCTTTATTGCTTAATACCATATCATCAAAAGCCTTTGATATAACATCCTCGCTTTTATAACCTGTTGTTTTTATATTTGCTATATTATTACTTAATACTTCTTGCTTTGTTTGCAGGTTAAGCATAGCAGATATTGATGAATACATTCCTCTTAGCATATTAGTCCTCCTAATTTATGTTATAATTCATTTTCTTTATTACATTTCTTAAATTAACAATTGCCTTACTATGTAATTGAGATACTCTAGATTCAGATATTTCTAATATTCTTCCTATTTCTTTTAAGGTAAGTTCTTCATAATAATATAAAGATAAAATTAATTTATATCGTTCCTTTAAACTATCTATAGCCTTTGCTAAAATTTCTATTTTTTCTTCATCTTCAACAATACTTGATGGAGTTTTCTTCTCATCATCTTTTATAGTATCAATTAAACTAATATCAGTATTTCCTTCAAAAATAATATTATCTAAAGAGGTAATACTCATTTTATAAATACTATTTTCAATTTTCTTTACTTCATCTAAATTTATATTTAAATACTTAGAAACTTCAATATCCGTTGGCTCTCTAAATAATTTATTTTGCAAATTAAAAACTGCATCATTATAATTATTTATTTTGGTAACATCATTTCTTGATATAGGTGATTGTCTTCTTATTTCATCTATTATTGCAGCTTTTATTTTTAAACTAGCATAACTTGAAAATTTACAGCCCTTAGTATCATCAAAAGTATTAAATGCCTCCAAAAGACCCATAGTTCCATAACTTACTAAATCTTCATACTCTATTCCAATACTATTATTTTTATATTTAGCTGCAATATATCTAACAAGGTTAATATTTTCTAATATGTACTTTTCCTTATCCATTTTAAGTTACCTCCTAGTTAAATATTTACTACTGCACTTGCCCTTATTTGAATATCATTTGGAATTTCATTAAGTGATAATATTGATACATTAGGAAATACCATTTCCACAAGTTTTCTAAAGGGAGCTCTTATTTTAGGAGATACTAAAATTACTGGTATATTATTATAAAAATCTACACTTTCTATAATTTCTTTAATACTTGTAAATATTTTATTTGTGCTCTCAGGATCTACTGCTGGATAAGTTCCATTCATAGACTTTTGAAGATTATTTGCTATTAAATTTTCAACATCACTAGATAATGTAGCTACTGTTATATAATTATTTTCATCTACAAGTCCATTACAAATACTTTTATTTAATGCCATTCTTACATACTCTGTTAAAAGCTCAATATCTTTAGTATTTATTGCGTTATCTGCTAAAGTTTCTAGAATAGTTACTCTATCTTTAATTGAAACTTTTTCTCTAAGTAAATTTTGAAATACCTTTTGTACTTCTCCTAATGTCATTAAATCTGGTATTAATTCATCTACAACTACACCATATTTTTCTTTAGTTGCATCCATTATAGCTTTTACTTCTTCTCTTCCTATAAGTTCATAAGCCTTATCTTTTATAATTTCTAATAAATGTGTAACTAATATAGTTGATGGATCTACTATTGTATATCCTCTAAGTTCTGCTTCTTCAACCTTATCACTACTTATCCATTTAGCCTCTAATCCAAAACTTGGCTCTACAGCTTTTATCCCTTCTATATCTAATCCTAACCCCATAGGATCCATACATAAAAGCATTGTTGGCATTAATGCATAGGTAGCTACTTTATTACCTCTTATTTTTATACAATACTCATTTGGCTCTAATTGAAGATTATCCCTTATTCTAATAGGTTGTAATATTATTCCCATATCAATTGCACATTGTCTTCTTATTGAAGATATTCTTTGGAGTAAATCTCCTCCACTACTTTCATCTGCAAGGGGAATAAGACCATATCCTATTTCAACTTCTAAAACTTCTACATTAATAAGTTCAGTAACATCCTCAACATCATTTGCTGCCACTGGCTCTTCAGTTCCTTCTTCTAATTTATTCTCTTCTTCCTTAGCTTTATTTTCATTATTTCTTAAAACAACTCCAATTAAAAGAAGTCCAACACCTAAAGTGAAGAAGGTTAATGTTGGCAGCCCTGGCATAATTCCTAAAATAAATAAAACTATTCCAGTCATCATCATTGCTTTTGGTATAGATGTAAGCTGCTGACCAGCTAAACTTGCAAAACTTTCATCACTATCAGCTCTAGTAACAAGTATACCTGCTGATGTAGATATTAATAATGCTGGTATTTGACTAACAAGACCATCTCCTATAGTTAGTCTTACATAGGTTTGAGTTGCTTGTACAAAATCCATATTAAGCATTACAACACCAATAATTATTCCACCAATAATATTAATTATTGTAATAATTATCCCTGCAATGGCATCACCTTTAACAAACTTAGATGCACCATCCATAGAACCATAAAAATCTGCCTCTTGTTGAAGTTCTCTTCGTCTTCTTTTTGCAGTAATTTCATCAATCATACCTGCATTTAAATCTGCATCAATACTCATTTGTTTTCCTGGCATAGCATCTAATGTAAATCTTGCTGATACTTCTGAAACTCTACCTGAACCATTAGTTATAACTACAAATTGAATTATTATAATAATTAAGAAAATAATTATTCCAACAACATAATTTCCTCTAACAACAAAACTACCAAAAGATTCAATTACATTTCCTGCATAACCTTCTCCTAAAATAAGCCTCGTTGAGGAAATATTTAATCCTAGCCTAAAAAGAGTTGTTATTAATAATATAGTTGGAAATATTGATAGTTGAAGTATATTAGTTGAAAAAAGTGTCATTAATAAAATCAACACTGATAAACTAATATTTAATACTAATAACATGTCTAATATAAATGGAGGTAGTGGTATTATAATCATTAAAATTATTCCAATAACTCCAAATCCAACAGCTATTTCAAATCTATTTTTTTTACTCATATTTACCATATTTTTTTAGTTCCTCTACCTATTTTTCTTGTATCTATTCTTTATCTTGTATACAGCTACTAAAACTTCAGCAACTGCTGAGTACATTTCTTCTGGTACTTCTTCATTAACCTCTACTTCTTTGTATATAAATCTAGCAAAAGGTTTATTTTCTATTATTGGTATATCATTTTCTTTAGCTATTTTTCTTATATTCATAGCAAGAACATCAGCACCCTTTGCAAGTACTACAGGTGCAGAATCAATCTCCCTATCATATCTAAGTGCAATAGATAAATGAGTTGGGTTGGTTACTACAACTGTTGCATCTTTTGTGCTTTGTATCATTCTTGCATTTGCCATTTCCCTTTGCTTTTGTTTTATTTGACCCTTTACTTGTGGGTCACCTTCTGCCTGTTTGAATTCATCTTTTATTTCTTGCTTACTCATTTTCATCTTCTTATTATGAGAATAAAATTGATATGCAAAATCTAAAATTCCAATTACAACTGCTATTAATATAGCTATATAAAATAATTTTTTTACTATTAAAAATATTACATATATAAGGTTTGGAAAATAAATATCTCCTGTTCTTAATATTTCTCCATAATTATTTTTAACAAAAGAATATCCTATATAACTTAGTATTATTAATAAAAGTGTATTTTTTAATAAGCTAACAAAAGCTCTTTGAGAAAACATATTTTTAAATCCGTTAATTGGATTTATTTTTGAAAATTTAGGTTTTATTGATTCTTTTGTGAATAATAATCCTGTTTGCATTACATTTCCTATAACTCCAATACACAATATAATAAGTCCAATTGGTAAAAATATTTTAAGAAAAATAACTATACCATTATTAAGTAATGTTTTGACTATTTCTTTATTAAAATCTGTATTAAAATCAAGTCTTAAAAATGATGCTATTAATGTTTTTAATTCCCCTATTGCAAAATTAGACATATAAAATATAGACATTACAGAACCTATTAGTGTTAATGCATTTATAGCTTCCTTACTTTTTGCAACATTACCTTTTTTCCGTTCATCCTTCTTTTTTTTAGGGGTGGCTTTTTCGGTTTTTTCAGATATATTATTCACCTCCAAATCTTTATTTTTAATTTTTATACTACCTTTTAAACTAATGTTTATTTTAGCTAAAACTATAACCCCATCTTAATAAGGCTTTAACCTAAAACATAGGCTTTTTTAAATCAAAATTATACTAGTTATATTAAATCCAAATGTTCCATCTAAAACACCTATTAACCCTTTAAACATCTCATGCATTCCACTTATTATAAATGGCAACATGCTTAAAAAGAATACTAATCCAACTAGCATCTTTAAAGGCATTCCAATTATCATTACATTTAATCCTGAAATACTTCTTGATATTATTCCAGTTATTAAATCTGTTATTATAAGAACAACTATTATTGGTATAGCTAATTTAATTCCTAAAATAAAGTAGCTTGAAAATATTTTTAAAATATAACTTAAATTATTTTTTAGTATACATTGACCAACTGGTATTATTTCAAAACTCTTTTGTATAGATCCTATTAGAATGTGATGTATATTTAATCCAAAAAATACTACTATTCCAATGAAGTACATCATATTTTCCATAATTGTAGATTGGCTGTGGACATTAGGATCATATATGCTTGCCATAGACAATCCTAACTGGTTATCTATTAATTTCCCACCTAACCTTAAACTATAAAAACATATATTAACTATATATCCTAACACTAATCCATTTATTGTTTCTAAAAAGCCAAGCCTTAATAATTCAAAGGCATTTTCTACTACAATATTACTATCAACATTTATTCCGATTATAATTGATAAAAATATTGAAAAACATACTTTAAAAACTTGCGGCGTTCCATTTGGAAATATAATATTAGTAGCTACAAAAAAGGCAGCTATTCTAATAACTATATAAATAAACATATTACTTATTTATAGTAGCTATAATATTAAATAGCTCATTTGTTAGCATTATTAGTTTATTAAACATCCATGGTCCACCTATAATTAAAACTAATATAATTGCAACAAGCTTAGGTACAAAAGTTAAAGTTTGCTCTTGAATTTGTGTTGTTGCTTGAAATATACTTATTATTAATCCTACAATTAATGATATAGCTAAAATAGGACCTGCCACCATAACACCTGTTGATAGAGCTTTTTTTACTATTGTCATTATTGCCATTTCACTCATAGCTTTTCTCCTATCCTGTAAAACTTTGTATTAAAGATTTCACCAATAATCCCCATCCGTCAACCATTACAAATAATAATAACTTAAATGGGAGAGATACCATTGCCGGTGGAAGCATAAACATTCCCATAGACATAAGCACACTGGACACTATTAAATCTATAACTAAAAATGGTATATAAATAATAAATCCTATTTGGAATGCTGTTTTTAATTCACTTATAGCAAATGCGGGTACTATTATTGTTAAAGGTAAATCTTTTTTATCTTTTACAACTATTTTTTTTGGTGAGTTATTTATAAATAACTCTAAGTCTTTATCTCTTGTTTGTTTTAATAAAAATCCTACAATTGGTTTTTTTGCCTCTTCCACTGCCTTTGGTAGCTTAATTTCATTTTTTATGTACGGTTGTATAGATTTATCCACAACATCATTAACTACTGGAGTCATTATAAACATAGTTATACACAATGCAAGTCCAATAAGTATTTGATTTGGAATTATCTGCTGAGCTCCTAAGGCTGATTTAATAAATGAAAATGTAATTATTACTCTTACAAAGCTTGTCATCATAAAGATTATTGCTGTTATAAACATAAGAGCTGTCATTAAGAAAAACACCTTCATCATTGGTGTCATACTTGCGTTATTTGTAAGAAGCCTATTTAATACATCCATTATCTTTTTTTCCCAATGAATTTTTTATTTAAAATATCCTTAAAATCTATATTAGATATACTTGATATTTTAGATAAGTTTATAGAATTTTGACTTTTTGCTTTCATACTCATTATTTCATCCATTTCATCTTCATCTAACTCTTTTATTTTCTCTGTATTATGTGCTGAGGCTATTAGCACACATCCAGTGGAGCCTGTCTTTATAAAATAAAGACTTAAATCTTTATTTAAATTAAATTTTTCAATAACTTGAACATATATACCTGAATTTATTTTATTTAAATTTTTTTTGCTAAGTCTTATAGAAATAACCATTAATAGTACCCCAATTGGTATAAATACAATACAATTTATTAAATACTGTATGATTGTTTTATCCATATTTCCTTAACTTCCTTCCCTTTTTTAATTTTCTTATTTCTGTAATTCCTTAGCACTTACCTTTTTAACATTTCTTTGTTGCATAATTACTATATCAACTCTTCTATTAATTGATCTATTTTTATCATTACTATTTGATACTAATGGTCTATATTCTCCATATCCATTTGCAGAGAATCTCTTAGGATTAATTTTTTTAACCTCAATAAAATACTGAAGTACAGTTACAGCTCTAGCTGTAGATAGTTCCCAGTTTGACTCATATTTACTATTATGTATTGGAACGTTATCCGTATGTCCTTGAACACTAATTTCATTGGTTATCTTAGGAATAATATTACTTATTACATCTAATACCTTTGTGCTATCTTTTTTAAGTTCTGCTCTTCCTGAATCAAATAAAATACTATCACTAAGCTGAAGAACTACTCCAGAATCTTCTTCTCTAACCTTAATAACTTTCTCCAAATCATTTTTCTTTATTATTTCATTTACTTTATCTACAAGATTTTCATACTCTGTTTTAATTGCTGCCTCAGCATTTCCTCCACCAGTTGCCTGATTAGTTGTCTTTCCTAGCATGTTATTTTCAAAGGCAGCAGCAATAAGCTTAAGTTTCTTGTTATCAGTTGTTGAAAAGGAATATAGTAATATAAAAAATGTTAAAAGCAAAGTTATTGTATCAGCATATGTATCCATCCAGCCATTTGAATTAATATCATCTGTCTTTCTTTTTTTACGCGACATTCATCTCTACCTTCTTATTTCTATTTTTTTCATTCATATATTTTTTCTTTTCTTTTTCTGTTAAAAAACTCATTAATTTTTCTTCTAAAACTCTTGTTGTTTCAGAATTTTTAATACATAAAATACCTACTAACATCATCTCTTTATTTTCAGCTTCTTTTTCAGCCTTATTTTGTAGGTTAAATCCTAAAGGATTTAATATTAAATTAGCTAATAAAGCACCATAGAAAGTTGTAATAAGTGCCTTTGCCATTCCACTTGCTATAACATCTGGATTATCAAGTTTTGCAAGCATTTGAATAAGTCCAATAAGGGTACCTAACATACCAAATGCAGGAGCATATGATCCCCATGTTTTAAATATTTTTGCTCCTTTATTGTATCTGTTTTCAATTTCTGTTATTTTATTATTCATTACTTCTTCTATTAATTTATCATCAATTCCATCAATAACTAATTCTAAACCACTTTTTAGAAAGTCATCTTTAATGCCTCCAAGTTCATTTTCTAAACTAAGTAGCCCATCTCTTCTTGCCTTTATAGATAAATCTTTAAACATATCAATTGTTTTAACCTTTGACATAGAAGGATTTGTAAATAACTTTGAATTCATGCGAAGAAATAATCTAATATCATCTAATGGAAATGTAATTAATACAGCTGCAAAAGAACCTCCTACAGTTATAATTATTGATATAAAATCATAAAATGCATTTATCCCAACAGATCCTTGAGATATAGCAAAAATCATAAATCCTATTCCTAATAATATACCAATAGGTGTTAATATATCTTGTCTTTTCATATCCTTACCCTCTTATTTATCTTTTAAGATTTAATATTTCTTGTAATAATTCATCACTAGTTGTTATTACTTTACCTGATGCTTGGAAAGCTCTTGTTGCAACTATCATATCTGTAAATTCTTCTGATAAATCAATATTAGCCATTTCTATAGCTCCTTGATTTATAAGTCCAATTTTTGCTGACTTTTCTCCAGTGTTATACATAGGCTTTCCTGAATTTGCAGTTTCTGAATAAATGTTTCCATTTTTAGCTTCTAATCCAGCATCATTTTGAAATACTGCAAGTTTAAGAGTTTGAAGATTTTCTACCTTAGTTCCATCTTCTAAAAGATATGTTAAATTACCTTCTGTTGAAATATTAAAAGAAACAACCTTCTTTTTTACACCATCAGGTGCTGCCCCATATTCCTTTGGAATTGTTATAGGTTCATTCTTTGTATTTAATACTTTATATCCTTTAGATGTTACTAAATTACCATTAGCATCTAAAGAAAAGGAACCATCTCTAGTATATCCTTCAACAATTACAGCTTCTTTCTTATCCATTTGAATTATAAAAAATCCATCTCCATCTATTGCTAAATCTGTAGGTCTTCCTGTAGTTTGAATAGCACCTTGAGTCATATATTTTTCTACACTTGCTACTTTAACTCCAATACCAACTTGTCCAGGATTAACTCCACCTACATTTTTTCCTGGTGCACTTGAATATATTATTGTTTGATTTAATGCATCACTAAATCTAACTCCAGACTTTTTAAAAGCAGTAGTTCCTGAATTTGCAACATTGTTTCCTACTACATCCATCTTAGTTTGATTAGCTTTCATACCACTTATTCCAGAATACATTGATTTTAACATTTGTATATCCTCCTTATAATCTTATGTTATTTACTTGAATTTACTTTTACTAATTCAGAATACTTAAACTTTTTTATTTCTTTGGTATTATCTAGAGAAACTTCTAAAAATACTGTATTATTTTCCACAGATACACTTTTTATATCCCCAACAAATTTTTTAATACTTCCATCTTCTGTTGAAGAATTTACCTCTACATTTTTCCCAATTAATGATGATGCTGTTTGAAGTGAACTATTAATTAAAATTCCATTATTCATGTTTATTAAATTTTTTATAGAATCATTTAAACTCATCATTTGTTCTAAGGAAGAAAATTGTGATAACTGAGTAATATATTGTGATGGATCTTGAGTGTTTAATGGATCTTGATTAGTCATTTGACCTACTAACATCTTAAGAAATATTTCTTTATTAATTTCTTTTCCCTTTTCAACTATTTTTGTTCCATTTTCAGTTCTATTATTACCTATATCTTTTACACTAGTTATTTTCATACTTATTCTCCTATATTAATAAATTGATATTTGTATCTTCTACAAAAGTATTCTCTAATTCACTATCATTTTCTTTAATAAAAGTTTTTTCTCTTTTTTCTTCTCTATTATTTTCATTAAATTGTCTATTATTATCTTCATTAAAACTATTTTCAAAGTTACCTAATTTAACTTCAACATTCACATCTCTACTATCTAAGTTCATATTAATAAGATGATTCTTTATTTCATTTAAATTATCCTTAATCATAAGTAAAGTATCTTTGTTAGTTACATTAATAAGATAATTACTTTTATCTAAAGTCTTTATAACACTTATTTTCATAGTTCCTAATTCTTTAGGATTCATAATTACATTTATTTTTTCTAACTTATGATTTTTAAGATAATTTATTCCCTGAACAACATCATTTTTAATAAATTCTCTCCTAACAACAATAGTTCTATTATCATTTGATATATTATTTAAATTGTTGTTTTCTATGCTCGTTATATTAGAAGTTATCCCATTTTTATCTAGATTATTATTAGGTTTTATTTCTAATCCATTATCTATTTTGCTTTTCAAATCTTCCTTTTTATAATCTAAGTTATTTAAATCATTATTTGTTACATTAACATTATTAAAGGTTTTGTTATTTATAATTTCCCTATCTTCTTCTAAATGTCCATTTTGATTTAATGGTGTTACATTATTTTCTTTAGTAGTTTCCTCTGTGTTTAAATTCAAATTGTTATATTTATTAAATTTATTTTTATCTAACGCTATATAATTTAATATATCCATATCATCTTTGGAAACTTTAACTATATTTCTACTAACCATTAAATCCTTATTATCCTTTAATAATTTAGTATCAGCCTTTGCTTCATTAAAAATATTTAAAATATAATCTTTTAAATTATTTAAGCTAATATCACTTTGTTTATTTTTAGAGATTTCTTTAAAATCTTCTATGTTGGTATTATCTATATTTATTAATTCACTAATTTTTTTAATATCCCTATTTTCTATTAGTTCAAATATCTTTTCTATTTTATCTAGTTTATATGTGCTAATATTTTTAACATTAAATATGTTTTTTAAATCCTTATTACTTTCATTAGCTTTTATATCATTATTTAAAGAACTTTTTATTGTATTTATGGTATCTATAACTTTTTTAGGATCTTCTTTAACATCTTCAGTAATACCTTTACTCTCTTCTTCCTGTAAAATGTTCCCATTAATTATGTTAAGTTTATTTAATAATAAAGATAGGATTTCATTTAATTTGTCATCTATTTTTTCATCTTCATCAGGCTTACCCTTATGAAGAATATTTATATCTTGAATATTTATACTATCTAAAGCTTTTTCATCTAAAATAGATATGAATTCATCTTTACTTTTCGAATCTTTTACAATGTCACTATTTTTATAATTAACTTTCATTTCTAACATGTCTATTTTCATAATCTAACTCCTAAACAATTTGAGCTCTATTTCTTAAAAATGCATACATTCCAAACTCATCATTTGCTATTTGTTCCTTATGTTCCTCTTCTTTTACAAATGCTTTATGCTTATTTTCCTTAAGTTTCTCTAATGACTTTCTTTCTATTTGCCTATTTAAAAGTTCTAATTTAACTTCCTTTAATAAATTATTTTTATCATTTAAATCCTCATTAGTCTCTTCAATTGACCTTGATAAAGAATATAAATAATTAGAAACTATTTTTCTTGAAATTGTATCCTCGCACTTTATATTCTCTGAATATTTTTCATAATTAGCTTTAAGATTCTCTAATTTTCTTTCTATAAACCTTTTTTCATTTTGCACTTTTGAATATTTAATTTTACTTTCATCTTCATTTTTAATTTTTATATCTAATACTTTTTGAAGTTTAAATCTAAAATTATCCAATGCTAATTACCTCTTATCTAAATATATTTTTTAAACTGCTTATATTTTCATCAAAAGTATTACTTTCATTTACTCCCTGTTTTAAATAGTTATTAATGTCATCTATAAATTCTATAGATTTATCAATTTTAGGATTTGATCCATTTTCATAGGCTCCTATATTAATTAAATCTTCAGCCTCTTTATATGTAGCTATTAAATCTCTAGCATAAGATGCTACAGCTTTATGCTCATCATCACATATATCATTCATAAGACGACTTACACTATTTGATATATCTATTGCGGGATAATGATTTTTGTGAGCTAAATCCCTTGATAAAACTATATGCCCATCTAATATTCCTCTTACAGCATCTGCAATAGGTTCATTAAAATCATCTCCATCAACTAAAACAGTATAAAATGCAGTTATTGAACCTTTATCTGATAAGCCACTTCTCTCCATTAACTTTGGTAGTTCAGCAAAAACAGATGGAGTATATCCTTTTTGAGCTGGCGGCTCTCCTATAGCTAATCCAATTTCTCTTTGTGCCATTGCAAATCTTGTAACAGAGTCCATCATAAGTATTACTTTTTTACCTTGATCTCTAAAGTATTCTGCAATAGATGTTGCAGTTAATGCTCCCTTTAATCTAACTAAAGGTGGCTTATCTGATGTTGCGCAAACTACAACTGACTTTTTCATTCCTTCTTCCCCTAAATCTCTTTCTATGAAATCCAGAACTTCTCTACCTCTTTCCCCTATTAATGCAATAACATTAACTTCTGCCTCTGCAGACCTTGCTATCATTCCAAGGGTTGTACTTTTACCAACACCACTTCCTGCAAAAATACCAATTCTTTGCCCTTCACCACAGGTAATAAATCCATCAATAGCTTTTATACCTGTTGGCATAACATTTTTAATTCTCTTTCTCTTCATAGGATCAGGTGGAGTCTTAAATAAGCTGCATAATTCTCCCCCTAATATTCTGCTTCCATCTATTGGATTCCCTAAAGGATCAATTACTTTTCCCAAAAGTTTGTCACTACACTTAACGCTGCAAGGATTTCCACTTGCTATTACTTTGCATCCTGGTCCAATTCCAACTAAATTTCCTAAAGGCATAAGTATTATTTGGGATTCTTTAAATCCAACAACTTCACAATTTATTGGAGTGTTGCTTACATTATATATAGTACAAAGTTCTCCAACAGATGCCTTTAATCCTGACACTTCAATAGTAAGACCTATTACCTTCTCAACTTTTCCTTCTGATATAAATGGAGTTATATTTGAAATTTTTATTAGTTCTTTATCAAAATCTAAAGATATCATATACCCTCCTATAACAGTTCACTTTTCACTTTATCTAGTACCACATCTAGTCCTACAGTTAACTTTCCATTACCTATATCTATCTGTGCATTTCCTTTTTCTATACTACTATCTGGAATAACAAATACTTTTTGATTTGATTTTGATTCATTAATCATTTTATCTATACTTATTTGTAATTTTTCTATGTAATTAGGATTAACTTTTATTATCAAGTCTTTTTTAAGGCTATATTCTTCAATTATTTTTATAAGCATCTTATTCATAGAATCACTTTCTTCAAATTTCTCTTTAAGAACTTGTTCTGCAATTTTAATAGAAATATTTAATATATCATGTTTCTTTTCTTCAATATATTTAGCTATACTTTCATTTATTTTAAGTAATGTATTATATCCATCTTCCTTAATCTTTTCACTTTCAGAAATAGCTTTTTCTATATTTTCTTCATAAGCTTCCTTATAACCATCTTCATAGCCATTTTTTAATCCTTGATTGTAGCCCTCTTCATAGGCTTTTTTCTCAATAGTCTTAGACTTTTCATTTGCTTCCTTAATTATGTTGTCCTTTTTCTTTTCTGTTTCAATAATTATCTTTTCATATTGTTTTTTTGCTTCTATAATTTTATTTTCTATATTTTCTTTTTCTAAAATCATCTTTTGTTCAGCATTTAAAAAACCATTTTCTTGAGATTCCTTTAAAATTACCTTACCTTTTACTTCAACATTTTCACTTCTTAATACACCAGTAAATCTAGACAAGGGTTTCTTCCTCCCCTTTTCTACTACTTATAACGCCATCTTTTTCAAGCTTTCTAACTACATTTACAATTTTTCTCTTAGCGTCATCTACCTGTGATACTTTTACCTTGCCAAGTAATTCAATCTCTTCTTTAAGTTCCTCTGCTGCCCTAATAGATTGGTTTTCTAATATAGTATTTATAATGCTATCATTAGCATCTTTTAATGCTATTGATAAATCTTTTACATTTACATACTTTAATACCTTTTGTACTGAAATCTTATCAAGGTTTACTATATCTTCAAAAGTAAACATATGAGCTTTAATTTCATTAGCTAATGTATTATTTTCATTTTCTAAATAATTAATAATATTCTTTTCTGTTTTTCCATCAACTTTAGGAAGTATATTTAGAAGATTATCAACCCCTGTTGATTCATCCATATTACCATTTTTCTTAGAATTAAGCTTTTTAGTTAAAACATTATCCACAGCTCTTATTACAATAGGTGATATTTTAGAAATTGTTCCAAGTTTCAGTGCAACTTCCCTTTGTAAGTTTTCATCTAATCCAGATAATATTTCAGCAGATTTTTCTGATTGAATGTAAGCAAGTATTATTGCAATAGTTTGTGGACTTTCTCCTGCAATACATGCTTTTATTGTTTTAGCATCAGATTTTCTTGCTGTAGTAAATACTTTATTATAGGCATCATATTTTATACCTTCCATAAGCTTATTAGCCTTATTTTCATCAAAGGCTCCTCTTAATAAAGAATTTGCATACTCAATTCCACCCTCTATAGAGAAATTTTTGCTTTTTCTTTCATTTAAGAATTCCTTTAATATCATTTTTCTTTCTTCAGCTGTAACATTATTTATATTAGCTATCTCTACACCTATCTTTTGTATTTGTTTATCTGATAGTTTCTTTAATATATTAGAGGATATATCAGCACCTAATGTCATAAGTAAAACAGCAGCCTTTTTAGGCCCACTAATATTTTTTAAACTTAAACTTTTAAAATCATACGGTTTTTGATTTTTTTCTTCGTTCTTGTACACTTAATACCTCCCCTAATCATTTAGCCATCTCTTTATTAATTCACTTACTTCATCTGGATTATTTGAGGCTAACTTCTTAACTTCTTCTTCAATATTTTCTTCAGAATCATCATTGTCTAATTCACTTTCCTTATCTTTTGTTTTTAATAAATTAGCAAAGTATTCTGTTTCCTTTGACATATCTTCTTCATCTTCTATGTCTGTTTTCTTACCTTTTTTCTTAAATATTATAAATCCTGCAGCTAAAAGCATTATAAGTACTACTGCTATTGCTATCTTTATAGGAGTTATATTTAATTTTTTTGCTTTTCCATCATTAATATCATCTACTTTGCCCTTAGCAAAATTCATACCAACAACAGATATGCTATCTCCTCTTTTTGCATCCATCCCAATTGCAGACTCTACCATATCTTCTACATTTCTCATTACATCATTAGTAATATTTCCATCAATTGCAATAGAAGCAGTTATACGATTTACATCTCCTGGAGGAGCTAATGTTTTTGTTTCACTTTTTCCTATTTCATATTTAATTGATTCTTCTTTGGATTTATTATCTTGAGATTTTGCATTTGCAGTATTATTCATATTATTATCAACTGGTGATCCTTTAGTATTTTCATCAGTAGCTGAATTTTCACTCTTTGTAGAAGATGAAATAACTTTTTTAGGATCTAGTTTAAGCTCATTTTTTTCTACAGTTTTAGAATTTAAAGTAGCATTTATACCAACTTCAACCTTACCTTCTCCAAAAATAGGTTCAAGCATTGATTTTACTCTCTTTTTTAATTCTTCACTTAATTGCTTTTCAGCATTTTTTGTTCCTGTTAAACCAGCTGCATTAGCAACCTTTCCAGACTCATCATATATTCCCTCTGATAGTAAATCCATATTTTGATCTATTACCTCTACATTTTTTTTAGGAATATTAATTCCACTAGCTGAAACTAATGCTATTATGGATTTTATTTGGCTTTTATCTAATGTTCCTCCATCTTTTAAAGAAATATAAACAGCCGCTTTTCCATCTTTACCTTTTCCATTAAATACTGACTGTTCCCCTTGGGTTATATGTACTCTTGCATTATTTACACCAGGAAATGTTTTTATAGTTTTTTCTAGTTCTCCTTGTATCATCCTGGTCTTTTCTATTTTGAATTCTTCATCTGTCATAGAAAGATTTGAACCCTTATCCATTAATTCAAATCCCTTTGAACCATTGGTTATGTTTGGAGATAATTCTATTCTCAATTTATCTACTTGATCTTTAGGTACAAGAATTGAATCTCCCTCTATTTTTGTATCAACTTTTTTATCTTCTAAAGACTTTGTGACATTTGCAGCATCTGCAGAATCTAGTCCTGAAAATAATACTTTATATTTATTTTTTCTGCTGTAATTTATAGTAAACATTAATGCTAATATTAATGTTACTATTCCAATACCTATGGCAACTTTAGTACCAAGTTTTAAATTTTTGACCTTTTCTACTGAATTTTTAGAAAAACCTTTTATTTTATCTATTAAATTATTTTGCATACTATCTTCCTTTTATTAAAGACTTTTATAATTGCATTCTATTTATTTCTTGATAAGCTTCAACAACCTTGTTTCTAGTTTCTATAAGTAATTGCATTGATACTTGTGCTTCTTGCATTGATAACATAACATCATGCATATTAACATTCTCACCCTTAATTAGGCTTTCAGCTTTATTATCTGCAGTTACTTGAAGCTCATTTACTTTATTTATTGCATCACCTAACACTTTAGAAAAGTTTCCACTATTTTCTTTAGTTTCTACTGCTTTTTGTGCATCAAAGTTATTTACTAATGAATTTAACGCTCCTACTGATCCTATATTCATTTTATCCCCCTATTACTTTCCAATTTCTAAAGCTTTAGAAATCATATTTTTTTGCGCATTTAAAGAATCAACATTAGATTCATAAGATCTAGCTGCAGTTATTAAATCAGACATCTCAACTAATAAATCAACATTAGGATATTCTACATATCCATCCTTATTTGCATCAGGATGGTTTGGATTATAAACTTTTTTAAGTGGTGATTTATCATTTTCTAACTTAACTGCCTTAACACCTAACATTCCTAACTTTCTATCATAATTTTCAGAAAAGACAGCCACCTTTCTTACATATGCACCACCATTTTTAGTTCTAGTTGTTCTTGAATTTGCAATATTTGATGATATTACATCTAATCTTAATCTTTCAGCACTTAATCCACTAGCACTTATTCTCATTCCACTAAATATGCTCATTTTTATTACCTTCCACTTATTACACTTTTAGCCATGGCTAATTTAATGTTTGTAATGCTTATCAAACTGTTATACATAAGAGTATTTGCAGCTTGATCTACCTTTTCACTTTCTAAATCCACATTGTTCCCGTCTGCTCTCATACTTGTTGATTTATCTTCCTTAACTTGGATATTATTCTTTTTATTTGTTTCATTTAAACTTTCTTCAAATGTAACGTATTTTCTTTTATATCCTGGTGTATTAACATTTGAAATATTATTTGCTATTGTTTCTCCCCGTAACTTAGCCACATCTAAACTTGCTTTTATTAATCCATAAATCTCCATACATTCCTCCTTTTAACCGCAAAAAAAAACCACTCACAAAGGAAGCAGCCAAAAATCAAAAAAACAAGAAAAAAAATAAGATAATTTTTCTTATTTTGTTAGTGCAACTGGCTGGCATAATATTTGATCTTAGCCCCTATAGCTTTGCGTCATTAAGTTTCCCTAATTTTGCTAATTATTAAATTATATTATATTGTATATTATATACTATTAAATTACATTTTTCTACTTATTATTTAAATTTAATACATTTCTACTTCATATATATACTATTTTATTCTTTTTTTGTTCATTTTAACAACTTATGTTTAATATTCTGTAACTTAATTAGTTATACTAATTAACAAATAATGTTTCGTTATTTATTAGTTAAGTGTCGATTTAAAACATAGCCATAAATTTATATTTTTCTTAATATAAAAAAGGATAAAGCTAGAAGCCTTATCCTTTATAATTTTTTATAATATTATCTTAAAAGTTGCATTACGCCTTCTGGTTGATTTTTAGCTTGTGCTGCCATTGCTTGAGATGCTTGTGTTAATAAGTTAAATTTTGATAATGTCATCATTTCCTTTGCAACATCAACGTCTCTTATTCTTGATTCTGCTGCTGTTAAGTTTTCACTTGAAGTACTTAAATTTGATTGTGCACTTTCTAATCTGTTTTGTGCTGCTCCAAAGTTAGCTCTTGAAGTATTTACTGTTTCTAAAGCATTATCTAAAATAGTTATCATTTTTTGCGCTGCTTCAGTTCCTTTATTTCCATCTGCCTTCATTGCATCTATATCTGTTTGTTCTATTCCTAATGATTTTGTTCCCAGATTATTAATTTGAACTGTTAATTGTTGTCCTTCATTAGCTCCAACTTGTAAATTAATTTCTTTTCCAAGTATATCAGTTTTTTTAGATTCTACAATATCACTCTTACTTCCTGCTGACATTTTGGTATCCAATTGTAGTTTAACAGTATTTCCATTTTTATCTTTTAATACAACTTCAGTTTTAGCATCAAGTTCTCCTTGTGTAGTCATGCTTAAATCTTTCGCTTCATAAGTTTTTCCAGAAACTTCTAAAGTGACATTAGTTTGTTTAAGACCTGTTCCATTCGCTACTGTTAATTTAACATCAGATACCTTAGTAACATCATTTAAATCTATTCCTTTTATAGTGTAACCTGTTTTTAGATTAAATGTTTCATTTTCGCCAATCTTTGTTTCTCCATTTAATAAATTTTTACCATTAAATTGAGTTGAACCTGATATTCTGTCTATTTCTCCATGTAGTTGAGTTAACTCTGCAACGATCTTTGCTCTATCTGATCCTGAATTTGTTTCATTTGATGCTTGTACTGAAAGTTGTCTCATTCTTTGAGCTATGTTTCCAATTTCTTCTGTTGCACCTTCTGCTGTTTGTATCATTGATACTCCATCTTGAGTATTTCTTGATGCTTGATCTAATCCTCTAATTTGGCTTCTCATCTTTTCTGATATTGCTAGTCCTGCAGCGTCATCTCCAGCTTTGTTAATTCTTAATCCTGAAGATATCTTTCCCATTGCTGTTCCAGCTAATGCTGTATTTCTTCCCATTGCGTTTAATGCTGTCATAGCATTCATATTTGTATTAATTCTCATATTTTTTACTCTCCTTAGTATTTAAAATTTGACATCCGTGTCGATATTTTAGCTTAAATAAGTATTTTTATTTATTATCTTAAAAGTTGCATTACACCTTCTGGTTGATTCTTAGCTTGTGCTGCCATTGCTTGTGATGCTTGTGTTAATAAGTTGAATTTTGATAATGTCATCATTTCCTTTGCAACATCAACGTCCCTTATTCTTGATTCAGCTGCTGTTAAGTTTTCACTTGAAGTGCTTAAGTTTGATTGTGCACTTTCTAATCTGTTTTGTACTGCTCCAAAATTAGCTCTTGAAGTATTTACTGTTTCTAAAGCTTTATCTAAAGTAGTTATCATTGTTTGCGCTGCAGCTGTTCCTTCTTTTCCATCAGCCTTCATTTTATCTATATCAGGTTGATTTATTCCTAATGACTTTGTTCCTAAATTATTAATTTGAACTTTTAACTGTTGTCCCTCATTAGCTCCAACTTGTAAATTAATTTCTTTTCCAAGTATATCAATTTTTTTAGATTCTATAATTTCACCATTATCTGCTGATGTTTTTGCCTTGCTTACTTCAAGTTTAATAGCATTTCCACTTGTATCTTTTAACGTTACTTCTTTATTTGCATCAAAAGTTCCTTGTACAGACATAGCAAGATCTGTTCCTGTAAAAGTTTTTCCATTTGCTACTACAGTAATAGTAGTTTGTTTAGCAGATGATCCATTTGTTAAAGTTATTTTTACATCTGCTGATTTAGTAACTTCACTTAAATTTAATCCTTTTATAACATAATCTGATTTAGGAACAAAAGTTTCATTTTCCCCAATCTTTGTTTCTCCATTTAATAAATTTTTACCATTAAATTGAGTTGAACCTGATATTCTGTCTATTTCTCCATGCAGTTGAGTTAACTCTGCAACGATCTTTGCTCTATCTGATCCTGAATTTGTTTCATTAGATGCTTGTACTGAAAGTTGTCTCATTCTTTGAGCTATGTTTCCAATTTCTTCTGTTGCACCTTCTGCTGTTTGTATCATTGATACTCCATCTTGAGTATTTCTTGATGCTTGATCTAATCCTCTAATTTGGCTTCTCATCTTTTCTGATATTGCAAGTCCTGCTACGTCATCTCCAGCTTTGTTAATTCTTAATCCTGAAGATATCTTTCCCATTGCTGTCCCAGCTAAAGCTGTGTTTTTACTCATTGCGTTTAATGCTGTCATAGCATTCATATTTGTATTAATTCTCATAATTTTTACTCTCCTTAGTATTTTAAATTTGACATCCTTGTCACTATATTTATGTTAATTTTATTATCTTAAAAGTTGCATTACACCTTCTGGTTGATTCTTAGCTTGTGCTGCCATTGCTTGTGATGCTTGTGTTAATAAGTTGAATTTTGATAATGTCATCATTTCCTTTGCAACATCAACGTCCCTTATTCTTGATTCAGCTGCTGTTAAGTTTTCACTTGAAGTGCTTAAGTTTGATTGTGCACTTTCTAATCTGTTTTGTACTGCTCCAAAGTTAGCTCTTGAAGTATTTACTGTTTCTAAAGCTTTATCTAAAGTCGTTATCATTTTTTGTGCTGCTTCAGTTCCTTTTTCTCCATCAGCCTTCATTGCATCTATATCTGTTTGTTCTAATCCTAGTGATTTTGTTCCTAGATTATTAATTTGAACTGTTAATTGTTGTCCTTCATTAGCTCCAACTTGTAAGTTAATTTGTTTTCCAAGAATATCACTTACTTTTATCTGTGCAACCTTTCCAGTTTTATCCAATTGAGTACCTACTTTAAATGTAATATTTTTCCCATCTTTAGAAGTTAATATTACACTTGTATCCTTATCAAGTTTTCCTGCTCCTGCTTTACTAGTTACATTATCCTTCTCATAAGTAATACCATTAATACTTATACTTACTTTAGTATTACTACTAGATGCTGATAATGTAGCATTAATATCTTCTGCCTTATCAATACTACTTACATCTATTCCTTCTATAGTATGACCATCATTTGTAGTCATTGTTCCAACAGTACCAATCTTTGTTTCTCCATTTAATAAGTTTTTACCATTAAATTGAGTTGAACCTGATATTCTATCAATTTCATCATGTAATTGAGTTAACTCTTCAACAATCTTTGCTCTATCTGATCCTGAGTTTGTTTCATTTGATGCTTGTACTGAAAGTTGTCTCATTCTTTGAGTAATGTTTCCGATTTCTTCTGTTGCACCTTCTGCTGTTTGTATCATTGATACTCCATCTTGAGTATTTCTTGATGCTTGATCTAATCCTCTAATTTGACTTCTCATTTTTTCTGATATTGCTAGTCCTGCTGCATCATCTCCAGCTTTATTGATTCTTAATCCTGAAGATATTTTCCCCATTGCTGTTCCAGCTAATGCTGTATTTCTTCCCATTGCGTTTAATGCTGTCATAGCATTCATGTTTGTGTTAATTCTCATTATTTTTACTCTCCTTAGTATTTTAGATTTGACATCCTTGTCCGTATTTTATATTTTATTTTTAGCTTAAATAACTATTTTTCACTATTAATTATCTTAAAAGTTGCATTACACCTTCTGGTTGGTTTTTAGCTTGTGCTGCCATTGCTTGTGATGCTTGTGTTAATAAATTGAATTTTGATAATGTCATCATTTCCTTTGCAACATCAACGTCCCTTATTCTTGATTCAGCTGCTGTTAAGTTTTCACTTGATGTGCTTAGGTTTGATTGAGCACTTTCTAATCTGTTTTGTACTGCTCCAAAGTTAGCTCTTGAAGTGTTTACTGTTTCTAAAGCATTATCTAAAGTAGTTATCATGCTTTGTGCTGCTTTAGTTCCTTTTTCTCCATCAGCCTTCATTGCATCTATATCTGTTTGTTCTATTCCTAATGATTTTGTTCCTAGATTATTAATTTGAACTGTTAATTGTTGTCCTTCGTTAGCTCCAACTTGTAAGTTGATTTGCTTTCCCTTAACATCAACCAATTCTGTTTTTCCAATATTACCAGTTGAATCTATTTGCTTACCTACTTTAAGTACAATATTCTTTCCACCTGTAGAAGTTAATGTTATATTAATATCCTTATCAAGTTTGCCTGCTGTAGTAACATCAATATCATCTTTCACAAAATCAATTCCACTAATTGTTAAAGTAGCTTTAGTTTTCTTACCACCTGATGTTCCATTTGCCAAAGTTAATTTAATATCTCCAGCTTTATTAATGTCACTTGCATCTATTCCTTCTATAACATGTCCATCATTTATAGTGAATTTTCCTTTAGATCCAATTTTTGTTTCTCCATTTAATAAGTTTTTACCATTAAATTGAGTTGAACCTGATATTCTGTCTATTTCTCCATGTAGTTGAGTTAACTCTGCAACGATCTTTGCTCTATCTGATCCTGAGTTTGTTTCATTAGATGCTTGTACTGAAAGTTGTCTCATTCTTTGAGTAATGTTTCCGATTTCTTCTGTTGCACCTTCTGCTGTTTGTATCATTGATACTCCATCTTGAGTATTTCTTGATGCTTGATCTAATCCTCTAATTTGACTTCTCATCTTTTCTGATATTGCTAGTCCTGCTGCATCATCTCCAGCTTTGTTAATTCTTAATCCTGAAGATATTTTTCCCATTGCTGTTCCAGCTAATGCTGTATTTTTACTCATTGCGTTTAATGCTGTCATAGCATTCATATTTGTATTAATTCTCATAATTTTTACTCTCCTTAGTATTTAATTTTTTTCGACATCCTTGTCTTTTTTATAAGCAATATTTACCTAAAATATAACCTATTATACATATCGGTAAATAAATTTATTACTTTATACTTTTTTTGAGAAAATATTCATATTGTTCTTATTCATATTTACATAAGCAGTATTTACACTTCTTTTAGTTTTATATGAATTTAATTCTTTTCTAACTTCTATAATTTTCTTTCCTAATAAATTTTTTATTTCATTATCTATTTTTATTATTTCAGAATTTTTATAATGGTTCTTAAAGCTTTCTAAATCTTCATTTCTTAAACTATCAATAATCTCTTGTCTTTTTTCTATGTTATACTCTAATTTCTCATTATCTATATCATCTTCATTTAAAAGTTTTAGAATCTCTAAAGAAATATTTTTATATAAATTTATCATATTAAAATCCTCTATTATTTCATAAGATAACTTAACTGTGCATTAATTTTAGTCATATTTGATTCTAAAAGTGCAAACTTTTTATAAAGCTTATCTTCTTTCTTTTGCATCTTTGCCTTTAGTTCTTTTATATGTATTTCTTGTTTTCTTATTTGTTCTGAATAAAGATTATTTACTGCTGTAGATGAATTATTCATTCCAGCTTTCTTTACAAATAATCCTGAAGAACTTCCTGCATAATTGTAGGTTATATCTTTAATATTAGAAAAAGCCTCTGTTGCAGTTTTAAATACATTTTCTCCATTTTTCTCTAATGCCTCTTTAAATTTATCTTCATCAAGATTTAATTGACCTTGATTGTTATAATTAGAACTTGGTTTTATTCCAATATCACTTAATGTGAATCCAGTACTTTCTATAACACCTGATACTGATGTTCTAATTTTATCCATAAATTGTCGCATCTCTTTATCATTTCTTAAGATACCTTTTTTAGCTTTATCTTCCCACTTTTTAATTTGCTCTTCACTCATATCATCTCTTTGTGCTTGTGTAAGAGGTTTATAATTTCTATCTTTCTTCTCTGTTATTGAATCATAAATACCTTTAATAACTTTATTATATTCATCAACAAAGTCTTTCATCTTCTCCACTGCACTTGAGGTATCAGTTTTTGAAGTCATTGAAATATTCTCTTTACTTACTCCATTTACACTATATGTAATATTGTCTATAGTGAAAGTATTACTTTCCTTTTCTATAGTTCTTATTTCTTTACCTTCTATGTCAAAAACTTTTACAAGGTTATTACTTCCTTTTACAGTTCCACTATTTCCAACTAATTTATCTCCATCTTTTAATTCTAATTTTTCAAATAATTCTCCTTCAAATGTTAGCTCAGAATTTACTCCTGTTTTATTAGTTTTTATAGTAAATTTTTCAGTCATTTCACTAAAGGAAGCTTGTACTTCATTTTTAGGAAATTTACTATTAATAACTTTTATTACGTCACTAATATTTTTTGCATCCTTTAAATCAATATCTATACCATTTATTTTTATTTTAGTGTCAGTAAGTCCTAAATCAGATAGTTTTGTATCTATAGTTAAGTTAGCCTTAGAACTTTGCAGTTCTGCTGATTTAGCTATCTTATCTATCTTAAAATTATAATTAATGCTAGCAGCATCTAGTCCAGCTGTTGCACTTATTATTGAACTATCAGAACTATTTATAGCCATTGTGCTATACACTTTACTAACCATCATTGAATCTTTAGAACCTGCTAAAAGATATTTGTCATATAATCCTTTAACATCCTTAATGACATTTCTATACTTTTCTTGTTTCCATTCATTTATTTGGCGCTTTTGTTCTTCGCTATCTACTTTAGCTTGGTCCTTTACAACCATACCCTTTACCATTTGGTCAATATCCATACCTGTTGCCATACCTGTTATTCTATTTGTATTGGTTGTTTGATTACTGGCTGAATTTATTTGTGGCATTTTTTTACCCTCCCTTTTATAATCCCTTTGCTTTCTTGCTTACTTCATACCAAGTGTTTCTAACCTCTTCAATAAGGGGTAGTACTTCATCTATTATATTTATATCCTTTTTAAGATTTGCCTCTTCTAACTTATCTTTTATAAATTCATATACTTTAAAAAGATTTTCAAAATATTCTCCTAAACTTCTATCTAAAGTTGCCATAAGTTCTGTAAATATATCTTGTACTCTTACTAACTCCTTATGTGCCTTTTCTATATTTTTATTTTGGATAGCCATTTTTGCTATTTTTGTATATTTAACTGCTCCATCAACTAACATTAAAAGAAGTTGATCTTTAGATGCCATGTTTACAGTATTACTTTTATATGCATTATATGGATTATTACTACTGCTATACATTTTAGTCCTCCTATTTTAGCTCTTTTAATAAATCTAAATTACCCCTAACAGCCTTCTTATTTTCTTCCTTTACTCTCTCATATACTTCTTTTCTAAGAATAGTAATATCTTTTGGTGCTTCAATAGCTATTTTTACACTGCCGTCTTCTATTTTAGTTATTTTAATTTCTATATCATCACCAATTAATATAGATTCATCTTTTTTTCTTGTAACTACTAACATATTAATTTCTCCTAACTAAAGGATGTTTAGTA
Source organism: Eubacterium multiforme (assembly GCF_030813415.1). Classification (GTDB taxonomy): domain Bacteria; phylum Bacillota; class Clostridia; order Clostridiales; family Clostridiaceae; genus Clostridium; species Clostridium multiforme. The sequence goes on along the minus strand of NZ_JAUSUF010000005.1, from coordinate 112,746 downwards.
TTATATTTATCCCCTTGTATTATAAATTGTCTACCAAGTTTATTTTTAATATTAATAACTAAAGGCGCCTTTAAATTAATAGTGCTACTTTCTAAAGTTTTTCCTAAAGTTATGATAGTTAAAAGTAACACATCCTTAGGGTTTTCTATTTGTAACTCTTTAATAGTTTCATCATTTAAATCAATTTCATACTCATTATAAATTTCAAAAGGATTAACAGTTGCAAAACTTACTTCATTACCTAAAGATTCAACAATTTTAAACTTATTATTATTTTCTAAATCTTTAATTTCAAATTCATTAATATTTTCGAATCCTGGAATTCCCTTTTCAAATACTACTTTCATAAAATATCTCCTATCTTAAATAATCTAATAAAGTACCTTGAATTAATTTAGCTCCAACTTGTAAGCTTGCCATATATACCATTTGTGACTCTTTTAAATGTATATATTCCTTTGAAAAATCTACATCCTGTATATTTGAATAATTTTTTTTCATAGATAAAATATTTTCGTCATTTGTCTCTTTTACTTTATCTATTGTATTAGTTCTCGCTCCAACAATTGATCTATTGTTTAATATATCATTCATATAGTTATCTATTTTAGTAGATAATTTCCCTATCTTTTCAGTATCTACAGAATCCCCATTTAAAGCTGTACTTAACTCTTCAAATAATTTTAATCCTTCTTCTCCTCCAGTTACATCATTAACTGTAAGGTTATAACTTATATTAAGTCCACTAGAAATTGCACTAGTTAGCTTTTTATTTAATTCTTCATTATCTTTATTTTCTATTGAAAATGAAATAATTCCATTTTCATCTACTTTAGTGTTTATAGGTTTAGCATCTGTAAGTTGTCCACCAAAAATATACTTTCCTGCATATGTTGTATTTAGGGTTTCTCCTATTTGTTTAATCTTTTCGTTAACCTCTGCTCTAACAGCTGCTATTTCATTTTTACCAAAAGCTCCGCTTATAGATGTTAACTTAGTTTTAATATCACTACTTAGATTAGCAATTCTATCTAAAGACTCATCAGTAATATCAAGCCAACCTGTAATTTCATCACAGTTATAATTATATTTTTCAGTATTTTGTATTTCATTTTGTATATTAAGTATTTTTACTGTTTTAAATGGATCATCAGATATCCTATTAATTTGTTTTTCTGTATTTAACTTTTCATTTATTCCATCCATATTTTGAAGATTATTTTGAACATCTCTTAAATAGCTGCTCATAATACTGTTATTTGTTATTCTCATATATTATCCCCCTACTTAATTAATCCATTTACTACTACATTTAATAATGAATCTATAGTTGAAATTACCTTTGCACTTGCATTATAAGCGTGCTGTAATTGAACTAAATTTACTATTTCTTCATCCATAGAAACACCTGAAATACTCATTCTAGATTTATCTATGCTATGTAAAAGCTTATTATTATTAAACGCTTGCTTTTTAGCTATTTGAGAAGATTGTCCTAATTCTTGAATAGTACCATTATAATAACTTCCTATAGTAATATCTTCCCCATCTATATTTACTTTTTTATTTTGTATATCATATAATTCTAATGATTTACTAGATGTCATTTCTAATTTAGATGCATCTTTTATAATATTAGGATTTACATCAATAAGCTTTCCATTTTTTCCTGCTACAAATATATTTTCTTTACCTTTATAAACATTATTTATATTTGAAGTTATAGCGTTAGCTAATGTTCTTAATTTATTTTGGCATTTTTCTATTTCAGCTTTCATAATTTTAGTTCCACTTAGTTCACCGCTTAAACTTTTTTCTTTTATTTTAGATTGTAAAGCCTCTAAATCATCAGCTTGAGCCTTAGCATCCTTACCTTCCACATCAAATACAGCTTTAACTGAATCATCATTTACATCTATTTTAAAGCTTAATTCATCCATAAGATTATCTCTTTGATCTAATAAATCATTTGGTGATTTCCCAGCCCCTTGAATTAATTTTATGTTCTTATCTAATTCCTTTATTGCTGAGATTTTATTATTTATATCTGAAACAATTCCCTCTGTTTGAGAATTTAATTGTTCTTTTAATGTTTCAAGTTTAGAATTAACACTATTAATGTTATTACTTAAAAACTTTGCCTTCTCTATTGCCACATTTTTTGCTCCAACACTATTTGGATCTTTAGATAATTCATTTAAAGAATTAAAAAAATCATTAATAGATGCTGATATTGAATTTTTTGATGGTTCGTCAAAGACATTTTCCATATTTCTATAATAATCAGCCTTTACACTTACCTCTCCATACTCATGACTTTCACTTCTAAATTGAAAATCATAAAAAGAATTTCTTATTCTTGTTACATCATTAACAGTTACACCTGTTCCAAGTTGACCTGGACCGTGATGACTATTATAACCAATTGCAGTATATGGTCTGCTTGTTGTTTGTTCCACTCTTTGTCTTGTATACCCTGGTGTATTTAAATTACTTATATTATGTGATGTTGTTTGTATTGCTGTTTTACTTGCAATCATTCCTGATTTTGCTGTTTGTAAAGTTCCTAATAAACCTGTCATAATAATCTCCTATCTTACATTTCCATACGAATTATACGTACCTATATTTTTTGAAGGCTTTATAACATCTATCATTTTATTTGCAAAAAATAACCTCTGCTTTATAAGAGTAGAGTTAGTATCCTTTTGTAACTCTATATCTTTAAGTAGCCCCTTAACTTCTTCATAAACATCTTTAAGATGTTCATCATAACTATTTTCAATTATTTCTTTAAAATCATTATCTTTAATTATGTCTCTTCTTTTAATTTCAATAGTTGCTAATTTTTTTCCTATTAATTCTATATCCTCATTTACTTTATCTAAAGCTACTACTTCATCAGATAAAATTAAATTATACTGCTTATCTAATAAATTCATTAATTCTTGTAAGATTCTTTTTTCTTCAAAAATTACTAGTTTTAAGCTAGAATCCATTTAAATTACTCTCCTTTAATACTTTCAATCATTTTTTTAGCTATTTTTTTACTATCAATTTTGTAAGTTCCATTATTTATTCTATTTTTTATATCATTAATCTTATCCAAATTAATATTTTCATTATCATTTACTATTTTATTTAAATATTTAGCAGCATCAGATATCTCTACTTTATCTTTCATTTCTTTTTTTGTTACAGTTTTATTTTCATAATGCTTTTGTTTTTTATATACATTTATCATATTATTTCTTCTAATAGAATCTATCTTCATATTATGCCCCCAACTTTTTTTATTCATCTATTATTAATTATCGGCTAATTAACTAATTAATTTAGTCCTTTTTTATATTTAACAAAAAAATAATAGGTGCAGACTATATTTTCTCCACACCTATATCTTTAGTTCAATTCTTTTTTAAAGAACTTAATCTTACACTAATTTTATTTCCAAACTTAAGACTTTCTCCGTCAGCTATCATTTTATCATTGATGTTAATATCTAAATCCTCATCTATAGTTTTTTCAAGTTCTATTACATCTCCCTCTTTAAGAGATAGTATTTCCTTTATACTTTTTTTGCTGCTACCTATAGTTACGCTTATATCTAATTTAGAATTTAATAAAATTCCTTTATCTTCAAATTCCTCTACTTCTTTTTTTTGTAAAGTATCAAATTCTACTTCGTATAAATCTTCCTTTTTTCCTTCAATCATAAAATTCTCCTTTATCTATATAAATCTACCAAAAGACCTTGTATATTATCTATTGTAGAACTTATATCTAAGTTTTCCTTTTCTTCTTCTAATACTTTAGCAGTTAAAGATTCTAACTTTTCATTTATAGTTTCAACTGTTGAATAATACTTATTTTCAAAAAAACCAATATTTTTGTTAAGCGTATATGTATATTGAACAATAGTTTCTAAGTATTGTTTAATTGTGTTTTTATAACTTTTTACATCAGCATAATTTTTACTTACAATTAGTCTAGTACCTTTTTTCTTAATTTCTTTTATGTAATTTTCCAGCTGCTCTTTACTTGAAGACTTATATGATTTCATAAAGCTACCTGAAAAATCATTTTTTGTTGTACTAGATTTTTCTTTAATACTTATGGTTTTTTTTGTATTTATTCCATTAATTTTCATCATGCAATCCTTTATAATAATTCATTACTTTTTTAACATAATTTTGAGTTTCTTTTGGCATTTTATATATATCATCTATGGATCTAACTCCTCTATTTGCCATTCTAGTAGGACCTCCATTATAAGCCATTAATGCCATTTTAACATCTCCGTTATATCTTTTTATGTATTCTTTAATATGTCTTACTCCACCATCTATATTCTGTTCAATATTAAGAGGATCAACTATACCTAAACTTTTGCAATTTTCAGGCATAAGCTGCATAAGTCCCTTTGCCCCAGCCCATGAAACAGTATTTGGGGTAAAATCAGATTCTACTTTAATTATTGCCTTAATTAAATTTTTATCTACACCATATTTTTCACCACAAGTATTTATAGCATTTTTTATTCTATCTTTTTTACTTAAGCTACTAATATTAATATCATCCAAATTAATATTTTTAGAAAAACTGTTCATGTTTATACCATTTAATTTACAACTATTTAAAGAGCCAATAATATCCTCTATAGATACTTTATCTTCTATACTCCCAACAGTTTTATTTTTCTCACTTATGGCACTTAATAAACTTATCATTACTGTTTCAAAAATATTACTTTTTGATTCTCCATTAGAATTTCCAAATCCACTTAAACTATTTATAAATAACCCCATATCATTTATTCCATTTATCACTATATCACCTCAAAACATTTATAACCTTATTATACGGAATTTTTTAAGATAACTTAATACTTTTAATTAAATTAATCATATTCCTATCTAAAAAAAGCCATGGTACTAGCATTTGTAGAACCAATTCACCTTCTAATAATTATAATAATTCAAAACCTTTTAAAAACTTTACTATTTAATGCATCAAATATATATTATACTTTTTGTTGCATTAAAAATAGGAGAAAAATAAACTAATAAGTTTATTTTTCTCCTTAACTATTACTACTTTTTCAATTTTTATTAGTAAATCTTAGCTTCTTCTTTTCCGCTTAATACTCTAATTGCACCTTGTGCTAATGCAAGTAATTCATCTTCTCCTGGATAAGCTTTAACTTCTGTTATCCATCCAACTCTCTTAGTTATGTCATTAACAACTTTTTCTGAATAAGCTATTCCACCTGTTAGAAGAATTTTGTCTACTTTTCCTTCTAATACAGTAGCCATTTCTCCTATTGTTTTAGATATTTGATATATAAATGCATCATATATTAATTTAGCTTCTTCATCACCTTCGCTAACTTTCTTTAATACATCTCTAGCATCATTAGTATCAAGGTAAGCAACAAAGCCTCCTCTTCCTAATATCTTTTTATAAACTTCAGCTTCTGTATATTTTCCGCTAAAGCACATTTTTACTAAATCTCCAACAGGAACACTTCCTGATCTTTCTGGTGAGAATGGACCATCTCCATCTAAAGCATTGTTAACATCAACAATTCTTCCTAACTTATGAGCTCCTATTGAAACTCCACCACCCATATGAGCTACTATAAGATTTATTTCATCATACTTTTTGTTATTTTCTCTAGCATATCTTCTAGCAACAGCCTTTTGATTTAATGGATGACACTTACTCTTTCTTGGTAATTCTGGTATACCTGAAATTCTTGCAACTGGTTCTAATTCATCTACAACAATTGGGTCTACTATAAATGCTGGTACATTAACTTGTTTTGCTATTTCATTAGCTAATATTGAACCTAAATTTGCAGCATGTTGTCCTTGAACACCTTTTTTTGAATCTTCTATAAGAGCTTCTGTTACTTTATAAGTACCACCTGGAATTGGTTTAAGCATTCCACCTCTTCCAACAACAGCATCTAATTCATTAATATCAAAATTCTTTTCCTTTAATATTTCTAAAATAATATCTTTTCTAAAATCTAATTGATCAAATATTGTAGCATATTTTGCTATTTCATCTGATGAATGTCTTAAAGTAGTTTCTAAAACTTCCTTTTCATCTTCATAAATTCCTATTTTTGTTGAAGTTGAGCCTGGGTTTATAATTAATAATTTATATGACATAACTTTAATTACCTCCTAAATATCCTATCTATTACTTTAATGACTCAGCAACTAAAGCTGCTAATGCAATTGAGTTAACTTTTGTTTCAAAAGAATCTGCTCTTGAAGTTAATATAACTGGAGCTGATGTTCCAACTAATAATCCACCATTTTTTGATTTTGCTGTATAAGTTAAGCATTTATACATAACATTTGCAGTTTCTATATTTGGAAGCATTATAATATCTGCCTTTCCTGCAACTGGTCCTGATACTTTCTTATGATGTGCTGCTTCTTCTGAAATAGCATTATCAAGTGCTAAAGGTCCATCAACTATACAGCCCTTTATTTGTCCTCTATTATTCATTTTTGATAATAATGCAGCATCTAATGTTGCTGGCATATCTGGATTTACAACTTCAACTGCACAAACTGGAGCTACCTTTGGCATAGCAAGTCCACAAGCATGAGCTACTGCAACTGAATTGTCTATAATTTGCTTTTTAGCCTTTAAATCAGGGTATGTATTAAATGCAGCATCTGTTAAATATATTAATCTATCTATTCCTTCAATTTCAAAAACAGCAACATGGGACATAAGCTTTCCTGTTCTTAATCCTACTTCTTTATTTAAAACACTTCTTAAAAATGTTGCAGTATCAACTAATCCCTTCATAACCATATCTGCTTTTCCACTTGAAACAAGTTGAACTGCAAAAAGTGCTGCTTTCTTAGCATCTTTTTCATCCATTATTTCATATCCTGATAAATCCATTCCTATCTTATCAGCGATTTTTTTAATTTCATCTTTATCTCCAACTAATATAGCTTCAGCAATTCCTTGTTCCTTTGCTGATTTTACAGCTTCTAATACTGGCTCATCTTGAGCAACTGCTACAGCAACTTTCTTTTGTTTAAGTTCTTTAACCTTTGATAACAACTCATCAAAATTTTTACTCATTTATAACGCACCTCTTATATCTATATTTTAAAATAATTATTTTCATATACTTAAAATACATTACTCACCATATATTGTTAATTTTTTATCGTTAATTTTATAACAATTTAACAGTTATATTGTATCAGATTTTTCATATAAAAGGCAAGTTGTCAGAAAATTCTTTTACAAAAAAAAGGTGGATAAATCCACCTTTAATGTAAACATAATTTTAATTTTCTATGATTATAATGTATATTCCTCCATTATCCTCTCTGAAGCTTTTATTCCGTCAACAGCTGCAGATATTATTCCTCCTGCAAAACCTGCACCTTCACCTGTTGGATATAATCCTTTTATTGATACACTTTGAAGTTTTTCATCTCTTAAAATTCTAACTGGTGCTGATGTTCTAGTTTCTATCCCTGTTAAAATTCCATCATACATATCATATCCATCTATTCTCTTACCAAAAACTAAAATTCCTTCCTTTAATGTATCTACTACAGCTTTTGGCAAGCACTCCTTAAGTTCTTTAAATTCAAATCCTGGCTTATATGTAGGAATAACCTTTCCTAACTTTGTTGATTTTTTATCATTTAGAAAATCTCCAATAAGTTGAACTGGCGCTTTATAATTTCCACCACCTAATTTAAATGCCAGACTTTCATAATATCGTTGAAATTCCATTCCAGCTAGTGGATGATCTCCTTTAAAATCTTCTGGTCCAACTGTTACAACTAATGCAGAATTTGCATTTTCTAAATCTCTAGCATGATAACTCATTCCATTTGAAACAAGTCTTCCTTCCTCTGAAGCTGCAGCAACTACAACTCCTCCCGGACACATACAGAATGAATATACTCCTCTATTTTCCTTCTTGCTTTGATAAGTTAATCTATAATCAGCAGCTTTTAATTTTGGATGATTTGCATATTTTCCATATTGGCTTTTATTTATTATATCCTGTGGATGTTCTACTCTAACTCCTATTGCAAAAGCTTTTTGTTCCATTAATACTTTATTGTCATATAACATCTCATAAGTATCTCTTGAACTATGGCCTATTGCTAAAACTAAACAATCACAAGGTATTTCTTTTCCATTTACAACTATACTTTTTAACTTACCATCTTCTTCATTTATTTTTTCAAGTTTTGAATTGAAATGAACTTCTCCACCTAGTCTTTTTATCTTTTCTCTTATATTTTTAACTACATCTTTTAATATATCTGTACCTACATGAGGTTTTCCAACATAAGTTATTTCCTCTGGTGCTCCACCTTCAACAAACTCTTCTAATACAAATGAACATCTTTTATCTTTTATTCTAGTTGTTAACTTTCCATCTGAAAAGGCTCCTGCACCACCTTCTCCAAACTGAACATTTGAATTTAAATTTAACTCCCCAGTTTCCCAAAACTTTTCCACAGTTTCAGTTCTTTTATCCACATCTTCTCCTCTTTCAAAGACTATTGGTTTATAACCATGCTTTGCTAAAGTTAAGCTTGCAAATATTCCAGCTGGTCCAAAGCCAATAACAACTGGTCTTGATTTTAATTTTTTATTTCCATATATAAATTTTTCTTCTTTATTTTCATCTTCTAATTTTACATTATTGTTATTGATTTTTTTTACTATGCTTTTCTCATTGTCACACTTTACATCAACACAATAATTAAATTTAATATCATCTTTTTTTCTTGCATCTATACTTTCTTTTATTATTTTAAGTGAATGTATATCACTTTCCTTTATTCTTAACTTTTTTGCTGCTTTCTTTTTAAGTAATGCCTTATCTTCTTCAATACTTAGAATAATATTATTTATTCTTATTGCCATAAAATTTCTCCCTATACTGATTTTTTATTTGAAGTACTCTTATTATCTTTTGGACTTTCTTTTTTCTTTAAAGTAAAGCTTACTGTACCTGAATTTGATATTGATACATTAGAATTAGAGCCTGTCATTTTAACATTAGCTTGCTCTTCAAAGTCTCCTTCATTTTTGAATTTACTCAAATCAAAATTACATGTAAAATTACTAGAACTTAAATTATTTATATCACTTTTATTTCCTTGTATAGTAATTTTAACTGTCTTTGTTTCATTAGAGATCTCTAAATTGCTATTAAGTCCTGTGTAATTAACAGGAACTTCTAGATTCTTTGATATTTCATTATCTCCTACCTTTTCTACATTAATCTTTACTGTTATATAATTGTTTCCATCACTTACATTAACTCCATTAGGTAAAATTATCTTTACCTTCTTTTCTGTATCACTAGTAATATTTGATAAATTTATAGACTCAGTTTTCAAAGAATTTACAGAGGCTATAGCTTTTTCATCACCTACTATTTGAACAGAAGTTTTTGATGGATTTGTACTAACTAATTTATATCCATTTGGAACTGAACCTGTAAATTCAGTTGTAACATCAACTGATTTTCCGTTATTAACATTTATACTAATAGTTCCTACATTTTTGCTTAAGGTAACCCCTTCAACTACATTTCCATATGAATCTAATGCTTTAAGTGGCAATTCCTTAGTTATATTTTCACTAACACTTTCTAAGGTTCCAACTAAGGCAACATTTGCAACTTTATCCACAGCACTTTGAGGTCCTGAAACTTGAACTTTTTCAGAATTGAATTGTTCTTTTTGCTTATAAACACCTTTAGCATAACTTACATTAACCTGTGATATTGTATTAAATTGCTTAGTTATTAACTTTTCAAGTTTAACCTTAATTACTAAGTTCCCATTATTTTTTATGTTCAATTCATCTGGATAATTTTTTACTTGGACTGGTATATTATTAACACCTTGCTTTAATGCATATTCTCCAAGATTAGCTGAAAGTGAAAATTGGCTTTTGGTTGCTGCATAAATATATTTTGAATATCCTTCAAGATCTAAATCCACAGAAAAGGTTTGATTAGGTGCTAATGCTAACCCATCTTCCTTTAAGGCAGCCGTATTTGTTACTTTAACTGGCACTCCCTTTAAAGTATATGATCTTGTTGTATTTTGAATATTAGTTACATAAAGCCATAATCCAAAGGATAATAGTACACATACTAACTTTATAATTAACGTTTGTTTTTTTGTATTCCCCTTATCCATGCTTTCACCTTCTCTCCAGCTGATTTTACCTTCTTATTTTCATTATCTTGCATTATACTAAGTAAAGTTTTCTTTAACTTTTCTTTATCATAATTTCTTGTAAGTCTTCCACCCATAGCTAGTGATATTGTTCCTGTTTCCTCTGAAACAATTATTACTAATGCATCTGAATTTTCTGATAGACCTATACCGGCTCTATGTCTAGTACCTAATTTCTTGTTTATGCCATTATTATTTGTCAAAGGTAACACACATCCAGAAGCATAAATTCTATCTTTTCTTATAATTGTTGCTCCATCATGAAGAGGGGTATTTACAACAAATATATTCTCTAAAAGGGCTGAACTTACCTCAGCATCTATTATAGTCCCTGATCCTAAAACTTCTCCAAGTCCTGTCTTTTGCTCTATTGCAATTAATGCACCTGTTTTTGTTTCTGCTAAATCCTCTACTGCTGTTACTATTTCATCAATTATAGCTTCTCTCTCTTTAGAATTAGTAATTGTGTGTGTTTCATCAAAGGCACTTCTTCCTAAATGTTCAAGTGCACGTCTAATTTCTGGCTGAAATATAATTACTACAGAAAGAACTCCTATTGTTAATGTCTTACTTAAAATGAAATAAAGCATATCTAACTTTAAAACATAACTTATAGGAATTAATACTATAATAAATAAAATCCCCTTCAATAGCTGTTCTGCTCTAGTTTCTTTTATAAGCATATAACCTTTATAAAAAATATACGAAACAACTAAAATGTCTAATATTGAAGAAATTGATATATGCTTAATTGAATTTATTGCTTCAATAAAAAATTCCTGCATCAGTTTCACCCCTTATTTATTGTGTCTTTTCTAAATTATACACCAAATACCCTTCCCTTAATATAATACTATCTTACTTTTTATTATTCTTAATAATATTTTAAAACCTTTAGCAATATAATTTATAAGATTACTTTATTTAAATTATGAAAAGGAGGACTATTTGTGGAAATTTACAAAGAAAATTTAACTAAATTTATTAATCACTTAAAATCTAAAAAGAAGTTATTAATTATAGCATTTATAATTATTTTAATTCCAATAATACTTCTTATTATAACCAAAATAACACCATCTAGTAGAAGTATTAGAAATATTAATAAACTATCAAAAGAAATTTATTCTATAAACTCTAATTTACAAAGGCTAAGTGGATCTGAGGTAATAGATTCTGAGAATGTAAAAAATGAACTACCAAAATATATTAATAATTTAAAAGAGGCAAGCTCATCATTAACTGAATTGAAAGTTCCAGATTCAATTAATACTATAAAGGATAAATTTAGTGAAACATTGAATTATAATATTTCACTTTATGATGAATGCTTGTCTATGTATATGTCACCTTCTAGTTCTAATCTTCCAAACAAACTTAAAAAGTATAAAAAAACATTAGACAATTTTAATGATAGTAGAAATGATTTATCTAAACTTAGAATAAAAAATCCAATTTCTGATGAAGCTCTTATATTTTTTGATAAAACTTATAAATATTTTGATACATTAATTCAAGTTAATATGATGAAAGATATTTCTAGTGAAAAAAAATATGATTATATATTAGGAATTGATAATATAATAGTTAAGCTTAAAGAAATAAATGAAGATTTAAAACCAGCCTTAGATGATGTAAAAGAAAATAATAGAAATTTCAATACATTGCTTAATGACATATCAAATAAAAAATCTACTTTTGATAGTATAAAAAATGATTTTTATATGCTAAGTGTGCCTGAAGAAGCTAGTACAATCCATTCAAAGCTACTTCAAACAATTGACTTATATGATTCATATATATCCTCTATGGATGAAAATTTGCATCTTGATATGGAATCTAAAGAGAGTTCTGATAAAATAGAGGAAAATTACAAAAATACTTTTTCAAAATACTCTGAGTTTATAACATCATTAAATAAATTATGTAACGACTTAGAATATTTTAAAGAAAAATAGTATATAATCATCCTCCTTTGGCAATAATACTATTGACTGGGTTGTAAAAAGGAGGTTTTTATGAAAAAATTTATAAGTCTTTTTTTACTTTCTATGATGTTAATGTCATCTGTAGAAGCCAAGGCTTCAATGCTTAGCTTATTTGATTATATTTCTCTAACTGAGGATATAGAAAGTATAGATAAATCTAAAAATAATGATAAGCCTAATTCAAAAAATGAAGCAACTAAAAAAGAAAAGTCATCAAATAAAAATGAAGTTTCTAAAAATAATATAGAAGTTTTTAATCAAAAAGGGACTCAACTTAAAATCTCAAGGGCAGATATTGATTTAATGGCCAAACTTGTTTATTGCGAAAGCAGAGGTGAACCTTTCAAAGGGAAAGTTGCTGTTGCATCTGTGGTTTTAAATAGAGTAATGAGTCCTAAATTCCCAAACACTATAACTGATGTAATTTTCCAAAGGAATGCTTTCTCATGTGTTCAAAATGGAAAATTAATAGCCCAGCCTAATGAATCTTGCTATGATGCTGTCTATGAAGCCATAAGAGGTAAAGATCCTACAAATGAAGCTTTATTTTTCTATAATCCTGCAATTTCAACTTGTTCTTGGATGAAAGAAACAGCAAAGAAAGATTCTAAAAGAATAGGAAATCACACATTTTTTAAGCAATAGAAAAAGGCTCCTTAAATTTAGGAGCCTTTATATTTTTATTATTTTAAATTTATAACTGTTGCTTTTGGTCTTGACATAGCTTCTATTGAATAAGCAACACCTTGAGTTCCCATACCAGATGATTTAACTCCTAAGAATGGGAAGTGATCTGGTCCTCTTTCTGTTTTATTATTTACTTGAACAGTTCCAACTTCTAATCTATTTGCTACATAAAATGCTTTATTTATATCCTTAGTAAATACTGATGATTGAAGTCCATATTCTGACTCATTTGCAATTTTTATTGCATCATCAATAGCACTTACTCTTATTATTGGAAGAACTGGTCCAAAAGGTTCCTCCCAAGCAATTCTCATATCTACTGTTACATTATCAAATAATGTTGGCATTATAGTGTTTCCTTCTCTGTTTCCACCTAATAAAAGTTTAGCACCTTTTTCCTTTGCCTCTTCTATTATTCCTTCAACAAAATCGCATGCCTTACTACTTATTAAAGGTCCAACTGTAAAGTCTCCTTCTAATGGATTTCCTACAGTTACTTTATCCATTTCCTTTAATATTTTTCCACTTAATTCATCTCCAATTGAATCCATTACTAAAACTCTTTTTACTGCTGTACATCTTTGTCCTGAATATGAAAATGCACCTGCTACAATATTTTTAGCAGCTAAATCTAAATCAGCATCTTCTAAAACTATAGCTGCATCTTTTCCACCAAGTTCCATTAAAAGTGGTTTCATCTCTGTAATTCTTGAAATTCTTCTTCCAACTTCACTACTTCCAGTAAAGTTTACAAAATCTATTCCTTTATGTGTAACTACATAATCTCCTATTTCGCTACCCTTTCCTGTAATTGTATTTATAACTCCACTTGGTATTCCTGCTTCATTAAATGCTTTAGCTAAATATAATCCACATATACTACCTTGTGTTGCAGGTTTAAATACAACAGTATTACCTGCCATTAATGCTGGTGCAATTTTTGATCCAGCTAAGTTTACTGGATAATTAAAAGGAGATATTGCAAGTACAACTCCAAGAGGTTCTCTTGTAACTATTGATATTTTATCATTTTTAAATCCTGGGAATGAATCTCCAGGTATTGATTCTCCTTTAATATTTTCAGCAGTATCTGCTGTAAATCTAATTAAATCTGCTGTTCTCTTTATTTCTGACATGGCACTTTTTTTATCTTTAGCTATTTCAACCATCATTATTTCTGCCATCTCTTCTATTCTTTCTTCTAATAAATCAGCCACATTATGTAATAATCTTGATTTTTGATTAGTAGGAACTTCTCTCCACTTCTTTTGTTCTTCCCTAGCCACTCTTATAGCTTCATCTACTGCTTCTTTGCTCATAGCTTCAACAAAGCCTACTGTTTCTCCGTTAGCTGGTGATTTTATCTCTATTAATTTATCGCTATTTTTTACTATCCATTTTCCATCTAATAAGTTTGAATAAATTTTTTTGCCTTCTACTTCTTGAAAAAACATATTCCACCTCCGTCAATAATTTCTTTTTGTTGATATTTATTATTGATTATAATACACTTTTATACATTTTTCCACTTAATTCGTATAAATCTACTAAGAATTAAAAATTTCTTCATATTTTATTATTTCAAAAACTATTAAGTTTTATAGCAAAAAAATAGATGAGTTAAATTTACTAACTCATCCACATATATACTTACTTTATTTTTTCTTTTATTCCATCTCTTAAATATTCTAAATATTCAACATTAGCTCCATTACTTTTTAAATTATTTATTCTTTCTGAAGCTCTATTTATAGATTCTTTAGCTTCCTTAAAGTCCTTCTGTTTTATACAAGTACTTGTATACTCTAAAATATAATCTACTTTCATAACTTCCTTAGCTAAATCTTCTTTATCATCATTTACTAAATCTATTATTATATTATATACCTTTGGAGAAGTCTTTTCTCTTGCATTATATAATAAATCACTATTTTTGCTTGTTTTCTTTGCCATAGTTTTTCTCCTTTTATAAAGTATTTTTACTATATTCTAAAATACTTTAACTTATTTTTAAACATAAATATTTAAAAATCTTATGTTTATTTTTTTATAACATAAAAAAACACCTAAAATCAACATGGATATAAAACATAGCAAATTATTAAAAAGGACTTTTCAAATTAATGAAAAGCCCTCTATATATAATTAAATATTTATTTTTAACTATAACTTCAAAAGGAAATAATATTAAACTAAATATTTTGAAACTAGCTCTTTAAATCCTTCTTTATTTTCCTTATACCAGTTTATAAATTCTACATTTTCCTTTTCTAAAACTTTATATAAGTCATAAATGAAATTAGGAATTTCTGTATCTATTATATCACCGTAAACTTCTCCAAGATGACTATTACCTATTTCAAAGTCACCAGCTACATGAAGTTCAAAACAACTCTTTAACTCATTATTTACTCTCTTTGATTTTCCTGAGAATCCAATTGATCCAATTTCATGTACACTACAAGAATTTGCACAACCTGATATATGAACTACAGGAAGTAAATCTTTTTCTATATGTTCACTTGAAAGCTTATCTAAAATATTAGTTAATAACTCTTGGCTATTTTTTAATCCCATTTGACATATTGGAACTCCAATACAACTTACTGATTGCATTACCTTTAATTCTCCACCACGGCCTTTAGTTAATTCTAAAATTTCTTCAGCTTCATTTCCATTAAGATTTCTTATATATATACCTTCTTGCATAGTAAATCTAAAATCTATATCATCCATTTTTTCTGTAGCATCTAATATAGCTTTAAGGTCTTTCATCATTAGCTTTCCTCCAAATGGGTGGAAGTAAACACTATAAAGTCCCTCTTGTTTTTGTTCTATTAATCTTGCATCTTTTTTAGAAGTTTTAATTCCTTCTTTTTTAATTTTTTTTTCTTTTACATCTATTTTTAAGTCTTTCTTTGAGATAACTTCTTCTAAATGTTTTTTATAACATTTTAAGAATTCTTCTTCTCCCATTCTTTCAACTATATATCTTATACGTGCTTTACCTTTATTTTTATAATCACCTTCAGCCATAAATAAGTTTATCATTGCTTCAACATGATATAAAACATCTTCTGGTTTTATAAGTTCATCATATTCTACTGACATTCTTGGATTTCTTCCAAGTCCACCACCTAAATAAGCTTTAAAGAACTTTTCTCCATCTTTATTTATTGCAAGGAATCCTAAATCTGTTACTGTACAGTGTGGTTCATCCTTTGTATTAGTAGCCATAGCTATCTTTATCTTTCTAGGTAATTTATATGTATATACTCTTTCCATAATATACTTATTAACTGCTTCTGCATATGGTGTTACATCAAAGGCTTCCCCTTTTTCTACTCCTGAAAGAGGTGACATTGCAACATTTCTTGGGAAGTTTCCACCTGATCCTCTTGTATATATTCCATAATCAATAGCTTCTTCCATTATATCGCAAACATCATCTATTCCTAACCCATGTAATTGAATAGCTTGTCTTGTTGTTGTATGAAGCCAAGTTAAATTATATCTATTAGCCCATTCATATATCTTATTAAAGTCTTCTTTTGAAACTCTTCCTGAAGGAGTTTTAAGTCTTATCATAAACTCTTTTCCACCTCTATGAGCGTATACTCCCATTCCTCCAGACATTCCTTTAAATTGTGCAACATTAAGTTCTTTATTTAAAAACTTATGTCCATTTTCTCTAAACTCTATAATTTCCTCTTTTAGTACATCATTTAATTTTTTCATTTATACTCACCTCTTCAATTTATTTTACTATTTCAAATTTATATCGTAAAAGAATTTTTTCTTATATTAATATAATTAAATACCTATAGTAAAATTAATTCATATCCTTTATTATCCCTATATCCAAACTGGATTATACTCCTAATTAATAGACATATTTTTAATCAAAGTTAAACTTTAGATGAATAAGAGATAAGAAAACTTTTTCATTTAAATAATAATTTATAAAATAAGACTAACTTATAACATATATAACCATTTCATTATAAGTTAGCCTTATCTTTAACTATATTTTTATTTATAATAATTAAATACATTTTGTATAATGTTTTCTTCTTCTAAAACTATATCGTCTATTTCATAACATGCTAAAAATTTAATTAATCTATTTATATCTCCATCATATAAAAATTCAATATAATTTTTCTCTCTCTTTACACTTTCTCCTCCAAATATTCTTATATCTCTTTCCATACTTTCATTAGTTTTTAAAATAATCTTCTTCTTAAGAAAATTTTTTATAATTTTCATATTTTTTATATCTATAACTTTTCCTTTTCTAATAATTACTACCTTATCACAATATTTTTGAATATCATTTAAGTTATTACTTGATATTAATATAGTTGTTCCCTTATTGTTTTCCTCTAATATTATTTCAAATATTATCTTTTTAACATCTTCATCTACACTGCTAGTAGGCTCATCCAAAATAATAATCTTAGGATTTTTTATAATAGCATTAATAATTGCTACTTTTTTTCTATTTCCAAAGGACAATTCTCCTATCCTTTTATTTTTATTTATTTGAAACTTTCTGCATAAATCATTTATTTTATCCTCTAAATTATTTTCTTTGCTCTTAAAAATATCTTTTACTTTTAAATTTTTAGAAAAAGCTATTTCACTTGGTACATATCCCACTATATCCTCAATTTCTTTAGCCTTATCTTTAGAATCTAGTCCCAAAATACTAATATTCCCACTTGATGGAGAAGAAAAATTAAGTAACATCTCCATTAATATTGATTTTCCAGAACCATTTGGACCTGCAATCCCTACTATTTCCCCTTCATTAACATCAAAACTAATGTTTTTAATTATCTTTTTACCATTACAATATTTAGTTAAGGAGTTAATTCTTAAAGCTTCCATATACCCTCCCATATCATTTATTTTAAATTCCCACAATAATACCAAAACCCATAATAAAAAGGGTCATTAAATAGAAATTTATCTAATTTAACGACCTAATTATCTTATATTAATTATACATTATTTTCCTTTTAATCAAAAGACTTTTTAATAGCATTTTCAAAAGTTCCTGTTATTTTTGCCTTTCCTTCATCAACCATAATCTTTCCCATAGCTATAACTTTATCAATTGATAAATCCTTTTCATTAACTATAACTATGTCTGCATCCTTTCCCTCTTCAATTCTTCCTTTACTATTTAATTTAAGAACATCTGCCACATTTGAAGTTGCTACTTTTAAAGCATCTTCAATTGCTATACCTTCATTTAATATTGACTCTTTTATTGATTCATAAAGGGATTTTACACTACATATTCCAAGACCCTTTAGCTTTCCATCTTCATCAAATATAGGCATACTTCCATTTCCATCTGATGTAAAAGTTATTTTTTCTATTGGTAATCCTTTATCTAAAAGATATTTTAATGCCTTTGATGCAATCATTTCTCCCTTTTCTAAATTATCAGGATCTGAACTTGTTGTTAGGTCAATATAACCTCCTCTTTTTATCCACTCTACCCCTGCATCTAAAAGTTCCTTTGTTCTGCTCATATGAGTTGGTAATACTTGAGTAGCTGGTATCTCTGTTTCATCTAACATTTTAAATAAAAAGTCTAACCTTCTAGCTCCTCCACCTAAATGAATATTAACAATTCCAGACTTATTTGAAAGAAGGCCTCCAACTCTAGCCTCTGCAACTAAATTTATAAACTGATCTAATCTTGGCTCGGAACTTCTATTGTCTGATAGAGCAATCTCTCCAACACCTATAATTTCATCTACAACCATTAAATCTCCCTTTATACTTTCTGTCATAGTTTTTACAGGAACATCATAGGAACCTGTATAGCATGTTGCTGTAATTCCCTCTTCCTTTAATCCCTTAACCTTAGCAACTAATGATCTCATATTTCTACAAACTCCATCAGTTCCAATACACCCATTAACAGTTGTAATTCCAGCTGTAGTTAAATTGCTTAATTGTAATTCTGGTGTTCTTGTTTTAAAGCCACCTTCTCCACCACCTCCAATTAAATGTACATGACCATCAATAAATCCTGGAAAGGCATATTTGTTACTGCCATCTATAATTTCAATATTTATAAAATCCTTTGGAACATTTATGCTATCATATATTCCTTCTATTTTATCTCCTACTAAAACTATATCTTTTCTGCCTAAACTTTTTGGAGAATATAATTTAATATTCTTTATAACTTTAATCATTTTATTTCCTCCTAAAAATTAATTAATATATTTATAAATTCCCAACTTTTCATTATTATATTTACTTCTATAAAAAAAGACCATATTCCTACTTTTGGAATACAGTCTTTAAATAAATTTTATTTGTTATAAAGTTTAATTTCTAATTCATTTGAAATAGCTATATTGTAAATATATGAATTAGATACCTCATTAATAAATTTTTCTTCAAGTTTTCTATCAAATTCAACTTCATTTAGCATTCCATGATATTCCATAACAAATGCTCTCATATCATCTGCATCTTCAAAAACTTCATCATAAACATAATAATTTAAACCTTTTGGATCAATTTCATATGATTCTCTAAGCATTTTATATATACTTCTTCCACCAAAAAGATCTGCTAAATATCTGCTATATGCATGTGCTACTAATAATTCTGGTTGCTTTTCGCTAACTTCATTTATTCTTTCTATATATGCTTTTGTTGAAGCTAGTAATCTCATTTCGCTAAGTTTTTCTCCTAATAAGAATTTTAAATCTTTATAAATTTCCTCTGTACGATAAACTTTCTTAATAGCAAAATCATTAACTACTGAATTTTCTCTATACTTTTCTAGATTAAATTCTATAGTTTTATATATTTCATATATGTTGAATAAATATTCTGCGTAACTTTCCTTTGAAGCCTTTCCATCCATAAGTCTTTTTAAAAAACCTGTCTTTTCAGCTGAATCATGTAAAACTTGATTATTTTTTCTAATTTCATTCATAAAAGAATTCATAAAAACACCTTCTTAAATATTTTATTTTAATGTATATCTACTATTTATCTCTTGTTTATGGCTAAATAATAATCTATTAAAATAAAACATTCAATGTCCTTATTTCCTCTATTTCTCTTAAATTCTCTATAAAAAGCCTATTTTTCTAATATTTAATTCAATTCTCTCCCTATTACTTAATAATTATTATCAATTAATAATATATTTACATTACATTTAAGAATATGCTTTTTTATTAAAAAATTCCATAAAATACAACTCCAAAAATACCTGCTAGTACTATTGATATTATAGGATGAACCTTTTTAGATAATAATAAAGCTCCTATTATTAAAGTTATTATCACAGATTTAACATCTACATAAGCATCTTTAGCTAAATCTAAAAAAGCCTGTATTATTAGTGCTATAAGAACTGGTCTCATACCAAGTAATGCACCTTTTAAAATTTTTGATTCTTTAAATTTTTCCATAGCCTTTGATGCTATAGATACTAATATAAATGATGTTGTTACAACTCCTAAAGTAGCTCCTACACTACCTAAAACTCCAAATACTTTATATCCAACAAAAGTTGCTGAATTTATAGCTACTGGTCCTGGAGTCATCTGAGAAATTCCTATTATATCCATAAATACTTTACCACTTATCCAATGATGATTTTCAATTATTTCACTTTGTATAAATGGTATCATGGCATATCCACCACCAAAACTAAAGGTTCCTATTTTTAAGAAGGTTAAAAATAATTGTATTACTAAACTCACCTATTTCACCTTCTCCCTTAAAAATACAGCTCCATAAATGGCAGCAGCTACAACTACTATAATAGGATTAACCTTAAATATAACTAAAGCTATTAATGCTAAAACTATTGTTATTCCATTTCTTATATTTTTATCTACCCCTTTAGCTAAACTAATAACTCCTGTTAAAACTAATACTGGAACAGCTGCTGATATTCCTTTAAATACAAGATTAACATAATAATTTTCCCTAAATTTCATAAAGAAAGTAGCTACTATTAATATTATTAAGAATGAAGGGAGTGCAACTCCAAGAAGGGCTATTACACCGCCCAAAACTCCTGCTATCTTATAACCAATAAAAATAGAACAATTTATAGACATTGCACCTGGAAAACTTTGAGATACAACTAACATATCCATAAACTCTTCTTTACTTACCCATTTTTGTTTATTTACTACTTCCTCTTCAATAATAGGAATCATGGCATATCCACCACCAAAGGTGAAAGCTCCTATCTTAAAGAAAGCTATAAACATTTTTAAAACTTTATCCACAACTTTTCCTCCACATTACTTTAGATATACACATATTTTATCACAACTTAACAATTAAAATACAAGGAAAGAAGTTATCTTAACAATTATAATAATAAAAAAGACAAAGTATAAAACTTCTAAGAAATAATATTCCTATCTATTTATTACTTTGCCTTTTTATTAAATATATCACTTTTTATTTATATGTTGACTATTTTACATCTGTTGTTAATTTTCCTTCTCCATAAACCTTTTCCCAATCATTAATAAATTGATCTACACTCCAGTCTGTTAATGGATGCTCTAACATTTTATCCATTATATCTGGATTAACAGTTACTGAATGAACTCCATTTCTTGATAAATCTTGAACTTGTTGAACATTTTTAAATGAAGCTGCTAAAACTTTGCAGTCTAAATTATATAATTTAAGTTCTTCTATAATATCCTTAACTACTTCTACTCCATTTCCACTTATATTATCAATTCTATTTACATAAGGAGCTACAAATTTTGCACCACTTACAGCTGCCATAAGTGCTTGTTGTGCTGTAAATATTGCAGTTGCTGTTATATTTATTCCTTCTTTGCTTAATACTCTTATAGCTTTAATACCTTCTTTTGTAACAGGAATCTTCACATAAAAGTTTCCTCCTATTGTTTCATTAAGATATTTAGCTTCCTTTATCATATTCTCTGCACTTTTTCCTATAACTTGTGCATGAAGCATTGTATCTTCTCCAATAATTTTTCTAATTTCCTTTAGTAATCCTATAAAATCTCTATTTTCCTTTGATATTATTGTTGGATTTGTTGTTACTCCTGTTATTGGATATATATCAAAAGCCTTTCTTATAGCATTTAAATTAGCTGTATCTAACATGTATATCATAAATATTTCCCCCTAAAAATTATAATTTTTCTTCTGTTCTCTTTATAATATCTTCTTGTGTTGTTGGATCTAATGTTATAAATTGTGCACAATAACCTGCAACTCTAACAATTACATCTCTATATTTTTCTGGATCCTTTTGTGCTGCCCTTAAAGTTTCTGTTGAAATAATATTAAATTGAATATGCCATCCCTTCATTAAAACAAAGGATCTTATTAAGGCAACAAACTTTTCAAACTGTGCCTCTCCCTTTAATAACTCTGGTGAGAACTTTTGATTTAAAAGTTGTCCTCCTGTCATTAAAATTGTTGGTAACTTTGTTATTGATTTTAAAACAGATGTTGGTCCATTTGTATCTGTTCCCTGTACTGGTGATGCTCCTTCAGCTGCTGGTGTCCAAGCCATTCTTCCATCTGGTGTTGCACCTGTTACTGTTCCCATTGGTACATTTGAAGAAATTCCTGAAGTTGATAATCCATATTTGCAGCCAATAGGACCTTTTCCATACCTTGTTGTTCTATATTTTTTAATTTCTTTTATATAAGTATCATAAGCTTCCTTTGCAATATTATCTACATAGTCTATATCATTTCCATACTTAGGTGCTTCAAGTAATATCTTTTTAATTACTTCTCCATTTTCTCCACTAAAATTATTTTTTAGAGCTTCCATTACTTCCTTTGTACTTAAATATTTATTTTCATAAACTACACTCTTTAATGCTGCAAAAGAATTTGCTACATTTGAAAGTCCAACTTGAAGTCCTGCAATAAAATCGTATACTGAGCCACCTTCTTTAATTGTCTTTCCTCTTCCTATACAGTCATCTACTAGTGATGAACAAAGTATATCTGGGAATTCTTCTAAATGAGTGTCTGCAAGTTTATCTAATGCAACTGTTAGCTTTGTATAATAAGCTATATTTTTCTCCCATGCCTTCCAAAGTTCCTCAAAGGTATTAAAGTCAGTTAATTTTCCATTACCTGATAAAAGTGTTTTCCCTGTTCTCTTATCATATCCATCATTTAAAGTAAGTTCTAAAGCCTTTATCATATTTAAAAATGTCATTCCTGTACATCTATATCCCCATTTACCTGGAACAGCCACTTCAACACATCCAACCATTGTATAATTATATGCATCTTTAAAATCTACTCCCTTATTTAAAAGAGCTGGCACTATAATTTCATCAGTGTGAAGAGCTGGCATACCAAATCCAGTTGCTATAACATTTGCACATTCACGAAGAAATCTTTCTGGACTATTTGCATGTAATCTAGCTGAAAGATTTGGTTGAGTAAGCTTTGCCTCTGCAACACTTTCTAATATAAGGTAACTTAATTCATTTACAGCATCTGTTCCATCAAAATTTGAACCACCTATTGTTACATTTTGATATGTTGGATAACCTGCCCCATAACCTGCATGAGAAGTTGGTCTAACCTTTAATATTGAATATAATTTTACCCATAAACATTCTAAAAGTTCCTTAGCTTCTTCCCTATTTATAATTCCATTTTCAATATCATGTTTATAGAATTTATAAAGATATTGATCCACTCTTCCTAAAGATGCTGAATGTCCATTACTTTCAATTTGAATAACTAAATGAATAAACCAGATCATTTGAACTGCTTCATAAAATGTTCTTGGAGTTTCCTTTGGAACTCTTTCACAAACTTTAGCTATTTCTAATAATTCTTCTCTTCTTTTTTCATCCTCTTCAATTTGTGCAAGTTCTATTGCAAGTTTTGAATATCTTTCTGCAAACTTAATTACTGCCTCATTTGTAATAATTACTGATTCTAAAAATCCTTTTTTCCTTAAAGCATCATTTTCACTTATGTCTAAGCTATTTAGTTTTTCTCTTGCCTCTTCTATAATTCCACTTAAACCAATATTTAATGCTTTTTCAAAATCAGGAACTATATGTCCATCTCCTGATGTCATATTCCCTTCCCCATGGATAACCTTTACATTAATTGCATCTTCTATTTCCTTTGGCATAACAGCAAAACATTTATCTCTTAAAGTTTTACCCTTCCAATATTGAACTATTTCTAAAAGTTCATCTATATCTTCCTCTGGCAGATGAAAATTATCTCCATCTCTTTTATCAAAATTTCCTTTTTCCTTTATTTCATCTTCCATCCATTGTACTGCATATTCTGGGAAAACAGGAGCTGTTCTTTCACTTGATGCTTGATTACCAACAATTAGTTCACCATCTTTAATATATATTGTCATATTTTCTAATATCTTTTCAACAGCTTTTGCTCTTTTTATATAAATTGGTTCTGCTTCATTTTCTTTATAAGCCTCTGTTACATATCTAGCTCTTTCTATACATACCATAGGCGTTTGTGATAATACTGATTCTCTTAACTTTTTAACTCTCTCACTTTTAATTTCATAATTTTTCATAATAAACTTTCCTCCTTATCCTCCAATAACACATTTTAATCCACTATTTTCTATAATATTTTTTAAATATTCCACATCACTTTCTTTAAGATTTTTTAGAGATTTTAATTCATAATCCCTTTGAAGCTGATTATATTTTTCCTTTCCTAAAGAATGATATGGTAATAAATGAACTTCTTTAATATTATTTTTATTTGCTATATATGAAACTCTTTCAATATTTTCAACACTATTATTGCATCCTGGTATAACAGGAACTCTAATTATTATATTGTTATGAATTTTACTTAGTTTTTCTAAATTTTCTAATATTAATTTATTTGATAACCCAGTAAGTTTTTTATGCTCACTATCACAGGTATTTTTAATATCAAACATAACTAAATCACATAAGTTTGCTATTTCTTCTAGAGCCTCAAATTTTCCAAAGCCACTTGTTTCAATTGCTGTATTTATATAATTTTCTCTACATTCTCTTAAAAGTTCTTTAGTAAATTCCTTATTTACTAATACTTCCCCTCCTGAAACTGTAACCCCTCCACCAGACTCTTTATAAAAAACTAAATCTTTATATACTTCCTTAAATACTTCATTAACATCTCTTTCTTTACCAACAAAATTTAAAGCTGACATTGGACACATTTTTATACAAAGACCACATAAATTGCATTTTTCCTTATTTATTACTATCTTTCCATTTTCAAAGGTTAAAGCACCATTTTTACAGCTCTTTACACATCTTAAACATTTAATACATTTATTTAAGTTGTAATAAATTTCATTTTCTTTTCTTTGGGTTTCTGGATTGGCACACCATATACACTTTAATGGACATCCTTTTAAAAAGACTACTGTTCTAATTCCAGGACCATCATGAGTTGCATATCTTTCAATTTCACAGACAACTGCTTTGGTCATTTTAATCACCCTCTTAATTCTATTCTCGTTCATTGTCATTTATTACTGTTTGATTATATTTTATATTCATTTATTACTATTGTCAATAAACTTTATTTTTATTTGTTTTCATTTATTCTCATTTTGGTTATAATAATATAAAAAGATTGATTATAGATTAGAGGTATAAATAAATGTTTATGGAAGAAAGACTTAATGAAATATTAGAGTTATTAAAAAAGGATAATAAAGTTCTTGTTAAAGATTTAAGTATTAAATTTAATGTTACAGAAAGTATGATTAGAAAAGATTTAAATAAACTTGAAAAGGAAGGATTAGTTGAAAGAACCTATGGAGGTGCCATACTTCCAAGGGGAATTGCTGAAACTACAAGTATTTCAAATAGATTAATTAAAAATATTGATACAAAAAAAGAAATTGCCCTTAAAGCATTTAATTCAATAGAAGATAAAGATACAATATTTTTGGATATATCTAGTACAAATTACTTATTAGCAGAGCTACTATCAAAAAGTACTAAAAAAATTACCTTAGTAACTAATATGGTTGAAATATCTTCTTTATTTAATAATGCTGATTTAAATATAGATTTAATCTGTATAGGTGGATTATATAATAAGGCTCTTGGTGGAGTTACTGGCTCAGAGGCAATTGAAAGTATTTCAAAATATAGATTTAATAAGGCTTTTATAGGAAGCTGTGGAATAAATATTTTTGATAAAAGTATTTGTAACTTCGATTTAGAGGAAGGTAATACAAAAAAAGCAATTATAGCTTCTTCAAATAAGGTTTATCTATTAATTGAAAATAAAAAATTCCATTTTGATGGTACTTATAAATTCGCTTCCCTTTCTCAAATAGACTATATAATAACTGAAATCCTTCCAGATAACAAAATAATAAAACTTATGAATAAGTTAAATATTTCAATAATATAAAATTTTATAAAGCAAAAAGCGTGGAATAAATTCCACGCTTAAATTATTTTGGGCTATTTGTGTTATTTATAAAAAATATCTTATTTTTGTTCTAAGATTATTTTTTTAGCAGTTAATATTGATGATGCACTCATTGAGAACTCATCTAATCCATATTCAACTAGTGTTGGTATAGCAGCTTCATCTCCTGCCATTTCTCCACACATTCCTACCCACTTACCATGTTTGTGAGCTCCATCTATTGTCATCTTTATTAATCTAAGTACAGCTGGGTGCATTGGATTATAAAGGTATGATACTTTTTCACTCATTCTATCTGCTGCTAATGTATATTTAATTAAGTCATTTGTTCCTATTGAGAAGAAATCAACTTCCTTAGCTAATTCGTCAGCCATTACTGCTGCAGCTGGGATTTCTACCATGATACCCCATTGGATTGAATCTGAGAATTCTATTCCTTCAGCTTTAAGTTCAGCTTTGCATTCTTCAACTACTTCTTTAGCAGATCTGAATTCTTGAATTCCTGAAATCATTGGGAACATTACTGCAAGATTTCCATATATAGAAGCTCTTAATAATGCTCTTAATTGAACTTTAAATATTTCTTTTCTATCTAAGCAAAGTCTAATTGCTCTGTATCCTAAGAATGGATTCATTTCTTGTGGTAATGGTAAGTATGGTAATGTCTTATCTCCACCGATATCAAGTGTTCTTATAACAACTTGTTTTCCATTCATATTTTCTAAAACGTATCTATATGCTTCATATTGTTCTTCTTCTGTTGGAGCACTTTCTCTATCCATATATAAGAACTCAGTTCTAAATAATCCGATTCCGTCTCCACCATTAGCTAAAACACCTTCAACATCTTGTGCTTTACCAATATTTCCGCAAACTTCTATTCTCTTACCTGATTTAGTTACAGTTTTAACTTCGATAAGTTTCTTAAGTTCTTCTTGTTCCTTTAAGAATTTATCTCTTTTAGCTTCATATTCTTTAACTGTAGCTTCATCTGGATTAATTATTGCAATTCCTTCAATACCATCTACGATTATTGAATCTCCAGTTTTAACTGAAGTTGTTATATCTTTTAATCCAACTATTGCAGGAATTTCTAATGTTCTAGCCATAATAGCTGAGTGAGAAGTTCTTCCTCCAATGTTAGTTAAGAAAGCTACAACTTTACTTCTATCTAATTGAGCTGTATCTGATGGAGTTAAATCATGAGCAACAACTATAGTATTTCCTTCTGTTATTGCAAAAGCATCTCCGCCTCTTCCAGCTAAGTTTGAAATTATTCTCTTTGAAACGTCTTTAATGTCTGCTGCTCTTTCTCTCATATAAGCATCTTCCATTGATTCAAATATAGTAACGAAAGTATTTGTTACATTTTCAACAGCCTTCATTGCATTTATACTATTATTTTCTATTTCCATAGCCATAGTTCCTGTGAATTCTGGATCATCTAATAAGGTGATGTGTGCTTCAAACACAGCAGCCTTTTCTTCTCCCATTTCAACAGCAGCCTTAGCTTTGATTTTTTCTAATTGTTCTCTTGAAGCATCTAATGCCTTTTGTAATTTTTCTTTTTCTGCAGCTACATCTGTAATTTTTTCATCAGTTATAACTATTTCTTCATGCTCTTGTAAGAATACTTTACCTATAGCGTATCCCTTTGAAGCAGCAATACCTTTTTTCATAATAAAATCCTCCTTAATTATGTTACTTTCAATAAATTAAGTAAAATAAAAAAATTGTTATTAAATAACAAATTTATGATAACTTTTACATATTAAGTACAACCCTCATTAATTATAGCATAATTTATTTAGTTTTTAACCACTTTATATAGTTTTTTTATTAATTAATAAGTTAATTTTTTAATATTTTCTAATTATTTTTTACAATTTTTATAAATTTCTTCTTTTTATAATTATTTTTGTTATTTTTTGAATTATTTTACACAAACCTAAATTATTCCTAATTATCCATTGTTTTTTATATATTTTATTTAAAATTTTATTTGTGTAATTAATAATTTTAAAATTTTATTGTTATATATTTTATAAAAAGCAAAATTATAAACTAATAGACTTATTACAAGAAAATTGTAATACTTATTAAATGTTTATTATTTTGCTTTTTTATTTTTAGATTAAACTAATGCCATAAATATTAATTTTCTTTATTATTATAGGTAACATAACTAAATATATTCCTATTATTGTTAGAATTATTAATGAAATAATACAATCTATAATTTTGTTATTTATAATTTAACAATATTAAAGGTCATCTATAAGAGTTGCTGCCTTTGCATAAGCTGTTGATTTAGCTTCAAAAAAGTCTGTCTTTACAGAATTTGCATCAGCTTGCCTATCTACCCACTCTGCTGGATTTTCATCATGACCTTCATATATCTTTTCTAGTCCAATAGCCTTTAACCTAAGATTTCCTAAATACTTTATATAATCTTCAATAAGCTTTTTATTAATTCCTTGAATATTATCTCCAATTACATAATGTCCCCATGCAATTTCATGAGAAACTCCTGTTTTAACCATTTCAGATAATTCTTCTTTTAATTCCTCTGTAAATAATTCAGGTTCTTCCTTTTGAAGCTCCTTTATTATATTTCTAAATAACCAAAGATGAGTATTTTCATCTCTATTTATATATCTTATTTCCTGTGCTGAACCTGGCATCTTACCATTTCTCTCTAAGTTATAGAAAAACATAAATCCAGAATAAAAATAAATTCCTTCTAATATATAATTAGCCATTATTGTTTTTATTAGGTTATGCTTACTTGGCTCATTTAAAAATGTATTATATTGATCTCCTATAAACTTATTTCTTTCAAGAAGAATTTTATCATCCTTCCATTGATATAAAATTTCATTTCTCTTTTCTGGAGAACATATTGTATCTAACATATAGCTATAACTTTGAGAATGAACAGCCTCTTGGAAGGCTTGAATAGTTAAGCAAAGATTAACTTCACTTGCTGTTATATAATTGTTTATATTAGAAAGGTTAGCTGTTTGAATTGAGTCTAAAAATATTAAGAATGAAAGTATTTTATCATAAGCTATTCTTTCCTCTTCTTCTAACTTTTTATAATCCTTTAAATCCTGTGCTAAATTAATTTCTTCAGGTATCCAGAAATTATTCATTCCTTGTCTGTACCAGTCTGATACCCAAGTATACTTCATATTATTGAAGTCATTAAGATTTGTAGTATTTCCATTTATCATCCTCTTTTTTGAAGTTTCCGTATCTCCAAATTCATTAAAAAGAGGTTTCTTGTTTATATCTAGCATTTGTATATTACCTCCTAATATTAAGCAGAACAGCTTTCACAATCACTAACTGCTAATGATTTACTTCTAACATAATAAATTGACTTAACTCCTGATTTACAAGCTTCTATATAAAGATTCATAATCTGTCTCATTGTGTAATTATTTGTTATATAAAGGTTAAAGGATTGACCTTGATCTATATGTCTTTGTCTTACTCCATTCATATTTATACACCACTTTTGATCTATATTATAAGCTGAGTTATAATACCAGTAAGTTTCTTCTGAAAGTCCAGGAGCTGTCTTTGGAACTATGCTTCCCTTCTTCTCTTCAAGCCAAAATCTTGATATAACAGGGTCTACCCCTTCTGATGTTCCAGCTAAAGTTGCAGTTGATCCATTTGGAGCTATTGCCATAAGATATCCATTTCTCATACCATAATTTTTTACATCATCCTTTAAGTCATTCCATCTTTTAGAATTATATCCTCTAATTTTAAAGTAATCTCCATTTTCCCAATCTGAACCTTCAAATACTTTATAACTTCCCTTTTCCTTTGCAATTTTCATACTTGCTTTTATTGCATAGTAATTTATGTTTTCATAAACTTTATCTACAAATTCCTTATGTTCATCTGCTGTAAAATGTATTCTATTATTTACAAGCATGTGGTGATAACCTGATGTTCCAAGTCCCACCCCTCTATATTTTTTATTTGTTACCTCTGCATATGGAACTGAATAATAATTTAAATCTATAACATTGTCCATAGCTCTTATTTGAGTTTCCACAACATATTCAATTTCTTCCTCATTTACTACATCAACATTTCCAAGAACTATTGAAGAAAGGTTACATACAACAAAATCTCCTGCCTTAATCTTTTCAACAACAACTGATTCCCCATCTTCATCAGTTATTTCTGCTTTTTTTATATCCATAGCACTCATATTTTGCATTATTTCTGTACAAAGATTTGATGAATATATAATTCCCTTATGCTTATTTGGATTCATTTTATTTGCAGCATCTCTATAAAAAGCAAATGGTGTTCCAGTTTCTGCTGCACTTTTTATAATAAGTCTTACTATATCTTTAACCTTCATAATACGCTTATCAATTCTTTCATCATTTACGCAGTCTAAATATCTTTTTTCCCACTCATCTCCATAAAAATCTTCTAATGAATAACCCTTTATCTCTTTTATTTCATGAGGACACATCATATACCAGTTAGCATCTATATCTTCCTCTGCAAGTTTCCAGAAAAGATTTGGATAACAAAGTCCTGGAAAAACATCATGAGCTTTCTTTCTATCATCACCATTATTTGTTCTAACTTGAAGAAATTCTGGCATATCTTTATGCCAAGCATCAAGCCATATTGCAACAGAACCATTTCTTACGCCTAATTGGTCAACAGCAATGGCAGTATCATTAAATAATTTAACCCAAGGTATAACTCCGCCAGATGCTCCTTTAAATCCTCTTATAGGTGAACCAAGAGCTCTTATTTTACCAATATATATTCCCATTCCGCCACCAAACTTTGATACTTCTGAAAAATTATCAAGGGATTTATATATTCCCTTTAAACTATCATTTACAGTATCTATAAAACAGGAACTTAATTGATAAAAAGGCTTTCTTGCATTTGCCATTGTAGGAGTTGCCATTGTAGCTTTTAGAGAACTTAAAACATCATAAAATCTCTTAGCCCAGTAAATTCTTTTTTCTTTCTTTTCAGGAATTGCTAAGTGCATTGCTATTCCCATAAACATTTGTTGAGGTAATTCTAAAACTTTTCTATTGAAATCTTCCACAAGATATCTTCCACTTAATAGCTTTATGCCACTATAAGTAAATAGAAAATCTCTTTCTGGTTTAATTTCTCTTTCTAATTCTTCTATTTCCTCTTTTGTATAATTATCTAATATATATTTTCCATATAAATTTTGCTCTGTTAAGGTCTTTATAAAACTATATAAATTATCATATGGATTTTCTTCGTCCTTTAATCCTCTATTTAATTTAACTTCATCATAAAGCTTATAAACATGTAATCTTGATGCCACACTTTGCCAGTCAGGTTCCATATCTGTAGTAAGTTCTAATGATACCTGAATTATTGAATCTCTTATTTCTATGTAATCCATTCCTGGTCTTATAATTAAATCTAACTTTTCTTTTAATCTATCTATATTGTATATTTCCGCTCTATCTTTAATTGACTCTAAACCCAAATTACAAAGCATTTCCATTTTATCCACTTAAGTTACCTCCAACAATATATAGTATATCTATATTGTATTTTTACCAAACCAATACAATATATTGACTTAATATATTATAGTTTTTCTACTGTAATGTGTAAAATTTTATAAAGGTTAATATACTATTATATTAACCCTTTTCTTTTACAAAGCTTTAAATATCTCTTCTTTTTAATAACTTTTATCCTTTGACAATTTAAACTAAAAGATATTTATTGTTTACTCATTAATTGTAAAATTAAAAGGACTGAGTTTATGATTAAACATACTACTCAATCCTATAAATTTTCATAATTAAAATAAATACTTACATAAAACATAATCTAATATTTAAATTAATATAAAATCTCTTTTAAATTTATTTTAGATTACTTTCCCACTCAGGTTCTTTAAATCCTACTAAAACTTTAGAGTCGCTTATAATTAAAGGTCTTTTAACCATCATTCCATCTGATGCTAAAATATCTAAAAGTTCATCCTCTGATAAAACTTTAATTTTATCCTTCATACCCTTTTCTCTATAAAGTACGCCACTTGTATTAAAGAATTTCTTTATTTCTAGTCCACTTCTATCTAGCCATAACTTTAATTCTTCCTTTGTTGGATTTTCAAGTTTTATATCTCTGTCTATAAAATCTATATTATTTTCTTCTAACCATTTCTTAGCTCTTTTGCAAGTTGTGCATTTTGGGTATTCTACAAATAAATAACTCATGCCTCTCCCTCCAATAATTATTAATTAATATTTATTATTGATTATACCATGATTAATTTAAAGTTTCATCTATTTTTAGTATTTCTTCTCCATCAAAAGGAAGGAAAACATATATTTTAAATAAATCTCCCTCTCTTTTTATTCTAGTTGTTCCTCCATGAAGATCTACTATACTCTTAGTTATTGCAAGTCCAAGCCCTGAACCTTCCACTGCAGATGTTCTTGATTTATCTCCCCTTGCAAATCTTTCAAACATTTCAGTTTCATCAAAATCCATTTCATAGTTTGCAACATTTTTAAAGGAAACTAAAACTCCATTTTCTTCTTTTATAATAGTTGCATATACCCTTGTATCTTCAAGTGAATACTTAAGTGCATTTATTACTATATTTTCAATAACCCTAGATATCATTATTCCATCTAAGTCCATTATTATTTCATCTTCACTACATTCAACTTTAAATTCTATTCCCTTTTCTTCATAAAGAGAAGAATATTCTCCAATAGCTTGATATATAAGTGAAACTATATCAATTTTTTCTTTATTTAATTGAAGTTTTCCTGAATTTATTTTTGAAACTTCAAATAAATCTTCTATAAGAGTTTTTAACTTATTTGATTTTTGCTCTAATATTTTTAAATAATCCTTTTTTTCTTCTTCAGAAATTCTATTATCTTGAAGTATATTTACATAGTTTATTATTGATGTTAATGGTGTTTTTAAGTCATGGGATACATTTGAAATTAATTCTGTTTTTAATCTTTCATTTTGAAGGGCTTCTTCAACAGCTATATTATATCCATCTTTCATCTTATTAATATTTTCAATAAGACCTCTAATTTCAACTCCACCAATTTCTTTTATTGTATGTTCAAAGTTACCATCATTTATTATTTTTAAATCATCTTTAACCATTCCAATTTCAATATTTCTTTTAATTGAATACATAACTCCTATCATTGG
This sequence comes from Eubacterium multiforme, assembly GCF_030813415.1. Classification (GTDB taxonomy): domain Bacteria; phylum Bacillota; class Clostridia; order Clostridiales; family Clostridiaceae; genus Clostridium; species Clostridium multiforme. The sequence continues at coordinate 79,100 of NZ_JAUSUF010000005.1, read as the reverse complement.
AAGTAATACTAAAAGGAAGCTTCCCTTAAATGGATAAAGTTTAAAGAAATTAACTATAATATTATTATCTGTTCCACCTAGGGCTAAAATATATAAATAAACTACATAAAATATAATACTTGTTATTATTGCTATTATCATAGCCTTTCTTGGGCCTCTATATTTAAACACATGCTTAAATATATATATCATATCCTTTATTATATTTCCTCTTATTATAACTTTTCCCTTTTTACTTAAAAATACATAAATAATTTTACATATTAAGAATATATCAACAACAATCATAAATACAAAAAAGCAAAATTCTTTTATATAATCACTTACTTCACCTGCATATTTACTTTCAGGTGCATAATAAATTTCTTCAAAATTCTTTAATACCTTTGAAGAATAATTAGAATCTCCAGCCTCAACTACTTTATTGTATATATTTACGTTATTACAACTATATGTTATTATTCCCTCGCCTTTATACTTTTCATCAATTACCTTATATAAATTTTCACCTTGGATTTTTTTAATTCCTTGGAAAAATGGATCATTAGTAAATATATCGTCATTAAATTTATTTCTTATAATAAAGTAAACATCTTTAGGTAATTTTTCTTTTCCATCTTTAACTGCCTGTTTTGAATAGAAACTATTTTCATATATATTTTTTCTTAAATCATCTTTTCCATTTTCAGTTGAATATAAAAGCTTATTTAATCCATTTGTTCTATTATATAAATCCTCACTTAAAACCTTACTATCATTTTTTAAGGAGTTTTTATAAAAAGCATCTTTGTCAAATACAGCATCCATTACTCCAGTTCCTTCATGAGCTTCTGGACTATTTACATATCTAACTGAAATATCAACACATAAAATTGTTATTAAAATTACTATTATTATTTCTGCAAGCCATATATTATTAAAATACTTTTTCATTTTATTTTTCAATCTTGTATCCAATTCCCCATACCACCTTTATATATTCAGGCTCTTTAGTATTAATCTCAATTTTTTCTCTTATTCTTCTTATATGAACTGTAACTGTGTTCTCACTTTTATAAAATGGTTCTTCCCAAACCTTCTCATATATCTCCTTAATTGAAAATACTCTTCCAAGATTTGAAGCTAAAAGTACAAGTATCTTATATTCTGTTGCTGTTACTTTTATCTCTTCTCCTCTAACTGTAACCTTCTTTGCTACAGTATCAATTTCAAGATCCTTCACCTTTATAAAGTCTTTATTTTCCATAGATAATGGTTTTTCATATCTTCTAAGTTGAGACTTTACTCTTGCTACAAGTTCTAAATGATTAAAGGGTTTTGTTATATAATCATCTGCTCCTACATTTAATCCTAAAATTTTATCTGAATCTTCCCCTTTTGCTGAAAGCATTATTATAGGAATATTATTGTTTTCTCTAATTTTTAGACATGTCTTTATTCCATCTAACTTTGGCATCATTATATCAAGAACTATGAGATGAATATTTTTTTCTTCTAATATTTCTAGAGCCTCAAATCCATTTGCTGCATTAAATACCTTTAAGTTTTCTCCTCTTAAATATATATTTATTGCATCTCTTATTTCTTTTTCATCATCTACCACTAAAATATTAAACATAATTATAGACACTCCTTTCCTTATCTTTATCTTATCGTAAATCCACTATAAATAACATCTATCTTTGTTACGAAATTCTTAAAACTTAAACTTTACTTAAATATAATTTTTATGATTTACAGGGAAATTATGTTATTATATCATACTATTATACTACTTAATTATATCCAATAATAAAAGGGGGTAAGCTTAATGCTTAAAATAACTAATCTAACGAAAAAATTTAAAAAGGTACCTGCTTTAAAAAACATTAGCTTTAATTTAAATAGGGGAGAAGTTTGTGTACTAGCAGGTCCTAATGGTGCTGGAAAATCAACTACAATTAAATCAATAGCTGGTCTTTTAAGATATGATGGTGAAATCCTTATAGATAATAACCTTAATAAAAGTATAGATGGCAAGAAATCCTTTTCTTATGTTCCTGAACTTCCTGGATTATATCCATTACTTACAGTAAAGGAGCATATCCACTTCATAGCTAAAGCCTATGGAATTGAAGATTACGAAGAATATGCTAACTATTTATTTAATATTTTTGACCTTGATGATAAATTAGATAAACTTGGCTCCGAACTTTCAAAGGGTATGCAGCAAAAGGTTAGTTTGTGTGTATCCTTAATTACAAAGCCAAAACTTCTTTTATTAGATGAACCAATGATAGGTTTAGACCCTAAAGCTATTAAGGAGTTAAAGAATCTTATATTAAAACTAAAAAATGAAGGAACTACTATACTAATAAGTACTCACCTTCTTTCATCAGTAGAAGAGCTATGGGATAGAGTTTTACTTATGAAAACTGGTGAAATAGTTTTGGATAAAACCAAACTAGAACTTGAAGAAGAACTTATGAAAAGTGGTGAAAATTTAGAAGATATTTTCTTTAAATATACTGATTCTAAAAATAATACTAACTTAGAGGAAGGTGTTATTTAATGAGCTCATTTTTATACTTATTAAAAAGAAATACAATAAATTATTTTAAAAGTTTTAAATCAAAGCCAACTAAAGCTATTCCTTACATATTTTTTATTATTATTTTAGGATTATCATTTTTTCCATTATTTTTAGGAGAAAGATCTAAATCTAATTTTTCTCCTGATTTATTTATAGGTATAGTAACAATTATATCTTTAATATTATTTTTGTTATCTATATACTCAGGTATAAGTAAAAAAGGATTTTCTTATTCGATGGCTGATGTAAATTTACTTTTCACTTCACCTATAAGTAATATTAAAATTTTAGTTTATGGATTTTTGAAAGAAATAGCTTCTGGCTTTGTACTTTCATTTTTTATTTTATTTCAAATTCCAATATTAATTAATAAATTTGGATTAACTATTGAAGGTTTTCTTATTTTAATTTTACTAATTATATTGATTACCTTTAGTTCAAGTGCTTTATCCTTAATGGTTTATGGAATGTTTTTTCATTTTCCTAAAAGGAAAAAATTATTTAAAAATATATTTTTATCAATAATTCTTATGGTTATTTTGTATTTTGGCTTAGAAATATATAAAAGTCATGATTACTTTAATTCATTTATACATTTATCAACCTCTTCTATTTGGGATTATGTACCCTTAATTGGTTTTAGTAAAAGTATGGCTTCCTTAATGTTTAGTGGTTTTTCTTTTAATATTATTTATCCTATTTTAGGATTTATTATTTTTACAGTTATATTTATATACATATTATGTAAGTTGAATTTAGATTTTTATGAAGATGTAATTTCTTCTGCTGAAGCAAGAGAAACTGCAACTCAATATAAAAACAGTGTTTATGATGCAAAACAACTTGATTATAGTAAATTAAAATATAAGCCATGGACAAGAAAAAATGTTACTGATAATTATTCTTCTAAATTTTCTAAAGCTATTTTTAGAAGACAACTTCTTGAATATAAGAAAACTGGATTTTATTTTCTAAATATAACTACAGTAATATTTATTTCTCTTGCTGTTTTATGGGGAATATTTTTAAAATCAGATTTATTTATTTTCTTTTGTTTATCTGTATATCTTCTTGTCCTATTTTCATCAGGCTCAAAATGGACACTGGAATTTAACAATCCTTCAATCTTTTTAATACCAGATAGCAGTAAAAGAAAAATGTTCTACTCAACATTATCTGCAATTATAAAAGCCTCAATAGATGGAATACTTATGTTTTTAGTACTAGGCTTTATAATTCATCCAGATATTATAGAGATTATCTTTTGTATTATAACTTATATTACATTTGTATTTTTAAGTACTTATGGCGGAGTATTTAGTTATAAGCTATTTGATAGAGTTTCTAATAATACTATTAAAGCTTTGATTAAATTCCTTAGCTTATTTATATACATACTACCATCAATATTAATTGGAACTTTTATAGGAATTAATTTTAAATATTTAGGAAATTACCCTCTTTATATTGGAATTTCTTTATATAATATTTTAATGTCCTTTATATTAATGCACTTTTCTAAAAGTATATTTGATACTATAGAACTTTAAATAAAAGCACAATGAAAAATAAATTTCATTGTGCTTTTATTTGCTCTTTATTTGTGTTTCTGTATTTATATTACTTTTATTAGTATTTCCTTTATTAAGGACTAATTTATTCACTAAAATTCCTAAACATACAATTATAAGTATTGCTAGTATTATTTTTTTAATTTTTAAATTTCCAGGTAATTTAAAGTTAAACATATATAAATATCCTCCATTTATTAACTTATATTATAATTATCCTTTATTAATATTTATATGTCTATAAAATATAGTTAAATTATGTAGCTATTTATATCTTTTTAGAGTTATTAATAAGGTTACTGATTTCATTTAATTTATCAATGTAATTAACCCATATTTTGCTTGAATTATCTATTATTTAGACATTAACTTTATTCCAATTTTTATATATAATAGACAAAGATATTATATAAATATATATTTAGGAGATTATCATGATTAAACTACTAAAAAGTAAAACTTTTGTACTGGATGTTATTATTATTTTTGCTGGTTGTATTATTGCTTCCCTTGGAGTTAATTTATTTTTAACTCATGCTAAATTATTAAGTGGTGGAGCAACTGGTGTAGCACTTATTTTTCAATATTTATTTGATGTGCCAGCCGGAATTGTAGTTTTTGTTCTTAATATACCTTTATTTATATTAAGCTACAAAAAACTTAGTAAATGCTTTACTCTTTATTCTGCTATTGGTATGACATCATTATCATTAGCACTTATTATAACTAAACCATTATCTACAGCAATTAGAATAAATGATACTTTACTTTACTGTATATATGGTGGTGTTTTATGCGGTATTGGCTATGGACTTGTTTTTTTAAGAAATGGATCTACTGGCGGAACTGATATAATAACTATGTTAATTAGAAAAAAGTACTCAAGTTTTGAAATTGGAAAACTTGGTTTTATATTAAATTGTATTATTGTTATTGTTGGTGCAGTTGTTTTTGGACTTCCAAGAGCACTTTATACAATGCTTTCTATTTTTACTCAAGGAATTGTTTTAGATAGAGTTCTTCAAGGGTTTAATAGCAGAAAGCTTTTACTTATAATAACAAATAAGAGTCAAGAAATAATAGACTTTGTAATTAAAGACATGCATAGAGGAGTAACTTCTATTCCAATAGAAGGTGAATATACTCACAAGAAAGATAAAATGCTTTACTGTATAGTTTCAACTCGTGAAATGTTATCTTTAAAAAATAAAATTTATGGTGTTGATCCTATGGCATTTATTACTATAGTTGATACATCAGAAGTTAAAGGAAAAGGCTTTAAAAATGTATAAAAATAAAAGGTATAAATCTTAAAAAAGATTTATACCTTTTATTTTTATTTATCTAACATCTCTTTATATTCTTCTCTTCCTTTTTCATAAAGATTATTTCCTTCTGAATCTATTACTACTATTAAAGGAAGATCCTTAACTTCTAATCTTCTAATTGCTTCTGATCCTAAGTCTTCATATAAAATAACTTCTGATGCTGTAATACATTTTCCTATAAGGGCTGCGGCTCCTCCAATAGCTCCAAAATAAACTGCATTATTTTTCTTCATTGAATTTATAACTTCTTTATTTCTTTTACCCTTTCCTATCATACCCTTTAACCCTAAATCTAAAAGTTTAGGTGAATAAGCATCCATTCTATAACTTGTTGTTGGTCCAGCTGATCCTATAACCTCTCCAGGTTTTGCTGGTGTTGGTCCAACATAGTATATAGTTTCATCCTTTATATTTATAGGAAGTTCTTCTCCCCTATCTAAAATATCTATTAATCTCTTGTGAGCTGCATCCCTTGCTGTATATAATTTCCCTGATAAAAGCACTGAATCTCCACATTTTAAATCTTTAACTTTTTCTTCAGTAAGTGGTGTTGTAATCCTTTTAATCAAAATAACACATCCCCTTTTTTTATATAACCTTTTCTTTATGTCTTGTAGCATGACAACTTATATTAACAGCAACAGGTAATGTTGCTATATGAGTTGGATATACTTCAATATTTACTCCTAAAGCAGTTGTTAATCCTCCAAAACCTTGTGGCCCTATTCCTAACTTGTTAATATTTTTAAGTAATTCCTCTTCAAGCTGTGCATAAAATTTATTTTTATTAGGTTCATTAAGTGATCTTGTTAAAGCTTTTTTTGCCAAAAATGCTGCCTTATCAAAGGTTCCCCCAATTCCAACTCCAACAATCATCGGTGGACATGGATTAGGTCCTGCTTCTTCAACAGTTTTTAAAATAAATTCTTTTACTCCCTCTAATCCATCTGATGGTTTAAGCATTGCTATTTTGCTCATGTTTTCAGAACCTGCACCTTTAGGTGCAACTATTATTTTTACTTTATCCCCTTCAACAATTTTATAATAAATAATAGCTGGAGTATTATCTTTTGTATTAATCCTTTCTATTGGATCTGATACAACAGATTTTCTAAGATATCCTTCTATATAACCTCTTCTAACACCTTCATTAATTGCATCTTCTAAATCTCCATCAACAAAATGAACATCTTGTCCAATCTCTACAAAGACACAGGTCATTCCAGTATCTTGGCACATAGGTACTTCTTCTGTTTCAGCAATGTTGTCGTTTTCAATTATCTGCTCTAAAATTTCTTTTGCAATTGGATAATCTTCATTATCTTTATAATAAGTAAGCTTGTCTTTAATATCCTCACCTATATAATAATTTGACTCAATACATAAGTCTCTAACAACATCCCTCACTTTATTTACACTAACTTCTCTCATAAAAGCCATCTCCTCTCATACTCAGTTTATAAATTTATCATTAAAATTACAACAACTGACAATGTTTCTTAAAAAATTGTTTATATAATAGTGAAAAGGATTAATGTTTTAGACATTAATCCTCTTTTTCCTGGGAAATATCTCAAATTACTTCAATATTGGTTCTGATGGTTTTTCTTCAAAATATCTCTTTACTCCTTTTGATATTTCTAAAGCAATTTTATTTTGATAATCATCATTTTGTAACTTTGCTTCTTCATCCCTATTAGATAAAAATCCACACTCAACAATTACGCTTGCACCATTATAATCATCCCTAAGTATTTTATATGATTTTTTAGCATCCTTAGCTAGTCTATTATTATTAGGCTGAAGGGTTTCCTTAACAGATTGTTGGATGCTTTCTGCTAATCTTTTACTACTTTCATTGCTAGAATACCAAACCTGTGTCCCTTTACTTTTACCACTACTAAACATATTTTGATGAATGGATATAAAAGCATCACACTCTGTTTCTTTTTTCTTTTCACATCTAATTTCTAAATCTTCTTTTTTTCTATTAGATAATGCAATATCATCATCCCTTGTCATATAAACTGTATATCCTTCTTTTTTTAATGTCTCTTTTAACTTTAAACTTATTTGTAAGTTAATATCCTTTTCTATTACTCCACCTTTTGATTTAGCTCCTCCATCATATCCTCCATGACCTGGATCAATTAAAATTTTATATTCTTTAGCCTTTTCAGCTCCCATTACTTGCATTTCACAACCTATAGTTAAAAATGCTACGGCTATTAACAAGCTTTTTAAAAATTTCATACTTCTCCTCCTATAAATATTTATAGGTTTATTATGTGAATAAGCTAATTATTTATTCTTTTTAAATTTTTTAATTCTATCCAAAAACATAAAAAAATAGGAACTAGATAAATCTAATTCCTATTTCTAAACTTAATTATAATGTATTATTTTCTATTACACTTTCAGCAATATTTGTAGCATGATCTCCAATTCTTTCAAAATTTGAAATTAAATCTAAGAATATAGTTCCTGCATAAGCATTACACTTACCATCATATAATCTCTTTATATGTTTATCTCTATAATTCTTTTGAGATACATCTATTCTTTCTTCTACAAAGTTAATGCTGCTTGCTTTATTAACATCTCTATTTTCATAACTTTCTATAGCTAATTGCAATGCTGTTCTTGTATAGTTATATATTTCATATAATTCATCTATAGCATCTTCACTGTATTGTAATTTTTTATTTGATTTTTGAACTGCAAGATCTGCAATATTTTCTGCATGATCCCCTATTCTCTCAATATCAGTTACTATGTGGAATGTTGATGAAACTATACTACTTTCTTTGTCTGATAACTCACATTTTGATAGTTTAACTAAATAAGTAGTTATTGCCTCTTCTAAAACATTTATTATCTCTTCATTATCATATACTTTCTTTATTAAAGCTTCATCTTGCTCCATAAATGCCTTCATAGATAATTCAAGATTTTGTTCTGCCTTGTTAGCCATTCTTATAGTTTCTTTTATAACTTGTCCAGCTGCAATTACTGGTGTTTCAAGTAATCTATCATCAATATATTTTGGTCCAACTTTTTCAACTTCATCTTTTCCTGGAACTAACTTATTAACTATTAAAATTAGATAGTTTCTAAGTGGTAATAAAACTATTGTATTTGCAATATTAAATACTGTATGTGAATTTGCAATTTGTCTTTCAACATCTCCTGGACTAATATGTTGAACTAGTTGTCCAAGAAGTCCTAAGAATGGTATAAAGATTATGGTTCCTCCCACATTGAATATAAGATGTAACAGAGCCGCTTTATGTGCTGTTTTATTTGCACCAATAGTTGCAAGCATAGCTGTTATACATGTACCAATATTACATCCAAATAATATAGGTAATGCTGCATTTATATCAAGTGTTCCTGTTGTTGCAAGTGCTATAAGTATACCTGTTGTTGCAGATGAACTTTGAAGTATTGCAGTAATTGCCGCCCCTACAACTATTCCTATAAACATGTTATCGCTAATAGCCATTATTAAGTGTTTAAACATTGGTAATGTTTCTAATGGTTTCATAGCATCACTCATCATTCCCATACCAATAAATAATATACCAAAACCTAATATTATATTACCAATTTCTCTTTTCTTTCTAACTTTAGCAACCATAACCATAGTTGCACCTACAAATACAAATATTGGTGCTACACTATCAAGCTTAAAAGCTACTAATTGAGCTGTTATTGTTGTACCAATATTTGCTCCCATTATTACTCCAGCTGCCTGAGCTAAATTCATAAGGCCTGCATTAACAAAACCAACAACCATTACTGTTGTAGCACTACTACTTTGTACTACGGCTGTAACTGCAGCTCCAACTAAAACTGCAACAATTGGATTTGATGTAACTTTTTCAAGAATCTTTTTTAAACCTTCTCCAGCGGCGTTTTCTAGACCATCTCCCATTAATTTCATTCCATAAAGAAATAATCCAAGTCCACCCATTAAAGTTATAATTGTCAACACTATAGAATTCAACCTTTTTCCTCCATGCTTTAAAAAAATTTATTTAACAAATTTATCGTTTTTTCTTAATTTTATATTCCAATTGTACATTATTTATTAATATTTGTTAATATTTATTCCTACTTTTTAACCTACTTTTAATATAACCTTACTTTTTATTCCAAATCTATTTTGTAAAATAAATTTTTATTATAAATGCCTAATAATATGTACATTGCTTCATATTCTGTAAACTTTTTGTATATATTCTTATTTATAAATTCATATAAATATTTGTCATGATATACTTTTTATAACTTACTTTACAAATAGAAGGAGGATTTATATTTGAAAAATAATAATGTGGTCTTAAAAATTAGGGATTTAAAAATGAACTTTGGATCAAAGGAGGTTTTAAAAGGAATAAACTTAGATATTCATGAAGGGGAAATTATAGGTTACATAGGTTCTAACGGTGCTGGTAAAAGCACTACTGTTAAAATTATTTTAGGATTAATAACTGGATACACGGGAACTATTGAAGTTATGGGGGAAAATATTTCTGATAATATTAATTATAAAAAGAAAATAGGTTATGTTCCTGAAATTGCAGATATTTATGATTCTCTAACAGCTAATGAATATTTAACCTTTGTTGGACAACTTTATGGGTTAAGTTATGATGATTCTCTTTTTAAAGCCAAGGCTCTAATGAAAATTTTAGGCATAAGTGATGCTAGAAATTCTAGAATATCTAGTTATTCAAAAGGAATGAAGCAAAAGATATTATTAATAGCAAGTCTTCTTCATAATCCAGATATTTTATTTTTAGATGAGCCTTTAAATGGTTTAGATGCAAATAGTGTAATGATAATAAAAGAAATTCTAGCTACTTTAGCTAAAGAAGGTAAAACTATATTTTATTCTTCTCACATAATGGATGTTGTTGAAAAAATAAGTAATAGAATAGTTCTTTTAAACGATGGTTTAATTTCTGCTGATGGTAGCTTTGAAGATTTAAAAGCAGCTTCTAATGATGGTTCTTTAGAAAGTATATTTAATGATTTAACTGGATTTACAGGACATGCAAAACTTGCTGAAGAATTTACTAATATAATTAAAGGAGCGTAACTTATGAAAAATTTTAAGTCTTTAAAAATATTAGATAAGTTTAAACATATTTATGAGAAATTCGGTGTAGATTATGATACTATGAGACTCATAATTTATACAAAGTTAACTATGGACTGTAGAAGAACTCCTACTATATTAAATGATAATAAAAATATTAAGAATAAAGAAAATAAATTAACTACGGCACTGTTTTTTTATGCTTTCTTTGGTTTCTTCTTGGCTCTTATGATAGTTATTAAACTTAATATATTTGTTCAAATGTCTGTGTTTTTTGGAATGTTTATGTTTTTTATAGGTACTGTATTTATATCTGACTTCTCTTATGTTTTATTAGATGTTCGTGACAAAAATATTTTAAGTACAAAAGCCATAAGCTCCAAAACTATAAGTGCAGCAAAAATTACTCATATATTTATTTACATACTTCAAATAACTTTAGCCCTTTGTGGACTTTCTATTATTGCTTCTATACGATATGGAATAGTTTTTACCTTAATTTTTATAGTAGAAATTATTTTAGTAACATTATTTATGATACTTTTAACTACCTTTATTTATTTTTTAATATTAAAGTTTTTTGATGGTGAAAAACTAAAGGACATAATAAACTTTGTTCAAATAATTTTATCTGTTGGTATTATGATATTTTATCAACTTGTTGGAAGAATATTTAACTTTATTGATGTAAATACTTTAGAATCTCCAAGTAGTCTTTTACCCTACTTGTTACCTTCATCTTGGTTTGCTGCCCCCTTACAAATAATTGATTCAGGGCATACAAATAACTTTTTAATAATTTGTACAGCACTTGCTGTAATTTTACCAATTTTATCTATAATTATTTATTTTAAGATTTCTAATTCCTTTGAAGATTATATTCAAAAATTAAATAATAATAGCTATAAAGGAACAGATAAAATTCCATTTTCCTTTAAACTTAGTAAACTTATATGTAAAAATCCTACTGAAAGAAATTTCTTTAATTTTACTGTAAATATAATAAGAAGTGAGAGAACCTTTAAGCTTAAAACATACCCTAATTTAGCTATGGCTGTTTTCTTTCCTTTCCTATTTTTATTTATTGGAATTGATGATTTTTCATCTATTCACAATGCTATATATGAGTTAAGTACTTCAAAAGCTTATTTTGCTTTATATATTCAGCTATTTGTACTTGCACCAGTTCCTTTAATGTGCAGATATTCAGAAAACTATAAAGGCTCTTATATTTATAAAAGTGTGCCTTTTACTGATACCTCTAATCTTTATAAAGGTGTATTTAAAGGTTCATTTTATAGATTAATATTCCCTACAATGATTTTAGCTTTTATACCATTTTTTATAATATATCCTATCCATATGTATTTAAATTTATTAGCTATAATACTTTCACTATTAATAGTTTCTCTTATACTATTTAAAACAATGGATAAGTATTTTCCATTTTCAAATGACTTTTCTTATAATGGTAATACAGATGGTATAGCTATATACTTTTTTGGATTTTTCTTAAGTATAGTTGCTGGAATACTTCATTTTTCTTTATCATTTTTAGATTATGGTGTTTATATTTTAATTGGTATTTATTTAATTTTGTTAATATTACTTTGGAATAGAACTTTTAAAGTTAATGTTGAAAAAATCAAATATTAAATGATTTTTTAATAATATCAATTTTGTAAATTAACATTCTAATTATTCTATTAAATAGAAAAACCTCTGTTTTTCTGATGTGCCTCCCATAAGTTAGACCTAAAAATCTAACTTATGGGGGTCTGTTCATTCTGCAGAGGTTTTTTTATAATCTAAATGAATATTTAATTATCTTAATATATAAAATACTACTTTCCTTTAACTTAAATTACTAATTAAATAATATTGTATCTTCTTAGTAACTCCTCTATTACTGTTCCTGATATTTTTTTCATTACTTTCTTTTCAGCTATATTTGCACCCAAAGGTAATTTCAAATCAGTTAACTTTTTACCATCCATCATTTTTGATGTAGAATCTAAAAGTACACGAATATCATAGCATGAAGCAAATACTTCTGGAACACCACGATCTACATCAAGTAATGTGTATACAGCTTCCATTGCAGTTCTTACTGAATATTCAGTTGTAAAAACTGTATCTCTTACTGTATCTGCGAATTGTCCAATAAATGCAAAATTAACACATCCATCTGGAACAACTTCAGGACGATCCCCTTCAGTTGTTGGCATAAAGAATGCAGTAACATATGGCATCATACAAGGAACGCAATGTGCTGACTTAGTAGCCATATCATGTATTTCATCTTCTGGCACTCCCATATGATAAAGCCATTCTTCTGTTATTTCAATACCTGTACACTCTCTCATAGGTTTCTTTACATAATCTCCTGGAACATTTGTAAATAAGCCATAAACCCATACTACAAGTTCATCCTTTGGTTGTTTTTTAAAGTGTGGTTGACGATTTACAGTATAACTCATTAACCAACTTGAATCTTTAGCAGTTACAATTCCTCCTGTAACAACCTTTCCACTAAAAGGATCACGTTTGCATATTTTTTCTATATATTTTGGAATTCTATCATCTAATGTAGTAACAGTTGCAGATTCCCAATTAGTTTTTTCTGTATTTGTACAGAATTTATCTGGACGTCCAAAGGATGGATCTTGCTTTGCAATGTTTCTCCAAAGTTCCCAGCAGCCTCCATTTTCAATTATAAATTCTGCAGGATGATTATCATCTCCTAATGAAGAATTTTCTGTACAGCTTCCATTTGTAACAAATACTAAATCATCTTCAGTTAAATTTATAGCCTCTTCTTTTCCATCATGAATATATACAATTTGTTTTGCAACTTTTTTATCTTTTTGAATATCAAAAATTACATTAGTAACTCTTGTATTATATTGAAATTTCACTCCATATTTCTCTAAATATTTTACCATTGGAATTATAAGTGATTCATATTGATTATATTTAGTAAACTTTAATGCCTTAAAATTAGGAAGGCCTCCAATATGATGAATAAATCTTTGAATGTATTTTCTCATTTCTAAAGCACTATGCCACTCCTCAAAGGCAAACATAGTACGCCAATAAAGCCAAAAATTTGATGAAAAAACTTCATCTGTAAATACATCTTCTATCTTTTTATCATATAAATCTTCATCCCTTGTCAAAAATAATTTTATTATTTCCATTGAAGCTTTTTCTGAAAGTCCAAACTTTCCATCAGTATGTGCATCTTCACCACGATTTACAGTTGCACGCATAAGTGAATAATTTGGGTCATGCTTATTTAACCAATAATATTCATCAAGGACAGATGCTCCTTCTATTTCCATTGATGGAATTGATCTAAATAAGTCCCATAAACATTCAAAATGATTTTCCATTTCACGTCCACCACGAATGATAAAGCCCTTTTCACTATCTTCTATACCATCACAAGCCCCTCCTGGTAGATTAAGTTCTTCCAATATATGAATTCTTTCCCCCTTCATTTGCCCATCACGAACAAGGAAACAAGCAGTAGCTAATGCAGCTAATCCTGAACCTACAATATATGCTGACTTTTTGTCAACATTAGCTGGCTTTTCTGGATGTGCAAAAGCTTCATAATTCCCATTTGAATAATACATATAGATTACCTCCCCAAATTCATTTTATGGTTATAGTATAATTCTCTTTAAATTTCATTACTATATACAAAAAAAGAGTAGTGTTTAAATTTTAAACACTACTCCTATATTGTAAAAACTTTATACAAATAAAATCTTTTGTCTAAATATAATAATCAGTTCTATATTTGTTGAGAGCCTTTGTAACATCACCTTGAATAAGAATACTTAATCTATCAATAATAGTATTTGGATTTTGCTTCATTCCAGTACGTATCCAATCAAGCATAAGTCCTACAAATGCAAATTTATAAAAATCTGCTATAAAGTCCTTGTCTTCATCCTTAACATCCATACCTACTGCTCTCTCATTAACAACTCCAATTAAAAGATTATATGTTTCATTATATAAATAACGTTCTAAGTGTTCCCTTGCAATAGAATAAAAAACATTTGTTATAAGAGCTTTATTTTCTAAAGCATATTGGAAAATCTTCAAAAATCCTTGTTGCCATGTATCATAAGTCTTTTTACCATCTATAGCTTTTTCAGATTCATTTAAAAATACCCATCCAACAAGATCATATATGTCATGAAAATGATAGTAAAAGGTTTGTCTGTTTACTTCACAGTCTTCTACAATATCAATAATAGTTATTTTATCAAGTGGCTTATATTCAAGCAACTTTTTAAGTGAGGCTGCAAGAGCTTTTTTTGTAGTCTTTGACATCGTTGCACTCAACTCCTTTAGATATTAATCTAATTTTATAAAAATATTATTTTAAATAGAAATCTTATTATAAACATCTCTTTTATTATAGAACAATTTTATCATATTTAATGGTTTTATCTCTATTTTATTTTCATATTTTATTCTATTTAAGCCATTGCTATTGCTTTATATTTTCCTATACAAAAAAAGAGAAGAGTATAAAACTCTTCCCTTTCGTATATCGTACTCCAAATATTATCTCTTTGAGAATTGTGGAGCTCTTCTTGCTTTTTTAAGACCGTATTTCTTTCTTTCAACCATTCTTGGGTCTCTAGTTAAGAATCCAGCTTTCTTTAATTCTGACTTTAAAGCTTCGTCTGATTTAACTAATGCTCTAGCTATTCCGTGTCTGATTGCTCCAGCTTGACCTGTGAATCCTCCACCATGAACGTTAACTAATACGTCAAATTTATCTTTAGTTCCTGTTAAAACTAAAGGTTGGTTAACGATAACTCTTAAAGTTTCTAAACCAAAAAAGTTTTCTATTTCTCTCTTATTGATAACTACTTTACCATTTCCTGGTACTAGTCTTACTCTTGCAACTGATTTCTTTCTTCTACCAGTTCCCATGTATTGAACTTTTGCCATTTTAAATCCTCCTCCCGAACTTCAGCTTATTAGTACTTTAATTCTAGTACTTCTGGTTTTTGAGCTTCGTGTCCGTGTTCTGAACCTCTTACTACATTTAATTTCTTTAACATTTTTCTTCCTAAAACACCACTTGGAAGCATTCTTCTAACTGCTTCTTCGAAAGCGAATTCTGGTTTCTTTTCTAGAACTTCTCTGTATGGAATTTCCTTTAATCCACCAACGTATAAGCTGTGCTTTCTCATCATTTTTTGATCTAACTTCTTACCAGTTAAAACAACTTTTTCAGCATTGATTACGATAACGAAATCTCCGCAGTCAACATTAGGTGTAAATGTTGGCTTATTTTTTCCTCTTAATATTGAAGCAACTTGGCTAGCAACTCTTCCTAGTGGCTTACCAGCAGCATCAACAACATACCATTTTCTTTCAACTTCTTGTGCTTTTGCAATGTATGATTTCATCTATGTTTCCCTCCTTGAACTTACGATGTGCAATATCTACATATTGCATTTATGTCAAGATACTAGCTTACTAGATCTTATGTACATAAATATTCTAACAAACATATATTATTATAATACACGCTTACGGGCGTGTCAATGTATTTTAGATATTTTTTTCATTAATAATAAACTTTTTCTAAAATTAGGCCATTTGGTGGAACACAAAAGCCTGCCTTATCTCTTTTTCCTGTATTTATTATGTTTTCAATATCTTCAGCCTTTAGTTTTCCATTACCTACTTCAATTAAAGTTCCTACTATTATTCTTACCATATTATACAAAAAACCATCAGCTGTAACGAAAATTTTTAAAATATCATTTTCTTTTTCTATATGCAAATCAGTTATTGTTCTAACTGATGTTTTAACTGAGCTTCCACTACTTTTAAAGGCACTAAAGTCATGTTTACCTATAAAGTACTTACACGCCTCTTCCATAGCCTTTATATCTAATATATCCCTTACGTGATATGAATAATTTCTATATAGGGCCACTTTCTCTATTCTATTAATAAGAGTATAACAGTAAGTTTTCCCTTTGCTATTATATCTTGCATGGAATTCCTCTGGAACCTCTTCTGATTTAATTATAGCAATATCATCTGGAAGCTTAGTATTTATAGCTTCCCTAAACCTTTCTGGTGGAACACTACTGTCTGTTAAAAAGTTTGCAACCATACCCTTTGCATGAACTCCAGAATCTGTTCTTGAACTTCCTGTTAGGGATACTTCCTTTTTAACTATTTTCTCTATTGCCTTCTCTATTGTTTCTTGAATTGTATTTTTACTACTCTTTTGTTTTTGCCATCCTAAATAATTAGTTCCATCATATTCAATGGTTAACTTTATATTTTTCATAATATCACCTAAAAATTAAAGTATTCTAATAACTATACTAGCTATAAATAATATTGAAAATATACCCCATGCTATTAAGTCATTTTTAGTAAACTTTAATTGTTTCATTCTAGTTCTTCCAGAGCCACCTCTATAACATCTAGCTTCCATTGCCATAGCAAGTTCATCAGCTCTTCTAAATGAGCTTATAAATAATGGCACTAAAAGAGGTACTAAACTCTTAGCTTTTTGTATAATTCCACCTGAGTCAAAATCAGCTCCCCTTGCTTTTTGAGCTTTCATAATCTTATCTGTCTCATCCATAAGTGTTGGAATGAATCTTAAGGCTATTGTCATCATCATAGCAAGCTCATGAGCCATTTCCTTACCAATTGGTCTAAGAAGGCTCTCAATACCATCTGTAAGCTCTATAGGTGATGTTGTTAAAGTAAGCATAGATGTTCCAATAACTAAAAATAATAACCTAAAAATCATAAATATAGCTGTTCTAACACCTTCAACATATATCTTTAAAAATCCAAAATGAAATAATAATGTGTTTTCAGTTCCCTTAATCATAAAAATATTTAATACTGATGTAAATATTAATAAAATTACAATGGGCTTTAAACCTTTTAATATATATCTTGGTGGCACCTTTGAACTTATTACTATTGCTGCAATAAATGCAACTACTAATATATATCCAACAAACTTATCTATTATAAATAAAGATACAATAAATAATAAAGATATTAAAATTTTTGTTCTAGGGTCTAACTTATGAATAAATGTATTCCCTGGTATATATTGTCCTATAGTTATATCCTTTATCACCTATCTATCCCCCTTACTTTCTGATTTGTTTCCAAATACTCTTAACAATTCCTTTTTACACTGCTCTATTGTATAAACATCCTTTACATTAAAGCCTCTCTTTTTAAGTTCCCTCATAAGATAAGTAACCTGTGGTACTCCAAGTCCTATTTCCTCTAATGTATCTACTTCCTTAAAAACTTCAGAAGGAGTTCCTTGAAGGGCAACCTTACCTTCATTCATAACAATAACTCTCTCAGCAATCTTAGCTACATCTTCCATACTGTGACTTACTAAAATTATTGTCATATTATATTTTTTATGAAGAATTGTTATTTGATTTAATATATCATCCCTACCTTTTGGATCTAATCCTGCTGTTGGCTCATCTAATATTAAAGTTTTAGGCTCCATAGCAACAACACCAGCTATTGCTACTCTTCTTTTTTGCCCTCCACTTAAATCAAAGGGAGATTTATCCTTATAAATTTCATAATCAAGTCCCACCATCTCCATAGACTTTATTACACGTTTATGTATTTCCTCTTCATCTAGCCCAAGATTTCTTGGTCCATAGGCTATATCCTTTTCTATTGTTTCCTCAAAAAGTTGATATTCTGGATATTGAAATACTAATCCTACTTTTTTTCTAACATCAGAAAGTTTAACACCTTCTTTTGTTATATCCTCTCCATCAACGATTATATGACCTGAAGTAGCCTCTAATAATCCATTCATATGTTGTATCAAAGTTGACTTTCCTGAACCTGTGTGTCCTATTAAAGCAATAAATTCTCCATCTTTTATGTCTATATTAACGTCATCTAGTGCTTTCTTTTCAAAAGGACCATTAGGCATATATACATGTGTTAAATTTTCTATTTTAATTGACATAACGCTTCCACCATTTCATCCACATTTATTATTTTGCTATCTAAATTTATACCTTCTTTATTTAGTTCATAGCTAAGTTCAGTTACTTGAGGTACATCTAAACCTATTTTTTTCATAAGTTCTACCTTTGAAAAAACATCTTTAGGTGTTCCTTCTAATATTAATTTTCCATCATCCATTACAACTATTCTATCAGCCTCTGCTGCTTCATCCATATAGTGAGTTATAAGAACTATTGTAATTCCATATTCTTTATTAATTTCTTTAATATTATTTATTACTTCTTTTCTACCTGATGGGTCAAGCATTGCAGTTGGCTCATCAAAAATTATACATTCAGGTTGCATTGCAAGTATTCCAGCTATAGCAACTCTTTGCTTTTGTCCACCTGATAAAAGATGTGGTGCATGCCTTTTATACTTACTCATGCCAACCTTCTCTAAACTATCATCTACACGTTTTCTTATTTCTTTTGGATCTACTCCTAAATTTTCTGGACCAAAAGCAACATCTTCCTCTACAATAGTTGCAACCATTTGGTTATCTGGATTTTGAAATACCATTCCAGCCTTTGCTCTTACATCCCAAACATTGTCTTCATCTTTAGTATTAAGTCCATCAACATAAACAAATCCATCAGTAGGTACTAAAAGTGCATTCATTTGTTTAGCTAAAGTTGATTTTCCTGATCCGTTATGCCCTAATACAACTAAAAACTCACCTTTTTTAACTGATAAGTTCACCCCATTAATGGCATACTTTTCTATACCCTCTTCATGTGATGTATATTTAAAAACTAAATCCTCACATTTAATCATTTCTTGACTCATCTGTTCCTCCATAATCATTGCTTATTAGTTCCTTTTATACTTAAATAAACAATATTCTATATACAAAAGTAATCTTCAATGTATATTCACATTAACATTATTATATATCATAAATCTTAACTTTCAACTATATTCTGAATATTTAAATCATTGCTTTTCTATATAAATTATTATTTTATATAACAAAATGGGGACTAAGATTTCTCTTAATCCCCCTAAAATAATTATACTAATTCAAGTATAACCATTTCTGCTCCGTCTCCTCTTCTAGGACCTTTTTTATACATTCTTGTATATCCACCGTTTCTTTCAGTGTATTGTGGAGCTATATTATCAAATAAATGCTTAACTACAGCTTCTTCTTGTACGAAAGATAAAACTTGTCTTCTAGCATGAAGATCTCCTCTCTTAGCAAGAGTGATCATCTTTTCAGCTATACTTCTAGTTTCTTTAGCTCTAGTTTCAGTTGTTTCAATCTTACCATGCTTTAAGAAACTAGTTACTAGGTTTCTTAGCATAGCTCTTCTTTGGTCTGTAGGACGACCTAACTTACGATTAACTGCCATGGATTTACCTCCTTACTCGTCGCTTAATTTTAAGCTTAAGCCTAATTCTTTAAGCTTCTTTTCAACTTCTTCTAAGGATTTCTTTCCTAGATTTCTTACCTTCATCATATCATCCATTGATCTGTTAGCAAGTTCTTGAACTGTATTAATTCCAGCTCTTTTTAAACAGTTATATGATCTAACTGATAAGTCAAGCTCTTCAACAGTCATTTCTAGTACTTTTTCCTTTTTATCTTCTTCTTTTTCAATCATAATTTCAACGTCATTAGTTTCATCTGTTAATGACATGAATAATTTGAAATGTTCTATTAGGATCTTTGCTGATAAGCTTATAGCTTCATCAATCTTAATAGTTCCATCAGTCCAAATTTCAAGTGTTAACTTATCATAGTCAGTAATTTGACCAACTCTAGTATTTTCTACTTTAAAGTTAACTCTCTTAACTGGTGTATATATTGAATCAACAGCTATTGCTGATATTGGTAGGTCTTCACTCTTATTTTTATTTTGAGTAACATATCCTCTACCTCTATTAACAGTTAACTCCATATAAAGTCTTCCATCGTCGTCTAAAGTTGCAATATGTAAATCTTTATTCACAACTTCAACATCTCCGTCAGTCTTTATATCTGCTGCTGTAACAACACCAGGTCCCTTTGCATCTATATATATAGTCTTTGGACCTTCACCATTCATTTTTAAAGCTAAAGACTTAATGTTAAGGATTATTTCAGTAACATCCTCTTTAACTCCTTGTATTGTAGAAAACTCATGAAGAACGCCATCAATCTTAACTGAAGTAGTTGCAACTCCAGGTAATGATGATAATAATATTCTTCTTAGGGCATTCCCTAAAGTAATACCATATCCTCTTTCTAATGGTTCTACAACGTACTTACCATAAGTACCGTCTTCATTTGCCTCTACACATTCAATTATTGGCTTTTCGATTTCTAACATACGAACCCTCCTTATTTTTAAAATGGCAACCTTATTCTGAGGGCAACTGATTCTATATTTGCTATAAGTTTATCTATATAACAAATATTACAATTATTTGCTGTATAACTCAACAATAAGAGTTTCATTAACTGGTACGTCAATATCTTCTCTTACTGGTTCAGCAACTACTTTGCCTTCGTAGTTTTCAACGTTAGCTTCTAACCATTTTGGTAAAGTCTTTGGATTTTCAACGAAAGTCTTAAACTTTTCGCTTCCTCTGCTCTTTTCAGCAACAGTTATTACATCGTTAACTGATACTCTGAATGAAGGAATGTCAACTCTCTTACCATTTACTAAGAAATGTCCGTGGTTAACTAATTGTCTTGCTTCATTTCTTGAAGCACCATATCCTAATCTATAAACAACGTTATCTAATCTTAATTCTAATAACATTAATAAGTTTTCACCAGTGATACCCTTCATGTGTTCAGCTTTTTCATAATATGATCTGAATTGGCTTTCTAACACTCCGTATATTCTTCTAGCTTTTTGCTTTTCTCTAAGTTGTACACCGTAGTTAGATAATTTCTTTCTAGCTGCTCCGTGTTGTCCTGGTGCGTAACTTCTTCTTGTGAAAGCACATTTATCTGTATAACATCTATCCCCTTTAAGGAATAATTTCATACCTTCTCTTCTACATAATCTGCATGTAGCTCCAGTATATCTTGCCATTAATTACACCTCCTGTATGAATCAAATACTAGACTCTTCTTCTTTTTGGTGGTCTACATCCATTGTGTGGGATTGGAGTAACGTCTTTTATTAAAGTTACTTCTAATCCTGCTGCTTGTAAAGATCTTATAGCTGCTTCTCTTCCAGCTCCTGGTCCCTTTACATATACTTCAATGCTCTTTAAACCATGTTCCATTGCTGCCTTACTTGCAGTTTCTGCTGCCATTTGAGCTGCAAATGGAGTACTCTTTCTTGATCCTCTGAAACCTAGAGCTCCAGCACTTGACCATGATAACGCATTTCCTTGTGCGTCTGTTAAAGTAACTATTGAATTGTTGAAAGTTGACTTGATGTGTGCAGCACCATGCTCAACGTTTTTTCTGTCTCTTTTTCTTCTAGTCTTTTTAACCTTTGCCATTGCTTTCCCTCCTAACTACTTCTTCTTATTTGCGATAGTCTTCTTAGGACCTTTTCTTGTTCTCGCATTAGTTTTAGTTTTTTGTCCTCTTACTGGAAGACCTTTTCTATGTCTAATTCCTCTATAACATCCGATTTCTACTAATCTCTTGATGTTTAAAGCTACTTCTCTTCTTAAGTCACCTTCAATTGTAAGTTCCTTAATATAAGTTCTTAGTGCGTTTACTTCATCTTCAGTTAAATCCTTAACTCTTGTATCAGGATTTATACCTGTAACGTCTAATATCTTATGTGAAGTAGGTAATCCTATTCCATAAATATAAGTTAAACCTATTTCAACTCTTTTTTCTCTTGGTAGGTCTACACCTGCTATTCTTGCCATTAAAATTTACACCTCCTGGTAATTGAAATGCCTAAAAGTTTATTATTTTTGAATATCAAAAATATAATATATATATAATAAAATTTTAGGTTAATAGAGAATTTGTTCTCTATCATCAGCCGCTCCTAAAATCTAATTATTTAATTAAATGCCTATATAATGATATGTGACTTTGACAAAAAAGTCAATAAATTTTAAATACCTAATTTGTATTTTTTGTCTAATATTTATTTATATTAGCCTTGTTTTTGCTTGTGCTTTGGATTTTCACAGATTACCATTACTCTTCCTTTTCTTTTAATTACTTTGCACTTTTCGCAAATAGGCTTAACTGATGGTCTTACTTTCATCGCTAACCCTCCTTGTAAGATTTGATAGATTTTTCTATCTTATTTTGCTCTCCAAGTAATTCTACCTTTTGTTAAGTCATATGGAGAAAGTTCCACTGTAACTTTATCTCCAGGTAAAATTCTTATGAAGTTCATTCTTAATTTTCCTGATATATGTGCTAGAATTATGTGCCCACTTTCAAGTTCAACTTGGAAGTTAGCGTTTGGTAAGGATTCTAAAACGACTCCTTGCATTTCTATAACATCATCTTTTGACATAAGGTAATCAACCCTCCTTAACAATGCCTCTTAATTTTAAAAATCTCTTAATTTTTAAGTCAGTATCTTTTCTCTCACTGATTATGGCTGATTTTATTTCTTCATCTATATTTTCTAAGAAATCTAAATGCTTAACCTTCTTTTTCTTAGGTTTTTTGATCCCCTTAGTATCACCATTTGCAAGCAATACATATTGATCATCAATTACATTTATTACTACATATAAATGATCTTTATCTCTACCAGCTAGAGAAAGTACCACTTTCCCAATCAAGTCATTGTTTTGCAAATTTTTCACCTCGATGATTACCTTAGTAATAAATAAGCTCGTAATAATACTTTGCAAATTTATAACTAAGAAACACTTTTATTTAACTAGTGTTAATATTTCGGGACCATCTGGTAAAATTGCAACTGTATTTTCGTAATGTGCTGATAGGCTTCCATCACTTGTTACAACCGTCCAATTATCATTTAAAGTTCTTACTCTAAAGGATCCTTCATTAACCATTGGCTCTATAGCTAAAGCCATGCCCTTTGTAAGCATTGGACCTTTACCCGGTCTTCCGAAGTTTGGTACTTCAGGATCTTCATGTAGATCTCTGCCTATCCCGTGTCCTACAAAAGTTTTAACAACGGAAAATCCGTTTGCTTCAACATATTTTTGTATGGCATGTGATATATCTGTTAATCTATTACCAACTTGAGCGAATTTAATTCCCTCAAAGAAACAATCTCTTGTTACTTGTATAAGCTTTTCTGCATTTTCTGAAACTTTACCTACTGGAAAAGTTCTAGCTGCATCTCCGTGGAATCCATCTATGAAAGCCCCACAGTCTATACTGACTATGTCTCCTTCTTTTAAGATGTAGCCTCCCGGTATACCGTGAACTACTTGGTCATTTACAGAAATACATAATGTGTTAGGAAATCCATACATCCCCTTAAAGGATGGCTTAGCTCCTTTACTTATTATGAATTCTTCTGCTATTCTGTCCAATTCCCCAGTACTTATACCTG
Organism: Eubacterium multiforme; assembly: GCF_030813415.1. Lineage (GTDB taxonomy): Bacteria > Bacillota > Clostridia > Clostridiales > Clostridiaceae > Clostridium > Clostridium multiforme. The sequence goes on along the minus strand of NZ_JAUSUF010000005.1, from coordinate 54,993 downwards.
GCTCAATTTTATTTTTTAATAGTAGTAATGTTTCACCTACTATTTTACCTGCTTTTCTCATTAAAGAAAGTTCTAAATCGTCTTTTTTAAAAATCATTATTTAGCGCTTCCTAAAATTTCACAAATACTTTCAAATACTTCATTGATTGCTTTAGTTCCGTCAACTGTTGAAAGTAAATTTTTATCTCTATAAAAATCAATTAGTGGTTGTGTTTGTGTTTCATATACGTCAAGTCTTTCCTTTACAGTTTCTTCTGTATCGTCTTTTCTTTGTATTAAATCACTTCCACAAAGATCACATTTTCCTTCAACCGCTGGTGGGTTAAATTTAACATGATAACTTGCTCCACATGATGGACAAACTCTTCTTCCAGTCATTCTTTCAAGTATAAATTCACTTGGAACTTCTATACATAATGCTGTATCTAAACTTTCGTTTCTACTATCTAAGAATTCTTGTAATGCTTCAGCTTGAGCAACTGTTCTTGGAAATCCATCAAGTAAATATCCATTTTTACAATCCTCTTCTTGAAGTCTATCCTTAACCATGTTTATAGTAACTGTATCAGGTACTAACTGTCCGTTATCCATGTATTTCTTTGCCTCTATTCCTAATGGAGTATTTCCAGAAATGTTCTTTCTAAAAATATCTCCTGTTGAAATATGAGGTATTGAATATCTATTACTAATTGATTTTGCCTGTGTTCCTTTTCCTGCTCCAGGAGGACCTAATAAAATAATCTTCACGGGCATCATCATCTCCATTATTTAATCTTATTTAAGAAATCCTTTATAGTGTCTCATTATCATTTGTGATTCTAGCTTTCTTGTGAAATCTAGAGCAACACTAACTATAATAAGAAGTGCTGTTCCCCCAAATTGTATTCCTTTGAATGAAGTATAGTTATCTATAACTATTGGTGTAACAGCTAATAGTGCTGCGAATATTCCTCCAATGAAAGATATTCTATTAAGAATACTTTCGAAATATGCTGTTGTAGGCTCTCCTGGTCTTATACCTGGAATGAATCCAGCTGATTTGTTCAGATTTTCTGACATTTCATCAGGTTTAAAAGTAACCTGTGTATAGAACCAATTAAAGAATATAGTTAATAGTGAATAAACTACTGGATACATCCAAGTTTTACTATTAAACACACTCCATGGATTACTTGTAACCCATTTTGCCCATTCATGTTGTGGAAAGAATCCAGCAACTGTTGGTAAGAATTGCATTACTGACATAGAGAATATAATCGCTATAACAGCAGATCCAACTATACTTAAAGGAATGTGAGTTGATTCACCCTTCATTACTTTATTACCAACTGCCTTTCCTGCATATTGAACAGGAATTCTTCTTTCTGCAAGTGAAAAATATACTACTCCAGCAAGTGCCGCTACAGCAAATACTACGAATAAGGCTATTTCAACAATACTAATATCTCCTGAGTTTTCTAATATCAACATAGACTTAACTGTCATTGGTAACCTTGAAACTATATTTACAAAGATTAGGATTGAAACACCGTTCCCAAATCCCTTAACAGTGATTTGGTCTCCTAACCACATACAGAAAGTTGAACCGACAACTAAGGCTAGTATGACTACTATCATTTGTACAGTTTTCATACCTATTGTTGCTCCCATTTGAGAAATTGTAGCATACATACCAAATGCAAGAATTACAGCAATAACAATTGATACATACCTAGTGGCATTTTGTATCTTCTTTCTACCTTCTTCACCTTCTTTTTGAAGTTGTTCTAATGAAGGTATTGCTATAGTTAATAGCTGCATTATAATTGATGCATTGATGTATGGCATTACACCAAGAGCAAAAATACTAAATCTACTAAAGGCTCCTCCTGATATTAAATCATAGAAACCCATCAAATTCCCTGATTGAGTCATTCCCTTCAAATAATCAGCGCTAATCCCAGGAACAGGAATATGACTTCCCATCCTAAAGATTGCCACTAAAAATATTGTCCAGTAAAATTTCTTTCTCAGTTCAGGTACCTTCCAGGCATTACGTAGGGTTGATAGCATTCTTATTTCACCTCAACTTTTCCTCCAGCTGCTTCGATTTTTTCGATAGCAGATTTTGAGAACTTGCATCCTTTAACAGTTAAGTTCTTTTCTAAGTTTCCGTTTCCAAGAATCTTAACTCCATCCATTACTTTAGAAACAACTCTTCTTTCTAGTAATACTTCTGGAGTAACTTCTGTTCCGTTTTCAAAAATGTTTAATCTATCTACATTTATGCTAACGATCTTTTTAGCGAAGATGTTGTTAAATCCTCTCTTAGGAAGTCTTCTATATAATGGCATTTGACCCCCTTCGAATCCTGGTCTAACTCCACCGCCTGATCTAGCGTTTTGTCCTTTTTCACCTTTACCAGCGTTTCTTCCTAAACCTGAACCAGTTCCTCTTCCAACTCTCTTAGGAGCCTTTCTGCTTCCAGCTGCTGGCTTTAATTCATGAAGTTTCATATCTCAGTGCACCTCCTCTTTTTTATACTTCTTCTACTTTTAACATGTAGCTTATCTTGTTAACCATACCGTTTATTTGAGGAGTTCCCTCATGCTCTACTGTCTTACCTATTTTTTTAAGTCCAAGGGCATTTGCAGTAGCGATATGGTCTTTCTTTCTACCGATTAAGCTCTTTACTAATGTAATTCTTAACTTAGCCATGCAATTTCCCTCCTAACCTAATATTTCCTCAACAGATTTTCCTCTTAATTTAGCTATTTCTTCAGCTGTTCTTAAGCTTGCTAATCCATTGATTGTTGCTTTAACCATGTTATTAGGATTGTTTGAACCTAATGATTTAGCTCTAACATCCTTGATTCCTGCTAATTCTAGTACTATTCTAGCTGGACCTCCAGCTATAACTCCTGTACCTTCTTTAGCTGGCATTATAAGAACATCACCTGTTCCGAATCTGCCGTGTATTTCATGAGGAATAGTAGTTTCAACCATTGAAACTTCTACTAAGTTCTTCTTAGCATCTTCTATTCCTTTTTTGATTGCTTCTGGTATTTCGATAGATTTTCCCATTCCAACTCCAACGTGTCCGTTTTCGTCTCCAACAACAACTAGAGCTGCGAATCTGAAGTTTCTACCACCTTTAACAACCTTAGTAACTCTATTTATGTTAACAACCTTTTCTTTAAGGTCTAGTGTACTAGGATCGATTCTCATTTATTTCCCTCCTCGTTTCTTAGAATTTTAAGCCTGCTTCTCTAGCACCTTCAGCTAATGATTGAATTCTTCCGTGATATACGAATCCACCTCTATCGAAAACAACTTCTGTTATTCCCTTGTCAGCTGCTTTCTTAGCAACTAATTCGCCTACTACTTTAGCGCCTTCTTTGTTTCCACCTTTAGCTTCGAATCCTTTATCTAAGCTTGAAGCAGCAACTAATGTTACAGCGTTTATATCATCAATTATTTGTGCATATATATTTTTTTCACTTCTGTATACTGAAAGTCTTGGTCTTTCAGGAGTACCGAAAACTTTCTTACGCACTCTTAGGTGACGTCTCTTTCTGCTAGCTTTTCTGTCTGCTTTCTTGAACATATAAAGCTCACTCCTTTCTTTTATTACTTACCAGTCTTACCTTCTTTACGTCTGATCACTTCGTTTTCGTATCTTATACCTTTACCCTTATATGGTTCTGGCTTTCTCCATGATCTTATCTTTGCAGCTGCTTCTCCAACTTTTTGCTTGTTGATTCCTTTAACAACTACTTTTGTAGCTTCAGGTGTTTCAAATTCAACACCTTCCATAGCTTCTATTTCAACTGGATGTGAATATCCAAGGTTCATTACAAGTTTATTTCCTTGCTTTTGAGCTCTATAACCAACACCGTTTAGGATTAAAGTCTTTTGGAAACCTTTTTCAACTCCCTCAACCATATTGTTTATAAGTGCTCTTGTTAATCCGTGAAGAGCTCTGTGCTCTTTGTTATCGCTAGGTCTAGTTACAACTATTTCGTTGTTTTCAACTGCGATATTAATGTCTTTGTGCATAGTTTCTACTAGCTCACCCTTAGGTCCTTTTACAGTAACAACGTTATCTGGTGTTACTGTAATAGTTACGCCAGCAGGTATAGCTATTGGTAATCTACCTACTCTTGACATAATTGCACCTCCTGTATTTCTTTAACATGCATATATTGAATTTATTGCTTAATTACTAATTAAATACTACCAAACGTAGCAAAGAACTTCTCCACCTACGCCATTCTTTCTAGCTTCTCTATCTACCATTATTCCCTTTGAAGTTGAAATAACAGCGATTCCTAAACCATTAAGAACCTTAGGAGTTTCATCCTTTTTGCAATATACTCTAAGTCCTGGCTTTGATATTCTCTTTAATCCAGTTATTACTCTTTCATTGTTAGCTCCATATTTAAGAGTTATTCTTAACATTGGAACTACTCCATCATTGTATTCATCAATTTCCTTGATGTATCCTTCTTGTAATAATATATTTGAAACGGCCTTCTTTACGCTTGAAGAAGGTACCTCTACTACTTCATGTTTAACAGCATTTGCGTTTCTTATACGAGTTAGCAAATCTGCTATAGGATCTGTCATAACCATTTAATGTGCCTCCTTTCACTATATCTTCAGTATTACCAGCTTGCTTTTCTACAACCAGGGATTTGGCCTTTGTATGCAAGTTCTCTGAAACAGATACGGCATATACCGAATTTCTTTAATACAGAATGTGGTCTTCCACATATTCTACATCTAGTATAAGCTCTTGTCTTGTACTTAGGAGCTTTACTCCACTTTTCTATTATCGCTTTACGTGCCATAGATACCCCTCCTTAATTATTGAGCAAATGGCATTCCAAGAAATCTTAATAATTCTCTTGCTTCTTCGTCAGTGTTTGCACTTGTAACGAAGATTATATCCATTCCTCTTACTTTGTCGATTTTATCGTACTCTATTTCTGGGAATATTAATTGTTCTTTAATTCCTAATGAGTAATTTCCTCTACCATCGAATGATTTTGCTGAAATTCCTCTGAAATCTCTAACTCTTGGTAAAGCAATTGACATTAACTTGTCAGCAAATTCATACATCTTTGCTTTTCTTAATGTAACTTTACATCCTAATGCCATATCTTCTCTAATCTTGAAGTTAGCAACTGATTTCTTAGCTCTTGTTAATATTGGCTTTTGACCTGATATTAATGTTAAATCGCTAACAGCTGATTCTAAAACTTTTTGATTATCTTTAGCTTCACCAACACCCATGTTGATTACTATCTTTTCAAGTCTTGGAACTTGCATTATATTTTCATATCCGAACTTTTCCATCATAGCCGGAATTATTTCTTTTTCATACTTTTCTTGAAGTCTTGTCATATTGTTAACCTCCTTTCAATTTCTAGAATGTTTCTCCGCACTTCTTGCACACTCTAACCTTAGCACCATCTTCTAATATTCTGTTACTAATTCTAGTAGCTTTTTTGCACTTTGTACAATATAACATTACCTTTGAGCTGTTTATTGCAGCTTCTTTTTCGATTATAGCACTTTCAGCTTGAGTTCTACTTGCCTTTTGGTGCTTCTTTACTATGTTAACTCCTTGAACTAGTACTTTACCAGTTTTAGGATATACTTTTAAAACTTCACCTGTTTTGCCCTTATCTTTTCCTGATATAACTACAACTGTGTCGTTCTTTCTTACATGTATTTTCAAGTCAGCCACCTCCTTATTATAGAACTTCTGGTGCTAATGATAATATTTTGTTAAATTCTTTATCTCTTAGCTCCCTAGCAACAGGTCCAAATATACGTGTTCCTCTTGGTTGCTTATCGTCTTTTATTATAACAGCAGCATTTTCATCAAATCTTACATATGAACCGTCTGCTCTTCTTATTCCTTTTACTGATCTAACAATAACAGCTTTAACAACGTCACCTTTTTTAACAACTCCGCCTGGTGTTGCACTTTTAACGCTGGCAACTATTATATCTCCAATGTTACCGTACTTTCTCTTAGATCCGCCTAACACTCTGATGCACATTATCTCTTTAGCTCCTGAGTTGTCAGCAACTTTTAATCTAGTTTGTTGTTGTATCATTAGATTACCCTCCTTTCAGTCTTTAAGCCATATTATTTAGCTTTTTCAACTATTTCAACAAGTCTCCATCTCTTATCCTTTGATAAAGGTCTTGTTTCCATTATTAATACTCTATCATTAACTTTTGCTTCATTCTTTTCATCATGAGCTTTGAACTTAGTAGTTCTGTTAACAGTTTTTCCGTATAGTGGATGTCTTACTTTAGTTTCAATAGCAACTACGATAGTTTTATCCATTTTATCAGAAACAACTCTACCGATTTTCTTTTTTCTTAGTCCTCTTTCCATTAAGGCTTACCTCCTTCCAGATTTACTGTTCAACAACCCTTAACTCTTCTTGTCTTAAGATGGTTTTTATTTGGGCTATAGATTTCTTTACTTCTCTTATTCTCATAGGATTTTCTAATTGTCCTGTAGCTAATTGGAATCTTAAGTTGAATAATTCAGCTTTAAGTTCTCCTAATTTAGCTTTTAAATCTTGAGGATTACTTGCTCTTAATTCTTTTAATTCTCTAGCCTTCATTATTCTTCACCACCCATTTCCTCAAAATCTCTTCTTGTAACAAACTTAGTTCTTACAGGAAGTTTGTGTGATGCAAGTCTCATAGCTTCTCTTGCAATTTCTTCATTAACTCCAGATAATTCAAATAATACTCTACCTGGTTTAACTACTGCTACCCAATATTCTACAGCTCCTTTACCTTTACCCATTCTAGTTTCGGCAGGTGTTGCAGTTACTGGCTTATCTGGGAAAATCTTTATCCAAAGTTTTCCTCCTCTTTTTATATATCTATTTATAGCAATTCTGGCAGCTTCTATTTGGTTACTTGTGATCCATCCACAAGTAGTAGCTTGAATACCGAAATCTCCATAAGCAAGGAAATTTCCTCTTGTTGCTTTACCTTTCATTCTACCACGTTGTACCTTACGATGCTTTACTCTTTTAGGCATTAACATGATTTATTCCTCCTTTCTTACTCTTATGCGTTAGCTTCTTCCTTTTCAACTTTTTTAGTTGGAAGAATTTCTCCATTATAAACCCAAACCTTAACTCCGATTTTTCCGTAAGTTGTATCTGCTTCTGCAAATCCATAATCGATATCTGCTCTTAAAGTTTGTAGTGGAATTGTACCTTCATGATATTGCTCAGTTCTAGCTATTTCTGCTCCACCAAGTCTTCCTGAACAAGCAGTCTTAACTCCTTTAACTCCTTGTTTCATTCCTCTTTGAATAACTTGCTTCATAGCTCTTCTGAATGAAATTCTCTTTTCTAGTTGAGCTGCAATGTTTTCAGCCATTAATTGAGCGTCTGATTCAACATTCTTAACTTCAACTATGTTTATTAAGATATTCTTTCCTGATACGAAACTAGTTAATTTCTTCTTTAAAGCTTCGATACCTGAACCGCCTTTTCCGATGACAACACCTGGTTTAGCAGTATATATATTTAACTTAATTCTTTTAGCAGCTCTTTCGATTTCAATCTTTGAAATTCCAGCTGAAAAAAGATCTTTTTTAACAAATTCTCTAATCTTGTTATCTTCTATTAGATTATCAGCAAAATCTTTTTTGTTTGCATACCATTTTGCATCCCATCCTTTGATAACACCTACTCTAAGTCCGTGAGGATGTACTTTTTGACCCACTTCGATTTCCCTCCTTCTTCTATCTTTCTTTAACAACTAGTGTTATATTACTTGTTCTCTTGTTTATTCTAAATGCTTTACCATGATCCATTGGTCTAAATCTCTTTAATGTAGGACCTTGACCTACGTATGCTTCTGATACAAATAATCTATCGGCTTCTAATCCATGATTATTTTCAGCATTTGCAACAGCTGATTTTAACACCTTGTTGATTGCTACTGCAGCTTCTCTTGGAGTGTATTGTAAAATAGCACTTGCTTCTTTTACGTCTTTTCCTCTTATTAAATCAAGAACAGCTCCTACCTTTATTGGAGACATTCTTACATATTTAGCTATAGCTCTAGCTTCCATTTATGATCCTCCTTTCCAGGCTCTCTACTACTTTCTTTTTGATGATTTATCATCATGTCCTCTGTATGTTCTAGTTAGTGAAAACTCACCTAGTTTGTGTCCTACCATATCCTCTGAAATATAAACTGGAATATGTTTTCTTCCATCATGAACAGCTATTGTGTGTCCTATCATTTGAGGAAAAATTGTTGAACTTCTTGACCAAGTTTTAACAACTTTGTGCTCACCATTAGCATTCATTTCTTCTATTTTCTTTAAAAGTCCAGCATGGACGAAAGGTCCTTTTTTGATTGATCTACTCACTATATTTGCCTCCCTTCATTTCTTAGGCTTTAGCCTTGAAGAGAATGAATATTCTCTTCAAACTACTTCTTATTTCTACCCTTGATAATTAATTTATCTGAGTATTTCTTATTCTTTCTAGTCTTGTATCCAAGAGCTGGTTTACCCCATGGAGTCATTGGACTTGGTCTACCTACTGGAGACTTACCTTCTCCACCACCGTGAGGGTGATCGCAAGGGTTCATTACAGAACCTCTAACTGTAGGTCTGATTCCCATGTGTCTCTTTCTTCCAGCTTTACCTAACTTAACAATATCATTAGTTGAGTTTGATACAGTACCAACTGTAGCTCTACACTCTATTCTAACGTATCTCATTTCTCCTGAAGGTAATCTTAATGTAGCATACTTACCTTCTTTTGCCATTAATTGTGCTGATCCACCAGCAGCTCTTACTAATTGAGCTCCTTTTCCAGCTTGTAATTCTATGTTGTGTACAAATGTACCAACTGGCATGTTTAATAATGGTAATGTATTACCTGGTTTTATATCAACATCTGGTCCTGATACAATTTTGTCCCCAACTTTTAATCCTGCTGGAGCGATTATGTATCTCTTATCTCCATCTGCGTATACAACTAATGCAATATATGCTGATCTATTTGGATCGTATTCTATTGTAGCAACCTTTGCTTCGATACCATCCTTATTTCTCTTGAAATCAATTATTCTGTACTTTCTCTTAGCACCACCACCATGGTGTCTTACAGTTATTTTACCTTGTGCATTTCTACCACCAGTTTTCTTTAAAGAAACTAATAATGACTTCTCCGGAGCATCTGTAGTTATTTCTTCAAATGTTGGCATAGTCATATTTCTTCTTGATGGTGTCATAGGTCTAAATGTTTTAACTGCCATTTAATTTCCCTCCTTCTTTCAGCTTATCTGGTGCATAAGCACCAATAAATCACCTTATTGACGTCTATTGCATTCCTTCAAAGAACTCAATAGTGCTGCCTTCAGCTAATGTAACGATAGCTTTCTTATAGTCAGCTCTCTTTCCTACATGTACGCCCATTCTCTTAGTTTTTCCCATAGTTCTGCTAGTTGCTACATTTTCAACTTTTACATTGAAAACTTCTTCAACTGCTCTCTTTATTTGAGATTTGTTAGCATTTATGTGAACTATGAAAGTGTACTTATTTTCTGCCATTGCTGCCATACTCTTTTCAGTGATAACAGGCTTTCTTATGATATCATGGCTTGTTAAATTCATTATGCGTACACCTCCTCAATCTTTGATACAGCATCTTTAGTCATAACTACTTTTTCAAACTTAAGTAAGTCATATACGTTGATGTTGTTTGCAGGGATAACAGCTACTCCTGCAATGTTTCTAGCTGACTTATAAACAACATCATTTGATTCAGCTGTTATGATTAAAGTCTTCTTAGCTTCCATTGCGTTTAGCATGTTAACTACATTTTTAGTCTTGATTGAATCGAATGCTAAATCTTCAACAACAACCATTTGTCCGTCTTGAACTTTAGTTGATAAAGCTGATTTCATAGCAACTCTCTTCATGCTCTTTGGTATAGCCATTCTATAATCTCTTGGCTTTGGTGCGAATACAATACCACCTTTGATCCATTGTGGAGCTCTGATTGAACCTTGTCTTGCTCTACCAGTTCCCTTTTGTCTCCAAGGCTTGATTCCGCCTCCTCTAACTTCAGCTCTTGTTTTAGCTGATTGAGTTCCTTGTCTCTTGTTTGCTAATAATGCAACAACAACTTGGTGCATAGCGTTTTCGTTTATTTCAACTGCGAATATATTTTCATTTAATTGGAAATCTCCAACTTGTTTACCTTCTTTATTAAATAATCCTACTGTAGGCATCCTGCTTCCTCCTTTCCCTAAGAAATTAAGCCTTTACTGTATTTCTTATTACTACTTTACTCTTGTTTGGACCTGGAATTCCGCCCTTGATTAGTATTAAGTTTTTCTCAGCTATTACTTTAACTACTTCTAAGTTTAATACTGTAGTGTTTACAGCACCCATGTGTCCTGGCATCTTCTTATTCTTAAATGTTCTTGAAGGATCTGAAGCTGCTCCCATTGAACCTGGTGCTCTCTTGAATTTTGAACCATGAGTCATAGGTCCTCTTTGTTGATTCCATCTCTTTATAACACCTTGGAATCCCTTACCTTTAGAAACTCCTGATACGTCTACCTTATCTCCTACTGCGAATACATCAGCCTTTATTTCTTGACCAACTTCATATGCGCTAGTATCTTCTAATCTGAATTCTTTAAGAGTTCTTCTTAAAGAAACTCCTGCTTTTGCGAAGTGTCCCTTTGCTGGCTTATTAAGTAATTTTTCTCTTACTTCTCCAAAACCAACTTGTATTGCATCATAACCGTCTTTTTCAACAGTTTTCTTTTGAGTTACAACACATGGACCTGCTTCTACAACTGTTACTGGAATTACTTTACCATTTTCGTCGAAAATTTGAGTCATTCCTATCTTCTTACCAATTATAGCTTTTTTCATGTATTTACACCTCCCAAACTTATCAGCGGATTGCTAAGCAATCTTAATAGTTCAATGTCTTTATTATAATTTTGCTATTATAGCTTTATTTCGATATCTACTCCTGCTGGTAGATTTAATCTCATTAATGCATCAACAGTTTTTGGTGATGGATTAACGATATCTATAAGTCTCTTGTGAGTTCTTATTTCAAATTGCTCTCTAGAGTCCTTATATTTGTGAACTGCTCTTAATATAGTAACAACATCTTTTTCAGTTGGTAGTGGTACTGGACCTGCAACCTTAGCTCCTGTTGACTTTGCAGTTTCAACGATTTTTTCTGCTGATTGATCTAATATTGTGTGATCAAAAGCTTTTAATCTGATTCTTATTTTTTGTTTTGACATCTTGGTTTCCCTCCTTTTCATGTACGCTTTACTTCTAACGTACAACAGCGGTTCTTCTATAAACTGTTCCTGGTGTTTCATAACTTTTAGAAAAACTTATAGAATCCCTGTCGTCGGATTCTAGATCCTGACATACTCATCAAGAATTACCCGGAAGTCCGGCAACCTCTTGATTCATCGCCGCATGCTATACAACTTCTATATTATACTATGGTTTTTTTTCTTTTTCAAGTAATTTTTATATATTGAATAATTTATTTTTTTAAATTTTTTTCTGTTAGAATTAATTCGCTTTTTATATTTTAATAGTATTTCATATAAATATCAAGCATTTTTAAAAAGTAATTTATTAAGCATTATTGTAAACTTTTACTATTTTTATACCTTCTTAATTTCTTTTTATATAAAAAAAAATAGTAAGAGACGTCTCTCTTACTATTTTATATAAACAATTATTACTATTCGATTATGCTAGTAACAACTCCTGAACCTACTGTTCTTCCACCTTCTCTGATAGCGAATCTTAATCCTTCATCCATTGCTACTGGAGTGATTAATTCAACGTTCATGTCGATGTGGTCTCCTGGCATTACCATTTCCATTCCGTCTGGTAATTTTATTGATCCTGTTACGTCAGTTGTTCTGAAGTAGAATTGTGGTCTGTATCCATCGAAGAATGGAGTATGTCTTCCACCTTCTTCTTTTTTAAGTACGTATACTTGACCTACGAATTTCTTATGAGGGTTTACTGTACCAGGTTTTGCTAATACTTGACCTCTTTCGATTTCTGTTCTTTGTATTCCTCTTAATAATGCTCCTATGTTATCTCCAGCTTGCGCTTCGTCTAATAACTTTCTGAACATTTCGATTCCTGTTACTACAGTCTTCTTTGTTTCTTCCTTGATTCCTACTACTTCTACTTCGTCTCCGATATGTAGTATTCCTCTTTCAACTCTTCCTGTTGCAACTGTTCCTCTACCAGTGATTGTGAATACATCTTCTACTGGCATTAAGAATGGCTTATCTGTTGCTCTTTCTGGAGTTGGGATGTAGCTATCTACTGCTTCCATTAAGTCCATGATGCATTTTGTTGCTGCTTCATCTGTTGGGTTTTCTAATGCTTTTAATGCTGATCCTGTTATTACTGGAATATCATCTCCTGGGAAGTTGTATTCGCTTAATAATTCTCTTACTTCCATTTCTACTAATTCAAGTAATTCTTCGTCATCAACCATATCTGCTTTGTTTAAGAATACTACGATATAGTCAACTCCAACTCTTGATGCTAGTAGGATATGTTCTCTTGTTTGTGGCATTGGACCATCTGCTGCTGATACAACTAAGATTGCTCCATCCATTTGTGCTGCTCCTGTGATCATGTTCTTTACGTAATCAGCATGTCCTGGGCAGTCTACGTGAGCATAGTGTCTGTTTTCTGTTTCATACTCAACGTGTGCTGTATTGATTGTGATTCCTCTTTCTTTTTCTTCTGGAGCCTTATCAATTTCATCATACTTAAATGATTCAGCGAATCCCTTGTTTGCTAATACTGTTGTAATAGCTGCTGTTAATGTTGTCTTACCGTGGTCTACGTGACCTATTGTTCCAATGTTAACGTGTGGTTTACTTCTTTCGAATTTTGCTTTTGACATTGTTTATTCCTCCTTCATTGCAATGACATTTAGTCATTATTATACCCGATGTATATATCTATTTAAATCTTTGGTATGAAATATTTTAAACATTAATATAACGATAAAATATTTTCAATCTATTTAATTAAGAGAAGAGCTACAATTAATAATCTTATTAATTGTAATCCTCTCTAATTTACTGTTTTAATAAAAAAACTATTTAGTCTTCTTACCAGCTACTTCTTCTTGGATGCTCTTTGGTACTTCTTCATAATGGTCAAATGTCATTACATAAGTTCCTCTACCTTGTGTTCTTGATCTTAATGTAGTTGCATATCCGAACATTTCTGATAGTGGTACGAACGCTCTGATAACTTGACGTCCATTTCTTTGTTCCATACCTTCGATTCTACCTCTTCTTGAGTTGATATCACCCATTACATCTCCCATGTACTCTTCTGGTACAACTACTTCTACCTTCATTGAAGGTTCAAGTAATGTAGGATCTGCTTTCTTCATAGCGTTCTTGAATGCCATTGATCCGGCAATCTTGAATGCCATTTCTGATGAATCGACATCATGGTATGAACCGTCGAAACATTTTACTTTGAAGTTTATAGTTGGGAATCCAGCTACAACTCCGCTTTCAGCTGCTTCTCTAATACCATTATCTACTGCTGGAACGTATTCTCTTGGAATTGATCCTCCAACAATAGCATTTTCGAATTCATATTCTCCATCTGTTGGGATCATTTCAATCCAACAGTGTCCGTATTGTCCTCTACCACCTGATTGTCTTACGAACTTACCTTCAGCCTTAACAGCTTTCTTGATAGTTTCTTTGTAAGCAACTTGTGGAGCACCTACGTTACATTCAACTTTGAATTCTCTTTGTAGTCTATCAACGATGATATCTAAGTGTAACTCACCCATACCAGCGATGATTGTTTGACCTGTTTCTTGGTTAGTCCAAGTCTTGAAAGTTGGATCTTCTTCTGCTAACTTAGCTAAAGCTATACCCATCTTTTCTTGACCAGCCTTAGTCTTTGGCTCTATAGCGATTGAGATAACTGGTTCTGGGAATTCCATACTTTCAAGTATGATTGGATGTGCTTCATCACATAAAGTATCCCCAGTAGTTGTATTCTTTAATCCTACTATAGCACCTAAGTCAGCTGCTCTTAATTCGCTAATTTCTTCTCTTGAGTTAGCGTGCATCTTAACTAGTCTACCGATTCTTTCTTTCTTACCCTTAGTTGAGTTAAGAACGTAAGTACCACTTTCCATTACACCTGAGTAAACTCTTGTGAATGCAAGTCTTCCTACGAATGGGTCAGTAGCTATCTTAAATGCTAATGCTGACATTGGAGCTTCATCACTAGCTTCTCTTGTTAATTCTATTTCTGGATCGTCTACATCTACACCCTTAACTGGTGGTATATCTAAAGGTGATGGTAAATAATCAACAACTAAATCGATCATTTCTTGAACACCTTTGTTTTTGTATGATGAACCACAAATTACAGGAACTATTTCATTATTAATAGTAGCTTTTCTTAAAGCTGCTTTTAATTCTTCTTTAGTTAACTCTTCACCATCTAGGTATTTCATCATTAACTCTTCATCAGTTTCTGCAATTGCTTCAATCATGATGTTTCTGTATTCTTCTGCCTTGTCTTTTAACTCAGCTGGGATTTCTCCTCTTTCTATGTCTTTTCCTAAGTCGTCTTTATGAATAAGAGCTATATTTTCCATAAGGTCTATCATACCTACGAAGTTTTCTTCTGCTCCTATTGGAATTTGGATAGCTACAGCGTTAGCTTTTAATCTATCTCTAACTGAATTGATACAAGCATAGAAGTCTGCTCCAGTAGCATCCATCTTATTTACATAGATTGCTCTTGGTACTCCATAGTTATCTGCTTGTGTCCAAACAGTTTCAGTTTGTGGTTCAACCCCACTCTTAGCATCTAATACAGTGATAGCACTATCTAGACATCTTAATGATCTTTCAACCTCAACAGTGAAATCTACGTGTCCAGGAGTATCAATTATATTAATTGCATATCCTTTCCACTTACAGAATGTAGCAGCAGAAGTGATAGTTATACCTCTTTCTTGCTCTTGCGCCATCCAGTCCATTTGTGAAGCACCATCATGTGTTTCTCCGATTTTATGTGTTCTACCAGTGTAGAATAAAATACGCTCAGTAGTTGTTGTCTTACCAGCATCTATGTGAGCCATAATTCCTATATTACGAAATTTGTCTAAAGGAAATTCTCTTGACACAATAATTCCTCCTCTCAATGAGTAATTTTAAATTCAACAAGACTGTTTTGGCTGAAGCCAAAACAGTCTTGAAATTAGTATCTGTAGTGAGCGAATGCTTTGTTTGCTTCAGCCATTTTATGAGTGTCTTCTCTCTTTTTAACAGCTGCACCTGTGTTATTAGCAGCGTCTAATAATTCACTTGCTAATCTCTCACACATTAACTTTTCTCCTCTTTTTCTAGCAGCAGCTAGTATCCATCTGATACCTAAAGTCTGTCTTCTTTCTGCTCTAACTTCTATTGGAACTTGGTAAGTAGCTCCACCTATTCTTCTTGCCTTAACTTCTAGTAATGGCATTACGTTGTTCATAGCTTCTTCGAAAACTTCTAAAGCATCTTTACCAGTTTTCTCTGCCATAGTTTCAAACGCTTGGTAGCATATTTTTTGTGCTACTCCTTTTTTACCGTCAAGCATGATTCCGTTGATTAACTTAGTAACAACCTTTGAGTTGTATACTGGATCAGCTAGAACGTCTCTTTTTGCTATATGTCCTTTTCTTGGCACTTTTCTTCCCTCCTTAACAATTTAAATTTAAGTTCATCGGTACTCGACATTCTCATGTCGCAAAGTGCTTTTCCCATCATCTATATAAACTTAATTTATAAATCTACGTAAATTTTGAAGATAAGCACTAAATTAATTTAAGAAATCCTACTTCTTAGGTCTCTTAGCACCGTACTTTGATCTTCCTTGCATTCTGTTAGCTACACCAGCACAGTCAAGTGCTCCTCTTACGATATGGTATCTAACCCCAGGAAGGTCTTTTACTCTTCCACCTCTTATAAGAACAACACTATGCTCTTGTAAGTTGTGTCCTACACCACCAATGTATGCAGTAACTTCGTATCCGTTTGTAAGTCTTACTCTTGCAACCTTTCTTAGGGCTGAGTTAGGCTTTTTAGGAGTTGATGTCTTAACAACTGTACATACTCCTCTTTTTTGTGGACAGTTTTTTAGTGCTGGAGCTGTTGATTGGTTCACAGCAACTTTTCTTCCTTTTCTAACTAATTGGCTTATAGTTGGCATTTTTTCACCTCCTGAATTTTATTTATCTATATAAAAATTTATTAGATAAAACGAATTTATCATGACTACATTTTATATTAAAACCTCATGAGACAAAGTAGAACTTTGTCTCCATGAAGTAATGTAGACAATTATTTTGTTGCATTTTGTATTAAACACACAACACGTATTTTATCATTTCATAATACACATGTCAATAAAATTAATTTCTATTCAACATTTACTATTACGTTGTCTTCAACTTTGTCATCTTCGATATCTAATCTTGCTGCTCTGTATTTCATCATTCCAGTTCCAGCTGGGATTAATTTACCTATTATAACATTTTCTTTTAATCCTACTAATGGATCAACTTTTCCTTTAATAGCTGCTTCTGTAAGAACTCTTGTAGTTTCTTGGAATGATGCAGCTGATAAGAAACTATCCGTAGCAAGTGCAGCTTTAGTAATACCAAGTAATACTTGATCTCCTTTAGCTTCTTCTCCACCAAATTCTCTTACTCTATCATTCTCACTCTTAAAGTCAAACATATCTATTGTAGTACCTGGTAAAAGATTTGTATCTCCTGATTCAGTAACTTTTACCTTTCTAGTCATTTGTTTAATAACTACTTCTAAGTGCTTATCATTGATATCAACACCTTGTAATCTATAAACTTTTTGAACTTCTGATAAAAGATATCTTCTAGCTCCATCAACGCCTTTAATAGCCATGATGTCGTGAGGATTTACTGAACCTTCTGTAATTTCGTCTCCAGCTTCAACATAATCATCGTTTGAAACTTTAACTCTTGATCCAAATGGAATATCATAACTTAATTCTTCTCCATCTGCTCCCATTACATGAACAATTCTCTTTTTCTTAGTTTCTTCTACTCTTACAGTACCATTTATTTCACTTACAATCGCAAGTCCCTTTGGTTTTCTAGCTTCAAATAATTCTTCAACTCTAGGAAGACCTTGAGTTATATCTCCTGCTGATGCAACACCACCAGTATGGAATGTTCTCATTGTAAGCTGAGTACCAGGTTCTCCAATTGATTGTGCAGCTATAATACCAACAGCTTCACCGATATTAATCTTTTGAGCTGTTGCCATGTTCATACCATAACATTTAGCACAAACACCAATTTTACATCCACATGTAAAGGCTGATCTAATCTTAACTTTCTTAACACCAGCATTGCTGATTTTTTCAGCTAAATCTCCATCCATATATTGATTCTTTGAAGCTAACACTTCTCCAGTTTCAGGATGAAGAATATCTTCTGCTGAATATCTTCCAGTTAATCTTTCCTTTAATTCTTCAATTATTTCATTTCCTTCTCTTATTTCACTAACAACTATACCGTCATCAGTTCCACAATCTTCTTCTCTAACAATAACATCTTGTGATACGTCAACAAGTCTTCTTGTTAAGTATCCTGAGTCAGCTGTCTTAAGAGCTGTATCGGCATTACCTTTTCTAGCTCCGTGAGTTGAAATGAAGTACTCTAGGACATCAAGACCTTCTCTGAATGATGCTCTAATTGGTAATTCAAGGATTTTACCTGATGGACTAGCCATAAGTCCTCTCATACCAGCTAATTGTTTAATCTGTGACTTAGAACCTCTGGCTCCAGAGTCAGCCATCATGAATATTGGATTCCATT
The DNA here is from genome assembly GCF_030813415.1 of Eubacterium multiforme. GTDB lineage: Bacteria > Bacillota > Clostridia > Clostridiales > Clostridiaceae > Clostridium > Clostridium multiforme. The sequence continues at coordinate 37,027 of NZ_JAUSUF010000005.1, read as the reverse complement.
TATCCAAACTATCCATTAGTGCATTGGCAACATCTTCTGTTGTCTTAGTCCATTTTTCTATAACTCTTTCATATCTTTCATCTTCTGATATGAAACCTCTTTTGTACATTTTCTCTATCTTATCTACTGTTTCATCAGCTTCTTTTAATAGTTCGTACTTAGCATCAGGTACTATCATATCTGAAGCAGAAACTGTAACCGCTCCAATTGATGAATAATGATATCCTGTTGCTTTGATCTTATCTAGCATTATTGAAGTTTGTGTTGGTCCATGTTTCATGTAACACTTATCTATTATCTTTCCTAATGACTTTTTAGTTATTAAGAAATCTACTTCTAAATTAAATAGTTCATCTGGATTGCTTCTATCAACAAATCCTAAATCTTGAGGAATTGATTCATTGAATATTATCTTACCTACAGTAGTTTTAATTATTCCTGATTTAATTTCCCCGTCGATTTCCTTAAACATTCTTACAAAAATATCTGCATGAATTTCTAATTCTTTAACTTGATAAGCCATTATAGCTTCATCTTTTGATGAGAAGTACTTTCCACTTCCTTTAGCTCCGTCTCTTTCCATAGTAATATAGTAAGAACCAAGAACCATATCCTGTGTAGGTACACAAACTGGCTTACCATCTGATGGTTTCATTATGTTTCCTGCTGCAAGCATTAAGAATCTAGCTTCTGCTTGAGCTTCAACTGATAATGGTACGTGAACAGCCATTTGGTCACCATCGAAGTCAGCGTTATAAGCTGTACATACTAATGGATGTAATTTAATAGCTCTACCTTCAACTAATACAGGTTGGAAAGCTTGAATTCCAAGTCTGTGTAGAGTAGGGGCACGGTTAAGTAATACTGGATGGTCTGTAATTACTTGTTCTAATACATCCCATACTTGTGGCATTACTCTTTCTACCATTCTCTTTGCACTCTTTATATTATGTGCAACTCCATCTTGAACTAATTTTTTCATTACAAATGGCTTGAATAATTCAAGAGCCATTTCTTTTGGAAGACCACATTGGTACATTTGTAATTCTGGTCCAACAACGATAACTGATCTACCAGAATAGTCAACTCTTTTACCAAGTAAGTTTTGTCTAAATCTTCCTTGCTTACCTTTAAGCATATCTGAAAGAGATTTTAATGGTCTGTTTCCAGGACCAGTAACAGCTCTTCCTCTTCTACCATTATCTATAAGAGCATCTACTGCTTCTTGAAGCATTCTCTTTTCGTTTCTAACTATGATGTCAGGTGCTCCTAAATCTAATAGCTTCTTTAATCTGTTATTTCTATTTATAACTCTTCTGTAAAGGTCATTTAAGTCTGATGTTGCAAATCTTCCACCATCTAATTGAACCATAGGTCTTAAATCTGGTGGTATTACAGGGATAACATCTATAATCATCCACTTTGGATCATTTCCTGATGATCTAAATGATTCAACAACTTCTAATCTTCTGATTATTCTTACTTTCTTTTGACCTGTACTTTGTTTTAACTCTTCTTTTAGTTCTCTTGAACTAGCTTCTAAGTCAATTTCACCTAAAAGTTCTTGAACAGCTTCAGCACCCATTCCAGCTACAAAGCTTTCTTCACCATATTTGTCTATTGCTTCTCTATATTCTTTTTCATTAAGAAGTTGTTTCTTTAATAATGGTGTTTCTTTTGGGTCAATTACAACATATGAAGCGAAATATAAAATTTTCTCTAATGATCTTGGTGACATATCAAGTATTAATCCCATTCTTGATGGAATTCCTTTGAAGTACCAAATGTGAGAAACTGGGGCAGCAAGTTCTATATGCCCCATTCTTTCTCTTCTTACTTTAGCTTTTGTAACTTCAACTCCGCATCTGTCACAAACTATACCTTTATATCTAACTCTCTTATATTTACCACAGTGACATTCCCAATCTTTCATTGGTCCAAATATTCTTTCACAGAATAAACCGTCTCTCTCTGGCTTTAAAGTTCTGTAATTTATTGTTTCTGGTTTTTTAACTTCTCCCCTTGACCATTCTCTGATTTGTTCAGGGGATGCTAAGCCTATTTGTATGGCATCAAAATTATTTAATTCAAACAAGGGTAATCCTCCCTTCAAAATTAGTGTTCATCATTAAAATCATCAAGCTCTAAGTTATCTTGAAACTCTTCTAACTGAAACCCTTCATACTCTTCTTCAACTTCATCTTCGCTTTCTGCTTCTGAAGTATAACTATCTTCAGAATCTTTAGCAGGTTGTTGAACAAACTCTTCTGTTCCTTCAATGTTTACTTCTAAATCTGCTGAATCTTCTTCTTCAGCTAATTCTTTAAGTCTTACTTCTTCATTGTCATCGTTAAGAACTTTAACATCTAAGCAAAGTGCTTGTAATTCCTTTATAAGAACCTTAAATGATTCTGGAACTCCTGGCTCTGGGATGTTTTCTCCCTTAACTATTGCTTCATAAGTTTTAACTCTACCAACAACATCATCTGACTTAACAGTTAAGATTTCTTGTAATGTATGTGCTGCACCATATGCTTCTAGTGCCCAAACTTCCATTTCTCCAAATCTTTGACCACCAAATTGAGCTTTACCTCCAAGTGGTTGTTGAGTAACTAATGAATATGGTCCAGTTGATCTAGCATGAATCTTATCATCAACTAAGTGAGCAAGTTTTAGGATATACATTATTCCAACTGTAACTTCGTTGTCAAATGCTTCTCCTGTTCTACCATCATATAAAACAGTCTTACCATTTGCATTGTATCCAGCATCTACTAAGCATTGTTCTATATCTGACTCTGTTGCACCATCGAATACTGGAGTAGCAATGTGCCATCCTAATGCACTAGCTGCCCAACCTAAGTGAACTTCTAGTACCTGACCAATATTCATACGTGATGGAACCCCTAGTGGGTTTAAGCATATTTGAAGTGGTCTACCATCTGGTAAGAAAGGCATATCTTCTTCAGGAAGTACTCTTGAAATAACCCCCTTGTTACCATGACGTCCGGCCATCTTATCTCCAACGGATATCTTTCTCTTTTGAGCTATATAACATCTTACAAGCTCATTAACTCCAGGATTTAATTCATCCCCATTTTCTCTAGTGAATACTTTTATGTCTACTATAATACCAGCTTCTCCATGAGGAACTCTTAATGAAGTATCTCTAACTTCTCTTGCTTTTTCACCAAAGATAGCTCTTAATAATCTTTCTTCTGCTGTTAATTCAGTTTCTCCCTTTGGAGTTACTTTTCCAACAAGGATATCTCCTGATCTTACCTCAGCTCCGATTCTTATTATTCCTCTTTCATCGATGTCTTTTAAAGCATCTTCACTTACGTTAGGAATATCTCTAGTTATTTCTTCTGGTCCAAGCTTTGTATCTCTAGCTTCACATTCATATTCTTCTATATGAATTGATGTAAATACATCTTCTCTTACTAATTCTTCTGAAATAAGCATAGCATCTTCGTAGTTATAACCTTCCCAAGTTATGAATCCCATTCTGATGTTCTTTCCTAATGCTATTTCTCCTAAATCTGTTGAAGGTCCATCTGCAAGAACTTGGTTCTTAAATACCATTTCCCCAGTACTTACTAATGGTCTTTGATTTATACAAGTACCTTGGTTACTTCTTTTGAACTTTAATAACTTGTAAGAATCTACTCCTCCATCAATATCTCTCTTAACTTTAATTTCACTAGCACTTACATAAGTTACTACTCCAGCATTTTTAGCTTTAGGTAGTACCCCTGAATCTGCTGCTGCTCTAAATTCTATTCCTGTACCAACTATTGGAGCTTGTGGCTTTAATAGTGGAACTGCTTGACGTTGCATGTTTGATCCCATAAGAGCTCTTGATGCGTCATCATTTTCAAGGAAAGGAATCATAGCTGTTGCTACAGATACGATTTGTCTTGGTGAAACGTCCATTAAGTCAACTTCATTTGCTGGAATTACTATAACTTCTTCCATGTATCTAACAGTTACCTTGTCATGTATGAAGTGTCCTGTTTCATCTAATGGCTCATTTGCTTGGGCTACTAGATATTGGTCTTCTTCATCAGCAGTGAAGTATCTTATTTCATCAGTTGCTCTCTTATTTTCCTTATCAATAATTCTATAAGGAGTTTCTATGAATCCATATTCATTAACTTTAGCATATGTAGCTAATGAGTTAATAAGTCCTATATTAGGTCCTTCAGGAGTTTCTATAGGACACATTCTACCATAATGTGAGTGGTGAACGTCTCTAACTTCGAATCCAGCTCTTTCTCTTGAAAGTCCTCCTGGTCCTAATGCAGATAATCTTCTCTTATGAGTTAACTCTGATAATGGATTTGTTTGATCCATGAATTGTGATAATTGTGAGCTACCAAAGAATTCTTTAATAGCAGCTGCAACTGGTCTTATGTTAATTAACATTTGTGGAGTAATCGCTTCTTGGTCTTGAATAGTCATTCTTTCTTTAACTACTCTTTCCATTCTTGATAATCCAATTCTAAATTGGTTTTGTAACAATTCTCCAACTGATCTTAATCTTCTATTTCCTAAATGGTCTATATCATCTACATAACCAATACCGTAAGCTAATCCTAATTCGTAACTTATTGTTGCAAATATATCATCTCTTACAATATGTTTTGGAACTAATCTTGTAATATTCTTTTTAATTTCTTCTTTAATACTTTCTTCATCACTGAAGTTATCAAGTATTTCTTTTAATGTTGGATAATGAACTGCTTCTTTAATATGAAGATCACTTATATCAAATGAAACATGTTTCTTAATATCAACGAAGTGGTTACCAATTACTCTAATAACTCTATCTTCTATTAATATATCAACTGAATTAATTCCAACATTTTGGATTTCTTCTGCCATTTCTCTTGATATCTTTTGACCTTGCTCAACCATTATTTCTCCTGTAGAAGGATTTACTACATCAACTGCAGCAACTTGGTTTGCTAGTCTTAAGTTTATAGCTAACTTCTTATTAAACTTATATCTACCAACTCTTGATAAATCATATCTTTTAGCATCAAAGAATAATGAGTCTATTAAAGATACAGCACTATCAACTGTAGGTGGTTCACCCGGTCTTAATCTCTTATAGATTTCAAGTAAAGCTTCTTCCTTAGTTTTAGTGTTATCTTTTTCTATTGTAGCTTTTAATCTTTCTTCTTCGCCAAAATAGTCTAATAACTCTTGATCACTTCCAAATCCCATAGCTCTTGCTAATATAGTTATTGGAAGTTTTCTTGTTTTATCTATTCTAACTGATATTATATCGTTAGAATCTGTTTCATACTCAAGCCATGCACCTCTATTTGGTATAACAGTTGATGAGAATAGCTTTTTACCACTCTTATCTCTATTTAGGCTGTAGTATACCCCTGGAGATCTTACTAATTGGCTAACAATAACTCTTTCAGCACCATTAATAATAAAAGTACCTTGTTCAGTCATTAATGGGAAGTCTCCCATAAATACCTCTTGTTCTTTGATTTCTCCAGTTTCATTATTTGTAAGTCTTACTGAGACTTTTAGTGGTGCAGCATAAGTTGAATCTCTCTCCTTACATTCCTCCACTGTGTACTTAATATTATCCATATCAAGTTTGTAATCAACAAATTCAAGGACTAAATTTCCAGTAAAGTTTCCAATAGGATTTATATCGTCAAATACCTCATGTAAACCTTCCTTAAGAAACCAGTCATAAGAATCTAATTGTACTTCGATAAGATTTGGCATTTCTGTTACATCTTTAACTTTACCAAAACTCATTCTTGTTCTTTTTCCAGATTGGACAGGATGTACCATGAATTTTCACCCCTTGTATAAACTAAAATAACCAAAAGCATAACTTCCCTAAGGACTTTAGCTTTCGGACAGCGTCATCTTTTAGTATAACCAAATAAAACATAGTTATACTTTTTTTCCCAATTTAATATACTTATCCATAATGAATAGTACATTAAATGATAGTATCACAACATATTACCAATGTCAACATTTTTTCCGAAGCAATTCTATCTAATTTTATAATTTTATTATAAATAAAACTATATAAAATATCCTTCTATAGAACTGGATAATTTATATAGTTCCAAAACCTTATCCTTAGAAAATAAAAAGGTGCTAAATCTAGCACCTTTATATATACATTTTGAAATTTAATTAAAGTAAAATTACTTTAATTCTACTTCAGCTCCAACTTCAGCTAATTTAGCTTTCATTTCTTCAGCTTCTTCTTTAGCTACAGCTTCTTTAAGTGTCTTAGGAGCTCCGTCAACTATTTCTTTAGCTTCCTTTAATCCTAATCCAGTTATTTCTCTTACAGCCTTGATAACCTTAATCTTGTTAGCTCCAGCATTAGCTAAAACTACGTCGAATTCAGTCTTTTCTTCAGCAGCTCCACCAGCTACTGCTCCTGCTACTGCTACTGGTGCAGCAGCGCTTACTCCAAATTCCTCTTCGCAAGCAGTTACTAATTCATTTAATTCTAAAACGCTCATTTCTTTTATAGCTTGAATGATATCTTCTCTTGTCATTTTAATTGCACCTCCAAATTTTTTAAAAAACAATGTTTAACTTATTTAATAAGTTAATTATTATTCAGCTGATTCAGCTTCTTTCTTTTCTTTTATTGCATTTAATAAGTATGCAAGGTTTGATAATGGAGCCTTGATACTTCCAAGAAGTTTTGCAATAAGAACTTCTTTTGATGGTATTGATGCGATCTTTGTGATCATTGCTTGATCATAAACTTCTCCATCAACTACACCTGCTTTTAATTCTAACTTCTTGTGGTCCTTAGCGAAATCATTTAAGATTCTTGCTGGAGCTGTAGCATCTTCATATCCGAATGCCATTGAAACTGGTCCTTCTAGGTATTGAACCATACCTTCTAAACCTAATTCCTTAGCTGCTAAAGTAACTAAAGTATTTTTGTATACTCTGTACTCTATTCCTGCTTCTCTTAAGTTCTTTCTTAATTGTGTGTCTTCTTCAACAGTTAGACCTTGATAGCTAGTTAAAACAACGCTTTGTGATTTTTCTAACTTTTCTTTAATTTCAGCAACTTTTGCTTCCTTTAATTGTCTGTTCTTGTTCACTGTGTGTCCACCTCCTCACAGTATTAACTGCTTAATGTATTTAAAAAGGTCTTCCCGTAGACAGAGGAAGACCTTACATAAACTCTATGTTTATAAAGAACCCTCGGTAGGTAGTTATACGTTACGCATTATGCACCTACTGTCTACGGAACATTATTTCATTTTTCAACGAAATTTATTATATCACTTAAATTTTATTAAGTCAATAATTATTCTGTAACTTTTCCTGGATTAATTTTTGCTCCAGGTCCCATTGTGCTTGTTACAGTAACTGACTTCATGTATTGTCCCTTAGCAGCAGCTGGTTTAGCCTTAACTAAAGCTTCCATTAAAGTCTTAAAGTTTTCATGTAACTTTTCAGCACCAAATGATTTCTTTCCGATTGGACAGTGTACTATAGCAGTTTTATCTAATCTGTATTCTACTTTACCAGCTTTGATTTCTGCTATTGCTTTTGCAACATCAAATGTTACAGTTCCTGATTTAGGGTTTGGCATTAATCCTTTAGGTCCTAAAACTCTACCGATTCTACCAACTACACCCATCATATCTGGAGTTGCTACAACTACATCGTAGTCGAACCAGTTTTCTGATTGGATCTTTTGAACTAATTCTTCAGCTCCAACAAAATCTGCTCCCGCTTCTTGAGCTTCTTTTACTTTATCTCCCTTTGCGAAAACTAAAACTCTTACGTTTTTACCAGTTCCGTTTGGTAATACTACTGCACCTCTTACTTGTTGGTCAGCGTGTCTTGGATCTACACCAAGTCTAACGTGTACTTCGATTGTTTCATCGAAATTAGCTTTTGCAGTTTTAACAGCAAGCTCTAAAGCTTCTGCTGGATTATATAAAGCACTTTTATCTATTAACTTTGCACTTTCAACATATTTCTTTCCCATTAATAAGCCTCCTTTGTGGTATTAGCGGTTCTTACCTCCCACTATTTTTATGAATTACTCTTCAATAGTTACACCCATACTCTTAGCTGTACCTTCGATCATTCTCATTGCACTCTCGATGTTTGCAGCATTTAAGTCAGGCATTTTTGTTTCTGCGATTTTCTTTAATTGATCTTTAGTTAATTTTCCAACTTTTGTTCTGTTTGGAACTCCTGATCCGCTTTCAAGTCCTAATTCTTTCTTTATTAGAACTGCAGCTGGAGGAGTCTTTAATATAAAACTAAATGATCTGTCTTGGTAAACTGTGATTACTACTGGTATTATTAATCCAGCTTGATTAGCAGTTTTTGCATTAAACTCCTTACAGAATCCCATTATGTTTACACCGTGTTGTCCTAAAGCTGGACCAACTGGTGGAGCAGGAGTTGCCTTTCCTGCAGCAAGTTGAAGTTTAATCATTCCAGTTACTTTCTTAGCCATTTTGTTATTCCTCCTATACTGTGGTGTATACGGACAATAATTTTTTGTCCTCCCACTTAATTAAAAGATTAGTTGTAATTTATTAATTAAACTAATTTTTCTACTTGATTAAAGTCTAGTTCAGCTAATGTTTCTCTTCCAAACATATCAACTGAAGCTTTAATTTTTTGCTTTTCAAGATTTATTTCTTGAATTGTTGCCACGAATTCTCTAAGTGGTCCTGATATAACTTTTACGCTCTCGCCTACTTCAAGATCTACTTCCTTTGGAAGTTCTAAAACTCCCATTGATTCAATCTCATATTCAGTAAGAGGTACTGGTTTAGATCCAGGTCCCACAAATCCAGTTACGCCTCTTGTGTTTCTAACAACATACCAAGATTCGTCTGTCATTAGCATTTTTACTATTACGTATCCAGGAAATTTCTTTTTAAGAGAAACTTTTTGTTTTCCATCTTTCTCTTCAATTACTTCTTCCATTGGTATTTGGATGTCGTGAATTAATGATTCAAGATGTCTATTTTCAACAACTTTCTCAATGTTAACTTTGACTTTGTTTTCATATCCAGAATACGTATGTACTACGTACCATCTTGCTCTTTCACTCATATTAATCGGTGATTAACACCCAAACCTCCTTTTACTTAAGTTTCAAAACTACTTCAAAGAGGTTTTGAAAAATATAGTCTAGACCACCTACTAATACTATGTATATAGCGGTGAATCCAAGAACTGCAATCAATGCTTTTTTTGTTTCCTCTTTGGATGGCCACATTATTCTTTTGAATTCTGCTTTCACATCCTTAAAGAATTTAAACATGCCACCTTTAGAAGTAGCACTATTTTTGGTTTTTGAATTATTACCAGTCATAATTTCACATCCTTATATTAAGGTAAGTCTGTGTCTTTACTTAATCGCTAAACTATTTTGTTTCTCTATGAAGAGTGTGCTTTTTACAGAATTTGCAATACTTTTGCATTTCCATTCTATCTGGGTTATTTTTCTTGTTCTTCATTGAGTTATAGTTTCTTTGTTTACACTCTGTGCATGCTAAAGTTATCTTTACTCTCACGGTCTGCACCTCCAGTTTTTAAATATATATTTTAAGAGACATACCTCTTACTGTATCTATTTCGTGACTTTATGAGTTACTTTCTCACATTATCACAATTTATTTAAACTGTCAATAATATGTCCTTTGTAAAGGACTAGGTAAATTACCCAGTCCTTATTAAAATATATTTGACAATCTTAATCAATATTATTCAATTATACTAGTAACAACTCCTGAACCTACTGTTCTTCCACCTTCTCTGATAGCGAATCTTAATCCTTCGTCCATTGCTACTGGAGTGATTAATTCAACGTTCATGTCGATGTGGTCTCCTGGCATTACCATTTCCATTCCATCTGGTAATTTTATTGATCCTGTTACGTCAGTTGTTCTGAAGTAGAATTGTGGTCTGTATCCATCGAAGAATGGAGTATGTCTTCCACCTTCTTCTTTTTTAAGTACGTATACTTGACCTACGAATTTCTTATGAGGGTTTACTGTACCAGGTTTTGCTAATACTTGACCTCTTTCGATTTCTGTTCTTTGTATTCCTCTTAATAATGCTCCTATGTTATCTCCAGCTTGCGCTTCGTCTAATAACTTTCTGAACATTTCGATTCCTGTTACTACAGTCTTCTTTGTTTCTTCCTTGATTCCTACTACTTCTACTTCGTCTCCGATGTGTAGTATTCCTCTTTCAACTCTTCCTGTTGCAACTGTTCCTCTACCAGTGATTGTGAATACATCTTCTACTGGCATTAAGAATGGCTTATCTGTCGCTCTTTCTGGAGTTGGGATGTAGCTATCTACTGCTTCCATTAAGTCCATGATGCATTTTGTTGCTGCTTCATCTGTTGGGTTTTCTAATGCTTTTAATGCTGATCCTGTTATTACTGGAATATCATCTCCTGGGAAGTTGTATTCGCTTAATAATTCTCTTACTTCCATTTCTACTAATTCAAGTAATTCTTCATCATCAACCATATCTGCTTTGTTTAAGAATACTACGATATAGTCAACTCCAACTCTTGATGCTAGTAGGATATGTTCTCTTGTTTGTGGCATTGGACCATCTGCTGCTGATACAACTAAGATTGCTCCATCCATTTGTGCTGCTCCTGTGATCATGTTCTTTACGTAATCAGCATGTCCTGGGCAGTCTACGTGAGCATAGTGTCTGTTTTCTGTTTCATACTCAACGTGTGCTGTATTGATTGTGATTCCTCTTTCTTTTTCTTCTGGAGCCTTATCAATTTCATCATACTTAAATGATTCAGCGAACCCCTTGTTTGCTAATACTGTTGTAATAGCTGCTGTTAATGTTGTCTTACCATGGTCTACGTGACCTATTGTTCCAATGTTAACGTGTGGTTTACTTCTTTCGAATTTTGCTTTTGACATTATAAATTCCTCCTTATCACTCTAATAAACCTTGCCTAGTGTTTTGTACATTTTTATATGCTTGGAGCTCACGATCGGGATTGAACCGACGACCTCCGCCTTACCAAGGCGACACTCTGCCAACTGAGCTACGTGAGCACTCAATTCATGAGTTTTCTTTAATATACCAATTATAAAGTTTACTATCATTCCTTTTGTTTGTCAATAAAAATTCACTACTTTATGTCAAGGCATTTTTCAAGCTTTCTTTTTACCCTTTGTAGTGCATTGTCTATTGATTTTGCATGTCTATCTAAATCACATGCTATCTCTTGATAGGATTTTCCATCAAGATATGAATTTAATACCTCTAATTCTAATCTTGATAAAACTTTTTCTATCTCTTCTTCAATTCTTACTTTTTCTTCTTGACTTATAACAAGTTCTTCAGGGTCTGTGATTTTAAATCCAGAAAGAACATCTAACAAGGTTCTTTCAGATTCTTCTTCATAAATGGGTTTATTTAAAGATACGTAAGTATTTAATGGAATATGTTTTTGTCTTGTTGCTGTTTTTATTGCTGTTATTATCTGTCTTGTTACACATAATTCTGCAAATGCTTTAAATGTTGATAATTTATCTGGATTAAAATCTCTAATTGCTTTATAAAGACCTATCATACCTTCTTGATAAATATCTTCTCTATCTGCACCAATTAAAAAATATGACTTTGCTTTAGTTTTAATAAAGCCCTCATATTTATTTATTAAATATTCCTGTGCTTTTACATTTCCATTTTTTGCTTCTACTGCTACTTCTTCATCATTTTTTTCTTTAAAATCTAAATCCAAACATTTAGTCATAGAATACCCACCATTCTCCACATTTTGCCCTAAAATAAAACCCTTTATATAACTGCTATTATACATTAGCACTGAAAACTAAGTCAACAGTATCAATGACTTCTACGCAGTTTCTCAAGTTTATCCAAAACATCATCACAAATATTGTCTTCTAAGCTATTCTTTTGTGAAATCATATTATTTTCTGCTTTTACTCTTATTTTCTTTTCTAGTCCAATAACCTCATTATAAAATTCTAATGAGGACATTCTTACAGCTCCCCGTTGGAATATTGTTTGCTGTTCTAACCAATCTGATGTAACTACGTAAACTTCATACCTTCTACCAATAGAATGGACTGCCTTTTCTATATAACTATCAGCGGTTTCTCCATCTTTAGTAAAAACTATAGATAGATTTTTATTAACTTCTTCCTTGCTTTCTATATTGCCTGCCACTTTATGTCCATCAAATACTAAAATTGCTTTACAGTCATTGTAGCTACCATAATTATGCAATATATCCACCAATTTATTTCTAGCTCCATCAAAACTAATATTCTTCAAATCTTTTAAATTGGGCCAGCTGTTTAATACATTATATCCATCTATAAATATAATTTTCAAAACTCATCCCTCTTTTTATTTCAATCTACCCTTTAATACTTCATACATCATTATACCACCAGCTACTGATGCATTTAAAGAATTTATTTTTCCAATCATAGGTATTTTAACTAACTTGTCACATTTTTTAAGAGTTAATTTAGATATACCTCTACCTTCACTACCTATTATTAATGCACATGATCCACTAAAGTCCACTTCATAACTATATTCTTTTCCTTCTATATCTGCTCCATAAACCCATATTCCCTGTGACTTTAAATCATCAATTATACTATTTACGTTAGTAACTTTTGCTATTTTTACATGTTCTACTGCTCCAACTGATGATTTATATACAGTAGGAGTTACCCCAACATTTCTTCTTTTTGGAATTATAATACCATGAACTCCACAAGTTTCCGCAGTTCTGATTATTGAACCTAAGTTGTGAGGATCTTCTAATTCATCCAAAATTATTATAAAAGGTTCTTCTCCTTTTTTCTTTGCATCATCTAATATATCCTTCACTTCAAAATATTTATATGGTGTTATTCTAGCTATAACCCCTTGATGCACTGCTCCATCTGACATTGAATCTAATTTCTTTTTATCAACCTCTTTAAGAACAATTCTATTTTCTTTTGCAAGATTTATTATTGCATTTATTGAGCCTTCTCTAGGTCCATTTGTTATATATAGCGCTTCTATTGTCTTATTACTTTTTAACGCTTCCATAACAGCATTTCTACCTATTATTAAATCTTCTCTTACCTGTTCTATTTGTTTATTACCTAAAACTTTTTCTTCTCTTTGTTTAAATTGTTTTTCTTCTCTAAATTTTCTACCATCTTTATTTCTAGGTGAAAAATCAACTTCTACTTCTCTATTTTCTCTAAATTTATTATTTTTTCTATCATCTCTTTTTCTATTTTGATTACTCTTTTTTATTCTTGTCATTTTTACATAACTCCTTATTAGTTATATTTTATATTATTTTTTACATATTTCTATACTTTTATTAAATACAAATTCTAATCTTTCCATATCATTTATTAAATATAAGTATCCAACTAAAGCCTCAAAACCTGTTGCCATTCTATAATCTCTAACATCTGCATTTTTAGGTACAGTTGCTGATTTAGCATTTCTTCCTCTTTTATAAATATAGCTTTCTTCTTCCGTTAATAAATCTTCTATTTCATGCATTATATCTGATTGACTTTTTGCCTTAACATAATTTATAGCTTCTCTATGAATTTTATGGGCTGAAAGTTCTGTATTATTTGAAATAATATAATCTCTTATAAATAATTCATAAGCTCCATCTCCTATTAATGCTAATTGAAGTGGATTTAGTCTTCTAGCTTCATCTTTTGTAAATTCTCTATTTCTGAAATTTTCTAACATATTATTACTCCTTTAAATAAGGGCTGCGCTTAATTGCACAGCCCTTTTTAATTAGTTGACCTTTTTCCATCTTACTCCTTGTGGAGTATCTTCAAGGACTATTCCTCTTGCTTTTAAATCGTCTCTTATTTTATCTGCAAGGGCAAAGTCTCTATTCTTTCTTGCTTGTTGTCTTTCTTCTATTAATCCTTCTATTTCAGAAGCTTCATCTGCTAAATCACCTTTAGTTGATTTTTGTAACATTCCAAGAGGTGCTCCAAGTTCTCTTATTAAGTCTAAAGCTCCCTTTGCTAATTCCTTTGATGAATTTCCATCTATGTTAGTATTAATGTCTTTAACTAAATCAAATATTGCAGTTATAGCATCTGCTGTATTGAAGTCATCATCCATTTTTTCAATATATTTTTCTCTATACTTATTTAAGCTTTCTAAGTATTTCTTTTCTTCTTCATTCATTTCAACTCTTGAAACTTCATCCATAAGATTTTCAAGGTTTCCTATTGCATTATATAATCTTTCAACTGATGACTTAGCTGACTCTAATAAATCAGCACTATAGTTTAATTGAATTCTATAATGGCATGAAAGCATTAAAAATCTAATTACATCTGAATCATATTCCTTTAATACATCTCTTGCTGTAAAGAAATTATTTAATGACTTAGACATTTTTTGATTATTTACATTTACATAAGCTGAATGTAACCAATAATGTGCAAATGGTTCTCCTGTTAAGGCTTCACTTTGGGCTATTTCATTTTCATGATGTGGAAATGCTAAATCCATTCCACCTGCATGTATATCAATTGTATCTCCTAGGATATTCTTTGCCATACATGAGCATTCTATATGCCATCCTGGTCTTCCTTCTCCCCAAGGGCACTTCCATGCAGGTTCTCCTTCTTTCTTTGCCTTCCATATAGCAAAGTCCATAGGATCTTTCTTTCTTTCGTCTACATTAATTCTAGCTCCAGCTTGTAAGTCATCTAAATTTTGTTTTGATAATTTGCCATAACCTTCAAACTTTTTAGTGCTAAAGTAAACATCACCATCTACTTCATAGGCATAGCCTTTTTCAATTAGTTCTTCTACAAACTTAATTATTTCATCTATATATTGAGTAGCTCTAGGATTAACAGTTGCTCTTTCTATATTAAGAGCATCTGCATCTGTATAATATTCTCCTATATACTTATCTCCAACTTCTTTTACTGAAGTTCCTTCTTCATTTGCTCTCTTTATCATCTTGTCATCTATATCTGTAAAGTTTTGAACAAATTTAACCTTATAGCCTCTATATTCAAAATATCTTCTTATTGTGTCAAAAACTATAAATGTTCTACCATTTCCTATATGAAAGAAGTTATATACTGTAGGTCCACAAACATACATTTTAACTTCTCCTGGAGTTATTGGTATGAATTCTTCTTTTTTTCTTGTTAGCGTGTTATAAAGCTTCATTCTAATTCCTCCTAATTATCTTATTTTTAGGTTATGCTTTTCGAATTCTGCTCTGACTCTTTCCTTTGCATCTTCTATCTTTATAGTTTCATTTTCGCCGCCATCTCTTAGCTTAAATTCAACTTCTCCATCCCCTATTTTCTTACCTACTGTAATTCTCATAGGAATTCCCATAAGTTCTGAATCTTTAAACTTAACTCCAGCTCTTTCTTTTCTATCATCTAAAAGAGCTTCTACTCCCATTTTGTTTAATTCATTATAGATTTCTGTAGCTATTCTCATTTGCTCTTCATCCTTTGAATTAACAGCAATTACTGAAACATGATATGGTGCAACTGCTAAAGGCCAGATTATTCCATCTTCATCATGATGTTGTTCAATTATTGATGCAAGTGTTCTTGTAACACCTATTCCATAGCAACCCATTATAAATGGTTTTTCTTTACCATCAACATCTATAAAGTTTGCATTCATAGCTTCTGAATACTTAGTTCCTAGTTTAAAGATGTGTCCAACTTCAGTTCCTCTTGCTATAGTAACTTTTCCACCACATTTTGGACAAGTTTCTCCTTCTTCTATGTTTCTAAAGTCTCCAATTACACCTTCAAATTCTCTTCCATAATTAACACCAGTTAAATGGTATCCTGTTTCGTTAGCACCTACAATCATATTATACATTTTACTAACTTCTTCATCTACTAATAATAAATCTACTTTTAATCCAACTGGACCTGCAAAACCTGTTTCTGCATTAGTTGCCTTTGAAACTTCTTCATGTGAAGCTAATTCTATATCACCAGAAGCATTAGAAGCATTTGCAACTTTGATTTCATTAACTTCTCTATCTCCTCTAACTAAAACTCCAACTAATTTTCCATCTACGTTATAAATTAAAGTTTTAACTGTTTTCTTTGGAGATACTTTTAAGAATTCTGAAATTTCTTCTATAGTTCTGCTATCTGGAGTTGCTATTTTTTCCATTTTAGCTAACTCTTCAGCTTCTGCAACTTCTGCTATTGTTTCTGCCTTTTCTATATTTGCAGCATAATTACATGATGTACAGAATACTACGTCATCTTCTCCAACTTCTGATTTAACCATAAATTCTGCTGAGTTTGAACCTCCAATAGCACCTGAGTCAGCTTCAACACATTTTGCATCTAATCCACATCTATTGAATATGTTTATGTAGGCATCATGCATTTTATTAAAAGCTAAATCTAATCCTTCTTGGTCTTTATCAAAACTATAAGCATCTTTCATTATGAATTCTCTAGATCTCATAACTCCAAATCTTGGTCTAGTTTCGTCTCTATACTTAGTTTGAATTTGATATAAATTTACTGGTAATTGCTTATATGATTTTATTTCATTCTTTGCAATTTCTGTAAATACTTCTTCATGAGTTGGTCCTAAACAGAAATCTCTATTATTTCTATCTTGGAATCTAAATAATTCAGGTCCATAAGCTCCCCATCTTCCTGATTCTTCCCATAATTCTGCTGGAACTACTGCTGAACATAAAAGTTCTTGAGCTCCTGTATTATCCATTTCTTCTCTTACTATATTTTCAACATTTCTAAGAGCTTTAACTCCTAATGGTAGATAATTATAAACTCCTGATGCCATTTTTCTTATTAATCCTGCTCTAACCATTAATTGATGACTTGCAATTTCAGCCTCTGCTGGAACTTCTCTAAGTGTAGCCATAAACATATTTGACATTTTCATAATTATTTTCCTCCTGGTTTTATTATTTTTATGTATAAAAAAAAGCCACCCTATTTACCAATAGGGCGACTACTAATCGCGGTACCACCTAATTTTTTTCTTTAATAATGATAACGGTATTAAACCGATAGTTTTTTCCTATTACTCCAAAGCTGGTTCAAAATCTATTTGAGAATCTTTCAGCCGGTGAATTCTCTCTCTGAAAATGGCGATTTCTACTATTCTTCTTCATAGCTTTTAACTAATATTCGTTATATCTATTAATTATAATCTTTGAAAAATACCTTGTCAATAGCTTTATTTCATTAATCACAAGCTAAATACTTAGCTAAAATTAAATCTTCTGGAGTAGTTATTTTTATGTTTGTATAGGCTCCTTCATATAAGAAAACTTTATTTCCAAAGGTTTCAACAACCATAGTATCATCTGTTACTTTTATATTATTTTCTTTTATCTTTTTGTGACATTCTAATATAAGATTATAATCAAATACTTGTGGTGTTTGAACTGCTATAAGTTCTTCTCTATTAAGAGTTTCCTTTGATAAGTTATTCTTATCTTTTACCTTAATAGTATCTTTAGGCATTACTCCTGGAGCTGCTGCTTTAAACTTTTTAGCACCTTCTATTCCATCTTTTATGATTTTATCAGTAACAAAAGGTCTAGCTCCATCGTGAATTAAAACAATATCTCCATTATCTATGGCATTTAATCCATTAAAAACAGAATCTTGTCTTTCTTCTCCACCTTCAACTATCTTATCTACAAACAAATTATTTTTTTCTAATACTTCTTTTTTACAATATTCAATCTCGTCTTTTGGAAGAACTAATATTATCTCATCAATTAATTCATTTTCTCTAAATTTCTTAATTGTGTAATATAAAATAGGCTTTTCATTTATTAATATAAATTGCTTACTTAAATTAGAGCCCATTCTCTTGCCTCTTCCACCAGATAAAATGATTGCACTATTCATAATGTTCTCCTTCTAAGCTTCCTTAGGTTTGGCAAATATCATTCTACCTGCAGCAGTTTGTAGTACAGATGTTACTATAACATCTATTGTTTTTGAAATATATTTTTTTCCACCTTCAACTACAATCATAGTACCATCATCTAAATATGCTACTCCTTGACTTGCCTCTTTTCCGTCTTTTACAACTTCTACTGTCATTTCTTCTCCAGGAATAACAACTGGTTTAATTGCATTAGAAAGTTCATTAATATTTAAAACAGGTACTCCTTGTACTTCTGCTACTTTATTTAAATTATAATCATTAGTTATTACTTTTCCATCTAGTGTTTGAGATAATTTTAAAAGTTTAGCATCTACTTCTGCTATTTTTGGAAAATCTCCTTCCCAAATTTGAGTTTCAATGTCTAATTCCTTTTGAATTTTATTTAATATATCTAATCCTCTTCTACCTCTTGTTCTCTTTAATGAGTCTGATGAATCTGATATATGTCTTAATTCATCTAAAACAAAATTAGGTATAACTAAAGGTCCTTCAATAAACCCAGTCTTACAAATATCAAATATTCTTCCATCAATTATAACTGATGTATCTAACACTTTAGGTATAACCTTACCCATTTTAGCTGAAGCTTTAGCCTTTTTTTCTTTACTAGCCTTTTCTTTTAAAGCATTTGTTTTTTTCATAGATAATAGCATATTATCTATATCATCTTTCTTTTCAACCATTATCTTCATACCTAATATTGCACTTAATAAGTTAACCAAAACATATATTATAGGTCCTAAGCTTCCTCCAATATCGTTTAATGGTCTTGCTAAGAAGAACATAATTATTAACGCTATCACAGCTCCAACTGCACCATATATAATTTCTACTACAGTAAATTTTCTTATATTCTTTTCAGTGTAGTCTACAAGCTCTGAAACTGATCTATATATTTTTGGAGATACTAAATACAAAATAATACCAACTAATAAAGAAATAACAATAAGGAATAATACCGAACCAACTGTACTTGATAAATAACTTATCTGTTTAACAGCTTGAATTTTTAAAATTGATTCTCCTATTATATAACCGACTAACAGCCCCATTAATGTCAAAATACCTCTAATTAATTTTTTAAACATTTTATCACCTCCTTATTAAATTGTTGCCACATTTGTTATATAAAATTCTTGAAAAACTGTTATTTTATTTAAAAAACAGTATAATCTTTTTCTTAATTATACCATATTTAAAACGTTAACTTATATGAAGATTTTCTTAATTTAGATTAACTATATTAAAGATTAGATTTATACCCCCTATATTTTATAATAAAAATGATATACTATTATGTTAAATAATACTTATTCATTGAAATCTACATTGACAAATATTGCCTAATAAATTTATAATTAACTTAGACATATTAAATACTAGCAAGGAGTTGAGACAAATGAAAGATATTATTTTTGATGATTTCCAAAATTCTGTAAACGATTCTTTACTTAGGCATAAAAGTATACTTGATACATTAAGCAAATATACTGAATCAAATGCTAGAGTTAACAGAGCTATTATAAAAGCTGTCACTAACTGCGGTTGCATAAAGATAAATGCATGTAAACAATGCTTACCAAAAGATAATGATTCTATAGATAATCTTACAGATTGCTTTAAAACCCATATAGAAGGAACCTTATGTGATAATTGTCGTGAAGTTATTGAACGTGAAATGGGAAATAACATTTTCTATCTTACATCTCTTTGCAACACATTAGACATAAACCTTTACGATGTATTACTTAAAGAAAATGATAAAATTACAACACTTGGCAAATTTAATTTTAGATAATAACATAAATGATAAATAAATAGCGGATTCTATATAACTTATTAATAGAATCCGCTTTTATTAATTTTATAATTCCGCTTTTAAAGAAATTTGATCATTTATTCTTCTTAATCCATTTTTTATTGCCTTTGCTCTAGCTTCTCCAATACCTTCTACCTTATCTAAATCATCTATATCAGCTGCAATTATTCCATTGAAGTCTTCAAAATGATTTATTAAATTATCTCTAACAGTTGATGGTATCCTAGGTATTTTACTAAGCATTCTATATCCTTTAGGTGATATTAATGTATCTGCAAGAGGTGCATATCCATATCCTAAAACCCTAGCAATAGCCTCTAAATCTATAAGTTCCTTTGAAGTTAAATTTTGAATATCTTCATATATTTCTTCATAGTCTCTCTCTGGATTAATATAATCTCTTATTAAATAAATTCCATCTCTTTCTATATGTCTTATAAGTTCATTTAATTGCATTGAAATAAGTCTTCCCTCATTTCCAAGTTCTAAAATATATATCCTTATTTCTTCTACAATTCTCATAACCATTTCCGTTCTTTGAACTGCAGTTACAACATCAAAAAGAGTTGTTAAATCTTGAAATTCTAATAAATTCAAATTGTTTATTACCCTCTCAAGGACTGAAACATATTTTTCTAGTGTTTGAACTGCCTGATTTGCTCTTCCAAGAATTACGCTGCTTTCTCTTAATACATATTTCAATTCACCTTTGTAAACTGTAATTATATTTCTTCTTTGAGATATAGCAACAACAATATTTCCAGTTTCCCTTGCAACCCTCTGCGCTGTCCTATGTCTTGTTCCAGTTTCAAAGGTTGGTATTGATGCACTTGGTACTAATTGTGCATTTGCACGCACTATTTTCTTTAAATCTTCACTTATTACAATTGCCCCATCCATTTTTGCAAGTTCATATACATAAGCTGGAGAATATTCTGAATTAATAGTAAATCCTCCATCTACTATATCCATAACCTCATCACTATCGCCTAAAACTATTAGTCCCCCTGTTTTAGCCCTTAAAATATTTTCAAGTCCTTCCCTTAGTTGAGTTCCTGGGCACATTATTTTTAATATGTTTTTTATTTCAATATCTCTTTCTAATCTCATTCACTCACCTATTCTCCTAGAATATCTTACTTATCGCTTCCCTTATGTTGCTAACACCTATAATTTTAATTGTCTTATTTGCTACTTTTTCTCTATTTCTATTTGGGATTATTGTATATTCAAATCCCATCTTTTCTGCCTCATTTACAAGTCTATCTACAGATGATATTGGTCTTATCTCTCCAGTTAATCCAACCTCCCCTGTTACAAGTACCTTTGGAAGTTTAATTCCCTTCCCCTTTATACTTGAAAGCAGTGCTATTGCAAGGCCTAAATCAGCTGTTGTACCATCTAAGTTTAATCCACCTACTACATTTACATATACATCATGATTATAAAATGGAATCCTTAGTTTCTTTTCTAGTACAGCAAGTATTAAACTTAACCTTTGGTTATCAATACCAACAGCAGTTCTCCTTGGCATTACAGCCTTTGTCTCTGTAACTAATGCCTGAATTTCTACAAGTATTGGTCTTGTTCCTTCCATAATTCCAATTACAACTGAACCTTCTTGATTAAAAGTTGTATCCTCAAGGAAAATACTTGATGGATCATATATTTCAACCAATCCTTCTTGTCTCATTTCAAAAACACCAATTTCACTTGTTGTTCCAAATCTATTTTTCATAGTTCGCAAAATTCTAAATTCCTCAGTTCTTTCCCCTTCGAAATAAAGAACTGTATCTACCATATGCTCTAGCACTCTTGGCCCTGCAAGTTCACCCTGCTTTGTTACATGGGCCACTATAAATAAAGGTATATTTCTTTTCTTTCCAATTCTCATTATTTGATTAGAACATTCCTTTACCTGAGATACACTACCAGGTGCCGAGGTTACCCCTTCTTTGTATATTGTTTGAATTGAATCTATTATTACAAACTTAGGCTCTAATTCATCTATATAAACTTCTATTGTATCTAGATTAGTTTCTGAAACAATATATAAATCATTTGAAGTTACACCTAATCTATCTCCTCTTATTTTTATCTGTTCCTCTGATTCTTCTCCAGAAACATATAATACTTTCCCATACTTTTTTGCAATATTATTTGCAGTTTGAAGTAATAATGTAGATTTTCCTATACCAGGGTCTCCTGAAATTAATGTTAAAGAACCTTTAACTAATCCTCCACCTAAAACCCTGTTTAATTCATCTATTCCAGTATTATATCTCTCTTTCTCTCCAGATTTAATATTGCTGATGCTTTTAGGCATATTTTTAGGATCTAATTTTTTTACTATATCATTTTTTATTTGAACCTTATTATCTCTTACTTCTTCAACAAATGTATTCCATTCATTACAAGATGGACATTTTCCAAGCCATTTTGCAGATTCATAACCACATTCTTGGCAAATAAATATTGATTTCACCTTAGCCACAAAAACACCCTCACTCTTTTTATAAATTAGTCTAAACTTATATTCTATCTATATTATAATACCATACAATCATATTAATATAACATTATTAACTTATTTTTTATAATCTTTAACTAATGCAAAAAGGAATCATCAAATTAATGATAATTCCTTTTTCTGGGTTAAGCTTTATTTTAATTAATTTATTTAACTTATTTTATTAGTTTTGCAGCTTCTTCATCAACTACTACTGTAACATCTCTATGCATATTAAGCATTGTTACAGGACAATTAGTTGTTATTTTTCCACTAAATAATTCCTTCATTGCCTCTGCTTTACTATCTCCACTAGCCACTAGCAATATCTTTTTTGATTTCATTATTTGTCCAAGTCCCATTGTTATGGCTGTCTTTGGAACTTCATCCATTGAATCAAAAAATCTTGAATTTGCTTCAATTGTGCTCTTAGTTAAACCTGTAAGATGAGTTCCTGCAATTAAACATGAATCTGGTTCATTAAAAGCTATATGTCCATTGTTACCAACACCTAATAATTGAATATCTGTTCCACCTAAAGAATCTATTTTTTCATCATAAGCCTTTCCTTCAGCTTCAATATCTTCTGCTAATCCATTTGGAACATAAGTATTTTCTTTATTTATATTTATATGGTCAAAAAGATTCTTATTCATAAAAAATCTATAGCTTTGCTCATGAGTTCCTGGAAGTCCTATATATTCATCAAGGTTTACTGTTGTTACCTTGCTAAAATCAACTTTTCCTTCTTCGTTCATCTTTATTAAATTTTTATACATTCCTATTGGTGTTCCACCTGTTGCAAGTCCTAAAACTGCATCTGGTTTTTTATTAATTACTTCTACCATTAGGTCTGCTGAAACCTTACTCATCTCATCATAATTTTTAACTAATACTAGCTTCACTTTAATTTCCCCTCTCGCCTTGATATATTTACTTGTAAAATATATTTATCTGATCTATAAATAGACTCCTCTACAAAAAGTATATTATTATTTTCGTCTAAAGTAGTTCCAAAGGTTCTAATTAAAGGAAGTACTCTATTTACCCTAAATAACTTCTTATAAAAATCGTCCATAACAATTGCACTTATTGATGATTCTGAATGATTTATAAAATGTCCATTCTTCTCTATAATTTTAAATAATGAACCTTTTAATGATTCCTCTGTTATATCTCCACATATTTTAGGTGATATATGTACAATTTCATTTGCTATACATTCCCCATCAACTTTTCTCATTCTGTTTATTCTATATACTTTTTCATCTTTTAATATGTCTAGTAACTCACATGGAGTATCTATAATTTCAAACTCTAAAATTTCTGTTTCAAGTTTTCCTCCTGAGCTTTCAATCATATCAGTAAAACTCATTACATCCTGTTGCTTTACTTTGGGTTCACAGACAAATGTACCTTTTCCCTTTTCTCTTACTAAAACTCCATCTTGAACTAATTCCCCTAAGGCTTGTCTTATTGTCATTCTGCTAACTCCATACTGTTCTGAAAGTTCCCTTTCACTATTTATGCAGTCTCCCACCTTCCAATAACCTTGTGAAATTTTATCTAAGATATCCTCCTTTAATTGAAAATAAACTGGAATTGGACTATTTTTATCTATCATATCTGTTCCTCCTTAATTAATTATATACCCGTAATATATAGTTGTCTAGACCACTATACAATTTAATTTTATTTTTAGCATAATAATTTTCTTTTATACAAATAATAATTATACAGTTTAAAAGGAGATGATGGTACTATGATTGATAAAACAAAACTTGTTAATACTATTGTAACCCCTAAAAACACTATAAAAGATACTAATCAAATTAATGTAAGTGAGACATTTTCAAATTCCATTTTAGATGGAGATGTGAGTAATTTTATTTTAAATTCAAATTTAGACAACAAAGATATAATAAAATAATATACTGTATATTATTTCATCATCATTTAAATGTTACACATTATACACACTAACGTCCTTGAATTTCATATTTATTTAAGGTAAAATTGAAAAAAAGATATTTAATAATAATTATTATTATTATTTAGGAGGTAAAAATTATGATAAAAGTATATACAACTAATTCATGCCCTTGGTGTGTAAAAGCAAAGGATTATTTAACAAAGAAAGGCGTAGAATTCACTTCTTTAAATGTACAAGAAGATATGAATGCTAGAGAAGAAATGCTTAAGAAATCAAAACAAATGGGTGTTCCAGTTCTTGATATAAACGGAACAATCATAGTAGGTTTTGATAAACCTGCAATTGATAAAGCATTAGCTAATGCTTAATTTAAAGTATTAAAAAGTCCTATTACGAATTCGTAATAGGACTTTTTTAAATTAATTTATTTTAAAGCTTCGTCTATAGCTTTTTTATCAAATCCAACAATAATCTTGCCATCAATATCTAATACTGGAACAGTTCTTTGTCCTGATACCTTTTGAACTTCATTTCTATCTTCATGTTTATCAGCAACATTTATTTCTTCAAAATCTATCCCCTTCATATTTAAATATTTTTTAGCCTTAACACATGATGGACACCATGATGTTGAATATATCTTTACCATAATTTATCCCACCTTATCTATTAATTTTCTTTACATACTTTTCTGCTTCTAATGCTGCTATTGTTCCATCAGCAACTGCTGTTGTAATTTGTCTATATTCCTTTTCCCTTACATCACCAACAGCATAAACTCCTGGTACATTTGTTCTCATATGCTCATCTGTAACTATATATCCACCTTTAGTTACCTCTATATATTCTTTAAATAAGCTTACCATTGGTGTATTACCTATTGAACCAAAAACAGCATCTAATTTTAATTCTTTTTCTTCACCTGTTAATGTATTCTTTATTATTCCTTTTTCTACAAAGTCTCCTCCATCAACAGCTATTAAATCTTCATTATAAAGAATTTCTATCTTTTCATTCTTTTCAACATCCTCTAATACACTTTGCTCTCCTCTAAAATAGTCATATCTTCTAATTAAATAAACTTTCTTTGCAAAATTTGTTAAAAATATTGCTTCTTCTAAAGCTGTGTTTCCTCCACCAACTATACCAACAATCTTATCTTGATACATTGCACCATCACATACTGCACAATAATGAACTCCCTTTCCAGAGAATTTCTCTTCATTTTTTATTGGTAACTTCTTTGGTGATGCTCCTGTTGCAATTATTACTGCCTTTGGTTTATATATAAACTCTTCAGTTTCTATTATTTTTTCTTCTTCGTTAAATTTAACTTTTTCTATAACATCAAACTCTTCAATTGTAGCTCCTAACTCCTCAGCTTGTTTTTGCATACGATCTGCAAGTTCTGCACCAGCTATTTCTCTAAAGCCTGGGTAATTCTCTACTAAATAACTGTTTCTAACTTGACCACCCATAACTTTATCTTCTAATAATAACATGTTAAGTCTTGCTCTTGATGCATATATAGCTGCAGTTAAACCAGCTGGTCCTCCACCAACTATAATTAAATCAATTTCTTTTACTTCCTTTGACATTATTTCCGCCTCCTTACCCCCACGGGGTATATCTTTTATATTTGTTTTTATTATATCACTATATAAATTCATTTCAACAATATATTTTATGTAATAATTATTTTTAAGAAACATTTAAAGGGAGTATAAAACTAATACCCCCTTTATAACTTAACTTATATTCTTAAATTTTATACATTGTTCTTTTATAAAAACTTCTAAATATTTATCTTTTACTATATTACCCTTTAATATTTCTTCACTTAATTTATCTTCAATTTCTTTTGTAATTATTCTTCTAAAAGGTCTTGCTCCATAATCACTTATTTTGCACTTATCTAATAAATATTCCTTTATCTCTTCATCAAAACTTATATCAATATTGCTATTTCTTAATCTAAGTTTCATTTCTTTAAGCATAATATCCAATATTTCTTTCATACTATCCCTATTTAATTTATGAAATACAATAGTATCATCTACTCTATTTAAAAATTCAGGTTTAAAACTTTTTCTTAATTCTTCTAACATATTCTCTTTCATAAAATTATATCCAAAGTCTTTGTCATTATTAATTAAAAACCCTACATTTCTTTGTTTATAAATTTTTTCTGCTCCTATGTTAGATGTCATTATTATTATAGTATTTTTAAAGTTAACAACCTTTCCCTTCCCATCTGTCAATCTTCCATCTTCTAATATTTGAAGTAATATATTAAATACATCAGGATGAGCCTTTTCAATTTCATCTAATAAAACAACTGAATATGGTTTTCTTCTTATAGCCTCTGTTAATTGACCTCCTTCATCATATCCAATATAACCTGGAGGTGCTCCCATTAATTTAGAGACAGCATGTTTTTCCATATATTCTGACATATCAATTCTAATCATATTATTTTCATCACCAAAAATTGATTCTGCAAGAGCCTTGCAAAGCTCTGTTTTGCCAACCCCTGTTGGACCTAGAAATATAAAGCTTCCAATTGGTCTGTTAGGATCTTGAAGTCCTACTCTAGCTCTTCTTATTGCTCTAGCAATTGATGATACTGCTTCACTTTGACCAATTACCCTTTCATGAAGTCTCTCTTCTAGCTTAAGTAATTTTTCACTTTCCTTTTCAGTAAGTTTTTCAACTGGTATATTGGTCCAGCTAGAAATAACTTTAGCTATATCATCAGAACCAACTATTAATGTATTTTCTAAATTATTATTCCAATTATTTAATCTATTTTTTAATTCCTCTTGTAATTTTATTTCTTTATCTCTAAAGGTTGCTGCCTTTTCAAATTCTTGAATTTTTATAGCCTCTTCCTTTTCTTCTATTACTAATTTTATTTTTTCTTCTAACTCCTTAACTTCTGGAGGATTTATAACAGTTTCTATTCTAATTTTAGCTGAGGCTTCATCTATTAAATCTATTGCTTTATCAGGCATAAATCTATTTACTATATATCTTTCACCCATATATACTGCTGTTTTAAGAGCTTCATCTGATATTTTTATTTTGTGATGAGCTTCATATTTATCCCTTAGTCCCATTAAAATTTTTAATGTTTCTTCCTTATTTGGCTCTCCAACGTTTATAGGTTGAAATCTTCTCTCTAGCGCTAAATCTTTTTCTATATGCTTTCTATATTCATCTATTGTTGTAGCCCCTATACACTGAATATCTCCCCTTGCAAGGGATGGTTTTAATATGTTTGAGGCATCAATTGCACCTTCTGCTCCTCCAGCTCCAATTATCATATGGATTTCATCTATAAATAAAATTATATCTTTATTCCCTTTTATTTCTTCAACTATTTTCTTTAATCTATCCTCAAATTCCCCTCTATATTTTGCTCCCGCAATAATATTTGTAAGATCTAAAGAAAATATTTGTTTTTCTTTAAGTATTTCTGGTATATTTCCAGCTACTATTCTTTGAGCTAATCCTTCAATAACAGCTGTCTTCCCAACTCCTGGCTCTCCAATTAAACATGGATTATTTTTTACTCTCCTACAAAGTATTTCTAAAACTCTTTGTGTTTCTTTATCTCTTCCTATAACAGGATCAAACTTACCTTCCTTTGCAAGCTTGGTCATATTAACACTATATTGATTTAGTACTGACATTTTTTCATAAACTTTTTCATCTTCTTCATATTTAGAAAAATTTTCATCTTCTTTACTTTGTAAAAATATATTTATATCATTTAATATTTCCTGTATATTTACTTCTGTTTGTAATAATATTGTATATGCAACTCCATCAGCTTCTTTAAGAAGAGATAATAGTATATGCTCTGGAGTTATATATTCATGATTATAATTTTTTGCTTCTTTAAAGCTTCTATCTAAAAGATTTTTAGTTCTTGGAGTTAATAACAACTCTAATAATGTTACATCCACATCTCCATAACCTAAATAAAGCTCTATTTTTTCTCTTATATTATTATCATTTATATTATATTTATTTAAAATTTGTGCGGCATATCCTCCTTCTTTTAGTATTCCAAGAAGTATATGCTCTGTACCAATATATCCATGTTTAAAGTTGCATGACTCTTTTTTACCCTCTAGTATTACAGTCTGAACCCTTTCTGTAAATCTCCCATTACCCATGTTTAATCCTCCTTACCCTTTTATACCATACAATAACTATGAAAGCTTTACCCACATCCCTTTCATAATTAACAAATTCATACATCTCTTCTATATTGTTACCAGAATTTATAATTTTTAATCTTAAATATTCTTATTATTTATAAAACAAATATATACATAATTATTCTATTATTACCATCATCATGCCTTTTAATAAATCTGCCCTTAATTTATTTTTATCTTCAACAGATTTTAATGTTTTATCATTCACTGATATTTTTATGAGTTCATACTCCTTTTTATTAATCAATTTAGTTTCTAATATATTATCTAAGAAAGCAATTGCATTATGATATGTTATACTATCCCCTATAGATTCATATAATAATCTTTTTCTTCCAGCTGGACATTTATGTTCAACTCTCTTAATTGAAATATATCCACCGCCACCTCTTCTACTTTCAATTACATATCCTTTAGCATAGGTAAAACGAGTACTTAATACATAATTTATTTGAGATGGTGCACATCTAAATTGATCTGCCAACTCATTTCTTTGAATTGAAATCTTTTTATCATTCTCTTCATTTATCATATCTTTTATAAACTTTTCTATTACGTCAGTTAATCTTGCCATATCTACACCTTCTTAGCTTTTATTGTTCTTTACTTACCTTGACTTTGTAACATTATATTAATACTTTTTTTATATTTCTTCAAGAGAATAGGTTTATATTCCTATTACCTTGTAAATAATAAAGTTATATAAGGGAGGAGTATTTATGGATATTACATGGATTGAAAATTCAACATTTTTTATAAAAACTTCAATGGGTAAAAGACTTCTTATTGACCCATTTAATAAATTTCATAATTGTAATATATCAGATTTAAACCCTAATGTTATAACGCTAAGTAGTTTTCAACAACCTTTATCCTATAAGCAAACTATTGACCCAAATATTAATATAATAAATTCTTGTGGAAATTTTAATACTGATATTGGTTTAATAAAAGGATATACTACCTTTTGCGATGACTTTAATGGGACTAAGAGAGGAGAAAATATAATATACACCTATGATATAGATAATTTAAAATTATGTCATTTAGGTTATCTTGGAGAGATTTTATCTGACAATCTTATACAAGAAATAGGGAAAATCGATATTTTATTTCTTCCTGTTGGTGGGAATATTACCTTATCTGGAAAGGAAGCTTATTTACTTTCAAAAAAAATAAGCCCAAAGATTATAATACCTATGAACTACAAAGCTAAAACTTCTTCTTTTTTATTTAATGGATTAAAAGAATTTTCACTATTACTAAAAAACATAAGAAAATTTCCTAATAAATCTTTTAGAATTTTTAAAGAAACACTTGACTCTAATAAAGGTACAATAGTACTTCCAATAAATTGTAAATAAAATTTAAAAGACCGCTTTAAAAGCGGTCTCTTCTGCTATATGACTATTCTTGAACTGGTGCTCCAACTGGACAAACATTAGCACAGTTTCCGCAATCTATACAAGTATCTGCATCTATTACGAATTGAGTATCTCCTTGACTTATAGCATTAACTGGACATTCTGGCGCACATGCTCCACAGCTTATGCATGAATCGTTTATTACAAATGCCATTAAAAACACCTCCTAAAATTTATGGTAGTTTCACCAAAATAATTTTAACACGTTTCTATTCTTTTTAAAAGTATTTTGTGAAAATTTAGCAGATGTTATTTATATTACAGTATATCCATCTTCTTCAATTTTATCTATTATTTTCTCTAGATCTATATAAAAATCATTGTATATCACTATAATCTCTTTTCTATCTAAAACTACCTCACTTGCAATTACTCCATCACTCATAGCAATTGCACTTTGTACATTTCTAACATCTTTAGAATTATTCATTCCAGCAATCTTTAACACTGCCTTCATATGAGATCCCCCTATTTTTCTTTTATAAGTTGCTTTATAAGTTTTTTATCCTCTTCAGTTTCTACTTCAATTTTTATATCAGAATCATCTATTGTATCTTCATAACTTCCCTTAATAAGTTCTATTTCTTCAATGTTAAACATCTCTATTATTTCTTCATCTTTTCTCTTAAGTTTAACTTTAACACTTTCTTTAACTATATTATTTTGAACAACTTCCCCTGTTCCTTCTATAGTTTTAACTATTGAGCCAACCTTTGGAAGTCTCTTTCTAATATCTTCATATGTGCTTTGTTCATAATTTAAACAGCACATTAATCTTCCACAAATTCCTGAGATTTTTGTTGGATTTAAAGATAAATTTTGCTCTTTAGCCATCTTTATTGAAACTGATGCAAAATCTCCTAAAAATGATGAACAGCACATAGGTCTTCCACAAGGTCCAAGTCCTCCAAGCATTTTAGCTTCATCTCTAACTCCAATTTGTCTAAGTTCTATTCTTGTTTTAAATATTGTAGCTAAATCCTTAACTAATTCTCTAAAATCAACTCTTCCATCAGCAGTGAAATAGAATATAACTTTGTTGTTATCAAAAGTATATTCAACATCAATTAACTTCATTTCAAGACCATGTTCAGCTATTTTTTCTGTACATATACTTAAAGCATCTTTTTCCTTTGACTTATTGTTTTGATGTCTTTTTATATCTTCCTTATCAGCAATCCTTAAAACGCTCTTTAAAGGTGCTATTATATCTTCTTCTCTTACTTCCTTAACTCCAATAACGCATTGACCAAATTCAATACCTCTTGCTGTTTCTACTATTACATAGTCTTCTTTATTTATATTTAATTCATTTGGGGAAAAATAATATATTTTCCCAGCTTTTTTAAATCTTACTCCAATTACTTTTATCATGTAATTATACCTCCAAAAAACCCATAAGCATAATACCAATAGTTATAGAAAAATTAGTATTATGATTTAAGTTAACTCTAGCTTCTTCTATATATTTTAACATTCCATTTAATTTTTTATAGGACATCATTTCCATTAATTCTTCTATTTCTTTACTTTTGTCAGAATTTATTATTAACTTTTTATTGTTAAGTTCCTTATATAAAATTATGTCCCTTATAAAAGTTGAAATTATATTTAATAATTCCTCCTTTTCATCTTTATAATCTTGGAATGCCTTTTCGTACTTTATAGTTACGTCTATTTCATTTTTATTTATATCCCTTATCATATCTATTATAAGATTTCTAAGGACTTGAAGCTCAGGATCTTTTAAAAATCTCTCTGCCCTTCCTGGTATTCCTTCCGAGTAAGCAAGTACAGACAATAACTCTTCTTCACTTAGCTCATGTTTAGATTTAATTAAACTAATCATCTCATCATTAGTAAGAGGGGTAAGCTTATATATTTGACATCTAGACTTTATTGTATCTAATATAAATTCTAAATTAGTTGTAAGCAAGAAAATATAAACTCCACTTGGTGGCTCCTCTATTGTCTTTAAAAGGGCATTTTGGGCTTGAATAGTTAATTTTTCTGCATCATATATAATAATTACCTTCTTATCCCCTTCATATGGCCTCTTGTTGACTTCATCTATTATATCTCTAACTTCTGAAACACCGATTGATGCTTTCTTATTTCTATAATTAATTGCATCAACATGTTCCTTTGAAACTTCTTTATCTAATATCTTTGATACAAATATATCTGCCAATATACTCTTACCAATTCCATCTCTTCCTGCAATTAAGTGAGCATGAGACAGTGTATTGCTTTCTACTCTTTTCATAAAGCCTTCAATAATCTTACTATGTCCTATAAATCTATCCAATACACTACCTCCTTTATATTATCTTTATATTTTTACAAATTTATCTACATCTATAACAAAAACAGTTGCTCCACCAACTTCAACTTCAATTGGATATTGCATACACATTCCTGCATTTCCTGTAATAGGGGCTGATGATGTAATAACCTCATTACGCTTTTTACAAACATCTCTTATTGTGCTTATAACTTCTTCAACTTTTTCTTCTCCCACACCTATCATTAAAGTTGTATTTCCTGCCTTTAAAAATCCCCCTGTAGTTGCAAGCTTAGTAACACCAAAGTTTTTTTCCGTTAAAATATCAAGTAAATCATCTGAATCATCATCATGTACTATAGCTATTACTAATTTCATTTAATAACCTCCACTCTTTAATAAAATACCCAATTATATTCTACCACAAAGTAATATCTTTCCATAACCCTTTATTTTCCTGAATTACTTATCAAATTTGAAATTATTTTTTTAACTTCATCAAAAACTTCATCAATTGATTTTTCCGCATTTATCTTAACAATTCTATCCTTATTTTGATTATAAATTAAAGAGTATCCTTCTCTAACCTTATTATGAAAATCTAACTTTTCTAAATCTAATCTATTTACTTCCCTATTAGAATTTTTCTTTATTCTTTCCATACCAATTTCTGGTCTAATATCAAAAAGTATTGATAAATTAGGCATACAATCTTCAATTGCAAACTTATTAATGCTATAAACATCTTCTATACCAAGTCCTCTTGCATAACCTTGATAAGCTAAAGATGAATCAACAAATCTATCACATAGGACTATTTGTCCACTTTTTAAAGCTGGTATTACCTTTTCAACTAAATGTTGTCTTCTTGCCGCTGCATAAAGAAGTGCTTCAGTTCTTCCATCCATTTTTGTATTTTCTTTATTTAAAATAACTTCCCTAATTTGTTCTGATATATTTATGCCACCAGGCTCCCTTGTTTTTATACAATCATAACCTAAATCTTTAAGCCATGTATAAGTCTTATCTAAAATTGTACTTTTACCTGACCCTTCCCCGCCTTCAAATACAATAAATATTCCTTTGTTCACTTTCGTATACCTCTTTCTTTATTTAAATATAGTTTTATCTTTCAATCTTAAACATAGTTTTTATCTTATCAACATAATAATCGTACTCATTATCTTCAGGTTTACTATTTATTAAATCCACTTCACAGTTTGGACATATCAATTCACCTTTTACAATTATACCATTGTCACTAACATTTCCACAGATTCCACAAATATTTTCTTTAATATTTTTATTTAATAATTTTCCCATAAATAAAACCCCCTAAGTTAAATATATTTTAATCATTCCCACTTATTGGAGTTTCTATACATAATAAATCTATTATCAAAAAAACTCTCAAGCAAAACTAGGCTTGAGAGTTTATATTATTTAAACTATTCAATTTATTATCTTTTATATTAATTATATTTTTTTCGATTCTTTTTATAAATCTTTCACTTGGTTGAAAATAAAATTTATAGTAATTTTCTTTAATTTTATATACACAACAATATTGGCCTACCTTTAATTTGTCGCAAGTATAATTTCCAATAGATTTAGCATCATACTTTTTAGATTGTCCATTTTTCTTTCCTAAGTAAACAATATCTGAAATTTTTATGCTTGCTAAATTTTTTTCTTCTCTTGAAAAAATTTTATTTACTATAAGCTTGTTTGCTATTAAAGCATATTTATATGAAATTTTACAACTAATAAATTCTCTTATAATTATAGCAATTGCTAAAACTGAAACTGCTACTTTACAAACAAATAACATTCTATAATTATTAAAATCTATAAATTTAAGGCCTTCCTGAGCATATAGCATAAATGTCAGTACAAAAAATACTATTGCAATTACAGGAGCTTTCTTTCTACCAACTATTTCTTTGTGCATCATATTTAAATCCCCCATGATTTAATGAAATATTTATAAATAACAAATTAGATTATACTCGTAATTCTAATTTTATTCCATACTAATATCAGTTAAATTTTATCATTATTAATCTGTTTTTAGTATTATTTTAAATCTATCTCAATATCTCTATTGTTTATTAGGTATTCCTCCTATATGCTTTACTTTTCATGATATAATTAAAGTATTATTGTAAATTATATTCTTAAAGTGATTATTTTATATTTAACAATTTAAGAGTATAATATATATGATTACATATGGAGGTTTAATCATGATCCAAATATTTAAAACTAATAGTGATGATACTAAGATTCTTAAACAACTAGATAATATAGAACCAGGCTGTTGGATAAATATAGTTGCACCTTCAGATGAAGAACTTATTCTAATTGCAAACAAGACAAATGTATCATTAGATTTACTTAAAGCTTCATTAGATGATGAAGAAACATCACGTATAGATATTGAAGATGATGCTCTATCAATAATAGTAGATATACCATTTACTGAAATGGAAGATAATTCACTTACTTATGATACGTATCCACTTTCAATAATTCATACTGATAATCAACTTATAACAGTTTGTCTTAAAAACAGTAAAGTTTTAACTGATTTTATTAATGGAAGAATCAAATCATTTTTTACATTTAAAAAATCAAGATTTACATTACAAATATTAAATAGAATTTCTACATATTATTTATTATATTTAAGACAAATTGATAAAAAAAGTTTAATGATAGAAAAAAGACTTCATAAATCAATGAAAAATAGAGAACTTATTCAACTACATTCATTAGAAAAATCATTAGTATATTTTTCAACTTCATTAAAGGCTAATGAAATAACATTAGAAAAAATGTTAAAACTTGATATAATGCAAAGGTATGAAGAAGATAAGGATATTTTAGAAAATGTAATTATTGAGAATAAACAAGCAATAGAAATGACAGAAATATATAGTAATATATTAGCAAGTACAATGGATTTCTTTGCCTCAGTAATATCAAATAACCTTAATATAGTAATGAAAGTTCTTGCATCAGTTACAATACTTATGGCAATCCCAACAATAATAGGTGGTATTTTTGGTATGAATGTATGGTTGCCATTTTCTGCTAATGATCCTGCTGCCTTTTATTTTATAATGTTTATAACTTTCCTAATATGTGGAATAGTTGCTTGGATACTATACAAAAAGGATATGTTTAGATAACAAATATTAAAATTAAACATATTATATACTAAAACAAAAGAGAGCTAATTAGCTCTCTTTTTTTAGGAGGATTATTTATGCTTAAGGGGAAACTTTTAAATTATGACTCTAAAATTGCTATTATTGCACCTGCATCCTGTAGTAAAAAAGAAATTATAGATTTATATATAAAAAATTTCAAAGATTTAGGGTTTAAAAATATAATTTTAGGAACTCACCTATATGATAAATTTGGCTATTTCTCAGGAAATGATTACAATAGAGCTGAAGATTTAGTTAATATGTTTAATGATGACTCAATTGATGGAATTATATGTTTTAGAGGAGGATTTGGATCCATTAGAACTCTTCCCCATATAAATATATCTACTATAAAAAAACATCCGAAGTTCTTTTGTGGTTATAGCGACATAACTCTACTCCTAAACTTTTTTGCTAATAAAAATCTTATTACATTTCATGGACCAATGATTAAATCTAATTTTAATGATACCTTTACTTTATCATATTTAAAAAGAATGTTATTCAATCCTAGTAAAGGACTTATTTATGATTTATCCAATTGTGCAAAATATAACAACGATTATTTTAGTGGAAAATTAATGGGCGGGAATCTTTCAATGATATGCTCCTCAATAGGAACACCTTATGAAATAAATTTAGATAAATCTATCCTATTATTAGAAGAAATAAATGAAGAGCCCTATGTAATAGATAGATTACTAACCCAACTTATACTATCTTCTAAATTAAATAAATGTAGAGGAATATTAATAGGTCATTTAACAGGCTGTTCTTTAGATAATTATGAAGAAAGCTTTACTACATTAGAAATAATAAAAAAAAGATTATTACCTTTAAATATTCCTATAATCTATGGAGTACCTTTTGGACATTCATACCCAAATTTAATTTTCCCTATAGGCTGCAAAGCAAGTTATGATAAAAAAACTAGCAAATTAATCTTATGTGAGAATGCTTTAGAATAATATTTAATTCACAATTTAAAATATATAATCACAAATTCTTATTTATTCGGTGGATAACTTCTGTATAAATTTATTTTCTGTGGATAATTTTAAAAATAGAACTTAAGAACTAAAAAAATAAAAACCTGTAAACTAAGTTTACAGGTTTCCCTCTTTTGGAGGCGCCACCCAGATTTGAACTGGGGATAAAGGTTTTGCAGACCTCTGCCTTACCACTTGGCTATAGCGCCATATGTGGTGGCTCGAGCAGGAATCGAACCAGCGACACGAGGATTTTCAGTCCTCTGCTCTACCGACTGAGCTATCGAGCCACACTTACCTAGCAACGTCCTACTCTCCCACACGGTCTCCCATGCAGTACCATCGGCGCTATAGAGCTTAACTTTCCTGTTCGGAATGGGAAGGAGTGTTTCCTCTATGCCATCATCACTAGATTCAAAGAAAATTGTTCTCTGAAAATTGCATATGAATTTTTGTTGATTCGCTTATTTTTTATTGGTCAAGCCCTCGACCTATTAGTATCAGTCAGCTGAACATGTTACCACGCTTACACCTCTGACCTATCAACCTTGTGTTCTTCAAGGGGTCTTACTAGCTTATGCTATGGGAAATCTCATCTTGAGGTGGGCTTCACGCTTAG
>NZ_JAUSUF010000004.1 GCF_030813415.1 Eubacterium multiforme | reverse complement strand
TTGTCTCCTGTATTTTGGAGCAAAAAC
This sequence comes from Eubacterium multiforme, assembly GCF_030813415.1. Taxonomy (GTDB): domain Bacteria; phylum Bacillota; class Clostridia; order Clostridiales; family Clostridiaceae; genus Clostridium; species Clostridium multiforme. The sequence continues at coordinate 206,601 of NZ_JAUSUF010000004.1, read as the reverse complement.
GATATGATATTTACAATTCCATTTACTATGTGCTAAACTACTATTGTCCATAACGGACGCACCTCCTTGTATTATAGTTCTGGTCGGCAAACCTACTATAATTTTACAATGGAGGTTTTTTATTTTCTACTCACCGCTGAAAGCTTTTTAGAACCACCCGCATAGCAGGTGGTATTCTAAATACAAAAAAAAGAATGTATCAAAACTTTACATTTAAGATACATTCTCTTACTTTATTTTTTGCCCTTAATTACTTTATATAGTTTAACCTTTTATCCCTCCTATATTAACTCCTTCTGTTAGTTTCTTATGGAATAATGTATAAACAATAATTGTTGGAATCATTACTATAACCATTCCAGCAAACATTGCACCCCAATCTGTTGCAAATTTATTTACTTCCATTAAATTTTGAAGTCCAACAGGAAGAGTTTTCTTTGAATTTGTTGTTATGAAGGTCATTGCCATTGCATATTCATTCCAAAATCCCATAAAGTTAAATATTAAAACTGTAATTATTCCAGGCTTTGCAAGGGGAACTATAACACTTGTTAATGTTCTTGCATAACCGCATCCATCTATCATTGCAGCTTCTTCATAGTCTTTAGGTATACTTTGCATAAATCCTATTAATATATAAATTGAAAATGGTAATTGAAGTACTGCATAAACTAAACTTAAAGCTAGTCTATTATTTAGCATATTTAAGTCATTCATTATTAAAAATAATGGAACTATTATATATACTGATTGAATAAATAATCCTGCCATATAAGAATTTTTCAAAAAGTTTGATCCTTTAAATTTATATCTAGAAAGTGCATAAGCAGATGGAACTGCAAGTATCATTAAAAATGCTAAAGCTAATATTGTTACTATTATTGAATTTAAAAAGTAATCTCCCATATTTGCCTTAGTAAATGCATTTGTATAATTTTCAAACCTAAGTGTTTCTGGAAATGCCCAAGGTGCAGTTGTAAATTCTCTTGGTGATTTCAAAGAAGATAATACAGTCCAAACTAAAGGTATAATTACAAGAAGGCTTCCAAAAATTAGTATTATTCTTAATATCCAAGTTTTAATTTTTTCTCTCTTATTTTCAACTCTCATAACTACTCCTCCTTAACCTTAGTTAATCTATTTAATAACAGTGCAAGTCCAACTGCCATAATAAATATAACAACTCCAATAGCCATTGCATATCCATAATTTGAATTAACAAATGCTTGTTTATACATATATGTTAATAACACTTCTGAATTTCCATCTGGTCCTCCATTAGTCATTACCTTTACAAATATAAAACTTAAATTAAATACACCTGTTATAAAAAATACAAGGGTAACCCTTACTATTTCCCAAATCATTGGAAGAGTTACATATCTAAATTTTTGCCAAAAACTTGCTCCTTCTATATCAGCTACCTCATATAATTCTGGGGGAATCCCATCTAAACCAGCCATATAAATTACCATATAATACCCTACTGCTTGCCAAACCATTGCCATTGCCAAAGCCCATAAAACAGTTTTAGGATCTCCAAGCCATACAAGTTGCAACCTATCAAGTCCTATGCTTCCAAAAAAGGAATTAAGTATACCAATTGATGGATCATAAATGTATGTAAATAGAACTCCTATTACTACCATTGATAAAACATTTGGAAAAAAGAATATTAATCTATAAAAATTTTTTTCTCTTAGCTTACCTTGAGTTAAAAATATTGCAAGTAAAAGTGAGAAAATTATTGTTACAACAGGAAAAACTACAAGTAAAAAAGCAGTATTTTTAAGAGCTTTCATAAAATACTCATCAGCAAATAAAGTTTTAAAATTATCAAAACCTATAAATTTAGCATTATCTGATAAACCTCCCCAACTATACATAGACATACTAAATCCCTTTATAATTGGATATACCATAAATAGAATAAATAATATTAATGTAGGAATTATACACCATGCTATAAATATTTTCTTTTTATTATTTTTCATTCTATATCACTTCCAACGCCCTATATTTAGTAATGGTTGGGAATTATCCCAACCATTATCCATTGTTTTATAAATATTTATTATTTTGAAGCTGCATCTCTTAATTTTGCATCTGCTTTTTCAAGCTTTGCAGCCCACTCTTTAGCAGTTAATTCTTTATTCATAATTGATGCTAGTGGATTGTAAACTTCATCAGCTATATTAACTTCGCTCTTAACTGTCTTAAAGTCAACAGTTATTGGTTTAACACCTTCTTCAAAAATCTTAAAGCACTCATAATTTGATTGATTTAAGTTTTCTTTAGCAAGTTCTAAACCTTTTTTAACTGGAACAACTCCACCTGATAATTTAGAATTTAACTTAACATTTTCATCTTCATATTGGAATGCTAAGAATTTCTTTGCTAAATCTTTATTTTTAGCTTCTTTTGGAATATACATTTGCTCTATCATAGTAGTTGCATATCTAGTATCACCACTCTTAAATACAGGTGGTGCCATAAATCCAAAGGAGAATCCTTCTTTGGGAATTGTTTCTTTCATTTCATCTTCAAACCAGTTTCCATTTGGTATAAATAATGCTTTTCCATCTAAGAATGCTTGTTGAGCTAAAGTATGGCTCATACCAACAGTTCCTTTTAATAAATATCCGTCTTTTCCTATCTTTTCAAATACATCTAAAGCTTTTTTAGCTCCATTGCTTTCCCAAGCTCCCTTATCATAATTAAATATAGCCTTTAATTCCTTTTCACCACCTGCTGATGCAATCATTGGCCATATTAAAGCTTCATTATATGATGGATTTAATCCTTGATAAGTAAATAAAGCTTTTCCATCTTTTTTAGCCTTATCTCCTAAAGCAAAGAATTGATCCCAAGTTTCTGGTGCTTTATAACCCTTCTTTTCAAAGTAAGTTTTGTTGTACCACATACCAGTTACATTATAATAAAGTGGTGCTAAAAATACTTTGCCATCTCCATATGGAGCTGTAAGAGAAGTATTTAAGAATCCATCTAAAATTTTATCCTTAAGCTTTCCTTCTCCACCATCTGGATTTTTACCATCAAATACATCTGTTAAATCTTCTAAAGCATTATCTTTAATTAATGCATTAGCTAATCCTGATGGATCTGTTGATCCTAAGTATATAAAGTCAGGTGCATCTCCAGATGTTATTTTAGGTCTAACTATTTCACCAATCTTTGGATTAGCTTCTACATTAACCTTAACTCCTGGATTTTTTTCTTCGAATTTTTTACTAACTTCTTTCCAGTAATCTGATCCATGACCACCTTCAAATACTGCAATATTTAGTACTTGTTCCTCTTTTTTACCTGCATCACCTTCTTTAGGCTTACTTCCACAACCTGCAAATAATGAAATACCAATAGTTGTAGCAGCTAAAAGAGTTAGCATTTTAATACTTCTCTTTTTCATACTTTCTCCCCCTTTAAATACCTTTATAATTTACTTATAATTACCTTACAACCTAATATTAACATTAATCGTTTTCACTTAATATAAACGTAATTTACAATAATATAGAATATTTTTACGTAATTATTTATAACATTTTTTCTTAAACTCACTTGGGTTTATTCCATAGAATTTTTTAAACAATTTATTGAAATAAAATTGATCATCTATTCCTACCATAAGTGATGCTTCCTTAATCATAATAGATTTATTTGACAAAAGTTCTAATGCCTTATTCATTTTTCTTTCATTAATAAAATAAGTAATATTTTTACCTGTTTCACTTTTAAAAATTCTACTTAAATAACTTTCATTCATATTAACTGTTTTTGAAAGCATTTTTAGGGAGATTTTCTTTTCAATATTTTTATCTACATAATTTATAATATCTTCAACTTCTTTTCTGTAACTTCTATTATTTGCATCATTTATCCATTCTTCAATATTGTTAAATTCAAAATATAAAACCTCCTTTAAAGTTTTAATGTCTTTAGAAATTTCTATCCTCTCTCTAATTTTTTCAAATTTATCTACATTTTTAAAACCCTTTTGAAGTTCATTTCCTTCAATATTTGCAAATATAAATTGAAATAATTCTCTAACATTTCTAGGATCTGAATTTTCCTTTACCATATAATCTATTATTTTATTTGATAATTCTCCATTTTCACTAAATTTTCTCTCTCTTATATTTTTAATTATTTTCATAGAATAAGGTATGTCAGTATAATCTATACACTTAAAATCCTTTATGTTATCTCCATCTATAACAGAACCCTTTTCTAAATAAAAACTCCATTTAAATAATTCCATTGTTTTAATAAATGCACCTTTAAAATTCTTCTTTTCTTTAAATTTCTTACATACTGAAATTGTCATTTGAATATTTAAATATTGCTTTATATTTTTTATAATGCTTTTATTTATATTTATTATGTTATCTTTATTATTTTCAAATATAATAATTCCACTATGATTTTTTATAAAAATAATTTTATATTCTATATCCTTAGAAATACTTTCATCTATAATATTTTTAATATTTTTCTTAAGATTTGAATGCTCTTTTATTCTTTCTTTATATATTTTTTCTATATCATCAACTCTAAAATAACTTATTCTATACTCTTTATCTAATATTTTTAATTCTTCACTATCTATACACTTTAAAAATTCCTCTTCACTTACCTCTTCATCTCTCATCATTAAAAGTAAGTTATTTTTTAAGTCACTTAAATCAAAGGTTTCTATTTCTTTCTCAATTAATTTATAATTTTCTTTACTTTTTTTTATTTGATTTATTAAATCTTTAATATCATTATCTTCAATTGTAACCTTTAATAAATAATCAAAGGCCCCTTCTTTCATTGCCATTCTAACTAATTCATAATCACCATAATTGCTTAAAACTATTACTGTACTATTTAGCTTTCTTTTATTTATTTCTCTTATAAGTCCTATACCACCTAAATTAGGCATTTTTAAATCAGTAATTATTATATCTGGAACATTTTTTTCAATTACTTTAAGTGCTTCTATCCCATCTTTTTCACAACCAATTATTTCACAATCCAAATCTTCCCAATTAACTATATTTCTCATTGCAATTCTAATTAATTTTTCATCATCTACAATTAAAACTTTAAGCATTATTATCTTCATCCCCCTTATTATCTATTGGAAGTAATATCTTAACCTCTGTACCATAACCAATAGCACTTTTTAAATTCATTTCACAATTTTCCCCATAGGTTAATTCAATTCTTTCAAAGACATTTTTATACCCAATTCCCGATAAATTTCCTTTATTCTTCTTTTTATTCTCATTAGAATCAAAGCCTTTTCCATTATCCCTAATAATTATCTCTAAAAATTTCTCTATTTTAGAAATATATATATCTATTTTTTGATTATCCTTTTCTTCATCAAAACCATGTAAAATACAATTTTCTACTATAGGCTGTAATATAAACTTTATTATTTTAATATGATAAACTTCTTCTTTTATATTGTAGTTAACATCAAAAGAATCCCCATATCTAAGTTTTTGTATAACTATATAATTTTTTATATTGTCTATCTCTTCTTTTACAGTTACAAATTCCTTTGAATTTACTATAGTATTTCTTAAAAGTTTGGCTAATGCTCCAAGTCCATTTGAAACAGACATATCTTCATTCATAACAGCTATCCATTTAAGTGTATTTAATGTATTAAATAAAAAATGTGGATTTATTTGTGCTTGTAGCATTTTTATTTCTGATTCTCTCTTTAAAGTTTGCTCATGCTTAACCTCATTTAAAAGAAGATTTATCTTATCTACCAGTCCATTAAATTGTTTAGATAGTAAACTTATTTCATCATTTCCTTCATCCTTTACCCTAAAATCAAAACATCCATCAACAACTTTATCCATTCCTTTAACTAAGTTATCTATTGGATCATATATACTTTTATAAATGTATTTTGTAAATATAACTACTATTCCTATAGAAATTACAACATATATAGATAAAGTTAATATTACACTTCCTATTTTGTCTAAAAAAATGTTATATGTAACTAAATTAGCAACCTTCCAATTTAATTTGCTTATTTCTTTATAGGATGTTATATACCTTGAACTATCTATAATAGTTTTATGTCCATTTAAGTTTATATACTTCTTATAAGTAAAGTCTTCCTGTCCAAATAGAAAATTATTATTTTCATCTAAAATTATAATAGAATTTGAATCCCCTAAAGCTGCATTTAAAAATGTTCCTCCAAAGGCATTCTCATTTAAAGCAACAAAAATATATCCATTAACTAGCTTTGTTTCAGGATCTTTTATTGCACGTGCCATAGAAATAACACCTTGTCCATCTATTCTAGTATGAAACCAAATAGTCTTTCCCGGAGTCTTTTTTGCATCACTTGAATATCTTAAAACATCTGATTTTGAAAAGTATTTAAAGCCTTGGGTATATAAAATTGATAAATCCTTTGTAAGTATTTCAACTTCACCTACACTAGATAAGAGATGTAATTTTGAATATAGAAAATTATTTAATTTATTTGCAAATATATATTCTTCTGTTGGATTCATTATTTTAGATTTTTCTAGACCTTCATAAATTAATTTAGACATTAAAACTTCATCTAATTGTTGTTCAAATTTTGAAATATTTAAATTTATATTTTCCTCTATAATATTTAACATTTCATTTGAATAGCTATCTATATTATTCTTTATTATATTTTTACTTTGCTCCCAAGAAATAAAAAAAACAATTATCATAGATACTATAGGTATAACTGCAAATCCTAAAATCAATCTTTTTTTTATTCCTATATTTCTAATAATATTTTTTTTAGTACTTATTTTAAACTTCCCCATATTTTTTCTCCAAAACCCATTATTATATTATTTTGATTATACCATTTTATAAAAAAATTTACAAAATTTACTTATTATTAATTTTATTTTCCTTTTTATAATATAAAAACTATAAATTTTAATTTTTTAATTAATGTAAAAACAAAAAGGATAGCTATAAGTTTCCCCATAACTATCCCTTTAATATTATTTATATTCTATCCATCTCATTTCCATAGGTTTAAGTTCTAATTTTGAACTTAACTTTCCATCTATAAACAATTCTGTATTTTGCATTTCTCTTGTATTATTTATTACAGCTATTTTACCTATATTTTCAAAGGCTGAACACTCGGTATTTACATTTGTAACATAATACTTTTTCATTTCATCTTCTTTATTTGCTGCAAAATAAATTGCCCTTAGAAGTAATCTACAATTTTGTGGAGTGTATGGAAGCCCTGCAAAGTAAACACTTCTTCCCTTTCCAAAAGTATTTACAACTAACTGAGAGTATTCTCTATCCATTTCTAAGATTTGATAATTATCTCCTTTAGAATAAACTTTAGCCATTCCCTCTCCAAAATCTAATTTTTCCTTAATATCATCAAGTAAAAAATGTTTCTTATTTACTTCATTATATTTTCTTGTACTAAGAGAAAAACCAATTTCCTTATCAACTCCTAATATATCATCTAATTGAAAATATCTTCCTTCATATTGACAAGCTGTAGGTTCTCCTACGCCTATAAATCCTCCACCATTGTAAACCCATTCTCTAATTTTAGTTACTAGCTTTTCATCCTTCCAATTATCTCCGCCACTCCATGCAGTATATCCATCTCCAGCATTTATTAATACTTTTATATCAGATGGAATTTTATTATATCTTATATCATCAAAACTTATAAATTCTACATCTACAGGCATACCACTTAAACATTCAATAACTCCAATATAAGAGTATATTTCTCTATACCAAAGAGCGTGAGCTACTTGATTAGTTTGCCATGTTCTAAGTTTTCCCCAAGAATTTAATACTCCAACCTTTAAAGATGTATAAGGCTTTTCACCTTTTATAGTTTCATGGATTTCTCTAAACTCATTACATATTTTTTCAACCTCATCTACAAACTCTGGAAACTCTTTAGTTAATCCTAAATAACCTCCATATCCAATTCTTTCAAGAGGTTTTCTAAGTATTGCACGTCTTGCTTGAAGCCAGTTTTCTTGCCCTTCCTTTACTGGATCTCCCCCTTCTTTAAATACATCTGGAAAAAAGTATGGTAAAAATCTTCCCTCTGTATATTTAACTCCAGGAATATCACTTATCATTCTCATTGTTGTTCCATTTCCAACAGAACCTACAACTGCATCTAACCCTATACTTTCAAAATATTTTCCATAAGGTTCTGTCCCTATCCAGTTATCACCTAAAAACATCATTGCTTCTTTCCCTTTTTTATGACACATATCTACCATTTTCTTTGCAAGACTTGCAACCCATTTAGATTGAAAATCTATATAATCCTTAAACTCTTTAGTTGGAACTCTAAAAGGGGAATTATAATAACCTTCATCTACAATATCCTCTGTCCTTAATTTATAGCCTTTATCTTTTTCAAAATCCTCCATTGCCTTAGGACTTACAGAAGAGCTATATCCAAACCAATCAACAAACTTTTCTTTACCAATTTCATTAAAGCATAAAGTAAAATGATGGAAAAATGTTGTAAATCGAACTACATCTATATCTTCATTTTCATTAAGCCATTTTTCTAAAAGTTCTAACATATGCTTTTGAGTTTTTGGTTGTCTACAATCATAAGGAATTTCATGAGGCTTATCTCCCCAATTGTTTGTAATATGGTTATACATTTCTGTAGGATCCCAAATCATATAAACTAAGAAGTTTACTGTATACTTATGCCAAAGCTTAGCATTTTCTATTAAAACCTTTTCATTTTCTTTATTAAAAGTCCAACTATTTATATCTAAAACTTCACCTGTTGTTCTATCTATAACTTCCCACCATTTCTTTTCATCATGAACTTTATCAACTAAAAATTGTTCTTTAAAATACCCCTTTAATAAATCTATCTCTATATTATCTGAAGTTGCAACAACAGGTTCTGACATTAAATAAAGCTGCTGAACTTCATCCATATTTTCCTTAATAAACTCTTGATCATTTCTTGTTGTTAGGTATGTACTGTAATTTTTTACACCTAACTCATTTATCTCATTACCAAGCTTTGTTCCATCACAATCTCTAATGGCATCTGCTCCCCATTTTTCTATTATTTTCTTTATATACTCATTCATATTTTTATCAGTTGGTATTGTAACTCTTCCTTTTGTCATAAATTAAACCTCCCCAAAAATCATTACTTAAATTTTAATTTATAAAAATAATTTTTAGAATGGATGTTTTTTTTAGATATATATATTATTTTTACTTTTAGAATATATAACAGAAACCTTTTTTAAAAGTAAGTAAATATAAGAGATTAACTAAAATAAGACCTTATCTAATTTGCTATACATTTATTTAGTCTTTCTTTATAATCCTTTGGAGGAATTTCTCCACTTAAAGTATATGCCATAAGAGCTGCTCCATGCCATGGTTCTATTTCAGGTTCCTTAATAATACAATTAATATTTTCTTCTTTAATCATCCTTTTTAAAGGTTCTAGTATAAGATCCCCTGACTTAAATACTCCACCAGTATATGAAACTATAAATTTATCATTAAATTTTAATTTTTCACTTAAAACTTTAATATGAAGAAATAACTCATAGGCTGCTTCTTCAAATATTTTTTTACATGCACCACATCCTTTTGATGCTGCAATAGATCCTATACTTGCAAAGGATGCTATTTCTGTTCTTGAAAACTTTAATTTATTAAATACAATATCAACAATTTCAAAATAATCTTGTATATTTAATTTTTCTTCTAAAGTCTTAACTAAAATTGTTTCCTTACTTCTTCCATCCTTTTGCTTTGTATATTCATTTATAACTTTAAGTGCAATAAAGTAAGCACTTCCATCATCACCAATTCCAGGTCCAAAGCCTCCACAGCGACCTTCTTCACCTCTTTCATTTCTTCCATAGGCAATACTTCCAGTTCCAGCAACTATATTTATTCCATTAGTACAACCTGTACCAGCTGCCCAGCCTGCAACTCCATCATTTCCAATTGTATATGGTATTTCATTAAATATTTCATCAATTACATTATCTATTATTCTTTTATCATTTTTACTTTCTCCATACCCTGGAACTCCTATAAATAAATATTCAATATTTTCAGGTCTTATATTTGCTTTACTGCAAATTAATTCAAAAGCTTCTTTTAATTCCTTTTTTAAATTTTCTTCTCCAATTTGGTGAATATGAATAGTTCCCCTCTCCATATCAACAATAACATTAAGATTTTCATCAATTAAAATATATCTAGTTTTAGTTCCTCCTCCATCTACCCCTAAATAATACATTTTATTTACCTCCTATAATTTTTCTGTAAACTTTATCATTTTCATTAATTTTATCAATCCTTTCTCTTTTAAGTCAACTGAAAAAGAATTATCTAAAAAAATAATATTATAAATTAAATTATTTATACATATTTATAATATTACTAATTTAAATAAATTTTAGATAACAAAAAAAGTAAATTATTTAATAATACTAGTAAAAATAATACATAGTGTTTAATCTAATACACAATTATAATTAAGTTATATTAAATTGTACTTAAAAGATTTAGTTAATCTTATTAACTACATAAAGGAGAGTTTTATTATGGCAGGATTAATACTAAAAAATATTAACAAAGTTTATGAAAACGGTTTTAAAGCCGTTAGTGATTTTAATTTAGATATTAAAGATAAAGAATTTATAGTTTTTGTTGGACCTTCAGGCTGTGGAAAATCTACAACTCTTAGAATGATAGCTGGCCTTGAAGAAATTAGTGATGGTGAATTATATATTGGAGATACATTAGTTAATGATGTTGCTCCAAAGGATAGAGATATAGCTATGGTATTTCAAAATTATGCCCTATATCCTCATATGACTGTTTATGAAAATATGTCCTTTGGACTTAAACTAAAAAAGTTACCTAAAAATGAAATTGATAAAAAGGTTAAAGACGCTGCTAAAATATTAGATATTAGCCACCTTTTAGATAGAAAGCCTAAAGCTTTATCTGGTGGTCAAAGACAAAGAGTTGCTATGGGAAGAGCAATAGTTAGACATCCAAAAGTATTCTTAATGGATGAACCTTTGTCAAACCTTGATGCAAAACTTAGAGTTCAAATGAGAATTGAAATTTCAAAATTATATAATGATCTTCAAACAACATTTATATATGTAACTCATGATCAAACTGAAGCAATGACTCTTGGTACAAGAATTGTAGTTATGAAAGATGGTATAATTCAGCAAGTTGCAACTCCAAAAGAAATTTATGAAAATCCTGTTAATATGTTTGTTGCTGGATTTATAGGAAGTCCTCAAATGAATTTCTTATATGGTTCTATTAATAAAGATAAAACTATAAAAATCTTTGATAATAATATAAGTCTTCCTAAAGATAAAGTACCTTTATTAAATAAAACTAAACATACTGATGTAATTTTAGGTATTAGACCTGAAAATATTTTTATAGATGATAATATTCCTACTGAGGAACCTTTAGTTAAATTTGATGGTATTGTTGAACTTATAGAAAATCTAGGTTCTGAAACCTACATTCATATAAAGAAAGATGATAGAAATATGATTATAAAGGCACAAGGAGCATTATCTTATACTAATGGTGATAAAATAACTTTTGCCTTTAATACTGAAAAAATTCATATTTTTGATAAAGAAACACAAAATACTGTGTTTTAAATTATAGATTTTATCCCCCAAAATTACATTTTAAATAGATAAAAACATAGAGTTTTAAAAAACTCTATGTTTTTTTATTTAAAATTAAAAGGCCACTTTGAAAGTAGCCTTTTAATTTATTTAAATAAATCCTTAAATCCTTTTTTATGGTGTTTTTCAGTTCCATCAACATTTTCGCCAGAAGCTTCCATAAACATTAATAAAGCTTCCTTTTGCTTTTCGTTAAGTTTCTTTGGAATATCAACTATAACCTTAACGTATTGATCTCCCCTTCCACTACCATTAACTCTTGGAACACCTTTACCCTTTAACCTGAATAATGTTCCTGATTGAGTTCCTGCTGGAACTGTATATTTAACATTTCCATCTACTGTTTCAACAGTTATTTCAGTTCCAAGTGTTGCCTTACCAATTGAAATATGAGTATCTACATATATGTCTATACCTTTTCTTGTAAACTTATTAGAAGGTGCAACTATTATATTTATATAAAGGTCTCCAGCTGGACCTCCATTACTTCCATGTTCACCTTGTCCTCTAAGTGGCATAACATTTCCACTATCTACTCCTGCAGGAATATTTACTTTTATTTTTCTATTCTTTCTAACTTGGCCTTTACCTTTACATGTTGGACATGGCTCTTCTATAACTTTACCAGTTCCTCCACATTTATTACAAGTTGTTGTACTTACAAAACTTCCAAGAGGAGTTTGTCTTTGTACTCTTATTTGACCTGTTCCATGACATGTTGGACATGTCTTAGGAGATGTTCCAGGTTTAGCACCTGTTCCATGACATGTTTCACATTCTTCATTTCTTGTAATTGATATTTCTTTCTCTACGCCTTTGATAGCTTCTTCAAAAGTTAATCTTATTGTATATTCAATGTCATCCCCTCTTCTAGGGCCATTTCTTCTTGATGAACTACTTCCACCACCGCCACCAAAGAATGTATCAAATATATCTCCAAAACCTCCCATATCTGAGAAGTCAAAGCCTCCAAATCCACCTGCTCCAAATCCACTTCCATCAAAATCAGCTGTTCCAAATTGATCGTATTTAGCTTTTTTATCTGGGTCTGAAAGTACTTGATATGCTTCATTAATTTCTTTAAATTTTTGTTCTGCTTCAGCATTTCCTTGATTTTTATCAGGATGGTATTTTATAGCTAGCTTCCTAAAGGCCTTTTTTATTTCAGCGTCACTTGCACCCTTCTCTAAACCAAGGATTTCATAATAGTCTTTTTGTGCCATCTATTTTCACCACCATACATTATAAACTTTACAAAAGGGAAGACGACTGTTGCCTTCCCTCTCTTTTGTATTATATAAGAAACTATAGTATTTTTACAACTATTTATCGTCTTCTACTTTAAAATCTGCATCTACAACATTATCATCATGTGGTGCTGATCCTTGACTTCCTTGTGCTCCACCCATGTTGTTTGGATCAAATCCTTGACCTTGTGCTCCTGGTTGTGCACCTGCTTCTTGATATATCTTTGATGATATTGCATAGAATTCTTGAGTTAATTCATCAATTGCCTTCTTAATTCCTTCTAAATCATCACTATCTTTAATCTTCTTAACTTCTTCTAATTTAGCTTGAACTTTTGCTTTATCATCAGCTGAAACTTTATCTCCAAGTTCTTCTAAAGTTTTTTCTGTTTGATATACAACTTGTTCAGCATTATTCTTAACTTCTATTGATTCTTTTCTCTTCTTATCTTCTTCAGCAAACTTTTCAGCTTCTTTTACAGCCTTATCTACTTCATCTTCACTTAGGTTAGTTGAAGCAGTAATTGTAATGTTAGCTTCCTTACCAGTTCCCTTATCCATTGCAGATACCTTAACAATACCGTTAGCATCTATATCAAATGTTACTTCGATTTGAGGAATTCCTCTTGGTGCTGGAGCGATTCCTGATAATGTGAATCTTCCTAATGTCTTATTATCAGCAGCCATTTGTCTTTCACCTTGAACTACGTGAATTTCAACTGATGTTTGACCATCTGCAGCTGTTGAGAATGTTTGACTCTTCTTAGCTGGGATTGTTGTATTTCTTTCTATAAGTGGAGTAGCAACTCCTCCTAAAGTTTCAATTCCAAGTGTTAATGGTGTAACATCTAGTAATAATACATCCTTAACTTCTCCAGTTAATACACCTGCTTGAATAGCTGCACCAATTGCAACACATTCATCTGGGTTAACTCCCTTTGAAGGTTCTTTTCCTACGAAGTTTTTAACTGCATCTTGAACAGCTGGTATTCTTGTTGATCCACCAACTAATAATATCTTATCAATTTCATTTAATGAAATTCCTGCATCAGCTATTGCTTTCTTCATTGGTTCAATTGATCTTTGAACTAAGTCATGAGTTAATTCATTAAATTTAGCTCTTGTTAAGTTCATATCTATGTGTTTTGGACCATTTGCATCTGCTGTTATAAATGGTAAGTTAATATTTGTTTGAGTTGATGATGATAATTCTATCTTAGCTTTTTCTGCTGCTTCTTTTAATCTTTGAAGAGCCATCTTATCTTGTCTTAAATCAATTCCATTTTGAGCTTTGAATTCTTCTGCTATATAATCCATGATTTTGTTATCAAAATCATCTCCACCAAGTTTTGTATCTCCATTTGTTGATAATACTTCAAATACTCCATCTCCAAGTTCTAGTATAGATACATCGAAAGTACCACCACCTAGGTCATATACTAATACTTTTTCTTCTTTTTCTGTCTTATCTAGTCCATATGCAAGTGCTGCTGCTGTTGGTTCGTTTATTATTCTTAAAACTTCAAGTCCTGCTATTTTACCAGCATCTTTTGTTGCTTGTCTTTCAGCATCATTAAAGTAAGCTGGAACTGTTATAACTGCTTGAGTTACCTTTTCTCCTAAATAGCTTTCAGCATCTGATTTTAATTTTTGAAGTATCATTGCTGATATTTCTTGAGGTGTATATTCTTTTCCTTCAACTTTAACTTTATAATCAGTTCCCATATGTCTCTTTATTGAGATTATTGTTCTATCTGGATTTGTAATTGCTTGTCTTTTAGCAACTTGACCAACTAATCTTTCTCCATTGTCTTGGAATGAAACAACTGATGGAGTTGTTCTTGAACCTTCTGCATTTGTAATTACAACTGGTTCTCCACCTTCCATAACTGCTACACATGAATTTGTAGTTCCTAAGTCAATTCCTATAATTTTACTCATAATTTATTCCTCCCTACGCAAACTATCGTTTGTTATAAATTTCTAATTTATTTCAATCTATTTTTATTTTAGTTAGCTACTTTAACAACAGAATGTCTTATAACTTTATCTCCTCTTTTATATCCCTTCATAAAAACTTCAGCAACTGAATTTTTATCAAGATTTTCATCTTCAACATGCATTACTGCTTGATGAATATTTGGATCAAAGCCTTCTTCTGTTTCTATTTCTTCAACACCTAATTTTTCTAAAGCTGATTTAAAGCCTTTAAGTGTCATTTCAACACCTTTTTTCATATCTTCAACATTTCCATCAGCTTCTAGTGCTCTTTCTAAATTATCAAGATTTGGTACAATTTCTTTTAATACATCTACACATGCATCTGTATAAATACCTTCTTTTTCTTTAGCTGTTCTCTTTCTGAAATTTTCATACTCAGCTGTTACTCTTAGAAGTCTATCTTTTAATGCCTCAAGCTCACTGTTTAACTTTTTATTTTCTTCTTTGTATTTCTTAAACATGCTTAAATCATCCTCTTCTTTTTTATCATTACTGTCAACTTGAGGTTCTTCTGAGGCTTCTTCTAAGTTTTCTTTTACTTCTTCATTCTCTTTAATTTCTTCCTCATTTTTCATTTCTTTTTCTAAGTTTTCTTTGTTATCTACCATTTTTTTCTAACACACCTCTCCTCTTTTAATTTTTAGACTGCCCTTTCAAGGTTTTATTTAACTCTTTCATGACTTGTGCCATTATTGCGATTACTTTTGAATAGTTAATTCTTCTAGGACCTATTAATCCAATAGTACCCTTTGCACTATCACCTAGAGAATACTCAGCTGATATAACGCTGCATTCTTTTGCTTCTTCGATGTAATTTTCATCACCAATTTTTATTGTTATATCACTTTCAGGTTCTATAAGTTCAACAACACAATCCTTATTATGAAGAAGCGATAATATTTCTCTAGCTTTTCCTATATCATTATACTCTGGAAAGTTTAATATATTAGTTGCACCTTCCATGAAGACTCTTGAAGTATCATCTTCCTTTAAGCATTGATATAATGCTGGAAGCATTGCATTAAATACTTCCTCATAGCCATGTAAATCCACCTTTAAGTTGTTTATTACTTCTAAATTAATTTCATCTATTGAAAGATGTAACAGTCTTTTATTTAAAGTTTTATTTATCTTACTTAAAATATCATTTGGAGGTACTTTTTTTACTCTTATTATTTGATTTTTAATAAGACCTCCATCTGTAACTATTACTGCTAAAAGGGTTCTTTCATCAACATTAATTATCTGTATAGATTTCAAACAACTCATACTTATTGAAGGTGTTTTAACAACACATGTTAAATGAGTTAATTCTGAAAGTAATGTACTTGCATTTTTAACAATCTTACTAACTTCAAGCATTGCTGAGTTAATAACATACTCTCTTATCTTTAAATCTTCTTCCTTACTTAAAAGTGGTTTATCCATTAAGCTGTCTACATATAATCTATAGCCTTTACTTGATGGAATTCTTCCAGAGGATGTGTGAGGTTGTTCTAAATACCCCATATCTTCAAGGTCTGCCATTTCATTTCTGATTGTAGCAGATCCAACTCCTAAGTCATGATTTTTTGCTATTGTTCTAGAACCTACTGGTTCTCCAGTTTTAATGTAATCATTGATAATAGCTTCTAAGATTTTTATTTTTCTATCATCAATAACCATATCATCACCTCTGTTTATTAGCACTCACTATCATCGAGTGCTAATGACTATAGTTAAATAATATTCTCGTTGAATATTTTTGTCAACGAGAATATTAAGTTTTTAATTATAATTAATTCAATTTAAATTTATTTATCTTTATTTTTCTTTAAATTGCTCTCATTTCATACTATTTATAATATAAATTCACTCATTACCCAATTAGATAATTCAATTCCTTTATGTGTAAGAAAAATTCTCCCATTTATATCTTTTAAAAGGCCCTTATTTATATTATCCATTATTACTTTTCCATATACATCTTCTATATTTTTATTAAATCTTTTTTTAAATTCTTCTCGACTTACACCTTTTATCATTCTAAGACCTAAAAACATAAACTCTTCCATATCTTCTTTATCTGTATTATTAATTATACTTTCATAAACATCTTCATTATTATTTATTTTTTCAATATAAGTTTTAATATCATCAATATTTTTTATTCTTTCTTCATTTATATAAGAGCTTGCTGATACTCCTACTCCTAAATATTCTTTACATTCCCAATAAATTTTATTATGAATACATTCTTTATTTTTCTTTGAATAATTAGATATTTCATATTGATGATACCCATTTGTCTCTAAAATATCTTTAGTTATACTATACATCGCTCTTTCTTCTTCCTCTGATGGAAGATTAAGTAACCCTTTTTCAGACATCTTATAAAAAGGAGTCCCCTCTTCTATTATTAAGCTATAACAGGAAATATGTTCAGGATCTAATTTTATAATATCATTTAATGTTTCTTTATAATCGTAAACACTTTGATTTGGAAGTCCAAACATAATATCTATATTTATATTTTTAATGCCTTCTTCTCTAGCCCTATTATAATTTTCTTTAAATTCTTCTATAGTATGTATTCTTCCTATTTTTTTCAATAATTCGTTATTTGTTGTTTGAAGACCCATACTAATTCTATTAATTCCATTCTCCTTTATTATTTTAATCTTTTCTTTTGTTAATGTTCCTGGATTACACTCCATTGTTTTCTCTGCAAATTCATCTATATAATTTAAATTTCTTAAAGTTTTTAATAATTTTTCAATATTATTATCCTTTAAATAGGATGGAGTTCCTCCTCCTATAAATAAACTTCTAATAATTTTATTTTTACATTTTTCATTAATTTCTTTAATTAATGCATCTATATAATCATCTTCTAAACTTTCTTTTCCTGAATAAGATGGAAAATCACAGTATAAACATTTTTGCTTGCAAAAAGGAATATGCACATATAAACTAATCTCTTGCATTTTATGTCACCTTCTTTTAAAAATTTTTTGCTATGTTTTAGGTTAATGTTAATTGTTAGATAGCCATTAAGACTTACTTAATTTTGCAAAGAGGGTTTCTATTATCTATTTACAAATAATGAAACTCTAATTACTTAATTAAAATGATATTACAATTCTATCTAAGATGAGCACTAGTTTAAAACATAGTCTAATAATTATAACAAAAAAGAAGATTCTAATGTAACCTTTACTTAGAATCTTCTTTAAATATTTTATAATATAGCTTCTGCTTGTTCTTCTAAATGTTTTAATTCTTTTCCTTCTGTTTCTATAACAGAAAAATCATAGACTTCTTTAAAATTATAAAAGAAATTTGCAAATGCAATTTTTTGTGCCCTATTTATATCAAGGTCTATTGCTATTTTATCTAAATAATCTACTTCTTTGTCTCCATAATTACCATCTACTAATGCTAATCCAACTAATTCAAAGTAGGCTATTCTTTTTATTCTCTCTTTGCTTTTCTTTAAAATATCTATGGATTCATCATAAGATAAATTTCCTATTTCTGTATTCTCTAACCCAAGCTCTTTTATATAGTCCTTTATTAATCTTTTTTCTTCTTTTGCAAGTACATTATCTATATTTGCAAATCTATTTACTAAATTTATAAATGCAATAGATTCCTCATTATTAAATTCCTTTAAAAACATAAAATACCCTCCTTTTCTTCTGTTTATTATACATTAAATAATAACTTTTTTCACTTCAGTTAAAAGAATTTTAACTTTTTTCTAATAAGTCTATGTTAATTACATTATGAATTAATAAATTTCTCTGAAGTCTATCAATTTTTGTCTTTATTTCTTCATTGTTAAATATTATTAAAACTTCATTATTTAGTCCATTATTTAAAATACGTTTATCTACACTGCTTCCTTTTAAACTTATTGGGATTATCTCTCCATTATTTCTCTTTAAAGTACCTGAAATAATTCCTTTTTTTCTTAATTTCTTACACTTTACTTTTATATCTCTTATATCAACTTTTAACACCTTTGTATACACCCCCATATTTTACTTGTAGTAAAGTATATGCAAAGATTATAATTTAATTCCCCTACATTTATAATTTACATAATTTTCTAAAATTAAATTTTCTAAATTTATTTTGAACAAAAGCAAAGTCTATTTAAATTCATAAGATAGGCTATACCAGCAATCGTAGTTCCATAAAAATATACTGGTTTATCTAAATTTAAGAAATTAACTATACTTCCATTACAACTTGTACTTCCAGTTGCTAATATAATATCTGCCCAATTAACTACTTCATTATATTTTTCTATACCATCTTCTATAATGACAGAACATTTTTCTTTTCCTATATTATCTTTATCTAAATCAAGAACCCTTACATTAAATTTTTTACTTAATTCATTTAATATTCCAGGTTGAAGTCCTATAAGTGCAATATTTTTATTTTTAAACTTATCTTCCATTTCATCTAACATTTTAATAGCACATTCTTTAGGCTCTCCATCCTTACAATGCACTGTTTTATCAATAAGATTTAAACTTCTAAGTACAGCATTTAATGTTGCTATAAAAATTGGAGTATTTTCTTCAATAGATAAATCAAGGTCTAAAATTTCCTGTAATGTTCCTTTAAAAACTTTAGGACTATCAGTATATGCCTGTCCTATAAAACCTTTGTAATTTGAGTTTAACAAAGCTTCCTTACCCTTTAATATAGGATAATCCTTTCTTTCTGGATATCCAATAGCTTCATGTGGCTTAAGTTTTCTTGTTAAAACTACCTCTTCATTTACATCTATATTATTTTCTTTTATTATATTTATAAATTTTTCTTTTACTTCATTATAAAATTCCATTTTTCCACCTACTTTAAAAGATTTTCATAATTACCCTTTTCGAATTCATCTTTAAATTTTTTTATAGTCATAATATGTTTAAGATTTCCATCTTTCATTATTCCTATATTATCACCTAAAGCTAAGGCTTCATTTATATCATGGGTAACATGAATAACTGTTGTCTTAAAATTTTTATTTATATTTTTTATTTCTTCTATTAAAATATCCTTTGTAATCTTATCTAAGGCACTTAAAGGCTCATCTAAAAGGAGAATATCTGGTGATGTTATTAATGCTCTAGCTAAAGCCACCCTTTGACTTTCTCCTCCACTTAAATTTTTAGGATATCTTTTTTTTAAATTATCTATTTTAAATATTTTTAAATATTTATCTACTTTTTCTTTTATTATATGTTTTTTCTCTCCCTTTACTTTTAACCCAAAGGCTATATTTTCTTGTACATTTAAAAAAGGAAAAAGTTCATGTTTTTGATATACAAATCCAATTTTTCTTTTTTCTATATCAATATTAGAAATTATTTTTTCATTATATATAATTTTCCCGGAAAAATTCTCATACATTCCTGATAATGTTTCTAAAAATACTGTTTTCCCATTTCCACTTGCACCTAAAATAACAAAATATTCTCCATTTTCTATAGTTAAATTAATATTTTTTAGAGAAAACTCTCCTAATTTTAAGTTAATATTTTTAATTTCTAACATTGTTTTTCCCTTCTAAAATTTCAAAAGGTAATATAGTAAGCATTGATATTATTATAAGTATTGTAGCAACTCCAATTGCTATGTCCATATCTCCTGTTGAAACATTTAAATATATTGATGTTGGAAGAATTTCTGTTCTCATTCTTGTTGTCCCAACTAAAAGCATTACAGCCCCAAACTCTCCAAGTGCTCTTGAAAATGTTATTATAAGGGTTGAAATTATATCCTTTTTTATTAAAGGTAAGGTTACTTTATAAAAACATTTAAATCTACTACATCCAAGGGTTCTTGCAACAAATTCCATTTTAGAATTTGATCCATCTATAGCTGTTTTTAACATTTTTATAGAAAAAGAAATATTAACAAAAACCTGAGCAAGTACTATTCCCTTAACTGTAAAAACAAAATCCAATCCTATACTTTGCAAAAATCTCCCTATAAAAGAATTTCCACATACTAAAAGTAGTGCTATACCAAGTATTAAATGTGGAAGGGACATTGGAATGTAAAGAATTGTTGATATTATTTTTTTAAATTTAAAGTCTAACCTTGAAAGTGTAAAGGATACAGGCAATGAAATAATTAAACAAATTAAGGTTGATATTATAGATGTTTTAAAACTAAGCAGTAATGCAAATTGTATTTCTTCTGATAAAAGACATTCTTTTATAGTAAATACCCCTCTTATTACTAAAAACAATATAGGGGTTAACGTAAATACTAGGGTTAATACTAATAAAGTTATTAACCCTAATTTAAATATTTTATTTCCCAATTTATTTTACAGGCTTAAATCCGTGTTTTTCAAATATAGTCTTTCCTTTATCTGAAGAAACATATTCTACAAATTTATTTGCCATCTCTTTTTCTTTAGATGATTTAACTGCTGATATTGGTAATATTTGATTTACATTTTGTTTTTCTGGTATTTCTATAACATCAATTTTATCGTTTTTATATACACTATCTTTTGTTGCTATTGCAGCATCTGCTTTACCATCAACAACATGCATTGTAACTTCATTAATAGTTGGAACCTTTGCTACTACATTTTTCTTTATTCCATCTAATTTATTTTTTTCTATTATTTTTTGTGTTGTTTTACCAATTGCATTTGCCTTTTCATCTCCTAAAATAACTTTCACACCATCTTTTTGAAGATCCTTTAAAGTTTTAATATTTTTAGGATTACCTTTTTTAGTAATTATAGCTGGTGTATGATAAGCTACTTCCTTGCAGTCTTCTACAAGATTTTTCTTTTTAGCTGCATCATAGGCATTTTTAGAACCTACTATAAAAACGTCTCCTTTTCCTGATGTTTCTAACTGACTAAGTAATTGAGTTGAACCTGCAAATATGTATTCTACCTTTACCCCTGTTTCCTTTTGGAAGTTTTTTGCTATTTCTCCCATTGGTTTTTTAAGCCCTGCTCCACTATAAACTACAAGAGTTTTATTACTTGGTTGTTTATTTTCTGTTTTATTAGATGATGCAGTTTCTGCTTTGTTTGTACATCCTATGAAACTAAAAACGATTACACAAATAGCTAACATAATAGATGTCATTTTTTTAATACTCATAAAGTACTTCCCCCTTAACAAAATTTTCTATTTCTTTTAAATTATATACAAATAATTAATTTTTTTCAATGTTTTTACATATATATTTTAATTATATTTTAAATTTTATAAAAATATTTTATTATAACATTTATATATATTGTAATCTTTTTTAATAGAAAGTTTTTCTGAGAAAATTAAAAGAAATCCCAAATTTAGGATTTCTTTTATATTTAATATTTATTAATCTACTTTTAATATTGACATAAATGCTTCTTGAGGTACTTCAACTGATCCAACCTGTCTCATTCTCTTCTTACCTTCTTTTTGTTTTTCAAGAAGTTTTCTCTTTCTTGAGATATCTCCTCCATAACATTTAGCAAGTACATCTTTTCTCATAGCTTTTACAGTTTCTCTAGCTATTATTTTTGAACCTACAGCAGCTTGTATTGGCACTTCAAAAAGTTGTCTTGGAATAATTTCCTTAAGCTTTTCTGCAATTCCTCTTCCTTTATGATAAGCTCTCTCCTTTGGAACTATCATTGATAATGCATCAACTACATCTCCATTTAAAAGAATATCAAGCTTGCAAAGATCTGCTTTTTCATATCCTTTAAATTCATAATCTAAAGATGCATATCCTCTTGTTTTTGATTTTAATGTATCAAAGAAATCATAAACTATTTCATTTAAAGGAATATCATAATTTATTACCGCTCTAGTTTCCTCCATATATTGCATATCAATATATGTTCCTCTTCTGTCTTGGCAAAGTTCCATAACTGCTCCAACATATTCAGTTGGTGTTATAATAGCTGCCTTAACTACTGGTTCTTCCATATAATCTATTTCAGTCATTTCTGGAAGATTAGTTGGATTTGTAATATCTAAAACTG
Organism: Eubacterium multiforme; assembly: GCF_030813415.1. Taxonomy (GTDB): domain Bacteria; phylum Bacillota; class Clostridia; order Clostridiales; family Clostridiaceae; genus Clostridium; species Clostridium multiforme. The sequence goes on along the minus strand of NZ_JAUSUF010000004.1, from coordinate 183,586 downwards.
TTCCATCAGTCTTTTTAATTTTGTATATAACAGATGGTGCTGTTGTTATAATATCAAGATTAAATTCTCTCTCAATTCTTTCTTGTATTATTTCCATGTGTAATAAACCTAAGAATCCACATCTAAATCCAAAGCCTAAGGCTACAGAAGTTTCTGGTTCAAAATTTAATGCCGCATCATTAATTTGAAGCTTTTCTAATGCTTCTTTTAATTCTTCATATTTTGCTCCATCAACTGGATATATACCTGAATAAACCATAGGTATTGCTGGTTTGTATCCTGGAAGTGCTTCTTTTGTTTCTCTTCCACTTTCTGTTATTGTATCTCCAACTCTAGCATCTTTAACATTTTTAATTGATGCTGTTACATATCCAACATCTCCAGCACTTAATTCATTAACTGGTAAAAATCCTGGAGTAAATACCCCAACTTCAGTTACATCATAAACTTTATTAGTTGCCATAAATTTAATTTTTGTTCCTCTTTTTACTACACCATCTTTAACTCTTACATAACTTACAACTCCTTTATAAGAATCATAATATGAGTCAAATACTAATGCTTTAAGAGGTGCTTTTTCATCACCACTTGGCGCTGGTATATCACGAACTACAGCTTCTAATACATCTTCTACATTAAGTCCTGTTTTAGCTGATATCATTGGTGCTTCATCTGCTGGAATTCCAATTACATCTTCTATTTCTTGTTTTACTTCATCAGGTCTTGCTGATGGTAAATCTATTTTATTTATAACAGGAGTTATTTCTAAATCATTATCTAAAGCTAAATAACAATTTGCTAAAGTTTGTGCTTGAATTCCTTGAGTTGCATCAACAACTAAAACAGCACCTTCGCAGGCAGCTAAACTTCTTGATACTTCATATGTAAAATCTACGTGTCCTGGAGTATCTATAAGATTTAAAATATATTCTTCTCCATTTTCTCTTCTGTAAATAAGTCTTGCTGCTTGGGATTTTATTGTAATTCCTCTTTCTCTTTCAAGCTCCATATTATCAAGTACTTGTTCTTCCATCTCTCTTTTAGTTAAAGTACCTGTAATTTCTAACAATCTATCTGCTAATGTTGATTTACCGTGATCTATATGTGCTACTATTGAAAAATTTCTAATAAATTTTTGTCTATCATTTTTCATATATAAAACTGCCCTTCCATTAATAAAAGCAGTTATTTCACCCCCATATATTAAAGTCAAGCTAAATTATATCACACTTTACACCTTAAGTGTCAATAATTTATGGGCTATTATAACTGCTCTTTATTATTTATTTTAAGGTATTATCTTTTGAAATAAAGATTCTATATTACTAATTAAATTATTAGTTATAGATTCCACTTTTAAAAATGCTTTTTTTGCTCCTTTTAATAAACTTGATTCTTCTTTTATTCTTATTTTATTATCATTAATTGTAACTAAATACTCTCCATTTGCTTCTTCATAAATCTTAACATTAGAATTATCTTGAATAAAACTTTTAAATTCATCTCCAAACTCTGAATTAACTATTTTTTTGTTGTCATCAGTATTTCCAACGGGAGAAAGTGCTTTTGTATTTATAACATTTATCTTAACTAAATTTAAAATTGCACATATTAAAATAAATACCGAAAATATTCCTAGTAAGTATTTATTTCTTTTCATAAATGGTCACCTCTTTAAACTTTTATACCTATAATATTGACCATTTTATAAAAAATTTATTCATTTTTTGCCATTTATATATTCTGCTATTATTCTTCCTATATATTTTGCTGAATTCATAACTTCCTTTGATGTATTTATATTTGCACCTACTTCTATAAGTATTGAATTATTAAATATATCTTGATTAAAATGATTTATTCCATTAGTATATTCCACTGTACCTTTTGAAAAACCTGGATAAAGAGACTTAGTTATTTTACTTAATTCATCTTCTACCTTTTTAGTTGATTTAGTATAATTTTTACTTCCTTTAGATACTACATAAGCTATTTTTCCCACATCTTCACCATTTATTTTTGTAGTAAAGGCATTTTTTGTTGTTTGAGTAGCATTTTTACGATTAACTCCATCTCTATGAATATCAATTACAAGCTTAAATTTATCTCCTAATTTATCATAATATCTTTTTACAGTTTGCCTTGACCTATTATAGCTATCATTGTATGAATTATCATGAACAGTTTTATCATGTATTACTGATATTCCATACTTTTCAAGTTCTTTAGTTATTATGTTTCCAACTCCTACTACATTATGATTAGGGTCATTTGTAAAGTTTTTAGTTTCTAAATAACCTTCACCTGTATGAGTATGATAAATTAAAACTTCTGGCTTTGATTTATTAAGTTCTTTTTTTAGCTTAGGATTATATAAGTTATTTTTTTCTTCATCTGTATATTTTATTATTGATCCCTCATCTAATTCAAAGGGCTTATAATCTTCTACTCCATTATTTTTTGCTATTCTCTCATCTAATTTAAATATTGGATTTTCACTATTTACTAATTTTTGAGCACTTATATCATAAAGACCTACTGCCTGCAATGCTATGTTTTTTAAAGATAAATTATTTTCATAATATGCTCCTTCCTCATAAACTTGAGTTTCTACTAAGGGCATTGAAAAATTTAAGAGTTCTACATATACAAGGCCTCCTCTTTCATTATTGTCTTTAAGAATATATATACATCTTCCAAAAAAAATAACTAAACATACTAATAATACTACTATCCCTATATCTAATGAATTGCCTACATTTCTCCCTTTAGTTTTTGATATCACTCCTAATCCCCTCCCCACTCTTAAATGTATATGAGGGAATTTACATAATTATTATATTTTTAGCCCATAAATTTATTTATGTCCTCAAGTTCAAGATTAGGTTGAACTGCTATATTTATTCCATTTGCAATCATTTTAGATAATGAATCTATTACTAAATCTACTTCCTTTGGAGTAACTATAAGATCTCCTACATAAGGATTTAATAACTCTTTTATTAGAACACTTTTTTCATTTCTATCTATACTTTTAATCATTTTAAAAAGTTCTGATCCACTTTCTGACTTACGTATAAGTTCATCTATTACTAAATCTATACTATCATTTGCTATAGTTGAAGCATCTACAACTGTTGGAACCCCAATAGCTACAACTTTAACTCCTAATGTTTCTTCATTTATTTTCATTCTATGATTTCCAACACCAGCTCCTGGTGATATTCCTGTATTACTTATTTGAATTGTTCTATTAACCCTTTCAATTCTTCTAGATGCTAATGCATCAATACATATTACTAAATCTGGATTTACCTTTTCTACTAAAGCTTTTATTATTTCTACAGTTTCTATTCCTGTAATTCCTAAAACTCCTGGTGCAATAGCACAAACTGGTATTATTGAATCATCAATAGCCTCTGGCATTACTTCCTTTAAATGCCTTGTAATCATTATTTTTTCAACTACTTTAGGTCCAAGGGCATCTGGTGTAACTTTCCAGTTACCAAGTCCTACTATAAGAGCAATTTCTTTTTCTTTAATATTAACTAATTCCTTTAATGTTTTACCTACTGCCTTTGAAACATCATCCATAAGTTCTCCATCATAAATTGTATGATCTGGAATGTCTATTGTTATATAAGTCCCAATTGGTTTTCCAAGTTTTTTTGCTCCATCTTCATTGTTTATTTTTACTGTAGTAACTTTGCTATCATTTATTACATTTTCATCTACTATTACTCCATCTATTTCATTTTTGTGGACTTTTGTATAATCCTCTTTTGCTTCTATTGCAAGGTCTGTTCTAAAATTTAGCATACTTTCACCTCTTACTTTATTATATCTTCAAGATTATTTTTCCTTATTGTTTGAATTTAATACTTGAATATAATAAATTTCAATGCTATAATATGGTTTGTTGAATATAAACTCGTATGCAGATTCCCCAAAAGACTGCATTGAGGCCCTATAAAATTTAGAGGGGGTGAAAAGTAATGGCAAATATAAAATCAGCAAAAAAAAGAATTAAAGTTACTGAAACTAAAACTTTAAACAATAGAATGATTAAATCAGCTTTAAAAACTGCTATAAAGAAGTTTGAAATGGCTATCGAAGCTAACAATGCTGAAGAAGCTAAAGCTTTATTCGTTAAGGCTACTAAGTCTTTAGATATGGCTGCTTCAAAAGGAGTTCTTCATAAGAACATGGTTGCTAGAAAGAAGTCAAGATTAGCTGCAAAGTTAAATGCTATGGCATAGTAACATAAACCGACCTTTAAGGTCGGTTATTTACTTTTTTAAGATTATCTTAAAATTTACATAAAAACACCTATTTTTTTTAAATAGGTGTTTTTATATTTTATAAATATTTATTTTTTAACCATAGCTATGTTAACTAAAAATAATTCAAGTTCAGACTTTTTATTATTTGCACTACTTTTTAAATTACCTTCTGTTTCTACACAAAATTTTAATATTTTTTCTAACTGCTTTAAAGTAAATTTCTTACTTTGAAGAACAAGCTTTTCAGCTACAAATTGAGGTACTCTAAATTCGCTAACAAAATCTTCTGTCCTTTTCCCTTTAAGAAGTCCAATTTTTATTTCATAAAGCCTTTTAAACTGATTTTCTATTGTTGTAATTATAAGCATATGTTGATCTGCCTTAAATAAAAGTTCATTTAATATATCAAGTGCTCTTTCTATTTTTCTTTGAGATACTAAATCAACTAAGTCAAATACATCATCTTCACTTTTATTTGGAATTAGTAAATCTATATCTTTTCTTTTAATTTCTCTACCTAAAGTATAATCTACTATTTTTGAAACTTCCTTACTTGCTATATCTAAATTCATAGGAAGCTTTTCACAAAGGTATCTAAGTTCAATTTTATTTATATTTTTCCCATTCTTTTTAAATAAAGCTTCTACTCTTTTATAAAATCCATCTCTTTTAAGTTTATCAATTTGTACAACTGTTGTTATTTTATCTAATGCCATTATATTTTTATTTTTTCTTACAGTATCCCTTTTATCACTAAGAACATGATATAAAACTAATATAGTATGTTCTGGCATATCCTTTAAATATTCTTTCATATTGTTATAAAAGCTTTTATTTTGAGTATCTAATTTTTCTTTTAAAAATGCACATCTATAAACTATAACCACCTTTTTTTCAGCCATAAAAGGTAAAGTTTCACAGGCATTTACAATTTCATCAAAGGTACATTGTACTCCATCAAATTTAATAAAATTTAAATCTTTAAGTCCTTCATCAATATATGGATTTACTAATTTAGAAATGGCTTCTTTAATTAATTCCTCATCTGGACCAGAAAATACATATGAATTTTTGATTTTATTTAATTTTATGTCCTTCTCTAACGTTTCGTAATTTATCAAACTAATCACCTTTCAAATACAATTTACTTTATTAATAAACTATTGTTTAATACAATAATCTCACTTGCTTCATTCTCTTTGAAATTTATTATATCATATTTAATGTCCTTTTTATTTAAGCCATTTATATTTAAATAATAATTAGTTCCATTAAAAGTTAATATATAATTTTTATCTTCTTTTTTAATATATACATCCTCTTTTATTTTTATTTTTTCAAACTCCCTATATCCTCTAAAAGATAAAGTTTTATTTTTTAATTCTTTAATATGAACATTTTTGTTAGCTATTACAACTCTGTCCCCTTTATAGGACATAATTAAACTACCTTCATTTTTGTACATTATCTTAGGGTAAAAGCTGTATAAATCAATACATATATAAATTATATAACCTAAAGGCAAAAATACAGCCTTAGCCATCCCTTTACTATATAAGTAATAGCAAAGTAATAAAACTATATAAAAATAAGCATAATACTCATTTATATTAAAAATTTCTGGAATAAAATCTAATAAAACTTCAGTAATTTCATCTAAAATATTTACTACAATCTTTAATAAAAAGCTTAAAAAATCAAATACTTCAGAAAATTTAATTATGAATATAGAAAACACCCCAATAATTAATATAATATTTATTAAAGGTATAAGTATTATATTTCCTATAATAAATCCTAAAGAAAATTCATTAAAAAATATTATTAATAATGGCAAGGTAAATATTTGAGCTGAAATAGATATACTAACTACCCCTCTTAAAAAATTAGGTAACTTATATAATTTACGATTTAGCTCCTTATTATAAAGTAATATTCCAAGAGTTGCCCCAAAGGATAATAAAAATCCTATATTAAATATACAATATGGTGACATGAAAAATATTATTATTGAACTAACTGCAATTCCTCCAATTGGATTATATCTTTTTCTTAATATAAATCCTAAATTTGAAAAGAAAACCATAATAAAAGCTCTAATACTAGAAAAAGCCATTCCAGTCATAAAAACATATATTAAAGTAAATCCTAATGATATTTTTTCATTAAATATTTTTTTGAAAATTAAAAATATAAGTCCTATATGAAGACCTGAAACACTAAGGGCATGTATTATTCCAAATCTTTTCATATATTCTTCATCTTCATTTCCTAAGTCATTATCTCTTCCAAATACTATGGATGTTATTAAAGAAGATTTTCTGTACCCAATATTTTCTTCAACCTTTCTTTTAAACTCATTTTTAAGATTTGCTAATTTAGTAAATATACTTCTTTCGTTTATTTTTAATTTTTCAATTTTATATTCTCCAATAATTCCTTTTTCCTTATTTATATCTTTTTTAAACTTTCCTTTAGTTACTATTTCATATCCTTCTTTAATTCCTGAAAGTTTACCCTTTAAAAATATTTTCCTCCCATCTATTTTTCCAACTCCACCATAGGAATATATTCTTTCAACTCTTATAGTTTCATATTCTTTAACTCGTAAATTATAATAATTAACATTAATTAAAATTCCAATAAAAAATATAGCTAATATAAATATAAAAAATTGCCATCCTTCTTTTAAAAATACCCACAAAAATAAAAGACTAACTAAAATAATAGCTAGCCAAAAATCTCTATCAAAATATCTATAATATAAACTACTAAAAAGAAATGTTATTGCTATATATGCAATAGGTAATTTAACTTTACCTAACTCAAATATTCTCATAAGTTGCCACCTCATAGATAATTATTGACAAGTTTATATTTTTTATTCCTTTACTTACTTTTTGGATTAAAAATAATAGCCATAATATATCCAAAAAATATTGAAGCTGTTATTCCAGCTGCCGTTCCTTTTATTCCTCCAGTAAATGCTCCGAGAAGTCCAATTTGATTAACTTCTTTTATTGCAGCCTTTGCAAGAGAATTTCCAAAGCTAGGTAATGGTATTGTAGCTCCTGCCCCTGAAAAATCAATAAGTTTATCATATAACCCAAATGCTCCAAGAACTGCCCCTAAGGTAACAAAAAGAACTAATATTCTAGCAGGAGTAAGTTTAGTTTTATCCATTAGTATTTGAGCTATAACACATATTAATCCTCCAACTATAAATGCTTTTACATACTCCATAAAATATCCTCCTTTCTTTATTAATTCATTTCTATAGCTACTGCATGTGCTATACCTGGAATGCTTTCTCCTTGAAGTGATGATGTTGTACTCATAAGTGCACCAGTAGAAACAATCAACGCACTCTTAATTTCTCCTCTCATCATCTTTTTATATATGTATCCACATGTAACTACAGCAGAACATCCACATCCACTTCCTCCAGCTTCTGTTCCTTGAAGTTCATTATTAAATATCATTTCTCCACAATCTACATGATTTTCCCTTATGTCATAACCATATTCTAATATTAAATCATCTAATATCTTTTTACCTACCTTACCTAAATCTCCAGTAGTTATTATATCGTAATCCTTTGGTGTCTTTCCTGTATCTTTAAAATGCTTATATATAGTATCTACAGCAGCTGGTGCCATTGCAGCTCCCATGTTATTTGCATCTTTAATTCCATAATCCTTTACAACTCCTGTTGTAACATATGTAACTTTAGGGAAATTTCCTTTCTTTCCAAGAATCATAGCTCCAGCTCCTGTAACTGTCCATTGAGCAGTTTTACACCTTTGAGATCCATATTCTAATGGAAATCTAAACTGTCTCTCTGCTGCACAAAAATGTGATGATGTAGAAGCTACAACATTGTTTGCAAAGCCTCCATCTAAAATTAATGCTGCAAGACCTAAAGATTCTGACATTGTAGAACATGCTCCATAAAGTCCAAAGAAAGGTATATTAAGTTTTCTTGCTGCAAAACCAGATGATATTATTTGATTTAACAAATCTCCTGCAAACATATAATCTATATCTGTTTCCTTTAAGTTAGCTCTTTTTATAGCTTCACTAATTGCCGTATACATCATTTCTGTTTCTGCTTTTTCATAGCTTTCCTTTCCACAGCTTTCATCACTTAATACATCATCAAAATATTCTTTTAATGGTCCTTCCCCTTCCTTTGGACCAACTAAAGAAAATGTAGATATAATTGTTGGTGGATTTTTTAATTTAATTGTTTGTCCTCCAACCTTTTTAATTTCACTCATTATTACACCTCCCATTCATTTAAAAAAGATCTTTTATATAATAAATTATTCCTATAATAACAGAACTACCAATTCCATATACTAAAACCGGTCCTGCTATTGTAAACATTTTTGCAGCAACTCCAAAAACAAATCCTTCTTTTTTAAATTCTATAGCAGGTGCAACAACAGCATTTGCAAAGCCTGTTATTGGTACAACAGTTCCAGCTCCTCCGTAATTAGCAATTTTATCATATATTCCTATACCTGTAAGAAGGGCTCCTATAAGAACCATTATTACAGCAGTTATACTTGAAACTTCATCCTTTGTAAATCCAAATTTCATAAAAATATTCGTTATTATTTGTCCTAAAACACAAATAAGCCCACCTACTACAAATGCCCTTATACAATTTCTAGTAAGCTGAGGTTTTGGTTCACTTTCTTCAGTAAGAGTTTGAAATCTTTGCTTTACAAATTCTTCTTTCTTTTTTGTTTTATTCTTTTTCAAAACAATTACCCCTTTCTATGTTCATATACTTAGTATTTCTAAAATTTAAAATATAACACTAGAAAATATAGTAAATTAAATAAAAATAAGGAAAGAATTAAATTCTTTCCTTATTTTTATTCCTTTAATTTTTCTTTCATTTTGATTAAAACTTTCTTTTCTATTCTAGAAACCTGAACTTGACTTATCCCAAGCATTTTTGCAACTTGAACTTGAGTTTTATCTTTAAAATATCTAAGCATTATAATCTGCCTTGATTTAACATCTAATGTTCCAATAGCTTCTTTTAAAGCTATTCTATCAATCATTAAGCTGTCATCTTCGCCCTTTTGACTAATTTTATCTATAAGTAATACTGGAGCTCCATCATCTTGATGAATAGTATCATATAAATATTGCATACTAGATGATGCCTCTATTGCAATAATTATTTCTTCTTTATCTATATTTGAATACTCTGCCAATTCATCAATTGTAGGCTCTCTATTAAGTTTTTTTGTAAGTTCTTCTTTGCAATAATGAATTTTTTTAGCTAAGCTTTTTACATTACGACTTACCTTTATCATTCCGTCATCTCTTAAAAATCTTTTTATTTCTCCAATTATCATAGGTACTGCATAGGTTGAAAATTTAACATTAAATGAATCATCAAAATTTTTAATAGCCTTAACAAGACCAATTGATCCTATCTGGTAAATATCTTCGTAATCATAACCCCTATTTAAAAACTTTTTACTAATTGAAGATACTAAAGGAAGATTCATTTCTATTAGTCTATTTAAAGCTTTTTCATCACCATTTTTAGCTAAAGGTAAAAGCTCTGAATTATTATCATAATTAAATTCCTCTCTTTTATAATTCTCAATATTCATACTATTCCCCTAACATACTTCAGTATTAAATTTTTTCTTCATAACCACCTTTGTCCCTTTTCCCTTTTCACTATAAACTTCTAAAGAATCCATAAAGCTTTCCATAACAGTAAAACCCATACCTGACCTTTCAAGGTCTGGTCTTGATGTATATAATGGTTCTTTTGCCTTTTCTATATCATCTATTCCTCTTCCAAAGTCTGATATTATTATCTCTACTTCATTTTTTTCTATTAACGCATCTATTTTAACTCTTCCATCTTCTCTATTTTCATAACCATGAATAATAGAATTTGTTACTCCCTCTGAAACTGCAGTCTTTACATCTGTTAACTCTTCAATCGTTGGATCTAATTGGGAAACAAAGGCTGCAATTGCAACTCTTGCAAAGGCCTCATTTTGAGATTTGCTTAAGAATTCAATACTTATTTTATTATCATACATGACAAAACCCCTCCATTAAACGTACCTTACTGCCTCATCTACAGTATTAAATTTTTTTATAATTTTAAATAATCCTGATAATTCAAAAACTCTATTTACACTATTATTAACATTTGCCACACATATATTTCCGCCAAGGGACAAAACCTTTTTATACCTTCCAACTACAACTCCAATTCCAGAACTATCCATAAAAGTTACTCCACTAAAATCTAATATAACTTTTCTTATGTTATCCCTTTCTATTCTATCATCAATTTTAACTCTAACTTCTTCTGCACTATGATGATCTAATTCCCCTATTAGATGAATAATTAAGCTTTTATCATTTTTTTTAAATTTAAGATACATATAAGCTACCCTAAAGAGTACTTTAGAGTAATTCACCTCCCAATATATATTTTCCCTTTATTTCTTCCATATTTTAACATATATTTGTAATACAAGTCAATTCATTCTTCATATTTTATGGATTTTTTTGTTAAAATAAAAATTTAAGCTATCACATATAATTTTATTTTATATGTAATAGCTTATACACTTATTTATTATATTTTTTTAATTCTTCATCTATTAAATTATAAAAATTCTCTAAAGTTTCATTATCCTCTAAAATTAAAGTTTCAATAGCATCCTCTAAAGTTTCCATTTCATATATGTGAAACTCCCCATTTAATATTGCTTCTTCAACCTCTGGAGTTAGTATTAGTTCATCCTTATTAGAAGATGGTATTAATACTCCTCTATCTTTAACATCTCCAAGTTCCTTGCAGACAGCAAAAAAGCCTTCAATTTTTTCATTTACTCCTCCAATTGGTTGAACCTCTCCAAATTGATTTAAGGATCCTGTCACTGCAATATTTTGGTTAACACCTTTTTTGCTTATTGCAGATAACATGGCAATCATTTCTGCAACTGAGGCGCTATCTCCTTCAATCATTCCATAACTTTGTTCAAAACTTAAATGAAGATTTATTGGAAGTTTTTCATAAGGTGATATATTTCTATATAATAATCCAGTTAAAGTTTTAATAGACTTTTCATGAATTTTTCCACTTAACTTTGATTCCTTGTGAATATCTACAACATTTCCTTCCCCTTTTAAAGCTAAACAAGTTATTCTAAGAGGTTTACCAAATCTATATATACCAGTATCTAAAACTGCAAGACCATTTACATTTCCAACATTTTTTCCTTTAGTCTTTATAAATATTTTATTTTCCTTATACATACTCATATAATCATCTAATATGCTATCTTTTTCATATATTATATTTTCAATACATTTTTTAGTTATTATATCTTCCTTGTTTTCCTTTGCAATATTATCTGCTCTAACTAATATATGGTCTATTTTACCCTCATCAATACTAATTCTTCCTCTATTTGAAGTTTCTCTAACTAAAAACCTTATTATTGATTTTACTCCTTCTTCCTCTAGACTTAATAAGTTATTTTTCTTAACTCTATCTATAATAAATTTTTTTAATTCATTTGCTATATTTGTGGGATTTCTAATTTCATCTTTAAATTCACATTTTAAAGGAAATAATTTTTTAAATTCTTCATCATTATTATAAAGAATACTATAGCTTTCATAATCTCCAACTATTATAACTTTAACATTTATAGGTATAGCCTTAGGTTTTAATCCATTTATTGATAATAACTCTAAATAGTTTCTATTTCCCTCAAAGGTTAATTCTCCTGATATTAATGCCTTCTTTAAATAATAGTAACTATTACTATTTTGTATTAACCTACTTAATCTTATAATTAAACAACCTTCATTAGCTTTTAAAAGTGATCCTGGAGTTATATAAGAAAGGTCAGTAATATAATTTCCATTTTGACTTTCATATTCAATATTTCCTAAAAGCTTTGTTGGATTTGGATCATCCTCATAAATAACCTTTGGATGTTTATTATTAGAATTATCAATTAATACTTCTACATTATATTTTTCTAAAATTTCTTCTATTTTCCCTTCCTCATCTTCTAAATCAATGCTATAACTTGTAATTAAATCCTCCTCTAAGCTTTCATATAAATTTTGCAAATAGTTATAAACATCATCATCATTTATAAATTCTAAAAGTAAGTCATCCCTTACATCTTCCATTTTTTTATCAATATATTCTTTAAATATACTTTTTAATCTTCCAATAGAATTAATTTCTAACTCCTTAAGCTTATCTAATATAACTTCTGCCTTTTGCTTAAGCTTAGTTGCCTTTTGAAGTATAACCTCTCTATCTTCCATATTTAAATTATCATATTCTTTTTCAGTCATTACTTCTCCATTATTTAAAGGAATAAATGCAAAGCCTCCTGAAGTAGTTTTAACATCAAATCCATCAATTTTAGAGGCATCAATAAGCTCTCCTATATATTTATTTCTCTTAAGGTGTATATTATCTATAATGGTATCTTTTTCTTCTTCTGATGATGTATTAAAAAATTCTAGAAATGTTTCTGTGTAATCTTCCTTTAATTCTTTAATTTTCTTTTTTAATTTATTACCATTTCCATTAGAAACAAATATAGGAAAAGGACTTTTATTATCTTTAAGGGTAACAAAACATATATCTAAAGGAGGGCTTAATGACTTGTACTCATCATTTATGAAGTTAACTAACCCCTCTATTTTATCCTTTGAAAATGAATCTATTATATATAAGTTATAGCCAGCTCTTTTTATATTAAGAGCTCTTTTTATTTCCTTATAAGGAGTTGTTATTTCTGGAATATCTTTTAAGGACACTTCCTCTTTACAATCTTTATACTCCACATTATAAATTATTTCTTTTAGAGTTAATTCTTTTTTCATATAATGCACTTTCTAAATTTATTTAAAATAAATTTAGTTAATTCCTCCTAGTTTTATGGTTATATATTATATTAATATTCTATTTATTCTATTTTAGATATGGATTTTTAAATTTAATATAAATAATTTTATTTTAAATACAAAAAAATTCCTAAAGATATTTAAATCCTTAGGAATTTTTTTAAATTTAAAATTAATAATTGCTATTTGATGTTTTACCTTCGCATATTGCAATTGATGCTGATGCTCCAATTCTTGTAGCGCCATTTTCTATCATATCTTCAGCATCTTTTAATGATCTAATTCCACCTGATGCTTTAACTCCAAGGTCTGGACCAACAGTTTCTCTCATAAGTTTTATATCTTCCTTTGTTGCTCCACCTGTTGAGAAACCAGTTGAAGTTTTAACAAAATCTGCTCCAGCTTCCTTAGCTAATTTACATGCTATTACCTTTTCATCATCTGTTAATAAACAAGTTTCTATAATAACCTTTGTTAATGCTTTTCCTTTTGCAGCTTCTACAACTGACTTTATATCTTCTTTTACAAAATCATAATCTTTATCTTTAAGTCTTCCAACATTTATAACCATATCAACTTCAGTTGCACCATTTTCTATTGCATCCTTAGTTTCAAACACCTTTGTATTTGTAGTTGTAGCTCCTAAAGGGAATCCTATAACAGTACAAACTTTAACTTCACTACCCTTTAATATTTCATAAGCTTCCTTAACTCTTGTAGGATTTATACATACTGATGCAAATTTATATTGTAATGCTTCCTCACATAATTTTTTAACGCTTTCACCTGTTGCCTCTGGCTTTAAAATAGTGTGATCAATCATTCTTGCTAATTCATTTTTATTCATTTTTTGCACTCCTTTACATAAAACTCTGTAAGGTGATTATAGAACTATTTCTTATTTATTGTCAAACATTATTATTTTTTGTAAAAAACAATCTAAAATAATGATATCTGTTCTTCTTTTATTTTTTCTTTAAAAGAAGATACACTTAGCCCTATAAGTCTTATATCTTCATTAAAGTTTTCTTCCATTAAAATTTCCTTTGCAATTTTAAATATATCTTCCCATTCTCTTATATAATCATTTAAAGTTCTACTTCTAGTATGGTTTTCAAAGGAACTTGTTTTATATTTTAATGTTACTGTCCTTGCAGTTTTTTCTTTATCCTTTAAAAGACTAGCTATACTCTTTGAAAAATCCTCTAAATAATCTAAAAGCTCATCCTTATCCCTTGTATCCCTTTTAAGAGTTCTCTCTTTACCTATAGATTTCCTATCTCTTAAAATAGTAACTTCCCTTTTATCTATTCCTCTTATTCTTTCATAAACTTCAAGTCCTTGCTTCCCTAAATATTCATAAAAAAATTCTTTAGATAGTGGATAAATATCCTCTACAGTAAAAAAGCCCATATTATTTAACTTCTTTACAGATTTATCTCCAAGTCCATATATTTTTGATATAGATAGAGGAAATAATATTTCTGGAATCATGTCTTTATTTATTATCATTATTCCATTTGGCTTATTCCAATCTGATGCAAGCTTTGCCAAAAATTTATTATAAGATATCCCAATTGATAAGGTTAAACCAAACTCTTTAAAAACCCTTTTCTTTATGTAATAGGCTGCCTTTTTCCCATCCTTTATATTTCCCTCTGATAAATCTAAATAAGCTTCATCAATAGATAAAGGTTCTACTAAAGGTGTTACTTCTTTAAATATTTCAAATATCCTATTAGATATTTCTCTATAACGAAAATGTCTTACTTTAACAAATATGGCATTAGGACATTTTTGCCTTGCAATAAATACAGGCATTGCTGAGTGTATACCATATTTTCTAGCTTCATAAGAACAAGTTGATACTACACCTCTTTCACTTACTCCACCTACTACAACAGGTTTTCCTTTTAAATTTTTATTATCCATTTGTTCTACAGATGCAAAAAAAGCATCCATATCAACATGTAAAATTATTTTTTCCATTAAATTTATTTTAAGCTAATACCTCCTCAAAAAGTCCTTGTTTTTTGCTAACAATAAAGGAATATATAGCAAAACATAAAAGTTCTTCTAAGTACTCATTTGAGAAAGAGCTATTATCCCTTTCATAAATTTCTACTATAACTATAGCAATTAAAGTTCTAAAGGTTTTATCCATATAAAAAGTATACTCACCCTCTTCTTCACAAAGGAATCTTTCTACTTCTTTAACCTTTTTTATATATTCAAATATATTTTCTTCCCTAGCAACTCCACCAATTAAAGGAAGAACCTCATCTCCAATTTTCATATCATTTTTATCAAAGTTTGTAATAAGTTCCTTTATCTCATAAGGTGCTGATGCACTATTATTTAAAAGAAGTGTACTAGCTACCCCTTGTAAATCATTTTTAGAATAATGATCTAAATCTGAAAGATAATTAAACATACTCTTTATAAACTTATTAATATCTCTTATTTCTTTTTTTGATTTACTATTTTTTATAGCAAGAAGGGTACAAATTAAGTAATCCTCTTCATCTGTAAATTCATTATATTCAAATTTTAATGATTTATATATTATTTTCATATCATTTAATATATTATCCATTTCACCTTTTTTTACATGCTTAGTTAAAGCATAAGATGAAAGTACTAAAAAGGCTCCATCTTTAAAACCATTGTCCTTTAATATTTCATTTATTTCAATTAATCTATCTGAAAAATCAGTATAATCCTTTTCTTTGCTAATTAGAATAGATACCATATATAAAATATCTCCTCTAAAACCTGACATTTTATTAGTGTTTAATTTTATATACTTTCTAATATCTTTAATTTTTTCTATATTAATATGCTCATCATCTTCTGCAAATACTAATGAAGCAAAATGATTTATGTATTCCCCATCAAACCTTAAGTTATTTTTTACTAGTTTATAATTTTCTATTACATTGCTAGTAATTCCATACAATAGGCTATTCATTCGTTTTCCCCCTTAAAATTTTCTAATTATATTATAACTCATTTTTTTATTTAAACATTTAAATATTAATTACAAAAATCTTCATATTTTAATTATACTATTAATTTATGTCAGTCTTATGACTAACAAAATATTATAACATTATAAAAATTTATATTAAAATAGCTCTCTATAACTTAATAATACTTATGTTCTGGCAATTTCATATTTTACTAATTTTTTATTTATGTTATAATATTATTTGTTATAATGGATTTATCCGTAAAAACGGACTTATATATAAGAAAAAGGAGATTTGTTTATGGGCTTTAGAGATAAATTTGATAAATATTTTAGAGACTCTTACTTTGAAAAATATGGTGATAGAATAACAAGTGCTGCAGGTACTGTTATTTCAGTTAAAACTGAAGAAAAGAATTATATAATTTTTCATAAATTAATAGTTGACATAATACTTAAACCAGATGCTGGTAGAGGTGCTATTAAATGTAGATATAAGAAAAATAGATGGTTTAAAACTCCTGACTTTATACAATTAAATAAAGGTCATAAAGTTATGATAATGGGTCTTAAAGGTATTAAAGGAAAGAAGGATTCAGAAGTAATCCAAATCCAAAATATTCTTAACTTAACTACAAAGAAAGATTTAGTTCCAATAGATCACTCTCAAATAAAAAAAGCTAGACAAACAGCTTCAAGAATGAGACAAAGACAAATGTAATAAAAGCTACGTTTTAAAAACGTAGCTTTTATTATTTATGCTTCAAAATCAACAACTTTTCTATCTGTAGAAATATTTTTAACAAATTCTTTAACCTTTAAATGTTTTGGATGATTTTGATAAATATCTAAATCTTCTAAAGTATTAAATACTGAATACAATATTACATCCATACTTGCATCACTATTATTTATATTTATCCCAACTTCTATTTCTTTTATTTCATTTATTTCTTCTTTTAAACCTTCTAATGATGCCTTTAATTTCTTTGCATTTTCTAATTTGTTTTCCTCTTTTAAATTCCACATAACTATATGTTTAATCATAAGTATCACCTCTTTTATTTTTTACTATATATTATCATAAATTTATATAGTCTGTGGAGTGTACTTAAAATAAATATTTTTATTTTGACTTTATAAATAAATAAACACTATTTATAAAAGCTATTACTCCTGAGAAGAAAAGAACTAATGCCCAATGTTTAAGCATTAATGGAACTGTATGAAATATTCCACTTAAAAATGGAATGTATAATATTGAAATAAGCATAGCTATAGACAATCCTACAGCCATAACTAAATAAGGATTAGTAAATAACTTTATTTCAAATATTGAATGTCTTTCTGATCTGCATTCAAAAACATGAAATAATTGAGACATTATAAGAGTTGCAAGAGCTATTGTTCTACAAGTTTTAAGATCCATTCCATAATATCTACCTGACATAAAGGCAAGAAGAGTACATATACCTATTAAAGAACCTCTTATTAATATCTTTTCAGTAAGTCCCCTTGCAAATATTCCTTCCTTTTTTTCTCTCGGTTGCTGTCTCATAATGTCACTATCTGGAGGATCAACTCCAAGGGCTATTGCTGGAAGTCCATCAGTTACTAAATTTACAAATAAAATTTGTATTGGAATAAGCGGATTTGGCATTGTAAATAATGTTGCTAAAAACATTGTTAGCACTTCTCCTAAATTACAGGATAAAAGATATCTTATAAACTTTCTAATATTATCATAAATTACCCTTCCCTCTTCTACTGCTGCTACAATTGTGCTAAAGTTATCATCCATAAGAATCATAGCTGATGCTTCCTTTGTTACATCTGTTCCTGAAAGCCCCATTGATATCCCAATATCAGCTTCTTTAATTGCAGGTGCATCATTTACTCCATCTCCTGTCATTGCAACAATATTATCCTTTGCTTTAAAAGCTTTTACAATTCTTAATTTATGGTTAGGTGAAACCCTTGCAAATACTCTAATATTATCTACTTTTTTATAAAGTTCTTTATCTGTCATATCTTCTATTTCTTTTCCAGTTAAAACTTGATCTTCACTTTTACATATGTTTAAAGATTTAGCTATAGAAAGTGCAGTATTTTTATGATCTCCTGTAATCATTACAGGTTTAATTCCAGCAAGTTTACATTTAAGTACAGCATCTCTAGCTTCCTTCCTTGGAGGGTCTATGCTTCCTGCAAATCCTATAAATATTAAATCATTTTCTAAGTTTTCACTTTTAACTAAGTTCTCAACTTTATAGGCTGCACCAATACATCTTAAGGCTCTAGAAGACATAGCTTCTAAGGCATTACCTATTAGTTTTTTCTTTTGAAATGTTAAAGGCTTTAAAGCTCCATCTTCATATATATAATTACTTTTTTCTAATATTTTTTCTGGTGCTCCCTTTATATAACATACTTCATTTCCATTTTCTTTAACTATTACTGACATCATCTTTCTTGTAGAATCAAAAGGTATATCAAATATTCTCTCTACTTTATTACTAAATTCCTTTGCATCATTTACATTATTAAAAAACATTCTAACTAATGCAGTTTCAGTTGGATCCCCATATAAGGCTTTATCTAATTTTTTTACCTTCTTATCTATTTGACAATCATTACAATGAACTAAAGCACTTTTTAGCTTTTCTATTCCTTTTATTTTATTTATATCTTCCTTTTGTATTTCAATTATTTTCCCATTTAAATATATTTCTTTAACTGTCATTTTGTTTTGTGTTAATGTTCCTGTTTTATCAGAGCAAATTACAGAAGTGCATCCTAAAGTTTCAACAGCTGGAAGTTTTCTAACTAAAGCATTTCTCTTTAACATTTTAGAAACTCCAAGGGCTAGTGCCACTGTTACTATTGCAGCTAAACCTTCTGGAATAGCAGCAACTGCTAAGGAAACTCCAAGCATAAACATTTCTCCAATTTCATTGCCTCTAATGATTCCAAAAGCTGTTACTATAATACATATTATTATACAAAGCACTACTAATATCTTTCCAAGAGAATCTAATTTTTCCTTTAAAGGAGACTTTTCATCTTCAATATTTTGAAGAAGATTTGCAATCTTACCCATTTCTGTTTTCATTCCAATTTCTATTACTTTAAAAAGTCCTTTACCCTTTAAAATATTTGTCCCCATAAATCCTAAGTTATTACCTTTATTACAATCTTTGTTTACTCCAACTGACTCACCTGTTAAAAGAGATTCATCAACAACAATTCCAGAGGCTTCTAAAAATTCCCCATCAGCTGGTATTCTATCTCCAGATTCTAATATAACAATATCTCCAATTGTTAAATATTTAGAATTTATAACTTTAATTCTTCCATCTCTATAAACTTTACAAGTTGGTGCTGCCATATCTTTTAAAGCTTCTAATGATTTTTCTGTTTTAAATTCTTGAAAAAATCCTAAAAATGCATTTACTATAACTATAATAAGTATGGTTATTGCATCAGCTGTATCACCCATAATTCCTGATATTATAGTTGCACCTATTAACACCCAAACCATAAAGTCATTAAATTGAGATAGAAAAATTTTAATTGGAGATGATTTACCTTTATGTTCAAGTTCATTTAATCCAAAACTTTTCATCCTTTTTTCTGCTTCTTTAGTTGTAAGACCTGGAAGCATACTTTGTTCTTTTATCACTTAACAATCCCTCCTTTTTAAACGTTCTTATATATATATATTTAAAAGTTGTTAACTTATGAAAAGTTTTGTTTAAAGTTAACTTTACATTTTTTTATTTAGGACTTACAATTATACTATGATTTTATATATATAAGGAGGTAATATATTTGAAGAACGTAATATATGTTACTGGTCACAGAAATCCTGATTCAGATTCAATCTGTGCTGCTATTTCATATGCTGCATTAAAGAACAAAATAGGAGAAATACCAGCTGTACCAGTTAGATTAGGAAACGTTAGTCGTGAAACTCAATTTATCTTAGACTACTTTAATGTTAAAGCACCTGAGTTTTTAGAGACAGTAAAATTAAAAGTTGAAGATTTAAAAATAGATAACATCAGTCCAATATCACCTGATATATCTTTAAAAATGGCTTGGAATATAATGAGAGACAAAAATGTTAAAACTATTCCAGTAGGGGATGCAAATGATCACCTTCTAGGAGTTTTATCAGTTTCAAATTTAACTTCATCTTATATGGATATATGGGATAATAAAATTCTAAGTAAAAGTGAAGCAACTATTGACAACATAATTGATACATTATCAGCAAAGGCTTTCTACATAAATGAAGATGTTAAAGTTTTCCCTGGTAAAATATGTGTTGCTGCTATGCAACCAAATTCATTAAAAGAACATATTGATGCAGGTGACATAGTAATTGTTGGAGATAGACCAGAAATTCAAGAAGAAGTTATTAATGAAAATATTTCTTTAATGATTTTAATAGGTTCATCTACTTTAAGTGAAGAGCTTTTAGAAAAGGCAAAGAAGGCTGGAATTACTGTAATTTCAACTCCTCACGATTCATTTACAGCAGCTAGACTTATAATTCAAAGTATCCCTGTAAGATACGTTATGATTAAAGATGATATAGTTTCATTCTCTACTGAAGATTTAGTTGAAGATGTTAAAGAAACTATGCTTGAAAGCAGATACAGAAGCTATCCTGTAATAAATACAGATGGAAAAGTTATAGGAACTATTTCAAGATATCATCTTATTTCAAACTTTAAGAAAAAGGTTATTCAAGTTGACCATAATGAAAGAGCACAATCTGTTCCAGGTTTAGAGGAAGCTGAAGTTCTTGAAATCATCGACCACCATAGAGTTGCTGATATTCAAACAAACAATCCAATTTTCTTCAGAAATGAGCCAATTGGAAGTACTTCTTCAATAGTTTCTAAATGTTATTTTGAAAATGGAATAAGACCATCAAAGGAAATTGCAGGACTTTTATGCGGTGCAATAATATCTGATACTTTATTATTCAGAAGTCCAACTTGCACTGAACAAGATAAATACCTTTGCAATAAACTTGCTGAAATAGCTGGAATAAATATAGAAGAGTTTGCTAAAGAAATGTTTAAAGCAGGTACTTCTTTACAAGGAAAAACAGTTGAACAAATATTCAACCAAGACTTCAAGCCATTTACTATGGGAGATACTAAAATTGGTGTTGCTCAAGTAAATACAATGGATATTGAAGGATTTATGCCTTTAAAAGAAGAAATGTTAACATACATGAATAAAAAGGCAGAAGAATCAGGATTTGATATGGTTATGTTATTATTAACTGACATATTAAATGAAGGTTCACAAATACTTGTAGCTGGAAAGAAACCAGAAATAGTTGAAAATGCTTTCTCTATTAAATTAGAAGATTCAATGGCATTTTTACCAGGAGTTCTTTCTAGAAAGAAACAAGTAATACCACCACTAACAAATTCAATAATGAATAAGTAAAAAAATATTAAGCTGTGCTTTATAATAAAGCACAGCTTAAATTTTATTTCCAATTAAGTATTTCTATATCATTTTTCTTTTTAAAGTTTATTAAATATGGATGACCTACTAAATCTAATAAAGGCTTATCTGACAATGAGTCTGAGAACATATAAGAATTTTTAAAATCTACCTCTATATTATCTTTTTTAAGTTCTTCCATTAATCTTTTTACTTTTTCCTCACCTTTACAATTATGTCCATCCATTTCTCTTAAAAATTTTCCATCTTTAAACTTAAATTTAGTTCCTATTATTCTATCTACTTCTTTATATTCATAAAATTCATTTAAGTAAAACTCTGGTGATGCTGATATTAAATATATTTTATATCCTTCTTTTTTTAAATCTCTCATCATTTTTATAGCATCATCATATAATATATTTTTTAAAACATCCCTATAAAAATCCTTTACTATTTTAGTAAGCTTTTTCTCATCTACTCCATCTATAAATTTCAAAAAAGTTTCTTTAACCTTTTTTTCATCATAAATTCCTATGCTATACATAAGACCTGAAAATATAGCTCTTGGCAAAAATCTTATATTACTTTTATCCTTATGTACCATATATCTAAAAAATTGCATTAAAGTCTCTTTTTTGGTTATTGTAAAATCTACGTCAAATATTGCTAGCTTTATCATTATTGCCTCCAAATATAATGTATTATTTAATCTATATATATTATATAATATTTTTTATGTTAATTTCTATCTATACCTAAAAAAAAGATGATTATCCAAAAATTTTGGTTAATCACCCTTTATAACTAAGGTTTCTTAATTTCTATTATTTAAGCTTTTTAAGAAACTCTTCTATTCTATTTAAACCTTTTTCTATATTTTCCATAGATGTTGCATAGGATAATCTTACATAATTATCTATTCCAAAACCTACTCCAGGAACTACAGCAACTTTATTTTCTTCTAAAAGCTCCTTTGAAAAACTTAAGGAATCTTTAATTAGGCTATTGTTTATACTCTTACCATAAAATTTACTTACATCTATCATAATATAAAATGCACCATTTGGAAGTATATAATTAATATCTTTTATATTATCTAATCTATTTATCATATATTCTCTTCTCTTATTAAATTCTTTAAGCATCTTATCTGAGCTTCCCTTAGAATTTTTAAGAGCCTCTATTGAAGCATACTGTGTTATTGAATTTATATTTGAAGTCATATGACTTTGAAGACTTGTCATAGCTTTAATTACTTCTTTATTTGAAGCTGCATAGCCAATTCTCCAGCCTGTCATAGCTGCTGATTTTGATAAGCCATTTATTACAATTGTATTTTCATAAGCATAATCTGTTAAAGATGCTATACTTATATGCTTTTCACCATCATATATTAATTTTTCATAAACTTCATCTGATATAATAATTAAATTATGCTCTTTTGCAAACTCAGCTATTTCTAAAAGCTCTTCCTTTGAATATATTGTTCCAGTTGGATTATTTGGACTATTTAATATAATAGCCTTTGTTTTAGAAGATAACTTATCTTCTAAAGATTTAATTGTATACTTATAATTGTGTTCTTCCTTTGAATCTACTGCTACAGGAACTCCTCCTGCTATTTTAACAAGTTCTGGATAGCTTACCCAATATGGCATAGGTATGATTACTTCATCATCCTTATCTAATATTGCCATAAAAGCATTAGCTAAACATTGTTTTGCCCCATTACTAACAATTATTTGATCTTCAGAATAATTTAAATTATTATCATCTTTAAATTTTCTACAAATTTCTTCTCTAAGTTCCTTTATTCCAGATGTTTCTGTATACTTTGTCTTTCCTTCAAGCATTGCCTTATACCCAGCTTCTATTATATTTGAAGGAGTATTAAAATCAGGTTCTCCAACTCCAAAACTAATTACATCTATTCCACTATTTTTTAACTCTTTAGCCTTTGCTGTAATGGCTAATGTTATTGATGGTGATATTCCTTTTACTCTGCTAGATAATTTCATTTTTTTCGCCCCTTTATTTAACTTTAACATTTATTACTACTTATTAAAATATTTAATAACTTTTCATTAATTCCTTGAAATCCTATTTTCATATCTTTATTAGAATCATTATGAAAATCGCTTCCTCCAGTAACTAACAGCTTATATTTTTTACTTAAATTATTGAACAAATTCATTTGTTCTTTAGTATGACTTGGATGATAAACCTCAATGCCTCTTAATCCATAACATTTTAATTCTCTTATTATTTTTTCTACTGCCATACTCTTATATATCTTCCCCGGATGGGCAAGAACTGCAATACCATTAGAGTCAGTTATTACCTTTAAGGCCTCTTTATAACTTAGTTTTTCACCTTTTACATAGGCTGGTTTTCCTTTAAGTAAATATTTTAAAAATGCTGATTTATAATTTTTCTCATATCCCTTTTTTACAATTTCATTTGCAATATGAGCTCTTCCAACTGAAGAATTATCTTTTATAATTTCATCTATATTTAGAATTATATCTTCATTTTTAAGTTTTTCAACTATTGATTTCACTCTATTTATTCTTGCTTTTTTTACTTTATTTATTATTTCATTAAGATTTTTATTCTCTATATCAATGAAATACCCCAATATATGAATTTCAAACTCATCAATTTCACTGCTAAGTTCAATTCCTGGTATTACAACAGTATCATTATTGTCTTTCTTTGTAATATATTGTGAATCAATTGAATCATGATCTGTTATAGAAATATATTTTATTCCTTTTTTCTCAGCCTCTTTTAAAATTTGCTCTGGTGTTAAATTGCCATCAGAAAAGGTAGAATGTATATGTAAATCTGCATATTTCATAACTTTACACCTTCCTTACCTATATAATGACTATACCAATTTAATATTTTATAACTTAAGAGTTTTACATATATTTGCAAAAGAGAGTGGTAATACCACTCTCCCTTTTTATTCTTCTACTAATGTTTCATTATAATATGTTGAAACTCTTTCAAATTCCTCTTCTTCTGGAACTACTAATTCTTCGTTTTCTTCTGAAGCTCTAAATAAATATACAGATTCATCATCCATATTCTTAGCTAAAACATATTCATTTCCTTCGAATTCAAAAGCATCTATAATTGGGCATGATATAGTATTTCCTTCATCGTCTACTAAATCTACAACGAAATGTTCGTTATGGTCTTCTCCACATCCACATTCGCATTCATGATCATGTCCGTGATCGTGTCCACCACATCCACATTCGTGATTATCTTCGTGATTTCCACATCCGCATTTATTTAATTCTTTATCCATTTAAATTCCTCCCTATACTTAAGTTTCTTACTTAAACATTATATTCTATATTGTAA
This sequence comes from Eubacterium multiforme, assembly GCF_030813415.1. Classification (GTDB taxonomy): domain Bacteria; phylum Bacillota; class Clostridia; order Clostridiales; family Clostridiaceae; genus Clostridium; species Clostridium multiforme. The sequence continues at coordinate 158,545 of NZ_JAUSUF010000004.1, read as the reverse complement.
CCTTATTTACTATAAAATAAAAGCAAAATTTAAAAGTTTTAAAGAAATGATTTTTTTTATTTCAAATATTAATTATAAATTATTAATTAAAATATTAATTTATAAACTAAAGCTCCTGCTATAGCTCCTACTATAGGTGCTACAACTGGTATCCATGCATATCCCCAATCTGAATTCCCCTTACCTGGTACAGGTAATATAAAATGTGCAAGTCTTGGTCCAAAATCTCTTATTGGGTTTATTGCATATCCTGTAGGTCCACCTAAACATAATCCAATTGCCCATATAAGAATACCTATTGCAAGAGGTTGTACCCCATCAACAAATGGATGTGCTGTAATTCCCATAATTCCAAAAACTAATAAAAATGTTCCTATAAATTCAGTAACAAAGTTCCATTTTGGATTTCTTATTTCTGGAGCTGTACAAAATACTCCAAGCTTAGTAGCTTTGTCTTCTGTTGCTTCAAAATGATTATAATAAGATAATAAAACAAGAGCTGCTCCTATAAAAGCTCCTATAAGTTGAGCTAAAATATACATTGGAACTTGATTCCATGGGAATCCTCCAGTAACTGCTAAAGCTATAGTAACTGCTGGATTAAAGTGTGCTCCACTTACACTTCCAAACATATATACTGGAATTGCAACTGCAAATGCCCATCCTGATGCTATAACCATCCATCCTGAATTAAATCCTTTAGATTTTTTAAGTACAACATTAGCTACAACACTATCACCTAATAAAACTAAAATTGCAGTTCCAATAAGTTCAGCCATAAAGTTTTGTAAATTCATATGTATTATTCCTCCTAAGTAAGTAATATGTCCTTATTAAAAGCCCCTTTAAAATTAATAAAGGGGCTTATTTTTAAATATATTTTTTTCTTAAAATTTAGAATGCAGCTTTAAATATGTTAACTATGTCTTTTTCATTTCCTTTTCTTGGATTTGAGAAAGCATTTCCATCCTTTAATGCCATTTCTGCCATATATTCAAAGTCTTCTTCCTTTATTCCCATATCTCTAAGTCTTGCTGGAATTCCAATATCAGTTGAAAGTCTAAACATTGCATCGATTGCTTTTTGTGCAGCATCCATAACTGATAATCCTTCTATATTTTCTCCCATAAATTCAGCTATATCTGCGAATTTTTGTGGGTTTGAAATTAAGTTGTACTTTTCTACGTGAGGAAGTAGCATAGCATTTGCAACTCCATGAGGCATATCATATAATCCACCTAATTGGTGAGCCATAGCATGTACATATCCTAAGTTAGCATTGTTAAATGCCATACCTGCTAATAATGAACCATATGCCATATTTTCTCTAGCTTCTAAGTTTTCTCCTAATGCAACTGCTTGTCTTAAGTTACTTGATATTAACTTAATTGCTTGTATAGCAGCAGCATCTGTTACAGGGTTAGCATCCTTTGATACGTAAGCTTCTACTGCATGAGTTAAAGCATCCATTCCTGTTGCAGCTGTAAGTCCAGCAGGCTTTTTAACCATTAGTAATGGGTCATTAATTGATACAAGTGGTAAGTTTCTCCAGCTTACTATAACAAATTTAACCTTAGTTTTTGTGTTTGTTATAACGCAGTGTCTTGTTACTTCACTTGCTGTTCCTGCTGTAGTATTAACTGCTACTATTGGAGGAAGTGCATTTGTTAATGTTTCTATTCCTGCATAGTCATAAAGATCTCCTTCATGAGTTGCTGCAATTCCTATTCCCTTACCACAGTCATGTGAGCTTCCGCCACCTACTGTAACTATCATGTCACAATTTTCATCTTTAAATATTTTTAATCCATCTTTTACATTTGTATCTTTTGGATTTGGTTCTACTCCATCATAGTAAGCAATTTCTATTCCTGCTTCTTGTAAGTATTTTGCAGTTAATTCTACTGCTCCACCTTCCATGCTTCTTAAAAATTTATCTGTAACTATTAGAGCTTTCTTTCCTCCTAATATCTTACATCTTTCTCCAACTACTGATATTGAGTTAGCTCCCATAAAATTAACACTTGGTACTAAATAATCGTACATTCTCATATTAACGTCCTCCTAAATAATGTTTTATATTTAATTAATTTCAAAAATATTTTTTTGAGTTTAATATTTAACTTTTTTTATTTATTAAAAGCATCTACTGCAGCTTGTGCAATGGCCATATCTTCTTCTACAGTTCCACCACTTACTCCAACTGCTCCTATAACTTGTCCATCAACCATTATTGGGAATCCTCCACCAAATGGTACTATTCTACAGTTATTAGTAAGTTGTAATCCATAAAGACTTTCTCCTGGCTTAACAACCTCTGCAACTTCATGGCTACCTTGTTTTAAACATGCTGCTGTAAAAGCTTTATTTATTGCTATATCAATACTTGTTATAAAAGCTTCTTCCATTCTGTGCATTAACATTAAGTTAGCACCCTTATCAACTGCTGCAAATACAACTGGAACATTCATTTCTAAAGCTTTCTTTTCTGCAGCCTTTGCCATTTCCTTTACCATTTCTAAACTTAATTCTTTTATTTCATTAAATTTTTTCATAATATTTTAAACCTCCCATTTATAATTTTTCTTCTTCAAATCTTGCCATTGCAAATAAAGCATCTGACAAACGATTTATATACATTCTAACTTCTTCTCTTATATTTTCTTCCCTAGCAAGAGTTGATACTCTTCTTTCAGCTCTTCTAACTACAGTTCTTGCTATATGAAGAATTGATGATGTTTCATTTTTACCTGGAATAACAAATTCATTTATTGGACCTGTTATTTCCATATATTTATCTGTTAATCCTTCTAAAACTTCTACATCCTCTTTACTTATTAAATCTTTTAAATATTCCATTCCTTTGCTATCACTTGCAAGTTCTGCTCCTAAAACAAATAATCTCTTTTGAATATTTTTAATTTCATCTTTTAAAGAATCAGAATTTAATTTAGAATAAGCAAGTCCCATAATTGAAACAACTTCATCTACAGTTCCATAAGCTTCTACTCTTAAACTGTCTTTATCAACTCTACTTCCACCAAATAAAGAAGTAGTTCCTTTATCTCCAGTTTGTGTGTAAATCTTATACATAACTATTTGCTCCTTAAAATTTATTTAAAGGCTATACCCTTAACTAATCTGCCTCCATTACAGCCTAAATCTCTTAAAATATTAGAATTATCATCTAAGTATGCAGTAAAAAGTGGTTTATTTTTAGGTAATTTATTAAAGGTTAAATTTATCTTTCCCTCTTTACTAATTCCTATACCTACTGCTAATTTAGATTTCATGGAAGCTAAATGGCTAAGTTCCTCTGAATCATTACAATCTATTTTTTTTACATCATAAGGTATTCCTTCTTCTTCTATACCCCATAATATCTCATCAAATTTAGATGTATCTTCTAACATAGATGAATAATATACGTATATACAAGGTATTTCATATTCATATCCTTTAACTACCATTGCCATAATAATTACTCCATTCCATTACAAGCTAATATAAGTCCAGTTGCAACAGCATTTCTTGGTCCTTCTGTTCCTCTAATGTTTCCACGACCAGCTACTACACCATATTGTGATAATGAGTCTGTAACTAATTGAGGTACTTCAAAATCTAATGAAGATCCTCCAACTAATACAACAAATTCAATATCTCTTATATTTCCTGTTGGTGAAACTATACTTAAAGCTCTTAAACAATTAGTTACAAAGACTTTTTCCTTTGCCCCTCTTCTTATACTTCTTATCTTTTCTATTGAAGTTTGTCCATCTATCGGTACAAGCATTCCATCTTTTATTATTACAACTTTAGCAAAAACTGATGGATCTAAAGGCTCTTTAAAAAATTCAACTGTTCCATCCTCATGTCTTATATGGAATAAACTTTCAACTTTAGCTAATGGATATTTTTTAATATCTTCTGCTAAATTAAAAGATTCAAGTCCAAGTTCAGATTTTATAAGCATAGTTACCATGTTACCAGCACCAGCTAAGTGAATTGATGATATTTTACCTTGCTTATTTATTATTGAAGCGTCAGTAGAACCTGCTCCCATATCAAGTATTGCAAGAGGTGTACTACTTCCTGGAGTTGTAAGTGCACCACGAATTGCCATGTCAGCTTCTACTCCACCAACTTCTACTGGAACTTTAAGTTCCTCCTCAAGCTTATCTGCTATCATTTGCATTTGAAGTTTATCTGCTTTAACCATAGCTGCAATTCCTACTGCATTTTCAAGAGAAAATTCTTCTGCAAGTCCACCTTTAACCTTTTGAGGAATAAAAGTATCAACAGCTAACAAATCTTGTATTTTTATGTCACTAATTTTTTGCTTAGTAAGATTTGCCATAACCTGTCTTACTCTTTCAAGCATTCCACCTGCATTAGTTCCAGCTTCTCCTTTAACGTCTTGTATTGGTACACATAATCTTACAGCATCCATTATTTTTTCTGCACCATGTTCAACGTCAACACTTTCTTTTCTCTTTAATCCATCTATATTAATACAACCAGCTGGGATTTTCTTTTCCTTTACATCTCCCTTTGGTGTTTTAATAACTACAGCTGATCTATTTCCAATAAGTGCTCTAGATATAGGTACTATCATCTTAGTTTCCTCTGATGATAAGTTAAATACTGTTGCTATTCCATAAGGATTTGCTAAATTTTCAACTACATCTCCCTGTGCTGCAACTTCTACTGCTGCTTTCATTCCTAGAGGAACTTTTTCTAAAAGCATAACTTCATCAACTATTGGAATCTTTATATCTAATCTATTATTTATAAGTACTCCATCATCTCTTTGAACTATTGCTGCTGTAATTTTAATTCCTCTTCTTGTAGCATGATTTATTCTAGCTGCTGCCTCTAAAAAATTAACTCTACTTAATATAAGTGGTATAAAAGCTTCATCCTCTTCTAAATCTTCACTATTTATATTTTCTAAATCTTCTATATATATAGTTTTTCCAGTTCCAATTCCTATTCCACCAGGAGTTTGTGGATTATGACCTATCATAGTAGATTCAGTTATTATTGTTTCTGTTATAGTTTCCATTGCAACATCACCAATAACTGGTGCAGCTTCATTTATTCTAACTAAATCTAAATCCTTAAGTTCTAAAGATACTTTTTTAAGTGCTTGTTTTAATGAATCAAAAACACCTTCTATATTTTCTTCAGTACCTTTTATTCCTGTTGTAGGAACTATACCACTTGAAATAAATTCAATTTCTTTGTTATTGTTAACTCTTGATAATGCTACTTCCGTAGTAGCATTACCAATATCAACACCTGCAATTATTTTCATATTGTCCTCCCAAAATTCGGGTAAATTAATCTTGTTTTAACTTATTTCTTTTTTCGTATATTTCAACTGCTTCTCTTACGAAATCTGCATTAACCTTTGCATCATATACATTTTCAAGTTCATCTGCTATAGCTAAAAGTTCTTCTTTAGTTGAACGGAAAGGTCTTAGTGCATTATATATTTCAAGTATTCTATCATCTGGAACTCTTATAAGTTCTGCTGCTCTTCTAAAGTTTCTAGCAATAGCTTCTCTATTCATTCCTTCAGCTATTTGAGCTTGCATCTCTAAAGTTTCAGGTGATATTCTAACGTCTTCTGGTTTAATATCTCCACTTAAAATATTTTCTAAAGTTATATCCTTAAAATTCTTTCCTGTTGGTGTTTTTATATCATCAGATCTTTTTATTGCTAAAGGATAATCCTTAGGGCTCATTTTTTGTTCCATAACTTCTTCTCCTTACAAATTAGAATTTAACTTCTATTTCTATTGGTTTTGCGCCAACTTCTACGTGCTTAGTTTCTTTTATGTGGAATAATGCTGCTATTGCCATAAATTTAGGTCTAACCATTTGATCGTTCTTTGTTGGAACTGGAGTTGGTGATTCTCCCTTTGCATATTTAGCTGCATTTTTTCCTATTAATCTATATGTTTCTAATGTTAATAGTGGTGCTTGTGGAAATAGTTCTAAATTGTTTAATGGAAGTAAATCCTTTTGATGTATTACTGTTGTTCCCTTTGATTGAATTCCTATTCCAATTCCTGATCCACTAAGTTTTGCTGCATCATTTGCTATGAAAGAAACATCTGAAGTTCTTACTATTCTAACAACTCTTGCATGTAATCCTTCTTCTTCTATTCCTGCTATAATTTCTCTTAAAATATCAGGATGTTTTACATTTACTAATGTTTTATGTTGAAATTTTTCAAATGCTGGTGCAAGTCCAATTACAACCTCATCTGCTCTTGTTCCAACCTTTGCTTCTCCTACTTCTTTAAGAGTAAGTTCTGGCATAACAAATTTATTTGCTGTATTATCCATTATTTTCACCTCTTCTAAGCCTTATTCAATATCTTCTGGTTTAATTACGTTAGGAATATCTTTAATTTCTTCCCATCTTTCTTTGCTAAGTCTATATCCAGTTCCTGGTCCTTTATAATCATTTATATCGTTAACTGCACTTATAACATCAAAGTCTTTATCAAGAATTGCTGATGTTTGAAGATAATCTCCAGTAACTCTTTGTTTAAGCATGTTTAATATGTTGTTTGCAACATCATCAAATCCATTTACACTTAATGCTTTAACAATATCTAATCCTGATACTCTCTTTTTAAGCATTTCTTCTGCTGCCTTTAAGTCTTCAACTACATTTCTTTCTGGCATATCCTTACTTCCATGTGCATAAGTTGCAGCTTCTACTTCTTCATCAGTTATTTTAGGGAATCCTAATTCTCTAAATACTGCTTGTATAGCTTTTGCAGCTTTATTTCTAATTGCTATTGTTTCATCTTCTGATACTGGTCTTAGACCTCCATCTACCATTAAGTCTCTTTGTAAAACATTGTAGTCATCAAAGTCTTCAGCATCAAAGTTTGAACCTGCAAACATGTTATCATAATTTGGAACTGCACTATATCCTGAGAATATAAAATCTGTTCCTGGAAGCATTTGCATTAATGTTCTTGCTGTTCTTCTTATATCTGAGTGTGAGAATGTTTGGTCATTAGCTGATGCAACTTCTAAATCAAGCATTGCAGCTATTAAATTTTCTCCAAGTACTGCTCTTATTCCTGATGGAACAGCTCCTGTCATACCAATACAGCTAACAGCTCCATTTTGAAGTCCTTGAACTCCAGCTCCCTTTGTTATGAATATACATCTTGACTCTAGGTAAAGCATTGACTTTCCTTCTGCATATCCCATTAATGCTTCTGAACCTGTTCCTGATGTATATCTCATCTTAAGTCCTCTTGAAGCATAAGCTGATGCTAAAAATGCTTTTGACCATGGAGTATCATCTCCATCTGTAAATACTGATTCAGTACCATATACTGAAACTGTTTCTGCATAACTTGTAAGTCCTCTCATTCCAAGGTCAAGTTCTGTAGCTTCTTCAACTGAACATTGTGTTAATACTCCACCTCTTCCAACTTGTGATCCTATAAGGATTGAAAGTGCATTAAAAGGTGCATATCTAACTATACCTACTGTAGTTTCTTGTTCTGAGAAACCTCTAATTGCAGCTTCTGCCGCATCTGCTGCAATTTGTACTGGATTATCCTTAAGATTTGTTACGTGGCATTGATTTGATGGAGTTTTTCTAGCTCTCATCTTTTGAAGAGCCATCATCATTTCAACAACATTCATATGTGTCATAACTTCTACTGCCTTTGCAGGAGTTATTGCTGTTGTTATCTTTATAATTTCATCTCTACTTACATTTATATCTACTAACTTCTTTGCTATTTCAACAGAATCTAACTTCATAGCCTCTTCTGCATTATTTAAATTTATTGCATAATCTGCTATAAATTTATCTATCATATCAAAGTCTTCTCTTTTTTTACTATCTAGTTCTACTACAACACCATTTTCTATTTTTATAGATGATTTTGGATCATTAGGACTTTCTAATGCAATTAATCCCTCTTCTGGCCATTCACCAATTAAACCATCTTGATTTACAGGACGCTTTGCTAAAACCTCGAATCTTTTTGATTTCATCTTAAGTTTCCTCCCTTAAAATAATTCTTATTATTTATTGTTTTTAATTACTATTTTGATTGTTATTTTTTTATCTATGTATACATTTTAATCTAAAGTCTTTCTAAATCCATTAAAAATTATTGTCTTTCTCTATAACTATATTGCTTAATTTTTATCATAGAAAATAATATTTTTTTAACTTAATTAAGTTAAAATATAAAATTTTAGTCATATATTTAATTTTTAGACTATTAAGTATAAAAAAATGTGAAATTATTGTTCTTTTTCTCATTTTCAAGACAACAATTTCACATTTATAATTATTTTTTATATATTGAATAAAAAAATACTCCTAAAACAAAATATATTTTTGTCAAAGGAGTGTTATTTTTCTGTTATTCATTTTTTTCTCTATACTTTTTTGGAGTAATTCCCTCTATATTTTTAAATACCCTTATAAAATACCCACAATCTTCAAAACCTAAATCTATAGCTATATTTAAAATAGGTATTTCTGTATTTTTTAATAACTTTTTAGCATATTGAATCTTTTTATTTTTTAAATATTGACTAAAATTAACTCCAACCTCTCTTTTAAATAGTTTACTAAAGTAACATGAACTTAAATTACATATATCTGCTATAGTATTTAAGTTAATATTTTCCTTAAAATTTTCATCTATATACTTTAGTGCCTTCTCAATTGGTCTATTATCTTCTATGTATTCTTCAAAAATGACTTCTTTATCCATTTTTTCGTTATCATCGTTAATTTTATAATTAACAATAATATTTCTGATTATATTAATTATTTCTCTTGGTTTTACTGGTTTTAAAATATAATCATTAACCCCTAACACCAATGCTTTTCTAACAAGTTCAAAATCATCATGGGCTGTTACCATTATTATTATTCTATCTTTATTATTTCCCTTTATTATTTCAGCAGCTTTACAACCATCAAATCCTGGCATTTTTACATCCATAATTATTAAATCTGGATTATACTTTTTATCAAGTTCTATTGCCTCTCTCCCGTTACAAGCCTCTGCTATTATATTAACTTCTTTTAAATCCTTTAAAATAACATTTAGAGCTTTTCTTTCTAACTCCTCATCGTCAACAATCATTATATTAAACATGCAATTTCTCCTTTAAGTCATAAGCTCTTATCTTGCAAAAATAATTTTAACTAATGTACCTTCTCTCACCTTACTTTGAATTTCTATATTATAATCTTCTCCATAATAGTGAGCCATTCTTTTATTAACATTATTTATACCGATTTTATCTAAATCATTATCATATTTATATTTTAAATCTTCTCTTATTTCATTTAGCTTATCCCTTGTTATTCCTGTTCCATTATCTTTAATGCACAAAATTAAGCTATCTTCAGTTTCTTCTGAATATATTTCTACTTTTCCTCCATCTTCCTTTGACTCCAATCCATGAACTATGGCATTTTCCACAAAGGTTTGTATACTCATAAAAGGAATTTTTCTCTCTTTTAAATCATCACAAATATCAATTTTGTATTCCAATCTTTCTCCAAACCTAACCTTTTGTAAACTTAAATAAGATTCTATATAATCCATTTCTTCTTCAATTGGAAGAATCTTATCTACTTTTTTTAGTGTATATCTAAGCATATTAGATAAATCATATATTACCTCTTGAGTTTTTGGTGCTTCTTCTATTATAGCAAGTGAAGATATACTATTTAATACATTAAATAAAAAATGAGGATTAATTTGAGATTGAAGTGCCTTTAACCTACAAGCTTCAAACTCCTTTTCAAGCTCTGCCTTTTCTTTTTTAGCTTCTATAAATTTAATATTTTTCTCATTTAATTCATTTTGAGCCATTTTAAGAACAGCTTCCTCTACTATGTAATTACTTATATGAAACATCATGTTTGCTATGGATTTTATTCTATCAAATTCAACTATAGGTAATTTTTTATAAGCTTGTATTAGCTCTTCATTTTCCTCATCCTTTAAGTCAAATTTTATATTTTCTCTAGTTACAATATCTTCAAGTTCTATATTTTCTTCCTTAGGTAATATTTGACCTGCCATAACTGATCCTAAATATTGTCCATTTACTATTATAGGAGTTGCAAAATCAATTAATCCTTTGTGGCATCTATAAATATAAGGCTTTTCTAATCTTGCAGCTTCTAAACCTCCTCTAGAATCACACTTTTCACAAAGCTCAGCATATTTACTCTTTTTTCTCATAAGAGTACAAAACTCACTACATTTGCTATGTTTTGTTTCTGGCTTTCCTTTATAATCAACTGTTATAATAGAAACTCCTGTTGCCTCTGCAATATCGTCTTGTATTTTTTGAAATACATCTATATCTATTACATCATTTAAATATAAAATTCTTCTAGGCATATTTATCTCCTTATTTATTATTTCAAAATAAAATATTTAATTTTTTTAAATATTTAATCTAATTATACTTTGCACACTCTATAAAAATCAACATTAGTTTTTTTAATATAGATTAAAAAGAAAAAAACTCAGATGAGTAATCTCATCTGAGTTTTAATATATTTAATGAACTATATTATTTTCCAGCTAATTTTTTGTAGCCTTCTAATCTTTCCATAGCATCATTATAAGTCTTTTCAAATAAAGCATCTGCAGCTTCTGGGAATGCCTTAGCAAGTGAAGCATATCTAACTTCTCCCATTAAGAATTCCTTAAAGTCAGCTGTTGGTTCTTTTGAATCTAAGACAAATGGGTTCTTTTCAGTTCCCTTTAATTGTGGATTGTATCTGTACATTCCCCAATATCCGCAGTCAACTGCTTTCTTAGCTTCTAATTGGCTGTTACCCATTCCTATTCTTATACCATGGTTGATACATGGAGCATAAGCGATTATTAATGATGGACCTGGATAAGCTTCAGCTTCTGCTATAGCTTTAAGAGTTTGGTTCTTATCTGCTCCCATTGAAATTTGTGCAACATATACATATCCGTAAGTCATTGCTATCATTCCAAGGTCTTTCTTCTTAGTCTTCTTACCTGAAGCAGCAAATTTAGCTATTGCAGCTGTTGGAGTTGCCTTTGATGATTGACCACCAGTATTTGAGTAAACTTCTGTATCAAATACAAATATGTTTACATCTTCTCCTGATGCAAGTACGTGATCTACTCCACCGAATCCGATATCGTATGACCATCCGTCTCCACCAAATATCCATTGTGATGGTTTTACTAAGAAGTCTTTTTCTTTTAATATTTCTTTTGCAATGTTGTTATCTAAACCTTCTAAAGCAGCTACTACTCTATCTGCTCTATCTCTAGTTCCTTCTCCAAGTTCAACATTTTCAACCCAAGCTTTAAGAGCTTCTTTAGCTTCTCCTTCTTCTAATGAAACAATAGCTTCATTAGCTTTGTCAACTAATCTTTCTCTTATAGCTTTTGCTCCTAAGAACATACCTAATCCGAATTCAGCATTATCTTCAAATAATGAGTTAGCCCAAGCTGGTCCAAATCCTTTATGATTAGTTGTGTATGGAGTTGAAGGAGCTGATCCTCCCCAAATTGATGAACATCCAGTAGCGTTAGCTATCATCATTCTGTCTCCGAATAATTGAGTTATAAGCTTAGCATATGGAGTTTCTCCACATCCAGCACAAGCTCCTGAGAACTCAAATAATGGTTGTTCGAATTGGCTACCCTTAACTGTGTTTTTGTTCATTGGGTTTTTCTTAGCTGAAACTTCATGAGTTACATAATCCCAGTTAGCAATTTCTGCTTCTTGAGTGTGAGCTGGCTTCATAACTAAAGCCTTTCCTGGTGCTGGACAAACTTGAGCACAGTTTCCACATCCAGTACAATCAAGTGGGCTTATTGACATTGAGTAGCTCATTGGCTCTTCAGTCTTTAATGCTCTAGCAGCAACTAATTTTAATCCTTCTGGAGCATTGTTCTTTTCTTCTTCATTTAATAAGAATGGTCTTATTACAGCATGTGGACATACATATGCACATTGGTTACATTGAATACATTTATCCTTATCCCATTCTGGTACATTTATAGCTATTCCTCTCTTTTCGAAAGCAGCTGTTCCTTGTTCAAAAGTACCATCTTCCATTCCATCAAATGCTGATACTGGAAGGTCAAATCCTTCTTGTCTGTTCATTGGTTCAACAATCTTAGTAACGAATTCAGGTTTTTGTCTTCCTTCTACCTTAGCTTCGTCCTTAGCTGTTTTCCATGTTTCTGGAACATTTATTTCAACTATTGATTCTATTCCCTTATCGATAGCAGCGTTGTTCATATCAACAACTTTTTGTCCCTTCTTACCGTATGAAGTTACAACTGCTTCTTTTAAGTACTTAACAGCATCTTCTACTGGAATAATGCTAGCTAATTTAAAGAATGCTGATTGCATTATCATGTTGATTCTTCCACCAAGTCCGATATCTTGAGCTATCTTAACAGCATTTAAAGTGTAGAACTTAATGTTGTTTTCAGCTATATATCTCTTGTATGAAGCTGGTAAATGTTCTTCTACTTCTTCTGGGCTCCAGATAGTATTTAATAAGAATGTACCATTCTTCTTTAATCCTTCTAAAACATTGTATTTATATACATATGATTGGTTGTGACAAGCAACGAAATCAGCCTTGTTTATTAAGTAAGGTGATTTGATTGGTCTCTTACCAAATCTTAAGTGTGATACTGTTATACCACCTGATTTTTTAGAGTCATATGAGAAATATCCTTGGGCATACATATCTGTATGGTCTCCGATAATTTTGATAGCACTCTTGTTAGCACCAACAGTACCATCTGATCCAAGTCCCCAGAACTTACAAGCTGTAGTTCCTTCTGGAGTTGCATCTATATCTTCATGAACTTCTAATGAAGTGTTAGTTACGTCATCAACTATTCCTATAGTAAATCCGTTCTTTGGTTCATCTTTAGCTAAGTTTTCATATACAGCAGCAATATGACCTGGGTTTGGATCCTTTGATCCTAGTCCATATCTTCCACCGATAATTACAGGAGCATTCTTGTCTCCATTAAATGCACTCATAACATCTAAGTATAATGGTTCTCCATTGCTTCCTGGTTCTTTAGTTTTATCTAAAACAACTATCTTCTTAACTGTAGCTGGAATAGCTTTCTTTAATCTTTCAACATCAAATGGTCTGTAAAGTCTTACTTTAACAACACCAACTTTTTGTCCGTTTGCATTTAAGTAATCAACTGTTTCTTCACATACATCTGTGCATGATCCCATAGCAACGATAACTCTATCTGCATCTTTTGCACCATAGTAATCGAAGCAGTGGTATTCTCTTCCTGTTAATTTTGTGATTTCAGCCATGTATCCTTCAACAATGTCTGGTACAGCATTGTAGAATTTGTTTACAGCTTCTCTTTCTTGGAAGTAGATATCTGGATTTTGAGCAGTTCCTCTAGTTACTGGGTGACTTGGGTTTAATGCTCTATCTCTGAATGCTTGTAAAGCTTCCATATCAACTAATGGTTTTAAATCTTCTTGATCTAAAACTTCAATCTTTTGTATTTCGTGTGAAGTTCTGAATCCATCAAAGAAGTTACAGAATGGAATTCTTGACTTAATAGCTGCTAAATGAGCTACAGCTGATAAATCCATTACTTCTTGAACTGATCCTTCTGCAAGCATTGCAAATCCAGTTTGTCTTGCAGCCATAACGTCTTGGTGATCTCCAAAGATGTTTAATGCTGAAGTAGCTAATGATCTAGCTGATACGTGGAATACTCCTGGAAGTAATTCCCCTGCAATTTTGTACATGTTAGGAATCATTAATAATAATCCTTGTGATGCAGTATAAGTTGTTGTTAATGCACCAGCTTGTAATGATCCATGAACTGCTCCAGCAGCTCCTCCTTCTGATTGCATTTCCATAATCTTAACTGTTTGACCGAATATATTTTTTCTTCCTTGTGCTGCCCATTCATCAACATGTTCAGCCATTGGTGATGATGGTGTTATAGGATAGATCGCTGTAACTTCTGTAAATGCGTAAGATATATGAGCTGCAGCAGTGTTACCATCCATAGTTTTCATTTTTCTCATCGCGTGACCCCTCTTTCTATTATAAAAACTAAAAATATAAATTTTTAAATTTTATTAATCATAAAAAACCTGAGAAAGTTTTCTATGTTCTATATATAAAATAAAATTATATCCTCATGAAAAACATAAAATACAATTTTATTTAATACCTAAAATTTATAAGATATCTTGTTAATAGTTTATTTATAAATAAATACTTTTATTAACAAAAAAGCCGTCTCTTTTATTATATAACACAATTTTAAATTTGCAAGTTGTTAACTTTAATTAATATATATAAATTTTTTATTTGTTATTATGCATTTTATGCTAGTTAATTTTTCCTTTGAATGCTACTTTTTATCACATTTATAATTTCTTTAACACCGTCATTCATCTTACTTTCATTCATATTTTTAATCAATTGTTGTTTACTTTCTTTTAACATTTTTATTCCTTTTAAAATTCCGTCATTTTCAAGTTCTTCTTCTTGCATTACAAGTGAAAACCCTTCCTTTTTAAAGGAGTTTGCATTTAAAATCTGATCTCCTCTACTTGCATTTTTTGAAAGTGGAATTAGTAAAGTTGGCTTTTTTAGTGCTAGGAATTCAAAGATAGAGTTAGCACCTGCCCTTGAAATTATATAATCAGCTGCATGCATTAGATGAGTAAGTTCATCACTTACATACTCAAATTGTTTGTATCCATCAATATTTTGCAAACTTTCATCTAAATTACCCTTCCCACAGATATGGATAATATTATTACTTTTCAGAATATTATATATATTCTTTCTTATGGCGTCATTAATTACTTTAGACCCCAAACTTCCCCCCATGATAAGAATTACATCCTTATCATCATTAAAGCCACATATTTCTTTTCCTTTAAGTTTTGAACCAGTTAAAATTTCCTTTCTAATAGGACTTCCTGTCAAAACTCCCTTATTGTTTTTAACAAACTGTAAACTTTCCCTAAATGTAACACATAGTTTACTACAAAAAGGAGAAGCTAGCTTATTTGCAAGACCTGGAGTAATATCTGATTCATGAGAAACTACAGGTATCTTTTTCATTGATGCTGCTATAACAACTGGAACTGTTACAAAACCACCTTTAGAAAATATAACATCTGGCTTTTCCTTTGATAATATTCTTTTTGCTTCATGAATCCCCTTTAAAACCTTAAATGGATCTGTAAAATTCTTTATATCAAAATATCTTCTTAATTTTCCTGATGATATTCCATAATAAGGAATGTTATTGCTTGTTATAATTTCTTTTTCTATTCCATCTTTACTTCCTATGTATTTTATTTCAAATCCATCTTCTTTTAATGAAGGAACTAATGCTAAGTTAGGAGTAACATGACCTGCTGTTCCCCCTCCAGTCATTATTATTTTATATTTGCTCAAAAATATCCTCTCCTTAATATTTCTATTTAACTTTTTCATATCATACATTTTTATAATATATACTTTATTTTAAATTACAACCTCTTTTTAATTACAATCTAAAACTTTTTAAAGATAGTTGTATATTTTGCTTTCCATTAAACTCATTAATCTCAGGATAATAAAGTATGTCCATATTAAAATTACAATATCCTCTATCCTGTAAATTCATAAATTCTTCTTCTCCATATTTTTCAGAAAATAATTCTTTAAAATAATCATATTTATTAAAATTAACTCCATCTATAGTTTTGCCATCTTTCATTTGAAGTTTAAATCTTAAAAAGTTCTTTTCTTTACCCATAAATATAACTCTTTTTACAAGTACATCTTTAACTGCAAATAAAGGGCTTCCATTTCCCTTTCCAAAAGGTTTCATTTCATTTAATTTATTAACTAAATCAAAATCAATATATTCTAAAGATAGCTTTGCATCTATAATTACTTTTGGAATTACATCCTCATCAGTTAATGTGCAGTTATCATTTAGAGCTTTCCTTAATAAAGGTATGTTTTCTTCCTTCATTGAAAGTCCAGCTGCCATAGGATGACCTCCAAACTTCTCCATAAGATTTTTGCACTTTGATAACTCAAAAAACATATTATATTCTTCAATGGATCTTCCAGAACCCTTTGGCATTTCGCTTCCTTTAGTCATAACTATAGTTGGTAAATTATATTTTTCCCTTACACGACCTGCAACTATACCTGCAATACTTTCATGAATATCTTCCTGATATACTAAAATAACTTTTTCATTAGGCTTTAAAGTACTTTCTACCTTTTCTATTACTTTTTCAGTGCTATCCATTGTTAACTCTTGTCTTTTTTCATTAAGCTCATTTAATCTAATTGCAAGTTCTTTAGCTTTTTCTTCATCTTCTGTAATTAAAAGTTCTACTGATATATCTGCAATCTCAAGTCTTCCAGTTGCATTAATACATGGTCCTAGTACAAAGCCAAAATGATATTCGGATATTTTCTTATCTTTTAAATTTTTAACATTTATAAGTTCTTTTAATCCTTTAGTTTTTGTATTATTTATAAGTTCTAAACCCTTTTTTACTATTATTCTATTTTCATCTAATAGTTCAACTACATCACAAACAGTTGCAATAGCAGCATATTCTAACAAATTTAGACTTTCTTCATTGTTAATATTAAATTCTTTATATAAACCTTGAATAAATTTAAAGGCAACTCCTGCACCACAAAGACTTTTAAATGGATATTTGCAGTCTTCTCTTTTAGGATTTATAACTGCATCCCCTTTAGGAAATGCCTTTTTTCTTACACCCTCTTCTTCAATATAAGGAATATCATGATGATCAGTTATTATAACAGTAAGTCCAAGACTTTTTGCATACTCTACTTCCTCAAACGCTGATATTCCGTTATCACAGGTTAAAAGTATTTCTGCTCCTTCTTCTTTTAAAATCTTTATTCTCTCTGAATTCATACCATATCCTTCACTTTCCCTATTTGGAATATGATACTCAAAATTAGCATTAAGTCTTTTTAATCCTTTATATAAAATAGCAGTACTACAAACCCCATCACAATCGTAGTCCCCATATATAACTATCTTCTTCCCCTTTTCAATTGCATCTTTTATGATATCTACACCAAGTTTTAAATCTTTCATTAAAAAACTATCATGCATATCAGCTACTGTGCCCTTTAGAAAAAGAGAAGCAGACTTTTTATCAGAAATTCCTCTGTTTGCTAACAATCTTAATATAAGACTATTTTCATCCATATCTTTAGCTAAACTTTGAAACTCATCTTTTTTATTTCTTACAAGCCACTTCTCTTTCATTTAATTCACCCTTCTATTTACTTTTTTATCATATAGTATAGCATTCCATCTCTAACATCTATTTCTTTTGTAGGATTTAATTCTTTAACTATTGTATATGCAAATTCTAAAGCTGTTGCAGGACCTCTACTTGTTATTATATTATTACTTACAACAACTGCATCTTCTTTATAGTTTGCACCTTTAAGTTCCTCTTCAAAACCTGGATATGAAGTTATATCTTCTCCTTCTATAACTCCTGCCTTTGCAAGAACAATAGGTGCTGCACATATTGCTCCTACCTTCTTATTATTTTTAATAAGTTCTTGTATTAATTTTATAACTTTTTTATTATCTCTTAAATTTGTAGCCCCTGGCATTCCTCCTGGTAAAACTACCATATCTACATCTTTAATGTCATCTATTAAAATGTCTGAACTAACCTTTATATTATGAGCTCCTAACACTTCTTTTCTGTTAATTGAAACTAAATCACAATGTATTTCTGCTCTTCTTAAAACATCCACCACTGTTAATGCCTCAATTTCTTCAAAGCCCTCTGCTAATAATACTGCAACTTTTTTCATAAAATCTCTTCCTTTCTAATTATATTGTACATCACTTACTTCATCATCTAATGAAACCATCATTAAGTCAGTACCTCTACCAGCTCTATTTTGAAGTTTAATAGTAGTAACTTTAACTTTTTCTATATTTTTCTTTAATGATGTCAATATAAACATTTTATCACTTTCAGATGTTATTGCTATTTCATTTTCATTATTTTTTTCTATATATTTTCCATAAATAACTTCATCATCTTCTTTTAGACTTATTCCAGTAACTCCTGAAGCTACTTTTCCCATTGGATTTATATTAGAAGCTAAAAAGCGGATTCCCATTCCCTTTTTAGTTATTATTACTATTTCGCCACTATTTATTTCATTTAATTCTACTGATATTATTTTATCATCTTTAAATTTTAATTTGTAATATTGAGTTAATGCAAAATCATTAGAAAATTCCTTTAAAATTGTTTTCTTTATTAAACCACTTTTAGTAATTACATATACTGCTAAATTTTCTTCATAATTTTTTAAAGATGTAATTTTTATTATTTTCTCATCTTTCATTAATCCATCAACAATATTTTCTATTTTAATATCATTTTTAATTACACCTTCTAATAAGAATGCTTTTATTTTAATTACATTTCCCTTATCAGTAAATAATAAAATATCACTTAATGTATCTGTATGAGTTTTTAAATCATCATTTTTAGAAACTCTTGAAAACGCCTTTAAAGTATTTTTAGCTGTTGCCCCAAGGGCAAATTCCTTATATTCTAAATTATCTACATACTCACACTCTGTAATTTCATCCATATCTGTTATAGTAAATAATTGTGTACCCATTATATTTCTTGGAGTATCTAAAATTTCTGGTATTTCTAAATTAAATTCTAAACCTAACTTTGTTTTTATTTTTAGGAAATCTTTATTTTCATCTTGGTTTAATAATATAACATTTATTACTTTTTCATTATCCTTTAGTTTTATAGCCTGTATTCTACTATATGAAGTTTTAAATTTATCTAAAGAACTCTTCTTAATTATTCCTTTATCTGTAATGAATTGAAGATACTTATTAGGGTGTAGAGTTGTTACTGACATAACATTAATAATATTTTCTTCATCTAAGTTTAATGTTTTAATTAATGTATCTATTCTTTCCCCTTTGTCCTTCCATTTACCTTCTGGAATATTTATTCCCTTTAACTGATACATATTTCCTTTATCAGTGAAAATTAAAATATTATCTCTAGTATTTGATTCAAATAGGAATTTAAGAGAATCTCCTTCTCTATATTCAATGGCATTAGCATCTTGGTTTGATCTAACATAATTTTTAGTTGGAATTCTCTTTATAAATCCATCATTTGATAATGTAACCATAACATCTTCAACAACTATAAGTTCTTCAATATCAATCTTAGCTTCACTATCATCTTCTATTATGCTTGTTCTTCTAGGATTTCTATACTTTTCAGTTACTTCTGAAAGTTCTTTTTTAATTACCTTTAAAAGCTCTTTTTCCTGTGATAATATTTTTTCTAAAGCTTTAATTTGCTTTTTAAGTTCATTGTATTCTTTTTGGAATACTTTAATTTCAAGACCTGTAAGTCTATAAAGCATAAGCTCTAGAATTGCACCTGCTTGAATTTCTGTAAATCCAAAGTTACTAATTAAATTATCTGATGCATCTTTTTTTGATTTTGATGCTCTAATTGTTTTTATAACATCATCCATAATATCTATTGCTTTTATAAAGCCTTCAACAATATGGAATCTTTTCTTTGCAATTTCAAGTTCTCTCTTTGTTCTTCTAGTTACTATATCCTTTTGATGATTAACATAGTGCATTATTATAGTTTTAAGTCCCATAGTCTCTGGCTTACCATCTGCTAATGCTACCATATTAAAACTTAAGTTACATTGAAGTTCTGTTTTCTTAAATAAATATTTTAAAACTTTTTCTACCTCTTTATTATTGCAAGATTTTTTAAATTCAATAACAGCTCTTATTCCATTTCTATCTGATTCATCCCTTATATCTGTTATTCCTTCTAAAACTTTTGCATGTCTTTTATCTGCTGTCATCTCTGATATAGTTTGAAGAAGTTTTGATTTATTTCTTCTATAAGGGAATTCAGTAATTACAATTCCAAGCCTTCCATTTTCTAAAGTTTCTATATTAGTTTTAGCTCTATAAGAAACCTTTCCTTCTCCAAATTCATAAGCAGACTTTAAGGAGTTTTTTCCTATAAGAACTCCCCCTGTTGGAAGGTCTGGTCCTTTTATATATTCCATTAATCCTTCTGTAGTTATTTCTGGATTATCAATATATGCTAAAACTCCCTCTGTAACCTCTCCTAAATTATGAGGTGGTATATTAGTTGCAAGACCAACTGCAATACCAAAGGTTCCATTTACTAAAAGATTTGGATATCTACTTGGAAGTACTGTAGGTTCCATTTCACTATCTGAATAGTTAGGTACCATATCAACAGTATCTTTATCAATATCTCTAATCATTTCCATAGCAATTGGAGCAAGTCTTGCCTCTGTATATCTCATTGCTGCTGCTCCATCACCATCCATAGAACCCCAGTTTCCGTGTCCATCTATAAGAGGTTCTCTAGTTGAAAACTTTTGGGCTAAAATTACCATAGCATCATAAACTGATGTATCACCATGTGGGTGAAATTTACCTAAAATATCTCCAACTATTCTTGCTGATTTATAATAAGGCCTATCTGGAAAAGCTTTTAAAAGATAGGCTCCATAAAGTATTCTTCTATGAACTGGTTTTAATCCATCTCTTACATCTGGAAGTGCCCTATCCTTTGCAACTTCAATTGCATAAGGAAGATAATTATCTGGCATTGCTTCCTCTAGTGGAACTCTTATTATATTTTTATCCACTGGTATATTATTAACTTTCTTCGCCATAACCTTAATTACTCCATTCTTATCTTTTTAAAATTCTCCGTATTTATACATATATTTTCTTCTAGGTTCAACAATGTCTCCCATAAGAAGGGATACCATCTTTTCTGCCTTTGCTGCATCTTCTATTGTAACTTGAAGTAATGTTCTACTTTCTGGATTTAAAGTAGTATCCCATAATTGATCTGGATTCATCTCTCCAAGTCCCTTATATCTTTGTATTAATGCACCTTTTCCTATTTTTTTCTTAACTTCTTCTAATTGTTCATCACTATATGCATAATTACTTATTTCTTTTCCCTTAACCTTTTTATAAACTTTATAAAGAGGTGGCTGTGCTAAATATAAATGTCCATTTGCTATAAGAGGTCTCATATATCTATAAATGTAAGTCATCCATAAAGTTCTTATATGATAACCATCTACGTCAGCATCACTCATTATTATTATTTTATTGTATTTTAAATCTTCTTCACTATAATTATCTAAAGTTCCTGTACCAACTGCTGTATTAAATATTTTAAGTTCCTCTGAAGCTAGTACATTTTCAAGTTTTTGCTTCTCAGTATTCATTATTTTACCCTTTGAAGGCATTATACTTTGAAATCTTCTATCTCTTGCCTGCTTTACTGAACCACCAGCTGAATCTCCCTCAACTACAATAAATTCATTGTAGCTTCTATCTCTTCCAGTACAAACTGCTACCTTTCCTGCAAGTGGCGCTGCACCTTTTCCTATCTTTTTCTTTTCAGCTTCATTTATCTTTTTTATTTTTTCTCTTCTTTGTGCTGCAGATAAGGCATTATTTATAATCTTACTTGCTAAATCTTTATTATCTTCTATCCATTCTGAAAGTTTAGTATATGCAAGTTCATTCATCATAGTGTAAGCTTCATTATTTCCAAGCTTAGTTTTTGTTTGTCCTTCAAAAACAGGATTTGAAATTCTAATTCTAACTATTGCAGTCATTCCTTCTCTTAAGTCATCACCTTCAAATTCCTTATCCTTTTCTTTTACAAGTCCAAGTTTTCTTGACCATTCCTTAAAGGCTCTTGTCATTCCTGTTTTAAATCCAGTTTCATGAGTTCCAGCTTCTGTTGTTGGAATATTATTTACATAACTTGCAATATTATCAGTAGTTGAATCTGTAAATTGCATACAAACTTCACCAATCATTGTAACTCCTGATAATTCCTTTTCTCCATCAAATAAAATAGGATCTTTATGTAAAGGTATTTTACTTTCATTTAAATATTCTATAAAGTCTAAAAGACCTCTCTCTGAATAATATTCCTTTTTAACCTCTTCTTCTTTTCTATTATCAATAAGTTCAAGTCTCATTCCTTTATTTTGGAATGCTAACTCTTGAAGTCTTTCATCTATAATATCAAATTTAAATTCAGTTGTTGAAAATATTTCTTTATCAGGAAGAAATGTTACTTTAGTTCCTGTCTCTTTAGATTTTCCTACTACTTCAAGGGGAGTTACAGGAGTTCCTGGCATATTCTTTTTAAGTTCTTTATCATAGGCATATTCAAATCTTTGTCTATAAGTTTTACCATTTTGGTTAACATAAACTTCTACCCACTTTGATAAAGCATTTACAACAGCTGCTCCAACTCCATGAAGTCCTCCAGAAGTTTTATAATTTTTATTATTAAACTTTCCTCCTGTGTGAAGTTCTGTATATACCATCTCTACTCCACTTTTTTTCTTTATAGGGTGAATTCCTGTTGGAATACCTCTTCCATCATCAATTATTGTTACACTTTTATCCTTATTTAATATAACAGTAGCCTTTGTACCATACCCATTTGAAATTTCATCAATTGAGTTATCAAGAATTTCCCAAACACAATGGTGTAGGCCCTTACTTCCTGTAGAACCTATGTACATACCAGGTCTTATTCTTACCGGTTCTAATTTTTCTAAGGATGTTAAATCCGTAACATTATATGATGCATTACTTTCTTTTACCATTTTTACCTCCACCTTAAGCATTTTTGTTATAAATATCTATTAATTTATTAATTGTTTCTTCTCTATCTTTGTTTATTATTTTCTCACAAAAATTATTTATTTTAAAACTATTAGAATATAATGGATCATAATATTTAACCATAAGCTCTTCACAAACAGTTTTATAATCACCCTTTTCTAAAAGAGTTTTATATTCTTCTACTCTATCACTATTTAAATATCTTTTAAGGTTTTCTATACAAGTAATTAGTTCTTTAACACTATCCTTACCTTTTATGTATTCTTTTATTAATATTTTGCTTCTATTTTCAATAGAATCTTCAATATAAATATTAATTCCTTTATTCATAGAGTCAAAAATATATCCTGGAATTATTATATTCCCTATTCTTTTACTTTCTCCTTCTACAAATACAACATTACTTTTTCTATTTTTAAGTTCTTCAAAAATTTTAGTTTCAAACTTTTTTTGACTATTAGCATTTCCAAGGGATACACTTCCTAAAAGAGAACCTCTATGATTTGCAGCTCCTTCTAAATCTAGTATATCAAAACCTCTTTCTTTTAAAGTTTTTAAATATTCAGTTTTTCCAATACCTGTTTTTCCATGTAAAACTATATATTTAACATCTTTATTTACCTTTTCAAGATTTTCATTTATATATTTTCTGTAAGCTTTATAACCACCTCTTAATTTATAAACTCTAAGACCTAGAGAATATAAAAGAGAATGTAAACTTCCACTTCTCATTCCACCCCTTGCGCAAAAGAGAACTATTTTTTTATTTTTTGGATCATACATATCTTGTATTCTATCAAATATTTCTGGAAGCCTTTTAGAAATAAACTCTATTCCTTTACTTTTAGCTTTCTCAACACTTTCTTTTACATATAATGTTCCAACAATTTCTCTTTCATCATCTAAAAGTACTGGTATATTTATAGCACCTTCTATAGTTGCTTCATTAAATTCCTTTGGCGTTCTAACATCAATTAAAATGCAATCTTTATCTTTTTCTATTTCTTCATATTCTACTATATTAAACATATTTAAGACCTCTATATAATTTATTAACCATTCTATTCTATCACATTTTATCAAAATTAAAAAAGAAAAAAATCGTACATATGTTTGTACGATTTTTTTCTAACTATTTTTTATAGTAATATTTATACTACTTTTTTAAAACTTCTAAAACTTTATCATAGTCAGGTTGATCACTAATATCCTTACAATATTCTACATAGATTACTTTATTGTTTTCATCTACAACAAATACTGCTCTAGCTAAGAAACCAACTTCTTCTATATATACTCCGTAATTTCCTCCAAAACTTCTGTCTTTATAATCTGATAAAGTAATTACATTATCTACATCTTCAGCTCCACACCATCTTGCTTGTGCAAATGGTAAATCAACTGAAATTACATATATAGTTGTATCTCCAAGCTTTGTAGCTTCCTTATTAAATCTTTTAACTTCCATATCACATACTGGTGTATCTAATGATGGTACTGTTAAAAATACTCTCTTACCTTCTGTATCCTTTAATGTAACTGGTTTTAATTCAGTATTATATACAACAAAGTCTGGAGCATCTTCTCCAACTCTTACTTCGCTTCCTCTAATTGTTACCTTTTCACCATTCATTGTAATCATAATATTCACTCCTTAAATTTAAAATATATTTATTAACGATAATTATTTTCTATTACTAATATTTATCTTTTGATAATTATATTTTATACTTTTTAAAATTATTTTCAATAGATTATATTTGAACATTTTATTAACTTACTATTATAGTATCCAAATTAATTATAATTAATTTATTTTTTAGATCATATTTTAAATTAATATTATTTTTCAATTAAATTTTAAAATACAATTATTATTTGAATTACAAAAAAGGCAGCAGAATTTTTCTGCTACCTTTTAAACTTAGCTAAAATATTTTTTTATTAATTTTATAATGAAGCTTCAAATATTTTAACTACATCATCACTTTTTAATGGAAGATATCCATTTTCTAATCCTCCACATTTAACAGCTTTATCAGCCATAACTTTAAATTTTGAATCATCTATACCAAGATCTCTTAATCTTTGTGGAATACCAAGCTTTTTAAAATACTCACTAGTTTTTTCTATTGCTAAATTAGCAACTTCTTTTTTATCTAAGTTTTTATCTATATCCCAAACATTAATACCAAATTCATAGAACTTTTCTAATGTATCTTCATTTAAAACATATTTCATCCAATGAGGTGTTAATATAGCAAGACCAACTCCATGAGTTATATAATAAAAAGCACTTAATTCATGCTCTATAGGATGAACTGTCCATGCCCCTGTTTTACCACAGGAAAGTATTCCATTTATAGCTAGACTTGATGCCCACATTAAATTTGCTCTTGCTTCATAATTTTCAGGATCATTATAAGCTATTTCTCCATATTTTATACAAGTTTTTAAAAGGCCTTCTGCCATTTTATCTGAAACATATGCATCCTTTGTTCTGCTAAAGTAAACTTCAAAAATATGGCTCATTATATCTGCTGTTCCTGCTGCTGTTTGATTTTTAGGTACTGAATAAGTGTATTCTGGATCTAATATTGATGCCTTAGGTCTTAACATTTCATTACCTAATCCAAGTTTTTCATTTGTATTCATATTTGATATTACTGCAAAGGGATCCATTTCTGAACCTGTTGCTGATAATGTTAATACTGTTACTATAGGAAGTACCTTCTTTATTTTTGAAGGATCTTTTACTATTTCCCAAGGATCGCCCTCATAAAAACTTGCTCCTGATATTGCCTTTGCACAATCTATTGTACTTCCTCCACCAACTGGCAGAATAATATCAATATTATTTTCTCTAACAAGCTTAACCCCTTCCCTTACAGATTCAATTCTTGGATTTGGATCAACTCCACTAAGTTCTATACATTCTATATTATTTTCTTTTAAAATATTTTTTATATTATCATATAATCCAATTTTCTTAATGCTTCCTCCACCATAAACTAGTAAAGCTTTCTTACCATATTTTAATAAAACCTCTCCTAATTTACTTATTTGTCCTTTTCCAAAATAAATTTCTGTTTTAATTGAATAATCAAAATTTTCCATATAACTCCCTCCTAATATTTCCTTAATTTTATACCTTAATTTAAGTATACACCTTTAAATTATTTATTATCAATCATTCTAATTTATACAAAAAAATAATTTTTTATTATTAAATTCTTATATATTTTTTAAAAGCAAAAAAGGATTTAAGACTAAAACTAGTCTTAAATCCTTAAATATTACAAATCACATATTTCAACATTTCTTACGTGTTTAGTGTGACTCCATTCTTTATTATTTTTATTTAATATACCTTGAATTGTAATTGGAATCCAAGTTACTGTATATAATCCATATAATAAGAATCTTATAAATAGTAAAGTTCCACTTTTACCTAATGCTATAAATGTTACTAATAACATTATTAGATTAAATGCAGCTGTTACTAACCAAAAACCATAATCAGTATTTATCTTGTCTGCTAGTACTGGTAATATAAATACATTCATAGAATATATAAATATTATTGCAAAGAATCCAGTAGAAACTTTCTTTTCTAGCTTTAATACTAATGGAGTAATTAAGAATTGACATATAATAAATACTTTCCACCCTACATTACTGAAGGCGTTACTTAGTACAAATATATCTGAAGTTCCAAAATTACCTTGAATTAAAGTTAAAAGTGCTGATGCACCAAGTAATAATGTTACAAAAGGCTGCATTACATATAAAGCACAATCAAACATATACCATTTTCTTTGTTTTATTGATGCCTTTAATAGTTTAAAGAAATATCTTGATGCAACATCTGTAAATCCTTGCATCCATCTTTTTCTTTGTGACCAAGATTGTTTTAAAGTTAGTGGCTTTTCATCAAATATTCTAGCATCATGTGCCCAACCAACTTTTTCTCCATTGGCTACAAGTTTACATGTAAACTCTAAATCTTCTGTAAGGCAAGTTGCACCCCATCCTAATTCTTGTAGCATTGTTGTATCAATTGCAAAACCTGTTCCACCTAATTGATTAGAAAATCCCACATTGCTTCTAGCTAATTGGAACATTCTATTTTGTGACCAGAATGCTATTGAATAAGATGTTGCAATCCAAGAATCATTTGGATTTTTACTATCTATATATCCTTGTACAACTTTATATCCCTCTAGCATCTTTGAATTTATTTCCTTTAAGAAATCTTCATGTACTAAATTATCTGCATCAAATATGCATATTGCATCATATTTTTTATCCATTTCAAAAAGTTTACCGAACATCCACTCAAGGGCATAACCTTTCCCTCTTTTGTCTTTGTTAGAACGTTCAAAAACATTCACTCCATAACTTCTTGATATTTCCGCAGTTTTATCAGTACAATTATCTGCTATTACGAAAACATCGTATAATTCCTTTGGATAATTAAGTTTTGCCATGCTCTCAATAAGTTTACCTATAACTACCTCTTCATTATGAGCAGCTACAATCATTGCAAACTTTTTAACTGGCGTATAATTTTTCTTTTCTTTTTTTCTATATAATCCGAAGAAACCTAGTATTAAATAATACATAGTTATAAAAAATACGAAAAATTGAAACGCTGCTGTTACGGCATAAATTAAGTTTCCCATTAAATTCACTCCTAATGACAAATGGAAATTCTTCCCCATTTATTTTCTATTTTCTCTAAAAGTACGTCCTTTTAAATATAATTCAATAGCAGTTAAAAATCAAGTATATAAAAATTAAAAATATTTAAGAATTTCTAAATCACTTCATATAAGTAATATTTTGTTTAAAATTTTATATAAAGTATATTAAAGAGTAGACTTAATTTTAAGCCCACTCTTTAATGCTAGAATCTAAACTATACCTTGAGCCATCATTGCATCTGCAACTTTTAAAAATCCTGCAATGTTTGCTCCCATTAAAATATTTCCTTCTTCTCCATATTCCTTTGCAGATTCACTTGAATTTTTATATATCTTAACCATTATATCTTTAAGTTTTCCTAAAACTTCATCTTCACTCCAAGATAATCTCATGCTATTTTGTGACATTTCAAGTGCTGAACAAGCAACTCCCCCTGCATTTGCTGCCTTTGCAGGTCCAAACATAATATTATTTTCTTTAAATACTGAAATAGCTTCAAGAGTTGAAGGCATATTTGCTCCCTCTGATACAGCTATAACACCATTATCTATAAGAATTTTAGCTGATTCTTTATCTATTTCTCCTTGAGTTGCACATGGAAGAGCTATGTCACATTTAATCTTCCATATATTTTTAAAACCTTCTTCATATTTAGCACCATTTACATATTGTAAATATTCTTTTATTCTGCCTCTTTTAACTTCCTTTATATCTTTTACTATATTTAAATCAATTCCATTTTCATCATATATATATCCATTTGAATCACTAAGTGCAACAACTTTTCCTCCAAGTTCAGTTGCTTTTTCTGCTGCATATATTGCAACATTTCCTGATCCTGATATAACAACTTTCTTTCCTTTAAAGCTAGTTCCATTATCCTTAAGCATTTCTTCTGTAAAAAATACTAAACCATATCCAGTAGCTTCTTTTCTTCCAAGACTACCTCCATAAGTTAATCCTTTTCCAGTTAAAACACCTTGTTCGCTTGTATTTCTTAATTTTTTATAATATCCATACATGTATCCTATTTCTCTAGCGCCTACCCCAATATCGCCAGCTGGAACATCTATATCACTTCCTATATGCTTGCAAAGTTCTGCCATAAAGCTTTGACAAAATCTCATTACTTCATTATCTGATTTTCCCTTAGGATCAAAATCAGAACCACCTTTACCTCCGCCTATAGGTAAACCTGTAAGAGAATTTTTAAATATTTGTTCAAATCCTAGAAATTTTATAATACTTTGGTTAACTGATGGATGAAATCTAAGTCCACCTTTATAAGGTCCTATAGCACTATTAAATTGAATTCTAAAGCCTCTATTAACTTGAACCTTCCCTTTATCATCAACCCAAGGTACTCTAAAAAATATTTGTCTCTCAGGTTCAACTATTCTCTCTAAAAGTCCTGCTTCTATAAACTTTGGATTTTTATCAAATACTGGTATTAAAGAATTTAAAACCTCTGTTACTGCATCTATAAATTCATTTTCTCCTAAATTTCTTGCCTTTACTTTTTCTAATACATCTTCAACATATTTTTTTCCATTCATAATTTAACGCCCCTTTATAATTAATTGCTAATTTAATTATATAATACAACTTTCTAGTTCATTTTACTATTATATTTGTCATTTTTTTATATTTTTGCTAACTCTTTAAAAATTAATCCCTTAAACTTAAATAGTTATCTAAATAAGTAGAAAAGTTAAATAATCTTTTTATTTTATGTATTGTTAAAATAATTTTTTGCAAAACTAATATTAAATATACTTAGGAGATAAAATATGAAAATAGGATATGCATGTACACCACTAAAAATTAATAATAGGACTACTAGAACTTTTACATTAAAAAATTATTCAGAAGAAAATTTAGTTAATTGTATAGATTTAAATCTAAAAGACCTTATAAAAATATTAGAATATAATATATCTAAAAGCATACTATTATTTAGAATAAGTTCTGATATAATTCCTTTTGGAAGCCATACAATTAATAATTTTAATTGGAGTAAATATTTTAAAGATGATTTAAATAAAATTGGAAAATTAATAAAAGATAATTCTATAAGAGTTTCTATGCATCCCGGTCAGTACACAGTTATAAATAGTATAAATCCTCACACTGTATCTAAGTCCATAATGGATTTAAATTATCATTGCTTGTTTTTAGACAGCTTAAATTTAGACTCATCATCTAAAATAATTCTTCATATAGGTGGAATATATAAAAATAAAACTACAGCTATAAATAATTTTATTTGTAATTACAACAGCCTTTCAAATAATGTAAAAAATAGACTGGTAATTGAAAATGATGAAAAAAATTATGGAATTAATGATTTACTTTATATTAGTGAAAAATGTTCAATTCCAATTATTTATGATAATCTTCATTATACTTGCTATGAAAGGCTTCCCTCTAACAACTACTCTATATTAAATTTAATTAACCATACTTGGAAAGAAGAAGATGGTATAGTAAAAGTTCATTTTAGTGAGCAAAACAAACTAAAAAAGAAGGGTTCTCACTCTCAAACTATAAATTGCAGTGGATTTTTAGATTATATTCATTCTATTAAAGATTTAAATATAGATATTATGACGGAAGTTAAGGATAAAGATTTTTCTGCTATTAAATGTATTAATTCCTTAAAAGAACTTAACAATTCACTACCTTTAAATGATAAATCAAGTGAATTATTATCTTATAAATATTATTTAAAGGAAAAAGGTAATAATATTTTTGAAAGAGCAGAGGATATTTTAAATAATAAAGGACTCATTGAATTTTATAAATTTATTGATCCCTTTATATATAAAATTCCTAATGATAAAAGTTATATTAAAACTCTTAAAAATGTTTATTTTGACTTAGAAAATTTTCTTAATAGTAGCGAAAAAAATCATTTTAGCAAACTTTTTAAGGCTGAAAAGTTTACACAATGTAAATCTTATTTACATAAAATTATTCTTAAAAAGGATATTAAAGATATGATTTCAATGTATTATTTTTATAATTAATATTATTATAAAAGAAAAAGCACTTAATGCTTATATATTACATTAAGTGCTTTTTATAATATTTTACTCTTCAATTTCACTTATTATTTTGTCTAATAATCTATTTTTATTTCCTTTTGAATATCTATATATAGGAATTGTCATAAGAATTCCTCCTAATGTTCCAAATATTATATCATACATTGTATCTTCTAGCCCATTTTGAGCAGTTAATCCAAATAAACTATCTGTTGTAAACTCCCATATTTCCCATGCACCTGCACAAGCTATACAAAACATTATTGTGAATATAACCATTGCCATAGGTTTTATACCTTTATTATTTTTTCCACCAAATAAATACGTATATATAACAAAACCTATAATTCCTATTAAAAAACCTGATGCAAAATGCAGTACCTTATCATACCACTCTATAGCATAAAAATTTAATACATTTGCTAGATACATTGAGAAAAATATAAAAACTTCTATTGCTACATACATTACCTTTGATTTTCTTAAAAATGTATGTTTGAATATTAATTTTAGTATTATAAGAGTTACAAGAATTAATATTATTCTAGGAATCTTCTCTCCTCCTCTATAAATAATATCCCAAACTGTTGTAATAGCTAATACAACTAAAAATAAATAAGTTACAACTCTATCATAAGTCATCTTTCTTTCCATACATCCATTCCTCCGATGAAAATTTATCTTTTTTTATATAGCATTACAGAAAGTATAAGTCCTCCTATAAATCCTCCTATATGACCTAGATTATCAATATTAGATGATGTCAATCCTATAAAAAGGTTTAATACTATAACTGCTACTATATTTCCTAAAACGCCTTTTTGAAGGTTTTCCTTTTCTTTTATTGCAAACCATAAAAATGCTCCTAAAACTCCAAAAATAGCTCCTGATGCACCTATTGAAATCATTTGGGGTCCTAAAAGATATCCTAAAAGACTTGATGTTATACTAGAGAAAAAATATATTCCTAAATACTTTTTCCATCCATATATTTTTTCAACTACTGTTCCTACAATAAACAATGAATACATATTAAGTGCTATATGTATAAGTCCACCATGTAAAAAGGCACAGGTAATAAGTCTCCATATCTGTCCTTGATTTATTAAATAATTTACTTTAGCTCCACATTCAACTAAAACCATTGTATTAATATCCATTATGCTACCTGACATTATGGCAGTTATTATAAATACAATAATATTTATAGCTATTAATGTAATAGTTACTGGACTTTCTTTAATTATATTTTTAAAACTATAATTGTTATCTAAAGAACTATTCTTTTCATCCATTATCTCTAAACATTCCATTAATGGCTTGCAGGGTTCATCACAATGTATAACTTTATCTAGTTTTATATTATAAACAAGTCTACTTCTATAATTATCATTTCCCTTTATATAATCTCCATTTGTGAGTACTATACTATTTAATAAAAATCTTTTTCCTAAAGTGTTTAAATATTGAAATCCCTCTTGAAAATCAATGTCTTCTTCTGAGTCCTTTGATATTATTACAGCATATATTCCATCTTCTAAATCTTTAATAGCAATCCATCTTTCTTCATTATGGAATTTACTAAAATACTGCTTCATATAAAATCCTTGACTATTTGAAAGAAAACCAAAAAACCTCTCATTAAAATTATTCATATATCCTCCAGTAAATTTTATGTTTAAGTACATTATAAAATATAGGATTAATCTTTTCAAAGAAAATACTATTAAATAAAAAAGAAATTTAATATCCTAAATTACTTTAGAATACTAAATCTCTTTCTATAATTATTATAATGTTTCTTCTAACATATCTAACAATTCATTAAATCTATTAATTGTTGCTTCAAGTGGTTTAGAAGTTGTCATATCAACACCTGCATGTTTTAATATGTTTATTGGATAATCACTTCCACCACTCTTTAAGAATGATTTATACTTATCTACAGCATTTTCTTCTTTATTTAATATTGAATTTGCAAAGGCTGATGCAGCTGCATATCCAGTAGCATATTGATAAACATAAAAATCTGAATAGAAGTGTGGAATTCTTGCCCACTCCATATCTATTTCTTCATCTATTACTATATCACTGCCAAAATACTTCTCATTTAATTCATGCCATTTCTTTGAATAATCAGATGCTGTAAGTGGATTTCCACTTTCTATATTTTCATGAGTATATAATTCAAACTCTGCAAACATTAATTGTCTAAATACTGTTGTTCTTATTTGCTCAAGTTCTTGATTTATTAAATATAGCTTTCTATTTTTGTCAGTTTCTTTATCTATTAAATAGTGAATAAGTAATGCTTCATTTGTTGTT
This sequence comes from Eubacterium multiforme, assembly GCF_030813415.1. Lineage (GTDB taxonomy): Bacteria > Bacillota > Clostridia > Clostridiales > Clostridiaceae > Clostridium > Clostridium multiforme. The sequence goes on along the minus strand of NZ_JAUSUF010000004.1, from coordinate 125,610 downwards.
GAAGCAACTTCTGCACAGAATAATGTATAACCTGCATAAAAATATGGTTGATTTTTATTTGAATAATAACTATGAATTGAGTGTCCCATTTCATGAGCTAATGTGGATACATCATTTAACTCATAATTATAATTTAATAAAACATAAGGCATTGTATCGTAAGAACCCCAAGAATAAGCTCCACCTTTTTTGCCTTTATTTTCATACTTATCTATCCAACCAGCCTTTATTCCTTCTTTAAATATGTTAAGGTATTCTTCTCCTAATGGCTTTAGTCCTTCAAGTACAATTTTTACTCCTTCATCAAACTCTATATGTTCCTTTGGAATTTCAACTACAGGCACATATAAATCATACATATGAATTTCATCTAATCCAAGCATTCTCTTCTTTAATGAAACATATCTATGAAGAGCTGATAAATTATTATCTATTGTATTTACAGCTTCTTTATAAACCTCAACTGGAATATTATTTGGTTTAAGAGATGCCTCTAAACAAGATTTATATTTTCTAACCTTTGCATCAAAGGAAAAATTCTTAATTGATGAACTTAATGTTGTTGAAAAGGTATTTCTTAATTTGTGATATGTTCCAAATAAAGCTTTAAAAGCCTCTTCTCTAACTTTTCTATCTTTAGATTTTATAAATGCTGAATAATTACCTTCTGTAAGTTCAACTAATTCTCCCTTTTCATTTTTTATTTTTGGGAAAGTCATATCTGCATTACTAAGAATACTATAAATTGAAGCTGGACCTTCTAAGCAGTCTGAAACCTGTGCCATTAACTCTTCCATATCTTTAGTTAATACGTGATCCTTTTCCTTTAATATATTATCAAAAGTAAATTTATAAGCTTTAAGTTCTGGAACCTCTTCCATAGCTTTATTTATATACTCTTCTCCAAGTTCTAATATTTCAGGTACAAAATATGCAGAATAACTTGATACTTCTGCCATATATGCATCTATTTTACTCATTCTAGCCTGATTTTCATTATTTCCTGTATCTTCATCACTTTTTAAATGAGCATATATGAAAAGATTTTCTAATGAACGTGAAATTTTTTCTGATTCCTTTAAATATTCTAAAATAACCTTTGGCTCATTAAGTTTACCCATAAAATTTTTAAGAACTGGTGCTTCTTCCTTTAACTTATTAAAATCTTTTTCCCAGTCTTCTTTTGATGAATAAATTTTTTCAATTTTCCATTTGTCCTCTTCTTTAATGTCACTTCTGTTTTTTAATGTGTTTTCAGCCATTTTTTATCCTCCTTTTAATTTTTATATAATATGTATATCTTTAATACCTATATACTTTAATTAAAAACCTTATACCCTTGCCATAAAAAAATCATATTTAAGTTTAAAACTTATAATAAATAAAATACTCACCTATTAATATGTTCTAAACTTCTTCCTTATATTCCTCTTCTTTTCCTTCTATATTTTTAAATACATTTTCCATTTCTACTTTTATTAATGAAATTATTTCGTTAACCTTTTCTTGCATTAAATTATGATCATCTAAATAATCAAATTTTAAAATAAATGTTGGATTATATTCCTCTAAATCTTCTTCAACTACATATCCCTTTTCTTTAAAGGCATCTTCATTAAATAAATCAAATATTGCTGAATACTCCCATTCTAAAACATCTTTATTTGTATCAAAGTATACATTAACTACTCCATCTTCCACATAAAACTTTTTAACAAATAAAGCTCCCTCATCTACGCTAAAGCTTCCTAATTCCTTTGAAATAAATCCTGTATCTTTATCTTTTTCCATTAAAACTAAACTTGAAAAATCCATATTAATCTTCCTTCCTAAACTGTCTTTAAGTTACTATTTGTTATTATTATAAACCATAGGTACCATTTTATGAAATATTATTGCCAAATATTATTTTTATTTTACTTTATGGTAAAATATGGTAATATTTTATTATAAAAAATTTTAAGGAGTGATTTTTTTGGGTAATAATATAAATAAATCTCTTAATAAAAAACTTACTAGAAAAGAAAGTTTTAAAATTAAACAAAGAAAAAGAAGAAGAATATCCTTATGTGTTATTTCCTTATTAATATTAATAACTGCATTTGCAGCAAAAAAAATCTTTACTTATTTCAAATGCAAAGATATATCTACAGCTGTTGAATATCTTATGACTACTAATGTAGATAATGCATTTTTAAGAGTTCAAAATATGGAACTTAAATTTTCTGATGGTTCCTTTGCAGTAGTTGAAGCCTTTGGACTAACAAAAGAAAAACCTCATGCTTCTCAAAAAATCGAATGTCATTTAAGTAAAAAAAATAACATTTGGAAATTAGATAATTCTTATATATTAAAATAAATTAATTAATCTTGCAAATCATTTGCACAAAAGTGTATAATAAGGGGTAAATATTTTTAGGAGATGATACTTTGATTAATATAAAAGATCTTACATTTTCATATACAAATAAGCCTCCTTATCTTATAGAAAATGTTAATTTAGATATACCAAAAGGAGTTTACCTTTCTATAATCGGAGAAAATGGAAGTGCAAAGACTACACTAGTTAAATTAATACTTGGATTACTTAAGCCAACTTCTGGAACTATTGATGTAAATGCTAAAGGAATAGCTTATGTTCCACAAAAGGTTGAAAGTTTTAACTCCCAATTTCCTATTTCAGTTTATGAAATTTTAAAAACCCATGGTAATTCCATAGGTGTTAAAAATAAAAGTGAAATTGAAAAAGCTTTAGAAAAAGTAAATATGCTTGAATTTACTAATAAGCTAATAGGAAGTCTTTCTGGTGGGCAACAACAGAGAGTTTTTATAGGAAGAGCCCTTATGGGTAACCCAGAACTTATTATTTTAGATGAACCTTCAACTGGAGTAGATTTTAAAAACCAAGTTTCAATTTACGCATTACTTAGTAAATTAAACAAAGAAAATGGAAAAACTATAATTTCTGTAGAGCATAATGTTAAGATGGCTTTAAAATATTCAACACATATACTTGAAGTTATAGAAGGTACTCCAACTCTTTATACAATTGATGAATATTTAAAACATAAAGATTCATTAGACAAAAAAATTCTTAATTTATAGAAAGGTAATATTTTATGTTTGAATTAGATTTTATGAGAAACGCTTTTATTGCAGGAGGAATAATATCAATACTTTGCCCTTTTATAGGACTTTTTTTAGTTCTTAGAAGATATTCAATGATTGGTGATACTCTTTCACATTCTTCCTTTGCAGGAGTTGCAATTGGACTTGTAATGGGAATAAATCCTATTATAACCGCTTTTTTATTTACTACACTTTGTGCTCTTATTATTGAATTTTTAAGAGATTATTATAAACGTTATGCAGAACTTGTAATGTCTATTGTCCTTACACTAAGTTTAGGTATTGCAATAATATTAATAAGTAGTGGAAAAGCTTCTGCAAATGTTAATTCATATTTATTCGGTAACATACTTACTGTAACAAAGGACGATATAATTTTAATACTTATAACAGGAATTGTATGTTTAATAACATTACTTTTTATTTATAATAAACTTGTATATGTTACTTTTGATGAAGAAGGTGCAAAAACAACTGGAATAAAAGTAAAATTAATAAATTATATTTTTACTATGTTAATTGGTGCAACAATATCAATGTCTATTCGTATAATGGGTATACTTGTTATATCTTCAATAATTGTTGTTCCTGTTGCAACAGCAATACAACTTAATAAAAATTTCAATAAGACACTTATTTTTTCAATACTATTTGGTTTTATTGATATAATGCTTGGATTAGTTTTATCTTATTATGGAGATAGTGCCCCTGGAGGAACTATTGCTATTGTTTCTGTAATAACATTAATTTTAACTATAGTAATAAAAAGATTTATTCACAAATAAAAAAACATCTCAAAAATTATTTTTGAGATGTTTTTTTACATTCTTCACATACACCTTTTATTTCTATATTATGTTCAGTTAGTGTAAAACCAGTCTGTCTCTTAATTAGTTCTTCTATTTGACCAATAGGACATTGAACTTCAACTTCCTTATGGCATATATCACATTCTAGTATATGCTTATGGGTACTTTTGTGAAGTTTGTAAGAGGACACACCATCTTCTAATATAAATTTATCTATTATTTGATGCTCATAAAAGGCATCTAAAGTTCTATAAACTGTACTTAAATTTATATTTATTTGGTTTTTTCTACATATGTCAAAAATTTCTTCTGCTGTCATTCCATCTTTTTTATTAAGTAATATTGTTAGAATTTTCATTCTAGCTTTTGTTACTTTCATATTTTTATCTTTTAATATATTTTGTACATCCATTGCTACTCCTACCCTACATTCTAAAAGATTTGTATATAATAATATTAACACTTATCCTAGTAATTTTAAATGGTTTAAAAGAAAATCATTTTTAATGACATTATTATTAAAATTATTCCTCCAAAAAAATTTGCATATTTTTCTATAAAATATATTTTCTTTATATAATCGCATACTATAATACCTATATAGCATATCATAAATGTTATTAGCCCTACTAAAATTGAATTAACAAATAAAGATAGTAAAAATAGATTGCTCATTAATGTAAATCCTATAACAAAGGCATCTACACTTACAGACACCCCTAAAAATATATTCATTCCTTTTTTAAGTAATATAGATTTTTCTTTTTTATTAATTGCATCTATTATCATTATTATTCCAATTACACCTATTATAATTCCCCCAAAAGATTCTGGTATACTAATTAACATATTAAATAATTTTCCTATAAATCCACCTAAAAACATTAAAGCAAATTGAAAAAATGCAAAAGAAGAAATATAGGTATATTTAGTTTTATTATTTACATTAGGTAAAACTCCTATACTAAAGGTCACTCCTAAGGCATCCATTGCTAAAGCAACCCCTATTAATATTACTATTATGACACTCATTTTAAAACATTATCCTCTCATAAAAATACTTTACTATTATTAATAGTAGTAACTTTAATAATTTATTCTATTTTTAAATTTTTTTGAAAAAAGTCTTTATTTTATACATTTTTTATTGTATAGTATTAAATAGAGTAGATTAATATTGAAATAGTATAACACATATACTAAATAAACATGTTCTAAAGGAGAGTATTTATGTCAAATTGTATTATTGCACAATCAGGAGGACCAACTTCAGTAATTAATTCAAGCGTCGTTGGTTTAGTTAAAGCAAACGAGGAATTAAAATTATATGATAAGGTCTATAGTGGATTAAACGGAATAGAAGGAATCTTAAACAAAAAAATAATTGAACTATCCGCTGCATCTGAGGAAGAATTAAATACATTCAAATATACTCCATCATCAGGATTAGGTTCTTGTAGATACAAATTAAAATCAAGTGAAGAATCAGAGGAAGAATATAATAAATTATTTAATATATTAAAAGAATTTAACATTGGAGCATTTTTCTATATAGGTGGAAATGATTCAATGGATACTATTGCAAAATTATCAAAATACGGAAAAGAAATTGGATCAGATATTCAATTTATAGGAATTCCAAAAACAATAGATAATGATTTAATGTACACAGACCACACACCAGGTTTTGGAAGTGCTTCTAAATTTATTTCAACTGTAGTACTTGAAACTTACCTTGATTCATCAGTTTACAGTAATAATGGAATTTTTATAATTGAAACAATGGGTAGAGATACAGGATGGCTTGCAGCCTCTGCATGTTGTGCAAAAATGAATGGAAAACAAGTTGCAGATTTTATATATTTACCAGAAAAAGCATTTGACAAAGAAAAATTCTTATTAGATGTAAGAAAGAAATTCAATGAACAAAATCAAGTTTACATAGTAGCTTCTGAAGGTTTAAGAGATGCTTCTGGAAAGTTTATAACTGAATTTGAATGTGTTTCTCAAGATACATTTGGACATACTCAATTAGGTGGTGTTGGTGAATACCTAAGAGAACTTATATTAAAAGCTGGTATATCAACTAGAGTTAAATCTCTAGAACTTGGTGTACTTCAAAGATGTGCTATGCACTGTGCATCAGATATAGATATTGAGGAAGCTTATCTTGCTGGATGTGAAGCATTAAAATATTCAAAGGAAAAGAAAAATGGCTCTATGGTTTGTATAAAGAGAGAAAGTAATTTCCCTTATAAAACATCCTTCTTTGAAATTGATGCTTCAAAAGTAGCAAACAATGTTAAATACTTCCCAAGTGAATGGATTAATGAAGAAGGAAATAATTTAACAGAGGAAGCTTATAATTATTTCTCTCCACTTTTTGAGGGAACTCCTACTTTGCATTTTGAAAATAATCTTCCAAAATACAAAGTTTTCAATAAATAATATGACCCAATAAAAGCACAGCTTTAAGCTGTGCTTTTATTCATATACATATATTAATGTTCTAAATATTTTACTTGATAAATAAATCCATATTAAAATAGATACTATTTTAATATTATATTTAAATGGAAATATAACTATTAATGAAATTACTAAAAGAGTTAAGGAAATACTTAATAGTTTAGATATTTTATTTACCTTTAACTCCTTTGTACAATATGGACATTTTATATTATCTAAATTTTTCTCTTTTAATAAATACTTAAGTGGAATTTCTCTATTGCAATAAATACATTTTTTCATCTTTATCACTTCAAATAATTGTTTACTTCCCACTATATTTTTTAGATATATACTCAATCTCATTCAATAATTCATATATTTCATAATCTGTATTATAGGCTGATAAACTTACTCTTACCATACCTTGCATTTTTTTATCTTTATCTTTTAAATATTCTTCTAGTTTATTTTCATCTATATTAATTAACCTTCTGCAATAAGGATGTGCACAAAACATGCCATGTCTTACTGCTATTCCTTTATCTAAAGCTAACATAGTTGCTACATCTTTATGATACAAGTTTTTTATATTAAATACAGCTATCCCTAACCTATCTTCTATATTTTCTGTATCTCCGTAATTTATTATATTTGGTATGCTCTTTAATCCATTATTTAAAATTTTAAAAAGCATCTCTTCTCGTTTTAGTAAATTATCAAATCCAATTTGGTCTAAAAATTTTAATGCTTTAACCATAGCCATAACTCCAAAAAAATTTGGAGTACCAGCTTCATTTCTCTCTGGAGTTTCTAAATATTCCACTTCAAAATCCTTTACTAATTCAACAGTTCCTCCACCTTGTTTATCTGGAAAATATTTATTAAAGTCTTCTTTTTTACCAATAATTGCACCACTTCCAAAGGGTGCATATAATTTATGAGCGGAAAAAACTAAAAAATCAATATCTTCATTAATACATCTTCCTGTCATATTAACTTTAATATGAGGAACTAATTGGGCACCATCTACAATTATTTTGCCACCATGCTTATGAATTAAGGCACTTATTCTATGAATGTCATTTATATATCCAGTAACATTTGATGCTCCTGCTATACTTAAAAATTTTATTTTCCCACTATATTTATTTAATTTTTCAATTAATGAATCATAATCTAGCCTTCCCATCTCATCTACTTCAACATAATCTACTATTCCATTAGCTCTCCATGGCAAGTCATTTGAATGATGTTCCATTCTAGTTGTAAGAACTACATCACCTTTAGTAAGAAGTGTTTCTGCTATTTTGTTTATACCATCTGTTGTATTATTAACAAATATAGCTGTGTAATCTTTTTTGTTTCTAACATTAAAAAAATCTAATAAATAATCCCTTGAATCATTATAAAGTTCTGTTGTGAAGGTAGCCTTTTGACCTGTTCCCCTTCCAATTGATCCATAATATTTAATTAAATTATTTATATAATAAACTACACTTCTTAATGGAGGAGTTGTTGCTGCATTATCAAAATTTATTTGACAAACCTTTTTCCCATTTCTTAGTTTAACTCTACTTTCTAATCCTAAAAGTTCCTTTCTCAAAGTATTCTTATACTTTCCCACTTTGGCTATCCCTCCTTATATAATATTCATTTAATTTTCTATTGTTCTATTTATTGTTCTATACATAAACTGTTATGAATATTCATAGAAGTAACAAGACTGTTTAGACTTCATATATTTAATACTATAGTATTCTTTGGAGGTAAAAATGAAACCAGATAAAAAATATATGTCTATTATTGATGAAGAAAATGCTTTTGAAACCTTTAGTGTAGAATCTCCTTTTAAAAACTTAAACTCAGGATGGAATCCTATATTAAATATTGATAATTCTAATTTTAATAACTCAAGAAGCTCAGCTTCCTTTATTCCTCTTAATTCACCATTAGAAGAAAATGAAGTTGATTTAAGAAAGCAGGTTATTAATGATGTATTAGAAAAATCTACAGAATTATATTCATATAACAAAGTATCTAATGAGGACTTAGAGTATAACTATAATCTTCCTACTCCAACTGATATTTTAAGAGATTTTGATATGGATTTAAATGAGGATGAACTTTTAGGAAATTTAGAAAGATACCCTTATAAATGTAATTCTGAAGAAATATTTCAAAAAATAAGACGAAATAATCCTATGATACTAAAAACTTTAGAATCTTATAGAATTCCATTTCCAATTGCTAAAACTTTAATTAAACGTATTATTACTTTAACTAATAATTACTGTAATAGAGAGTAGGTGATTTATATTGTTTATGTTAAGAGATAGCCTTCCAAACTTAAAGGGTAAAATTAGATTTATTCATGCAGTTCCAGGAACTCCTTCAGTTGATATATATGGTAATGGAACTTTACTTGCTTCAAATTGCAAATTTGGGGAATTAACAGCCTATGTTGAACTAGCACCTTTAGAATATTTAATAGAATTTTATCCTACAGGAACATATGATACACCAATTTTTACTGAGCAATTAACTTTATTACCAGCAAATGCATTAACAGTAAGTATAGTTACTAATAATTCTAGACTTTCTCTATTTGTATTAAAAGATAGTGGCTCAAAAGCTGGTAGCAATATTTCTTTTGTAAGATTTATTCACCTTTCACCAAATTCTCCTTTAATTTCTCTTTCACTTAAAAATGGAGAAATGTTATTTAATCAAGTTGAATATTTAGAAACAACAGGATATTATCCTTTATCTCCTGGAATTTATGATTTTATTCTTTCTTTCTCAGGTGCAAGTGCTATTAATAAGACAATTTCTAATCTTTCTATTGCCCCTGGAGAATTTCAAACTATATATGTACTAGGACTTTTAAATGGAGAACCTCAACTTGGATTTTTATTATCAAAGGATGGAAGACAATAAAAAAAATTAAGACCAAGCAATATTTTGCTTGGTCTTCTTTTATTTAAGCATAGCCTTTACTTTCTTAAATAATATTGGTTTTATTTCTTCAATATCTGCAGGTTCTTTTAATATTATAGAGCTATAGCATACACTTCCAACTAATTCAATTATCATAAATAAAGTTATGTGACCTTCCTCTTCTGATAATCCTCTCTCTACTAGCTTATTTACAAATGTATCTATAATCTCTTCCACTTCTTCACTCTTATCTAAAAGCTTTGTCTTCGTATGTATAACATAAGAAAAATTTTTATTTACTATTTTTAATAAAAGTTTATTTTCTTTAAAATAATCTATTATATACTCAGCAAAATAAAGCACCATATCATCAAGTTCTTCAAACTTTTTTTCTTTAGTAGCCTCATAAGCTTCTTTTATAAGTGTTGTACTCTTTAATAATATTAATTTATTTACCACATCATATTTATCTTTAAAATATAAGTAAAATGTTCCCTTTGCAACTCCCGCTCTCTTTACTATCTCATCAATAGATGTACAGTTTATTCCCTTTTCTTTAAAAAGTTCATAGGCAGAGTTATACAGACTAAATTCTTTTTTCTTTTTCTTTAAGGATACCTTCTCCTTTTTGTCTTTATTATCCTTCATTTTACCCTCCAAATTATAATGCTTATATACTAATCTTATCACCTATTTAAAAATAATAAAACCTTTTACTATTCATAAAATTGATATAAACCCTTATAAATAGTATAATTAAACAATATGATAAGTATTAAAATATATAAGGTGAGGATATATTATGATTGTTTTAAGTTGCAGAAATATAAAAAAAAGTTATGGTATTCAAGATGTATTAAAGGATGTAACAATATCAATTAACGAAGGGGATAAGGTTGGTATAATTGGTCCAAATGGAGAAGGTAAATCAACTCTATTTAAAATTTTATCCAAAAATATTTCTCCAGACTCTGGAGAGATTTTTATTGATAAAAATAAAACAGTAGGATATCTTTCACAGCATTTAAATCTTGATTTAAATAAAACTATTTACGAAGAAGCCTGTAATGTTTTTAAAAATTTAATAGATTTAGAAAATAAAATCGCTTCTTTAGAAATAAAAATGAAAGAACCCTATGATGAAAATAATGCAGCATATCATGAAAAATTAATAAAAGATTATACTACATGCCAAGAACTCTATACTAATAGAGGTGGTTATACTTATAAAGGTGAAATTGCAAGAGTATTAAAGGGACTTGGATTTTTAGAAGATGACTTTAATAATGTAATTAACACATTAAGCGGCGGTCAAAAAACTCGTGTTGCCCTTTGTAAGCTTTTACTTCAATCCCCTGACATATTGCTTTTAGATGAGCCTACAAACCATCTTGATTTAGAGGCTATTGAATGGCTTGAAGAATTTTTAAATACATATAAAGGAACTTTACTTGTAATATCCCATGATAGATATTTCTTAGATGCTGTTACTAACAAAACATTTCAAGTTATAAATGGTCATGTTAATTGTTATAATGCTCCTTATACTAAGTATTTAGAACTTAAGGAAAAAGACTATAAGTCGAAACTTAAGGCTTATAACCTTCAGCAAGCTGAAATTAAAAGACAGGAAGAAATAATTCAAAGATTTAGATCATTTAATAGAGAAAAAAGTATAAGAAAGGCTGAAAGTAGAGAAAAAGCCTTAGAAAAAATGGATAAGTTAGATGCTCCAGATAAGGAAAAAGGTACTTCTAAAATTGCCTTTGAAACATTAGTTAAAAGTGGGTATGATGTACTTCATGTTGAAAACCTTGCAAAATCCTATGGGGATACAAAACTTTTTAGTAATGTTTCCTTTGACTTAAAAAGAGGCGAAAAAATTGCTCTAATAGGTGAAAATGGAAGAGGTAAAACTACTTTATTAAATATTATAATGGGCAAAATTAAAAGTGATTCTGGTAAAGCAATTTTAGGTGCTAATGTTAATATTGGATATTATGACCAAGAACAATCTGATTTAGATTACAATAAAACTATATTAGATGAAATTTGGGATGCTTTTCCTGAATTAACTACAACTAAAATACGTACAGCTTTAGGATCATTCCTATTTACTGGTGATGATGTATTTAAAAAGATTGAAACATTAAGTGGTGGTGAAAAATGTAGAATTAACATTTTAAAACTTATGCTTTCAAAGGCTAATTTTCTTCTTCTAGATGAGCCTACTAACCACTTAGATATTCCTTCAAGGGAAGCACTAGAAGATGCAATTTTAAATTATGATGGAAGTATGCTTATAGTATCCCATGATAGATACTTCTTAAATAAAGTTATAAATAAAATAGTTGAACTTAAAGAAAATGAAATGGATGAATACCTAGGAAATTATAGCTATTATATAGAAAAGAAAAAAAATCCAACTCGTTTTGAAGAATATGAAGAAATACAAAATGGCAAAACTAAAACTCAAATAAAAGAAGAGAAGAAAAAAGTAAAACTTGCTCAAAAAGAAATACGAAGTAAAAAAGTAAGACTTAGAGAAGTTGAAAGTGATATATCCTCTTCTGAAGAACTTTTAGAAAAGCTTAATAATGATTTATGTTTAGAAGAAATTTATTCAGATCCTAAAGAAGCAGAAAGAGTTAATAAAGAAATTTCAGAAACGGAATCTAAAATAGAATCTTTATATGAGGAATGGGAAACTTTAAGTGAAGAATTAAATAGTTAAAAAAAGACTCCTTTAAAGGAGTCTTTTTTTAAAGTCCAGTTGAACCAAAACCATCTTCTCCTCTTTCACTACCTGAAAGACTTGAAACTTCCTCTACATCTACTCTCCAAACTGGTTTAACAATCATTTGGGCAATTTTCATTCCCTCTTCAACTACAAATTCTTTTTTGCTATGGTTTATTAATATTATATTTATTTCCCCTCTATAGCCTTCGTCTACAGTTCCTGGAGTATTTAGTACTGTAATACCATGCTTTAAAGCTAAGCCGCTTCTTGGCCTTACTTGAGCCTCTGTATTTTTAGGTAATTCTATTTTAATACCAGTATGTACAAATCCACTTTCACCTGGCTTTAATATAAGTTCTTCAATAGAATATAAATCTAATCCTGCATCTCCTTCATGAGCATAATTAGGTAACTTTGCCTTTTCATTTATTCTTTCAACTTTAAGTTTAAATCTTTCCATTTAAAATTCTCCTTATTTATAAATCTAATACATTAAATTATATCATATAAAATAAATATAACGAATCCAAAATAAATGGATTCGCTATATTCTTAACTTTTATATACATTTCTCTTTTTATTTATAATATATATTGTCTCTTCCTTACAATAGCTTGAAATATTTATTTCATTCCACCTTATATAAGTTGGTTTTTCATATACTTTCTTATCAATAATTTCAATTATTCTATAATTTCCATCATCTATGTTTAAAAATTCTACTTTACCATTTTCATCACTATATTTACTCATTAATAAAAATGGTGAAACTCCATTTATTATATATAAATTAACTTTTATCCCCTTTAATTTTTTCCCATTTAAATCATTCATTAATGTATAAACAATTATTTTTCCCTTTTCAACTATAGATTTTGCCTTTAACTCATAAACATTTTCCTTTTTTCTTTTCATTTCATTTTTCAAAGAAAAACCTCCTAAATTAATTTATACTACAAACTATGATTAATAGGTTAAGGTTGTGATTGCTAATATAAAAGCTAGAGAAAAATCTATTAAAATTCTTCTCTAGCTTTACAAAAATTATTTACTTTCTTCTTTTTTATTAAATCCATTTAATATTAAGTTTAATAAAACTCCAACTATTGCTGCAAAACTTAATCCTGATATTGTAACAGTTTCACTTACCTTTATTCCTATTATAAATCCAAAGTTTTGATCTAACATTGGATTTATATATGGTGCTATTAATCCTACGAATAATATAGAACCTATAACTAAAGCATTTTTCCAGTTAAATTTAATATTTCCAGTCTTTATTGTTTTGCATCCTATAAATGTTATCATACTAAATAACATTATACTAATTCCACCCATTACTGATTGTGGTATTGTTCTAATAGCTACCCCAAACTTTGATATAAATCCAAGGCATATTGCAAATATTGATGTTAATCTAAGTAATGATGGATCATAATTTTTAGTTATTGCAAGAACTCCTGTATTTTCTCCATAAGTTGTTTCTGCAGGTCCTCCAAGTAATGCTGCCACCATTGTTGCTAGTCCATCTCCTAAAAATGTTCTATTTAAGCCTGGGTCTTCAATAAAGTTTTTACCTACTACAGTTCCATTTGTTGTTATATCACCTATATGTTCCATAAATACTGCAAGAACAACTGGTGATATTATAGCTATTGCACCTATATTAAACTTTGGTAATGTAAAGTTTGGAATTGAGAAAAATGCTGCATCTCTTATAGCATTAACATCTACGAATCCAGTACTTAGTGCTACTATATATCCTACTACTACCCCAACTAATATTGCTATTTGTTTAAAAAATCCTCTACCAAAAAATCTTACTAATAAAGTTGTACCTAAAGTTACAACTGCTAAAACAACATTTTCACTTCCCATTTTTAATGCTGTTGGAATTAAAGTAAGTCCAATTACCATAATCATTGGTCCAACAACTTGAGCTGGTAATAATTTTTTTACTTTATCTGCACCAATTTTTTTAATTACAATTGCTGCTAATATGTACATAAGTCCTGCTACAAATATTCCACCTTGAGCATATCTTAAATCACCATATTGTGACTTTACTACATTTATTACTGCAATGAAAGCAAAGGATGAACCTAAAAATACTGGAACCTTTCCTTTAGTGCATAAATGAAATATTAAAGTTCCAAGTCCTGCTGTAAACAACGCTACTGAAGGATCTAATCCTGTAAGCATTGGCACTAATATTGTTGCTCCAAACATTGCTATTAAATGTTGAAGTGCTAATATACACCTTGTAACTTTAACCTTTAAACTTTTCTCTGCTCTTACCTCATATGTTTCAAATAATTGCATAAAATATCACTCCCTACTATTTATCAGGAGAAATTTATTAAACCTCTCCCTTTTTCAGCCTCTCTGGACTGCCTTTAAAAGGTAAAAAAAATCTTCTTACAAATACTGCAAGAAGATATAATATCTCTAAATTTATCTACACAAATATAATTTATGTAGTTTTAAAATTATTTTCCTTCTTACTAGCATCTCTGTACTAATTTAAAGATTATTTTTTATTTATTAAATTATAGCACAATTTAAAAATTTATAAAAGCTTTATTATAAATTTTTATAAATTATCTAAACTTGTATATATTTAAACACTTATGCTTAATATATATTTATTGATTAATTTTTAAAGAAGGTGATATAGTTGAAAAAATTATTTCTAAATATTTTAATTTTAATATTATTAGTGTCTTTAATCCCCGCCTTAAAAACCTTTGGTAATGAACCTAAAGAGGAAAAAGTAATTTATTTAACCTTTGATGATGGTCCTTCTACTAAAGTACTTCCTAGTATTTTAGATACTTTAAAAAAGGAAAATGTTAAAGGAACCTTTTTTATAATTGGTAATGAAATAAAAGGAAGAGAAGATGTACTAAAAAGGGTTTATAATGAGGGGCATTCACTAGGTCTTCATAGTTTTACCCATGAAAAAAGAAACCTTTATTCTTCAAATGAAGGCTTCCTAAATGAAATGCTTAAAACTCAAGCTCTTATAAATGAAATAGTTAATATAAAGCCAACAATTTTAAGATTTCCCTTTGGATGTAATAATACATCATACAAACTTAAACCCTCTTTAATTAATTTACTTCATAAAAACAATCTTAAAATTTATAATTGGAATGTTGATAGTGGTGATGGAGCAAATCACAATGCAAGTCCCAATTCTTACATTAAAAATTCTAAAAGTAATAAAGATTCAGTAATACTTTTAATGCATTGTGGAACAATGAATAAAAATTCCGCTAAAGCACTACCTAAAATAATATCTTATTATAAATCTAAAGGGTACGTCTTTAAAAAAATTACTCCCTCCACACCAGAATGTTTTAATTACATAAAATAAAAATAGCCAATTTAAAAGTGTACCTTTAATATTAACTAGAGGTACACTTGCCATGGCGTTTCACAAAAAAATTAAATGTATTCCTTATCATTTCATAATCTTTAGTTAATTAAAAATTCTTTATCAAATAATTCCTTAATATTTGAAAATTCATCTGGCTTACTAAAATAATACCCTTGTATGCTATCACAATTTATACTTTTTAAATAAATTACTTGTTCTAATTCTTCCACACCTTCAGCAATTACACTAATTCCTAATTCGTGGGAAAGGTTTATAATATTTTCAACTATACATCTACTTTTATAATTTTTCATTAAATCTACAACAAAACTTCTATCAATTTTTAAAATATCAATAGGTAACTTAGTTAAATAATTTAAAGAGGAATACCCCGTCCCAAAATCATCCAATGCAATACTTACCCCTAAATCTCTTATCCTATTTAGAACTTTAATATTTTTATCAAATGATTTCATTAAAATACTTTCTGTAATTTCTACTTCTATATATTTTAATGGTATATTATATTTTTTTATAAGATATTCAAAATCATTTATAATAGTGTTATATCTTAATTGCATTTCTGATAAATTAATTGCAATTTTAAAATCTTTATATCCATCTTCTAATAACTGCTTTGTTTTTTTAAATACTTCTTCAAGGACAAAGGTTCCAATAGATAAAATTAACCTAGTAGATTCAGCCACTGGTATTATTTCATCTGGGCTTACAAGACCTAGTTCTTTACTATTCCATCTAAGAAGTGCTTCCATTCCGTGCATTTTTGAATCTTTTAACGATATATTTGGCTGGAAAAGTAAAAATAACTCACCATTTGATATAGCATTTTTTAAATATCTTTGAATGCTATAAACTCTTTCAATCTCAATTGAAAGATTATTACTAAATATTTTATATCCATTCTTACCATTTCTTTTAGCACAGTAAACAGCAGTATCTGCCGTTCTTAAAAGTTCATTAAAATCTCTTCCATTATGGGGATAAAAGGAAATTCCAATACTGGCAGTTATATTTAGTTGATCTCCCCTAACTATTACTGGTTCTTCAAGGGTATCTATAATTTTTTTAGCAAAATCCTCTGCTTCCTTTACACCATTAATATTAGGCTTAAATATTATAAATTCATCTCCACTATATCTACATATAATATCATATTCATTTAAAATTGATGTTAATTTATCAGCTATTAAAAATAATAATATGTCTCCTACTTCATGGTCAAAGATATCATTTATAAGTTTAAAATTATCTAAATCTATTAGTAAAAATGCTCCTGTTTCCTCATATTCTTCACATTTTAAAAGATAATTGTCTACAACATCCTTCATAAAATATTTATTTGGTACTTTAGTTGTTATATCATATTCAATTATTTTGCTATATTCTCTATGCCGTAATATTTCACTAGTTACATCATTTAATACTCCAACATGTGAAAAACTTTCTTCATTCTCAACTACCCTTTGTAAAATACATTTAAGCCAAACTGTAGCATTATCCTTATCTTTTCCTCTTAATATAAATTCGTTAGTTTCAAAATTATCTTTATCATTAATTATATTTTCAAATGCTACCCTACTAGTTTCTTCTAAATTCAACATAAATTCATTTTTATTTATCTCATTTATACCTTTTTTTAAATTAAATATATTTCCAATGGGGCCACCTAATAATTGAATTTTATCTTCTTTTAAATTTAATTTTATAAAGGTGTCCTTTGTATATTTTGAAATTTCCTTTATAGAATTCCAATTATCCATAAAAAATTTTTTATCTTTAGGTAATTCCTTATCCGAAACTACATTTATGTTTTTGATATCCCTATCATGATTTTCCATTGTCCGTACCCTTAAGCTAAATTATTCATTATCATCCTTATTTAAGCTTTCCTCTTTTCTTTTTTTATCATTTACTAATGTTGCAACTAAAGCTGTAGCTGCTGCAACTAACACTGCAAATTTACCTGTTTTTTTAATATTCATAAAAAAGACCACCTTTCCATCTTTTAAATTCTTTCCTATATTATACCCCATACCGGGACATCTATTCCATAGAAAATATAAATTTCAACTGAAAAAGAATATCATTTTATTTATAATAACAATACCTTATAAATTTTTAAATTGATTTAAAGTTGAGTTATATTTATAGTTTCCACTACCTAATTTTTCTATAAGAATATCTTTACTAATATCCATGTCATAACATAGCTGGTCTAAATTTTTGTAAAAATCTCTAAGTTTTAAATTAATAATACTTACAAGTATATTTACATCCATATTTTTTAATTCTTCTACTGTCATAAATTCTCCTTTCATTTAAAATATTTTTGTAAAAGTTTCCATTAGTTATATTTAAAGCATATTTACATTACTTATTTATATTTTAACTTATAAATTTCAATATATTTTGATTATATCACTATATTAATTTATCCTTCAATTTTTAATTAAATATTTATATTAAGTTGTACTTTTTTAAAGTTTATTAGTAAAATAATACTAATTATATATTTATTTTTAGGAGGATTTTATGAGATTAATTGCAACAGATTTAGATGGAACATTATTAAATTCAAAACGTGGTATAAGTAAAGAAAATATTTTAGCAATACTTGAAGCTCAAAAACAAGGAATAGAAGTAATTATTTCTACTGGAAGAACCTTCAATAGTGCTAGAAACATAATAAAGAATGCTGGTATAGACACTCCTTATATTATTTCAAGCAACGGTTCTCAAATTCATACAATTTGTGGAAATGAACTTAAATCTTATCCTATAACTATATCTGCACTTAATAAAATTTTACCATATTTACACTACAATAATTTTTACTATGCTATTTCAACTGATGAAAATATTCTAGAACCTATAGATGGAAGGGAAAGATTAATTGCAGATTTTTATAAATCTAAGGAAACTAATAGTTCTTTAAAGGAAGAAATCCTTGATAATGTTCTTGAAATATTCTATAACTCTCCTGATTCTGCAGAAATACAAAGAGTAAATTCAATAAATGAAATGATTAATAAACCTTGTTATAACATTGCTGTGGTATCACATGATAAAGAAAAACTTTTAAAAGGAAGACAAGCTCTTAAAGACATTAAAGATATATCCATTGTTTCCTCTCATGAAAACAATTTTGAAATAGTTAGCAACTATTCCTCAAAAGGAAATGCTGTTGAATATATTGCAAATTCTCTTAATATACCTTTAGATGAAGTTATGGCTATTGGAGATAATTTTAATGATCTTTCTATGTTTAAAAAAGTAAAATATAGTGTTGCTATGGGTAATGCAGATAATAAAATAAAAAAAGAATGCAGCTTTGTAACCTTAAAAAATGATGAAAATGGTGTTGCCTACGCTATAAAAGAACATATAAAAAACTTAGCATAAAAAACACCCAAAATGTTATTATTATCTGACATTTTGGGTGCACTTTATTTAATTTACTTTTTATTCTTCATCATAAAATTCTAAATAAGAATGTTTAACTCCATCCTTTTCCCAGCCTAATATAGAATCCATATTTACATTTTCAGCTGCCTTAAATATTGACTTATCTACTCCATAAAAGTTTTTCTTAAGATTTTCTATTAAATCTTTTATTTCGTACCTTTTGTTACCAACCTTCTTAGCTGCAACCATACAAGCACAATTAAGTGGCCATATTCCACTATATTTAATAAATCTCTTAATATAATCCTCTTCTATAAAGTACATAGGTCTTATAAGTTCAAGTCCTTCAAAATTTGTTGACTTAAGCTTTGGAAGCATTGTTTTAAAGTTACCTGAATAAAGAATATTTAAAAGAGTTGTTTCTATAACATCATTATAATGATGTCCTAATGCTAGTTT
Source organism: Eubacterium multiforme (assembly GCF_030813415.1). Lineage (GTDB taxonomy): Bacteria > Bacillota > Clostridia > Clostridiales > Clostridiaceae > Clostridium > Clostridium multiforme. The sequence goes on along the minus strand of NZ_JAUSUF010000004.1, from coordinate 106,277 downwards.
ATTACATCCCATTGATTGGGCCTTTGCATATAAAGAACCTCTTCTCATTCTTGCACAAAGATAGCAAGGATACTCACTAGCTTTCTCATCAATAACTTTAAAAATTCCTGACTCATAAATATGTACTGGTATATTTAAATAGTTACAGTTATCTATTAAAAGTTCTTTTATTTGCTTATGATATCCTGGATCCATAGCAATAAATTCTAAATCAAACTTTATTTGTCCATGTCTTTGAAGCTCTTGAAATAATTTTGCCATAAGAAGGGAGTCTTTTCCTCCTGAAATTGCAACAGCAATCTTATCTCCTTCTTCAACTAAATTATATTTTTTAACAGCCTTAACAAATTTAGACCAAATATGTTTTCTATATCTTTTTACTATACTTCTCTCTATATCTTTTAAAGGTTTCTTATCCTCTTCTGGGATTATTCTTTCACAACCTTGTCCTGCTATACCGCTCATTTTATCACCTCATCTATCAAAATATTATATCATTTTTCTACTAAAAGTAAAATAAAAAAAGCCAAAGCTTAAAGCTCTGGCTTAAGTTTTAATAATCATACACATTACTATTTTTACAAATAGTAACTTTTAAAGTATCCCCTTCTACCATCTTCTTGTAGGAACATAAAAACTCATTTAATTCATTATCATTTAAATCTATGTCTCTTTCACTTATTAATACTACATTTTCTTTATCTAAAATAATTTTAACTTTATTGTTAGCATTTTCTATAAAATATTCATCCATAGGTTTTGATACAACCTTTTGATTATATTTTTCCTGAAATGATGCCTTTTTTCTTAGCATTTCATAGTTATTTTCAAGGTCTACTGAATCTAAATCAATGCCCATTCCTTTTAGACTATCTTCCATTCCAGATGGGTCAAATCCATACCTTTCCATAACTTTCTTTTGTATTTCAAAAAGTTTCTTTTGAGATATATTATTTTCTGCCATATAGCTTGAAATATTTGAGGAAAATTCTCCTAGGCTCATTTGGCCAGTCTGTGTTTTATAAAGTAAATCATACATATATTCTTCGAACTTATCTATATCTTTTTCATTAACTCTATTTTTTAATTCATTAAAATCAATCACTCTTTTATCACTCATAAATTTCAGCTCCTTTAATTAATTTTTTATCCTCTTATTAACATATTATATCATAATACTCATCACATTAAATCACTATAGATATAAAATACTCTATTTTCCTTTTAATTACTCCCATTTACTATTTTTATTTGACTTTTCTATTGACTTTTCTTTTATTTTTAATCATTTTTTTGCACGACTAATATACCTTTATATTATTGTCAAAAAAATAATGTAAAAGCCTAATATCAAAAATATGAATTAATGACATATGCTTTTACATTACCATTTTCTTTGATTATCGCTAATACTCATCATCCGTATTTACATACTAAAACAACTCTCCCGCATATAATCAAGTAATGCGACTAATTCTATTATTCCGCATCAAAAAGTGCTAAGTATTATGATCCGTCTGCATCATGTCATTAATTTTATACTAATTTTAATTTATTTTCAAATCCGATTACGTTAAAATTCCCCTATTCTAATTTTTTTATAATTTCTAATCTATACTCTCTTATTATCTAATATACATATTATTATAAATTTTAATATTATATATTTATGTTTTTTTATTTATTACATAAGCATTGATATATATAAGTTTCAAGCTACTTTTTTTCAGTCACTTTTTCAGTCACTTTTTCAATCACTCTTATTTTCACTTCCTGTTTCTTTCATTATTTTTATCTATTACTTTTTCTATATTTTTATTATTTATTATACTGTTGAATTTCTCCATATTACATTTCGAGAAATCTAAATTTTCAAATACTATACGAGTATCAAATTCTATATTATTTTTAATTGATCCATATATACATCTTAACAATTTACACATTGTAGCTACCCACATTTGTATTTTTTTATTTTCATTATCTCTTTTTTTAGATAAATAATAAGCATATAATTTTTTAACATCCTCATTATGAATGATTAAACTCCTTGTAATAAGATACATATTTTTTCTCATTCTTTTATTACCTTTTTTAGTTATACTGCTTTCACCCATTCTAGTAGATGATGAATATGATTTCATTGACAATCCAACATAACTTTGCAATTGTCTTGCAGTTTTAAATAATCTTACATCACCAATCTCTGATAAAAATGATGACAGATTAGTATTTGACATTCCTTTTATTTTTACTAAAGCTTCATAGTTTTTCCCATATAATATTATTGATAATTTTTCAATTTCTTCTTCAAGCTCTTTAATTTCTCTTTCTATATTTCTATAATTTTTTATATATGTTTTAATTTCACTTCTTAAAAATTCACTAGATTCTATAATATATTCTTTCCATTCTTCTACTTCTTCTTTATATAAGGTTATTTGCCTTCTATCAAGCTTTGGGTTTTCTTTTGCAAGATTATTTATTAGATTGGTTGTGCTTATTTTTAAAACATCTTTAGGTAATGGATATTTTTCTATTAATATAAGACCTGTTCTAGTTAATTTATTATCAAAAATATTACAATAAAATATATTATTAATATCTATCCAAACATGAATTTTATTTTTTATGCTGGTTTGTGATTTTAATAAATCATACCTTAATCTAGCCATATTTTTAAGAGAACTTGCTTCAATAGATTTATCAGCAATATCGATATAATATCCATCTCTTATACAAAGCGAAATTGCTTTACTATCTATCTTATCATTTTTTCCTGTTTGAGGAGCTATTAAATCTCTCATACTTTTCACAGAATTTCCTTGAACCATTACAACTCTTATTCCAATTCTAGTTAAAAATATTTTTAAATTAATCCAATAATGCCCTGTAGATTCGATACCAACTAATACATCATCATATCCATTTAGTTTCAAATCAAATACTAAAATATCTATTATCTCTTTTAATTTTTGGAAGCCACAATAATTGTTTTTTATATTTATATTTTTTCTTGCTGCCTTCCCATTTTCTTTTGTAAAAGCAGTCACATTATCTTTTTTACCAATATCAATACCAATATACAACTTATCCATAATATCCTCCTTAGTTAAATAATATTAATATGATTGTTTTAATTCTTATAAATTTCTTGTAATAAATCCATATTAATTTTCAATCAATATTAATTACTATCAAATAATAAATAGTTGTAATATCTATTATATAAGAAATATTAAATTGTATACTATCAACTTTTTCTAAACATATAAAAAAAGAACTAGCCATAAGCTAGTTCAAGGTCTAATTTCATCAAACTAAATAATATAAAATTATACAGTTTTATCCTTTTTACTTTTAGAACACATTAATGATATTGCAATTGAAGCTACTATTGGACTTAATATAACTAAAATTTCAATTATATTTTCCATAAAAATAACTTCCTTTCCTTTTAAAATTTATATTCTAAGTAAACTATTATTAATATAATTATACCATATAAAGAGCTTTTATAAATTATTTTTAATGTATTATTAAATATTTAGATATATTATCAAAAATCTAAGTAATTATTCTCATTAATTCTTTTTATATACCAATAAGGATAGAAATGTTATCACACTTCTTAAAAATCTTGTTTTTTTGAGGCACTAGCCTATCATATTTCCGTTAAAATAGTAAAGCCATTCCACAAATTTTTTTATCAGCTACTCCACTTCTCTACTTTTCTTTCCATAGCAGCTAAAAAATTTTGCTCCATTTTCCTTTACAATTCACTCCAATATGTAGTCTTCGGCTCAACAAAAAAACAACAACACGAAGTGCTTAATTAAAGTTTTATATCAATATTAAGGAGTGATTTCAATGCTAAAAGATTACAATTTATTTCTTTCCCCTTTAGATACTAAATTACAAAACAAATCTAAATTAAGAGTTGATTTAATTGGAAATATGAAAATATCAGAAATTAAAGAACTTAGTAAATTTAATATCTTATATATGGGTTGTGGTTTTGAAGATTTTATTAAAATTAAAGGTTCTTTGGTTAAAAGAAAAGTTAGGTACATACAAATTTTTGATAAGGCTGGTGAGTAAAATGTTTAACTTAGGAAATATAGTAATTACACTTGGAATTAAGGAAGCTATAAATGAAAATTTATTAACTAATGAAGATTTATATAAATTTTTAGGACTTCATATTCAAAATATTAGTGAATGTTCTGAAAATGATAAAAAATATAATTTAGAAGATATTAAAAATAAAGAAGGTCGTGTTCTTAATAAATATACTATTTGTAATAAAAAAATATTTATAGATACACATTTAGGACAAGTAAATCAAACAACTATTATGTTTGCTAATGAATATTAATAAAAGGTGTCCCCCGGGGACACCAAATAATAAATATATAATTTAAAATATGGAAGGAATGATTTTTTATGAAAAAAACAGAAATAATAAGTTTATTTAATATTAAAGGTGGAGTTGCTAAAACTACTTCCACAGCTAATTTAGGAGCTTGTTTAAGCCAATATAACAAAAAAGTATTACTAATAGACCTAGACCCTCAAAGCAATCTTACAAAGCTATTTAAAGCTTATAATATAGACGATTTAAGCGTTGCTAATGCTCTACTAGATAAAACAGTTGATATAAATAACATTATAAAATCAACTGACTTTGAAAATATAGATATTATACCTAGTAACATTAAACTAGCATTTGCCGAAAGAGAAATTCTTTTAGATGTGAGTAGAAGTCAACAAAATAGATTATCAAGGGCAATAAGGACTTTATCTAAAGATTATGATTACATACTTATAGACTGCCCTCCTGCTTTAAATATGATAACTATTAATGCTTTATGTGCTAGTACAGATATTCTAGTTCCTATTAAAATTGATAAGTTCGCACTAGACGGATTTGAATATCTAATGGATAGTATTGAACAAATAAAAGATGAATTTAATCCCGATTTAAATTTTAAAGGTTGCTTCATAACAATGGATACTGCAACAACTGTAAATAAAACAATAAAAAAAGAATTAAAATTAGATTTAAAAGATAAATTATTCAATACTACTATAAAGCAAAATGTTAAAGTTATTGAAAGTACCTTTGAAGAAAGTCCAGTTGTCTTTTCTTCTAAAAAAGCTAGGGCTAGTATTAACTATAAAGATTTAGTTAAAGAATTATTTTAATAAATTAAAAGGTGTCCCCCGGGGACACCAACACAAAATATTAATTAATGAAAATTATATAAAATAAATTTTAATAAAGGAAGGTAGTCATTATGAGTAAATTTAGTATAAGTGAAGGTATGTTAAATTCAATTTCAAAAAATGTACAAAAAGCTGGAGAACTTGAAGCTAAAGATAATTTCAAAATGCAATATATAGATATAAATAATATCAACAGGAGTAAAAAGAACTTCTATGAAATAATAAATATAGATGAATTAGCCGAGGATATAAAATTGAATGGATTAAATCATAATCTAGTAGTTAGAAAATTAGATAACGGACAATTTGAACTATTAAGCGGTGAGCGTAGATATACTGCCCTTACTAAATTAGTTAATGAAGGTAATGAAACTTTTGCTTTAGTTCCTTGTAAAGTTGTTAATGTTAATGATACTGATGCCGAAATAATTCTTATTCAATCAAATGCACAAACTAGGGAACTAAGCGATATCGAAAAGTTAAAGCAAATCGAAAGGCTTAAAGAATTATATAATGATAAAAAGAAAAATGGTGAGAAAATACCAGGTAAAATTAGAGATATTATAGCAAATGATTTAAAGCTATCTCCTACCCAAGTTGGAAGATATGAAAAGATAAATAATAAATTAATTCCAGAACTTAAAGAAGTTTTAGAAAATGGAAATCTTACAATTCATAATGCTAGTGAATTTTCTTCATTAAGTGAAACTAATCAAAAAGCTATTTTAGATATTATTAATTCAAAAGTTAATTTTTCTAAAGAAGAAGCTTCAAGTTTAAAAAATAGATTAAAAAGACTTGAAATTGAAAAAGAACTTGAAATTGAGAATAATAAAACTCTTATTAAAGAAAATAGAGATTTAAAAAAGAAAGTAACTTCTGATGAAAATAAAAATGATGATAATGAAATTAAAGAGTTAGAAGGTCAAATTAAAATTAAATTAGAAAAAGAATTAGAACAAAAATATTCTTCTCGAATAGAAGAAGTAAAAAAAGAAGTTATAAATAATCAAAAGGAAAAAGAAGAACTTAAAAATCAGTTATCAAAATTAAAGGCTTCTGCTCCTAAAGAAATTTCTAAAGAGTTTCAAGAAAATATAAAATTAATGCAAGATTTAAAAGCAGTAAAATCAAGTTTAATTTCTATAAGTAAGCAATATAGAAAGATGAAAAATAATGATGTTAATATATCTGATGAAACTTTAAATCTTCTTAAAGATACCTTAGATGTTTCTTACATATTAACTTCAATGAATATTTCTAAATAATGGTTCTAAGGGGTTTAACCTAAAGCCCCTTTCCAAAACAAATTTAAAAAAAGTTTGATAAACACCAAAAATGTAATAACTAAAAAATAGTTATACTATTTGTTTTTGAAGCAATAGCCTATCATATTTCAATTAAAATTGTAAAGCCATTCCACAATTTTTTTATCAGCTACTCTACTTCTCTACTTTTCTTTCCATAGCTGCTAAAAAATTTTGCTTCATTTTCCTTTACAATTCATTTTAATATGCAGTCTTTGGCTCAAGAAAAACAAACAACACGAAGTGATTAAATTAAAGTTTTATATCAGTATTAAAGTTTAAGGAGGAATTTATATGTTATATATTACACTATTTATATCATCTATAGGTTTTTATATTTCTAACTTTGGGAAAACAATCAGATTTATTTTTAGTTTACTTGTACTAAAAAGATTTTTTATTGAACCTTTGGTTATTTATATTTCTTATAATTCTTAACTTACCTATTATATTTAAACTTTCTTCTACTATTATTAAAAATTTTATTATAAAAAATATATAATATTTTTTATTTAGATTTTTAGTAGCTCATTTATAAATAAATTATATTTATAATACACTTGCTAAATTATTTATATTAATTACTATAACAATTATCAATTGGGAAAAATAAAAAAGCTGGTTCATATTTATTATAAAAATCAGCTTTTAATATCTTAACTCTATTTATTAATATCAAGTCTATTTATTTTTCAACTATTTTTTATCAATACCAACTTAAACCTATAAGAGTTTCTCCATTTACTGGTCTATAATATTCAGTAACATACAAAGCTTTCATTCCGCCCTCATTGTATGCTTGATTAACCGTATTTGCAGTTTTTTGTATTACTGAAAAATAATTTTTAGATATATATTCACATCAAGATGTTAATTATTTTTTGACTTAAATAATGGTTCCCATCTTAATCCTAATATTTTTAGTACTATTATGGTTAAAATTAAACCTAATATAAAACCATTAAAATTAGGCATAAGTAGATATGGAAAAATAATTATGCCTAATAAGCTTATAATAAAATTCCCTAAGTAAGATAGCTTCTTGTGTTTATCAAAGAATTTTTTTATTTTTTTCATAAATTTTTTATCATATACTTTTTTTATTTGAACAATACTTTGTGGTCCAATTATTATTTTTATATCTTTTGAAATATTATCTTCTAAACTTTTTTTAGCTTCTTTTAACCATGGATGTAATACCTTAATATCCCATTTAATAATAAAATTAATATAATATAGACAAGCATCTTCCAATGAATCACTTAACTTTTCTAGTAACATTTCAATATACGGAGGTTTTCCATTTCTATCCCATTCAATTTTATCAGCTAAAAATAATATCATATCTATTGTAGAGTAATCTTTTCTTAAAGTTGTATGACATTCTATAGCATTAAGTATTTCTTTATTTTCAATTTTAAACACTATCTCAGCTAATTTTTTAGAAATTTTTTGATGTATAATTAAAGGGAATTCTTTTTCTTCTTCTAATATTTTTATTTTAAAATCTTCTGCAACTTTTATTCTTTCTCTATTAGGATAAATCCCTCCTATATCATGTAGCATTCCACATATAAAACCAATTTCTTTATCAAGACCATATGTTTCGCATAATTCTTCTGCTTTTTTAGCTACTTTTATCGAATGCTTGTATAATTCCAAACATTCATTCTCATAAAAAAAGACTTTTACTCTTTTTATAAAATCATATTTATCTTTAAAATAACTTTCTTCAAACATAATTTCGCCTCTTTATTTTTTGAATTTTCCGACCATTTCTTTGACTATATTTTATCATATTTTTTTTATAATAAAATTTTATATTTTTATTAATTATTTTTTATATCTTATTAGTAAATATTACCCCATATTCACTATAAATTTTAATCAAAAGTTAATCCCTTTTATTAGCTATTTTATTTAACAAAGTCATTCTTTAACTTTGTTCATGAATATCCTCCCTATATAGAAAATTTTTAAAAACAAATTTTTCATATAGGAAAGATAATTATATTATCTCGCAATAAATTGCTATGTATATCAATCTTGCTTAGGTCTGGTCTTATCAAGCATATTACCATATAAGTCAATATGAAACTTCACCAGGACAGGCACTCCACTTCTAAACCTTTTTTAGAAGGTCGTCTAAGTATTAAAAGTCTCCTTCTAACGGATATATTATCATTGGTGAAACGATCAGTTTTTTATAGTGTTATTCCTTTAACCACTCACCTAAGCTCTAGGATTTTTCATCTTTAATTTTAATATTTAAAATTGTTATTGGGTACTATGTTTTATTTTTTCAATTATATTGTAATCAAATTATTTGCAAAATAAAACCTAAGTAGTTTGAACGACCAATCTAAATTAATATTACTCTTTCTTTAAAAAGTCATATACCTATAATTCATACTTGAAATTAACTATATATACTAAGTATATAGTTAACTATCCTCAATGAAGAAAAAAGCACTAATTTTATTTATTAGTGCTTTTTTCTTCATTTAATTTATATATTAATAACATTTTTATATACTCTCTAAAAATTCATTATCAATAATTCCATCACAAATTTTTCTAACTTCCCCTATTAATTTTATATTATAATTTTCGTCTAATTTTATATTTAAATTTCCCCCAATCATATTTACCTTTACTTCATTTTCCACTAAGCCTAATTTTTTTAATACACTTACAACCGCACATGATGAAGTACCTGATGCTAATGTAAATCCAGCACCTCTTTCCCATATTAATATTTCAACTTCTTTTCTTGATATAATCTTTACAAATTGAACATTTATTCTATTAGGAAATTTGCTATGATTTTCTATTAACTTCCCATATTTTTTAACTTTATCTATACTCAATTCATTTTCTATAATGACACAATGCGGATTTCCTATAGAAACACAATTGACTAAAAATTCTCTATCCTTAACTATAATTTTTTCCCCAAGTGAAATTTTCTCTTCAAAATCTGTTGGAATAAGCTTAGAATCAAACTCGGCTTTTCCCATATCAATACTAATTATTCTTGCTTTTTCATTTTCGCTTTTAATTACTTCCGCTTTAACAATTCCTCCATCTGTCTCAACTAAAAATTTATTATCTTTAACATATTTATAATCATATAAATATTTACAAAAAATCCTTAATCCATTACCACTTTTTTCAGCAATAGATCCATCTGGATTAAAAATTTTCAATCCAAATTTTAAATTTTTAGATTTAATTTTTAATAATACTCCATCACTGCCTATTCCCCAATTCGTGTTACAAACTTTTTTAATGAATTTCTCATTTACTTTAAAATTAATTTTTTCTTCATCAAATACTAAATAATCATTTCCTAATCCTTGCATTTTAACAAAATCATTCATTTTGATACACTCCTCTTAATATAAATATTTAATATAAATAATATAATAGATGCTACCAAAGCAATTACAAAAATCAAATTCCAAAAGTTTGATATTCCAAATGAATTGATATATTTAGCAGCTAAAAAAGTTCCTAAAATAACCCCAACATTCATACAGAAACTTCCTAATGAATTTATTCTTGCTTTAAATTTACTAGGACTGTTATTAGCTAAAAATACATTTAAATTTGTACTTATCAAAATTTCTCCTATACTCCATAATAATGTTGATATTAAGAAAAAAAACTTTTTTGATATTATTCCTATAAAACCAAAACCAAATGCATAAAACATTCCAGCTATAGCTATATTTGTTATTGAATTGAATTTATTTGTAATTTTATTTATAAAAATAGTAAATAAAATTACCGAAATGGCATTTATACTCATCAAAACCCCATAAAATTGAACACTACTATCTCCAAACTTATAATTTAAAGTTATTGGTAATGAAAATTTATACTGGCAATAAACAAAACTATATATTGTATATATAATTAATACAACTTTAATACTATATTTGTTTTTTAATATATTTAAAAGATTCTGTTCACTATCTTCCTTATTTGTCTTAACATACTTAAAGGTATCTTTATTAATATTTGCATTACCAATATTAAAAAACACTAAAACAACTGCTATTAATGATGTTAATGCATCTCCTAAAAATATTAAAGATAAATAATTATTAAATAAAAACCCCCCAACTATAGGTCCAATTGCTACTCCTAAATTTATTCCTATATATTGTAATGAAAAAGCTATTTTTCTTTCTTTTTCATTTGTAGATTCTATTATAATTCCATTAATAGAAGGTCTTGCAGCATTATTAAAAAAAGTTGAAATTATAATAAATAATATCTTTAAATATTTATTGTTAATTATTGGTATTACAAATAAGAATATTGATGAAATTGATTGAAAAATTATATAAATTTTTTTATGTCCTATAACATCTGAAAGTTTCCCCCCCAAAAAAAATGCTGGTAAAGATATTAATGATATTAATGTTATTAATATACCTACAACATTTATAGGTAAATTTAGTTTCTCTGTGAAAAACAAAGTTAAAAATGGCACTACAAAATCGCCAAAACGATTAATTAATTGAACAATAAATATAATATATATATCTTTTGATAGTTTCTTATAATCTTCTAAAATCAACATATAGTTCTCCTAATATTTTATTTATATTAAATTAATTAATAACAATATCAAGTTTACTTATAGCATTTAATACTAGGCATTCAGCATCTAATTCATCTTTTCCTAATGCTATTACATTTCCTATTCTATCACCGCTACACTCTAATTTATTTATCTTATCTCCAATTTTTTTTTCAATCTCTATATCGTAAATATTGTTACATTTTCTTATATTATCAATCCCACTAATACTTTTTAAAATTCCAGGTTTTCCTATAATAAATTTTATAGCTGCAACTAAATTTTTTTTTCTATTTATTTTAGGTTTTTCTCCTAATGCTATCGATATTGCAGAATTAAATAAATCTATACCAGTAGATAATTCAACTAATTCAGGTATCCTATCGCCTCCTGGTCTAGCAGCTACCTCAACTATTTTAAATCCACCATTAGTAAGTTTTATTTCAGTATGTGTTACTCCTTGATTAATTCCTAGTGCTTTTATTGCATCACAGGTTATATTTTTTATTGAATGTTCCAGCTTTTTAGAAAGTTTTATTGGTGTAGTATGTCCTATTTCAACAAAATTTTCATTTCCATTAATGTATTTCTTTGTTATTGCAATAACATTTGTTTCTCCATCATATGTTATTGACTCAACACTAAACTCTTGGCCATACATATATTCTTCAATCAGTATATAATTTTCTCTTTTTACACCAAAAGGAGGATAGGCATTTTTTAGCACATTAAAATTTTTGTATAATTCATTTTCATCATTATTTATAAATATATTTCTACTAGCACACATATTTACAGGTTTTATTATATTAGGAAAGCCATATGAAGATATAAATTCATTTATATCTTCATATGAATTTACTTTTTTAAATTTAGGAATAGAAATATTTCTTTTTAACAGTGCTTCTCTCATAAAAAATTTATTTCTCACATTAATAGCATTTAAATAATTAATTCTAGGTAAGTTCAATTTTTCTGCTATTTGAGCTACTAAAGGAACATTGTAATCTAAAAATGTTACAACTCCATCAATTTTATTTACTTCATTCAATTCAATACATTTTTTTATTACACTTTGAACATTATTTATATCTATATTTATTATCTTATCTAAGTATTTTTCATCAGATTTAGTAATTTTTTTATATTTATTTGAACCTATATATATAACATATAATCCTCTTTCTTTTGCTTTTTTTAATGCTAAAGACCCAGATGGATTTTTTTCTACAATTAACAATGTTTTCACTCTAAACTCAACTCCTATAAATTTATTTATTATGATAATCTTTTAATCCCAGCATTAAGTATAGCTAATACAGTTTCATCATATGACATACCACAATTTTTTTCACATGCTATCGGAAAATAACTTCTACCTTTTGTCATTCCAGGAACCATATTTATTTCTATAAAACTAGCATTATTATTTGAATCAAACTTTATATCTATTCTTGCAAAATCTCTTGCTTTTAATATATTAAAAGATTTTCTTGCTAATTTTACTACTTCTTTTTTTATATTAATATTAGAAATTCTTTCTTTATTTTCTATATCTGATACTTTTATTGATCTAGTTAAAAATTTATTTTTTTTATCATTTATACTACTTGATAATTCAATTGGCATTACCCTCAAGTCATCCCCATTACCTATTATTGCAACAGTAAACTCTCTTCCTGGTAAAAATTCTTCTACAAGTGATTGTTGATTAAATTTCATATATATGTCAGAAACTTTTGTTTTTAACTCATTAAAATTTTTAACTAACGATTTATTGTCGATTCCAAAGCTACATGCAGCATCAATAGGTTTTACAAAAAGCGGAAATTTCAATTCTTCAATTTCAGTTTTTTCTACTTCCGGATTAACAATTTTATATTTTGGTGTATTAATACTATTCATTATTAATTTATCTTTTGCCTTTATTTTATTAGAATCATAATATAAATTTTTCATATTAGTTCCAATAAAATTTATATTATTTTTTTCAAAATAATCACTCATCCAAATTTTTTTATTACCATCAATAATATATTTAAACCCAAATATTACCAATTCAGGTTTCCTATTAACTATTTTTTCTAAGTCATTTTTAGTTTTCACTATATTAAAAATTGTTTTTGAATATACTTTTTTTATTGCTTTATAAACATTAAAACAACTCTCTATAGAGCCAAATCCTGTTTCATTAAAGTTTGATACTTCTGTAGCAATAACCTCTATTTTCATTGAAATCATCTCTCTTATAAAGAATTTATTATTTATTTTTTAAAATGAATTTTTCTAATTTTTCTATACAACTATTTGTTCTATTTATTATTGTTTCTTGTGTATGAAATGCTATATGAGGTGTTATATTAACATTAATTAAATCATCAAATTTTTCATCATTTTTATTAACATCAAAATCTAAATATGATTTAACATCTTCCCTTTGTTTTAAAAACAAATATAAATCTTTATTATTAAAAACTTCTCTTATAGATATAGATATCAATATAGAATCCTTTTTTATTTTATTTAATAAATTTATATCTATCATATTTTTTGATGACTCATTTAAACTACAACAAATAACAATAACATCTGAATACTTAAATATATCATTTTTTGATGAATAATTTGCATAATTTGATTTAAATTTTTTTCTTGAATTAGCTAAAACATTGCATCCATATGCATTTAATATTTTAGCTAATTTCTTTCCTATAACTCCATATCCTAATATACCAACTGTTAACCCTTCAATTCCTTTTGATTGATATTTAAAAATATTTTTTCTTGAAAAAGTGTTAGAATAATATTCATTCCAAGGTCTTATTTCTTTTAATATATTATAAATAATATATTGAGTTACTGCATCACATGAATAAGTTTCTAAATTACATATATTTATATTATTTTTTCTTGATTTATTTATATCTATATTAACTATTCCTGTTTCAGCCATAATAACAATTTTAGAATTTTTTAAAAAGTCAATATATGGTGTAAGATTAAAATTGCAACAAAAAATATAATCAGCTGATTCTATAATACCAGTTACACCCTCAACTTTATTTCTACAATATACAATATCATCGACCAATTCTTTTAATTTTTTTTCTTGATTACTTGTAATAGTTAAATCTCCTAAAATTAATAACCTCATAACATCCTCCTAATAACTACAAAAAAATTATTTTCTTAAATTGATTCCCATACAATTGATTCCATTATCATAAGCTTCACGATTAAAATTTTTTAATAAAACATTAGTTAATGCAACTCCATCACATATACTAACTGTTATGTTATTATCTAAACATTTTATATATTGTTTTATATCATTATATATATTAAACATATATTCTTCATTAGGTTTATATCTTTTTATCCTCTTATTTTCATTAGGAACTTTCCATATATTCTCTGTTGAATTTTTATCCATATACAAATTATTAAAATGTTCCCTACATTCAGGTATTAAATTTAGAACTTTATTATAACTATCAAATGAAAGCTCTAGCATATCCAATCTAAAATGATTTATTCCAATCCTAGAATACATATCAATTTTTCTTTTTATATAATCAATATTTTCAAATGGAAAAATTGGTGAGAATGAAATTGTAGTATAAATATCATTGTCTAAACAAAATTTAACTAAGTTATATCTTTCTTCTAATGTAGCAGTATTAGGTTCAAGAATAGCTCTATATTTTTCATCAGGCATGGTATCATTAACAATTACTTGTCCAAATTTTTTAGTTTTAATCAATAAATCTTTTATTTGAGAGTTTGGTAATTTTCCTTTAGTTAATATAAAATATTTTAAATTATATTTTAAAAATATTTCTAATATACTACTAGTAATTCCTGTTGAAATCAATATATCCTGAAAACAATCTGATTCAAAAGATAAGAAAAAATAATAGTCTTTTACAACATCAATATTATCTTGTATATATTTTTCAAGCATATCAGCATAATCTTCATATACTATAATTTTTGAAAATTTATTTTCTTCTTCTTGTGTATATACACAACAATATTGACACTGAAACTCACAACCTATTGCTGGATTTACTTCTAATATTTTTTGATTACAAAATTTTGAATTACAATGTGGACGAATTTTTATATTATCATCCTCACATTTTTTGAAAATGATATTTTGTTTATTCATAATATATCCCTCTAATCTTAATTTAATATATTTTTTATAACGATTTCATGTTATATTTTTTCACAAAAACAGTCAAATAAATTAGCATTTAAATATTAATATTAATTTAATATTTAAATGCTAATTATTAATTCTATTAAAATATTTTATTTTACCTTAAAGTATTTTTCCTTTAAATATATAATTTTTTCTTATTTTAAAATAGTACTTAATATTATTTCACACTCTGTTAAAATTTTATCTATCTATCATTTTAAATTTATAAAGACTTTTTTATATTATATAATTAATATTTACAGTATTATCACTTTGATAACTTACATAAAATTTCGAGCTTTAAAGTCAACAAACTTAGGTATAATTCTTTTAATTAATTCTTTTTTTCTTCATTTAATAATACTTCTTTTAATTTATTTCTATACTCCTTTATATCTTCATATTTATTAGCTTTCTCTTTATATATTAATTCCTTTTCTTCAATAACTTCCTTAAAACATTTTTCTTTTTTAACTCTCTCAAATTCTCTTTTAGCATATAACATTTCTTCATATGCTCTTTTAGTTTTCATTGAATATTCTTCGTATATGCTAGGTTTAAAATCTGATACTAATTTTTCTAATTTACTCTTTTGTCTTTCTATATTATGAAGTTCATTTTTATATTTACTTTGTATTATAGTTCCATTTAGCATTTCTAAAAATATTTCAACTTCTTTCGCAAATTTATAAACTTCTTCTTTTAAAAACCTATCTCCAGTTTTTTCCATAAATTTCGCTTCCTATTTTTTGCAGCTATTCTAGGCTAAATCTTTTAGCCTAGTTAATTTAAAAAGGTGTCCCCGGGGAACACCTTTTATTTATTCGCTCTTACATTTCAAGTTCATAATCATTATTTTTTTCTTTGCTTTTTTCTTTATTCTTATTTGTTTTTAAAATTGCATTAGCTTCATTATGCAAACTTAATTCTTCTTTTATCTGTATATTAATTCTTTATAATTCCTTTGCATCAATTTTCATTCCTTTTATATTTGAACCTATAAATTCTACATTATCTATCTTGCTGCCTTCAAAATTTGCAAAAATATTTGAAAAAAATATATAAATAAATATTTATAAATATATTTAAAGCTCAATTATATATCACTTACTTTATCTTATATAATAGGCCTTTTACTATAACTTTTATCAAATAATCAAAAACAATAATATAAATAAAAAGTTCATTTTAAATTAGGTAAAAACTATCTATTTAGTAAATAAATATTAAATTTTTCAAAATAATTGTTAACGTTTTTATTGAACCATTTTAATTATGTCTTTCGTTAGCTATAATTAAATAAAAAAGCTATATTCAAGGAGGTTTTAAAATGAAGAAAAAACTTATTTCTTTAACTTTACTTTTCACCCTTGGACTATCATCACTAGGCTTTACACCAGTATATGCTTCAGAATTAAATAAAAACACTTCAAAAACATTGACGAATGAAATATTATCAAAAAAAACTGAACAATTATCTCAGGATACAATATCAAAAGCAAATCCGTATGTTAAATTGAAAAATAATCAATTCTATTTATCTAATGAAGCCAAACTTAACTTAACAGAAAACGAGTATAATACAGTAAAACAATATATAAATAATACTAATAATGAACTTAAAAATATAAATAAAATAAAAAATAATCCTAATATACTTGTATATAATTCTAAAAATTCTATAAAAGTATCTGTCTACGAAAATATAAATAAAAATCCAAATAATAAATTTATGATGCTTATTTCAACAAGTAAATATATTGACATTGAATATACATGGTGGGGTGCAAAAGTCTTCTTCTCTCACAAAGCAGTAGGAGATCTTAATGATGCATTTACTATTGGTGGCTTAACAGCAGGAACTGCTGGAAAATCAATTGGTAAATTTTTAGCCAAACATGGAGTATCTCTATCAACAAAATTTTTAGGACCAATATCTTTATATGGAACTGCAATTTTTTGGGCAATGAGTAAAGTTGATAAAGGACGTGGCGTATTCTTAAATTGCGTTTTATACATTCCAGCAACAATAACTCCAGCTTAAAGAAAAAAATACTTAGTCTAAAATTAGACTAAGTATTTTTTTATTATTTTATTAGAAATATATCTTAAAATAAATAAAAATACTATTAAAATATAATTAATAGTTCTATCATTAAAATTATTAAATATATACATAAAGATAAACAAGATATCAATAACTAAAATTGTTTGAACAGCAATTAAAATATTTAAATATTTATAATTTAAATTATTTTTTTCTTTTAAAATATCTATATTATCTTTGGTCAGAAATAAATACATACTTAAAGAATTAAATTTATGTTTAAAAAATAGTATCATTCCAAATAAAAAATAAATTATCAAAAAAATTATTATTATTAAAAGAAGTATATTAAAAAATAGTTTTGTATCTATCATTACATATTCACCTCACTTAATATTAAATTTATACTTATATTTTAATATAATTTTTAATTTAAAACTATTTCAAATTGAAATAATTAACAAATTTTTAAATATTATTTTATCTTTTAAATTATTTAATTAAATTTTAAATCTATCTATTTCTTTTTCTATCTTACTTATATAATTTTTTTCTAATAAAACTTTCTTATATAGTTAACATATCTTATTTTTGTAAATACTTAAAATATAATATAAGAAATTTTAAGAAAAAGAGAATATTATAATAGAATAAGAAAATAATTAGGGTAATATCTATAATTATAGGTAAATTTTTGTCCAAATGGCTTTTAAGTGTGTAATTTATTTTTAGTTTACTTATAAAAAAATACTTTTTTGTATTCTTATTATAGATTTTTTATTGAGTTTTGGGTTATTTATCAGCTACTATTTTATATTAATTTCCAATGCATTCAATTTATTTCATATTCATTAACTTACTTATTAGTTTTTATTTAAAATCATCATTAATACGAAGAAATTTATTCTATAAATAAAATATTTTTTCATACTATTTATATATAATTTGAAATAAAATATACTTAGAATAATTAGTATAATCCTCAAATAACAATATTAGTCTAATTACTATCTTATTTATAATATTTTTTAGCTCTCTTGAAAATAAATATAGCGAAACTAATACAATTTTCTATAATATTTCAAAGCAAATAATTTTTTGTAATTCACTCTATCTATCAAAAAAAGATTTAAAAATTTAATTATTATTCAATTTTTAAATCTTTTTTTGATATAACTATACTAGCTATTAAAATAAATATGCATAAAAATACTGATCCTACAATAATACTTCTTAAATATTCATTATTACTAGAATCAATACGTAAATTAGTTATATTTCCCAAAAGCATATAATTATCTATTTTAAATTTATATGTTTTAAAAAGATTATTTATAAAAGAGTATAACATATCTGAAAAAAACATTAAATATACTATTCCTATAGATAATGCTATATTAACCTTTTTAAAAATAACAGTTGTACATAAAACTCCAACACCAAAAACGAAGTTTAAAAAAAGTTGTGTTAACATAAATTTAAAATACAATTGAAAATCTCCTAATTTATTATAATCTAAAAAAAATAATCTTCCAATTATAACTGAAACCACTGTTGTTATAATTAATAAAATTACAAATCCTAAAATAATTATATATTTAGGTATTAACAATTTATATTTTTCTTTTACTAATCCATAAATATTTTTTATATACCCACTACTATACTCTTGTCCTTGAACTAATGTAACAAATATCAATATAAATAATGTTAAAAAATTTCCTGTTAATAGATCTGTACAACATTGTATAAATGTTGGATTATTTCTATTAAAGTTGACCTGAGTCATAATTGATTTCATAGTACTTGATTCATTTGACTTAAATGATATATATAGCGATATAATAGACATTATTATTACAAAAGTAGGTATTATCCAAGTTGCTTTATTTTTTTTAGTAATAAAAAAATCCATTTTAATAAGATTTTTCATTATGGTCACCTCCTATAATACGCAAATATACTTCTTCTAATGTTTCTTTTTTTAGTACCTTTAATCTATATTCATATTTCAAATTTGCGTCTAATACTTTTTCTATATTTTCATTTGTAGCTATTTTTATAGTATCATTATTAAACTCTATATTTTCTTTAAAAAATATTTTCTTTATAGTATCTTTTTCTTTTGATAAAATTTCATATTTTGTTATACATCTATTTTGTAATTTGCTTTTACTCTCACTTATCATTAATTTTCCATTATTTATAATTCCATAATCAGTTACTATTTTGGATAATTCCTCTAAAATATGACTAGATATTATTATGGTCATATGTTTTTCTTTATTTAATCTAATTAATAGATTTCTCACTTCAACAATACCTTGTGGATCTAGCCCATTTATAGGTTCATCTAAAACTAATATATCTGGATTACCAACTAATGCTAATGCAATACCAAGTCTCTGTTTCATTCCAAGCGAAAATTGTTTTATCTTTATATCTTTTGCATATTTTAATCCAATTAAGTTTAATAAATCTTCTATATAATGTGTATCATCAATACCATATGCTATACATTTAATTTTTATGTTATCAAAAGCTGTTAAATTAGGTAATAGCCCTGGATTTTCTATTAATGATCCAATCCTAAGATCATTATCTAATTTAACAATTCCACTACTTACTTTAATTAACCCACATATTATTTTTAATAATGTAGTTTTTCCAGCACCATTTTTCCCAATAAGTCCATATATGCTTTCCCTATCAATTTTTAATGTTATATTTTTTAATATATTTTTATTTTTATATATTTTAGTTACATTTTTAATTTCAATAATATTTTCCATAACGTTATGCATCTCCTTCATCATAAAAAAAATAAAACAACTCTTCAATTTTTTTATCTAATGCTAAACCTAGTAAAAGTGATAGTTTTATTGATGGATAAAATTTACATTGTTCTATATAAACAATCGTCTGTCGAGAAACCCCTACTAACTCAGCCAATTCTTTTTGAGTAATATTTCTTTCAACTCTAGCTAATTTTATTCTGTTTTTTATAATTAAGTTGTCCTTTTTCTTGCTCATTACGCCACCTATCCTTTTATACAATATCCTATAAAACATATTACAGTAGCTATTGTTGCAATAATAGCTGGAATTAAATAAAACATTATTTTTTTGCACTTACTAAACATATAAAAATTTTGAACAGCAATTGCTCCTGGAAAAATAACACATAAATCAAGTATATTTTCATGTCGTATAATTCTTACTATACCAATCAAACAACTTAATATAAATATAGCAATTACCATTACTATCCCTGATTTTTCTTTTTCTCTTACTTCATATTCATCTTTTTTATCTTTTGATTTATTTTTTTTTAATATTTCTTCTTTATTCATATCTCCACCTCTTTCTACAATATATTATACTACTTTTTTACTTTTTGTATAGTTTTTTTTACTTTTTGTATAGTTTTTTTTACTTTTTATTTTATTTTTTAATATTGATATCATTAAAATTGGTATTATAATATAAAAAATAATCCTATACATTATAGATAAATATAAATATTTATAACACAAATTTGGCAAAATAAATAATGATATATTCGATAAAGAATGTAAAAAAAATGTATATTTCAAATTATTTGTTTTTAAAATTACATGGCACCATACTATTGATAACATAAATGTATATATTGCTTCTATACAACCTTGTGATACTATATGTACAATTGAAAATAATATAGATGTAATTAATACTCCTTGTCTCTTACCAAATATAATGGCTTTAGACAATATATACTTTCTAAAAATAATCTCTTCAAAAAACGGTGCAATTAGTATTAATTGGATATAATATATCAAGTTAAAACCTTTTATATTTAAACCTTTATAATATCCTAACTTAAACAATATTATATTACCTATACTTAATATAATAATTCCTATACCAGTCTGAATAATAAAATATTTAATAAATTCTGAAAAACTTAATTTATGATACTTTAATCTAATTTTACAAATATTTTTTGTAAATAAATATAAAATCAGAAAACCTGGTCCATATAATATAGCATATGAAATCAAATCTTTATTTTTTAAATTTATAGATAACACATAATATTTAAATAACCAATATAGTCCAAACATTATACTAAACCCTAATAACAAATTAAATAAGTTTTTCTTCATGCAATTATTCATAATCTTTCACCTAATTTAATTTTTTTTAATAAATATGATAAAATAATATTAAAAATAGAGAATATACTTATGATAAGAAATCCTATTTCGTATACTAAACAGAGAGAAATCAAACCAAGTTTTGTTTTTAATATACCAAAAACACCTACGATACCTATTAGTATAATTCCCATAATCATAGAATATAAAAATGTCAATTTAGTTGTTTCATACAAAGGTTTCTTAGCAATAAGGCTCATTAAATTACAAATAATAATCATTAAAGTAATAGCTATAATATATCTTCCATTTAAATAAATTATTGAGGAAATTATTGAAGAAATTATTACTAAAAAAAACCTAATAAATATATTATTTTTTAACATCTCTCTCTCCTTTCTATTTGTTTATAAAATATTTAAAAATAGATAATACAATAAAAATTATCAGAATATATTCGCATACTGATGAAATAGAAGAATATAAAATATACATTAATTTTTTTTCATTAGATATTTTTATAAATGATTTTCCTTTTATAATATTCTTAATAAATTTGTCTGAATTTTCTTTTAATTTATATTCTTCCAATAATTCTTGTAATATATAGTAAAAATCAAATTTATAAAATATAGATATATTGCTTAAAATAGGTATAATGTTTGATAATATTAATGAAATCAATATTATATTTTCATATCCTTTTGGTAATATTTTAATTAAAAACATTGTTATTCCTAATAAAAATAAATTCACTTCTATTCCAGCTAATAATATTTCTATTTTTTTTTTCTTTTTTAAAATTTGAGTTCCACAAACAGTTGTATAGGCAACTGGTAACAAATAATAAAGCATTATTCCTATTTCAGGTACATATGCCCCATTATTTTTTGCAACAATAGCATGACCTAATTCATGTAATGCTACTACTATAATCATAAATACAAAAGAAATTATACCTGATTCTATTAGTGAAAAATGTTTTATTGCTTTATAAAAATTTTCAAAGTCAAATTTATATATACCACATATAAAAATTGGTAAACTTACATATTTAATTATATTTGAAAAGACTTTTATTATATTTTTAATTTCATCCATTTTTTTGTCTGGGCAAAATAAAGGAATTTTTATATTACTTATTTTTATTTTTTCATAATCATCCTCTTCTTCATTTAAGATTCCTAATTTATGAAATTCTATTATTAAACTACATATATCATCAATTGTATAGTAATTACATTCTTTTTGTAACTGATTTATACTTCTTCTTCCATCTAATTTTTTAAATACTTTAAATTCTTCCGTTCCCAAAATATATGATTTTTTTTTATTCTTATTAAATATTATTCCTTTATTTTCTTCAGAATCAAATTCTATAATATGTCTTCCTTTAATAGGACAATAATTATGCACATTTATATCTTCTTTATTCATTTGTATCCCCTCATTTTACTTAACTATTCTATTTAATAATAAAACATTCTCATATTTATAAGAAATAATGAGAATGTTTCACCATTAAATAAACCTATACAACTGCTGCTGCTGCTGCTGGAAGCCATACTGCTGCTGCACTTCCAGCAGCAAGTGCTGCTTTTGCTCCAGTTCTCCAATTAACTCCAGTTGGATCTATAATATCTTCTTCAGTTATATTAAATTTAGATGATTTTTTTACCTCATCATCCGTCATTAATCCTAATTTTTTGGAATTTTCCACCAAATCACTCCTTTCTTAAACCTAACAATTATATAACTAAAACTCGCAAAATACTTTTATATTTTAATTATTTTTCAATTATAAAAATACTGATGCAACCCCACCTGCTGCTAAAACAGTTTTTAATACATTAGACCATACAGGAGATGTCATATCCATTTCCTCTTCCTTAAGTACAGAAAATTTTGAAATATCTTCTTCTTCCATTAATCCTAAATTTTCTAAATTATTCATTATAAATCACTTCCTTTCACTAATATAATAAATTAATGCGAGTAGCTACCTTTATTTAATTTAACTAAATATTAACTCTTTCACATCTGACTGCTTAATATAGTTATTTATTTGCCTTCTTCTTAATTCTTTTAATGCTTCCAACATAACTCTTTCTGACTTAAAATTTTCATTTTCTCTCCAATTCGTACAATCAGGATATTGACTTATAAAAAGTTCTGTTTTATTTGAAAACAATCTATCTATATATTGGCACCAATCATTATCATACCAATTTTTTAAGTAATTAATTACTTTATTATGATCTTTAATTTGATCCATTGCAGCTAAATATTTTGACATAATATCTAATTTAATTCTCTCATTAGGCTCAGCACCAAATTTTATAGCATTTTGAAGTGTTAATCTTATATTTTTATAAGCTTCATTATATTCTTCTAATAACACATAACACATAGCCGAAAAATATAATATACCACTATAATATTTTTCAGACGGTAATTCTAAATTTTCAACTTCAGGATAATAAGATTTTAAAGTATTATTCATTGTATTATTAGCAAAATATCCAAAGCAAGCTATTATATATTTACAATTTTTTTTATTTATCAATCTAGGTTCCATTAACAATGAAGTAACAAACGCTCTTGTATTCATTGCTCTAAGTTCAGAATCAGTTCCTAAACGTAATTCTGATAATCCCGGAATAATTATATGAAATGATGGAAATCCTAAATTAGATGAATTCCTAATTAAAACATGATATCCTTCTTTCTTAATCTCATAAATTATACTTTTAAGTAATGATTTGTTATCTATATCTTCAAAATTATTCATAGGAGTAAATTTATAAGAACAATTTTTTCCAAATAATTCATATGGGTATTGTGCTAATCCTGTTTTAAAACTATTTTCAATATTTTTTTCATTATCAACTATTGTATTATAAAAATCTAGTTCACTTCTATTCGCGTATTCAGTTATATCATTTCCTTGGGCAGATTCTGTAAATGCTCGCTCCATTGCTATGCCATAATTAGGATGGCACCCAAGTTTAACTCCATACTTACCAGTATTTTTATTAATTACTACTAATGCTGCTGCAGGATACTTTCCTCCAAATGAACAATCCTTAATAATTGCTCTATATCCTTTTAATTCATTTATTTTTAAAAACATATCATATATATTAGGATATTCTTTTAAATATTTAATTGGAATATCAGGTAAAGTAGGTCTTTCATTGAAAATCCTTTTTTGAGCTATTCTTTCTATAATTTCAGAGAATCCTTGTACTAATGCTTCAGCAACTGTATTACCTGCTGCCATACCATTACTTCCATAAAAATTAAAATATATATGTTTAGGTAAATAATAAATTTTATCATTATAGCAATCATAAAAAGGTAAACACAAGAACTTATTTTCTTTTCCAGTAAGCATATATTCAAATTTATTTATATTTTTAAAATTTTTAACCTTATCATTATATGTACTATTTTCCATTCCTCTTATTGAAAAATAATATTCAATAAATGGATCTTCCTGATTTATTATTTCTTCAGCTGTTAAATATTTAGAATCTGGCTCAATACATATATTTACTTCTTCTTGATTGCTATCATCATCCTGTAATTTTATATAAAAATTTGTGAGCATATTGTTTTGATATCTTTCAAAAAATTCAGCATATGCACTAGCTCTAGCATATTCTTTATTTACTCCTTTTCCATTAGTTCCAATATCAGTGCCTTTAAATGTCAATCTTAAAGAATATGTCCCTATTGAACTTTCTTTTTCCCAATGTTCTTCTAACTCTATATTTATATCACTTAAAATTCCTAGTAATTTCTCTATAGTTTTATCCGGAGTAATTTCTTTAAAATGTTGTTCGTATAATCCCATATAATCAAACCTTTCTTTAAATATACCTAGAGTATATATCTTTTCAAATTTAATTCAACGTTTACATTTAGATGTTAAATAAATTTTTGTATCTGTATATTGAATAATATACTAAACAACTCATTTTATATTACATATTTTTTTAAATATATTACATATTTTTTTGATATCAATAAATATTTATAATATTTTACTTTTAACGCACAAGTTATATTTTTCACCATTAATTAATATAATTTTTATTTTTTTAATTTACTCTTTTATCTTTCTATATCATCAAGTTCATTTTTATATTTACTTTGTATTGTAGTTCTATTTAGTATTTCTAAAAATATTTCAACTTCTTCTGCAAATTTATAAACTTCTTCTTCCAAATTTTTCATTTATTTCCATAATTCTACTCCATATTTTTTATAGTTGTTTCTAGGCTAGATTTTTTAAATTAGTTAATTTAAAAAGGTGTCCCTAGGGAACACCTTTTATTTCTATTTTGTATATTATAATTTAATACCATGAAAATCTAAAATTTCAACCTTTTCAGCCAAATGCTTGTCCACTAATATAAATTACTTACAACTAGTCAAATTTCTCTTTTCTTCTAATTTTATTAATATTTCTTTTATCTTTTCTGACTCCGCATGTCCACTAATTTCTTTACATAAACCTCTAAGATTCATTAGTAAAAAATCTAGCCTTCTAGTTTGATATCCTAACTTTAACTGTTTATAAAATACATTAATAAAGTCATCTTTTATATATCCTTCTGTAATATTTATATAATAATTTTCATCTCTAAAAAAAACTTCTTTTATCTTTTCTAAATCTGGATTCAATAATTCTTTATATTTATTTTTAATAACTAATCCTTTTTTGTTTCTGTTACAATCATAGCAAGCTAACACTAAATCATCTAATTTTCCAGCTAATTCCATAGAGTTAAAAGATGATTCACATATGTAATGATCTACCTCAAAAAGATTATAATCCAAATTATTTATCGAGTTTCCACAATAACTACATTTGTAATTATAAATGTTCATAAATTCTCTTTTGTAATTCCCCTTATTTTCTCTAACTTTATTGTATATTATTTTTACTCTTGGATGCTCTTTTTTTATTCTATTATCCAAGCAACTCTTTTTCACAACTACATCCTTTAATTTTGGACAGTATATAGTGTTCCTATAATCATCTTTCATTTATATCCCTCTGCAATTCTTTAAAAGCTTCAATGATATTATCTATATCATTTTTTGTTAATTCATCATATTTTGAGTCTCCATCTAATGAATTCACTATTTTTTCAATTAAAACCTTATCTATACCTTCATTGCTTTTTAATTTGTTAGCAATATTTCTATATATAAATACGTTATTAGCAGCAGTATCTAATTCTTTTTTCAAATTATCAGAATAATACTTATCTGCACTTATATCCACATCAAACTTATATTTAGAAACAGTACCATATTCTTCTTTTAATTCATTTTGTGTTATAACTATTACCTCAATAAAAGGAAAGACTTTTTTTAAAATCATTTTAAATTCCTCTCCTGAGAATTTTCCATTACTAACTCTATCATTTTCAAACAACTTAGAATCAATTAAAATTATATTTGCTTCTTTTACTAGTTTATCATTTAATAAACTTTCATATCCTTTCTTTGCTTCAAATGTAATTTCATTATATACTTTTTCAAACCTCTTATAATTATACGTTGTTCCAATGTATTTTGATATATTAGCATCTAATTCATCATCAACGTAAATTATATTTATTTTATTCATTCCAATTTCCTCCTACAGTAAATATAATCTTGAACCCATTTTTTCCATCTATATTAATTATCTCACCTCCTGTCATATTTATTGTATTGCTAACAATCCACATTCCAAGACCATGACCATGTTTTCTAGATGTCTCATGCACTTCTAAAATTTTTGTAGGCTTATCAAGATATTTTTTTTCTAATCCTATTCCATTATCTTGATAAGATAGATTTAAAACATTATTAATTAATATAATTTCTATATCTATATATAATTTACTGCTATTTTCATTTTGCTGTATACTATTTAATATCAAATTATCAAATATAACTCTTAGAACATCTTTAGGTATTTTATATATAATTGTTTTTTCTATATTTAAACGTATTCTAATCCAAGAAAAATCTCTTTCCCAAACTTTTTTTATTTCATTTAATAATTCAAATACATTATATTCTTCTGATAAAAATTGCTTTTTCTCAACTTCATCAAGCATAGTATCCATAAAAGAAATTATTTTTTTATTTACTTTCCTATTTTTTTCGATTAATTCTGGAATATTGGAATAAGCATACTTAGTCTTATCTTCAGCATTAATTAAATCCCAAATTTCATATGCTTTCATGGCTTCTATTATAAAATCACAATTTTGTGCTATCTTATTTCTATCATTTTGCATTTCATGTGCTATTGATGTTGCTTTTAATCCAGATGTAGCTAAAACATTTAATATTCTCACATCATATTTATATCTTTTTTCACTGTCAATCATTTCTTTTTTGAAATTTAAATTTTCCTTTTTAAACTCTTTAATTTCAACTATAAATTTATCTACTTCTTCTTTTGATAGATCTTTAATTTTATTTGGATTTCTTATTATTCCTTCTGTCAACTTTCTTTCTTTATTTAAATTTTTATTTAAATTTTTTTTATTAATTTCTCGTATTATATTTTGTCTAAAACCTTCAAACTCAGAAATCCCCACACGCAAAATTTTTGTAAATATTTCATAATATTCATTTTCATTCAATCCTTGTCTATTAGACAAATCTTCTAATACACTATTTTCCCGCTTATCAATGTTTACTATTCCAGCTAATTGATTTTCTCTTACTCTCCATGAACCAGTTGGATGAGTTGCAGCTGCTGGTGATTGTCTTGAACGTTTTCCTAATTCAAGCCAATCTTTTGTCCCATCATAAGATGAAATACTAAATGAATTTCTATATAATATAATACCTTCTTCATATTTTCCTAAAAGATTTTTATATTTATAAAGAAATTTTTCCATTTCAAATTGAGTTGATCCTTTTAACGCAAAGAAAAATTCTGCTGAAAAATCTCCTAATTCAATTAAATGGTTTTTCAATTCATTGTTAGATAAATTTAAATTTTTAACATTTTCTAATTCATCTAATATACTAATACTAGATTCATAACTAGATATATTAACTCCTCCTAAAAATTCAACAGCTTCATCTTTAAATTCATCTGAATCTATTACACATAATAACATCTGTTTTCTAGCCAAATATTTCAAACTTATTTTACTAGTACAATTATATCCTAATATAGGATTTGAAAAATATCTTTTTATAAAATTAGATTCTCCTTGAAAAATTATATTTATTTTCATTAGTTCATCATTATATGTTCTAGATAAATATTTTGCCAATTTATCAATACTAATCTTATTCCATTTATCCCTTAAGTTTTTAATTATTATTTTAGTTCCATAATTTTTGTATGATTTTTCTATATGCAAAGTACTTTCATTCCAATCAGTAATCCATAATATTGCATTATCATAATTATTATTTTTTTGGGAATATAATTCTACATTTTCGCCTAATCTAGATAACGCAAATCTTCCTATTCCTTTTGAACCAGCCAAAATTCTTTTATTATTATCATCATCTAAAATATCATATTTTTTATCACTTTTTCCTACATGCATCCAATGTCGTTTTATATCTTCTGCATTCATTCCATTACCATCATCTTTAATTATTAAGTTACTTCCTTCAAAAATTATATCTATTTGTTTTGCTTTAGCATCAAAAGCATTTTTAACCAACTCAAGAACTGCAGATTCTTTATTAGTAAAATTTTGGATTCCTAATAATTCTGCAATTGTACTATCCTCTATAATATATTTTAACTTTTCCATACAATATTTCATCTCCAATCTAAATTACTCTTGTTAATATTTACAATAATCCATATTCACTCTTAACAAACTTAAATCTATTAATATCATTTGCAGTTATTCTCAGTGAACTTCCACTAGCTGGAGTTCCTATTCTCTTTATATATTCAAAAAACTTATCACTTTCTAATATTTTTTTTGCAATCTCTAAACTATATTCTCCATTCGAAATAATATATATTCCAGAGTATGGTATATCATTGCTTTTTAAATTATAAACATTTACCTTATTGGTTATTACCGTAGAAATTACTAACTTTTTTTTATTCATATTTGAAATTGCCTGGTTACGTCCATACTCAAACCAATTACTATTTAAGTCTGATTTTCTTTTTTGTAAATCTACTTTATTTTCTAAAAGATATTTATATAAGTTCTTATATTTATTTTTTAATTCACTTTCAGAAAATCTTTGTAATTTATTATTCTCAAACTTATATGGAAATATTATATACTCTTTTTTACCAAAAATCATATTTCTTGGACTTATAGCATTTCTTAATATATCGTCTTCTAAATGTAATTTCTCTTTTTTATCATAATTAACTACAAACACATCATTTTTTTGAGTCGCAATAGTTACCCTTGCTTTAAATAATTCTTCAAATTCAATTAAATTTTCAAATGAATCATAATCTCTACTTTCTTCAAATATCCATTTATAACTTAAATTTTCTTTTATAATATTATAGTTTGTTTTATTAGTCATATCTTTATAAATGAAATTATCATTTTTTTTGTTTTTATCAATTAATATTATTGAAGATGATGTTAATGCGTTTTTAAATAATTTTTTGTTTGGATAATCTAATACTTCAACTAAATTTTCAATCATCATATCTCTTAAAGTTTTTCCAAATACGTTCTTAAAAATACTACTAGGAATTAAATACACCATTTTTCCTATGTCATTTAATTTATTTATTGCACTTTCAATAAAAGCATAGCAATAATCAGGTTTTCCCAATTTACAAGTTTCAAAGTTTGTTTTTAAAAAATTTCTCTTCTCTTTATCTAAATTTTTATATGAAATATATGGTGGATTTCCAATAACATAATCAAATTTAATAATAAAATCATATTTTAAACTATCTTCATTAACTATATTCCAGTCAATATTATTAAGACCATGTCTATTTGTAAGATCATTCAAATTATTAATACATATATCATATGTTTCTTTTATCAACTCAACTCCATAAATATCATTTTCTAATCCATTTTTTATCTCCTCATTAGAATATCCTTTTAATTTAGAATCTAAAATATATCTTTCAACTATTGATAATAATATATTTCCCTCACCACAAGAATTTTCTAAGATTTTTTTACCATATAAATTTTTTTTATATCCTAAAATATCTAACATTATATTCACTATTGCATTAGGGGTAAACTGTTGACATCTAAAGTCCATATTCTTCCTCCAACCTTACAAAATTAATTTAATTATAACATATCATCTTTTCTTGATAAAAGCCACCATATTCAACTGGTGTTTTTTTACTAATTCAGGAACATTTTCAATAATAAATGTTAATATTGAAATCTTAATTTTAAAAATCAACTTTCAAAAAAGTACTAAATGTATAAACTATTTTCACTCTAAAATCACCTTATAAGTACTATAACTAAATTGAAACTAAAAAACTTTTTTATATTTTAATATATTTCAAGCACTTTTATTTTCATTTAATATTACATTCATAAAATTACAACTCAACTTCATAACTATTTTCTTTATTTTAAATATTGAATTAGATTCATTATGCAGACTTAATTCTTCTTTTATTTGTATATTAATTTTTTCTAATTCCTTTGCATAAATTTTATTTCCTTTATATTTGACTCTATAAATTCTACATTTTCTATTTTGATACCTTCAAAATCTGAACCATCTAAATTAGTAAAAATAGTAGTGTCTTTTATTATTGTATTTTTAAAATTTACATTTAATTCTTCTGCTATATCTGTTATATCATTTTTGAATTGTTCTTTATCTTCTTCTTTTTTATCCATAATAAAATTTATTTTCTTTATAATTGATTCTTGTTTTACTTTATCTATAGCATTTATAACAATATCATCTTTTATATAATCTTTATCCAATACCACAGAATTATTATATTCTCCTTCAACGCCCGACCATAATGAAAAACCTTTTAAATCTTCTGCTACTTTTCTATTCTTAATTTCTCTATTTTATTATTAATTTTTTCTATATCAAAAGTATTTTTAAAAAACTTTCTAATATTTTCTCCTTTTAGTGAAGCTAAATTCTCTATACTACTTTCTAACTCTTTTATTAGATTTTCCTTATCTATATTTTTCATAAAATAATCTATCCTTTAAATTTTATATTTTAAAAGATATCCATGTGCGGCACCTTTTATTTATTCTTACATCTTAAGTTCGTAATCATTACTTTTTTCTTTATTATTATTTGTTTTTAAACTTACATTAGCTTCATTATGCAGACTTAATTCTTCTTTTATCTGTATATTAATCCTTTCTAATTCTTTTGTATCAATTTTCATTCCTTTTATATTTGAACCTATAAATTCTACATTATCTATTTTGCTGCCTTCAAAATTTGCACCCTCCAAATTTGCAAAAATAGCAGTATCTTTGATTATTGTATTTTTAAAATTAGCTTCTTTTAAGTTTAAATTTAATAATCTTATACCATTTAATTCTTTTCCTTCTAAATTTAATTTCTTTCCACTTTTACCGTTTGTATCAATCCATTCTTCATGATCTCTAGCCATTTTATTTATTTCTCTTTGCTTTATTTCCTTACTCATTGTTTTTCATCTCCCTTTTTATAATCTAAATCATTCTTCAGGAATAAAAAAAGAATTATCAGATTTATTTAATTCACCTGATAATTCCTTTTCAAATGTTTTTTCTATTATTTTTATAAATTCTTTTGCAGCTTCTTTAATTTCTCCTAATAATCTTTTTTTGTTATCTAATGTAATATTTTTACTCCAATTTCTAATATACCTTAAAGAATCATCTTCTCTATCTATATTAAAATAACTTGTTACTGCATAAGCCGTCATTTCAGCTTGATATTCTCTTTCTGGTCTTGTGTGTTCATTTAAATTATCCATTCTATGAAATTTTGAGTGAGCTAATTCATGTATCAATGTTTTTATATTTTGAACTTGACTATTTCTAGGATTTAAATCAACTTCTTTAGTCATTTTGTAAGTAATACCTTTTGCTACTCCAATTTCATTTTTAGGTTCTATTATTTTACTTCCTATTTCTTTTGATATATTTTCTAACGCTTTATAAAATACATTATAATTTTCTATTTCTCCATTTAAAAATTTATTTGGAAATATTTTAGGTAAATCTTTTTCACTTGCATTAGTCTGAGATATATCAAAAACATATCCTTTTTGATACATTAATTTACCTTCAAAAATTTCTATCTTATCATTTTTTATTAATTCATTTTCTTCTTTATTAGCTTTATATATTGCTTTCTCTTTACCATTACTATCTATAAAATAATTACTTAATTTTTTAGGTACTAAAATTCCAATTCCTTTTTCACATTTATTTACTGTAAAACCTTTTTCTTTCCAAAAAGCATATGATCCAACTGCTATTGCTCCCGGAAATTGTTCTTGAATTAAAATTGTATTTCTAAAAGAATAATTATAAAACTTTGACATAAAAGAAAGATACTCCTTTACATCACCAGGAATATCAAAAATATTATCTATTTTTTTATTAGCTTTATTTATTAATTCATCAACTTCTTTTTGCTTTTCTTCTTCACTTTTTTTCTTATATAATCCTGCCATAAAATTATCCTCCTTAATTTTAAATTTACTACAAATAATAAAAACTACCTTAATTTATTTCCTTTAGGTAGTTTTCAAACTATATTTTTAAATTTTTCTTTCATATTTTATTGTATAAATTCTTCTACTCCTTCATCTTCTAAAACAATTACTCCATCTAATGTTTTATTTTTAATATTATATGGAACTATTACAGTTTCTTCTGTTTCAAACATATCCTTTAGTCCAACAATATCTCCTTTACTAGCAGTTAATACTATATTTTCTTTTGTATCTAATGTATAAACTTTAATTTCTGTATCACTAATTATTTCTAAAACTAATGCTAATCCATCAAACATATTTTTCACTCCTTTATTTAATTCTTATTTTATTCCATATATATAACAGTTATCTAATATATAAGGCTCTTTTAATTTATTATTTAATATATTTAATATATTTAATATTTTAGGTATATAATAGTAATTCTTACCATTATCTATACTAATTAATATTTTACTTTTTACTGCCACTTTTCTTTTATAAAATATCTTATTTAAAAATATATTTTTATCTAAAATATATTTTAGTATTTCGTCAGAATCATTCCATACTATATAAATAGTTTTAGTTTCATTATATATTTTCCATAATGACAACTTTTTTAATCTATCCCTCATAGCAACTCTCCCCTTTATTAAAATATAAAAAGTGTCCCCTGGGGACATCTTTTTATAAGTTTAATTCATACTCAATATCATTAGTTTTTTCATTTAAATTATATCTTTCATTCTCAATTTTTTCATGTTCTATTTGATTTTTTATACTATTAAAATCTTTTTTTAAACTTTTCTTAAAAGTATTTAATGCCTTTTGAGTAATAATAGGTTTACTAATTTTATTATCTTTTATATATTTTTTCTTTTCTTCTTCATAAACATATTTTTTTATATTACTTAATGTTGCATTTCCCATTCTTGTATAAAGGTCTTTTATTTTTGTTTCTCTGTAGTTTTTATAATATTCTTTTTTACCTTCACCATATATTTCTTTTAAGTTTTTTTCTTGATTATCTAATAATTTATTTAACTCTTTAAATTCTTCTTTAAAGTTTTCTTCAATAAATTTTGTTGTTATATTATCTAGTAATGGTCTTACTTCATATAAAGTATTGTAATTATAGTACCATTGTTTCTTATCTTTAGGTAGCATCTTTACAATTTTTTTAATATTATTTTTTAATTCTTTATCTTTTTTCAAATCATAGTTTCTAGTTTTATAAACTAATTTTCCTCTTATTACTTCATTTATTTTTTGATATTCTTTATTAAAATCTACTAAAGAATTAGTAAAACTACTTTTCATTGCATTGACTGCACTTAGTTTTCTTTTTCCTCTTTCATCAACTTTATCTAATTGAACACTTCCTACATGAACATGAATATGTTTAGTATTATAGTGAATACTTGATGACCAAAAATATTTTTTGCCACTCTTTTTCTCTAAAGTATCCATAGCTTTTCTTACTGCAATTTGTATTTTTTCTTCATCTAATACTTTTGTTTTACTATCATATAGTCCTTGCTTTTCTAACCACTCATTATCAAAAGAAAAAACATCTTGCCATAAATTACTCTTTTTATCTTGTGCAACTTTAAATATTTTTTTTACTTCTTTTATTTCCTCATCATTTAAACTATCTTTATCTTTAGTAAAAAGAGAACCATCTTTATTTGGGTTTCCCATATAATCATTATATCCTGCATATTCTTCTTTATTTTCTTTTCTTGCTTCTTCTCTATCCATATAATCTACATAATCGTTATAACTTACAACTTCTCCATTTTTCATAACCTTATTTGATAAGACATAATTAGAAGTTAAAATTATTGCTGGTATACTCATAATTAATATTCCTTATATAATTTTTTAGTTCTTTTATTTTTTATAGATCCTTCAATAAATTTCTTAGCAATTTTTACTCCTTCAGTTTCATCTGTATCAGTAGTACATATAAACCCATAATCTTCTTTTAAATATATTCCATTTAGTAATTCTAAGATTATCTTTGAATTTTTATCAGCTTCTCTTGAAGCATATTTTATTCCTACAAGTTCCTTTGAAAATTCTAAAGCAATTTCTTTTGCAAAGAACTTTGCTCTTTCTTCTATAGTTAATGTTTCATTTTCACTATGCTCTCTTATTATTGTTTCTAATGCTTCACTAGGATATTTTAAATGCCTTTCATTTTTAATTTTTTCTATATAATCTAAATTTTCCTTTGTCATTCTATAATGTTTATCTGCCCTAACCATTTTTCATTCCTCCTTATAATTTATTTTTTTATAATAGTTTCAATATCTTCTGATAAAACTTCTTCTGCTAATACCCCCATTACTTTTGAATTATATTCAATAACTTTACTTAACCTATTGATTAAATAAATATAATTATTCTCCATCTTTTTTAGTGGAGCTAACGAAACCATTAACTCCAATTGCTTATTTAGATACTCATTTCTACTTTTATAATTTTGATTTTTCCAATCTTCATCTATCTTTGATATTATATGTTCTGGTACATTTCTAATTAAAATATCATTCATTTTAAATTTAACCTCCTTTTTGTAATCTATAATTAATATAAAATTGAAATTAAAAATACTTACTGGAAATATACCAGTAAGTATTTAGTTAAGAGCATAAGGAAAAACTGCTATCACACAAGGTTATAGGCTAGGCAAAGCCTAGCGTTTAAGTGATATCAAAATAATTTCCATATATACACCTTTGCGACACAACATTACCACAACATCACCACAGAATATACAAGTTATTACCACATAATTTATTGCTATTTTTCTAAGTCTGATTTCTTTTGTTGTAATTTCTCTATCCTTTTTTGTTGTTCTTCTAGTGATTTTAGTAAATTTTCTATATCTATTTTTGTATTATCTATTGTATTATTGTTTTGAGTTATTTTACCTTCTGTATTTTTTATTTCATCTTCAGTTTGATATTTTTCATCACTCTTTTGCTTATCATTATCTGATAAAAGGTTCATTATTAATTTCTTTTTAGTATCTATTTGTCCATTTATATATTTAATTTTATTATTAATATCTTTTATTTCTAAGTCAGTTATTTCAACATTATATCCATTTAAGTTTTCTTCTTTTAACTTACTATCTTCTACAACATCTGATTTATTATTATATATACTTATATTTTTATTCTCATTATTTGAATTACTTTCACTTACTACTAATGCAACTGTATTCCAATTTTTTTTTAAATTGGTAGTTAATATATAATAATTATCACTAACTTTTATTAGTTTACTTTGTATAATCTTTTGAGGATCAGTATCTACTTTAACTTTAACATTTATTGAATCATCACTATTTAATTCATCATTACTAACATATAATATAGCTTGAAATAATCCTGTATCTTTATTATATTTTCTGCTTACTAAATCAATTGTTACACTTTCAAGTGTCATCTTTTGATTTAATTCTGTACTTTTTACATTTATAAAATTCTTATTGAGTAGATAATTAGACGATAAAAAAAAGCCTAATCCAAATATCATTACAACTGTAATTAAATAATATTTAGCAGACTGGCTTTTAAATCTTTTATTTTTAAATTTTTCTATTTTTTCTTTAATATTTTCAACACTCAATTTAACACCTCCATATCGAAATTACTATAAATATTTCTTTAAACAATCTAAATATTTTTTATTTTTAATTTATTATTCTTCTTACCTTTCCATTAAAAACTGATTTATAATATGCACTATTTAAATCAGAAATAGTTACTCCTTTACTAGAACTATCGTGCATAAACTTTCCATAACCTAAGTACAATCCAACATGAGTATCATTACCTACTGTATCAAAAAATATAATATCTCCTCGCTTCATATCTTTCTTATTTACTGACTTTCCTTGTTTTAATAAACTCCAAGTTGTAACACCAGACATATCACCTAATTTAATCCCGGCTTGTGAATAACAATAATAAACGAATGAACTACAATCAAATCTTCCTTTCTTCACATCAGATTCTGTTCTTCCACCACCCCAAACATAAGGTGATTTACCTACCCATTTTTCTCCTGCCTTTATTGCATTTTCTATTGTTTTATTATCTCCCTTTTGACCTGTTCCACTAAGTCCATTACCCCTAAATTCCATTGCATATTGAAAAACTTGATTAGGATAATTGTTCTGTGCATTATTAAAATCTACATTCATACCATAACTCGGACCACCATTATAACAAGCAAATATTCTTTTTAACACTTCAACAAACTTACTATCACTTTCATTTGCATTCCAATTTATTAACTTCATATTCTCAACACTATTATAATTTAAAGACTTTGCTATGCCCTTTTTAAATAAAACATAGTTTGTATAATACAAAGTTTCATATGCTCCAGATAGTATTTGAGCCTTTGGGTCTTTTAAAAATTTGTTCCACATATCGTCAGAAGAAGAAAAACTATATCCAGCTTTTTTATAAAAATCTCCAAGTCCATCTCTCATATAACTTGCCCATAAATCTATTGAACCTTCTGATTTTTGCATTTGCATAATACCATAAGCTCCACCATATTCATCTTTAGGATTAAAATTACTTTCTTGTTTTGCTATAGCTGCCAATACCCAATTAGGAATTCCACTTAATTTTGAAGCTTCATTAAAGTATTCAATATATTCTGTTGGAACACCATTTAATTCTGAATAGCTATTATTATTACTTTTATTTCCTTGTATTGCTCCAATTATAGTAGCGATAAAAGTCAAAAAAAGTATTCCTCCAATTACATTACTTATTCCTAAAATAGCAACTATTCTCTTTAGTAGTTTTTTATAGTCCAATTAATCACCACCTTTAAAGTAGTTTTTTGCAACAAAAAAGAACTAATAGAATTTCTATTAGTTCTTTAATAACTATTTATTTTTTGAAATTATTTATATAACTCTAAAACTTGTGACCTTATATTCACCATTTACTTTTAATAATTGTATTACATATGATGTAGAATCATCTCTTTTTTGATTATGCTTATCTATAACTGTATATATGGGTGTTACTTTTATATATATATATCCATTATCTTCACTATTAACTCTTTCTTCACTTCTTATTCTCAAAATATTTTTTTCTTTTATATCACTATCTTTATCTTTTCCTTTGGTTATAAACATTCCTTGTACATCATTATATATATCCTTTGATACGCAACTTAATGCTTCTTTTTCTCCTTCTTTTGGATTGTTTGAATTATATTCTGTTATTGCTTTTGCAAATTTTCTAGCTACTTCTGAAGCTTCTGATCTATCTTTAACTGGTACTTTACTATCTTTAAGAAGTAAATACTTTTTCATAAGTTCCTGGTCTGACAATCCATTTATTGATTTACTAATATCATTTTTATTTAAACTTTCAGTTTGTTTTTGTTGTTCTACTTTAATATTATTAGCTTCTTTATCTCTATTTGATTTTACTACTGAATAACCTATAGCTCCTAAAATTATAACTACTATAATTCCACCCATTATTACTTTTTTCTTCATAACTTCACTTCCCTTATTATCTTTAGTAGTGCCTTTATTATATTTTATACACCACCTGCAAACAATTTTTCTTCTTCTTTTGATATTTCTATATTAAATCTTATATTACCAATTCCATTTATAATTAGCATACATTCTCCTTCATCATAAAGTGGTATATCTTCTATTTCACTTTCTGTAAGTTGATTTTTAAATGTTTTTTCCATAGCTTCTTTTACATTATTATCTTGTTGCATTATAAATTTATATTGAGTAAGTTCAAAAAGAGTTGCTATTTTTTCTGTAATATTTTTAACCATATCACCATTCCCTTTAGGTACTAAATCACCTAATGTATGTGTTGCATAAATTAAACCAGCAAAATATTTTCTAGCTTCTCTTACAAAGTTAATAAAATAATCTACTGCATATTCATTATTGGAATTAATATATTTATGTGCTTCATCTACAAATGCTAAAAACTTTTTCGCTTCCCATAAAGTTACTTCTCCATTATCATATTTTCTTTTTTCTATTACACCTTGTTTTAATGCTTCATTCCAAATCATAGTTAATACATTAAAAATCTGTGCATTAAAAACATTGGATTTAAGTTGAGATAAATTTCTTACTTCATAACTTATTATTTGTTCTGATGATACATCTTCAAGTGTTGAGTGACCATTAAATAAACTTCCATATCCATCTATTGTAGCAGTTATAGTTGTAATTATAGTTTCTATTTTTTCTATTCTTGATTGACTAAGATTATTTTTTAATATTTTATTTTTTACATCATCATACAATTCTCTTTCTAAAAAATCTAAAAAATCTTCCATTATTGGATATTCATTTGCCTTAAAAGATGTACAACTATCTTTTGTTATTCCATTATTTCTATAAAATTCATTTACTAATCTTTCAAATTCACTTATTATAGCATTATCATAATTATTAGATAAGAATTGATACATCATAGTAAGCTTACTTAATTGAAACATATAACTTAATTCTTCTAAAACCTCATTTGTTTCAGTATCAACCATAGTAGCAAATACTTGAAATGGATTTATCATACCTTCTGTTCCATCTAATTTTATAACCTTTCCCCCTCGTTTAAGAACAAGTTTTCTAAATTCTCCAGATAAATCTAATACTCTTATTGTATTTCCGATAATAGCATTATCATCTAATAATTTTTTTAATGTAGTTGATTTACCAGCTCCAGTAAGTCCAACTAATAAAGCATTAAATGATTTTCTTTTATTATTTTTAGTAAACAAATCAAATATTACATTTCCACCTGTTTTAGTGTAACCTAAATATCTTCCAGTCGGATCACATAATTCAACAAAATGAAAAGGATAGCCACCTGCTAGTGAATATCCTTGAATTGGTTGTTCAATAATTTTATTTTTAAGTTTATTTTGTAATGAAATTGACAAAAATAAAGATTTCCATTCTTCTTCTTGTTCATTTAAAAATACTGCTCCTTTAAATGTTAAAGTTTCTAGCTGATTCAAAATCCCCTTAACTTTGTCATCTAATTCTTTTAGTGTTTTTGCATAAACATAATATCTAACAATAATATATTTAACTACTTCATTATGCTTTACAATATCATTTGTTAATTCTGCTAAGTCCTGAACTTTACCTGTAGCTTTTATTGCTTCAACATTATCTTTTTCATCCTGCCTTTGTCTATTTTCAGCAAGTGCTTTATTTAATTTAGAATTTATTTTTGACATATCAGCAGTTCTAATATCAACTGTAGTAACTACATCATTGCTAATATTAGATAGTGCATTAAGCCAAAAATCTTCGCAAGTTGTTGGAAAATCATAAACGTGTATACACGCTTCGTATCCATCACCCTTCTTTATATAATTTTCTTTAAAACTAATTCCACCGCAAGGTTGTACTAAATTTATAAAATGTGGATTATATTTATATTTTATTTTCTCCATATACAAAATTCCTTTCTTAATTAAATTTATCTAAAAAGGTGTCCCCCGGGGACACTCTTTAATATTTAAACTATTATACAAAATACGCCTATTAAAACCAATGAATAAAATATTTTACTAAATATACTTTTTTCTTTCTCACTAAACCTTTCTTCATTTTTAAGAAATATACAATATATAATACTTGTTATTATCCCAATATATCCGCTTAAATCCCCCCATATACAAGTATTAATAATAAATATATAATTATCGTTATTATTTTTTTTAAATCAAATTTATTTTCCTCCATAAATTCATCCTCTAATAACATTATTACATTAACTTTGAATTAAGATTATGCAATTTACATAGTATTTTTAATTTCTTTTCTAAATCTAATTCTATTAAATTAAAGTTTCTTTTTAAACATTGTTCAAGTGAATTTCTTTCTACTTCTAAATTTGCATTATCATCATAAAAAGTTTCTAAATAATATTCTGTATTTGTTTTATCTTTTTCTAGTATTTTAAGTTCTTCTAACTTTCTTTCTAGCTGCTCTTTAAATAATTTGTTTTTACAATTATTTATTTTTTCTAATAAGTTTTGTTGCTGCACTGCTGTACTAACCGGGAAATTCATAATTACTATTTTATAATCTTTATTATATGCTCTTATAAAAGAAGAAAAATCATTTATTATTCTTAATTGTTCAATATCATTTAAAGCAATTATATTTATTCCAACTATTTGATATAAATTCAAATATCCATTTTTAGTTTTAATGAAATTATCGCCTTGCACTTCATCTGTTACATCTAAAACTTGCATTTCTTCAAGTACATTTGAAGGTATCTTTTTTAACAATTCTTTTTCTTTCTTTTCTTCTGCTTTTAGTTTTTTTCTTTCTGCTTTTAACTCCTTTTTCTCTATCTTGCTTAATTTTTTCTTTTTCTCTTTTGTATTTTCTATGTTATTTTTTATTTTTATATCTTCAAATTTTTTAAAAGCCATCTCGTTCACCTTCAATCTTTTTTATTTTTACTCATTTCATAACTACTAAGTTTTTCTAACAACTTAATATATTTTAATGATTTTATATATTTATCTAGTAAAACTATTATCACAATAGTTTCGAATATAACTGCTATAAATAATGCACTAATTAATCCATATATCATTATTCTTTATTTCTCCCTTATAAAAAAGATGTCCCCCGGGGACACCTTTTATTCATAAAATCTTCTATATACATATCTATTTCTCGATATTGCATAATATATAGATTGTAAGTTCCTTCTTTTTGGATTTGTTCTACTTTTGCCAGTTAAATATACTAATGAAAAAAAACAGAATATAAAATAAGCAGCCTTAAATATCAATGTATCATATACTAAAAAACTAAATATAACCGCTATAACCATTCCTATTCCAATAAACCCTAAATCAAATAAAGTTATATTAGTCATAAATAATGGTTCATGGTTCAAATCCTTAATTATTTTATATTGCATTATTTTTATTCCCCTTTCCTTTTATATTCCATTTATTTTGATTTCCAATATTATAATTTTTATTTTTAACATTATTAATATTAGGTGAATTACTACCTTTTATATTAAAATTATTTCTACTATTTATATTTGAATTACCTGGTGTTGATTTGCTAGTAACATTATTATTAATGTTGCTATTACTAGCTTTATTTCCTTGATTACTAGATTCATTTGCCTTATTATTAAAATCTTTCTTTAAATTTGCAGTATTAGGTGACTTTGAATTATCATGTATCGGAGTTCCTTTATTTGTATTTATATTATTATTTGAATTATCATATACGCCTTTACCAGTATTGTTGTTATTTCCATTATTATTGTTATTATTAATATTTTGATTATTACTTACATTATCTCCAGCTTTATTATATATACCATTGTTTCTACTAGTATTTTCACTCTTATTATTACTTTTATTTGTACTGCTATTATTATTCATATTAGTGCCATTATTTTTATTATTAGATGTTGAATTATTACTATTTTGACTTGTGGTATTGTTTGTATTACTGTTATTTTCGCTATTCTCATTTCCATAAATACCACCATTATTTGATGAATCTTTTCCTTTATCAGATAAACTTCTAAAAGCGTTTTTACCATTTGCAAATCCCTTTTTAGCTAATCTTCCAGCACCCATTAAAGCTCTACCTGCACCTTTAACTCCTTCATATCCAGCTAAAACTGAAGCCCAATTAGATTTAACACCAGCATCTATTCCAAGTATCCTTTCAACTATATCTGGAGCATCAATTACTTTCCATGAAACACCTGCCAGTACAACTAAATTTAAAATACTATAACTTTCAAGTTTATTACCTAAAAATGCTACAAAAACAACATACATTTTAAGTAATACTGATGTTACCATTAAAACTGCAAATGATGATACTATATCCATTATTATAGCTTTTAGTTTCCTTCCATCACTAATATCTGCCATTGCTAATAATGTAGCAAATATCTTTTTAAATCCAAGTTCAAATATTATTCCAGCAACCTTTAAAGCTATACATAAAAGTGTTATTCCTGTTATTGCTAAAGAAAATATTATAATTAGAAAATTTGCATTATATCTATAATATCCTTCCTCAAACATTCCAAAGAAACCTTTATCTAAATCTACAAGTTTTTCATTTCCCTTTTCATCTCTACTTAATTTTTGTTTAAATACATCTTTAAAATCTTTATTATTTATTTTACTAGCATCTAATTGTTCATTTATATCTATATTCATTATATCTTTTACTGGAATATCATTCTTTTTATTACCTATTTTAAAGTCTGCTCTATCTAAATAATATAGATCACTTACATTATCCTTTACTATTCCCTTAGCACTTGACTGCTGCTCTGATATATTATAGCTTACAAACATTTGTGTTAAATCTCCAAGCTTTGTCATAAAAAGCGGTAATGCTATTATAACCATTGCTGATATTAAAATATTCGTTGGTATTTCGCTTCTATCCTTTTTCTTCTGTAGCATTATAGAATATCCTAAAAATAATAGTGCTAAAACAAGTATTCCAAATATAAGTGGTTTATAAGCATTTAATAAATCATTAACTCCTTTTGAATCAAAGAAATCATTAAAACTATATACTTTAGTTGCTACCTTTTCTAATCCATCAACTAAAGATACAAGTCCACTTATTATCCACCAACCAATCTTTCTTAATCCATCTGCAAATACTCCCATAGGTGATAACACATGATTTTCTATAAGCATTTTTATAAATTCTATATCTGTCAATATTCTAAACCTCCTTTTATTTTTGTATTATAAAAGGTGTCCCCCGGGGACACCTTTACATTTCTTTTATTCTTTCAATTCCTATATCTAACCAGTTTTTTAAATTTTCTCTAGGTTTAATATTATATATATTTTCTAATTCTTTAAAATCACTTTTATAAGTAATTTTTTCATATTGTTTACTTGAATAGCTCTTTTTAAGTTCTATAATTATTTTTTTGTATTCTTTTGGAGAAAATATTTCTCTTATCTCAAATATTTTTATTTTATTAGTAGTATTATTATTTTTTAAATTTTCTTTTTTATTGTCCTTCTTCTCTTTAAGAACTTCTTCTATATCTTTTACTATTACTTTATATTCTTTTATTCCATCTTTACTTTCTTTATCTTTTACTTTAACTAAATATTCACCAGGAGTTTTT
This sequence comes from Eubacterium multiforme, assembly GCF_030813415.1. Taxonomy (GTDB): domain Bacteria; phylum Bacillota; class Clostridia; order Clostridiales; family Clostridiaceae; genus Clostridium; species Clostridium multiforme. The sequence continues at coordinate 61,861 of NZ_JAUSUF010000004.1, read as the reverse complement.
ACATCTACATCACTATAAAGAACTTGATTGTCAAGGTTAAATAATATTAAATCTTCTAACTTAACATCATTATGAATACATTTAATATCAATATCCTTAACTCTTTTTGTATTATCAAAATATTTTCCTAGATATTCATATCGATATTTCATTCTAGTTTCACCATAATTATGAATTGGATTAGGTACTATTAAATCACCTTTTTTATTTCGTCTTTTTAGTGTTCTTATAACTACTGTTTCTCCTTCTTTAAATAACATTAGTTTATTAGCATCTATAAGTTTTTGTGAATCAACACTTTCGGTATGATGTTTTGTTGTATCCATAAACTCACCACTTCTTGATACTGTAGTTATTGTTTTATCTCCTAAAAGTTCTGATATTTCTCTAGCGGTGTCCTTATCTGTTGTAATAATATATATTTTATTTGCACAACTACTTATTATAGTTTTTGAAGCGTCCTTACCATATTTAGCTTCTATTTGAGATAATTCTTGTACAACTAAAGTAAAGAAAATTCTTCTACCTAATCCTACTGTAAGTAATGTTTCTAAATCTTCTATTGGTGGAACATTACCAGCTTCATCTATAAGATATACTATATCTCTGTCACACTCACCACTACATTCTTCAGCATTTTTTGCTGATACATAATATAATTGTCTTATAAACATTGAAGATATTATATAATCCGATTTATCATAATCCGGCAATATAATAAATATTGCTACCGGTCTATTGTCTTTTTCATTATAAAAACCTACATCTAATAAATCTATTGAATTTTTTGATGTTAGTTTTGCTATCTTTTCCATAGTAAACTTTTGTAGTTCTGACATAGCAACAGAAAATATACTTCCCCTTGCTGTCCCTTTAGCAAAATTACTTGTAGCATATTGTATTTTAGCTATATTATTCACATCTAAACTTTGAAAATATTTATCTAATTCATTATTTCCTTTTTCATCATAAACAGAACCTAATGTTGATAACATTTGAGCTACTGTATACAATGTTATTTTTTCCTTATTTTTTTCTTTTTCTTTAAGTTCTTTTTTTACTTCTTCTATTCTTTCTTTATTCTTTTTTAAAAGAGCTTCATCAGTATTCTCCTTTATAAAATCTTCTCTTTTATTTAGTTCATCTTTTAAAGGATTAATCTCTTTAAATACTTTATCTATTACTGCAAGTATTAGAGCATTAACTAAGCTCATTGCACTTTCATTCCAAAAAGGGTCTTTAACATTTGGCTTATAATACATTGCATATGTTAATGTCTTGCATAACTTCTGTGCTTCTCCTAAATCACCTTTTTCATAAGCATTAATTATTAGTTGTAGCGGATTATAAGACATAGATTTTTCAGGATTTATTAAATTTAATACTTCTATTCTATATCCCCTTTTTTCTAAGGTTTCTTTACTTCCGCCGAGCAATTCTCCTTTTGGATCATTTATAACTAAACTAGCTTTTTCTTTTGCTCTACTATAAGCATCTATAGTAGGAAATAAAAATAATTCTCCTTTCCCACTTCTAGTAGTTCCTATAACTAAATTATTTGATTTACTATCATCTATGTAAACTTTCTTTCCTAATCTACTTATAACAACTCCACCCTTACCTTCATATCCACCTTTTTTTGTTTCTTCATCAGTTTCCACTTCGGGAATAGATTTATATTGTTCATCTACTTCTTTTATAGTGCAAAATTTACTTGTACCCTTTTGACCTTCATTTATACTTCTAAAACTTGTTTTTAATCTAAATTGAAGTTTAACTATAATCAATAAAAGTATTATAAATACTATTAAATAAATAAACCAAAATTCACTTGAAAATGAAAATATACCTTTTAAAAAATTAAAGACTAATTTTTTATTTTTAATTCTATTAAAAGCAAATTCTATTGTATATAACATTATATTTATAAATAATCCTCCTAAGATGAAAATAATCAACGATAATGATAAAATAAATTTATTACTTGCTAATATCTTTGCTCTTTTTATCTCTTTATTAGCTTCATCTTCACTTAAATAAATTTTAATTTTAAATAAAATCGTTTTAATAAATTCCATAGTTCCTCCTTTACTAAGCCTTATTAAAAAGGTGTCCCCCAGGAACACCTTTTAATATATTTAAATATTTAAAAATAAAGCTTTGTTTTTAAATAACTAGCAATTGCTATAGAACCTACAACTAATACAAATCCTACAATTCCTGCAATTATTGTTCCTTTAGCAGCTCTAAATCCTTCTGCTCCATGTACAAAATATTGTATTCCAGCCTTTAAAAGTGAATAAGCAAGTAATCCAAACCCTACTATTTGTGCTGCTTTTACTAAATCTATAATCATTGAATTCATTCTTCCAAATACGTCCATACTCTTTATTCGCCTCCAATTTCTTCTAATGTATCTAATCCTTTTAGTATTTGTTGTTGATTTTCTTTATTATCTAAAAATTCTTTATGTTGTTCTTCTAACCAATCTTCATAACTTACTCCCTTCATTTCTAATATTTTTAAAACTAACTTTTTATAAAAACTATCTTCTTTAGTTTTTTTAACTGCCATATATAATCACCTTCTTTCTTAAAAATTTATATAAAAAAAGAACCCAATCAATTGATTGAGTTCTGAATTTAACTTATTAATTTAATTCTTTCTTAGCCTTTTCAGGAATTTCTGATTGTTTTACTTCTTCATATCCTTTTATCTCATTTGTCTCTTTATCAGAAGGATTTTTTACATCTACCTGTAAATAAGCATCTTTCCTAATTTCTTTATCTTCTATAGTATTTATGTTTACCAATATTTTTTTACCTTCTTTATCATATGCTTGTATATTTGTGTATGTATAATAATAACTAATTTTTCCATCATTACTATTAGATTTTTCCCTTTCACCACCTTTAACAATTTTCACATAATACTTTTCTGTACCTATTTTATTAATCTTTACACATCCTGATAATGCAAATATCATTGATACTAATAAAAAAGATACTATTCCAATTTTTTTCATAAAATCTCCTCCTAAATCTTTTTTTAAAAATATCATATAATAATTAATTTATTATTAAATAATAATTTATTATTCATTAATTTATATTTCTTCTCTAACAAATCGTAAGTTTTTCCATTAATAGTTGTCCTAATTGCAAATTTATTAAAATCGTAGTCCTTTTATTTCTTCTCATCCTACTTCTATATATTCTATACTGAAATTAATTTGTATAAGTGGGAGTATTATATTTATTATTTAAATGAACAAATACTAAACATATTATTACATCTAATGCAACTAATATATAAAATACTATAATAAATATCTTAAATGTATCTTCATTTATATATCCTATAAATACACGTAATAAAGTTCCTATAATCATTAGTTTTTTTATTATTTTCAATTTTAACCTTTACTTCTTTTCCTATTTTATTTACTGCTTCATAATATATACCTTTATTATTAGATACCATTATTTCATCATCTACCTTAATAGCTGTTTCATATTCAATATGCCCTTCAAGTAATCCATTGATATTTTCTTTAGAACTATCAATTATTTTTCCTGTTTTAAATTCAACTGTAGTATTTTCCCTTGCAGTGTCTTTTACTACTTTGTATGTAAAATTTAGTGAAACTATTAAAATCGAAACCATTATAATAGTACAAACAAGATAAAAAATATCTCTAATTAATCCATGCCTCACTATTCTTTATTTTCTCCTTAATATTTTTGATTCTTTCAACTTAAAACTTCTTCCTTCTCCTAACCTTCCTATACTCTCCATATATTCTCTTTTTTTATTTTTTATAAATTTATTAATTATTATTCTTTTATTTTCGATTGTTTTACCAATGTATAATTCATCTTCTTTTTCTATAACTTCTTCTGTAATATAGCTTGTACTTTGAGCTGGTTTAATTATATATTCTAATAATTCATTAAGTGCTGCTTGATGTATCATTCTATCATTTTCATTTATATCATTTTTTATCAAATGCTCTAAAGCTCTTATTTGCATGTTTAACTTTTCTTCACTTTTAGGAATAATTATTTGAGGAATCCCTATTTTAGCCATAATATCATTTCTCCTTGCAATTAATTATTTTTCTTATAAGGTATTTTTATAATTTTTATTTTCTGCTATAATAAACGAAGTATTTATAATCTTTTGTTCTACACTTACAAAACTTATAAATACCCAAAAGCGACTAAATTTAATTTTAGTTGCTTTAAATATTTTCATTCATTAAATTATGATACTGCTCTTTATCTTTCTTTAATAATTTTTTGATAACAATCTATTTTATATTTATATGACCTTAATATAAATATTTTTATAATATTTTCGCACTAAAAAAGAGCGTTAATTACGCTCTCTATAATTACACTTTAAGTTATTAAAATTAATATTTATTCAGATAAAACTAAATGACTCATTAATCACTAGATACCAAAGTACCTCCCAAAAATAATAATATTGCAAATGTTGTTAAAATAGGATTCCAAAAAACAACTAATAGCCAAATACCTAAAATAATATTTATTAATGCAAATATAAACTTTTTATCAATAAAAGTTTTTCTTAAAATAAATATGGTATAAGAAAACAATATTAGTATAATACCCCCTCCAGCCAATAAATAATTAAAATAATTTGGTTCTTTTGCAACTTCAATTGCTTTTTCAAGTTCATTTGAATATCCATTTTGAATTGAATTCAATATTTTATTATATAATAACAATTTTATAATAAAAATAATTGTTATACCTATAATTGTACCTTCTAATATAAAATACATTTTGTTTTCTCTCACTTATTAAATATCTCCCTATCTCAATAATCCTATCAAAAAAATAATTATCGCCCAAATAAAGGTTAATTTTGTTACATCAACCTGATTTTTTGATGATTTTTCTATATGTATCCAATTATATATGCTTTTCAATATATCAATTATAAACCATATTAAATAAACAGATGTAAGTATTGTTCCTAATATAAATAATTTAGTAATACTTTGATGAACAAATACTGACATAAAAGAAACACTTTCAATAAAAATTATAACAATAAAAAAACATATTGTTAAATTTTCTTTTTCTCTTAATAATGGTGCAATCATAATTAATATAATGCTAATAATAATACCATATAGTTCTATAGTATCAATATGAATCATATTATTAGTGATAAAAACTTCATAAAAGTTACTATTTATACTCTTTAAATTAGGAATAATCCTAATTCTGCAAAATTCTATAAAATAAATAGCAACTAACCCACCCATTCCTAATGAAAATACACCTTTACTTAAATTATTTTTTATTACTGATAATATCTTAGAAAAATTTCTATTATACTTCATCTTCATGAAACACCCTCCTTATTCATTCTATCATATTAATTATTTCAATGCTAAAAAGGAGAACTTAATTCAGCTCTCTCTTGCTTTGCAGTTAACTCTCCACACCTACCGCCTTACACACAAACTACATTTCATTACGTTATTATTCCAGTTGGTCTATATAAAATTGCTAATCATTTATTAGTTTTTCCCACTCAAATATCACTTTTTCACATATTCTATTTATATTAGTATCTAATTTTAAAACTTCAATTATTATATTTATTTTATAAATATCATCTTCATTTAATGAATTTATTTTCAAATTATATTTAAGTGCTGCTTGATCCTTTATTATTTTATATAGAAATCTTTTTGTATCCCAATCTGAATTTAAATATATTCTTTGTAAGTTTTCTCTTATTCTATCTATTTCACCTATTAATATTTTTCTTACCTTATCATCATCTAATGATATTTCTTTCATAAAATTTGTACATTCTATATCATTTAATTTTTTTATTCTTTGCTTTCTAATGATTTGTTTTAATAATAATATTATTAAAGTTACTAAAATTAAAACTATTATTATTACAAATACATAAATAAACAATTCCATTATGTAATCCATCTAATATCCCCCTTTATATCTATTAAAAAAGTGTCCCCCGGGGACACCTTTTATTATTCTTTAGTAAAATCTTTATGTAATAAATCGTCTATTGTAACCCCTAATTCTTTTCCTAATGCTCTGTATTCATAACCTTGCTTTTTCTTAAATACTTTAACCCCTTATTTAATAATGATATAATAATATAAAAAATATTATTATAGGAAGTGATATTATGGATAAAAACTCAAAGAAGACTTTCAATAAAATAAGTGACATAATATTATTAATATCTTTAAATATTTTTTTCTTAATATCCGTTTATAGAACAACTGAATTTAAAATATCAACTTTAATTAAATATATTATTACTTTAATTATTCTTAATATATTGTTTATATTTTTCTTTAGAAAATATAAATAATATCTTGCAATTTCATTATAAAAAGGTGTTCTTAGAGAACACCTTTCATTTTATTTCTTTTAAAATTTTTCTTACTATTATTTCAATTTCTTCTAGTTCATCATCTGTAAATATATGCTCCATTTTTTCTCTATCTTTTAATATTAATATTTTTATGTACTCTGAAAATCCGTTATATTTATATGACCTTATTATTGCATACTCTAATAATTTCTTTTCAGATTTTTTAAAACTTACTGAATAAATTGCTCTCAATTTTATCCACTCTATTCTTCACTATATTTATTAATAATACATTCAGTTTCAATTTCATCAAAAACTAATTCATCAATAGTGATTCCAAAAACTCTTGATAATTTATATAACATAAATTGATTAGGTTTAGTTACTCCTTTTTCAAAAGAACGTAGAGTATCAGGTACTATTCCTAGTGCATCTGCTAATTCTTTTTGAGTTAATCCACATTTTTTTCTTCTTTTCTTTATTCTAAGTCCTATAAAAGCTTCAGCTTGTTTTAATTCTATATCATTCATTTTTTTACTTTCCCTTCTTTTAAAATCTTCCTGCAATTAAATTTTCTAATGGTATATCTAATTTATTTGATAATTTTAATACATCTTCAAATCTCAATATATAAATTTCATCATTTTCTATTGCCCATATCTTTCTACTTCCTAAAGTTGTTTTCTCTCCTAATTCATTTTGAGTTATTCTATTTTTTGCCCTATACATTCTTATATTTTCTGACAATTTCACTTTTCTTTCCATTTTTTTATTCCCCTTTTCTTCTTTATATTGTATAATTATGTATATACGAAGCTACTTTCTTAAAATATGATTAGAAAACATAAAAAAGAACTAGATTTTTTATCTAGTTCTTTTTTATATTTGTAATCCTTAATTAATCCAAAGGGCTTTTCCTTCCTTCTAATATCTTATTTGTGTCCCCCGGGGACACTTTTATTATATAATAATTCTACTTAAAATTCTTTCCTTACTATTTAAATATTTTCTTTTTTACTTCATATAAATTTTTTTCTCTTTTAGAATCATTAAATATTACACATTCTACATTTTCCAATTTTTGAATTCTTAATTCTATTTCATTAAATATACCCATTGATACTCTTTTAGAAGTTTTCATATCACATACCTCATAATTCCTTAATTTTTATATAGGTACTTCTAGCCTAGTACAACTAATACAAATCCTGCAATTCTGCAATTATTGTTCCTTTATCTAAATAATTTATATATATTAATATGATAAATTTCAAATCCTAATATAATACTTGTAACAATAAATATTAACCATTCTTTTAATTCTCCAGTTTTATAAGTCAAATAACTTATAGGAATTTTAAATTGTTTCTTTTTAAATGGAAGTAACCACCTTATTCCACTTACACTAAAATTATCTTCTACTATGTGTAATAAATACCCTATAAATAATCCAAACATAAAAGGCTTTTTTGTAATTAATGCGATTAAAAAAACACATACTACTGCAAGTAATGAATGTGTTATTCCTCTATGACCAAATATACTATTTATTATAGTTGGTATTATAGGAATTCTTCTTTCTATAAAACTTTTATCTTCATCTATATCTGGAAGAACTGCTCCTAATGAAACTCCAGCTAATGTTATATAAGATAATTCATTAGTAAAGTATAATATTGGAATAGCAATACAAAGTGATGTCGTTAAATGAGTTTTATAAACCATATATCTACCCCTCACAATAATATCTTATAAAAAGGTGTCCCCCGGGGACACCTTTTATTTAATGATTATTTTTTATTATTGTTTTTCTTTCTTGAAATAATAACTACTCCTGCAATAACAAGAACCACTGCTGCTATTATTGCAATATTTTTATAATCATATCCTGTATGAGGTAGCTTTGGTGTTGGTTTTCTTATTGCTTTATCTTCAACTGAACATTTTACTATTTGTCCTTCTTTTGTTATTTCAAATGTTCCTATTGATTTATTAATTTCATAACCCTTTGGTGCTATTAATTCTTCATAAGTATATTTTCCTGCTTTTAATTCAAATTCTTTTGCAGTTTTTCCACTTATAAATTCTATAACCTTACCTTTATCTAATCCTTCTATACAAGTTATTTTTATCTTAGCTCCTTCTAGTTCTTTACCTGTTGCTATATCTGTCTTTTTAATTAATAATCTACCTGTTGTTGGTTTGTTTTCTACTGTATAACTATAATCTTTATTTTCAGTAATACTTACATCTATTGCTTTTTCATTTAAATTGTAATACTTATTTGTTTTTACTTCTAAAATTCTATATTCTCCATAGTTTAACTCTTTTGTTTTAGCGTTTCCGTCTTTGTCTGTTACAAGTTTTTCTATAACTTTATTATTACTATCTAAAACGTTAAATTCTACTCCTTGAAGTGGTTTTTTAGTTAAACTGTCAACCTTATGGATTGATATAGTTCCTTTGATTATTTTATTTTGGACTGTTATTTCAATTGTTTTCATGTTTTCTGTTATTGTTGCGAAATATTCTTTTCCGTTTAATGTGTATTTTGCTGGAGCTTTTACTTCTTTTATTGCTACCTGAGTTCCGTAGTTATAATAATTACTTACTGCTAGTCCTTCTTTGTCTGTTGTAAGTGTTTCTAATACTTTTCCTGTTGTTTTATCTTTTAATTCAAACTTAGCTCCTTCAAGCTTTGCTCCTGTTTCTTCATCTACTTTTAGTATTTGTACTCTACCCTTCATTATTTTGTTAGGTACTTTTATTTCGATTGTTTGCATATTTGAATTAATTGTTGCAGTATATTCCTTCTCATTAAGAATATATTTACCTGGTGCTTTTGTTTCTTTTATTACTAACTCTGTTCCTACTGGATACCAGTTACTTACTGCTATTCCTTCTTTGTTTGTTGTAAGTGTTTCTAATACTTTTCCTGTTATCTTATCTTTAACTTGAAATTCTGCTCCTTCAAGCTTTGCTTCTCTTTCTTCATCTACTTTTAATATTTGTATTTTACCCATACCTTTAACTGGTGCAGTAGCTTCTGTTTCTAAATCTTTTGTATTTACTATTCCTTTTACATATTTACCAACTTTTTGTACTTTAGAGTTTCCAATTGGTGAATATGAAATTGAATAATCATAATCATTAGTTACTGTTGTTTTTGCAGTAACTTTTATTTTTTCATTGTCTTTAACTTCATTTTCTGGTATTTCTATAGTAAACTTTTCTCCCGCTTTAATACTTGAAGTTTCTTTTCCATTTACAAATATTTTAGCTTTACTATTTGATACTTCTAATTTTATATTTCCTATAGTACCATTTCCTGTTTTATCAATAATGTATGTTGGTGATATAAATTTATTATTTTCAAATTTATATTTTTCTCCAATTGATTTTAAAGTAATTTTAGCATCTATTTTTCCAATATCATCACTTTTTATTTTCTTAGCTTTTTCTACAATACTATTTATTTTAGGCAATACATGCTTTGGATCAATTGGTTTCTTGCCATCAATAAGCATACTTTGTCCTGTATATACATGAATAGCTTTTGATGTTATATAATAATCTAAGTTTTTATTTCCTGTAAGATACTCTTTACCAGTATAAAAATTCTTTATAATCCAGTTAAGTCCAGAATCCAATTTATTTCCAACCTTATATTCAACTCCACTTTTACTTGGTGAATCTTTTTCATGTTGAAGGCAAAATACTAAATCTCCTTGATTATCCACTAATTTATCTATATACCTAACCTTTGTCTTTTTATCAAGTGGTGATATAAGTGGTGAGTAATCAAGTGGAGCTTCCTTATGAACTTTTATATTCTTAGGAATATCTCTTTCACTAGCATTAGCAGCCATTGGCGTTATTATCCCTGAAAATACTGTTGCTCCTAAACATATCATAGTTGCTTTGGATATCAATTTCTTTAGCATTTTATTCAATTTAAATCTCTCCTTTGTTTATAAAATTTTGCACTAAAAAAGTGTCCCCGGGGGACACCTTATTTTCATACTCATATTAATTTTCCTTTCTAAAATAAATTTTTATATAAAAAAAGCTTTGCAAAATTTGCAAAACTATCCTAAATAAATATTTTCATAAGTTTATTTTTATAATTTTAAGTATAAATAAAAGACTTTAGATTTACTCTAAAGCCTTTTGGGGGAACGTCTTTAAAAGACATAACGGAGTTTTATCTCCAAAAAGCATTTTAATTTAAATGCTTTTTGCAAATAACTTTTAAAATAAGAGCTCCTTTAATAGAAGCTCTTATTTTTATTATTAAAGAATTTTATTTATGTTTTATTTTAGCCTGGAAGCTACCGTGTGGGAATCACATCATAAATAAATTTCTCGAAAACGGCAATTTAATAGTATTTTAAATTACTTTCATTTGAGCTTATTATAATATATGCTCCATCATGTACTGATTTTAATAATCTTAACATATTACCTTCTGAAACACTAACGCACCCAGCAGTATTTCCCCTACCATTGCAATGCAAGAAGATTGCAGAGCCTTTATATGGAGTATGGCTCATATTATAACCTATTACTATTCCATACTTATATTGTGGATGGTCAATCATATGCTCTCCTTTTTGTCCTTTTCCTTCATACCAAGTGTTATAATATTTTGAATGTGGATTATCCACAAAATAAGAGTTGTTTGTAATTCTCCTATAATCAAGTCCAGCACCCGGATTTGAGCCTGTCCCAAAAGCATATAATAATGGATAAGCACCTGTTGGAGTTGCTCCCCTACCTTCGTTCATTTCACTTGCTGACACATATCCTTGATACCCATGTCTAGAATTTGTTTCAAAAGATTTATTCCACTTACCATTTGATTTATTCCAAAGTGATAATTCACTTCCACAAACTAAAACTATTTGATTAGTTTTTTGTGCAGTTCTTGTACTTGCTAATTTACCCGCAAGTCCTGTTTGCTCTGAACTTTCAGTGGATTTTTTTGAACTATTACTTTTATGTACAACTTTTATATTCTTATTTTCTTTTACTTGCGAACTACTTTTATTATCTGATACTGATTTATCTTCTTTACTATTATCTTTATCCTTAGCGTTATTATCTTTATTATTTTCTTCTTTTTTGTTATCAGATTTTTTGTCAGACTTTTTATCTTGAGTATTTTCTTTGTTTAAATTATTATCAGAAACTAATTTATTATCTATTACTTTCCCTTCATCTGCTTTAGCTTCTGATAATACTTTATTATTTTGAATATGTCTATAAATCCCTACTCCACCTGTAACTAATGCAAATCCTATAACTCCTAAAATAGCTCCTGTAACTGCTTTATTTTTCTTGAAAAAATTAAATAATTCTTTTTTCTTCAAATCTCAATACCTCCTATTTTTCTTAAGTGGAAAGTAAAGGTAATTATTTTCCCTTTAATTTCCATAATATATTAATAAGTAAAAAATTAAAAGCTATTTAAATTTAATAATATTTTAAATTATTGTTACTTGTTGTTATTATTATATAAGCTCCTCTATGTGTTTCCTTCAATAATTTAAGCATATTGTTTTCTGATATACTTACACAACCAGCAGTATTTCCCTTACCATTGCAATGTAAGAATATTGCAGAACCTTTATTTGGTGTATGGTTCATATTATATCCAATTACCATTCCATATTTATATTGAACTGGATAATCAATCATATGCTCTCCTTTTTGTCCTTTTCCTTCATACCAAGTGTTATAATATTTTGAATGTGGATCATCTATAAAGTAAGAATTTTTTGTAATTCTTTTATAATCAAGTTCAGTACCTGGATTTGAGCCTGTCCCAAATGAATAAAGTATTGGATATGCACCTGTTGGAGTTGCTCCTATACCTTCATTCATTTCACTTGCTGATACATAACCATCATATCCATGTCTACTACTTGTTTCCATTGACTTATTCCATTTACCATTTGATTTATTCCAAAATGAAAGTTTATTACCACTAACTAATATTATTTGATTAGTTTTTTGTGCAACCTTTGTTTTTGCAATTTGACCTGCTAATCCCTTTTGTTCCTCATGTGGTTTTTCAACTGGTTTAATTGGCTTTGTTGGTTTCTCAGATGGCTTATCAGTAGGTTTTTCTGTTGGCTTAGATGGCTTTTCTTCAATCGGTTTATCAGATAAATATTTATTTGAAACATATCCATATCCTTTTTCATATTTTATCTTATCCCATTGTTTACCTTTCTTAACTATTTCAACTTTTGTTCCATTCTTTAATTCTCCAATATCTTTAAAGTCAATTCCTTCTCCATCTCTAACATTTAAAATATCAGCATTTACATAAGCAACTGCTATTACCTTTTCTTCTTCATGTGGTTTTTCAACTGGTTTTGTAGGTTTTTCTATTGGCTTATCAGTAGGTTTATTTGGTTTTTCTTCCGGTTTTACAATAGGCTTTGGAGCTGGTTTTTCTTCAACTGGCTTAATTACTGGTTTTTCTATTACTGGTTTCACTGTTGGTCTTTCTACTACAGGTTTTGCAATAATAGGTTTTGTAACATTATTTTTCTTTTCTTCATTTTTATTATTATCTTTTTTACTTTCAATTTTAGAATTATCTATTGATTTATTATCTTTGCTGCTTAAATCAACATTTTTTCCACTTCTAACTTCATCAATTTTAGTAAACAAATCTTTAATATCAGACCTGCTATTTTTCAATACATTGTTATTTGAGCTTGTCCCATTATTATTTTTTAAATCACTCTTATTTATATCATTTGAAGCAATTTTATTTTCCGAATTATCTATTTTAGTTTCAATTTCAGACTGCTTATTTTCTTGTTGTGGCTCTTGTTGTTTATCTCCACAAGCAACTAAACTTCCCATTATTATTGTTGTCGCTCCAACTATTGATATTATTCCTTTTAATTTTTTACTTTTCATATTTTATCCCTCCATTAATTTATATTAAATAGTGTCCCCGGGGGACACCTTTTAACTTCTAAATTATTTGCTTTAGTTCATCTTCTTTTTCAATTTTATCTGAAATAGAAAATCTTTCGCCTTCATCTTGTCCCTTTTTAAATGCTTTTGCATTATCTTTATAAACTTCTCTTACACTTATACTTCCAAAATCTTTTGAAAACTCATTAAACATTTCGTCTACTTTTCTATCCCTTACAATAACTAACCCCCACTCATTTGATTTAACTTGTTTATCAAACTGAACCTTTAACCCATTTATAAATCCTAAAGCATAATCTGTTTTTATATTTTTAAAATGTTTTCTTCTTCTATCTTTTCTTAATTCATTTATGTATTTAATTGAGCTGCTCTCTATACACTTAACTGCATACGCCATCATTATTGAACATATTATTCTATCTTCTTCTTTTCCATAGAATTTTATTTCATGTACACCTTTACTATGTGTATTGTAATAGAGTATACAACCAAAATTGTCTGCTATTACTGAAGCTAAATTAGCTTTCCATTTAATGCTTCTGAACTTTATATTACTTGTTTCTTCACCTATATTTATTTCTTCAAAATTTTCTGCTTCTTGAATAGTAATTTTATGTTTTATCATAAGTTGTTGAGCTTTAAGCATTGCATTTTTTGCTTCATTTTCATTTGAACTTTTACTTAAAGCTAATAACTTTTTAATTTTAATTATTATTTCATTATCCATAAGCTACCCATTAAATAAGTCCAACGCTTGTACCTAAAGCAATATTAAGTTTTTTTAATGTGTCAACATCTAATGAACCTATCCTTTCTTTAATTTTTCTTTTATCTAAAGTTCTTATCTGTTCTAACAATATTGTTGATTCTTTATCTAAATCATAATTATATAAATTTACATGAACTGGTAATAAATTTTTCTTTTGTGATGTTATCGAAGCTACAATTACAGTAGGACTGTACCTATTTCCCACATCATTTTGAATTATAACAACAGGTCTAATACCACCTTGCTCTGATCCGTCTTGGTTTCCTAAATCAGCATAAAATATATCACCCCTTTTCATATTACTATTTCCTATTAATCCAATTTCAATAAATTTTTCTCTAATTTGCTCCACATTTATCACTCCTCTCTATCGTCCCAACCTAATAACTTCATTTCAATATTTCTCCATTCTTTAGAACTTCTTTTTCTTTGTGTGAAGTTATTAAAATTTATAGTTTTATATACTTTATTTCTTAGTGCAATTAAATTTGCTTTGAATAAACCTTGTTTTCTTACTTTATCTTCTACTACTTTTTCTATGTACTTTACCATTCCATTAATATGTATATCTTTTTTATCTAATATGTAATATAAACTTTCAATAACTTGAAAATATGTTCTTGAACCAGTTTTAATTCCTGCTTCATTCATTATTTCATAAGCTACTTCTATTACATTTTCTTTACTTGCAACTTTAAATTCATCTTTACTTTTTTTCTCCTTAACATTATTTTTTTTTAATTTCTCGTATTTATTTTTAACTTTATATTCTTCAATATTTTCCTTATTTTCTTCTTTATTATTTTTTATTTTATTTAAAATTTTTCTTCCAAAAAATTTTAATCTACCTATTTTTTTAATTGCTAGTAATCTAAGTTCAACCAAAGTTTCTGATAATTTTTTAAAATAAGTTAATGATATTTCTTTGTGATACCTTTTAAATTTCTCATATAGCCTATCTAGTGATAATTCTAAAAAACCACTTTTTTCATCACAGTATTTAATTATATATTGCAATACTGACATAGCTTTTTTTCTCTTATTTTCATTTAATATTTTATTTAATTTCAATAATTCTTCATCACTAAAATTTATTCTATATCTCTTTTTCATTTGTATTTCCATTTTTACACCTCCTTTTTCAAGCATTTGGGCATATCATTTGTATACGTATAATCATTTTTATTTAAAATCAAATCACCTTTTTTATTTGTTTTATAATGTTGTCTATTTTTATCTATTAATGCTCTATTACTTATAAAAGAGTTAACTTCGTGATTTAATGCTCTAACTGCATCTTTTCTTTCCTTATTTTTAATTTTTGCAATCCTTGTTAATTCTTCTTTTTCTTTAAGTTCTTTTTTAAATTTTTGAATTTCTTTTTGAATAGCTCCTTTTGTTCTTCCCATAGTTTTACTAATTTCATTTGCAGTATATCCCTTTTTGTACATATCAAAAATCTTTAATCTTTCTTCAATCGAGTAATTATTCTTTTTTATCATGCTCCTCACTCCTAAAAAAAATGTATAGTTCACCCCAACCCAAAAGTGTGGAAAATTTACATTTTTTCTTTAATTTTTTTACAATTTATTTACATTAACTTTCAACATTAATTTTTTAATTTAATAAATAAAAAAACGCAAGATTGATTAACTGTAAATTATTTTGTATTTTATAATACTAACTTACAATTTTTCTTGCGTTTTTTCAAAGTTTATTTAAATCTATAAGAGTTGTTCTATTATCAACAATAATACTAAACATTTCAATTGAAATAATAGTATTTTCACTAAATTAAAACTTTGTTTTGATTTTTACAATATTATAACAAATATTATATCCATAGTTCTTAATTTTAATAAAAAGGAATATAAGTAAAAATATAGAATTAAGTATAAAATGAATCTTTTAACTTAAGGAGTAATTTATGTATAAAAAATTAGGTATTTTATTAATTAGCATTTCTTTATTAATTATCCCAATTGTTATTTCAATAAACAAAATTTCATTTACTTTAAAAGAAGTTGCTTCTGGGAATTTCGGTATTTCCTCCATTGTAACTGAAATACCATGGCTTAGTTATATGCCTATTCCTATAGTAATTATATTTGGAATAATATTAATTACAAAAGAAAATAATACTTAATATAAAAATGCACCTCCAAATGTAATTTATTTTGTTTAACATTTGTGGTGCATTTTATAATATTTATATTTAATTATTCTAAATAAATTTTATATTTATCTATTTTTAACCTTTGTAAATGCCTCATCATAAAGCTTCAAATTATCTCCTAAATATTCATAAGTTTCACACTTATCCATTATACTTTTTGGCATATATGCATTAGGATTATTTTTAACATGATCTGATTGCTCTTCTCTAGCCTCTTTTTGAGGAGTTGTATATCCAATTTTATCAGCTACTTTAAAGGCAGGATCTTTTGTACAAAGATAATTTATAAACATTTCTGCTTCCTTCTTGTGCTTAGCATTCTTTGGAATTACTAAAGAATCAATCCAAAAATCAGCACCTTCCTTTGGAACTATAAATTCTAAATTTTTATGTTCATCAGCTAAATGAAGACCTTCTCCTGACCATAATACACAAAGAGCAGCCTCTCCTGCAACCATTTTATCTAATAAATCATCATCTCCATAAGCTAAAAGATTTCCATTTTTATTAAGATTTATTAATTCATTAGCTGCCTTATTTATTTCCTTTGGATTAGTTGAATTAATTGAATATCCAAGTCTCTTAAGTGAAACTCCCAAAGCATCCCTCATATCATCTAACATAAATACGCTCTTTTTATATTTAGGATCCCATAAATCATTAAAACTATCAATTTTACTTTTAACTAAATCCTTATTATATAAAATTCCTATTGTTCCTGACATATATGGAACTGAATATTCATTTTTAGGGTCAATGGATTTTCCCTTAAAATCTTTATCTATCTTGCTGAAATTAGGAATATTTTCAAAGTTTATCTTTTCTAATCTTCCCTCTTTTCTTAGTCTATCAACCATGTAATCTGATGGAACTGCTAAGTCATACTGAACTGCCCCAGATGTTAATTTAGCATACATTTCTCCCATATTTGCATAAGTATCTTGAACTACCTTTATTCCAGTTTCTTTTTCAAAATCACTTATTACATCATCTGGAATGTTTTCTGCCCAATTAAAGAAGTTTAAAGTTACTTCTTCTTTTTTATTATTGCCACAACCTACAAGTAAAGTTCCAACAAACAATACTGAGATTATTATAGCAATAATATTTTTTCTCTTTTTCATTAAAATTTATCCTCCTATATTAATATAAACAAAGTCTATTTTATTATATATCTTTTATTATTTTTTTAAAACAAAATTTATAAATGAATAACTAAATATTATATGAGTAAAATAATAAGTATTATAAGGAGGTAACATTATGAAAAAATCTAAAAACTTTAATAAAGAAAATTCTAAATATAAAGTTTCCAAAGAACCTAATGATGGTACATTTATAGAAAAGAACCCTTATGACAGTTTTTCCTCTGAAGGAACTGTACTTTATGGAGAAGAAACAGATGTGGATGATATATAAAAAGAAGTGGTATTAAAACCACTTCTTTTAATTAATTATTTTATTTAAATCTTCAAGTATCAATTTTCTAAAAAAATTATTTTCTGCTAATACTTTATCAACTATTTCTACAGTAATACCTTCTTCCTTTAATAAATAAGTTAAACTATCACTACTATCTGAAATTACATCATTATTAAAATGATATCCCTTAGTAATAAGAATAGGTATTATAGTTACCTTAGGAATCTTATCTCCTTTAATAGTTTTTACAAGATTTTTATAATTATCTTTTTTATTTATTAAAGCAACATAGTTTTGTTCCTTACTATTTTTTTGCATTGCTTTTTTAATATAATCTTCTTCTATAGATTTTTTTGAACCATGAATTCCATGACATATAAAAATTATATTATTATAACTTTTAAAGTACTCATCTATTAAATCTTCATTTTCTTCAAAAACAGGTTTTGTTACTTTAATTCTTTTGAAAAAATCTTTATACTTTTCTGTTATTGATTCAATTTTTGAATATTCTTTTCCCCTTGAAAAATATAGTGCTTCAACATAAACTTCTTCGTATTTTAAAGAACTTAATTTTTTTAAGGTATCTTCATAGTTATTTATGCCTAAATTTAATTTTTCTATCATCTTCTCACTAGTTAATGAAATAAATATATCAAAATCTTCACCATATTTATCTTTGGCATCCTTTTTAAAGGGAAGAAGATATTTGTTAAAATCTTCTTCCTTTCCAGTTCCAAAAGCTACTATAACAATAGCCTTATTATTCATTTACTTTGTTTCCTTCTTTGCAAATCCTTCGAAAGCTTCTAAGAACTTATCAATATGTTCTTCTGTATGCTTAGTTGATAAAAATACAGCTTCAAATTGTGATGGTGCTATATTAAATCCTGCCTTTAACATATGAAGGAAGTATCTTTTAAATCTTTCTACATCACATTTTTTAACATCTGCATAAGACTCAATTTTAGAATCATCTGTAAAGAATAAAGTCATCATTCCACCTACTCTATTTACAACTGTTCCAATTCCATATTTCTTTGAAATTTCTTCTATTCCTTCTTCAAACTTCTTTCCTAAAGTTTCTATATGATCATATACAGATAAATCACTCTTTAATTTCTTTAATGTTGCAAGTCCAGCTGCCATTACAATTGGATTTCCTGACATTGTTCCTGCTTGATATACTCCTCCAAGTGGAGAAAGTTCTTCCATAATTTCTTTTCTTCCACCGTATGCACCACATGGAAGTCCACCGCCCATAATCTTAGCATAAGTTACAAGGTCTGGCTTTTCATTAAATAAACTTTGTGCTCCTTTAAAGGCAGCTCTAAATCCACTCATAACCTCATCAAAAATTAAAAGTGCTCCATGTTCATCACATAATCTTCTAAGAGTTTTTATAAAGCTATCCTTTGCCTTTATAACTCCCATATTTCCTGCAACTGGTTCTATTATTACGCAGGCAATATCATCTCCATACTTTTCAAATAACTCTTCCATACTTTTTTCATCATTATATATTCCAATTAAAGTATTTTTTATGCTATCTTCTGGAACTCCAAGAGAACCTGCTATTCCTTCTGTTAAAACTCCAGAACCAGCTTCAACTAAAAATCCATCAAAATGTCCATGATAGCATCCTGCAAACTTAACTATTTTATCTTTTTTAGTATATCCTCTAGCAAGTTTTATAGCACTCATTGTAGCTTCTGTACCTGAGTTAACCATTCTTATCATATCTACAGTTTCTAAGTTTTCACACATAAATTTACTTAAATCAAGTTCAAGTTTAGTTGGTGCTCCAAAAGCTAATGCAATTTCTGCCTCATCCTTTATAGCTTTAACTACATCTTTATCGCAGTGTCCAAGTATTAATGGACCCCAAGCTAAAACAAAATCTATATATTCATTTCCTTCTTCATCTTTTATTATTACGCCATTTCCTTCTTTTATTATTGGAGGATTTATTCCAACACTTTGAAATGATCTTACAGGACTATTAACTCCACCTGGCATATATTTTTTTGATTCTTCAAATATTTCTTTATTATTCATAATAAACTTCCTCCTATTTTCTTAAAAGCTTTGCAGCTTCTAATGCATGATAAGTAATTATTATATCTGCTCCTGCTCTTTTCATTGATGTTAAACTTTCTAAAATTATTCTATCTTCATCAATTAATCCCATTTTGCCAGCAGCCTTAACCATTGCATATTCTCCACTTACATTATAAGCACATACAGGAGTATTTACTGAATTTCTAACTTCTCTTATTATATCTAAATATGAAAGAGCAGGTTTAACCATAACAATATCTGCACCTTCTTCAATATCATATAAAACTTCCTTTAAAGCTTCCCTTCTATTTGCAGGATCCATTTGATATGTTTTTCTATTACCAAAGGATGGTGCTGAATTTGCTGCTGCTCTAAATGGTCCATAAAATGCTGAACAATATTTTGCTGAATAACTCATTATTGGCACATTTTTAAATCCAGCTTCATCTAAAGCTTCTCTTATTCTATATACTCTTCCATCCATCATATCTGATGGTGCTATCATTTGAGAACCTGCCTTTGCATGAGATACTGCTATCTTACATAAATAATCTAATGTTTCATCATTATCAACATCTCCATCATGAATAATTCCACAATGTCCATGATCTGTATATTCACACATACAAACATCAGTAACAACTAAAAGATCATCAGTTAATTCTCTTATTCTTCTTACAGCCTTTTGAACTATTCCATTTTCTGCATAAGCTTCACTACCGCAGCAATCCTTATGATTTGGTATTCCAAATAACATTACACCTTTAATTCCAAGGTCTACAGTTTCTTTGATTACTTCATCTAGCATATCAACTGAATAATGATATATTCCTGCTAATGATTCAATTTCATGCTTTATACCTTCTCCTTCAACAACAAATATTGGGAAAATAAAATCTTCTGGGTTTAATATAGTTTCTCTAACTAAACTCCTAACATTTTCATCTGTTCTTAATCTTCTTCCTCTTCTCATTTTGTTTATTACACTTCCTTCAACATATTTTCTATCTCTTTTAAAAAGCCATCTTCTGAATGTTCTTTGCAAACAAAAGCATTTATTCCGTCCTTTTCTAATGCCTTATTAGTTATAGGCCCAATTGCAATGCAAATTTTTTCTTTTATTTTATCAAGTCCAACTATTTCCTTCATATTTTCAAAAGTTGATGGGGATGTAAATAATACTGCATCTACCTCATCAAATACTTTTTCATTTTTTACATTTCCTACTACAACATCATATATGTTAACTCTTGTAACTTCTGCTCCAAGTTTTGAAAGTTCATCATTTAAAAGGTTTCTGCCTTTTGATGATGATAATATAAGAACTTTTTCTTCTTTTTTAACATAAGGTGCTATTTCTTTTAAAAGACCTTCTCCTAAAAATTCCTTTGCTGTTTTAAATGGAATAAAGCCTCTACTTTCTAGAGCCTTTCTAGTTGCCTTTCCAACTACTGAACACTTTCCTTTTATTCTTCTTACATCAATCTTTTCTCTAATTAAATAATCAAAAAATACATTAACTCCATTTACTGATGTAAAAAGAATATGATCATACTCTTCAATATTATTTTTATAATTATCTAAATTACTACTAGTATCTTTTATAGCAATTGAATTTATTTCAGTAACTTCAGCACCTAAATCTTTTAACTTTATTTTTAAATTTTCTGATTGGGATCTTGAACGTGTTACACATATATTTTTCCCAAATAAAGGCTTCTTTTCATACCATGATAGTTCATTTTCTAATGAAACAACATCTCCAACAACTATTATACAAGGAGATTTAAGCTTTGCTTCCTTTGCCTTCTTAGAAATATTTTCTAAAGTTCCAATAACCTTTTTTTGCTTTGATGAAGTTCCTCTCATTACTACAGCGGCTTTTGTATCTTTATCTTTTCCATACTTAATAAGTTCACTTGCAATAAAATCTATATTTGAAAGGCTCATCATAAATACTAATGTTCCATTTTCTTCAGCTAAAGCTTTAAAGTTTACATTTAAATTTTTAGCTGACATTCCAGTAACTATATGAAAACTTTGTGCTATTCCTCTATGAGTTATAGGAATTCCTGCATAATTTAAAACGGCAATTGGAGAAGTTACTCCAGGAATTACTTCAAATTCTATTCCTGCTTCTTTAAGAGCTAATACTTCCTCTCCACCTCTTCCAAATACATAAGGGTCTCCACCCTTTATTCTACCAACTATATGACCCTTCTTTGCCAAAGACACAATCATTTCATTTATTTCTTCTTGTGTTTTGTAATGAGCACCTGGTTCCTTTCCACAATAATATATTTCACAATCATCATTTAAATGATTTAATATATTATTTGATACTAATCTATCATAAAGTACTGCTGTACATTCTCCTAAAACTCTCTTTCCCTTAAGTGTTAAAAGTTCCTCATCTCCAGGACCTGTTCCAATAATATATGCCTTACTCATTTTTACCTCCTAGACTTTTCCCTAGTATTTTATATGCTAATCTTCTTCCTAACTCTTCACTATCATACTTACTTCCAACTATATCTTTTCTTACTACTTTTCCATCAACTAAAAATGTTCCTATCATATAGATATCATCATCCTTTATTTCAGAATAAACTCCTATCATACTATGACAATCTCCACCTAAAGCTTTCATAAAGCTTCTTTCCCCTAATACTTCTATTTTTGTTCTTTCATCATTAAGGGATTCTAAAATATCTTTATGTCTAAAAGATTTTAAACATTCTATTCCTAATGCACCTTGACCTACTGCTGGAAGAAAGACCTTTGGATCAAAATAATCAGTTATTATATCTTCCATCTTTAATCTTTTAAGACCAGCTGCTGCAAGTATTATTCCGTCCATATTTTCTTCTTTCATCTTTTTAAGTCTAGTTTGAACATTTCCTCTAATTGGAACTATTTTTAAATCACTTCTAATTTCTTTAAGCATAGCTACTCTTCTCATGCTGCTAGTTCCAATAACAGCACCTTCTTTTAAATCCTTAAAAGGAACATTATTAGCTGATATAAATACATCTCTAATATCTTCTCTTTCAGGAGTACATACAAGTTCAAATTCCTCTAATAATTCATGAGGAACATCCTTCATACTATGAACAGCAAGATCAGCCTCTCCATCTAGCATTTTTTGTTCAATTTCTTTAACAAATAGTCCTTTTCCACCAATTTTACTTAAAGTTATATCAAGTCTTCTATCACCTTCTGTTACAACTAAAAGTTTTTCAGACTCTATATTTTTTTCTTTTAAAAGTTCCATAACTCTCTCTGCTTGAACTTGAGCTAGTTTAGATTTTCTTGTTGCTACAATAAATTTCATTATTTCACCTTGCTTAATCCTTAAATAATTTATTAACTAAATTTTCTTCATAAAATAGTTTTAAGGTAAGCTCTTCCTTTCCCTTACTTACAAAGTATTTAAAATCATCACTTATTATAAAATCTAATACTTCCTTCTTTTTTTCTTTAATATCTTTTACATTGTTTCTTATAATAGATGTTACTTTTATAAAATTATCCCAATGTTTAGCTTCATTTAAAATATAATTTCCCATCATTCTTGAAGCCTTTGGATTTCCTCTTAAGGTATTAATTCCTATTGTTGTTTCATTGGTTTTTATATTCATTGGAAGGATGCATACTCCCTCCTTTGGCCTTTTACAATTTATATATAATTTATCTAAGGCTTCACAATCATAAGTTATCTCACTTATAATTCTATCATCATCAATAGCAATAACAACAATATGTTTTTTTGTTAAAAAACTTTTATCATATTCACCTTCTATTAAATTTAAATTTTTATACTCTAAGCTAAAAAAATCTTCTTTTATTTCTTTAGCTACTATATATACATTACAACCATTATTTAAGAAGGTTTTAGCCTTTATAAAAGCTGCATTTCCTCCACCTATTATTAAAACATTTATTTTTTTTGAAAAAAGAGAAAGCATAATGTAATCTAATTCTTCTCTATGAATATCTTTTCTAGAATTCTCATACACTCTTTTCCACATCCTCTTATAGTTTCCTCTTTTAAAGTTTCTATGGCTCTATTTACATAAGCATCTGAAGTACTTTTCATAAGCATTTTTACAAGCTTATCTTCTTTACCTTCTTTATTTTTAAAAGTATCGTATCTTTTTTTATATATTTCGTCTCCATGTTTTTTAAAGTCTCTTATATAAGGAGTAACTTCCCTAAGACTTCTCCACTTGTTGTAACTATCCAAATATTCATCTATTAAATAATAATATTCATACATTCTGTCTTTTCTAAGGTCTTTATTTTCATCATCTACCTTACTAATTTCATCTATATTATAAACAGAAACTCTATCAATATCTTTAACTTCCTCACTAACATCCCTTGGAAGAGCTAAATCAAAAATTAATAATTCTTTCCCATCTTCCCTAATTTCATTTTTAGTAATTACAGTATGAGGTGCTGATGTACAAGATATTATTGAGTCTACCTTATTAATGTATTCTTCTCTTTCATTAAAGCCAATAATCTTAATATTCTCATATTCTTCATAATTTAAAGATTCTTTATTCCTAACAGCAATAATTATTTCTTCAGTATTATGTGATAATAAATGCTTAACTACAAGTTTTCCAACTTCTCCATGTCCAAGTACCATGAAGCTTTTACATTCATTACTGATTCCTTTATTAACTGCTATTGAAGCTGATGATACAGGTATTTCATAAAGTTTAGCTTCATTTCTAAACTTCTTGCCACAAGTTATTGCTTCTTGAAATAATCTTTGAAGTTCTAAATTAACTGTTCCAAATTCAAGTGCTTCCATATATGCATCTTTAACCTGACCTAAAATTTGATCTTCTCCTAATATTTTTGAATGAAACCCACAGATAACCTTAAATAAGTGCTTTGCAGCACTATCTCCTGTTATATAAAAAATATATTCTCTTAAATTTTCGTCCCATTCTAAAACTTCAAAAATTTTTTTTAATGCTTCTTCTTCCTTTAAAGAATGCTTAAAATAAATTTCTGTTCTATTACAAGTATTTAAAATAACTATTTCATCTAAGCTATTTTTAAGTTCCTTCATGGCCTTTTCTTTTACCTTTTGCTTTATAGAGAATTTTTCTCTTATTTGCAACGGAATATTTTTTTGTATTCCTAAAACTGATATCATACTCTCACTCCATTAAAAATTTATATAAAAAAATTGTAAATTTTTATTTACCTACACAAAACTACATTTCATTATTATACAACTATTCCTATTTATCTTCTATTATTTTTTATATAATAAAAAATATCACTAGAATTATCGACTTTCAACTTAAATTGTAAATCAAATTCTAGTGATATTCAAATAATATTATATTATATTTTATATAAGTTATTAACTATGTTAAATTTTAAACTATCTAGATATTTGGATACTTTATTCCGTTTCCCCAATAAATATTATCTTTTACAATAACTTTATCTGAAAGTTCTACTCCTTCTAAGGCCCATTTTTTCCATTCCATAAAACCTGTTCTATCTATAATATATCCAATGTGTTCTTTTCCACCTGGTGCATTTTTATCAATATATTCTGCAACATACTTATAAGTATTTAATATAATTTTTATTATGCTCTCTTCATCAGCCCATATTAAGAAATCTTCTCCAAGTCTTGGATTTTTCTTACCTGTTCTTCCCATAAGTGTAAGTCTATAATATTTTTTATCACTTCTAGTCCAAGCTCTTGTAGGACATGCCATTACACATTCTCCACATCCTATACACTTACTTGCATCTCTTTTTACTTTATAGTTTTCAAAAGTTAATGCTCCAGTTGCTTTTTTCTTACAAGCTTTAACACAAGCCTGACAGCTTACACATCTGTATGAATCATAATGTGGCTCTGTCATACCCATTATTCCGAAATCATGCATTCTTACCTTTGCACAATCATTTGGACATCCTGTAAGGGCAATTTTAAAATGAAGATCATTTGGGAAAATAGCATCTTCTATTTTTTTTGCAAAATTAGTTGTGTTATAGTTTGCAAATGGACAAAAATTATTTCCAACACATGATGTAACATTTCTTGTTCCTGCTGCTGTATATCCTTTTCCAGGAACTTCTTGATTTATACCAAGACCTTCAATTATTGGTTGAAGCATTTTATTAACATTATCTATATCTTCCATTTTTATATCTGGAATTTCAAATCCTTGTCTAGTTGTAATATTAACTATTCCACTTCCATATTTATTTGCGATTTCTTGAATCATCACTAAATATTTAGCATCTAAACGTCCACCTGGAACTCTTACTCTTGAAGCAGTATATCCTCTTCTTTTAGTTACTCTAAATGCATTTTTCTTAAGTTTTTTTGTATTTATATCCATATAAGTTTTCCCCTCCTAATCCCTTAAAAGTTTACCTTTTGTATAATTGAAAACTGGTCCATCTAAACATATATATGTGTCATCAATCTTGCAGTGACCGCACTTTCCAAGTCCACAGCACATTTTTCTTTCTTGTGAAATCCATATGTTTTCTTCTTTTATTCCAAGTTTTAAAAATTCCATAACAGTAAACTTCATCATCATAGGTGGTCCTACAACTATTATTTGAACATTTTCTTTATCTTTAATTTCAAGTTCAGGAATAAATTTAGTTACAAGTCCTGTATGCCCTTTGTATCCTTCTTCTGCTGAATCAACTGTAACTATTAAATTTATTTTTTCATCCCACTTTTTTAAATCTTCTTTAAAAAGCATATCTTTAGGGCTTTTAAATCCTGTAATTAAAGTTGTTCCCTTATTTTCAGAAGTATTTTCTGCAAAGTAATCTACAACGCCTCTAACTGGTGATAAACCTGTTCCTCCAGCAACAACTACTAGTTCTTTACCTTTATAAATATCTAAGTCAAAACCATTTCCATATGGTCCTCTCATAAATAATTTATCTCCAACATAATTTTTGAATATTTCATTAGTAACTTTACCAACTCTTCTTATAGTTAAGTCAACAAAGTTTTCTCCAATACCACTTACGGAAATTGGTGCTTCACCATATCTTGGTATTGAAACTTCAAAAAATTGTCCAGGTTTTACATCACCTTTAAATTCCATTCTAAATGTATATTCTATATCTGTATGTTCAATTACTTCTAATATCTTTGAAGAAAATGGTATATAATCATTATTTGTCATTTGTAGTCACCTCATCCATTGCATCTTGTAATTTATTTATACATCCTGGCACACTTATATATTCTGGACATATATCATCGCATCTTCCACAGCCAACGCACATATGATATCCAAATCTTTTCTTATAGTCATAAACCTTATGCATGATTTTAAATCTCATCTTTTGACCATTAGGTTTTCTAAATTCATGACCACCTGCCATTGTTGTATATTCTGGAACTTGACATGAAGCCCAAACTCTTCTTCTCTCTCCTACATTTTCATTATCACTGTAGTAGATATCTTGCATTGAATTACAAGTACAAGTTGGACAAACAAATGTACATCTTCCACAAGCTATACATCTTTCTGAGTATTCATCCCACATTTTAGAATCTATAATATCTAGACTTAAGTTATTTGGTATATTAACTTTAACTTTATTTTCTGTAACATAATCTGGTTTAACTTCCATTTCCATTTTTGGAGCTTCATTAAAGTATTCCTTTAATTCTTCATCCTTAATGTCTAAGTAAACATAACCATCTTCAATTTTTAAGTAAGCATCATAATTATCTGACTTATTACTTCCCATATTTACGCAGAAACAGTTATCAAAACTTTTTTCACAGCCAATAAGAATAAACTTTACATTTTCTCTTATCTTTTTGTAATAAGGGTCCTCAAAGCCATTTCTTAAATATATATCATCAACTCTTCTTACTCCGTGCAAATCACAACTTCTTACAAATATTATTTGAGGCTTTTCTGAAGTTTTTGGTTCTGTGTATTCATCTTCAGTAAAGAAAAATAATGTTTGAGTAATAGGAAGTATAGCTTCCTTGTATGAGTAATCTGACTTTTTATCAAATTCTATTTCCTCTAATTTTTTAACTTCCTCGTATCTTACTATATCTGTTTCTGAGGATCTTCCTATACCTTTTACCAAAACTGGAGCTACTACTTTGTAGCTATTTGATATTTTTTCAAAAACACTATCCACATCTTTAGTTCTAATTTTAAATCCCATAATAAACTCCTTCCTAATGAGCTTTTTTAATTCTTGAAATCATATAATATGGGATTGCAACAAAACATACTCCTCCTACAATATTTCCTAATGTTACTATAAATAGGTTGTACAAAATTCCAACTAAAGTAACATTACCATAAGGAACAAGATATCCTATTATTAATAATGTCATATTAGCAATGCTATGTTCAAAACCAACAGCTACAAACACATATATACAAAGTGACATTAATAATATTTTTCCAGACTCTTCTTTCATTCTATAGGAACACCAAACTGCTAAACATACTAAGGTGTTACAAAGAATTCCCCTTATAAATAATTCATTAGGTAAAACATTAATTTTTGACATAGCAGTAGTTGCTATATATTCTCCTGAAGTTCCTCTCCAAAGTCCAGATGCATAATAAAGAAAAGCTGCTAAAATCGATCCAAGAAAATTTCCTAAATAACTTATAATCCATACTATTAAAACACCTTTGATTTTAACTTCTTCCCCTAAATAGCCTGAAGCCATAACTAAATTATTTCCTGTAAAGAGCTCAGCCCCTGCAAAAATAATTAATGATAATGCAACTGAAAATGATAGTCCCATAACTACTTTAGTAAATGGTGATTGAACCTCATTTAATGTTCCACCCACTGTAAAAGCGAGCATTATTCCAAATCCCACAAAAAGACCTGCAAGTACAGCACTTATTAAATATCCCTTTTTATTATTATTTAAAAAGTTTAATTTCTTTTTTGATAATGCTAATAACTTACTAAAATCTTCTCCATACATTTTAAATTCCTCCTTATTATATTCCCTTTCACTTTTTATATCTGTGATAATTATCACAAACTTTTGAAATAATTTGATAGTTTATCCCTATCTTTTATAATGAATTTTTTCTTTTCCCTTCTTATTAACCCTTCCTTTTCTAAAATTTTAAGTGCCCTTGAAATTGTTTCTCTTGGCATTCCAAACATATCTGAAAGATATGTTATGCTTATATTTAAATTTATTATAGTTTCAGTACCACTTTCTACCCCATAATCTTTAGATAGTTTCCATAGCTTAGCTGCAAGTCTTTTATCTATTTTTAATGGAGTGGAATTTTTCATTTGTCTATACAATCTTCTTACCTTTAAAGAAAGGGAATCCATTACTCTTTTAGTTAGTTCAAAGTCTTTACTCATAATGTTAATAAATTTCTTTCTATTAAAAACAAAGATTTCTCCATCGTCAAACATTTCACAGCTTATAGATGCCTTTTTTTCATCTAAAATCACTTCGTTAAGTATGTTACCTTCACCTAAAATAAATATAATTTTTTTATGAGCTGCTTCATTTAATTTATATAAAGATGCTTTACCACTAAAAACAATATAAATGCTTTCAATTAAATCTTTATCTCTAAATACATGCTCTCCTTTTTTAAAATGTGTTTTTTCTCCTATTAAAGATAATTCCTCTAAAGTTTTATCTGATAATCCTTGAAGAGACTTACACTTTTTTAATTCATTTAAATTTATCATAGTACCCACCTTACACACATCCATTTCTTATTAATATACTATACTTTACATTATATCTTTATTTCAACTCCTTTTTACAATTTGTCGTAGGATAATTTTTTTTACAATGCAAACACTAATAATAATTAAATTTTTAGGAGGAAAAAAGTATGAGACTTCCAAATCATATTGGAATAATTCCTGATGGAAATAGAAGATATGCTCTATCCACAGGTTTAACTAAAGATAAAGGATATTCCTTTGGCATACTTCCTGGACTTATATTATTTAAACAGTGCCAAAAATTAGGAATTAATGAAATAACCTTTTATGGATTTACTAAAGATAATACAAAAAGACCATCAATTCAAAAAGAAGCCTTTACTAAAGCCTGTATAGAATCTGTACAAATTATTGCAAAGGAGGATGCTGAAATTTTAGTTATTGGTAATACTAATTCTAAAAGTTTTCCGAAAGAATTATTGCCCTACACAACTCGTAAAAAATTTGGTAATGGAGGGATAAAAGTTAATTTTCTTATTAACTATTGTTGGGAATGGGATCTTTCTTTCCTAAAAGGAAGTAATAATTCAAATAAAAATATTTTAAATTCAATTAAATCCCATGATATTTCTCGTATAGATTTAATAATTAGATGGGGAGGACGAAGAAGACTAAGTGGTTTTCTACCAGCTCAATCTGTATATTCTGATTTTTATATAATAGATTCCCTTTGGCCTGACTTTAAAGAAACTCATCTAACTGAAGCTTTAAACTGGTATAACAAGCAAGACATTACCCTTGGTGGATAATAATACAAAAAAAAATTAAATAGCAATGAATTATTCATTGCTATTTAATGTAATCTTAAAAACGGCACCTTTAATTGTATTTAAAAGTCTAATTTCTCCATTATGTTTTTCTATTCCTTTTTTTGCTATTGCAAGACCAAGCCCTGTTCCTCCATTAGTTCCTCGACTTTTATCTCCTCTTACAAATTCATCAAAAACTATTTCTTTAATTTCATCTGGAATTCCTACTCCATTATCTCCAATTATAATTTCAACGTAATTTGCCCTTTTAAATAATTCTACCTTTATATATGTTGCATCTTTATTATATTTAAGAGAATTTTCTAATATATTACTTATTCCTCTTCTTATAAGTTTCATATCTAAATCCAAAAATATTGGTCCTTCTGGTATATCTATTATAAGCTCTAACCCTTCTTTTTCTATCTCTTCATAAAATTCTAAAACAGTGATTCTAAGTTCCTCTGTTATATCTACCTTTGATAAATTTATCTTTGATTTAGGATTATCAAGCTTAACTAATTCAAATAATTCTTCTATAAGTTCACTAACTCTTTCTGATTTTTTATATAAAGTTTTATAATATTCTTTTCTTTTATCCTCATCATCAATCATATCTTCATAAAGAGCCATAGAATAACTTTTTATAGTTGTCATTGGAGTTTTTATATCATGAGCCAAGTCAAGCATAAGCTTATTTTTGCTCTCCTCTAACCTTTTATTTTCTTCTTCACTTTTTTTAAGCTTTGTTATTAGAAAATTTAAGGTCTCCTTTACAACTTCAAACTCCTCTTCACCCTTTAAATTTAATGTTTCATCATAATTACCATTTATAATATCTAAAAGAGTATTGTCAATCTTTTTTAAAGGTCTACTTATTTTTCTTGCAGTCCATGTACTATATAAAATTACGCAAAATAAAGCTAATCCAATAGCAACTAAAAATACTTTTCCATATTCTTTATAAAATGGCTTGCCTACACTAAAGGGCATTTGAAGTAACTTTACATTAAAGATAAATTTCTCCTTTGGAAGTCTTAATATGTATATATATTCTTTTCCATTTTTATCTTTAACACTATTTAGGAATACTTGATAATTTCTCCACTCTTTCCTACTAGCAAGATTTAAAAGTTCCTTTTCAGTATAATGTTCCTTTTTAGTTGATATATTTCCAATTCTCTTTTTTACGTTACCTGAAGTATCTAAAATTTCAATTTCACCATTTAATTTCTTTAATTCATTTACATTAATTTTATTATAATCTATGTACTTACCATTTATTATATCTATAACAGGTATACTATTTTTATCTATAACTTTAGTTAAACCTATTCCTAAATATATATAAGATAATAAATAAATACATCCAATAATTAATACAAAACTTATATATCTTTTAAAAACAGTTACTAAAAGTTTATCTCTTTTTTTCTTTTTTCTAAATCTCCACATTTTTTTCAAACTTATATCCTAGTCCTCTTACTGTTTTTAAATACTTAGGATTCCTAGAATTATCCTCTAATTTTTCTCTAAGTCTACTTATATGTACCATTATTGTATTATCTCCACCTAAAAATACTTCATTCCAAACTTCTTCAAATATTTGATTTTTAGTTAATATTCTTCCTGCATTCTCCATTAGATACTTTAATATCTTATATTCTATTGAAGTAAGTTCAAGCTCCTTATTTTTAAAATGTACCTTTACATTATATCTATCTAATTCAACTTCACCAATTTTAATAATTTCTTTTTCTTCCTTGTCTCCATCAGTTAATTTATATACTCTTCTTAACTGTGCCTTAACTCTTGCAACTACCTCTAATGGATTAAATGGCTTTGCTATATAATCATCAGCCCCTATATTTAGTCCTAATATTTTATCCTCATCACTACTTTTAGCTGAAAGCATAATTATAGGCATATTAGAATTTTCTCTAAATTCTTTTACAACTCTTATTCCATCTATATTTGGCATCATTATATCAACTATAGCAAGATGTATTTCATTATTTTTATAAATTTTTAAAGCTTCAACTCCATCTTTAGCTTTAAATATATTATAGCCTTCTTTAGATAGATATAACTCTAAAACATTTAATATCTCTTTTTCATCATCGCATAATAAAATATTATAATTCAAACTTATCCTCCCTTTTCAAAAAATTTAAATAAACAAAAAAGTCCAATATATCATTGGACTTTTTCATTATATCATATTTTTTCCTTTTAAATGAAGGATTTAACAAATACTATTAATATTAACGCTGGTGTAATATATCTTACTAAGAAAGTAATAAACTTAACAATCCCCTCATTTTTTAAAGTTCCATCATTAGTTAATTGAGAAACATATATTTTATTACTTACTACATGACCCATAAGTATTGTTACTAAGAAACCATTAATAGGTAATAAAACTTTTGATACTACTGTATCAAAGAAATTAAAGAATGTTAATCCAAATATACTTACATGTGCTAATGGACCTTCTGGATTTGCTGATAATGCAGCAAGGGATCCAAATATCATTATAATTACAATGGTAATTATAATTGAAACCTTTGTATTTAATTTAAATTGCTCTGAAAATGTTGCAATTAAAACTTGCATTATAGAAATCATAGCCATAGTTGCTGCCATAGCAGTTAATAAGAAAAATACTACTGCAAGTATTGATCCTCCAGGCATTTTTGAAAATATTAAAGGTACTGTATTAAATAATAATCCTGGTCCACCTTCAGGTGTTTGACTAAAAGAAAATACTGCTGGAAATATTGCAGTACCTGCAAGTAATGAAACAAATGTATCTGCAAGGGCAACTTTAGTTCCTGTTGCTACTAAATTATTATCATCTGTAAAATAACTACTATATGTAACCATTGATCCAGTACCAACTGATAATTTAAAGAATGCTAATCCTAATGCTGATAAAAATACAGCAAAGGTTACTTTACTAAAATCAGGTTTAAATAAAAAGTTTACTCCAGCCATTGCATTTGGTAATGTTAAACTTCTTATTGCACAAATTGCAAGTAATACTATAAGAACAGGCATTAAAGTTTTAGTTAACTTTTCTATACCACTTTTAACTCCCATTGTAAGAATTATTCCACCTACAACTAATGCTAAAAGTTGCCATAAAATTGGACTTACTGCTGCTGCACTTGTATTATTAAACATTGTTGCAACATCTTGTGCATTAATTCCATTGAAAGCTCCTGTTAAAGCTTTATATACATATGAATATACCCAACCAGTAACTACTGTATAAAAGAATAACATACAGAAGGAAGCAGTAATAGCTATTATTCCTATCAATCTAAATATCTTCTTATCTGTTATATTTGATACAGCTCCATAAATATTCTTTTTCGTTCTTCTTCCTAAAGCAAATTCACTAATAAGTGTTGGAAGTCCTATTATTAAAACGCAAGCTAAATAAATAATTATAAATGCAGCTCCACCATTTTCTCCAACAACGTAAGGAAACATCCATATATTTCCTAACCCCACACATGAACTTAATGTCGCAAAAAATATTGCTAATCCAGATGAGAACTTCTCTCTATTTTCTTCCACGCTATCCTCTCCATCTTTCTAAATTTATCACTTATTGATTATATACACATAGTTATTATATTTTCAATATTTTTATATTATTATTTAAGGTTTATTCATTTTTTCAAAATTTTCAACCAGTTTATTAATAAAAAGCAAAAATAATCCATTAATTTTTGACAAATGTTATAATTTTATATCATTTTTTTACAATATATTATTTTACAATTTTGGAAAGAAAAAAAGACCCAATCTCTGGATCTTTTAACTTATATCAGTAAATTTTATTACTATATTCTTTCTTTAATTATAAATTTTTCTACAACTTCAGCTATTCCATCATTGTCATTTGTATCAGTAATATAATTTGCAACTTCTTTTATTTTATCGCAAGCATTTCCCATAGCAACTCCAAGACCTGCATATTCTATCATTGGAAAATCATTCATTTCATCTCCTGCTGCAATTATTTCTTCTTTCTTTATTCCTAAGTATTCTGCTAGAAGTTTTACCCCTTCACCTTTACTTGCATTTTTGTTGAAAAATTCCAAAAAGAATGGAGCACTTTTTGCTACACTATACTTTTCATATACTTCACTTGGTATCTTTTTTATACCTTCATCTAATATTTCAGGTTCATCAATCATCATTGCTTTCATAATCTCTTCATTATCATCTATATTTACAAAATCATTTATATGAACTTCCATATTGTTATGATGAGCTTCATAAGCAGTATATTTACTATTTTTAGGAGTAATAAGTCCTCTTTCTTTTGAAAATGCATGTATATTTAAATTTAAATCATCTGCTATATTCTTTAAGTACTTTATATCTTTTCCCTTAATAGTAGAACTACAAACAACCTCTTTATTTTTTGTTTTTTGTACTAAGCATCCATTGTAGCTAAGTACATAATCATCTTCTTCTAAAAGATCTAGTTCTTCTAGATATTTTAATAGTCCATCTATTGGTCTTCCTGAGGCTAGTACAACATAAACCCCAAGTTCTTTTGCTTTTTTTAATGCTTCTTTATTTTTTTCTGATATTTGCTTATCTGAATTTAAAAGAGTACCATCCATATCTAATGCTATTAATTTGTACATTTAATTTCTCTCCTAACCTTATTGTTAAATTTCAAGTATATTAATTATATCATACTTTATTTTTTCTAATAGTTTTATAAATAAGATATATACCTAAAAGAGTAAGTATAATTTCAATTGCCTTTTCTCCTTGAGATATAATTCCATAACTAATTAAAACTTCTAATAATATAGATGGAATTTTTCCAACTAATGTTGCTAAATTATATCTTAAGTCATCTATTTCACAAAGGGCTGCTGCTAATGTTACAAAACCTGAAGGTATAAAAGGAATAATTCTTCCTTGAAGTATTAAAAATGCAGCCTCATTCCCCTTACTTTTTGCTATCTTTTCTAAAAGCTTATGCTTTTTTGTAAGATTATTAAAACCCTTTTTAAAACCTATTCTATATAATCTAAATGTAATCCAACCTCCAAAGACTTCTCCAAAAAGAGAAATTAGAAAACCACCTATAGGTCCAAAGAAAAGTATATTTGCTCCAGTTACAAAAACTGAAGGTACAACCCCTAATATAGAAATGATAACACTTAAAATTATACTTATAATTATTGCAAACTCTCTATAAGTACTTAATAAGTTTATTACGTAATCTACACTAAACATATTTTTTCCCTTTCATTTTTCTTTATTATAAAACAAAATCTAATATGTAACTACTAAAATTTTATTATAATTTAGAATTATTATATTTATATAATGTTATAAATTATTTATAAATAAAAAAGCTTCCCTCTCCATCACCTTTGTATATATTTGTCATAAAATAATATAACAAAGATTTTGAGGTGACTTTATGGAAGCTTTAATATTAGTTTTTTCTCTTGTAATAGATTCATTTGTTGCAAGTATTGCTTACAGTGCAAATAAAATAAAAATTCCTAATATATATATAATTGTAATGAATATAGTATCTTGCTTAATATTAACAATGTCTTTAACACTTGGAAATTATTTAGAAGGTATTTTACCTAACTACTTACCTAAATATATAAGCTTTTTTATATTTACATCTTTAGGTGTATATAAATTATTTGAGGGTTTTTTTAAGAGATATATGAGTAAATTTTCTAAACTTAGAGAGCCTTTAACTATTAAGTTGTTTGATTTTAAACTTGCCTTTCAAGTATATATAGATGAAACTAAGGCAGACTTTGATAAATCTAAAAATATCTCATTAAAAGAGTCTATATATTTAGCTATGGCTCTTTCTCTTGATAGCCTTGCTGTTGGATTTGGAGCTAGCTTTATTAATATAAACTCTTTATTTATGATATTATTTTGTTTTATTTTTGGAATATGTTCCATTAAAATTGGCTCTTATTTAGGAGAAAAATTCTTACCATCAAATTCTAATAACAATTTATCTTGGATTTCTGGAATATGTTTATTACTAATTGCCTTTTTAAAACTCTAAAAAAAAGTTATCTTTTTGAACTAAATAAAGTTCATTAAGATAACTTTCTTTTTATACTAAAACTTCTTCTATTTGTACTAAATATTTAGAGCAATTTGTGCAAACTATAACTGTAACTATATAACTATTATCTACTTTACCTTCTAACTTTAATCTATTAAAAGTTAAATTTTCATATTCCTTTGAAATATCACTTATTACATAATTTCCATCTTTACTATAAATGTAGAAATAATACTCTAAGTATTCACTAATACTCTTTTTTTCTTTAAAATTACTATTACATTCATCACAAGGAGTATCATAGTATGCCTTTTCAAAGGAGACATTATCTCCTTCATTTAAAAGCCTTAAAACTTCATCTATGTCTATGCCTTCTACTTTATTTTCTTCATCATTAATTATTTCTATAAGGTTTTCTTTATTTAAATCATAATCCTTATCTTCGTATTTAAAAATATAGTTCATTGATTATCTCCTTTTCTAAAAACTTTAACTAAGTAAAGCTTAACTTTATAATGTAATTATACCACAGTACCTATTATATATTATAACTTATTTGTTACTAAGCTTTTATAATATATATTATATAAATCATCATAACTTATATCTTCTGGATGATTCTTTAATTTATCTTTATTGTTCCATATTTCTTCTGTATACTCTTTAGCCTCTTTTTCTGTAATTGATATATTATTTTCTGATAATCTATTTATTACCTTTTTTAAATCTTTAAGAGATGAAAAACCTAATATATTAATTATATTATTAACCTTTTTCCTATCTTTAAATACATCTAAATACTCACAAAACAAACAACTATTAGCTAACCCATGATGAACTCCTTTATTATAGGTAAGTGGATATCCCATTCCATGAGGAATAGATGTTCCATTATGTGATATTATCACTCCCCCTAAGGTAGATGCCATCATAAGATTTTCCCTATCTTTTTTAGTAATATTTCCTTTTAAAAGTCCTTCAAGTGCTTCCCCCCATATTTTTAATGCCTCATGGGAAAGTTTATCTGTATACTCTGTTGAATTACTATTTAAATATCCTTCAACTATATGAGAAAAGGCATCCATTGCTGTATATCTTGTCATTTCTATATTTAATTTATTAGTATATTTAAAATCTATAAATGCAACTTTTGGATATATACTTTGTCCTAAATTCTTTTTCTTCTTTATTGAATGATCTGTAACTATTGCATATTGAGTAACTTCACTTCCAGTTCCTGCAGTAGTTGGTATTGCAATAACTGGAACACCACTAAGATTTTCTCCATTAAAAATACTTTTTTTATCAATATTTGGATTTTTAATAAATACTGATATTGCCTTTGCCGCATCTAAAGGTGAACCTCCTCCTATACCTATTATAAAATCTGCCTTTACCCTTCTCCCTAAAATTCCACCATCTTCAATTGTCTCTAAGGATGGATTTTCTTCAATTTTATCAAAGATATAATACTCTTTATTTTCCTTATCTAATGCATACAACACATCACTTAATGCACCATTTAGTTTGGCTGACTTTTTCCCAATTACAATTAAAGCTATTTTTCCTAAATTATTAAATTTATTATAATTACTTTTTATTATATTCTCTCCAAACAATATCTCTGTTGGAACTTTTAAATTAAATTTCAAAGTTATCCCTCCATATAATACTCATAAAATACTCTCTTTAATACATTTTACCATTATTTACCATAAACTCCAATGATTTATACTCTTTTATAATTATTATTATTTTATTACTAATATTACAATTTATCACATTTATATCTGTATCTTATTATGCTAAAATAATATTATTTATTATAGAAATTTTCATACTCTCTTAATAAAGGAGGCTAAAAATATAATGCAAATTTTAGATACAAAATATTATAATATAATTTTAAATTCTTTAGATGAAGGAATTTTAACTTTATCCAAAAATAAACAAATTATATTTACTAATGATAAAGCTCTAAAATTACTTAAATTATCTCATTTTACCATTAAGGAAGTAAATATTTTTGATATTTTTCCTGAATTAAACTCAAATATAAATGAGATGGTTAAAGAAAATAAAGATATTATAGAGAATATATCTTTATCAAATTCAAAATCAATTTTTACTTCTGACTTAATTAAATTAAATTATCCTGATGATGATTATGGTTTTCTATTAGTTTTAAAGGATACTAAAAAACTAATAAACACTTTAAATAAATTAACAACATCTTATGCTGTATATACTTTTGATAATCTAATTGGTGATAGCCCTCAAATAAAAAAGGTTATAACTGCTGCAAAGAAAATTTCTAAAAGTCCCTCTACTGTTTTAATAACAGGAGAAAGTGGCTGTGGAAAAGAACTTCTTGCACAGTCAATTCATAATGATAGCTTAAGGGCAAGCGAACCTTTTATAGCTGTTAATTGTGGCGCTATTCCAAAATCACTAATAGAAAGTGAACTTTTTGGTTATGACGAAGGTTCTTTTACAGGTGCTAGAAAAGGTGGTAAAGCCGGTAAATTTGAACTTGCAAATGGAGGTACAATTTTCTTAGATGAAATTGGTGAAATGCCCCTTGAAATGCAAGTACATCTTTTAAGAGTTATTCAAGAAGGTGTAATAACTAAAGTTGGTGGCAAAACTCCAATAAACATTGATGTTAGAATAATTGCTGCAACTAATAAAGATTTAAAAGAAGAAATTAAAAATGGCCGCTTTAGAAGTGATTTATATTATAGATTAAATGTAATCCCACTTAATATGCCACCTCTTAAGGATAGATTTGGTGATGTACCTATATTACTTGATTATTTTTTAGATATTAAAAGTAAACAGCTTAATAAACCTATACCTAAAATATCTAATAGATTATTTAAAAAAATGATTTCTTATTGTTGGCCTGGTAATATAAGAGAATTAGAAAACTGTGTAGAAAATATTGTTAATCTTAATGGAGAAACAAGTTATGAAATGAATTTTGATGAATGTACTTGTTTAAAATATGATAACTTAGGCAATGAAATATTTC
This sequence comes from Eubacterium multiforme, assembly GCF_030813415.1. Taxonomy (GTDB): domain Bacteria; phylum Bacillota; class Clostridia; order Clostridiales; family Clostridiaceae; genus Clostridium; species Clostridium multiforme. The sequence goes on along the minus strand of NZ_JAUSUF010000004.1, from coordinate 22,432 downwards.
ATATTTGTGATGATGAAAATTGTCCTACTTGTAATAAACAAAAAAAACAAGAAACTGATTGTCAGCAGGAAGTTTTATTATCTACCTTATTAGAACTTGAACAAAGAACAATAAAAAATACTGTAGATTATTTTAATGGTAATATGACTAAAGCTGCCGCAAGCCTTGGTATAAGTAGAAATGCCTTATACAACAAAATGAAACGCTATGGTCTATCAAAAACAAAGGACACTTAAACAATTTTTAAGTGTCCCTTTTAATTTATATATTATTTTTTATAAGCATCAAATTTAGCCTTAGTAGCTAATCTTCTACTCCACATTTCCTCTTCATTTTTATAACCTCTGCCATCTTTTCTATCAGAAGCTTTATAACTGCTTCCTTTAAACATAAGATCTAATATATGAACTGCATCCTTACCAGCTGCCTCCATAGTTCCTCTACAAGATCCACAATAAGTAACTACTGACTCTTCATTAAAATCATTTGCTCTTCTCATATATAATTTCTTATAAAGTTCTGGATTTGAGCTACATGCCATACCCCCAACACCACAACATCTTGTGTTTTTACCGTTATGTTCTATTTCACTCCACTTATAATTCATTTCGTCTAACATCCATCTTACACTTTCATGATGAGAAATTACATCTCTAGTTACACAAGAATCATGTATATTAAATACAACATCTGATTCTGCTCCTATAGATACAGCTTCCTTTGGAAGTCCAATTTCTTCTCTCATAAGATCCCAATAGGATATTACCTTTTGATTTTTAACAGTTTCTGAATAAACTTTATAACATGAAGGACATATAGTTACTATAACTTCTGCTCCCATTTCATCAAATTGGTCTATAACCTTTTTGTTTATATCTAAATATCTTTCCTTTTCTCCAACTAATAAAGATACTTTACCACAACATTGAAGTATTGCTCCAACATTTTCTTCCCCAAGTTTTTCTTTTAAATGATTTAACACTTTATCACAGGCATCTGGAATATAAGCTGGAACTGTACATCCTGGAACAAAAACATATTTAGTTTTCTTTGCTTTTCCATGGGCTCCTTTAAGTTGAGTTGAATATTTTTCACCAGCTTCTTTTTCTTGCTGTGGTGCTACATATTCAAGCTCCTTAAGTGGTGCATAACCATTATTTTCTTTTGCAAATTCTTCCTTCATTTCTATAAAGTTATCCTTTATATTAAAATTCTTTGGACAAACTATTGTACATTGACTACATTGATTACATGAATAAGCTATTATCTTATCCATATTTTCATATCCTTTTTCTAAATATTCTTTAAATAAATTTTTAGGACACTCTGTATATTCTCTAAGCATTAAACACTCTTTCATACAAAGTTTACATTCACATTGTCTACATCTATCAGCTTCTCTTAAAGCTTCCTCTTTAGTATAGCCAAGGGCAACCTCATCAAAAGAATTAACTCTATTTTTGGGGTCTAATTCTTTCATATCTTCTCTAACTCTTACTATTTCATCCCAGTTAGTTGGCATATCAAGTTTAGTATCAAAACTCCATGTATCTTCTAAATTTCTTCCTTCTGTTAATGATTCATTATTTAAAAATCTAATTACAGACTCTGCTGCTCTTCTACCTGTTGCCATAGCTTGTATAACTATAACTGATTCACCAGAAGCATCTCCTGCTATAAATACTTTTTCATTTGATATGGATTGAAGTGTTTCTTTATTACATTCAAAGGTTGAATTTCTTCTTTGCTCTAAAATTTCCTCTGCAAAGTTTTCATCAACACCTTGTCCTATTGCAAATACTATTGTGTCTACTTCTAATTCCTTTGTATCATTTTCATCAAATGTTGGGGCAAACATACCCTCTTTATTAAACATTGATAAACATTTCTTTAATATAACTTTTGAAACTCTTCCATCTTTATCTACTTTAATTTCCTTTATAGCTTCTCCATGATTAAAGATTATGCCTTCATTAATAGCACCTGTAACTTCATGTTCTGATGATGCCATACTTTGAAAACTATCCTCTAAACAGATTGAATAAACTTCCTCTGTATTTTTTAATCTTCTAGAAACTCTACAGCAATCCATAGCAACGTCTCCGCCACCAACTACTAAAACTTTTTTACCTGATTCTTGAACATTTCTTGTAAGGGCTGCCTCTTTTAAATATTCTGCTGCACTAAATACACCAGAAGCATCAAAGTTTTCTAAACTTCTATCTACTCTTCCCATATGCTTACCAACTGCAACTACAACAGAATCAAAATCTTTTAGTAAATCACTAAATTTAATATCTTTACCAATTTCAACTCCAACTTTAAAATTAACACCTAATTTATCTAAATAACTTATTTCTTTTTCTAATATATTTCTTGGTAATCTATATTCTGGAATACCAACTGCCATCATTCCTCCTCTTACAGGAAGTTTTTCAAAAACAGTTACACTCATTCCTTCTTTTCTAAGTTCAAGTGCTGCTTGTAATCCAGATGGACCAGCACCTATTACTGCAACTTTCTTGCCATTTTCAGCCTTTATAGTTAAATCCCAATCCTTTTCATCATCAAAATTATCAGCTGCATATCTTTTTAATGAAGCAATTGCCATAGGACTTTTTCCTTCATTCCATTTACATTTCTTCTCACAAGGATGCGCACAAATTCTTCCAAGAGTTCCTGGAATAAAAAGATTTTCTCTAATAACTTTTATTGCACCTTTTCCATCATCCTCTTTAATTAATCTTACATATTTTTTTACATCTGTATGCATAGGACAAGTAGCAACACAAGCTGCCTCAGAGTCTCCCATGCAGTTATCAACTATATTTTGCATATTTTCTATTATTTCTTTTTTTAACATTTAAGTTCCTCCTGAAAAGTTATCAACTGTATTCCATATTCATTTTAATTTTCATATGATAATAAACAATTACTTAAATAAAAATTTAAGTAATTGTTATCTTTAAATTTTTTATTACATTATATTTTCACTATCTAACATTTTTTCATTTTTCTTACCAAAGTTTTTTGGATCTATTGCAAATATAAATACTCCAAGAACTATTACACATCCCCATAATGCTAATGATCCTGTTATTTTATTTCCAAATAATACTGCACTAAATATTATTGTCCAAAGTGCTGCTGTACTATTTAATGCAGTTCCCATAGCAGCTCCTATTAAATCAACTGCTTTATACCATGCTAAATATGTTATTGCTCCAAGTATTGCAATACCTGCATATTTAAATACTAATCCGCTTTGTACTACATAGCCTGCAAGTGGATATCCTTTTATTAAAGGTAATACTATAACTGCATATGAAATCATTGAAATAAAATATCTAAGTCCTAAGAATTGTTGTGGTGTCGCTTCTATGTGATCTTCATCTTTTATATGCTTCATTGCAAATCCAATAATAACTCCTTCAAGTGCCCAACCAAATACTGCAATTACTGCAAATAATATTCCCTTTAAGAAAGTAGGTGGAACATTTCCTGGATTAAAACCTAACATAAATGATCCAAGTAAACTTACACATATACCAACTACTGCTCTAAGTGATAATTTTTCTTTTAATATAAGATATGATAATATTGCTCCAACTCCTGGATAAATTACAGAAATGCTTGATGCATATGGTGCTGTTGCATATTTAATTGCTAAAAGATAAGCACTCATACCAATTGGTGAACCAACTAATGCTGCAATTGCAGCTGCTTTACCTTTTTTAGTTTTAAAAAGTAAATAAAAAACATGTTTTAGCTGCTTTCTAAATATTAGGAATAACGCAACCCACACAAAACAAAAACTTTCATGAAAAAATGCTGTTACAAGAGGTGAAAACTCAAAACTTGTTTGTGACACTCCTTGACTTAAGGCAAAAATTTTATCTGTAAAAATTGCATTATCCCCAACTCTTCCCATAAGTACTCCATCTAAGCCCCATGCAAGTCCAACTAATATACCAAACATAAGTCCTTTTCTAAATTTCTTTCTATCCATTTTTTTAGATTCATTCCTTTCATTTTCCTCTTAAGATTATTTTTTAATTTATTACTTTAATATATTTAGCAATTATCATGCCAACTTTTCCAGAGCTCATTGTTTGTTAAATATATGTCTATCTTCTTTTGTTACTATAATTAAAAATTACACTTTTTCTTTTTAAATATGTAATTTTTAATTACACTGTAACTTTAAATTACACTATTTTAATCTTTTAAGTTTTATAATAAAAAAATATAAACCTTTATTATATTTAATAATCTGCTAATAAAAATAAAGTAAATAAAAAAGGTAGTAATAATTGTTAATTAAGTGACAATTATTACTACCTTCAAAATATATATTATTTTTTAGCTATTTCAACTCTAAGCTTTTTACCCTTTATTGTTTTTTCTTTTAATTCCTTCAAAACTTTTTTGCCTTTATTATTAAGTATTTCAACAGTTGAACCTGTATCATTAACTTCAATAATACCTATATCTTCTTTTTCTATACCATCAATACTCATTATAGTTCCAACAATATCAATAACTCTTATTTTCTTTTTCTTTCCACCATTTAAATATAGTTTAGTTATATTTTTTGTAATTTTTTTAGTTTGTTTTTTAATGACAGGTTTACTTTTTAATAATTTTATTCTTTCTTCTTTATTAAATTCTTTATTCTCTTCTTTGTAATCTTCTATTTTAAATCCAATATATTCTTCAATTCTATCTAAATATTTATCTTCATAAGGTGTCATTAATGTTATTGATTTACCCTTTGTTCCTGCTCTTCCAGTTCTTCCTATTCTGTGCACATAACTTTCCTTCTCAACTGGAATATCAATATTTATTACATGAGTAATATTATGAACATCAATTCCTCTTGCTGCAATATCAGTAGCTATAAGAATTCTAAATTTTCCTTCCTTAAATTCATTCATTTTTTTTGTTCTATCCTTTTGAAGCATATCACCATGAATTTTATCTACTGAATATCCTTTATCTTTAAAATAATTAAAATAATTTTCTACATTATCTTTAGTTCTACAAAACATTATTGCAGTTTCTGGCCCTTCCTTTAATAATATTTCATTAACCTTTTCAAGTTTTTCTTTTCCTGAAACTTTAATTAATCCATGAGTTATTCTATCTGTTATTAAGCCTTGTTCTTTAATTTTAATAACTACTGGCCTATTCATATGTTTTTCTGTTAACTCATTAATCTTCTCTGGCATAGTTGCTGAAAAAAGCATTGTAACTCTCTTTCTAGTTATTCTTCTACAAACCCCTTCAACTTGACCTATGAATCCCATATTAAACATTTCATCAGCTTCATCTATAACTAAATATTTAAAGGCTTTACCATTTAAATTTCCATTATCTAAATGATCTAATACTCTTCCTGGAGTTCCAACAACTATGTGAACTTTTCCTTTTAAACTTCTCTCTTGATCTTTAAAGGACTCCTTTCCAACTAAAGATACAACTCTAATCCTTTTATATCTCCCAATGTTTGTAATATCATCTTTTATTTGCATTGCAAGTTCTCTAGTTGGTGCAAGTATAAGAACCTGTGGAGTATTCTCTTCCCAATCTATCTTTTCACATAGAGGAATACCAAAGGCTGCTGTTTTACCACTACCTGTTTGTGCTTTAACAATTAAATCCTTATTAAATAAAGCTTCCTTAATTACAAGCTTTTGAACTTCACTTGGTTTAATATATCCTAAATCATTTAATGAATTAATTATTTCTTTACTTAAATTATACTTTTCAAATTCGTTTTTCATATTTTTCTCCATTACTTTTTATTTTACTTATTTACTATAACACAAATTTTTATTCATAAACAAAAAAAGCAATCTTAAAGATTACTTTTTTTTAATTATTTTTATATTTTAATCTATGCTTTAAGTAAGTTTTAGTTTTTGATAACTTTAAAACTTACTTAACTACACAGATATCTTCTATATTAAATTATTTGTAGATCTTTCTAATATTCCAGTTAAAAATGCAAGTACAACTCCATAGTTAGTTATTGGAACTTCTTTTTCATTACATTGTTTAACTCTATTTAAAACTGTTTTTCTATTAATCATGCAAGCTCCACAATGAATTATTAAATCGTATTTTTCTATATTTTCCGGGAAATCATGACCTACTCTAAAGGTAAAATTAAGTTTTCCTCCAACATATTTTTCTAAAAGCTTTGGAATTTTAACTCTTCCTATATCTTCATGAGAAACATTATGAGTACAACTTTCTGAAATTAAAATATTATCATTAGGTTTTAAATTTCTTATTTTATTTACACCTTCTATAAATGCATTTAAATCTCCCTTTTGTCTTGCAAAAAGAATTGAAAAACTTGTAAGTTTAATATTTTTAGGTACTATTTCACTTACCCTTTTAAAAGCTTGTGAATCTGTAATTACTAAATCTATATCCTTTAAATCCTTTAAAGCATCTTCAAGTTCTGTATCTCTTACAACATAACTTTTAATTCCATTATCTAAACAATCTCTTATAAGTTGAACTTGTGGAAGTATAAGTCTTCCTTTTGGTGCCTCTGAATCAACTGGTACTACTAATACTACCTTACCATTATAAGGAACTAAGTCTCCAATTAAAGATTTTTCATCCTCTTCTTTTTCTAAAATTTCAACTAGATTTTCCTTTAATTCTTCTATTCCTATATTAGTAACAGTTGATGTGCAAATAACATCTTCGTACTTATCATTTAAAGTTTCAACAATTTCTTTATTTGCAACTTCTGCTTTATTTGCAACAACAATAAATGGAATATTATATCTTAAAGCTTCAATTTTCCATTTATTAAAAGATTCAAAATCTGGACTTGATGCATCAAGAACAAAAACTGCAACATCAGTCTTTTTTAAAACTTCCATAGTCTTTTTAATTCTAAGACTTCCAAGTTCTGATTTGTCTTCAAGTCCTGCAGTATCTATTAAAAGAATAGGACCAACTGGAATAAGTTCCATAGCTTTTTGTACTGGATCAGTTGTTGTTCCCATAACCTCAGATACTAAAGACATTTCTTGTCCAAGTATTTTGTTCATCAATGAGGATTTACCACTATTTGTATTACCAAAAATAGCAATATGCTTTCTGTTTGAATTAGGTGTATTATTCATAACTTTCATCTCCTATTATAGGAAAAGGTCTCTTTTGCCTTCCTTTAGTTTTTTCATATTATTTAAAACTATATTTTTTGTTTTTTCATTTTCAATTTCATTTGCAACCTTTTGGGCAGTTTTTAAGGCCTTTTCCTTAAATTCTTCATCACCATAATCTAAGGCATATTCTACAAGTGTTGTTATAGCATTAGGCTCACATACATTTTGTATCTCTCCACTCTTTGCAAGAGACATAAATCTATCACCAGTTCTTCCTTTTCTATAACAAGCTGTACAATAACTTGGTATATATCCATCATCTAACAATTCTTTAATAATTTCAAGTGGTGTTCTTTCATCTGATGTTTCAAATTGCTTATCATCATGACCTTTTTCTTCTCTTTCCTTATAGCCCCCAACACCTGTACTTGAACCTGCTGAAACTTGAGAAACTCCATATCTTAATACTTCCCTTCTCATATCAGCACTTTCTCTTGTTGAAAGTATTATTCCTGTAAAGGGAACTGCTATTCTAAGAACTGCAACTACTCTTTTAAACATTTCATCTGTTAAAAGATGTGGAAAGTTTTCCATTGTAACTCCCTTTGCCTTTCTAAGTCTTGGAACAGAAATTGTATGGAATCCAACTCCAAACTTTTCTTCTAAATGAGCATTATGCATCATAAGTCCTAAAACTTCAAACTTAGGATCATAAAGTCCAAATAAAGCTCCAGCTCCAACATCATCAATTCCAGCTTCCATAGCTCTATCAAAGGCAGTTAAATGATATTCATAACTACTTTTTAATGATTTTGGATGCATTTTATCATATGTTGGCTTATGATAAGTTTCTTGGAATAATATATAAGTTCCAATTCCAGCTTCTTTAAGCATTTTATATTCAGAAACTTTAGTTGCTGCAATATTTACATTAACTCTTCTAATTTCTCCATTTTCATTTTGAGTATTATAAATTGTTTTTAAGCAATCAAGAACATATTCAATTGGTGCATTTACTGGATCTTCTCCAAGTTCTAATGCAAGTCTTTTGTGTCCCATCTTTTCTAAAATTCTAACTTCCTGTGCAACTTCTTCTTGAGTTAATTTTCTTCTTTTAAATGGATTGCATCTTTGATAACCACAGTAAACACAATTGTTTACACAATAATCACTTACATAAAGAGGAGCAAACATTACTATTCTCTTTCCGTATATGCTTAATTTTATTTCTCCAGCTAACTTATACATTTCTTTTTCAATATCCTTATCTTCTATTGATAAAAGAATTGCTATATCTTTATAGCTTAATTTTTCTTTATTTTTTGCTTTTTTTAAAACTTCTCTTGCTTCTTCTTTAGTTGGATTTTTTGTTTCTTCTAATATTTCATTAATTAATTCATGATTTATAAACATACTTTATTTACTCCTCCAAAAGTATTATTAAAATTATTTAATTATAAGAATAGGTCTCTTTCACCATTCTTTAATCTTTCAATATTTTTTAATGTTATAGCTCTAGTTTTTTCATTTTTAATTTCACTAGCTATTTTTACAGCTGTTTTTAATGCCTTTTCTTTAAGGTCTTCATCTCCATAATCTAATGAGAATTCTACAAGGGTAGATATGGCGTTAGGCTCACATACATTTTGTATTTCTCCACTCTTTGCAAGGGACATAAACCTATCTCCAGTTCTACCCTTTCTGTAACACGCAGTACAATAACTTGGTATATAACCATCTTCTAATAAATCTTTTATTATTTGAACTGATGAATCTGCATCAAATAATTTAAATTGTTCATCATCATTTAAATTTAATGCTCTCTTTTTATAACCACCAACAACTGTACTTGATCCTGAAGAAATTTGAGATATACCATATTTTAATGCTTCTCTTCTTATTTCACCAGGTTCTCTTTCAGTAATTATCATTCCTGTAAATGGAACTGCTATTCTAAGAACTGCAACAACTCTTTTAAACATTTCATCTGTTAAAAGATATGGGAACTCTTCCATTGTAACTCCTTTTGCTTTTCTAAGTCTTGGAACAGAAATTGTATGGAATCCAACTCCATATTTTTCTTCTAAATGAGCATTATGCATCATAAGTCCTAAAACTTCAAATCTTGGATCTGCAAGTCCAAATAAAACACCAGCTCCAACATCTTCAATTCCAGCATCCATTGCTCTATCAAAAGATGTTAAGTGATATTCATAATCACCTTTTATTGAATTTGGGTGTACTCTTTCATAAATTGGCTTATTATAAGTTTCTTGGAATAATACATATGTTCCTATTCCAACATCCTTTAACTTTTTGTAATTTTCTTCTGTTGTTGCTGCTATATTTACGTTAACTCTTCTAATTTCGCCATTATCTTGTTGAGTGTTATATATTGTCTTTAAAGAATCTACAACATATTCAATTGGTGCATTTTCTGGATCTTCCCCAAGTTCTAATGCAAGTCTTTTATGTCCCATCTTTTCTAGAAGTCTAACTTCTTCTGCAATTTCCTCTTGAGTTAATTTCTTTCTTTTAAAATCATTACATTTGTGATATCCACAGTATATACAATTATTTACACAATAATCACTTATGTAAAGAGGGGCAAATAAAACTATTCTCTTTCCATATATACTTTCTTTAATTTCTCCAGCTAACTTAAAAATTTCTTTTTCAACTTCTTTATCCTTTGTAGCTAAAAGTATTGCTATGTCTTTATAACTTAAAGTTTCTCTTCTTTTTGCCTTTTCAATTGCTTCTCTTGCTTCCTCTTTACTTGGATTTTTTGTTTCTTCTAAAATTCCGTTTATTAACTCGTGATTTATAAACATTTTTCTCCTCCTAGTACTTTTTTAAATTATTTTTTTCCCAGGCTACATTATCTCCTCTTGATACTTCAACTTCATATCCAAATCTTTTCATTCTATTTGCTATACACATTCTACATTCAGCTGCCTCATCTCCAGTACAGATTTTTCCGTCATATAAAGCATATTTATCCCTTACATCTGTTGGTGAAAGATTTGGCATAACAACATTTGCTCCAGCCTTTATTCCCTTTTCTCTTCCTATAGGATCTATAGTTCCAAGTGCCGTAGTTGCAGGTAATAATACATCTGGAAGTAAAAGTCTAACTAGTGAAAGCATTATAACAGTTTTCTCAAGAGTTCCTCCCTTTTCATGTCCAAGTGGAGTATCTTTTTGCGGAATAAATGGTCCTATACCACACATATGAGGTTTTAATTCTTTTACATACATTAGATCATTTACTAAATCCTCATTTTTTTGATTTGGTAATCCTACCATAAATCCTGCACCTATTTGATATCCTATTTCCTTTAAATTCTTTAAACATTCTCTCCTATTTTCAAAAGAAGCACCTGGGTGAAGTTTCTCATATAATTCTTTTGTTGCAGTTTCATGTCTTAAAAGATATCTATCTGCTCCTGCTTCAAACATTTTTTTATAAGATTCATAACTTCTTTCCCCAATAGAAAGTGTAATTGCATTTTCTGGATGTCTTCTCTTTATTTCTTTTATTATTTCAACCATTTTATCATCTGTAAAATAGCTGTCTTCTCCTCCTTGAAGTACAAAGGTTTTATATCCTAATTTATCTCCAAGGTCTGTACAAGAAATTATTTCATCAAAAGTTAATCTATATCTATCAGCATCTTTGTTCTCTCTTCTTATTCCACAATAACAGCAATTCATTTTGCAGTAATTTGTAAATTCAATAAGCCCTCTCATATAAACTTTGTTCCCATAATTTTGAGTACGAATTTCATTAGCCTTTTTAGCTAAATACTGTTCTTCCTCTTCTGTAATATTATCTAAAAGATATAATAATTCTTCTCTTTTAGCATTATGCTCCTTATAAAGCTTATCAATAATATTTATTACTTTCATAACTTTTCCTTTCACCTAAATCTCCTTTTTTGCTATTGCAGTTTTAACTGTAACTCCATTAATATTACCAAGTTTTCCTGTTAAACTATTTATTTCATTTAACTCTCCTGTAACAGTTATACAAATAACTGAAATTCCCTCTTCAAAAGGTATTCCCATTCTTCCTCTTACGCTTCCCCTAAAGTTTGAAACTATTTTATTAAACTCTTCTTGGCAAATTTCTGGAGATTCAAGTATAGCACTAATTACAGCAATTTTTTTCATAAATAAACCCCTCCTAATAAATAAAAAAGCTAACTTCCTTTAAATTAAAGAAAATTAGCTAAAACTGCATTACTAATAAGGATGATACTTAAACCTATCCCTACTATACTAAATATACATTTTGAATTAACTTTCTTTCAGATTAGACATCTCTTTTCTGTTAGATTTTAATTATAAATTTAAAGGAACAAATAGAAAAAGATTCCTCTCTTAATATTTGAACATTACTTATTATAATATATTTTTATTAAAATTTATATACCTAAATTCATTAAAACACTATCTATTATCTGTTTTTTCTTTTCTGTTAAATATTCACCATAATAATTTTTATTTTCATCTAAATTATCTATATACATTAAGAAAAAGTTATCAAATTCCCATTTATATCTATCTTCTATTTCATCTACGATTTCTCTAAATTCTTCAATAGAGTTACTCTTTTTAAACTTTCTTATTTTACCTTCTAATAAAGTGTTATACTCTTTTATTTTAGAGGATATTCTTCCTATAACTTTTCTTTTATTTTTTAAAAAGTACTTTTCAAATTCTGTTTTTAATGTAGAAAGTTCATCTATTGTATATCCTCTTCTTTCAATATATATAATAGCCTCTCCTTTTAAAAACACATTACTAATTATTTCTTCAGCAAACTCTGAATCATTATTAAATTTATCTAAATATTCTTTTCCACCTACTATTTCTATAGCTTTTTTTAAATGTCTAATTGACTCTTCTATTCTTTTATCCTTTAATTCAATAATCATACTTATCTCCTTTTTTTATTTGCACATACTAATTATATATATTATAGTTGGTAAAAAAAATATTGTCTATGTTATAATAAAACATATTATTATTTAACTAATTAATAAATTTTTAATATATTTTGGGATTTTTTTATAACAATTCCATATTTAACATAAATTATAAAATAATTATTGCGAGGTTTATTATGAACTTACTTGATAACATAAAAGAAAGATTAAAACCTTTTAAAAATTTATATGATTTTATACGATTAGTAGACCCTATTAACAACAAAGTAATTAATACATATTATTCTAGCTCTAAATTAGAATTTGAAGATTTTCCTTGTTATAAATTTTGGAATAAAAATCAAAGATGTAAAAATTGTATTTCTTCAAATGCTTATTTAGAAAATGATACCTTTGTAAAATTAGAGGTATGCGGTTCTAAAGTATTTTTAGTTACAGCTGTTCCTTTTATTGTTAATGAAAAAACATATATTGTTGAATTATTAAAAGATATCTCCAAAAGGAATTTATTTATTAAGGGTGAATCAAATAAAACAATTGAAAGTTTAATAAAAAATATAGAAACTTCCTTATATAAAGATGAATTAACAGGTCTTTATACTAAACGTATTATATATGAAAAGTTAGAAAAACTTATTTCCTTAAATACTTCACCTATATCTTTAATAATATTAGATATTGATTTATTTAAATCTATAAATGATAATTATGGTCATATTGTTGGAGATAAAGTTTTGAAATTTTTTGCAAATACTATTAATTCTTGTATAAAAGATGAAAATCATTATTTAGGGAGATTTGGGGGAGAAGAATTTATTATTGTTTTGGCAAATTCTAATATGGAAGATTCAAATATTTTAGCAGAAAAAATTAGAAAAACAGTAGAACAATCTACCTATGATGAAGATAATTTAAATATTAAGTTAACTTGTAGTTTAGGGGGCTATACTATAAAAGATACTACTAATATATCTATTGAAGATTTTGTATATTTAGCAGATAAAAATTTATATAAAGCAAAAAATAGTGGTAGAAATGCTACTGTTTTTTCAAAGAATATATAGAAAAAGCTATGACTAAATTTAGTCATAGCTTTATTTAAAAATTTACTTATTAATATTAGCAAATTTTTCTTTCTATTTTGAATACTCCCATATACTTAAACGTATTTTTGATCCATCTTCTGAAAGTTCTATTGTAGCCATATCTCTTTTTTTATTCCATTTAATATCTTTTGCAGTAAAGACATCACCATTTTCTAATAATATTTTTACTTTTAATGGATTTTTAGAAGTTTCATATTTTTTTTGTAACTTTTTAATATTGTAAACTCTTTTATCTTTTTCTAATAAAACTGTTTCTACAAGTTCATCATTTTCACTATCTCTAAGTTCAATTTTATGAGGTAATGCCAACTTGTCCTTAACCTTTATTTCAAAGTTTTTTCCTGAAACTTCTTTATTTTTATGATTAATATTTATTTTTATATTACCAGCTTCTTTCAATTCACTATCATGTTGTGGTGCAACTTTAAATCCATACATTTCAAGTTTATCAATATTAATATTTTTCTCTAATCTATTACTATCCGTAACTATAATTGAAAGACCAGAAAGATCTAATTTTTCACCTTTTAAATAATCTAATTTTTTTGGTAAACTGCTAATTTCAAAAGATTTTATTTTTTCTGAATCAAAACTAATGTTTCTTAAAAATTCAACTCTATATCCAGTTTGTGGATACATAGACATAGTAGATTCTGTTTCTTCTTTTAATTGTTCAACATCAACAAAACACATTGTTTTATTATTATTCCACTTTGAAGTTGAAGTTACTAGTTTATCATTAGCATCATATACTTCTATTTTAGTAAAATCAGTATCTTTACCATCTTCAAGTTTAATTTCTCTTGCAAATTTATTATTAGATCCCTTTAAATCTATTATTTCTTCAGTTTTATTATCTCTAATAAATTTTATTTTACCTAGTTCTTTATATATTCTTTTCTTAGAAAGTTGTATCTCCGTATTTACTGCAGCTCCAGATGCTCTATGAGTAAAGGTAACAGGTACTCTCATCATTCCAGTTAATCTTTTATCTTTTGGATTTATAATAGCTTTATCAGCTATATTACAATCTATTCCATTTTCTTTAAGCTCACTAAATTTAATTCTTTTTTCAGTAAGATCTTTATATGTTATAGATAATTCAACTTTACTTAAATCAATTGGTTCTCCATAGACAGCTGTTGCACTTGGCTTTTTTACTATTGTTAATTTTCTTACGCTATCATCTAATTTTCTCTCTGACTTACTTAGTGCATTATTAATTGCCTCTATTATACCTCTAGATGAATATGTAGCTCCACTTACTACTTCATAGTCTTTTATTCTCTCATCTTTATCAGAAGCATTAGCCATTTTAGCCTTTAGCTTTTCAATCCTTTCTTCCTTTTCAATTAGCCCCATATCTATAACTTTTGAAAAGTCTTCTTTCATTTTTCCTGTTGAATTATTTTTAATTATTTTATCAAATAGTTTTCTTACTTTTCTATCAAATCCTTCATCATCGTTAAAAGTTTTAATTTCTATTGAAACTATTTTTCCATCTTTTATTTCAACTTCAACTTCATTGTCACCTACAGTTTTCGCCTTAAATCCTGAGCCAGTTCCTATCCATTTCCCATCATTATATTTTTTGTTACTATCTTCAGTATTTGGTTTTGGCATTGGCTTAGTTTCTGGTTTTACTGTTGGCTTTGTTTCTGGCTTTGAATCTGTTTTTTTATGATTTTCTTTAGTATCCTTTTTTGCCATTGTTCCATCTTTTTTAATTGCCTTTTTTAAGGATCTATTAATGGCATCTATTATTCCTCTACTTGAATATGTAGCTCCTGAAACTGTGTCTACTCCTTCAGTTCCATTATTTTTTAATATTTTATGTATTACCCCTTTAGCATTATTTAAATATTCATAATCATCACTATTGCTGATTACTTTTATGTCTGCTAACTTTCCATTTTTTATTATAGTTTTAACCTTTATATTTCCTCTAAAACCTGGTGCTTCCCCTATATATTCACCATCTTTTAGTTTATGCTCTTTTGTGTTAATTTTCCCACTACTTAAATATCTATCTATATTCTTTTTAGCTAGACTTACTCCCCTAGTTTCACTATTAGTATTACTATTATTATTTACAATTTTATCTTCATTAACCTTGGTAACCTTTATTCCAGCTTTAGAAATAGCATCTCTAACTGCATTTTTTATACCATTGGAAGTTAATGTTGCCCCTGAAATTGAATCAACATTTGTAGAATTTGAATTTAAAATATTATCTATAACCTTTTTACCATTTTCATAATATTGTGGTGTTTCTGAATGAGATACTACTTCAACATTTTTAATTTTACTATCTTCTATAGTAACCTTAACTTTAATTTCTCCACCATATCCCTTTGATGCTCCAAAGTATGTCCCATCCTTTACTTTACTTAAATTTATAGCTTTTTGATCCTCTTCTTTTTTATCCTCTTTTTTTTCTTCTTCTTTATCTTTAATAACTATATCTTGTGCATTTTGATTTTCTTTTGAAACCTCTAATGTATTTTTTTTACTAAACATATTATATGGATCTACTACTGCAAAACTAGCTGCACCAACTACTATTGTAGTAAAAAGTCCCCCTATGATTATATTTTTATTTTTCATAAATTACCCCCTATTTAGCATCTTTCAATGCATCTTTTATAGCGCTTTTAATACCCTTTGAACTCATAGTTGCCCCACTTACAGATTCCACTTCAATATTTTGTGTTTCTACTATTTTAGGTATGAGTTTTTTTGCTTCTTTTATGTATGATTCATCGTCTGAAGTTTTAATAACTTCAATATTTTTAATCTTTCCTCCATCTACTTTAACTGAGACTTTGGTTTTTCCTTCATAGCCTTCCCCTGTGCCTTCATACTTTCCATCTTTATATTTCTTTTCTATATTCCCCTTACTATTAGAAGTATCTTTTTCATCATTATTTTTATTACAACCAACTACAGAAACACTTAAAATACAAGTAAGAATTAATAATCCTATTTTCTTATTCATTTTTTATTCTCCTAATAAAAATTCTGTATTGCCTTTAAAATTATTACTAAATATTACTTCTCCCTTTTTAGTTATAAATATCCCATCTACTCCATCTAATGAATTAATTAAATCAATTCCCTTCTTCTCTCCCAATGCTAAACATACTGTACTAAGCCCATCTCCATCTACTGATTTGTCTGAAACAATAGTAACTTGTGAAATATTATTATCATAAGGATATCCATTAAAGGGACTTAAAATATGATGATAAATCTTTCCATCCTTTTCAAAATACCTTTCATATATACCAGAAGAAACAATTGATTTGTCAGAAATATTTAAAGCTCCAATTGATTCCCCTCTAGTTTCAAAAGGTTTTTGTACTCCAATTTTAAATTTATCCCCATTTTTATGACTGCCAATACATAGAATATTTCCCCCTAAATTTATTATTCCACTTTTAACCCCCTTACCTTCTAAATGATCCTTTAACCTGTCTGCTATATATCCCTTTGCAATTGCACCAAGATCTATAGACATATTTTCTTTTCTAAACCTAACTGTATTATCTATTATTTCTATGTCTTTATAATTTACCTGTTTTAAATTTTTCTCTATTTCTTTTTTATTTGGGATTTCTTTTTTTGAATCTTTAAAATTCCATAAAGCACCTATAGGCTCTATAGTAATATCAAAAGCACCTTTTGATATCTCACTATAATATAATCCCTTTTTTATAACATTTAATGTTTCATTATGTACTTTATATCCATCAGTTCCACTATTATTTAACCTATAAATATCACTATCTTCTATAGTTTTACTTAATAAATTTTCATAAAAACTACAAAGAGAAAATGCTTCATCTAATAAATCTTTATTTTCACTATCAAATATTTTTACATCTATTACTGTATCTAATAAAAATCCTTGCTTTGATACTTCTAAAGGCTTGCTATTATTTTTTTTATATAAATATAAACTAAGAGAAAAAATTAAAACTAGAAGAATACAAATTAAACTTAAAAAATAAATTTTATACTTACTTTTTATTACCATCCCTCCTTTTACCATGCAAATGATATGTATTCTCATTTGTTTTTTATAGTATCATCCTTTTTTATCCTTGTCAATTAATATATTTGCTTAAATTTAATTTTTTTAAGTACAACAAAATATACTTAGAACAAAAACCTATAAATATACCTGTTGGTATAGCTATTAAAATTAAAATAGGCATATAAAAAATAACAGCAGAACTCCCCAAAATTAAAATTGCAACTAATATTTGTCCTATATTATGAAAAACTGCCCCAACTATACTTATTCCTATGATAGATATATTTTCTTTAAAAATACTCATAAAAATTATTATAAAAATAAAACTAAAACTTGCACCACCTAAACTATACATTAGCTTTGACATACTGCCTGCAAAAAATACAGATAACAAAATTCTAATACTTAAAACAGTAAAAGCTTTTTTATAACCTAAAGTATAAATAGCTATCATAGTAACAATATTGGCAAGTCCAAGTTTTGCTCCTGGCATTAAAAAAGGCACTGGTATTAGACTTTCAATTTTACTTAATACTAGAGCCTGAGATATAAGTAATGACATATATACTAATTTTGTTGTTTTAGTCATAAAGACCCCCTTATAAATATATTTAATTTTTTAACTCTTTTATTTCTATAATTACTTTATTAGGCAAACATACTATTGTCTGACCGATTTTATATATGTATCCATGTTGTTTACATAGCTTGTCTTTACAATTTGCATCAACAATTCTAATCTTATTGTTAATTATTTTTACTTTGTTTAATCCTAAATCGCTTTTTACTTCTAGTTCCTCCTCTCCTTTGTGGTTGTCCAATCTTATTTTTTTATATTCTTTTCCATTTACCGTTATTCTTGCATAAACTTTATCACTCTTTTCACCAATAAAATATACTATCCCACAACCTAAAATAGATATTATTAAAAATATGGATGTTATAATGATCTCTACTTTTTTTATTTTTTTCATAAAAAAACTCCTTTTGTTTAGTTGTATTTTAAACTAGTATTATTTTAGATATAACTGCACAATAACCTTAGTTTCAATTGAAATTAATTATCATCGTTTATGATATCATATATTTTTTTAATTATAAAGCTAATATTTTCTTATTTTTTTCTTGACTAATTTATTAAATCAATATATAATTCACTTGATAATTGTTTTCAATTGCAAGGAGGTCTTACATGATAGTTATTATTTTAATCTTACTTTTATCGATTTTAAGTATTAAATATTCTAAACAGATAAAAAAATATTCTATATTTCTTTATGTTTTATCAGTAATAATATCTATAGCATTTATAGTAATATTAAAACTAAATTTAACTTCTAATTTTCCAGTATTTATAAATAAATATTTTATAAATATATTTTCTAGAGGTACAATATCTTTAGCTTTATTTACTATAGTTATGTTTACTGGTGTTTTAAACAATTCTTCAAACATAAAGAAAAAACTTATGAGCATTCGTGGTGAATTATCCATAATAGCTTGTATTATAACTTTAGGACATAATATTTTATATGGCATGTTTTATTTTCCAACCTTTTTTACAAATCCAAGTAAATTATCTACATTCAAATTAATAGCTACTTCAATATCATTACTTATGATCATTTTAATGTTGCCATTAATGATTACATCTTTTAGGTTTGTAAGAAAGAAAATGCGTTATAAAACTTGGAAAAACATTCAAAGAACTGCCTATTTATTTTATGGCTTAATTTATATACATATTTTATTTTTATTTATTCCAAAATTACAAAGTGGTAAATTTTTAGATTTATTAATTTATAGTTTAATTTTTCTTTCTTATTATCCACTTCGTATATTTAAATATATTAAAGATAAAAACAAAGTAAAATTAAACAGACTAAAGACAAATACTCAAAGCAATTATCAATAATTTATAGATTAACATAACACCTTAAAATTCTCCTTTTTTAAATTATCACCTTAGTTTTTCGAGGAGAATTTATAAAAGCTATTAGCTTTTATAGTATATATTTTTCATAAAAAAAGGTACACTTTAAGTAGAATTTAAAACTCTACATTAAAGTGTACCTTTTTTGTTTTATATTATCTTTTATTTCTTTTTTCTAAATTTACTTTAAGTCTTTCAAGTCCAATGATTATAGCTCCACCTATTATAAAATAAATTATACTAAATGAACTCATATTCATAGGTGCTTGTGGTACTTTTAAAGATGTTGGTCCCATAACTACTGCATATAATGATCCTATCATTAACCCTATAATACAATATATTGTTTGTGACCTATAATTAGATAAAGCATATTTTACACCCTTTATAGTAACTGCTATTCCAGCTAATACTCCAAAGCCAAATATCATAACTATTGGTAAATAATCAAAGTTAAACTTTATAACTTCTTTAACTGCTCCAAGTATTGGTGCATAAAGTCCAAATATTAAAAGAATAGTTGATCCTGATATTCCTGGTAAAACCATAGCTGATATTGCAATCATAGCTGCAAAAAATATATAAACTATAAGTCCAAAATTTAAGTGATCAGTTGAAACTATTACACCATTACCTCCAGAGGATGCTGGATTAAAATATGTAATTCCTGCAACAATTAATATACCTATAATTAAAAATATTATATTTTTATATTTACCAATTATACTACTTCTTTCTTCTTTAAATATTATTGGAATTGCAACAATAATAAATCCTATAAAAAGTGAACTTATTTCATAAATATGACTTTCAAAAACTGATGTTATAAATAGTACAGATAATATAAATCCAACTATCCATCCTATACCAAGTTTAATTAAAAACTTTATTGCATTTATCCTTTTTTCTTTTGTTCCAACAACTACATCATTTAATGAATTTATAAACTTATCATAAAATCCTAAAATAAATGCAATAGTTCCTCCAGAAACTCCAGGGACACTGTCAGCTAATGCCATACAAAAACCTCTTATGAAATTGATAATGTACATTACATCTCTCCTCTTAATTTAAAGTTATTTACTAATTTTTTAGTATCAGACTATATTTTACAATTTTTCCTTATAAAAAGCTACCTTTTTATATATTCTTTATAAATAATTAAGGAGATAAAATTATAATGAAATTTATCTCCTAATAACTATGCTATAAACATTTTTAAAATCTCTACTATAAGCCCAGAAATTACTGCACTTAATGGAACTGTTAAAATCCAAGCCCATATAATGTTTTTAGCAACTCCCCATTTAACAGATTTAATATTTTTTGATGCTCCAACTCCCATTATTGTAGTTGTAATAACTTGTGTAGTACTTACTGGGGCATCAAAAAGAGTAGCTCCAAGTATTGATGTAGCTGCACCAATTTGAGCTGCAAATCCACTTACTGGTGTAAGTTTTGCCATTCCACTTCCCATGGTTTTTATTATCTTTTTTCCTCCAATTGATGTTCCAAGTGCCATTGCCATAGCACAGGCTCCTATTACCCAAATAGGTACATCAAATGTACTTATAAGACCTCCACTTAATAAAGCCATGGTAATTATACCCATTGATTTTTGTGCATCATTTCCACCATGGTTAAGAGCCATAAATGCTGATGCTATAATTTGAAGCTTTTGAAATAATCTATTTACCATTCTAGGTTTTAATGGTCTTAGTATCCAATTTAAAGCTACCATTATTATATATCCTAATACAAATCCTATTGCAGGACCAAGAACTAACCATATTATTACATGATTAAATACATTTCCCCATTGAACAACACTAAAAGTTCTATTAAAGGCTATTCCGCCTCCTATTAAAGAACCAATTAAAGCATGGGAAGAACTGCTAGGTATTCCAAAATACCAAGTTAATATATTCCATATTATACATGCAATTAATACTCCAATTAAAACCCATTGAGGCATATATTGATGACTTACAATATCATCCCCAACAGTTTTAGCAACTGCTGTTCCCATAAATGCTCCAATAAAGTTAAATACAGCACAAAGAATTATTGCAGTTTTAGGCTTTAAAGCTCTAGTTGTAATTGTTGTTGCAACTGCTGTTGCTGTATCATGAAATCCATTTATAAAATCGAATGTTAAACATAAAATTACTATAGCTATAGTAATCATAACAGCTGTACTATGCATTCTTCATTACAACTCCTTCAACTATAGCTGCAATTTTTTCACAATCATCTAATGAAATTTCTAAAAGTGAATATATTTCTTTCCATTTTATTATTTCTAATACGTCATCTCCACTTTTAAATAACTTTGTGATTGTTTCTCTATAAACATTATCCCCATTATGTTCTATTTCATTAATCTTTTTTATTTTTTCTATTATTCTATTATTTTTCTTTCCTATCTTTTTAAGTTCTTCCATTAGATTTACAACTTCTTCAGTTATTTCAACAATCATACTACACATTTTTACAGCAGCTTCTCTAGATTCTTTTAAATCATACATAATAAGTCTACTTCCTGCTGAATCAATTGTATCTAAAATATTATCCATCATTTTAATTAATTCATATATATCTTCTCTGTCTAAAGGTGTTATAAAGGCACTTTCAAGTTCTACTATACTATCATGAACTATCTTATCTCCCTTATGTTCTAACTTACCAATAGCCTTAGAATTTTCTTCTTTATTTTCTAATTCAACAAATCCCTTCTTTAACAATTTACCTGCTTCATGAATATTCTTTGCTTGTTCAACAAATAGTACAAAAAATTTATCTTCTTTTGGATTTAAATTGAACATTTTTTTCACTCCTTAAATTAACAGCTAACAGTATTTGAACTGTTCCTTTATTAGTATAATCGTTAGCTTTTTTTATTTAAATGCTTTATGTATTTTGTTTACTTATTGTTTTATTAATTAACTTAAATTTAATATTAAAGGAAATTTCTTTAAATTTAAAAAGGTTTACACTTTTATTTTTGAAACAGTAAAAATAAAGTAATAAGTAACCTTTAATTACCTATTATAAAATTTAAAGAAAATAATTTAATTTTTATTTTTAAATTATTTATTAATATTAAGTAAAAAAATAAAAGACCTAGAGAAAAATTTCTCTAAGCCTTTTACTTTTTATATTTTTATGATTTTAAGCGAAATATCTATCTAATAATCCTTTGAATGCTTGACCATGTCTTGCTTCATCTTTACACATTTCATGTACTGTGTCATGAATTGCATCTA
>NZ_JAUSUF010000003.1 GCF_030813415.1 Eubacterium multiforme | reverse complement strand
ATTTCTAGATAATAAAAAAATATTACTGGAATCTAAAATTTCCAGTAATATTTAATTTCTAAGAAACCATATTACACAAAATAATCTACAGTCTCGCTCATTATGCTATTGACTGTGGCGCAACTATGGTACTTGGATCACATCCTCATGTAATACAATCATTAGAAGATTATAACGGTAAACTTATAGTATATTCTTTAGGTAATTTTTGTTTTGGTGGTAATCCAAATCCATCTGACAAAAGAACCTTTATACTTAAATCAAAACTAATTTTTAATGGTGATTCCCTTTCAAATATTGAATTTAAAGTTTTACCTGCTTCAATATCTTCTGTAAGTCATAAAAATGATTATGTTCCAACATTATTGAATGGTGAAAAAGAGAAACAAGTATTAAAATTTATGAATAGTTTATCTCCTACACTCCACAACAAAATATCAAATAATTATTTTAAATTAAATGAAGAAAGCAGCAATTAAATTGCTGCTTTCTTTATTATTAATTTATCTATATCTATAACCTACTTTTTCAGCCCAAGCTTCATCACTCTTTGTTAAATAAACAATTCCTTCTATCACTCCAATAATTGCTGGTATATATGTCCAACAAAATACTAAATATATAATTCCTTGAAAAATCTTTCCTAAATAAAACTTATGTATTCCAAGTCCACCTAATAATATTGCTAATACTCCTGCAACTACCTTACTTTTAACAGGAACCTTAGTTCCAACATACTGTGCTGATTGCATTGGTTGTCCTTGATTAATTGGTTGAGATTGAATAGGTTCTTGATATTGTCTTTGATTATTATTAACCTCTTCATTAATACCATTATTTGTTCCACAATACTTACAAAACTTTGAATCTCCTTCTAAAGCTGCTCCACACTGACTACAAACTCTCGCTGTCATAATTAACTCCTCCTAGTAAACCTATTAAATTATAAATTATTTTGTCTTTCCGCTACTTCTCCTGCATGTACTATTGAAAAAGAAATAGTTAAATATATTAAAGTTACTATAAATATTATAGTAATATTATCTATTCCAAAGGATATTGGTATAAACATTAAATAAATTGCCATTAAAATACCATAAATTCCTGTTATAGTTTTTAAACTAATATGGTATGCTGAATCTATTTTTTCTTTTATAAATTTTCTATAAATACCTTTATGTACAATAAATTGAGACATAAAAATAAATACTAATATTAATAATTTAGCTAAACTATAAACTGTAAAGTCATTCCAAGCTATATATTCATAACCTATGTATATTAAAAATAATGAATATAATGATAATAATATTTCTGCCATTTTATTCACCTACCTTTGCTCCACAAAAATTGCAGAATCTTGCATCTTCAGTAAGTTCTTTTTTACAACTAGGGCAAATTACTTCCTTTATTAATTTATTTCCACAACTTGAGCAAAACTTTGCATCAATTTCATTAGATGCTCCACAGTTTTCACATATTTTTTCTTCTATAAGTTTTTCACCACATTTTGTGCAAAATTTAGATTGAGCTTTATTTATATGTCCACAAGAATTACATTTGCATCCATTATTATTCTCATATTTTGCACCTTCAATATTACCTAAGCTTCCAGAAGTATTCATAGAAACATTGGAAATATTATTTGCAAGACCTAATCCAATTCCAACACTTGCCGCTGTTGATGCTGCACCATTATCATTTTCAGCTGCTTTTTCATAAACATCAAAACTTCTCTTTGTGTTGTATCTTTCTTCTCCTATAATATCAAAGGCTGCCTTATCCACTAATATTTTATTTATCATATCAAAATCTTCTTCTGGAAAATTAATTGATTCAATAAAGAAACTAACTATATCTATTCCATATTTACCAAACTCTTCTCTTACTTTCTCAAAAGCATAATTTGATAATTCCTCTAAATGAACAGAAATCTCTAATGCAGAAATATTATTTTTTATTATTTCTGCTGCTATAATATTTTTAACCTTAGTTATTAAAGCCCCTTTAAAAAAGCTTGATATATTTTCTGGATTACATACCTTATAAGGGCCCATACTGCCTATAAGCTCTCTTAAAAAAACTTTATAATCACTTATTTTAAATCCAAATTGCCCAAAAGCTCTAACTTTTAATCTTATTTTATACTTAGGATCAACTATTTGAATTGGATCTTTTGTTCCCCAATATAAATCTAACTTTGATGTAGTATTTAAGAAATATATCTCCGCAGTAAATGGAGTTTCTCCACCATAAGGTAAATTTATAAAAGCACTTAAAAATGGTATATTTTCTGTAGTTAAAGTATATGTTCCTGGATTAAAAACATCAAAGATTTGTCCACCTTTAAAAAATACAGCAACTTGTCCCTCAGAAACTATAAGTTTTGTTGCAGTAGACAGTTTTTCTGATGGATACTTACATACTAGCCAGTTTCCATTATCAATTCCATCAAACTTAACTCTATCTATAATAGACATATTTATCCCTCTATTCTATATTTTTATAAATTTAAACATTTTTATGTTATCATTTTTGACTCAATTTAACAATTATCTTTACATAATGTTAATTTTATGAAAAACTCTATTTTAATTCGCTTATAACTTTATTTGAAGAAACTAAAACTGTAAAAGCTACTCCAGTTCCTCCTTGTTTCATAAGCTCCTTAGATTTCACTTCAATTAAATATCCTTTTTTACCATTAACATTTTCCATAGTATTATTTCCAACATATATAGTATCATTATCAACTCCATACTTCTCTTTACATACTTTAATTGCATCATCTAAAGTAAATTTATTTTTAGAGTTTTCTGTTTCTTTCTTTTCCATACTCTTTTCTGTTTCTTTATTAGATTTAACTTTATTACTTTCATTTTTTGAACTTTCACTAGATTTTTCTTTTAAATTATCTTCAGTTTTTTCTTTTAATTTATTTTCTACAACATTCTTTGAATTATTATTTTCAACTGATGCCTTTGTACCTTCCAATACTTTATCATTTTTATTTAAAACTAAAAAATAAATTGATGTAGAAATTGCTATTAATACTATAAGTGTTATCCATATTTTTTTATTTTTCATTGTAACTTCTCCTATTATAAATTTTTAAAAACTGTATTCATACATTCTGATAGCATCATTTTCTTCCCTTGAAAATCTACTTGCCACACCTCTTTGAACTGCTTTTGAACAATTTGGAAAATGAACAAGTCCTCCACTTGAATTTTTACGACCTCTTTCTGCATATACCTTATTTATAAATTTTTCAACATCCTTAGTATCTGAAAGTGGTGCTATGATTTGGTAAGCTCCATAAGCCCCATGTTGAACTGCAGTTGACCATAATACATTTCTAATTGAAAAGTTTGTTAGCATATTAGAAAATCCATCATTAGTTGTTAGTCTGTTAACTAAATCATCATAAAAAGTTTTTTTCGTATATTTATGTTGTAAGTTATAAAAAGTATTATAATGATTATTAGCAAGACTCTTCCATTCCTTATCAAAATGTGGTCCACAATTTGAACCATTATCTAAACTTCTTGCATCAGTTAATCTTTTATAAAAATCATAATTTTCACCTTTAAGCCAATTAACAAAACCATTTAATGAACCTAATTTTGATGATAATTGCCAAGCTCCATAAGACTTACCACCATAATCCCCTTCTCCAGATGAAATGCATCCAGGATTTCCATTTGATTCATATTTTTCAGATAATACACCTAAAAATTCATTATTGTTATTATCATCATAAACTTGTACAGCTGTTACTCCATTTAAATATGTACTTATATATCCATTATAAGTTTTTCCATTATGATTATATTTTACACGATAATATGTAAGATCTCCCTTTACCTTTTCAAGAACTAGTACATCTGAACCCTCTGATACAGTTGTTAATACAGCTGAATTTAAACTTGGTTTACTTCTAAGATTCATTTCAAAATTTGTTAATTTACCCTTTGCAAACTCTTGATCCTTCATAGAACCATCACTGTAAAATTCATAGGATTTTGTACCAAGATTTATTCTGCCAGTAACCATACTGCCACTTTTGTCCATATAGTACCATTTATCCTTAACCTTTATCCATCCAGTTTCCATTTCTCCACTTTTATCCATATGATACCATCTATTTTTAACCTTTACCCAGCCTGTCCTCATTTCTCCGTCTTCATCCATATAGTACCATTTATCTCCAAGCTTTAACCAACCAGTTTTCATTTCTCCATCTTTATTCATGTAATACCATTTATCTTTTACCTTTATCCAACCCTTTGCAAAAGAATCATCACTGTTTTTATAGTACCAATTTCCATTATTTTTTACCCATTTTGGTTCCTTCATAGATCCATCATTATTAAAATAATAAATATTTTTATTGATATTTACTTTACCAGTAACCATTTCACCTGATGATCTTAAATAATATTTTTTGTTTTTAAGATTTATCCATCCAGTTTCCATTTCTCCACTATTGTCCATATGGTACCATTTATTTTTAACCTTTACCCAACCAGTTTCCATAGCACCATTTTTATCCATGTAATACCATCTACCTTTAACCTTTGTCCAACTGGTTTCCATTTCTCCATCATCATCCATATAATACCACTTGTCTTTAACCTTAACCCAGCCTGTCTCCATGGCACCATCTTTATCCATGTAATACCATCTACCTTTAACCTTTGTCCAACCGGTTTCCATTTCTCCATCTTTATCCATGAAGTACCACTTACCATTAATTTTATGCCAGCCAATTTCCATGATACCTTTTCTATCCATATGATACCACTTATCTTTAACTTTTATCCAACCTTTAGCTAATGAACCATCCTCTTTTTTATAAGTCCAAAGCCCTTTATCCTTTATCCATTTGCATTCTATATATCTCTTACTATTTTTAGAATTATTTGCCGCATTTACTTGAATATTAGGAATAAATGATATTATGATTCCACATAATGCTATTATTCTAACTAAATTATTCTTTTTCATTTATTTTCTCCTTATTTCATAATATTTTACCTTTTTGCCATTATTATTCTACCATCTATTACTTATATTTACAATTTTTTATTTTCAATTCTAAAAGATATTAAAAAATGTCCAAAAGATATTAAATAAAATATATCCCTTAGACATTTTTAAAACTACTATTTAATTATTAACTTATGTTTTAACTAACCTTTATATTTTCTTTCAAATCTACTATATAGTATCTTATTAACAATAACTGCTATCACAATTCCAACTAAAACAAATGCTATTCTCATAGGAACAGAAGTAGATGCATCAAATAATATCATTGCAGCTGCTAAAGCATTTAAAGTTACAAAAATCATTTGTATCTTATATGGCTTAATAAAAGTATATATATAACTTAATACTAATAAAACTATAGTATCCATTGATTTTGGAACTATAAAACAAAATAATATAATAAATAATGCAGCTCCTATTATAGTGCCTATTATCCTTTGACCTATTCTTTCCTTAGTTTGCTCATAATGAGGTTGAGTTAATGATAAAACTGTAGCACTAATCCACATTCCTTTAACAAAGCCAAATATTCCACCTATGAACATAGAAATAGTTAATCCTATTGCCATTCTTAAAGCAAAATTAATTTGAAGGGGATCCTTATCCTTAGATGAAAACATCTCCCTTATACTTCTATGATCATCATGAGATATTTTTCTGTGACTAAAATAATAAATTACACCAACAAGTATTCCTCCAATTAAAAGGCTTAATATTCTAGGTTGTAATTTTTCTGATGTTACAGGATTTCCTTGAAGGAAAACATAACATAAAAGAAATGGAAGATATGCCTTTTCTTCAATTTTATTTGAAAATATATAAGCCATAATAAATACTGATATAAAATTAATAGGTATCCCTAAAAATGGATTAACCATACTTAAGTATGAAGTTAACCCCATTCCAGTAAAAGCAACAATTATTGCAACAATTGCATCCTTAAACTTCAAATTTAAATGCATAACGTTAAACATAAGTATTGCAGTAATTATTGTTACTCCAACTAAAGTATTTTCAGCTCCAAATATTTTAGAAAATATTGAAACAAATATTATTATTCCAATTATCATAATTAGGTTTCCTATAAGTTTTTTGCTGTCTATCTTTTTTGTACTATCCATAAAACACATTCTCCTCCTTTTTTAGATAATACAGAACATAATACCACAAAATTTAAAATATAACTAGGAAAATAAAAAACTGACTAAAAATAATTCTACTGAATTTATCTTTAGCCAGTATTTCCTTTAATATCTAATTAAATTTATTATTATATGAAGATACTATTTTTTAAGTATTAGTATTACTACCTTTTGGTAATGGTTTATTATCATATATATAACCTTGAATTTCATCTAAAGTTTTCTTTTGATTAAATACCAAATACCAAACACCATTTATCATCTTTCCTTGACAATCTCCATTTAAAGGGAATCTTGCAAGTTCTAAATTTCCTTTTAATAATGGCATTGAATCCTTAGCTAGTCCTATCATATCTAATGATGACATATTAGTTTCTACATAAGGCAAAAACTCATTTATTAAGTTTGGATATTCACTCTTTGGAGAATCCTTCATCTTTCTAAAAATAGCTTCAAGAACAACTCTTTGTCTCTGAGTTCTCTTATAATCTCCACCTGCAGCATATCTTATCCTTGAATAAGCTAGCGCCTGAGCTCCGTTTAATGTTTGCATTCCTGAATGTGTTACTCCTGGAATATGCTTAATTTCTTCTTTCGTTATATTTATTTGTACTCCACCTATTTTATTAATTATTTCTGGTAAGGATGTAAAATTAACTGCCATAAAATCTTCTATATTAAGTTTAAAATTCTGATTCAATGTTTTTACTGCAAGTTCAGGTCCTCCATAAGCATATGCATGTGTAAGTTTTGTCTTTCCATGACCTGGTACATCGACATAAGAATCTCTCATAATTGATGTAAGTTTTAATTTATCATGTTTTTTATCAATAGTTAAAATCATAACTGCATCAGAACGACCTGTTTTACCTTTAGGCGCATCTATTCCAAATAACGCAATATTTTTAATCTCACTTTTTGCTTTATCTTTTTCAATATTTTGATCTATTGAAAGATTATCTTTATTAATATCTACTTTCTGAACTTTACCAAGTTTAGAATTTATGTATAAATATCCACCACCAAGTACAATAACTAAGACTGCAATTATACTTATAATAACAACTTTAAGTTTACTTTTCTTCTTCCCCATAATTTTCTTCCTTTCTTAATTTATTTTTTAAAAAAAAATTAATATCATATAATATTTTACAATAAATCTGTTAATATTTATAGTAAAAAGATTGCATCAATATTAATATTGATGCAATCTTTTGTTTTTATATTAATTTTTATTAGTAAACTTTCTTATATATCTATCAAAAATTATATAACCTAAAACACCACCAAAAGTATTTAGTAGTATATCATTAACTTCAAAATTCTACCTACTTATAGAATTAACATCACTTCAATATAATATATACTCTATACTTATTGATACTAATAAACATATTAAAATTATTAGACTTAAATATATATTATTGGATTTCTTCTAACTGTAATTATTATTAAATTAAAATAATAAATATACTAATCATAAATAAATTAAAATATATTATGATATAATTATTTTTTATTAGTTTAAACGACACTCTAAAATTTATCTAAATTATTTTATTCTCTGTTTATATATTTTTAATATTACGATTTCATTTTGATCTATTTTTATTTTTTAAAATCTTTTATTCAATTATTAACTATATAATGCTATATTTATTTTTAACAATAGTTATATCCTACATCAAATAAATATATTTTTTTAATTTTAATCTCTCTTAAAAATATCTCTAGTATACACTTTTCCTTTTACATCATCCAAAACTGAATCGTATCTATTGGCAATAATTGCTTGACTTTTTTCTTTAAACTCATCTAAATTATTTATCACTTTTGATGAAAAAAAAGTAGATCCATTTTCAAGCGTTGGTTCATATATAATAACTGTAGCTCCTTTTGCTTTAATACGTTTCATAATACCTTGAATAGACGACTGGCGAAAATTATCAGAATTAGATTTCATTGATAAACGATAAACTCCAATTACACATTCCTTCTCTTTTTCAACTGAATAATCCATACAATCATGATAGTCATAACATCCAGCCATAGATAAAACTCTATCTGCAATGAAATCTTTTCTTGTACAATTGGATTTAACAATGGCTGAAATCATATTCTGAGGTACATCTTTATAATTAGCAAGAAGTTGTTTTGTATCTTTAGGCAGACAATATCCACCATACCCGAAAGAAGGATTATTATAATGTGAACCAATACGAGGATCTAAACATACTCCATTAATAATTTTCTGAGTATCTAACCCTTTGATTTCAGCATAGGTATCCAACTCATTAAAATATGAAACTCTAAGTGCTAAATATGTATTCGCAAATAATTTTACAGCTTCTGCTTCTGTAAAACCCATAAATAAAGTATCAATATCAGTTTTAATTGCTCCCTCTTGAAGAAGTTCAGCAAAGGTATTTGCTGCTTTTACTAAACGTTTATTTTCAATATCTGTACCAATAATAATCCTTGAAGGATATAAATTATCATATAAAGCTTTAGATTCACGAAGGAATTCTGGACTGAATATAATGTTATCACAATTATATTTTTCACGTACATAAGATGTAAAACCAACTGGAATTGTTGATTTAATAACCATAATTGCATCCTTATTATATTTAAGCACCAACTGAATCACTGATTCTACTGCTGAAGTATCAAAAAAATCCTTATTACTATCATAATTTGTAGGTGTAGCAATAACAACAAATTCTGCATCTTTGTATGCTTTTTCTGAATCTAATGTAGCTTTTAAATTAAGTTCTTTTTCAGATAAATATCTTTCTATATATTCATCCTTAATTGGAGATTTTTTATTATTAATTAATTCAACTTTTTCTGGAACTATATCCACTGCCCATACATCATTATTTTGTGATAATAAAGTTGCTATAGATAAGCCCACATATCCTGTTCCTGCAATAGCTATTTTCATATTTTTACCTCCTATTTTATTATACTTAAATACAATAACTAAATCTTTTATTCAATGTCATAGAATTCTTTCACATCAGATACTCCTAATCGTAATAATTGTTTAGTTTGATGATAATATCGTTCGGCAGTATTTTCTAAATAATATGGATTTTTAAATGAATATCCTTTATTTAATAAATACTTAACTTTTTTCATTGCTAAAATAATACTATCTTTATTACACTTTACATCAATTACACTCTCACCATGAACTCTACCTTTTTGCCTATCTCCAATATTTATTGTATATACTCCTAAAGATGGAACTTCAATAATTCCTGAAGAAGAATTTCCAACAAATGCAACTGAATTTTTAACCAACCATAAAAAAGATTCAACGTTTAGATTTTCAAAATAATGTGCATTTTCATGCATATTAGCATACATAATCCATGCATTTCGAATAACATCTGAATTTGTATCTGCATTACTCCCTATAAATACAATTTCTTCATTATTTATCATATTATTTATGGCAAATATAATCTCCTGAATTTGAGATTCTATATTTATATCTGTTAATGTTTCTGGATGAAATGCTATGACCCAATATTTTTTTTGTGTCATATTTAATACTTCTTTTACTACTTTTCCACAATCTAAATTTCTGCAATTTTCTGCTCCTAATGCTCCTAAATAAAAAACTCTTTGTGGTTCTTCGCCCAATTGAATTACACGTTTTCTATATACATCTGTACTTGTAAAGTGATAACGACTCATTTTAGTAATAGAATGTCGTATAAACTCATCATAATTTCCATAAGTAGTTTCACCACCATGTAAATGCAAAATAGGTATATTTTGCATTGATGCAGCAATCGCTACTGACAACATTTCATATCTATCCCCTAAAATAATTAATAAATCATACTTATTTTTTTCAAAAAAAGAACCAAACTTTTCTAATGCAATAGCCATACTTTTCATAATATTTGCATTATTACTGTTATCTATTTCAATTGAAATCTCGCACCCAATTTTAAAATTATCTTTTTTTATATTATCAATTGAATATCCATATTTTTTTTCCAAGTGAGATCCTGTAACCAGTACTGAAAACTCTATTTCTTTATCCATATCTAAGTATTGTAAATATTTTCTTACAATCCCATAATCAGCTCTAGAACCTGTTGCATAAGCTACTCTAAATATTTTTTTCATCTTATATATACCCCCTCACTATAGAATTTTGATATTTGAAATTATCTTTATTAAAAATCTAACATTATATTTGTTTCTTTATATGTCTATAAATATCTCCAAATTTATGTTTATGTTCATATAAGTATGTAGCAATAACTTCCATTAATTCAAAATCATTTTCATAATCAAGATCTAAAATACCTGTATCATACATATAAATACATTCACAATATCCTTCAAGCACACCCTTACCACTAATAAGAAACTCTGGTTTATATGCATAAAGTGAAGCATTCATATCAAATACTTCTGGAGCCTGCTGTCTAGATGTATATTCTGAATTTAAAACTTTCTGATAACCGTGCTTTGTTTTCTTAACCATATTAAAATATGGATTTCGCCTTGAATCAGTCACTGATGTTGTAACATCAGCCCCTGTTCTAATATGAGTTTCAATAAGATTTTTCAAATCATCAACTGTCCTAAGTGGTGAAGTAATGTCTAAATCAATTATCATATCATATTTCTTATTTTTACGCTTTTGCATCTTATCCATACAATCATAGATAACTGCAATCTTAGGAATATCATCACCTCCTAAATCATTTGAACGGTTAATTGTATTAACAATAAAAAACGGATTATTTTTCATCATATCAAGTAACTCTAAACTATCTGAATTTACAACCACATCTATATTAAATTCATAATTCATTTTTTTCAACATATCTATTACTGATAACGAATAAAATGGCAATGGATAACCACAAAACTCTCTAATATTTTTATTTTTTATCCCTTTTGAACCAGCTCTACCGCATATTGTAAATAGCATATTAATCATTTAATCACTCCTTGTGTATAATTCATTGTCTGGTAAGCTTCTTTAATATAGTTAATATTTTTTTCATTACGCTCAATTAAGCAAAAGAAATTCCTCAATTCATTTTTTTGAAAATCATTACGTTCTTCTGAAAAATCAATAACTTTACCAGCTTTTAAAAAAGTAACTTTACTTCCTATTAAATCACCTACAATTGTGTCGTGATTAGTAAAAATCATAATTTCTCGTAATGATTTTCTTCCAAAATAATCTAAATGTAATTCTACAACCATCTCTCCGTATTCTGCTACATAAATAGCATAATCCTCACAATCTATTTCAAGCGAAGATTTCTTACCACAAGTATAATAAATTGATTCTGGTTTTCCAAAAAGATACTGAATATAATCCCACTCATGAATTAAATCAATACTAACTCCACCACCTAAATCTTTACTGGAGCTATATGTATTTCTATAATCTATGCCAGGACGCCATTCTGGTAAATAACTAGAACTTATACATCTCACAGAAATAACATCTGATAAATTAATATGTTTTTTTAAAAACTGTATCACATTTGTATATCGAATTGGACAAGCTACATAATATACAGAATCATGTCTATATTTAATATCAAAAACTTTATTTAACTTTTTGTAAGAAGTTAGAGGTTTTTCAATAAAAAAATGCTTACCTTTATCATGTAGTCTTTTCAATGTATCAATATGAAAATCAGTAGGATTTGTTATAAAAATTACATCATAATCATGTGGAAGCTCATTTTCATTATAATAAACATTCGAAATTTTGTACTTTATATTATCTAAAAATTTTCCATTCTTACTTCTCAATGCATCAACTTGTAAATTTAAATTTTTTTCATCACAAATATCATATAAATTTTTAATATGACGTTTTGCAATAGATCCTATACCAACAAAACATACTTTTAATTTATTCATTTTCATGCCTCCTCAAATTTATCAATCCAACGAAGCACCTTTAAGTCTTCAGCAAAACCATACATAGGTATTGTTTTTCCATCTACAACATCTAAAAACTCATTAATCTCTTTTTGATAAGCATTTTCTACAATAAAAGAACCATATCCATCAATATGCTCAACATCTTCACAAAGTTGTACTTTTTCTAAAATCTTAGTATCAGAGTTAAACTGCTCCAATGTCTCTGGTGAGCCATTCCATGAGTAATAAATATTCTCACCATATATTTCAAGATTTCTAACAGCCTTTGGGGAAACAATATCAACAATCAAAGTTCCTTTATTTCCATTACTATGTGTCAATTGAATCATATAGTTATCTTTATACTGAATATTCAAATCAGACATATTATCAGATATTACATGAAAATCCTTAATTTCTCCAAATGTACCAATTAACCAAGGTAATTCAATTGCCATTATCTCTCGACATCCATTTGTTCTTTTATCTCCTACAAAAAAATCTTTATAACTTTCCCACGGATGCCAGTCAGGCAAATATTGTCCTATATGATAAATATAATTCAACTTATTTTTACCAACAATCTTGTCACGTATATATGAAATCTCTTCTCGATAATAAAATGTTGAAGATAGAAATAATATCTTTCCCTTTTCTTTTGCTAAATCCATATTTTTTTTATATCCGTCGGATATAAGATTAATTTCTGTAAATACATTCAGCCCATCAGATAAAGCTTTTGAGATTAACTCACTATGTGATAAAGGAGATGTACAAATAAATGCACTATTTATTTCAGGAAACTTTGCAATTGCCTGTTCAATATTTTCAAATACATCACAACCAAAAGTATTTTTAACTTCAAATCTTCTATCTTCTCTTCCATCTACACCTACAATTTTATCAATTTGCTTAAATCTCTGTAATAATCTAATTCTTCTTTTTCCCATAGAGCCCATTCCAACTACCATAACAACCATCACACACACCTCCTAAACATATATATTTCTCTTATTTCCACAAATACTATACATTAATAGAAACACTCCTTATAATATTAAAATATTTTTATTATTCTCTTATCTAACCTCATATTGAAGAAAAATAATAATAAAATTATTCATTTTCCCATTTTATCATATCAGATTTAATTAATTCATCTTCCTTAAAATCACGTTCTGAATATGTTCCGATAATTTCATACCAAAATATAGGAGAAATACCATTTCCAGGTCTTTTGCATGTAATATTTTTTTCTGTAAAAATTTCGCCTTTATTTATATCACATTTAGCAACTATTGATTTCCTTGCAATAAACTTATTTTTTCTTTCAGACTCTGTAACTTTTTTTTCCCTATCACCTAACATTATACTTGCTCGTCTAATTCCTAGACATAATTCTTTTAATTCTTCTGGCACAATAGAAGCCTTATGATCTGGTCCTGACATTTTTTTATCTAAAGTAAAATGTTTCTCAATAAATTCCGCACCAAGTCCTACTGCTACTATAGACGCAATGATTCCTTCTGAATGATCTGATAATCCTATATGCCAATTTAAAAATTTATCTTTTAGTGTTTTTAAAACTTGTAAATTCATATCCTTATCTTCTGTTGGGTATTGCGTATTACAATGCAACATTGTAAACTTAGTATTCTTGCTCTTCTCTAATTCTTTAACTGCAAATGAAATTTCCTCTAATGTTGACATACCCGTAGACAAAATTATTTCTTTATCTTCACATGATAACTCTGCAATTTTTTTTAAATACGGAAGATTTGTTATCTCTCCTGATGGAATTTTCCATAACTTTTGTCCTAAATCATACAAAAAATTAATTGAATCAATATCAAAAGCTGTAGAAAAAATCTCCATTTGTATTTCATCTGCATAATTTTTCAATTCTATATATTCTTCTTTTGAAAGTTCTAAATTTTTAAGCATTTCTAATTGAGAACTCTCTCCATCATTTTTCTTTTGATATTCAGCTTTTGGTGCATAACAAGAAACTAAGTTCTCCGAAATAAAAGTTTGAAATTTAACTGTAGTTGCTCCCATTTTCTTAGCAGTCATTATCATTTTCTTTGCCAATTCCACATTTCCATTATGATTGCAACCAATCTCTGCCACTATTTTTACTTTATTCATTTATATTAACCCCTTCTTTTAATTACTTTAGCTGGAACTCCTACCACTGTTGTAAAAGCATCAACATCATCAATTACAACACTGCCTGAACCAATTACCGAATCTGATCCTATTGTAAGTTGTCCATTGCATACAGCACAACTCCCAAAGAAAACATTATTTTTTACAATAACATTTCCATTAATAGTAGAATTAGTAGATAAATGTACATTATTTCCTACAACACATTCATGTTCAATTAATGCCTTTGTATTAATTACATTATTGTCACCAATTTTAGCATCTGCATTAATTATTACCATCTTACCAATAAAATTTCCTGTTCCAATTTTAACTGATGAATCAATAATAGCTGATGAATCAATAACATTAACTGTCTTCAATCCCATTTTATTTATTTTTTCAAACCATATTTTTCTAAAATATACATCTCCAATAGATACCAAATATTTATAAGAACGATAATTTGGAATATCCTCTATTTTTGTTGCCAAAATTTGAATACCTAAGTGAAATCCTTTTTTATTTTCATCTATAAAACCACATACTTTAAATTTATCTTTCTGAATGGAAGATACAACTGATTTAGAATGCCCTCCTGCACCTATTAAAATTAATTTTTCCATTCTTTTACCTCCAACCTTATTAAGTGTTATCATTTTGTTCCGTTCATTCTTAAATGAGTTACACACTAATGTCTTTTAAACCTAACAATCATTTATATAAATGTCTTTTTAATTTCTTTAATATAGTTTCTTTAGCAAATTTTTTACATAATTCATCTATTTTATCTGGTGTTTTTTCATATTTTCTTTTAAACGTCTTCCTATCTTTATTTTCTACTGCCGTATATATTATTCTTTTATTTCTATCAATAATATCATCCACAGACATATTTTTATATTCCATATAATCCGATACTTGTTCAAATAGATTCTTTCCCTTATCAGAAAGGCAAATAACAGAAGATACACCATATTTATCAACTAATTCTGGATAAATATTTTCAACTCCCCATCCATCACCTAATAAGATGTCTGCGAAAATACGTGTACCTTTATACATACATGCTAAACAACGTTCTCTATCCATTATTCCATCAGTAAAACACTTTAAAAAGAATCCATCTTCTTTTCTATATGTAGTATGTTCTGTTCCATCAACAAATTGAAATCTCAATCCATAATTCAGCCATCCTTTTCTTTTATCTCTCATAGATATATTCATTATTTTACCATAATGCTTTTCATTTTCTAAATATGATTTCCAATATTTACGTTCTATTGATCCATGGCATACAACACTTATAATATGTAAATTTGAATACTTTCCTAAGCAATTATAAACAGCCGCAGTTTGGCAAGGTACTCCTGAAAATAATACAGGATGCCCATTCTTCAATATTTTCTCTATCTCCTCTATACAACTATTCATATCGCTCATAACGTATTTAGATCCCATCATATCACTTACAATATCTCTATTATTAGTCACTACATGTTTAGGCATAAAATTTTCATCATATATACACCCACAAATATAGCCATTAGAATTCAAAATTCTTTCTGCTAATAAAATAAATATTCCTCCAGACGAACTTTCTTTTCTTTGCTTTTCATTTTTATTTTTACATGCCCATCCTATGGCCTCTGTCTTTATTTTAGATTCATATTTACATTCTTTAATCTTTATACATACTCTTTCACATTTTCCACACTCTATACAAAGTTCTTTATTGATAATAGGATGTAAATTTTCATCAAATTTAATTGCATTTTTTTTACATACATTAGCACAAGCAAAACACGAATAACACTCTTTCGAAAAATCAAAATCTATCATATTTCCTCCTTAAAACACTCAGTTAATGGAATTAATTTAGCTCCATCATTAATAACATATGAATAAATATCTTTCAATAACTTCTTTTTTATAGGATCATCATTGATTTGCCAATAATGAGTATATACTACAAAAGGAACTTTTTTCTTTTTACAACATTCGTATTCATACTTTAGGCGTTCAAAATTATCTAATGTATATGCAACTAATTCTTTATGTTTTCCATAATCTAAAATGCCTGGATATGGTATCTTTTTTATTAATCTTGTTCCCCACCTCTTAATATAATTAAAAAAATAACGAAAATTTTTTTTACGATCTCCATGTAATATAATCCCAGAATAGTTCATCTTAAGATCTTCAATCACTGAAATTGCTTTATCATCAATTGAGTTATTCGGAGCCACAAAAACTTTAATTTTAAAAGAAAATATATTTTCTAATTCTTTTTTACCAGCCATTAATTCTTTCTGAAGTATTTCTTTACTTTTCCATTTCATTTCTGCAACCCATTTATTATCCAATTTCTTATATTCATGAGTGTATCCATGCAAAAGAATATCATAACGTCCATTTTTACACTCTTGTCGTAAATAATCTACTAATCTATCATTATCTGATATGGTATAATACCCATCATTAATACCTTTTCCATAAGGAAATATATCATCTTTATGCCTAGAAACTGTTTTGGGAACAACTGAAAGTGATATAGTACCTTCTTTTACAAAATCATATGCTCTTTCTAATTCTTCTATAGTTGTAAAATATGATATATCATCATCTCTTATTGCAAATAACATTATTTTCA
Source organism: Eubacterium multiforme (assembly GCF_030813415.1). Taxonomy (GTDB): domain Bacteria; phylum Bacillota; class Clostridia; order Clostridiales; family Clostridiaceae; genus Clostridium; species Clostridium multiforme. Next base: position 231,638 of record NZ_JAUSUF010000003.1, on the reverse strand, counting down.
CCTCGTCATCTCACTTAACATATTAACTAAAAACTCTTTAGATTCTTGTCTTCTTTTATTAAGAATTTTATTTACTTTTTCATAATCTATATTCTCAATTTTATCTGGTGTCTTTGAAATAAGACGATTTCCTAATTTAAATTCTTCTAAAATATCTTGTAATCTCGAATTTTCAGATTTTTTATCATTGCTATCCATTTTACAAAACGAATAAAAATTCTTTTCATAATTTATAGAAAACATTGTTCCATGAAATGAGTCTGTACAAATTATCATAGCATTTTTTATTAAATTTAAAAATTGCCTTGGTCCAGCATAAATTTTTTCAATTTTTTTATTTTCTAATTCCAAATAGGTTGTTGGAATTGCTATTATATTCACTGATAAACGTTCACTTAATTCCTTAACAATTTTTCGATGTAATTTATTTTCTCCTAAAAAATATGTTAAAATATACGGCGAATTTAATTGTTTATCTTCACAAAACTTATCCCATTCTTTTTTATCTAAAAGCAATGTAGGGTCTAAGACAGTAGTTACTGGTTTTTGTACTATTTCTTTTATCAATTCAGTACCTGTTCTTTCTCTACATGAAATAAATGAAAATTTATTAAGTCTCTCTCTCAAAAATTGTTTTTGAGCATAATTTAAATTATTTACAGCTAAACTAGGTCCATAAGAACCTTTTAAAAAATCATTATCTACAAAAGGTAAATAAAATGCTTCTGGACGTCCAGCTACATATGGATTCCATGTTTGATCACTTCCAACAATATAAGCATCATATTTTGGTGGATTATCCATCAATGCTCTAGTAGAATTATACTTGTTTTTTCCAACATGTAATTCTGTTTTATAAAACTCTTCAAACAAATTATTTCTTTCATTAAATATTTTTTTTGATTTACCTAATAAATAATATTTTTTTAATTGTCTTAAATAAACACTACTTCTCTTTAACCGTAATAATAAAAGCTCTCTTATACTTAATGTATTATTCTGCTTAAAATCAATAATTTCTGATTCAAAGCCTAAATTTTCTATTGCTTTTTGTAATGCTAATGCTTGCAACATTGTTCCATAATTATAATGATGGTGATATGTAATAATTCCTATCTTTGACATATATTTTTTTATCTCCTTTTCAAAAAAGTATTCATTAAATCCTTTATTTCTTTTGTTCGTAAAATTAATAACATAATAAAATATATTATAGCTCCACCTAAAACGCTTATCATCGTAATAATTACTGTTTGTAAAAAACTTTCCAAACTATAAAATCCTACCTTCTTCATGTATATAAGACCTAACTTAATTACTCCCATCATAACAAAACATGAAATAACTGTTTTAAATATCATCATGAACATATCTTTATAATGTATATGTTCATTTTGCTTTTTAAGATCATTAAATAACATTAAACTAATAATAAAAGTAGAAACAGTTGTTGCTAACGCTAAACCTAATGCACCAAAACTCTTAGCAAAAATTATATCTAAAATGATATTAGTAGATATTCCTATAATAGAATTTTTCATTGGAGTTTTAGTATCACCATAAGCATAAAAAATTCTTGATGTAACTTGTCTAAAAGCTGTAAATATTAAACATACTAAATAACATGAAAATAATGGTGCTGTCCTATAAACATCTTCTAAAGTAAATGCTCCTCTACAAAATACAATAGTAATAATTTCATTTGATAATATAAAGCCCCCAAAAATAACTGGTGCTAATATCAATATAAGCATTTTCATTGAAAAGTGAAAACTATCAGCCATCCTCTTGTCATCTTCTTTTGCAGCACTTTCCGCAAATTCTGGATATACCACAGTTGTAATTCCATATATTAATAGTGTGGAAATTGCTGTTGTTAATTTTAATGCATAATTAAGCGTTGATATACTCCCTTCTCTTAAAAAAGAAGAAACCGCACCATCAACTAATTTATTAATTTGATCAGCTCCAATTCCTAGAAAAACAGGTATTGCTTTTTTTGTTGAAGAAATCATATTTGGATCTTTTATATCACATACAAATTTATACTTCATATATTTTCTTCTAAGAAGTACTGAATATATAAATTCAATACACGTTCCTATTACAGTTCCCCATACTGCTGCATATATACCTATTGATTTAATTAACAATGGAATACACGAAACAAACGTTACATTCAATATTATAGACATTAAAGATGGAAGTAAAAAACTTTTATGTACATTCAATATTGCTGTATTAATGTTCATCATTTCAGTTAATAAAATAGTAGGTAAGATAATTCTAAATAATGTGACTGCTACTATTTGAATTTCTTTATCTAAACCAGGTGCAAAAATAAACACAACATATTTTGCACCTAATTCACACACTATTACCATAATAATAGTTAAAATAGAAATTACAGTCATTAAATTAGATGCATATTTCCCAGCTCCTTGTTTACTTTTCCCAATAAGTTCTTTTGAATAAAATGGCAAGGCTACATTACTAATTGCTGTAGAAATCAATGAGAAAAGTATTGTAGGAATCTGAATTGCAACATTAAACGCATCTGTTAATGAAGATGCACCATAATAATATGCAAATATTGATTCTTTAAAAAAAGAAAATGTTAAAGTGATTATAGAAATTAATGATAATGCCATTGCTGATTTTGCTATGTTAATATGATTACTTTCCATCTTAATTCCTCCACTTTACTATTTTGCATTTTTCTTTCATTGCACATCCAAATAATACTGAAAATTGTGTAATGAATAGACTATTCCAAAATACCGATTGTGCAAATATAGATACAAAACACAGAAATAAATAGCAACGATATCTTTTTTCAATATTTTTAAATAATTTATAAAATAAATTCAAATAAAAATATAATCCAAATATCCCATAGTTAATGGCACAATTTCCTATAGCATTAACAAATCCTAAATATGAAATATCATTATTTAATCCGAATAAACTCAAATTTACTTTTCCACTCCGTAAATAATTTTCTATGCTACTATAGGGTATTCCAAAAACTTTATAAAAAATTGGTAACATACTAAAAAGTTGTATACCAAAAGCGATTCTAACATAATTTGAAGTATTATTTAAAGAAATATTTTCCAGCTTATTTATTGTTTCAGAAAAAATATCTAGATTAAAAAATAATCCTACGCCTATAATTAAAATAGCAAATATAGAAAATTTATATAATCCTTTTTTATTTTCGTTCTTTCTACTAAATGCAAAGTATAACCAAATTATTCCTGTCATAAAACAACCAATCGATGAAGTTGATAATAATATTGAAAGTGAAATCAATACACTAAATAATATTTTTTTTCTCTCCATACTCATATATAATAAAGGCAATATCCATGTTACATATGCAGCAGGTTCCAAAAAAAATGAATGTGGCCTCATATACTCTGCTAAATAATTACTACTATTAGAATTTAAAAAAGGAAATATTTTAATCATAGACACCGGTTCATGAAGTATATATACTTGAAATGATTGTATATAAATACCTATAATTGCTATAATCCCTACAAAACGCCACACTTTATGTAAATTATCTTCATTGACTTGTTCTATAATAGATAGTAAAAATATAAAATATACTATACGTTCAACCCATAAGCCTACATTAAATGGTACAATAAATACCTTTATAACATCATGTAAAAACATGAATCCAAACAAATATACCAGTGGCATATACAACTTAATTTTCCCACATTGAAAATAATGACATACTAATGTTCCAATTAAAACGATCAACCCCAATGGTAAGTTTCCAATATTATATTGATTTAAAATAAAAAAAATAGGTATTACTATTTCTATTATTGAAATTGTTTTTTTTCTTTTCACCACTTTTCTTCTCCCAACTGTTCGCTATATAAATTTAAATATTGCTTCACTATTTTTTGTAAAGAAAATCTCCTTCCAACTTCTTTTATTTTTTCACTATCCCATTTTGATTCTAACCCTAAACGAATAGCATCAACTACTGCGCTAATTTCTCTATTTCTAATTAAAATCGTTGAATTAATATCATAAATATCTTTTGCTGCATCCAAATCATAAAAAGTAACGCTAGGAACACCATACATATACCCTTCTATTATAGACAACCCAAAGCCTTCATTTATACTTAATAACACATTCAAATCAGCTAATTCCCAAAATCTACCTAATTCATTGCAAAATCCAGCAAAAACTACACTATTTTCAACTTTACTTTCAATTATTTTTTTCCGAACTTTTTGATTATCTCTTTCATTCCCAAATAATACTATTATAACTTCTTTATCAGTATTTAATTTTTTTGTTGCTTCTACAAGCTCTATTTGATTTTTATTATCTGTTAAGTTTCCAACTGATATAATTATTTTTTTCCCTTTATTTTTACAAATCGCAAGAAATTTATATGTTTCATCTATTTCAGGACAATCACCACTAATTAAATCTTTATGATATCTTTTTAAATAATTTGTTTCATTAAAGTCTGATAAATCAATTTTTTTCTTATTTATTTTTCTCTGAATAATATTTGTTCCATTTGTAATAACTCTTATATTTTTAGAATTATTATTCAAATAATTCTTCTCAATTCTTCTTTTTATTCCAGTACTAATAACACTCACGAAAATATTTTTTTCAAAACAGCTTTTTAAAATATCAAATTCCATCTTCTTATCGCTTTTTGATGCATTAATAGAATCATTCAACCCTATTAATCCATGTAAAGTTATAATATAAGATATACCTAATTTTTCACAAGCATTAATACAATTTTTAGTAATTGAACCTATACCATGTATATGTACAATATCTGGTTTCTCATTTATTAACTGGTTTCTTATATATCCTTCATCAATACAATAAAATGCTTGTCTTACTTTTTCCTTAAAAGAACCTTTTGTATAAATAAGTTTACTAATCGCATGTTTCCAATCATAAATTCGTGCTTGTGTAATAATTTGCTTCCAAGTGTGGCTCAAAATTTTATACTTTCCATCTTGTTTTATACATCCTTCTGTAATAACTCTTGTTACCAACACAACTTCAGTCATTTCACTAACACCAACTAAAATGTTCTTTACCATTATTCCAAATCCAGTTTTATTTCTTGTAAATTCTTTAATATCTGAATCATATATATATGGAGCAAACATCATAATTTTCATTTAAATAACTCCTTAAAAATATTTTTTTTCCTGTTTCAATTTATAGTAATGTTCTACATTCCTTTTCTTAAACTCTTTTGCAGGATGTCCTCCTGCAATTGCGCACTTCGAAATATTTGAAACAACTACACTTCCGGCTTGTATAATCGCTCCTTCACCTATTGTAACTCCTTGTAAAATAGTAACATTTTGTCCAATCCATACATTATTTTCTATTTTTACATCTCCATCAATAGTTGTACTATCATATGGAATTGCTTCTCCAAAATCATAATTGTGATTTGAAGTAAGAATTAGAATTCCGCCACCTGAATGAAAATTATTTCCTATTACTACATTTCCTTTTCCGGTTATTTTCATTCCATTAAAATGACAATTATCCCCTATTGTGGTTTTAGGAGAAAATTTACACCAGTGATTCACCCTAATATTTTCCCCATAACTTTTTGCTTTTTTTAAACAAACATTAGTAAATACAAATGTTCTAATCTTTTTTATTAAAGACCCTATCATAATATAATCTATTTCTCCTTTTATATTAATTCAGACAAAAGCTTATGCTCTTTTTTTAAACATACATATTCCAAACTTTCTAATTTTTTATAATTGATAGTATTACTAATATCATCAATAACAACAGAAATTGAATTGCATATAGCTTGATTTAATACTGTTGAATATAATGATACTGCATTATTAGTTCTTAATAATGATTTTTCTACTGAAACTTTTGATGTATCTTCAATATCTGCAAAATAAAATAATTTTTTAACTAACTCTATATTTGAATATCTTGGATGAGGTCTAAGTGAAACTTTATTTCCCTTATCTTTTAATGATTTTAGAGTATTTGCTATTTTCTGCAATATTTCCTCATTCTCTGATCCAAGATAATATGTATAATCATATTTAATCTCATAATATTCGCTATTTTTAAATTTTAATGATTCTGGTACTTCTATAATAAATTGATTTTTATCTGCTTGTAATTGATTTAATAATTTAATGTAATGTTTATCCCAAACATAGCATCTATCAAATCTAAAAAATGAATCACGCATATAATATAACTTTTCCCCATGCATTACATTTATGTGCTCAATACTATTTTGATTACAATATAATGTTAAAATAGATGCTGTAAATGAATATTCTGCACAAACTATAATAGCAGATGGAGTATACCTTCTTATAACATATCTATATTTAGCAATTTTAATTATACATTTCAAAATAAAATGCCATGAAAAAGGATAACGACAAATAATTTTGTTAATAAACTTCTTATCTTGTTTCATTAATAAAAAATCTTCAATCGGATTTGTTTCAATATAACTAAATTCTTCTTTTAAAGAATTTGGTAATATATTTTCTGGTTTTCCATCACGAAAAAATACAGCATCTTTTTTTTCAATATCTTCCTCAATTAAACTTTTCCCATTTTTAAACATATAGAACAATATCATTGGCACTGATGCAATATTTAGTAAAAATGTAATTATATTTCCATTAAATTTCATTTGACACTTATACTGAAAATATGATCTTTCAATATCATCTCTCGGCCTACCTAATTTCTTAATATATTTTTTTTGTTTTTCTACATCATAACTAAATAATGCATCTTGTCTTCTTTCCAATATTACTGCAATTTTTCTTAATAAATCATTTATGTTCATATATCACCACTCTACTATTTAATTACATAATAAAACTTTTTCCAAATTCCAAATATTAAATTTCTTATAGTAAAAATTAAGGAACAAATCCTACTTCTTTTATCTGCTTCCCTAAATAATATATAGTGCCACTTAATTAGTTTCATATATCCTTGATTAGAAATTGAACCTGTACGTTTCCTATACATGGCTAATGGAATATCACATAAATAACAATTTGTTTTCTTTATAATTTGAAGCCACATAGCATAATCATTATTTTTCTTTATATCTTCAATTTGAATTATTCCAATTTTTTCAGAATCATACATTACTGTTAAACATCCTGGCCAACAATAATTATACATTGCTCTTTTCGTAATTTTTTTAGGACCATATATTTCTACATTTAAATCATTTCCACTTTCGTCTATTTCTCTATAGCGTGAATATGAAAATGAATATCCATTATTTTTCATAAAATCAATTTGTTTTTCTAATTTCTTAGAGCTCCATAAATCATCGCTATCTAAGAATGCAATCCATTTCCCTTTAGCTTCTTTTAACGCTCTATTACGAGAAACTGCCGCTCCAGAATTTTTATTATTTTTTATATATTTAATTCTCGGATCATTAAATTTTGCCACTATATTATCTGTATTATCACTAGAACAATCATCTACAATAATCATTTCCCAATTCTTGTAAGTTTGATTTAATACACTTTTAATAGTTTTAGCTATAAATTTTTCTGTATTATATGATGGAGTAATAATTGAAACAAGTTCATTTTGTAACATCATCTTCATCACCTTTTAAGTAAAAGATTTTTCGCCATCTCTTGCTTATCTAAATATTCCTTTCTAATAATTTTTCTCTTTTTTAATAAATAATCACCATAATCTGCAGCTGTTGCCATATTATCTTCTGTAACACCTTCTCTTCTAAATACTTTTAAAATTGTCATAAAAATTAATTTTAAATCTCCTAAAAATGTAATATTGCTTACATATTCTATATCAAAATCCAATTTTTGTTCCCAATCAATATCATTTCTACCCTTCACCTGAGCTAGACCTGATAATCCTGGTCGTACTAAATGTCTTTTTCTATGCTCATCTGACATAAAAATCATATCTCTAACTAATAGAGGTCTTGGACCTATGCATGACATTTTACCAGTAAAAATTAACCATATCTCTGGAATCTCATCAAGCGAAGTACTTCGAAGCCATGCTCCAAATTTTGTCAGTCTTAATTCATCTGGTAATAAATTCCCCTCACTATCTCTTTTATCAATCATAGTACGAAACTTATACAGATCAAATATCTCTTCATTTTTTCCCGGTCTTGGCTGTTTAAATAAAATAGGAGAACCCAATTTAATACGTACTAAAATTGCAATAATAGCATATAGCCAAAAAAAACCAATTAAAAATATAAATGAATATATAATATCTAACAATCTTTTTATATATTTTTCGTATATACCTTGTTTATATTTCTTTTTCATTATTACTCCTATAAATTAAAATATTATTTAAAACAACTTATAACAATTTAAATTACTATATTCTGTTTTAAGTTGCCATTTCTTGTTATTTGTAATATATATTCCATTTTTGAAACTATCTATTACATGCATGAAAATTTCACAGATTTTACTATATTAATTAAATACATATCCTTAATTATTTTATTCTTAATATTTGAACTCATAGTTTTTAGCTTATCAAGCTCTTTCAAAAATTTCAGACTCTATTTTAATAAAATTTTTAGATTTATTTTATTAAATTTTATCAATAATACAACTCTATACAATCAATTTTAATAAATCAATTAACAATATTAATATTTACTTAAACCAATAACTTATTTGAAACAAATATATACTTATAATCTTAATAATTATTTAAATAAATCTCTAATTATATTTATTATTTTATCCATATCTTCATATGTATTTTTAGTATCAGAAGGTAAGCATACTCCTCTATTAAATATATCTTCTCCAACTGCAATCTCATCATTGTAATGTTTAAAGAATTTATATTCATTATATACAGGTTGCATATGCATTGGTTTCCATATTGGTCTAGATTCAATATTTTCTTTTTCTAAAGCTAAAATAATATCTATTGGTTTTACCTTAGAATCGTCTTTTATCGTAATACAACTAAGCCAATAATTTGGATTTCCATAGTCACATATAGGCATCATTTCGATGTCTTTTATATCTTTAAATACTTCTTTATAAGTTTCAAAAATTTCTTTCTTTTTTGCAATTCTTTCATTTAAAACTTTAAGTTGTCCTCTTCCAATACCAGCTACAACATTACTCATTCTATAATTATAACCATATTCAGTATGTTCATAATGTCTTGCTTGATCTCTTGCTTGAGTTGCCCAAAATCTTATTTTTTCAATTTTTTCTATATTGTTAGATACAACCATTCCACCACCTGAAGTAGTTATTATTTTATTTCCATTAAAAGAATATATTCCAAACTCTCCAATAATTCCAGTTTCTCTTCCTTTATAAGTTGCTCCAAGTGATTCTGCCGCATCTTCAATTACAGGACAATTATATTTATTGCATATTTCCATTATCTTATCCATATCAGCTGATTGTCCATAAAGATGAACTACTATTAAAGCTTTTGGAAGCTTTCCTTCATTTTCACAAAATTCAAAAGCTTTCTTTAAAGCAATAGGTGACATATTCCATGAACTTGGCTCTGAATCTATAAATACAGGTTCTCCACCTTCATACATTATAGGATTACAACTTGCTGCAAAAGTTAAAGAAGAACAGAATACTCTATCTCCTTTTTTTACTCCAACAGCTTTTAATGCTAAATGAATTGCTGATGTTCCTGATGCTAATGCTGCTGCATCCTTCACTCCAACATATTCAGCTAGTTCCTTTTCAAAATTATTAACATTTGGTCCAAGGGGAGCTATCCAGTTAGTATCAAATGCTTCTTTTACATAAATTTCTTCCATTCCTCCCATATGAGGTGAGGCAAGAAATATTCTCTTTTTTTCCATATTATTTTCCCCCTATATTAATTAAGTTTTTATTTTATACTACAGTTGATGCTATTTCTTTTTCTGCATTTACTTCTTCTGGATCTTTATATGTTGGAACCACTTCTTTCATCTTTTCCTTAAGTTCATTTGTATCTTTATTTAATGCAGTAAATAAAAGTTCATCAATTTTATTTTTCACATCATCAATATCAAAATCAGCAGGTGCTCCAATAAATATTTTCTTATGCCCAGTTTCTTTAAGACCTTCCTCATCCATTAAAAGTTCTTCATAAAGTTTCTCTCCAGGTCTAAGTCCTGTAACCTTTATTTCTATATCTTTTTCTGGTTCAAATCCAGATAATTTTATTAAATTTTTAGCTAAATCATATATTTTAACTGGACTTCCCATATCAAGAACAAATATTTCCCCACCTTTTGCATAAGCTCCAGCTTGAAGTACAAGTTGTGCAGCTTCTGGTATAAGCATAAAATACCTTCTTATTTCCATATGGGTTAAAGTAACAGGACCTCCATTTTTTATTTGTTGTTTAAACAATGGGATTACTGATCCACTACTTCCAAGTACATTACCAAATCTTACTGCAACAAAATCGGTTTTACTTACCTTATTCATAGCTTGCATTATCATTTCGCACATTCTTTTTGTTGCACCCATTATATTAGTTGGGTTTACCGCTTTATCTGTTGATATAAGAACAAATTTTTCTACATTAAATTCATCTGCACATTCAGCTGTATTTAATGTTCCAACTACATTGTTCTTAATTGCTTCCTCTGGATTTTCTTCCATTAAAGGTACATGTTTATGAGCCGCTGCATGAAATATTACATTTGGTTTATACTTATTAAAAACTTTTCTAAGTCTTCTTTTATCTCTAACAGATGCTATTATTACCTGCTGATCTAGTTCTGGAAAGGCATATTTAAGTTCATTTTGCAATTCATAAGCATGATTTTCATATATATCAAGAATTAATAATTTTTTAGGATTAAAGTGAGCTATTTGCCTACAAAGTTCTGAACCAATTGTTCCTCCACCACCAGTAACTAAAACAACTTTATTATTTATGTAACTTTTAACCCCCTCTTTATCTAAAGATATTTCATCTCTTCCAAGTAAATCCTTAATATCAACATCTCTCATTTTTGTAAGGGATACTTTACCACCTATAATTTCATTAACTCCCGGTATTACCTTTATCTTTGCATTTGTATCCTGACAAATTTCAATTATTTTTCTTTTTTCATCTGCTTTAATATTTGCTATACATAAAAATATAATATCAACATTATTATCTGTGACAACCCTTGGAATATCATATCTATCCCCTAAAATTTTAACTCCTGAAAGAAAGGTTCCTTTTTTCTTTTCGTCATCTATTATTCCAATAGGCTTAAATCTTGCTTTCTTATCTTTGAATATTTCATTTAAAACTAAATGTCCACAAGAACCTGCTCCTATTATAAGTATATTTTCTGAATTATTATTAGCTTTAAGTTTTCCGTATACAACTAATCGTCTGTATACTCTATAGGATATCCTAATTCCTAAAGTAAACATAAAAATTAAAATACAACTTATAACAACTATACTATTTGGAATTCTTTCACTAATTATATTATTATAAATTAAATTTAAAATTCCACCTATTAAAGATCCAATTATTCCTCTTATAAATTCATCTATACTTGCATTGCTCCATAAACTTCTATACATTTTGCAAGTTGAAAAAGAAATAATATATAAAAGACAAATTACTGGAAGCATCTTAACATATATAGTCATAAATTCCTTTGGTATATCAAAATCAAATCTAACAACAAAACTAAATAAATATGCTAAATTTATAGCAATTAAATCTAATATTATTAAAATTGGATATCTAAATTTTCTTATTTCACTCATTTAACTACTTCTCCTACTATAATTTTCTAAAATTAAAAAAATCCCCTCTTTTTAATTTTTTCCCCTTCAAAGAAAATCTCTTCATTATTTAAAAGCTTTCCTGTATTTTCTATAAATATTTCTTCTAATCTTCTGTTCCTCTTAAATACTTCTTTGCATTCTTCTAAAATGCCAGTTTTTCTTCTATTATTATCATGTGCATCACTTCCTATAAAACCATATATTCCATGTTTTATAAGAATTTCTGAAGTCTTTTTAATATCACGACCAAAATCTCCTCTTATGCTTCCTGCATTAAGTTGAAAAAGGCATCCTTCCTCAATAAGTTCATTTAATCTTTCTGGATTTTTAATTACATCAAGGTATCTTTCTGGATGGGCAATTATTGGTGTTATTCCCTTAAGGTTAATTTCATAAATATAATCTACCGCTTCCTTTGGAATCTTTCTCATTGGAAATTCCAAAAGCATATATTTACCATCATCTATAGTTCCAATAATACCCTTTTCCAAATCTTCAAGTATTCTTTCATAAAAATAAACTTCCTGCCCATAATGAACATTTATATTTAATCCTTCTTCCTTAACAAGAGATTTTAAATAATTAGCTATAATTTTAACTTCATTAAAAGATGTTTCAAAATAATCTCTCCTAAAATGAGGCGTTGCTACTATATCTTTTGTTCCTAGACTCTCTGCTCTTTTTATCATTTCTAAGGCAATATTTAAATACTTTGGGCCATCATCTATTCCAGCTATTATATGTGAATGAATATCTATTATATTTTTCTTCATTTATTTTCCATAATAATAGTAGTATTTTCCTTTACTACTTTCTCCTCCATTAAGAACTGTTCCAAGGATATTAGCCCCAACCTTATCTAAAGACTTCTTAGCATCAATTACTGCTTCCTTCTTTGTTTTTTCTGCCCTAACTACAAGGACTACTCCATCAACCTTAGTTGAAAGTATTTGAGCATCTGTTACTGCATGAACTGGTGGAGTATCTAAAACTACTACATCATAAATTTCTCCTAGTTCATTTAGTAATCTTTCCATAGCCCTTGACCCAAGCATCTCCGATGGATTTGGTGGAACCTTCCCTGATGGTAATATATGAAGATAATCTGTATATTTAACTATTGCCTTTGATATTTTACTTTTATCTAAAACTACATCAGAAAGTCCTATATTATTTGAAATTCTAAATTTTTTGTGTAAACTTGGTTTTCTTAAATCACAATCTATAATAAGAACCCTTTTCTCATCTTGAGAATATGCAAGAGCAAGATTCCCTGCTGTAGTTGACTTACCTTCTCCAGGTTCTGAACTTGTAACTAATATTTTTTCTATATCTTTATCAAAAGATGAATACTGAATATTTGTTCTTAATACTCTATAAGCCTCTGCTGGTACTGATTTTGGTTGTTTTTCAACTATAAACATATTCTCACCTTACTTTCTATACTTTCTTCTTCTATCTACACCATCTTCACTATCAAGTTCTGGTATTGTTCCTAACACAGGAAGTTCCAACACCTTTTCAAGTTCTTCCTTTGACTTAAATGTATTATCCATAAATTCTAAAAGTAATGATAAACCAACACTAACTACTAATCCAAGTACAAAAGCTATTAAAATATTAAGCTTTTTATTTGGACTTACTGGCTTATGTGGATAAGATGCCTTCTCTACCACTTGAATATTTCCGCTTGGAATAAGCTTTTTAGCTTCCTTTACAAATTCTGTTGTAAGATTTTGAACAATTGCAACATCCTCGCTAGCATCCTTTCCTGTATAGGAAATCTCTAAAATTTGAGTATCCTGTCTCGGTGTTATTTTTAGATTTTCCTTAACATCTCTAACTTTTTCATTTATATTAGCCTTATTTAAAGCTCTTTCAATTAAATCATCAGTTTTTGCAACTTCTGCATATGTAGTTAATAGCTTTTGATACATCATTACATCACTACTATTATATTCCTGTGATTTTTTATTTTCTTTACCTATAAAAAGTTTAGTTGTAACTTCATATTTAGGTGATATAACAAAAAAACTAATAATTCCAGCAATTATTGTAAATGCTAAGGTAATCCCCACAATTATCTTCCAACGCTTTTTAAGAGCATCTAGTATTTCGCTAATGTTTATGTTCTCTTCATTCATGTGTTATCCCCCATCTTAATATTTTCTTTTAAATTTCTCTAAATTTTGGCATAATCCCTAAAATTTAATATTATTTCTATAAATACTAAACAATTATAGCATAAATTATAAGTTTTTTCCTTCTCATACCATACCAGCTCTTATCTGTTTTTATTTTTTTAACATTTTATACATATTATATTAATATTTTTGGTAATTATAAGTTCTATTATATATATTACTACATTTTATACTATTATTTAAGAATTTTAATTCTACATTTTTTTTATATATTTTCTTAAATTTCAATATATTTTACTATAAATATTAATTAATTTTATATTTATAAAAAAACTTCTTATATTAAACTTTATAATTTACATATTTTCTTTAATATATTTTACTATATTTCATACATTTTTTTGAAGACCTTAGAACTAAATTTTTACATATTTTTATGACCAAAAATATAAAACCTAAGAATAAATATAACCAAAACAACATTTAGTTAAAATTACTCTTAGGCTCTATAATAAATATATTTTTTTAATTTTATTTATTAAAATATTTATCTATTTCATTTAAAATTCTTTTGCATGCATTTCCATCTCCATATGGATTTTCAGCATGTGCCATTTCTTTATATGCTTTTTCATCTGTTAAAAGTTTTTTTGCTTCATTATATATGTTTTCTGTTTCAATTCCTGCAAGCTTTATTGTTCCAGCTTCTACTGCTTCTGGTCTTTCTGTTTCTGTTCTAAGTACCATAACTGGTTTTCCAAGAGTTGGTGCTTCTTCTTGAATTCCACCTGAATCTGTCATTATAAGCTTAACTCTTGACATAAGATTTGCAAACTCTACATATTCTAAAGGTTCTATAAGGTGAACTCTTCCTTTATATTTATCAAAATAATTATGTGCAAGTTCTCTTATTGCTGGATTTTTGTGCATTGGAAATATTACTTCTATGCTGTCATCTTCTTCGACTAATCTTATCATAGCTTTAAAGATGTTTTCCATTGGTTCTCCCCAATTTTCTCTTCTATGAGTTGTAAGTAATATTACATTTTTGTTTTTATAATTTATATCATTTAAAATTTCTTGTTCAAAGGTTAAATTTTCATCTATTACACTTAAAAGAGCATCTATTACAGTATTTCCTGTTATAACTATTTTTTCTTGTGATACTCCTTCTCTTAGAAGATTTTCTTCATTAGTTTTTGTTGGAGCAAAGTTTAATGTTGCTATACATCCTGTTAACTTTCTATTTGCTTCTTCTGGAAATGGTGAATATATATCATAAGTTCTAAGTCCAGCTTCAACGTGTCCTACTGGTACTTTATTATAAAATGCAGCTAAAGCTCCATTTAATGTAGTTGAAGTATCTCCATGTACTAATACAATATCAGGCTTTGCTTCCTTTATTACTTCATCTACCCCTTTTAAAACTTTGTTTGATATATCTACTATTGTTTGACCATGTGCCATTATATTTAAATCGTAATCTTGCTTTACATTAAATATTTCAAGTACTGTATCTAACATTTCTCTATGTTGTGCCGTTACACATACGATTGATTCAAATCTATCATCTTTTTCAAGAGCTTTTACTAAAGGACACATTTTTATTCCTTCAGGTCTAGTTCCAAAAACTGATAGTACTTTTATCTTTTTCATGACAATCTACCGCCCTTTTAATAATAATTAATCCTCTGATTTACCTACATCTGATAATACAAGTCCCTTATTATGTTCTAATGCCCAGCTTATACCCCAAGTATTTTGGAATATTAAAAGATTTCTATCCTTTAAATCTTTAACTTTCTTAGTATCTGATGTAAGGTTTAATTTATCTACATCAATGTTTCCATCATCTTCAATCCATCTAACAAATCTATATGGAAGTCTTTCCATTTTTATATCAACGTTATATTCATTTTTTAATCTATATTCTAAAACTTCAAATTGAAGTACACCAACAACTCCAACTATTATTTCTTCCATACCTATATGAAGTTCCTTAAATACTTGAATTGCTCCTTCTTGAGCTATTTGAGTAACACCTTTTATAAATTGTTTTCTCTTCATAGTATCTACTGGTCTAACTCTTGCATAATGTTCTGGTGCAAAGGCTGGAATTCCTTCAAACTTAAACTTTTTGCTTGGTGTACAGATAGTATCTCCAATTGAAAATACTCCTGGATCAAATACTCCAATTATATCTCCTGCATACGCTTCTTCAACTATTTCTCTATCTTGAGCCATAAATTGTTGTGGTTCTGCAAGTTTTATTTTTTTATTTTGTTGCATATGATAATAATCTTTTCCCTTTTCAAACTTACCTGAACATATTCTCATAAAGGCAATTCTATCTCTATGTGCCTTGTTCATATTTGCTTGAATTTTAAATACAAAGGCTGAGAAATTATCTTCAAAGGGGTCTATTTTCCCTATACTTGAATTTCTTGCAGTAGGTGCTGTTGTCATTTTTAAGAAATGCTCTAAAAATGGTTCAACACCAAAGTTTGTAAGAGCTGATCCAAAAAATACTGGAGTTAATTGTCCTTCTCTTACTTTTTCTACGTCAAATTCATCTCCTGCAATATCTAAAAGTTCTATATCTTCCATAAGTTTTTGGTGAAGATCTTCTCCTAATATTTCTTTGAATTTAGGATCATCAACTTCTCCTTCAATTGCTTTAACTTCCCTTTGACCATGTTCTCCACCTGTGAAAGCTATAATTCTTTTGTTATCTCTTTCATATACTCCTTTAAAATCTTTACCTGAACCTATTGGCCAGTTCATTGGATAAGTTTTTATAGAAAGTTCATTTTCAATATCTTCTAATAATTCAAATGGATCTCTTGACTCTCTATCCATCTTATTTACAAAAGTAAATGTTGGTATTTCTCTTAAAGCACATACATTAAATAATTTTTTAGTTTGTGCCTCAACTCCCTTTGCAGCATCTACAACCATTACTGCAGAATCTGCTGCCATAAGGGTTCTATATGTATCCTCTGAGAAATCTTGGTGTCCTGGTGTATCTAATATATTTATACAATGTCCATCATAATTAAATTGCATAACTGATGATGTAACTGAAATACCTCTTTGCTTTTCAATTTCCATCCAGTCTGATACTGCATGTTTTGATGCCTTTCTAGCCTTTACTGAACCTGCAAGTCTTATGGCACCTCCATATAGTAAGAATTTTTCTGTTAATGTTGTCTTACCTGCATCTGGGTGAGATATTATTGCAAAGGTTCTTCTTTTTTCTATTTCCTTCCTTAAATCAGCCAAGAATGTTTCCTCCTTAATTTATGTTAATTCAAATTGTATTCTTTATTATAATCCACTCTCGATTATAACATAAAAGTTCCTATTTTCTATAGTTATACTAACTATATTTTAAAAATTTTATTCTTATCCTCCTTTTTTATCTGATATTTTCCTTTTTAATAATTATACCATGGTTTAAACTAGTGTTTATTTTAGATAGAACTTAAAGAAAACCTTAAATAAGTCTAAAGGGCTATCTAAAATAAATACTCCATTAGAAGTATTTTTATAATATTTCATGATATCATTTTCATATGCTGTTGAATTTATTATTAGTGTGCTTTAAAATAATACATAAAGATAGTAATTTTTAACTATTTCAACACACTAGTTTGCATTTTGTGCACACTTGTATTTTAAGGAGGGACAGTTTTGAAAAGAATTGACTTAGTTTACTCTACAGTTGAAAAATTAGATACAGGAAAAGGGGTTACTACAAAGGAAGTCTCTGAAAATTTACATATAGAAAGATCTAATATTAGTAAAAACCTAAATAGTTTAGTTAAGAATAAAAAACTTTTTAAAAATTCAACACGTCCAGTAAAATATTTTCTTAAAAATCCTAATGATATAAATTTTGATACTAAATCTTCATTAGATAAAATATCTTATCTTTTTCCTTCTCTTACGGAATCTTGCAAACTAGCAAAAACTGCAATTTTATATCCTCCAAATGGAATGGATTCTTTAATTATTGGAGAAACAGGTTCTGGTAAATCAATGTTTGCAAAGCTTATGCATGATTATGCTGTATCTTTCTTTAATAAAAAAGATATTCCTTTTATACACTTTAATTGTTCTGATTATTCAAATAATCCACAACTTTTAAGTTCTCAACTATTTGGAGTAAAGAAAGGAACCTTTACAGGAGCTACTGAAGATAGACAAGGTTTAATTGAAAAGGCTAATGGAGGGATATTATTTTTAGATGAGATTCATAACCTTCCAAGTGAAGGTCAAGAAATGTTATTTTTATTTATGGATACTGGATATTTTAGAAGATTTGGTGAGGTTTCTAGAAAAATTAAATCTTCTGTAAGAATTATTTGTGCTACAAATGAGGATATAAACGAAACTCTTCTTAGTACATTTTTAAGAAGAATATCCATTAAAATAAAAATTCCAAACCTTCGTGAAAGAGGTTTAGAGGAAAGGCTTACTTTAATTGAAACTTTTTTAAAGGATGAAAGTATAAATTTAAATAAATCTATTTATATTTCCTATAACACAATGCTTTGTTTTCTATCCTATGACTGTATATATAATGTTGGTCAATTAAAAAATGATATAAAGCTATGTGTTGCTAATGCTTATACTGAATATTTTATAAATAATAAAAAGAACATAAAAATAAATAGCCCTGATCTTCCAAGGGACATTAGAAAATCTTTATCTCTTCCATTAACTAAAGAAAAAAGCCTTTTAGAAAAGATAAAGCCAAATGGTAATTATTTTATATATAATAAAGATACTAAAATTGAAAGTCATTCCTTTCAAAATAAAAGATTATTAATGCTTAAGTCTTATAGAAATTTACTTATTGAGACTAATAGATTAGTTTTAAATAAAACTTCTAATGCTGATGAATTTAATGAGTTATTAGTAAATTATTTAGAATACATAAAAAATTATGCTAAGGAGTATAAATATAAACTTCCTTATGCAGCCTTTACTGAAATTAATGAAAAACTTTATGCCTTTGATAATAATATAAAGAAGTTTTTTAATATAGCTTTATATGAAAATATATTTAATATTCATTTAGATTTAATTTATGATAGGATAAATTTTATAAATATAGATATAAGTAAACTTGAAGGTAAGCTAAAATTATTATTCCCAGCGGAAGTTGCATTAGCTTCTGATTATAAAAAAATTATTGAAGATAATTTAAATATATATCTTCCCTTTTCTGAATTTATATTTATTATTTTAATTGCAATATTTGTTAAAAATTAATACTATATAAAACATTTTTCTATATTTTATATAGTATTAATTTTAGATAGAACTGAAAGACTATTTTAATAAGCAATTAGAGTTTCATTATCTATGGAAAAATAATAGGGTTAAGAGACTTTTTTGTTTGAGCGTAGCAAGTTTAAAAGTCTTAGCTATTATTTTGGAATAGATAATAGAAACTCTTTGCTTAATTAAACAAGTCTGAAAGGCTATCTAAAATTAACTAATTTTAATTATTTATATTTGCCATTTTGCCAAGGTCAAGTATCTTGCCCATTTCATCTTCTGTAATATCTAATTCTTCTTTTATAACTTCTTTTACATTCTTATCATTCTTAAGAGCTAGCTTTGCAATATGTGCAGCCTTATCATATCCTATTATTGGTGCAAAAGCTGTAACTATTCCTATACTTCTTTCAACTAATCTCTTACATAGGTTACCATTTGCTTCTATTCCATCTATACAGTTTACAGTTGCTGTATGTAATCCATTGCCTAGAATTTTAATTGATTGGAATATATTTGCAAACATTATTGGATAAAAAGCATTTAATTCTAATTGTCCAGATTGAGCTGCTAAAGTTATTGTAGTATCATTACCCATTATTTGGAATGAAATTTCCTTTAATAACTCTGCCATTACAGGATTAACTTTTCCTGGCATTATTGAAGAACCATTTTGTCTTGCAGGTAAAGTTATTTCTCCAAATCCTGTTCTTGGTCCTGATGACATTAAAATTAAGTCTCCTGCTATTTTGCTTACATTAATAGCACAAACCTTTAAATCTCCAGAAAGTGCAGCTATTATATCTGCATTTTGAGTTGAATCTACTAAGTCATCTGATTGTTTTATATTTAAACCTGTTAATTCTCTTAAAGTTTTAGCAATTTTCTTTTCATATTTAGGATTAGCATTTATTCCAGTTCCTATAGCAGTTCCTCCTATATTAACTACTAATAAATCATCTAATCTTTCTTTTAATCTATTTATATCTCTTCTAATTGCTCTTCCATAGGAAGTAAACTCTGCTCCTAAACTAATTGGCACAGCATCTTGCATTTCAGTTCTTCCCATTTTTATAACATGTTCAAATTCCTTACCTTTGTTTAATAATGCTGTTTCAAATCCCTTTAATTGTTCTAAACATTCTTTTAATAATATATGACAATTTATTAGTCCTGCTGTTGGGATTACATCATTTGTTGATTGTCCCATATTTACATGATCATTTGGATGAACTGGATGTCTAAGACCTTTTTCATATCCTAACATTTCATTTGCAACGTTTGCAACAACTTCGTTCATATTCATATTCATTGAAGTTCCTGCTCCCCCTTGTACTGGGTCCAAGATAAATTGATCTGTATATTTACCTTCAATAATTTCATCACAAGCTTTAACTATTGCATCTTTAATCTCCTCATCTAATTCTCCAACTTCATAGTTTGTTATTGCACAAGCTTTTTTAACTATTGCTAAGGTTTTTATAAATTCCTTATCTAAAGTTAAACCACTTATTCTAAAATTTTCATAACCTCTTAGTGTTTGAATACCATAATAAGCATCCTTTGGCACATTCTTCTTTCCTACTGAATCCATCTCTACTCTAAATTCCATATCAAAAACCTCCAAAATAAATATACTAGTTTTATTTTGCCCCAATCACTTATATTAACTAGCAATTATTGTGCCATACTTTGTGATTTTCTAAAGCCTTTAATAGGGTATGTTTAATGTACTCTAAATATTTTTTAATACAGTATTATTTGTTTTTAAGATTTTAAACACACTTATATTCTTAAATTGTCACACAATATAAGAAAACATTTACATAAAGGCACAAAATTTCTCTTTATTAGCCTATATGTACACAAAGAAAAAAAGGAGGTTATCTTCCCCCTTTTACTTTTCTGGCATTGCTGCCTTTATTTCAATATCATTTATTCCAATAAAGTTAAGTATTTTTTCTGATCTTTCCTTAGTTGAACCTGTTACTGTTTTAAATCTAACATTTTCAGATTCTAAAAATCCTAAAATAGCTTTATCAATAGATTGTGCCATTTCTTCATCTTGCCATCTTACACCATCTTTTGCATAACCAAATTCTCTTGGTACAAAGAAAATGTAATCATATTTTGGTAAATCTCTTAAAGCTAAAATATATAAATCTTTAAGAATTTCAATTTCTTTTACAGTTCTTTCTTTATCACCTAACATAAATCTTCCATATATATAAGGTACAAAAGTTGCATAATCTGTTATTGCATAATCAAAGTCATTTAATCCTTCTTCTAATTGTGCTTGTCCTAAATATATACCATATTGTTCTGCAATTGTTTCTATCATACCTTTATCTCTTAAGTAATCTGTGCTATATTCAGTTGCAACTCCAACATTTAAATCTCTTATTTTTAAATCAACATATAATTGTTGTATTAATGTAGTTTTTCCACATCTTGGACCACCTAAGACTGCTATTCTTATTGGCATATAATCTCTCCTCTTTAAGCTAACTTTTAAAATTATTTAGAAATTAGACTTTCTATGTTTTTTATTCTTAATTTAAGAAAACACAATAATTATATCAGCTTAAATAATAATTTTCAATTAATTTAGGCTGTGCGTTAAAAATCTCCCTATAAATTTCTAATATAATTTAGTATCTCCTTCACCTTTCTTCTTAACAACTATTATTGCAATAACTAAAGCTATAAAAGAAAGTAGTGCAGAAACTCCAAAGGCTACATTCATACCATGAATTGATGCAAGTTCTGAATTTTTTATTCCTGAACTTATTGTTGCTTTACTCATTACAGTAACTAAAAGTGCTGTTCCTATTGAACCTGCTATTTGTCTTAATGTATTGTTAGCTGCTGTTCCATGAGCTAAGTGTTCATTTGTTAATGTATTTAAACCTGCTGTTGTTAAAGGCATCATAATCATTGACATACCTAAAAGACGAATTGAATATACAATTGTTATATGTATAATTTCAGTATTTGCTGATAAAAACATTAATCCTAAATTTCCAAAGGTTAATAATATTAAACCTACTATTGATAAAGTTCTTGCACCTATCTTATCAAAAAGTCTACCTGCTATAGGATTCATAACACCCATTATTATTGCACCTGGCATAAGCATTAAACCTGAATCAATAGCTGAATATCCTCTAGCCATTTGAATATACATTGGCAATATTAATTCTGCTGAGACAAAAGCTGCATATACTATCATTATTATTATTGTTGAAAAAGTAAATGTCTTGCTTTTAAATACTCTTAAATTTAACATTGGCTCTTTACTTGAAAGTTGTTTTTTAACAAACATTAATAAAGAAATTATTCCAACTATTAATGGAATTAAAACTTGTAAACTTCCCCAACCCTTATTTCCTGCATTACTAAAACCAAGTAATAAACCACCAAAACCTAATGTAGATGTTATAACTGACATAATATCAATTTTTACATCCTTTGTTTCAGTTACATTTTGTAATGCAAAATATGCAAACACTAAATCAATAATACAAATAGGATCTATTATATGAAATAAATATCTCCATGGATAATTATCTACTATAAAACCTGCAAGAGTTGGTCCCATTGCTGGAGCAAAGGCAACAATTATTCCTACAAGTCCCATAACAAAGCCTCTCCTTTCCTTTGGAACTATTATTAAAAATACAGTTTGCATAAGAGGAAGTATAATTCCAGCTCCTGCAGCCTGTACAATTCTTGCTATTAAAAGTGTTTTAAAATCAATTGAAAAAGACCCTATAAATGTTCCAATTGTAAAAAGTCCCATAGATATGAAAAATAATTTTCTTGTAGTAAACTTTTCTATTAAAAACGCTGTACAAGGTATCATTATTCCATTTACAAGCATAAAAGCAGTTGTAAGCCACTGACCTGTTACTGGATCTATCTTTAAATCCCTCATTATTGTTGGAAGAGCTGTTGTCATTAATGTACCATTTAAATATGATACAAATCCTCCAATTAAAAAGACCGATATTATTATAACTGGATTAATCTTTTTATCTTTTGCTTTATTTTCTACTGTCATCCTCATCTATCCTTTCATTATAATTTTATATTCATTTTCAACCATCATTCTATCTCTTAATTGCTTTTATTTTTTATAAGTGTTTATTTTAGTTAGATCTGAAAGACCATTTTAATAAGCAATTAGAGTTTCATTATCTATGGAAAAAGAATAGCGTTAAGAGACTTTTTCTGTTTAAACGCAGTGAGTTTAAAAGTCTTAGCTATTATTTTGAGGTATAAATAAAAATCTTTCTCCATAATTTCCTTTTTAATAATTATTGATTTTTAGCTAGGACTTAAAGAAAGTTCTTAACAAGCAGTTAGCATTGCATTATATACGTAAAAATACTAGCGTAAAGAAACTTAATTCATTTTCAGCTATTATTTATCTCTTAATTAGTTTTAATTTCTACAAGTGTTTATTTTAGTTAGATCTGAAGGACCATTTTAATAAGCAATTAGAGTTTCATTATCTATGGAAAAAGAATAGCGTTAAGAGACTTTTTCTGTTTAAGCGCAGTGAGTTTAAAAGTCTTAACTATTATTTTGAGGTATAAATAAAAATCTTTCTCCATAATTTCCTTTTTAATAATTATTGATTTTTAGCTAGGACTTAAAGAAAGTTCTTAACAAGCAGTTAGCATTGCATTATATACGTAAAAATACTAGCGTAAAGAAGCTTAATCTGTTTGAAGCTTTGCTGAGTTATTAAGCTTTAGCTAGTATTTTGGAGTAGATAATAGCAATACTTTGCGATGTTAAGTATTTCTAAAGGACTAGCTAAAAATCAATACTATTTTAAATTATATTTATTTTTACTATTTTTTTCTAATTTTAATTATGTTACTCCACTTTTCCTATGTCAATGTAATATCCTATGTATTAAAAGTTCATTCATAGTAAATTAAATTCAGTAATATCTTATAAAAATATCTTCTCCATGTATTAAATAATTAAATTTACAAAAACTATATTTAAGGAGGAGATATTAATGAAAAAACATAAAAATAAAACCTCACAAAATAAAAAACTTGCAGATGAAATACAATCTAAATGTTATCTTCCTGAAAAAAGAACTGATTATCATCCAAAGGATAGTGACTTAATTAGCACTGCTCCAAATGGAGATATAACTCCATTACCAAATCCTGCAACAGATCCTATTGTTTGCAATAATATTTCTTATATGGAATTTGATTATACTCAGAGTATGGCAAATGAAATGAATGACCTAGAATCAATAGAAGAAATAATAGAAAATAATAAGAAAAACAAACACACATAACCTTTATAAACTAAAGTAACCAAAATAAGGACCTCTTATATAAAGTTATTACACCTATGCGTCTAAGTTTAATAACCTAAAGAGGTCCTTAATTTATTGAATATTTCCATTTAAAATAATAGCAAAAATTTCCTAATTTAGCTCTTTCTAAAGAGCTATCCAAAAACAAACTATCACTTTTAAATTATATTTTCTAGAAAAATGAGTTTATTGCACTTTGATAAGCCAATCTTATAATATGTATTATATGTTCCATATAAATATAATTAATTATAATAAAACTTACTCCATATAAAGCAGCAAATATATAAACAAATTTATTGTCACTATTTAAAACATAACTTAATCCAAGTCCTACTATTAATAAAATTAATACAAATAAAACTACATTTACAAACAAGCTACTTCCTAATCCTATAAATAAAGCTAATGAACCAATTATAGTTCCTATTAAGTTTATAATTGATGCTACAGTTATAACCCTTGTAAAATCATTTAATGAAAACTTAGATTTAATTAAATACTTATAAATTATATAAATCAATATTAATATAATTCCATAAAGTGCAACGTAATTTAATAAATATATTCCATATTGATTTACATAATTAATATTTTTATCCATTGAACTAAATATTTGATTTCTTAAACCACCTATTTGATTCATTGTAATATTACTTCCAAATATATCTTTAAATAAATTAAATATGCCCTTAAATATAGCCATATTTAACAATGGTATTGATATAACCTTTATTAAAGGTATTATTAATGCTATTACAGCTATATATAATAAATTTACCTTTGTTGAAATATTACTTCCACCATTTTTTATTGTAGTTATTGGATGTTTTATTGATTGCAATGTATAATTTAAAATTTCATTAAATCCCTTTTTTAAATTTGAATCTGAATCTATTTTTTCCTCATCAGTGCACCTTTCACCACAGTTTGGACAAAATATTGAATCATCAGGGATTTCATTCCCACATTTTTTACAATACATAGTCATTCCTCCTTAGTTATTTTAGTGAAATTATATATTAATAATTTTAAATTTGTCAAATTAACTTAAAAATGGTAAATTAATTATTAGTAAATTTATTTTAACCTTAATTATTCAAAAGATTAAAACAAAGGGGATGTACATATGAAATTCTGTGATAAATGCGGAGCTAAAACAATTGATAATGCTAACTTTTGCAACAAGTGTGGAGCTCCATTAAAAAAAGAAAATAATTCTAATACTCCAGATTCAAAGTCAATTTCTGATGACGATATTAAAAAGCCATTAAATACTAATAATACTATTGAAGAACCTAACTCTAATGATTCTGATAGTAGTAACCCTAAAAAAAGAAATAAACTAATAATTTCAATAGTTGTATTATTAGTTATAATAGGTGGCGCTTTATTTTTTTCAAAGGACTTTATTTTATATCACCACTATTACAACTCAGCAGCAGATGAAAGTAATATACAAAACAAGCTTACATCTTACAATAAAGCTTTAGCTTTAAACTATAACCCTGAAATATTAAATAATATTTATGATATTCTAAGAAAAGATTCAAACTTTCAAAAGGATCTTAATTTAGTAACTAACTTAAAAAAATCTGATAAACAAAATATTATATATAAAATTTGCACATTAAATTCAACTGAATGTTATAACAATGGAAATTATGAAAAGGCTCTTAAATATTATAATATTGCAAAGTCAAATGGTTGTAACCTTAAAAACTTTCCTAATGGAGAGGCTTTAAGTGAAAATTCTAATGACACTACCAATTATAACAATAATTCACCTACTTCAGATAAAAATTTAAATGCAAGAATTCAATCTAAAGATGAATATATAGAACCAAATAGTAATTCTACTTATTTAAAAGAAAATAATTTAAAGAAATATGATAAAAAAACTCTTGCTTTAGTTAGAAATGAAATCTATGCAAGATATGGCTATGTTTTTCATACAGAACCTTTTAAATCATACTTTAGTTCTAAGTCATGGTACATACAAAATCCTTCTTTTCAAGGAAAAATTAATGATTTAAATGAATATGAACAAAAAAATGTACAATTACTACAAAAATTAGAAAATGAATAAATTTATATAAAAATAATGGGAGGTAAATTTACCTCCCATTATTTTAAACTATCTATCTAGTTTCTAAGAATGCTACTAAGTTATTAACTGTAGCCATATCTGTTCTTTCTAAATCAGTTGGTTGAAGCTTTATTCCTAATTTTTCTTCTATTTGTAATAATACTTCGATTATTGCAAGTGAATCTAAAAGTCCTGCCTCAAATAAATCTAAATCTAAATCTTCTCTTAATTCATCGCATCCTGTTACTTCTTCAAAAATTTCAATTACTTTATCTTGCATTTTCTCTTCTCCCTTATCTTTCTTTAATTTAATATCTTAAGTATATACTATATATATTAAACTAAATTTGTATTTTTTATATAAATTTCATATAAATTTATTCTTAAAAAATCTTTATTTCTATTTTACTTTTTTAATAAAGCAAAGTAACCTGAGAATAATAGCATACCAAAGGCCACTATTTGCCATGTTATGAATATTTGTAAATATTCAAACCATTTCTCTTTTTTGTGTTTCTTATAGAATTTTGATTTTCTTTGATATATGTCTGTTAATACTAATGCTGCACCTTCATAAACACCATAAACTATGTAATACCATGTTAATCCATGCCAAAATCCCATAGTAATCATTGTAATCATTTGTGCCACATGTGCTGCTGTTGCTCTCTTTTTAAATCTCTTCTTTCTCATAGAAGAAATTACAAATCTTGAAAATATATAATCTCCAAACCATCTTGATAAAGATATATGCCATCTAGTCCAGAATTCTTTCATATCCTTACTTATAAATGGTTTATTGAAATTATCTGGTGCTTTTATTCCAAATATATAACTTGTACCTACTGCAAATAAGCTATATCCACCAAAATCAAAGAATAGATATAAAGTATAAGCATACATATAGCTTAATGCTCTCATTACTGTAAAGTGATCAGTATGTATCTTTGTAAGCCATAAAGTATTTATAAGAAATGCTATAACAAACTTATAAACAATTCCTAGAAATATCTTTTTAATTCCTGGCATTAAATACTCATCTAAATATTCTTCTCTTGATAATTCCCTATCTAAGTCCTTTTCAAATCTTCTTGATCTATCAATTGGTCCTGAACTTAATGTTGGAAAGAATAATACAAAGTAAAGAAAAGTTGATAGCTTTACTTCTTTTATTGCTTCATCATATATTTCAACAACCATTTGAATTACCCTAAAGTTAAGATAAGATATTCCAATAAATCCTATTATACCAATCTTTGCATGAGGTATTAATTTATTAAAATATGGTGAAACCTTATTTAGGATAACAGGTAGCATTGATCCAAAAAGGAACAACCTGTAAATGAACTTACTATCTGTCTTTTTTCTTACATACAAATATCCATATACTATTATCAATTCCCATATAATAAATGCACATAAAAATTTAAATTGTAAATGTGTTCCAACTATAAGGAATATCATGAATAATGTTGCAATCATTCCATAAAATTTTATCTTTTTGCCTAATAATCCTAAAACTATAGCTGGTATAGCTGTTAAGAGTAATATATACAAATAAAGATAATTTCCATATTGTGAAAAAGTCATTACATTTCCTCCATAAGTTTCTTTCTATCTATTTTACCATTTGTATTTATAGGGAACTCTTCAACTATTTTTATACTTCTTGGTACCATATAAGTTTGTATTAATTTCTCTAATTCTTTTTTGATTATTATTCCATTTTTTAAGTTGCTTAAGTTGTTTTTCTCTTTAAGTTCAACAACCCCTTGAAGATATACTATCTTTTCATCCTTATATACTGGAATTACTACTGCATTTCTTACATTTGGAACTTTACAAAGATTATTTTCTATATCTTCTATTTCTATTCTAAAACCATTAAGTTTTATTTGGAAATCTTTTCTTCCGCAGTAATATATTTTTCCATCTATTTTATATGCAATATCACCAGCTCTATAAGCTCTTTCTTTTACTCCATTATTATCTTCAAAGTAGAAAACTTCATTTGTCTTCTCTTCATTTTTAAAGTAACCCTTTGAAACAGATTTACCAACTATTATAAGCTCACCCTTTTCACCATCAGCTACTTCTTTTCCTTCTTTATCAACTATTTTAATTTCTATTCCATCCATAGCATAACCTATTGGAATACTCTTCTCATCATTTAAAATTTCATCTGTTACATCTATTGCTGTTACTGCAACAGTAGCTTCTGTTGGTCCATATCCATTCATCATTCTAAGATTTGGGAATCTTTCAAGAATTTCTTTAGTAAGATTCTTTGATAAAACCTCTCCAAGAACTATCATAGAATCAAGTTTTGGTAACATATTGCTGTTAAATCCAACTTCATTTAAACAAATTCCAACAAATGATGGCGTTGATATCCAAAGTTCTATATTTGATTCTTCTAATTGCTTAAATAATTCTTTATAATTTCCCATTGTTTGTTTTGATAATGAGAATAATGTTGCACCATTTATAAGTCCACCATATAGAGCTATAACAGATACATCAAAAGAGTATGAAACTTGATTTAATATAGTCATTCCACTATCATTAATTTTTAAATAATCAATAATCCATTTATTAAAATTATCTAGGTTATTACTACTTATTTGAACTCCCTTTGGTTTTCCTGTACTTCCTGAAGTAAATAACATATATGCATTTTCATCTTCTTTTACCCATGAGCTTTTGTCTATTACTTCATTTTTATAATCTTCTATAATCTTCTTTATATCTTCTTTGTCTATTACTTTTACCTTTGTACCAAATTCCTCTTTTGCAGAGTCTGTGAAGTTAAATATAATCTTTGGCTCTACTTCTTCTGATACAGTTAATACTCTCTCTACAGGGAAAGTTACATCTAGAGGAATATAAGCTCTTCCTGATTTTAAAGCTCCAATCATACATGGAACAATTAAATTATCCTTATTTCCATATATTAATATAGGAGTATTATCATTATGTATTTCTTTTAGATAAGAACCTATACTTTCTGAAAATCTATCTAAATCTTTATATGATAATTCTTCTCCATCACATTTTAAAGCTATTCTATCTGTGTTTGCATATTTTTTAATTCCTTCAATTATTTTCATCTTAAAATCCTCCCAAAATTAGAACTCATTATAAACAAATGGTATCTGTTTAAATGGTGTAAAAGTAACTATTAATATAGCAGCAATTATAACTATAGTAATTGTTATACTAGTTATTAAATACTTGTTTTTCATTATATTGTTCATAAAGTTTTTTACTGACATCTAACCATCCCCTTGTTCCTAAGTGCATAACATCTCTTAAATAATAGTCTTCATTTTCTTTATCTCTTAAATCCATAACTTTAAAGCCATCTTTTTTAGCTAAGTTTCCAATTACATCATAAAACTCAAATCTTTCCTTTTGAGATACTCCTGCATAATCATAATACCAAGGGTTACATGGCATTAATACTACTGTTAAATCTACATTCATCTCTTTGCATATCTTTAAGAAATATTTATAATCACCCATTTCTTTAGATTTTAATAAATTAACATTTGCATATTTATTTTTTAACTTCTTTAAATGTGGTTTTAAAGTCTTATAGTAATAATTACTATCAAGTTTATGTGGTGAATTTTTTACTCTCTTCTTAGCATCTTTTATAGCTAACTCATCTTCCTTTTTCCAATCAAAAGGCTTTCCTAATTCACTATCTTTAGGTGTTTTATCTTTAAGAGTTCTTAACTTTCTATATAAAAGTCCTTTTTCTTTTAATAAAACTTCTTTTTCTCTTAATTTAAAATAAGGATATAATAATACCTTTTCTACTTTTCCTGTAAAAGATTCATCATTATATAGCATTGAATAAAGTCTTTCACTCTTATATTCATCACTACCTTTTAATAAAACTTTTGTTCTTTTTACTAATTCATCCTTACTTTTCTTAGAAATTTTAGGATTGTTTAAAAATGTATAAAACTGAACTGGTGAAAATCTTCCTTGAAAGTCTCTTTTTTCAACTCCATTTTTATGTACAAACCATTGTAGAGATTCTAATAGTACAACCTTTTTACCTTTCATTATATTAGGATTTGTACTTCCTACTACAATTGCATCTTGTAATTCTTGAGTAAATGGTCTACCAATTGTAAATACCGTGTTTTTGCTTCTATTTGTATTAAAATAACGTGTAGGATGCTGTCTAGTCGCATGTCTTAAGTCAGAAGCTCCAACCATCATTATTGAATCCTGTGATAAAAATTCATTATTTATAATTACCCCTTTACCTTTTATATCTGTTGCATATTCTCCCATAAGAGGCACTAAATTTTTACTTTTACATAAATCATTAATCTTATAATCTAAAAATTTATTTAAGCCAAAGGCAAAAACTACCCCTATAATTAGTGGTATTATAAAATATAATACTTTTTTCATACCTTGCTCCTCTCTAAATATCTAAATAAAATTCATTTAACATAATATTACTATTATAAAAGATAATCAATCATAGGAAATTAACCTTTTTTAACAAATAATGAATAACAACTTAAGAAAAAATAAATTTTTATTTTTTGCCTATGAATTCCCTTAAATACAATATATTTAAAGCCCTCAGTTATCATTTCTTTAATTTAATGACTGTAAAAGTTTAACCAAATGTTAACTAAATCATTTTTCATATTTCTCCAAATTATTCATTTTTATTACTTTTTATGTTAAATTCATACCATTCTTATACATTTATACATTAACCATATATATTATAAGTTAAAAATACTTCATATACAATTACAAATTTAGAACAAAAAGATTAAATTTATTATTAAATTAAAAAGTTTCCAAAAAATAAAAGCAATTTAGAACTAAATTATCAGCCTAAATTGCTCTTAATTACATAAATTAATTAATATTTAACTAGTATTACATACACTCTTCTATATTTCTACTAGCTATAACATCTATTCCTGTTCCTAATACATTTTCTATTATTACATCTCCCATTTTAACTGGAGCTTCTATTTCTGTCTCATTTATTATATCAATGCATTCAAAATTTAAGTGTTTTGGAATAGCACCATTTGTTTTTACTGGTACTACTGGAAGTTCTCCACCCTTTACCTTTATTGTTGATGTAACTACTCTAACTGGATTTGTAACTTCATTTATTCCATATACTTCTCCTCTTTTACAAGTGTTACCTTCAACTGTCTTATTTTCTACATCTACTTTAAGATGACATCCCATTGGACAATTTATACAAATTAATTCTTTAATCATTATCCTATTCACCGTCCTACAATATATAATTATTTTTTAATTATCAATTAGTCTTATATCTATTAAATTACTCTAAAGAAATTGTTATATCACCTTTAACACCTTCTAAAAGCTTCTTAGGTAAAATTATTTTTTCCATTTCAGCTGGTGCTAAATGACTTCTCTTAAAGGAAGCAATTTGTCTGTCTCCTTCTCTAACTACTAAAACTTTATCATGATAAATATTATTTACTCTCATAAATACTGTCATGCTTCCATCAATAGCATCTACATTAACTCTTTGAGGAACAGTGTAATTTATATTTTGACCATTTATTATTTTTATTTGTTCTCCCTTTTTAAGTTCTCCTTTAATATACTTAGCTGCTGATTTTCCTGCATGTTTTGATTCTTGAGTAACAAAGTCAACTAAATCATGAACGTGTACAACATTACCACAGGCAAATATTCCATCTATTGATGTTTCCATGCTTTCTGATACAATAAGTCCATTTGTTCTCATATCCTTTTCAATTCCAGCCTTTGCTGATAATTCATTTTCAGGAATTAATCCAACTGAAAGAAGTAATGTATCAACATCAAATTCTTTTTCTGTACCCTTTATAGGTCTTCTATTTTCATCTACTTGAGCTATAATAACCTTTTCAAGTCTTTCTTTTCCTACAATATCTACTACAGTGTGAGATAAATATAAAGGTATATTGTAATCTTCAAGACATTGAACAATATTTCTATTTAATCCATTTGAATATGGCATAAGTTCAACAACACCTTCAACCTTTGCACCTTCAAGTGTCATTCTTCTTGCCATTATAAGTCCTATATCACCTGATCCTAATATAAGAACCTTCTTACCTGGCATATATCCTTCCATATTAATATATCTTTGAGCTGCTCCTGCTGTAAATACTCCAGCTGGTCTATCTCCTGGAATATTTATAGCTCCTCTAGTTCTTTCTCTACATCCCATTGATAGTATTATAGCTTTTCCTTGTAATACAATATATCCTTCTTCAGGATTGATAGCATGTACATTTTTATTTTCATCTATTTCAAGTACCATTGTGCTAAGTTTAACTTCAACATTTGTATCTTTAAGCATATTTATAAATCTTTGAGCATATTCAGGACCTGTTAATTCTTCCTTAAAAGTGTGTAATCCAAAACCATTATGAATACATTGATTTAATATACCACCTAATTCATTATCTCTTTCTATAATTAAAATCTTCTTTACTCCGTTACTATAAGCTTCATAAGCTGCTGCAAGTCCTGCTGGACCTCCTCCAACTACTATTAAATCGTACATTACTATCCCTCCTATTTTGTTTTTCCTACTAATATATATGATCCATCTTTTTCAAGATTAATATCTTCCATATTTAAGTCTAATTCTCTTGCTATAATTTCTTGTACCTTTGGTCCACAGAATCCGCCTTGGCATCTTCCCATTCCTGGTCTACATCTTCTCTTAACGCCATCTAATGTCATGTTTCCAAAACATCTCTTTATAGATGCAACTATTTCTCCTTCTGTTATACTTTCACATCTACAAATGATTCTTCCATATCGTGGATCCTTTTTAATAATTTCAGCTTTTTCTTCTGGTGATAGTTCCATAAATCTTATTTCTTCTCTAATTGGATTAAAGTTTTTGTTTTCTTCTAAATTTAATCCACAATTTTCTAATATAAGAACAACATCCTCAGCTATAGCAGGTGCTGATGAAAGTCCTGGAGATTTAATTCCTGCAACATCAATAAAGTTTTTAACATCCTCTGCTTCTTCTACTATAAAGTCTCCTCTATCTGATGTAGCTCTAAGTCCTGCAAAGTTTCTAATTGATTCTCTAAAGTTAACTTTATTAGTAGTTCTTAATGATTTTTCTCTTATAAATGCTAGTCTTTCTCCTTCTGTCTTAACATCTTCTTTATCATCTAAATCTTCTGCATCTGGTCCAACTAATAAGTTGCCATGAACAGTTGGAGTTACTAGAATTCCTTTACCAAGTTTTGATGGACATTGGAATATTGTATGACTTACTACATTTCCTTGAGTCTTATCCATTACAAAGTATTCACCTTTTCTTGGTGTAATCTTAAAGCTTTCCTTACAGATTAGATTGTGAACATCATCTGCATGTACTCCTGCTGCATTAATTACATATTTAGCTTCAATTACTTTTCCATTTTTAGTAGTAATTTTAAATATATCATTTTCTTTCTTTATATCTGAAACTTCAGAATTTAATGAAATTTCTCCTCCATTTGCTACTCCATTTTCCATTAAGGCAATTGTGTATTCAAATGGTCCAACTATTCCTCCTGTTGGTGCATATAAAGCTCCAAAAACTTCCTCATTAAGATTTGGTTCTTTTTCTAAAACTTCTTCTTTACTTAAAATTTTAAGTCCCTTAACTCCTATTTTATTACCATTTTCATAAAGTTTTTTGATTGTTTCCATGTCTTCATCTGAAAAACCAATTATTAATGACCCATTTCTTTTAAATGGTACATCAAGTTCTTTGCAAAGCTCTTCAAACATTTCATTTCCTTTTACATTGTACTTAGCCATTAAAGTTCCAACCTTTGGATCGTAACCTGCGTGAATAATAGCTGAATTTGCCTTTGATGTTCCCATTGAAACATCATTTTCTTTTTCTAATACTACTACCTTTAAATTGTATTTTGTAAGTTCTCTAAATATTGAAGCTCCTATGACTCCTGCTCCTATAATTGCAACATCATACATACTATAAAACCTCCTAGATTTATTTAAAATTGTTAATTAATATATTTTCATTTCATTAACTTAGCGATAGCGACTTCTCTAAGAAAATTTAACTAAAAAAATATTTTTTTAGTTTATGTAAATTGTAGTGAATCATATAAATTCTATATTTATAATATTTCATTTATATAATTATATTCACAACAAAAAAGCCAAGCAAAAACTAAGGATTATTCATCCCTAATTTGTGTGCTTGACTCTAACTCTCTTAACACCAATATTTATTTTATACTAATATATTATCATTTTTTATCTTTTTTGTCAATAACTTTTAAAAATTACTTTTATTGTTTAAATTTATTAACTATTAAGTAAAACTTTTTACTATTCTGCCCAATTTCCTACTCTTTCAATTGCCTTTTCCCAACCTCTACATAATCTTTCTCTTTCTGATTCTTCAAATGTTGGATTAAAGGTTTCACTTGCATACCAAGATTTTGATATTTCATCTTTATCTTTCCAGTATCCAATAGCAAGTCCTGCTAAATAAGCAGCTCCAAGGGCTGTTGTTTCCGTTATTATCGGTCTTGTAACATTTGCATTCATTATATCTGCTTGGAATTGCATTAAGAATCCATTCTTACTTGCTCCTCCATCAACTTTTAAATTTTCTATTTTATATCCTGCATCTTCTTCCATTGCATGTAAAACATCCTTTGTTTGATATGCAATAGATTCTAAAGCTGCTCTTATTATATGATTTCTATTTGATCCTCTAGTTAATCCAAATATTGCTCCTCTAGCATACATGTCCCAATGTGGTGCTCCAAGTCCAACAAAAGCTGGAACAACATAAACTCCTCCATTGTCATTAACTTTCTTTGCAAAGTATTCTGTATCCTGTGCATCATTTACAAGCATAAGCTCATCTCTAATCCATTGAATTACAGCACCTCCTACAAATACTGAACCTTCTAAAGCATATTGAACCTTACCATCAATACCTATTGCTATTGTAGTTAAAAGTCCATTTTTACTTTCAACTTTCTTTTCTCCTGTATTCATAAGTAAGAAACATCCTGTACCATAAGTATTTTTTGCTGATCCTTCATTAAAACAAGCTTGTCCAAATAGTGCAGCTTGTTGGTCTCCAGCAATACC
This sequence comes from Eubacterium multiforme, assembly GCF_030813415.1. Lineage (GTDB taxonomy): Bacteria > Bacillota > Clostridia > Clostridiales > Clostridiaceae > Clostridium > Clostridium multiforme. Next base: position 195,770 of record NZ_JAUSUF010000003.1, on the reverse strand, counting down.
TGCTATTGGAACTCTAAATCCACCTCTTCCACCAAGGTTTGTATATCCATAAATTTCTGAAGAATTTTTAACTTCTGGTAATATTGATTTTGGAATATCTAAAGCTTTTAAAATCTTTTCGTCCCATTCTAATGTGTTTATATTAAAAAGCATTGTTCTTGAAGCATTTGTATAATCTGTTATGTGAACTTTTCCATCAGTAAGCTTCCAAATAAGCCATGTGTCCACTGTACCAAAAAGCAAATCTCCATTTTCTGCCTTTTCTCTTGCACCTTCTACGTTGTCTAGTATCCATTTAATTTTAGTTCCTGAAAAATAAGCATCTAATATTAGTCCTGTTGATTCTTTTATGTAATCTTTTAATCCTTCTTTTTCTAACTCATCACATATATTAGCTGTTCTTCTACATTGCCAAACAATTGCATTGTATATTGGTTCTCCAGTATTTTTGTCCCAAACAATTGTAGTTTCCCTTTGATTTGTGATACCAATTGCTGCAATTTCCTCTTGAGTTATATTGCTCTTTGCCATAACTTCTTGCAAAACTCCATATTGAGTTGCCCAAATTTCCATTGGATTATGTTCAACCCAACCTTCCTTTGGATAAAATTGAGTTATCTCTTTTTGGCTAACTCCTATTATATTTTGCTCATTATCAAAAATAATTGCTCTTGAACTAGTAGTTCCTTGATCTAAGGCTATAATATACTTTCTCATTTTACACACACCTTTTCCTAATAATTACAAATTCCTACTTGTGTTAATTGTTTTATGAATATATTTTTTATTACTCTTAATTAAGTATGAAGTCGCTATCGATTAATTAATGAATAAATTACATATTCCATATTTCTTTTTTTGTTGTAGAAACAGATGATGCGCCTGAGTTTAAAGCCTCCATAACCTCTTCCTTTGTTTTTATTAATCCACCACAAATAATTGGTTTATTTGAAGTCATTGATAATTCTTTAATTACCTTTGGTATTATTCCTGGCAAAATTTCAATTGCGTCTATTTCTGATAATAGATGTCCCTTTGCTTTATTAAGTGACAATGTATCAAATACAAAACTTCTTAAAATAGCAATAAGACCTTCTTCTCTAGCTATTTTTATTGTTTGAAACTTTGTACTTATTATTCCCTTAAATTTTGTTTCTTGTTTTAAATATCTAACAGCTGCCTCTTTTTGATTTAGACCTTCAATTAAGTCAATATGGACAATTCCTATTTTGTTATTGTCATTTATTATATTACTGATTTTCTTAACACTAAGTATATCTCCAAAAAGGACAAATATAACTTGTGTGTCGGAGTTAATTGCCCTATTTAACTCTTCAAAGTCTGTTACTGCTGCTATAATTGGATTATCTGCTAATATTTCGTCAAAGTTCATTTTTACTCCTTCACATTACATTTTGCTGTAAATGTTTACTTTTATTTTATTATTACATCTATAAATTTTTCTGTCAATTTAGATAATTATTTAACATTTATCAAATGTTTTTTTATATTTAAAGCATTTTTTTATTTAAAATCCAGCTATTTTCCAGTAATTTTATAATCATATCAACTTGTACTTTGATATTTTTTTAACTATGTTTTTTATATTTTTTAACTTTCTTATAAAATGAAGTTATTTTTATTAAAGAAACCTTCCTTTAATTATTATCGTTCACACTTTTTTAATAATTATAATGCTTTTTTATTATAATTTATTCCTTAAATTTTAAAATTTGTATTTATATTAACTATTTGTTTATTGAATATTTATTGTTCCTTTACATTTATATAATAAAATTAACTAAATTGATATATTATTTTTAAGAGGTGATTTTTTTGAACTATATTCTATCTATTATTTTCTTTATTCTTTATTTATATGTTGCTTATTTATTTATAATTACATATAAAACTTTTAAAGGAACAAATTTTAAAATAGTAAATTCTTTTTATAAGATTCGTAGTAAAAATTATTTTAGAATACTTTTTATATCTGAATTTTTGTTATTAATTATATATTTCATCTTTGGAATATTCATTATATTTTCAAATGAAAAGTTTCCTATACTTATATATATTATTCCCATTCTCTTTGCTAACAGCAATGGAATAGTATTAATAAATGAAAATTACATATCTACTATATTTAAAACTGTATCTACAAAAAATATTAATTGTATAAGAATTGAAAATGATGCCTTTGTATCTTCTCATACTAGGGCACAATTAATCTTTTTTATGAACAATAAGAAGAAAAAAATTAAAGTCAATATTCCAAATAGAAATATTGACTCAGTTAAAAATTCCTTAAGAGAATTAGGATATGAAGTTCACATAACTACTAAAACTTCATAGGTTTAAATATAATGTACTATTATATTTGCCTTTCCTAAGTTTCTAGGTATTATATTTCCTTCAATTTCTTTTTCATTTATAATAATTTTCTTCTCTTCTCCTCTTTTTACTTTTATATTGTATTCTTCTCTTTCATTATTTATATTTATTTCAAATTCATTAAAGTCCTTAGGCACACAAGGTTCTATTATATATCCTTCTCCTTTGTAATGTTTAAATCCTAATATATTTTCTAATCCAACTTTGTACATCCATCCTGCAGTTCCAGTATACCAGCTCCATCCACCTCTGCCTCCATGAGGCTCTCTTATATAAACATCTGCTGCCATTACATAAGGTTCTAATTTATATCTTCTACATTCTAGTTCTGTATTTGTATGATTTATTGGATTTATCATATCAAAATATTTTAATGCTTTATCACCCATGTTAAGTTTAGTTAAAGCTAATATTACCCAAGTTGCTGCATGGGTATACTGACCTCCATTTTCTCTAACTCCAGAAACATAACCTTTAATATATCCTGGTTCTTCCTTTGATTTTTCAAAGGGAGGTGATAATAATTTTATTAAAGCTAAATCTTCATCTACTAAATTTTTTTCTACTGCTTCCATAGCTTCCTTTGCCCTATCTAATTTTCCACCTTCTGATATTAATGACCAGCTTTGAGCTAAAGAATCTATTTGACATTCTCCATTTTCCCTTGAGCCAAGTGGAGTACCATCATCAAAGTAGGCTCTTCTATACCAGCCACCATCCCAAGCATTTTTTTCAATATTTTCTCTTATAAATTCTTTCATTTCTAAATATTTATTTTTCTTTTCTTCATCTTTCATATAATCACATATATGATTAAAATCTGTAAGTATTTTATAAAGGAACCATCCAAGCCATACACTTTCTCCCTTTCCCTTATTACCTACTGTACTCATTCCATCATTCCAATCTCCACTTCCCATTAATGGAATGTTATGTTCTCCAAATTTCAAACTTCTCTCTATTGCTTTTATACAGTGTTCGTATATAGTTCCTTCTATGTTAGATTTATTTACTATTGTATATCTTTCATCTTCACCAGTTTTTAAAGGTTCATCTTCCAAATAAGTAGCTTTTTCATTTAAAATACTATAATCTCCAGTAAATTTTATGTACTCTGATGTAACATAAGGAAGCCATAATAAATCATCTGAAAATCTTGTTCTTATTCCACTATTTATTATAGGATGCCACCAGTGCTGAACATCACCTTCTAAATATTGTCTTGAAGCACTTCTAAGTATTTGTTCCTTTGTTATTTTAGGATTAATTAATCCAAGGGACATTGAATCTTGAAGTTGATCTCTAAATCCATATGCTCCTCCAGATTGATAAAAGGCAGTTCTTGCTAAATATCTACAACTATAATTTTGATATAAAAGCCATCCATTTAATAAATAATCCATTGACTTATTTTTTGTTTTTACCTTTATATTTCCGAGGAAATCTCTCCAATAATTCTTCACATTTTCTAATTCTTCATTAGCTTTTGATATATTGCTATATTTTTCTATAATTTTTTCTATACTTTCTTCTGATTTTTCCTCTCCTAAAAGTATTATTAATTCTTTCTTTTCTCCTCTTTTTAGAGTTATATTGCATTTTGATACTAAGCAAGGATCAAATATACTTCCAAATCTTTCATCTAATTTATTATTTTTTAATCCATTAGGGTTTTGTATACTTCCTCCTATACCAATAAACTCTCCCCTATCACAGGTAAAACTTATTTCTTCTCCTCCAAGTATAGTTGAATAAGCTTTTAAATCTCCAAAATATTCAGAGTAAGGGTTTTCTCCGTAAATATAGTTACCTTTATTATATGTAGTTATATATTTAGAAGTTTGATAATTTAAAACTCCAAGAACTAATTGAGCATAATAATATACTGATATTTTTCTATCCCTATCTTCTAAATTTTCTAATATAATTCTTTGGATTTTAATCTTCTCTCCCCTTGGTATAAATGTTGTCATCTTACTTTTAATATTATTTGTAGTATGTTCAAAGGAAGAATATCCAAATCCATGACGTATTATATACGCCCCTTCATCTCTAACTGGTTCTGGAGTTATTGAAAAATAATTTTTACTCTCATTATCTTTAATGTATATTACTTCACCTAATGGATCCTCAATCCAATCATTACTCCATGGTGTTATTTTATTTTCTCTACTATTTTCACACCAAGTATGAGCTGATCCAACTTCTGATATATGAAAACCAAAGTTATCATTTGAAATTATATTTATCCACGGTGCTGGAGTATTTTTGTAATTATCAAGAATAATTACATAACTTCCATCCTCTTTATCAAAACCTCCATATCCGTTAAATAAATCTAAGGATTTTTTTAAGTTTTCTATATTTTCAAAGGATTTATATTCACTTTCTTTTACTTCTTCATTAATTTCTATTTTCTTAATATTATTATGAGCAATATTAACTTTATTATATTCTTCTGCCTCTTTATGTTTTATTATAAAATCATTTTCTGAATTTATTTCATTTAGTATATCTCTATTACTGCTATCTACATAAAGCGAAGAAATTCCAATTAAAAAGTCTTTTATATCCTCTCCCATTGTAGCTTTATTGTGAAGAAATATTCCTCCATTTTTATTAAGAATATCCTCTCCACTTAAATGATTAATATATTGAAGTATATTTTTTTGAAGTGGCTGTTCATAAGTTACTTCTTCATCATTGTATATTATAAGGTCAAATTTTAATCCTTTATTTCTTAAATAGCTATGTAGCCTTATCATAGACTTAACAATATCAATATCTTTATCATTTTTTATTAGAACCATTCCAATTTTTAAATCTCCTGAAATTCCATAAGGCCATAAATCCTTTTGATGTCTATTTATATTTTTTATGTACTTTTCCCTATTTTTTCTTTCCTTATTTAAAAATAATATATAAGAAGCTAAACTTTGATATATATTTCCTTGAATAGATTTAATTCCAAAATTTCTAAGTTCTACTTGCATTGATTTATTATACATATTAAAGGAAGATTCTAATTTTTCTACATTGCTATATTCCTTTGAAATATTTATTGCCTCTTCCCTATTATCAGTTGTTCCTGTTATAAAATATATTGTCTTTTCTTCCCCTGTCTCTAATCTTACTCTTCCTCGAATACTCATAATTGGATCTAAAACTATTCCCACAGTATTTTTTAATGAGTTATCATTATCCATTGCCACTGGAGATTTTAAATTTCTGTTTCTTCCTATAAAATTAATTCTTGAAGTTTCGTAACTTATTTTTCCTTCTAAAGATTCTTTAGTTACTACTTTATGAAATATATAAGGAACTTCCCCATCTTTAACCCTTGCTCTCCTCTTTCCAATTAAAGTTTCACTTTCATCATCAAATTCAGTTTCTATAAAAAGATTTGAAAAACTTGGATGAGCTGCATCTCCCTCAAAGGTATTTAATATTATTTCCATATAGCTTGTTATTTCTATACTTCTTCCCTTTTCTCCATTATTTTTTAATGTTAATTTTCTAATATCTAAATCATCTTCTGGAGATACAACAATCTCCATTTCACTACTTATAGAACCTTCTCCATTGTAAAACTTACCCTTATCAACAGAAAATTCTACCTTATAATCTTCACCTTCTATTTTGCAGGGCTCATAAGTTGCACTCCAATAATCATTAGAATTTAAATTTTTAATATAAAAAAATAATCCACTACTATCTGATGTACTATCGCCCTTCCATCTATATAGAAAATTATCTTCCCTTTTTGAATATCCACTACCTGTTAAAGTAATCATTGTAGAAAATGTTCCATTTGATAATAGTAATAACTCTGGATTTTCCCTTAAAGCTCCTTTATATACCCTTTTTGAAAATTTCTCTCTTTCAAGTTTATTTCCCTGATTTTTAAACTCTTCTTCCCTTTCAAAGGTTATGTAATTTGGAATTTTTTCTTTAAGAAGTATTTCTGTAGCCTTAACTTCTGGTATTTTATGAAATCTTTTTTGTATAATATGTCCATTTAAAATATTATCTAATGCTAAAAATCCCATACCTAGGTGATGTACCATATAGCATTGTACCTTTTTACCTTTTCTACTAACTTTTAAATCTAAGTTTTCATCATTTATATCATTTTTATAATTATCCTTTAAGTCATTACTATTATTTTCTAAATAACTATCAAAAATTACTTCTTCACTTAATATTTTATTTACCCTATTTGGAGTAAAATCAATTGCCTCTATAAAACCATACCTACCAAGAGCACCTTTTTCCTCTAATAATTTTAAATTTTTAATACATTTGTCTTTGTTCCAAGGAAGAACCATTAAAGTTGAATAAGGAGAAACAACTAACTCATCTTCAAGACCTCTCTTTAGCCCAATCTTTGGTATTCCAAAGGCTTTATATTGATAGTTTTTGTCAATATCAAATTTATAAAAGGCTGATTCAGATATTCCCCATGGAACTTTTTTCTTCTTTCCAAAAGTCATTTGAGCTTTTATTACTGATTTATAAGTTAAATCTAATAATGTATTATCATAACTTTTCATAATTAAATTAGGCATAAAATATTCAAACATAGTTCCACTCCAAGAAACTAAAGTTTTTCCTCTAAAGGCATTAGTCATAGCTCTCCCTAATTTAAACCAATGACTTGTTTCCACTTCATTTCTTGCTATTGATAAAAAGGAGGCTGTTCTTGCCTCTGATGCTAAAAGATCATAATAGGAATTTCCTAGGGAATCTTCTTCTAAATTGTAGCCAATAGAAAATAATCCTCTTTCCTTTTTATATAAGATTTTAAAGTTCATATCCTCCATAATGTTTTCTATATTATCTATTATTTTGTTTATTCTATTTTCTGCATATAAATTGCAATCTATATCACTTATCTTATTTTCAATTTCATTTTCTAATTTTTTTATCCAATAATTAAATTCACTATTCTCTTCTTTATTATTCTTTAATTCTATTAATTCCTTTAACTTGTTTCTAAGAATAGTTACATACTTTTCCTTTGTAAGACCTTCTAAATCCTCTTCTGAAATATTAAATTCTAAATTTAGTATTCCATAAATATCTTCTAAAGCCTTAATTTCCTCTTTTCTTATTAATTCATTTTTTTTATAATCATTAAGAGTTTCTTTAACTATCCACAAATATCCTAATAGATTTCCACTATCAACTGTTGATACATATCTTGGCCATAGAGCCTTTAAAGTTTTTGTATCATACCAATTTAAATAATGTCCTTCATACTTTTCCAGTTTATTCATTCCTTCTAATATTAGCTCAATTCTCTCTACTACTTTTTTTAAAGAAATATATCCTAAATCATAGGCTACTATATTGGATATTAATCCCATTCCTATATTTGTTGGAGATGTTCTATTTGCAACTCCCTTATAAGGCTTTTCCTGATAATTATCTGGTGCTAAATAGTTATTTTCTTCATTTACAAAATCTTCGTAGTATGCCCATGTTCTTCTGCTTATTTCTCTTAAATATTTTCTTTCTAAATTATTTAATATAATAGTCTTCTCTTTATTAGATTTACTAATTTTATAAGCTATAAAAGGTGAAAGTACCCAAAGTACAGAAAGTATAGTAATCAAAAATCCAAATGTTAATGAAGAATTGAAGCTTAAAATTATAAATAATCCACCAATAAAAACTGATGACCACATTTTTATATAATAATATCCTAATGTATCTTTAACTAATCTTTCAGCTTCTTCAGCAGTTTGCCATTCTAATAAATTATTTTTTGTAATAAATAATCTAAACAAAGCTTTAAATATAGAAACCATCATATTATAAGCTTGATATGGAATGAAACTTATAATAAAGAAAATTTGCCTTATACTTTTAATAGTTCCTATTAATTTATTTTTTGGAGTAACAACAAAATCTGTAACAGTAAATACTAAAGGAACTATTAACGCTAAAAATATTATTACCGTTACTTCAATTCCCCTATTTAAGTAAATTAAAGATACTCCAAGTCCTATTAAAATAGAAGGTGCTAATAAACTTCTTCTTAAATTATCAAAAATCTTCCACTTAGATAATGTAGATAACTTTGAAGAAAAAAGCCAAGGTATAAGCTGCCAATCTCCTCTAACCCACCTACTTAATCTTTTTGAGCTTCCCATATATGTAGATGGATAGTTATCAATAAATTCGCAGTCAGTAACTAATGCACTTCTAACATAGCAGCCTTCTAACAAATCATGACTTAAAACTCTATTTTCTGGAATTTCATCCTTTAAAACTTTATAAAATATATCTATATCAATTATCCCCTTACCAGTAAAGGAACCCTCTCCAAATAAATCTTCATAAGTATCTGAATAAGCTATTGAATATCCATCTACTCCTCCTTCTCCTCCAAATAGTTTTGAAAATTTACTTTTGTTTTTACTTTCTAAGGATATTGAAATTTTAGGTTGCATAACTCCATAACCTCTTTTTACTCTGTTATCCTTATATACTGCTTTATTTAAAGGATGGCACATTGCACCTATAAGTTTTTTAATTACTCCCCTTGTAACTAAAGTATCTGTATCTAAAGTTATTATATATTTTGCATCTTTAATGTTTTTTATTGAACTACTTATTACATTAAATGTATGGCTACTATTATCTCCTTTTAATAGAGCAATAAATTCCATTATTTTTCCCCTTTTTCGTTCTCTCCCCATAAATACACCTTCATTTGGATTATAAATTCTCTCTCTATTAAAAAAGAAAAACTTCTCATTTTCCCCTTTGCTATACTTATTATTTAATTTTTTAATTTCTTTTATTATTGAATTATTTATTTCATTATCTTTATCATTAACTTTTTCATTACTATCCTTAAAATCCCCAAGTACTGCAAAATAAAGGTTATCATCCTTATTTGATAAATAAATTATCTCTAATTTCTCTGCAAGAGCTTTACCATTTTCTACTGAATTTATTATTGTTGGAACTATAACTATACTCTTTTGATTTTCCTCTATTCCATTTTTTAAATCTATCTTAGGTATATGCCTTATTGTAACCTTCTTTCCTACTATCCAGTTTATACATGTAACAACTATTTCACTTGCTGGAATAATTAACATTATACCTGCCAAAATATATTGATATCTATTATATTCAGCTCCTAATAAATGACCTAAAATTAATACAATATCAATAATTAAAAATGTACCTAATATATTTATAAGCCAAAAATTTATAGAACTAAATTTATTTTTTATTTTAATCCCATTACCTAGCAGCTTATTTAATTTACTAATTCCATCATCAATTAAATAATATCCTATATGAGTTTTATAACCAGTTTTACAATTTTCCTTTTCTATCTTTGCTAAAAATAATAACTTTTCTGCTATTACTATTTCATCAATTTGATTTTTTCTTGCAATTAACTCTATTTTATGACGATAATAATCTTTAGATTTAAAATCCATTTTTTCGTAGGTTTTTGAAGGGTCCTTTAAAAGTATTTTTTCCACCATAGATGTTTCATTAAAAAACCTTATCCAATCTATATTGTCTATATTTCTAAGGGAAGTTATAAGAATATCTATCCTTTCTTCTAATAATACTTCCTTAGAATTATTTTTTATTTTATCCTTTTCTTCTCTTTTGATTTTATAAAATTCCTTTATTTTCTCTGATATATTTGCAATATTTGTTATAATATTTATTCTAATCATTAATGGAAATGCCCAAAGTTCCCCCATATTTAATCTTTCATCTTCTCTTAATATAAAATGAATAGAATTTTCTTCACTAACTCTTCCCTTAGTTTCCTCTAACATTTTCTTTGCTAATAAAAATATTCTAGGAGATTTTTTATTTTGTATTTCCTCTATAAAAAGATTATTAAAATATTCCCTTGGCATATTTTTCTTTACTGACTTATACTCTTTTTCAATAATATACATATTATCTAAAAGCCACTGACCAGCTGAAATTACCTCTTCACCTTTATCTGATAAATCTTTAATATATTTATATGTATCTTTTATTTCCATAAAACTAAGCTTTAGCTCATTAAAGATATCTCTTCTACAACCTAATGAATTATTCTTTTTCAATGTAACCTTCTCCTTTGCAAAGTTTTACTTGTAAGAATAGTTTTTACCAAAAGATTAAAAATAATTACCTATATTTAAAATTATCTCTAAATGATTGCAAAAAAATAAAACCTAGCAAAGACTTTAAATTTAGTCTTTGCTAAGTTTTAATATAAGTGGTAATTTTAGATATCCCTTTAGACCTAATTAATTTCGCAGAGAGTTTCTATTATATATTTATTTTTTAAGCATTATGTTTAATATTGTACTATCAGTGTTGTTTAGTCCGTCCTTTACTAATACTTCAATATTTTTAATTGTCTCTTCTGCATCATCAAATACTATTCCGTCCTTTGATGATGGTGATATATCATTCATTGCAAGGGTTGCACATTGTATTGCTGCATTTGTTGCAGTTGCTATCTTTAATGCACAAGTACTCTTTGCTCCATCACATATAATTCCTGCAATATCAGAAATCATATTATTTATTGCTCTCTTTATATTTTCAAGATTTCCACCAAGTAAATATGTTATACCACAACAAGCACCTGTTGCTCCTGCTATACTTGCACCGCAAAGTGGAGAAAGTCTTCCCATGTATTCCTTTAAATGTATCGTTATCAGATTACTTATAACTAATGCTCTTGCAAGTTCTTCCTCTGGTTTTTCTAATATTTTAGCTGTTTCAATAACTGGCATTGAGCAAGCTATCCCTTGATTTCCTGAACCTGCTGTTGTCATTATTGGCATTGAACAACCATCCATTCTTGCATCAGAAGCTGCTGCTGTTGCTGCAATAACTCTATTTGCCACATTATTAGTAAATAAATTAAAACCTTTATCTTCTATTATTTTACTTCCAACTTCTAATCCATATCCGCCCTTAAGTCCTTCATCAGATACTTTTCTATTCATATCAGCTCCTTGAAGAATAAACTTTATATCTTCAAATGGAATTTCTTTTGCAAAATTATATATTTCTTCAATAGATAATCCACTACTTTCTTCTGTTTCTGTATTTTCATTATTTAATAGAGAGCTTTCATTATCTAATATTTTTTCTCCATTTTTATCTATTAAAATAACATTAGTGTGATCCTTTGCAATTATAACTTTAGAGTATTCAGTCTTTCCCTTTGCTATAACTTCTATATATAATTTTTCATTAGTATCCTTTTGAAATACCTTTATAATTTTATTTTGAACTAGTTTATTTGCTTCTTCTAATTCACTTTCTGAAAAGTTTGATAATACTTCTAATTTTTTATAAGATTTTTTTATAACAGCTCCAAGGGCTGCTGCAATATCTATCCCAACTTTTCCTGTACCTGGTATTCCAACTCCAAGAGCATTTTTTATTATGTTCATACTTAATAATATATCAATATTTTCTAGTGGTTCATTTAAATTTTCTACTGCCATTGAAACTGCATAAGCCACTGCTATTGGTTCTGTACAACCTTCTGCTGGAACTATTTCTTTTTTTAATATTTCTATAAATTCTCTTCTCATGTTCTTTTCCTCTCTTCTCTTAAAAATTACGCCCCAAAATTTTATACCATTTATCCTTGTAAACTAATATTTGTACCTCTTTTAGCCTCTATTACTTCCTGAACAGTCTCATTACCTGATTTATCTCTTGCTAAAATAATTGTTGATGTAAGAATTAAAGCTCCACCTAAAAATAAAGCAAAAGTTATAGCTTCTCCAAATATAAATGCACCCATTATAATACTTACTATTGGTTCAAAAGTTCCAAGTATTGATGCAGATGATGGACCTATTAATTCTATTCCTTTTAATAAAAGTATCATAGCAATTATTGTAGAAACTACTGCTATAAATATATATGCCATTACTAATTCTAAATTTATTTTTGTTATTAATGAACCTGTAACTTCTCCATATATAAACATACCAATTGAAGCTCCAAAGGTTACATACATTGTTATTACCCTATTATCTAATTTTTCAAGTTCTTTAAGGGCTAAAAGTACTATATTGACTCCATAAGAAAGTCCTGAAAATACTGCTAAAAATAATCCCATTGTACTTAATGTATTATTTTCAAAAGCTATTAAAGAATAAACACCTACACCTGCAAAAATTAATGATAACACTTTATTTTTGCTCATATTCTTTTTAAAGAATATATATTCTAATATACATACAAAAGCTGGATATACAAAATGTAATGTAGTTGCTAAACCTACATTTAAGTAATCATAAGACATAAAAAGTGTCTGAGTTGTTAATGTATATCCAATTAATCCAATAAAACTAAGTATTATAAACTGCTTTTTATTGACTTTTAGTGATACCTTTTTAACTATTAAATATACTAGTAATATTACAGCTGCAATTGTAAACCTGAAAAATAATACTGTGTTTGAATTTGATCCATGTAAATACGTAAACTTAGCAAATATAGGCATTAACCCAAAAGCCACTGATGCTAAAATTGCATATACTATTCCCTTATAAGATTTCATAATCCATACCCCCACGTTGCTCTATTTCATAAGTTGATTTTTTTAGAAATTCCTTTCCCAATTATTTATTCTAAAACCCTTATTTTCCATTGTCAATGAATTATGAAATTATTTTTTTTTGAGAAATTTTTTATTTTATATAATCATTTTACTGGATAAATACCACTAAAACAACCTATACATAAGTCATTTTGCTTATTATTAAAAATATTTAAAAAATTATCTAAATTTAAATATTCAAGTGTATCTGCACCAATATATTTTCTTATTTCTTCAATAGATTTTTTATTACCAATTAGTTTATTTTCATCTGGGGTATTAATTCCTAAGTTACAAGAATATTTTATAATTGGAGAGGCGGATTTAAAGTGAACTTCTTTAGCTCCAGCATCTCTAAGAAGTTTTATTAATCTTTTACTTGTAGTTCCTCTTACAATAGAATCATCAATTACTATAACTCTTTTGTTATATAAATTTTCTTTTATTGAAGTTAGCTTTATTGAAACTTTATTTTCACGCATTTCTTGTGAAGGCGCTATGAATGTTCTTCCAACATATTGATTTTTAATTAAACCTGTACCATAAGTAATTTTTGCTGAAGATGCATAACCTTCTGCTGCAATCAGCCCAGAATTTGGAACACCTATAACTATATCTGCTTCTGTTTTTGATTGTTCAAAAAGTTTTTGACCTGCTAAAAATCTTGCATTATAAACACTTATACCATTTATTACACTATCTGCTCTTGAAAAATAAACATATTCAAAGGCACATATTTTTCTTTTTAAATTATTAAAAGCATTTTTTAAATGTATTCCATCATTATCTATTGTAACTATTTCTCCTGGACTAACCTCTCTTATAAGTGTTCCTCCAATGGAATTTAATGCACAACTTTCAGATGCTAGCACATAATTATTAGAAACTTTCCCTATACATAATGGCTTTATTCCATTAATATCACAAACTCCTATTAATTTATTTTTTAATATTAAAACTAATGAATATGATCCTTTTATTAATTTCATTATATTTATTAAAGCCTCTTCAATAGTTTTTGTATACTGAAATTCAATTAATTTTGCAATAATTTGCGTATCTGAAGAAATATTTAATTTATTTATATTTTTTAAATATTTTTCCTGTATTATATTTTTTAATTTATCTGTATTTATTAAATTTCCATTATGTGCTACTGCAAATTCTTCACCATTAAATTTGCCAAGTATTGGTTGAACACAATTTATATCATTTTTTCCACTTGTAGAATATCTAACATGTCCAATTGATATATTACCCTTTAATGAATTTATTATATTTTTATCAAATACATCACAAACTAGTCCAATATCTTTATAACACTTTATATTTTTATTATTAAAAGTTGCAATTCCTGCACTTTCTTCTCCCCTATGCTGCAGTGCATATAATCCATAGTATACAATATTTGAAACATTTAAATTTTCTTTAGAGTAAATTCCAAATACTCCACATTCTTCTTTTAATTTATCATCTATGTTAGTTTCACACATAAGCTTCCTCCATTAAATGTCTTTTTTATTTATCTTTAAAAATATCTGAAGCTCCACCTTTTAAAATCTTATTCATATTTCTTACTGAACACATTTTTCCACACATAGTACAACTATCTGAATGTTTTGGCATTGATTCTTTTCTATATTTCCTTGCTTTTTCACCATCAATGGCTAATTCAAACATCTTTTCCCAATCAAGTTCTGCTCTTGCTTTTGCCATAGAATTATCCCACTCTCTAGCTCCACTTACTCCTTTTACAATATCTCCTGAATGTGCTGCTATTTTAGTAGCTATTATTCCTTCTTTCATATCTTCTAAATTAGGAAGTCTTAAATGTTCTGCTGGAGTTACATAACATAAAAAATCTACTCCATAAGCTGCTGCAATTGCTCCACCTATAGCTGATGTTATATGATCATAACCTGGTGCTATATCTGTAACTATTGGTCCTAAAACATAAAATGGTGCTCCATGACAAAGTTTTTTCTCAATTTCAACATTTGCTTTAATTTCATCTAAAGACATATGTCCAGGACCCTCTATTATTACTTGAACATTTCTCTCCCATGCTCTTTTTGTAAGCTCACCTAAAACTATAAGCTCTTTAATTTGAATTGCATCTGTTGAATCAGCAATACATCCTGGTCTGCAAGCATCTCCAAGACTTAATGTAACATCATACTTTTCACAAATATCAAGTAATCTATCAAAATGTTCATAAAAAGGATTCTCACAATTATTTATTTCCATCCATGCATATAAAAGGGAACCTCCTCTTGAAACTATATTTGTAATTCTTTTATTTCTTTTAAAACTTTCTACAACTTCTCTATTTAATCCAACATGAATAGTTAAAAAATCCACACCATCTTCTGCATGTTTTTCAACAACCTTAAAAAATTCATCTACTGTAATTTCATTTATTTCTTTTTCATAAAAGCCAATTGCATCATAAAGTGGAACTGTTCCTATCATTGCTGTTGAATATTCTACTAGTTTTTTTCTAAACTCTTCTGTTTTACCATAATTTGAAAGATCCATTATAGCTTCAGCTTTCATATCTATTGCTTTTTTTACCTTTTCCATTTCTCTTTCTATTGAATAACAATCCTTTGATATTCCAAGATTTACATTTATTTTTGTTTTTAAACCCTTTCCCACACCTTCTGGATCTAAATTTTTATGATTTTTATTAGCAGGTATGGCAACTTGTCCCTTTGCTACTAATTCCCTTAATTCATTTCCATCAATACCTTCCTTTTCTGCAACTCTTTTCATTTCTTTTGTTACAATTCCTTTTTTAGCGGCATCCATTTGAGTAGTATAATTCATATTAATATTCCTCCTTAAAATTTATAAATAAAAAAAGATGCTTATCATAGGATAAGCATCTTTTTTTTATACCTTAACTTACTTAAATTTAGCTAATTTATAATATATTACTTCCCTACGTTGGTACTAACCAAATCAGGTTCATAGAGTTAGATTTTTTAATCCTCTCAGCCTATAATTAGGCACCTCTAGTAATTTTTTATTTATTAAATTTTGTATTAAATCCATTCTTTACTTGATAAGTTTAACTCTATAGTTTAATATTGTCAATTAATAATGAAATCATTTCCATATTCTTAAAATTGAAAATATTCTTAGTATTTATCTAAAATAGCATTAAAGTTGTATATAATATATTCTATTTAATTTTAGGAATAACAACTCTAAAACTTGTTCCAACTGAAACTTTACTTTTTACCCCTATATCTCCTCCATATATTATAGCTAATCTTTTTGCTATAGATAATCCAAGTCCATTTCCTCCAGTTTTGCTATTTCTTGATTTATCAACTCTGTAAAATCTATCAAATAATAAAGGAATATCTTCTTCTGGTATTCCAATACCTTTGTCAGTTACAGTTACTATTTTATATTCATAGCTTTCAGTAAAACTAATATTTACTTCTTTATCTTCTCCTGAATATTTAATTGCATTATCTAAAAGAATTATTAAAATCTGCTTTAAATGTATATCCTTCATTGGAAATTCTTCTATGCCATTATAATCACAAGTAATATTATAATCTTTATTTAAAATGGAAAAATCCTCTAAAACTCCTGAAACAACTTCTCTATTATAACAATTACCAATAATTTTTTCATTAACTTTATCTAAATTAGATATATCTAATAAAGTTTTAACTAAATTTATAAGCCTATCTACTTCTTCACTACTTGCTTTTATTGATTTATCTAAAACTTCTCTGTCGTCTTTTCCCCATCTGTTTAAAAGAGATAAATGTCCTTTTAT
Source organism: Eubacterium multiforme (assembly GCF_030813415.1). GTDB lineage: Bacteria > Bacillota > Clostridia > Clostridiales > Clostridiaceae > Clostridium > Clostridium multiforme. The sequence goes on along the minus strand of NZ_JAUSUF010000003.1, from coordinate 178,965 downwards.
TATTGTAAGTGGAGTTTTAAGTTCATGGGAAGCATCTTGAACAAACCTTCTCTCCCTATTAAATGAACTTTCTAAATCATCCATCAATGAATTAAATAAAACACAAAGTTTTGAAATTTCATCATTACTTTTATTAACTTTAACTCTTCTATCAAGTTTTCCTTCTCTTTTAATTTCTTCCATTGTATTTGTAAGTTCACTTATATTTTTTAATAGTATTCTTGATATAACTAAAGCACCCAGTATACTTATAATTAAAATAAGAATTGAAACAACTATAATTAAATATCCATAGGATTCAAATATATCTTCAAATATATTAAGATTTATTCCATATTTATTTTTATGATCTAAAAACCAATCAAAAAATAAATAAGCTTGTGCCACAGTAATAAACATTAAAAATATAATAAATACTATTACAGATCCAATTGTTATTTTCCAAAATATTGGGAGATTATTATATCTTTCTTTAATTTTCATCTCTCATTACATATCCAAATCCTCTTACAGTTTGAATATATTTCTCCTTCTCACTTTTATCTAATTTATTTCTAATATATCTAACATAAACATCTACTATATTAGTTTCTGCCTCTGAATTATATCCCCATACATTATCTAGCAATATTTCCCTAGTTAAAACTCTATTTTTATTTCTCATAAATGTAAGGAGCAATTGAAACTCTGTATTAGTTAATTCAATAATATCCCCATCTTTTTTAACTATTCTTCCTTCAATATCTAGCTCTATATCTTTAAATTTTAATTTTTCTTTTTTACTAGCTTTGTCACTTCTTCTAAAAATAACTTCCATCCTTGCAAGTAATTCTTCAATAGCAAAGGGCTTTGATACATAATCATCAGCACCTGTTTGAAGACCTGTTACCTTATCCATAACACTATCCCTTGCAGTTAACATAATTATTGGGGTATCCTTTTCCTTTCTAATTCTTCTGCAAACTTCTAATCCATTTATTCCAGGCAGCATTAAATCTAAAAGTATTAAATCAAAATTTTTCTCTAAAGCTAAAGTAACTGCACTTCTTCCATCATTTGCAACTTCAACTTCATAGCCCTCATATTTTAATTCCATTTGTATAAAAGAAACCATATTTTCTTCATCTTCAACTATAAGAATCTTCTTCACAATTACGTCCCCTCCAATTATTGTTTAATCAATATATACTCATAATATAATTTTTTATATTAACTATGCTTTAAAGTAATATCTCTAATTATAATTTTAATACTATATATGATTTTAAACATCCTTATTAATAAAAAATTCAATAATCTAAATTGCAAAATAAGAGAGGGAACTTTTCCACTCTCTTATTTACTAATCATTATGATGGTCATCATCTTTTTTGTGATCATTTAAAGGATTATCTATATCTACTATAGCACCTGTTTTTCCATCAACAGTAATCTCTTGTAATAAATTTTCTTTGTCCTTTATTTTAAATTCATATTCTACAATTCCATCTTCTACATCTTCTTTACTTTTCACTACAGTTCCATTAACCTTTTTTAATGCAATTTCCTTTGCCTGATCTAATGAATAATTTGGTTTTTCTGCAAATTTCATTTCAACTTTTTCCTTTGCTTGCTCTATAGGGTTATTGCCTCTATCTTCCATGTGATCATAAACTGCAGCTCCTGCTGCAATTGCTCCACCAATTACCACAGCTAAAATAGAAAGTCCTATTATTTTTCTCTTACTAAATTTATTCTTTTTATTTTTTACTTCTTTATTTTCATTATTTGTCTCTGCTTTCATGTCCTTTACTTCTATAATTTCTGTATCCTTGTTGTTCTCATTTATATTATTGTTTTTATCCATTATAAAATTCCTCCTAAAAAAATCATTTATTTAATTTATGATTTAATAATAACAATGGAAAATTAAAATACTCTTTAATAAAAATGAGAATTTTCTAATCTAAGAATTTTTTAATCTTTTAACTATACTTTGTTATTGTCTTTTGAAAGATCTTAAAGTATAAATTTCCTTAGAACATTTTTAATTTCTTTCTCTTTAGATATCTATAATTAATAAAAAGGTTACTACAAAATAATTGCAGTAACCCCTTTTTATATGGCTATGTTTAAAAAATCAACAGGTAAAAAAACATAACCTTTAAATATTAATTTAAGCTAAAGAATTTAGTAAATGCTTCTATTGTATAGAAATTATCCTTAACTGTTGCAAGTTCTCTTACTGAGTGCATTCCTATAATTGGAGCTCCCATATCTACAACTGGAATACAAAGGTCTGCTGCTGACATTGGTCCTATTGTAGTTCCACCTCTTACATCTGATCTATTAACAAATTTTTGCATAGGTACATTTGCTTCTTTACATACTGTTTCAAATACTCCAGCTGCTACACCTTCTGTTGAATAACTTCCTGATGCTGCAATTTTAAGAACTGGTCCATTTCCAAGTACTGGTCTATTACTTGGATCATGTTTATCTGGTAAATTTGGATGTACAGCATGAGCTAAATCTGCTGAAATCATTAATGAATTTGAAAGTGCTCTAAAGAATTCTTCTGTATTCTTTGAAAGTGCTATTGAAATTCTTTCTAATGTTCTTCTTATAAAGTTTGATTGTGCACCTTGAGCAGTTAAGCTTCCAATTTCCTCATTATCAATACAAATCATAACCTTAGTTGAATCTATGTCTGTACTATTCATTAATGCCTTAACTCCTGCAAAAACCATCCATTGGTCATCTAATTTTCCAGCTGAAATAAATTCTTCATTTATTCCCATTACGCATCCTTTTTCATATTCATATAAGAATAAATCAAAATCTAATATATCTTCTTTATTAACTCCTAATTCCTTAGTTAAAAGACTTATTAAATATCCTTCTTCTTCTAACTTTTCATTAACAAAACCTACTAATGGTAGTGTATCCTTTTGTTTATTAAAAGCATATCCTTCATTAACTGTTCTGTTCATATGTATAGCTAAACTTGGTATTATTAAAATTGGTTTATTTACATTAACTAGTCTAACTTCTGGTTTTAATGGTGATTTTCCCTTTAATATAACTCTACCAGCTATTCCAAGTGGTCTATCAAACCATGTATAAAGTATTGGTCCACCATAAACTTCTGTATTTAATCTTACATAATGATCTTCTGTTTTCATTTCTGCATTTGGCTTTATTTTAAATCCAGGTGCATCTGTATGAGATCCTATAAGTCTAAATCCATCCTTTTCAAGTTCTCCATTACCAACTTTAAAAGCTATTACAGCTGAATCATTTTTTACTAAATAATATTTTTTACCCTTTTCTAATTTCCATGAATCCTTTTCAAAAAGTTCTGTAAATCCATCCTTATCTAACATATCCTTTACTGATGAAGCAGCATGATATGCTGTTGGACTATTATATAAAAAGTCTATTAATTCTGTTGCTAATTTCTTTTCCATCTTTCTTCCTCCTTAGCAATTGTTTAATTTTCTATTAACTCCATTCTACCATATTTAAAATTACATATGATATATTAATGAACTCATTTAATATTTTATTCAAACTCTAGTTATATAATATAATAAAAGTAGCTTTATAAAATTTTTTATTTTTAATTTATGTTTTAATTAAATAGATTTGCTTAATACTTATCAGTAAGATAGAATAATATATATTATTCAAATCGGAGGGGAAATTTCAATGTTTTCAAATTTTTTAGTAAAAACCTTCATAAAAAATAGTGAGGATACAAAAGATAGAAATGTACGTAACAATTATGGATTTTTAGGTGGGGTAATTGGAATAATTGTTAATGTTATTTTATTTATTATAAAATTTTCTGTTGGAATGCTAGTTTCTAGTATTGCAGTTACTGCCGATGCCTTTAATAACCTTTCTGATGCTGGTTCATCAGTAATTACAATTGCAGGATTTAAAATGGCTAATATGCCAGCAGATGAAAAACATCCATTTGGTCATGGTAGAATGGAATATCTATCGGCTCTTGTTGTTGCCTTTATGGTAATGCTTGTAGGGCTTCAATTTGTAAAATCATCCTTTGAAAAAATATTGCATCCTGAAGTAATACATTTTGAATGGATTCCTTTCATTTTACTTATTGTTTCAATATTTCTTAAATTATGGCTTGCAATATTTAATAGATTTATTGGTAAAAAAATAGATTCAGGTGCATTAAAAGCTTCTTCTGTTGACGCATTAGGAGATGTGTTTAGCTCAAGCTGTGTTGCAATATCTATTTTAGCCGCTAAATTTATTAGTGTTCCTATAGATGGATATATTGGTATAATTGTTGCTTTCATAATAGTTTATTCTGGTTTTACACTTGTTAAAGAAACTATTAATCCATTACTTGGTGAAGCACCAGACCCTGAACTTGTTAAAAGTATAGAAGATATGATGTTATCCTATGATCATATTATAGGTGTTCATGACCTTATAGTTCATAATTATGGACCTGGAAGGTGTATGGCTTCAGCCCATGCTGAAATTCCTTCTGATATTGATATTATGGAAATTCATAATATTATAGATAAGGCTGAAAGAGATATTTCAAAAAAACTAAATATTTATTTAGTTATTCATATGGACCCTATTTGTTTATCGGATGATGAAATTAATACAGCATATAAAGAAGTATCAAGAATTATTAAATATAATCCACTAATAAAATCAATACATGATTTTAGAATAGTTGGAGAAGGTAATGAAAAAAATCTTATATTCGATGTTGTTGTTAATTCAAAATATTTAAGTAAAATTTCTAGTGAGGAAAAACTTAAAGGTGAGATAATTGAGGCTATAAAAGAACTTCATCCTCAGTACAACTGTATAATCACCATAGACCATGATTATAGCGAGGTTTAATTTATATTATAAAAAAAGCAAAATAATAAAGAAATTTATTATTTTGCTTTTTTATTTATATATTTTTATTATATTCTAATTATTTTCCTGCAGTTGCAACCATTACGGCTTTAATAGTATGCATTCTATTTTCAGCTTCATCGAAAACTACTGAATTTTTACTTCTAAATACTTCATCTTCAACTTCTGTTATATCAAGACCAAGTCTGTCCTTAAGGTCTTTTGCAACATTAGTAGTCATATCATGGAATGATGGAAGACAATGCATGAATAATGTATCTTTCTTTCCTGTCTTATTCATCATTTCTCTTGTTACTTTATATGGGCTTAATAATTTAACTCTTTCTGGATATAGACTTTCATCTTCTCCCATTGATACCCAAATATCAGTGTAGATAACATCTGCATCTTTAACTGCTTCATCAACGTTATCTGTTATTTCAATTGTAGCTCCTGTTTGTTTTGAGTATTCTTGCATTTCTTTTACTATCTTTTCATCTGGATCTAAGCTCTTAGGTCCAAGTGCTACGAAATGCATTCCCATTTTAGCTGCACCATACATTAATGCATAGCTCATATTATTTCTTATATCACCAGTAAATACTAATTTTACTTCATTAAGTTTTTTGTGAGTATGTTCTTCTATTGTAAGAAGGTCTGCTAATATTTGAGTTGGATGGTCTGCATCTGTTAATCCATTCCAAACTGGTACTCCTGCATATTTTGCAAGTTCTTCAACTGTTGATTGAGCAAATCCTCTAAATTCGATACCATCGTACATTCTTCCAAGTACCTTTGCAGTATCTTCTATTGATTCCTTTTTACCCATTTGTGAGTTAGTTAAAAATGTTACGTGAGCTCCTTCTTCAGCTGCTCCACATTCAAATGCACATCTTGTTCTAGTTGATGTTTTTTCAAATAATAATACAACATTTTTTCCTTTTAAAGTATCACCTAAGATTCCAGCTCTCTTTTTTGCCTTTAAGTCATGAGAAAGGTCTAAAAGATATCTAATTTCTTCTGGTGTAAAATCCTTTAATGTTAAAAAACTTCTTCCTTTTAAATTAACTGCCATTTTTTATTCCTCCTTAAGTTAAATGAAATTCATAAATAATGGCTAACTTAAATATTAGATTTCTTTAATACATTAAGTTAACTTTTATTTTGTTTTAAGTTATTATATATCTACTTTTAAATAACTACAAAGGATTTTTATTCCAAAAAATGCATATTTATTTTTATATTCTATTTATATTAAATAAATATACTTTATTTAATATTATTTGAACGACTTTCCTTTCATTTATCCCCTTATATATTTACTTTCCTTTAATAAGTAAAATATATATTAATGTATATTTATTATATACATTAATATAATTTATTTTTAATACTATTTCATTAAAACTATAAATATTTATACAATTTTTATAGATATATTCATAATTTATATTAGGAATTTTAGTAACAAAAATATTTAATATTATATATAATGTATTGTTTTTAATATTAAATTGCTTAAAAGAAGGTGTATTATGAATAAGATAAAAAATCGACATATGTTCCTTGGTAATAATACTTCAGAAGGTTTTTACTCTCTTTTTAAATATATTATTTCTCAAGAAGATGCAAATAGAGTAATTTGCTTAAAGGGTGGTCCTGGAACTGGCAAGTCCTCTTTAATGAAAAAGTTATCTTTTTATTTTTCAACTAACTCTTATACAGTAGAGGAATATCATTGCTCTTCTGACGATCAATCCCTTGATGGAATCTTAATTAAAGATTTAAATGTTGCAATATTAGATGGTACATCTCCCCATATGACAGATCCTCTAACTCCTGGAGCAGTTGACAAAATAATAGACTTAGCAACAGCTCTTAATCATAAAAATCTAGTTCCTCATAAAAAAGAAATAATAGAAATAAGCAATGAAATAAGTACTTGCTTTAATAGAGCCTATACATTTTTTAATTGTGCAAGTAAAGTATATTTAGATTGGATTAATATTAATAGAAACTGCATAAATAAAAATTTACTTTCTAAATTTGAAAGTACTTTTAAAGGGATAGTTCTTCAAAAGGAATCTTCATCTACCATTCTTGGAAAGGAAAGACATCTTTTTGCAACAGCCTTCACACCAAATGGAATAGTTTCTTTTGGTAAAGACTTATCTACTTTTACTAAAAACTTATTTGTCCTTAAAGGAGAACCTGGTCTTTATAAAAGTGAAATATTAAAATCTATTGGAAAATCTGCTACAAGGTCAGGTTTATATGTTGAATATTATCATCATCCATTACTTCCAAATGAAATTGAGCACATAATTATTCCAGAGGCTGATTTAGGAGTATTTACTGAAAATGAAATTTCAAAGCTTAACTTTAATGGAACTTTATTTGATATGTCTTCCCTTTGCTATAATAAAAGGCTAAATGATTATAAAGATGAATTGGATTTTAATCGATGTGAATTTGATATTTTATTAAATAAAGGACTTTCATTAATTACACAAGCTAAACTACTTCATGACAAACTTGAAAAATATTATGTAGATAATATGGACTTTAATGTTGTTAATAAAGTTTATGATGAAATAATTTTAGATTTTGAACAATTTAAAAATTAAACTTAAATCACATATAAAAAAAGACTAACTTAAAGTAAACTTTAAATTACTTTAGTTAGTCCTTTTTATTTTAACTTTTATTTTTGTTTTATTACTGATAACCTATGAAGGGCTCTAGTTGCCATAATATACTTAACAAGATTTGGAATCTCTTCCTCATCTTCTAATATTATTACTCCATCAAATTCTAATCCCTTTGCAAAATATGCTGGAATTAAAACTTTTCCACCTTTATAAAGTATATCATTTCTATCAAAGGTAAGTATTTTAACCTTCTCTTTTAAGTTGTGAGAAATATCTTTAAGATCTTCCTTTTTCTTAGTAATAACAGCTATACTTTCAAGTCCTTCTTCTTCATAATCTTCTATTATTGAAGTTATAGTATCTATAGTTTCTTCAATATTTTCAGTTTCTTCTAAAAGAACTTTTTCTCCATTTCTAACTAATGGAATAATTCTTTCTTCATTTAAGAATTTACTTGCATATTCCATTATCTCTTGAGTTGATCTATAACTTTTATTTAATGAGAAATTAATTACCTTATCTCCAAAAACTTCTTCTAAATGAAGCATTGCAGGAGTTTCCTTTGTATCTATAAGTCTTTGGTTGCTATCTCCAACTATTGTTAAACTGTTACAACCTGTTAACTCCTTTAATACAACAAATTGTATATAGCTATAATCTTGGGCTTCATCTATTACAATATGTTTATATTCTTTCTTTGTTTGCTTACCATTTAATTTAATCATTAAATAAAGAACTCCAGCAAGATCCATATGTCCTAACACTTCAGTATTAGTAGCCTTTTTATAAAGGCTTAAAATACTTTCATGAGAAATCCATTCATTTACTCTTTCTCTTGCATTAATTACTTCTCTTACTATTTCTCTTATTCTAATTCTTCTTTGGAAGTCTAAATTATTCTTTTCAAAAATAATTTCATCTTCATTTAATTCACTTAATTTCTTTTCTATTTCCTTGTTTAAATTCCAAACAAGTTCATCTCTTTTATCTTTTATTTTTGAAGTAAGTATTCTCTTAATTTTTTCACTTCTTCTAAATAAAGGCATATAAGCATAGTAGTCATTAAATAAATCTTCTATTTCTTTCTTAGATACTATTTCTTCTCCAAAAAACATAACAGCTTCAGGATTAAAGTAATTAATATCCATATCCTTAATTACATTATCTAACTTCTTAACAAACTCACGAGAGCTTTTTTCCTTATACTCTTTAAGGGCTTTTTCATTCCCTTTCATTGCTTCTTCAATATAATAGGAAAACTCAATAATATCTTCTTTTAAATCTATCTCCCTTTTTGCAAAAGCTTCAAAAGTCATATTATCTATTCCATCTTCTCCTAAAGAAGGTAATACTCCTGCAATATAATCTATAAATATATCATTTGGTCCAAGTATAAGAACTTTATCTCCAAACTGTTTTCTAAAATTATATAGTAAATAGGATACTCTATGAAGAGCTATTGTTGTTTTACCAGAACCTGCAACACCATTTACTACAACAACCTTATCTTTTGGAGCTCTTATAATTTCATCCTGTTCCTCTTGAATTGTCATTACAATATCTTTAAGCTTTTCAGAAGAATTACCTGTTAAAACCATTTGAAGTATATCATCTTTTACATCAACTGCTGAATCAAAAATACCTTTTAGCTTTCCATTTTTAACTATAAGTTGTCTTCTAGCTAAAATATCAGTTTTAATTTCACCAGATGGTGATTCATAAGATGATTTACCAAGACTTCCTTTATAAAATAAAGATGCAATAGGAGCACGCCAGTCTACAATAACTGGCTCAAATGTTCCTTCTTTTGTTAATCCAAATCTTCCTATATAAAGTTCTTCTGGACTACTATCATCTTCAAGAAAATCTATTTTTCCAAAATAAGGTGACTCTTTTAAAATTGCACATTCTTTAAGTTTCCTATCAATACTTTTAAAAGCTTCTTCCTTTACATAGGCTTCATGGTCAAAGTAATCTAATACTTTGTCTTCATCATCCCTATATTCTTCTATAACTTTTTTTCTATATTCAACTATATAGTCTGTTATATATTTTCTCTTATCTATATAACTTAATATTTCTTCATTTATTATATTTAGAGTTTGATCTAAATGTTGTTCTTCCATTAGGAAATCTAGGTTATTACTCAAGTCTCTACATCTCCTCTTAATTTAATTTACTGGTTATTTGACTCATCAACCTTTGAAGAACTCTCATCACTGTTACCGTCTTTATTTTCTTCTTCTTGAGTTTTTGTATCAACAGTTTTAGTAACAACTGCTTCATCTTCACTTTTATTAACGTCTTTATTTGCAGCTGGAAGTGTTCTTATGTTTACTTTATTTTCTTTTCTACTTTCAGCAAGCATTTTTGCTTCTCTTCTAGCTTCTTCTTTTATTCTATCTTCTTCTTCTTTTTTCTTCTTCATTTCAGGATATTTCTCATATACTATATCCATAAATTCATCACCAAAAATAGTTTCTTTTTCAAGAAGTACACCTGCAATCTCATCTAAAAGATCTCTATTTTCATTTAATAATCTTCTTGCCTTTAAATGACATTCTCTTATAATCTTTAAAACTTCTTTATCTATTAAAGTTGAAGTTTCTTCACTACAATTTCTAACAGCTCTTCCATCTAAATATCTATTTTGAACTGATTCAAGTGCCATCATATCAAATTCATCTGTCATACCATACATAGTAACCATACTTCTTGCAGATTGTGTTGCTCTTTCTATATCATTTGAAGCACCTGTTGAAACTAAATTAAATACTTCCTCTTCAGCAGATCTTCCACCAAGCATTACTGTAATCTGATTTATTAATTCTTCTTTAGAAATTAAATACTTTTCCTCTTCTGGCAGCTGCATAGTATATCCTAATGCACCCATAGTTCTTGGTACTATTGTAATTTTATGAACTGGGTCTGCTCCATCTAAAAGTGCTGCAACTAAAGCATGACCAACTTCATGGAATGCAACTGCTTTCTTTTCTTTAGGTGAAAGTATTCTATCTTTCTTTTCCTTACCTGCTATTATATCTTCAACAGCTTCTCTTAAATCATCTTGAATAACTTCTTTTCTTCCTTCTCTAACTGCTCTAAGTGCTGCTTCATTTATTATGTTTGCAAGATCAGCTCCTACAGCTCCTGGAGTACTCTTTGCTATCTCTTCAAAATCTACATCTGAGCCAAGTTTAATGTCTTTTGCATGAACTTTTAAAATAGCTTCTCTTCCTGGGAAATCTGGTCTATCTACTATTACTCTTCTATCAAATCTACCTGGTCTTAATAAGGCTTTATCAAGAATTTCTGGTCTATTTGTAGCTCCAAGTATTACTATACCTTTTGATGAATCAAAACCATCCATTTCAGAAAGTAATTGGTTAAGAGTTTGTTCTCTTTCATCATTACTTTGAAGTTGATTATCTCTACTCTTACCAACAGCATCTATTTCATCTATAAATATTATACAAGGTGCTTTCTCTTGAGCATCCTTAAATAATTCTCTAACTCTCTTTGCACCAGCACCAACAAACATTTCAACGAAACTTGATCCTGAAATTGAGAAAAATGGAACTTTAGCTTCTCCAGCTACTGCCTTTGCAATTAATGTTTTACCTGTTCCTGGAGGTCCAACTAAAAGTACACCCTTTGGCAGCTTAGCTCCTATTTCTGTGTATTTACTTGGATCATTTAAGAAATCAATAACCTCTTCAAGGGATTCCTTAGCTTCTTCTTGGCCTGCAACATCTTTAAATGTTACTCCAATTTCATCTTCCATATAAACTTTAGCATTATTTTTACCCATGGACATCATTCCACCGCCCATTTTACCTGCCATCTTTGAAAATAATAATCTCCAAATGAAGAACATTGCAATGATTGGTAGTCCATAAACTAATAATAAATCTAGAATTGGTGATTGTTTAGGATTTTGTCCTGTAACATCAATTCCTGCTGCATTTAGTTCCTTAAGTAAATTATTGTTTGGTATATTTGCAGTATATAAAGTTTTATCTTTAAATTGATTTTTATCATTTGGTGTTATTATTAAATTATCATTAGTTATTATAACCTTTGATATTTGCTTATCTTTTACCATTTGTTGAAATTGAGTATAACTAACCTCTTTATTCATAGACGTTTCTCTAACATAGTTAAAGGACATAATTATTGCTAAGGCCATTATAAAATAAATAATTCCAGCCTTATTTCTTTTTTTGTTTGGTTGTTCCATTTTATCCACCTCTTTCTTTTGTATAATCCTTTAATTCAAAAATCCAATATTATTAAAAGGATAAATCCTAACTTGTGCTTTTCCTCTTATTTTATCTCCGCTAATATAAGGATTTTTCCAAAAACGCGAGTCATTTGAATTGGCTCTATTATCTCCTAAAAAGAAATATTTACCTTCTGGAACCTTATATATACCATAAGAATCCATTGGATATTTTACATAAGGTTCATCTAACTTTTTACCATTAACATATACAGAAGTTCCATCAATCTTTATTGTATCTCCTGGAAGTCCTATAAGTCTCTTTATAACAGTTTCATTAAGTTCATCAGAATCAAATACAACAATATCTCCCCTATGGAGTTTCTCTGGATTATAAACCCTAGTTACTAAAAGTCTATCTCCAACATTTAAAGTTGGTTCCATTGAAGAACTTGGAATATACACTTTATAAATCAAAAATTTATTTATTAATATAGCAATTACTACTGCTATAAATACTGGTACAATCCAGTCATTAAAAAAATTTTGTTTTTTTGCTTTAACTTTTCTTTTTTCTCTGTCAGATCTTTTCATAGTATAATCAGTTATTTTTATATCATTTTCATCTGTTTTCTTTCTATTTAATGGTTTATTATTACTTTCAGTCATTATTCCACCCACATTTCATTCATTGATTCTCTAATATCCTTTTTTCGTCTTTGGGTTTCATTTTCATCATAATAATATTTATTATTTTTTTTATATATTACGTCGCCCTCTTTTAGTGACCTTTGGATCTCATCTTTATTAACATTTATCATCTTTCCATCTGAAGATTCTAAGACGTAATATTTATCTTCTTTTCTATCCACTATATATATTTCTTTCATAAATATTATCTCCACTTTTAACCTTTCTAAAACTTGATATTATCATTAATTATATCATATTTTACTATGAAAATTCTCTGCACCTATTTAATTTTATTAAAACTTAATTAAGGTTTTGTAATAGACATAATATATTTTGAATATTTCCCTCCTTTTTTAAACTTTATCATTTATTATAACATATATAATTTTAATATGCACATTATATAATATAAAATACCTTATTTAAAAGTTGTATTTATCATTTAGTTATTGTATAATATTGTAAATACTATTTAAGGAGTTTTTTTATGGGTAATGAAATGCTTGGATTCGCATTAATATTTACAATACTAGGATTAGCTATTCATAAATTTAAGTGTTATTGGCTAATTTCAGGTTATAATACTGCTAGTAAAGAGGAGAAAAAAAGTGTAGATATAAAAAGTATAAGTAAAATTCTTGCTAAATCTCTTTATTTTTCATCAATACTTTGCATAATATCTTACTTAATTAATTTAGTCTACCCTCTTCCAAGAAATTTATCTCCACTTATTGCCTTAATTCCAATTATCTTAGGAATATTAAAAATGGGGAATTTAAAATTAACAGATAAATCTGAAAGTATTGCTATTGCAATATTAATAATACTATTTTCTATTTTAGCTTCATTAATTTAACTATTTTAAAATAATAGAAGGCAACTATATTTTCTATATAATTGCCTTCTATTATTTACTTTATACTTCCAAAATTATTAAATGGATATATTCTTAACTGAGCTTTTCCTTTTATATCTTTTTTATCTATATAAGGATTTTTCCATCCTCTAGAATCTAAAGAGTTTGCTCTATTATCTCCTAGAAAGAAGTATTTATTTTCAGGTACTTTAAAAATCCCAAAATAATCATCAGGATATTTTACATAATCTTCATCTATAAGTTTACCATTTACATATAATTTTTTCCCTTGTATATTTATTTCATCCTTTGGAAGACCAACAAGTCTTTTTATCATATTTTGATTTTCTTCCTTATTGTAAAAAACTAAGATATCTCCTCTTTTTAGATTTTCTAAATTGTATATTTTGGTAGCTAAAAACATATCTCCTTCATTTATAGTTGGTTTCATAGAACCTGTTGGAACCTCAACTTTAAATATTAAAAATTTGTTTATTAATATAGCAAGTACAATGGCTATACAAATAGAAATTACCCAATCTTTTATTAAACTGCTGCTCATAAATTTTCCTTTTTATACCCCTTAGCTATTTTAAATTTAAATTACTTCATTCTTTATTATATCATCATAGCTCTCTCTTTTACATATAATTCTAATTTCTCCGTCATTAACCATAACAACAGCTGCCTTTGGTATTTTATTATAATTATTTGACATTGAATATCCATAGGCTCCTGTGGACATTACTGCAAGCAAATCTCCACTTAAAACTGATGGAATTTTTATTGCCTTTAATAATATATCTCCTGATTCGCAGCACTTTCCTGATATTGTTACCTTTTCATTTGAATCATATATTACTCTATTTGCCACTATACATTCATATCTAGCATTATATAAAGCAGGTCTTATATTATCTGTCATACCTCCATCTACTGATACATATTTTCTTATTGATGGAATATTTTTTATTGAACCAATTGTATATAATGTTATTCCTGCATTACCTGCAATTGACCTTCCTGGTTCTATTATAAGAGTTGGCTTTTCTAAATTAATTTCTTTGCAGACTTCATCAACTTTATTTAATATAGCATTACAGTATTCTTCTGTTTCCTTAGGCTTATCTTCATTACTGTAATAAATTCCAAAGCCACCACCTAAATCTAGCTCCTTAATTAAATATCCAGTTTTATCTTTTATTCTTTTAATTAACTTAATCATTATTTCTGCAGCATCTTCATAAGGAGCTATCTCAAATATTTGTGATCCTATATGACAATGTAATCCACATAGATTAACATTTTCTAATTTTATTGCCCTTTTAATAGCATTTATTATATTATCTCCAACAGGTGCAAAACCAAATTTAGAGTCAATTTGTCCAGTTTTTATATATTCATGAGTATGTGCTTCTATTCCTGGTGTAATTCTTAAATATATATTTTGAATTCTGCCCTCTTTTTTTGATATTTGATTTAATTGTTCTATCTCAAACAAATTATCAACTACAAAAGTTCCAACTCCTAATTTTACTCCCATATTAATTTCTTCTAATGTTTTGTTATTTCCATGAAACAACACTCTTTCAAGGGGGAAATCAGCCTTATAAGCTGTGTAAAGTTCTCCACCTGATACAACATCTAAATAAAGACCTTCCTCTTCTACTAATTTGCACATTGCAAGAGTTAAAAAAGCTTTTCCTGCATATGCAACTTTATTTCCCCTTTCTTTACATTTGAAAGAAGTAAAATATTTTCTACAATTATCTCTTAATAATTCCTCATCCATAACATATAAAGGAGTTCCAAACTCCTCTGCTAATTTTGTAGTTTTTACTCCACCAATTACCAATGTATTTTCTTCTGTTTTCATATTACCAAATAGTTTCATAATGATTCCTCCACTCTATTTAAGTAAAACAAAACGCCACAGAAAAATCTGTGACGGGTAATAGCGTGTGATTTAAGGTAAATTACTTACAAAAATATTACCCTCACAAAATTTGTAATAGGTGAATAATCATATGTAACTTTTCCTCCTTGTAGCTCTCCACGTTATGTGACAGTGATGCATATATTATACACACCACCAGCTAAATTATATTTGCTTATAATTTAACTTCGGCCAATTTTCCTTTCATCTTTTATCTTAGTTTGCAAAACTCCAAAAGATTACTCTTAATTTCAGCGCCTCTACCCTAGGTTCGTTTCCTTTTTATTATATTATATTAAGTTTTTTTATTAATGATAACATATTTTTACTAAAAAGCAATACTTTTTTAAAGTTAAACCTCTGTAAAAATAAATATATTTAACTATTAAAATTCTTATATTATATTTTTCTTTCTCTATAAGAATCCATTATATCTCCTAATATTTCAGCAGATGATGGTGGTGTATAGCTTATTGCATTAGCTCCTGCTTCTATAGTTTCCATTATACTTTCTTCACTTGATCCACCTGTTGCTATTATAGGAATTAATGGATAGTCTTTCCTTATTCTTCTTATTATTTTTGCTGTATCTTTTCCACCAGATACATTTATTATTGTTGCACCTGCATTTAATCTTTCTTCTATATTTGCATCTTCTGAAACAATTGTCACTATAACTGGTATATCTATTGTTTTTCTTATTCTAGTAATTATACTATTAGCTGTTGGTGCATTTACAACAATTCCAATAGCTCCTTTAAACTCCGCATCAAGTGCTAAGTTAACAACTCTTCTTCCTTGAGTTATTCCTCCACCTACTCCACAAAATACTGGAACATCTGCAGCTGTTATTATGGCTTCAGTTATTTTTGGCTGGGGGGTAAAAGGATATACTGCCATTATAGCATCTGCATTTGTATTTTTTATCATTGCAACGTCAGTAGAAAACATTATTGATTTAATTCTCTTTCCAAATATTTTTATTCCACTACATTTTCTTATTGCAGCTGGCGCTTCAATTATATGATTTCTTAAAGTTCCTAATATTTCAGGTACATATTTTTCATTATCCTTTTTCATTATTATCCCTCCACGAGTTTATTTACTTTTACACTATATTATAGCTCCAACTTTACTTTGTGAAAACATAATATTTAGAATATTTTTAATTATTTTTATAGCTAAAATTGGCATTTATGTAATATAATATTTAAAAACAATAAATTTTAATAAAAGAGGTGAAAAGACTGTGATTGAAAAGAAAAAACTCTTCTTACCATATAAAATTTTGTTGGTTATTTATTTATTTTTTATAGTTACAGCCTTTATTGTTAATTCACCCCATGAAATATTTAGTGGTTTGAAGAATATAATTTTAACTCCTGATATATTAATTACTGATTATATTGAAATTGGAGGTATTGGTGCTACTTTAATAAACGCTGCACTAACAAGCATAATAAGTATACTTATACTAGTTTTTGTAGGTATAAAACCAAATGGATCAACTATTATGGCTTTATGGCTTATGACTGGTTTCTCTTTCTTTGGAAAGAATATACTTAACATATGGCCTGTTATGTTAGGTGTTTATTTATTCTCAAGATATCAAAAACAACCTTTGTTAAATTACACGTTAGTTATGCTCTTATCTACTACTCTTGCTCCAACTGTAAGTCAACTTAGCTTTACTTCAGATAACTTAACTCTAGGACTATTGTCTGGTTCAATAATTGGAGTTATTATAGGATTTATATTAACCCCAATAGCAACTCACTGCATTTCTTCCCACGCTGGCTATAATCTATACAACATAGGATTTGCCTGTGGACTGCTTGCAACTATATTAATGTCTATATTTAGAGCTTTAGGTATAGATTTTGAGACTCAATTAGTGTGGAATACTGATTATAATAAATTTTTTCTCATATTTATTTTAATAATATGTATCTACTTAATTTGTGTTGGTATTTATTTTGGACAAGATAAGAAAAATAATTTAAATAAAATAAAAAAACAATCTGGAAAACTTGTATCTGATTTTTATATACTATTTGGAGATACTACTTATATAAACATGGGTATTCTAGGAATATTTTCAACTCTATATTTGTTATTAATAGGTGGAGATATAAATGGACCAACTATTGGAGGTATATTTACTATAATAGGCTTTGGATGTTTTGGTAAACATTTAAAAAATATTATTCCTGTTATGATAGGGGCAACTCTTGCTGCTATTTTTAGCGTATATAAACTTTCAGATCCTGGAGTATTACTTGCAATACTTTTTAGTACTTGTTTAGCTCCTATTTCCGGAAAATTTGGTTGGAAAGTTGGAATAATTGCTGGAATGCTCCATGTTGCACTAGTTACAAATGTAGGTTATTTACACGGAGGATTAAATCTTTATAATAACGGTTTAGCAGGTGGATTTGTAGCTATGATCTTAATACCAACTGTAACTACATTTAAGAAAGAGGTTCGTACTGATGAAATTTAAAACTGAAAAAAATCTTAGAATAATAAATGAGTTAATGTCATTTTGTTATCATTTTTCTTCTAGGGATATAAGCGTAAATATAAAAACTGTTAATAATAAATCTACAATAACAGTTGATGCTTTAATTTATAAATTTCCTAAAAATGACTATGACAACTTAATTCAAACATTAAATATCCCTCGGCAACATGAAGTAGAACAATACTATTGGCAGCTTGGTGGAGAAAGTGAATTTGATTGTGAACTTTCTTTAGTTGGGATGATGGTTGATAATGCTAAAGTTCAATATGAAAATAATATCCTTCACATTGAACTTGAAAGAATTGAAACCTCATAATTTCATAAAAATTTTAAACTATATTTTTAAATTGATCTTTTAAGATATAGGGAAAATATAAAAAGAGATGATTAAGCATTTACTTTTAATTTAGTAATTTGCTCAATCATCTCTTAATTATTCTCTTAACTTAATAATTTTTTCAACAACTTTACTGCCTATTTTATCTTCTTTCATTTGTCCTAGGGCATCATTTATTTTAACCCATCCAATACCCTCAACTTCATCAGATTTATTTATTTCACCTTCACTATAATCTGCCATGAAAGTTATCATTAACAATTCTTTACCTTTTACAAAGTCAGAGCCTAAATATTTTATATTTTGAACCTTTATTCCTGTTTCTTCAAGAACTTCCCTATAAACAGTTTCTTCAGCACATTCATCTTGATCTACATATCCAGATATTAGCACTTTAGAATTTTTATATATATAACTTTGCTTTAATAAAAGAATTTCATCACCCTTAATAACACCAACTACAATACAAGGTCTTGGTGTATCAAAATATAATATATCATCTTTAGGACAATATGGTACATATCCCTCATCCCAGCAATTAAACATTTCTAATTTCCTTCCACATTTTGGACAAAATTTATATTTCATATATTTCTCCCTCTTACAAATAACATCAACTGTCTCTATTATAAAATACACTTAAGGTTTTTAGAAGTATATTCTTTAAAAATTAACTTTAACCTCTTTATTTAATGTTATTCCATCTTTTACAACAATACATTCATAAACAAATATATCTACTCCACAATCCCTAGCTTCTCTAAGTGCCATTCCAAATTTCTCATCCCTTTTATCGTTAGGGGCAAAATCCTTCATATTATCCATTTGTAATAAAAATAAAACTCCTGCTCCCCTTCCACTTTTTTTAACTTCAATAAGTTCTAGAAGATGCTTTCTTCCCCTTTCTGTTGGTGCATCTGGAAAGGCAGCATGACCTCCTTCTTCTAAGGTAACTCCCTTAACTTCTAAATAATATTCTTCTCCTTTATCATTTGATAATTTAAAATCAAATCTACTATTCCCAAAAGTTTTTTCTTTTAAAATATTATTATATTCTGCTAATTTCTTTATCTTTTTATTTTTAAGTGCTTCAAAAACAACCTTATTAGGTATTTGAGAATCAATGCTTATAAGCATATCTCCTTTATAGACAGCAACTAAATCATAGGCTGTTTTCCTTGTAGGATTATCTTCTTTTCTCAAAAGAACTTTAACTCCCTCAATTAATATTTCCCTGCATCTGCCTGTATTTGGTACATGTACTGTAATTTCTTCACCATTTAAATTTACTACTGCATTAAATCTATTTGGTCTGCTAATAAAATTAGCTTCTAAGATGTCTTTATTGTATTTCATAATTATTCTCCTTTTATGAATTAATTTCCAAACTAATCACATTATTCACATACTTATCCACAATATTGTTAATTATGTGGAAAAGTTTTATTGCTATTTATTCTTCCTATACAATAGATTTTAATAGATAATAGTTATTTCTACAACATCCTTTATATTGATATTTTTTCTTATAACTTTCCATATCTTGTGCATAAAAAGTTTTCTTAAAACTCTGACAATTTCAACTAAGTTATCCACATTTCACCCTAAGTTATCCACACTATCAACACCAAACCCTTTGAAGCCCTATGTTATAAGGTTTCAACTATTGTGTATTACTTTCCCATTTAATGGAATTTAAACTTTTCTTTCTTATTATTTTTCAAAAAAACTCTCTTATTTTTAGCATAAAAAATCATTTTAATCTAAATAATAGTGTTATAAGATAAGGAGTGATGAATTTGGCAAATGGAAAAACAATGACATTCTTAGATGAAAATAACAACAAAATTGACTATGCTATTTTAGAACAATTATTAATATGTGGTTCTGAATATGTAGCACTAGCTCCAGTTAAATCACCTAATCATATAGAGATATTCAAAATTAAATTTGATAAAGACTGGAATGAATCATTAGAAGAAGTCTCCTCTGAAAAAGAATTAAATATGTTTAAAGAAGTTTCAAAACTAAAAATGTAATTTAGATTACATAAAAAATTACATTAAAGGTAAAAAGGCAAAATGATAAACTTATAATTAAAGTGTTTATCATTTTGTTTTTTATTTTGGAATAGATAATAAAAATTCTGTGAAAAATTAAGCAACTCTCTAATGTCTATCTAAAGTCAACATTGAACTAAAACATCCCATAAATCTTAAAGAAATCTTATGATTTCCTTAAATTATTAATAACATATAATCCACTATATTGTATTATATAGTACTGAATTGTATACTATAGATATGAAATATTTTACAGAAAGGTTCCGATGATATGAATACTCAACTAAAAAAGGGTGTATTAGAACTTTGTGTTCTTTCAGTTCTTTCATCTAAAGACTGTTATGGATATGAATTAATTAATAAAATTTCTAAATATATATCTATTTCTGATGGAACAATTTACCCTATTCTTAGAAGATTAACAAAGGAAGGTTATTTTACTACTTATTTAAAAGAATCAATGGAAGGCCCTCCAAGAAAGTATTACAGACTTACAAATCTTGGATATGAGTACAAAGAAGATTTAGAACGTGAATGGTTAGAATTTCAAAATGCAGTTAACAATATTATAATTGGAGGTTATAAAGGTGAATAAAAACGAATTTTTATCTATACTAGCTGATGGATTAAAAGACTTTCCTGAAAAAGAACTTGCAGATATTATATTTGATTACCAAGAACATTTTACAATTGGCTTATCTAATGGAAAAACAGAACATGAAATTATAGATGAACTTGGAAATCCTTATGAAATAGTAAATCAATATAGAAATGCTTATTTAGAAAAAATTTCTAACTTAGATGATGAATTTAATAATACTTCTGATGATTATCATTATACAAAAGACAATAATAATTTTTATAAAGAAGTAGATTATGAAATAGTAGATACTGATGACAATACTAAAACTGGCTCTAATGATAATACTTCTAAAGATTCTAATGATAATAAAACTTTTAAAAAACATAATTTAACAAGTAAAAGCATATTAAAAATTGTTCTAATAGTAATTTTATGTATAATTTTTAGTCCTTTAATCATAGGTGCTGGATGTGCTTTAATAGGAATATTCATAGGCATAATTGGTATGTTTATAGGATTAATATGTGGTGGTTTTGCTTTTACTGTAGGTGGCCTTATTGTTATTCTTAGTAAATTGGGACTAGTTGTCATAGGTGCTTCTAATATTCCACGATTTATTACTGAGTTTCCAGATAGCGTACTAGTATTATTTACAATAGGTTCTATTGCCATAACAATACTATTTATTATGCTTATTTATTATTTTCTTAAGTGGTTAATAATTTCATTAATTAGCTTATTTAAAAAACTTATAAAGGGGGATAATTAATATGAAAAAACCAATTATAAAAAAGAAATTTAAAATAACAATGTTAGTTCTCCTTCTAGTAGCAATTTTTTCTTATATAGGAGCATTTTTCTCCTTATATCATAGCAATTATAGATTATCTAATTATAAAGATGAAGCCGTTAAGTTATTTGGTGTTAATGGATCAGTTTTTGATTTTTCAACTTGGTTTGAAAATCATAGTTCTACTAATGAATTTATTAGTAAAGACCTAACTAAAGATATTAAAAATATAAATATACACTCAAACGCTTCTATTATAAGAGTTGTTAAAGATGATAAAAACTCTAATAAAATATCAGTAGAATATAGTTTATCTGGACCAGAAAGCGTAGTTAATTCTATCAAAAAAGATAATATAAAATTCAAAAAGGAAGGAGATTCCTTAAACTTTAATCTCTCTAATTTAAATAGTAATTTAAGCAGTTGTTCTATAACATTATATATTCCAACAAATTATAATAACAATATAAATTTAAAAACAAACTCTGGTTCTATTTATGTTGATTCTGTTCATTTAAATGAGTTAAATACAGATGTAGACTCTGGAAATATTGATTTATATAACATAAATTGTAATAAAATTAATATTAAAAATAAATATGGTGATATAACCTGCAATAATATTAAAACTAACAACTCAAAGTTTGAAAATGAATCTGGCAACTTACACATTAATGGCTATTTAGGAGATTCAAAAGTAAAATCAAATAATGGTAATATTGATATAAAATGTACTAAGCTAGGTGAAAATACTGAAATCAATAATGAAAATGGTAATATTTATTTTGGAGATTTAAACACTCTAAATAACTTTGATATTATTGCAAAAACTGAACTTGGAACTATAAGTTCATCAAATTCTAAAATCACTAATGATAAAAAAGTCACCTTTGGAAAGGGAAAAAGTCATATAATTATAAAAAATAAACGTGGTAATATAACATTTTAAAAATTTTTAAATTAATAATATATATATTCCTTCTTTAATAGTAGAATATTAATATAATATTTTACCTTAAAGGAGGTTTATTTTTTTGAAAAAGAAATTTATCATAATATCATTTGATGCTGTTGATACAAATGATTTTAAATATATAAAAGAACTACCTAGTTTTAAAAAACTTATAAATGACGGCTCTTATTCTGATTCTGTTAAATCAGTTTATCCATCTTTAACTTACCCTGCCCATTGTTCCATTGTAACGGGAAAATATCCTTTAAATCATGGAGTAACAAATAATATAAAGCTTCAACCTAATAGAAAAAGTCCAGATTGGTTTTGGAGTCAAAAATATATAAAAGGTAAAACTATATATGATGTTGCTAAAGAAAAAGACCTTAGAACTTGCTCATTACTTTGGCCAGTTACAGCAAAATCCAAAACTCTTAATTTAAATTTACCTGAAATATTTCCAAATAGACCTTGGGAAAATCAAATTTTAACCTCTGCTTTAAATGGAACATTATTTTTTCAATTAAAGGTAAATAAAATGTTTGCTTATCTTAGAGATGGACTTAAACAGCCTAATTTAGATAATTTTACTTTTGAATGCCTAATGTATGTTTTAAAAAATGATTTAGCTGATTTTATATTAGTTCACCTTACAGATGTAGATAGTCATAAACATGAATTTGGAACTAAATCTCCTGAAATTATTAAAGCTTTAAACCGTCAAGATGATAAACTATCTAAAATAATTAAATTTTTAGAGGATAATAATATATATGATTCTAGCACATTAGTAGCCCTTGGAGATCATAGCTTTAAGGATGCAAACTATGTAATTAAACTAAATAAGCTTTTTATTGATAAAGGTTATATAAAAGTTAATAAGGAAAATAAAATAATTTCTTGGGATGTTTATTGTAATTATTGTGATGGCTCAGCTTACATTTATATAAATGACAATATATCTAAGGATTCTATTTATTCCTTAATTAAAGAGTTTTCTAACACTCATAATAATTGCATTAAAACTATATATACTAAAGAAAAAGCTTCTTCACTTGGAGCTTCTAACCAATGTGATTTTATGCTTGAGGCAAATGATGGTTATTATTTCATAAATTCAATTCATGGAGATATTATTGAAAAGACCCTTGGAAATCATGATATTGCAACCCATGGATACTTACCTGATGATTCTAGTTATAAAACTATGTTCATTATAAAAGGGGAAAATATTAAAAAGAATAATTATATAGGAGAAATGAATTTAGTAGATGAAGGAACTACAATCTTTAATATGCTAAATTACCCCACTACCAATTGCGATGGAAAGGTGTTAGATATATTTTTATAATAAATTTTTTGAATAAATTATTTTGAATTACTTAAACTATTAATGTATCAAGTGGAGGTGCATTAATATGAATGATAATATGATTGGTAACTTACCTGAAAATATTAATAAAGAATCAAATTCTCCTAAAGCTGATGCTAAAACTATAACTAAGGTTGTTAAGCACGGAAGTAGAATAGTTGGTTATGAACTAGAAAATGGTCACCAAGTAGATAAATTTGCAGCAGTTGAAATGGCAAAAAACGGTGACATCAAAGGTGTTGGAGTTAGTGTTTCAGCCAAGGGAGAAGAATATTTAAGGAGCCTACCTGATGATAATGAATCTAACAACTTACGTAATTTGCCAACAATAAAAATTCAATCATAATTATAACTTTAACTACTCAAAAAGCTGTTGTATTAAATAATTAGTACAACAGCTTCTTTCATAAAATCATATTATTTCTAAAAAATTCTACCATTTCATCTAAGCATCTTTTTGATTCAGGAAAAGTTTGGTTTAATTGATATACATGCCATAATTTCCTATGACTTTTATCAAAAAAGAGCATTTTATATTTAATTTCCCTTTTAATAAGTTCCTTTTCAATAAGCACACTTTCACAATAAACAGGATCATTTTCTGTAGTTGTTATAAAGGTTTTAGGAAACTTTTCTGTCATATTTTTTATAACAGAAATTTCTTTAATCTTATTAGAATTAACAACATCCTCACAATTATAAAGCATTTTTGCAAATCTTTTTATAAATGGAACTTTTAAATTATAACAAGAGCTAAAATCATTAAGTCCACATAAAATACCTATTGCCCTTAAACTCTCTTTAAAGGAAATCTTTATATTATATTTTTTATTATAAAGATTATACATTTCCTTATTGGAACATAATGCACCTATTAACCCTGTTATGTGGCCACCTGAAGAATCTCCTGCAATAAATATATTATTTATATCTCCACCATAAAGTTCTCCATATTTATATACCCAGTTAGCTCCTCTTACACAATCTATTATTGATGCTGGATGAGGTTTAACTTCTGTTAATTCATAGTTTATATTAAAAACTACAAATCCTTTGCTAGAAAGTATTTTGCAAAATGTACTATATATACTTTTATCACCTACTGCAAAGCCACCTCCATGATAATATATTAATATAGGAAGATGTTTTTTCATATCTTTAGGCTTGTGTATATCAAGTTTGCAGTTTGCTCCAAATAGATTATAAGTAATATCAAATTCTGAAATTATTTCCTTTGGTTCTTCTACTCTTTTATCATTATAAGATACAACTACTTTATTTAAAGCTTTAAAGGTTTTAAATATTATACTATTAGCACACTTTTTGTTAACATCCATAAATATAAGACACCTCCTATATTTATATTGTTCTAGCATAGGATTTTTAATACAGACTTTTTAAATAAATAGATTTGAACTAGAATCTTCAGCTTCTCCTAAATAGTAGCCTACTCCTCCAAGCTTTACTCCATCTATTAACTCCTCTTCCTTAATTCCCATTACATCCATAGACATTGTACATGCAACAATTTCAACTCCATTGTCTATTGCAGCTTCTATAAGTTCTTCTAATGATTGAACATTCTTTTTCTTCATTATTCCTCTAATCATTTTTGAACCCATTCCAAACATATTCATTTTTGATAATCCAAGTTTTTTACTTCCTCTTGGCATCATCTTCCCAAAGACTTTTTCAATGAAATTTTTATTTACATTCATTTTTTCTTCTTTTCTTAAAATATTTAATCCCCAAAAAGTGAAAAACATAGTTACTTTCTTTCCCATTGCAGCTGCTCCATTTGCTATTATAAATGAAGCTATTGCCTTATCTAAATCTCCACTAAATACAACTATTGTTTGTCCATTTTTCTCATTACCCTGTGAATTTGTCTTTTCTAAGGAATTTTCCATTTCATTTTTATTAATTCCTTTTATAAGTGAAGCCTTAATTATTCCCTTATCTTTATTAACACTTACTAAAGTATTTTTTGTTTTCTTAGCCCATGCTTCTATATCTTTAAAGAATCCTGGATCTGATGCAGTTACATTAAGACCTTCACCCTCTTCCATCATATCCATAGTCATTTTAACTTGCATTAATGGTCCTGGACAACAAAGTCCCTCCGCATTAAGTTCTCTAACTTTCCTATCTTTCATCATATCTACAGCAGCTTCTAAACTATTTACATTTTCTTTGTTATCTAGATTTTCATTATTTAATTCCTTAGCCTTGTATCCATAAGTTTTGTAAGATTTATATCCTCCAGATAAATTTTTTGCTTTAAAACCATGTTGTTTTAATATTCTCTCGCCAATCCAACCTCTAAGTCCAACAGCACAATAAACCCATATTTCTTTATCCTTATCAAGTTCTTCTAATCTATCTCTTAAAGTATTAAGTGGAATATGAATTGCACCTTCTATCACTCCATTATCTACTTCAATATCTTCCCTTACATCTAATAATATTTGTTTATCTTTATCAAAGTTTTCTAAGTCTTCTACAAATATTAAATCAGTTAATCCATTTGCTTCATTTTCTGCAATAAATCCTGCCATATTTTCTGGTGACTTAGCTGATAAAAATGGTGGTGCATAAGCAAGTTCTAAATCCTTTAAATCTTCCATAGTTCCCTTTAACTTAATTACAGTTGCCATTACATCAATAAATTTATCTACACCTTCAACTCCAACTACTTGAGCTCCTAGTACCTTACCTTCTAAATCATATAATACCTTTATTGATAATGGTTTAGCTCCTGGATAATATCCTGCATGAGTCATTGGATAAAGATAAACCTTTTTGTATTTAATTCCAAGTCTATTTAAAGTTCTCTCATTATTTCCTGTTGCTGCCCCTACTAAATCAAATACCTTTATTATTGAAGTTCCAATAGTTCCTTTATAAACTGAATCAATACCTGAAATATTATTAGCTATTATTCTTCCTTGCCTATTTGCAGGTCCAGCTAATGGAATATATGCAGTTTTCCCATTTACTAAGTCTGTCACTGCTACTGCATCACCTGCTGCAAATACGCCATCCTTATTAGTCCTCATATGACTATCTACTATAATATGACCTCTTTCACCAAGTTCAATTCCACTATCTCTTAAAAAATTAGTATCAGGAGTAACACCTATAGCAGATATAACAATATCTCCATTTATTTCTTTTCCACTACTTAATATAACATCTATACTATTTTCCTTATCCTTAAATCCTTTAACCATATCATTTAAAATAATAGAAACACCATTATCATTCATTTCCATTTCTAATAGTTCTGATATTTCTGAATCAAAGGGAGCTAAAATATGTGGTGCTGCCTCCACTAAAGTTACATTAATTCCTCTATGAACTAAATTTTCTGCTATTTCAATTCCTATAAATCCGCCGCCAATTACAATAGCATTTTTCACATTTTCATTATCCACTTCTTTTTTTATTCCATCCATATCATTAATATTTCTTAATGTATGTATTCTTTTACTATCTTTTCCTTCTAAATTAGGTTCTATTGGTTTTGCCCCAGGTGATAATACTAAATAATCATATTCTTCTTCATATACTCCACTATCTTTAGAATTAACTTTTACTTTTTTATTTAAAGTATCTATTGAAGTAACTTCACTATTTATTCTTACATCAATTTCAAATCTGTCCTTCATTTTTTCTGGACTTTGAAGTATTAAATTTTCTCTCTCTTTAATAACATTTCCTATATGGTATGGTAATCCACAATTTGCAAAAGAAATATACTCTCCCTTTTCAAAAATTATTATTTCTGCATCTTCATCTAACCTTCTAAGTCTTGCTGCTGTTGATGCTCCTGCTGCAACTCCACCAACAATTAAAACTTTTTTCCTACTCATAAATTTTCCCTCCTTAAAATTTATTTTTTATATATTAAGTAATATTTTTACTATTTCAGCTATTTCTTTGTTCTTAATTTTATAAATAACCTCTAATCCATGTCTTTCCCCTTCTATTATTCCAACACTTCTAAGTTTTTGAAGATGTTGAGAAATTGTTGACTGAGGCATATCTAAACATTCCTGCATAAAGTTTACGTTGCAACTTTCCTTTTCCATTAATCCTCTAACTATACATAATCTAACTGGATGAGCTAGAGCCTTTAAAATTTCTGCTTTATTTTCTAATTCTTTATAATTATTATTCATAAGTTCACCTTCTAAATTATTTATTTATCGTTATATCGTAATATTACGATATAACGATAATAATGTCAATAAAAAAATCATTCTAACATTAATTATTAGAATGATTTTTTATATTAATCTAATATTTGTTCTGGATTTAATCCTCCTAATATAGCTTGTAATACTTCTTTATCATTTTGAATTTTCCACTTGCCATCTTCATTTTTTACCTTTACTACTACTTTGGTAGTACTCATAGGAGTTGTTTGATTTTCTAAAGCACTTATAAATGCTTTATCAAAATTATTTCCTACATCATCTCCATTTAATCCATTACCATTTAAAGTATTTTCATTAAAATTAAATGATTGAACATTTTGCATATAATTATTATAAATATAAGTTCCATTAAGTGCTGTTACTTCTGTTTCAACATCTATTTCTTTTCCATCTTTTTTTGAACTTAATATTTTATATGATATTTTGCTACTCCAATATTTTAAAGCTTCTTGTCTATTTTTATTATAGCTTTCAAACTTAAGTATTGATTTTTTTAGTAATCCACCATCTTCAACATATTCATCAGCCTTCTTTAAATCCATTTTTTCATATGCACTAAAAAAATCTTTAACACTATTTTCAGCCTTTGTTTTACTTCCACAGCCAACTAAAGATACCATCATAAATATCCCAATTAGTGGTAATATAATTTTCTTCATTCTTTAGTATCCTCTTTTCCTTTAATCTAAAAATTTAGTTTTTCAGGATTAAGACCTCCATAAAGAGCCTTCACTAAATCTTTATTCCCTATAATAAACCATTTATCATCTTGTTTTTTTAAATTAATATCAACTTTATTTGTTACAATTTCATTGTTTTTACTTTTTATAAATTCAATTAACTTTTTATCATATTTATTGAAGTATTCTTCCTTCTTATCTTTATCTTTTTCAGATGATGCCTTTATTCTTAATTCTTTTAAATTTTCTACATATCCTTTATATATCTTTTCTCCATCTAATGCAGATATTTTAACTATAACCTTTCCTTCATCTCCATTTTCTTCAGAAGATTTTATTTCATAGCCAGTCTTTTCAATCCAATATTTTATAGCTTCTTTTTCACCATTAGTAAAGTTATTATATCCTTTAGCTTCTATATTCTTATCAACTAATAAATAACTCTTAGCTTTTTCAAAATTGCCTTTTTTAAAATCTGCAAAAAAAGCATTAACAGTATTTTCTGGAATATTTTTATTAGTTTTTTCCTTTACTTCTTTACTTCCACATCCAATTAAAGCAAACATAATTCCTAGCGATAATATTATTGCCGTTAATCTTTTCATATAACTTTCCTCCCCATTTTATTTATCTTAATTATACCAACTATTATTAATATGGTTATATTAGTTATATATTTATTAACATTAATTTTACTTTAATTTGTATGCTTATACTTTTAAAACAATTAATTTGTATTATTCTATTCTTCTAAATTATCTATAATATCGTCTATTTTCTTTATTGCTTTTTCCTCTGCTTCCATTTTTGAATCTCTATCAAAACCAGTTCCATCAATTAATAATTCTTTAAACTTTTTTATTCCTAAAAATTTCATTATATCTTCCACATATTCAACACCTTGGCTAATCTTGCCTCTAAGAATCCAAGGCACTATTCCACCTGATGATTGAACATAAATCATTTTTCTCACTTTATCATCTAATGTACCCTTTATTTTATTTTCATTTAAAATCATAGTTTTTCCTGTTTGAATTATACAATCTATATATTCCTTTAAGGGAGCTGGAAAAGATAAACTCCACATAGGAGCTGAAATTACATAAATATCTGCTGATTTAAACTGATCACATAACTCATTAATTCTATCAACTTCCTTTTTATCCTTTTCATCTAATTTATCATACCCATCTTTGTCTATTATGCAATTCCTATCTTTAAAGTACTTATATTCTAGCCTTGGAATATGATCATCATATAAATTCACCTCTTCTAAAACACATCCTGGATTAACATTTAATAGCTTATTTACTAACCTTCTAGCTACCTTTCTACTTGATGATTCTGATTCTGGCTTAGAATTAACAATTATATATAATAATTTCATAAAAAACACCTCTTTCAAATTTTTTAATATTCTTCATTAAAGTTTGTGTTATTATAAAAATTACTATACTTATTTATTTCGCAATATTTTAAAATAATGCTAATTTTATATATAAAACTAGTAAAATAGATTCTAAGGAGTGATTTAATTTTGAATTATTTATTTAAAATATATTTTATAATTATAAATTTAATAGGATTTTTTTCTATGTTTATTGATAAGGAAAAGGCTAAAAGACATAAATGGAGAATTCCTGAAAACACACTTATTTTTATCTCATTAATTGGAGGTAGTATTGGAAGCCTTATTGGTATGTATTTATTTAGACATAAAACAAAACATTTTAAGTTTAAGATTGGTATTCCTTTTATATTATTTCTTCAATTTATTTTAATATATTATATATTAAAATAAGACTATGTCTTATTATTATATTGATTTTTAGCTAAACTTTTTTGAATTACCCAAACTCACAAAATATTGCTTTAAGGTATTCTTGTAGTTTTAGCTAAAAATCAATATTCAATTAAAACATAGTCTAATCTTTTAATTTAAATTCTTCTATTATTTCTTCTTTTTCTTCATATTTTGGTCCTTTATAGTCATCAATAAAGTATAATGGTCTATCTTTTACTTCAATGAATATTCTACCAAGATATTCTCCAATTACTCCTAGGAATATAAGTTGTATTCCTCCCATTAGAAGCATTACACATATAAGACTTGAATATCCAGGTACATCTGCACCTAATATTAATGTTTTTATAATTATGTATATCATATAAATAAAAGAAAAAAATGCAATTATTACTCCAACAATTGTTGCAAGTCTAAGTGGAGCAGTTGTAAATGATGTTATACCTTCTATTGCTAAGTCTATAAGCTTTAAATAATTCCATTTAGTTTCTCCTGCAATTCTTGGATCTCTGTCAAATTCTATTGCTTTCTTCTTAAATCCAATTAAGCTAAACATTCCCTTTGTATATCTTTGTTTTTCTGGGAAAGCTCTTAAAGCTTCTATTGCTCTTCTGCTTAAAAGTCTAAAGTCACCAGTATCCTCTTGTATTGGTACCTTTGAAACTGATTGAAGTATTTGATAGAATTTTTTAGAAGTAAACTTTTTAAGCCAAGTTTCTCCCTTTCTGCTTCTTCTCTTAGCATAAACATCATCATATCCTTCTTCATAATATTTAAGCATATCAATTATTAATTCTGGTGGATCTTGTAAATCTGCATCAATTATAGCTACAACATCTCCTGTTACATAGTCAAAAGCTGCTCCCATTGCAACCTCTTTACCAAAATTTCTTGAAAGATTTACATAACATACTCTAGGATCTGTATTTCTATATCCTTTCACTATGTCTAAAGAGCTATCTTTACTTCCATCATTAACAAATAAAAATTCTAATTCATAATTAGGAATTTTCTTACCAAGTCCAACAAGTCTCTCATACAAATAAGGGAGAGATTCCTCCTCATTGTACATTGGTATTATTATGGACAATTTTTTCACTATTATAACTTCCTTTCTAAAATAGATAAACTATTATTATGCATATAACTATATTCCTCTAACGATTATATGTTATATTTTTCTATATTTCAATATAAATAATCATATACATTACTTAGATACATATCTAAATTCTTCTCTTATATTTTTAAGATTACCATATACTGTTATATTATCAAAGACCTCAAATACATAATCAGGAGTAGGGAATTTTATAAACTCTCCACCTTTATCAATATTTAAAACTTCTATTTCTAAATCTTTAAGTCCACTTTCTATTATACTCTTTCCAATTATATCTGCATCCTTAGATAAATAAATTTCGTATATTCCATATCCTTTATTATTAGTAATCAATGTAAAGTGTCTATTATTCAGTTTATCCCACAACTTGGATTTTAAAACATTACTTTCTATAGTTGATTCAATTTTTTCAAGAAGTGAAGATTTATGAATATAAAATGCTACTGCAATAAAAAATAATATTACTGCAAAAAATCCTATACTTGTTACTGTATCTGAAAGCATAGTTACAAAAAATGATATAAAAGTTGCAGTACTTACATAACTTATAACCATAAGCCAACTTGCAAGTTTTCTTCTTGTTGGATGCTGTACTATCATTTCGCTTTCTCTAGTTGTAAATCCTGTACTTGAAAGAAGAGATATAACTTGGAATTTTGCCTTTGTAATAGGCATTCCTGTCATTCTAAAAAGTATTGAAAAAAAATCTATAACTAAAAGAAATATTGTCATAAATAATATAAATGTTAATATTAAAACCATAGCATTTCTCCCCTAATCATTTTTTCTAGAATTTAATTATATAATATGTATCTTATTTTTATGTGAACTTCCTGTAAATTAAGGGTTTCTATTTAAAAATAGGCTATGTTTTATTTAAGTTTAAAACATAGCCAAAAATAGAATAAATATATACTTTAATTAATAGTTTTATATTACATAAGAGGTGCAAACACTCTAAATATAGCCGTTAATATTCTATTGCAAAATTTAACGTGCTTACAATCTTCTAAAGTTATTTTAGTACATTCATTTAATATTTTTAAGTAATCATCTTTTATTTCCATAACTGATTTTGTTTTATATAACCAAACTCCACATTCAAAATGAAGGTATAAACTTCTATAATCAAAATTTATTGTTCCAACAGTTCCTACCTTATCATCTGAAACTACTGTTTTTGAATGTATAAAACCTGGGGTATATTCATATATTTTTATTCCTGACTTTATAAGTTGTGGATAATATGCCTTAGTAACTATATGTGCATACCATTTATCCTCTATATGAGGAGTTATTATTTTAACATCCACACCACTTTTAGCTGCTAATGTTAAAGCCGTTACAAGTTCATTATCTATTATAAGATAAGGTGTACTTATATAAACATAATCCTTTGCCTTACTTATTATATTTAAATAAACATTTTCTCCAACAATCTCATCATCTAATGGACTGTCTCCATAAGGCTGAACATATCCATCACTTTTAAAATTCACTTCATCTTCTTTTGTATATTTAAAATCTTCATAATTAACTTTTTCTCCACTATTAAAACTCCATAATTGAAGAAACATTACAGTTAAATTCCATACAGCTTCTCCTTTAATCATTATAGAAGCATCCTTCCAATGACCAAATCTAACTTTTTCGTTTATATATTCATCTGCTAGGTTTGTTCCGCCAGTAAAGGCTGTATGTCCATCTATAACAGTTATCTTTCTATGGTCTCTATTATTTAATATTATTGAAAGAAATGGTACAAAAGGATTAAATACTTGGCACTTAATTCCCTTTCTTTTAAGATGCTCATTATATTTATAAGGTAGAGTTGTTAAACATCCCATATCATCATATATTAGTCTTACATCTACTCCTTCCTTTACTTTTTCTTCTAAAATATTTAGTATTTCGTTCCACATCTTTCCTTCATTAATTATAAAGTATTCCATAAATATGTATTTCTTAGCCTTTTT
Organism: Eubacterium multiforme; assembly: GCF_030813415.1. Lineage (GTDB taxonomy): Bacteria > Bacillota > Clostridia > Clostridiales > Clostridiaceae > Clostridium > Clostridium multiforme. The sequence goes on along the minus strand of NZ_JAUSUF010000003.1, from coordinate 145,305 downwards.
TAACTCTTCTATGAGTCTTTCAAAAAATCTTTCTCCAGGGGAAAGATATTCTGTCATTGTATTTTTATAAACTGGTGCCATAGCATATTTACTAGTATATTTAGCTTCATTAGCTATAGACTTATCTATTTGTTCTAATTCCTTTATTATACTTTCATCTTGAACTTCTACTTCTTTTGACTGATTGTATACTCTTTTAACTTTTCTTTTGAACCTATTGTTCATTTTCTTTCCACCAAATATTAAATAAAACAATCCTCCAAAAATAGGAAATAACAAAACTGGTATAGCCCAAGCTAATTTATAAGATGGGTTATCTGTTCTACTTACAATATAAATTACTACTAATACACTTATTATAAAAAAGAATACATACAAATATACGAAAGATTCACTAAGCTTCCATATTGCAAATATTAAAACAAGCAATTGAACAAATAATAGGAAGCCAACTATAGCCATTCTACTAAATAAAAAGTCAAATATCTTTCTCATATACTCCTCCTTAAACGCTATTTAAACTTATTTTAATAAAATTTGGTATTTTGTCCAAGAGGAAAAATAATTCTAACCTTTGTTCCTTCACTCTTTATTGATTTTAATTCTAATCCTAAACCTAATTTATCACATAATGTTTTACATAAATAAAGACCTATTCCTGTGGATTTACCAAATATTCTACCATTCTCTCCTGTAAAACCTTTTAAAAATACCTTATTAATTTCTTCTTTTATTATTCCAACTCCATTATCTTCTATAATTAAAATAACTTTATTTTTTTCTTTTTTAGTATATATAGAAATTTTTCCACCTTTATTCGTATACTTTAAAGAGTTAATTATAATTTGATTTATTATAAATTCAACCCACTTTATATCGCTAAATACATAGCTATCAACTTCTGCAATATCTAATGAAATTCTTTTTTCTATAAAATCTCTTGAATTTTTCTTTATAACATTATTTATAGCCTTTTTAATGGAAAATTCTTTTACTATATAATCCTTATTAGCTTCATCACTTTTTGAATAATATAATACCTGCTCTACCATTTCATCTATCTTTTTTAATTCCTTGCCTATATTTTGAGTTACTTCATTTTTATTATTATCTATAATTAATTTAGATGATGCAATTGGAGTTTTTATTTCATGAACCCACATTTCAATATATTCTCTATATTCCCTTTGTTTTGATTTATAATGATTCACATGTTCATGCATATCTTTGTTTGTATCTTTTAAAACATCATACATTATTTTTCCTTCTATAAATGTTGGTTTTTTAACAACTTCTGGAAGTAAGAATTTTCTATCTAAATTTTTTGTTACTTCAGTTATATCATCAAAAAAACTCTTTTCTTTGAAAAATTCAAAAATTATATAAGAACTTAAAGGGGCAAACCAAATAAAAAATAAACCAAAAATTATTCCACTTCCAAAATTAAATAAAATCATAAACAATGTAACTATACCAAAAATGAACACATTCAAAATTAAAATAAGTCCTTTATCTTTTAAATACTCTAAAAACTTCATGGCATTATATACCCTAATCCCCTTCTAGTTTCTATTACATTTTCTACTCCAATTTCTTGAAGCTTCTTTCTTATTCTAGTTACATTAACAGATAAAGTATTATCATCCACATAATAATCTGAATTCCATAAGTGCTCCATTAAATCTTCTCTACTTACAATTTCACCTTTTTTCTCCATAAGATAAGATAAAATCTTCATTTCATTCTTTGTTATTTCTATTGTATTTTCTCCTGATGTTAATGTTCCCTTTGATAAGTCAACTTCAAAATTTTTATAAGATAACTTACTAGTTTTTTCTGACTTTCCATAGGTTCTTCTTAAAATTGCTTCAATACGGGCTAATAATATTTGAGTATTATAAGGTTTTGTTATAAAATCATCTGCACCTAAATTCATACTCATAATTTCATCCATATCACTATCTCTACTTGTAACAATTATTATTGGTATACTTGATTTTTTTCTAATTTCTCTACATATATGATATCCATCAAAATATGGTAAATTTATATCTAATAATATTAAACTTGGATTAGATTCTAATATATCACAAATTATATTTTCAAAATCTGTTGGTGCATAAACATTATAACCATACTTTGAAAGTAATTTTTTTAATTCTTCTCTTATAATCTCATTATCTTCTACAATTGCAATTTTAAACATAAAATCCCTCCCTTTTAAATTATTATATACTATAAAACAAAATAATAAGCTTAACTTTCTGTCAAGCTTACTATTTTTTATAATTATTTTATATTTTTTTCACTATATTCTTATAACTTATATATGTTGTAACAAAATATCCACCATATATAATAATTATTGCTCCCATAGTTATTAATGAAGATTCTACTATACTTCCTCTTCCAAATAGTTCTATAAAATCACTAGCTACACAAATTCCAACAATTGAATGAACTATTCCCAAAACAAGTGGTAACATAAAGTATGCTAAGGTTTGAATAAATATTGATTTATTAATCATACTGTTTGGAGCACCTATTCTTCTTAATGAATTATATCTGTCTGCACTATCACTAGCTTCTGATAATTGTTGAAGTGCAAGTACTGCTGCACTTGATATTAAGAAAATTATTCCAAGGTAAAGTACAACATAAAGTATCATTACTGTTGTTCCCTTCATTGATTCCATTACTTCATTTTTAGTTGCTAACATTAAAAATCCATCTTTTGTTTTTTTAATCTTATTTTTAAAGAAGTTTGTAATATAATCTTCTGATGCTTTTTTATCATTTCCATAATTGATATTTAAAATATATTGTTCTGGAGCTAATCCCTTTATTAAATCATCTGGAACGATAAACTCAAAATCTCCTGAAACTGGCGATGTTTGTAATGATTTATCTATAATTTTTTCATCATAAATCTTATACTCTTTTCCATCAATTTTTATTTTTCCACTTTCTTTTATAAGTTTTTCAAGAGTTGGCTTTAATATAGACATGTTACATTGAATTGCCACTTCATTATCCTTTAAATTTAGAGGTTTTTCTCCCTTTAATTTTCTTACCTTATTGTAATCTGAAATACTTACAGCAGATAAGCTAGAATTAAATCCCTTATCTACATTATTTCTAACCTTTGTATCTCCATATTTATATAAAGTATCTTTTGTTGTATTTTTTAATTTATATACTGTTACATAACCTTCCTTATCACTTTTAGGAAGATTAAATTTATTTTCTTTTAAAACATTCTCTAAAGTTTTACCATTTTTCTCTGCATACATTGTAACTGTGGCATCAAAGGGTGTTGTACTATCTATATTTTGTCTTTTAAAACTTACACCAACTGAAAGTATACTTATTGTTAAAAATAACATTAAACATATAACTGCCATTGAAATAAAGTTTGTATTTATTTTGCTATTCATTTGTCTTAATGTAAATATATTAAGTTTTCTTAAATATATTTTTTTATTTTTTTGAATTATTAAAATTAAAAAGCTAGTTAATCCATAGAAAAATAATATTGTTCCAACAATTCCAAGGGCTATTGATATTTTAAGCTCTAAGCTTGCAAAGTCCAATCCTGTTTTAAGTACTAAGTAATATGCATATCCTATCATTCCAATGGAAATTAAAAATATAACTCCTGAAATTATAGGATTTTTTATTTTTATTTTTTCATTTTTCTTATGAGCAGTTAAAAGATCTATTAACTTATATCTTGAAATAACTATTGTATTAAATATCATTACAAGTAAGAATATTACTCCAAAATAAACTGCTGTTTTTATAACTGAATCCATTGATACTATAAATTTGTATTTATCAAGACTTACTTCAAATAATTTTGCTGTAATTAATGATAAACCTTGAGATAAAATAATTCCTAAAATTAATCCTGCAATTAATGAAAATATACCAATAATAAGTTCTTCAAAAACTAATATCTTTGAAATTTTCCCTTTACTCATACCAAGGTACATATAAATTCCAAGTTCTTTTTTTCTTCTTTTTATTAAGAAATTATTTGCATAAAGTATTAATCCACATAAAATAACAGAAACAAAAATAGATATTATACCCATAATTTGTGATAGTGTTTTCATATAATCTTTTGTGCTTGCATTTATAGCTACCATTGAATTTTGATCACCAAGAGTATTAAAACTATAAAATATTGCAACTGCAAAAGTTAAAGTTAAGAAATAGATTGTATAATCCTTAAAACTCTTTCTAACATTATTTAATGCTATATTAGAATACATCGTTTGTTTCACCTCCTAGAAGAGTTACAACTTCAATTATTTTGTTGAAGAAATCTTTTCTAGAATCATTTCCCTTTAAAACTTCATTAAATATTCTTCCGTCTTTTATAAATAAAATTCTATCTGCATAGCTAGCTGTAAATGGATCGTGAGTTACCATTAATATAGTAGCCTCTAACTCTTTATTTATTTTTTCAAAACTTTCTAAAAGTTGTCTTGCTGATTTAGAATCTAAAGCACCTGTTGGTTCATCTGCTAAAACTAAAGATGGATTTGTAACTATAGCCCTTGCAGAGGCAACTCTTTGTTTTTGACCTCCTGATACTTGATATGGATATTTATTTAGTATTTCATAAATTCCAAGTTTTTTTGCTATTTCCTTAACTAATTTATCTACTTCCTTAGCTTTTCTATCTTGTATTGTTAAAGCTAATGCTATATTTTCATAAACAGTTAGGGTATCTAAAAGATTATAGTCTTGAAATATAAATCCTAATTTATCTCTTCTAAACTTTTCTAATTTCTTTCCTTTTAATTTTGTTTCATCTTCACCTTCTAAAATAATTTCTCCTGTTGTTACATTATCTATTGTAGAAATACAATTTAAAAGGGTTGTTTTACCACTTCCTGAAGCCCCCATTATTCCTACGAACTCCCCCTTTTTTACATCAAAGCTTATTCCATCAATAGCCTTTGTTACATTGTCCTTATTTCCATAATACTTTTCTATATTTTTAACTTCTAATATATTGTTCATTAAAATTTCCTCCTAACAATTACTTATCTTATGTGTTTATTCTACTATGTTAATTTCTTTCATCATATTGAATTACTTTTCATTAATCTTACACTTTTGTAAGATTGGATTTTTATTAATCCTAAATTATATTTTTTTATTATATTTATAGTATGCATCTTTTGATATAAAATAGATATATAAACATATATGAAGAGGTGGTAATGATGCAAAAGACAAAAATGATAGTTACTATAGGTCCTTCTATTAAAGATAAAAATAAATTAAAAAGACTTATTAAGGAAGGAATGAATGTAGCAAGAATAAACTTTTATCATCATTCTTATGATGAAATAGAAAAGTTAGTATCCTCTATAAGAGAGTTAGATGAAGAATTAAATACATCTACAGCTATACTAGGAGATATAAGAGATTGCAAAATTAGAACTAATGAATTTATAAATGGAAGTGCTTTCCTTAAAAGTGGTGATGAATTTTCATTTTTATGTGGCAGTGAAATATTAGGAGATAATACTAGATGTTCTATTACTACTTCTTATCTTCATGAAAACTTAAAAATTGACGATAAACTATATATTGAAAATGGATTAATGTCCTTTAAAGTTACTGAAATAATAGGTAGGGAAATTAAATGTACTGTTATTGATGGAGGAACTATTTCAGCCTATAAACAATTAAATATTCCTAACTTTAAACATCCTTCATCAATATATAAAAGAATAGAAAATGATATAGAATTTGCCTGTAATATATCATTAGATTTTATTTCTGCTTCCTGTGTTGAAAATGGCACTGATGCACTAGCATATAGAGATAAAATTCTTGAATATGGAAACAATAAAACTAAGCTTATTTGTGAAATAGAAAATAGTGACAGTGTTACTAATATAGATTCCATTTTAGATGGCTCCTATGGAGTAATTATTTCAAGAGGGGAACTTGGTATTGATATGCCTGTAGAAAGGATTCCTTTTATACAAAAGGAAATAATTAAAAAATGCAATATAAGAAATAAAGTTTCTATAGTATCAACTCAAGTTTTAAGTTCAATGGCTTATTTTCCAAGACCTACAAGGGCAGAATCTAGTGATGTATTTAATGCAGCTTTAGATGGAGCTGATGCAATAATGTTAACTCGTACTACAGCCATTGGAGATTACCCATTGGAAACATTAACAACTCTTAGGAAAATTTTATGTGACAGTGAAAACCACATGAACTTTGCTAAATACATTAAACCCTTCTCTAATAACATTTCAGACTATGATAATTTAATGGCCTCTTCTGTTGCTGAAATATCAAATAAGTTTCCTATAAAAGCTATTATTATTGGTACAGTTGATGGAAGACTTCCAAAATATATTTCAAAATATAGACCAAAGGCCCCTATTATAGCTGTAACAAACAATAAAAATGTTGCTAGAAGTTTTGGACTTGAATTTGGGGTAATTCCTTTTGTATATACTGATTTTGAAAGTAAAGAAACCTTTATGGAAGAGGCTAGAAACCTAGCATTAAATAAAGGTTTTGCAAAAAAATATGATACTATTTTAGTTCTTACAGCAGATAAAACATTTGCTTGGAAAAGTGATACTTTAGAAATTGTTAATATTTAAAATTAAAGCTATATTTTAGTTAAGTGTTGATTTTAGACAACCTTTAAGACTTCCTTAATTTTGCAAAGAGTTTCTATTATATATTTAAAAATAATAAAACTCTAATTGCTTATTAATGTAATCTTAAATTTATATCTAAAATCAGCACTATTTTAAAATATAGCCAAAATTTTAATTTCTGTAATTGTAACTTGAGAAAAAATATATAAACTTATACTAATTCCTTAGAAACTACTTCACCATCTTTTAAAAGAATAATATGGGTTCCATAATCTGCTGATTCCTTTGAGTGAGTAACATTTACTATAGACATTCCTCTTTCCACATTTATTCTTTGAAATAATTTCATTATTTCAGTTCCTGTTTTTGAATCTAAATTTCCTATAGGTTCATCTGCCAAAATTATTTCTGGTTTATTTATTAAAGCTCTAGCTATTGCAACCCTTTGTTGCTGTCCACCTGAAAGTTCCCTTGGAGTTACTTTTCTTTTATTAGATAATTCTATTATATCTAAAATTTCGTCCAAATCCTTTTTATGATCCTTTAACCTTCCACCATCTAATGCTATTGGAAGAAGAATATTATCTTCAACAGTAAGATTTTGAACTAAATTATAAAATTGAAATACAAACCCAAAATCCTTTCTTCTAAGTTTACTCATTTCTCTATCATTAAGCTTATTAAGATTTTTACCATTTAAAAGCACTTCTCCACTACTTGGAGAATCTAATCCTCCAAGTAAATATAATAATGTACTCTTCCCACATCCAGAAGGGCCCATTATTGATACGAATTCACCTTTTTTTACCTCTAAATTTATATTTTTTAATATATCAATTTTTTCATTGCCAACTTTAAAACTTTTACACAAATTTTTAGTTTCAATTATCCTCTCCATAAACTTCACCCTTTTACTCATACTTTATTTCTTTAACTACTGATATTTTTGAAGCTTTAAATACTGGGGCAAGGGATGCAAAAAGCATAAGTATAATTCCAAATAAGCATAAACCTATAAGCTCCTTATATGGAATTATTATTTTTAAATAACTATCTAAAGATAAGGTTATCTCTGGCACAAATCTACATATAGCTACCCCTGTAATAACTCCAAGTATGCTACCAAAAATCCCTATTGTCATTCCTTCAATAAATATCATACCGTTTCTTTGTAATTTACTCATTCCAACTGATGCTAATACTGCAAGTTCCTTTTTCCTTTGCATAAAGCTTACCATTAAGTTGTTCATTATTCCAAGAGAACCTATCACTAATGCCATTATTGAAAAACTTTCTAAAGAACTCATAAGTCCTCCATTATTTTTAAGTTCTGTATCTTCTAATTGTTTTTTTGTTTTTATTGCTACACCGTAATCTTCAAGTTTTTTCTTTAATTTTTTATCTAGTGCAGATTGTGAAATTTTATTTCCTTTAACTAAAATCTCATTTGGAACCCTTCTATTAAAATCTTTCTTAAAGTTTTTTTCACTAATTAAACAATTTCTTTTATTAGCACTTATTGGAGATGCTAAAAATCCAACTATCTTGTATTCATAACTTTTACCATCAATTATAATATTTATTTTGTCACCACTTTTAAATTTATATTTTTTATTATATATATCAGCTAAAATGATATATTTCCCATCACTTAACTTATTCAAAATTTCCTTATTAGAATCTGAATTACTATTAAATATTTTTTCACCGCTAAAGTACTCATTATATTTTTTAGGATTAAACCCTTTAAGCACTCCTATATGAGTTTTATTACCTTTAATTTCCACGTTATGTTCACTATATATTTTCTCATAGCTTTTAACTTCTTTTCCCTTTAGATCTTTTAATTCACTTAAAATATTTTCATAATTAGTTTTTGAAAGACCTGATATAGAAACTTCATAATCTTCTCCAGAATAAGAATTTGTTATTAAACTCTTTACACTATATGAAGCTACATATATAGCAGTAACTGCAGCTAAAGCGGTACATATTAAAACACCATTATTCATTAAGTTTTTTGAAGTAGAAATATTTTTTAAAGCTAAAACTCCAACATTTCCAAATAGTAATTTATAAACACCCTGTAATACTTTTGATAAAACTTTAAATATTATAGGTATAATCATAACCATTCCAATTAATACTGAAAAAGCACAGCCAATACTTATTAAAAAACTTCCAGTATTCTCAAATTTATTTATATAAATAAATGGCCAAATTATAAGTATAAATCCAATAATCCATAATAGAGGATGTTCCTTATTACTTACTGAATACTCTCCTAATATTATTTCTTTTACAGAAAACTTTGAAACACTTAATATTGGAATAAGAGAACTTACTAAACATAATGCTAGTGATATGCAGTATGCCATTATTAAATTTTTCAAGTCAAAATTTACTGTTGTGTTTATTCCAAAATCCTTAAATTGATTAGCACTATCAGATAGTAAATATAATATTGGGAATCCAAGTCCTGTTCCAATTAAACATCCAATTACTCCATATATTAAACTTTCAAGTACTATAAGAAAATCTGTTTCTAACTTAGTTGCTCCAACACTTCTAAAGGTTCCTATAACTCCCATTCTTTCTATTATAGTAACCTTAAAGGATGAGTAAATTATAAATGCAGCCATTAATATTACAACTGAAAGCATTACGTAAAATGGTATTGTAAATTGTTTAACCATATTATCTAATGAATCTTTACTTAAAGTTTCTTTTATTAAATAATCTTTTAAATTACCTTTCCTTAAGTCCTTTACACTTTTATTTGTTTTAATTAATGCTGAAGTTAATAGCTCTTTCCTATCTAACATTTTAGATAACCCACTATTACTCATTACAATTGTAATTTCTCCTGGTTTCTCTGTAAAAAAACCTGATGGAAGGGACACCTCTTCTATTTTTAATTTTAAATTTTTTCCTTCACTTTTTACTTTAAAATCATTTCCCTTTTTCAAATTGAAATCTTTAATAAATTTTTCTGAAACTATAACTTTATTTTTACTTATATTATCTTCATTTTTATCTTTTTCATAAAAATCAATGGGGTTTATACTTTGAAGATTTTTTATACTATCAACTGCTAATATATTAACCTTTAATGACTTACCCTTATCTTTAAATAGACCAACTCCATTATATATATAAACCTTTTCATTATCTTTAAAATTTTTATTTAATACTTTCTTATCTATAAAAGGATCATTAGAACTTTCCTTTGGAGTTATTATTATATTTGCATTCCCAAACTCTGCTTTATTTTTATTAGTTACCATTTCCTTAAAGTTATCTGAAGTTCCAAAGGATGCAAAGGTCATTGCAGTAGTTATTGCAACTGCAAGTAATATTAATATACTTCTTAATTTCTTTTCCCATATATTTTTAAATAAATATGTAAACAATATTCTCAATATTTTCTCACCCCAAACATAAACCATTTTATTTTTATTTCTTTTATTTATAATACCACATATAAAACATAGTTGATGTATTTATTAGTTATTTTAAAATATAGCTTTATTATTTTATGATATAATTTTTATATAAATTTAAGGAGGATATTCTATGGTTATTTTAACTAAAAAAGATACAAGATCTCCCCAAAATATAAAAAAAATTATTGATGAATATATAAATAATAGAAAACATAAAAGTATACTAAATAGTTGTTTATACATTGCAATTTTAATTTTTTGCTTTGGACTATTTATAAATAAAGTTTTAGGAACTGGCATTTTTAATATGATGGTTTTAATGTGTATACTTGTAGCTTTATTTTTATTTTTTGATTCTATTAAGGAATTTTTTAATTTAAGAAAAGCAGAAAAATCTTCATATAGATATAAAATAATTAATGGTACATTAGAAGCTAAAAGAAATAGTAATAATAAAGGAAGTAAAATAAATTATTTTGTTAATGATACAAAAATTTATATAGCAGATAAATTTAATATGAATGACTTAAATCCATATTTAAATAAAAGAGTTAATGGCTATTTTATAGGAGATTATCTTATCCTTTTAGAAATAATTTAAAATTTTTATAATATTATATACAATAAATTTATGCAAAATTAAAGTAGACAAAAACTAAACTGCTTCCTACCCTATTTGGCATGAAGCAGTTTAAATTAACTTATCCACTTTAATTAATATTATTATGCAAATTACTTTAATGCTCTACTATTATTTCTACTCCATAATGATCTGATACAATGGCTTCATTAACTCCATTAAATATAACTGAACTCCTTGAAACATCTAATAACTTATTTGTAAAAATTATATCTAATCTCATCTTTTCTTTGTTTTCTTCCCAGCCATCAATTTTTTCTGTAACTGTGTATTCTGATCCCTTTTTAGCAGCTAAATTATAGGTATCATAAAGACCCATATCCTTTATAAAATCATATCCTTCATTTCTTACTAAAGCATCATTGTTAAAATCTCCCATAACAAAGGCTAAATTATTACTTTCACATATTTTCTTATATAAATTTTTTCCTTGATAAATAAAATCTTCCTCTTTATCATTCCACCAACCTAGGTGACAGGAATAAATATCTATATTTTCATTGTTGTATTTTATTGTTCCCTTTACTATCTTTCTTGTTTTCCAAAAATTTATATCCTTACTTTTTGAAATAAAGAAACTTTCCTTATTTATAATTTCATGTTTTGAAAGTATTGCTAATCCCTCTTCATATTTCCCATATCCTATATGAGAAAAGTCCCATGAAAAGTTATAATTAAATCCACCAAGATTTTTTATTTCATTAATTAAAACTAAAGCATAATTGTCTTCCTTTATATTATCAAATACTATTTTTGAGTCTATACTCTGACTAACTTCCTGTAGTGCTATTACATCATAATTATTTTTTACTATAGTTTTTGCTAAATATTTTATTTTATCTAATTGATTATCCTCTTGCCATGAATGACAGTTTAATGTAAGTAATTTCATTTTTCTAAACTCCTAAAATATCTTGAACATTAGACTTTAATATATCAGCCTTTGGTCCATAAACAGCTTGTACCCCTTTATCCTTCACTATTAATCCAAGAGCTCCATTTTCTCTCCATGCCTTTTCATCTCCAACTAAACTTAAGTCTTTAACAGTAACACGAAGACGAGTCATACAAGCATCTACATCTGCTATATTATCTTTTCCTCCTAATAATTCAATTGCTCTTTCTGCAATTTTATCATTTGAGGCATTATTATTTTTACTGCTTTCAGTATTTCCATTATCATTACTATCTTCACTATCTATGTAATTTCCTGCACGTCCTGGAGTTGCTATATTGAATTTCTTTATTAAGAAAGTAAATACTCCAAAGTTTACAAAGAAGAATATTATCGCAACTATAACAAAGTTTATTAAATCTCCAGTTAAACCTGCATTTACTAGTAATGGTGAACGAGTAAGTAATTCAATAAATCCAAAGGCATGTACTCTTAAATTAAGTAAATCTGCTAATGCAAAACCTATACCTGTTATAACAGCATATACTCCATATAAAATTGGTGATATAAACATAAACATAAATTCTAAAGGTTCTGTTACTCCAGTTAAAAATACTGCAATTGCAGCTGAGAAAAATACTGATTTGTACTTTTTCTTTTTGTCTGGGTCAACATTTCTATACATTGCAAAGGCAATCCCAATAAGAGATGCACTTGATAAAATTACTTGTCCTGCTTTAAAACGTGCTGGTGTAACAGTTGCTAATAAGTGGTTGTATTGTGCCATATCTCCAGCTTGTTTTAAATTATTTAAATCAGTAATCCATGCAAGCCATAATGGATCTTGTCCTGCAACTACTGAACCTGCTGTAGGTCCTGTAAGTACGTGATATACTCCACCAAGTTCTGTATAGTTTATAGGTACAGTTAACATATGGTGTAATCCAAATGGTAATAATAAACGTTCTAATGTTCCATATAAAAATGGTGCTATTACTGGTGCTGAATCTTTAGATGTTGCAATCCATTGACCAAAAGAATTTAATCCATATTGTATAAATGGCCATATAATAGCTAATATTATTGCAGTAATTGTTGAACCTATTATAACTACAAAAGGTACAAAACGTTTACCATTGAAAAATGCTAATGCATTTGGTAACTTATTAAAATTATAATACTTATTATATAAAGCTGCTCCTAAAAATCCTGAAATAATACCAATAAATACACCCATATTTAATGCTGGTGCTCCAAGAACTGATATAAAGTAATCCTTAGCTAAAAGTGTTTGTCCAGTAAGTGAATGAACTGTAGCAGTTGAAGTTTTACTTAGCATTTCTGCTGTTACTCCAAATATTACTCCTGTTATTCTATTAGTAAGTACAAATGCTAAAGCCCCTGCAAATGCTCCTCCAGCACGTTCCTTTGCCCAAGAACCACCAATTGCTACTGCAAATAGTAAATTAAGATTACCAATTATTGCCCAACCTATATCCTCCATAACTCTTGCAATAGTTTTTACAAAATCTACATCTACATATATTCCTATAAGTTTTCCTATTGAAATCATAAGGCCGGCAGCTGGCATAACTGCAACAACTACCAATAAAGCCTTACCAAATTTTTGCCAAAAATCAAATGATCCAATCCTAAATTTCTTCATCCCATTATACCTCCAAATATTTATTAGAAACTTTTATATATTCTGCATTCATAAGGTTTTAAAGTAAATTCTGTTATATCTTTGTGGTCTTCAACCTTATAATTACTTAAAATTAAGTTTTTACTACTAAGTTTCTCTTTTTGGTAACTATACTTAGCTTCTTCTTTTGCTAAATTACTTATTATAATATATTTTTCTTTTCCTAAAGTTCTTATGTAAGCATAAATCTTCTCATCCTCTTCTAATATTAAATCATAACTTCCATATATTAATGTTTCACTTGATTTTCTAAGGGATATAAGATTTTTATAAAAATTAAGAACTGAATCCTTATCCTTCTCTTCCATTTCTACATTTATATATTTATAATTATCATTTACCTTTATCCATGGATTTCCTTCTGTAAACCCTGCATTTTCACTTGAATTCCACTGCATTGGAGTACGTGCATTATCCCTTGAAGTTGCCCATACCTCCTTCATGGCTTTTTCCTTTGAAACTCCCTCTTTAATTTTTTCATTATAATTATTTATACACTTTATATCTTGATATTCTTCTATAGTTTCAAATTTTACATTAGTCATTCCTATTTCTTGACCTTGATATATAAAAGGTGTTCCTTGCTGAAGAAAATATGTTGCTGCAAAAGCCTTTGCTGATTCTTTTAAATATTTTCCATCATCTCCACAAGTTGAAGTGCATCTTGGTATATCATGGTTTTCAATAAATAATGCATTCCATCCATTACCATCTAAATCCTTTTGCCATCTAGTTAATACATCTTTATACTTTTTAATGTTAAAGCCTTCATTTTCATCATAATCCCATAGATGTAAATGCTCGAACTGGAATATCATATTAAATTTACCTTTATCTTCACTAACCCATTCTTCAGCTTCATCTGAATTTACTCCATTAGCTTCTCCAACAGTCATTATATTGTACTTATCAAAGGTTTCTTCTTTTAGCTCTTTTAAATATTTTTGTATTCCTTCTACATTCATATGCTTATCAAAGGAAGATACATATTTTAAATCTTTTGGATTTTCCATATCCTTAAGTCCATCTTCCTTTTTTATATGACTTATAGCATCTACTCTAAATCCATCTATTCCTTTATCAAGCCACCAATTAATCATTTTATATATTTCTTTTCTCATATTTTCATTTTCCCAATTTAAATCTGGCTGCTTCTTAGTAAATAAATGCATATAATATTGCTTTCTATCCTCACAATATTCCCAAGCTGATCCTTTAAAAATACTTTCCCAGTTATTTGGTTCTTTTTTATCTTTACCATCTCTCCAAATATACCAATCACTTTTTTCATTATCCCTAGAAGATTTTGACTCTTTAAACCACTTATGTTCATCACTTGTATGATTTATAACTAAATCAATAATAAGCTTCATTCCTCTATTATGAACTTCTTTAAGTAATTCATTAAAATCTTCCATACTTCCAAACTCATTAAGTATTTCTTCATAATCACTTATGTCATATCCATTATCATCATTTGGTGATTTGTACATTGGACAAACCCATATAACATCTATTCCTAAATCTTTTAAATAATCTAGCTTAGATATTATCCCTTTAATATCTCCAATTCCATCTCCATTAGAATCTTTAAAACTTTTAGTATATATCTGATAACCAATTAATTCTTTCCACCATTTTTTCTTCATATAAATCTATCACCTTTTCTATTTAAAGATTTCAGGCAAACGTTTGCCCAAAATACAAAAATTTTTATAGCTGCTATTTAACAACTATATTATCTTAATTTTTCTAAATATATTACTATTAAATTTTTTAGTTTTATTTCTAATTTCACTAGTCCTTTATAAACTTTAGTTTTTTCTTTGCAATTTTATGTAAAGCTTTTCTTTAGTTTATAAATTTATATTATCAAATTTTTTAAATGTTATCAAAGGTGGTTATAATAAAATTTCTTAATATTTCCTATAGATATCTCTTAATTACTTCCTATTACTCTTTATTTTGTGCAAACGTTTGCCTTAAAGAGTAATAAAAAACAATCTCTTTCAAATAAAGATTGTTTTTTATCTTTCAATAAATTTTGTTTCTACTATATGATAATTAGTTTTATTTTTTCTTTTTCCATTTAATGTACTAATAAGTAAGTTTGTTGCCTCATAACCAAGTTCAGTAGCATTTATATCAATTGAAGCTATTGGTGGATTTTGATATTTAGTCATTGGCGTGTTGTTAAATCCAATAACCTTTATATTTTTAATTTTATTTTCTAAAAGAAACTTATTAGCTCCAATTGCTAAAAGATCCTCTGTTGTAACAACAGCATCTAAAGATTTATCTTTTAAAATTTTCTTCATTGCATCATAGCCACATTCTTCTGTAAAATCTATTCCTTCCATTACAATATCTTTATTAAAAGGAATTTTATTTTTTCTTAATGCATCCTTATATCCATTCAATCTATATTTTGAAACTTTCCAGTCCTTTTTAGCACCTATAAATCCAATTTTATTATGACCTTCTTTTATTAACTTATTTACTAAATTATACATAGCTTTAAAGTTATCATTATCTACCCAAAGTATATTTTTATCATCATCTGGTCTTCCTACTACTACAAAAGGAAAGTTTATTTCTTTTAAATAATTTATACATTTATCATTTTCTCTTGCTGTTAGAAGGCATATTCCATCTAATAAGTTGCTAGATGTAAATTCTTTAACACCTTTTAATTCATCTTCCTCATTTTTACTAAAGGCATACATTATATAATAACCATTTTCTTCAGCCCCAATACTCATTCCTTTCATAGCTTCAACAAAGAATGGATTTGAAAATAAGTCTGCAGCTTCGTTAGGAAGAACAACTCCTAATATTCTAGTTTTGTTACTAACTAACCCTCTAGCCATAACATTTGGAGTATAATTTAACTTTTTTATTGCCTTATTTACTTTTGCTTTTGTTTCTTCGCTTATTTTATGACTATTTGATATAACTCTTGAAACGGTAGAAGGTGCAACATTTGCTTCCTTTGCCACATCTTTTATAGTTACTTTCAAGTTATCACCTCCAAAATATTAAACGTTTAATTTAATATATCATATTTTTTATAATTATTCTATTATGATAAATTACAAACTCATTTTAAGAATAATTAACCTCCATATCATTTGCTGATATGAAGGTTAATTACTAAATAGCTATTTAAATTATACTGGTATTTTTAATACTATTTTTCTTATATTTTCATTTTTATTAACTTTTAATCCTGGCATATGAGCATCCTGTGGATAAAATAATGCAAAACTTCCTTCATTTAATAGAATTTCACATTCTCCTTCCCCTTTTAAGCTACAGAAATCTCCTTCTTCATTATACTTTACTATTTCCATATCATTAAAATATCCATATCCTATTTTTTCTTGTCCTTTTACCATATATTGAATATCTATGTATCTTTTATGTGATTCCCATTTTCCATCTAAAGGATCTTTAGTAGTATATTCTGATATTGCATAGAAGAAATCTTCTCCTTCTATTTTATGTGCTCCTTTTTCATCCTTTGAAAAATCATGAGTTTTTAAAAACTTACATGCTTTCTTCATAATTTCATTGTTACAATACATCTCTAAATTTTCTACTCTGTCTAATATCATTTTTCTTCCCCCATTAAAAAAAGCTATGCAGAAAAATAATTCATCTTACATAACTTTAAGTTATTACTATTAATTTCCTAATTTAATTATATTTATTCAAGAAAACATTTTCAAGTAAATTTTAACATTTTTATTATTAATATCCTTATTTAAAATAAAAAATAGCAGTTTAATATACCCATTTTATTAAACTGCTTATACTTTAAATTATTTGTTTAACCAATCCCCACTATTAACCTTTATAAGTTTATCTTCAATATTCTTCTTAGAATCTTTATTATACTTATAAAAGTATGCTTTTTCTTTAGTCCCATCTTCTAAAGAAACCTCTACTTCTTCTCTTATATACTCCGAATTTTTATCTCCCTCAATATAACTCTCAAGTTCATCTAATTCAATTAATGTACTATTAAAATCTTTAAATTCCATTAATTCTCCAACAACTTCTTTGTCCCCACAAATTACTGCTGGATATCCCTTATTTTCTATATGGAATAACTCTCCATTAATCTTTCCTAATTTTAACCCTTTAACCTTACCCTTTAATAACTTATCATAGTTGAACATCCCACTTCTAAGACTTCCATAAACAAATACCTTATTAACTAACATATTTCTCCACCTACTGCCTTTATATCTTCACTGTATATAGTACAAGCTTCTATAGCTAATTCTATACCTTTAATAATCTCTTCTAATGACATAAATGGTGTATTTTTTTTATTAATTACTTGAGATGTTGCATATGGAATGTGAATAAATCCACCTTTAATATTTGGATATTTTTTATCAATCATGTATAAAACCCCATACATTACATGATTGCATACAAATGTTCCTGCTGTATTTGATAATGTACTTGGAACTCCATTTTCATTTAAATGTTTAACAATCCCCTTCACTGGTAAACTTGAAAAATAAGCTCCTTCTCCGTCTTCCCTTATAACTTCATCTACTGGTTGGTTGCCTTCGTTATCTTTAATTCTAAAATCATTAACATTTATTGCTACCCTTTCTGGAGTTATTTCAAATCTTCCTCCAGCTTGTCCTATTGATATTACTATGTCCGGTCTATTTTCTATAATAGCTTTCTCAATTTTCTCTAAAGATTTTTCATAAACAGTTGGTATTATAAGCTTTATAACTTCAGCTCCATTTATATTTTCTGAAACTCTCATTACAGCTTCCTCAGCTGGATTTATTTTTTCTCCTCCAAAAGGATCAAAACCTGTTAATAATACTTTCATTTGTTAATTCCTCCCTCTTTTGTATATTTTATATTAAAGCATTTACTTAAAATGCTAAGAAATACATTGCAAATATGTGCATAACTAATAAGATTATAGCTGTTGGTGCCTGATGTTTTATTACTTCATATTGATTTTTACAATCTAATAGTGCTGATGGCACTATATTAAAGTTTGCTGCCATTGGTGTTAAAAGTGTTCCACAATATCCTGCTGTAAGAGCTAATGCTCCAACTATTGCTGGATTTCCTCCTTGTGCAAGTACAAATGGAACTCCAATTCCTGCTGTAATTACTGAAAATGCCGCAAAACCATTTCCCATAACCATTGTAAATAACGCCATTCCAAGTACATAAGCTACTACCCCTAAAAATCTACTATCCTGAGGTACTATACCTGAAATTTGATTTGATATAACATCTCCAACTCCAGCTTTTGTAAATAATGCTCCAAGTGCAACTAATAATTGTGGTAACATACTTGTTGGTCCCATTTGATTGAAAAGTCTTGCTCCATCATTAATTGCTTCTTTTGGCTTAGCCTTTGTAATTGAAAATACTGCAATCATAGCTGCCATTGCACCTATTCCAATAGCAAATTGTGATGAATTTTTATAGTCAGTTAATGCCATTGCAACTACAACTGATGCTATTGCTAAAACTAATGAAGGTAAAAAAATCTTATTTTTAAATTTTTGTGAAGCTTTTAGTCCTTCTTCTTCAGTTGCAACATCATATTTTGCAAAAACAACTTGCTTTGAAAGAGTTAATAAACTTGATAATATAAGTATCCCACCAATTATATTTGCAGGCAATACCTTACCTAAAATAAATGGTAGAGCCATCATAGTCCAAAATAGTGCAGTAAAATATCTTTTGTTTGAATCTATAGTTTTATATGCCTTATATGCTATAACTAGCATAAGCAATCCCATTGTTATATAAAAAATCTCTAAAGATACATTTATGAATTCTTGCATATACTCTCCTCCCATCCTTTGTAAAACTATTTTTTATACTTCTTCTCTAATTTCTTATCATATAGGTAATTTTGAAGTACAGAAATTATAAGGGCTACTATTGCCATAATAAAGCTTGCCTTTGCAATACTTAAAGCTGTAACACCATATCCAAACTCTGTTAAAGTACTTGATATTAAAAGTACCCCTGAACTTCCTGCAAAAAGATTTTGTCCAAAAAAGTTTCCAATATTTTCAGATGATGCTGATAAAGCTTTTATTTTCTCTTCGTCTGCTTCATCTATTTCTCCATATTTATTATGTGCTGCTGCCTGAGCCATTGGATTAACTAAAGGTCTAACAAACTGAGGATGTCCACTTATTCTTATTGAAAGAGCACCCATAAACTCTCTAATTAATGTATAAACACTTAATACTCCTCCAGTTGTAAGTTTTCCTAATCTCTTTATTAAATATATTGCTCTTTGTCTTAAACCATATCTTTCTAATACTCCAATTACAGGTAAAGTTAAAACGAATAAAGAAACTGCTCTGTTAGCTACAAAAGATTCTCCAAGTACAGTTAGAATTTCATTTATGTCCATTCCTGCAACTAATCCAGTTGCAAGCCCCGCTACTAGTACTGTAAATAAAGTTTCTATTTTAAATACAAATCCTAATATTACAATTAAAATTCCAATCAACTTAATCATTAGTTACTTTCACTCCTATCTTCCCTAATATTTAGATTAAACAATCTTAGTTTTTTATGTTTTTTTAATTAATTTATATCTTGTTTAAAATAATATAATATTTTATTTACATTTTCAATATATTTTTAACACTTTATTCATATTTGTAATATTTTATTACACCTTCTATCAAATTTATAGTTTTTTTTAATTTTAAAATATATTTAATTATAAAATTTTCAATTTTTTAATAATATAAGTCTATTTTCAATTAAAATATTACATAAAAAAATGGATTATTAAACTAAATATTTAGTTTAATAATCCATTTTTTATTCTTCATCTTTATTTTCTATATTTTTATATTTATTTAATCTTTCCTTACAAATTTCTATATCTTCCTCATTAAATAAATACCTATATTTTTCATCTAATATTAAATTTTCTAATGACAAATCTAATCTTCCACATTTAGCTAAAACTTCTAATTCATTATTATCTAATTCTCTAATAACCTCTTTAACTGTGGTAATTGTTCCTTTGTTATTGATTTTCTTAAGTACATCATCTAGTTTAAGATTGCATTCTAAATCTACTTCTCTATATAAGTTTATAATATCCTTATATAATTCAAAACTATTCATATCTTCCTCCGTATTATCTGTAATTATTATGCTACTTATTAGTATACTCCATAACAAAATTTCTTCAACAAAGACAATCTAAAATAGATATATTTTAATTAAATATTAATTTTAATAAATAAAATTTTAAAACATAACTTAAAATAAAAGAATTATCTAAAAGCGTAGATTTCATATACTTTTTAGATAATTCTTCATTATATTAAAAATTTTTAATTTTATATACTTTCTTTAGCCCTTTGAGAATTCATAGTTACCTGTTCCATTAAATTCCTCTTTAAAGGCTTCTTCTGCTGGTCCACTAAAATCTTCCGCCAATTTATCTAATTTATCCATAAACTCTTTATCAGTAACCATTAAATTAGCACTAGGATGAGTAGGTTTTGCACCTGTAACTTTAACTATTTCTCTTATTTTTTCTGGATTATCAACCATAGGACAAGGTCTTAATAAATTGTTGTTATATGGTTGTCTCTTCCTTAATTCTTTAAAATAAGGAGTTTGGAATACTTCTATAAGAGGTCTTCCCTTTACATTATCAGTTGAAAAATGTGAGAAAATACAAGGTTCTACATCTTCTTTTGAATTTATATGGCAATAGAATTTTCCTGCAATACAACCTCCAACATAAGGAGCATCATTAAAGAAATCTATTGAGAATATTTTTTTAGTTTTTCTTATTTTTCTAGATCTTTTTCCAAGCATTAATCTTTGCTCTGGAGTTAACATAAGTTCCATATCTTTAATAGGATCCTCTCCTACTGGCATAAACATGAAGTACCAAATCATTCTAGCACCTTTTTCTATTATCATGTCTATAAATTTATCTGAAGTAACTGTATCTACATTCATTCTTCCAGTAGCTGAAGAAACTCCAAAAGGTATTCCCTTTTCTCTTAATAAATCCATGCCCTTCATAACAGCATCAAATACACCTTCGCCTCTTCTGCCATCAGTTTCTTCTTTAAATCCTTCTAATGAAAACATAGGCATAACATTACCTAACTTTGCAAGTCTATCTGCTAATTTTTCATCAAATAATGTTCCATTTGTAAATGGAGTAAAATATACATCATTATATTTTTCATATATGTCTAACATATATTCATTAAAAAATGGTTCTCCACCTAATATTATAATATAATAAATTCCAAGATCTCTAGCTTCCTTTACCAGTCTATCAACTTCTTCAAAAGGAATATCATCCTTTTTACTATAATTTGCAGCATAACAACCTGTACACCTTAAATTGCATCTCATTGATGGACTTATTAATATTGTATAAGGTACTTTAGTGTCATATAATTTTCCCATTTTAGCTCTCTTTGGTACACCATACCAAGTAGCATTACCAACAAAATTCGCAAAAAATTTGCTTAAACAATTTTTGTTTGTATGTATAAGAATGTCCTGAATAAAATCATGTATTGATGGTACTTCGTTATAATACTTCTGTATATCATCAATTCCTTGCTTAGAATACTCATCTCTTATACCCTTACGTATTACATTAAATATTTTGTCAACATTATCTTCAGGATTCTTTTCCAGTAATTTAATTCCAGCCTTTATAATAGACTCTTTTGTACTTTTCTCTATGGTATCTTTAATATCCATAAAATCACCTCTTCAATAAATAATAATATTGAGTAATACTAAGTTTCGGAATAATTATTAGAGAATATTTAATAAAATTAAATTCTCCTCCAATATATTCCATTATATTTCTTTTTTGGCTTTTTATCAACAATTAGCCATAATCGTTAATAGTAAATTTACTTTATTGACTAAAAGTCATATTTTTTCAAAATAATTACTTCTTATTTTTAAATTTAATTATTTTATAACTAAAATAGGAACTTTACATTCATGAATTATTCTATGACTAACACTTCCAAAAAAATGTTTTATTCCACCTATACCACTTTGTCCAATAATAACTAAATCTATATTAGTATTCTTAATGTGGTTTAATATAACTTCAGATGGATATCCAAATTTTTTTGTAATCTTACTATTAGCAAATTGACTAATTTTATAAGAAACCTTAGCAAAAATTTTTTCTTCTCTTTCATTTAATTTTTCACTTATTTCATTATAAGTATCTTCATCTAAAAATTGACTTTCTGGCATATACCTTACATAAATTACTTCAAGAGTTATGCCTTCATCAGCTTTTGTTAATTGTATAGCATCATTTAATGCTTTTTCTGATTGAATAGATCCATCATAAGGAACTAAAATATGATGATAAAACATTATTCTCACCTTTCTTCTTCCATAATTACATTAATTTCATTATTTTTTGATGTTTTTAAATTGGCCATAAATGTTATTACAGAACCAATTAAAATTATTACTATTCCAATAATAGTATTTAAATGAATAACTTCATTAAGTATCATAAGGGCAAATATTGGAGCTAATGCTGGTTTTATAAAGAAAATCAGTGAAGAAAGTGAAACTCCAACCTCATCCATTGCTAAGAAGTAGCAACAAAATCCTATACCTGTTACTCCTATTCCTAAATATAAAAGCATAGGTAATGAACCAGTATTGATTCCTTTAAATACTGGAATATTAGCAAATTGACTTAAATTCATGCTAATTAAAAATCTTGATACACTTTGAATATGAGATATTAAAATCAATCCAAGTAATTCCAAACTTCCTATTATAAATGTGAAAACTGTAAGTACTATCCCATCATAAAAATATTTTTTTGTACCATAACGGCAAACAACGCTATATGCAGCAAAACTAATAGCTGACATTAAAGCAAGAACTATTCCTAAAGGATGAGATAGTTCAAATGGATTAATAATAAAAACTACTCCTAATAAACTTACAAGTATTGAAATAACTATAGAAGTTGATAACTTTTCTTTAAGAAATATAGCTGTTAATATAAGAAGCACTACAGGATTGCAACTAAATAAAATAGCTACAATTGAAGCCTTTGTATAACTTATAGCAAGTTGAAAGAAAGTCATACTGATTATTATGCATAAAAAACCTGTAAGGGCAAAAAACGGTATATCTCTTTTCATCAACCAAGTATTTTCTTTTCTAAGCCTTGAAATTGCTATAGGTAGAAGTATTATTCCACCAATAAAAAATCTTAAAAAATTCATTTGTACTGGATTAAACATTGATCCAGATAATTTAATGCTAATCTCCATTGAACTAAATAATATAGTTGAGACAATAATTAAGAAGCATCCCTTTTTCATAACAAATAACACCTTATCTCTTTTTTTATTTTATTTCTTATCTTTTTTTATTGTATAATTTAATATATAGATAAACAAATCATAAATTCGAATATTATAATGCATTTTATACATTAAAAGGAGATGCTAATATGGATTTTAATCAATTAAAATATTTTATAGTTACTGCTAAAATTCAACATATAACAAAATCTGCTGAAAAACTTTCATTATCTCAATCTGCATTAAGTCGATCAATTTCAAATTTAGAAGATGAATTAGGTGTTCCTCTTTTTGATAGGGTCAATAGAAATGTGCAGCTTAATAAATTTGGAGAAATTTTCTTAGATACTGCAAATGATTTAGTTAACAAACTAGAAAAAACTAAAAAACATTTAAATAATATAGCTAATCCTGATAAGGGTGAAATAACAGTTTCCTTTGTTCCTACTTTAGGTCTTCAATATATACCTAAACTATTAAAAGCTTATAAATCAATTTATCCTAATAATCATTTATATTTAAAAGAATCTGATAGTAAGGTAATTCATAAAGAGTTAGTTAGAGGAACTACTGATATTGGTATTTCTCCTGTATTTAAAAAAGATTCTGATTTAATATACAGTCCTCTATTTACAGAGGAACTTGTATTTATAGTTTCCAACAAACATCATTTATCAAAAAAGAATCATATTACCTTTGATGATATTTCTGGAGAAACATTTTTTCACTTTGCAAAACAAACCTATTCAAGAGATTTAATTGAAAATGCTCTATCTTCAGCTGGAATAACTTTATCTTCTTATGATGGTTTAGAAATTGCAAGTATTATTGGACTTGTAGAGGCAAATTTAGGAATAGCAATTGTTCCAAAATCTGCAACTGAACATGTTGAAAATATAAAAACTTTTCCTCTTCCAGGAAATGCTAAAAAATGGGAGCGAAAAATCTATTTAATTCAAAAAAAGTCTGCTTTTATAACTCCTGTTATTAAGCAATTCATTGATTTTTGCTTAAAATCTAAAATGGATTTATCTTAAAAATATTAATTAAAAATTATCCTTTGTAAAATTTAATTTAGATAGCTATTTAGTAGCAATTAAATTAACAGAGAATTTACACTATAAAAATGTACAATAATAAAGCCATAAATCTCTGAAAATGGCTTTGTTATTGTAATTATTTTTAAAATATTACCATAGGACCTTTATCTGTATAATGTAATTGAAACTTTCTTTCATATACCTTTTCAATTAAGTGTATAAATTTCTTTTCATATCCTTCTTTATTACATTCAACAACATCTACTATTTTATTATTATTTAAAATTACAATTCTATCTCCATACCTTAAAGCCAAATTAATATCATGAAGTGTAATTAAGGTAATTAAATTTTTCCTTTTTATAAAATCCTTTATAAATATAAAAAAGTCATGCTGTTTTACATAATCTAAAAAAGTATTTGGTTCATCTAGAAGTAAAATACTACATTTTTGAATTAAAATTCTTCCTAAATAAACCATTCTTCTTTCGCCACCACTTAATTCTCCAATTTCCTTATTTTTTAAATGGCTGATATTTAATTCCTTTAATATTTCATTTACTAATTCATAATGTTCCTTACTTGGCATTTGAAAAGTCCCTAAATAAGGAGTTATCCCCATTAAAATAATATCTTCCACAGTATAGTTTTGATTTGTGTGAATGTGCTGTGGAATGTATGCTATTAACTTTCCTTTATCCTTACTTTTTAGTTTTAAAATATTTTTATTATCATAAACTATCTCTCCATTGTCTATATGAGTTAATCCTGAAATAGACTTTAAAAGAGTTGTTTTACCTGCACCATTTAAGCCTAAAAGTATAGTGACTTCCCCTTTATTTAATTGTAAATTAACATTATCAAGTACAGTTTTCTCTCCATAAGATACCTTTAAATTTGATACTTCTAAGTGCTCCATTATCTCATAACACTTCCTTTTTTATTAAATATATAAACTAAAAATGGAGCTCCAACTAATGATGTAAGTATACTTATTGGAATTTCAGTTGTTGTTATACTTCTTGCAAGAGTATCTGCAATTAGCATTATTATAGCTCCCACCATCATAGTTAATGGAATTATTTTTGTTATATCATCCTTTGCAATGGATTTAACTATATGAGGTGATAAAAGTCCTATCCAGCTTATTACACCTGCCACTGAAACAACTGAAGAAACTAATAAAGTTGATGCAAATATAGAAATAATTCTAACTACTTTAACATTAACTCCTAAAAGGGTTGCTTGATCATCCCCCATAGTTAATACCTTTAATCTCCACCTAAATAAAAATAAAACTATTGTTGATAATGCCACTAGTGGAATTACACTTTTTAAATTACTCCAACTACTGTTATAAAAACCACCCATTAACCAAAATTCTATGGCTGGAAGGTCTTTATAAGGATCTGCAAAATACTTTATTATCATAATAAGTGATGATGTAAGTGCCCCTGTAACAATTCCTGAAATAACTAAAGCTAAAATCCTATTACTTCTCATCTTCCTTGATAATATTAAGGAAAATATAACTGAACCTATTCCAAATAAAAAAGATAGCATTTGAATTATTGAACTAGAGGCTGCTAGGAATACTATTCCTATTGCAGCCCCTAATGAACACCCTGAAGTAACTCCTAAAACATCTGGAGATATTAATGGGTTTTGAAATATGCTCTGAAAAACCATTCCTGACAAAGCTAATGCAGCACCACTAACTACAACTAATATTACCCTTGGTAATCTTATGTTAAATAAAAGATTATATTCAATTGCATCCTTTGCATTTCCAAATAATATTCTTATTGCATCCTTTATTCCAAGGTCATATCTTCCTATGCATAATGATATTATTGCTAATATAATTAAAATAATTATACTTAATATTGTCAGTTTCTTTATTTTCATACTCTTATTTTCCTATTCCTATTTCCTTATTTGTTACATCTATATTGTAAAATTTCTTATAGAATTCTTTAGCATCCTTTTCAAACTGTTCAGTTGATAATTTATCACTATGAAGATTATTAACTATCCAAAGTATTCCTAAAATTGAAGATGGTGTTGGATAATCCCATGGCTCTAATTTTGATGGGAAAACATATACCTTTTTATCTTTAATTGCTTTTACACCCTTTAGTCTTGAATCATTTAATACATCTTTTACTGTGTACTTTGCATATCCTACTATATAGATAACATCTGGATTATATTTTATTAATTGCTCTGCTGATATATTAGTCCAATAACCTTCATTTATATTTTCTGTTACGTTCTTACCTCCAGCAATATCAATCATATAATTTTGATACATTTTTGATGTGCAAGTTCTTAGTATATTATTACTTCCACCTACATAAACTTTAGGTTTACTTTTAATATCCTTTGTCATGTCTTTAACTCTATTAAGAGTATCATCATAATACTTTAAAAGTTCCTTACTTCTTGCTTCTTTTCCTGAAACTTTTCCAATTAGCTCTACTGATTTGTTAAAAGCATCTAATGTTTCTGGTTCTATTGCAATAACTGGTATATTTAATTTTTCAAACTGTGGTATAAATCTCTTTAGCCTAGTAGGAATAATAACTACATCTGGTTTTAGCTTCATACATTCCTCTACATTTATTTCTTTTCCTGAACCAACAGCTGGTAATTTTAAAAATTCCTTAGCTGCTTTTTTATATAATTCTCTAGTTTTTGCCTTTCCTTCAATACCAACTACTTGATCTTGTGCACCTAAACTTACAAGAATTGAAGTTGAAATATAATAACTTGAAATTATTCTTTTAGCATCACTTTTTACCTTTACTTTTCTTCCTAATTGGTCCTCAACCTCTATTGTTTTATTATTACTACTTGCCTTGTCTTTATTAAAGCACCCTGTAAAAAGAGTAAGTGACATCATTATGGCTATCATAATGGCAGTAAACTTTTTCATTCTCCTCATTGTTATTCCCCCTATTTAATATTTAATTATTTTTATCCTTTAATAATCTAACTAATTCTTCTTTTAAAATATCTCTATCATCATAAGAAATATTTTCTATGTTTATTACTAGTGTATCTTGTCTATCTTTTATACCATTTAAAAATTCAGTATCTTTTTTCTTTAAAACTCCTAAAACAAACTTTTTAGAGCTTAAACAATTATATATTTCATTTTTAAATTTTTCTGATTTATTTTCTAAAAATCCTATTTCATCTAAAATTATAATATTAGAATTTTTATCCTCTATACTTTTTCTTAATATATAAGTTCCCATAAAATCAAAAGTATCTATAATTGGTACTACCTTATTTTCTTTAACCTTTACTGATATAACTCCTTTTAAATTTTCATCTTTAAAAAGACCTCTTAAATAGTATCCCATCTCATCATTATCTATGTAATATGGTAATGTCTTATACCCTCTATACTCTAATTTTATTTCACTTAAAATATTATTTATTAAAGTACTTTTACCACAATTTCTTTCTCCTGTTAAAAAAATATTTTTATAAATCATTCTATTACCTTATAACGCAATAAAGAAGTAGGGATTTTATAAACTCTCTACTTCTTTACTGGTATCCCTTTATATTGTAGCAATCAATTCAATTTCAATAGGTGCATCCTTTGGTAATTTTGCTATTTGTACACAGCTTCTTGCTGGTGCATCTTCTTTAAAATATGTTCCATAAACTTCATTAACAGCTGAAAAATCATTTAAATCTTTTACAAAAACAGTTGCTTTAATAACATTTTCCATCTTTGCTCCTGCTTCTTCTAATATAGCCTTACAGTTTTCTAAACTTTGCTTAGTAGCTTTTTTTATTTCTGTTTCAAGTACTCCTGTTTCAGGATTTAATGGTAATTGTCCTGAAGTATATACTAGATTTCCAACAGCTATTCCTTGAGAATATGGTCCTATTGCTGCTGGTGCTTTCTTTGTGCTAATTGTTTTTTTCATATTAATTCCTCTTTTCTTAACTAATGTTATTTATTAATATTATTTTTAATATTCTTATTTTTTATAAAAGGTATGTTTTAGTGGTAATTCTGTTCTGAAATTACCATCAAATTTATAGTAAGCCCCTTGAGCTGCTGGTGCTGTTGGTATACATGTAATTTCACCAATTCCCTTTGCTCCAAAAGAAAGGTCCTGAGTATTTTTTTCTATTATAATACATTCTATTTCTGGAACTTGATTTGCTCTTAAAAGACCTAATGTACCAAATTTAACCTTTGGAACACCATTTTCTATTTTATAATCTTCTGTTAAGCCATAACCTAGTCCCATAACAACTCCACCCTCAATTTGTCCTTCAATACTTCTTGGATTAATTGCTCTTCCAACATCATGAGCTGCTATAACTTTTTCTACTTTTCCTTTATCATCAAGAATTACAACTTGAGTTGCAAAACCATAAGCAACGTGACTTACAGGATTTTCTTTAGTGCTTCCCATCTTATCAGTTACTCCTAAATACTCTCCATAAAATTCAATACCTTCTACCTCTTCTAATTCTCTACCCTTTAATGCTTCCTTTAACTTTAATGCAGCTATCTTTGTAGCTTCTCCAGTAAATACTGTTTGTCTTGAAGCTGTTGAAGTTCCTGAATCTGGTGTTACCTTAGTATCTGGAGTTTCATAAACTATTTTTGTTCTTGGAATTTGTAAAATCTCTCCAACTATTTGAACTACTACTGTTCCAACTCCTTGTCCCATACAAGCTGCTGATGTTCTAATATGAACTTTTCCATCTATAACTTTCACTTTACATCTACCTGTATCTGGTAATCCAACTCCAATTCCTGAATTTTTGAAACAACAAGCAATACCTGCATGCTTATTATTTTTATAATATTCATCCTTAACAGCTTCTAAAGTTTCTACTAATGCTGTCCCTTCATCTGCTATTTGACCATTTGGTAGAACTTCCCCTGGTCTTATAGCATTTCTCATTCTAATTTCAAATGGATCTATTCCAACTAATTCTGCAAGTTTATTTAAATTACACTCTGTTGCAAAAGCTGATTGAGTTACTCCAAATCCCCTAAAGGCTCCTCCTGGAGTATTATTTGTATAAAGAGCCTTACCATCTATATCAATATTTTGATAGTTATATGGACCAGCTGCATGAGTACATGCTCTTTGAAGTACTGGACCACCAAGGGATGCATAGGCTCCAGTATCAGCTAATATTACAGCCTTCATTGCAGTTAACATTCCATTTTCATCACAAGCTGTTGTAAATTCCATATCCATAGCATGTCTTTTTGTATCAACTGTAATACTTTCTTGTCTTGTAAGTCGCATTTTAACAGGTTTCTTTGTAAGATATGCAAGTAAAGCTGTGTGATGCTGACAACTCATATCTTCTTTACCACCAAAGCCCCCTCCAACATACTTTGAAATAACTCTAAGTTTATCCTCATCAATACCTAATAAAGATTTTATTTCCCTATAATCATCATAAATACTTTGAGTTCCAGTATAAACTACTAACTCATCACCTTCTGGAACTGCCACAGCACATTCTGGCTCTAAGAAAGCATGTTCTGTAAAGGGAACTTTATATTTATAACTAACTACATATTTTGAATTTTTAAAGGCCTCTTCTACATCTCCTCTTATTAAATGTTCATGAGTTAATAAATTACCATTTTCATGAATTTTAGGTGCATCTTCCTTTAATGCCTCCTCAGGAGATGTTACAGGTTTTAATTCTTCATACTGAACCTTTATATGTTTTATTGCTTCTCTTCCAATTTCCTCTGTTTCAGCTGCAACTAATGCTAAGGCATCTCCAAGATATCTTGTTTCTTCACCTACTTTTATTAAGGCTGGCCAATCCTTTTGAATATGACCTAAATATCTGTTTCCTGGAATATCGTCAGCTGTTACTATTTTTACTACCCCTTTAATCTTTTCAGCCTCACTTATATCAATATCCTTTACTAAAGCTCTTGGATATTTACTTCTAAGTGCCACTCCATGAAGCATTCCCTCTATTCTCATATCATCAGAATACTCTCCAATTCCTAATGTTTTTTCCATTGCATCAACTCTTGCCATTCGCTCTCCAACTCTTGCAGTATCTATCTCTTCTTCAATTATTCCTTTGCAAGAAACTTTAGGAACTTCTAAGTTTTCTCTAAAAATTTTAGCTGCCATCATAATTGCTTTTTCAATTTTTACATATCCTGTACATCTACATACATTTCCAATTAAAGCTTTTTTTACTTCTTCAATAGTTGGATCTAAAGTTCTATTAAAAAGTCCCTTTGCACTAATAACCATTCCTGGTATACAAAATCCACATTGTACTGCTCCAGCCTCTGTAAATGCATATGCAAATACATCCTTTTCTCTCTCTGTAAATCCTTCTATTGTAATTATTTCTTTCCCATTTACTTTTTCAGTAGTAAGTATACAAGCTTTTATTGCTTTTCCATCTACTAAGACCATGCAAGTTCCACAAGCACCTTCTGAACATCCATTTTTAACAGAAGTTATATCACAATCATCTCTAATATAAGTTAAAAGTTTTTTATTCTCACTAACACACTTTTTCTCTCCGTTAAGAATAAATTCAAACATATATTAACACCTCTCATAATCAAATTTATTTCTTGAAATATATTTCCCTGTAGGTTCCTTTACTAAAAACTTTTCATTACAAATTAGTTTTTCTCCCCTTAAAATTACATACCTTATGTTGCAATTATTTTTAAAACCCTCATAAGGTGTATAATCAACCTCTTCAATACTATTTTCATTTGTTATATGTTCATCTTTTTTATCATCTATTACTATTAAATCAGCATAACTCCCTACAGCAATATTTCCTTTCATAGGATACATTCCAAATATTTTTGATGGGTTAGTTGACGTAACTTCAACCATTTTGTTGAGAGATATTTTATTCCTTTTAACTCCATAGGTATAAAGAAGTTCTATTCTATGTTCTACCCCTGGAACTCCATTTGGAACTTTTGAAAAATCACAAGGACCTTCTCCTTTTTTATCTTTATAATTAAAAGAACAGTGGTCTGTAGAAATTACGTTTATATCACCATTATTTATCCCATTCCATAAAGCATTATTATCTGATTTATTTCTAAGAGGAGGAGACATAATAAATTTTGAAGCTTCATATCCATTATCCTTTTCAGATTCATATACACTTTTATCTAATAACAGATAATGAGGACATGTTTCTACAATTATTTTTGCTCCATCCATCCTAGCTTTTTTAACTGCATCTAAACAAACTTTTGAGCTTAAATGCACTATATATACAGGTTCATCAACTTCTTTTGATATTTTTATAAGAGTATTAACAGCTTTAAGTTCAACATCATCTCCCCTTGAGACAACATGATATTTCATAGCAGTCTTTCCTTCAGATTTTAGCTTATTAATATTTCTAGTTACACAATCTCCATCTTCACAGTGAAATAGCATAAGAACTTTAAGTTCCTTAGCTTTTTTAAGAGCAGCTTTTATTTCCTCTTCACTTACTTGAAGTCCCCCATTGTAAGCCATATACATCTTAAAGGAAGTTACCCCTTCTTTAACCACATATTCCATTTCTTTCGAAACTCTTTCATTCCATTCTGGCAAAGTCATATGAAATCCAAAATCTGAATAACATTTATTTTTTGTCTTCTTCTTATATCTTTCCAAAGCATCTTTTAATGATTGTCCTTTTTGACAATCTACAAAATCTACTATTGTAGTTGATCCTCCCTTAATTGCTGCTTTTGTACCACTTTTAAAATCATCAGAAGTTTTTAAATTTCTATAATCTAAGTCAAAATGAGTATGGGCATCTATACCACTTGGAAGGATGTAGCTTCCACTTACATCTATTATTTCATCTCCTTCTTTTTCTAAGGAAAATCCTATAGCTTCAATTTTTTCTCCATCTATTCTAATATCACTTATAAATGTTTTCTTATCTGTTACAATATAAGCTCCTTTTAAAATTTTTCCCATTACTCATCATCCCTTTTGTTAATTATTTATATTGAATTGTTAATGCATGTTTTGGACATCTTGTTACACATAATCCACAACCAAAGCATTTATCTTCATCTATTATTAAATTATCTTTTATTTCAATAGCATCATATACACAGCTAGTTATACATTGACCACATTTAATACATTCATCTAAATTAACTTTTGGTGGAATTGATTTTGTTCTAAAATCTCTTTCATCAGCCTTTTTATGTGCAAGTCCTATAATTTCATTAACATCTTTATATCCATGACTATCTAAAAATTCATTTAATTCTTTTGCTATCTTTCCATATATCTTAGGTCCCTTTAATATTGCTTCTGTACAAACTTGTACTGCTGAAGCTCCAGCCATTAACATTTCAGCTGCATCTCTTCCACAAGTAACCCCGCCAACACCTATTATAGGAATTTTAACTACTCGTGAAGCA
This sequence comes from Eubacterium multiforme, assembly GCF_030813415.1. GTDB lineage: Bacteria > Bacillota > Clostridia > Clostridiales > Clostridiaceae > Clostridium > Clostridium multiforme. The sequence continues at coordinate 112,116 of NZ_JAUSUF010000003.1, read as the reverse complement.
TCATATATATTTCTTATAGCAACTGGTCTTACTGGAGAACCTGATAACCATCCATATCCTTTTTCACTACCCATTATTGGATAACCTGATTCAACATCTATTGCCATACAAGGTCCTAAAGAATTTATCATTACAAGTCCATCAGCACCTGCATCTTCTAGAGCCTTTGCAATTTTTTGAATATCAGTATGTGGACTCATTTTCATAAATACAGGACAATCTAATGCAGACTTTGCTGCTTTCATAGCTTCAACAATTGGAGCTACATCTGTTCCTACATAATGAGTTGATAATTCAACTGCATCTGCAAAAGGTTTAACAAGTGGTGCTACCTCTCTAATTTGTTCTGGTCTATATCCCATACTTACTATTACTGGAGCACCTGTTGATTTTGCTTTTTTATATTCACTTTCTATCCATTGTTCCTTTGGAAGTTCTGACCAAAGTTCTGTATTTAAAAACCCTGAATTTGTTTTTCCCATACATGGTCTTGGAACTGGTGCTGGATCTACAGAAATAGTTTTTGTTACTATTCCACCAGCTCCTCCCTCTACTGCCTTAATACAAAGATTTCCGTCTTTAGCTCCCGGTCCTGCTGCTGTAAAAATTGGGTTTTTAAATTTCATCCCTAATATGTTAACGTTTAAATTTGCCATATAAATCTCTCCTCTTAAATTAAACTATATATTTCTTTAAATCCTATTCCATAACTTTTGACTAACTTCTCTAGATTTAGCTAGTATTTCTTTTTCATTTACATTTAAAATTTTTCCATCTTTAACTACTATTTTTCCATTAACTATAGTTGTATCCACAGATTTACCCATAACTCCAAATAAAATATGAGCATTACAGTTATTTCCATTCATTGGTGTTAAAGGATCATAATCTACTACTATAACATCAGCATTAGCTCCCTTTTCAAGAACTCCAATTTTTCCTTCAAAATACTTTTCAGCTATTTTCCTATTATTTTCAAATAACATTACAGGTACTTCTCCCCATGCTACTGAAGGATCTTTTAAATTATGTTTATGAATTATATTTGCAACTTTCATAGACTCAAACATATCTTGAGTATATCCATCTGTTCCAAGTCCTACAGTTATTCCTCTATTCATAAAATCTATAATTGGACACACACCTACAGCATTTCCCATATTAGACTCTGGATTATGAACTATCATAGTATTGGATTTAGCTAATATATCCTTTTCTTTCTCATCTGTATGTATACAATGAACTGCAATAGTATCATCTTTTAATATTCCAAACTTATTAAGTCTTTCAACTACCCTCATACCATGTTCTTCTAAACACTTCTCTTCATCTGCAATTCCTTCTGCCACATGAATGTGATATCCGCAATTTGAATTTTTATTTGCTTCTACACATTTTCTTAATGATTCATCTGAAAGAGTGAAACTTGCATGCATTCCAAACATTGCTGATTTCATATTAGAATTGTCTTCCTTACAATGATTTATATAATCAATATTTTCTTTAATACCCTTTTCTAATATTTCTTCTCCATCTCTATCTGATACCTCATAACAAAGACAGGCTCTTATACCAAGATCTTCAGCAACTTTACCTATTGTAAAAAGACTTCCTTCTACAGCATTTGGACTTGCATGATGGTCAAAAAATGTAGTTACTCCAAATTTTAGACTATCCATTAAAGTATCATAAGCACTATACTTAATATCTTCTAAATTAAGGCTCTTATCTAACCTCCACCATAAATTATTTAATATATCTAAAAAATCCTTTGAAACTGGTCCATCTAAATTCATTCCTCTTGCAAAGGCACTGTATATATGTCCATGAGTATTTATAAGCCCTGGCATTATTAACTTTCCTTCTGCATCAATGAATTCATAGTTTTTATATTTTGATTTTATTTCTTCTGTATTTCCTATATCTTTTATAATATTTCCTTCTATAGCTATACATCCATTTTCTATGAAAGGATTATTACAATCTTGAGTTATTACATTTCCATTTCCAACCAAAATCACATTATCATCTCCTTTATTTAAAGAAAATTGCAAATAAAGGTGTTAGTAAAAATTTAAAATTCTCTTTAATTTTAAACTAACACCCCTACTATATTTTTGTATTATTATTTAGCTAAATTCTATTTCCCAAATTTACCTTCCCATACAATTTCTCTATATCTTGCTGGGTCTGTATCTCCTTCAGTACTAAATACTAATACTTTTGAATTTTCATCTAATTCTAAGCTATCCTTTAATTCTTTATATTCAGGATTTTTCATAATTTCATATAATAATCCAAGTGAAACAGATCCTGATTCTCCTGAAGTTACCTTCTTGTCATCTCCCATAGGGTTTCCTAATATTCTCATACCATTTGATGAAACCCAATCTGGACAAGATACGAATACCTTAGAATAATTTTTAAGAACTTCCCATCCTATTATGTTTGCTTCTCCACAAGCAAGTCCAGCCATAATAGTTGGCATATCTCCATCTACTTTTCTTAATTCACCATCATTAGCTACTGCTGATTTATATAAGCAATCTGCAAGATTAGCTTCAACTATTACAGTTTTAGGACAATTTTCTTTAAATATTGAAGCAAATACACCTTGTACAGCTCCTGCTAAAGAACCTACTCCAGCTTGAACAAATACATGAGTTGGTCTATCAATTCCTTGTGCTTTTAATTGATTTATTGCTTCTAAAGCCATAGTTCCATATCCTTGCATTATCCATGCTGGTATATCTTCATAACCTTCCCAAGCAGTATCTTGAATTACTACACCATTATTTTCCTTTGCATATTGTACTGCAATCCTTACAGCATCATCATAATTTACATCAGTAATTGAAGCTTCTGCTCCTTCTTTTCTTATATTTTCTAATCTTGTTTTTGAAGATCCCTTTGGCATATAAACTACTGCTTTTTGTTGTAATTTATTTGCAGTCCAAGCTACTCCTCTTCCATGATTTCCATCTGTAGCTGTTACGAAAAGTATATCTCCTAACTTTTCCTTAGTTTCTGGTGATACTAATTTTTCATAAGTTAAATCTGCTATATCCATATTTAACTTATTAGCTAAATATTTTGCCATAGCAAAAGATCCACCTAAAACCTTAAAGGCATTTAATCCAAATCTAAAAGATTCATCCTTTACAAAAACATTTTCAAGTCCTAAGTACTTTCCTAAATTATCTAGAGAAACTAATGGTGTTTCTTTATATTGAGGAAAGCTTGAATGAAAGTTTTTAACTTTATTTATTTCTTCTTCACTTAAAAATTGTAAATCCGCACTTTCTTTATTTTTAGGAAGTGTATTCTCTTTCCATTTAATCTTTTCCATTGCGCTCTCTCCCTTAATATGTTTATTTTTCACTATTTTCATTTACATCTACATCTAATTTTTCTACCTTCATTTCTTCTTTATCCTTTGGCAATATTAAATTTAATAAAATGGCAACTAATGTTGTTACGACAATTGATGATTTTCCAAATATTGAAACAGCCCAACTTGGGAATAATGCTAATGCATTTGGAACCTCTACAATTCCTACTCCTAAAGCTACTGATAAACCTACAATTGTTACATTTCTATTAGTAAGTTTGCTTTTACAAATCATTCTAATTCCTGTCATTGTAATAGTTGCAAATACTGATATAGTAGCTCCTCCAAGAACACATTGAGGAATACTTGTTAGTACTGCTGCAAATTTAGGAACTATTCCTGCTATAATTATTACTATTGAAGCAAAGGCAAATACCCATTTATTTATAACTTTATTTAAAGTTACAATACCAACATTTTGGCTAAATGTTGCAGTTGGCATACATCCAAAGAATGATCCTAGTATACTTGAAATACCATTACCTATAATCCCACCAGAAAGTTCTGTATCAGTTGGAACTCTATCCATACCTCCGCTTGTTGTTGCTGATAAATCTCCAATTGCTTGAACTGAATTTACAATATGCATTATAACCATAGATATAATTGCCGTAGCATTAAAGCTCATTCCAAAATGCATAAATTTAGGCATTTGAATAAATCCTGCTGAAACAACTGAATCAAAGGAAACCATACCTAAAAATAATGAAATAATATATCCAACTATTATTCCCATTAATATTGAAGCAAGTTTTAAAGTTCCGTCAGTAAAGTGATTTAAGAATATTACAACTGCTAATGTTATAATTGCAACAGCCCAGTTTTTAGGTGAACCGAAAGTAGGACTTCCAACTCCTCCAGCCATATATTTAATAGCTACAGAGTATAGTGATAATCCTATTGAAAATATAACAGTACCTGTTACTATAAGTGGGAAAAATTTTATTAATTTTTTAACAAATATACCAAATAAAATAGCAACTGCACCACCTATTAACTGTGCCCCAAAAATAGTTGCAATATTAAATTCTCCTGCAATAGCTGTTAGTGTTGGTACATAAGCAAAACTTACCCCCATAATTATTGGTAGTCCTGAACCTATATTCCTAAATATAGGGAATATCTGTATAAGTGTTGCCATCCCTGAAAATATCAGAGAAGTTTGAATTAATAAAATTTTATCTGAAGGTCCTAGATTTGCAACTCCTGCAACTATTATAGCTGGTGTAACACAACCAATTATCATAGCTACAACATGTTGTAATCCTAGAGGTAATATCTCTTTGAATGTAGGTTTTCCATTAAAATTAAACAGTAAAGATTTGTCGTCTAATTTCATATTAGCTCCCCCTTTTAATAAATTCTTTACTTGCCATAAACTAATATAAAAGATTTATCTAGACTCTTATTAAAGGGTTAGCTATTCATTAGATGTAAATTAAAAATTAATAAGAGTCTATAAAAAATTGTTATTTAATTACTCTTTCTTTATGATCCTTTTCTAATTTTGCTAAAACTTCTTGTGGATTCTTAACTTTGCTTAAGAATATCATTGCTGCTATTACATAAGGTTTAAAGCTTGCTTGTTTGTATAGTGATTCTCTATATCTATCAAATACTGAAGCTTCAACTTCTCCAGCTTCACAGCTTACTCCTGTAATATCAGCTGGTAGGCAATGTAAGTAGATGGCTTTTCCATCTTTAGTTGTCTTCATTAATTCTTCTGTACATTCCCAATCTTTATGTTTAGCATTTTGTTTAAGTAACTCTTCTTCTAATTTATCTATTCCTTCTTGATCATTTTGTGCATATAATTCAGTACGTTTTTCCATAGCTACAAATGGAGCCCAGCTCTTTGGATAAACTATGTCTGCATCTTTAAATGCTTCTTCCATAGAATTTGTCTTTGTAAATGATCCACCTGATAACTTAGCATTTTTCTTAGCTACTTCTTCTACTTCTTCCATTACTTCATATCCTTCTGGATGAGCTAAAACAACGTCCATACCAAATCTAGTTAATAATCCAATAACTCCTTGTGGAACTGATAGTGGTTTACCATAAGATGGAGAATAAGCCCAAGTCATAGCAACTTTCTTTCCCTTTAAGTTTTCAATTCCTCCAAATTCATTTATTAAATGAAGAGTATCTGCCATAAGTTGAGTTGGATGGTCGATATCACATTGTAAATCAACAAGAGTTGGTCTTTGTTCTAGTACTCCTTCTTCATAACCTTCCTTTACTGATTTAGCAACATTTCTCATGTAAGTATTACCTTTTCCAATATACATGTCATCACGTATACCTATAACATCAGCCATAAAAGAAATCATATTTGCAGTTTCTCTTACTGTTTCACCATGAGATATTTGAGATTTCTTTTCATCTAAATCTTGAACTTCTAATCCTAGTAAGTTACAAGCTGAAGCAAAACTGAATCTTGTACGAGTTGAATTATCTCTAAATAATGAAATTCCAAGACCACTATCAAATATTTTTGATGAAATATTATTTTCTCTTAAATTTCTAAGAGCTTCTGCTACAGTAAAAACAGCTTTTAATTCATCTTCTGATTTTTCCCATGTTTGGAAAAAATCGTTGTTATACATTTCCTCGAAATTTAAGTTGTTTAATTCTTTTACATATTTGTCCATTAAAGTCATAAGTATTTCTCCTTCCAATTCCCTCTTATTAATTATTTATTATCTCTACAATATATTGTTGGTACTGCTGCATAAACTGCTGCACATCTTACTAAGTCTTCTTTCCATGTCTTTTCATTTGGAGCATGTGCTTCTTCTTCTCTACCTGGTCCAAATCCTATACATGGTATTCCATATCTTCCCATTATTGAAACTCCATTTGTTGAGAATGTCCACTTATCAACCTTTGGTGTTCCATACATTCCTTCATATGCTTCAACCATTGCTTTTGTTTGTGGTGCATCTTCTGGAATTACCCATGTTGGGAAGTAACATTCTGTTGGGTAAACTAATTCTGTCCAGCTTGGTCTTTCATATTTATACATTGTTACTTTTGCATTATATTTTTTAGCAAATGGTAAATTTCTAACTTCTTCTAATGCACTTTCAAATGTTTCACCATCTGTTAAACGACGGTCTAATGAAATTGCACACATATCAGCTACTGCACAACGTGATGGTGAGTTATAAAATATTTCTGATACTGTAATTGTTCCTTTTCCTAAGAATGGATCATAGTGTAAGTTATCATTTAACACTCTAACTTCTTGAAGAATATCTGCCATCTTGTAAATTGCATTATCTCCTCTTTCTGGAGCTGAACCGTGACAAGATACTCCTTTAACTTCTACTCTTATTTCCATACGTCCACGATGTCCTCTGTAAATGTTTCCATTTGTAGGTTCTGTAATTACTACAAATTCTGGTTTTACCTTATCTTCATTGTAAATATATTGCCAACATAATCCATCACAATCTTCTTCTTGAACTGTTCCAGTTACTAAAACTGTATATTTATCTGATAAAAGACCCATATCTTTCATTATTTTAGCACCATAAGTTGCTGAAACTATTCCACCTAATTGGTCTGATGCTCCACGACCACCTATTTCTTCATCATTTTCATATCCTTCATATGGATCGAATTCCCAGTTACTTAATTCTCCAAGACCAACTGTATCTATATGAGCATCGTAAGCTATTAATTTTTCTCCTGTTCCCATATATCCTAAAACATTTCCCATTTTGTCTATTTCTACTTTATTGAATCCTAGACTTTCCATTTCTTTTGCTATTCTTTTAATTACTCCCTCTTCACCAGCACTTTCTCCTGGTATAGCAATTAAATCCCTTAAAAACTTTGTCATTTGAGGTTCATATTCTTTTGCTCTTAATTTTATTCCTTCAAAATTCATTTTTCTTATCCCCCTTGATTCTTATTAAATTTATAATTTTTATCTTACTTTATTTTAAAGCAATATCTATGCCAAAAATATTTGACCTAATTTGAAATATTATGTCTTTTTTCACTATTTTTATGATAAAAATATTAAATATAAAACCTTTTACATAATAAATTTAATAAACATATGCTATAAATTAACTTAATGTAAATATGATTATCAAAACGATAAAAAGTTATCATTTTGATAATCATCCATTGTTATAGTTTTAATAATATTTTCCTTATGATAAAAAGAAACAATTATCAAAGTGATAATTGTTTCTTTTTTTATCATTTATTTTCTATTTTTCTATAAAGAGTTGCAATTCCTATTCCTAACTTTTCTGCTGCCATCTTTTTACCTATTGTATCTCTACCATAAATATCAAGAGCTTTATTTATATATTCTTTTTCAATCTCTCTTAAGTTTTTAATTTCATTAACTTCTTCTTTATTGCTATCATTACCATTATTTTTTTTATAATCTAATATACTTTTAGGTAACATATCCATAGTTATTATTCCATCTTCACCACATAAATTAACCATAAGTTCTACTGCATTTTCTAACTCTCTTACATTTCCACTCCATTTATATGTATTTAACCTTTCCAAAACCTCATCTTGAACAGTATGAACATATTTATTAAATATCTTATTATATTTTTTTATTAATTCATAAGTAACTATTTCAATATCACCTCCTCTTTCTCTAAGTGGTGGCACTTCAATAGGTATAACATTTAATCTGTAATATAAATCTTCTCTAAATTTTCCTTCAGCAACTAATTTTTTTAAATCCTTATTAGTAGCTGCAATAATTCTTATATCAAGATTTATTAATTTATTTGATCCTATTCTTACAACAGTTCTTTCCTGTAATACTCTAAGTAATTTAACTTGAAGATATAAAGGCATATCCCCTATCTCATCTAAAAATATTACACCAGTATTAGCTAACTCAAATTTACCAACTCGTCCACTAGAACTTGCTCCTGAAAAAGCCCCTTTAACATATCCAAAAAGTTCACTTTCTAAAAGGCTCTCTGGAATTGCTCCACAGTTAATTGCTATAAAAGGCTTATTTTTTCTATTACCTTCTGAATGTATAGCTCTAGCTACAAGTTCTTTACCTGTTCCACTTTCTCCTGTAATTAATACAGTTGATCTTGAATAAGATATTTTCTTTATTTTCTTTTTAAGCTGTTTCATTGCTGTAGAATTTCCAACTATTTCATTACAATTAATTTTATTATTTCCATGAGTTAAAATAACAGCATCATCTTTTAAACGTTTTAATCCATTAAAAATTAATATCTTTTCACATTCATTTTTATTAAAGAAATTATATACTAACTTACCAACAACCTTATATTTATTTTCTTTAATACTTATTTCAAAAATATCTCTATTTGGAAAATAATCATCTAATTTTTCTATATGTATATGCTCCCCAACAATTTCTGGTTTTAACTTAAGTATTTTTAAGGCAACATTATTAATAATTTTTATACTATTTATATTATCTATTGTTATTATTCCATCATCAATTGAGTTAATTATTTGTCTTAAAAATTTCAAGCTATTTTTATTTTTTAAAACTTCATTTTGTTCCATTAGTTTTATGGAAATAAATTCAGCTATCTGCTCTAAAAAACTCATCATAGTTTTAAAGTTATTTAATAAATGTTTCTTCTGATTTTCTGTTGAACATACTAAACCTATTACTCCAAAAGTTATATCTTCATATATTATAGGAACACAAATTTCCATATGCTCTTTGCAATTTCCATTAAATTTGCATTCCATGCAAATACTATCCTTACCTGGATTCTCTATTATTTTTGCTTGTCCTGTATTAATACATTCCTTATATACATAACCTGCAGATTCAATATTTTCTCCTATTCCATTTTTATATATTCCTGTTCCTGCAATCCTTTGCATATTGTAATCAACTATTTCTACATCTAACTTTAATATACTTGATAATAAAATAGCATATTTGTTTACTACATCTGAAATATCTTTTAAATTTATCTGCAACATTATATATCTCCTTCTTAACGATAATTTTTTAACATATATACTATTATAATCCATTTTTGACTTCTTTCATATGTTTTAAATTACCATTATTTTTCACCAGTAATATTTCAGATAAAATACTAACTGCTATTTCAGGTGGAGTTCCATCTGCTATATCAAGACCTATTGGAGTATATAACTTTTTAATTAAATCTTCTTCAACACCTTCTTCTTTTAATATTTCCTTTAACTTTTGGCTTTTTTTCTTACTTCCAACAATTCCAAGATATTTATAATCTTCATTAATTACTTCCCTTAGCCATTTTGCATCACTTTTATGCCCTCTAGTTACAATAACAATATAACTATCTTTAAAATTTATTTTTCTAACCCTTTCTGGATCTTCAGTTACTATAAATTCTTCTACATTTTTAAAGGCATCATATTCCTTAAATTCCTCTCTATCCTCAATTACAGTTCTTCTAAAATTCATTCCATCAGTTAATTTACATAAGCTTTGTGATAGATGTCCTCCTCCAAAAATTATTAGATTTGGTTTTGGATTAAATACCTTTATATATCCACTTACTGCCCCTCCGCAAACCATTTGTGTTTTTCCAGCTTCACTTAAATCATAGGAGAAATTTTCTCCTTTTCCATTATTAATGCACTTAATTGCTTCATTTATAACTATTGCTTCAACAGAACCTCCACCTATTGATCCCACAATATTTCCTTCACTATTTACACTCATTATTGACCCATTTTTTCTAGGAGTTGAGCCACTAGCTTCTGTTAAAGTAACAAGTGCTATAGCTCCTCCCTTTGACAATTCATCTATAATACTTTGTAATACCTTCTCATCCATAATTATCTCTTCCCCCTATTTTTTAATATTAATATACTCTCTAAAGTAGCTCCACCTATACATCTTGCCTTATCAGATATTAAATCACAATTTCTTTTTTGTTCTATTCTTGGATCTATATCTGCAATTTTAAGACCCTTTTTAACATAGTAACCATTTCTAATCATTCCTCTAATTACTCCAGTTAAAGTTGCCTTTATATAATTTCCTGAAACTTTACATATATTTTCTCCTTTTTCAACTATAGAGCCAATATCTTTAATTATTTCAAGATTTCCATCATATTCTGAATAAACAACTCTCTCCTTGCCATAACCTTGGATTATTCCTGGAATCCCTGTATTTTTTTGGGCTGGTCCATTAAATATTATTCTTCCTAAATCATGTCCTCTATTTGTCTCAATAACTATATCTACATCTTTACCAGCTATATAACCTGGTCCTAATGCAACTGTTATATCTGCCATACTTCTATTTGTACCTATATTTTTTTTGCAAAGTGTTGCGTCAACTACAGCCATTGGTTTTATCTTAGATATTATGTCTCCTTTTTCATCATTTAAAATGCATACTTTGTCCTCATCTAAAATTTGAAAAATTTCATCATAAGAATCTGCTCTCTTAGCTGTAACATCCTCAACTTTAAACTCTTTCTCATATATAGCTTCACTTAAACATACCTTTCTTCTTATAGAACTTGGCTTTTTAATTTCAATAGCTACCACCTTAAATCCTGATCTATAAAGCTTTTGTATTGCACCAGTTGCAATATCGCCAGCACCTCTAACAACTATTATCTCCCTCATAACTTCTATCTCCCTCTTAAATGTCTAACTTTTTAAAATCTTCTTTTGTATCTATATCACAAAATTTCGAAGGTGAATCAAAATCTACAAAGGTAACCTTTTCAATGTTATTAGTAATAATTCCTTTACCTCCAACATCTCCTTTAAGCTCCATTAACTCATCCTTAAATTCCTTTGAAAATATTACAGGACTACTATTACTTCCATTAATTCTTGGCACTATTATTCCATTTTTCTTATTAAATTCTTCTAATAATATATTTATAATTTCTTCACTTATTAAAGGCTGATCACCTGTAAAAAACATATATCCTTCATTATCTAAAATAGAATTTTTTAAAGAAACTTTAATAGAGGCACTCTGACCTAAGTAATTATTCTTATTATATACAGTTTTTATATTGTATTTTTCACCTATATTTTTAACATCTAAATCTTTATAAACAAGAATTATTTCATTAAACCCAATATTTTTAACAGTTAAAATAACCCACTCAACTAATGGTTTACCTTTAAAATTTAGTAAAAGCTTATTTTCTCCCATTCTTTTGCTTAATCCTGATGCCATTATTACTGCTAATATATCCATCACCTCCATTAAAAAAGCCATAATATATTTTTTTCTTTAAACTTCCTCCTAAAACTTTGGATAAAGATATCTTTTTTGTCATTAATTTTTCAAGCAATCTCCATGCCATTTCTAAATCTTTACTATTTTCTATTTTATTTAAAAATAATATTTTTTCACCTTTAGAATTTTTAAATAAACCTTTTTCATTACATATAATTTTTGCTAATACATCTACTGTTATTTCATCACCAATTTCCTTTTTACATAAACCTTTAAATATATCAATTCTATGTATGTTACTTTCTGAAATTTTATCTCCTATTAAATTTATAGGTATTATTCCAATAGTTTTTGTTGTATCTTCTATTATTACAGGCTCCTTTTCATTCCAACCTTTAAGTGGCTTTCTCTTAGAACCATCACCTTCTAATAATACATAATCAAAATACTTACTATATCTTTTTATTTTATCTATAGAACATCCTACCTTATTTTTTTCATGACTCTCTTCTCCAATAAAAGTTATACCATTATGTATTTTTATATTTTCCTCTTCATTTAATAGACAAAATCTATCTACTTCATCTTTATTTGGATAAAACATTTTCGTAGTAGTTGAAACCATAACCTTACTAGTTCTAATTTCTTCTGCCAAAGTATATATAAAAGTAGTTTTCCCTCCAGAACCTACTACTGAAATAATATCCTTTTCCTCTAAATCAATTAATTCACTTAAATTTTGCTCCATTACATTCTCCTTTTTTTCACTAAAACATAGCTTAATAATTAAATTATAACTGTTATTATTTTCAAAATACATAATTTTTTATCCATATTTAACCTAATATTGATTTTATTGTAAATAAAAAGCAGATTAAAATAAAAATCTGCTTTTTGTAAAATATTCACATGATATTTTAATATTTAGTTTTAGAATTATCTTCAACCCAATATTTAAATGCTTCCATACAAGATTTCTTGTCAATAGATTCTAAATCCACTATATTTTTATCTTTACATCCATCTCTTAAAAACTTTAATATATGTTCATCTCTAAATCCAATATTTCTTGCATCCTCTACTGTGCATCCATAATACACCTTTGATATATTTGCCCAAATAATTGCAGACATACACATAGGGCATGGTTCTGATGTAGTATATAATTCACAACCACTTAAATCAAATGTATTAAGTTTTTTGCAAGCTTCTCTTATAACATTTACTTCACCATGAGCCGTTGGATCATTAGTGGCTATTACAGTATTATGTGCTACTGCTATTACTTTTCCATCCTTAACTATGGCTGAACCAAAAGGTCCTCCTTCATGATTTTTCATACCATCCATACAACTTTTTACACATAAATTCATTATTTCATTCTTATTCATCTCAATAACCTCATAAATTAATTTTAGATTTTACACTCTTATTATACCAAAAAATTCCTTGATATGAATTTTATTAAATTAATTTATTATTTTCTTCTTAATATAGCTTTTTTAGTAGCATTAAATATTTTATTATATCCAGTACATCTACATAAATGACCTGATATTTCTCTTCTTATTTCTTCATCAGTATAATCTTTTCCACTTTCTACTAAAGCTGTTGTTGTTAATACTAAACCTGGTGTACAAAATCCACATTGGACAGCACCTTCATCTATAAAAGCTTTTTGAACATCTGAAAGCTGTCCATTTTTTTCTACTCCTTCAATAGTTTTTATTGTTTTACCATTAGCCCAAGCAGCTAAATAAATGCAAGAATCTGTTGGAACTCCATCTATTAATACTGTACATGCTCCACATTCCCCTACAAGACAACCCTGTTTAACTCCAGTTAAATGTAATCGACTTCTTAGCACCTCTGATAAAGATTCTCTAACATCTATTTCTATTTCATATTTTTTATCATTAACTGTAAGTTTTATTTTTTTCTTTAAACCCATAATATTTCACCTATCCAATCTATATCTATATATCTTTAGCTCTCTTAACAGATTCCTTAAGTCCTCTATAAGTTAATTCTTCTATTAAATGCTCTTTATATTCCTTTGATGCATTCCAGAAATCTATTGCCCTTGAAGATTTTAAAGCTAGTTTTCCAATTAACTTCATATTTTCATCAGTTACTTCCATATTTTTTCCTTCAACTTCTGCTACTTCACATCTTAAAGGAGTTGGTCCTGAAACTCCTAATGCTACTCTTACATCTTCAAATTTTCCATCTTTAACTTCTACAAGAACTGAAACTCCCATTAAGGCTATATCCATTGCATTTCTACTAGCAAATTTAATATAGTTTCCATATTTGTTTTTATAATCTTTTTTCTCAATTATTATACTTACTAATATCTCATTTTTCTCTATATTAACTATTCCAGGTCCTGCATAAAAATCTTTTATTTTAACTATTCTTTCTCTATCTTTAGATTTAAGTTTTAATTTACTATTTAAAGCAAATAAACTTGGTGCACTATCTCCAGAAACCGCTCCATTGCAAACGTTTCCTCCAATAGTTGCAATATTTCTAATTTGAGGTCCACCCATTGAAACTGCTGCCTCTGCAAGTATTCCTATATTTTCATTTATTATGTCACTTCTAAATATTTCTGAAAAAGTTGCCATAGCTCCTATTTCTATTGATTCATCCTCAAGTACTTTTATTTCATTTAATCCTTCTATATCCCTTATACTTATTAAATTTAAAGATTTAAATCTTTCTTCGTGAAGCTTTACAAGTACATCTGTTCCTCCAGCTATTACTGTTAAATCATTACGTTTTGACAATAATTCTAATGCTTCTTCTAATGTTTTAGGTTCCAAAATTTCATTTATATCATACATATTAGTTACCTCCTATATAAGTCCAACTTCCTTAAATTTTTCAAAAACAGATTGAGCATCCATTGGTAATTTATTAAATGCTACTCCTGTTGCATTTAATACTGCATTACGTATAGCTGGTGCTGGAGAAATTGTTGTATTTTCTCCTAAAGATTTTTGACCATAACTAGATGTTGGATCATAGGTATCTACAAATTCACATTTTATTTCTGGAGTATCCATAATTGTTGGAAGTTTATAATGTAAAAGATTATTATTTATAATTGCTCCTGTTTTTTCATCTATTATAAATTTTTCTGATAAAGCAAAACCTAAAGCCATACTAACTCCACCATGAACTTGTCCTTCTGCTAATTTTTTATTTAATATTTTTCCTGAATCATGTAAATTATAAAGATCTAGAATTTTTATTTTTCCTGTTCTTATATCAACCTCTACTTCAACAAAAGTTGCTCCATAAGCTATTGCATTATTTTTAACCTTAACAGTTAAATCACTTGTTATAGGTGCATATTTTTCCTTATTGTAATATGCCTCTAATGCAATTTCTTCTAGTGGACAAATTTCTCTCTTTATTCCTTTTTCTATTACCTTTGCATCTTTAATATCTAAAAGTTCTGCATCTAATCCACACTTATCACTTGCAATTTCTAAAGCTTTTCTTTTAACTTCTAATGCAGCTTTTTTTATTGCTTGTCCTGCTATAAATGACTGTCTTGATGCATATGAACCTGTATCAAAAGGAGTAACATCTGTATCTTGTTCTGAAACTAAAGTAACCATATCAAAAGGTATTCCAATAGTTTCTGCTGCCATTTGACTAAATACTGTATCACTACCTTGTCCTATTTCTGTAGCACCAACTTGAACCTGTACAGAACCATCTTGATTCATTACTATTCTTGTACCTGCTGCTTCAAGTGCTACTGGCCATGTTCCTGAGAAATAACTAAAACAAGCCATTCCTACTCCTCTTCTTATAGGACCATCTTGATTTTTATATAATTCTCTCTTTTTATCCCAATCAATTAATTCTCTTCCTCTTTCTAAACATTTAGGTAATCCAAATGTACGAACTACAAGACCTGAAGCTTTGTCTATATGACCTTCCTTTATAAAACTATTAAGTCTAAAGTCTACTGGATCTATATCTAAATCTTTACAAATATCATCAATCATAGATTCCATAACAAAACACATTTGTGGAATACCATAAGCTCGCATTGCACCTGCAACAGGAAGATTAGTATATATAGTTTTTGGACGATATTTTTCTGCCTTTATATCATAAAGAGGTCTAATTTTACTTCCAGCACTCATAGCAATTGAATGACCATGAGAAGCATAAGCTCCATTATTTACAAGGTTTTCTATATCATATCCTTCTAATTTATTATCCTTTGATAATGCCATTTTAATATTTACTCTCATGGCATGTCTTGTTCTTGTTGCAACAATTGCTTCTTCTCTTTCTAATTGTAATCTTACAGGTCTTCCATTAACTGCAAGAGACATAGCTGCTGTTATTGGTTCAATTATAACGTCTTGTTTTCCACCAAAACCACCACCAACATAAGGTTTTATTACTCTTACTTTACCAATTGGTAAATTACATGCCTTTGCAACAATTCTTCTTACTATGTGAGGTATTTGTGTTGATGTTATAACTAACAACCTACCCTTTTCATCAAGCTTTGCTATAGCATTATGTGTTTCCATCTGACAATGGTGAACTATTTGTGTTTCATATTTTTTATTATATATTTTATCTGCATTTTTAAAAACTTCTTCTGGATCTCCAACAGTTATTCCAAAGTCACTAATTACATTATTAGGTCTTTCTTCATGAATTACTGGAGCTCCCTCTTTTATTGCTTCTTCTTGATCTATAACAAA
This sequence comes from Eubacterium multiforme, assembly GCF_030813415.1. Classification (GTDB taxonomy): domain Bacteria; phylum Bacillota; class Clostridia; order Clostridiales; family Clostridiaceae; genus Clostridium; species Clostridium multiforme. The sequence goes on along the minus strand of NZ_JAUSUF010000003.1, from coordinate 95,780 downwards.
AGGTAAAACCTCATAATCTACTTTTATTAATTTTAAAGCTTTTTTTGCTGTAAGTTCATCAGTTGCTACAACTGCAGCAACTGCATCCCCAACAAAACGTGCCTTATCTGTAAGTAATGCATAATCCTCTATATCTGCATGACTTGGATCTAAAGAATATGGATGGCCTGCTGTACCAAACTTTGTATTTGGAACATTCTTATATGTTAATACTGCTTCAACTCCATCTAAATTTTCAGCTTCTTTAGTATCTATATCTTTTATTTTTGCATGAGCATAAGGACTTCTTAAAACCTTTCCTACAAGTACATCCCTTTCAAAATAATCTGAGCAGTACTTAGCTTTTCCTGTAACCTTAGCTATTGCATCAACTCTGTTTATTCCTTTTCCTATTAAATCATAAGAATTCTCCATGTATAGCCACTCCTTTAATACTTAATCTCTTATAATAACTATCAATATATTATTTATTTTATGAATTCCTTTTTTCTTTTACTTCTTTTTTATATTTACTAGCTAAAAATAAAACTATTAATGCTAAAACTACATTTAGCCATTGAGTTATTTGAATAAATATATTTACTTTGCTTATTGTTAAATTTACTGCTATACATGCCACACCAATTGTTAATATAGCCCAATACTGAAGATTTATTCCTTCTGAATTTTTTAGCTTTATCAATTTGTATATTTGTGGGAAAAATGAATATATTAAAGTACAACTTCCTAAAAGTTGGGCAACATTCCCCCAAAAATGTAAATTATTCATAATAAACATCTCCTATCATCAAATCTTTTTATTTTTCTTTTCTTTTTGAGCATAATGAATTATTAGTATAGTTGTAAAAATAGCAAATACAACATTTATAGATTGAATAATTAATTGAACCTTTGGTACATTACATATAAATTGATTTATACAAATACAACATATACCAAATGTCATTATTATCCAATATTGTTTACTATTATTTCCTGGACTCTTAGTTTTTAAAATAGTATAGATTTGTGGTAGGAAAGAATATATTACTAAAACTCCTCCTATAATATTTATAATTGTTCCAAATTTTATTAAACCACTCATAGCACCCTCACTCCTCGTTTAAACCTTTACATAAAACTTTAAAAATTTAGTTTTGTAATTTAGAAGTGAGTCCCTCCCTTCTTTATTTTAATTTTTTTTATCTGTGATATAAGTTGCGGTATGAATTTTTTGATTTATACTTTTTTATATGTACCTTTATTATAACCAGATCCATATTTTCGCCTCCCTTTAATTAGATTAAAGACATCGATCTTTATATTATATAAATAGCAACATTTATGCCACTTATTTTTGAAAAATATATCATATAATACCTTATTTAATTATATTTTACAGTAAAATATTACAAGATGCATAATTTCTAAAATTTTTATTATCAATATGATATTATATTATCAAAACGATAATATAATAATATTCTATATATTTTTTTAAAACTTATTATAGTTATGTTAATTTAATATTATATTTTTAACAAATTAATAAATTTATCCTATTAATATTTTTATAAATTTAATATTAAAAACTTTATCGAAAATAAATTTTATCAAATTGATAATGATATTGTTATTATTTTATCTTTTTCAATTTTAGAATATAAAAAAAATAGATAATTTCAATAAGTTATTGAAATTATCTATTTTTATTTTATAGTAATTTACCATATTTTCTTATATATATTTTCTTTACTACAGTAACTAATATCATATATGCACATATTGTTATTACCAAATATACGAAGTATATAGATGGCATTTGATCCATTTCAACCATTCTTCCAAGTGGTGTATATGGAAGTATAGTTCCAACCAGTATTGCAAGTCCTGTAAAGAAGAATACTGATTTTGATGCTCTACTTTGTATAAATGGAATCTTTGGTGTTCTTATCATATGAATTACTAGTGTTTGTGTCCATAATGATTCAACAAACCATCCTGCATTAAATAATCCTACAAATAATAATTTATTAACACCTGTCTCACCATAATATCCTCCACATACTGATGGACATATAACAAAGTATAATAATATATAAGTTGTTACATCAAATATTGAACTTGTTGGTCCAAACCATACCATAAAGCTTCCAATTGATGATGCATCCCATTTACGTGGTTTCATTAAATATTCTTTATCTACATTATCCCATGGAATTGAAATACATGAAATATCATATATAAGATTTAAAATTAAAATTTGAATTGGTAGCATTGGTAAAAATGGTAAAAATGCACTTGCTATTAATACGCTAAACATGTTTCCAAAATTAGAACTTGCAGTCATCTTTATATATTTAATAATATTTGCGAAAGTCTTACGTCCTTCAACTACACCTCTTGCAAGTACCATTAAATCTTTTTCTAATAATATAATATCTGCTGATTCCTTTGCAATATCCACTGCTGTATCAACTGAAATACCAACATCAGATTTTTTCATGGCAGGAGCATCATTAATTCCATCTCCCATAAATCCTACAACGTGATTATTACTCTTTAATGTTGAAACAACTCTTGCCTTTTGATTTGGTGATAATTTTGCAAATATATTTGTGTGTTTAACAGCTTCTTTTAAATCTTCATCACTCATATCTTCAATTTCTGATCCTAAAAGGATGTTTCTTGAATCTATTCCAACTTGTTTACATACATACTTTGTTACCTTTTCATTATCTCCAGTTAAAACCTTAACTTCTACACCATAATCATGTAATGCTCTTATTGCATCAGCTGATGATTCCTTTGGTGGATCTAAGAAACTTATATATCCTATAAGAACCATGTTACTTTCATCTTTAACAGAAAAACTTTCTGCTGGTGATGGATTATCTTTTTTAGAAATTCCAATTACCCTCATACCTTTTGCATTAAGATCTGCAACTGTTTTTAATATTTCTTTTTTAAGTTCATCAGTTAAAGTAACTATTTCCCCATTATACTCTGCAAAGGATGATATCTCAAGCATTTCTTCTACTGCACCCTTTGTTATAACTTGAGTTTTACCAACTTCATCTTTTAAAACAACTGACATTCTACGACGAGCAAAATCAAATGGAATTTCATCTACCTTTTCATATTTTTTATCTAAATCTTCAAAACCTTCTTTTTGTCCATACTCAAGTACTGCAACATCTAGTAAGTTTTTAAGTCCTGTTTGAAAATAGCTATTTAAAAATCCATACATTAATACTCTTAAATCTTCATTGCCATGAATATCTAAATGATTTTCTAATATTATTTTATCTTCAGTAAGAGTTCCTGTTTTATCTGTACAAAGTACATCCATAGCACCAAAATTTTGTATTGAATTTAAATTTTTAACTATAGTTTTATACTTTGACATTTTAACTGCACCTTTTGCAAGGTTTGTTGTAACTATCATTGGAAGCATTTCTGGAGTTAATCCTACTGCAACTGATAATGCAAATAAAAATGCTTCTAACCAATCTCCCTTTGTAAATCCATTTACAAAGAAAACTACTGGAACCATAATTAACATAAATCTTATTAAAACCCAGCTTACAGAATTAACACCTTTATCAAAGCTTGTCATTTCTCTTTTTTGAGTTATTGTATCAGCCATACTTCCAAGTACTGTACTATTGCCAGTAGATAAAACAACAGCTTTTGCTGTACCACTTATAACGTTTGTTCCCATAAAAGCTAAGTTATTTAATTCAAAATGACTTTTTATCTTTTTATTTTTTATTTCTTCTGGTAAATCTCCAAACTTTTCAACAGCCTCTGATTCTCCAGTCATTGATGATTCACTTACAAATAAGTCCTTAGCAAAAAGAATTCTTACATCAGCTGGAATCATATCCCCAGCATTAAGCTTTATTATATCTCCTTGTACTATTTCATTCATTGGAATTTCAAAAACTTCACCATCACGTACAACTGTTGCTGTAGTTGTAATCATTGCCTTAAGTTTTTCTCCAGCTTTACTTGATCTACCCTCTTGTACGAAACGAAGAACTCCACTTAAAGTTACCATTATTGTAATTATAATTACTGTAGTTAAATCCTTTTGACCTGGTGCTGGAATTACATAATCTGTAAAAAATGATACTATTGCAAGTATTATTAACACCACTGAAAATGGATTTATAAATGAATCAAAAAGTCTTTTGTACCATGTTATTCCATCACTATAACTTATTTCGTTATATCCGTAATTTTCTATTCTTCTTTCTGATTCTTCCTTTGTTATACCTTCAACCTTTGTTTCTAACTTTTCAAATAAATCTTCCTTTTTAAGTAATCCAAATTTAATTAATTTATTATTTATTTCTGTTCTTCTTAATTCTTTTTCTGCTTTATTTTTTAAAACACTTTTTTTCATTTTTAACCCTCCTCATTTTTCAATAGAATATGAGAATTCTGGGCAAAGAAAAACCTGCATACTACACATAATACATTTGTAGTAAACAGGCTCCATTAAATTTCTATATTTTTAGGCAAATCAAACAAGCCTTGAAACTGGCTGTAATTTAAAATTAATTTTTAATTTTGCCTTTAAAAATATAGACTCCCTCAGGTGCCCGTCTATTCCCATAAAACTACTTCCAGCTTCCACTCGCATTCACCTCACTAATTTCTAAATCTAAAAATAAAAAAATCCTCATTTAAGCACAAACTTAAACGAGGATATATAAATTTCATCATATAACCTGACCCCGTTCAAGCTTCAACTCCGTAGGGCAATGAAATTGCATTAGAATACGCCTTAAAAAAATCGACGTACTCTGCTGACCTTCTAATAGTGTCTCCACTATTTCGCGGCAGCAACCCGTATCCCTATGGTAGCCTCACCTACCGAGAATATTTACTTATATAAAAAAATACCTTTGATAACTTTATTATATTAAAGCAAAGATCTATTGTCAACTTATACACAAAAGGTTAATCTATTGTTCAAAAATCAATTGTCTTTTTAAACTTTACTACAACCTTTATTAACATTGTACATAATTATTAATATGATTTTTTGTATTTCAATCTATTATTAGTTAATATTAGTGTTAAATTAATAAATATTATTGATAGTGTCTATCTATAGTGCTATATTAAATTTATAGTACATAGAAAATTCTGGATATAAAAAAATTTAACTAAAGGAGGAAAATTTATGAATTATCAATTAAACTTTAAAGATAATGTAGTTCTTATAACAGGTGGAAACGGTGGTATTGGAAAAGAAATTGCAAAAGGTTTTGCTTCACTAGGTGCTACAACAATTCTTGTTGGAAGAAATACAGAAAAATTAAAGTCAACAGAAAAAGAAATACTAGATGCTAATGGAAAATGTAAAATAATACAGGCTGATTTAAATATTCCAGAAGAAATAGATACTCTAATAAGTAAAATTAAAAAAGATTTTGGTAGAGTAGATATTTTAATAAATAATGCTGGAATTGGTCATAGAATTCCATCAGTTGATGTTACAGAAAAGGAATGGAATTCTGTATTAAATATTAATTTAACTGTACCATTTATTTTATCTAGTAAAATTGCTAAAGAATTTATGATTCCTCAAAAGTCTGGAAAAATTATAAACACTGCATCAATGGGTGGTTTTGCTGGAATACCAGCAGCTGCTGCATATAGTTCTAGCAAAGGAGGAATTCTTCAATTAACACGTTCTTTAGCAACTGAATGGGCAAAATATAATATTCAAGTTAATGCTATATGTCCAGGTTATATTGCTACTAACTTAATAAGTGCTGCTATGTCAAATGAGCAATGGATGCAAATTGTAAAACTTAGAACTCCTGCAGGTAGAGTTGGAAAACCAGAAGAAGTTGTAGGTGCTGCATTATTTCTTTCATCTCAAATGGCAAACTATATTACAGGAACATATATTCAAATTGATGGTGGAGGTTATGCAGCTGGATTCTAAAATAATCCTATTAATGAATTAACTTAATTTGCATATACACTTTAAAATAACAAATAAAAAATAGCTGTTACTTTAGAAATTTTATTTATCTAAAAGTAACAGCTATTTTTATATTATGTTATTTAGTTATAGTTTACAAAAACATCATTTACTGATATTTTATTTTTTATAAATTTCTTACTATAAAGCCAATCTATATTTTTTTGCCAAACCTCTTTATTTTGTGAAAGAAACTCTGCATTTTTAGTTTGCATTTTTGGTAGTAATATTTTCATACTTTTCTCTTCTACACTTTTTGTTAATGGGAAACTATCCTTTTCTTGATGCTTTAATAATAAATCTAATGATTTACCTGGGTTATTTTTCATATCTTCAAATCCCTTTTTAGATGCACTTAAAAATTTCTTTATAAGTTCTGGATTTTCATTTATTGTTTTATTATTTGCCACAAATACTAATTCATATGAGTTTGGAATTCCATAATCTGAAGGATAAAAATAATTTACAGGAATACCCTTATTCTCCATTACAGGTACCTCATGATTTACCATTCCACCAGTAGTTGCATTAACTCTATTAGTTACCATAGCTGAAATTATATCAAATCCAACATCTACTAGTTTCATTTTATTTGGATTTCCTTTATCATTTTTAATCATCTCTTTAATTATTGCTTCACTTAATGGATCTCCTGAATATCCAACTGTTTTATTAACAAGATCTCTTGGTCTTGTTATATATTCATCCTTCTTAGATATTACAACATTTAATTCTGATTGAAGTATTGCTCCAACTGATTTTACTGGAACATCCTCATTTGCTATTGCATTTATTAACTGCTGTGGATAATATATTCCAAAGGTAGCTTTACCTGCTCCAACTAAAGATAAGGGATCTGATGCATTAGTTGGAAATTTAATATTAACCTTTAAACCTTCTTTTTCATAATAGCCCTTTTCTATTGCATCATATATAAAACTATGTACTGCATTAGGATACCAATCTAAAACTAAATCTACCTCTTGTAATTTTTTGCTAGAACTTTTATCATTTTCTTTATTACCACCGCAGGATACAAGAGTTAATACTAAAGATAATATAATTAATGATGATATTATTTTAAATTTTTTCATCATAATTCACTCCTCCACTTTATAATTCTTTTTTCTAATATATTTACTATTGCTACTAAAATTATTGCTAATAATGAAAGTATTAAAATAGGAGCAAAAACTCCAGCACCATTTAATTGTGTCATCATTCTTTTGCTAAAATAACCAAGTCCAGCTTGTGCACCAAGCCATTCTCCAATGGCTGCACCAATTAAACTAATAGGCACTGCCATTTTTAATGCTGAAAAGAAATAAGGTAAGGCTGATGGTATTTTTAATTTTATAAATATATCCTTTTTAGAAGCTCCAAAGGTTAATAAAAGCTCCTCCATTTCTCTTTTAGTTGATTTAAATCCATCATATACATTTACTGTAATTGGGAAAAAAGTCATTAACACTGTAACTACAACCTTACTTGAAAGTCCATAGCCAAACCATAATATAAATAATGGTGCTAAAGCTGTAATTGGTATAGTTTGCGTAATTACAACTAATGGATATAAGGCTCTTTCCACAGTTTCATTTAAGTTCATAACTATTGCTAAAGAAACTCCTAAAAATATAGATATAACTAATCCTATTATTGTTACTTCTAATGTTGCCTTTAAGTGAACTGTAAATAAAACATCTCTAAGTTTCCAAGTTTCTTCAAGTATTTTTGATGGAGAAGGCAATATGTACATAGCATTAATATATCTTGCAGCCCCCTCCCATATTAATAACAATATTATGGCTATTATTGCTGAGGGTATATACTTTTTCATATTTTCACCTTCTGTCTTAACTCTTCTATAAGATTATCTTTTAATAACAATAACTCTTCTACCTCTAACATTTTTCTACTTCTTGGATATTCAAGATTAATATTTATCTCCTTTAAATTTGTTATTGGATTTTTGTTTACAACAAATATTTTATTAGATAAAAACATTGCCTCTTCCACGTCATGGGTTATAAATAAAATTGTTTTTTTATACTTTTTCCACTGATCTAATATCCATTCTTGAAGAGAAAGTCTTGTTATAGCATCTAATGCACTAAAGGGTTCATCTAAAAGTAATAGTTCTGAACCAGTTAATAAAGTTCTTATAAAGGAAATTCTCTGTTTCATTCCTCCAGATAAATCCTTTGGATATTTATCCTTATAACTATAAAGATTAAATTTACTTAAAAGTTCCTCTCCCTGACTTTTTGCACTAGAACTAGAAACACCTTGTATTTCTAATGGAAGACAAATATTCTCTAAAATTGTTCTCCAAGGTAAAAGTAAATCTTTTTGGGGCATATATCCTATTTGTGATTTTAAATTCTTTATATTTTCACCTTTAATACAAATAGTTCCTGTTGAAGGTTTTTCTAAAGATGCAATTAACCTAAAAATTGTACTTTTTCCACAACCACTAGCTCCTATAATGCTAACAAAATCCCCTTTATTTACGTTAAAGCTTAAATCTTCAATTATATTTTCATTACTATTTGAATACTTAAAGGTAACTTCATTAAATTTTAGCATATTAATTTACATCTCCTTGTTATAAGCCATATCCCAAAACATATACTCATATTTACTTGTTGTTATAAATATATCTTTTAATTTTTCAATTTCTTCTTTAGATGAATCCTTTGTTATTTCATCAAGTAATTTTATATTCCAAGTTACTGTGTCTTTATATCCTTGTGATGTATATCCTTTTATCCAATCACCATAAAATTCATCTTCTAAGGAGTTAGGAATTTCACTAAGTTTTTCTCCTATAATTTGATAGCTCCAGCCACAAGCTAAAACAGCTACTGTTATTTCTTCTAATGAACCTTTAGCTGCTTCTGCTAACATATAGCTTGTATATGATTTATTTGTTAAAGTAGCCTTTGCACTTTTAAGTTCTTCCTTTGTTATATTTAATTTTTTCATATATCCATTATGTATACTCATTTCATTATTCAATATATCATTTACCATATTTGAATATTCCCTCATTGTTTCTTCATTATTAGCCTTTACAATACCTAGCGCAAAAACTTTAGCGTAATCTAAAAGATAAAGATAATCTTGAATTGTATAGAAACGAAATTTATCAATTTCTAAGGTGCCATGTCCAATTCCTTGAACAAAGGGATGATTAACACAATCCTCCCAAATATCCTTTACACTTTCATATAAATACTCTGAAACTTTCATAATAAAAACCTCCTAAATTTTAAAAACAAAAAAACCACCTTCAAAAGAAAGTGGTTCCTATACATAAATTATTAGTATTTCATATTAATATACTACAATTAAATTTATTCTAAATAAATATAACTATATAAAATATATTATGCACGTCCACTTCCCTACGCTAGTATTATCTAGATCAGGTTAAAGGGTATTTCTCAGCTTTACGCACCCCTAGTGTGTTTTTCTATTTTATTTTCGTTATCATTATAGCATAACTTTTTAATATATAACAAAATTTTTAAATTTATATTTCAAAAATATCATCTTTATTTAATGTTTTATCTACATATAATCTGTACCATATTATAAAGACTATTATGCTCCAAACTTTTCTGCTATAATCACCTTTTCCTGCTTTGTGATCCTTTAGCATAGTTAAAACTTCTTCTTTATTTATCTCTTTAACTGGGTTGTTATCTATTATATTAAATGCCCAATTATAAAGTTCATTTTTAAGCCAAACTCTCATTGGAACTGGATATCCTAATTTTCTCTTTGCATATAAATAATCAGGTAATTCATCTTTAAAAGCTTCTCTTAAAGCATATTTTGTAGTGAATTTTTGAACCTTTTCATCCTTTGTAAGAGTTGATGCTAATTTAAATACTTCCTTATCGACAAATGGAACTCTAATTTCTAAAGAGTTTGCCATAGACATTCTATCTGCCTTAGTTAATATGTCTCCAACAAGCCATGTATTTATATCAATATATTGTCTTTTTATTACATTATCATAATCTTTAACATCTTTAAATAAATTTTCTGTTAGTTCTAAATCATTTCTTGATGAACTATAATTTTTAAATACCTTAGCTTTTTCTCTTTCATTAAATATGTTTGCATTACCTACATATCTTTTTTCTAAAGGAGTTGTACCTCTTACAATGAAGCTTTTTCCTCTAACTGTATCAGGTATTGCCCCTACCATTGATTTTAATAAACTTTTCATTCCACTTGGCATATAATTAAACATTTTTAATGATTCATCTTCAGTATAAATATTATATCCACCAAAAAATTCATCTGAACCTTCTCCAGATAAAATTACTTTATAATCTTTACTAACTTCCTTACAAATATGATATAAAGGAATTATTGAAGGGTCTCCTATTGGACTATCCATATGATAAACTATTTTAGGTAACTCCTTAACATAGTCCTTATAATTTAATCTTATACTTACATTTTTTATTCCTATATCATCTGCAAATCTTTTAGCACTAGTTGTTTCATCATAACCATCAATATCAAAACCTATTGTATAAGATACTATGTTTGGATTTATTTCACTTGCAAGTTTAGTTATTATTGATGAATCTATTCCACTTGATAAGAAAGTTGCAACAGGTACATCACTTTCTAAATGCTTACTTACTGTATCTCTCATTACAGCTTTTATTTGAGCCTTCAACTCTTCTTTATCATGATTTTTTTCATTAAATTCAACATTAAAATATCTTTCTATCTTTATGTCACCATTTAAATCTTTTTCTAATAAATGACCTGGTGGAAGTATTTTTATTTCTTTAAAGATACTATCATTTGAAGGGATATATTGGAAAGTTGCATATTGACCAATTACGTCACTTCTATAAGTTAAGTTTTCATTTATTTCATGAAGTGCTTTTAATTCTGATGAAAAATAAAGTCCTCCATCTTTTTTCATATAATATAATGGTTTTATGCCAAAATTATCTCTTAAAGCAGTTATTTTTTCTCTCTCTTTATCATAAATAACAATTGCAAACATTCCTCTTAATTTATTAACTAACTCTTTTCCCATACAATCATAAAGAGTCGCTATTACTTCAATTTCAGAATGTGTTTCAAATTCATATCCATCTTTTATTAATTCTTCTCTAAGTTCTTTATAGTTATATATTTCGCCATTAAAAACAATTGTATATTTTTCTTTATAAGTAAAAGGTTGTGCTCCATTTTCTATATCTATAATACTTAATCTATTAAATACAAATAATGCATTATCATGTAGAACTTGCTTAGTATCATTTGGTCCCCTATGTATAATACTTTCTGCACATTTTCTGCATATGTTAACATCTTTTTCAGTTAAATGTCCCTTAAATAGTTGTAAAAATCCACACATAATTATTTTTATCCCCTTTTTTTGAATATTTAGCTTTATTTTATTTTTCTATATAAATATTGTATTTTTTTTCTTATGTTCATAAATTACAAAAACCTGAGTTAATTATTACAATAACGTTAAAATTGTATTAAATACGTTAATTATATATATATTAATATTTTTCTTAATATTTTCCTCTTTTATATTATGTTTTTTAATTTTACCATTATTTTTTATAATTTTGTATATATTTTTTTATTTTTGTACTAGAAGTTACCATTTTATTTATTTTATATAATATATTTTTTGTTAATATTTTCTTCATTTTGTTTTAAATTTATATAGAAATAATAGTTAATTGTAAAAACAAAGCAATTTCTGTATAATAATTTAGTAATTTAAATAATAAACTTAATTACAAAAGGAGAGAAAGATTTGAATATTTTAGTAGTTGATGATGAAATCAGCATATTACAACTTATAAAAATGAATCTAGAACTTCACAATTACAAGGTAAATACAGCAACTTGTGGAAATGATGCAATAGAATCAATTATAAAGGAAAGACCTGACATAATAATTTTAGATGCAATGCTTCCTGACATTAGCGGCTTTGAACTTATAAATAAAATTAAACTTATTTCAGATATACCTATTGTAATGCTTACAGCTAAAGGTGATATTAATGATAAACTTCTAGGACTTCAATTAGGTGCTGAAGATTATATAACTAAGCCCTTTAATAGCACTGAACTTCTTCTTAGAATTAAAGTAATTTCAAAAAGAATAACTAAAAACACAGAGGATTTAAGTAATTCCATTTCATTAGGTAAAATTAAAATATTAATTAATGAAAGAAAAGTTTTAGTAGATTCAAATTATATAGATTTAACCTTTAAAGAATTCGAAGTTTTAAAATGTTTATGTAAAAATAAAAGTAGAGTTTTTAGTAGAGAAGAACTTTTAAATAAAGTTTGGGGATATGATTTTCAAGGAACTACTAGGGCAGTTGATATATTAGTTCAAAGGCTTAGGAAAAAATTAGGTCCTTGTCAAAGTTATATAAAAACTCTTTATAAGGCAGGATATAAAATAGATGTTGAAGATTAAATTAACTCTTAAACAAAAAATTATATTAACATATATAGCTATTTTAGTGCCAATTATAACTTTTATATATATTGTTAATTTTAATACTTTATCTAAAAATTTATTAGATAACTCTCTTGAGTATTTATTAAAAGAAAGTAACACTATGGGAGGATATATTGAAAACTTACTAGAAGCTAATAAAAATCCAAATAAAGAGGAAGTTTTTAAATCTATCTCCCCATTTATTGCAACTAATTTAAGTAATAGGTTTAATATTAGAGTTCAAACAATAAGTAACTCTGGTCAAATAACCTATGATTCCGATAAAAATCAAATTAGTTTATACAACAAAGATATTGATAAGGCTATTGATGGTTCTCAATCTTACATTATAAAAAAAGTAGATAGAGTTCCTTATATTTTTCTATCAACTCCTATATTTTATAAAAATACTCACTGTGGAGTTTTTAGACTAATATTAAAAAATTCATCATCAGTTTCCATATTAAATAATACTCTTACTATAATGATAATTGTTGGAATTATAGCTCTTTTCATAGGAGTAATTTTAATACTTGCCTTTTCAAAAGAAATTGTAACACCAATTTTAACTCTAAAGAACCAGTCAAAAAGAATATCTAAAGGTAACTTTGGAGAAAAGGTTGAAATTAATAGTGGTGATGAAATTGAAGATTTAGCTAATACCTTTAATTTAATGAGTGAAAATATTGAAAATTATATAAGTGAACTCAAGGAAGCTAAGGTTAAGCAAAAAAAATTCTTTGATAATATATCTCATGAATTTAAAACTCCTCTTACTGCAATAATCGGCTTTTCTGAAATAATTCCACAATTAAAGGATGAAGAAAAAATAATAAAAAGTTCTTCTTTAATTGAAAAAGAGGGCCGTAGATTATTAACTTTAGTAGAAGAAATTTTAATTTTAGCAAAATCTAATAATGAAAATTTTGCTATTTATGCCACTTATATAAATCTTAAAGACTTAATTGATGAATGTTTAAATATATTGCACATAAAACTTAATAACTATCATATAAATGTAATCAAAAATTATGATCATATATTTACTTATGGTGATTATGATAAAACAAAACAAATATTTATAAATGTTATTGATAACGCTATAAAATATAGTGGCTGTGAAAATATAGAAATTGTATCAAAGGTTTATGATAATAAAATAGAGATTTCTATTACTGATGATGGTATTGGTTTTGATACTTCAAATATAAAAAGTACACAAGGAAATGGTTTAGGCTTAAACATATGTAAAAATATATTATCTAGTCAAAATGGGGACTTTAAAATTCAAAGTACTTTAGATGAAGGTACCACTATAACTATTACCTTCTTTAAGAAAAAAGAATAACCTCTATGATAATTTTGAAAGGAACTTTTTATGAAAAAGAATCTTAAAAATATAATAGTATTATATTTTCTATTTGTAATTGCATGCTTAATATTTTACTTTTATTCTACAAGAATTGTATATAACAACTTAAAAGTTATTGATAATTTTGAATCAACAAAAAAATCCTTCACAATTAAAGTACCAAGTAAAATATTAATTCACAACAAATATTTAGGTGATGTGAAAATCGATAATAACTTAGTAATGAATGATATACTAAAATATTTTTCTAACATAACTTCATCTAATTCTAAAAATAATAATCCTATAAAAAATGATAATGTTGTAACTCTTTCAGGTAAAATTTATTATTCAAATGGTAATACAGAAAATTTTACTGTAAACAATGCTTTAACCTTAGAAAATAAAACTTATTATAATGATTCATATTACATTAATACTTTAAGAAACACACTATTTAATTGTTTATATAATTATTCACATATAATAAACATAATAAATAATCCAAAATCTAAAATAACTTGTATAAAAGACAATAAATCTCATACTTTAAATAAAAATGAAAAGATAAACCTACTTTCATCTTTAAAGGGCTTTAAAACTATGGAGGATAATAAGGACTTTTTAAATATTAATTTAAATGAGAATCCAAGATTTGTCTTTAATATTTTTATTGATGGTCATAATAATTCTATTGCAAATAATACAATATATCTTATTGTTTATAAAAATTATTTAGTTCTTCAATACTTAGGAGATGAAAATGGTAAAAATATTTATATAAAAGGTGATCTTAATGAAAATTGTTTTACATAAAAAAATATTTCTAATTGTTATTTTACTTATTATTTTAGTGCCAATTATTTATTGTTTATCTCCTAGAAAAAAAGAAAATAGCTATCCAAATCTTAAAGGAAAACATCTAACTGTTTATGTAGCCTTAAGAGAGGAAGAAGCCAAAAGTTTATTAGAAAAATTCAAAAAAGAAACTGGATGCACCTATGAATATATAAAACTCCCTACTGAAGAAGCAGTTAAACGAATATTAGATGAAAAAAACAGTCCTAATGGAGATATATTTATAGGAGGTACCTGTGATGCTTATGAACTTTTAAAATCAAAAAATGCTCTAGCTAAGTATAAATCACCAAATTCCTATGATATTCCTTCAAAATATAAGGACTCTCAAGATTATTGGACTGGTTTTCAACTAGATACATTGGCTATAGGTATTAATAAATCCATTTGGAATAAAGAATTTGCTTCAAAAGGATTTAAATTACCTGAAAGCTTTGAAGATTTACTAGCTCCTGAGTACAAAGGAAAAATAATAATGCCAAGTCCTGAAACTTCTGGTACTGGATATACACTTTTAGCTTGTCTTTATCAGCAATTAGGCGAATCAGGTTATAAAAATTTTATAAAAAAACTGAAAAATAATATATCATCTTATACTGTTAGTGGATTTAATTCAATTCAAAGAGTTTCTTCAGGTGAATATGCCTTTACAGTAGACTTTTTAGGAGATCAACTTATTTGTAATAAATCTAATCCAAACATTATAAGTATTACCCCTAAAAATACTGGATGGAATGTAGATTCTATTGCTGAAATTAATAATTGTGCAAATAAAAAAGTAGCTGAAGCTTTTATAGATTTTATACTTTCTAATGATACAGCTAATAATCTTTCTGTATTTTCTAAAGCTATATCAACAAAAAAGACTAATTCTGTTACTCAAAATATATATGAAGGATATAGTTTTAAAAAGGCAGCTTTAGAAAGAAATAATATTATGAATATTTTCAATAATACCTACAATTAAAAAAATACAAAATATTTTAAAATCTCTTAAATGTTACATTTATGAAACACTTAAGAGATTTTCTTGTATATTAATTATTTTATTATATTAATGTAACCAAATACAGAAAACGTAATCAGATAGATTTGTATTTTTAGGGAGGACTTGTAATGTTTAATTTTTTTAAGCCGGCACCTACTATAGAAAGGTTGCCAAAAGATAAAATACCTTCAGCCTATAGGGCTTATCGTACTCGTATGTTTCTTATGATGTTTGTTGGATATGCAGGTTATTACTTAGTAAGAAAAAACTTTGCAATAGCATCACCATTTTTAATTAATAATTACCATTTTACTAAAACAGATATCGGATTAATAAGTACTGGACTTGCTGTTGCTTATGGTTTAGGTAAATTCGTTTTAGGAAGTTTAGCTGATAGATCAAATGTTAAATATTTTCTTGGCTTTGGACTTTTAGCTTCTTCAATAGTTAGTATTTTTATGGGCTTTACAACTGGAGTTTGGGCTTTCTTAATCCTTATGATTATTAATGGATTATTCCAAGCAATGGGTGCCCCACCATGTTCTATAATAATAGGTAAATGGTTCTCTCAAAATGAAAGAGGACTAAAAATGGGAATATGGAATACATCTCACAATGTTGGTGGTGGACTTATAGCTCCTATAGCTACATTAGCATTAATTATGTTTGGAGCAAATAACTTTCAAAGTATATTCTTCTTACCAGCTGCTATTTGTATTGTAATTGCTATTTTTGTGTTTATTATAGGAGCAGATACTCCTGAATCAGTTGGATTACCTCCAATTGAAGAATATAGAAATGATTATCCTGAAGTTAAAGTTGATGAACCAGTAAACTTAACTTCAAAAGAAATAATAGTAAAATATGTTTTAAAAAATAAATATGTTTGGTACCTATGCTTAGCTAATATATTCGTATATTTAATAAGACAAGGTGTTGTTAACTGGATTCCAATATACCTTCAACAAGATAAAGGATTCTCAGTTGCTGACTCAAACTGGGCAATGTTCTTATTTGAATATGCTGCAATTCCAGCTTCTATATTACTTGGATGGCTTTCAGATGTTTTATTTAAAGGTAAGCGTGCTCCACTTAGTATAATATGTATGATTGGTGTTATATTTGCAGTAATTGCTTATTGGACAACTGCAAGTTATATGGTAACTATGGTTTCAGTTGCTGTAATAGGTTGCTTCATATATGGACCACAATTATTAATTGGTATGAGCTTAATTGATATTGTTCCAAACTTTGCTGTTGGTTCTGCTGTTGGTCTATCAGGTCTTTGTGCATACCTTCTAGGTGAACTTATGGCTGACTTAGTTATAGGATTTATAGCAGATCACTTTGGATGGAATGGAGCCTTCATATTTATAATAGTTGGTGCCGTAATTGCATTACTATTATTATGTTTAACTTTAGGTATTAAAAAACCTACTGCTGAAGAAAACTAATTAATTTTATAATTAATTTAGTATATATGGGAACTTTATTAAGTAATACATTTTAAATTATGCATTCTTAATAAGGTTCTCTTTTTTATAGTTAACCTATATTTTAGTTAAGTTTTTAAAACATAGCCTATAATTTAAAGTAAAATTTTATTTTTCCTTTTTCCATATAAAAAAACGGATTCAAGTAAGAATCCGTTTTAATCTTTTTAATGTGTTCCATAAATGACTTTAAAGCCTTCCTTTTCAAGAATTCTTCCATGTCTTTTATAATCATCGCACTTACTCATAATGCAATGTGATATATGTATTGTTGTTACATTATTCTTTTTTAATTGACTTATTTTATGTTTCCAATTTTCATTTGGAGATAAGGTTTCATTACATCCTGAACAATAAAAGAAACTAACAAGTTCCTCTTTATTATCCCCATATATTTCAAAAGCAGCTGTGGATTTATTATATGCCTTAAAACATCCTGTAGCTGAACATTTTCCCATTGCTTTTCTACATGCCATTATAGCTATACTCATTTTTTCCATCCTTTATGTAATATTTTTTATGTAATTATTTAATCTGTATCCTTTTTAAATCTTCTATATAATAATAAACCTCCTATATCAGATAAGTGGCCAAGTATTCCTCCACATATTAATGCAATTATAACAGCCTTCCAGTTTCCCCCTGTTCCAAAAGTACAACAAGCACCACAAAATGCTCCTGGAATAAATCCTAAGATTTTTGATTTAGCTTGTATACACATAACAAAGGAAAATATTCCAGTAAGAATATAAGAAATATATGGTGAACTAAATGCACTTGATCCAAGTATTATACACATAGCCCAAATTACACCTGATATATTAGAAATAATAGATTTCTTAAATCCATCAATCTTACCTCCTGATGCAAAATAACTTGTACACCCTATAAAACCAACCCAAGTTATTAAGCCTAAAGAATCACTAATGAAAGCCCAGAGACCTGATAATATCCCTACGCTTATAGCCACTGCTGTTAGTAAATCCAAAAGATCCCTCCTTTTATTATAAGATATAACTTAAATTAATCTTTTTATAAATATTTTTCCTAATCTTATTACAATTATACCATCTCCATTAACATTAAAATAGTTATTATAATCTATATTTTATATTCCTTATATGTATATATTTTTAGTAAATAATATTTTTATTTTATGATGAATTTTAAATAAATTTAAACTTTAACCGGAATGTATGAAAACGTTTAATTTTTGTTGTACAATTAATTTATGAAAAATAATTAATCCTTCTCCATTATTTTTTAATAATGACATATTTAATAAAAACTTATACATACAAAGGAGGAGTAATTATGAATGATATTAAAAATACAAAAGAAGAAAATTTTAACAATTCAACTAAAGGTAACTTAATTGATTTTGTTACAAGTAATGACCCTAATTGGGATAGACGTTGGAAATACAATTGTGTAATTTTTATACTTAGTTATATTTTTATGGGAGCTGTAACTGGAATAACAAATGATGCCTTTGTTTCTTACTTAGATTTAACAGTACCAGATGTTGTTAAGGCTCTTCCAACTTACGCTTCTATTGGTACTCTAATAATAGCTATAATTATTTTATTAATTCATAAACTAGGTTATAAAAAAATAATTATTTCTGCACCTATTATTTTAATAGTAGCTCTATTATCTTGCATATATTCTAGAAATACTGTAATTATTATGATTGCAAATATATTAGTTAATGTAGGTGCTGCACTATTTGATTTTATTTATCCACTTATGTTTACTTCCTATACACCTAGTAATAAAAGAGTTTCTATGTTCTCAAAAGTTATGTACTCTAATTTAATTAGCCAATCTCTTTTAACATTTTTTGATGGTAAAATAGTTGTTTGGAAATTCAGTAAACTACTAAAGGTAAGTTATGATAAAGCTGCAGTTTTATCTGAACATCAAAATACTATGAGTCCATTTCAATTAAATGCATATACATCATCTTATACATTTGTTTTATGGATTGCAATTATATTTACTGTCTTAGCATTAGTTTCTTTATTCTTCTTAAGAGAAAAGGTTGAAGATTATAGAGAAACAGAGGAAGAACTTAGAGAAAGAAAAGCTAGTAAAAAATTTGATATTAAAATATTCTTTAATAAATATATTATTATGTGGATTGTAATATTTAGCATAATAAGATTTGGTGCTTTACTTGTAACACCTTACTTCCCTATTTACTTAAATGATTTTCTACACATTAGTAGAGGAACTGTATCTACAATAATTACATTGCAAACAATAGCTATGGTACTAGGTTTCTTAGTAGCACCTTATTTAGAAAAAAAATTAGGTTCTATAGTAACTATTGTTGTTACCCTTTTAGGTTGTGTACCACTTATGTTCTTAATGGCAAAAGGTGCAATGTTTGGATCTAACGTAGCTTGGATAATTGGTGCAATATTATTTTTAAGATCTGGACTTGCAAATGCTTCAAACCCAATTCAACAATCATTGCCACTTACATTTGTACCTAAAAATTTAAAACCAACTTTCAGCTCAGTTCTTCTTCTTGCAAATTCAATAGTTGGTATTTTTGCAGGAATATATACTAAAAATTCTTTATTAGTGCATAATTCAGGCTATTCAACAGCATATTATATAGCTGGTGCACTTTATGCAATTGCTATGATAATGTTATTAATTATATTCTTTAAAAAATATAATAGATCATTTAGTGATGAAAATGCGAAAAAAGATAATTAACACCTACTAAAAATAATAAATATAAATTAAAAGGCACAATAAATAAAACCATAATAAAATTTTTATAAGGTTTATTATTGTGCTTTTTTATTTATTTCTTTAAAAACTTTATTATTCCTAAAAGAATTTGATTATACTAATATAAAATTAAATATATACAATTAGTTTTTACAGCTTCATTTAATATTCTATATAATTAATTAGCATATTCTAATTGACAATTTGAATTAAAAGTATTATAAATAATATATAGTATATTATATAAAAGAGTATATTATATATTAATTTATTAGATATAGTATATTCTATTTAAAAATAATACGAGGTGGTATACAAATGAAAATAAAAGTAGGTATTAATGGTTTTGGAAGAATAGGCAGAACAGTTCTTAGAATTGCTACAGAAACATTAAATGATGATGTTGAAATAGTAGCTATAAATGCTAGAGCAGATGAAGAAACATTAGCTCATCTTTTTAAATATGATTCATGCTTTGGAAGATTTAATGGAGATGTAAAGGTTAACCCAAATTCTTTAGTTATAAATAATAAAGAAATAAAAATTTTACATGAAAATGAACCTAAAGATTTGCCTTGGAAAGAGTTAGGGGTAGATGTAGTTATTGAATCTACTGGTAAGTTTAAAACAAGAAAAGAACTTGATGGTCATCTAAATGCGGGAGCAAAAAAAGTTATTCTAACTGCACCAGCTAAAGAAGATGCTGATGATATAACAATAGTTATGGGAGTTAATGAAAATGCTTATGATAATAATACCCATAATATAATTTCTAATGCTTCATGTACAACTAATTGTTTAGCTCCAGTAGTTAAAGTAATCGATGAAAAGTTTGGAATAGAAAAAGGTTTAATTACAACTATTCATTCATACACTAATGACCAAAAAATATTAGATAAAACTCATAAAGATTTAAGAAGAGCAAGAGCTGCTGGTGAATCAATAATACCTACCACTACAGGTGCTGCAAAAGCTGTAGCAAAAGTTTTGCCAAATCTTAAAGGTAAATTAAATGGATTTGCATTAAGAGTTCCAACTCCAACTGTATCTATTACAGATTTAGTTTGTGAAATTAATGGAACAGTTACAAAAGAAGAAATAAATAAGGTTCTTGAAGATGCATCAAAAAATGAATTAAAAGGAATATTAGGTTACTCTGAAGAACCTCTTGTTTCTGTAGATTATAAAGGTGACGATAGGTCTACTATAGTAGATGCTCTTTCAACTATGGTTATTGATGGAAATATGATTAAAGTGGCTGCTTGGTATGACAATGAATGGGGATATTCTTCTAGAGTTGTAGACTTAACTAATTATGTTGCAGAAGAATTAAAAAAATCTCAACTACTTTCTGAAAAAGTAGAAAATAAAATAGCCTAAAAATACCTAAAAATAGCTTAAATAAAAGAAAAACTGTAGATAAATTTAATTTCATATAAGTTTACCTACAGTTTTTTCTTATATTTAATTTAATATTTTAAATTTATTTGCTTGTTATAAGAAGCATTTCTCTTAAAACTTTGCAAGCTACAGCAGTTGATGCTCCTGTATTATCATATTGAGGTGATAATTCATTTATATCAAAACCTACAATATTTAACTTACGTAATTTTAATATTCCATTTAGCATTTCCTTAAAGGAAACTCCACCAGGTTCTGGTGTTCCTGTTCCTGGAAATACTGATGGATCTAATACATCTAAATCTATTGTTATATATACTGGATATTCTTTCACTTTTTCTACTATAAATTCTAAATTATTTAAATCAAATTTATTTATATATAAATTTTTTTTACTAAATTCAAATTCTTCTTTAGTGCCAGAACGTATTCCAAACTGAAAAATTTTATTATCTCCGACTAAATCATAAACTCTTTTAATAACTGTGGCATGGGATAACTTTTGTCCTAAATATTCCTCTCTTAAATCCGTATGAGCATCAAAATGAATAATTCTAACTTCTGGATATTTATTGAAAATAGCTTTAAAACTTCCAAGTGTAACTAAATGTTCTCCACCTATCATAGCTGGAATTTTATTATCATTTAATATCTTAAAGGAAAATTCCTCTATTTGCTTAATTGCTTCAAAACTATCACCAAAGGGAAGTTCTAAATCTCCACCATCAAAAACCTTTATATCATAAAGATCTTTATCTTGATACGGACTATAACTTTCAAGTCCCCATGAATCCAATCTCATAGTTTGACTTGCAAATCTTGTACCTGGTCTAAAGGAAGTTGTTGAATCAAAGGGTGCTCCAAATACTACAATTTTTGATTCTTCATATCCTGCTTCACAACCTATAAATGTACTTATATTTTTATTCATCTGCATTTTCAAGCATTTCCTTTACATAGTTTGGAAGTGCAAAGGAACCCTTATGAAGCTCTGTATTATAATATTTAGTTTTTAAACCAAGTTCATTCCATTTTTCAATTTTATCATTGTTTATTGGATCATATTTTTTTGATGCAAATCCAAATAACCAATGTCCTGATGGATATGTTGGAATATGAGCTTGATATACTCTACATATTGGAAAACTTTCTCTTATTCTCTTATGTGCTCTTTTCATTGACTTTGCATACTCTTTATAATATGGACTTTCATGTTGGTTTACTAAAATTCCATCCTCTTTTAAAGCTTTAAAGCAGTTTCCATAAAACTCCTTTGTAAATAATCCTTCTCCAGGCCCAAATGGATCTGTTGAATCTACAATTATTAAATCATATTCATTTTCAACTGATCTTACAAATTTTAAACCATCTTCAAAATATAAATTTACTCTTTCATCATTTAATTTTGATGATGTCTTAGGCAAATACTTTTTACAAACATCAACAACCATTTTATCAATTTCAACCATATCAATCTTTTCTATAGTTTTATATCTTGTAAGTTCTCTTACAGTTCCTCCATCTCCAGCACCTATTACTAAAACCTTTTTAATATTAGGATTTGTAGCCATTGGTACATGAACTATCATGTCATGATATATAAATTCATCTTTTTCTGTAACCATCATTAAACCATCTAAAGTAAAAAATGTTCCAAATTCTTGTGATTTAAATACATCTATTCTTTGAAAATCACTTTGTCCTTTGAATAATTGTTCTTCTACCTTTATTGAAAATCTAACTTTATCAGTATGTTCTTCTGTATACCATAATTCCATCTTTTCTAAATACCTCCTAATACTTTAATACCTTAATATTTTTTATATCCATATCCTCAGGTCCTGTTACTAAACAGCCTTTTTCTTTTGAATAAACTATACAATCTATAGCCTCTTTTGTAATAAGTTCACCTGGTGCTAAAATGGGAATTCCAGGTGGATAACACATAACAAATTCTCCTGATATTTTTCCTCTGCTCTCTTTTATAGTCATAGATTCTTTTTCTCTATAAAAGGCCTCCTTTGGTGTAACTTTAATAATTGGATTAATATATTCATGATCAAAAGAAAGTCTTTCTTTTTTTGAATATTTTCTTTTTATTTCACTTAATGCAGAAACTAATCTTTCAATATTATATTTAGTATCCCCAACTGATATTATTGCAAGAATATTCCCTATATCTCCAAGTTCTATTTGAATTCCATATTCATCTCTTAATATGTCATAAACTTCAATTCCTGCAAGTCCAATTCCTAAAGTATTTATAGTAAGTTTTGTTATATCAAAATCATATATATTATGGTTATTTATAATCTCCTTTGAATAAGCATAATATCCTTCTATCTTGTTTATCTCATCTCTTGCATATTCAGAAAGTTCTACTACTTCTTTAAAAATCATCCTGCCATTTAAAGCAAGATTTTTTCTTGCAATATCTAAAGATGACAATAACAAATATGAAGCACTTGTTGTTTGAGTAAGATTTATAATAGTTCTTACATAATCAGGACTTATTCCGCTACATTTCATAAGAAGAATTGAACTTTGTGTAAGAGAACCTCCTGTTTTATGAATACTAACTGCTGCCATATCTGCTCCTGCATCCATTGCTGAAACTGGTAGATTTTCACCAAAATAAAGATGTGTTCCATGTGCTTCATCAACTAATACATACATATTATTTTCATGAGCTAATTTAACTATTTCTCTTAAAGGGGAACAAATTCCATAATAAGTAGGATTATTCACAAAAATAGCCTTAGCATCTTTATTGTTTTTTATTGCATCTTTTATATCTTCTAGAGACATACCTAAAGATATTCCAAGTTCATTATGTATACCTGGATTTATATAAACAGGATTTATTCCAGCTAATATTAATGCATTTATAGCTGATTTATGCACATTTCTAGGCATAATTATTTTGTCTCCATCTTTACATACACTAAGTATCATAGCTTGTACAGCTGATGTTGTTCCGTTTACCATAAAAAATGCTCTATCTGCATTAAAAGCTTTTGCTGCAAGTTCTTCTGAATCTTTAATTACTGAAGTTGGATGTATAAGATTATCCAAAGGCTTCATAGAATTTACATCTACAGATAAACAACTTTCTCCTAAAAATTCTCTAAGTTCTGTATTTCCTCTTCCTTGCTTATGTCCTGGTACATCAAAAGGAACGATTCTTTGATTTCTATACCATCTTAAAGCTTCATAAACAGGAGCACTATCTTGATATAGTTTTTTCAATAACCTAGCCACCTTTCCTAATAAATATTAACTCCTTCATAAATCTCTATCATTTCTTTTGTAAGTCTATCTCTTATATCTCGTCTTTCTTCTGGTGATAATTCATAAGGATCTGCATTAAACAAATAGTTATTAAGGTTTACATCTCTAACCATCATTTTTGTATGGAATATATTTGCTTTGTACATATTAGTATCCATAGCATCATACCTTTTTAAGATTCCTCTATCTATAAAATCTTGTATTGATTTTATATCATGATCTAAATAACATTTGCATCCGTCTATATCTCTTGTAAAACCTCTAACTCTATAATCCATAGTTATTACATCTGAATCGAAGCTATTTATTAAATAATCTAATGCATTTAATGGGGATATTTTTCCACAAGTTGAAACATCTATATCTACTCTAAAAGATATTATATCGTTGTTTGGATGAAATTCTGGATAAGTATGTACAGTTAAATGGCTTTTATCTAAATGTCCAACTATACTATCTCTTAAATCTGCATAAAAAAGCTCACCCTTATTACAAGAAGGATCAACATTTATAACTGGAAGTGCTTCCTCTGTTATAAGTATATTTACACTAGCCCCTTGAGGTTCATAATCCTGTCTTGATATGTTTAAAACATGTGCTCCTATTATATCTGTTACATCGCATAATATTTTTGTTAAACGCTCAGAGTTATATTGTTCATCAATATATTTTATATAATCTTCTTTTTCTCTTTCTGTTTTTGCATAACAAACATCATAAATATTAAAACTCAATGTTTTTGTTAAATTATTAAAACCATAAAGTTTAATTTTTTCAGTCATTTCACACATCATTCTCCATTTAAATAATTTAAAATTTTCTTCCGGAATAAATTTTAAATTAATTATATATGACTATTTTATACATTTCCATAACTGTATTTTGTAAAATATATATTTTATTTATATATATAGAATATTATTGAAGTTGTACAATAAATACTAAGTTAAAAATTTAGTATTTCTAAACTCCATCTATGTAACTTCATTTTACTAAAGCATTGAAAATACTTTATTTTTTTATTTAGCTAAAAAATCTTAAAATTTTAGTTATTTTATTAAAAATATTTTGTTAATTTTTTATGAATAAATTTTATTTTATAGAAAATATTATATTATTATTCCATTTTATATATTGTTTAACTTAAAATTATTATTATATAATAAGCTATATCTTTTATTTTTACTGTAATAATATAGTTAATAATAGTACAATATATTTATAAATTTTATTTTAATATGAAAGGATTAAATCGTATGATAAAATTAGGATGCCACGTTGGAATGAGTGGAAAAGAAATGTTTTTAGGCTCAGCAAAAGAAGCTGTTTCTTACGGAGCAAATACTTTTATGGTATATACTGGAGCTCCACAAAATACTAGACGTAAAGATATTAGTGAACTTAGAATAGATGAAGGTTGGAGTTATATGAAAGAGCATGGAATAGATGATATAGTTATTCATGCACCTTATATTATAAATTTAGGAAATACCGTAAAACCTGAAACCTTTAACCTTGCAGTTGAATTTTTGGCACTTGAACTTGAAAGAACTGAAGCTATGGGAAGTAAAACTTTAGTCCTTCACCCTGGTGCTCATGTTGGTGCTGGTGTAGATGCTGGAATTAATCAAATTATTAAAGGGCTTAATGAAGTATTAACTAAAGATACTAAATGTAATATAGCCCTTGAAACTATGGCTGGAAAAGGTACTGAAATTGGAAGAACCTTTGAAGAAATTGCTAGAATTTATGATGGTGTAACTTACAATGATAAACTTAGAGTTTGCTTTGATACTTGTCATACTAGTGATAGTGGATATGACATTATTAATGATTTTGATGGAGTTATTAATGACTTTGACAAACTTATTGGAAAGGATAAAATTGCAGTATTTCATTTAAATGACAGTAAAAATGTTCCTGGAGCTAAAAAGGATCGTCACGAAAATATTGGTATTGGTAATATTGGATTTGAAGCTTTAAGATATGTTGTTTGGCATAAAGACTTCTTAAATGTTCCAAAGATTTTAGAAACTCCTTACATTACTATTCCAGGAGAAAAGAAAAAATCTGTTCCACCTTATAAATATGAAATTGAACTTTTAAGAGCAAACAAACCTATTTCTATGTCTAATGAAGAATTTATAGAAAATGTTCTAAAAAATAGATAAATTTAAAAGGGCTATATAAAAATTTAATATAGCCCTTTAATTTTTATTTGTAAAATATGGCCATGAATAATGCTGCAACTATAATTATTCCAAGTATTATATATACTGCCATTCCTGTTTTTGTTGCTGCATTTACTGTATATCCCATACCAAATCTTTTTTCCACATTAACATGTGGATCATCTTTATTGTAATATATAAATCCAAATATCCATTTATCATCATCATCTTTTGAAACTACATCATTATTTTCTATTTTGTAGTCATTTCTTATTTTATAGGCTTTAACCATAAATATTACAAGAATTATAAATAATAATACTGTCAGAATACCTATAATTCCAGTTAGAATACTATTCATAGGTATTATCTGAAGGACTTGAAGATTTCCTATTACTAGCATAGCTATACTAATCGTTCCAGTAAAAAACATCATCTTTGATAAAATATTTCTATATTTTAAGTTTCCCTCCCTTGATTTTTCTGGATTTCTTGGGTCTATCTTAAGCTTTTGTTTTTGAATTAAATAATCAACAAATATGAATACACAAACTAATATAATCATACTTAAAATAACACCAAATACTGTAAAGAAATTTTTATTAGAATATCCAATAATATTTCCCCTAAAATCAAAATTACTTGGAAATTTGTTTGGTAGCATACTGTACCTAGTTATACATAAATATAAATTTATTAAAATCACTGGAATTGATATAACTAAATAAGAAAATAATATTTTTTTATTATATTTATAATCTTCAAGTTCATATACAACAACTTGTTTTTTGCCATTTAATCCTCCAAGTTCTCTCTTTATACCTTTAAGTTTTTCATTATAAATTCCAAAGGAGATCATTGTTCCAAATATTGCAAAGAAAATTGAAACTACACTTATTGGTATACTTAAAATAAAATAGCTTAATATAATCCCAATTTCTGCAATTATTGAAATTACAATATTACTTGTAACATATCTTTTCAATAATTTTTTAATTTTCTCATTGTTTTTCATTTCTTCTGTTACTACACAACCTAATAGTAATTGTTTTTTCCCTCTTATAGAAAGTATTGTAACTGTATAAAATTGAATAAAAATTACTAAAGACATTATAATCAAATAACTAATATCAAACATAATTATTTACCTCCTTCATAACAATCTAAAACTTTATTTAATAAATAAATTATCTCTTCTCTATTCATACCCTTTGCAGTTCCCTCTGCTGCTATTTCATTAAGTTTTATTTTATATTTTTCTTTAAATTCTATGTCATCCTTTGCTCTTTTAATATTTACTATAACTCCCTTTCTTCTATCTACAGTTACAAAGCCCTCCTCCTTTAATAAATTATATGCTTTGTTTACAGTGTGAAGATTAACTTCCACTCCTGATGCTAATTCCCTTACTGATGGAAGTTTATCCCCTTCCTTTATTTCATCCTTTGCTATCCCTTCAATAATTTTATTTCTTATTTGAAGATATATTGGCACTTCACTATCAAATTCTAATACTAGAAACATATTTATCTCTCCTTATTAATTATTTAATTAATAAATTATTCTATCTGTTATATATAATATATAACAGATAGAATAATTATGCAATATAAAAATAAATATTTTTATATATGAAATAATTGTTAATTATTTCAAAAAACTTCAACTTAATATTTTTTAAGTTATATAATATAAAACAATAATATAAGGGGGAAAACTATATTGAAAAGACATTTAAGAAACTTTCTATTCATATTATTTTTATCTTTAATTATTTTACCAACAACTTCAGCCTTTGCTATAGCAGGTGGTGGTCATGGTGGTGGCGGACATAGTAGTAGTGGAGGTCACAGCAGCAGTAGTCATAGTAGCTCATCCTCTGGTTCTTCTAGTCATAGTCACTCATCTTATGGTGAATCAAACTTTCCAGGTAGTTCTAGAAGATATACCTCTTCAGGATATTATGGTGGTGGTTATGCAAGTAGTAATAAATTTGATTTATCAGATATGTTATTTTTAGGTTTTATCCTTTTAACCTTTGGAGGGGGAATTGCTGCATTAAAATATAAACTAAACCTACAAAATAAAAAGTATAAATGTTTATCAGCTATGAGAGAATTTAAAAGAGATGATTCAGCTTGGGATTATAATACTCTTGAAAAAGATGTTACAAGAGCTTTTTATCTTGTTCAGGAAGCTTGGACAAAAAGAGATCAAGACATAGCAAAAGATTATATGAGTAAAGAAATTTATAAATTACATAAATGTAAAACAGAATGGATGAAAATTAGAGGAGAAAAAAACATATTAAAGGATATTAAACTATTAAGTATTACTCCAGTTGATGCTTTAGATTCAGAAAATAATCTTAAAGATATGCTTTGGGTTAATATAAAATGTTCAATGATAGATTATACAATAAATGAAAAAACAAATGAAATTATTGAAGGTAACAGGTGGAAAAGTAAAAAGTACGAGCAATTTTGGAAATTTAAAAGAAATGAAAATCACTGGATATTAGATACAATAAAATGGCCTGATGAAATTGAAGATTTAGATGGCTTTTATAACATAAAAAATAATCAGCTTTAAAATTTAAAGCTGATTATTTTTATATTTTTTATATCTTATAATACTTAAAATTACTGATACAAAGCACATAATTGCTGCTACTTTAAATACAGAATTCATAGCTGAAATAAATACAAAATCTTTTCCAACTATATAATTTGAAACTTTATATCCTAACATTTTACTCATTCTATCATATAAAAGAGTTGTTGCTAATGTAAATCCAAAAGTCATTCCTATATTTCTAAATAATGAATTTACACTTCCTGCAATCCCAAGTTTTTCTTTTGGTATTCTTGCCATAACAAGTGAATTATTTGAAGATTTAAACATACCATTTCCAAGACCCATAATTGCATTATAAACACCTACATACCAAAGAGGTGTACCTTCTTTTATTGTTCCCATAAGTAAAAATCCTAAAGCTAAAAATATAGTTCCTATTGTTGATATTAATTCTGGATTTAATCTATCAGCTAAATCTCCACTTATTGGTGATGCAATACCTAAAACTAAAGGATATATTATAAGAAATAATCCTGAATAAAAGGGGCTGATATTTAGTGAATCCTGTAAATAAAATGGTAGTAATATTGTTTGACAACTTACTGCTATAAAAGTAAAAAATCCACATCCTACACTTAATAAGAATAATTTATTTTTAAATAAAGTTAAATCTAAAACTGGAGATTTAACTGTTTTTTGAAGATATATAAACAAAGAAAGTGATAAAATTGCAATTAAAAATCCAAGTAAAATAATTTTATTTGTATATCCTAAAAACTCCCCTTCTGTTACTGATAATATAAGTGAAACTATAAATATTCCAAAAACTATAGTTCCTCTAAAATCTATTTTTTCATTAGTACTATTATCATTTTTAGGTAAAACCTTAACTGAACTTATAAAAGCTATTATTCCTATTGGTACATTAATCCAAAATATAAGATCCCATCTTATTGCTGCAATCATCCCTCCAAGTGCTGGTCCAATCATTGTACCTAAGGCAACTGCACTAGAAGATATCCCCATAGCCTTTGCCCTTCCTTTACTTGAATAAGTTTTGCTTATTATACCCATACTAACTGCCATAGTACAAGAAGCTCCCATTCCTTGAATTACCCTTGAACATATAAGTAATGGTAAAACCT
This sequence comes from Eubacterium multiforme, assembly GCF_030813415.1. Lineage (GTDB taxonomy): Bacteria > Bacillota > Clostridia > Clostridiales > Clostridiaceae > Clostridium > Clostridium multiforme. The sequence continues at coordinate 65,257 of NZ_JAUSUF010000003.1, read as the reverse complement.
TTGATAATCCACTTAAAACAGAACCAACTGTAAATATTAAAATACCTGTTTTAAATACTTTGCACTTTCCCTTTATATCTCCAATTCTTCCACATAACAATATTAAAACTGCAATTGTCATTAAATAGCTAGTAACAATCCATTGAACTCCTGCCATAGTTGAATGTAAATCATGAGCTATTAATGGCAATGCAACATTTACAATACTACTATCTATACAAGACATAAATGTCATAGCCACTGTACACATTAATATTTTAAATTTTTTATTTTCGCTTAAGTCTTCATATACATCTTCCACACTATCATCTCCTAAGCTATACTATTTAATTTCTATTAAAACATTTATAACTATTATAGGAGAAATTTATTAACTTTTTAGCTAATTAGAATGTCTATTATTTTAATTTAATATGTTTTTAATTAATATTCATCTATTAAACTAAAATTTAAGGACAGCTAACTATAGCTGTCCTTAAATTCATTTATTTTTGGAATTATTAATTAGCAATAACTTTACTTCCTTCTTTAATGGATATTGCAATTACCCCTACTGCAATACCTTGTAAAGCAAATCCTGCTCCTTTAGTTACTTGTCCAACTTCTTGATAATATACCTCAGCTAATGATGTTCCACTTTTTGATCTTAATTTGCTCATATCATTTCCAGTATTTTTTAAGTTGATTCCAGCAATAAATATTATTATTCCACTAACAATTCCTAAAATAAATGCTACCATTTTTAATTTTTTTTGCATTATTATCCACTTCCTTCCTTTATAATTTTAACCTTATTTTACATATAAATCAAAATTTTTGTATAAAAAAATGCACCTATAAATGTTAAACATATTTTGTATAACATTTAAGGTGCATTTTATCTTTATAAACTCTTATTAAATTTCATTCATTCTCTTCTATTTCATTAATTTACATATATCATTTGTAAATTCCACAGGATCACTTATAGTTAATCCTTCCACAAGTAATGCTTCGTTATATAATAATTTTGTGTATAAATTAAACTTATCTTTATCATTTTCGTAGGCTTCTTTTAATGCCTTAAATACATCATGATTTATATTTATTTCTAAAACTTTATCAGCCTTTATCTTTTCATTATTAGGCATAGCATTTAATATTTTTTCCATTTCAATAGTTATATCGCCACTATTTGATAAGCATACTGGATGATTTTTTAATCTCTTTGATGCCTTAACTTCTTTAACTTTATCCTTTAAAGTTTCCTTCATAGCATCAAAAATTTCTTTGTTTTCTTTAATATCAGACTCTGATTCTTCTTTATTTTCATCATTTTCTATACCTAAATCGCTGCTAGATACTGATTTAAATTCCTTTTCTTTGTAAGACATCATAACTTTTATAGCAAACTCATCTACATCTTCTGTAAAGTATAATATTTCATATCCTTTATCTAAAACAAGTTCTGTTTGTGGAAGTTTTTCTATTCTATCTCTAGATTCTCCAACAGCATAATAAATATATTTTTGCTCTTCTTTCATTCTTTCAACATATTCATCTAAAGTTACCATTTTCTTTTCCTTTGATGAATAGAACATTAATAAGTCTTGTAAGTCTTCTTTATTAACTCCATAATCACTATAAACACCATATTTTAATTGTCTACCAAAGGCTTCATAGAATTTTTCATAAGTTTCTCTATCATTTTTAAGCATATTTTTTAATTCATTTTTGATTTTATTTTTTATATTTTTAGCAATACGTCTTAATTGTCTATCATGTTGAAGAATTTCTCTTGATATGTTAAGTGATAAATCTGGAGAATCAACAACCCCTTTAACAAAACCAAAATAATCTGGAAGTAAGTCGCTACACTTTTCCATAATTAAAACACCATTTGAATATAATTCTAAACCTTTTTCATATTCTTTAGTGTAAAAATCAAAAGGCATTCTTTCAGGAATATATAATATAGCATTGTAACTTACAACTCCATCAACACTTATATGAATATGTTTTAATGGCTTATCAAATCCAAAATGTTTTTCTTGATAGAAGTTATTATAGTCATCATCAGTAAGTTCGCTTTTATTCTTTTTCCATATAGGAATCATACTATTTATAACTTCTTCCTCTTTATACTCTTCATATTCTTTGTCTTTATCTTCTTTATCCTTACTATCTTCTTTTACTCTTGTTTTAGTTACTTCCATCTTTATTGGATATCTAATAAAATCAGAATACTTTTTAATCATTGATCTTAACTTATATTCTTCTAAGTATTGATCATAATCTTCCTCTTCTGTATTTTCCTTTATTTTAAGTATAATTTCTGTACCTACAGAATCTTTTTCACAAGGTTCAATAGTATATCCATCAGCCCCTTCTGACTCCCATCTATAAGCTTCATTACTTCCAAGTGCTTTACTTATAACTGTAACTTTATCAGCAACTAGGAAAGATGAATAAAATCCTACACCAAATTGACCAATTATATCATGTTCATCCTTTGATTCATTGTCTTTTTTAAATTGTAAAGAACCACTTTGTGCTATTATACCAAGATTATTTTCAAGTTCTTCCTTTGTCATTCCAATACCAGTGTCACAAACCTTTAATATTCTATTATCCTTATCAACAGATATTTTAATAAAATATTTATCTTTATCAAAACTTAAAGAGTCATCTGATAAAGTTTTATAATAAATTTTATCTATTGCATCACTTGCATTAGAAATAAGTTCTCTTAAAAAAATCTCCCTATTAGTATAAATTGAATTAATCATAAGGTCTAATACTCTCTTAGACTCCGCTTTAAATTGTTTCTTTTCCACTTAAAATCTCTCCTTCCAAATAAACAATACCATTTCATTAGCACTCCATACCTTAGAGTGCTAATTTCTCATTAATTATGATATATCACAAGTTTATTTTTTTGTCAAAATTTTTATAAGTTTATTTTTTATTTTATTATTTATATAAATTCATCTAATCTTCCATTTAAATATTTTTCTTCAAATTCATGGGGAGTTAAGGGTTTGCTCCATATATATCCTTGAACTTCATCACAACCTAATTCTTTTAATATATTAAGTTGCTTCTCATCTTCAACTCCTTCAGCAATAGTTTTAACATCCATTCCCTTTGCCATCATAATTATTGCCTTAACTACTTGAAAATCTCCTTTATCTGATGAAATATTATCTACTAATACTTTATCTATTTTCAATTTATCAATACTAAATCTTTTTATATAACTTAAAGATGAATAGCCAGTACCAAAATCATCAATAGAAACTGATACACCAATCTCATCTAAATGTTTTAAAGTATTTAATATTATTTTTTCCTCATTAACTTTAATATTTTCAGTAATCTCTATATCTATTAATTTAGGATTTATATTATTATCACTAATAACACTTCTTAGACTATCTAAAAAATCCATACTATTCATTTGTTTTGGAGAAACATTAATTCCAATTACTAAATTCATATTATATTTCTTATTCCAATAACTTACCTGCTTAATTGCATTTTTCATTACCCAATATCCTATTTTTATAATCATTCCGCATTCTTCTGCAATATCTATAAACTCTACTGGTGATATAGTCCCTATTATAGGATTATTCCATCTTATAAGAGCCTCTATTCCTATAATTTCCTTTGTATCTATTTTAAATTGAGGTTGATAGCATATTGAAAACTCTTCATCAAAATCTATATTTTTTAATAATTGTTCTATACCACTTTTTCTTTTAACCTTATTTTCCAGCTTTTCATCGTAAAATGAATACATTAATCCTATGTTTTCTTTTGTATGATACATTGCAATATCAGCATTTTTTAATAATGAAGTTATATCACAATTATCCTTTGAAATATCAATACCAATATTAATAGAAACATGTAACTTATATTCATCAATTATTACAGGCTCCTCACATAGTTTAATTATTTTTATAGCAAATTTTTTAATTTCTTTTTTCGTGAAATTTCCAACTATAGCAAAAGTAAATTCATCTCCACCAACCCTTGCTGCTATAATATTATCAGATAAAAATGGGATAAATCTATTTGATAATTCTATTAATGTTTTATCTCCTATGTCATGACCATAGGAATCATTTATAAATTTAAATCTATTTAAATCCATACATAATACTGCAATCTTTTCATCTTCTTTTTTTTGCAAAATCATCTCTTCTAACTTTTCCATAAAATATCTTCTATTAAAAAGATTAGAGAGTACATCTTTTTGAGATAATATTTTAAGTTTTTTATTAGCTACTGATAACTCTTTAGTTCTTTCCTCAACTCTTTTTTCAAGTAATGCATTCATTTCTCTTTCTTTATCTAACATATATTTATTATAATTTGAAATTGTTATATAATAGCTTAGGAATTTATGCAAGAAAATTACTATTATAAAAAATATTATCCAATAAACGCCTAACTTTCCTATAAAAAATAATGCAATTAAAGGAGTAAATAAAATCCAAGTATTTTTTTTATTTAACATTGAATTATATGATATATTTATCTTTTCTATTTCCTTATCCTCTTCAGTACTTGCATATAAACATCCTAATGAAAACATTATAAACGGAACTATACTAAGCGAATCAATAGGTAAACTTGATAATGTTAAATCATTTATTATTTCATATATATAAAATAAATCTGTTATAGAATAAACTATTACTCCTATTGCTAAAAAAGCAAAAGATTTTTTACTTCTTATTCTAGCCATATATATGTATATAATATATATAACGCTTAATGAAATAATATCTGTTATTACATATATTAGAGCCATAAGATAATCTGCATCTGTAATTATATATTTAAACTTAGTATCAAAAATAACTGTCCATGAAAAACTAACCATTACTACTACAATTGTTGCTATATCTATTATTAATTGTGCTGATTCAAACTTTTCTATATTTTTCATAAAATATCTTATTATTGAAAAAGTAATTAATACATTTACTATTGTATATATGTACTGAAATAACTCTAAATTTGATGGATCTATATTATAAACATATCTATATATAAGCCATATAACATCACTAAATCCATAAATACAAAAACAAGAAAATAGTGATATCCAAATTAATTTATATTTTTTAATATTTTTTATTGCGCTAATAAAATAGTAAAATACTATACTAAATATAGCAATTGACGTAGCATTATATAAAAATTCATCATTTAGTATTAATGATACTAAATATATTAAATAAGCAATAATTATAAATATAATCTTATTATTTATTCTTATATTATTTCTTTCCATATCATCCCCCTCTTTCCATCATTTATTTTTAACAAATATAAAAATTTTAAAATAATTTCTTTAATATTTTTATTGTATCAGTAAAAAATATCATAAAAATGAATAAATAACCAATCATTATAAAATACTTTTAAACTTTATTTTAACAGCTATTTACATATCAACATAAAAATGGACTTAGTCAAAAAATATATAAAAATCATAAAAATTTTTCATACTTTTTTGATTAAGTCCACCTATCTAAAAAAAATAAAATATTATCATAATAAATTTCTACTTTATATTAAATCATTTCTATATTTACAATTATATTATAATATATATAATCAAATAATTGAAGCTAACCATAAAATTAAGCAACATGCTATAAATAGAATGACTAATAATTTCCATACAAACTTTAACCATGTTCCATATTTTATATGTGCAACAGCTAAATTTCCCATAACTATTACAGAGGTTGGTACAAAAATATTTGCAAAACCTGAAGCTGATTGAAAAGATGTAACTATAAGACTTGATGGTACATGTGCAAAGGATCCTAAAGGTCCCATAATCCCCATAGTTGCAGCTGCAAGTCCTGATGATGATGGAATTAAAAGTGACATAGGAATATAAAATATAAAACTAAAAATTGAAAAAGCTGGTGCTGATAATCCACTTAAATGCATTTCTCCAAAATGTAATATAGTTGCTGTTATATGTCCATCATTCATAACAACTTGAATTCCTCTTGCTACAGCTACTATAAATGCATAAGTATAGTAATTTCTCTTTAATTTTTTTGATTTTTAATTTTTAAAAGAAATTTCTTCTTTAACTTAATATTTTTCATAGCTAGTAAAATATATGTTAACGTATATTCTTACATAAAATACCTTATATATTAATAAAAATAATCTAAGCAAATTTTATATAATTTATAAAATATTCTTTTTAAAAAATCTAACAAAAAACCTTGAATTTTTTACTAAAACTATTATTATTTTAAAATAATTTCAAAATATAAAGGAAAATATTGCTTTTTTATTAATTTTTTTTATATAATTATATTGTAAAACAAAATAAGGGGGAATTTATAATGTTAAAATCAAAAAAACTAATATTTGTATTAGCTTTAGGCTTATTCATTGCATTTTTTAAGGTGAATCTTGTTAATGCGGCAGATTTTAAAAAACATTCATCGGAAAAATTAGGTGAAGAAACTCTTTTAACTATTAATGTTGATGCTAAGGATGCAGAAACAGGAGAACACTTATTGTATGTGCCATTTATAGATTCAAATGTTAAAATAGGTGATACTCTAAATTATAAAGATGTAATAAAACTTATTGAAAATAAGATTAATGAAAAATTAAGATACCCTGAATATAAAGTTGAAGGCTTTTCAGATGACGTCTATTTAAAAGAAGGTTACAGTGAGACAGATATAAAATTATTATCAAATAAAGACATTAAATTACCTATAATTAAAGGTTTAAAGGAAAAAGAAGCTTACTCAATAACTGGTAATGTTTTAATTTCTAAATATCCAAAACCTGAAATACCAAAGGATGTAGAAGAAAATATTCGAGTTATATATGGATCACATTATTATGAAAAAACAAATAATGGTGTACTACATAAATTAGGATTTTTTGATGAAAAAGAATTTGAAGGTTCTAATGCAGGATCAATACTGAATTCAGATGAATTAAAGTATTTAGCTCAAAAATCCCTAGACAACCATTATGGTATTAATAAATATAAAATTAAATCTAGAAGAATGACTACTGCTAGAAATATGACAGCAAGTATTTATAACAATGATGAAGATGAAATATTATCAGATATGAATACTAATAATAGTTTCTCTTATATGATTAAACCTCAAATTAAAGACCCAAAAGTAAAAGATTATAAATTATACATACGTGATACTTTCTACGTTGAAAAAACTAATTCTAAAGAAGATGTAGAAAACCCAGAAATTAATTCAGATAATTCCTATAATGAAAATAATACTAGTTTAGAATCTGAATCTAACGTTAAACCTTATTCTAAACCAGACATTAAACCAATAACTAAACCTCAAACTAAGCCAACGGAAACAAATGTATCAATAAAACCTGCTATTAAACCAGTATTTAATACACCAGTTAATCCTTATTTAAATACTTATTATAGCTATACTTACACATATAATTATAATGATTCTAATCTAATTAGTCTTTTAAATGAATTTGAAAACTTTATGACGCCTTCATTTAACGGCCAATTTAAACCTGTACAAAATAATTTTAATAACAATGTTTACTCAGATAGAGATTTTTTAAATTTTCTAAATAGATTTGAAAACTTTTTAAATTATTAAATTTAATATTTAATTACTTATAAAATAGGGATGTTTCAAATTTTTGAAACATCCCTAATAAATTATATATTTATCTCTATTATTTTAGTCTATTATATTATTTATCTAAAAGATTCTCCTCCTCATCTTTTTCATAATCTTTAAGCAATTTAACTACCACTTTATTTAGGGCAAGTAATGCCAGTAAGTTAGGTATAACCATAAATCCATTAAAGGTATCTGCAAGTTCCCAAACTAAATCAACCTTTAAACAGGATCCTAAAATTATGAAAAATAAAACTGCAAAAGTATAGTATTTTGTTGCTTTTTCTCCAAATAAATATTTAATATTAATTTCTCCAAAGAAATACCATCCTACTATAGTTGAAAATGCAAAGAAGAATAGGCATATAGCTATAAATATATGACCAAAATGTCCAAGTCCCGCATTAAATGCTATTTGTGTTAATTCTATACCAGTTGTTTTTCCATTTAATACACCAGTTGTTAATATTACTAAAGCTGTTAAAGTAAGTATTATAAAAGTATCTATAAAAACACCCATCATAGCTACAATTCCTTGGTCACAAGGATGTTTAACCTTAGCAATTGCATGTGCATGTGGAGTTGAACCCATACCTGCTTCATTTGAAAATAATCCTCTAGATACACCATATCTAACTGCTTGTCTAACAGTTGCACCTATAACTCCACCTGTAGCTGCTGCTGGATTAAAGGCACCTACAAATATAGATTCAAATGCAGGTAAAATATTTGACGCATTTAAAATTATTATAATAACGCTTCCTATTATATAAAATAATGCCATTATAGGAACTATTTTTTCAGTAACTGAAGCTATTTTAGCTCTACCACCAAAAAATATAAATGCTGCTAATATTGCAACTATAATTCCAACGATTAAAGGATTTATATTAAAAGAATTTTTAAAGGCAGCACCTATAGAATTACTTTGAACCATGTTACCCATAAAACCAAGTGCAAGAATTATAAATACTGAGAAACAAGCTGCTAATATTTTACCAAAATTACCTTTAAAAGCAGCTTTAATGTAATAAGCAGGACCTCCTGTAATTTCTCCATTTACCCTAGTCTTATATTTTTGAGCTAATGAAGCTTCAGCAAAAATTGTTGACATTCCAAAGAAAGCACTAAGCCACATCCAAAAAATTGCTCCAGGACCTCCCATTGTAATAGCAGTTGCTGCACCAGCTAAATTTCCTGTTCCAACTTGTGCTGCAATAGCTGTAGCCAAAGACTGGAAGGAACTCATCCCTTCATTACCAGCCTTTTCACCATGTAATGTAAGTTTACCAAAGGTATCAGAAAAACATTTTTTAAATTTCCTAATCTGGACAAATTTTAATCTAAAGCTAAAAAATATTCCTGTACCACAAAGTAAAAATACTAGTATATACCCCCAGAAAAAAGTATTGAAACTAGTTACTTTAGAAAGTAAATTCATAAATAATCCTCCTTTTATTTTTTAAATTTTATTAAAAATAAATATATAATAAAAATTTTTCAATTTATTTTCGTTAATTTTTAAACAAAAGTTTTGCTAAAAACTAGACTAGTTTTATTAATTAGTATTATTTATAAAATCGGTCTTCCTTGCTGTATTAAACGTTATCATAATTTTTAAAAAATCTTAACCTTAAAAACTTTTAATTTAAAAGGTTTTTATAAAACGTCCTATTATATAGAAATTTTTCTTCTTATTTACATTCTAAACCTAATAGAAATTTAATTCCACTTACTTTTTTAATTTAATTAATAAATTTTCAGTATTAAACATAATTTATTAAGTTTTTTTAAGAATATACATTGATAATTATATTATATGTTATAAAATAATCATTTTATAACGTTAACATTTATAATATGTTTATTTACAAAAAATTTTTAAGGTATATTATTAAAGTATAAATAACTATTTTTAATATTTATTTCAATATCTTCTAAAAAATACATTTTAATTAATTCTTATCATTAAAATACTTAATTTAATACTAAAGATGAACTATTATATATGGAAATATTAAATTTCCATAATAAATAAATTTATATTAAAGAGGTGCATGTTATGATCAAAGAAATTACTAAAGAAAATATTAAAAACTATCAAGAGGCTTTAAAAAACATTCCTCATTCTGAAGTTGTAAAAAGAGCTGTTATGAATAATGGAATTAATAAAGCAAGTGAAGACACAGAAGTTATAGCTAAAAATTTAAATAGAAACTTTTCCATAGATATTGATACTGGAGAAGTATCAAATCAAAAACATAGTGGAAGATGCTGGCTTTTTGCAACATTAAATACATTAAGATATGAATTTACAAAGAAATATAATGTTAAAGATTTTGAGTTTTCTCAAAATTATCTATCATTTTGGGATAGATTTGAAAAGGCTAATGCCTTTTATAACTTTATAGTTCAAACAGCTAATGAACCATTAGATAGTAGAATAGTAAATACTTTACTTAAAACTTGTGATGGAGATGGTGGACAATGGGATAATGCACCAGCTTTAATAAATAAATATGGACTACTTCCAAAATATGCAATGCCAGAAACTAATGTAAGTAACGATACAACTAACTTTAACCAAGTATTAAACTTTAAATTACGTAAAGATGCCCTAACATTACGTAATCTTATAAATAAAGGTGCAAAAGAAGAAGAAGTATCAAGCACCATAGAAAAAATGTTAAATGAAGTATATCGTATATGCGTATATTCCTTTGGAGAACCACCTGAAAAATTTGATTTTGAATATAGAGATGAAGATAAAAAGTACCATCAAGATTTAAACCTAACACCAAAAGAATTTGCTAAAAAATATATAAGTAGAAATTTAGATGATTATGTTGTTGTTATAAATTCACCAGATAAAGAATATAATAAAATTTATTCACTTCCTATGGAAAATAACATTATTGGTGGACGAGATGTCTTATTTTTAAATTTAGAATTAGATACTTTTAAAAAGTTACTTATAGATCAACTAAAAGAAGAAGAACCAACATGGTTTGCTTGTGATGTATTAAAACAAATGTGCCGTGATGACGGTTTATTAGGAGCTGATTTATTTAAATATGAAGATTTATTTGATATAGATCTTAATTTATCAAAGGCTGATCGTTTATCCTGTACTGAAGCTACAGTATCCCATGCAATGACAATGGTTGGTGTAGATTTAGTTGATGAAAAACCAACTAGATGGAAAGTTGAAAATAGTTGGGGAGAAAAAGTTGGAAAGAAAGGATATTTTGTTATGGATGATAAATGGTTTAATGAACATGTTTATCATGTTGTTATAAACAAGAAATTCTTAACAAAAGAACAACTTGAAGTTTTAAATACAAAACCTATTGAATTAACATTATGGGATTCAATGGCTTAAAAGCTATATAAGTTTCTATAAAAAGGGGCTATAAGGAAATTTGATTTTACACAAAATTCCTTATAGCCCCTAAAATATACTAATTTTTTTCTCTTATCTTCTTAAGAAACTATTTGTCATTTGAATCTTCTTTTGATTTATTAGTTTCAGAAGATACAATTTCTTGTATAGTATTTAACTTTTGAAGAATAACTCCCAATACAATTAAAACAACTGCAAATAATCCATATTGAGCACAATTTGTCATATAGTAACTTACTATATTAAATCCATTACCACTAACTGTTAATCCACCTTGTGCTATCATTGTTTGAATGTATTGATGACAATTAATAAGAGTCCAAATCATATAAAAAATTATAATTACTGCAATTACATATAAAATAATACTTGCAGTACCTGATTTCTTCATTTTATTTTTCATTGTTTATCACCCTTTCTTTTTATTTGTTAATTTAATAAACTGATTTAAATAGTCCATTTATTTTCTAACATAACTTATTATACCAATCTAATCTGTATTTAATATGAACTTTTTCTTAAAAGATATTATTAAAAATTATTCTTCAAATAATTTTTTAATCTCTTCTTTAGTTAAATCTCTATACTCACCTTTTCTTAAAGTTTCATCTAACATTAATCCACCAATAGATATTCTCTTTAAATAAACTACATAACATCCTACAGTCTTTAGCATCCGTTTCACTTGATTTTTACGCCCTTCTGAAATAGTAAGATATCCTGAAATAACCTTTTGATTATCATAATTTAAATCTATATTACATAAATTATTAATTTCATCTTTAAGATCTTTATATAAGCCACCCTTTGAAATTTTCATTTTAGAAGGTTTAGTTAATATTTCACCTTTTCCTATATAAACTCCCTCTTCTAAAGACTTTATATCCTCTTCACTTAAAAATCCTAATGCCCAAAAGAAATAGGTTTTATTAATATGTTTTTCTGGGTACATTATTTTATGCTCAAATTCACCATCATTAGTAAATAGTAATAATCCCTCTGTATCTTTGTCTAATCTACCAACGTGAAATATTCCATTTTTGTCATTAAAAAAATCAAATACTGTTTTATGCTTGCTATCTCTTTTTGCTGTAATGTAACCTGCTGGTTTATTGAAGATATAATATACTTTTTCATTATAAGGTACTACTTTATCCAAATATTTTATAGTGTCAGTTTTTTCATTTATTTCTATTGCTGGTATTTTTGTAATTTTCTCATTTACTTTTACTTTGCCTTCTTTTATATATATTCTAACTTCTTTACGCTTTCCAATGGCTCCTTGTGCTAAAAATTTATCTAGTCGCATATTTCACTTCTTTTCTAAAAATATTTAATTAAAATCTTTTATATACTAACATAAATTAATAAAAAAATAAAAGCTAACCTACTAAAATATTCAGTTAGCTTTCACCATTTTACTTCTTTCTATCTTGTTTAATCAATATATTTACATTTAAAGATTTTATCATATACTTAATTACTAATTGTACACTTATCTAACCTTTCTGTTTAACAAACTCATATATCCTACCACTACATTCATTAATCAATTCATAATCATGTGTAATAACAATAATCACCTTACCCTCCTCTTTCATTTGCCTTAGATAACGCACCATTTGAAGCATTTGTTTTTTGCATAGCCCACTTGTTGGTTCATCAAAAATAACAATTGGTTTATTACAAACTTTAGCTAAAGCAATCATCAATCTTTGTTTCTCCCCACCTGATAAAACTTGAGGATGCATATCTCTTTTATCATACAAATCAAGCTCTTCAAGTACCTTTTTCTTTTTAATATCATCATTACTTACTATAGATATTTCCTGCCAGACAGATTCTGTAAAAATTTGATAATTCACATCCTGCATAACCATAGAGATAAATTTATAAGGCTTATGGATTTTCTTTCCCTTATAAAAACTTTCTCCTTTTCCCTTTACCAACTTTGAAAGCTTTTTAATAAAAGTACTTTTTCCTACTCCATTTTCTCCAATAATAAAATAAATATCATTTGAAAAATAAATATTCATATTAAATACTTTTTTATTTGCATAAGAGACTTCAAAATTTTTGCATTCTAGTACTATATCTTTTTGTTTTAAATTCATCTTATTATTTTCTTTTTCATATAAATCTACTCTGGAAACACCAATCTTTTTCAAATCATCTATGTCTATTTCATTCATTGTACGAAGATTATATTTTTTTATTAACTGGTGTAAAAATTTTTCAGTTATCATTTCTTTTTCAAATACTTTCACATTCCTCTTATCCAAAATTGCAATTTTATTCATAACATCCTTTAAATAGTAAAGTCTATGTTCTGCTACTATAATAATTTTACCTGCATTCTTGAGTTTTATCATTGCACCTTTTAACAACTCAATAGATTTTTTATCTAAAGAAGAAGATGGCTCATCAAATATATAAACTTCATTGTTCATACAAGCCACACTTGTAATTGCAATTAATTGTTTTTCTCCTCCTGACAAAGAAAAAATATTTTTGTTCATAAGATGCTTTGTGTTTAAAAGTGAAGTATATTCATCAATTATTTTTATCATATCATCTTTTGGTATATTTCTATTTTCCAGTGCAAAGGCAAGTTCATCTGTGGAATCTACACAATAAAACTGTGTCTTAGGATTCTGAAAAACTGTAGATACAAATCTACTTCTATTTGAAATGTCTTCTTTTAATATTGGCTTACCCTCTAATATTATTTCACCAGAAATATCTGCCTCATTAATCTCTGGAATAATACCATTTAAAACCTTCAAAAGAGTACTCTTCCCAGACCCAGAGTTTCCTGTAAGAAGAAGTATCTCCCCCTTTTTTACTTTTAAATTTATATTTTCTAAAATAATCTTATCCCCATACTTTAACTCTAAATTTTTAATTTCCAGCATATTTCCCTCCTATATAAAAACCAATTAATACAAACATAAGAAGAAAGCATATATAGTCTGCTAAAGCAAACTTACTTTCTGTAAGAGTACTTCTTTTTTCTCTTACTTTCATCCCTCTTGTCATTGCTGATATAGCTACATCATCTGCTGTCTTTGTAGCTATCATAAAAAGAGGAACCCCTCTATATTCAAAAAATTTTATTGGCTTAAATAAGAGTCTTCTTGTTGTAAGTCCATGTAAATACATAGCATCTTTTATCTGAGAATAATCCTCTTTAATAGTATTAAAAAATCTTGTCATAACTGTAATAGGTATTATAATTTCATCTGGTATTTTCATTTTTTTAAGACAATACACAATTTCACTCATATTTGTAGAAGAAAGGGTGTATTTACCCATCATAAATCCTGGTAACATTCTAAGGAAAATCATAGAAATAAATAAAAAGAAAGTATTAATTATTCCTGCACTTTGATATAAATAGTATTTTTGTATCAATAGAGCTACAATAATAAATCCTGATCCAATTAAAACACTTTTATACTCCTTTTGAAAAAGTAAAAATACATATGGCAGTAGAGATGCTACTACTGCCACATATAAATATTTTTGTTGTAGATTTCCAAGAAGTAAAGTGTAGGAAAGAATTAGGGTCATAAAAAGTTTTGTACGAAAATCTAACCTAAACTTTTTTCCACTCAACCTTTACCCCTCCTTAACCATACCTGCTTTTACAAAATGTTTCTTTAGCATCTTAATTCCAATTGTACAACCAACATACATACCAAACATTCCAGATATAATTATAGGTAATAATGACCAATTAGGTAGAACGCTCATCATCTTATCTGCAAACTCTTGTCCATAACCCAAATCAATCATTTGCTTAATATAAGCTTCTCTTGCAAAGAAAATAGGAAGCCAATTTCCAAGGCCTGAAAGAGTAGCTACTACAAAGGCAAATCTAGCATATTTAATACTTTTATATTTACCTTTCTTTAGTATAAATTCACCAAGCACTCCTCCTACTGCTGCTGTAAGTAGCATCCAGGGTCCATGTCCCATAACAACGAATATAACTGCAATAATCATCTGCTCAATAAATAGCATTCCTGCTTTTTTTATTTTTGTGGCAAATAGAATTGAAACAGGACCTGAAAGTACACCACTAACAAAAGGTACCAGTGGCATAAGCACAGGAACAAATCCAATCATTCCACCAACAAAAGTAAATGCAAATATTAAAACTGTAAATAATCCTATATTAATCAAATCTTTAACATTAAGTTTTTCTTTATTCATTCTTTTATCACCTACCCTATTAATAAGTAAAACTCTCTGCTAAAATTGTTTTATTCACCAAATCTCCATATACCTTTGAGGTATAAATAAGATCTTTATGTTTTCCCATATTTTCAACTGTTCCATCATTTATAACCACAATTTTATCTACATTTTCAATAGATTTAAGTCTGTGAGATATAATTAATACTGTCTTATTTTTAGTTAACTTATTTAAACTTTCTTGAATCTTCTTTTCATTATCAACATCAAGTGATGCTGCAATTTCATCTAATATTATAATTGGCGCATTTTTTAAAAATGCTCTAGCTATTGATAATCTTTGTCTTTCTCCACCTGATAAACTAGCTCCATTTTCACCTATTGTTGTATTGTATCCATCTGGAAGTTTACTTATAAATTCCTCACAGTTAGCAAGCTTTGCTGCATTTTTCACTTCTTCATCTGTTGCTTTTAAGTTACCTATTCTTATGTTTTCTAAGATAGATGCATTAAATAATGTTACATCTTGAAATACGATAGATACTTTATCAAACAACGATTTTGTAGATATTTCTTTAATATCTTTTCCTGATATTTTAATTGTGCCTGTATCACAGTCATAAAGCCTTGAAACTAACTTTAATATACTAGTTTTACCACAACCACTTTTTCCAACTAGTGCTGTTATTTCATTTTGTTTTGCAACAAAAGTAACATTTTTTAGTACTGGAATATTTTCATCATATGAAAAACTTACATTATCAAGTTCAATATCAAAATTATTTAATAAAACATCTTCTCCCTCTTGTACTTTTGTATTTCTAATTTCTTTTATTCTTTGTATCATGGCATCTATATAAAATAGCTCTGCCATATTAAATCCTATTCCATCAGTTGCCTCTTTTAATTTCATAGAAGCCAAAAGGTATCCGATAAAATATAGTATATTAATCTCTCCAAGAATTAGCATATGTGATCCTAATACAATAACACCTACAAGTGCTAAATAAAGTACTACACTTGCAAGACTATTAAATAACCCAACAGAGACTTCAGAATTAATATGTATTTTTTCTCCCTCTTCCATTTCTTTATATAACTTTTCTTTGATTTGCTCAGACATTCCATAACTTTTAATATCTTGTTGAAGTTCAATTGTTTCTTGGAAACTTTCTGCATTTTCTCTTAGTTTATTGTAGTATTTTGTTTGATTCCTTATCTGCATTCTTTTTGAAAGATAAATTAAAGCAAAATATAAAAATATTGGTATAAGAACTGCAAGACCTAGCTTCACATTTCCAATTATTAGCATAATAGAAATTATTACGAAAAAGACTTCAAATCCAATTGTCTTTGCAATAGCATGAGAAAGTGCATGTTCAAGTGCTGCCACATCCCCCATAATGGTTTGAGCAAGATCAGACAAATCATGCTTTGAAAAATAAGATAGCGGCAAATTGCTAAGTGTTCTTGCAATATCAATACGCATATTTTCACTTTCTTTAAAAGTTGCATTGTACAAAGCATTGTATTCTATGGTAAGTAATATGTACATAACAATAAGTATCACAGCAGAAAATATATAATACAAACTATTACTTTTTACATTAGAGAGTACTAGTTGATCAAAAAATAGCATTAAAAGTATAGCAGGTATCATATTCATTGCATAAGTAAGAAATGATGCAAAGCTTGCTTTTACAAGATCTTCTGCTCCTTGCTCTGTAAGAGCAAATCTTTCTTTAAATAACTTCTTCATCTAAAACCCTCCAATCATTAGCTTTTGCATACATATCTTGAAAATGCTTGTACACACTATCTTCTTTCATTAAATTTTTATCAGTTCCACGTTCTATTATTTTTCCATTCTCAAGTACTAAAATTTCATCCACATTTTTGATACTTGTTAATCTGTGTGCAATCATGATAACCGTTTTACCCTTCATCAGATTTGCAAAGGCTTTTTGAAGTTCGTGTTCATTATCTGGATCAATAGCAGCACTTGCTTCATCAAATATTACTATTTGTGCATTTTTTAGAATTGCCCTTGCAATTGCTATTCTTTGCTTTTCACCACCAGATAAATACACTCCTTTTGATCCTATCAAAGTATTTTCTTTGTCCTTAAATTTATCTAAAATACTATCGCAGCCTGCAAGATGCATTGCACGAAGTACTTCTTCTTTACTAGCATTTTTATTTGCTAAAGCTACATTTTCAAATAAAGTTGTTTTAAATAATTTTGAATCTTGAAATACAAAAGAAATGTTATTAACAATTGCATCCTTAGTATAATTTGTTAGAGGCTTACCTCCAATTTTTATTTCACCATCATTTATTTTGTAAAATCCAGAAATAAGCTTAGCAATTGTTGATTTACCGCTACCACTTTCACCAACAAGAGCATATGATTTTCCAGCATCAAGCTTAAAACTTAAATTTTCTAAAACCATATTATCTGTATAACCAAAGGACACATTATCAAATTCAATATCAAAATTTTTAAAATTTGTTTCTGTTCCAAAGCTCAAACTATCTTTTTGCATTTCATCATATAACTGCTCTAATTTATCAACAGCATCTTGTGCTTGAAAGATATACATTGAAAGATACATAACCTTCATCACAAAAGTAAATAGTACTCCACTTAAGAAAAATAGCATAATTAGTTCTACTGCAATTTCCTTTGGATTACTTGTAATATCTATAAATAACAAAATAAGAGGTACAACAATTGCAACTAACCCAAAGAATAGTTCTTGAAATAAAACATATGGTTTACGACTACTTAAAGAATAATCAAGAGCATATTTTGCATATTCCTTAATGGCATTATTTAGTGCCTTAAAACTCCTAACGTCAACCCCAAAAATTTTTACTACCTGCATTCCCCTAATATATTCAACTGTTTCAGAACTTAATTTTTCAAGAGATTCTTGATATATTTTCATGAAATTCTTCTCACCCATCATAAAAAACATAAGTATACCACTTAAAACAGCAAGTGTTATAAGTACAACACCAACTCTTATACTGACAAAGAAACCAAGAACCAAAACAAGTATTGGAACAATTATAGCTCCAGTATTATCAGGTATAAGATGAGCTACTGCCATATGAGTTTGTGCAGCATTATCATCTAATAGCTTTCTTGTTTTACCAGAAGAATTCATATCAAAAAAACGAAAACTTGCATTAGTAAGTCCATCAATCCCAAACTTTCTTAAATTAGTTTCAAGTCTAAATGCAAACAAATGTGATAGAGTAAGTGATAAAAAGTATAAAATTCCACCACACATCATTAGCACTGCAATATAAAGAGCATATGTACCAGCCCCTTGAGAATTTCCTTCTGTAATGAGTTTATTTAAAAACTCATACAAATAATAAAAAGCACAAATCTGTAATACTGCTGATACTACAGAAAAGAAAATCGTAAAAAACAATAAATATTTCTTTTCTGGAGCATAGCTTATCAATTTCTTATAAACATTGAACATACAATACCTCCTTTTATCCCATTTAGACACTTAAATGCATAGTTTTTTATTTTTATAGAATAAAAAACTATTTTCTTCAGCATCTTGGTTTAATAATTGTATCATATACTAAAATATGGTACAATAAATCAAATATATTATTGTCTAATTGGAATATTGTCTAATTGGGATATTTGGAGGTGCTTTATGAATACTTTTCAAAATTTTCTTGAGGAAATGGGGTGGAATCCCTGTGATACCTTTTGTAAATATTGCAAGGTAGGTAAAATCTTTTGCATGCATAATGAAGACTTTGATGGTTTATATTGGTATTATGAAACAGATCATTTTATTATTGATATCCATGATTTTTTTATAAAAAAAGAAAGAGTAGTTGACTCTTTTCCTGATATGAGTGAGTTTATGTTGCTTTCTTCATCATATATTATATCAGCCAATGGTGAGAGCTTCTCTCCTTATCAAGCCCTTACCTCTAACACTATGTTTGTTACAAGTGTAAACAATCAAAATTATCGATTCCTTCTACACTCAAATTTTCCTTATTTAAGTGTTGGAATAAATTTCAAAGAAAAAATGTTCAAAGAATATATATCATGTAATAAATATACCTCAAATATAAATATTTCTGATATGTTCTTTGATACTAGAGAGCTTGTTACCAAACCTTTAGAAAAAATTGCAAATTCTATTTTAAACTGTACTATGACTTCTCCTGCAGCTGAAATATTTCTTGAGGCAAAAGCAAAAGAGTGGTTAAGTATTACCCTTGATGCTTATGTGAATAAAGCAAAAGCAAAAGTAATATCAAAAGCTGACGAAAAAGCTATTGAAAATGTTGCAAGTTATATAAATGACCACTATGCATTAGATATTCCTCAAGAGCTTTTAGAAAAAATTGCTATGATGAGCGGAACAAAACTAAAAACTTTATTTAAGCAAAAATATCAAATGAGTATTACAGAATACACTCAAAGAAAAAGAATGAATATTGCAGAAACACTATTACTTACTACAACATTGGATATTAAAGATATTGCAAAGGCTGTTGGATATTCATCCCACAGCAAATTTACAACTTATTTTAAAAAATATAAAGGAATATATCCTCGAGAAATCAAAAAGCTAAGTTCTACAAATTATGATGTGTTGCATGTATGTAAAAATGATATTTTAGATAATACATCTTCATTTAAAGATAAACTATAATTTATTAAAAATTATTTATTATTAATATAAAAATTAATGGACACATACTTTCTTAAATATAATTTTATTTAAGAAAGTATGTGTCCATTATGATTAAAATCAGAAAATATTATAGTAAATTTATTTATTCTGGAATTAACTTAACAGAAATAAGTAGAAAACAAGTACGGTAAGTGAAACGTGAAGCTATAAACTGAAGTTTATTTTAATAATCATGAAATTTTACTAATTGTTTTTTTCAATTTAATTCTTAACCATAATCCATATCCCCATATAAAGCATCCCACAGTCAATGTAATAATCTTTTGTATTGTAGATACAGCTATCACAGATGTCAGTGTAATTGCAATAATAATTCCTACTACTATCAATATTTCAGCTAAAACTTGCATATTTTCCAATTCTTTTTTTGCTACAATCACAGTAAGTGTATTTTTTTGTGATTCCATATGCTTTTCCTCTTCATTTAATCTTTTCCCACACAATAACTCATTTACACTAATATTTAATATATCACAAAGCTCAATCATAATAGAAGCATCAGGAATACTATTGCCAGTCTCCCATTTTGATACAGCTCTGTTTGTTATACCTAATTTTTCAGCTAGTTGCACTTGAGTTAAGTTGCTTTCTTTACGACATTCTGAAATAAATTTTCCTATTTGCAATTGATTCATTTATTTTTACCTCCTACACTTAGGATATATTAAAAAGTAATATATTTTAAGGAACTGGTGGTTGATTAATAAAAAATCTACCATTAGTTGAATATATAATTTGTTATTTATTCAGAAAAGAGTACATAAATAATATCGCTTTAAATTCTACTTTATTTAATAGTTTGATAAACAACTATATCAATTAACAAATGTAATTACTTTATAATTTACATTCCATATAGTTAAGATAAAACTATCTTTATCCATTCTAAGCATATTTTCCCATAACATATTTACATTCCATATAGTTAAGATAAAACCCAACTGGACCTGCTAATAACACTTTAATAATATTCCAATTTACATTCCATATAGTTAAGATAAAACTTAATCACGGAGAAGAAACAACAGGTAAACAAGAGTATTTACATTCCATATAGTTAAGATAAAACGAGCAGTAGACAACAATGACGGAAAAATGATAATCGAATTTACATTCCATATAGTTAAGATAAAACCATTAAGTTCCATATCTTCTATTTTAACGGCTCTAATATTTACATTCCATATAGTTAAGATAAAACTTACAATTTTTAAAAGTTCGTCGATTACAATATAAAAATTTACATTCCATATAGTTAAGATAAAACCAAGTTTTTCGATTTCCTCGTTTAACCTAGTAATTTCAATTTACATTCCATATAGTTAAGATAAAACCCCGAATCATCTTGAATCCACTGAAAAACTACTTCCATTTACATTCCATATAGTTAAGATAAAACTCTATTGCTTTTTCTACATCTTCATATGTTGTTGCTGTATTTACATTCCATATAGTTAAGATAAAACCAAGTTCAAAGCTCTCTAAGTATCTATTGGTACTTGGATTTACATTCCATATAGTTAAGATAAAACTTTTAGTTAAAGTTGCCACAAGATTACCATTATCATCATTTACATTCCATATAGTTAAGATAAAACTTCCTTTAATAATTTGCTATCTCTTCCAACCATAAAATTTACATTCCATATAGTTAAGATAAAACGTGCTAATAATTCAACATCTAACTCTGCCTTAGTATCATTTACATTCCATATAGTTAAGATAAAACTAAAAATAGAGTGGAATTTAAAAGCCTTATATTTTGTTATTTACATTCCATATAGTTAAGATAAAACCTAAAAGTTCAAAATATTCTCCATTAATAATTAAATGATTTACATTCCATATAGTTAAGATAAAACCGTATCTTATAGTATCATATTCTAAATCGAATGAAATATTTACATTCCATATAGTTAAGATAAAACGAAGAAGGTAAGAAATGGTACAAACACACAGTAGTTGATTTACATTCCATATAGTTAAGATAAAACTGGCGAACTCGGTGGTAAAATTCCTGACAAGCTAAAAGATTTACATTCCATATAGTTAAGATAAAACCCTTAATCTTTACCTTTGCACCTTCTTTTAATCCACCATTTACATTCCATATAGTTAAGATAAAACATTTCCCCATTTACCGTTTCTATATCCGTTTGAGCCATTTACATTCCATATAGTTAAGATAAAACTTAGTACACCCTGCATTTTTAACAGCGTTAACGATATTTACATTCCATATAGTTAAGATAAAACTTAAAAACTTCTGAGGGTACAGTATTACAAACATTAATTTACATTCCATACAGTTAAGATAAAACTTCACTATATGATATTACTATTGACGGTGAATATAAATTTACATTCCATATAGTTAAGATAAAACCGTGTGTTTTCGTGAACTAATAATAATATAATTGTTAATTTACATTCCATATAGTTAAGATAAAACCATGAACGTATTTAATGAGTTCTATTGGTGGCGTACTATTTACATTCCATATAGTTAAGATAAAACCTTTAGAATTAAATAAATCTTCTTTAACCTTCCCTGTATTTACATTCCATATAGTTAAGATAAAACAAGTAGGGGATATTAAAGATTGGAAGTATTTTGGAATATTTACATTCCATATAGTTAAGATAAAACAAGAATTATCATATATATAAATAGCTGGTTTAGTTTGATTTACATTCCATATAGTTAAGATAAAACCCCATAAAATATTAATAAAAAAATGTCTTAACTAAGCCATTTGCATATTAATATTTTACTATATTTGTAATGTTTTTGCAGTAAATCGTTAGTAATTTATTTTAATATCTTTTTATTTTATATCTAACCCATTGGTATATCTAGCTTATAATATATTTTTATTATTATTTAATCTACTGCAAATTTTATAGAAATAATTCATCATAATTTTTTTCACTACCTATAACATACTTATTTATATTTTTGTTATTCTTCACCTTATAAATATATATAGAATCGTATTTTACATCTAATATTAAATCAATTTCTGATAAACATTTTCTAAGTTTTGCTTCAGTTATACTGCCTTCAAAAACTGAATTTTGTGTCCATGTAAGGTACATCTTTAATTTCTTTCTTACTTTATTTACTCTCTTCTCTCCAACATCATAAGTAATTACAACAAACATATTACCACCATGCCTTTAATCCTTTATACTCTTCATTTTCAATAAAATATTTTATTAATTTATAACACTCAAGTTTTATTAATGTTCTATATGAAACCTTTCTATTTAAAGTTCTATGTTTTATAGTTGTCATTAATTTATTTTCATATTCTCTTATAAACTTTTTCTTTCCCATATCATTTAAATAACAAAGTTCATCTTTAATAATAAAATCTTTTAAAGTTATCATATTTTTATTAATTAATTTAAATATAATTGGATCAACCATTAAAGGTTTAAATATTTCTGCTATATCTAAACTTAATGAAAATCTTTTTGTTGAAGGTTCGTGTAGATAGCTAATTGTTGGGTCTAATTGTGTTTTATAAATTTCTCCAAGAACAGTTGTATACATAAGACTATTTCCAAAAGATATTAATGCATTTATGGGATCTTTAGGAGGCCTTTTTTCTCTTTTATTAAATTTAAATTCTTCTTTTAAAAAATAATTTAAAGCCTCATAATAAAGTTTTCTTCATCTTCCCTCAGCACCCATAAGTTCTGTTATATCATTTGAATTATTTACATTTTCTCTTTCTATTTCTATATTTTCTATTAGTTCTTTTGGAACTTCACTATGTCTTCTTAAATTTCTTAAAATATGATGAAAAGCTGCATCTATAAAAGATTTTGCTATTTTTAATCTCTTCTTTTTATTAGAATATGCAAGTCCTTGTTTAACTAAAAGCAATCCAGAAACATTCTTTTTTCTTGAGTAATATGTACCACTATAAAATCCATAATAATTATATACATTTATGATTACTCCATATCTTGATATATAATTTAAAAATTTTGTATTTAAATCTATTTCTCCAAATAAATGCATTCTCTCTATTTCTTCAATTGGTATAGCTTTCTTATTATCTTCTGAATCTATAAAATATACAGTATTTTCTTTTCTCTTAAGATTTCCACTACTAAAAACATAATAATCTCTTCCCATATTTTAAACCTCCTTCACATAACAATATTCATAGTAAGCACATTTTTTACAATAAGGATATTTTTTAACTTTAGGTGGATATTCAAGATTTAATATATGGTTTATATCAATTAAGGCACTTTCTATATGTTTTATATCTTCATCTGTAAGTTCTATTTCTTCAACTTTTCTTTCCTTTACGTAATTTAAAGTTCCTTTTCTTTCTATTCCCATATTTTTTAAATAATATAGATAATATAATAGCTGCATTTTGTCTGATTCTTTCATTTTACTAGTTATTTTTACTTCACTTATTTTTTCCTTATCCATAATATCAATTTTTATCATATTATCAATAAGCTTTTCTTTTTTATTTTCTTTATTTTTATAAGAACTCTCATGAACAACAGTACCTTGTAATACTCTATCATTTTGATTTTCCATAGATATTCCCTTTGAAAATAGCCATAGTTTTCTTTTGCATATGAAATAATAATTAAACTTTGTTCCTTGAACTTTTAGTTCATCAAATTTAAATTCCATAATAATCACTCCCATAAAATAATCCTTGATTGAATGTTATCATCAATCAAGGACATAATTGGTAATGAATTTTTTATAATTATATTAATTTGTAATACTTACATTTTAACATATGAATTTTATAAATTTTCAATCATTTTTTGAAGTTCACATTTAACTTCTTTTTTAAGTATATCAGGTTTTATAATTTTAACTGAACTTTTCATAGAAAAAATCCATGAAACTATTTCTGGATCAATATTCATCCTCGCTTTAAATAATATTTTCCCATTATCTAATTCTTTTATTATCTGATTATCAACCCATATTCTCTCTTTTATAGTATTAGCAATTGGAGGAGTAATTTCTAACTCTATATCATATTCTTTTCCTCCAAAAATACCTATACTATTTTTCTTATACTCATTTATTAATTTATCTACATCAATATCGACTTTAAACTTTTTATTTGTTATTATATAATTTGTTATTCTTATTAATTTGAAAAATCTTATACTATTTTTCAGTAAACATTTTGAAACTACATACCATTCTCCTTTAAATATAATTAATTTATAAGGTTCTATTCTCCTTTTTGTATTTATTCCATTATTTCCTGTATACTCTATTATTACCTGTTTCTTATTTAATACTGCTTCATAAAAATATCTCTGCATAATTAAAATATCTTCATTATTCACATTAACTTTTGAATACGGTATCATCTGTGCTGAAATATTATCTGTATCTTTTAAAATTGTGTAATTTATTTTTTCTAATGCTCTTTTTAGTTTTTCACTTTCTATATCACTATATTGACATGAACTTATATGCATTTTTAAAATCATTATTTCTTCTTTTGTAAGTAATTCCTTAAAAGGGAAATATGAATCTATCATTTTATAACCACCATTTGGTCCTGGTATAGACTCTATTGTAAATAATTCACTTATTGCATTTTTATATCTTAATATTTGTTTTTCTGTAACATCTAATTTATTTGCTAAATCCTTTTTCTTAACTATATTTCCTTTTTTTAATTCAAAAAGCATTTTTAGAATATTTTCTAAATTACTCATAAATTACTCCTTTAATACAATATTTTTAACTACTATACTTTGTTGTATCAATTTATTTTCTTTAGATTTAACGCATTTTCTAATATATATAATTTAAGTTATTTTTAATTCACCAAAAACACTTATAAAATAATTATTTATTATAAGAAATTATCATATATATTATTTTCTTTACTTCTCATAAAACCTAATTTACCATATTCACAACTTACAACTGGAATTTTTTCATATTTACTTATTTCTATTTCTTTATACAATGCTGTTTTTCCTAAAACTTCCAAGTCATATTTTCCTACTGATACTGTGCAACCTTTAAGCGTATCTCTAATTTTAATTTTTTCTAATTTTGATACATTCTTATCTCTTAATTTATCTATACATTCAGTTATTACTTCAATATTTTCTTCATAAATTGATTTTGGCATTATATCAAAAGATACTATATTTCTAAGTTTAGCATCTTTTTTATCTATTTCATATGGATTAACTTCTTTTATCCAATCTGAAAATTCATTATATTCTTCATAATATTTACTGCCTTTTATATTTTTAGTTGTTAAAGTTCTATTTATAATTTCAACTTTTTCTTTTTCTGATAATACTCCATCTTTATTTTTTAAAGCTTCTTTTGATAATTCATATATTTTTCTATCTATAAAGCCTGTATTTCCTTTTGTTAGTATATTATCATCAACATCTAAAAAAACAAAGCAGTTATGATTTTCTACTGATTTTTCTCCTTTTCTATTACATCTTCCTAACCTTTGAAATAATCCATTAATATCAGATAGCTCTGTAAATAAATAATCAAAATCAATATCCAAACTTGCCTCTACAATTTGTGTTGAAATCCATATTCCATCTCCTTTAAAATCTGTTTTTCCAAATTTTAAAATTTTATTTTCTTTACTAGCTCTATCTTTTTTTATAAATTTACTATGAAAAATTTCTAAATTGTCTATACCTTTTTCACTTAATTCTTTATATAACTCTTGTGCCTTTTTTATTGTATTACAGACTACTAATATTTTATTACTTACTCCACTCTCCTTATTTTCTTTATATTTATTATAAATTGTTTCACTATTTATTTTTGATTCATAAGTTTTTATATTGTGTCTTTTTAAATCATTAACAAAAGTGCTTTCTTTAAAATTAAATTCATTACCTTCTCCAATTAATAAATCTTTTATGAAAGGAGCTAATGTTGCTGTTAAAATTGCAACTTTCCCACCTAATTTAATTATACTTTTTACTCCATAAATTAAATAAGCTAATAAATCTGCACTATACATTTGTATTTCATCTATAACAACCTTTGAATATGATAATGTTGCCGCTTTCATTTCATATCCTTTATACTTTAAAACAAAGTCAAATATTTGATCTAAAGTTGTTATATTAAGGGGTATTGCTAATTGCTTTCCTTCTTTTTTATAAGTTAATATATCTATATTTTTGTCACTATTATCATTGTAATAAGAAAGAGTATCTGAATGTATTAATGCCACTTTATGCTCTATTCCATTACTTACAATATCTTCTGAAATTCTTTTATAAATAGCATTTATTGCAGTTTTTAATGGTAAAATAAAAAATCCTTTATTATCTCCAATCCAATGTAATCCAGCTTCAGTTTTTCCCATTCCAGTTTGTGCTACAACAATAATATTTTCATTTGAATTATTTTTGCAAAACTCTTGAAGTTCATTCCAACTTGCATTTTTATTTTTAACTTTCCAAATAGATAAAAGATTCTCTAAGCTCATATTTAAGAAATCATTCTTATATTCTATTTTTGTTCCTCCACTTGCACTAAAATCGCACTTATTTACAAACCCTTTAACTAATATAGCTTCATTATCTCCTCTTATTTTACCAATTCTTTTTGGTGTAATTGGTTTTAATTTATATGTTTCAAAATCACTTAATAAATCTTCTATTAACTCTTTTTCATCTATTAATGTTTTTAAATTATCATCATAATAATAATGATGAAATAATACCGCAAAACATACTCTATAATAGTCTTCCTTATTATCAAAATCTTTTGGATTTATAAAATAAAGAGATAGCAGATTATGAGCTATCTCCTTTTTAGTATTAAAATCTGTTCCATGTTTTATCCTATACTGAAATTCTCTATTTGCTTTTCCAAAATCATGATATTCACAAGCTATTTTCGTAAGATTTAGTATTTTTTCATCTTTTATATAACCAAGCTCCTTTAAATACTCAAGATTGTTTAATAAATCATCTGTATGCTCTCTTATTGATTTATCTAGCTTAGCACTATAAATACTTAAATCCATTTTAAAACCTCCAAGTTATATGAAATTCACTATATATTTATTATTATCATCTATATCAAAATAAACATTTTCTGCCGCTTTTCCTACCATATATTTTGAAATAAATAAGACCTTTTTTTTATTAAAAACCCTCTTATTATCAATTATTTTATAGTCTTTATTCAAATAATACTTAGTTCCAGAACAGCATTTACTATCACTAGCTTTTATAGATTCAATTACTTCTTCTTTTACTAAATTAAAATCAATATATGCTGAATTTGAATTTATTATTTCATCTTTGTCTTCAACTTCTTTAAGAAGTTCAACCATTTTAACTTCTTGTATATCAACAAAATCTTCACTTCTCCCAATTGATTTTAGGTTATAAATATTTTTTTCTATATCAAATAAAGTTTCTTTATCACTTCTTATATGAATAATTAGATTTATATTATTTAAAGTTTCATAATATTTTAATGAAGTTGTTAAACTAGCAAATCTTGAATATGGTTTTGTATAATTTTCTTCTTTAAAATTTTCAAACTCATCTTTTATATTTTTTTCTTTAAGTTTAAGATCTGCTTCCCTTTTCTTAATCTCTTCTAACGCAATCTTATTTCCTTTAAGTTCTTTTTTCTTCTCAGATAAATGTTTCTTTTCATCTTTTATTAGTTTTAATTTATTATCTTTTTCTCTTTTTAATTCTCCGCCTATCTTTTCAGATAAATCTTTTAAACATCTAAACTCTTGTAAAAGTTCTTCATTATATACTTGTATTGTTGTTCCTTTTCTAAAACTATTTCCTTTAGCTTTTAATG
Organism: Eubacterium multiforme; assembly: GCF_030813415.1. Lineage (GTDB taxonomy): Bacteria > Bacillota > Clostridia > Clostridiales > Clostridiaceae > Clostridium > Clostridium multiforme. The sequence goes on along the minus strand of NZ_JAUSUF010000003.1, from coordinate 36,397 downwards.
CCTTTGCAACTTTTTCATAAGCCATTGATAAACTATTTGAATTTTTAAATTTTACAAGTATTCCTCTATCATCCATAACTGTATTTAAAAAACAATAGTCTGTATATGGCTCTAAAGTTAATGATTCATAATTTCCTTGAATACTTACATCCATAGTCCTATATTTTTTATAATTACATGCATTATGAATAGCTCCAATAACTGTTGAAAAAGGTGGTAATGGATATGTCATCTTATTTAAAGAAGTTTCTTCTTTTTTATAGTTAGCACTATTTTGTTTTAAAACTATTCTTAAAGCTTCCATAATTAAATACCATAATACTCGTCTACTTCTTCTTCTAATTTCTTAAAAAATTTTCTTATACTTAAAGGACTTAATTTTTCTTTTATTTCTCCTTCATTTGCTAGATTTTCTCCTTCTAATAATCCAACATAACATCCATTATCTACTCTATCTTTTAAATCTTCTGTAACTTCTAATTTATTATTTTTTACACTAACTACATTTTCAAAATAATGAGTTTTTCTATTTACAAGTCCACCAACTATAAATATTGGCTCTGCATTATCAAGATTTCCCTTTACAACTAATGAAAGATTTTCTACTGCATTTAAAAGCATTTTTACTCTCGTTGCCTTTTCTTCATTACTTGCTTCCTGTGAATCGAAATTTTCATCTCTTCCTATCATTTCTAAATCTATTGTCATACTATATTGTTTTAATGATTTATCATATTCATATTGATAAGGCATAAGTCCAGCTTCTCCTGCTTTTGCTTGTAGATTTATACCATTCTTTTTAGCATAGTTTGTTGCCATATATAAGTTGTTGTGAAATCTATATTCATTAACAAATTCATTACAAGCTACTGCATCAGTTAAATAAAATGAACTGTTTCTAACATAAGTATTATTAACTGTATTCATATACCCGCCTTCTAATGCTCTACAATTTGTAACATTTAAATCCTTTGATACAGCTTTTTGATTTACTTTTTTATCTATAATAGTTTCTAAATCATCATAAAGCCCACTTTGAACCATTATTCCATTTTTAATACTTTCTCTACTTCTAGTTGCATATATTTTTCCATTTCTAAAAACTTTTTGTACTGAAGATATATTACCTAGACCTTCCCCATAGTTTGAAGTCATATTTGCTATAACTGTAAGTGTTAAAGACTTTTTACTCATTATTTTCTCCTCCTTCTTTATTGCTTTCATTATTTCCAAGTGCATTTATAAATGTATATGCTAAGTTTTTATTTTCCTCAAAATCATCAAATAAATCATAAGCAAAATTAAATACTATTCCAGAATAAGATGATAGTTGAAGTAGTATTTCACAAAATCTATCATAATTTTTAAAAGTTATAGAGCTTATTAACTTTTGTTTGTAGCTATTTATTTTATTTGCTTCTAACCCTTTATTTACAGATTTAGCAGCAGCAAAAGCTCCTTTCATTTTTTGATTCATTATATCCCCTCCATATATTAACTTATTTATATCTATAAGTGTCTTTATATTGTATGAATAATTGTATTTAGTTGACTTTAATAACATTTCTATTATTGAATCTAACTTTATCTTATTTAATATACAATCAATGATATCATTTTCTAAATAATCAGGACTTTTTGGGTTTTTATCTTTATAAACTACTTTTATTCCATTATAGTTTTCTATTTTTTTTAATATTTCTATTGTTTCTTTTCTAAGAAAAAGAGTTTTATAATATGCTTCTCCTTGATTTTTAATAATAACTTCTACATCAAAATCAATGTATTCACTAGAATTTTTAAGTTCACTAAATAACGTATCTCTTGGATGCTCACTATTTTCTATTAATGAATTGCTTTTTAATAATTCTTTTATTGAGTAATTATTATTTATAAAAAATGCCTCATATGATTTAGAAAATGCAAAAGGTATGAAATCGAATACTTCATCATCTTGATAACTGAATGTAGTGATATCCCAAAAATATCCTAGACTCTTGCCTTTCTTCGCCATATCAACATAATAATTAAGAATTCTACAAGACTTACCTTCTTTTGAAAATAAAGAATTTTCATTGTTAAATTTTTTATACAATTTAAGTCCTTTTTCATATGTCCTTTTTATAAGTTCCAATCTATTTTTATTTATTAAATCTAGAATAACTTCTTTATTTTCCTCTGAATACTTAATTTTATTGAAGACATTTTGCATTGGCTTATTTGCTTTTAATTTTTCATTTATTAATTTTTCTTGTTCCTCTGTAATTTCATCATTAGCTAGTATTGATTCTATAGATAAATGATGCATTTCTTTTGAAAAAGTTTTTTCTACAAATAATAAATAATTTTCCTCTGTTATTGCTTTACTATTATATTTCAAAATATCATCATCTATTTGATATAAATTTTCCTTATCTTCAATTCCTTTTCCATGAAGATAATCAAAATATTTTATAAGTCCAACAATTGCAGCACTATATCTCCAATCAGAAGCTTCTATAGAATAATCAAATTTATCTTCATTTATAATATTTTTCATATAATAATATCACCTCCTCTTAAAATTTTAAAATAAATCAATATTCCCAAATCCACTTCTTCTTGCACCAACACCTAAGTCCTTTAAAAGATTTAAATCTTCAGTGTTTCCAATAAGTTTAAAAATTCCAGAATAAGCTTTTATATAAATGTATTCTTTTCCTGTTTTTTCTTTAAATCCTTTAATTTGTTCTTTAGCTACTATTTTTTTCATGTTTAAAGGTATAAATTCTAAAGTTTTATTTAATCCATATCCTCTATATGATCTTAATATTATATCTGCATAATAATTAAATACTTTATTATAATTTTCATCTTCAATATCTAAATCTTTTCCATCTTTATCTTTAATATAAATCGGTGATAACGTTTTAAATATTGCTTCATCTTTATTGATTTTCCTTTCCTTTTCAACATTAACTGAAAATTTTATAAAGTCTCCATAATTCTTCATATTCATAAAACCATTAAAAAGAATCATCATAAGTTTCATATCAGCTGAAGATATTATTATCTTTACTTCTCCATTCACTTCTATATATTTTCCTTTTATTTTATAATCTCTAAAAAACACACTAAAAGTAAATGGCTTTATCTTTTTAGACTTTTTACCATCATGAAAAAAAATACTATTAAAATATTTCTCATCAAAATCTGATAGGATTTTTTTTATCATACTTAATATAAACATCCTATACCCAATTTGAATTTTATTTCCTTTCATTCTTCCTGTAATAGAAATTTTCATCATGCACCTCCTATACTCTATAATTAAATTTTGTTACCTTTTTAAAATTTTGTCAATTTATTTCATAATTAAATTTTAATCTTAATTAGTGACATATTTGGTCCATAATTATTTTTTTATAATTATTTTTTAAATTTTTACTCAAAAATATAATATTATACAAAGGTTAATTATAATAAATTTAGTTGCATAATAATGAACTTTTATTATGCAGGTAAATTAATTTTTAAATTAATAGTTAAATCTCTTCAATTATATTATATCAATTTATTTTCTTTTAATAATTTCCATGCAAAGGATCTAGAAACATTAAAACGCCTAGCAACTTTAGATATATTTTTATTATCATTATTTAGTATGGTTCTTTAAATCATTCACACTATTTATATTCCTTACAGTTAAGATAAAACTATCTATCTTTTCTTCATACTCTTTATTTATTACATTTATTTACATTCCATATAGTTAAGATAAAACGATTTATGAATTACAATATGATGTTAAATTTGCTAGATTTACATTCCATATAGTTAAGATAAAACTGTAAATTTCAACGTAAGCTTAGAAGATTTTATGTAGATTTACATTCCATATAGTTAAGATAAAACTTTCATGTAAGTAACCTAATACTTCATCTTTTCTATCATTTACATTCCATATAGTTAAGATAAAACTAGTCCATAAACTTATTTTCAAATCTCTTTTTAAAGTTATTTACATTCCATATAGTTAAGATAAAACCATTTGCAATTTAAAGATAAATTAGCAAAAGAAAAATTTACATTCCATATAGTTAAGATAAAACGAATTAAATTCATTATACAAATACACTCATTTTGAAATTTACATTCCATATAGTTAAGATAAAACAATAAAGTGGTTCACCATAAACATTGAACTCTGCTGTATTTACATTCCATATAGTTAAGATAAAACCCCATAGCGTTCATACTTAAAGCACTTCCTACTAAATATTTACATTCCATATAGTTAAGATAAAACCTCTACTATAAGAGCCAACGGTTCTTGATTTAGTTGAATTTACATTCCATATAGTTAAGATAAAACCAGCATTTATCTGACTTGCAGTATTTGCATTACTATAATTTACATTCCATATAGTTAAGATAAAACTGTCTATATTAAATTATTGCTCTGTTTTATTTTCTGTATTTACATTCCATATAGTTAAGATAAAACCATAGTCTTTATAATAATTTACTTTTAATATTTTGTATTTACATTCCATATAGTTAAGATAAAACAGTTACTGGTGTTTCTTTTAATAATAGAACTGGAAGAATTTACATTCCATATAGTTAAGATAAAACATATGGGAATAATTATTTATTAGTGGACTATCTACCCAATTTACATTCCATATAGTTAAGATAAAACATAAATTAGATGATGAATTTAGTAAATTATTAACTCAATTTACATTCCATATAGTTAAGATAAAACCTAAAAATTCTATGTTAAAGAATGGCTTATTTAAGCCATTCTTTATATTAATATTCTACCATATTTAATACTCTTTTGCAGTAAACCTTAAGTAATACATTGGAAATATACTCCACACAACTTCTAACCTGTTCATTTACAATGCCTAGAAAGTATTTCTTTAAAAACTCGATCTACTGCACTAATATTTTTCGAAACAATTATTTTAAGTATAGTAAAGCTACGTTCTCAACATGACTAGTATAATTAAATTTATATTTTTTATCTATCTATATAATTTTAATTATTACTATATAATGTTGTTTTTTCTTAATGTAAAGTAATACTATATATCTATGCGATGTTAATTACTATTAAAATAAGTTATTTAAATTTATATATATGTCGTCAATCTGCCAGCAAAATTGAATTTATGTAGGCAAATATAAGCAAAAGACTAGAATTAATAATTCCTAGTCTTTTGTTATACATTAAAACTATATAAACAACAAATTTAAAATTCTTACTATATATAATATCTTTTATCAAAATACCTTTTTGACACTCTTCCAGCAACTGTTATATAACCATTTTTATTAGGCTCCTCATTTAATTCTCGTATTATTGCATATGCTTTAGTTTCTTTAACCTCTAACATCTTCATAACATCTTTTACAAAATAATATCGTGATTCCATATTTCAATGTCCCCTTTTAATAAGCAAAACTATTTTATAGATTAAATATTTTATTTAGTACTCTTTAAAATATTTAATTTCACCATAAACTCAAAAGGACTATGATTAAAACCTCATAGTCCTTTTAATTTACAACTTCCATTTATGTCCACAATTTAAGCAAACTACTTTTCCTTTTTTACCACTAAGTCCACCAAGAACTGTTCCTCCTGGACCTAAAAGAGCTCCTCCAACTATAGCTTTACCTATACTAATTTTTTTGCCTTGATAAGTTATTGCTGTACTATGGCATTTAGGACAATAAGGTATATGATCCCTCTTTAATTGTTTTAATCTATCTTTCTGATACTGTTTTTCATTTCTTTTTTCTTCTGCCTTGGCTTTTATTTTTTCTTCATATTCTATTTTGGCTTTCTCATACTCTTGTCTTTCTTTTTCCTTCTTTTCTTCCTTTAACTTATTTTCTTTTTCAAGCTTGGCTAATTCATATTCTTTAGAAATATCAGCCCAGACTAATTTTGCTTCTCCATACTCAATATTATCTCTATTCATAATACATTTAATTATTGTTTCATTTAAAATATTAAACATACCTTCAACATAATCTTTATAGATATTAGTAATTACAATGTATTCATCATTTAGTCCTATTTCTATTTTTCCAGATAGTAAACCTGTTTTAAAATTTGTAAACTTTATATCATTGATACTTATTTCTTCTACTTTAATATCTCCTTTGAATTTTTTATGTAAAAATATTAGTCTGCTATTTGTAGTAGCGATTATCCAACTTCCTTCTTCAGTACATCCTTCAACTAAGTAATTACACTCTTCATTATCTTTTAATATACCTTGTAACTCCTGAATTTCTTTTTTACTACTATCAAGTGAATATTCTCCTAGTTTATTTTCTTCCTTCTCCTCTGTTTTATCAAAAAATCCCATAACTTCTCCTCCTTGGCAAATATATCTATATTTATATTTTAGCATTTTTTAATTCTTTTAGTAGCACTTTTTACTATGTAAATCAACTGTACACAATATATTGTAAAGCAAAATAAGTGCTTTAATGCATAACTAAAGCATTTTTTAGTTATAAATTTATTTTTAGAATTGTATATTATAAAAACAAAAGAAAAGAAGGTGATGATTTTGAAAAATAATCTATTCAAATATAATATTTTTCTTATTTTAAATATGATGTTTTGCAATTTTATATATTTAATTGCTGTTGTTATATTTTTAATTTTTAAATAAAAATAAAGGCAGGATTTCTCCTGCCTAAAATAATTATTATTCACAATGTCCTAATCTTTCATTTGTTTTAAGATTTCTAACTGCCATATATCTATATTTACCACTTGTAGCTCCTACCCAACGTATCCATCTGTAACCATCATTATCTATTACGTAATCATATTTTACTTTGCTGCCTTTATCATAATGCCCTTTAACTTCTGCATTTAAAGAAGGATTACTTCTTATACATAGGCTATTTACTGCTACTGTGCAAGTACCATGTTCTACATATTCTTTCTTATAATTATTACTATTAGAAGTTGTAACCTCTCTTAATTTAGCAAAAGTATTTGTTCCAGCTAAACCATCTGGAGATAATCCATGATCCCTTTGGAAATCTAATAAAGAATTATAAGTTCCTCTACCAAACTTTCCATCTGGTCCATACCCGCCACAATTATATCCTGCTTTTATAAGTAGCCTTTGTAGTTCCTCACATCTAGCTCCTACATATTTTCTTGCTTTATCTAAAGTAATATCTATAATTGAATTTCTAACTTCAATTTCTGGAGCATTTCCTGTTAACTTTTCCTTGAAAGCTCTCCATTTAGCCCAATTATTATGTGATAATGCTTCTGGACATATCTTTCTACTTGCATCATAATGTCTTACTACTCTATTATCAGAAACATTATATTTATCTTGCAGCCTTTTCACAAGCCATATTGTATTTTCAATAGTCTTAGAAGTAACTTCATTATTTCTTCTACACATTTCTATACCTAAACTATTTCTATTATCTATTCCATAAACACCATGTCCATCTCCACAATGCCAAGCCCCATTATATTCTTCAACAACTTGTGTAATTGAGTCATCATCTACAAAATAATGAGCTGATGCATTACGAGTACCAGTGCAAAAATAATTAGCATTTCCTTCATCTGAATCTGTCTTATTTCCAGTATCATGCACTACTATATATTTTATTGCATTCCTTCCGTTATAATGGTCGTCTGGGTCTATTCTTCTTTTCATTAATACCATTTTTTAATCCTTCTTTCTTGCTAAATTTATATATAAAAAAGAACAAGGACTATTGTCCTTGCTCTTCCTTTGGTACATAATTTGAAATAGCGTTTAATTTATTTTCCAAATCTGAATTTTTAGCTTTTAATTCTTCATTTTCAGATTGTAATTTTCTTAAAATTTCTGAATTATCTAATACAGCTTGTTTGCCTTGATTAACTTCTCCAGCTACTGCTTGCCTAAAGTATTCAATATCTTCTTTAGATACTTCTGGATGTTCTTTTAAAAACTTCTTGTTAAATTCATCAGCTTTGCTAGATAATTTTTCCTTAACATTTTGTGTAAGCCTAAACTGTTCATCAACTATTCCCCATACTTCTTTAGCTGTATCAATATACTTTTTATGATTTAATATCTCCTCTTCCATTCCTGTTTTCTTTAATTTTGCTTCCACTAACTTTACTAAAATTTTAATAAGCTCTTTTAACATTTAAATTCCTTCTTTCTTAAATTTATTTATAAAAATAAAGCACAAATAAAACTATTTATGCTCTTCTTTATCTTCTCTTAATTGTATTAATGCATTTTTTAATTTGCTTGGAACTGGTGCTCCTAACTCTGATGCATTTTCTAAAATACTTATTCCCTCATTCGCTATGTAAAAATAACATACAAGGCTTCTAAATACCCAATTACCTGTATTTAGGAGTCTATCTAGCATAACTGCTACAATAAGTATTGCAAATATAACACATTTCCTTGCTATACCTTTAAGCCCTATATTAGAACTTAAATCTTTATTTACATATCCTTTCGTAAGCCCTGTTAGATAGTCAATCACCATAAATATTATTAATACAATTAGTGGAGTGTCCCATGCTCCAAACAACCAGGTAAATAAAACTCCTAATACTGCAACAAAAATTTTTAATTGATTTAAAACATTATCCATTAATCTTTCCTTTCTTTCTGTCTAATTTTTTATAAAGAAAAAAGACTAGAATTAACTAGCCCTTTTTAACTTTTTCTAATCTTATATTTTCATATCCTATTTGTTTTGCAGTTATGGTCCAGTCAAATAATGTATTCGGTGTACCTCTAACCTTAAAATATCGCTCTGTTTTTTCTACAACCCTAACATAAGTTAATTTGCCATTTGATGCAAATTCTCCAAGTGGAGTTACATCTATTTTATATCTACATTTTGTATTAACAGTTAATAAGAATGTATTATCAAACCAAATTATGCAATCACCATTTGAATCAGTTCTATTCTGTTCTATAGACATATCTGTAAACCAACATTCTGTACTTTCTACTGCATTTAATGCTAGATTTCCAATTCCTGTTTCTACAATTCTATTTTTCTTTCCATTAACAGATAAATTTCCTTGCACACACATATTCATACCAACCTTAGTGCATATATCCCATGAACCATCATCTAGCCAAAAAAGTGCCTTTCCATCATTACCTGAAAATTGAAAACCTCCTGGGAAAAATTGAGCATAATAATGATTTTGATCCCATTTTGCAAACCCAGTGTAATTAGCATCTAAATTAGCAGTATAATTCCCATTGTCTTTATCCATTATTTTTAATCCATGTGCTGTTTTTATGCAAAAATCTCCACCACTAGATTGATACATGTAATTTCTTTTGGTATCTCCTAAATACATTGTATATCCATTTAAATTTATATCTTCATATAATGTTATAGGACACATTTGATTATTAATATTATCTTTATCAAATCTTATATACGGAAAGTAATTCTTATCTTTATCACTATAATAGGCTATAGCTACTGTTGTATTTTTTTCATTTGCTATTGTTATGCCTGTTTTATTTCTATCTCCACCAATCCTACTTGAATATATACTTCCTATTGAATCTTTTCTACTAGTATCTTCCCAATCATAAAAATTAATAATTGGTCCATCTATTTCCATAGCTTTTATTCCTGTATTCCTTGCAAATGTTGTTAATCCATTTAACTTAATTTTACTAGCATCTATCTTAATTTCTTCTGCTGATTGGTTTATTGCACTAATAATATTATTTTTATCTGTCTTTTTTGCAACTTCTGTTCTTATTCCATCTACACCTATATTTAAACTTGCTAATTGACTTTGTATAGAACTTACTGTACTTCCATCAGCTTTAGTATTTAATATACTTTTTACATCACTAACTGATGCATTTATATTGTTAGTTTTTTGGGTTAATGAGGTTTCAACTGTATTTATTTTTGAAGTAGTTTCTATTATCTTTCCATTTAATGTCCTTGTAAGAGTATCTATATCTGTTTTATTTACTTTGGAACTAACTTCTGTTTTCAATATATTTATTGCTGATGTATTAGCTGTAACAACATTATTAACATCTTTTACTTTACCATTGATATACTTATTAGTTTCTGCTTTAGCTGTATCAGTAACACTGTCTGCATATGCCTTAGCTTTTGCTTCAGCATCAGTTGCTTTAGCAATAGCAACATTTAAATTTTCTGTAGCTTGTTTTATCCTAGATTGCTCTTCTTTAGTTACAATTCCGTCTGCATAGGCTTGTGCCTGTGTTTGTGCTAGGTTTGACTTAGCAATAGATACCTCATCTGCATATGCTTTTGCTAAATTAGATTTAGAAGTTGCTATGTTTTCTGCATAACTTTGTGCATCTGATTTAGCTTGATTAACTTTTGTAACCGCTATATTTAAATTTTCTGTAGCTTGTTTTATCCTAGACTGCTCTTCCTTGCTTACAACTCCATCTGCATATGCTTTTACCTGTGTTACAGCTAAATTAACCCTAGCAGTAGAAACATCATCAGAATACTTTTTTAAATCAATCTGTGCTTGATTTAATTTAGCAGTATTTTCTTCAATGGATTTTTTTGCTGTACCGATTTGATTTTCAATATCTTCAGGAGCTGGTGTCCATGAAGGTGATGTTTTATTACCTTCAACTAATTTACACCAGTTTACAGTAGCGTTACCAGTTCTATCTCCACCACTCGGAAACCAGTAAAACCCAACTTTCCATACTAAATTTTCTGGTATACTTCCAGTTGTAAAAGTAATTGATTTTGTAATATCTTTAGTTTCTTCTATTGAAAAATTACATCCAAAATAATTCCAATTAACGTCATAAACGTAACATCGTAAATGTTTTCCTTCTATATTTCCATTTCTGTTACTTCTACCATTTACTACAAAAGTATAAGTTGTGTTTGCTTTTAATGAAACAGAAATTTGTCTACTTCCAAAGCCATAAATTGCAGAAGTTTCATTTATTAAACTATCTAATATTAAATTTCTATCGTTAAATTTAATATTATTAATAGCATTAGTAGTATTACTGTTTGCTTGTTTAATCGCATCTTCTTTTGCAGTTACAGTAATTTTATTAGCATATATTTTAGCTTCTTCAACTTTAGCTAAAGCATTATTAAGATTATCTTGTGCTTGCTTAATTCGTGCCTGTTCTTCAATAGTAATTTTATTATCAGCATTAGCTATTGCATTTTCTTGTGCAAGATTAGCTTTAGCTATTGCTACTTCATCACTATATTTTTTTAAATCAGTTTTAGCTTTTTTCAGTTCTTTTTCTACTATAGTAGCATTTTCTTTAGAAACATTATCAGCATAAGTTTTAGCCTCAACTAAAGAGCTGTTAGTATTTTTTAATGATTGATTTATAGCATCTTGTTTACTTTTATCTATTTTTACATCAATATTGGTTTCAACTGTTCTTATATTAGTTTCTATTGTACTTGTCTTAGAATTTAGGCTGTTAACACTAGCACTAAAACTATCTTTAGCTTGTGTCAATTCAGTTGATACTGTATTTATCTTTTCATCTATTTTCTTAGCACTATCAATAATTGCTTGATTTAAATCTTCTGGAGCTGCTGTCCATAAAAGTGATGTCTTATTCCCTTTCACTAATTTTATGTTATGCAAATAAACTATTGCATTTACTCCAAAATCATAACCATACACATAAAAAACTATATCTTTACTAAAATCAACATCATCATTCAGTTTGTATACTTGACTTAATGTTTGCCATTCATTTATTTTTGTAGGTTCTAATCTATAAAAACCAGAACCAAAACTCATTTTATCCGAACCCTTTTTATAATAATAAAAACCACCAAAAATATTGCCTTTTAAAAAGGTTGTATATATATCCATTGTTACAACAAAAGTTCCACTTTCTGTAACTCTATCTTTTATGCGTTGCGAAATACCTTTCCAATTTCTATTACCATCACTTTCATTAAACTCATAAACTGGAAAATTAAATTTTTCTATATTTAAATGAGCATGATAAGACTGTTGTGGATTTGCTATACCACTATTATACCCACCCCAATTTTCAGCATATAAATTACCATGCTTATCAGTAACAGATGTATCTTTATATTTATTAATGAAATTTGAATTTAATAATAGATTTCTATCTCCTATTTCTATATTATTTATAGATTTATCTACATCTGATTGAGATACTTTACCTTTTATTTCTTCCTGTAATATATTAAGCTCTGCTGTATGTTTAGATAAATTAGTATTAACTGTATTTATTTGTACATTAGTATAAGCATTAGCTTTATTCAAAGTATCTGAAATATTAGCATTAATGCTATCTTTAGTTTCTTTAAAAACTTGATTATCTACTTTTAATTTAATAGCATTATCTAATGCAAGAATATTAGTTTGTTGATTTTCTAATCTTTTACCATTCTCTACTATAGAATTTTGTTGTGTAGATAATTCTACATCTAAAGTTCTATCTCCTACCTGAACTTTAGTTCCTTTAATGGTTTCACTACCATTTTCATTAATTCCTCTAATCACACTATTCATATTAAGTTTTGATGCATCTAATTCATTCTCTTCAAGTTTTCCATATCCATTAGTAAATCCTTGTTTTGTCATTCCATCTTGATTAATCAAAACAGTTTTACCATCAGGACCTCTAAGTATTAAAGAAGATTGATTGTTTTCATCTATTCCTAACATTATTCTTTCATACATCTTACCATTGTTCATATCCATAACTTGAAGTTTATTGCCTACTAATCTAAGCCTACCTTGTGGTCCTAAAATACTAACTAAGCTTGTATCTATAGTTCCAAATCTTAATTTATTACCACTAAGAGAACTAATTTCTGCATCACCTATTGCACCTTCTGCAATTATTCCAGAATTAGCAGTTATAGCTCCAGTTGCTATATTTTTAGATGTAATATTTTTATTAAACATATTCTCTATAGCAGCTGTTTTACCTTCTACAATTCCAACCCTTTCTACAGCTACATTAAGCTCATTTACATCTGCTTTACCTATAAGTGCTGTTTGCAACTTAGATTCTAAAGCATTAAATTCTATTGTACTAATTTTATTGGATTGCAAATCCTTAATATTTGCTTTTAAAGATGTTAAATCTTCAGTATATAAAGTATTCACTCTTCCATTTAATGCATTAAACTCATCTATATCAGCTTTTTGTATCAACGCTACTTTAATAGCAGCCTGTTCAATAGAATAGTTTTCCATAGCTTGTGTTATAGAGCCTTTACTATCAAATTTATCAGAACTTTCTGTTTTACCAGTTGCTTTTAATTCACTTGTAATCCCTCCACTATAAGTAAGTTTATGACTCATTATTAATGTATTATATTCTTTATTATCTACCCCAACTATAACAACTCTATCACCTGCTTGAACTGCTGGATTACCTTGCCAACTTAAAGTATATGGTCTATAAGTAAAATCTTTAAACTTATTATAAAGGTCGCCAACAATGTTTTCTGTAATTACTGGATTATCAATTATTATTTCTGTATTAGAGCCTTTACTAAAAGTCTTTTCACCCTTTTTAGCTGTTATCTTTCCTATAATATAATCTTTATCATTTGTTTCAAATTTAAAGAATGTATCTGGTGTTATTCTTAAATCTGTATCTTCATAAGATATTATTTCTAACTCTCCAAGTCTATTAAATCTAGCAAAACATCCTGCAAGTGTTGCAATAATTCCTATTGCTTGTCTAAAGCTATACCCCTTTATTTCATCTATAGAATGATTAGGTAATATAGAATTACAAGTTATATCAGCTTTTTTACATATTTCTTTTAATACTTCATTTATGTTAGCTGGATAACTTAAGTCAGAAAAATAAGCTCTTTCTAAATTAAACATATTATCTACACATTGTAATTTAATTTTCTTATCCTTTTTAGATACTTCATCTACAGTAAATACACCTAATGGAATATACTCTATTTCATTATCAATTTCTAAACCTATATATGGCTTAACAATTGCATTTTCAAATATATCATCAACATTAATTAAATTTATTTCAAATGTATTAGAAACAACAGAGCCTAGTGAAAAGTTATCTCCTGGATTAACACTTTCCTCTAGGCTCATATCAATAATATTATCGTCATTATATTCCTTATCTCTTATTAATACTTTACTTACAAATTTTCTTCCACCAAGCTTATTTATCTCTTTTAGAAAAGCTTTTGTTGTCTTAATCAATGTCTAACCTCCTTTCATAGAGATTAATTTAAATCTATTCTTCTATCATAAAGTCAATGCACATCATTTCACTTGCAGTCATATCGTAGCCATTAAGTTCTTCTAACTTAAATTTATGCACATCAACATCAACTTCTATGTCTTGTAAATCTATCATGTCTTTATTCCAATTTTCTTTTTCATCTTCTTTGATAACATAGTTACCATTTTCTATTTTAAATTTACCTTCTTCATCCTTCTCACAATATTTATCTACTATCTTTTCTCTTTCATTGTTATAATGCTTTAATTCACTTTCTATTTTTCCAATATTCTTACCTATTGCATAAGAAACCTTTACTGGTAAACTCTTTCTGCTAATTTCTCCTAACATTCCTACTTTTTCTAATATTTCTTTATTTGTTAACTTTGCCATATTCAAATCCTTCTTTCTTAAATTAATAAATATAAAAGAGCCTACATAGTGTAAGATCTTAAACTAAAATACAAAACATTTTAAACCTTTTGCCACCTCTGTAGCCTTTGTTCTAAATTTTTGTACTTCTGCTGCAACTAAAGTAGAATTAGCTAAAAATAATTCTTGGTTTGTTACATAAGTTTGAATGTTTGCAACTCCATTTTCTTTCAAACAACAATTCATATTTAAGACTTGTTGTTTCATTCCGTCCTTCTCAACTTCAACTACTCCATTTAAATTTGTTGTTTCACTCACTACACTTGTTACCTTTACTTCATTTTCCATTCTAAATTCCTTCTTTCTATTTTTCTATTAAATTAAAAGATAGTCCCTGCCACATATTGCTTTTAAAATCAAAAGCTGGTGCTGACCTATCTCCTGTATAAAATGTTTTTGTTGTTTTACCATCCTTTGGATCTGGATAATAAACTGAAAAATATACATCACTTATTGCATTTAATATTGTTTTTATCTCATCAGATGTTAATGGACCCCATTCACATTCTAATTTTCTTGTGACCCTTAACCTATCTCTAAGCATTACACCTTTTGCATTTCTATTACTATTTTCCCCATCTAAATCCATTATGTTTACTTTAAAACTTTTAGGGGCAACAACTGTTACCCCATTAATTACTAGGCTTATTATTGCCACCTCCTAAAGTATTAATAATTGTTTTCCTGATATTTTATTTAATTTATTTATAGTTCTTATAGCAATTCTGCCAAACTCTGTATCTCCAACTTTTAAGACTATATCTCCCATATCGCTGTCGCTATTTCCGTTATATTTATCGTCTTTATCTTCTTTGCTCTCTTTTATAGCTTCAATAATTGCTTCTTTTAATTTTTCTAAGTAATTAGGATCATTAGTATTTGTATTATCATTATTAGAATTTTGACCAAGCATTGTTAAATCTGGTTGTTGTAATAAGCTACTTGAAGTTAATAATATATTATTTATTCTTTCAGATAACTTATTTGCAAGTAAATCTAATCCTTGCGTATTATTTTCTAAAGGCACTACAGCTTCCGTTCCTGCTTCTCCTACTACTGCAGGAGTTGCTTTATTTACAATACCACCTTTTGCAAGATAATTCATATGTGGTATATGAACGCCAAAATGCTTACCACCAATTCCAGGAATCCAATCTGGTGCTGTAAAACTTATTCTATTTAATCCGCTTATTGCCATATTAATAAGTCCAATTACAGCATTAAGTGGTGCTTTTGCTATTCCAGATAAACATTGGAATGCTCCTCTGAATATTTCTTTAACTCCATTCCAAGCTCTTCTCCAATTTCCTGTAAATACACCTGCAACAAAATCTATAATTCCTCCAAAGATACGTCTTACTCCACCAAATATATTGTGTACATTTCTAGAAAAAGCGTTTAATATATTTCCAAATATACCAAAAGATTTAGTCCAATCTCTAGAAAATCCGCCTTTAAGGAAATCAGCAAATCCTTTAAATAATTTTTTTATAAAATCCCATACTTTATTTACGCCATCTCTAAACCATTTACAATGTTTATATGCTTCTATTAGTGCAATACCTATTGTTGCAATTAAAGCAACAACTAGCACTATTGGATTTGCCATTAAAATGCCCCATAAACTTTTTAAACCACTTCCTAGTTTAGCAACACCAACCTTTGCAATGTTCTTTAGAGCCTTACCGAATTTTAAAAGCTTATCTTTAGTTAAAGATACTAAATTCTTTCCAAAGTCTTTTAATGCTTTTCCTGCTTTTTTAGTCAATGCTAAAGAAAATCTTCCAACATCCTTTAAGCTATTTTTTAATTTCCCTCCAAATTTTCCTAATAAAGTTGTTCCTTGTTTTGTTTCCTTAGCAAACTTTTTCAATGGGTTTATAGCTGATTTTAAAACTTGAATTTTATTTCCTATTTTAATTGATGCACATCTTTTTAAAGCACCACCTATATTACCTAGAACCCCTACAACTCCTCCAGCTTGTTGAATAAAAGATGCTAACTTGGCAACTTTCCAAGCTGCAAAAAATGCAATTACTGTTTTTATCATAATATCTAGTACAGGTTTACCACTACCCATTAACCAATCTATTAATTTACTAAATGCATCAAGAATAGTTCCTACTATATCAGCTACCTTTGCAATAACTGGTGCTATATTATTTATAAACCAATTAACCATAGGAACAACAAATTGAGTATAAATATACCCAGCTAATTCAAATATTTTAGCACCTAGCCTTATAAATCCTTGGAATAAATGGCTTCCACCATTATCCCAAACATAGACTAATTTTTGAGTTAAGTTTTCAAGAACTTTAGCTGTTGAATGAAGTATCGCCATAAAAGTCTTTGCAACTCCTGGACCAACTTCTCCCCAAACTTGTCTTAAAGAATCTCCCATATGTTTTATAAGAGTCAGTACATTTAAAAATGCATTAGCTAATGATTGTACTATGGCAGTTCCTATTCCCCCAGCATTCCAAGCATTAGCAAAAGTAATTCCTATATCTCCTATAATATTAAATATGTTTTGTAAAATCTGTAGAATAACAACAAGTATTGCTTCACCTGTCCCATTTGTCCATACTTCCATAAAACTATGTCCTATAGACCTTATTAACTCCCAAATTCCATGTAATGCATATTTAATACTTGCAATAGTTGCTGCCCCTTCTCTAGCCCACGCAGCTTTAAAAGGCTGAAATATTCTAGATATAATATCTTTTAACTTTTCTACCATTCCATTTATTTTTTGCATTGCTGCACTTGCTGGGCTTAAATCTACATTAGGAGCAACCATTGGTATTGGGTCAATTCCCCCTCCACCACCTTTAGGTGTTTTTGGAGCTTTGTCTTTTGGATCCTTAGGTAGACTTAATTTATTTATTTCATCAAATCCAGCTAAAGCACCTTTTATTTTTTTAGCTGCCTTTGCTGTACTATCACCAACACCTTTTACTGCTCCACCAGTTTTCTTGCCTTGCTTCTCCATATTTTTCATTGCTGCTATGGAAGCATTCATGTGTTTAGCAGCTCCAAAGCTAGCTTGATATGTTTTACCAAATAAAGCACTTACAAATGCTGCAATATATGCAGTTACAGTTGCTAGTGCACTCATTAATGCATTAAGTGCAGGTAGGACGGCTTGATAAATAGGCATAAAAGCAACCATTAAATTAGTTCTAATTTGTTGTAAGCTATTTGCAAATTGTGCATTTGTCATTAAAGCACTTCCAATATATCCTGCAACTGCTGAAATACCTTTCATGATTATAGGAAATACAATTCCCCATCTAAACATACTATCAATAAACATCCCTGTTGCACTTCTTGCACCATTAATGTTATTTCTATATTGCCTTGTGGTGTTATTCGCACCTCTTAAACTTCTACTAGCATTATTAGCAGCACCTGCTGTTTTCTTTATACTTTCATTAGCTTGGTTTACTCCACTACTAGAACTCTTAGCTGCACTACTTAATCTTTGGAATTCTGCATCCAAGTCAGCTAATTTAAATCCTGCCTTGTCACTTTGGCTTATAAGTTTATTTATAGTAGCTTCTGTCTTTAGAATTTGTTCTTCTATTTTATTTTTTCTAGCTTGATTAAATGTAGAGTTATATGTTTCTCTTAATCCTGCTAACTTTTCTTGTTGTTGTTCTATTCTTCTATTAGTTATATCTAAGCTACTAGATAAGTTATCTATCTGTGCTTTAACTCCTTCAAGATTTACTGTACTAGTCTTAGGTGGTCCTCTTGAACTAACTGTCTTTGCAGTAGTTTGATTAGGCATTACAATATTTTTTACTGGTTCAAAGTTTAAAGGTAATTTAATCTTTTTTGCATTGGCCATAATACTTCTTACAGCATCTAAAGCTCTCTCTTTAATTTCTTCAATAGTTTTTAATATACTTTGCTTATTCTTTTCAACATTAGATTTTATTGTTTCATTAATACTATTAAAGGACCTATTCAAAGACTCAGTAATTCCTTTAGTCATAGAACTAAAATCAAACTTTCCTGTAATTCCTTCTAAAGTTTTACTTATTTGACTTCCTATCTTAGATGCCATTTGCTCTATTTGTTTTTCTATATCGTCCCCTTGTATCTCCAAGTCAAGGCCAATCTTACCTACACTATCATCATCTGCCATTTAATCACCTACCTTTCTTTACAAACTAAAACAAGCACCTAGATTTAACTAAATGCTTGTTTAAATAATTCTTGTATTTCTTTCATTTGTTGCTCTTTCTCTTCATCAGTCATTTCTTCTAACTGCTTATTTCTCCAATCATTTCTGATTTTATGTTGTTCTTTAGTAAAACTCTTTAATATTTCTTCATCATCTTCACTTCTAATACTTATTATCTGTCCTAAAGGAGTCTTAGGCATTATTCCACTAAGCAAAGTACAAAACTCATCCCAACTCATATCTGGTTCGTTTCTAAGTCTTATTCCATATTGAGCGGTAAAGGAAGCATCTATAAGCTCCCAATCTTCAATTAAATCGTACCATTGCTTATTTTTCTTCTTCTTGAAATCGCTCCATTTCTTTTTTACCCATTTCCTCTATTTCTTCAAGTTCTACATTTGATATTCCAGCCATTATAGCATTGACTATTAAGTTATACCCTTCTAGGCTTAAATCTAAGCTTTCTATATAATCAAATGCCTCTTCACCTAGAGATGCTTTAATTATTTTATCTAAAGCTTCAAACTCATTTATTTCTTTATCTTTGCCTTTATTTTTCTTATTATTAGAAAATAAGGATTGAATATAAACTGCATTGTTTTTACTATTATTTATTTTATATTTATGATTTTCATCTATTTCTAAAATTGGTTTTACATTAACCAGCTTATCCATTATGTTATATACTTTTGCCATAAATTATCCTCCTAATGACTTAATTCTGATGATGGTGTTCCTGGTGTATATGTTGGTTTACCATCACCCTTTAAATCAAATTCAAGTGGTGCAACCTTTGTACTATCATCTCCACCAACATTCTTAACATCAATTACACAATCAAATGCAAGTTTTGAACCATCTGGAAATTCTATAGCACCTTTTGAACTACAATCTAATCCATCTTTCCAAGCAACACCTGCAACATAATCATTACCTGGATCACCTACATGTCTTTTACCTTTTAGAGATAAAGAAAAGGCTTTTCCTGTCATTAAATTTCTAGCCCATCCTGCCGTATTCATAGGTGTCCAGTCCTGCACCTTACCATCTATCTTTATACCGAAATTCTCCATGTCTGCTATTTCAACCATTTCTTTTTCGGTACTTGCTTTTCCTTTTGTTCCTATTTTGAATTTAAGATTATATACTGGAAATACTCCTTCAAATCCTGCCATTATATTACCTACCTTTCATGTATTATATTTACTTCTATCACATATTCGTATATACCATTTTTATCTGTTCCAACACTTATAGGCTCTGTAGTTTTCATATTAAAATCTATTACTCGCTTGCCACCTATGATAGCATTTTGACCAAATAAACTATTATATACATCCTGTGCTTTTTGTTCTGCTTTATTAGCATTATTGCCCCAATGGACTAATATAGAAATAGCCTTAGTAGAATAGCTTGTATTTGCTAAACCACCTAAGGCTATATGACTTTTAGGACCTCTTATACTATAAATCCCTATACACTTTTCTTTAGTTGCATCAATCTTTCCTATATACCATTGAGGACATTCTATTTTACTTTTTAAATATTCTCTTACTTCACTTAGCAACATTATTTAATCAATCCTTTGCTAAATTTTTTTAAATTTTCTTTGTATGCATTAACAACAAATTCTTTATTATCTCCATCAATATAAGACTGCATCCATTTACCTTGTGCATTTATGTTTTTATCTTGCCTAAAGTTATACTCTGGATGCCAATATAATCTTCTTGCATATGGTGTATCAAAAATTATGGATGTTGCTCCAGAATCTATCCTTGATAAATCAACAAAACCACTTCTTTCAAGTTCTCCAGTATCTTTAGGAACTACAGCACTTGTCTTAATATCACTTAATATAGCCTCTGTAGTTTCCTCTAAAGCCTTATTTTTAGCATTTACTATTGTATTTATCTTTGCCCTATCTAATTTTATTGTTACTTTAGTTTTCATCAGATAAGCTCCAATTCTGTGCTAAATACAGAACCATCTGGATTCCTTGGTCTTGAAGATTTATAAATATCCTTTTTAAGTTCTCCGATTTTAATAAATCCTTCTATTAATTTACCTGGATTAATATCACCTTCAATAATAACTTTACCACTTAAGGTTACAAGTCTGCGCTCTGCATCTAAAGTTTGCTTACTCTTTTCATTGTAATTACATAAACCATCATATAAAAGAATTTCTACTGGCTCTCCATCTTCATTAATAAATGTTTGATAAACTTCTACTGGAGTATTTAAAATCCATTTAGGAAATGGTAACTTAACACCCATAACTATAACCTCCTACTATTCAGTCCTGTTTGAGATATATAATTAATAACTTCCTTAGTTGTAGTTATTCCATTTACAATACTCCCATTAAAACTAACGGATGTACCTCCAACAGAATAAGAACTTAAAGGCATATTAATAAAATCACCATATTGCTCTATAAATTCAGCTTGTAAACATATTGCTTTCTTTACTTTATCTTGTTGAAATGGAGACAAATTCTTAAATTCTATTCCTATTATTCTGTTATAAGTTAAAACATCTATCTGATCACTTGCTCTTTCAAGTTTGCTTTCATTATCTTCACCAGAAAGTATTTTCCCTTTAAACTTATCCCTATAGTACGAACTATCTACATAAGACATATTATTCACCTTGTTCTGCTGCTTTAATCTTCTCTATTATTCCACTTTGTGTTGTAGCTTTTCCTATGTCTATGTTATGTTCATTTGCATAAGCTATAAGTTCCTCTACTGACATTTCATCTATACTCTTATCTTTTTTTGCAATATCTTCTTCTACAACACTATAACCATGTTCCTTAAACCAACTAATTAAATCTTCATTAGTTGTTTCTCCAATTCCATTACAAAAATATACACTAGCACTAGTGCCAGTGTATTGTTTATTTGGTGCTATTATTTTAGCCATACCGATACCTCCTATTTAACTTTTATATTTCTAAATACTCCTGCAGCTTTACTAGCTTTTAATGCTATAGCTGCATTCATTTCAACTTCACCAGTTTTTACAGCTCCTGCAGTTTTGAAATCAGGTAACCATGTTTGTACTGGTGATACTCCTGCCATAGATACTCCATGTAATCCATCTAAACCTAGTCTAGCAACATATAATGATGTTGTTCCTTTTGAAGAATCAGTCGCAACTACTTCTTCATTAGTTCCTGGCTTTGTACCTAAATCTACAAATGGTATATTCCCATAAGATTCTACTTGTTGTCCCCAATCATTTTTTGTTACTTGATACATACTAGCTCTTCTTGCACATGCTCTTAATTTAGATATAAGTTTTGTATTACCTGCTATAAATGATGGTGTTCCATCTAATGTAGTTAGGAATTCATCTAGCATATCTAAAAATGCTGTATAATTATCTGTTACAGCTTTAGATGTTGATAAATCAATAATACTACTTTCACCTGAATTATATTCAGTAGAAGAACCTTTTAAAGCTTTTTCTAATCCATCAAATGCTTTGCTATCTGTTGCACTATCCCCGTTTATAAAAGTATCATTGAATAAAGCTTGAGCTGCTTTAATTTTTTGAGCTTGTTGTAATTCTACTTCTGAAATGATACCACCCATGTTAGCTATAACTCTATCAATTTGATAGCTACCACCAAATATCTTTATATCTACTGAATGTCTTTCCTTAGTAACTTCACTTGGTGAATACTCTTTATTAATATCTCTGAATCCAGCTGTTGGTTGTGTTTTTAATCTAGTATATGAATAAGTAAGTGTTGCTCCACCACCTGTTGGTGAAACTGCATCATCAAATGTTAAATGATCTAGAATCCAATTTGATTTTCTAAATTCATCAATTACCCCCATTTGTAATGCATCTTGTACATTTAATTTTGCCTCTGCTAATGTTACTGGCATATAAAATCATCTCCCTTTAAATTTATTTTTGTATTTGTGATTGAATATGTGATGCTATAGCATCTCTCATACTTATACCTGGATCATTATGTTTTTGATCTCCATCACTTCCTAATTTAAAACCAGGTAATGGATTATCATTTTCTTCACTCTTAAATAAAAAAGCCTTATTTTCTTCTAACCCCTTAACCTGTTCATCAAGCCCTGTAACTTTCCCGTCTTCACTTAATATTAATTTGGTTTTATCAATTAAACTAGCCACTAAATCACTATCTTGTGCTTTTCCTGAAATAGCTAATTTAATAGCATTAGTCAATTTTAAATCCTTAAGCTCTGCTTGGTAATCTTCATCTTTCTTTTTATTATCAGATTGAAGTTGTTCAATTTGCTTTTTAAGTTCTTCATTATCACCAGTTGATTTTTTTAAATCTTCTAATTGTTTATCTCTGTCTTTAATATCTGTTTCTAATTGCTTGTTAGACTGTGAAACCTCATCAAATTTAGATTTTTCAACATAATTAGAACTATCAACTAAGTCAACATCTTTATATTTACTTTTAATATCTTCTGGTAAACTCTTAAAGCTATCACCTAATATTTCTTTTAAATTTGCCATATTAATCAATCCTTTCTTAATCTTAATAATTCCATGCATCTTTTAGTGCCTTAAGCAAGTTTTGGGCAAAATAAAAAGCCTTATTTCTAAGACTTATAATTCTATATTTTCAACTTTTGCTCTTTCTTCAAGTACATTTTTATAGCATTCCATGTAAACCAATTGAGTGCGTAATAATTCATAAGAGCAAGAAGGTTTAAATGTTAGTTTACCTTCTTTATATTTCTTAAGCATATTGCTTAATCCATTCATTCTAATTTTTAACTGTAAATATTCTGCTCTAAATCTTTCTTTATAGTCAGAACTATTCATCATTTTTACTGTTTCATTTAATTTCATTATTCAACTACCTCCTCATATGTTTGTTTAAATATATCTGGCTTACATGGATAAAATTCTCCTTTTATACCTCTAATTAAATAATCACCTACGGTACAAATTTCACCTTCTAATGTTGGTATTCTCAAACAAGGTATACCATCTTCATAACTAGGTTCTATATTCATTTGTTGTTCACTAGCCCAAAGATATACATCTTCCTTTGTTTCATCTGTAAACTGCATAGCTTCAATTACGACTGGTTTCTTTCTATACTTTGCCATAATCTAATCCTCCTTAATTTTAGGCATAATAAAAGCACCCACCTTCTAATTTAGTAAGCGCTCTATATTACCTCTATAGATTTTATTTCATTTTCATATATTTCTATTCCATAACCAGTTCTTGCTATTGAAATACTATCTATCTCTGGATCATTATCTAAAGCTTGTGTATACCCATTACATTTTCCTTTTATTATCTGATTATCTATACAAGTAATTTTTATATTTTTGCCTACATATTCCCATAATTTCATTCTATCACTCCTTTAACGTTGGAACTATATGAGTTCCTTTATTAGAATAGTGTATTTTAAATTTATTAGTATGAGTTTCTATTCCTGTTTTATTATTTACATTCATACCTATATCTTTCTTTACGCTTATGAGCTCTTTTTTATCCCATTCACCTTTCCTGTTAAAGTTTACTTCTCCAGTACCTGCATATTTATTAACAAATTCTTGTGCTTCTTCTAAAGATATATTTAAATAACTTCTACCTTCTTTATAATTGTTATGACCTAAGATATGTTTACCCTGCTTACCTTCTTCTATTTCTAAAAGTTGTTTATTTCTTATATACTCTCTAATTTCTTTAATTTTAGCATTTAAAATCTTTTGCTTCAATACTTGAGCCTTAATATTATCATCTTCAATATTTAATCCTGCTCTTGCTTCTTCTCTATTGTAATTTCTTCTAAGCTGCTTATTATCTTCTATATGCTTTCTTAATGCTTTTTGTAGCTCTTTTACTTTATTATGTGCTATATTCTTACTTTCTTCATCACAAGTACCAACCTCAAACCTTTTCCACTTTCTAAGTTGCCTTTCATAGTATCTTTGCTTTTGTTCCTTCTCATAAAGTTTAATGGCTTCAGCTCCATCTGGTATAGTTGGCAATCTTGTTATACCTGAAAAATATGTTATTAATGTATGTCTACAGTTAGGATGCAATAAACCTTCTGTTATAGCTTTACTAAGTAGTGGATATGGACCATCTTCTTTAGTTCCATGAGAAAATACATCATCTATTAATATTTTCCCTTGCCATGGCTCACACATCTTACAAGTATTAGCATGTGCACTTACAACTATTAAATGTATTTCATATTCATCACGCTTTTTACCTTCTCCAAGAAACGTAGCTCTTTGACTTGCTGTTCTTAAACACATTTCTGCATAACTAGCAATATTAACTCTCTTGCCATCTTTATATACTATGCTATTTATACCTTTGTCTAAGAAGTCCTTAGTTGCCATGTCTATAGCTTGATTTACTGTCTTAGTACCGCTCTGTAAATACATATGAGTCTTAAATATAGTTTGTCTATATACATCATCCATCTTTCTAAGAACAGAATATTGTGCTTTCTTTAAATCATTTGCAACTGTTTCTTGTAATGCATTAAGCTTCTTTTCATTGATACCAAAGAAGTTTTCTTCAACTTGAGATGTACTCTCTTTTCCTAGCTCCTTGGATATATACTCCTTAATTGTTTGAGATTCCTTTATATCTTCTGGGAATT
This sequence comes from Eubacterium multiforme, assembly GCF_030813415.1. GTDB lineage: Bacteria > Bacillota > Clostridia > Clostridiales > Clostridiaceae > Clostridium > Clostridium multiforme. The sequence continues at coordinate 10,852 of NZ_JAUSUF010000003.1, read as the reverse complement.
GAACCTTAACCTTATCTATGAGTTTTTCTACATTATCTTCACCATTTATAAAGTTACCTTTTATTTCTCTTTCTATAGCTTCTTGTATAGGCTTATTATAGCTTTCAACTATCTTTTTATTTCTTTTTCTGTACTTTTCTAATTCTCTAAGTTTAGTACGTTGCCATTGTTCCCAATTAAAACCTTCATCTTCCTGCTGCTTTTTGTGAAAATAAAAAGCCTTATGCATACTAGAAATTAAATCAAGCTCCATCTGCTCGAATATCTTTCTAATATCATATGACTTATCTCTTTCCTTCTTAGCATTATCTTTAATTTTCTTTCTGGTTAACTTATTTAGAATATCTTTTAATTTTGATGGCTTATTCTTCTTGTCCATCTTCTTCATCCTCTAAATTCAAATCTTCATCATCTACTGACTTAGGTTCATCAACTTCATTAAGACCTTGTTCATCTTTAAGCCTTTTAATTTCTTCTTCCTTTTCTTCTTCTGTCCATGTATCACCATATAATTCTTCGACACACTGTTCTATAGACATAACACCATAGTTTTTAGCCTTACCTATAGTTTCTACCTTATCATTAAATGACGGTGAAGCATACTCTCCAAAATCTATAGTAACATCTAGAGCATCATTAATCGCTTTTCTACTTATAAATATGCTATTAACTTTAATCAATGTATTTATAAGTTCTGGTATAACTTCTTGTAATTCATCTACTATTTTCTTTCTAGTATACAAAGTAGTTTTTTCTTTTTCTCTTTGAGCTTCAGCATTATCTAGTTTCTTTAAATCTATACCTAATGTTGCAGGACTTATTATACCTTGCAAACACATATCTAGTGCTTTAGCATAACTTTCTATGAAAGCTTCATAACGTATTTCTGGCTGTACCATATTTATTTCATTTTTTGCATCTTCTGCTAAACTTGTACCAATCTTTATAAATTGATTATCAAAAGGATTAGGCTCCATAATTTGCCCTTGTGAGTCTTTAGGCAATAAATCCTCTGGTATATACTTTTGGACTCTACCATTTCTTATAGCATCTATCCATTGTGATATGACTTCATCTAAGCTATCAAATGAATCTGCTTTATTATCAAATAATGATTTACCTCTATTACTCCACTTTTGAGATTCAAAGAATTTTAAAGGTATTGCCATTATAAACTTACCATCATAAGTTACATCTTTTAATTCTGATAATTCAGGAATAGTATTTAAAGGAACCTCTGCACCTCTTTGATCTATAAGTTTATTTCTTATATATCCTTTACCAAATGTTTCTATCAATCTATAATTATTATTTCTAACAGAATAATCAGTATAAAATAATACTTCCTGTAGTCTACCTCTTTTTATTGTATAATCAACTCTTTCACCAGAATAAAACTCTAAAATAGGATATAGAGTAATATCAGTATCAATAGTTATCTTATATGCTCCATCACCAGTAACAAGTGTTTCTATTAATGATTTTTTTAATAACTTATAAAACTTATTATCATTACTTATGTCTTCCCATAATTTAAATGTTTCTTTATCTTCAATTGATATATTACTTATATCACTTACAACAATATCAGCTAAAGTTTCAACTATTATTGCTGGTAATCCTGAATGCATTTTTCTTATATTTAATTTATCACTTGGAACTGCTGCCCAAAATCTACTTCTACTTACTTGGTCCATTACAGTACCCTTAAAAAATTGGTCTAGTTCTGACGGATCACCTCTATACCACATCCTATTTTTCATAACATTGCCTTCAAAGGATAAAGGCTCTTTTATAATTACTGGTTTAGCTATAGCAGGTTGTATATCTAATAACTTTATAGCCGCATTAGTTAACATACTCTTAAACCACCCCATTTCTATTCCTCCTTATAATCTCCAATCATCTTCCTAAATGGTATCCATGCATACTGACTAGAGTTAATTGTATGATCGTTTGCATCTTCTGGCTCATACTTATCTTCTTTCCATGAATAACATTCAAGTTCTCTTATATGCTCTTTACAAGTATCTACAACATAATAAAATACTTTACCATTAACATTTATCCAACCTAGCATTAAATGTATTCTATCTAGTATAGTTACCTTCTTATAAGAGTTAATAAAGTTATACATACAAGCATTAGTTCTCTTAAACTTCTTAAGCTCCGTTATTGTTGCTTGGTCAGCACAATCTATAAATACATCTCTAGCAAATCCCCAATTCTTTCTATTCTTTTCTAAGAACTTAAAGTATTTAGGAGCTATATCTGATGGTGCTAAAGGTATTTCTAAATCCTTATTGTTATATACTTCTTCATCTATTATTACTAACTCTTTCTTATCTGTAATACCTAAGAAAGTAAATGCAAATGTATCTGGACTATTTTGAGAATATGCTGTATCAAGTCCTGCTGTAAATTGAACAAACTTCATTCCCTTGGCTTTTTCTTTAGTAATTACATTATTCTTTCTTTCAAAGTTAGAGAATATAAGTCCTGTTGCTCTACCTCTTAAACCTAATATCTTATTCTTATAAAGTTTTGTACCTTTAGGAGCACTTGTCTTTTTCTTCTCTATATCTTCATCAGATAAACTTGCATTATCATAAAAAGAAAAGAACCAATAAGTCCAATTAGGCTTTGGTTCTGAATTTAATTGCTCCATTATTTCTTTTGGAACATCAGTTTTATATTTTTCTAATGGTCTACTGCAATTAATAAATTCATCATATATAGGTAAGTTAGGATCATCTGGATTAAGTGTAGCCATTAAGTAATCATTTCTGGTACATATCTCTCTTACAAACTCTATACTTGCTGTATTAATCTCATCAATCAAAACACATCCAAATTGAGAACCTAGAGCCATCTTCCACTTATCAGCATTATCATAACCTAGAATATAAATTACTTTATCTCCTGAAGGTGTATGATACAGAATATGTGGTATCTTATTATCCTTATCACCATTACCATTGTACCTGACTAAATCTCCAAATACGTCACATATTCCATATTCCTTTTGTATTATATTCTTTTCGCATACACCTGTTGTCTTAGATGCTATAACATGCATCTTCTTGTTTGACTTTGCAACCTTTAACATAAACTTAAGTATTCCTACTGTTGTTTTACCTGCTGCTGTTGTACCTTCTAGAAATTCTACTGGTGCTTCATGTTTTAAAAAGTCTAAGTATTTATCAGATAATTTGTATTCATCACTCATTTTTATTCCTTGCCTTTATTTGTCCTAATATAGAATCTAATTTTGCCGTTGAAGTAGCTAATTCATTGCCAACATTGTTTTTACTTAGTTGCTCTTTTAATACTTCAACTTTTAATTTTTGTTCTTCTGTTACTAAATTCCAATTAGCATACAATAATTTTTCATAGCTATTTATTAAACTTTCTAAAGTTTTTATTGCTTTACTTTGTGCTTGTAAGAAAGTAGCTTGCTTATCCCATGCAAACTGTAATTCATATTCATATTCTTCTTCTTTTGAATTAGATGAAGTCTTTTCAGTTTCTCTATTATTAGATTTAACTTTACTTCTTTTTAATTCTTTAGTTAAGTCGTTCTTACTTTTAACATGCATAATTTTTTGAGATCTTATTATTGCAGCTAACTGAAGGTTTATATTAGTCCATAAAATATCTAAAGAACTTAATCCACTATTTTCAATGTCATTTATTATATTTTCCGTAGCTTTTGGAATATACTTAGCTAAAAATTTCTTAGATGAAAACTTAGAATCATCAATATACATTCCATGTTTGAAATTATTTAGGTTTCCTTTTGGAGCTGCTCCGCCTTTATTACCAACTGCATTTTTATTACCTAATGGTGCTCCTTGTTTAATCTTTTTCTCCCATTTATCTTTTACTTTCCATGTATATATATTATTAAGTCTTTCATTTAGCCTATCAGCTATTTCTTTTGGTGTTATTCTTCCATCATTTTCTCTATATATCTCAAATGCTTTATCCCTATTAGGACTTCTATTCCTTCCCATATAATATACCTCCAAAATAAAAGAGAACACTTAAATGTTCTCTAATTCTTCATATCTCTTTATATATTTATACAATGTTGTTCTACTCTTTAAACCTAATAAAGTAGTAAATTGAATTGCTGTTATCTTTTTATCTTTCCATTGTTTATACAACTTAGGAAAATTATCAGGTAAATCTTTTTGAGGTCTACCTTTATATTTTCCTTCTTTCTTTGCAATTTCTATTCCTTCCCTTTGTCTTGACCTTATCTTATTTCTTTCTTCCTCAGCCATAGCCCCAAGAACTTCAATAAGAATATTATTAATCATATCAAAAATCCATTCACTACCTTCTGGAAAATCCATTAGAGTTGTAGGAATATTTAATATTTTTACTCTTATTTTCTTTTCTTTAAAAAAATTAAGCTCCTTTTTTACTTCTTCTTTATTTCTTCCTAATCTATCAAGTTCTTTTATTAAAAGAATATCTCCTGCTCTTAGACAATTTCTTAAAGCCTGGTATTGAGATCTATTAAAATCTTTACCACTTTCTTTGTCTATATAAATATTTTCATTTTTTAATTCTTTACAGAAATTTTTTAATACTTCTACTTGTCTACTTTCATTTTGCTCTTTAGTTGAAACTCTAACATAACCAAAAATCATTTTTACCATTCCTTTTTTAAAATGTATTATGATTATATTATAAATGTTCATTTAGGGTATATCAAATACAATGAACACTTTTAAAGAAGTTTATGAGTAATTTATTTATTATTTTCTTTAGTTTTCTTTCTTTTTCTTTTGTTCTTGTTTAGGTATACCCTAAATGAACATAATATTTTTTTATCTAAATTAATAGACTTAAAGCATTGAAAATACTAACTTTGCTCTTATATTTAAGTTTAGACTTTGGTATAATTTAACAAATTTAGCTTTTTAAAAATTTTCACTATTTTAAAAGTACTTAATAAAAACCACTTCAAAGCCTTATCATAACTAAGTTTAGACACATTTTTTCTTATGTACGATTTATAGGAACTCTTACATGAATAAAAATTATTAAAAGTCTTTAATATCAATGCTTTTAATAAGTTTATCTTTTTTCTAGTAATCTACTTCTAAAAATCGTACATGATTAAGAATTATCAAAGAATTTTATAGATCTAGTAGCTTTATTTATAACTTCTTCTTCTACTCCAATATATCTTAAAGTGTCTAATTGATTTTCATGCTGCAACGCTCCTTGAACTACAGATATATCATTGTTTTGATATAAATAATATGCATATGTCTTTCTTAATGAATGTGTTCCTAAGTTGTCTTTTATCTTAGCTCTATGTTGAACCTCTTTCATTATTCTATACGCTTGTGTAGCCGAAATTGGTTCATTTAATATTTCATTATCTAATGTCTTAGTAGTCCTTATAAGATATTCATTGCCATTTTTATCTTTTACAAAACTTTTTAATTCAAATTTTAATTCTTCGCTTATCTCGACTTTTACTATTTTTTTAGTTTTCTGAGCTTTAATTTTTATAAAATCCTTATTTCTAACATCTTTAATTTTTAAATTAAGAATATCAGATATTCTTAACCCAGTATAAACGCCTGTAGCTATCATTATCCAATCTCTTTCTCTTGATTCTTTTAATAATATCCTTTTTATAACTGGTATTTTATTTCTATCTTTTATTGGATATACCTTAGCCATCACCTTACCTGCCTTAAAGAACCTTTAACTCTTTTAAAACTACTATGTTTCATACATTTATCTATACTTTCATAAGGATCATACATCATAATTTCTTTTGAACATTTTCCATATTTAAAATAAGGACATTTTTCTATTAATGGAGAAGATATTGAACATGCACATTTAATTTTATTATCTTTCCATCTAACATACATTTTTATTTTTTCCATATCTTCACCACCTTTAAATTAATAAATTATTCCTTTTAAACTTTCCAAGATACTTTCTGCAACTTTTATAACAATACTATTGCCAGCCATTTTATACATTTGAGTATCTGTCATATCTTTTCCATGATAAAACTTATTTTCTAATGCATTTCTAACATTCCAATAGTCTTCATCATTAAATCCAACTAAACGCCAACATTCTAATGGCGTAAGTTTTCTAACTCTGCATTGAATTATTTTAGGAATACTATCTGACCCAGTAACAATTGTTGGGCTTGCTCCTAATTCAGAAAAAACTCTTTTATTCATTTCTCTTAATTTAGGATTATTTATATCTCCAATTTTAATTAGGCCAAATTTACTAGGATTCTTAAAATTAGTTATCCTTTGATGAATAGAATTTGTAAATTCTTTAATATATTTATTATCTTTACAATAATATTTTTCTTCCACTACCTTTTCAGTAACACTTTGTAATGTTAATAATTTATTATTTCTTTCTTTAAATTCAAAACTTCCATCATCTATATCTTTTCTTATACTAACTATAAAAACTCTTTCTCTAGAATGTGGAGAATCAAATTTTATTCCATTAAGAACCTTCCAATAGGAGTTATATCCTAATCTATCTAATTCTTTTATTAATTCATCAAAATCATTTATAAACATTTTACTAACTAAATTCTTAACATTTTCAGCAATAGCAACTTTTGGTTTGCTTTCTTCAATTATTCTTAACGCTTCAAATAACAATCCGCTTTTAGTTTTTCCTTTTATTATCCCCTTACACTTTCCAGCCAAACTAATATCTTGACACGGAAATCCATAAGTAATAAGATCTGCTTCTTTACCTTTTGCAATTAAGATATCTCCAAGATTTTTTTCTTCCTCAATATTATGCAATATACTATATGCATAACTTGCATATTTATCTTTTTCACAATAATTTAATATCTCATGCTCTATATTTTTATTAGACATTGCTCTTTCAAAAGCTCCTATGCCACTAAATAAACTTACTACTTTCAAATTTATCAACTCCTTAATTATTATTGGGTTAATATTAGTCACACACCTAACCGTAACAATAATTAAAGGTATTAAAAAAGAGCCTGGGCAGTGGCCCAACCAGCTCTTTTTCTGTAATCCCTCCGAGGGGTAAATATATATTTTTAATAAGTAGAGATAGAAGGATTTGAACCTTCGCCTTTTGGCATATAAGACCACTACTCTAACCAACTGAGTTATATCTCCATGTTGCAAGGTTTTACCCTTGCATATTACCTAATAAAGGAGGTCGCAATTAACTATTACCATGTTTACATACTAACATACTTTTTAGGTTCTTAGTCGGTCTTTCTTAGGTTCTAAAACGGACACTTATATTTTAAAAGTTTCTTGCTTTCCTGCATCATAAAATATTGTATTTATCATTTTTTTAATTGCTCTAACTCTTATTCTTTTTCTACAATGATCTGCCGAATAATTAACTGCAAATCCTATTTGATTCCAATTTAATTTACTTTTATTTATGTACCTTAATTCTATTACTTTTTTATCAGCACCATTTAATTTATTAACTGCTGTTTCTATTCTATTTTTCATTCTTATTTTATTATTTAAATCTAATTTTAATTCTCTTAACAATCTTTCTTTATTGATAAGTTCATTTTCTACAACACTACTAAATGCATTTGTAGGACTTCCTTTTTCTTCGTAACTTAATCCACTACAGCCTTGATATTCTTCTTCTGTCATCCTTATATCTTCTCTTATTAAATCTATATCATATAATAAATCATTATATCCATAAAGTACCCACTCTGCTTTTCTAAACAACTCATTTTTATTAGTCATACTACCACCTCAAAACAAAAAATAATACAAGATATTTTCTATCTTGTATTATATCATCGCAACTAGCTTGTCCTTAGGTTTTCACTATAAAAATATTTTCTTTTAGTAGCAGCTCCACCCCTAAGATGCCTTTCTAATTTATTAATTTCTAAAATCTTTTCAGCTTCTTTTGCCAGTATAGGATTTATATCTAATATCCTCTTAGTTATATCCTCGTATATAGTTGATTTACTAACTCCAAATTCTTTAGCAGTTGCCCTTACAGTACTACCTGTTTCTATAATATATTGTGCAACTTCTAAAGCTCTGCTTTCTATTCTCATTTTATTTCTATTATTCATTTTCATCTTCCTCAATTTCTATTAAAATCCTTGCATTTTTACTATTTCTCTTATCTAATTTTCTCTTATAAGCATTTGTCTTATAATACTTAATTGTTCCTATTCCTACATTTTGCTCTTTGGCTATTTGATATATAGTACCCATGCACAAAAATTCTTCACCTTTATACAAAGCATACATATTTATTTTCCTCCTTGCTTAATCTTATCTTCTTCTTTTAAAACTACCGCTGCACTTAAAGCATCCATGCCTGCATCATCATTCTTTTCTTTTCTATTAATACATTTATCTAAATGCTTATGGAAATTATACTCTGCTCCTGTTTCTATAACTTCTATTAAGTAATTAACTTCTTCTAATTTATTTTCAAATCTAATTTTATTAAGTGAGTTATCTGGTTCAAATTCCTCAATATCCTTTTTTAAATTTTCAAGTGCTTCTAAAATTACAATCATTTGTTTGTATGGGAATTTAATATGTTTTTCTTCTCCACTTAGCATATTAAAATCAAATATACATGTTTGCCCTTCTATCATTTATTTCACTTCTTTCTCAAAATCCATTTAGTCATACAATATATAAATGTTGTTCCAACTATTATAATTACTATTTTCATTTTTAAGCTCTCCTTTTATTTGTATTGTTTGTTAACTAGCAATCTCATTATCTATTAATTCATGTACATTAACCTGTACTAATGCTTTTGCTAAAGCTGGTACTACCGCATTTCCACATCTAGCTTTTTGTTGAGTTATAGGATATTTTTTCCCTGTATAATCTTGATCTATGACATAACTCTTTGGAAATCCTTGACCTGCGAATAATTCTTTAGCTGTCAACATCCTCAATCCAATATCAGCTATTTTATAATCCTTAGATCTAATCGTAACTAAACCAAATCTATCTTTCGTTGTAATAGTATGAATTGGTCCATTTATGCTTTGCCCTGTATCACATCCATAATATTTAGTTAAAAATGCTGCTACTCCATCTTTTACTGGTAAATTAATATCTTGGAACTTAACTTCTACTAATCCAAATCTATTTTGAGTAGGTATCGTAGCTATAGGCTCTCTTAAACTACTACATCTTACTTCCTTACCTTGATGCGTATAATAATGACTTAGAAAATACGCCTTATCTTTAACTATAAAAGGTTTTTCTTCTACGATATACTTTTGTATTCCTCTTGCAATTCTTATTAAAGTATTGTCTGCAAGTGGTTTTTTCCTATCAAATATACTATGTACATCTAAATTCCAGTCTATTATTGTACTTGCAGCAACATATGGTATTTTGCCTGGACCATGTGTAGGTTTTGGCCATACTATAGGTTTATTATCACATCTAGCTATTAAGAAAAATCTTTTTCTAGTAGTAGGTGCTCCATAATCTGCAGCTACTAATTGCTTATATTCAACTTTATATCCTAAATACTTGAATGCATTTAAAAAACTTCTAAAAGTTCTTCCTTTTTCTTTAGTTATAGGTTTACCATTTTTACCAATTGGTCCCCAAGTTTGAAACTCTTCTACATTCTCTAGGATAATTACTTTAGGTCTTACAGTGCCTGCCCACTTTATTGCAACCCATGCTAAACCTCTAATATTTTTATTAACTGGCTTTCCACCTTTAGCTTTGCTAAAATGCTTACAGTCCGGGCTACACCACACTAAATCAACATCTTTGCCTTCAGTAATTTTTCTTATATCAACATCCCAAACACTTTCTTCGTAATGTTTTGTATTCGGATGATTTGTTTTATGCATTAATATTGCAGATGGATCATGGTTTATTGCTATATCTACTTTTCTGCCTAAGGCCTGTTCAATTCCTGTACTAGCACCACCTCCACCAGCAAAGTTATCAACTATTAATCCCATTTAATCAACTCCTCTGAATCTCTTTTTATATCTTCCATAAGCACTTCTTAAAAGCATTGACTTAACACCCAATTCTTCTGCAACTTCTTTAGTAACTTCACCAGCATCTAACCTTTTTATTATTTTTTTCATTTCTTCTTCGCTGACTATTTTCCCATCTATAGTTATCTTTTTCTTTTTTCTACCCTTTAAAATTCCTTTTCTCTTATAGTATCTAAATGCATACAATAAACTTTGTATACTAACATCAACTTCCTTTGAAAGATCATCTACCTTTTCTCCATTTTTATATCTTTCAAATATAACTTTTAGTTCTTCTATATTAACCTGGTACTTTTTTCTTTCTTTTGCTTTTATATCTTTATATTGCTTAGTAGGAATATCTGCAGTACCTATAACTGCTTGTTTCCATGTATAATAAACTGTCTTAACTTCTTTATCTTCTAATTCAAACAATCTTCTTATTTCATCTTGGATCTTATATTTTTCTATGTTAGGAGCTTCTGAGTATTTATTTATTAAATATTTATAAGCTAATTGCTTTTTATCCATGTCCTCACCTTCTCATTTGATTTTCATATGAGAATGATTAGATATAACAATACCTGAAATCACTCTCATATTTAGTTGATTAAATTTATTTATTTATTTATTTATTTATCATTAATTCAAATCCTTGTTTTTGTTCAACTGAAAGATATTTCTTATTTCTCTCAAACCATTTAATTTGTTGCTTAGTTGGTTTATAACCATCATCTATAAATGCATAATTATATACATCTGTATTTTGAAATACTACAGCTCCTTTTATGTTTCCATGGCAGTTATCAATAAAATTTAACATATTTG
>NZ_JAUSUF010000002.1 GCF_030813415.1 Eubacterium multiforme | reverse complement strand
CGGTTGGCAAACCGTTTCGATGTGCGAGTAGCACAGCCAGTAACATGCCCTTATAGGGCTAGAGCAAACCACCCGTTTTACGGGTGGTCATGATTGAGAAATTTATTAAATTTTAATAACCTTTTTACTTTACATAATTGTGAATTTATTAAATATCCAATATAATTAGTATTAAGATGAATTATTAAATTTTAAGAGGTGGAGTAGTATGGTAAAAATTACAGTTAATATAAATGGGGTAGACTACAATTTAAAAGGAAAAGAAAGTGAAGATTATTTAAGAGATATTGCTTCATATGTAGATGAGAGAATAAAAGAAATATTAGGTAAAAATCCACTGCTTAGTATTTCACAGGCATCAGTTTTAGCGGCTGTAAATATTACAGATGAATTATATAAGTCAGATAATGAAATAAAGAATCTTGTAAGTTTAAAAACTAATATAGAAAAAGAAAAGACAACTCTCTTTAAAACTATTGAAGAACTTAAAAGTGATTTGCAAAAAATTAAAGAAGAAAATGATAACTTGAAAAATGGAAGAGATAATACTATTAATGGATTAAAAAATGATAGAGAATCTTTATTAATGGAAGTTAAGGAAATTAAGAATAATAAAAAAGAATTAGAAAATAATCTAAATAAATCTTTAAATGAAATAAAATCAAAAGAAAAGGAAATTCAAAGGTTAAAAGAAGAAAATAATAAGATTAAAAATGAGAAAGCCTCATTAATTAAGACAAATGAAGAAGTTAAAGGTAATTTAAAGAGTGCCTTAATTGAAAAGGAAGAAAAGGAAAGAATACTTCAAAAAGAAATAAGAGAACTTCAAGAAAAAAATATTAATAGCAAAAAAGAAGCAGAAAATAATCTATTTAAAAATAAGGTGTTAGCTAAAGAAATAGAAGAAGGCAAAAAGGAGAAGGAAGAAATTTTAAATACTATAGAAAACTTTAAAAATAAAAAGAATTCCCTTGAAGTTGAAATGGACAATCTTAGGAATAAAAATAAAGAACTTAAAGATAAGTTGAAAAAAGATGAGTACACATTAAAGGAATATGAAGTTAATTATGAAAATGCTAAAAATAATTTAGATGAAAGTAATAAAAGTTTAAATAAATTACAATCAGATTATGAAAAGTTACAATATTTAATGAAGGAAGAAAAAATTCAAAAGGAAAAAGAAATAAATAGTTTAGAAAATATAAAGGAAGAAAAGGAAAGTAAAATAGAATCTCTTAATAAAGAAATTGAAGAATTAAGAAGTATAATAGATAGTGAAAAAAATAAAGTTAAAGAATTACAAGAAAATGTAGTGAAACTTGAGAAGGATAGAAGTACATTAATAGAGGCTGGAAAGAATACAAGAGTAGAGTCTAAAAGTAACAAGTATAAAGTTCTTGATTTAGAAAAGAAACTTTTAGATACTCAAATTGAACTTGCAAAAGCTAAAATGAAAAATGAACCAGCTCCTTTAAAGAGAAAATAAACCTTAGTACTGAGTAATTTTAATTTTGCTCAGTGCTTTATTTTTAATAAGTAATGGGGTAAACTAAAAGGATATGACAAAAGAATAGTTTTGGTTAACTTATAGGAGAGATGTAAATGAAAAAAATAGAGATTCTAGCTCCAGCTGGAAGTATGGAAAGTCTTTATGCAGCAATAAATAATGGAGCAGATGCTATATATTTAGGAGGAGATAAGTTTTCAGCAAGAGCTTATGCTTCAAACTTTAATAATGAAAATATGAAAAAAGCAGTAGACTATGCTCATAGTTATGGAGTATCAGTTTATGTTACTATGAATACACTTTTAAAGGAAGAGGAATTACCTAAAGCATTAAAATATGCAGGGTATCTTTATGAAATTGGAGTAGATGCTCTTATAATACAGGATCTTGGACTTTTTAAAGTTATTAAAGAAAAATATAATGATTTTGAGTTACATGCCTCAACTCAAATGACTATTCATAATGGAGAAGGAGCAATTTATTTTAAAGATAAAGGCTTTCATAGAATAGTATTATCAAGGGAATTATCTTTTGATGAAATTAAATATATATCAAAAGATTTAAATATAGAAACTGAAATGTTTGTTCATGGTGCACTTTGTGTATGCTATTCAGGACAGTGTTTAATGAGTTCTATGATAGGTGGAAGAAGTGGTAATAGAGGAAGGTGTGCTCAGCCTTGTAGAATGGAGTATACTTTAAGAAGTAGTAAGGGAGAAGAGAAAAAGGGATATTTACTTTCTCCAAAGGATATGTGCACAATTGAAGATGTAAATAAAATAATAGATAGTGGTGCTTATTCACTTAAAATAGAAGGAAGAATGAAAAGACCAGAATATGTAGCTGGAGTAGTTAGAAATTACAGAAAAGCAGTAGATAAAGAAGTATACAATAAAGACTTTAATGTAAAAGAAGGAAAAAAGGAACTACTTCAATTATTTAATAGGGAAGGCTTTTCAAAGGCATATTTAAATAAAAATATTGGAAAAGATATGATGAGCTATAATTTTCCAAAAAACACAGGACTTTTACTTGGAAAGGTAATAGATGGTGGAGAAATAATATTATATGAAGATATTTCTCTAGGTGATGGAGTAAGAGTTTTAGATGGCGGATTTACTTGTAGTAAAATAATAAAAAATAAAAATGAAGTAAAGGAAGCCTATAAAGGAGATAAGGTTAAATTATTCCCAATAGGTTATAAAAAGGGAGACTTCCTATATAAAATGTCTGATAAAAAACTAACTTTAGAGTTAAGTGAGGGAGTAAAGCCTTATGAAAGGAAAATTTCTTTAAAGGGATATTTAAAGTTTAATGTAAATGAAGAAGTTAAACTAGGAGCTCTTTTTAAAGATAATTACTATGAAGTTTCAGGAAGTTTAGTTGAAGAAGCAGCTAATAGACCTTTAGATAAGGAAAGAATAGAAAAGGCATTATTTAAATCAGGAGATTATCCATATAGATTTAAAGAAATAGAATTTTCTTCCTTTGATGATGGATTTATTAGAATTGGAGAATTAAATGAACTTAGAAGAGAATTATTTGAAAAAATAATTAAAGGGGAATGTTCAAAGTATAGAAGAATAAGACAGGGTAAAGAAAAGCCATTTAAAGAAACAGAAAGAGAAAGCAAAAATATAGAAATTCTTCCTAAAGTAATATTAAAGGAACAATTTGAAGAGATTAAAAATGATTTTGATTTTATTGCTGTAGATGTATTTAATAGGGATAAAAATGGAATAAGAATAAAGGATTTAAAAGATTATAGCAAAGAATGTAACTTAATATTAAGATTACCTAATATAATAAAAGAAGAATTTAATTCTGTTATAAATGTTATAGAGAAGTGCAAACCATATATTAAAGGGTTAATTACTTCAAATATAGGTATAATAAATAAATATAAAAAAGAACTATATATTATTGGTGATTATAAATTAAATATATTTAATAGGGAAACATTAGAATTCTATAAAGGAGATATGGATATATTAACTATTAGTGAGGAACTTAATAGAAAAGAAATGAAGGCTTCTTTAAAAGGATTTAAAGGAAATGTAGCTAAAATAATATATGGAAAAACAGAACTTATGGTAAGTGAGTATTGTCCTATAGGAAGTACTTTTGGTGAAAAGTGTACAGATAAAGATTGTAATAAGGCATGTGAAAGGGATAGTTTTACATTAATTGATAGGGTAAATGAAAGATTCAGTATAATGACTGATGTTTTTTGTAGAAGTCACATATTAAACTCTCTTCCATTAAATTTAATAGAAGAAATTGATGATTTAAAGGAAATGGGTATTTCATCATTAAGATTAGATTTTACTGATGAAGGAAGAGATAAGGTAAGAAAAGTTATTAATGAGCTTAATGGAAAAATTTTAATAGATAATAAAAATTATACAAAGGGCCATTACAGAAGAGGTGTAGAATAAAAAATGAATGAAAGAACCTTTAGAGTTTTAGAATTTCAAAAGATTAAAGAAAATTTAAAAAAATACTCAAAAACACAAGGGGGAAAAGCTTTAATAGATAAGTTAACTCCTTATGAAACAAAGTATGAAGTAGAAATTGCACTAAAAGAAACTAAAGAAGCACTTGATATGTTAGTTACAAAGGGAGCTCCTCCATTTGAAGGATTATATGATGTACGTGAAGGGCTTCAAAGGGCAGCTAAAGGTGGAGTTTTATCACCAGGACAGCTTTTGAGAATAGGAAACATGTTAAAGTGTTCAAGAAGATTTAAAAAGTATGTTGAAAGAGAAGAGGAAGAAATAGCCTTTGAAAGAATAGAAGATTTAGCATATATTTTAGAACCTTTAAAGGGCTTAGAGGATGAAATTGAAATTTCTATTATATCAGAAGATGAAGTAAGTGATAGAGCTTCAAGCACTCTTAGAAGTATTAGAAGAAGTTTAAAAGAAAAAAATTCATCTGTTAGAGAAAGAATAAATGGTATAGTTAGAAGCTATTCAAAGTATCTTCAAGAAACTCTTTATACTATGAGAGGGGAAAGATATGTCCTTCCAGTAAAGGTAGAGTATAAAGGTCAAGTTCCAGGTATAGTACATGATCAAAGTTCAACTGGAGCAACTCTTTTTATTGAACCTATGAGTTTAGTTAATTTAAATAATGAAATTAAAGAGCTTATGCTTAAAGAAAAGGCAGAAATAGAAAGAATATTAACAGTCCTTTCAAAGAAGGTTTCAAATAATATTGAAATTTGTAAAAGTAACAATAAAATATTAGGAGAGCTTGATTTTATATTTGCAAAGGGATCTTATGCTTCAAAAATAGATGGAATATATCCAAGGGTTAGTGAAGATGGAAGATTTGATATAATATCAGCAAGACATCCATTAATAGAACCTAAAGATGTTGTATCTTCAGATATATATTTAGGAAAAGATAAAAATGTAATTATGATTACAGGACCTAATACAGGTGGTAAAACAGTTACATTAAAAACAATAGGGCTTTTACATCTTATGGGGATGTGTGGACTTTTAATACCTGCAATGGAAGGTTCAACTATAGCCTTTTATAATGAAATATTTGCAGATATTGGAGATGAGCAAAGTATAGAACAATCACTATCAACTTTTTCATCTCATATGACAAATATTGTTGACATTATGTCAAAGGCTACAAGAGAATCACTTGTTCTTTTTGATGAACTTGGAGCAGGAACAGACCCAACAGAGGGAGCTGCACTAGCTGCTTCAATAATTGAAAATTTAAAATCAAGAGGAACTAAAGTAATTGCAACAACACATTATAGTGAACTTAAAGGATATGCGTTAAGAACAGAGGATGTAGAAAATGCTTCAGTTGAGTTTGATGTAAAAACTTTAAGACCAACATATAGACTTTTAATTGGAATTCCAGGAAAATCAAATGCTTTTGAAATATCAAGAAGATTAGGTCTTAGTGAAGGTGTAATTAAAGATGCTAAGAAATTTATAGCAGAGGATAATCTTCAATTTGAAGATTTAATAAGAGAGCTTCAAGAAAAAAGTATAATTGCAAAAAGAGATGCAAGAGAAGCTATGAAAGAAAGAGCAGATGCAATAGATTTAAAGAAAAAATATGATGAAAAACTTAAAAAGTTAGAAAAGACAAGAGATAAAGCTTATATGGATGCAAGAAGAGAAGCTAAGGATATAATAGCAAATGCTAAAGATGAAGCAGATGAAATCTTAAAAGCTATGAGAGAACTTGAAAAGATGGGTATTTCAGGGGGCGGAAGAAATAGACTTGAAGAGGAAAGAAGAAAACTTAAAGAAAGTCTTGAAAGTAAAGAAAAATCAATTTATACCCAAAAGGAACAAAAGGGAGAAAAAATAAAAAATATAAAACTTGGAATGGAAGCATATCTTCCATCATTAAATCAAAATGTAGTTATAATTTCTCTTCCAGATAATAAAGGTGAAGTTTTAGTTGAAGCTGGAATTATGAAAATAAGTGTTAAAGCAGATGATTTAAGAGCATTAGAAAATAAAAAGGTAAAGACTAAAGAAAAGAAAAAGAGAGAAGTTAAACTAAACTTAAGTAATATAGAAAGCAGAATTGATTTAAGAGGAATGGATGCTGAGGAAGCTTGCTTTAGAGTTGATAAATATTTAGATGATGCCTATAGAGCCAATTTAGGCGAAGTAACAATTGTTCATGGAAAAGGAACTGGTGTATTGAGAAAAGCTATAAATGATATGCTAAAGAGACAACCACATGTAAAAAGTTATAGACTTGGAGTTTATGGCGAAGGTGGAGATGGCGTTACTATTGCAATATTAAAATAATTAAAATATAAAATAAGTTTGATATGCTACCCTTATAATAATGAGAGTTTAGATAATAAAACTGTAATTATAAAGGAGCATATCATTTTTTTATTATCTAAGTTTTTAATAGATTTTGTAAAAAAATTTAAAAATAAAATACAGAATTAGACAAGTTTTAAGCGTTTACATTGTATGATTTAAAAAAAGTTAAGAATTATTCTTTCTTTTTTCCTTTTTGTAATTTATAATAATTGTATGTTTTTTTATAATAACGGAAACTAGAAACAGGAGAGATAATATGATAAATAAAGATTCATACATACTAGTTATAGGAGCATCAATTGTTGATATACTAGGATTTAGTAGAAACACATATAAGGGAAAGGATTCAAATCCAGGAAACATTAAAATTTCCCTTGGTGGAGTTTGTAGAAATATTTCAGAAAACCTTGCAAGAGTAGGAGTAAACACTAAGTTTATATCAATTATTGGAGATGATGAAAATGGAAGAAATATTTTATGTCATTCAAAGATGATTGGATACAATATGGAAGAGTCATTAATTCTTGAAGGAGGATGTACTCCAACATATATGGCAATACTTGATCATACTGGAGATATGGTATCAGCAGTAGTTGATATGGAAAGTCTAGATGAAATGGATACAGATTTTATAGATTCAAAAAAAGAAGTAATTTCAAATGCTGAATATACTATATTAGATGCAGATGATGCAGAAATACTTGAATATATACTTACTAAATATAGAGGACAAACTAAATTTATATTAGATCCAGTATCAGCTGCTAAAGCCGAAAAAATAAAACACTTAATAAAATATTTTCATACAATAAAACCAAATAGATATGAAGCAGAAATTCTTTGTGGATTTAAAATAGAAACAAGAGAAGATTTAGAAAGAGCAGGAGACTATTTCTTATCTTTAGGAGTAGAAAATATTTTTATTAGTTTAGATGCTGATGGAATATATTATACAAATGGAAAAGAAAGCGGACAAATAAAGGCTACAGATGTAAAAGTTAAAAATACTACAGGGGCAGGAGATTCCTTTGTTGCAGGTGTAGGATTTGGATACATGAATAATTTATCATTAAAGGATACAGTAAAATATGCAATAGCAATGTCTATAATAACAATTTCTCATGAGGATACAATAAATCCAAAAATGAGTGATGAATATGTAGATGTATATTTAAATAAAATAAATTGGGAAGAAAACACATATTAATATATTTACAGCTTTGGATTAAAATCCTTAGCTGTTTTTTGTAAAAATAAGAAAGGAGAGAAATTATGAGGGATATTACTATTTTTATAGCCTTTTTTAGTGGGTTGGTTTCATTTTTATCACCATGTGTATTACCACTTATTCCAGCTTATGTAAGCATTTTAGCTGATGAAGATGAAAATTTAAAAAGGAATAAAGTCCTATCTCAAAGTTTGTTGTTTATTTTAGGATTTACTATAATATTTATAATTATGGGAGCATCAGGTGCTTTAATTGGAAGATTATTTGGAGAAAATATAAAATTTTTTAGAGTTTTAGCAGGAATAATAATAATAATTTTTGGATTACAAACTGCTGAAATAATAAAAATAAAGTTTTTATATAGAGAAAAAAGATTTAGTAAAAGGATTAAAGAATTTGGACCAATTGTTATGGGAATGGCTTTTGCAGCAGGGTGGACACCTTGTATAGGGCCTATATTAGGAAGTATATTACTTTATGCTTCTTCTCAAAGTGAAGTAGTTACAGGTATTGTTATGTTATTATTTTATTCTTTAGGTATGGGAGTTCCATTTTTAATAACAGCAATATTAATTGAAAAATTTGATTTTGTTAGGAAAAAGATTTATAAGTATATGGTACCTATTAAAAAGATATCAGGTATATTTATGATTATAATTGGATTGCTTATGGTAACTAATAAATTGTTAGTTGTTATTGGACTATTAACTTAGGAGGTTTGTATATGAAACATATTAAGAAAATAATAATCTTATTAATTGTAGTTTTAACTTGTGTAGGAGCTTATCAAGTTTATAATATGAATAATAAAAAACTTAATGATGATAGAAATGCAAAGGTAGAAACTAATAATGAATATAATAATAAACAAAATGAACAATCAAAAACTAGTGAATCAGAAAGTAAAGAGGAGAAAGATAAAAAATATCCTAAAGCACCTGAATTTACTTTAACTGATTTAAAGGATAAAAAGGTGTCATTATCTGATTATAAAGGTAAATATGTAATGATAAACTTTTGGGCTACTTGGTGTTCTGCATGTAAAAGTGAATTGCCTGATTTAGAAAAATTTTATAAAGCAAACAAAAATAATAAAGATTTTAAACTTTTAACAATAGATGTTGGAGAAAGCAAAGATGCTGTAGAGAAATTTATGAAAGAAAACAAATATAATTTTCATGTACTTTTAGATAAAAATACAGAAGTATCTTATAATTATACAGCAACAGCCCTTCCAACAACTGTTTTAATTGATAAAGAAGGTTATATTAAGAAAATAATTATGGGAGCTATGAATGAAAATTCAATGAATTCATATAAAGAAATGCTTATAAACAATGAATTTAAATAGAAAATGAAGAAAGAAGTGTTTTTATGATAATAATAAGTGCATGTCTTTGTGGATGTAATTGTAAATATAATGGGAAAAACAATAAAAATGAACAATGTGTAAATTTATTCAAAAGTGGAAAAGCTACTTTAATATGTCCAGAACAATTAGGTGGAATGACAACTCCTAGGCTTCCTTCAGAAATTTTAAAAAATGAAGAGAATAAATTGGTAATTAATAAAAATGGAGAAAATGTTACTGATTTTTTTGAAAGGGGAGCAAAGGAAGCTTTAAATATTGCAAAGCTTGTAAACTCAAAGGTTGCAATTTTAAAAGATGGAAGTCCATCCTGTGGAAGTGAATTTGTTTATGATGGAAATTTTTCTGGAAATAAGATTAAAGGACAGGGAATTACTGCTGAGTTATTTATAAAAAATGGAATAAAAGTATTTTCAGAAAAAAATATGCCAAAGGAATCTTTGGAAAATTTAGTATTTGACAGTTATAATTAATTATGTTAAATTTATTAACGAAATAAATAAATTTGTTATTGATTAATTATAAAAATTAAGACAATACCTAAATCAAAGTAACTTGGTTTAGGATTTTTTATTTGCTTCATGGAGAGATTACTATGATTATAGAAAAAATTTATAATAATAATGTATTATTAGCTATTGACTCTAAAACAAAAGATGAGGTAATACTTACAGGCTGTGGTATAGCCTTTAAGAAGAAAGTTGGACAAAACATAGATGAAAATAAAGTTGAAAAAAGATATGTATTAAAAAGTCCAAGCTTTGGGGATAAGATAAATCAATTAGCTAACAAGATTCCAGAGAAAATTTTTGAAATAACTTCAAAAATAATTGAATATACTGAAAAGAAATTAAATGTAGATTTAGATGAGCATATTTATATTGCATTAACTGATCATATATATTTTGGAATAAAAAGATATAAAGAAAATATGATGATTAAAAATGAACTTTTAAATGAAATAAAAAGAATTCATAGAAAAGAGTATGAAGTAGGTCTTTGGGCTGTAAGTTATATAAATAAAAAATTAGATGTTAAATTTACAGATGATGAAGCTGGATTTATTGCACTTCATATAGTTAATGCTAATTTTAGGGAAGAAAAACAAGGAACCTATATAAGCACAAAAATAATAAAGGGAATTCTTAATATTATAAGATATAGTTTTTCAGTAGAATTTTTACAAAATGATATTAATTATGATAGACTTATAACCCATTTAAAATACTTTTCAAAGAGAATAATTTCAGAAGATACTTCCTATAGTAAAGAGAGTAGTGAATTAATTGATATTATTAAAGAAAAGTATAAAGATGAGTATAAATGTTCAATGAAGATTAAAAAATATATAAAAGACAATTTTAATTATAATGTTAATGATGATGAAATAGTTTATTTAAGTATTCATATATCAAGAGTTATATCTGTTATAAGATTTGAAGAAAAAATTAAATAATAAGATTGTTACTGATAACGCAGGCAAGACTTGAATTTATTAAAATAACACATAGATTTAAGAATAGTTTATTCTAAATTTTTAATGTGTTTAATTTTGATAGGTTTAAGTCTTTATTTTTTTATAAATTATTTATTTTATTGAAAGAAGGAGAGACATATTAATGAAGAAAATATTCGGTGTTTTACAAAGAGTTGGTAAATCATTAATGCTTCCAGTTGCATTGTTACCAGCTGCTGGTATTTTATTAGGAGTTGCATCTGCATTTTCAAATCCTGATTTAATACAGCACTTTCCAGCATTAAATTCATATGGTGTACAACTTGTTGTTAGCGTATTACAAAATGCTGGACAAATAATTTTTAGTAACCTTCCACTAATATTTGCTGTAGGTGTTGCAGTTGGATTAAGTGAAGGTGATGGTGTTGCAGGACTTGCTGCAGTAGTTGGATTCTTAATAATGAATGTAACTATGGGAGTAGTAGGTGGAGTTACTACAGAATTTATTACAGTAGACCATAATCCAATGTATTCAATAGTTGCAGGAATTCCAACACTTCAAACAGGTGTGTTTGGTGGTATTATAATAGGTATTATTGCATCAGTTTTATATAAAAGATTTTATAAAATACAATTACCACAATATTTAGGATTCTTTGCAGGTAAAAGATTTGTTCCTATGATAACTGCTCTTGTTGCAATAATTTTAGGTGTAATACTTACATTTGTATGGCCTTTTATACAAAGTGGATTATTACATTTCTCACAAAGTATGATAGATGCTAATAGAACATTAGCTGCTTTTGTATTTGGACTTGTTGAAAGAGCTTTAATTCCATTTGGATTACATCATATTTGGTATAACCCATTTTGGTTCCAATTTGGAGAGTATATAGATAAGGCTGGAAATCTTATTATGGGAGACCAACAAATATTTTTCCACCAATTAAGAGATGGTGTTAATTTAACAGCTGGAACATTTATGGCAGGTAAATATCCATTTATGATGTTTGGACTTCCAGCAGCAGCTTTTGCTATGATTCACGAGGCTAAACCTTCAAAGAAGAAGCAAGTTGCAGGAATTATGATATCAGCAGCCCTTACTTCATTTTTAACAGGTGTTACTGAACCAATAGAATTTGCTTTTCTTTTTGTAGCACCAGTTTTATTTGCAGCTCATTGTATTTTTGCAGGACTTTCCTTTGCAATAATGAGTATTTTAAATGTACATATGGGAGTTACATTCTCAGGAGGATTATTTGACTTTTTAATTCTTGGAGTGTTACCTAATAGAACAGCATGGTGGCTTGTAATAGTTGTAGGATTAATATTTGCAGTTTTATACTACTTTGGATTTAGATTCTTAATTAGAAAGTTTAATTTAAAAACTCCAGGTAGAGAAGATGATGATGACATAGTTGATGATTCAGTTGCAAAGGGTGGACATAATTTAGCCTTTGAAGTTTTAGAAGCTTTAGGTGGAAGTGCAAATATAGTTCATTTAGATGCATGTATAACAAGACTTAGAGTTACAGTTAAAAATGTTTCAGATGTTAACCAAGATAGATTAAAAGCTTTAGGTGCAGCTGGAGTTATGATTGTTGGTGAAAACATACAAGCAATCTTTGGACCTAAATCAGATGTTTTAAAAACTGAAATAGGTGAAATAATGACAGGTAAGGTTCAAGTTAATAGAGATATTAAAGATGATCCTAAAGATTTAGAAAAAGAAATAGAAGAAGTTAAAGAATGTGAAAAAGAAACTTCAAAAGATAATGAAGAATTTGATATAATAGCTTCAGCAACTAATGGAGAGCTAGTAGACATAAGCGAAGTTCCAGATGAAGTTTTTGCAAGTAGATTAATGGGTGATGGTTTTGCTATGAAATCAGAAGATGGAATTATAGTAGCACCGGTTGAAGGAACTTTAGAAGTACTATTCCCAACAAAAC
Organism: Eubacterium multiforme; assembly: GCF_030813415.1. Taxonomy (GTDB): domain Bacteria; phylum Bacillota; class Clostridia; order Clostridiales; family Clostridiaceae; genus Clostridium; species Clostridium multiforme. The sequence continues at coordinate 400,760 of NZ_JAUSUF010000002.1, read as the reverse complement.
ATGCTTGTATAATAAAAACTAAAAATGATTTAGAAGTATTACTTCACTTAGGAGTTGATACAGTAAACCTTAAAGGTGAAGGATTTGAAACCTTTGTTGAGATTAGACAAGAGGTTAAAATTGGAGATAAGCTAATAAAAATGGATTTACCATTTATAGAGGAAAATGCTAAATCATCAATGATACCAGTTGTATTTACTAATTTACCAGAAGATCAAAAAATTGAAATTAAAGAAGGAAAAATAAAAGCTTCTGAAAAAGAAAGAATTTCAATAATTAAAAAATAAAATGAAAACTATAGATCAAAACTTTTGGTCTATAGTTTTTTTCTTATAAATGAATAAATCTATATCTTTTTAGGCATACTTAAAAAGAGTTTGTGATAAAGATTAGGAGGTATTCATATGAATGAATTAAATATACAAAAAAGAAATAAATGTGGAAACAGTGGAAGAAAAGCTAGATCAAAGGGGCTAGTTCCAGGAATACTTTATGGAAAAGAAATGGCAAATTTTATGTTTGAAGTATCTTCTCTAGAACTTGGAAGAGAAATTTCAAATAGTGGAGAACATGGAATATTAAATGTAAATGTTAATGGAGAAACTAAAGAAGCTTTAATTAAAGAAGTTCAAAGAGAACCTGTTAATCATGAAATAATTCATTTGGATTTAGAAATATTAAATGGAAATGAAAAAATAGAAGCAGAAGTTCCTATACAGTATTTAGGAGAAGGATATTTAAATAAAAAAGGTGCAGTTCTTCAAAAGGAAAAAGATTTAGTAAAGGTTTTGTGTAATTCTAATAAATTACCAAAGCATATTAAATTTGATGTTTCAAGTGGAATTAATGGTTCTGTATATAGAATGTGTGATTTAGAGTTAGCAAATGAAATAACAATATTAGATAATTTAGAAACTGTTATAGCATCAATATCAAATGAAAGAAAATTAACTTCTGATTTAATGGAAGAAGAAAAATATGATATTGTTTTAGATAAATAATTAATAATAAAGAAGAAGGCTTAAACTAAAAATTAGCCTTCCTTTTTTATGGTAATTGGAAGTAAGGAGGGAAAATATAGTTTGAATTTTTTACCTTATGTTGTATAATATATCTGAAACAATTAAAGGAGGTTCATAGATGGATTATAGGGAGAAATACAACATATGGTTAACATCAGATAGAATAAATGAAGATACAAAGAGAGAATTAAAAGAGATTAAAGATGATAAAGAGATTGAAGATAGATTCTATAAAGATTTAGAATTTGGAACTGGGGGACTTAGAGGAATTATAGGAGCTGGAAGCAATAGAATGAATATATATACTGTTTCTAAGGCTACTCAAGGTTTTGCTAATTATTTAAATGATTCTTTTGAAAATCCATCAGTTGCAATAGCATATGATTCAAGAAATATGTCAAAGGAATTTGCAAAGGCAACAGCTTTAACATTAGCTGCTAACAATATAAAGGTTTACTTATTTGAAAGTTTAAGACCAACTCCAATGCTTTCATTTACAGTTAGACACTTAAATTGTAATGGAGGAGTTGTTATAACTGCTTCACATAATCCAAAGGAATATAACGGTTATAAAGTTTATGATGAATTTGGAGGACAAGTAACAGACCTTAAAGCAGGAAAAATAATAGATTGTGTAAATGGAATTAAAGATTTTTCAGAAATAAAAAATATAACTGAAGAAGAAGCAATAGAAAAGGGATTATTAAATTATATTGGAGAAGAAGTTGATAAGGCTTATATTGAAAAAGTAAAAGGTCTTACTATTAGAGAAGACTTAGTAAAAAATAAAGCTAAAGGCTTAAAGATAATATATACTCCAATTCATGGTTCAGGAAATATTCCAGTAAGAAGAGTATTAAAGGAACTTGGATATGAAAATTTAGTAGTAGTAAAAGAACAAGAACTTCCAGATGGAAACTTCAAAACTGTTTCATACCCAAATCCAGAAAATCCAAATGTATTTGAAATTGCTTTAGAAATGGCAAAAACTGAAAATCCAGATATTATATTTGGAACAGATCCAGATTGTGATAGAATTGGTGTAGTTGTTAAAGATTCAGATGGAGAGTATAAAGTTTTAACTGGAAATCAAACAGGACTTTTATTAACTGATTATATATTAAATTCATTAAAGGAAACAGGAAAGCTTCCACAAAATGGAGCTGTAATAAAAACAATAGTTACAACAGAGGGAGCAAGAGAGATTGCAAACTATTATGGAGTAGAAATTTTAGATGTTTTAACTGGATTTAAGTATATAGGAGAAAAGATTAGAGAATTTAAAGAAAGTGGAGATAAAACTTATATCTTTGGATTTGAAGAAAGTTATGGATATTTAGCAGGAGACTTTGTTCGTGACAAAGATGCTGTTATAGCAGGAATGCTAATATCTGAAATGACTCTTTACTATAAAGAAAAGGGACTTAGCTTAGCTGAAGGATTAAACAAATTATATGAAAAATTTGGATTCTTTAAAGAAGAGTTAGTTTCAATAGAATTAAAGGGTAAAGAAGGTCAAGAAAAGATAGCTTCATGTATTGATTCGCTAAGAAATTCATCAGTAACTGAAATTGATGGAGTTAAAGTTAAAACAAGATTAGATTATAAATTAAGTATTGAAGAAAATTTAGATACAAATACTAAATCAAAGATTGAATTACCTAAGTCAAATGTGTTAAAATTTATACTTGAAAATGGTTCATCTTTTGTTGTAAGACCATCAGGAACAGAACCAAAAATGAAAGTATATCTTGCTGTAAAGGGAAGCAGCTTAGATGGAGCACAAAAAGATATGGTAAGATTTAAAGAAAATGTAATGAACTTAATTGAAGAAAAATTAAGTTAATCTATTATGCTACCATCTTTAAAGATGGTAGCAATATTTTTTTATAGGAGTGAATTTATATGGATTATAAAGCAATATTTAAAGAAAAACTAAATAAACTTTTATTTTTAGAAATAGATAAAGAGGGATTTAAAAAGGCAGTTAATATTCCAGAATATATTTCTTTTAAAAGTAAAGATTTATTTATACCAATAAGCTCTGAATATATAACAAGCAATATAGATAATAAAATAAAAATAGAAAACCTTCCTATATATTATTTTATAGAAGGAATGCTTTTAACATTAGGAGCAGATAAAAATATAGGTTATGCTGAGGATTATAAACTTTTATTAATGCAAATTCCAGAAAGTGAAGAGTGTGGTAAAAGTTTAGTAGCACAAAGAGTAAAAGAGGAACGTTTAGAAGATGCTTATCTTTTATTAAAGGGACTTCTTCAAATTGATGAAGATGAGGAATATATGAAAAAATTACTTTTAATAGGGGTAACTATTAGAGATAAGGATAGCGGATTTGAGGAAATATTACTAGAAGATATTGATGAAGCTAAAAAATTATTTAATAAGATGAAAGAACCATTCCTTTATAAAGGAATCATATTAAAGGATAAGGGCGATTATGTTGGAGCTAAAGTAGAAATTAATGAGTATTTAAGAAGAGGAGGAGAACAAACTCCTGATATTGAAATGCTTATGAATGATATAGAAAATGTAACAACTTATGAAAAAGCAGTTGAATTAATAGAAGAAAAGCCAGAAAAAGCAATAGAAATGTTTTTATCATTATTAGAAAAATTCGAAGATAATCCATTAATATATTATTATTTAGGAGTATGTTTTAGAAGAATAAATAAATTTGATAAAGCTATTTACTATTTACGTGAAAGTTTAAAACTTGAAAGTGGAATTTTAGATGTTGTTAATGAGCTTGGATTAAATTATGCTTGTATTGGTGAATATGAAGAGGCTATAAAATATTTTAAGAAAGCTTTTGAAGCCTCAAAGGAAGTTGAAATTTGTACAAATATAATAATGTGTTATTTAAATTTAGGAAATTTAAAGGATGCTAAATTACATTTAGAAATTGCAAAAAAATTAAATAAAGATGATGAAATTGTAAAGAAAATAGAAAAAGCAATAAGTAAAGAAGAAAATAAATAAAATATAAGTTTTATTGGAATACTAATTATATAAAATTAGGTTATGTTTTAGGTAAGTGTTAATTTAACATATCCCTTTAGACTTATTTAAAAAATATATCCTAAAATTAAAATATGATTAGGAGTGAATAAAATGGAATTTTATGATGTTATAAATACTAGAAAAAGTATTTCAAAATATAAAGGAGATGAAGTTTGCAAAGGCAGTTTAAATAATATGATTGAGGCTGCTATGAAATCTCCTTCTTGGAAAAACAGAACATCATTTAAACTTATAGTAGTAGATGATAAAAATATAAAAGATACTATAGCAGAATGTATACTAAATAGTGATAATAAAGCAGAGGAAGGCTTAAAGGAAGCACCTATGGCTTTAGTTGTAATATCTGAACCTGAAAAATCAGGAGAAGTTTATGGTAAAGAATTTTATATAGCAGATGGTGCTATTGCTATGGAACATTTTATTCTTGCAGCTACAGCAGAAGGCTATGGAACTATGTGGATAGGAGCTTTAAAGGAAGAAAAGATTAAGGCATTACTTAATATACCAGATAATTTTAAAATTATTGGAATTACTCCAATTGGAATTCCTGCTGAAGTTAAACCTCATAATGAGAAAAAAGATATGAAAGAATATGTATTTAATAACAAATTTAATAATCCATATAATTGTGAGATAAATTAATAGGCTTAAAATTAAGCCTATTAATTTTTTATGGAAGATATAAATTTAACGTGATATAATCATAAATATTGATTTAGGAGTGATTAAATGAAATTTAATGATTATAAGATAAAAGAATTTTTAGAAGATTTAGCATCAGATTCACCATCACCTGGAGGTGGAAGTACGGCAGCGCTTGTTGCAAGTCTTTCAGGATGTTTAAATAATATGGTATATTCATTAACTATAAATAAAAAATCCTTTGATAAATTAACTGAGGATCAAAAATCAAAAATGATTAATTTAGAAAAGGAATGTAAAAACTTCATAAAAAACAGCATTAACTTTATGGAGGAAGATAGAGAGTGCTTTAATAAACTTATGGATTCTTATAAATTGCCAAAGGAAAGTGAAGAAGAGATTAATTATAGAAAAAAAGAAATAAGAGAAAGAACATATGAAGCTATGTATGCTCCTTTAAAGCTTTGTAGAGAGTGTATTGATTTTTATTCTAATATAGAATTTGCTTTAGAATATGGTAATAAAATGCTTGCATCTGATGCTGGAGTTTCTGCAAGTCTTCTGCATTCTGCTATAGAAAGCTCTATTTTAAATGTAAAAATAAATTTAAATAGTTTAAGAAATGAAGTTTTTTTTAAAGAAATAGATGAAGAAATTAAAATTACTCTTGAAAAATCAAGAGAGAAGAAAGATTACATATTAAATAAATTAGATAGTCTAATATATAATTAAGAAGGGTGCAAATTAATTTGCACCCTTTAATATCATTTTTTCAGGAAGATCATCTAAGGATTTAAACTCATAGCCTTCATTCTTTAAAGAAATTAAAACTTCCTTTAATATTTTAGTGTTAGTATCTGATACGGCATGTAAAAGCATTATACAACCTGGGTGAACTCCATTTTTAATTTTTTCTACTGCATAGCTAGAAGAAGGTTGATTATCTACAAGCCAGTCTCTGTATGCAAAGCTCCAAAATATTGTTTTATAACCTAGATTTTTTGTTTTTTCTAAAGAAGCCTTTGAATATTTACCCATAGGTGGTCTAAAATATTTTGGCATATCCTTTCCTGTAAGTTCTTTGTAAGCATCCTCTACCTCTTTAAATTCACTTTTAAACTTTTCATCATTTGTAATTGATGCCATTGATGGATGTCTTGAAGAGTGATTACATACTAAATGACCTTCAGAAGCCATTCTTTTAACTGTTTCAGGTTGAGATGTTATGTAAGTTTTAACAACAAAGAAAGCAGCTTTTACATTTACTTCTTTTAATATATTTAGAATTTCTTCTGTATTGCCTTTTTCGTAGCCTTCATCAAAGGTTAAATAAAGTTCTTTTTTTGAAGTATCTCCAACATAAAAGGAGGGACTATCATTTAAGAAAGAAGAAGATTCCTTAGGTGCTTCTGGAGTTACATCCTTTCCTCTAGATACAAAATACCAGTTAAGTTCTGTATTATCACTTATGTTTTCTGCAAAGGCTTTAATTCCTAAAAAAGTAAAAATTATAAAAGAGGAAAAGATTATTATTTTAAAAATTTTTTTATTCATAACAAAACCTCCTAATGTTCTTCATATTTAGTATTAGAAGAATAATTTAAAAATAAACATGGTAATATTTAAATGAAAAAATCATATGTAGCAAAATGTTGAAAATTAGCCATATGTAGAGTATAATCTATTGGTATAGTTTAAATATAGAAGGGAATGTACATAATGAAGTTAGGAATCGTAGGTTTACCAAATGTAGGTAAGAGTACTTTATTTAATGCAATAACAAAGGCAGGAGCTGAATCAGCAAACTATCCATTCTGTACAATAGAACCAAATGTTGGAGTAGTTAGTGTTCCTGATAAAAGGTTAGATGTTTTAGAAAAAATGTATAATACTAAGAAAAAAGTTTACACTTCAATAGAGTTTTATGATATAGCTGGATTAGTTAAAGGAGCATCAAAAGGAGAAGGATTAGGAAACAAATTCTTATCACACATAAGAGAAGTTGCATCAATCGTTCACGTTGTAAGATGTTTTGATGATGGAAATGTAGTTCACGTTGAAGGTTCTGTTGATCCAATAAGAGATATAGAAACAATTAACTTAGAACTTATTTTCTCAGATTTAGAAGTGCTAGAGAGAAGAATAGAAAAGTCAGTTAAACTTGCAAGATCAGGAGATAAGAAAGCAAAAGCAGAATATGAACTTATGCTAAAAGTTAAAGAGCACTTAGAAAATAATTTACCAGTTAGAACTTTAGAAGTTAATGAAGATGAAGCAGCATTTATAAAAACTTTATTTTTAATAACATCAAAACCAGTTTTATATGCATGTAATGTATCAGAAGATGATGTTACTAGTGGAAATCCTCATAACGATTACGTTAAAAAGGTTGAAGAGTACGCTAAAAAAGAAAATTCAGGAATAGTTATAGTAAGTGCAAAAATTGAAGAAGAATTATCTGGACTTGAAGATGATGAGAAAGAAGAAATGCTTTCAGAATATGGATTAAAAGAGTCTGGATTAGATCAACTTATAAGAGAAGGATATAAACTATTAGGACTTATAAGTTATTTAACTGCTGGAGTACAAGAAGTAAGAGCTTGGACTATAAAAGAAGGAACAAAAGCTCCACAAGCTGCTGGAAAAATCCATTCAGATATAGAAAGAGGATTTATAAGAGCAGAAGTAGTATCTTATAATGATTTAGTAGAATGCGGTTCAGAGGCTGCGGCTAAAGAAAAAGGTCTTTTCAGATTAGAAGGTAAAGACTATGTAATGAAAGATGGAGACGTAGTAAACTTTAGATTTAACGTATAAATAAAAGATGGAGATTTTCTCCATCTTTTTTGTTTTTAAAGGTAGAAGATAATAAAGCCTTTATATTAAATATGTATACCTCCTTAAATGCGGCTTTAAAATATGATTAATACTTTTTAGCAAAGATTTTAACAAAAACATCTTAAATTAATTACATTAGATTAAATATTTGCAATATCTTATAATGAGAATTTTAAATAATTTTCTATCATATAGATAAATATAAATTTAAGGATAAGATTATTTATTAATAAAATCTTTTTAAGCTACTAAAAAATAGTGATTAAACTTTAATATTAAAATAAATCATATTAACAATAATATTTTAATAAATTAACATTATATTATTTTAAATAAATAAGATTAAGTAATAGTAAAATTAATTTATTAAAAGGTTAGTTATACCATTATTTGAATAGAAAATTTTATAAGAGTATATTGAAGTTTATATAGAAGATTTATTTTTTATAATTTTTATTTAGACAATTTAAATATTTTTAAATATGTAAATAAAGGGAGGTAAGGTTAATGGAAAAATTAAAAGGTAAAGTTGTTATTATTACTGGTGGAGGTCAAGGGATTGGTTTTGGAGTTGCAACTGCTTTCGCAAAAGAAGGAGCAAATCTTGTAATAACTGGTAGAACAGAATCTAAACTTCTTAAAGCAAAAGAAAATTTAGAAAAGTTATGCAATATAAAAGTTCTTCCTTTAGTAGCAGATGGAGGAAAAGAAGAAGATGTTAATAGTGTAGTTAATAAAACTGTATCTGAATTTGGAAAAATAGATGTACTTATTAATAATGCACAAGGTTCTAAATCAGGTGTTTTATTACAGGATCATACTAAAGAAGACTTTGACCTAGCAATAAAATCAGGATTATATGCAACATTTTATTATATGAAAGCAGCTTTTCCATATTTAAAGAAATCAAAGGGATCTGTTATTAATTTTGGGTCAGGAGCTGCTCTTTCAGGAAAAATAGGACAATCTTCCTATGCTGCATCTAAAGAAGGAATACGTGGTATGTCTAGGGTTGCAGCAGCTGAGTGGGGAGAGTATGGAATAAATGTTAATATAGTTTGCCCATTAGCCATGACAGAAGGTTTAAAGAAATGGAGAATAGAATATCCAGATTTATATGAAAAAACTATACAAGGAATTCCAATGAGACGTTTTGGTGATCCTGAAACAGATATTGGACGTGTTTGTGTATTTTTAGCTTCAGAAGATGCTAAATTTATAACTGGTGAAACAATATCACTTCAAGGTGGTGGAGGATTAAGACCATAAGTTTTTAAATTTTAGATATATTTTAAATATGAAAATTAATAGAAATAGAGATAAAACAATTTAAATTATTTTATCTCTATTTTATTTTTAAATTTACAATGTTATTTTACCAACCTTATATTTTTATTATTTGGTATAAACACTGTAAATATAAAGGCTAGATAGGTTTTTTTATAAGACCTTTTAATTTTAAGGTAACATTGGTAAAATAATAGTAGAAGTATTGAAAATACTGATGTTATATAAATTTATAAGTATAAGAAATGGCTTATTTTCAATGGATTAACTTTAACAAGAGTTGTATTTAAATAACTTTGGTGGAGTAGGCTGTGCAACTAAAAGTTTAGATTAACTTTAACAAGAGTTGTATTTAAATCCTAGCACTTTAAATTTTCCATGTCCTTGTTTACAATGATTAACTTTAACAAGAGTTGTATTTAAATTATTTTCCACATTCACAGTATGCTATTTGCCTTTTAGATTAACTTTAACAAGAGTTGTATTTAAATGACAAAGGAACATCTAATGTAAATAGTAGTTTGGAGATTAACTTTAACAAGAGTTGTATTTAAATCGTGAAACATTATTTTTTAATTGCAACTAAAAAACGATTAACTTTAACAAGAGTTGTATTTAAATTAGCTTCGTATAGTTCTTGCCCATATAAATCAAGAAGATTAACTTTAACAAGAGTTGTATTTAAATTCTTTTTCATATTGTTACCTCCTAAAACTAATCTTCGATTAACTTTAACAAGAGTTGTATTTAAATTTATGCACTATTCTATGGTTACGTTCTGTTAAATAGGATTAACTTTAACAAGAGTTGTATTTAAATATTACCTCTGGCGTAACAACACCATTATCTCCTTTGATTAACTTTAACAAGAGTTGTATTTAAATATTTTATTTTATAAATTTTATGTAAAATAAAAAAGGATTAACTTTAACAAGAGTTGTATTTAAATTTTACTTTTTCTATTGCAGTATTTAAATTTTCTTTAGATTAACTTTAACAAGAGTTGTATTTAAATGAGCATGGAAATGTCTATGAGTGGGTAAAAAAGAAAAGATTAACCTTAACAAGAGTTGTATTTAAATGAAGAAATATTAGATTTCCTAAAAAAATCTAAGGAGATTAACTTTAACAAGAGTTGTATTTAAATTTGAAATTGTATTAAATGTAAGGGTACAAGGCTTTAGATTAACTTTAACAAGAGTTGTATTTAAATAAAAAGATGAACCAGATTTAGATGCTAGAGATATAGGATTAACTTTAACAAGAGTTGTATTTAAATTAGTCTATCATTATTCAAATAAGTAACTTTTTGACCATGATTAACTTTAACAAGAGTTGTATTTAAATCAGTTTGACATAACAACTGCGTGTGCTCCAATCCCTGATTAACTTTAACAAGAGTTGTATTTAAATAAAAACTATTCACCTTTAGAATTATTTACTTAGTTTAAAATTTTTTATATAAAAGATTTAATCTTATATACATTAGTTGTTATTATTTGGTACTGCTATTATAGCTTATTGTTAAAAAAGGAGGAGATGATATGAAAAAAAGTAAAAAAACAAATAAAATAGGAACAATAATAAGCACTTTAATTATTAACATATTTTTTTTAATAACTACATATAGAACAACTAAATTTAAATTAACTCTACAGACATTTATATATATAATTAGTCTAATTATTATTGATATACTTTTTATATGGTTTAATAAAAAATATAACATTAAGAAATAATATTAGAAATATTTAAAAATCTTTTGTATAAAATAACTTTTATTAAAGTGGAGTTATTGTTGTTTAAAAATATGAAATGAAAAATATTGATAATGAAAATAGATAATTAATACTGAAAGGAGAAAATTATGAAAAGCTACTTAAATAAAAAAGTAAAAGTCATAATAGATAGACCATTAGGCTCTAAACATCCTAAACATAATTTAATATATCCAATAAACTATGGATATATTGAAAATACAATTTCGGGATATGGAGAAGAAATAGATGCATATATTATTGGAGAATTTAATCCAGTAAAAATTTATGAAGGGTATGTTGTGGCAATAATAGAAAGAAAAGATGATAATGAAGATAAACTTGTTGTATGTAAAGAAAAAAGTAAATATAGCAAAGAACAAATAAAAGCTTTAGTAGAGTTTCAGGAAAGATTTTTCAAATCAGAAGTGATTATTATTTAAAAAATAATATATAAAAATTAATGTGAATAGCTTCTGTTAGTAAAATTATGAATTAGATAGAATTATATATTTAATTTCTTTAAATAGATTGCTATGGCTTTTTTTGCTTTATGAAATTACTTTGTTGTTTGTATTATAATTATCCCTATGGTTAAAATAATTAAACAAAAGAGAAGAAAGGATGATTAAAGTGGGGAAAAATGCAGAAGATACTATCTATAATAATAGATGGAAAATACTTGTGTGCATTGTAACAGTAACCTTTATGAATTGTTTAGATGCAAGTATTGTAAATGTAGCACTTCCTATGATATCAGAAGATTTAGGGGTAACTATGGCACAAGTCCAATGGATTGTTACAAGTTATCTTATAGCAATATCATGTTTAATATTACTTGGAGGAAGATTTGGTGATGTAAAAGGTAAATGTAATACTTTTAAAATTGGTATATTTTTATTTACATTAGGATCATTATTTTGTGGATTATCACATACATTACCTTTACTTGTTATATCAAGAGTATTCCAAGGAATTGGTGCATCTCTTACAATGGCAAATAGTTTAGGAATAATAACAGATACCTTTTCAAAAGGGGGGAGAGGAAAAGCTGTTGGAATATCAGGAGCATCAGTTGCCCTTGGAACAATGGTAGGACCTGCCCTTGGAGGTATTATTGTATCACTTAGATGGGAATATATATTTTTAATAAATGTTCCAATAGGAATAATAGCTTTTATTGCTGCAATGAAAATACTTCCTAAAGAAGAAGGTCATAAGAATAAAAAGATAGATATAATTGGAACATTACTTTTTGCAATATTTATAATTTCAATAGTTTTAGTATCAACAGAAGGTCAATTTGTAGGATATACAAGTTTGCCTATAGTAATTGGATTTATAGTTAGTATATTGTCACTTATACTATTTATAATTATAGAAATGAAAATAAAATCACCAGTTTTAGATTTAAGTATATTTAAAAATAATTTATTTTCAATAAGTGTATTTTGTGGATTCATATCATTTATAGCAATTAGTTGTTTTACAATTCTTTTACCTTTTTACCTTCAAGATGTATTAAAACTTACACCTTTTTATGCAGGGTTATTTATGATTATATATCCAATAACATTATCAGTAGTATCACCTTTAAGTGGTACATTAGCGGATAAGATTGGTTCAGAAATAATAGCACTTATAGGACTTTCTATGTTATCTTTAAGTTTTGTGCTTATGTCCACAATACATGAAGGTACACCAATATGGCTTATTGGAATTTATTCAATTGTAATGGGACTTGGTAATGGAATGTTCCAATCACCAAATAATACTCTTGTAATGTCTACAGTTAAGAAAAATAAACTTGGAATTGCAGGAAGTGTAAATGCATTAGTTAGAAATTTAGGAATGATATTTGGAGTAACTTTAGGAACAACTCTTTTATATAGTAAAATGAGTAACATGTTAGGATATACAGTAACTAATTATATAAATGGAAAGGATCATGTATTTATAATGTCTATGGATTTTGTTTATATAGTAGCTGCAATAATATGTTTTGTTGGAGTTATAATTAGTGCTACAAGATTTAAAAAGAAGTTACCTAGATAAAAATTACAGCTATGATTTATTTAAGTGTTAAACTATAGGGTAAATTAAAAGAACTACTTAAAAGTATAATTAAATTATATTTTTAAGTAGTTTATTTTTATATTAATTTTCCATTTTCAATATAAATTTTTTTGTCTGCTATTCTTTCAGCTTGATCTAAATTATGTGTTACAACTAATATTGTATAATCCTTTTTTAAAGATTTTAAAAGTTCTTCAATATTTAAAACATTTTTAAAATCTAAAGCTGAACAGGGTTCATCTAGCAAAATTACTTTTGGATTAACAGTTAAAGCTCTAGCAATACATAATCTTTGTTTTTGTCCACCTGAAAGTTTAAGGGCATTCATTTTTAAGTTACCTTCAATTTCATCATAAAGGGAAACCTTTTTTAAGTTATCCTCTGCTATAGTTTTTAAATTACTGCTTCCAAAGTATTTTGAAGCATAAATCATATTTTTATAAATTGAAAAAGGAAAGGGTGTAGGATTTTGAAAGACCATTCCTATTTCTTTTCTTACCTTTTGAATTGGCATATTAAAGATATTTTCATCTTCTAGGAATATGTCCCCTTCTTTAGATAATGAAGTTTCTTCTTCAAGCATTCTATTTATACTTTTTAAAAGAGTAGTTTTACCTCCACCAGAAGGACCTAAAATAACTGTTATTTTATTTTTTTCTATATCTAAGTTAATATTGTTTAATATTATCTTTTCTTTTGTTTTTACTGAAAAGTTTCGTATTTTAATCAAAGTGTTCATCTTTTTTAAGACCTCCTAAAATTGCTCCAAAGAAGTTTATTATAAGAACTAAAATAATTAATATTAATGCTGTTCCATAGGCTTTATCTATTCCAATACCTTGTTGCATTAAAATATATAAATGGTAGGGAAGAGCCATAAAAGGATCAAGCAAATTTTTAGGAGCGTGAGCATTTACAACAGCACCAGTTAACATTATAGGGGCTGTTGCTCCCATTGCAAAACCAGAAGCCATTGTAATAGATGTTATAATTTCTTCTTTAGTTCCTTTTATAACTAAATTTTTTATAGTATATTCTTTAGAAACTCCAAGGGCATAGGATGAAAGTAAATATTCCTTTTGAAATTCTCTAAAAGATTTTTCTATTCTAACTTCTATATAAGGATATATCATAACTGCTAGTGTTATTGATGCTGAAAGTACACTTTTGCCAAAACCTAAAGTTACTACTAAAAAAGCATATCCAAAAAGTCCAAGAACAATAGAGGGAACTCCAGAAATACATTGAACTATTGTACATATAATATTGTTAAGTTTCTTATTTTTAACATAAAAAACACTATATATAGCAGTACATAAACCCATAATTCCAGCTATAACACTTGAAATAAGTGTTGTAACTAAACTACCTATAATAGCTGGAAATATTCCTCCAATTGAACCAAGAGGTATTCCTTTAGGAGAATCAAATAAAAATTGCTTATTTATTTCAGATATACCTTCTTTTGCTATAAAAATTAAAATAAAGGTTAATATCATAATTACAATTATCATACTTAAGTATATCCATACATTAATAAATTTTTTCATTATAATTACTCCTCTATTACTGAATTTTTTATTTTTTGAAAAACTATGTTTATTATTATAAGGACTACCATTAAAATAAAGCCTGATGCATAAAGTCCATAATAGTGTAAGCTTTTAAGTTCAGCTGAACCTACTTCTAAAGCTAAAAGTGATGGTATAGTTTCAGCTTTACCAAGTAGTTTTGGCATTAAAGGAGCATTTCCTATAACCATCATAACTGCCATAGTTTCTCCCATAGCTCTTCCAAGGGATAATACTATACTTGCAATAACACTTATTTTTGATGATGGTAAAATTAATTTTAATATCATATAAGTTTTAGAAACACCAAGAGCCTTAGAACCTTTACCATATTTTTTGTAAATTTTAGAGAAACTTTCTTCTAAATTAGATATGATATAAGGAATAATCATTATAGCTAGGACTATAGCCCCTGCTAAAACACTTTCTCCAGACTCTCTATTAAAGGTAACTTCTATAAATTTAACAACTACTAAAAGACCTATAAATCCATATACTATTGATGGTATTCCAGCTAATATTGAAATAAAAGAATGGATTAGTTTTTTATATTTTTTGTTAATGAAAAAACTTATATATAAAGCTGCACCAGTAGATATTGGAGTGGCTATTAAAATAGCTAAAAATGATATATATAAAGTTGATAATATCATTGGTAGTATACCAAGCTCTGGTGGCTCACCTAGTGGATTCCAATCCTTTGAAAAAATAAATTTAGTAAAAGAATATTCTTTAAAAAGTTTTATACTTTCTTTAAAAATAAATATAACTATAAGAGCAATTATACTTAAAGAAAGTATAGCAATTAATTTTACTACTAATCTAAATAATTTATCTTTTAGATTCATAAAAAAGCCTCTCTTTCTAAAAGAAATTAACTTGTAATAAGTAGTTATACTTATTACAAGTTAATTAAGGATAATAATTATTTTTCAGGTATGAATCCTAATTTTTCTACTACTTTTTGTCCCTTATCTGAAAGAGAAAAATCTACAAAGGCTTTTTCCCCTTGATTTAAATCTCCACTTTTTATAATTAATAATGGACGAGTTATTTTATATTTACCATCTACAATATTTTTCTTGTTAGGTTCTATTCCATCTACCTTTACAGGAACTAATTTTCCTTTATTTTGATTAACAACACCATAGGAAGCATAGCCTATTGCATATTCATTTTCTATAATTTTACTTGCTAAAGCTCCCATTGATGGTGCTTGAATAACATCTTTTTTAACCTTTGTATCTTTCATAACGGTTTTTTGGAAAACTTTATGAGCACCACCACTTAAATCTCTAGTAACTACTACTATTTTTTTATGAGGTAAACTTTTATCTACATCACTCCAATATTGATATTTTCCTGAAAATATATTTTTTATTTGTTCTGTAGATAAATTATCTGTTTTCTTTAATATTTTATTTTTAGGATTTACAGATAAAGTTAAAGCATCTGTTCCAAGTTTAAACTCTTTATAATCTTTTATTTTAGCCTTTTCTTCTTTAGTTACTTCTCTAGATACAAGTCCAAGATCAGCAGTTTTATCAATAACAGCTTTTAATCCTTCTCCTGAACCTCCAGAAGTAATTGTTATTTTAATTTCCTTATCAGGAAAATCTTTGTTTATTTTATTCCAAGTAGTTTTTCCGTCCTTTGTGAAATCTTCCTTTATACCATCTATTACAGGTACTAAAGTTGATGAACCGGCAAAAGATATTTCACTTTTGAAATCCTTTACCTGATCTTTAGAATTACCGCATCCTGTAAAAATTAAAGACATAGGTATTAAACCTGCAAGTAATAAGGCATTAAGTTTTTTCATTTTTAACATTTAATTTTCCCCCTTAGTTAAATTTAAATATTTATCATTTGTAAGTTATACATATTATGACAAAAATATATAATTTATAGAAAGTTTTATAAGATTATTTTAACATAATAAAAATATATATGAAAGATAAAGAAAAAATGTAAAATAAATGAATTCATATTAATATTTTTATTAAATTAATATTTTAATATATAATGGTAATTAATACTAAAGAAATTATAAAAATAAGGAGGGATTTAAATGGATAAATTAATTAGAAGGCAAATTTTAGAATTAGCAGATGAAGATTATAAAAGATTTCATACAAATTTATTACCTAATGGTGAATTTAATGTAATTGGGGTTAGAGTTCCAAAGTTAAGAAAGTTAGCAAAGGAAATTTCAAAGGGAAATTTTAGAGAGTATCTTAACTTTGGAAGAGAAGATTATTATGAAGAAATTATGCTAAAGGGAATGATAATTGGCTGTGCAAAAATGGATTTAAAAGAAAGATTAAAGTATGTAAAAATCTTTGTGCCTAAAATAAATAATTGGGCAATTTGCGATGTTTTTTGTGCAGGACTTAAATTTACAAAAAAGAGTAAAGAAGAGGTATTAGAATTTATAAAACCATATTTAAAATCAGATAAAGAATTTTATCTTAGATTTGCTATAGTTATGCTTTTAGATTTTTATATAGATGAAGAACATATTAATGAAGTGTTAGAAGCTTTAGATAAAATAAAGAATGAAGAATACTATGTAAAAATGGCAATTGCTTGGAATATATCAATTTGTTATATAAAGTTTCCAAAAGAAACTATGGAATATTTAAAGAATAATACATTAGATAAATTTACATACAATAAAGCATTGCAAAAAATAACAGAATCTCTTCGTGTAGATAAGGATACTAAGGTGTTAATTCGAGGTATGAAAAAATAAAAGATATTATGCCATTTATTGTTTGCTTTACTTTTGATAAAGGCAATGTAATAAGTATAGAAAAAATTATTTTATAAAAAATAAGGTGATTAATTATATGAATAAAGTAAAAGAAAAAGTTTCAAAGGTAAATAAATATAATTATTTTAACACGGAAAAATACATTTTTGTGGAGTTAAAGGATATTAAGCCAAGTCAACTATATATAAATTCTGAAAAGTTAAGTAAGGTTTTAAAATGGTTTAATCCGAAAGATTATAATAGTTATGAGCCTATTCCAATTAAAGAATTAGATGGTGAATTAATATTTACTGATGGACATACAAGAGCATATGCAGCTTACTTAAAAGGAGTAAAAACTATAAAAGTTTATTTTGATGAAGATGAATTAGATTGGAATTTATATAGAACTTGTGTTAAGTGGTGCAGTCTAGAAAATATAAAATCTATTAAAGATTTAAAAAATAGAATAATAACTCCAAAGGAGTACGAACTTTTATGGATTAAAAGATGTGAAAATATTAATTAGGATTACTTTAAAAAGTAGTCCTTTTTCCTTTTATTTTACAAGTAATTAAATTTAAATAAAAATTCAAATAAAAGTTACAATAAATATAAAAAAATAATGAAATTAAAGAAGGAAAATATTAATGATTATAGAATATATAAAATAAGTGGTTAAAAGTGGTGAATAGTGGTTGAAAGTAGAGTAAAATAACTGTAAAGTATAATAGGGAGAAAAATTATGTTTATAGGTGAATACCATCATGGAATTGATAGCAAAAATAGAATGATTGTTCCCTCAAAGTTGAGAGAGGGATTTAATGGTAAGTTCATGATAACAAAGGGACTTGATGGTTGTTTATATGCATACCCTATGGAAGAATGGAAAATATTAGAGGAAAAAATGAAAACACTACCACTTACTAATAAAGATGCAAGAGCCTTTGTAAGGTTTTTCTTTGCAGGTGCTTGTGAGATAGAATTAGATAAACAAGGAAGAGGTTTAATTCCACAAAATTTAAAAGAATATGCTGGAATAGATAAGGAAATAGTAAGTATAGGAGTATTAAGCAGAGTAGAAATTTGGAGCAAGGAAAAATGGAAAGAATATAATGATTCTAATGTTGACTTTGAATCTATTGCAGAAAAAATGAGTGACTTAGGAATCTAATAAGGAGAAAATAATATGGAATTTAAACACGTTTCAGTACTTTTAAATGAATCTTTAGAAGGATTAAATATAAAGGAAAATGGAAAATACGTAGATTGTACATTAGGTGGAGCAGGACATTCATCAGAAATAATAAAAAGATTATCAAAAGATGGTCTATTAATAGGAATAGATCAGGATAAAGATGCATTAAAAGCAGCTGGAGAAAGATTAAAAGATTATGATAATAAAATATTAGTTCATAATAATTTTTATAATATAGGCGATATTATTGATAGCTTAGAAATAGGAAATGTAGATGGTATATTAATGGACCTTGGAGTTTCATCTTATCAGTTAGATGAAGGTGAAAGAGGATTTAGTTATATGCAGGATGCACCTTTAGATATGAGAATGAATAGAGATAATGAATTTTCAGCTTACCAAGTTATAAATGATTATAGTGAAGAGGAATTATATAAAGTTATAAAAAATTATGGCGAAGAAAAATTTGCAAAAAGAATAGCATCATTTATAGTTAATAGAAGAGCTGAAAAGCCAATAGAAACAACTCTTGAGCTTGTTGATATAATAAAGAGTGCAATACCAGCTAAGGCTAGAAGAGAAGGACCTCATCCAGCTAAGAGAACATTTCAAGCTATAAGAATTGAAGTTAATGGAGAACTTAGAATATTAAATAAAGCAATTGAAGATGGAGTTAGCAAATTAAATAAAGGTGGAAGAATGGCAATAATAACTTTCCATTCTTTAGAAGACAGAATAGTTAAATTGAAATTTAGAGAGTTAGCTGACCCTTGTACTTGTCCTAAGGAATTTCCAATATGTGTTTGTGGTAAAAAGCCAATAGTTAAGCTAATTAAAAGGAAGGCTATAGAACCAACAGAGGAAGAGGTAATGGAAAACCCTAGAAGTAGAAGTGCAAAGCTTAGAGTTATAGAGAAAATATAAAAATTATTATGTTATAATTTCAAGAGGATGTGAATAAAGTGATAGTGAAGGAAGTCGATTATATAAGAGGAAATACGGCAAATGCACCACAAAGAAAATATGATGATATAAAAAAAGATAAAAGTATTGAAGATGCTAAGAAAAGAAAAAATAAATTACTTAAAGAAAAGAAAAAGAAAACTAGAAATGGAGCTTTACAAATAGCTTTAGTTATTTTTGTTTTAGGAGTTTTAACAATATGGAGAGATACTAAAGTATACAATTTACAAACACAAATTGGAACTTTAAATAATGAAATAAAAGTGGTAAACTCAGAAAATGAAGCTTTAAAAGTTGATTTATTAAAGAACTCATCATTAAAAAATATTGAATCTAGTGCTCAAAAGAAACTAGGAATGATTGCACCAGTAGATGCCCAAAAGGTAAATGTAGATTTATCAAAAGATTATCTAGCTGGATTAGAAAATTCAAATAAAAAATAATTATATAGGACTTATTTTTTTAAATGGATGCACTTTATTGCATAAGTGCATCCTAAATGTTTTTAAGCAATGTTTACGGAGGAGTTAGTGTGAAAAAAAGAAACTTTATTGATAGAGCTTTATCAAGAAAGAGAATGAGATTAATTGTAGGTATATTAACAGTTGTTTTTGCAATTTTAGCTCTTAGGTTATCTTATATAATGATTGTTAAAAGACAAGAATATGCAGCTAAAGCAGAAGAACAATGGACAAGCGAAGTAAAAATAGATGCAAGAAGAGGAAGAATTTTAGATAGAAATGGTGCTGAACTTGCAGTGTCAGCAAATGTTTATAGAATAGATTTTGATTTAAATTCTATAAGAGCGTATCTTAAAGATTCAAAGAAAACTAATGCACAAATAGCCCCTGAAATTGCAAAGGCTGTTGGGATGAAAGATGAGGATGTGCTTAAAAAGCTTGAAACTAAATTACCAAGTGGAGCACAGGCAGGATCTGCTACACTAATTAGAAGAATAGAAAAAGAACAGGCTGATAAGGTTAAAGCTTTAAAAATACGTGGGATAATAGTTTCACCTGATACAAAGAGATATTATCCTAATAATAATTTTGCAGCTCACCTTTTAGGAAGTACAAATATTGATGGACAAGGATTAACAGGGGTAGAGCTTCAATATAATAAAGATTTATCAGGTATTCCAGGAATGAGAATAGCTGAACTTGATAGTAAAAGCAATGATCTTCCATATACTGTTTCAAAATTTGTTCCTCCAGTAGAAGGAAAGGATGTAACCCTTACAATTGATGAAAATATTCAATTCTTTGCAGAAAAAGCAGCAGAAAAAGCCTTAAAAGATAATAAGGCAAAGGCTGCATCAGTTCTTGTAATGGATCCTAAAAGTGGAGAGATTTTAGCAATGGTAAATAAACCAGACTTTAATCCTAATGAACCTTTTAAGGGAGCAGATGCATTTAAAGGAAAGACAGAATATGATAAAGTTCAAAAGATGTGGAGAAATAGACTTGTAAATGATACTTTTGAACCAGGATCAATATTTAAGGTAATTACAGCTATTGCAGGTATGGAAGAAAAGGTTGTTAAACCTACTGATACATTTGTTTGTAATGGGTATTTAACATTTGGAAATAGAAAGATAAAATGTTGGAAAACAGGTGGACATGGAACATTAACATTCCCAGAAATAATACAAAATTCTTGTAATGTTGGTTTTATGGAACTTGGTAAAAAACTTGGTAAAGAAAAATTATATGAATATATAAATAAATTTGGCTTTGGTAAAAAGAGTGGAATAGATTTACCTGGAGAGGCACCAGGAATTGTTAAAAACATTAATAATGTTTCTGCAACTGACCTTGCAACAATTTCTTTTGGACAGACAAATACAGTAAATTCTGTTCAATATATGTCTGCTTTTAATGCAATTGCAAATGGAGGAGAACTTATAGAACCTCATGTTATGAAAGAAGTTACCCATAAAGATGATAGTGGAGTAAATGTAACAGACAGTAAGTTTGAACCAACAAAAAAGAAAGTTGCAGATAAAGAGACAACAGCACAACTTAGAACATATTTGGAAAGAGTTGTTACAGCAGGTTCAGCAAAGGGAACATTTATAAAGGGATATCATATTGGTGGTAAAACTGGAACTGCTCAGAAGGTAAATTCTGAAAATGGTACCTATGAGGCAGGAAAATATATTTCATCCTTTGTTGGAATGGCACCAGTTAGTGATCCTAAAATAACAGTTATGATTACAATTGATGAACCAAGTAATGGAAATTATTATGCAGGAGTTGTAACTGGACCAGTTGCTAAAACATTATTTACTGATATATTTAATTATTTAGAAGGAGACTTCTCTAAAGAAAATAAAGAAGCAATAATTAGAGATGCAATAATTCCTGAAATAAGAGGAAAAAATATTGAAGAAGCTAAAAAGATTTTAAAAGAATCAAATTTAGATTATAATGTAGAAGGTAGTGGCAAAACTATAACAAATATTAAACCATATCCAGGATATTCAGTTAAAGAAGGAACTAAGATAACACTATATACAGAAGGAAATAGTAACAATAAAGAAGCTATTGTAATGCCAGATGTTAGAGGATATTCTAAAGAGGCAGCAAATAAACTTTTAATTGGTCTTGGATTATATGTAAAATTCGAAGGTGAAGGTAAAGTAACCAACCAAAGCGTACCAAGTGGAGAATTAATTAACAAGGGAACTAATGTTAAGTTAACTTTGAACTCAGATTATAAAGATTAAATTCTTGATTGTTATAGCATGTAGGGAGGAAAACCTTACATGCTATTTTATACATTAAAGGTAATTATAGATAGATAAATAGCATATTATTTTAAAGGAGATGGTTAAATGAAATTATCTAATCTATTAGATGGACTTAATTATGAAATAATTAAAGGAAATTGTGATGTTGAAATTGAAAATATTAACTATGATAGCAGAAAGGTAAAGGAAGGAGATATTTTTGTTTGCATTAAAGGATTTGCAAGTGATGGACATAAGTTTATTAATAGTGCAATAGAAAAAGGTGCAAAAGTTATAATATGTGAAGACGATGTTCTTGTTAATAAGGATGTAACAGTAATAAAGTTTAAAGATACAAGGAAGGCATTAGCTAATATTGGAGCAAAATATTATGATAATCCAAGTGAAAAACTTAATATTATAGGTATAACAGGAACAAATGGAAAAACAACTACAGCTTTTATGATAAAGGATATATTAGAAAAGTCAGGAGAAAAGGTTGGTTTAATAGGTACTATTGCCAATTACATAGGAAACAAAAAGATAGATACAGAAAGAACAACTCCAGAATCATTAGAATTACAAGAATTATTTAAAAGAATGGTTGATGAGGGAGTTAAATATTGTGTTATGGAAGTTTCTTCCCATTCATTAGAATTAGATAGAGTTTATGGAGTTAATTTTAAGGTAGGTATATTTACTAACTTAACAAGGGATCATTTAGATTTTCATAAAACATTTGAAAATTATTATAAAGCAAAATATAAATTATTCCAAAGAAGTGAAGTTAGTATAATAAATATAGATGATAATTATGGAGTTAGAATAACAGAGGATTTAAGAAAAGAAAAGATAAATAATTTTATAACATATAGTATTAAAAATTCAGCAGATATAATGGCAAAAAATGAAATTTTAGAAAG
The DNA here is from genome assembly GCF_030813415.1 of Eubacterium multiforme. Lineage (GTDB taxonomy): Bacteria > Bacillota > Clostridia > Clostridiales > Clostridiaceae > Clostridium > Clostridium multiforme. The sequence continues at coordinate 377,949 of NZ_JAUSUF010000002.1, read as the reverse complement.
TATGGATATAATATTTGATCTTTCAATAGATGGAAAAACTGAAAAAATAATTTTAGGAATTCCAGGAGAATATAATGTATATAATGCATTAGGTGCAATTGGAGGATGTTATAACCTTGGAATAAATTTAGAAAATATAAAACTTGGTTTAAAAGATGTTATTGTTCCAGGTAGATGTGAAAGAGTTTCAAAAAAATATAATCTTCCATATGAAATAATAATTGATTATGCTCATACTCCAGATGGATTAGAAAATATATTAAAAACAGCAAGAGAATTTACTAAAGGAAGATTAATATCTGTCTTTGGTTGCGGAGGAGATAGAGATAAAGTTAAAAGACCACAAATGGGTAAAATAGGTACAGAACTTTCTGATATAGCAATAATAACATCCGATAATCCAAGAAGCGAAGATGCAGAAAGTATAATAAATGATGTGTTAGAAGGTATAGATAAAGATAATTATATAAAGATTGTAAATAGACAAGATGGAATAAAAAAGGCTATGGAAATTGCAAAAGATGGAGATGTAATAGTTATAGCTGGAAAGGGTCACGAAACATATCAAATATTAAATACAGGAAAAATTCATTTTGATGAAAGAGAAGTTATAGATGAAATTTTAAAAAAGAACTAGAGGTGTAATTTATGGAATTAACATTTAAAGAGTTACTTGAATATTCAGGTGGAGAAATAGTAGTAGATAATGAAAATAAAACATTTAATGAGTTATCAACAGATACTAGAAATATAAATAATGGAAATGTATTTTTAGCATTAAAGGGAGAAAACTTTAATGGTAATAAATATATAAAAGAAGCCTTTAATAAAGGAGCATCAATTGCAATAGTAGATGAAATTCTTTTTGATAAAGAGGATATAAATGGAGTAGTTATTAAAGTAAAAGATGGTAAAAAAGCTCTATTAGATATAGCTAAAGGATATAGAGAAAAGTTAGGGATTAAGGTTGTTGGAATAACTGGATCAACTGGAAAGACATCAACTAAGGATTTAGTTAGTGCATTTTTAAGTGGAAAGTATAAAGTTTTTAAAACAAAAGGTAATTTTAATAATGAAATAGGACTTCCTTTAATGGTTTTAAAATTAGATAGTTCAATAGATGTTGCTGTCCTTGAAATGGGAATGAGTAACTTTAATGAAATTCATAATCTTGCAAGTTGTGCAAAGCCAGATATTGCAATGATTACAAATATTGGTGTTTCTCATATAGAAAATTTAAAAACAAGAGAAAATATTTTAAAAGCTAAAATGGAGATAACAGATTTCTTTACTAAAGATAGCACCCTTATAATAAATGCTGAAGATGATATGCTTCAAAAAATTAGTAATAAAGAGTATGAAATAATAAAAATTGGTTATAATGAAAGCTATGATTATTATGGAAGTAATATTGAGTTAACTAAGGATACAACTTCCTTTGATTTTAATTATAAAGGAGAAAAGCACAGAATAACACTTCCTATGGTTGGAGCGCACAATGTTTTAAATGCTTTATTAGGAATAGGGGCAGCCTTTAAACTTGGTCTTACAGTAGATGAAATTTTAGAAGGACTTAAAAATATAGAAGCAACTTCAATGAGATTAGAATTTATTGAAGGGGATAAAATTGAAATAATAAATGATTGCTACAATGCAAGTCCAGATTCTATGAAAGCAGCCCTTGATGTTTTAAATAGTAGAAGTGGAAGAAAGATTGCTATACTTGGAACTATGAGAGAACTTGGAGAGGAAGCTTCAAGATGTCATAGAGAAGTTGGAGAGTATGCAAAGGATAAAATAGATATGCTTATTACTTGTGGTGAGTTTAAAGAAGAATTTAAAGAAGGCTTTGAAAAAGAAGAAATAAAATTATATAATACAAAGGTGAACCTAATAAACGACTTAAATTCAATCATTAAACCTTTCGATGTTATATTAGTAAAAGCATCAAGAGGAGAAAAATTCGAAGAAATAGTCGAGACATTAAAAAATATTAAACAATAACGAAGGAGGTGAACTATCAAAGAGTTAAATCTTTGATGGTACAGATGGGGGATTTTTTTAGTAGTTTTATAAATCCAATGACGCTTTTAGCGTTAGGATTAGGTTTTATTATATCAATAATATTAGGACCGATATTTATACCTATGTTACACAAATTTAAATTTGGGCAAAACATAAGAGAAGAGGGACCAAAGAGTCATTTTAAAAAAGCTGGAACTCCAACAATGGGAGGAATTATATTTATAATAGCAGTTACTATTACAATGGTTGTAATGAGATACAATGTATCTAGCAAAGGAATGGTAATTTTATATTCAATGATAGCTTTTGGTTTTATAGGATTTTTAGATGATATGCTTAAGATCATACATAAAAATAATTTAGGATTAAGAGCATGGCAAAAAATGTTATTATTACTTTTATTTTCAGTAGCAATGGCTTACTATAGTTACAATGTTTTAGGATCTGAAATAATGGTACCATTCTTAGGATATAACATAAATTTAGGAATTTTCTATATTCCTTTTGTAATAATTTATTATGCAGCAACAACAAATGCTGTAAATCTTACAGATGGATTAGATGGACTTGCAACAACAGTAACAATAATAGTTCTTATATTTTTTAGTATAGTTTCTTATAAGGATGGAAGTTATGAAGTATCAATATTTTCAGTAGCATTAATTGGAGCGCTTTTAGGATTCTTAAGATATAATGCTTATCCTGCAAAAATATTTATGGGAGATACTGGTTCATTAGCTTTAGGTGGAGCACTAGCTAGTATTGCTCTAATGATAAAAAATCCAGTAGTTATTGTAATTGTTGGAGGAATTTATGTTTTTGAAACATTATCAGTAATAATACAAGTAGTGTCTTTTAAAACAACAGGAAAAAGAGTATTTAAAATGGCACCAGTTCACCATCATTTTGAACAATTAGGATGGTCAGAAAGAAAAATTGTTGCAATTTTTTCAATTATTACTGTTATTCTTTGTATTATAGGAGGCATTTCACTTTAGCAATATATAGTGGAGGAATTTTGTATGAAAAAGAGAAAACCAAAAGGAAAGAGAATGGGAGAAATTGATTATGGTATATTTTGTACTATAATATTACTTCTTGCCATAGGTGTTGTAATGGTATATTCAGCAAGTTCATATTATGCTATGTTTCATTATAATGATAGTATGCATTATTTAAAAAGACAGGTAATATGGAGTGTTTTAGGTATAGCTGCAATGATGTTTATGATGTCTCTTGATTATCATAAATTAAAAAGATATACATTTTTAGCTTTAATAGTAACAATACCTTTATTACTTGCAGTTTTCGCTTTTGAGGGGGTAAATGGAGCTCAAAGATGGATTCAACTTGGTCCATTTTCATTTCAACCTTCAGAGCTTGCAAAGTATGTTGTTGTGCTTTATTTAGCAATGTTTTTAGAAAAAAAAGGTGATGGAATTAAAAAGTTAAAAACAGGAGTTATTCCTTGCTTTTTTGTTGCAGGAGTTTTTGCTGCTTTAGTTTTAGCAGAAAAGAATTTAAGTATAGCATCTGTAATAATGATAGTAACTTTCGTAATGGTTTTTTCAGCAGGAGCAAGAAATAAGCACATGTTTGGACTTGTAGCACCAACATTAGTTTCAGCAGCATTAGTTTTTGCTTTAGGAGAAGACTATAGAAGAGCAAGAATGCTTAACTTTATAGATCCATGGAAAGATCCTGCAAAAAATGGATATCAATTAATCCAATCTTTCTATGCTCTAGGAGCTGGTGGTATAACAGGTCTTGGACTTGGGCAATCAAGACAAAAAATGCTTTATATGCCAGAACCTCACAATGATTTTATATTTTCAATTATTGGAGAAGAACTTGGACTTATTGGATGTTTAATAATAGTTTCTCTATTTGTAATTTTTGTTTGGAGAGGAATAAGAGTTGCAATGAGAGCAAAGGATACTTATGGAAGTCTTTTGGCTATTGGAATAACATCAGTTATAGCAGTTCAATCAATAATAAACATAGCTGTTGTAACAGGATCAATGCCAGTTACTGGAGTTCCACTTCCATTTATAAGTTATGGTGGTACTTCATTAGTTATTAATATGATAGCTATGGGAATATTAATTAATATCTCAAGACAAATAAGTGGTAAAGAAAAAATAGAAAAGAAGTAGTTTAAAAACTTAGTAGAGATTATTCTGCTAAGTTTTTTTATATAAACAATAATTAATTCCTTGTTAAGAATTTTTTAATGAAAAATAATTTTAACAGTGGTATTATATTAATGTATATAAATAAAATATAGCAAGAGGATGGGTTTTTTCACATATGGGATCAAATGAAAATAGATACATAAAAAAAGCAAGAAGAAAAAGAATGATAAAAAGAATTGTATTTATAATGATTTTAGTTATAATAGCAGGAGGGCTTTTTGTAACTAAGTCTAATGTATTTTTAATTAAAAAAGTAAATGTTACAGGAGGAGATTTAATTACAAAAGATATAATTAATGAAAAAGTTAAGCAAATTAAGGAACAGAATATATTTTTTGTAAAGAGTAGTGAAGTTGAAAAGCTTCTTAAATCAGATCCTTATGTTGATAAGAGTACTATTAAAAGAAAATTACCATCAACATTAGAAGTAAATGTTACAGAAAAAAATGTAGGTTATTATGTTAAAATCGGTGATAATTATGATATTATTAGTTCTGATTTAGTTTTATTAGAAAAAGTTAATAAACTTAAAACTGAAGATCTAATTCAAATTACTGGACTTAATGGTACTAATAATAAATTAGGTGAGGCGTATGTAAATACTAAAGGCGATAAAAGATTAGAAGATTTTCTTGTTAACCTTTATGAAATAAAAAAAGCTAACAAAACAGATAACAAAATAACAATGGTAAATGTAGCTAACATAAATAAAATAAAAATTTATTTTAAGGATGTTGAAGTTAAAGTTGGTAATGGAGAAAATTTAGTAAAAAAAATGAGAACAGCTTTAAGTATATTAGAAGATAAAAAACTTAATTTGAAAAATGGATATATAGATTTAAGTTTTGATGGCACACCAGTAATTAATGAAAAAAAGTAGGGAGGTTATATAAAAATGAAGAAATCTACTTCACAGATTTCAATTGCAATTGTATGTGCTTTGCTAGGATTTCTCTTAGTATATCAATTTAAAGTTTTGAGCAAAAATAATGAAAGTAAAATAGAGAATTATAATAAAAATGACATAATTGCAGAAATAGATAGTCTAAAAAAAGAAAAGGAAGAACTTCAAAATAAAAACAACTCTTTAAGTGAAGAACTTAAAAAGTTAGAAGAATCTGCCTCAAAAGAAGGTAATGTTGGTAAGGAAATAAAAAATCAATTGGATTCTGCAAGAATGCATTTAGGGTTAGTTGATGTAAAAGGGCCTGGAGTAATTATTAAAATAACTCCTAAAACCTCAATATTTAGTTCAAATACTGATGATGCAGGAAGAAGTTTAAACGATGAAGAGTTAATACACATAATAAATTTACTTTGGTATGCAAAAGCTGAGGCTATTTCAGTAAATGGGTATAGAATAACTCCTCAAACTGGAATAAAAAATTCTGGTAACTATATATGGATAGGGTCAGCTGGAAAAGTTAGTCCAAAAGAACCAATAACAATAAAGGCAATTGGAGATAAAGCAAGATTAAATGTAGGATTAAACTTCCCAGGGTCACTAGATTTTGGAGCACTTCAAAATTATAATTGTGAGGTTGAACAAAGTGACAGTGTGGTTATAAAGAAAACAACTCAAACAATTAAGAGTGACTATTTAAAACCAATTGAGAAGAAGGAGGAAAAGTAATGGTACCTTTTATAGGATTATTAATAGGAATAATATTTGGCTTTGTATTTGACGTCAATATACCAGATAAATTATCTCCCTATATGTCTGTAGCTATACTTGCTTGTTTGGATTCAGTTTTTGGTGCAATTAGAGCAAACTTATCAAAAAACTTTCAACCAGATATATTTATTTCGGGATTTTTTGGGAATGCATTACTTGCAGCAGGCCTTGCTTATCTTGGAGATAAATTAGGTATACCAATTTATATTGCAGCAGTAATAGTATTTGGTGGAAGAATATTTAATAACTTTGCAATTATAAGAAGACTTATTTTAGAAAAAATTAAATCGCGCTAAGTAAGAGGTAATGATATGAAAAAGTCTAATGGTGGGTTAATGGTTTTTTTTGCATCAATTATAGTTGGATTATTAATAGCCTTTAATATGAATTTTAATGGAATAATAGGAAGTTCAATTCAGCTTAGTGCTAAAGATTATAAAGATGCTATAAATGAAAAAAGTGATTTATATAAAGAAATTTCAAACTTAAAAAAGAGAAATGGCGAGATGCAAGGGACGATAAATCAATATAAATATGATGATAAAAAACAAGATAATGTATTAGACAGCATGAAGAGTCAATTAAAAGATTATGGAATGATTACAGGTCTTAGGGCAGTAAGAGGACCTGGTGTACTATTAAAAATAAATGATGGAAATATAAATACAAGTAAAGATACTGAATTTGAAGCTAAGTCAAAGATTTTCCATGATAATGATATGGCACTTGTTTTAAATGATTTAAGAAAAGCTGGTGCAGAGGCAATAAGTATTAATAACCATAGAGTAATTCCAAGCACTGGGGTAATATGTAATTGGGCATTTTTAGGTTTTGAAGATGATTCAACAGAATATGCACCTTTTTATATTTATGCAATTGGAGATCCTGACGTTTTAAAGACAGCTTTATTAGAAGATGGAAGTCATATTAGAGAATTAATGGTTAGGCAATTATCAGTGCAAATAGAAAAAAAAGATAATATAGTAATGCCAGCGGCACCTAAATTAGGTTCTACTGAATATATGAAGGAATATATAGAAAAATAATAAAAAAATAATAAAAATTTTAGAGGAAATTGAAAACAAATGAAGAATAATAATATGTAAGAGTGAAAGCTCTTTTTTAAGGAGGTCTTTTATTTGAGTATAAGGGAAAATATAGAAAATATAGAAAAGAGTATACCAAGTAATGTTAAACTTCTAGCTGTATCTAAAACTCGAAGTATAGAAGAGATGGAAGAGGCTTACGAAACGGGTATAAGAGATTTTGCAGAAAATAAGGTTCAAGAACTTATGCGAAAGGAAGAGATTTTTCATAAAGATGTAAAATGGCATCTTATAGGCAAATTGCAGACTAATAAAGTAAAATATATAGTTGGTAAAGTTCATTTAATTCATTCTCTTTCAAGTATAAAGCTTTTAGAGAAAATAGAAGAGCTTTATGGAAAAGAAAATCTTATAGCGAATACTTTAATTCAAATAAATATAGGAAGAGAAGAAAGTAAAAGTGGAGTTTTACTAGAAGATTTAGAAGACTTAATTCAAAAAGTAGAGGAATGTAATCATGTAAAGGTAAGTGGAATAATGGTTATTATACCTAAGGGAGATGAAGAAAGTAATAGGTCTTACTTTAAAGAAACTCATAAGATTTTTTCAGAGTTACAAAAAAGAAAATTTAAAAATATAAATATAAAAATACTATCTATGGGAATGACTCATGATTATAAAATTGCCATAGAAGAAGGATCAAATATGGTTCGAATAGGAACTGGAATATTTGGAGAAAGAAATTATAATATTTAGGAGGATAAAAAAATGGCGAATATGTTAGCAAAAATGAAAAATATCTTAGGTTTTGGAGATTACGATGATGAATTTGAAGATGAAGAATTTGAAGATGAATTTGAAGAATCAACAGAAGGAAATATGGCTATAGATGAAAATATAGAACCAGTTATTTCAGGAAAGAGATCAAATAAAGTTGTAAATATCCATACTTCAGCTTCAGCTAAGGTATTAATAACAAAACCAGCAGCTTATGAAGAAGCAATGGAAATATGTGATGCAGTTAGAAATAGAAGAATTGTTGTTGTAAATACAACTAACCTTGATATAAGAACAGCTCAAAGATTATTAGATTTTATTGGTGGATCATGTTATGCATTACATGGTGACATTCAAGAAGTTGAAAAGAGAGTATATCTTTTATCACCTTCAAATGTAGAAGTAACTAGTGAATTAAAGAGTGAGTTAACTTCTAAGGCGTTATTTAACTGGTCAAAATAATAGGGGGATGCTAAATGAGTGGTATGATAGCTAATTTTATCAATTCACTTTTTCGTGTTATGGAACTTGCTATTATTATAGAATGTGTCCTTTCATGGATTGTTAGAGATAGAAATAGTGGAATTATGGGAGTTATAACAAGTTTTACAGATCCTATTTTAAAACCTTTTAGAATGATTCAAGAAAAGCTTTTAGGAAATGTTCCTATAGATATATCACCTATATTTGCATTTATTGCTTTAGATTTATTAAAACCTATAGTGATTTCATTAGTGGTAGGTATATTATAATATGAATAGAGAATTTATATTAAAAAGTTTTAATGATGAAGATAAGTCTAGTGCTATTAATTTATACGAGAAAATGATGTTTTCCTATGAAAGAAATATTCCTATGTTTGGTAATGATTTTTATCCGCCAAATATATGGAAGTTCTTTCAGGATGAGGTTAAAATAAAAGATTTTAAAATTGAAAGTTTTGGAGCCTTTAAGGATTCAGAAAGAAGAATGATATCTTTTAATAACATTTTTGATTTACCTTTTCCAATTAGAGTTTTAGAAATAAAGAATACATCAAAATTTAATGAGGTTTCACATAGAAATTTTTTAGGAAGTATTTTGGCATTAGGAATTGAAAGAGATAAAATAGGAGACTTAATTGTAAAAGAAAATATTTGTTATGCAGCAGTACATGAGGATATAGCAGATTATATAATAATAAATCTAAAAAAGGTTTCTAAAGTACCTTGTAAAGTTAAAGAGATATTTGATGATATTCAAAATATAACTAATAATTTTAAAGATGAAATTATTTTAGTTCCTTCAATGAGAATAGATACAATTGTTGCTAAACTTATTAATAAATCTAGGGGAGTAGCACAAAAATTAATAGACGAAGGAAATGTACTTATAAACTATAATATAAATAGAAATAAAAGTTTAGAAGTGAATGAAGATGATAGAATAACTATAAGAAGATATGGTAAATTTATTATAGGGGATTGTACAGGCTATAGTAAAAGTGGCAAGTGTAAAATAAATATAAAAAAATATACATAATAGAGGTGTGGAAATAATGAAATTAACTCCAATGGATATAAATAATAAGGAATTTAAGAGAGGACTTAGAGGATACAATCCAGATGAAGTAGATGAGTTCTTAGATGAAATAGTAGATAATTATGAAGAGTTATATAAGGAAAATTCAAAATTAAAGGAAAAGTTAGAAGTTTTAGAAGAACAAATATCACATTATGCAAAAATAGAAACAACTATTCAAAACACTTTAGTTCTTGCTCAAAATGCAGCAGACCAAGCAAAGGAATCTTCTCAAAAGGAAGCCGAAATAATAGTTAAAAATGCTAATGAAACAGCTCAAAGAATAGTTGATAAAGCTCATAATGATGTTATTCAAATAAATGATGAATTTGATAGAGTTAAACAAGAATTTATTAAATTTAGAGCAAAATTTAGAAACTTTATGAATACTCAATTAGAAACATTTGATGATTTAGAAAAAGATATTAATAAGAATTATTCAATTTCTACTCCAGTTGAGGAAGAAGTGAATATTAAAGATATTTCATATGAAGATAATAATGAAGGTGAAGAAGAAGTTTCACAAAATGAATTAGATGAAATAAAAAGTTTCTTTGCTAAAAAGGAAGATTAATATTATCAGCATTACAAATGTAATGCTGATTTTTTATATACACTTATAGTTGAGTAAAGTTAGTCAATATATTATAATTGTTAAAGTAATAAAGATTTAGGAGACTTAAATAATGGAAGAAATGATATACAACATAAGTTCTGAGGAAAAGGGAATTAGAATTGATAAATTCCTTTCAAGCAAATTTGAAGAAAAATCAAGAAGTTTTATTCAAGGACTTATAGAAAATGAAGGCGTTTTAGTTAATAATAAAAAAGTAAAAAGTAATTATAAGTTAAAAGAAAATGATAAGATAGAAATAAAAATGCCAGAAGTTAAAGAATTAGAAGTAGAGGCAGAAAATATTCCACTTAATATAATATATGAAGATAAAGATGTTATTGTTGTAAATAAACCAAAGGGAATGGTTGTACATCCAGCCCCAGGAAATTACAATGGAACTCTTGTAAATGCACTATTATATCACTGCAAAGATTTATCAAGTATAAATGGAGTTATAAGACCTGGAATAGTCCATAGAATAGATAAGGACACAACAGGAGTATTAGTAGTTGCAAAAAATGATAAAGCTCACAACAAATTATCAGAACAATTAAAGGCTCATTCAATGAAAAGAGAATATTATGCTTTAGTTGAAGGAAGAATTAAACAAGATAGTGGAACAGTAGATAAACCACTTGCAAGATCTAAGAAAGATAGATTAAAGATTGCAATAATGCCTGATGGAAAACGTGCAGTAACTCATTATGAAGTTATTGAAAGATTTAAAAATGCAAGTTTAGTAAAATGTATATTAGAAACTGGAAGAACACATCAAATTAGAGTACATATGGCTTCAATTGGGTATCCTTTAGTTGGAGACCCTACTTATGGATTTAAAAAAGGAAAGTTTAAAAATGAAGGACAGATGTTACATGCTAAAACATTAGGATTTATTCATCCAACTACTGATGAATATATGGAGTTTACATCAGAACTTCCAGAAAATTATAAAGAATTATTAGAAAATTTAAGAAAAGATAATATATAAATTTATAAGGAGGATAATAATGAATTTAAAAGCTAATCTTTTAGATGACAAAGCAATAAAAAGAAGTTTAATTAGAGTTTCTCATGAAATTATTGAAAAAAACAAAGGAGTAGAAGACACAGTTCTTATAGGAATAAAAAGAAGAGGATACCCACTTGCACAAAGAATTTCTAAACAAATAACAGCAATTGAGGGAGTAGAAATTCCAGTAGGATTAGTAGATATAACTTTATATAGAGATGATTTAACAAAGGATAATGAAATACCACAAATAAGAAGTATAGAATTAAATTGTGATATTACAAATAAAAAGGTAATACTTGTAGATGATGTTTTATATACAGGTAGAACTGTTAGAGCTGCTATTGATGCAATAATGGATGCAGGTAGACCAAGTGTTATAGAACTTGCTGTTTTAATAGATAGAGGACATAAAGAGCTACCTATAAGAGCTGATTTTGTAGGTAAAAATATACCAACATCAAGAGATGAGATTGTTGGAGTTAAAATTCTAGAAATAGATGGGGAAGACTCAGTAAAGATATACGAAAAATAAGTTTAATTTAAAACTTAAAGGAGAGAAAAATAGATGGAATATGATTTAATTGCAACCACTACCTTTGGTATAGAAGGTGTAACAGCAAAAGAGTTAAAGGCTTTAGGATATGAAGGTCTAAAATCAGAAAATGGTAAAGTACACTTTCAAGGGGATGAAATGGATATTGCAATAGCTAATATTCATTTAAGAACTGCAGATAGAGTTTTTATAAAAATGGCAGAATTTGAAGCTAGAAGCTTTGAAGAATTATTCCAAGGAACTAAAAAAGTTAAATGGAGTAAGATTATCCCTAAAAATGGAGTTATGCACGTAGTTGGTAAGTCTATAAAATCAACTCTTCATAGTGTTCCAGATTGTCAGTCAATAGTTAAAAAAGCTGTTGTAACTGAAATGAGCGAAGCTTATGGAATTGATAGATTTAGTGAAGATGGTCCTGTTTATAAAATAGAAGTTGGAATATTAAAAGATAAGGTAACCCTTACTATTGATACATCAGGAGTAGGACTTCATAAGAGAGGATATAGAGAAAATGCAGGAGCTGCACCTCTTAAAGAAACATTAGCAGCTTCTATGGTTCTTTTATCAAGATGGAAAGAAGATTATGTTTTAGTAGATCCATTTTGTGGTTCAGGAACAATTCTTATAGAAGCATGTATGATAATGCAAAATATTGCTCCAGGACTTAAGAGGAAATTTGCATCAGAAGAATGGCCAACAATGCCACCTGATATATATAGTCAAGTTAGAGAAGGTGCAAGAAGAGCTATAAAAAATAAAGATATAAAACTTTTAGGATATGATATAGACCATAGAGTCTTAAGAACTGCAAAAGAAAATGCAAGAAAAGCTGGAGTTTTAGAATATATAGAATTCCAAGAAAGAGATTTTAGAGATTTTTCTAATAAACATAAATATGGATTTATAATTTCAAATCCACCTTATGGAGAAAGATTAAGTGATGAAAGAGAAGTTAGAGAACTTTATGGAATTTTTGGTGGATATAAAAAGAAATATTCAGATTGGGAATTTAATATACTTACTTCCTATGAAGGATTTGAAAATGCTTTTAAAATAAAATCATCAAAAAATAGAAAACTATATAATGGTAAATTAAAATGTTACTATTATCAATATTTTGATAACAAATTAATAAAAAATCCAGGAGATACTCTAATGCAGTGCCTAATGGATTAAAAAAAGATTCGCATAAATTTTTATGCGAATCTTTTTTATACTTGTTCTAAATTAAGATTTAAAAAATCTTTTGGCTCTGCATATAATGTAAAGTTTGTATGATATATTACCATACCTGGTTTAGCTCCATTTGGCTTTTTTAAATTCTTCACTAAAGTATAATCAACAGGTACTTTAGATGAAGCCTTAGCTTTGCTATAAAATGCAGCTAAAATAGCAGCCTCTTCTAATGTTTTGTCTGGTATATCCTTTGAACAGATTATTACGTGAGAACCTGGTATATCTTTAGTGTGAAGCCACATAAAGTTTTTATTAGCAAACTTTAAACTTAAATAATCATTTTGTAGATTATTTTTACCAACATATATATCAATTCCATCAGAAGATATAAAATGAAGTGGCTTTGATTTTAATTTCTTTTTACTTGAAGATTTTTTGAATTTTAAATATCCAGTTTCCATTAATTCGTTTTTAATTTCTTCTATTTCATCATAGGATTCAGCATTTATAATATTAGTTAATACTGAATTAAGATAATTAAGTTCAGTTTCATTTTTATCTAGTTGAATATAAGCTTCCTCTTCTGCCTTTTTTAATTTATTATATTTTTTATAATAAAATTGAACATTTTCAGAAGGTGTCTTATTTGGATTTAATTTAATTTCTTCATTTGGAGAATCTTCCTTATAAAAGTTTTGCAGTACAATAGATTTATCACCTTTTTTGAAGCTATAAATAAATGATGTTAATAAATCTCCTTTAATTTTAAAACTTTCTTTAGAGTCACAATCATTTAATGTATTTTCAAGGATTCTTTTCTTTTTTAAACATCTTTCAATATTTGTATGAATAAGTTTTTGTAAATTTTGAGATCTATTATGAAGTCTTTCTTGTTTATCTTTTTTTCTATAAAATTCATCTAACATTATAGAGGGATTATCATATTTTATAGAAGAAAACTTATCTTTAAAGGATAAAAATTCCATTGAGTGAAAATCCTTGAAAAGCCCGTCCTTATCAACATATATATGAAATGAAGGAAATTTTTTTATAGTTTCAAATAAATTTGTAACAAATTTGTATAATATTTTACTATCCTTTAAGTTATAATTAGAGTTAGAAAGATTAAGATATAATTCTTTTGATAAAATTTTACTAACACCTGTAAAGTTTTTAAAGAAGAAATCTTCATTAATATTAGAATTATCATTTAATAAATTAATAAAAGATTCTTTTGAAAAGTTAAAAGGATTTAATTTAGTTGATTTAGGAGGATAAACATAGGTAACACCAGGATATAAAACTCTATAACTGTTTATATCAGGAGTTATGTGTTTAATTGATTCCATAACTTTTAAATCTCTTTCTCTAACAAGAGTTATATTTGAATGTCTTCCCATAATTTCAATAATTAATAAATATTTACTATCAAAACCAAGTTCATCTCTAGAAGATATATGGATTGTAACAACTCTATCTCCCTCTTTTTGGGTTATGTCAGTTATAAGTCCACCTATTAAATATTTTCTAAGAACCATTAAATAAAGTGGTGCTTTAAGGGGATTTTCTTTTTGAATGTTAGTAATATGTAATCTTGCAAATTGTGAGGATGCTGAGATTAAAAGTTTAAAGTTTTTTCTATATTTTCTTAAATGTAAAATTATTTCATCCTTTTCTGGTTGATTTATTTTATCTATTTTAGAATCAATTATAGATTCCTTTAAATTATCGATTAAATTATTTAAAAATATACCATCTAATGCCAAAGGTATCATCCTTTCTTTTTTAGAATTTAAAAATAGTATAACACTAAATTAAGGTAATAATCAATTTAATATATAAGTACTTTAGGAGGAGCAGAAGTTATGAAATTTACAAAGATGCAAGGAATAGGAAATGATTTTATTTTTATAGAGGATTTAGATAATACTCTAGAAAGTAGTGAAATAGATATAGCTAAAAAGTTATGTAATAGACATTTTGGTATTGGGGCAGATGGATTAATAATTATAAGGAATTCAAAAAATTCTGATATGAAAATGACTATTATAAACAGTGACGGTTCAAGAGCAAATATGTGTGGAAATGCAATAAGATGTTTTGGAAGATATATTTATGATAAAGGATATGTTAAGGATAAATGTTTTACTGTTGAAACAGATGATGGACAAAAAGAAATAACTCTTATTTATGAAAATGAACAATTTATAGGAGCTAAAGTATATATGGGGAAACCTTCCTTTGAAGGAGATAAAATACCACTAAAAAATAAAAAAGAACTTATAAATGAAACTATTAATATAAATAATAAAGATTATAACTTAACATCTGTTTTAGTTGGGGTACCTCATACTATAATAATAGAAGATAAAGATGGTTATAATGTAGAAGAAGGAAAGTTTATAGAAAAGTTTGATATTTTTAGTGAAGGAACTAATGTAAATTTTGTTAAGGTTATAAATAAAGATCATATTAAAGTAGAAACTTGGGAAAGAGGAGCAGGTGCAACCCTTGCCTGTGGAACAGGAACTTGCGCATCTGCTGTTGTTGCATATAAATTTGGATTAACTAATAAAAAGGTATTAGCAACTCTTAAAGGAGGAGAGCTTATAATAGAGGTTGAAGATGATGGAGTATATATGACAGGTAACGCTGAATATATTTGCACAGGAGAAACTTTATAAAATATAAGTTAGAAGAGGGAATAGAATGAATGTTTTAAAAAAAAGACCACTATATATATTAATTTTTTTAGGTTTTTCATTTATTCTAACTGCATGTGGACAAAAAAATGTGCAAAATGATGGACTTACTGGTAAAAACGGAGAAGAGCTAAAAGTGCAAAGCGGTTCAGTGTTATTAGAAGAAAAGGGAGAATATAGTACTTTAAATTTTTTGGATGGGAAATATAATAACTTAAATAGTAAAAATATTGTAACTAACTATAATAAGGAGAGCGGAAATTATATTTTTCTAAAAGATGGTAAGCACTACATTTATTATAAGGGTAAAAATAGAGAAATAGAGGATAAAGATTATAGTTTTATTAAACTTTCTCCTTCCGGTAATTATGTTTCTTACATGGTTTATGATAATGGATATAAGCTGAAAGTTTTATCATTAGAGGATAATAAAGTTATTAATATACAATCGAAGGTAGCTATATCAGGAGAATTTTATGATTTTATAAATGGAGATACATTAGTTTATTATGGAATTTCAGATGATGGAGTTAATGGGGTTTTCACTTATAATTTAAAAACTAACAAAGAAGAACTGTTATATAAATTAAAAGGTGGATATGTTAAATTTTTAAAGGGACTAGAAAATGAAGTTGTAATACTTCAGGAAACTCCAGACAATAATAAAATATTAAAGGTTATAAATAATAATGATAAAAAGGAAAATATAATTTCTAAAAACTTTAAGGAAGTTAATGATATTTTAAAGGTATCTAATGAGTATTATATTTTGGGAACTGCAGTTAATGATGCACCTTCATTATATAAGGTTAATAAAAATTCAAAGAAAAGATTAGTATATTCCTTCCCTTCAATTATTAATTTAAAAAAGGGAGTAGGAATTGGTGATAAAGGGGATATACTTTTTATAGGCTCTAATAGTGGGAAGGATAATGAAGAGGTTTTTTCATATAAAGATGAAAGTATTTCTCTTATAAGTAATAAAACAGGAAAATATGAATTTATAAAATTTAACTAGAAAAAAGTCTTGGTAAAAATCCAAGACTTTTTTCTTTTAAATGGAATAAAAATTATTAGAATGTGACCATAATTAAATTGGAGGTGTTAAGTGAAAGAATTAATAAGTATTTCTGATTTAAATTCAGTGTATAAAATATCAAAGGAAAAAATGATTAAATTTAAAGTTATTCCTCTTTATGAAATAGACAATTATATTAATGTAGTTACCTATGAAGAAAATTATGAAAGCAAGGATTATATTGAATTTATTTTTGGCAAAAAGGTGAAATTTATAATAGTAGACAAAGAAATATTTAATAATCTTATATTAGCTTTAAAGCCTAATTTAGATGTGAATTTAGAGGAAACTATAATAGAGGAAACAATTAATAAAAATGGAAGTGATATTCATTTTGAACCTTCAAGAAATTTTGTAACTATAAGGATAAGAATAGATGGAATTTTATCTATTGTAGGTAAAATTAGAAATATAGATTATAACCAAATATTATCTAGAGTTAAGTTAAATGGGAATATGGATATTGCAGAAAAGAGAAAACCTCAAGATGGGAAAATTTTAATTAAAAATTCTAAAGGAAGTTTTGATTGTAGAATATCTACAATACCAGTAATTTACGGAGAAAAGATGGTAATAAGAATTCTTTACAAAGAAAAGTTAGATCATAGTATAGATAGTTTAAAACTTCTTCCTTTTCAGCAGGAAATATTAAATAAAATTATTAATGCAGAAACTGGAATGCTTATTATAAGTGGACCAACAGGCAGTGGTAAAACTTCCACATTGTATTCAATTATATCAAGTATAAAGGATAAGGACATTAATATAACTACTATAGAGGACCCTGTAGAGTGCAATATTAAAGATATAAACCAAATGAATGTAAATAGAAAGATAAACTTTAGTTTTGCAGAAGGATTAAGAAGCATTTTGAGGCAAGATCCAAATGTTATTATGGTTGGAGAAATTAGAGATGAAGAAACAGCTAGTATGGCAACAAGGGCTGCTATTACAGGACATAAAGTTTATTCAACTATTCATACAAAATCAAGTAGAGATATATTTTTAAGACTTGAAGATATGAAGGTGAAAAATTATTTAATAAAGGATTCTTTAATAGGTGCTATTTCACAAAGATTAGTAGGGAGATTATGCCCAAATTGCAAAGAAAAACACAAGGAAATAATAAAAGGAAAAGAATATACATTATATAGAGAAGTTGGCTGCAAAAAATGTAACTTTACTGGTATTAAGGGAAGAAGATTAATTTGTGCAATACATTTTATAGATGAAAAAACAAGAAATAAATTTAATAATATTTACAATGATTTAGAATTTCTTTCTAACGAGCAAATGTATCATGTATGTAAAAGTTTACTTAAGAATGGAGAAATAAGCTATAAGCAATATAGGAGATTTATTCATGGAGAGGATTTAATTAAATATGAAAATAATGAAAAAGAAATCTTATAAAGATATAAGTATAATGTGTGAAAACCTATATTCATTATATAATGATGGTCTTCAAATAACAAAATCAATTGAATTACTTAATGATTTTCCTCTAAGAAAAGACTATAAAGAAAGTATTAAATATATAGGTGAAAGAGTTAGAAAGGGAGAAACATTAGGGGAAAGTTTTTCTAAGTTTTCTAATTTATATCCAACATTTTTAACTGGAATGATATCTATTGGAGAAAAGACAGGAAGGTTAAGTGATGTATTAAAAGAGATGAGTATATATTACAAAAGAAAAGATAGTATGAAAAATAATATTATTAATGCATCAATTTATCCAATATTTTTAATTGTAACAATGTTTATTATGTGTATATTTTTTATTATATTTATAATCCCTCAGCTTGAAAGTGTTTATGTATCATTAGGAAGCAATATACCTAATTTAACAAAAAATATATTAAATTTATCACTTTGGGTTAATAAATATCCTGCTTCTGCTATTTCTTTTACAGTATTTTGGTTTATTTTAACTCCTGTTATATTTATAAAATTATATTATAACAAGATTACAAATATATTGTTAAATAAAGTAAAACTTTTAAAGGAAATAAGAGAATATGAAATAATTTTGCTAATAAAAGTTATTATAGTTAGCGGAACTAATATATCAATAGCACTTAAATATTGCGAAGAAGATAGTTTTAGAAAAAATTTATATAGAGATATAAATGAAAGGATACTTAAAGGAAATGAAATATCAGAAGTAATAGAAGAAGTTATAAATCCATCTAATTATACAATTGCAATGATTAAATTAGGAGAAGAAAGTGGAGCTTTAGATGAAAGACTTGAAAACTTAACTAATACTTTAAATGAAAGATGTAATGATAAATTCAAAAAGATAGCTTCATTACTTCAACCGATATCAATATTATTAATAGCATCTATTGTATTTACATTTCTTATAACTTTTATTTTACCAATTTTTGATGGAATATATGGAGGGGTATCTTGAAAATAAAAAAGGGATTTACATTAATAGAATTAATAGCATCTATGGCTATATTAACTATTTTGTTTACATTTGGATCTATATCCTTAAAATATTATAAAAAATTAAATGAAGATATTAGACTAGATAATTTTTTTGTTTCAATAAAGCATATATTGTCAGAAGGAAAAGCCATTGCTATAGATGAAGATATAGGATTAAGAATATCTTTTGATAATTTAAATAAGAAAGTAAAATTACAAAAAGGAAAAGTTCATAAAGAAATGATAGATATTCCAGATTATATAGAAGTTATATCAAATCCTAATATCGTTATATCATCTAATGGGCAATTAAAATCTCAAACAACAACACTTAACAATACAAAAAACAATAAAAAATATTATATAAAAATTAGAGTAGGAGTTGATTATGTAAATATTGAAAGTTATTAAGAAAAAAGGAAGTATGCTTCTTGAATGTATGTTATCTATATTTATTATTTCAATAACTATTATTTCTTTTGCAGGAGTTAATAAAGAGGATGTTAATTCTTTTAAAAGCAGAAATGAAGTCCGAGAAAATAATATATTAATGAATAATATAATAAATGAAATTAAATTTAATACAACAATAGAGGAATTAGAAAATAAACTAATAGGAAATAAAATTGTAATAGGTATAGGAGAAAATATATTAAGTGATTTAAAGACAAAGGATGTGTTAAATATTAAAGATAACTTTAACAAAAAAGTAATAGAAGTAGAAAAGGTTAGTGGAACATTAGAAAAAATTAATCTTAGAATTTCTTTTGTAGAAAATGGGAATAAAATTTTAAAAGAAGAGGTAGAAAAGGAACTTTGGATGGAACAAAGAGAAAAAAAGATGGTTTTACATTAATTGAGTGTATAGCGTATATATTTATTTCAACAATAATACTTTGTTTAATTACAACAATAACTATTGATGGATATAAACATTTCATTAGAAGAGGAGAATTTATAAATAGGGAAGATGAAATAGATAATGCAATATTAACTATAAGGAAGATATTTAGTGATGTAAATAATACAGATTATATTATAAAAGATAATAAAGTGGAAATAATTAAAGAAGAAGAAGGAATTGAAGAAGTAAACAATAAAAATAATGTTATAAATAAAAATTTAAATGTAAAATCAAAAGAGTTTGAAGTTATAAGTGGAAATTTATATGTTAAATATTATTCTTATAATCAATTTCAAAATAAGAAAAAATATGAAACATCAAATATTATTTTAAAAAATGTAGAAGAATTTAATGTATTAAAAAAGGAAAACTTAATATATGCAAATTTTATAGTTGATGGAAGAGAGTTTTTAGTATGTTTGTAAAGAAAAAGGGATATATTTTATTAAGCACTATGCTTCTTATTTCTTTTATATCCATAGTTATTTTAGGAGGAGCATCCATACATAAGATGAATTTTACATATTCTAAAAGATATAAAGCTCATAAAAGTATGAGAGATTTAGATCGTGTAGAGGAAACAGTCCTGAAATATGCTAATAATTGGATTAATGAAAATACAAAATTATTAATAGAAAAGATGAAAGAAGACTTTTCTCAGCCTATTAAAAATAGTGAGTATAGACTTAATTTAAATTATATAAAGGATAAGGATACTTTTAAATTAAGTTATGGAATAGATAAAATAGATGATTATATTTATTGTTCCTATATAAAAAATGAAGAAAAGATAATTTTAATACCAAAAAGGAGGATAAATGTAAGTGATACTTAGAGAAAAAATAATTACTATTAATAAAAATAAATATATGTATAATGGTGAAGGTAAACATTTAAAAGATATAATAAATGAAGTTAAAAAGAATAAAAAAGCTAATTTTGTAATATTAGATGAAGAATTGTATATTAAAGAATATGATACAACTAAAAGAAGTGAGATAAAAAATATTATTAATAATGAAATAAAAAAAGAATTCAATAATGATGATTATTTAATTCATTTTACTATAGATAGAAAAAATAAAAAAACTTTTATTTATGCAATAAAAGGAGGAAATAGAATAGTTCCTTTTATTGAGAATATTAAAAAAATAGAAGTTAAACCTATTCAATTCATATTAATAAAGTTTTTAAGAGAAAAGATAGGAAAAAGAAAATTTGAATCATTAATAGAAGTAAATGAGAAATATTATTTTTTAGAAGTTAATAATAATTTTATTATAAAAAGTTCTATACACTTATCAAATGAAGAATTTTCATCTTTTAAAAATATTATTTTAGCAAAATTTGAATTTCCATATAAAAAGCAAAATCTAATTATTGAGGGGAAATAAATGAACAAAAATTTTATACCAGAAAAGTTTATTTCTAAAAAAGAAGAGAATAACAATAAAAGTATTAATAGAGGAATTGTTTTATTGTTATTAGCTAATATATTAATATTTCCTATTAATATAAGCAATGTTAATAAAGCATTTTCTGAAAAGAATAATACTAAAAAAGAAAATGTTGTTGAAAAGAGGATAGATGTAAAAAGTGAATTAATAAATTGGATTGATTTATTGCATAAACATACTAACTATGGAGATATTGAAGATAACTCTGGGAAAATAGTATTAAAAAATGTTAAAGATATAAAAAAGATAGAAAAGGATTTAACTATAAAAAAGGTATGGAATGAAGATAAAAAATATTATTTAAATGTGTTAGGAGATTAAATTTTGAAGAAAATATATATTAAATATTTAGTATTAATAGTAATTTTATTTTTACAAGGTATAGTATTTCTATCTTTTTCTAATAAGGAAGAGGAATTTCATAATAAATATTCTGTAGATGTGTCTAATGAATATAAAGATAAAAATATTAATGATATATTTAATTATTTTAATAATATAAAGGGAGCTGAGATAAACAGTATAAATAATGAGGAAGATTTTAGTATGGAAGTAACTATGAAGGGAAATAAAAATAGGATAGTTAAATTTTTAAAAGAAATAGAAGATTATAATGTAATAAACTATAATATAAATTATATGGATGAAAAGTTTTGTCTAAAGGTGACTGTTTTAGGGTATAAAAATTTATAATAAGTATAATAATATTTAAAGATAGAGTCTAAATATATAAAAATACTGTTAAATTAGCACTCTAACTAATTGCAATTAATATGAAGTTTTGATAAAATAAATTTGTATGTCAGAAGAAACCAAATTATGATTATATATGTTTAAAAGTTAATAATATAATTTATTTGGATTTGAATTTATACTTTTGGAGGGATATTTAATGATATCAGCAGGAGATTTAAGAAAAGGTACAACTTTCGAACACGAAGGACAAGTATTTACAGTTGTAGACTTTTTACATGTTAAACCAGGAAAAGGCGCAGCTTTCGTTAGAACAAAACTTAGAAACGTTATATCAGGTGGAGTTACTGAAACAACTTTCAACCCAACAACTAAGTTCCAAGAAGCTGTAATTGAAAGAAAAGAAATGCAATATTTATACACAGATGGAGAGTTATACTACTTCATGGATCAAGAAACATATGATCAAATTCCTTTAAACTATGAAAAGGTTGAAGAAGCTATAAAATACTTAAAGGAAAATATGTTTGCTATTATTAAATTTTACAAAGGTGATGCTTTCTCAGTTGAAGCTCCAAACTTTGTTGAATTATTAATAACACACAGTGAGCCAGGCGTTAAAGGAAATACAGCAACAAATACATTAAAGCCAGCTACTGTAGAAACAGGTGCAATCATAAACGTTCCAATGTTCGTTAATGAAGGAGATACTATTAGAGTTGATACTAGAACTGGAGAGTACATGGAAAGAGTTTAATAGTACAATAAATTGCTAAGTTCAAAGAACTTAGCAATTTTAATATAAAAGGAAGTGTTGATATGAATGATATAAAAAAAGAAATCCAAGAGCTAAATAATTGTATAGATAAAATAGATAATACTGAAAATAAGGATATATTAAATAAAGTTTCTAGTATATTTAATAAATTATCAGATAAAATAGAAGAGCTTCAAATAAATCAAGAAGCAATACAAGAAAATTTAGAATATATGGATGATGATCTTTCAGGAATTCAAGATGAATTGTTTGAAGAAGTTTCTTTAGAGGAATTAACTGAAATTGAAGATGAATATAAAGAAATAAATTGTATTCATTGCAATAAACCAATTTTTATTGAAAGTTCTGCATTAGAAAAGAACAGTAATATTCCATGTCCTTACTGTAATAAAAATATAATGAAATAGTAGTTTAAAGAGTTTTGATTTCAAAGCTCTTTTTTTTATACCCATTTTACATATTTTAATAAAAATAAGTAATATTTACTTAATTATAAAAATATTAATTATAAAGGGTAAGGTAAGTTTAACTATGTGAGGAGAGAATGTTAAATGTTAAGAGAAGAAGAGAGAATTAATATTTTTCCTAAAAATATTATGAGTTTAATTAATGAATATGTTAAAGAAGGAATTCAAGAAATACGTATAAAAATAAATAAGCCAATTATATTATATACAAATAAGGGAGAGGTTATATTATCTAAAGAAGTTACAAAGGAAGAATTTAAATTTATTCTGCAAAGAATATCTAATTATTCTATTTATGCCTATGAAGAGGAAATAAAGCAAGGTTTTATAACTTTAAAAGGTGGACATAGAGTTGGCATTGCAGGGGAATGTGTTATGAATGGAGATTCAATAAAAACAATTAAAAATATAGCCTCTTTAAATATTAGAATTTCTAAAGAAATAATTGGCTGTGGGAAAAAAGTTATTAAATTTATTTATGAAAATAATATTATAAAAAACACTTTAATTATATCTCCACCTAAATGTGGTAAAACTACAATTTTAAGAGATATTGCAAGAATATTGTCCTCTGGAGATTCTAAAAATAAATTAGAAGGGAAAAAAGTAGTTGTAATTGATGAAAGAAGTGAAATAGGAGCAAGTTATCTTGGAATTCCACAAATGAATTTAGGAATTAGAACAGACATATTAGATAACTGTTTGAAAAGAGAGGGAATGATTATGGCTATAAGGTCATTATCACCTGATGTTTTAATATGTGATGAAATAGGAACAAAAGAGGATGTAATTGCCTTAAATACCGCCTTTAATTCTGGAGTTAATGTTGTTGTAACTGTTCATGGAAGCAATTTAGAGGATGTTAAAAGTAGAAAAGTTTTTAGTAATCTTTTTAATTTTGGAATTATAGAGAGAGTTATTCTTCTTAGTAATAGATTAGGAGTTGGAACTATTGAAAAGGTATATTCCATAGGAAAAGAAGGTGATGTCTGTTGCTTAAATTAATAATTTTAATAATTGTATTTTTAGCATTTTCTTATGGTGGTTATGCATATGGAGAAAAATTTAATAATAGATATAAAAATCTTAAAGAAATTTTAAAGAGTATATTACTTCTTCAAAATGAGATTGTTTATAATATGACTCCTTTGCCAGAGGCTTTAAATTCAATTGGGACAAAGTGTAGAACTCCAATAAAGGAATTATTCTTAAACTCTTCAAAGGTCTTATTAGAGGGAAAAGAAGATAGTGTATACCATGCTTTTAAAATTATATATGAAAAAGAAAATAATATTTATTTAAATAAGGAGGATGAAAGGGTTCTTGGAGATTTCCTTAAATCATTAGGGGAACTTGGAGTTTATGGACAAGAAAAAATGTTTAATTTAGTAATAGCTAATTTAAATATCAATATTAAAGAAGCAGAGACAATAGCTAATAAAAATATAAAATTATACAGATATTTAGGGGTATGTATTGGTGCAATGATTATTATATTTTTATTATAAATTAGGAGGGGTGTTATGTTAGATGTAAGTATACTGTTTAAAATAGGGGGCGCTGGAGTACTCATAATAATATTAGACAAAGTATTAAAAAGTAGTGGTAAAGATGATATAGCCGTAATAACTAATATAGCTGGAGTTGTAATTATTCTTCTTATGATAGTTTCTCTTATTGGGGATTTATTTCAATCTGTTAAAACTATGTTTATGTTATAGGTGATATTATGATGATTTTAAAGGTAGTAACCTTTGCTTTAATTGCATTATTTATCTTTTTACTATTTAAAGATAGGAAAAGTGAACTTGCCGTTTTAGTTTGTCTTGTAGCTGGAATACTAATATTTGCGTTTATGATGGGAGAACTTCAGGGAATAATTTCATTTTTAAAAGATATTGCAAATAGAGCAGGAATTGATACTGTATACATTGGAATAATAATGAAAATATTAGCTATTGCATATTTAGCTTCCTTTGCAACAGAAATATGTAAAGATGCAGGAGCACAAACAATTGGTTCTAAGGTTGAATTTGCAGGGAAAATAATGATTTTAGCCCTTGCTGTACCAATCTTAATGGCTGTACTTGATTCTATTTTAAAAATACTGTAGGTGATAAGTATGAATAAATTTTCAAAAAAAACAATTGTTGCAATAATATTTACTATAGTATTTTCAGTTATTTTAGGTTTTCAAATATCAACTAATAAAATAGTAGCAGTAGCTGAAACGAAAGAAACAAAAGAAAATCTTATGAATAAAGAAACAAAGGAAGGTTTAGATAATTTATATGATTATATAAATAAAATGAAAACAGATGTTGAACTTGTAAATGAGCTTAATCCATCAGAGTATGTAAAGTCATATATAGAAAATGGGGAAGGCAATATAAGCTTTTCAGTTATTTTAAAAGCTATTTTAAGTTTGCTCTTTAGAGAAGTTAGAAGCGTTTTGAAACTTGTAATATCAGTTATGGTTATTGCAATTTTATGTTCCCTTCTTAAAAATCTTCAGGATGCCTTTAAAAATGACAACATATCACAAATTGCTTTTTTTGCATGTTACTCAATATTAATTATGATACTTTCAAAAAGTTTCTTAATATCAATATCTGTTGCCACAGAAGCTATTAATGAAATTTCTAATTTTATGAATGCATTACTACCTATATTAGTTACAATGATTGCATTAGCTGGAGGTTTAGTACAAGCTGCCACATTAGATCCTATTATACTAGCTGGAGTAACTATAATTCCTAAAATATATGTAACTATTATTATTCCATTAATACTTATAAGCTTTGTTATGGAGTTTGCAAATAATCTTTCAAATGAGCATAAAATAGATAATTTATGTAAGCTTCTTAAGCAGGTTATAATGTGGCTTCAAGGAATAATAATAACTGTATTTATAGCAGTTTTAACAATTAGAGGAATTACAGCAGATACTATGGATGCAGTAGCCCTTAAAACTACAAAATTTGCTATTGATAATTTTGTTCCTATAGTTGGAAAAACATTTTCAGATGCAATAACATCCGTTGCAGGGTATTCACTTATAATAAAAAATGCAATAACTGGAGTTGGGCTTATTGTAATTGTATTAGTTCTTATATATCCAATAATAAAGTTAATAATAATGGCCTTTATATATAAACTATCAGCTGGATTAATTGAACCTATAAGTGATAAAAGAATTACCTCATCTATAGCATCAGCAGGAGATGCATTAATGCTTTTACTTTCCTGTGTTATAAGTGTAAGTTTTATGTTTTTTATTTTACTTGGAATAATGGCATCCGCTGGAAAATTTATTGTAGGAGGGTAGTTTGATTTGGAACTAATAAGAAATTTTGTAATTACCTTAGTTACAACTTTAATATTTATAGCAGCAGTAGAATTAATAGCACCTGATAATAATATGAAAAAATATTTAAAGTTTGTGTTAGGACTTATTTTAATATCGGTAATTTTAACACCTATCTTAACAATATTTTCAAAAGGTGAAGATAAATTAAAAGATGTAATTAGCTCATACGAAACTGAATATAATTCAAATAAAGATAAAAAAAATTATGATGATAATTTAAAAAATACTAATAAGGAAAGTTTTAAAAATAATTTTAATAAAAATTTAGAAAATATGTTAAAAAAAGAATTTGAAAATTTAGATTTTAAATGTGAAGTAGATTGTGAAGTGGACTTTAATAAGGGAAGTTTAGTAATAAATAATTTGGATGTAAAGATAAAAGATAAAAAAATAAAAAATATAGAAAAGGTTAATAAAGTAAAAATAAATTCTAAGGGAGAAAAAAATAAAAAAGATAAAGAAAATGATAAGTATAGAGAGGTAGTTAAATTTATATGTAAGGAGCTTCAAATTGATAAGGAGAAAATTAACATATATAAAATGGAGTAAAGGAGGAGAAAAATATGGACTTTGAAAAGATTAAGGAGATTGTAAATAATTTTCTTAAAAAGAAGAATGTTAACATTTTAATTGCAATAATAATAATTATGTTATTTTTATTATTAGCATTAAACGTATTAGGGCCTTCTAAAGATAAAGATAATAAGAAAGAGGTACAAACATCAAGTAGCCTTGAAGAAAATATTCAAAATGAAGCAAAAGTAAGGGATGAGTATGAAAGAGAACAAAAGGAGCAATTAACTACTATTTTAAAAAAGATAGAGGGGGTTGGTAATGTTGATGTTATGATTTCTTTTGAAAGTGGAGAAATTAAAGTTCCAGCATATGATGAGGATACACATACATCAGTAACTGAAGAAACAGATAGTGAAGGTGGAAAGAGAATAAATAAACAAAAAAATGATGGATCAAAAATAGTTATGAAAACAAAGGATGAAGGAAATGAGCCATTTATATTACAAACATATAAGCCTAAAGCAATAGGTGTTGTGGTTACAGCAGAGGGAGCACAAAATAGCAAAACAAAATATGAAATTCAAAAAGCAGTATCAAATTTATATAATCTTTCTGTTGATAAAGTTAATGTATATCCTATGAATAGTTAGCATATAATTCAATAGGTAAAGAATGGGAGGAGAATGAAAATGAATAAAAAACAATTTGGTATTATTTTCACTTTACTTGGATTAATAATTTGCGTAGGACTTTTAGCTACAAAGCTTAATAATGGAGGATTAAATGATCCAATTGGATTAAGTCAAGTAAGTAGTGTAACAGATGAGAATGAAAAAAATAATGAAAAGGAAGCTGAAACATCAGCAAAAAAAGATTTCTTCTATGATTCAAGAGGTGAGAAAGAAGAAAAGACTGCAGAAACAATTCAAAATTTAAAGGCTATAGTTAATGATAAAAATACTTCAAAAGAACAAAAAG
Source organism: Eubacterium multiforme (assembly GCF_030813415.1). Taxonomy (GTDB): domain Bacteria; phylum Bacillota; class Clostridia; order Clostridiales; family Clostridiaceae; genus Clostridium; species Clostridium multiforme. The sequence continues at coordinate 349,935 of NZ_JAUSUF010000002.1, read as the reverse complement.
CAAGTGCTCAAAAAGAGTTATTAGAAAAAACTAAACAAAAAGATAATGAACATAGAGTAGAAATGAACATAAAAAATAAAGGTATAGAAGATGTATTATGTACTATTGATGGAAGTAAAGCAAAGGTATTTGTAAAGACAGAAGGAATTGACCAAAAGATGAGTTTACAAATCCAAGAAATTGTTCAAGATGTTGCAAATATAAACGATGTATCAATAGAAGTTAAAAAATAAATACATTGTAATGTAAAATCATATTTGATATAATAATCCTAGATAAATAGTTTTGCAAATGTGAAACCTAGGAGGTCGAATGTAATGGAAAACTTCAATAATGAAAACATTGGAATAGTGAAGATTTCTGATGAAGTTGTTTCAGTTATTGCTGGTATTGCAGCAGAAGAAATTGATGGTGTTATGGAATTCCAACATGGAGTTACAAATAACATATCACAACTACTAAAAGGAAAAAAATCATCAGGTAAGTCTGTTAAGGTTACTTTAGAAGAAGACAGAGCAAGAATAGAAATAGCATTAACAGTTGAGTATGGTGTTAAAATTCTAGATGTTGTAGGTCAAGTTCAAGAGAACGTAAAGAAAACTGTTGAAGCTATGACAGGTTTAGTTGTAAGTAGTGTAGATGTATATGTTCAAAACATATACTTACCAAAGAATTCAGAAAAAGAATCAAAGGAAATTTAGTTTCACCCTCTGATATTCAGAGGGTGTTTCCTTGCCATAATATATAATTTTTAGTACTATTAGAAAAGGCTTATAAAGAATTAAAGAAATCTAGGAGGAAAAGATGAGTAGAAAATTATCAAGAGAGAAAGCAATGGAATTAATATTTAGCACAATGCTAACTAAGGAGTCATATGACGAGGCAATAGAAACATTTGTTGATAATTATGAAGGAAATATAAAAGATGTAGATTTATCATATATAACAGAAGTTTTAAAAGGTGTAGAAGAAAATAGAGATTCAATAGATGAATTAATAAAGGCTAATCTTCAAAAATGGAGTATTGAGAGAATTTCTAAGGTAAACTTAGCTATATTAAGACTTGCACTTTATGAAATGAATTATGTAAGTGATGTACCAGAGAAGGTTGCCATTAATGAAGCTTTAGAAATAACAAAGAAATATTCAGATGAAAAATCAGTTTCATTTATAAATGGTATTTTAGATAAGATATATAAGAGCAAATAGGAGGAGTTTAGTATTGAATAATATTATTGATGGAAGAGAAGTATCAAAAAAAGTTAAAGAAGATATAAAAGCTTTTATAGATGAAAGAAAAGCTAATTTAAAATCAATCCCTAAAATTGCTTCAATTTTAGTTGGAAATGATGGTGGATCAATATATTATTTAAATTCACAGGAGAAAGTTGCAACTTCTCTTGGAGTTTTATTTGAAAAAATAATTTTAGATAGTGAAATTGAAGAAAAAGAGTTAATTTCATTAATAAATAAATTAAATAATGATAAAACTATACATGGAATAATGCTACAACTTCCTCTTCCAAGGCATATGGATGAGAAAAAGGTTGTTGATACAATAGACCCTTCTAAGGATATAGATTGTTTAACTTACAAATCTGTTGGAAAGTTATATCTTGGAGAAGAAACTTTCCTTCCATGTACTCCTAATTCAGTAATTAGACTATTAAAGAGTAAAGATATTGATTTAGAAGGAAAGAGGGTTACAATATTAGGAAGAAGCAACATAGTAGGAAAGCCTCTTTTGCAATTATTCTTAAAAGAAAATGCAACAGTTACTATATGTCATTCAAGAACTAAAAATTTAAAAGAAGTTTGTAAAGAAGCAGACATATTAGTAGTAGCAATAGGAAAACCAAAATTTATTACATCTGAATACATAAAGGAAGGTGCAATTGTAATTGATGTTGGAACGTCATCTTTTGAAGGTAAAATAACAGGAGATGTTGATTTTAACGATGTTTCAAAAAAAGCATCCCTTATAACTCCAGTACCAGGAGGGGTAGGAGCACTTACAACTACACTTTTAATTAATAATGTTTGTGAGGCAATAAAAGAAGATGAGAATTAAAGTTTTAAAGGTTTCAGAGGTTAATAATTATATAAAGAAAATCATAGATAATGATTTTATATTAAGCAATCTCTCTGTAAAAGGAGAGATTTCTAATTTAAAGTATCATTCTAGTGGACATATATATTTTTCATTAAAAGATGATAATGGAAAAATAAATTGTATTATGTTTAGAGGGGATGCTTTAGACTTAAAATTTGAATTAAAAGAGGGTATGGAGGTAATTGTTAGAGCAAGAGCCTCTGTTTATCCTGTAAGTGGAAGTCTTCAATTATACTGCAGAGAAATGGAGCAAAGTGGAATTGGAGATCTTCATATAAAATTTGAAAAGCTAAAAGAAAAACTTTTAAAAGAAGGTATTTTTGATGAAGAATTTAAAAAGAAAATACCAAAAAATCCAAAAAGAGTTGGTGTAATTACAGCAGAAACAGGAGCTGCAATACATGATATTTTAAATGTTTCAAGAAGAAGAAATTCTTCAGTAGATATAGTTTTGTATCCAGCTAAAGTTCAAGGAAAAGATGGATATAAAACAATAATTAATGGAATTAAATACTTTAATAATAAGAAATCAGTAGATGTTATTATAATTGGAAGAGGCGGTGGTTCCATTGAAGAACTATGGAACTTTAATGAAGAGGAACTTGCATATTCAATATTTAAATCAAAAATTCCAATAATATCAGCAGTAGGTCATGAAGTTGACTATACTATTTCAGATTTTGTTTCAGATTTAAGGGCAGCTACTCCATCTCAAGCAGCTGAGATAGCAGTAAGCAATAAAAATGAAATTATAAGTGAAGTTATAAATATGAAAGCTTTACTTAATAAAAATATTGATAGTATAATAGGATTAGAAAAAAGTAACTTAAATTCTTTAGAAAGAATATTAAAATTACATTCACCAATTTCTATAATAAGTAATAATTATTTAGAAATAGATAGAATGAAAAAGAATTTGGATTTAGTTATTAAAAATAGATTGTCAAAAGAAAATAATAAATTACAAGAATTAAATTCACTTTTAATGGCAAATAACCCTTTAACAATTTTAAACAAAGGATATGCTGTAATTAAAAGTGAGGAGAAAATATTAAAAAGTAAAAATGATTTAGTTAATAATAGGGATATTGAAATATTATTTAAAGATGGTAGTGTAAAAGGGCAATTTAGGCCTGAAAATGAAGGAGAAGAAAATGGCGAAGAAAGTTAGTTATGAGGATATGCTTCAAAATTTAAAGGACATTTTAGAAAAGCTTGAAGAAAATGAATTAAGTTTAGAAGAAGCTATGAAGGAATATGAAAAAGGTATAAAACTTGTAAATAAGCTTTATAAGACATTAAATGATTATGAGGGAAAAATATCAATTGTAAAAGATGAGGAAGAAGTGAAATTTGAAGATGGTTCTGATGAATATTAATGATTTAAAGCAGGAAATAAACCTTTATTTAAAAAATTATTTTAATGATAGAGATGATTATAATAAATTAATATATGATGCACAAAGTTACAGCTTAAATATTGGTGGAAAAAGAGTAAGACCTATATTAGCATTACTTACATATAATTGCTATAAAGAGGATTTAGATAAAGCTCTTAAAATGGCTTGTGCAATAGAGATGATTCACACATATTCACTTATACATGATGATTTACCTTGTATGGATGATGATGATTTAAGAAGAGGAGAACCTACAAATCATAAAGTATATGGAGAAGGAATAGCAGTACTTGCTGGAGATGCATTATTAAATGAAGCTATGATTCTTCTTATGGAAAATGGAATAGATAATGGATTAAAGGGTTTAAAAGCATCCCTTGAAATATCAAAGGCTTCAGGGGCGGAAGGAATGATTGGAGGCCAAGTTGTTGATATTATAAGTGAAGGGAAAAATATATCCATAGATGAACTTAAATATATGCATCTTAAAAAAACAGGAGAACTTATAAGAGCATCTATAGTTTCAGGGGCTATCCTTGGAGAAGCACCTAAAGAAGATATTGAATTACTAAATGAATTTGGGGAAAAATTAGGTTTAGTTTTTCAAATAAAAGATGACTTATTAGATGTAGTTGGAAATGAGCAAAAGCTTGGCAAAAAAGTTCATGCAGATATGGAAAAGGATAAAACAAATTTTGTTTCAGTTTATGGAATAGAAGAGTGTAAAAAGATGTGTGGAAAAATTACAGATGAATGTATTGAATTGCTAAAAAACTTAACAGTTAACAGTGACAATTTAATAGAATTAACAAAAAACCTTTTAAAGAGGGAATTTTAAAAAGAGGATTGAATGAAATGAAGGATATTTTAAATGAAATAAAATCTCCTAGGGACATAAAAAATTTAAGTCCATATGAAATGGATGTTTTATCACAGGAAATAAGAGATTTTTTAATAAATTCAGTATCTAAGACAGGAGGACACTTATCATCAAATCTTGGTGTAGTAGAGTTAACACTTAGTTTATTTAGTGAATTTGATTTAGAAAAAGATAAGATAGTTTGGGATGTTGGACATCAAACTTATGTGCATAAGATATTAACTGGAAGAAAAGATAGATTTAATAATCTTAGAAAACATAATGGTATGAGTGGTTTTCCAAAAAGAAATGAAAGTAAGTATGATTTTTTTGATACTGGACATAGCAGTACATCAATATCAGCTGCACTTGGACTTGCAAGGGCAAGAGATTTAAAAAAAGAAAAGAGTAATATAGTTGCAGTTATTGGAGATGGTGCACTAACAGGTGGAATGGCACTTGAAGCTTTAAACGATTTAGGTTTTAAAAAGACTAAAATGATAGTAATTTTAAATGATAATCAAATGTCAATTTCAACAAATGTTGGAGGAGTATCATCTTATTTAAATAAGTTAAGAATGGAACCTGAATATAATAAATTAAAAGAAGAATTAAATATTAAATTAAATAATAGTAATATGGGTAAAAAGCTTGCAAGAAAATTAAGCAAGTTAAAAGATAGTATAAAACAATTAGTAGTACCTTCAATGTTATTTGAAGATATGGGACTTAAATATTTAGGACCAATAGATGGACATAATATTAAAAACATGAGAAATGTTTTATCAAAGGCTAAAAATATTGATGGACCTGTTATAATACACGTTGTTACTAAAAAAGGAAAAGGTTATGATTTTGCAGAGGAAAGTCCTGATAAATATCATGGAGTATCTCCGTTTAATTTACAAACTGGAGAGCCTATAAAAACATCAAAGTGTAATTACTCAAAAGTATTTGGAGAATCATTAGTAAAGCTTGCAGATGAAGATGATAGCATTGTAGCTATAACTGCAGCTATGCCAGATGGAACAGGACTAAATGCCTTTAGAAAAAAATATCCTAAAAGATTTTTTGATGTTGGAATAGCAGAACAACATGCAGTAACTTTAGCAGCTGGTATGGCCTGCGGAGGAATGAAACCTGTATTTGCAGTATACTCAACATTTTTACAAAGAGGATATGATCAAGTATTACATGATGTTTGTATTCAAAATCTTCCTGTAGTATTTGCAATAGATAGAGCTGGAATTGTTGGAGAAGATGGAGAAACTCATCAAGGAATATTTGATATCTCATATCTTTCAATGATACCAAATATAACAATAGTAGCACCTAAATGTTTAAAGGAAGTTGATCCAATTTTAAAATGGGCATTGAAATTTAAAACACCAGTTGCAATAAGATATCCAAGAGGCGGAGATGTAATTGAAGATTTAGATGGTCTAGAAAATATTGAATTTGGAAAATGGGAAGTATTAGATAAAGGAAAAGATAAAGTAGCTATAATATCAACAGGTAAAATGAATCAACATTCATTACTTGCAAAAGAATTTTTAAATAAAGAAGGAATATATCCTAAATTAATTAATGCAACATTTATAAAACCATTAGATGAACAAATAATTAAAGAATTATCTGATGAAGGATATGATATAATAACTGTAGAAGATAATATAATAAAGGGTGGATTAGGCTCTAATATATTATTATCACTTAACAGTTATGGATTTAAAGGAAAGTTTAAAATATTAGGATATGATGATAAGTTTGTAAAACAAGGAGATGTAAATACTCTTTATAAGGATTCAAATTTAGATCCTGAAGGCATAAAGGACGAAGTATTAAAACTTTTAAATTACAAGAGGAGATAGGAAATGGCAGAAAAAAAGGAGAGACTTGATGTTTTATTAGTAGATAAAGGAATAATTCAATCAAGAGAAAGAGCTAAAGCACACATTATGGAAGGAAAAATTTTTGTTGATGGACAAAGAGTTGATAAAGCAGGAGCAAAAATAAAAGTTACTTCCAATATTGAATTTAGAGGAGATGCTATACCTTATGTAAGTAGGGGAGGATTAAAATTAGAAAAAGCAATGAAAGAATTCCCTATTATATTAGAAGATAAGGTATGTATGGACATAGGAGCTTCAACTGGTGGATTTACAGACTGTATGCTTCAAAATGGAGCAAAGAAAGTTTTTGCAGTAGATGTTGGTTATGGACAATTTGCATGGAAGCTTAGAACTGATGAGAGAGTAGTTTGTATGGAGCGTACTAATATAAGATATGTTACTCCAGAAGATATAGGTGAAAAGTTAGATTTTGCATCAATAGACGTTTCATTTATATCATTAAAAACAATAATGCCAGCAACTGTTAATCTTTTAAAGGATAATGGAGAAGTTGTAGCTTTAATAAAGCCTCAATTTGAAGCTGGAAGAGATAAAGTTGGTAAAAAAGGTGTAGTTCGTGAAGAAAGTACTCATAAAGAAGTTGTAAATTCAATAATAAATTATTTACTAGAAAATGATTTAAATGTTTTAGGAGTTAGTTATTCTCCTATTAAAGGGCCTGAAGGAAATATAGAATACTTAGTATACTTTACTAAAGATAAAGAAAAATCTAGTGATTTTAAGATGGAAGATATAGAAAGAGTAGTATCATCCTCACATTCAGAAATATAAGGGTGTGATGTTTATGAAATACATAGGTATTGCAATAAACGAAACTAAAGATAATGAAGGTATTATTTTAAACTTAGTTATTGATAAAATAAAAAAAGCTTTTTGTGATATAAAGATCGATATATTTAATACATATGAATTAAATAGTGATGAAATTTCAAAAGAAATAGAACTATTAATTGTTTTAGGTGGAGATGGAACTCTTTTAGGAGTATCTAGAAGAATATCAAGTAAATTAGATATACCACTACTTGGAATAAATATCGGAAATTTAGGATTTTTAAGTAGTATTGATATATCAGAAATAGATAAGGCTGTTTTTAAACTTAAAAATAACTTATTTAAAATAGAAGAAAGAATGCTCCTAAAATGCAAAGTAAATAATGTAAAAAATGATGAGCAGATAGCTTTAAATGACATTGTTATTGCAAGGGGTACATTATCTAGAATGACTAAGTTTAATATTTATGTTGATGATAAATATTATACATCCTTTAATGGAGACGGACTTATTATTGCAACTCCAACAGGTTCTACAGCTTATTCTTTTTCAGCAGGAGGACCCTTTATATATCCTGATTTAGACGTTATTTTAATAACTCCAATTTGTCCTCATACAAAAAGTATGCAAACTATGGTACTTAGAGGGGATAGTAAAATAACAATAAAAACTTTTCATGAAGAGGAAGATGTTTATTTAACTGTTGATGGTCAAAAGGTTTATAAGGTTAGTAAAAAGGCTATAATTGAAGTAAGCAGAACAGAAAAAGAGGCAAAATTAATACAATTTGATGACTATGACTATTTTAAGGTATTAAGGACAAAAATTTTAAATAAATAATAGAATGAGATGGTGAGGTACATTGAAATCAAAAAGACATGAGAAAATATTAGAAATTATTAAACAAAAAGATATAGAAACTCAAGAAGAGCTTGCAGAAGAGTTAAAAAAATCTGGATTTGATGTTACTCAAGCAACTGTTTCAAGAGACATTAAAAATTTAAAACTTTTAAAGATGCAATCAGTTGCAGGTAGATACAAATATGTTGTTCCAACAAAAGAATCATCAAATATTACAGATAAACTTACAAATATATTAAATAATGCTGTGGTACATGTTGAAAATGTTGACAAAATAGTTGTTGTCAAAACTTTTACAGGTGGAGCTTCAGCAGCAGCTGAGGCTATAGATAGCCTAGATTTTGAAAATATAGCAGGTACAGTTGCAGGGGATAATACTATATTTATTTTAGTTAGAAGTCTTAAATGTGCTGAGGAACTTGTAACTGAAATACAAAGAAGAATTAACGATTAGTTATAGGTGATATAGATGTTAATACAATTAAATATTAAAAATTTTGCTCTAATAGAAGATATTTCAGTAGATTTAGGAGAAGGCTTTAATATATTATCTGGAGAAACGGGTGCTGGTAAATCAATTTTAATTGATGCTATAGACTATGTTTTAGGTGGAAAATTTTCTAAAGACTTAATTAGAACTGGTGAAAGCAAAACAAAGGTTGAAGCTATTTTTAATATAAAAGATAGCAAATTAGATGATATATTAGAAGAATTTGAAATAGAATTTGATGATACTTTAATAATTTTAAGAGAAACACTATTAAGTGGAAAAAGTATTATAAAGGTAAATGGCAAGAGTCTTATTGTAACACAACTTAAAAAGATAAGAGAAAGACTTTTAGATATTCATGGACAACATCAAAATCAAAGTCTTCTTCAAAAAAGTAGCCATGTAAACTATTTAGATAATTATATTGGTGAAAAAATTTTTAAAGAGCTTAAAAAGTTTTTAATGTTAAGAGAAGAACTTTTAAAAACTAGAGAAAAGATACAAAGTATAGATGGTAATAAAGATAGAAGTAAACTTGTTGACTATATTAAATTTCAAATTGAGGATATAGAAAAGGGAAAGCTAAAAATAGGAGAAGAAGAAGAACTTAAGGAAGAATATAATATACTTTCTAATGCAGAAAAAATAACTCATGGAATAAGTACTAGTTATAATTTCTTAAATGGTATGGAATCTTCAAGTGTTTTAGATTCACTTTCAAAGGTTATTTCAGAACTTACAGCTATAGAAGAACATCTAGTTAAAATTAAAGAAAAAAGAGAAGTAATAGAAGAATCTTTTTATAATATAGAAGAAGTATCAAGAGAACTTAGAGATATGTCAGATGATATACATTATGATGAAGAGGAACTTTCAAGAATAAATGAAAGATTATTTGTTATAAATAATTATAAAAAGAAATATGGCGGTTCAATAGAAGCTGTAATAGAAAATTATAATGATTTAAAAAAGCAATATGAAGAACTAATAAATGCAGAAGAAATAATAAAAGAATTAGAAGAAAAAGCAAAAGAAATATTTAACAAAATGAAAAATGTTGGTAAAAAAATAAGTTCTATTAGAAAATCTTATAGTGGTGAACTTGAAAATAAGATTTTAGCTGAACTATCCTATGTAGGACTTGATAAATCAAAAATGAAAATTTTAATAGAGCCTCAAGAAACCTTTAACGAAAAAGGTTTTGATGATGTTACTATTATGATTTCTACAAATCCAGGAGAACCATTAAAATCTCTTGAAAAAGTTTTATCAGGTGGAGAATTATCAAGAATAATGCTTGCATTAAAATGTGTTTTTGCAGATAAAGATGATATACCAACATTAATTTTTGATGAAATAGATACTGGAATTAGTGGCCAAGTAGGTCAAAGAGTTGGAGAAAAAATGTATCAAGTATCAAAAAATCATCAAGTGTTATGTATTACACATTTACCACAAATAGCTATATTATCAGATCATCATTATTTTGTATCTAAAGAAGTAAATAAGGGAAAAACATTTACAAAAATAAGATTATTATCAATAGATGAGAAAATATATCAAGTAGCTACAATGTTAGGTGGAGATAGTGTAACTAATGCAACATTGGAAAATGTAAGAGAAATGTTTGAAAATTCAAATTCAAAAAAAAATAGAATTAAAAGCTTTATAATACATATATAAAGTGACAAATGGAAAAAATAAAACTACGGTAACTCTGTGGTTTTATTTTTTTGTTTTTAAAAAATTTGTCTATTATAGTAAAGTTAATATAGAATATATGGCATGTACTCAGGGTAACTTAAGAACAGAGGCAAAGGAGGAGAAGAGATGAAAAAGAAAGTTGTAAAGCATATTAGTTTCTTAGTTACATCAATACTTATGTTAGTATTAATAGCTGTCTTTACTCTTAGAGATATGCCAGATAAGGTTTATACAAATAATGAAATAGAAACTACTTCTGTATTTGATAACATTAGTCCTTTAAATAAGATTACTTATAATGAAGATAGTGTAGATATAAGTTTTATGGGATTAATTCCTCTTAAATCTGTTGAAGTACAAAATGTAAAAGATTTAAAATTATATCCAGGTGGAACTAGTGTAGGTGTAAGGCTTTCTTCAAATGGAGTTTTAGTAATTGGATTTTCAGATTTAATTTTTAATGACTCAAAAATAGAAAGTCCAGCAAAAATATCAGGTATAGAACTTGGTGATGTAATAATAAAAATTAATGGTAAGAATGTATATACAACAAAAGAAATATTAAATATAGTAAAAAATACTAAAGGTGATACTATAAATGTAACACTTGATAGAGAAGGAAAAAACATAGAAAAAACTATAAAGATGAAAAAAGAAAAAGGTGAAAACAAAATAGGATTATGGATAAGAGATTCTACAGCTGGCGTTGGTACATTAACCTTTTATGATGAAGCTAGTGGAAAGTTTGGAGCATTAGGGCATCCAATTACAGATGGAGATACAAATACAAGGTTTACTGTAAAGTCAGGAGAATTACTTGAAGCATCTGTAATAAGTTTAAGAAAAGGTGAAAAAGGAATGCCAGGGGAATTAAAAGGTATTTTTACTAATGAGGATAATCCAATAGGTCATATTCACAAAAATACCCAATGTGGAATATTTGGAACACAGGAAAGATTTATTACAAGAAATAAAGTTTTAAAGCCACTTCCTGTAGGAATTAAAGAAGAAGTTAAAGTTGGAAAGGCAAAAATAATAACAACAATAGATGAAAAAGGCCCTAAAGAATATGATATAGAAATAGTGAAAAAATTAAATCAAGATTCTAAGAGTCCTAAAAGTATGATTATAAAAGTTACAGATGAGGAATTATTGCAAAAGACTGGAGGAATAATTCAAGGAATGAGTGGAAGTCCAATTATACAAGATGGAAAAATAATAGGAGCAGTAACTCATGTTCTTATAAATAAGCCAGATGTAGGATATGGAATATATATAGATTGGATGTTAGAAGATGCAGGGATTATTAAGAAATAGATATAATATATAGGCAAGACAAAATATGTCTTGCCTTAACCTTTAGAAGAAAAACTTATAAATTTTAAGGAATATTCAATATAAAAAAACTTATAAAATATAAAGAAAATCTAAAAAATATTATTAAAAATGTAGACGAAATTATATAAATAGTGTATAATTTACAAATAATGGGAATTAAATTCTATATTAAAAGTAGATATTACAAACTATTTAAATAATAAAATTATTATTGTGTTATAAAGAGGATTTATCCTATTAATGTCGAATACATAAAAAATGAAAGGGGATTTAGTCTTTTTTATAACTAGTATAAATTTTGTGGGTAGATGTAGTAATACAATAAAATGGATAAAGGGGAGAAACAAATGGAAGATTCAAAAATATCTGTACTTATAGCTGATGATAATAAGGAATTTTGTAGCATTTTAAATGATTATTTGTTAAATCAAAAGGATATTATCGTTACTGGTATAGCAAAAGATGGAAGGGAAGCATTAAGCTTAATAGAATCAAGGAATCCGGATTTAGTGGTGTTAGATATAATTATGCCACACTTAGATGGTTTAGGAGTATTAGAGAAATTAAATAATATGAATTTAGAAAAGCTGCCAAGAGTTATAGTTTTATCTGCCGTTGGTCAAGATAAAATAACTCAACAAGCTATTACACTTGGGGCAGATTATTATGTTGTAAAACCGTTTGATATGGATATATTTACAAAGAGAATAAGAGAAATGTTTAATACTGGAGTAAATAAAAATTCTACAATTAATAGATCATCAATTGTAAGTAAAGGTAATGATTCAATTTCTCATAATTCATCTATTTCATATGGAGAGCCTGTTGATTTAGAAACAGAGATTACAAGTATAATACATGAAATAGGAGTTCCAGCTCATATAAAGGGTTATATGTATTTAAGGGAAGCTATAACTATGGTTGTTAATGATATGGAATTACTATCAGCTGTTACTAAGGAGTTATATCCATCTATTGCAAAGAAGTATAACACAACAGCTTCAAGAGTTGAAAGGGCAATTAGACATGCAATTGAGGTTGCTTGGGGTAGAGGACAAATTGATGCTATAAATAAGCTGTTTGGATATACAATTCATAATGATAAAGGTAAGCCAACGAATAGTGAATTTATCGCAATCATAGCTGACAAGCTTCGCCTTAAAAATAAAGTGTCATAAATGGCGTGGTTGAGGGAAAGTTAAAAAGGCTATGGCGATAAACATTACAAAAATAAGCGTCAAATTTCGTTACTAAAATCGATAAAGTTAATATTAAGAAATTATAAGATACCTTCTATTTATTGGGTTATTAAAACTTGATAGATAGGAGGTATTTTTTATGCCTAGAATTAAGAAAAGTAAAGAATTTATATATTATATACAAGATTTCATAGATTATTGCAGATATAAAGAATTATCTACCAAAACGATTAAAAGTTACTATCAAACATTAACATTATTCTCCAAGTATCTTGAAGAAGAGAAAGAAATTTTTAATGTTAATGCTGTAACGAAAGAAATTGTTGAAGAGTATATAACATTCACTAAAGAGAGAGGTAAATATAGTTATGTAGCTGATGAAAAAAGTCTTAATAAAACTTATCAAAATAATAGAAGAGATATTGGAAAAGAGATATCTTCATCTACACTAAATAATTATTTAAGAAATATAAAGGTGTTTTTTAACTGGTGTGAAGACAATAATCTTATAAAATACAATACTATTTCAGATGTTAAATTTATTAAATGTAAAAGAAAAATTAAAGATCAAATTTCAGATGAAGAGTATAAAAAATTAATTAAATCATTGAATATAACAAAGTTTCATGAATATAGGGATTATATAATAATTAATCTTATTATGGACACAGGTATGAGACTAGGTGAATGTTTAAGTCTAACGATTGATGAAATAGATCTTGTTAGAAAAACAATATTTTTAAGTGCAGATGTAACCAAAGGGAAAAAAGATAGATATGTTTTCTTTAGTAATCGAATGGGAACATTGTTAAATAGATGGATAAGATATAAAGATTCAGTACAGGAAAATGATTTGTTATTTCCAACTCAAAGAACGAATGGTTTATTAACTCAAAGTAACTTTGAGAGAAATTTTAGAATTTATCTAAAAAGAACAAAGATAAATAAGAATATAACACCGCATACTTTAAGGAATAATTTTGGTAGAAGATTTCTTTTAAATGGTGGAGATATATTTATGCTATCTAAGATACTAGGGCATAGCAGTGTAACCGTTACAGAGAAAGCATACTTAGATATCACTACAGAAGATATTAGACAAAAATATAGAAGATTTTCACCTTTAGAAAACATGAGAAATAGATAAGTTAATAATTAATTAGGAGATGATTAAAGTATGTTAAGTAGTAAATTTAAAGCCATTTTAAAAACATATGGAATAGATATAAATGTAGGTAAAACTATAGAAGTAGAAAGAGGAGAATTTGTTATAAGAGTAACTTTTGCAGAAATTATACATGCACATAATATTGCAGTAGAAGAAGGATGGTGTAATTAATGGAAGGATATATAAAAGGATATACAGTAATACAAAATAAATTAATTACAGCACCAATAAGTAACGGAGCATATAGATTAGGTAGTTATATATCAAGTATTTGTTATGGAGATAAGTTAGAATGTTTCCCAAGTCAAAAGACTTTAGCAGAAGCATTGAATAGAAGTGTTAGAACTATACAAAGATATCTGAAAGAACTATATGAAAATAATATTATATCCAAAAGAAGAAGGGGACATTTAACTAATGTTTATACTGTATTAGTTAAAAAATCTAAAGAAATAGTCAACAGAATAAAAGAAAAGGTAAATAAAAATAAATCTGTTAAGAAAACTAATTATACTAAAAAAGAACTTAGATTTAATAATTTTACTCAAAGGGAAAGAAGTAGAGAAGAATGGGATAATTTGGAAAATAGGTTGCTTGGTTTGGAATAAAATAAAAAGTGCTAGTATGTCCGAAATACTAACACTTAAATGTACATCTATATAGATGCAACCTAACACTGAATAATTATATTATATATAACTTTTTTAAAATAAGCAATAAAAAGGTTTAGTTAAATTATGACAATAATTAACTAGGCTTATTTGTGATGGGGTTAATTATAATAAGCATATTTAAGAAATAATAAAGTTAAATATTTTTATTATAATTAACAGTTGGGGTAAGATTATTTTAAGTAGTCTTGCCATTTTTTTATCCTTTTCTCTTTTAATGCGACATTTATGCAATTTAAGAGTTTTTTGATACGACAGTAGTGTTATGTATAATATTTTAAACACGACATTAATAGCACCATTTAAGGCGACATTAATGCTATACAAATAACTAAAAGAATAAGAATTAAAAATATATATTAATAATTAATTATATTTAATATATTGTAATAAGCAATACAATAAACTAGATATTAATATACATAAAAATAAACCAGCAAATAATCCTAAGACAAATAATTCCATTTGAAAGCTCCTCTTATTTTAAGTAATAGACATATTATTAGAATTATATACACTTAGTGGTAAAATTAATAAGGGAGGTATCATTATGAGTATTTTACAAAGTTTTAATGAAGATAAATTAAATAGAAAAAAATTAGCAATTAATTTGATGAATGTAATTGAATATAATAAATCTTTAAAAGTTTTAGCTATTGATTCAAGCTGGGGAACAGGTAAGACAACTTTTATTAATATGTGGATGAATATGATTGAAACTGAAAAAAATAAAGATAATCAATTTTTATATAATGAAAAATTTGAAACTATGTACTTTAATGCTTGGGAAAATGATTATATAAATAATCCAATAGTATCATTATTATCAGAATTTGAGAAAGAAATATATGAAAAAACTTATAGTGACAAAGGTATTTTAGAAAAAGGTAAAGATAAATTTAAACCATTTTTAAAAATCGGAGGTCAGATAGCATTAAAATATATTACTAAAGGCGTTTTAGATAATATCACATTAGATAAATTGACAGAAGAAGGGTTACAAGAACTTAGTAATAAAATTGGTGAATTAGCTTTTAATGAAGTTGCTGTTGCAAAAAACTCAAGAGGATCATTAAAAAAAGAATTAAAGGCTTTTCAAGAATCAATCAATAAAAAGATTATAATTTTTATTGATGAATTAGATAGATGTAGACCGAAGTATGCTATAGAATTACTTGAAACAATAAAACATATATTTGATATTGAAAACTTTATTTTTGTAATTTCTTTAGACAAAGAGCAATTGTCAGAGTCTATAAAAACACTTTATGGACAAGGTATGGATGCAAATGGATATTTGAGGAGATTTTTTGATCTAGAATATAGATTGCCATTAGTTGATAAAAAATATTATATAATAGATAAAATTAACGAAATAAAAAATGAATATAACAATTCAAAAAATTTTTTTGATATTTTGATTAAAATTTTAACTATAGAAAATTATTCATTAAGAGATATAGATAAATTGTTTAATTATTTAAAACTAATAATGCCTAATATATCAATATTAAAAGAAGGGAATTATGCTATATTAGAAGACTTAGGAATATTTTATATTTATTTAGAATTAATAAATTTAAAATTCAAAAATAATCTTATTTATAATAAGATTATAAATTTAGAATACAATATTAATAATTTAGATGAGATATTCAATAAAAATATATTATTTGATATAAATATTAGAGGCGTAACTACAGAAGAAATAAATGAATTTTTAGAAAGTACATTTAAAATATTTTTGAAAGTGTTACAATATCCAGATAATAGTTATCAAAATAGTATGTTTTACACTTCAAATAAGGTAAATGAATTTGTAATAAATTTAAATGGAAATTTAGAACTTGAAGGTTTTAACGTATTAAGTTGGATAAAAGGACATTATCAAGATAGTGATGTTATTGGAACATTAGAATTTGCAAATGATTTTATTAATATAGAATAGTTATATATAATTTAATAAAATTGGAGAGCATTAAGATACAAATACACTAAATCTCCTTTTTATAATTTTTAATAAGGTCTGGATTTAATTATTCAGGTCTTATTTTTTCTCTTTTATTTATCTATCCCTTTATGTCGCTTACTCATAAAGCCTCGATATTTTATCTATTAATTATCCCTTGATGTCGGTATAAATCCAAAAAACTTGCTATTTTATCTATACAATATAGGTTATTTATCTCATCTCCCTATGTTTAACAGTAATTTAGAGATAATTAGAACCGACAATCAGGGATATATCTCAATGTGTAGGTTAAAATTACCGACATTAAGGGATAGTTAAATTTAGGAAAAGATATATTATTGAGAAATATAGGTGAAAATAAGTTTAAAAAATAACTCCTAGAATATTGGACTTTTATTTTTGATATAGTATTTATTATTGCTTAAAGTCTACATAGAGAGGATTTCTACAATTCAGAAATATTTATATTATTAAAGGCTCATACATCTTAAAGTGGACGTATGAGCCTTTAACAACCTTGAAAAATAATAAGAAAAGGAGAAAACATAATTGTAAAATTAATAATACAAAACTTAATTTTATGATTATAGTTATCACATTAATAACAAGTGTGATAAACTTACTTTATACTATTATTAAAATATTTATAGAAATACATAAATAAAATAGTATAAGAATTGGGTTAGATGATATTACCGTATCATCTAACTACAATTAAAAATTTCTCCTTTTCTGTATTATATCATATTATTAAATTATGGAACTAATTTTTTATACTATTCTCAGTATTAAAACTTTTATATGTTTCTTGTATTATATTATCAAAAATTTTCTCATATTTTTTATGATAAGAATAACCAAAATATACTTCTAAATCTTTACTTAATTTCACAAAATCATATGAAATTATATCATTTTTTTCAGAAGATACACATGCCCAGTCTTTACCTTTTGCTTTGTATGTAATTTTAAATTGTTCTATAGATGTATTAGTCATTGTTTTATAAACATCATTTATATTTCGATTACCAGTACCATTTATACTAGGATAGGGCTCGTGACAACCAAAATGAAAATTTATTTTGTTATTTAAATCTTTAAAAGTAAATCCTGAACCTGATGCTGGAATCGCATTTTTTTCTAATTTAAGAAAATTAGGATACTTAATATGTCCAAATGGTGCAATTAATTTATTATATTTAAAATTTTTAATATTAGAAGTTTTTAATGGATTAGCCCCTACAAGAAAGCCTGCTATATAAGTATCTTTTTTAGAGGAATATTTTAATTTATTTGTAGAATAAGCACCTAAAGATTTAAAACAATACTCACGACAAGTGTCAGCAGAATCAACCATATTTATTCTAATTAAGTTTAAAGGTTTATTAGAAGAATTTTCTTTGGTGTCAGTATTAGTTTTATATATTTCTTTTTTAGTATTTTGATTTGATTGTTTAGTATTGTTGTTAGCTTCTTGTTTAGTTGATTCTGAATTAGAATTTTTATTATTGCTTGTTTTATTGGTGCAACTTACAAGTAGCGATCCGACTATAATAAAAGTTAAAGTAGTTAATAGTAATTTTTTCATTGATAGTTACCTCCTTATATCTAATCTTAACATTTTTGTTATTTTATTGAAATAGTTTATATAATAAATTTATCATTTTCAACCATATCTTGAAGTTCTGGTATTAATTGAGTTAGTTTTTTATATCTTTGTAACTGTTTTGGTGTGATATTTAGATTATCTGCTATAGTTTTTTGATTTGGAACGACATTATGTCGCTCTAAAATTTTAACTTTACCAGCACTACCATTCCTAACTCCCCATATTCTTTCAAGTTCCATAATACATTTGGCAGCTTTCATTGGATTTAAGTTCTTCTAATAAAAATACAAATAGTGAATTATATAAATAAAAAGTAAATAATACTTGATAAATATTTCAATTGTGTATAAATTTACATATACTTTAAAAGTATTTCAATTATAAGGGGGACATAAAATAATGGACGAAAGTAAAAATGAGAAGTTAAGTAAAAAAATACTCAATAAAAAGAATAAGATAGTATATGCAGTAATAAGTAGCATTATAATTATTGCTTTAGCTTTTAGTATTAATTATAAGTATCAAAAAAATAAAATTTTGAAATTTGATTCAAATTTTCAAGCATCTTATGCAACATATGCGAGAGGATTATTAAATATATTAAAAAATTTAAATAATTATGAATCACAATTAGAAGCAAAACAATTAATTATTAAAGGAATAGATATTGCAAAAAGCAATGAAGATAATGTTCCAAAAGTATTGAAAGAAAACTATGAAAATTATGTATATTCATTAGAACAATATTCTATAAATTTAGATGATACAGGAGAAATTAATAGTTATTTTTTATTAATAATGAGTAAGTTAAAGGATACTGAAAAAAAATATAATATTTCTAAGAAAGATTTAGAGAGTAATATGGAAGAAAAATTAAATGAATATGGTATAAGTTAGAAGCTATTTAATAGCTTCTTTTTTTAATAAAATAAGTTTAAAAAACTGATATTATATGATATAATTAAAAGTTATTGACAAAAATAAAGAATGAATTTATAATTTTAATTATTAAAAATTTCAAAGCTTAAAAGTTAATATATTAATAAATTTTATAAAAAGGATGAAGTGCTTATGATATTAGATTTAAAAAGAGCAGCGACTGAGATAGAACATAATGAAAAAACCGTAAAAAATTTTATAGATAATGTTATTTATAAAACAAAAGATAAAGAGAATAAAGTATTTGTAATTCATACTCTTCAAGATTTAGAAGATTGCCAAAATATGATATTGTATTTTCAAGGTGGAGTTTTAAAAAGTCATCATACATCACTTATGAAGTTTAATTATAATGATGTATTAAATTATGAAATTATCAATTCTTATAAAGTTAGATATATTTTATTAGAAGATGTAATTAGTGTAGATGCAGATAATGAAGAAGAAATGAAATCTCACTTAAGTAGAAATAAGGATAATACTTATATAATACCTTATATAGATTATGAGGAAGATTCTTATATAGAGTTTGAAAAAATTCTTAATAAAATGTCTGACGAAGAAAAACTTAAAAACTTTATTCATGAAAAAAAGAGCCATAAAATAGGAGTTGTAATTGATATATTAATTGATAAAGTTTTAAATAATGAAAGGGAGATTTCATTTTTAAAAAATAGAGAAGATGATTATGTGAGAGATATTTATGTATTGCAACAAAAATTAAAATGGTTAAATGAAAAAAACATTTGATATATACAATATACAGTGACAATACGCTTTTGCCAATGCTACATATTTTATGTGTTTAATAATAAATTTTGTCGAAATGTTTGGGAACGGAAATATTGAAATTAATTCATAATAAATGAAAAATAATGGTAATATAATACGTTAGGGGAAAGGATGAAGTGTTTATGGAGAAAAAAGAGTTTCAAGAAGGGTTATTGGCAATATTAAGAGGAGAAACGGGGAATATGGATGAAGAAAGAAAGGTTGCGCCAATATTAATTAAAGAAGCAGAAGAAGTAGGAGTAAATTTAGAATTAAACATAATTGATAATGAAGAAATAGTTATAGCAAAAATAGATAATAAATATCAATTTAAAATATTTAAAGTTAATATAAAAACAAATAGATTATTTAAAGATAATACAATTGATGGCTTAACAAAAGCTTTTAGAGAAACTATATTAGATAGATTTAAAAAAGTAAAACAAGATGAACATAGGAGTAACAGAGAAAATAAATAAAATTTTAGAGTCTAATAAGTTAGGCTCTTTTCTTATGAAAAAGATAAGGCTTAGATAAAAACTAAGCCATAATTATTTTAGGTTGTATTTTTGAAAGTTCCATTATAAATTCATTATTATTTGTATCTTGAATCCATTTATCGAAATCAATTAGAACTTCTGATTTAATATACTTTCTATAGTCAGTTATAAGAGGAATATCATCTCTATAGGTCTTGAATAAGTTGAATACATAATTTCTTTCTAAAACTCTTTGTATACGATTTTCCTCACTAGTTTTATTTATAAAAATTAAATCATAAATATTTTTACATCTTTTTAGCCCGGTAGTAGTTATTGTATTATATATTTCTGTTAAGTAATTTGATATGCTTTTATGGTAAGCAAAATCATATTTTGATAAGAAACAGTCTGACCATTTTTCACTACAGAATTTTAATATATATAATGAAAATGCTTCACATAGTGTTTCCTCAAACCACTTTAAAGAATTTTTATTATATGATTTTTGAGCTAATGTATAATGACATAATTCATGAGATAGTTGATATATAATTTGTGCCCAAAAATTATCTTTATTATAATTTAAAAAAATTGAAGAAGGATTTGTTTCAGAATAAAAAATAGGTGTTTCATGAGTCGGATTATAAATAATATAACATTCTGCATTAGATATAAGTTGTTTAGAAAATATTAATGTATATTCTTCTAAAATGAATTCCATTATAGATTTTAAACTGTTAATTTCTAAATTGGAATCAATAGTATAAATTTTGAAATTATCGTAATTTGATATTAAAAGTTCATTATATAAAGTCAAAGTTATCATCCCCTTTACATAATTATACCAAGAAAGAAACAAAAAAATAAGACCTAGTATTTTACTAGATCCTATTCTTTCGCATACTATTCAGTATCTTCTTCCCAAACCAAGTTGTATCCAATAATATTAGCTATAGCCTTTACTTCACTATATCTAATAGTATTTCTACTTAACTTATTAGACAAGGCTTGAGGAGTTGTTTCTATTCCATAGTCTTTTAAGGATTTAACTAAATCAATCATTTTCCAACCTTTAGCAGCTATGTAAGATTTAATTTCATTCCTAGTCTCATTACTCATTAAAATAACCTCCTAACAATATAAATTATACTATAAATATAAAAAATAAACAAATATAAAAAAAATACACTATATAGTGTTGACATTCTACACTTATGAGTGTAGAATTATAAACATAGACAACGAGCAAAAAATCTTAATTAACTAAGTACAGTATTCTGGTACATTCAAAAGTGATTCTAAAAATTATATAAAAAGATAACTTAAAAAAATTATGATATGGGAAAAAAGAATGAAAGATAAAATTTTAAATACATTAAAGGAGAAGGGTATAAATGAGTAATTTAATATTTTTAAATAATAAACATAGAAGATTTAAAGAAGGTAATAATGTGTCTGATTATAAAATATGGTTAGCAAAGAATGGATTAAATGATACATTAAATAATTTTGATGAATGGATGGATAATATAACTTATAGAGATGTATTAAGAAATTTATAATAAAAAATATTTGGAGGAAGAAAGTATGTTGAAAGAAAATTTAAAAACTGTATTAGAAATAGGAGAATACATAATAATAAAAAAAGATGGAAAAGAAATTATAGGAAAGTTAGAAAATTATTGTATAGATAATAAATTATTTAAGGTTATTACTAATAAAGGAATTTTTAATATAAAGAATATTGAGTCATTTGTTGTAGATATTTTTTATAGTATAGAGATTTTTACAGACAGGAGCATTATAAAACTAGAGGTATTTTAAATATTATCCATTAAATGTTAATTAGAGTAACTATTTGATTAACAATGTTAATCTTACTGTTGATATATGAGTAACTATATGCTATTATATCAATAGTAAGTTAAAAAGAGAGGAAATAGAAATGGTAGGATTAGAATATTTATGTAGTTTAAATAATATTACATATGCACAGTTATCAAGAGAATTAGGAATTAGCAGACAATCAGTAGCAGCTTGGCTTAATGGGAGCAGAAAAATTCCGCAAAAACATTATACAAAACTTAAAGAAATATTTGATGTGTCAGAAGAATACTTTAATAAAGAATTGACAGAATTAGATAAGTTAAAAATACAAAAATTAAAATTGGAAGAAGAAATTGTTGAATATAAGTATTCAAGTGTAAATTATGATGATGAAACTAATGAAAAATATGAAATTGAAGATGTCGCTTACTTAATGCCAGACGAATTAGGTGAAATAAATTTTAAAATTGAACAAAAAAATTTACTTGCTAAAATAGATAATTATATTAATGAGAAAAACTTAAAAGATGAAAATGAAATGAACGATGAGGCATATTATATAATGAAAGCTTTTAATTCATTTTATCAAGTAATTAAGAAAGATAATATAGACATAAAAATAATTATAGATATTTTAAGCGGAATTAAAATGGCTCAAGGAACTGCATTTGATACTAAAGTATTTGTAAGGAAAATAGCTAGTATTGTTAAAGAACAAGTTATTTTAAATAAAAAAAGAAAGTAATTGTATAAAAACATAAGATTAAATAAGTTTAAAAAACAAATAAATAAGGAGTGATTAAATGTTAATAGAAATTGACAGACTATGGAAACATTCAAGAAATATTGAATTTTTTGATGATATGGAAGGACAAAAATGGGAAGATTTTAAAAAAAGTATAAAGAGTAGGGGAGTTATTGAACCAATAGTGCTTACACAAGATTTATTAATAGTAAGTGGACATCAAAGAGTTAAAGCTTGTGAAGAACTAGGAATTAAGAAAATAGACTGCACAGTAAAACAGTATAAAGATTCAGAAGAAAAAAGTATGCAAGACTCAATTATAGAGGACTTAATTACAACTAACATAATGCAAAGAGGTATGGGAAACTTAAATCCAATGAAAGCTGCTAAATGTATTATGGAACTTGAAAGAATATGGGGGATACAGAACGGTGGGAATAGAGGAAATCAATATAAAGTGGCAGATAAAGATAATCTTAATCTGCCAACTCAAAAAGATTTAGCTGATCAATTAGATATCTCTCAACAACAACTTCAAGACTACAAAAAACTAACTAAATTAATACCAGAACTTCAAGATATGGTTGAAACTAAACAATTATCAGCAACTGTAGGTTATAAAATATGGGCTAAAATGCCAAAAGAAGAACAAGAAAAATTCTTCAATGAAATAGGTAAAGATCAAATTTCTAGCTTAACTCAAAAGGCTACCAAAGAATACATAGATAAAGTAAAAAACTTAGAGGAAGAATTACATAGAGAAAAGAATAAAGAGCCTAAAGTAGTGGAAAAAGTAGTTGAGAAGATAGTTGATAATACTGACTACGGTTTAAAAAATAGAAATAAAATGTTGGAAGAAGAGTTGGCTAGTAAAAAACGACAATTAAAGAATATTTCGGAACAAAAAGTATTACTGAAAGAAGAAATAGAATCTTATAAAAAAGACAGTGATGAATATAAAAAGTTATTAAAGGATATGGATACTTTAACACAAACAAGAGAAGATTTAGGCAGACGAATACAGGGAGTTAGACAAACCACAGCCTTATTATGTGATGTTGATGATATGCTTAAGTTAATTTCTCCTATAAAATACTCCAAGGCCATAATAGATGTTAAAGACGATGAAGTAGTAGCTGAAAATTTAAGAATAATGGTTAATTTAGTACAGAATTGGTGCATAGAAATGAATAAGTTAATATCCAATGAAAATAATTATATATATGCTGAGGTAATAGAAGGAAATTTTAATGAAGTAGCTTAAATCTAAAGTAATGAGGTTACAGGGCAATCCTGCCCCTTCACCTTTCGGTTATGAGTAGAGATAATAAAATAATTAAAAATAAAAAGGAGACGTTAAAATGGAAGATTTATTAGAAAGAGAACAAAAATTTAAAGAGGAAAAATATGTTTATGAAAGTATGCAACCATTAACATATGAAGAAAAAGAATTTATAAAAGAGAAAAATTTAGAAAATTGCAGTATTAAAGATAAACTATTTAATTTATATGAATTAAGATATGAAGAAAACTGGATAAATGGAGAAGGAAATATAAATCATGAATATATAGAGAAACTTGAAACCATAATATCTAAATTTGATTATATGAAGGAAAAGAAAAATAATATAAATGGCTTGTATCGGAGTAAGATACAAGCTTAATAATTAAATTGAAAATATAAAATTAAAAGGGGAAAAGATAGTATTGAAAAAACAGAAACAATATAAGATAGATTATGTAAGAGATAGAGAAATTTTAAAAGAGATAGCATTAAGTCAGAATGTAATAATAGAGGCATTAGAGATATATTTAAACAAAGAATTTAAAGATGGAGAACATATAGGCGAATTAATAAAAGTGATATTAAAAAAAGGGGAAGAATTAGAAACTTTAAAAGAAGGAATAACTTATAATTATATAGATTATTTGCCGTTATTAACTTCGCCAAATATGCAGAAAGCAGAAGAAAATGAGAATGAAGGATATAAATTAGAATACATATTTATAAAAAAAGAATTTGAAGGATTTAAAGATAAGCTAGAAGATATATTAAGTCTAGGCAAATCAAAAGAATGGGAAAATAAAGATGAATTTGCAATAGTAAAAGATGTTACTGCAAGGCTTGGATTAGCAACATCAGGCACATATAAAATTAATCATAATTTTAGCTTTATTGTACTTCCAGAAGAATCATATACATATTTAACTAATAACTATATAGCATTTAAAAATAAAGATTATAGTGAAACTGTAGATATAACACCAGATTCAGATCCAAAAGCATATGAACATACCATTTTTGATGGATTTGGATTAATGAGTAATAATATGGCTAATATTATACAGAAACAATTAAAAAAAGATCATAGAGTAGATTTTGCTATTATTAGAGGATACAATGGACTAGCTATTAAAGGCTTATGTTTACGTTTTGATTGGAATAAATATTTTAAAGAAAATTATATAGAAGATACTGATTTTATTAAAAAGTCTAAAAATGGTTTTGACATAAAAGATTATAAAGGTAACTGGAAAGATACTAATGTAGATTTTATTTTAACTGAATCTCAAGTTAAATGGTTAAAAAATTGGACTAATTTAGATGAGTGGCAAAATTCAAAAGATAATTTTGATGATAAATATAAAACAATAATTAATAATTTATATATAACCAAAACTAATAAAAATCCTAAAAAGCTCAAGACTCACACCTTAGCGAATTATCAATTATTAAATAATATAGCAATCACACCACAAGAAATTGAGGAATTAAGCAATCCTACAGAAACATATTATAAAAAGATATTAGATTATGATATAGATTCAATAAGACTATTTATGGGAGATATGGCTAATGATATAACTATTAAAAAAGATGAAGAAATGATAAGTGAAGGATTAAATGCAAGTACAAAAGTACAATTTTTATTACAGACATTAGGTACAAAAGCGTTAAAAATGAAAAACATAAGAGAAATAATACAGAATATGATAACTAAAAAAATATCACAAGCAGCAGGAGGAAAATTTTATATTGAAGGTGGATATAAATTAGCAGCATGTTGTCCTATATCGTTTTGTAATTGGATTATGACTAGAGATACATGTGATAATGGATTACAAGAAAGAGAGTATTATATACCAAAATGGAATAAAGAAAAGGTTGTAATGAGTAGAAATCCTATAGCTTGTTTTCAAGAAATACAAAGAACAGAAATAGTTGATAAAGAAAATATAAATAAATGGTTAGAAGACTATACATCAGAATTAATTTTTTATAATCAAAAAGATGATACAGCTATGAAAATGAGTGGAATGGATTTTGATGGTGATGGTAATTTAATAACAAAAAATAAGCTAATATATAATTCTGTAGTTATTCCCGATAAAGTTTTTGTTAACTTAAGTGATGGTAAAGAAGATTCTCCAAAACATAAATATACAAAAGAGCAAAGGTGGGAAAATGAAGTTGCTAGTTCAGGAAATTTGATTGGAAAAATAGCTAATTGTACAAGCATAATAAATAGTTATTCACAAAGTTCTTATTATTATAAAAAAGAGGACAAAGAAAATGGCAAACTTGTTGAATATAGTTGGAAAGACTTGCTTGTAGAAGATGGTATAAGACGTTTTGGAAAAGAAACATGGGAATATTTAAATTCTAATAAAGAAGATGAATATGCAGATGCAAGAGACAACACGTTAGATGAACATAGAATTCTATATAATAAAAAACTTAAAAAATTATTAGAAAACGGAGAAATAGAATTTCAAAAAGATTGGGATAAAGAAAAACAAAGAAAGTTAATTAAAGAAAGATTTTTTGATATGTCAGTAGATAGTTATTGCGCAGTAGAGTTAAGTATGATGGCCATTGATGCTCCTAAAACTTTAAAGTTTCCTACAAAGGAATTAAAATATTTGAAAGAATATAATAAGATGAAAAAACCAAGTTTTATGTGCTATTTGGGGAAGTGTAAAAAGAAGAGAACTTCTAATTATAGAACTTCATTAGATATAAATGGTAAAAGAATAGCAGGAACATTATTAAAGAAAAATTTAACTTTAAAGAATGGAAAAGATAACTATAAAAGTGAATTAGATAAAAAATGTAATACATCAACTAAAAAGAATATATTGCATGAAGAATTAAAAAATCATAGTAAAAAGAGTGGAATGTTAAATAAAGAATTGCAAAGTTTATATTCTGAGTTTAGTGGTAAATATTTAAAGAGTAAAACACCTAATCATTCTAATATTGAGTGGATTAGAGCAAAATTCAATTTAGATGAAGATGAGTATACAAATAAAGAAGCATTTAGTATTAGTAATTTGTATTTTATAAATGAGTATAGAGAAATTACTAAAAATTTAGAATTAAATGATATAGTATATAATTTATTATCAGCAGAAGTTAGTGTTACTTTTATGTTAGATATAGCTTGGAATACAATAGAAACTTGTATAAGGAAAAACTATAAAGACTTAGCAAAAAATTATATAGAAGATAAAAATGGAGATATAGATTGGTTGTTTAAGAAATATAGAAAGATAAAATCAAATATAGAAGATAATAAATTGATAAATAAAGATATAATAGGCTATGAAAAAAGGTTAGGTAATAAAACTATCAAACTAAGTTTTAAACGTTTAGGAGAAGACATAGTGGTTAATGAAGGTGATATATTAACCGTTAATGGAGAATATCTAATAAATAAAAATAATGAAAAATTAGAATTATATAAAGACAAAAAAGGATTAATAGAAGATTATAAAAAAATAGAAATATTAGATTATAAGGTTAACAAGAAAAGTATACAAATAGAAGTTAAGATAATTGAGAAGTAAGAAGGTTACAGGGCAATCCTGCCCCTTCACCTTTTGGTTATGGACGGTATTAGTCTAAAAGTTGATTAAATAAAAAGGAGAATTAAAATATGAATGATAAAAAATTTTATATAATTAGGAATAAAGCTTTAGCACTCGCAATAGCGTATACAACTGGAGAAGAATTTTATACATATGATGATAAATTTGAAGCTGGTAATAAGGTATATAGTTTTAAATATACAGATAGATTCAAAGTTGCTTTTGATGAAATATGTAATTTAAGAGATAAATTGAATAAAAAATAAGGAGTGATAGAGCAGATATGAAAAAGCGACCTAATTTTAATGAAAGAAAATTAAAATTTAAAAAAGAAAGTATGGTAAAAGAATATAAAAATAAAATGGATAGAATAAATGATAAACAAGAGGATTTTGCAAATGAAATAATAGATAAGATTTTTAATTGTGAAAAAGATAAAATATATGTAAATTACAATAGGTGTGGCATAGGAAAAACCACACTTATAAAATCTATTTTAAATAATTTAGTAAATAATTATTTTTATTTTGGACTTCCTAAGGATAGCAAGATGTTAGAGAGTAATGGAGTTATAGTGGTAACTGATAAATTAGATAGATTAGAAGATATAAATAATTATAAAGGTTTAGAAGACATATGTTATTTTATGAAATATGAAAAATCAGATGAAGAGCAATTATATAAAAATACAAGAATTGAATTTAATAAGCAACTTGAACAACAAAAGAAATATCCAATAGTATTAATTTCAACACAAAAATATTTTAAAATGAAAGAAAAAGAAAGAAATTTATTATATGAGTGGGAAAAAGGAAAAAGATCAATAAAGTTGATTGATGAGAAGCCTTACATAATTACTACTGATATAATTAACGAAAAATATTTATCTGATATTAGTAAGGGGTTAGAAGAATTACCAAAAGGGGAGGAAAAAGAATATCTAATTGATTATTGGGAACAGATACGCAATCATTTATATAATTTAAGAAAGAATTATACTGAATATGACTTGAATTGGATTTCTGGTGATGGAACAGATGTATTATTTAGTAAAGCTTTAGATAAAAAGTTTTTTGAGATATTAGAAAAATATGCAACTACAAAAATATATAATGATATAGAATGTTTGAAAGATATTAATAAAAATGGTTGTTTATTTGTAAGTCCTAGCGATAGTATACAAAGTAATGCAAGGCAATTAATATTAATAAGAAATAATATTGATAAGTTTGATATAGATAAATGTAAAAATATTATTTTTGATGCTACTGCAAAATATGATATAGAATACAATATGTCAGATAGATTTGAATTATTTAAAAGTAATGATACAAAAGAAAGTGATATAAAAATACATCATATACTAACATCAACCAGTCAAAATTCTTTACTTAAGAAAGAAAATCATATAGAAACCATATCTAAATACATAAATAGTTTAGGCGATAATTTATTTGTTGCTACATATGGTAAGAAAAGAGGCATTTTTCAAGAGTTTTCTAGAAAATTAAATACAAAGAATATAGCTTATTTTGGTGATATAAAAGGGAAAAATGATTGGAATGCTTTTAGTTCTATGGCTCAAATTGGAATGAATAGAAAATCAAATTATGTTTATTTAATAAAATATATAGCGTTAACTAATATAGATAAAAAATGGAATAAAATAATTGATCAAGATGAAATTTCATTAGAAATAAAAAATATTATTGAAAATAAGGAAGGTATTTTTGAAAATGATAAAATGCAAGAAATTATGGAAAGTGATTTAATAGTTGATACTATACAAAATATAATGAGAATTAAATGTAGGCATTTCAGCAATACAGAATTGTGTAATATATTTATTTTATGTGCTTCATATTTAAATAATATTACTAGGAAAGTAGCTGATGTAGTAAATGCAAAGCTAGAAGAACATACACCAAATATTTTTAAAGAAGAAAAATTAATAAATAGAAAAGCAAATGAAGGTAAAGAAAAAACTAATCCACAAATTTTACTTGAATATCTGAAAAACTTAGATAAAGGAAAAATAATAAAGATGAAAGATTTGATAAAAGGAAGTGGGTTAACTAAAAAACAAATAGATAAAGTTCGTGAAAAGCATTGTATTATAAAGGAATGGTTTGAATTTCATAAAACTAAAAAGAAAGGTGAATATATAGCATAATAAAAATGCCCCCCCTTTTCTAATAAAAAATTATTATTAGGGAAAGGGGGGCAAAATTTATAATAAATTATTTATGGACAACGATAGTTGTTCATAAGGCAAACACTTCTCCGCAAGGAAAGTGTGCGTCAGTTCAATACAGCAATTATGAAAAAAGAAATAGAATTTAGATAATGTAAGTTCTTGCTACATTAATAGGCTTAGGTCACTCCGTTCCCTTGTGCCTATTTGTTATGAAGGTTTAAAATAAATCTGTAAACTTTCAAAAGATAGTGAATTTTAGTAGCTATCTTTTCCCTTTTTAAACAAGAGAGAATATAAAAAGATAATAAAAGTCTAATTTTAAATGATTAGATTTTTTATAAAATATAACGTACATTTATTACAGGTAAGTTTTTGTCAATGTTTTTGTAGTGAGTTCAAACCTCACCTTCTTTTTAAATAGTATAAAATGTTGAATAAATTATATGATAGGCTAACTTCTTACATTAGCCTATCTTTTTTATGTTTAAAGGGGTAATTTTACCCTAAGAAAATATATTAGCATATCTTGTCTTATTTAGGATAAGTAGTGGAGTAGTTTACCCACTTATCCCTTTAAGCATAAAAATGAAAAAAGAAATGAGGAGATTTATAATGAATAAAAATATTGTGAGAATAAAAGAATTAGAAGAAAATATTAAAGAGAAAGATAAAAAGATAGAATATCTTAGTACTATTATAAATGGGTTAATGAAAGATTTAGAAGTTCTTGAAGTTAAAGGCTTAGAGGCAATGGAAGAATTAGAAAGAGATAAAAAATTATATAAAGACAAATATAATTTATTAGCTGATGTAACAGAAAAAGCTATTAATGAAGAAATAGGAAAATTAAAAAAAGAAAATAAAAAATTAAAAATTGAAAATAGACAGTTTGTGATGGAAAAGATAGATAGAGAAATAAAGTTAAGTATTAAGCCAGAAATAATTATTGTTTAAAGATTATATAATTTTAATTAAAATACTCGTAAATGATTATAAATAAAAACAAAAAAAGGAGAAATGAATATATGAATAAAGATATTATAGAAAAATTTGCATATACAAAAGAAGAAATAGTAAAATTTTGTGAAAAGTTAGAACTTAAAAAGGAGAGAAGATAGTATGATAAAAATTAAAATAAATAATGGTGATATATTTGACTTTGAAGGAGATTTTTCATATTTAAAGTCAAAATTATTTGAAGATATTAAAAATAGTTTTGGGCAAAAAATAGGATCTAAATTAAGTAGTGATTTTATAAAAATAAATAAAGGCAAATATTTAAAAGTAGGTAGTATTAGTTCTATTGATGTAATTAATGTATAGTATAATAAATAAATTTGTAGTATAATATAAATTATAAGTGTAGCTGATACTTTAAAAACCTGAAAGATTTGTATAATTTAATTGTATACAGTTGGCAGACAACAGAAAAATCAGCTAATTAATATTGATTTAAAAAAAGTATTGAATTTTTTTTAATAAGTGATTAATGTAAGTAATAAAAGCGGTGAACTTCTACCAGTAAGTGAAGAGTTAAAAAAGTGGTGAATCTCAGCCGATAAATGAGAACTAAAAAAGCGGTGAATTTCTACCATTAAGTGAAGAGCTAAAAAAGTAGTAATTTAATCACAAATGTGATAAACATAAACTAAGAGAAAAATTGAATTTAGAAATGTATTAAAATAGTCGGATTGGAGACGTAAAACCCAATTCCATTGGTCGGAATGAAGACCTAAAACTCATTTCCATTGCAGAGATAACTGCTAAAAATCTAGGAAAGGATGGCTATTTTTAGCTGTCCTTTTTTAGAAATATATGAATTAAATAAGTTCGATAGAGGATATAAAGTAATGCTAAGTTGAAATATACTTAGTTTTTTAGGTTAAAGCAGGGGTGCGACATAAAAAGACTTGTCTTATAAAAATTATTGAGTTAATATATTTACATAATATTTATAAGGAGGATTTTTATGGATTTAAAAGAATTAATTAGAAATTCAAGAAAGCAAGTACAGCGCATAAAACATATAAAATATATAGAAAGGAATAAAGATGAAAGTGATGAGGATTATTATAATAGGCTGATAGATATAAAAGGAAAATTAGAATAGAAGAAAGATATACTAATTGGAAACCTTATAGATACGCTGGATCTTTTTATGAAGTTGAAAATATAACAGAATATTTAAATCTTAATTAAATATATGGAAGTCTATTTAATATAGGCTTCTTTTTTATGTTTTAAATTAAGGGATAGTCATAGTAACTTAAAGCATTATTCCTTAGTTACACCTTTAAATGGGGTATCACTTGAAGTTTTACCATCTATGAATTTACCAGTTGAGCTATCTCTTTTTACCCATGTATTTGTTTTAGGGTTATGTGTTTGAGTTCTTGATTTTACTGCACCTTTTCTACTACCTTTACCTGTATTCTTAGCCATTATATCAGATCCTTTCTTTAACTATCCCTTAATAATAAATTCTATATAAATTAAATGAAATACTTTAAATTGAAATGAGGTGATTAGTTATGGCAATATTAAAAACATGCAGTTGGACAGGCTGTAATAAGATAGTCAGGGAAGGTGTAATGTACTGCAATTATCATAAAAATAAATATGATGAAGAGCAGAAAGAAAAGTGGAAAGAATATAAAAGAAGAAGGATGCACAATGAGGAGCAAAGAAAGTTTCAAAGGTTTTATTCAAGCAAAGAGTGGAGAATGGTAAGGCAATTGGCTATAAGAGACACCGTAAGTATAGATGTAATTGATTATTATAAATTTAATAAAATAACTCAAGGAGAAATTGTTCATCATATAGTTGAAGTAAGTGAAGATTATGATAAAAGATTAAATAGAGATAACTTGATATATCTTACTGCAAGTAATCATAAGTTCGCACATAAAGAATACTGTAAAGGTAATAAAGAAAAGATGCAAAATTTGTTGTTAAGTTTGAAGAGTAGGTTTATGGAGGAGTTTGATTTATAAAAGTTGGGGAGTAAGAAAAGTTTAGACTAAGTGACGAAAGTCCACGGTCTGCAATCTTTTGTAAGTTTTTTTATACTTTTTTTAGGTAGTGGGGGTATGAATTTTTAGAGAGAGGAGATGGTTCAAATAAGTGAAATAAACAATAAAAAAATTATAAAAGTAAAATGTCCAAAAATTTTAAATAAAGATGGAAAAAAAGAATGGAAAAGAGTTATAAAAATTTTTGAAGAAGAAAATAAAAAATTTACAGATCAGGACATAAAAGCACTAGAGAGATATTGTTCTTCTTATAGTGATATATTAAAATTCTCAAAACTCTTAGAGGAAACAGGATATTTAATTTATAGTACTAGTGGTTATCCTCAGCAACATCCATATTGTCAATTAAAGAAAAATGCAGAGCAAGAGATGAGAAATTGGATGAAAGAATTAGGACTAACTCCAGCAGCTAGAGCAAGGATGAATAAAAATAAATTTATTAGTGTAGGTGATAATTATTCTAAGGAAGATAAGGACATGGAGAAACTTTTTAATGATTAATCAGAAATTATTAGATAAACTAATAGAAGAAAATAAAATCAATCAAAATCTTATGCTTGATAAAATAAATAAGCAAATGGAAGATAAATGGAATGATGATAAATATTACTTTGATATAGTAGAATGTAAAAAGATATATAAATATATAAGTTTATTAAAAAACGATAAAGGAACTTCAAGAAAGTTTAAAATACTTAGATTTCAGTTTGAAATAATAGTTGAGATTTTATGTGTTAAAAGAAAAAAAGATAATTTGAGAAGATTTAGAGAAGCTCATATAAATGTTGCAAGAAAAAACTCTAAGTCTTTTTTAGTTGGAATTATTATGAGTTATATATTCTTTATGCAAAAAAATATATTTGGTGCTTTATTTATTATAACTGGTAATACAACTAAACAAGCTACAGAACTTTACAATACTTTTAAGTGTTTTGTTAATAGTAATAAAGCATTAAGAAGAAGATGTAAAATTACAGATTCAAAAAAAGAAATTATAAGAAAAGATAATAAAAATAAGTTAATAGTTCTTAGTAATGATGGCGGAGGAGCTGATAGTTATTCGGTGTACAGTTTTGCATGTGATGAAGTACATGAATATAAATCAGATGAAATTTATGGAAAGTTGAAAACAGGTACAGGACAATGGGATGAGCCTTTAGCAATTACATTAACTACTGCAAGTTCTGGAGAAAATAAATTCAACTTAGAAATGCAATTATACACAGTGGCTAAAAATATAGAAGAAGAAAAAGGAGAAGATGAAACTTTTTATTATAAAATATATGAAGCTGATAAAGAGTGTGAAATTGATGATGTAAGGCAATGGTTTAAAGCAAATCCAGCATTAGGATTATTTAGAAAAATAGATGATATAGTAAATTTATGTAATAGAGTTAAATTAATGCCACTTCAAGAAAATATGTTTAGAAGAATGTTTCTAAATCAACATGTAGCAACAGATCATATTAAAAATGCAATTAATATGGAATTATGGGAACAATGTATACAAGATATAAAAATAGAAGATTTTGAAGGCGAAAAATGTTGGTGTGGATTAGATTTATCTTCTCAGCATGATATTACTGGATTTGTGCAAGTATTTTATAGAGAAAATGATGATAAATACTATGTATTTCCACATTTATTTACGGCTAGAGATACAGTTGTAGAAAGAGAAGAAAAAGACAAGAACCCATATAGTACATGGATAAAAAACGGTGAATTAATAGCAACCGAAGGAAGGTATATAAAGTTTAATGATATGTTAGATTATATGAATAATTTGAGCAACGAATATAATTTTGAAAAGCTTGGATTTGATAGATTTGGAAGTCCAACTATAATGAATGTTCTTGAAAAAGAATGGGATATAGTTCCACTAGGTCAAGGAACTATTACTATGACTACATTTATAAAAGATTTTGAAAATTTACTTATAGATAATAGAATTGTTATTGCTAGAAATAACTTATTTGATTTTATGGCTAGTAATTGTATTGCTGTATATAATGAACAAATGGACTGCAAATATAGTAAAAAGAAATCTAAGTTTAAAATTGATGGAATTATAGCTATGTTAATGGCTTTAGGATTAGCGATAGAAGATAATGAAGTTGAACATTATGATCCTTTCGAAGCGATGAAAACTATGGATTGTTGGAAATAGAGGTGGTTAAAATAAAAAATATATTTAAAAATTTTATAGACAAGTTTAAACAGAAATTATTTATAGCAGATATGTTATTAATAATTTCTTTTTTAATAGTCTTTTTTACTACATTTACGCTTAATAGATATGTAGCAATGTATTTACTTGCCATTGGATTATTTTTATTAAGCTATTTTATACAGAAAGGAGGAAGTTGTAATTAATGTTTTGGGATAAACTAGAAAAACGTGATAATTTTAAAAATATTAGTGATTTTACATTTACTAATTTATTTAAGGAAGGATATGAAGTTAATGATGATGCATTAAAAGAAAGTACATATTTTAAATGTATTAAATATATTTCTGAGAGCGTAGCTAAATGCCCTATAATTTTAAAACAAGATACTAAAAATGGAGAAATGGAAGCTTACAAACATAGATTATATGAGAAATTAAGACTTAGACCTAATCCTTACATGAGTTCTGTAGAATGTATAAGAACTGTGGTAGCGTTAGGAGAACATTATGGTATGAGTGGATTATATATAGATAGAGCAACTATGAATGTATATCCAGCAAAAATCCAAAATATAACTATAGATGATGTAGGATTAATAAAAACATTAAAGAAAAATGCAATTTTATATAATATTACTATTTGTAATGATAACTTTGATGTAAAAGAAGAAGATTTGTGTATATACAAATCTGGTTTAACTTTTGATGGAATAAATACTAAATCAAATAGAAGTTTATTGAAAAATATAATTAATACTAATATTAAAAGTTCTAAGTATTTAAATAATTTATTTGATTCTGGATTAACTAATAAAATTCTTGTACAAATGACGAGTGATATTAAAGATACAAAGGAACTTAAAAAGACTCAAGAAAAGTTTGATAAATTATATTCTTCAAACGGAAGAACTTTTACAGTACCAGTAGGATATAACATATCTAGTCTTAATCTAAGTTTGGCAGATGCACAATTTGAACAACTTAGAAAATTAAGTAGGAGAGAAATAGCTAATGCATTTGGGCTAAGTCCAGCACAAATTAATGATTTGAGTGATTCTAATAATAATAATATGGAAATGCAAAATTTAGGATTTCTAGCAGATACATTATTAATTAAGTTTCAACAAATAGAACAAGAATTAGATTGGAAATATTTAAGTTCTAGTGATAGAAAAAATGGTTTTAAATGTAGATTTAATCAATCTGTTATGCTGAGAACTGATGCTAAAACACAATCAGAAATTATTTGTAAATATTTACAAAATGGGGCTTATAGTATTAATGATGCTAAAAGAATATTAGGTATGCCATTAGTAGAAGATGGAGATAGTATTCTAGTACCAAGTGGATATTATAAATTAGAAGATTTAAGTAAAATAACATTATTAAAAGCACAAGGAGGTGTTAAAGATGAGAGGACAGAAGGAAATTAGAAAACTTATTGCTACAGATTTAGAAACTAGAACAGATGAAAAGTCTAGTGAGAAGATAATTACTGGATATATAAATAAGTTTAATACTAGAAGTCAGTATATGGGGTTTTATGAGGAAGTGTCTAATGGTACATTTGATAAAACTTTAGCTGATGGACATAATATTTATGCTATGTATAATCATGATGCAAATATGATTTTAGGTTCTACTAGGAGTGGAAGTTTAAAATTAAATGTTGATAATATAGGATTACATTTTGAATTAAGAATAAACCCTAATATATCTTATGCTAATGATATTTCTGAATTAGTAAAGTCAGGAGATATAGAAGGGTGTTCTTTTGGATTTTGGGTTACTGATGATGAGTGGACATATACAGAAGATAAGATTGATTTAAGAATTATTAAAGAAGTTGAACTTATAGAGGTTACAATAACACCTTTTCCAGCTTACCTTGATAGTGAGGCAAGTTGTAGAAGTTATGAATTACATAATAAAGAAATTGAAAAAACTAAAGAACTTAGAGCATTAGAAAAAGAAATTGAAATATTAGAAATTGAATTAGAACTAGAAGGATAGTTCTTTTTTTATACAAAAAATTAAATGAAAGTGAGGAATTAATTAATGAGAATTGATGAATTAAAAGAACAAATAAAAACTTTAACAGGAGAAGTCAGAAGTCTAACTGATAATAAAGACTTAGAGGGTGCTAAGGCTAAATTAGAAGAACTAAGACAGGCTAAAGAAACTTTAAAAATAAAAGAAGAATTAGAAGAAGAAGAAATAAGAGATTTAAAAAAGCAAAAAGAAGAAAGAAAAGGGGATGTAAAAATGGAAAATAGAAAAGTAACAAAAGAAATGGAATTAAGAGCAATTGCAGGTATTGCATTAAATAAAGCAGGAGAATTATCAGAAGAAGAAAGAAGTACAATAACAAGTGCTGGAAATACGGCTATAATTCCTAAACAGTTTGTAAATGAACTTATAGAAATTAAAAAGGGATATGGTTCATTAAAGCAATTATGTGATGTAATTCCAGTAACTAGAAATGAGGGTACTATTCCAGTAATAAATTATGATCAAAATGATCTTGCAGATTTAACAGAAGGTCAAGACATAGTTGAAGGTAATTTAGTGACAACAGATGTTCCTTTTAAATGTAGTAAGGTTGGATTATTCCAAAAAGTTAGTTCTGAAACTGTAGATGATTCAGCTATCGAAGTTGATAATTTAATAAGAAACAATTTTAGCGAAATTTCTACAACTAAAGAAAATAAAAAGATAGTAACAGTTATAAATACAAATGCAAAAGCAATTGAAGGAGCAACTGATTATAGTGCAATAGAAAATGCTATAGATAGTACAGTTCCTAGTGCAAAAGGTGGAGTTGTAACTTTATGTAATAGTGCTGGATATTGCTTATTAAATAATATGAAAGATAAACAAGGTAGACCATTGAACTTAATTACAGTTGGAGCAAATGGAGTTGAATATTTCCATAACAAACCTATATATCAATTTGATGATAGTCTAGCTACTCCAACAAAGGGAAAGACAGCCTTATTCTTTACTTTAAACTTTAAGGAAGCAGTAAAGTTTATTGATAGAAAACAGATAACCGTTGCTACTGGTAAAGAAATTAAAGATGATACTAACATGTGGAGTATATTAGAAAGAATAGATGTTGTAAGTGGTTCAAAGAGAACTATAAATAAAATAGAACTTTAATTTAAGGAGGGATTAATCTCCCTTCTTTTTATATAAAGGAGGTATTAAGTGGTAAGTTTAGAAGAAATGAAAAATTATTTAAGGGTAGATTGTGAAGAAGATAATCAAGCAATAAATAATTTTATTAATGAAGCGACTATATATATTGATAGTTGTGTGGGATCTAACTATAAAAAACATGAAAATAAATTAAAATTAGCAGATTTATTAATTAAAAAAATAGTATCTGATTTATATGATAATAGAGGTCTTTATTTAGATAATAAGAAAGGTGGATATGATAGAATTTCAAATACCATTTTAGATATTTTAGTAAACTGTGGTGATGAAAATGAATAATAAGCTAACTGAAAGAATTACTATACAAGAATATAAAACTATTCAAAATGAAAATGGTTTTGATGAAGAAATCTGGAAAGAGTATTATACTTGTTGGTCAGGTTTTAGACAAATAACTGGAAAAGAGTACATAAGTGCTAAAGCTACTAATAGCGAGAATATAACTACATTTACAGTAAGATATTGTAACAAGCTTAAGGAACTATTAAAGCCAGGTGCAACAAAGGTATTTAGAGTTAAATTCAATGAAGAATTTTATGATATACAATATGCTAGTGATTACAATAATTCTCACCAATACATTGATTTAAAATGTAAGGTAACAAGCTAATGTCAATAGAAATTGAAGGAATGGAAGAATTTGAAGAATTATTACAGAACATGGTTTTAGATGCTAGTGATAAAAAGAAAGCAGTAAGAGCAGGAATAAAAGTAATTGCTAAAAGTATAGAAAATAAATCTCCAAAGGGAAAAACTAAAAGATTATCTAAAATAAAAACAACTGTAAAAGATACGGGATTATCAGTAGAAGGAATTGCACACTCAAAGGCATTTTATGATGTTTTTGAAGAGTTTGGAACTTCTCAGCAAAAGAAAAATATTGGTTACTTTGATAGGGCTGCACAAGAGAGTTCAGATGAGGCAATTAATGAAGTTGCTAAAGTAATTTTTGCAAAAGTGAGGTGATTATTATAAGTATAAAGAAACATTTATTAAACACCTTAAATTGTAGCGAAATTTTAAATTTAACTGGAGATAAGAGGGTACATTTCCTACATGCAAACAATCCTAAAATTCCTTATTTAGAATATGAGGTTATTTCAGAAAATGGAGAAGAATTTGCAGAAAGTAGAGAAATATATACTAATTATTTGATTCAAGTAGATATATTTAGTAAAGGTGACTACACAGAATTAGAAGAAATTATAAAAAAAGAAATGTTGAAGGCTGGATATTGTAGAGATCAGGCTGTAGATATGTATGAAAAAGATACAAAACTGTATCACAAGGCGATGAGATTTAATATTTCATTGCCTTATTAAGTTTAAAAAATAAGGAGGAATTAAAATGGCAAATAAACAAGAAATAACACCAGTAATTGGTATAAAAAGATTATATGTTTCAAAATTAATAAGTGAGGTAAATGGTAAATATGAGTATGATGCACCAAAATATTTTCCATTAGTAAAACAAATACAAATAAAAGTAAAGGAATCAAGTGATCCATTCTATGCTGAAAGTAGAAAAATATTCACTATGTCTACACTTCAAGATATAGCAGTAAGTATTGATATTGCTGATTTAACAGATGAGGACGAATGTTACTTAATGGGGCATAAGTTAGCAGAAACAGGAGGGATTATAAAAAGTGACCTTGATAGAGCACCAACTGTTGCAATAATGTTTGAAGCTGAAAAGTCTAATGGAGAAAGAAGATATGAAACTTTTTATGCTGGAAACTTTGGTATATCAGATGAAGATATAAAAGGAATGGAAGGTAAAGCTAATTATCAAAGTAAAAAGCTACAAGCTAGTTTTAGACCTTTAGATAATGGAACATGGAGTTATAAAGTGGATAGCGATTCTCCAAATGTAACAAAAGAATTTTTATCAAAGTTCTTTGACAAAGTAATAGTAGCAGAAGCAAAAAAAGATTTAGAGAAATCAGTAGCATAAGGAGGAGCATAAATGAAAAGAAAATTAATACTAGGGAATGAAGAATTAGAATTTAAAATGACGAATAAAACTATATTTGATATAGATGAAAAATTTAATAACTTTGGAGAAGTAATTAATGGAGTTATGAATAATACAAACTTATATAATAATTCTCTAAAAGTTATATCTTGTGCATGTATTACAAGAGAATTAACTATAGATGAATTAATAGAAAAATTAAAACCTGAACAAATAACTAAGGAGATTGTAAGTGTTGCTTATGGACTCTACTTTGATTATATGGGAATAAAACTACAAACAGATAAAAATAAAAGTGAAGAAGATATAACTAAAAAAAAAGAAATTTAAGTGAGAAGCCTTTTAATGTAAATAGGCTTTTTTTTATTGCAAAAACACAACTCAATTATAGTAGACAAGAGTTCTTTGATAGCACATTTAAAGAAATAATAGATTTAATCGAAGAACTCAACTATTTTGGTGAAAAAAATTCAAGTGATAAAGATGAGAATTATTCAGGAAATACGAAAAAAGTAATGGCAATAGATGAATTACCTTTTTCATGTATATAAAGCTTATTAAGGGAGGAGGTAAAATTATACGAGCAATATAGAAAAACGCATAACAACCAAAATGGTACTAGATGATAGTGGATATTCTAGTACTTTAAAAGGGATAAATTCAGAACTTAAAAATAATAAAAGTCAATTGAGAGCAGTATCTAGTGGACTTGAGGCTTTTGGACATACAACACAAAATGTAAATAGAGTACAAGAGACTTTAAAAAGACAACTAGAATTACAAGCTAAAAAAGTCGATTTATATAAAGAAAGTATAAAAAAAGCTACAGGTACATTAGAAGAAAATATAGATAAAAGAGAAAAATTAAAGAAATCTATAGAACAAGAGAAAGCAAAACTAGATAGTTTGCAAAAAACTTATGGATCAAATAATGAGGCTGTAAGAAATAGTGAGAAGAAACTTCAAGAACTACAAGAGCAATATGAAAGAACAGATAAAAGTATTGAGAATAATGCTAAAAGAATACAAAACTATGAAACTAATTTAAATAAGGCACAGGGGGAAGTCAATAAAACTACTAGTTCTATAAATAAATTTAATAAAGAATTAGAAAATGTAGATGGATTTAAAAGCACTAAAAAGAAGTTAGAAGAAACTAGCACTAGTTTTAAAAACTTTGGTGAAAAAGCTGAAAATATAGGTGGCAAATTAACTTCTCATGTTTCTTTACCTTTACTTGGAGTAGGAGTAGCAGCAAGTAAGGTTGGTATAGACTTTGAGGCGCAAATGGACAAAGTAGCAGCTATTTCAGGAGCAACAGGAGATGATTTTAAAAAGTTAGAATCTAAAGCAGAAGAAATGGGAGCAAAAACTAAGTTTAGTGCGAGTGAAGCAGGTCAAGGATTAGAATATATGGCTATGGCTGGTTGGAAAACAAATGATATGTTAGAAGGAATAGAACCAATATTAAATTTAGCTATAGCAAGTAATGAAGAACTTGGAACTACTTCTGATATAGTAACAGATGCTTTAACGGCCTTTGGATTGAAAGCTAAAGATACAACGATGTTTACAGATGTATTAGCAACAGCATCATCAAATGCAAACACTAACGTTGGTATGATGGGAGAAACATTTAAGTATGCAGCACCAGTAATGGGAGCATTAGGGTATAGTGTTAAAGATACGGCACTAGGTATTGGACTTATGGCTAATAATGGAATAAAAGCAAGTCAAGCAGGTACGGCTTTGAGAGCAGGTTTAACAAATTTAGTTAAGCCAACAGATGCTATTGCAGCGGCTATGAAAAGATATGGAATATCAGTAAAAGATGGACATGGAAAAATGAAGACGTTTAAAAATATCATGGTAGAGCTTAGAGAAAAGTTAGGACATTTAGATAAAGCAACACAAGCTGCAACAGTTTCACAAATATTTGGTAAAGAAGCTATGAGTGGTTGGTTAGCTATTATAAATTCAAGTAAAAGTGATTTTGACAAGCTATCAGACTCAATTGACAATAGTGAAGGTGCTACATCTAAAATGGCTAAGACTATGAGTAATAATGCAAAAGGTAGTTTAGCAGAAATGACAAGTGCATTAGAAGGTGCAGGAATAAAGGCCTTTAAAGCATTAGCACCAGCAATAACAAGTGTAGCAAATTCAATAGGAGATTTAGCAAACGATTTTAGTAAGTTAAGTCCAGAGACACAAGGATTTATTGTAAAAGCTGGTATGATTGCAATGGCTACCGGTCCAGTAATAAGTGGCATAGGAAATATGAGTAAAGGTATTGGTGGACTTATAAGTATTGGAAGTAAATTAGGAGGTTTATGCAGTTTAGTTACTACAGGTTTAGGAACTGTTTCAAGTGCAACAGCAGGAGCAACAATAGCGGCAGAAGGTGCAACTATAGCTGCTGGAGGATTAGGAGCAACGGTGGCCGCAGTAGCAGCACCAATTGCAATAGGAGTTGCAGCAATAGCAGGAATAGGTTACGTTGCTTATAAAACAAGTGAAAAA
The DNA here is from genome assembly GCF_030813415.1 of Eubacterium multiforme. Lineage (GTDB taxonomy): Bacteria > Bacillota > Clostridia > Clostridiales > Clostridiaceae > Clostridium > Clostridium multiforme. Next base: position 307,110 of record NZ_JAUSUF010000002.1, on the reverse strand, counting down.
TTAAATTCTAGTGCTACACCAGCAGTTGATCTATTCGCTGATAAAGTAGTGGATTCTACAAGAAAAATAAAGAATGGAAATCAAGAAATTCAAGCAGTTACAGGAAGGACTACAGTAAAGATAAGTGAATCAACTAAAAAATCGATTTCAGATTATATAGACTTAGATAAAAAAGCAAGTAATTCACTTATGAACTTAAGAATAAATTCTGATAAGTTTACTAAAGATGCTAAGAATAAGGTTGTTAAAAACTTTACTGATATGAGTAAAAAATCTAGTAGTTTATCAAAAGAGCAAAGAGAAAGAATGACAATTGATTTTAAGAAACTTGTTAGTGATACTGGAAATTTAACAAAGAAGAATAAAGATGAAATAATTAAACAGTATACATTAATGGTTAATGGAACTAAAGGACTTAGCAAGAAACAAAAAGAACAGACTATAAAAGACTTTACTGATACTTTAAATAAAAGTACATCTATTACTAAAAAGCAATCTGATGATATACAAAAGCTTTATAAAGATATGGGAGACAAAATAAAGGTCGGACTAGATAAGAATAAAGAAGATGAATTAAAATCATTAAAAGATTTCTTTGGTAAAAGTAATGCACTTACAGTACAAGAAGAAGCAGATATATTAAAAAAGACCAATGAAAGTTGGAGTGAAAAAAAGAAAGATATAGATGAATGGCAAAAACAAATAAATGAAATCATTAAAAAAGCAGCAGATGAACATAGACATATTACTAACGATGAATCTAAAATTATAGCTGATATTCAAAAAAAGATGAAAGAAAATGCAGTAAAAACTCTTAGTGAAAATGAGGTTCAAGCTAAAGTTATATTAGAAAGAATGAAAGAGCATGATAATAATATAACTGCGGAACAAGCAAGTGAACATATAAAGAAATTAAATGAACTAAAAGATAAATCAGTTAAAGCTGCGAATGAAGAGTGTGATAAAAGAATAGCAGAAATAATTAGAATGAGAGATGAAAGTAAAGTTATAAGTAAGGATCAAGCTGATAAATTAATTGAAGATGCTAAAAGACAGAAGAAAGAAACAGTAGAAGCAGCAGAAGGTACTAGAAAAGAAGCCGTAGAAAAAATAACTAGTATGAATAGTACAATTTCAGAAAATGTTGACACTACAACAGGTAATGTATTAACTAATTGGCAAAAGTTCGCTAATTGGTGGGATAAATGGTGGCCTGAACCTAAGACACTTTCAGTTAAAGAAACAGGAGGATCACCTAATCCAATGGCTAGAAGACAATATGGACATAAAGAAAATTGGACTGGTAACTCTTGGTTTAAAGGAGGATATACAACCCTTCACGAAAGAGGATATGAGTTATATGATTTACCAGAAGGTACAAAAATATATAACCATGAATCAAGTGAAGCTATGGTAAAAGCATCAGCAGAAAAGGCGGCTGAGTTAGTTGTAGGAAATATATTAAGTAGATTACCAATTGCTAATCAACAACAAACTAGAGAAAATCCAAATGTAACGATAAAAACAGATTTACATATAGAAACTTTAAATGAAGGTACAAAAGAAGATTTAGAAAGAATGTTAGAAAAAAGTAATAGGGACTTATTAAATAGATTCAAAAGAGAATTTGCTACGTATTAAATTAAAGTTAAGTAGTAGTTAAAGGTTAGGAGAAATCCTAGCCTTATTTTTTTCATAAGAAAGGAGAATGATAAATGAAAGGTAATATGTATTTAGTTAATAAAAACAATGTAGAAATTATAATAAATAGCAGTAAATATGGAATTAAAAAGGTAGTAATAGATAATGAGGATATAGAAAAATGCAAGAAAATAACATGGTTTTACGCTAAAAATATAGATAGTGTTTATGTTGAAGGAAATTATAGAGGTAAAAAGATAAAATTACATAGGTATATAATGGATATGACTGATAATAGTAGATTAGTGGATCATATAAATAGAAATACATTAGATAATAGAAAATCAAATCTTAGAGTAGCTACATATCAAGAGAATAGTTTTAATAGGAGTATTCGTTCTGATAATAAGTCAGGGTATGTAGGTGTAGATTTTAAAAATAATAAATGGAGAGCAAAGATAAAATATAATGGAATAACTATTCACCTAGGATATTTTGTAGATAAAAATGAAGCAATTTTAAATAGACAATTAGCTGAGCAATATTTATTTAAAGAATTTAAACCATTAATAGAATTAATAAGTAATGATGTAGAATTGATTAATAAAGCAAATTTAAATATTATTAATAGAATTAATAATAAAATAGCATGAAATATTTGTAAAAAAATGAAGTTTAGTATATAATTATACCAATAAAGAAACTTAGTGTAAGCCAATAAATATTTTAGGATATTTTTTAATTAAACTTACATCGAAAAAATAACGGAAAACCCCTTGGTTGTCAAATTGATGCTATAAATAAGCTTTTTGGATATACAATTCATAATGATAAGGGTAAGCCAACGAATAGTGAATTTATAGCTATAATAGCTGACAAGCTAAGACTAAAAAATAAAGTGTCATAAATGGCTTGGTTGTAGTAATATCAATAGAGAACAAATAATTAAAAAAAGTCAAAATTATATTTTTTATACCAACTAATATAATTTGATACCAATAAATATAAATTAAATTTTAAAATTAAACACTTTCTATCGGTTGGAGTTTTCCAATTGGTAGGAGGTGTTTTTTTATGTCAATATTAAAATCTAAAAGAAATTTAAATTTTTACATTGAAGAATTTATGGAATATTGCAATTTAAAAGATTTATCTAAAAAGACAATGAAATCATATGAATCAACTTTGTTATTATTTTCAAAGTATACTGAGGAAGAATTTCAAATAGATAAAATTCAAGAAATAAAGATAAAACATACAAAGGAATATATAAAATTCACAAAAGAAAGAGGAAAGTATTCTTATGTTTCTAATGATAAAACAGTTTTAATAAATAATCCAAGTATAAGAAAAGATTTTGGAAAAACTATATCACCAGCAACAATAAATAATTATATTAGAAATTTAAAAGTATTTTTTACTTGGGCAGTTGATAACAAAATTATAAAATGTAGCCCAATGGATAAAGTTGAGTTTGTTAAATGCAAAAGAAAACCAAAGGATCAATTATCTGATTCGGATTTTAAGGCATTAATTAAAGCTTTAGATATTACTAAATATAGTGAATATAGGGATTATGTAATAATTCAATTGATTATGGATACAGGAATGAGGATTGGAGAAACATTAGCTTTAACCATTGAGGATATTGATTTAGTTAGAAGGGCAATTTTAATTCCAGCTGATATAAGTAAGGGGAAAAAGGATAGATATGTTTTCTTTAGTAATACTATGGCAAGTTTATTAAGAAGATGGTTACAGTTCAAAGACAGGTATATTAATAATGATGTTCTATTATTTCCAACAACAAGGGGAACACAACTTGGAATACCACATTTTGAAAGGAATTTTAGGATATATAAAGAACGTGCAAATTTAAATAAGAATACTACAGCACATGGATTAAGGAATAATTTTGCAAAAAGATGTTTAATGTCTGGGATGGATATATATATATTATCAAGATTATTAAGACATAGTTCGGTAACAGTTTTGACAGTAACAGATATAGAAAGAACTATCAAAGGTTTAATCCTTTAGAAAATATGCAAAGAAGGTAAAAAGAGGAGCTAATACTCGGAATACCAGCTCCTAACGAGATTATTCAAAAAACACAAAACAGAGATTAAAGAAAATCTTTAAAAACTTAATATTGAAAATCTCTACTACATTTTAGCACAGGCTAGAGCTGTAATAAAGTAGTTGTTGAGAGAGTAATCAGCTTAAAAAATAACCTGTCCTAGCTGGGTTTATAGTTTCTCACGGTATGAAAAAAAGTTACCAAAAAGATATGAGTACATCTACGTCTGTGTAGTCAAGGATACAGGCGTAAATCCTCAGTTTGAATGGTACTGAGTTATCAAAAACATTAGGCGATGGACGTACTGATGATGATCTGTGAACAGTACAGTATTAGAACTTAGGACAGGAATGAGTTTGTTATTAATACTATTGTCCACTGACCGTAAGAATGATAGCTGAACGCTTATACAGGCGTATTAGACGCTACACTACTTAAACTAAAGTATTTACTTAACCTAATAGATATACATTAGAAAAAATTCAATAATTAGGTATAATGTATTTATAGATAGGAGTGGTAATATGGAATATATAAACAATCTTAGAAAGTTAAAATTTAACGAAGATAGTGAAATTCATATAAAAAAAAGAAAGGAGTTTATACAGGCTACAAAAAGAGACGATACGTTAGCTATTGTATTAAAAGCACACTTATATATTGAGGCAGAGTTAGAGGAACTACTAAGATTAGGTACTAAAAATTATAAAGTATTGCATTTAAAGTACTTTAAAGAGAAGTTAAATCTATGTTATGGGATAGGATTGATAGATAAGGATTTATATACTGTACTTAAAAAGTTTAATACAATAAGAAATAAGTATGGTCATAGTGTGGACTTTGAGATAACAGAAATAGACTTTAAAGAAATGTACGATTTGATGAATAGTGAACAAAAAGAGGAATATAGTGAGGATTTAAAAATTAGTACTATGTTTTCACAAGAAACTTTTGATATAAGATTGAGATTGTTATTAGCAAGTTTATATTCAGAGGTAGTAGTATTCTGTCAATCAGTAAACAGTACAATAGCAGAGAATTTCTTAGAATGGAAAATTAATATACTTAATGAGAATTCAGACATATTAAAAAGGGGTAGATAAGTAGTAATGCCTATAGAAACCTTTAAAATAAGAACTATAATTGTTAGGTAAGACTAGTATGGTTAGCTATAAGTAAAAGACCGGCGTTAATCAAGAAAGAGGAGCAGGAATTAAAGGAGTTGGACGATATAATAGATAGGACATACGGAGGAAAGAGGTAGAGAGCTGCAACGACGGCTCTTTTTATTTGTATTACTTACTGAAATATAAGTAACGGGAGGTAATACTATAATTAGTATAACAAGAGAAAGATGTACAGAGTATGTACATTTAGATACAGGCGAGATACTGATAGCTAGGAAAATAGTAAGGGAACATTTACAAGAGGAGACTGAGAAGAAGGTTAATCAGATAAAAGACTTAAACAAAAGAAAGTCAAAAGAAGAGCTATACCAGTATTTAGATTTTAGATACGGTAGCTTTAGTTTTAATAGCTATAAGAAAGCAATAGATCTCTTTACTAGTGAATATAAGTTTGATGGAGCTATTTGCTTTAAGTTTAGAGTAAAATAAATATTATATAAAAGTATGATTTGGTTTTAAAGTTTAAAAAATATAGTATGTTATTTAACACTATGTTTAAAAAATAGTGATACCATTCTTAATGGTTAAATAAATTTCAAATAGGAGGTATACATATGGATAAAATTAAAAAACCAATTTATAAAAAATGGTGGTTTTGGCTTATTATTATAGTTATCATACTAATTGCCATAGGAAGTTCAGGAAGTTCTTCAAGTGATAATTCTAATAATAAATCGCAATCTCAAACACAAGAATCTAAAAATAAAGTTGTAAAACTTAATGAACAAAGTAAAATAGGAGATGTTGGAGTAAAGGTATTAAAAGTTAAAGAAACAAAAAATATTAGCAATGAAGCTGGTAAATCTAAAGCTAATGGTAAATTTATAATAATAGAACTTTCATTAAAAAATGAATCTAAAGACCCTATTCAATATGATTCACATGATTTTACCTTAAATAATGATGGCAAATCATATGAAATAGATGATAATTCATTTGATGCTTCTGGTAATATGAATTCTCAACAAAGTATTTATAACAATAATAAAGATTTTATAGGTGTTTATGATAAATTTAATCCGGGAATAACAAAGAAAACTTATTTAGTTTTTGATGTGCCTAAGGATTTAGATTTAAGTAAAACTAATTTGGTTATAGCTCAAGACGATGATATTCAATTTGCTTTAAAATAATTATGTAATTTAATAAAGCATATAATTAATAAAATATATTAAACTTTTCTTGATAAATATATTTATAATATTAAAGTTATATGCAACAAATATTATATTCTATTGTATGTTTTTATTAAAATTAAATTTTAAAATGATATTAAAACCGTTTGGCTGAGGGAAAGTTAAAAACGCTATAGGGATAAACATTATAAAATAGCTACTAATTTTTTTTAAAGAAGTACAATAAATATTTAGAGATAGTATTAAAAATACTTTCTGTTTATTGAGTTTATAAACTTAATAGATAGGAGGTATTTTTTTTATGCCGTTAATTAAGAGTAAAAGATGTTATGCTGCATATATTCAAGATTTTATAGACCATTGTACTTTAAAAGGATTATCACCCAAAACTATTAAAAGTTATTATCAATTATTCATTTTATTTACTAAGTATTTAGAGGAAAAAGAGATTTTTGATATAAACAAAGTAAATAAAAGTATAGTTGAAGAATATATTGAATTTACTAAAGAAAGAGGAAAATATAGTTTTATAGCCGATGAAAAATATTTAAGAACAAATTATTAAAATAATAGAAGAGATATTGGAAAAGAAGTATCTGTGTCAACCTTAAATAATTATTTAAGAAATTAATAAATAACATTGATTATTCTTATGTAAATATAAATAAGTAGGATTCAACTTAATATATTTATGGAGCAGAGTTACAAATAGACGATTCTAATGGGACTATAGCCGATAGTAATGATATGTTGCCAAAAGTAAGTCGAAAGAATTAACAAAAGGTACTAATATATCTAATCTTGTTTATAAATTTTTCGTATTTTCTTCTCTATATTTTATTGATACATTTCTAAAAGCATTAATATTAAAAATATAATGTTCTGTATAAATTTTCCTTTTTGGCTTTAAACGATATTGTATTATAAAATTTAATTCTTGAATTCTATCTTTACACTTAGTAGGATTAAACAAATATGTTCTATATTTCTGACCTATATTAAAATTAGGTATAATACTTTTAAATATATAACTACCTTTAATTACACTTTGGCAATCTAATTGATCTAATTCTTTTAATTTTACAGAAAAATCATAAAGATTTTCTAATGATATATTTTCTATTATTAAATCATAATCATTATAAACACTTTTCTCGTCATTTTTAATTATGTTTAATTTAATTTTTGGTCTTTTAATATCTCTATGAGTTTTCCAATTTAAAAACATTCCTATTCCACCAAAAGTTGTTCCCAAAACACCTCCTATTGCACCAATTAAACTATAAATATCAGATATTGTTGTCATAAATAAACACCTCATAATATATGTTATTCCAGTATATATTTAAATGCAAATGAATTAACTTTAAATAAAATTTAATAATTTATTTTAATTATATATAAATACTTTATAATATATATTGAATTTATGAATTGTTTTCTTAGAATGGAAGTATAAAAGAATTTTAGGAGATAGTATAAATGGTAAATTTAGATGGTTTTAAAAAATATGATGATATATTAGATATAAAAAGTGATTTAACAGTAAAAAGGAAATAGAAAAAATAAAGGAAGAATATAAAGAAGAGAGATTAATAAATTAATATAATGATATGGTTATTGAGTATAGAAAAAGATCAATATTAGAACTTATAAATATTGGTAAAAATTCTAGTGAATTAATTAAAAAGATTGAAGAAAAAAGAAAGAAATTGATTTATATAAAAATAAATAATCAATGCCTAGTCCTGAAACAGGACCACAAAAACTCAAAGGTGTATTTATAAGATACATCCTTATTTTTTTAGCAAATTAAAATAATATTAAAAAAGGAAAATTTCATTGAACCATTTTCAACTATATATTGTAGTTCTGGAATAAGGTTAGTTAATTTTTATAATCTTGAAGTTGTTGTCTAGTCATTTCAAGTTGTTCTGCCATATCAGATTGAGAATATTTTGGAGTAAGATTATCTTGCTCTAAACTTATCTTACCTGCACTCCGTTGTCTAAATTCCTTTATTCTCTCCAATTCTATAATACATCTAGCAATTTTTATTGAATTTTTATAAATAAAAATAATATTAAAAATATACATTGAAAAATAGGTGTAATTGTTATATAAATAAACATATTAGTAAAAATATTACAAAAATATAGCTATTTATATTAAATTTAGATTATTTTTTTATAATAAAAATAATATTAAAATTATTGACTTTAAATATTAATGTATGTTATAATTAAATATTTAAATTATATTGACAAATCTAAAATTGAGTTCTATAATCTAAATTAAATAAGACCTGAATAATTAAATTCAGATCTTATGATTAGGGTTATTTAGAATTATCTGCATATTCTACAATATCTTGAACTTTACAATTAAAAAATTTAAACAGAATATCTAAATGTTCTTTTACAATATGTTTATTAGATTCATTGCAATAACTTCCAATTGCATTTTTAATAAGCGGGTAATATCAGATAATTCTTTTTATGTCATTCTTTTATCTGCTAATAAAATATGTAGTTTCATTTTAATCATACAAATCATCTCTTTAGTGATATTATACTATAGACGTAGATAACGAAGAAAACAAATCTTAATAGCAGCTAAGTACATTATCTAGTACATTCTAAAGCAGTTCTAAAATTAAATATTTTAAAATAAAGGAAGTTATTAAAATGAAGTTTTTAAATAGCAAAGAAAGACATATAAATGATAGAAAAATATTAGATTATAAAAATTGGCTATAAGTTAATCATTTGAAAGATAATTTTGATAATTTTTATGAATATGTAGATAGTACAGATCTTAACAGTATAGCAAATTTGTATATGTAATAAGGAGAAAGGAGTAATATTTTGTTAGTTTATTTAAACGAATACAAGTACTATAGGCAGTTTAAAGTTGGAGCAATAGTAAGAATGTATAGTCCAAGATTGGAAGGGTGTTCTAGGAACTATAACAATCATAAATGGTGATAGTATGTATATAAAGCTTGGAATAGTAGACTTTGAAACCTGTAAGCAACAATTTAAAGATGTTTTTAGATTTATATAAAATGTGAAGGAGAGAATGATTATGGAAAATTTAGAACTTATTACTGAGGATATGAAAATAAGAGATATTAAGGAAAGTTTTAGAAACTTTAGAACTCATTTAAGGATAGTTAGAGATATTGGAAAAATGGATGATAGCACAGGAAAGGAATTTAATAATTTTATATGTAAATTAGATACTATAGAAGAATTAAGTTTTAAAGAAATTTTAAAATTAAAAGAAAATTGTATAAAGTTTATAAATGAAAGAGAAGGAACAATACCATTTAGCGGTAAAATAGCTCAAGAAGAAAGTTTTAACGTTCAAGAAATAAATGCCTTTTTATTTATAGTATTAGAAGAAGATCATGGAGACTTAATCATTAATGGAGAGTATTTTAAACTTTTAGGATATGAAACTATAGAAGAAAACTCCTTGAGAATATTTGTAAGGGATGAGCATGAACAAGAATATTATATTTATATAGAAGAAGTAATAGGTGTTGTTGGAAATAGGAATAAATTACATATCGAGCAAAACGATAGGCAAGGAGTTGATATGTACAGAATTTAAAACATAAAATACTTATTCTAATCATATTATTTTATTAATAATATGTAAATAGTAAAAGTTTTATCTTACTTTGTATTATAAAAGCATTATCATATAAATATGATACAAAGTAAGATAAAGGAGAATAAATATGATAGGAATAGAATATTTATGTAAATTAAATGATTTAAATTTTGTTAAATTGGGTGAAGAGTGTGGGGTTACAAGACAAGTAGTAAACAGTTGGGTAAAGGGAAGAAGTAAGGTTTCAGAAAAACATAAAGAAAAGTTAGAAAAATTATTTAATGTTCCATTTATTTATTTTAATAAAGAATTAAATGATATAGATAAAATAGAATTACAAAAAATGAAAATAGAAAGGGAAATAAAAAAGGTATCTTATAAAGATGAAAAAGAAAATGATTTATATTTAGAGTTTTTAGATTATCAAATAAAAATAAAAAAACTTTCTAATAGAATATATGATTTAATATATTCCAGAATAAAGACTGTTGGAAATATAAATGGTTTTAATGAAATATTTCAAGAATCTGATGATGTATATGATACCTTTTTATCATTATTAAAGATTATAAAAAAAGATAATATTAGATCTAAAACCATTAAAGAAGTAATAGAAGGTTTGGAACTTTATAGTGGAGGTGAAAGTGAAAATGAATTAAGTAAAGAAATATGTAATTCTATAAAAAAACAAGAAACAAAATTAAAAGAACTGGATGAAAGAGAAGAAATTGCACTAAAAAAATTTAAGAATGAGTTACAACAAAAACAAAATATAATTAATGAGTTAATTAAGAATAAGCAAAGATACAAATAAAAAAGGTAGCTATGAATGTAATAAAAGAAAAATTTTTTTAAGAAAATAGTAAATGTGAATCTGCTGAAATAAGCAAGGAAGATGCCATTGGATATGCTATTAAATCCAGAAATCAAAAAGGAATAAATTTATTTGATAAATGGATTAAATTCAAAATTTTATTGAGAAATTAGAAGAATCAGATTTATACAGAATATACAATAAATGATTATTTTATATATATTTATAAATGGCTTTTTTAGACTAATGGAAGGATATAAGTTTAAATTAATATTATCATTTATAGGAATGATTTTATAAAAATTATAAAATTTAACTAAAATTATTGAAAAATGTATATGAAACTTATAATATAGATATATAAATTAAAAAAAGAGGATGAGTATGAAGAAAAAGAAATTAATAACTTTTAGTATAGTTTTTGTTATTATAGTTGGAATAATAGGATTTTTTAAATGTAAATTGTACCTAGAAAAAATGGATGCACATAAAAAAATAGATAAATTTATTACAGAAAAAGCTGGAATTTCTTTAAGTGAAATTTTAGATACTGCTCCAATTAAAGTAATGGGAAATGTGGGAGATACTGAGAAAGAATATATAAAAAATTTCACAACAAAAAGGGATTTGGAAAAATGGAAAGAAAAATTAAAAAAAGATGGTAAAAATTATAAAGATTTAAGAGCTACAGAGTGTGAGATACAATATTCATGTACATATAGTCCGGAAGTTTCTAAATTTAAACAAGTAAACGTATATAATTTTTATTATAATTTATATGGTAATAGTATAAATAGATTTAAAGAAATAGAAAATAAATTTGAATATCCACCAAATAAGAGTATGAAAAAGTTTTTAAAAGAATTAAACACAAATTATAAAGATTAGCTTAAAAACTTTTAAAGTAGAGCTCATATTAAAATAAAAAATTAGGGAGGAGATTATTATTTATATTAGAAAAATAAAAATAGAGGATGCTAATAATTTTTTAAATATGCTTTTAGAATTAGATAAAGAAACAAAATATATGTTATATGAACCAAATGAACGTTCAAAGGATATTAACATAACAAAAAATATTATTAAAAGAAGCATAAAAGAAAATGATTTAATTTTAATTGTTTTAGATAATAAAGATAATATAATAGGGTTTCTTTCAGCTAAAAGATATGAGCAAATAAGAGTTAATCATATAGCATATGTTGTTGTAGGGATAAGAGAAAAATTTAGAGGCATGGGAATTGGAAAGGAGTTATTTTCAAAATTAGATTTATGGGCAAAGGAAAACAAGCTTAAAAGACTTGAATTAACAGTAGTTTGCTCTAATACTATAGCGAAGAAACTTTATGAAAAAAGTGGATTTGAAATAGAAGGTATAAAGAAAGATTCAGTTATTATTGATGGAAAGTATGAAGATGAATTTTATATGGCAAAGTTATATTAAAAAGAACTTAAATTAATTTTAAGTTCTTTTTTTAATTTAAAATGGTAAGGTATATGAAAATTTGTATTTTCTTATGGGAAAGAATTGAAGAATCTTAACGCCTAGGGTAATTTACTAAATATCCTAGTAAATTAGCTTTAGAAGTATTAAAATTAAGTAAAGAGCTATGGAATGAGTTATAGAATATGAAATATATGTTTAAATATATGGAAAAACGATAAATTATAGAAAGGATAAATGGTGAAGAGAATATTTATGGGAGCTTATGAAAAAGTCAAAGAAAAACTACAGGAACTAAATATTGGTTTTGAAATGGTAGAACATCCAAAAGCACTAACTACTGAAGAAGCTGATTTATATATTGAAGGGATTGAGGGAGTAAGAACAAAAACATTATTTTTAACAAATAAAAAGAAAACAGAATATTATTTAATTATTATGGATGATAAAAAACGTTTAGATATGAAAAGGTTTAATGAAATAACTGGAATAAAGCGTATTAGCTTCTGTTCTGCTGATATTTTAATGGAAAAGATGAAATTGATGCCAGGGGCTGTATCTATATTTGGATTACTAAATAATGCAGAAAAAGATATTCAAATTTATTTTGATAAAGAAATTTTTCTTGAAAACAGAATAAGTTTTCATCCTAATGATAATACAAAGACAATTTTTATATCAATAGATGATATGCTAAAATTTATAAAATCTATTGGGTTTAAATATAATGTTATAGAACTATAATTTAGAAAAAATAATTTATAATCAATATTTTAATATAGAAGTACAAATGAAAATTTAATCTTTATACAAATTATATTTAAGTGAGGTGAATTTTTGAAAAGATTATTTAAATATATAGGATTAGGTATTACATTTATAATACTTGTATTTATGATTTTGTATTTTAATAATAAAATTGGAACTTTTAAATCAAATATTGAAAAAGATGCAAGGTATTCTCAAAAAGTGCCTGATAATTGGAATGTTTCTGAAAGTAAAACAGATAACATAGCAGCAATGATATTTTATGATAATAGTAATAGCAACAATATTTTCTCTATTTATGTTAATAGAAAAGGATTTTCTTTTGGATATTTTTTTATTAAGGGTGGCTCTTTTCCTGTAGATGATAGTGTATTAGAGTTTAATATAGAAGAATACAATGAAAAGGTTTTAATATCTATGAATAAGAAAAAGGTTAGTAAAATTAAAATTGATAATGGACATACAATTAAAACAGTTCATATTGATAGTACAAAACCCTTTTCTTATATATTACCTAAGGATGAAGGTGATATAACAATTTATGATATTAATGATAATGTTGTTAAAAGTATAGCACAATAATCTTAAAAATATAGAGAAGGTGTATTAGTGTTAGAATTTATTAATTTAACAAAAAAATATGAAGATAAAATTATAGTAAACAATTTAAATCTTAAAGTAGGTGAAGGTACTGTATTAGGATTTTTAGGACCTAATGGAGCAGGAAAAACTACAACTATAAAGATGTGTTGTGGACTTGTAAATCCTACAAGTGGGGATATAAAAATCTTTGGAGATTCCATATTAAATAGCAGAAAAAAGTATATAAAAAATGTGGGAGCAGTTCTTGAGGGAAATAGAAACATATACTGGAGGCTAACTCCAATAGAAAATATGGAGTATTTTGCATCTATAAGAGGGATATATGATAAGAATTTAAAAAATAAAATGGAATATTATTTAGAATTATTTAATTTAAAGGAAAAGAGAAACTGTGAGTGTGGCAAGCTCTCAAGAGGAATGCAGCAGAAGGTAGCTATTTGTTGTAGTCTTATAAGTAATTCAAAAATATTATTTTTAGATGAACCTACCTTAGGTTTAGATGTAGAATTTGTATTAGCTATGGAAGAAATAATAAAAGAAATTAGTTCTAAGGATAAGATAATATTTATAACATCCCATGATTTACATTTTATAAATAATTTATGTGAAAGGATTGTAATAATAAATAAAGGAAATTTAGTTTGGGATGATTCTATAAAAAATTTCAATAAGCATTTTAATACAGTTAAGTATAATATTAAAGTTGATAAATTTAATGAAGACTTGGAGAAAAAATTAAATTATTTATCATTAATTAATTCTTATAAAGAAGATGATAATAAAGTTTTACAATTTGAAATAGATAATGACAATAGTATAGTAAATATATTAAATAATTTAAGGGAAAATAAAATAAATATTTTAGGTGTTACGAAGGAGGAAAGGAGTGTAGAAGACTTATTTATGGAGATTATAAATACAAATAAGAAGGGAGATTAAAGAATTGAAGGGAACTTGGTTAATTTTTAAATCAGAGGTAAAAAAGCAATGGAATATTGAAAAGAGATATAAACTAGGTGTTATAAGTGATTTAATAGTTTATTATGCACTCTTTATGCTTCTGTATTTGCTTATTAGAAGTAGTATAGGTAGTATACCAAAAAGTGAATTGAATTTAAAAATAAGTGTACAAGTAGTTAGTTATATATCATGGTTTTTCTTTTCTTTTACTATAAATTTTGTATTTAACAACATAAATAAAGAAAGCTCTGAGGGGACTATAGAACAGTTAGCTATAGGACCTAATAGTTTAAATAAAATATTTTATTTAAAACTTTTAGTAATATCATTAAGAAATATGATTTTAATAATACCATTACAGCTTTTATTAATGATATCTACAGGAACTAAAATAATATTTAGTTTTTATACAATTTTAATATTTTTTATAATGATATTTGGTACAGTTGGATTATCTCTTTTACTTGGAGGATTACAAATTTATTATAAAAACATAGGTCAATTTCCATTTATTATAACAATATTATTTTTAAGTTCAGCACTATTTGATATGTCAAAGTTACCATCAGTAGTTCAGAATATTTTATATTTTTTACCCTTTGCTAAGGGGGTAGATTTAATAAAGCAATCAGTACTTCCAAACATTAATATACCTTTTATGCAATTGGTTTTTCTTTTAATTAATTCTATAGTATATTTGTTTATAGGAATATACATATTTAATTATTTTGTTAATAAATCAAAAAATAGTGGAAGATTGGGAAGTTTTTAATATAATTAAGGCTACTGAATATAAAATTTCAGCAGCCTTAATTTATTACATAAGAGTTCTAGGATCAATATATTCTAAATTAAGACTATCTGCAACATTTTTGCATGTAAGCTTTCCATCATAAGTATTAATTGCAGAATATATAACATCGTTGTATTTGCAAGCTTTTTCTAAACCTTTATTTGCTATTTGTAAACCATATTTTAATGTTGCATTTGTAAGGGCAATTGTAGAGGTTTTTGGAACTGCACCTGGCATATTTCCTACACAATAATGAACAACGCCATCAACTGTAAAGGTTGGATTATCGTGATATGTTACTTTTGTTGTTTCGCAGCAGCCACCTTGATCAACAGCCACATCTACAATAACACTTCCAAGTTTCATATTTTTTAAATATTTCTTTTTCATAATTTTAGGAGCTGATTTTCCGGGAATAAGAACGGAGCCAATTACTAAATCTGCCTTTGTAGTTTCTTTTTCTATATTTGCATCTGTACTCATAAGAGTTTGAATACGTGCTCCAAAAATATCATCTAAATAAGAAAGTCTGTCTACATTAATATCCATAATAGTAACGTTAGCACCTAACCCAACTGCAATTTTGCATGCACTTGTTCCAACAGTACCTGCACCTAAAATAAGAACATTTGCCTTTGGTGTTCCAGGTACTCCAGATAGTAATATTCCAGAACCTCCAAAAGGTTTTTCTAGATACTTTGCTCCTTCTTGGACACTAAGACGTCCAGCAATTTGACTCATTGGAGCAAGAAGAGGAATACTTTTATTTTTTTCAATTAATGTTTCATAAGCTACACCTTTTACCTTTGAATTTAATAATGCATTTGTTTGTTGTCTATCTACAGCTAAGTGAAGATAAGTATAAAGAATAAGACCTTCATGGAATAAATGATATTCTTCCTCTAAAGGTTCCTTTACTTTAATCATCATTTCTACATTATCCCAAACTTCCTTTGCAGTTTCAATAATTGTAGCTCCTGCAGCTTCATATTCTTTGTTAGTAAATCCGGATCCAATACCTGCATTTTTTTCAATCCAAACTTCATGTCCTACGTTTACATAGCTTTTAACATTATCTGGGGTCATACCTACACGAAATTCATTGTTTTTAATTTCTTTTACACATCCTATTCTCATTGTTTAAATCCTCCTTTTAAACTAGAATATTGTTTAGTAATTTTAATTTTACGAAATAGGTAATTGAAAAAAAGTATTATCTTTTAAATTAATTTTACAGTAACATAGCAATATATAACTTTCAATAATAGTAAATTTATTAAAAGTTAGGGATTTTTTATTTAAAAATATAATATAATATAGTGAAATTAAATAATTTTTAAAAAAATCAAAAAATAATGGCAATTAAATTCATTAATAAGAATTTTTTTCACAAAATGAAAAAAATATAGAGGGTTTTATTAGATATTGTTAAAATAACTACAAAATTTTAGGGGCAAAATTAGGACCGTAAATATAGTATTTTTAATACTAATAGATTTACGGTCCTTAATGAGTTATAAATATATAAATTCCTTAATTTTTTTATAAATTATAAATAAATATATAGGTTTAATTTATCTATAAATTATCAATTAAGTTTTCAAAATCAATGCTAGAATTATTTAATTTTAGTTCTATATTTTTTAATTTTTCAATTTCTAAAACAGTTAGTTTATTTTTAAGTAATTCATCTAACATAACCTTTGCTTCTTCAATAAATTCTATAGCTTTGTTAATTGAAATGTCTATATCATCAATTTTCCTTATATTAATTAATTTGTTTATATTTATTGATTTTGTTGACTTTGATTTCATAAATACCACCACCATAAATTTATTTCTTTATTTTAATATAAAACAAAATTTAAAGTAAAACAATTATTTATAAAAGAATATACATAAATTAGATTTAAACTGTATTTTCAAAGGGATGTATTCTATGTATTATTTTATAATACCATGTAAATAATTAGTAAAGTATAGTTATTGTTATTTAATTTATAAATTTATTTATCTATAATATATACATAAAAAACATTAAGGAGGAAAGACATGATAAACAGAGATATAAAAAAGTTAAGTAGAGAAGAACTTAAAGGAAATTGGATAAAATTTGCACTTTTAACATTAGGCGTTATGATAGTATCTAGTATGATAATATATATTTTTTCAAAAATATTTAATGATAATATGCAAATTTTACAAAAGATTTTAAGTGTTGCATTAACAGCTTTAGTTTCTTGCTTTAGTACATTAGTTTATTTACATTTTTCAAGAAGCAACGAATTTTCTTTAAAAGCTGGAAAGAGACCTTATAGCAATTATTTAAGATATATGGTATTAATTTTACTATACTATATAGTTGGAGCATTAATTGCAGTAGTAATTAGTTTTATAATTGTAACTTTAGGATTTATAGGAAGTGTACGAGCTCTTAGTGATTATTCACATTTTTCAGCTATACTTGCTGGAGCTACAGTAGCAATTGTAGTTTTAATTATAATTGCAGCAGTAATATTATTTATAATTAAGTTGTTTTATTTAATGTCTATATATATGATTGCAGATGGATATGGCGGTATATTTGAATGTTTAGGTAGATCAGCAAGAATGATGAAGGGAAACAAATTTAAATTATTTAAATTAATGTTATCTTTTATAGGTTGGTTTATATTATCTATAATAACACTTGGTATAGGACTATTATGGGTTATGCCTTATTATAGTTTAAGTTTAACTAATTTTTATTTAGATTTAAATGATGAAATAAATAATAAGGATTTAGATGAAAGTGTATGTGATAACATAATAGATGATTTAGTAAAGGATGCAACAGAGTTACCAAAGGATTCAAAATCAGAGGAATAAATTAAAAATAAAGAGGTAAAATAATGAATTTTATAAAATTTATTATTTTACTTCTTTTTTTAAATAGTAAATTTATAAAACATTTCTCCTTTTAAATTTTTGAAACCATATTTTTCATATAGTTTTCTTCCAGAATCAGTAGCATTTAAAGTAACTTTTCTATATCCTAAATTTTTTGTATATTCCATAATAGTTTTAAAAAGGGAAGTTCCTAATCCCTTATTTCTGTATTCTGGAATAGTATACATATCTGTAAGTAAAGCCATTTTCCCATCTAGATTAAAAGGTGAGGGGCAAATAGTATAAAAACACATAATGCTTATTGCAACTGCAATATTATTTTCTAATGCTAAAAAAGCAATAACTTTATGATTTAATAAATTTTCTCTATAGTATTTTTCTAATATTTCACAATAATTATTTAAATTGAAAGGGTTAATATTTGAATTACTTTCTTTAAGTAGTTTTATTCTAAGCTGTACAAGGCTCTCTATATCATTAACTGTTGCTATTTTTATCATTTTTTCACCTTCTTATGATTTTAATTGATAAAAAGAAATAGATCTTAAAGTTAAGAAAATAATATATGTAATTAATTACAATTCATATGTATCTTTATTATATAGCAATTAAAAGTAAGATAATACTAAATTTTTTATAAATTTTACGATTAAAAAAGATAAAATTATAATGTAATTTAAATCTTGATAAAAGTTTATCAACTATTTCTAAAAAAATACAAAAATACTTAAAATAGTATTTAAATTAAAAACTTTTAAAGAAATTATTATATATAACTTTAAAGTTTGTATTAATAAACAATGAACTTAATTCATTATATTATAAAAATATTTTGCGTAAATGCTGACTAGGCTGTATTTATAAAAAATTACAAATATAATATTGTATATTTTATAAGTTTATAAAAGGGCTTTTAAGGTAAGGGAAAGCTAATAATTATTAATTTATAATATACTGATGAATTTTATATGGACAAATAATATTAAAAATAATCGTTAAAAGTTTACCAATATTTTCTTGAATAATCATATGTAGTATAATGAAAACACAGTAAAGAACTAATGATAGGGAGATGGATTTAAAGGTATGAGTACTTTAAATATGGTTTTAAGTAAGGATTATAGTCAAGAGATACTTTATAAAGGAAATGGAATATATGAAAATAGGGATGTAGAAATTGAATTAGAGTACCATTCATTAATCCTATATTATAAAAATATAGAAAAAGTTATGCCAGTTTCAAATATATCTAGAATTTTTAATGATAATAAAACAGTAATTATTTATACAAAGGACAATAAAAAAGTCCAAATAGAAAGTAATGATTGCGATTCATTATTTAATCATATAAAAGATAGATTAGATTTATTAGATAATACACAAAAAGATGAAGAATATGATGAGTTTGCAAAGAGCATTTTGTATTATTTTGGAGATAAAGATAATAATAAAGATTATGATGAATTTGCAAAGAGTGTATTATATTTCTATGATAAATAATTAAGTGATATTAAGAGTAGTTTATTATGCTGCTCTTTTTTAATATAATATTTTTTACTAGGTTAAATTTTAAGGAGCTACAAATATCTACTAAAAATATGTTTTAAAAAATCCATATAATGACCTTAATTATGAAATATGATAAAATTAGTATAAGGTATAAGGTTAGAAATAAAAGTGGTATTGAATAAACTTTACTTAGTTGCATAAATAAATTTAGCAAAATATAAATTAAAATCATAATTTTTAAATTGAAATCTTTGAAAATTATGATTTTTTTATTAATTAATTAAAAGAAGTTATTTTTTATAAATCATTAAGTTTAGAAGAGATTTTTAAAGGATAACTATTCAAATTGATAATGCTAAAATAAAGATATAAAATTTAATTTATATAATTAGGTATAAAAATGAATAAAGGGGAAATAACATATGGAGTTAGATAACTTATCAAACACTATAAGAAAAATAATGAGTAAGAAATTTATAACATGTAGTAAAGATGACTCTTTAAAATCTGTAATTGAAAAGATGGTAATTAATAGTTTGGGTGAAATATTAATTGTAGAAAATAAAAAAATCTTAGGAATATTTACAACAGCAGATTTAACTAATGCAATAAAAGATAATAAAAATAATATAATTGAGAAATATATGACAAAGGATGTACTTACAGTAGAAATAAATGAAAATGTATACAGTGCTAGAAATATTATGGAAAAGTATAATATAAAAAGATTACCTGTAACAGAGAATAAAGAAATTGTTGGGATGGTTTATCTTAATGATCTAATTAAATTTTCTAATAAGTATATAAGTTATATATTAAATTTTCAAAAAAATATTTTAGATAATATACATGAGGCTGTATGTATATGTAATAAAGAAGGAAAGATTCTTTATTTTAATAAAAGTGCAGAGAAACTTTATAACTTAAAATCAGAAGATATTATAAATAAGTACATAAATGAATGTTTTGATGAACCTATAATAGATAAAGTATTAAAGGATAAAAAAGCAATAGAAAATGTTAAAAATGAACCAATTAAGGGTAAAAAAGTAATATTAAGTGCAATACCAATTTTTGATGATAATAATGATTTAATAGCTGCTGTATCAACAGATAGAGATATAACAGAAATAGAGGATTTATATTGTAAATTAAAGGATGCAACTGAAGAGATAGAAATTTTAAATAGAGCTTTTAATAGAGAAATATCAAATAATTATACATTTCCATATGTTATTGGAAAAAGTAAAAAAATAATTGACATATTAAATGTAGTTCAGAAGGTTGCAACTAGTTCAGCTTCAGTTTTAATAACAGGTGAAAGTGGTACAGGAAAGGAAGTTATAGCAAAGGAAATACATAAATGTAGTGGAAGAAAAGGACCATTTATAGCTGTTAATTGTAGTGCAATACCAAAAAATCTTTTAGAAAGTGAGCTTTTTGGATATGTAGGAGGAGCCTTTACTGGAGCTATGAAAAATGGGAAAAAGGGAATGTTTGAGTTTGCAAATAACGGAACATTATTTTTAGATGAAATAGGTGAGATGCCCCTTTCTATGCAAAGTGAATTATTAAGAGTACTTCAAGATGGTGTATTTTATAGATTAGGAAGTGAAACACCAATACGTACAGATGTAAGAGTTATTGAAGCTACTAATAAAGATTTAGAAAAGGCTATAAAAGATAAAGAATTTAGGGAAGATTTATATTTTAGATTAGCAGTTATTAGAATAAAGTTACCTTCTCTTAGGGAAAGAAGAGAGGATATTAGAGAATTTATAAATTACTTCACAAAGAAAGTAAGTGAGGATGAAAATATAAATATTAATTTTTTATCAGAGGATGTATATGAAATATTATCTAAATACAAATGGGAAGGTAATATAAGAGAGCTTAAAAATATAGTCCAGAGAATGGTTATACTATCTAATGACGGAATTATAAACAAAGATAGTATACCTAAATATATATTAGATTATTTTGAAGAAAATAAGTTAAAAAATTCTCTAACTTTAGAAAATAAATTTGATTTAGAGAAAAGAAAGGAATTATTAGAATATGAATTAATAAAAGAAGCTATGGTAAAAACAAATGGTAATAAGACTAAGGCTGCCAAGCTTTTAAATTTAAAAAGGACAACTCTTTATTATAAACTTAGGCAATATAAATTTATGTAAAAAAGAGTGTTAAATTCCAGACAAATGTGTCTAAAATTTAACAACGTTGTAGAAGTGGTACATATCAAGTTTTATTTAATAATATAAATAAAAAATTAAAAAAATGTCAAAATTTTATACAAAATAAACAAAAACCCATGTTTTTAAATTAATGTTTAAAACATGGGTTTTTGTTGCAGTTAATGGCTTTACAAGGAATATCCATGCTTTTGGCATTAAAGTTGCTTTAATTAATATATGAAGTATAAATAAGGAGGTGAAAAGAAATGGCAAAAATTTTTAAATTACCATTAAAGATGCATGTGGGAGTTCCATGTGAACCAATTATCAAAGTTGATGATGAAGTTAAAAGAGGTCAATGTATAGCAGAACCTACAAAAGGCTTAGGAGCAAGAATTCATAGTAGTGTTACTGGAGTAGTTAAAGAAGTAAATGATAAAGAAATATTAATTGAAGGTGAAGTAGAACAAAGTAGTGAATATGTAAAGATAAAAAAATGTGATTCAATTGTAGATACGGTATATGAAGCTGGAATAGTTGGTGCAGGAGGCGCAGGCTTTCCTACATATATTAAACTAAAATCAGATATACCTGATGGATATATAATTGCAAATTGCATTGAATGTGAACCTATATTAAACCATAACATAGCATTACTAGAAAAAGATCCTGGGGTTGTAGTAAGAGGAATAAACTATGCAATGAAAGCTACTAACTCTAATAAAGCTTTTATTGGAATAAAGGCTAAAAATGAAAAAGCTATAAAATCAATAAAAGAATATTTAAAGGAAAACAACATTGATAATATTGAAATAAGGGAATTCCAAGACATATATCCAATGGGAGAAGAAAGAGCTTTAATTCATGGAATATTTGGAAAGTGGCTAGGACCAGATCAATTACCAATTGCAGCTAACTGTGTAGTTTTAAATGCAGAAACTTTATCTAATATTACAAGAGCTGTTGAAGATTTAAAACCTTGTATAGATAAAGATGTTTCAATTGCAGGAAAATTAAAAACTGGAAAGGATACAAAAGTATTTTTCCAAGTTCCAATTGGAACAAAAATTTTAGATCTTATAGAAGAAGCTGGAGGAATTGATGGAAAATATGGTGAGGTCATTATAGGTGGACCATATACAGGAAAAGCTGAAAATTTAGAAGAAGCAGTTGTAACTAAAGTTTCTGGAGGAGCAATAGTTACAATAGAAATTCCAGAATTTAAAGGCAAACTTGGTTTATTAGTTTGTGCATGTGGTGCAAATGAAGATAGACTAAGGGATTTAGCTTCTAAAATGCATGCTGATGTAGTTGGTGTTTTAGAATGTAAAAATGTAGTTCATGTTAAAAATTCTTTAAAATGCAAAACACCAGGAGATTGTCCAGGACAAGCTGCTGTAGTTTTAAAATTTAAGAAAATGGGTGCAGAAAGATTATTAATTTCAAACTGTTGTGATTGTACAAATACAGTTATGAATTGTGCACCAAAACTTGGACTTCCAGTATACCATCATACAGATCATGTATTTAGAACAGTTGACCATAAGTTAACAAGAAGATTAAAAATTGATGATTAAAAAAGGAGGGGACAGAGTATGTCAATGACTAAAGAGCATGCAGAAGAAGTTAGAGATGAAGTTGCAATAGTTTGTTGCAGAACTGAAGAAGGAACAATTTTAGCTGCTGAAAATTTAGAGGATCCAGATATATTCCCAGACTTAGTTGATTCTGGACTTTTAACAATACCAGATGATTGTTTAAAGGTATACCAAGTTATAGGAGCAAAATTGCTTAAAACTATTGATTCTTTAACTCCTTTAACTCCGGACTTATTAGAAGGTGTTAAAGTAGCAGAAGAGGAAAATAATAATAGTAAACCAGAGGAAGAAAAGGTAGAGGGTTATAAAGCTGTCTTAAAAATCAACAAAAAGGCAGGGGATATTATAAATAAAGAGGATTTAGAAAATCCAATGTATTTTGACCAATTAGAAGATTCACTTCTTATTAAATTAGATAATTCTATTCTAAATGTAGAAGATGTAATTGGTGAGAAACTATTAAAAGACACAGAAGCTTTAACTCCTATAACTAAAAAAATGTTAGAAGGATTTGAAGAAGATTATTGTGAATGTGAAGAAGAAGAAGAGGACCAGATAATACCTTCAGTGCTTAAGATTAAAATTGCAGAAGGAAAGGGTATTGATATTGAAGTACCAATGAATTTAGGTATGGCAAATCAAAGAATTTCACAAAATAATTCTAAAAATGTTTCAAAAAAACCTTCTTTAGAAACTGAAGAAAAGAAAGTTGTAAATGAAGTTATAAAAAATGTTAAAGATGAAGAACCAAGGGTAGTAAGAGAATTAACTAAGAAACATTTTAAAATAGATGAAGTAAAATTTGGAAAAGAAACTAAAATAGATGGAACAACTTTATATATTAGAGAGAATATTTGTGATGATGCAGTTAAGGTTAAAGATTTAGTTCACAAAATAGAAATAGATATAATAACTCCAGATAAATATAATACTTATTCAAATACAATAATGGACGTACAACCAATAGCTACTAAAGAGGGCGATTTTGAGTTAGGTTCAGGAACTACAAGAATTATAGATGGAGTAATTATGATGGTAACTGGTACTGATGATAATGGAGTTCAAATTGGAGAATTTGGTTCATCAGAAGGTATATTAGAAGAAAATATTATTTGGAATAGACCAGGATGTCCAGATAAGGGAGATATTTTCATAAAAACAAATGTTACTATTGCAGAAGGAACTAATATGGAAAGACCAGGACCTATAGCTGCACATACAGCAACTGATTTTATAACTCAAGAAATTAGAGAAGCTCTTAAAAAAGCAGATGAATCTTTAGTTGTAAATACAGAACATTTAAAGGAACTTAGAAGACCTGGAAAGAAGAAGGTTGTATTAGTTAAAGAAATAATGGGACAAGGAGCTATGCATGATAATATTATTTTACCAGTTGAACCAGTTGGTGTTTTAGGTGGTAAACCAAATGTTGATATAGGAAATGTTCCAGTAATGCTTTCACCTCTTGAAGTTTTAGATGGAGGAATTCATGCATTAACTTGTATAGGACCTGCATCAAAGGAATGTTCAAGACATTACTTTAGAGAACCATTAGTAATACAAGCTATGAATGATGAAAATGTTGATTTAGCTGGTGTTTTATTTGTAGGTTCACCTCAAGTAAATGCAGAAAAATTCTATGTATCTAAGAGATTAGGTATGATGGTAGAGTTTATGGATGTAGATGGAGCAGTAGTTACAACAGAAGGTTTTGGTAATAACCATATAGACTTTGCATCTCATATAGAACAAATTGGTATGAGAGGTATACCTTGTGTTGGAATGTCATTCTGTGCAAATCAAGGAGCTTTAGTTGTTGGTAATAAGTATATGAAATATATGGTAGACAACAATAAATCAGAAGCTGGAATAGAAAATGAAGTTTTAGGTTGCAATACTTTATGTAAAGAAGATGCTATAAGAGCATTAGAAATGTTAAAGTCAGCAATGGAGGAAGAAGAAATTAAAAAGGCTGAAAGAAAGTGGAATCCAAATGTTAAAGAAAACAATTTAGAGGACATAGAAAAAACTTATAATATAAAAATAGATAGAGCCTTAAATGAAACTTCAATTCCTATGAGTGAAAAGCGAAAAGAAAAATATTCTTAAAAATAAAAAATAGATTGTAGGTGATAGACTATGAAATATGGAGATAAAATAATCAAAATGGAAGGAATAATAGTTGAAATATCTGATGGATCCATAGGAATGGATTTAAAGGGTAGACTAGGACATTTAAGTGTTCCAATGAGAATGTTAATAACAGATTATCCTTTGAAAGTTGGTCAAGAGGTAGCTTTTAATATGAGTTTTCCAGAAGTCATATCACCAAATGCCAATGAAAAATATGTAAGTAACATAGAAATAAGAAAAGGAGGAAAGATAAATGGATAACGTTGTAAAAGGTTTTCAATCAGAAATATATGTACCTATAACACCACCACCAGTTTGGGCACCTGTAACTAAACCTTTAAATGAAATGAAAATAGCAATTGCATCAGCAGCTGGAGTTCATTTAAAAAGTGATAAAAGATTTAATTTAGCAGGAGATTTTACCTTTAGATTAGTTCCAGGAGATACACCATCTTCAGAACTTATGGTATCTCATGGTGGATATGATAATTCAGATGTTAATAAAGATATAAACTGCATGTTCCCAATTGATAGATTAAGAGAACTTGCAAAGGCAGGTTATATTAAAGCAATAGCAGAAACTAATGTTGGCTTCATGGGAGGCGGTGGAGACCAAGAAAAATTTAAAAATGAAACTGGCCCTAAAATAGCTAAAATATTAAAAGATGAGGGAGTAGACGGAGTTATACTAACTGCTGGATGAGGAACTTGTCACCGTTCTTCTGTATTAGTACAAAGAGCGATAGAGGAATCAGGGATTCCTACAATAATTATAGCAGCACTTCCACCAGTTGTACGACAAACTGGAACACCAAGAGCAGTAGCTCCATTAGTTCCTATGGGAGCAAATGCTGGAGAACCTCACAATATTAAGATGCAAACAGACATCTTAAGGGATGCTTTAAAGAATTTAATTGAAATTAAGACACCAGGAACTATAGTTAGACTTCCTTATGAATATAAAGCTAAAATTTAATATTAATATATATTAATTTAAAAGTTTCCTAATTATATACCTAGCCTTTTTTTAGGCTAGGTGTATATATTAAATTTTATATTTTTAAAGAAGGTGTATTAATTGAGAGAAAAAAGCCTTACAATTAAATGCTTTCATATAAATAAAGTAGAGTTTTCAGATAAGACTTATATAAAAGACAATGTACTCTATATTAGAAAGAATTTAGTTAATGAAAAGATTTTCTGTAATGATGAGTTCATTAAAGATATAAATATAGAAATAATTCCAAAAGAAAAAAGAGATATAGAAATAAATTCTATATTAGATTTTTATCCAATAGCAACAAAAGCTTTGGGAAAAATTGGAGAAGGAATAACTTATGTTTTAACAGGAGTTATCGTAATGATTACAGGCGTTGAGTATAAAGGTCCACAAATAGGAGAATTTGGTTCTTCAGAGGGTATTTTAAACAAACAAGTTAAATTTAATAAAAGAGGAACACCTAATGAAGAGGATTTCATAATTCATATAGACATTGTTCTTAAAGAAGGAATGGGAGTTAAAAGAGCTGCAATTACTAGAATGCATAAAGCAAGTGATTTAATAATAGATGAAATTAGAGATTATTTAAAACATTTAAATGGTTCTTTGTGTGATGAGAGACATGATTATGTAGATAAAGTCAATAAAAAGGGAAAGAAAGTATTTATAGTTAAGCAAGTTGCTGGTCAAGGAGCAATGTATGATACCGCTTTATTCCCAAAAGAACCGTGTTCTTCCCTTGATTCAAGATCTATTATAGATATGGGAAATGTTCCTATAGTGTTAACTCCTAATGAATACAGAGATGGTGCCATAAGGGCAATGTATTAAAGGAGGGATAATATGGGAATAGGACCTTCTACAAAAGAAACTACTATGCATCATTTTAAAGACCCTCTTTTAGAGGTTGTAAGTAATGATGAAGACATAGATTTACTTGGAGTAATAATTGTTGGAACACCTCAAGATAATGAAGATAAATATTTTGTTGGAGAGCGAGTTTCAAGTATTGTACAAGCAGCTAGAGCTGATGGAGTAATTATATCAGTAGATGGCTGGGGAAATAGCAATGTTGATTTTGCACATACAATTGAATCAATAGGAGAAAAGAATATTCCTATTGTTGGACTTAGTTTCGTAGGAACTCAAGCTAAGTTTGTTGTAACTAATAAATATATGGATACTATAGTAGATTTTAATAAAAGCTCTTTAGGAATAGAAACGGAGGTTGTCGGAGAAAATAACGTTTCCACAAAAGATGCTAAAAAAGCTTTAGCTCTTTTAAAACTAAAGATGAATAGAATGGGGGAATAAAAATGAAATTTTCTAAATTAATTCAAGTAGTAGATTCACATACAATGGGCGAACCAACAAGGGTAGTAACTGGAGGATTTCCTAATATAAAGGGTAAAACAATGGCAGAAAAGAAAGCTTATTTAGAAGAAAATTTAGATAGCTTTAGAAGAGGTATAATGCATGAGCCAAGAGGACATAAAGACATGTTTGGTTCTATAATAACTGAACCAACTCATGAAGAAGCAGACCTTGGTGTTATCTTTATGGATGGTGGCGGATACTTAAATATGTGTGGACATGGTTCAATAGGAACTGCAACAGTTGCAATTGAAACTGGACTCGTAAAAGCAGTTGAACCATATACTGATGTAATCTTAGATGTTCCAGCAGGACTTATAAAAGCAAAAGTAAAGGTTGAGGATGGACAAGCTAAAGAAGTTTCATTCCAAAATGTTCCTGCATTCCTATATAAAAAAGATGTAAAGATAAATGTTCCTGGAATTGGAGAAATAAAAGTAGATATTTCTTTTGGTGGAAGTTTCTTTGCACTTGTAAAAGCTTGTGACTTAGATTTAGAAATTATTCCTGATAATATACAACGATTAACAGAGTATGGAATGAAAATAAGAGATATTATCAATGAAACTGTTGAAATTCAACATCCAACATTAGGACATATAAAAACTGTTGATTTAGTTGAAATATACTCTCCTACTCAAAATAAAGAAGCTACATTTAAAAATGTAGTAATATTTGGTGAAGGTCAAGTGGATAGATCTCCTTGTGGAACAGGTACAAGTGCAAAACTTGCAACACTTTATTCAAGGGGAGAACTTAAAGTTGGCGAAAACTTTGTTTATGAAAGTATATTAGGAACAATGTTTAGAGGAAAAATACTTGGAACTACAAAGGTTGGAGATTATGATGCAGTAATTCCAGAAATTACAGGTAAGGCATACATAACAGGATTTAATCAACTTTTATTTGATGACGAGGATGCAGTTGAGTATGGATTTGTACTAGAATAGAAAATTCCTAGATAGGAGGAGAGTATATGGATATGAAAGTTATTTTACTAACTCTTTTGGCAATCTTTGGAATATATTTTCTAGTAGTATTTGTTAAAGATTTAGTAAAGAATAAGGAAAGCAGAAAGGATGAAGAAAATAAAGTTGTTGTAGCAAGTGTTTCAGGATTTTTGACAAACTTTTTTGATGCTCTTGGTATAGGAAGTTTTGGACCACTAACAGCTTTTATCAAAATATTTAAAATAGCAGATGATAGAGTTATTCCAGGTACATTAAATGTATCATGTACAATACCCGTTATACTTGAAGCCTTTTTATTTATAAAAAGTATAGAAGTTTCTCCTACAACTTTAATATCAATGATAATTTCTGCAACAATAGGAGCAACAATAGGAGCAAAATTTGTATCAAAATTAGATGAAAAGAAAATAGAGCTTATAATGGGGATTTCACTTTTAGTAGTTGTAGTACTTATGTTATTCTCACAATTTGGAATACTTCCAGTTGGTGGAACTGATATAGGACTAACAGGAGGAAAACTTGTAATAGCTGTAGTAATTAACTTTTTCTTAGGAGCATTAATGACAGTAGGTATAGGATTATATGCACCATGTATGGCTTTAGTTTTTGCCTTAGGAATGAGCCCAAAGGTTGCATTTCCAATAATGATGGGATCTTGTGCTTTCTTAATGCCATCTGCTTCAATTAAATTTATAAAGTCAGGAGCATATGCAGCAAAAAGTTCAGTTGCAATTTCTATATTTGGATGTATTGGAGTTTTAATTGCAACATATTTAGTTAAAAGCTTACCACTTAAAATATTAACTTGGTTAGTTATAGTAGTTATATTATATACATCTATTACAATGTTTAAATCCTATAAAGATAAAAGTAAAGTAGAAAACAAGTAAAACTTATAAAAAATAAACCTTTTTAGATATGATAACTATATAAATAAAAAGTACCTATTCATTAAAATTTATATTATGGTAGGTACTTTTTTTGTTATAAAATATATTTTATATTTTTAAATAATAGTTTAGCATATGAAAAAATAATAGTTTAAGATTTTTAGATTTATTTAAAAAGACCATATTTTTAAAGTGAGAGTAAATATAAAAATTTATATAAATATAATCTTAATTAAAATACTCGTAAATGATGATTAATAAAACAAAAAACAAAGCAAAACCATATAATCAGAAATCCTTAATAATAAATTAATCTTTTGTTAAGGATTTCTAATTATAATATACTATAAAGTAGTATATTATAATTAGAAATGGAGATATAAAAATGAAAATAAAAAAATTAGCTGGAATAATAGCATTATCAGGAATAATAACTATTAGTAGTTCTATGTTTGCTTTTGCAGACCAATTTAATGTTGTAACATTAGGTGCTAACTTAACTCAACAACAAAAAGAAAGTATGCTTAAATATTTCAACGCTAAAGAAGGAACTTATCAATTATTAACTATAAATAATAAAGAAGAAAGAGAAGCGCTTAAAGGAATAGCAACTCCAGCAGAAATTGGTAATAGAACTATATCCTGTGCATATGTTCAGCCTACAAAAGAAGGATCTGGAATAAATGTTAAAACAGCTAACTTAACATGGGTTACAGCTTCAATG
Organism: Eubacterium multiforme; assembly: GCF_030813415.1. Taxonomy (GTDB): domain Bacteria; phylum Bacillota; class Clostridia; order Clostridiales; family Clostridiaceae; genus Clostridium; species Clostridium multiforme. The sequence goes on along the minus strand of NZ_JAUSUF010000002.1, from coordinate 276,798 downwards.
ATTTCAAATACATTAGTTACTGCAGGAATAAATGATGCAAATGTAGTTGCAGCGGCACCGTTTCAAGTTTCAGGAACAGGTGCACTTACTGGAATATTAAAAGGGTTTGAAGATTCAACTGGTAAAAAATTAAACTCTGAGAAAAAGGAACTTGCAAATAAAGAGTTAGTTACAACAGGAAATATTGCAAAAGATTCAAATATAGGTAAAAATAAAGCTGCAGCAGTTGTTAATGATGTAAAAACAGAAGTTATAAAGGACAAGGCTAAAACTCCAGAAGCAGTTAATAATATAATAAATAATGTAACAAATAACTATAATATTAAGCTTACTCCAGAACAAGAAAAGGAATTAAAAAATCTAATGGTAGATATAGGTAAGCAAGGTTATAATTATGATGAAGTGAAAAAAACATTAAATGAGGTAGGAAATAATATTCAAGATATACTAAAAAAATCAGGAGAAGCTGTTAAGGACTCAGGATTTTTCCAAAATCTTTGGGATAATATTAAAAACTTATTTAATGGAAGTAAAAGTAGTGGAAATTCAAGTAGTGATATAATAAATCAAACTAATGATAAGGCATTAGGAAATAATACAGTTGTTACTGGAACTAACGAAAATATTGAACAAACAGCTAATAGTGAAAATAAGCAAACAGATAAAGAAAATGAAGGAGTATTTTCAAAATTTGCTAATTGGGTTAAGGGGCTTTTTGATTCAGATAGTTCAAATCAAAATTCAAATAATTAAATATTAGTATTCATCATAATCTATAAATTGTAAAAGAAAATAAAAATGATATAATTATTGTAAATAGTAGGTTGTGAAAGGAGAAAGTAAATGGATTTAAATGAAAAGATACTAAATGAAGAACTTAAATATGAAGGGAACTTTCTTAAGTTTGTAAGTATAGATGTAGAACTACCTGATGGAAATAAAGGAAATAGAGATGTTATAAGACATCCAGGAGCTTCAGCTGTACTAGCTTTTTTAGATTCAGAAACAGTGTTGCTTGTAGAACAATTTAGAGTAGCTTTAAATAAAGTATTACTTGAAATTCCCGCTGGAAAGTTAGAAAAGGGAGAAGATCCAAAGGTTTGTGCATCTAGAGAGTTAGAAGAAGAAACTGGGTATAAGTCAGATAATATAGAATATTTAGGAACTATAGCAACAGGTGCAGGATTTACTGATGAGCAAATACGTATATTTAAAGCAACTAATCTTTATAAAGGAATTAAGTGTGGAGATGAAGATGAATTTATAGAAGTTAAACCATACAAAATAAAAGAAATAAAAGAGATGATTAAAGATGGTAGAATTATAGATACAAAAACTATATCAGCCTTTATGTATGTATAAATAATAAAAAGAAATATTAAAAAGAAGCAATTTTTTATAGAAAATTGCTTCTTTTTTTGTCTATTTACATATTTACCCTTAGGTTATAAGAATAAATTTAAGTTTAATATCATAATATTATTTATAACAACTTTAGGAGGATAGAAAGATGAATGTTTTGGCTAAAAAAATAAGAGAGACTTTTGAAGGACAAAAATTATATTATCTATTAGTATTACTATTTTTTTGTGTTGGAATTGTTCTTGGTATTTATGCAGTAAAGTATATGAATTCTACAGATAGACAAGATTTAACTAATTATTATACAAGTTTTATAAATAGTATTGGAAAGAAGCCAATAGATTATGGAATTTTATTATTAGAAGTTGTTAAAAAGAATATATTTTTAATAATTCCTATAATTATTTTTAGTTTCACCTTTTTTGGAGCACCAATAATATTAATACTAGATTTAGTTAAAGGATTTACAATAGGATATACTTTCACATTTTTATTAACTACCTTTAATGGAAAGGGTCTTGGAATTGCCTTAAGCTCTGTAATACCACAAAATATAATTTATATTCCTAGCATTATTGCTCTTAGCATAATAGCCCTTAGCATTTCAACTACAAAATTTAAAGAAAAATTTATCAAGAAAACTCATATAAAGAATTTAATATTTTATAAGGGAGGACTTAATATATTAATTATACTACTATGTATAATGGTGTTAGGAATAGTTGTAGAGACCTATATTTCTCCAAGTATTATTAAATTTATAGTAACAAATTTTTATATGTAAAAAAGAGGATATCTAAAGAAATTTAGAAGGAAATTAGAAAAAAATGTCGAATATATATAATTAGCAATGGTGTAGGAGAGAATAATGTTAGAAATTATTGAGAGTTATAAGGAGTACTTACGAAATAATGAAAAAAGTGAAAACACTGTATATGCTTATGTTACTGATGTAAATCTTTTTGTAAAATTTCTTAAAATTAAAAATATAGAAGCTTATAAAGTAGATAGCGAAGTTATTACAGATTACATTAAAAATTTATTAGACGAAGGAAAGTCAGAAAGGTCAATAAACCGTATTGTAATAAGTCTAAGAAGTTTTTATGGGTATTTAAAAAATGAAGGAAAGATAAGAGATGTTCCTAAAATCACATATAAGAGTAGTAAATCTAATAAAAAATTACCTCAAATTCTTACTATAGAGGAAGTTGATAGAATAATAAAATCTGTAGATAAAAATGGAGTTAAAGGTATAAGAGATAATGCTTTACTAGAACTTATGTATGCAACAGGAATGAAAGTTTCAGAACTTATTTCTTTAGATGTAGAGGATGTAAATTTAGATCTTTCTTTTGTAAAATGTACTGATAATAAGCGTTATGAAAGATTAATTCCAATAGGAAGAAGTGCAGGTAAAGCTTTAGAAGAATATATTTTAATTAGGGGAGAAGTTGCAGAAAGTGGAGTTGATACTTTATTTGTGAACTTAAATGGTAAAGGATTAACTAGGCAAGGAATATGGAGAATAGTAAAAGAGTACTCTCATAGAGCTGGAATAAAAAAAGATGTAAATCTTAATACATTCAGACATTCATTTGCTGTTCACATGCTTCAAAATGGAGCAAATGTTAGAGCTGTACAAAAGCTTTTAGGAAATCAAGTATTAACTTATATGGATACTTATTATGAAATAATAAACAGTGATAAAATTAATTTAGTCTATAAAAATGCTCATCCTAGGGCATAATTATATAATATGACAAAAGATGAAAAAGTAGTTTCGAAAGGAGAATAATTATGAAGAGAGCAATATTAGTAGTATTAGACAGTGTAGGTGTAGGAGAGCTTAAGGATGCAAATCTATATGGAGATGTAGGAAGTCATACATTTGATAACACTTATAAAGCATGCGGTGGATTAGATTTACCTAATTTACAAAAACTTGGTTTTGGTAATATTGAAGGTGTAAATACACTGGAAGGAGTTTCAAATCCACTTGCAGGCTTTGGTAAATCAGAAGAAGAATCAAAGGGAAAGGATACTGTTACAGGTCACTGGGAAATAGGAGGAGTTGTACTTAAAACACCTTTAAATACTTATCCAGATGGCTTTTCAAAAGAAATTATAGATGAATTTATTGAGAAGGCAGGAGTTAAGGGAGTACTTGGAAATAAAGTAGCTTCAGGAACTGCAATAATTGAAGAACTTGGAGAGGAACATATTAAAACAGGATTCCCAATAATATATACTTCAGCAGACAGCGTATTCCAAATTGCTGCACATGAAGATGTATTTTCTCTTGATGAATTATACAAAATGTGTGAAATAGCTAGAAAAATGTTAGTTGGAGACAAGGTAGTTGGTAGAGTTATAGCTAGACCATTTATTGGAGAAGTAGGAAGTTTTAAAAGAACTCCAAATAGAAGAGATTACGCTTTAGATCCATTTTCAAAAACTATGCTAGAATACATAAAAGAAGATGGATTAAGTGTAGCTGCTGTAGGTAAGATAGAAGATATATATAATAAAAAAGGAATTACAGATGCAGTTCATACAAAAGGAAATATGGATGGAGTAGATAAAACTCTAGAATATATGGATACAATAAAAGATGGATTAATATTTACTAATTTAGTAGATTTTGATATGTTATATGGACATAGAAATAATCCAGAAGGTTATGGAAAAGCAATTGAAGACTTTGATAATAGACTTAAAGAAATATTAGAAAAGATGACTGATGAGGATTTATTAATAATTACAGCAGATCATGGCTGCGATCCAACAACAGAAAGTACAGACCATTCAAGAGAATATATTCCAATAATTGCATACAATAAGAAGATGAACAAAGGTGTTAATATAGGAACTAGAAAAACTTTCTCAGATATAGGAAAGAGTATATTAACTTATTTAGATGTTCCAAATGACTCACATGGTGAAGATTTCTCTGAAATTTTATTTAAATAGATGGTATAACTAAGGAGGATTTTATTTATGAGAATGTATGATGTAATTTTAAAAAAAAGAAAAGGGTTAGAATTAACAAAGGAAGAAATTGATTTCTTTGTTCAAGGATATACAAAGGGTGAAATCCCAGATTATCAAGCTTCAGCACTTTTAATGGCAATCTTTTTTAATAAGATGAATAAAAGAGAAACAGCTGATTTAACAATGTCTATGGTTAATTCAGGAGACACATTAGATCTTTCAAAAATAAAAGGTGTAAAGGTAGATAAACATTCAACAGGTGGAGTTGGAGATAAAACATCAATATGTTTATCACCTCTTGTTGCAAGTTGTCATGTTCCAGTTGCAAAGATGTCAGGTAGAGGACTTGGTCATACTGGTGGAACAATAGATAAGTTAGAAGCTTTTAAAGGTTTTACAGTTCAACTTACAGAGGAAGATTTCATAAAAAATGTAAATGATATTAAGATAGCTTTAGCAGCTCAAACTGGACATTTAGCACCAGCTGATAAAAAGATATATGCCCTTAGAGATGTTACAGCAACAGTTGACAATATGTCACTTATAGCTTCTAGTATAATGAGTAAAAAAATTGCCTCAGGTTCTGATGCTATAGTTCTTGATGTAAAGGTTGGAGATGGAGCATTTATGAAAACTCCAGAAGATGCTAAAGAGTTAGCAAGAGAAATGGTTGACATTGGTAATAATGTTGGAAGAAAAACAATAGCTGTTATTTCAGACATGGATCAACCTTTAGGATTTGCAATTGGAAATGCTTTAGAAGTTATTGAAGCTATAGAACTTTTAAAAGGAAATGGACCTAAAGATTTATTAGAGTTAACATTAACTTTAGGCAGCAATATGCTTGTTCTTTCAGGAAAAGTTAAAGATGAAGAAGAAGGAAGAGCACTTTTACTTGAAAATATAAACAATGGAAAGGCTGTACAAAAGTTAAAAGAATTTGTTAAAGCTCAAGGTGGAGATGAATCTTATGTAGATGATTATAAAAAATTCCCTACAGCTAAACATATTGTAGAAGTTAAATCTGAAAAAGAAGGATACATTAATAAAATACATGCTGAAAAATTAGGACTTATTGCTATGGAACTTGGTGCTGGTAGAGCAACTAAAGAAAGCACTATTGATTTAGCAGTTGGAATGAAACTTACTAAAAAGCGTGGAGATAAAGTAGAAAAAGGCGATGTTATTGCTTATGTTTATGCAAATGATTTAGACAAAGCAGAAAAAGCAAAGAAAGATTTACTTGAAAATATAATAATAGAAGAATCAAAGGGAAAAGATTTACCTTTAATATATGATATTATAAAATAGTAGAATTAAAAGAAGCTATGCAAAATTTGTATAGCTTCTTTTTTTATAGAAAAATTAAATTATTGCTTTAGATAAGTTTTTAGAACATAGATAAGCAACTATAATATAAAAATAATTTTAATAATTGGATTTTAAATACATATTATGTAATAAATAATTAGAGTTATATTTTCTATAAATGGTAATACTAATTCTGAGAGGAGGATACTAATTATGAAAAACTTTTATAAAAAATTAGTTAAAATAATAAGTATGGCTTTATTAGTATTTATGTTACCATTATCATCTATTCAAGTCTTTGCAAAGGGAGAAAAAGAAGGTGGAAACAAAATAGAAGCTAAGTCAGCTCTGCTTATGGAACCTAAAACAGGTAAAATAATATATGAAAAAAATTCAGATGAGAAATTTGCACCAGCTTCTGTAACTAAGATAATGACAATGTTATTAGCTATTGAAGCTGTAGATAGTGGCAAAATAAAGATTGATGATAAGATAACCTGTAGTGAAAATGCAAAGAAAATGGGTGGAAGCACTATGCTCTTAGATACAGGAGAAATTAGAACTGTTGAGGAAATCCTTAAAGGAATAGCTATTGCTTCAGGAAATGATGCTGCAGTTGCAATGGCAGAATATTTAGGAGGAACTGAATCAGATTTTGTTGACTTAATGAATAAAAGAGCGCAAGAACTTGGAATGAAAAATACAACCTTTAAAAATAGCACAGGTCTTCCAGCTGAGGATCATTTATCAACTGCTAAAGATATAGCATTAATGTCAATGGAATTACTAAAGCATGAAAAAATATTAAAATATACAGGAACTTATATGGAGACAATTTCAGAAGGAAGAAAATCTCCAATTGAACTTGTAAATCATAATAAACTTGTGAGATTTTTTAAAGGCTGTGATGGATTAAAAACAGGTTATACACAAGAAGCAAAATACTGTATATCTGCAACAGCAACAAGAAATGGAGTTAGAATGCTTACTGTAATTATGGGAGCACCAACTTTTAAAATAAGAAATAGAGATGCTAGTATATTATTAAATCATGGATTCTCTAAATTTGAAGGCAAAAAAGTTTTATCAAAGGATGAAGAAATAAGTAAAGTATATATGGGTGAAAATACTGATAAATACTTTATTGCTAAAGCAAAAGAAGATTTAAATGTAATTTTAGAAAAGGGCCAAAGTGGAAAAATTGAAAATAAGATTAATATTAAAGAAATTAAAAATAAATATAAAAGTGGAGATACTGTAGGTAAGTGTGAAGTATATATGGGAAAAGAAAAAATAGGAGAAGTTGATATATATACAGATAGAGATGTAAAGAAAGATAATATATTTGGAAAAATTAAATTTAAAATCAAAAATATTTTCAATGAAAAAGATAAGGAATAATATATAAGGGAATCATACAAATTGTATGGTTCCCTTAAAATTTCATTTAAAAACTACCTTATTTAGTGTATAATTAAAATGTTGTTTTAGCTATGAAAGGTGGGAGAAGAATGGAATTACCTAAGATAAAAGTAGCTGATTTTGAGGGTCCATTTGATTTGCTTTTGCATCTTATAAAAAAGAATAAAATGAATATATACAATATAGAAATTTATAAGATAACAAATCAGTATTTACAATATTTAGATACTATGAAAGAAATGGACCTTGAAATAACATCAGAATTTATAGTAATTGCAGCTACATTAATAGAAATAAAATCAAAAAGTCTTTTACCTAAAGCTAAAGTTTTAGAAGAAAATGAAGAGGACATAGAAAAAAGACTTGTTGAAAAGCTTATTTTATATAAAAAAATTAAAGCATCTACAGAATATTTTAAATCAATATCTTTAGGACTAGGTGTTACTTATTCAAAAAAGCCAGAAATAATTGAAGAAGTGAAGGAAAGTAAAGTAAACAATGAAGATATATTTAAAAATATTACATTAATTGATCTTTATAATATATATAATAAAATATTAGAAAATTATATTAATAAACAAAATAAAGGGAATGTAATACAAAAAAATATAAGAGTTGACCTTTATAAAGTAGAAGATAAATATGATTATTTACTTGATAAAATTAATGACTGTAAAATACAAGAATTTAATAATATTATGAAAGAATGTGAGTGTAAGCTAGAATGTGTTGTAACCTTTTTAGCATTACTTGAGCTTATAAAACAAAGACAAGTTAGAGTTTATCAAAGTCAAAATTTTAGTGATATTATTATTAAAAGGTGTGATGAAAATGGAAATGACTAATATAGATAATTTTAAGAGTATGGATTATTCAAATAAGGAATCTTTAAAAGCTGCAATTGAAGCAGTACTATTTGTAACTGGAGAGCCACTTTCTTTAAGAGATATAGCCATTAATTTAGAAATAACTCCTAAATATGCAGAAGAGGTTTTAGGAGAAATGATGTTAGATTATGAGGTATCAAATAGAGGAATAAAACTTATTACTTTAAATGGTGGATATCAATTAGTAACTAAAAGAGAATACAGTGACTATATTCAAAAACTATTAAAGAAAAATAGAAGACAATCTTTAAGTCAAGCATCATTAGAAAGTCTTGCAATAATATGTTATAAGCAACCTATTACAAGAGTTGATATTGATGAAATAAGGGGAGTTAAATCTGATAGTGCAATTCAAAAATTAATAGAGAGAGAACTTATTTGTGAAGTTGGTAGACTTGAGGTTCCTGGAAGACCTATTCTTTATGGAACAACAGATGAATTTTTAAGACAGTTTGGATTATCTGGCCTTGATGAATTACCATCCTTAGATTTATTTGAAGAAGAATCAGAAGAGGATGATGATGAGGTTGTATTAGATACTACTGATAATTAAAAGACATTGCTATATTAAAATGTATAGCAATGTCTTTTTTTTTGTTATTTTACATTATGGCCATCACAATTTGATGTAAAATAACTATCATCTATTTTATTGGAAGTACCATCTTCGAAACTATGTTTACCATTTTTACATTCTTTATCTCCAATAGTACTATTAAAGGCATCTTTTAATATCTCAATTATTTGTGGAACTGTATCAACAATTCTATCATAAGTGCTATTTTGCTCTACAGGTAAAAGTCTAACTGAATTTTCTCTAACTACAAGAAATGCAACTGGTTTTACAGAAACCCCAGCTCCAGAACCTCCACCAAAAGGATAAGCATTTTCTGGATCTTTAGAAAGTTTATTTTCAGAATCAAATTCACTTCCACCAGATGCAAATCCAAAAGATACTTTTGATATAGGAATAATATATGTTCCATCTCTAGTCTCAACAGCATCTCCAATAATAGTATTGACATCAACCATATCTCTTATACTTTCCATAGTGCTTTTCATTAAATTTTCAATTGGATGTTCTCTAGTCATAAATTTTCCCTAAGGGACACCTCCTTGGCTTTTAAAATTGATTTTGTAAATATTATGCATATATAAATAATTTGCCCTAATGAAACAAAAATTATACTTTTATAATTAAAAGTTATTATTTTACTATCTTTAAAAATAGGATTTATTAAAAATTTAGATTTTTTTACATTAAAAAATAAATTTAATATTCTATAAATAAATGGGAAAATGGAAGAAATAATACCATTAAAAATTGCTGTGTTATAGGAATCACCTAATGAGTAATTTAAAAATCCATTTATTTTAATTGTTGGTTTGAATTTAGAATTTTTAAAATTTTTAATTAAGATTTTAAAAAAGTCCTTTAATGAAAAATTATCTTTAAATGAGTCTTTATTTATATTATTAATAAAATTCTTTAATTTATGTAAAATTTTATTTTCTTTTCTTTTATTTAACTTTGAAATTAGTTTATATTTATATAATTTTATATAATAATCTTCCGTAGAATAGAAAATACTAACTTTAATAGGAACTGGAATTAAGAAAACTATAATTAATAACAATATAAATAAATTCATTTTTATCCTCCCTTAGTTATAGTATTGTCAAGGATAAGGAAAAATATACTACATAATGAAATAGTATATTAAATAGAATTTATTACAAAATAACATTGAGGTGATTTTATGAAGAAGTTTAAACGTTACTTAATGTTTATACCTGTAATTTGCATAGTATTTAATATGTTAGCTATTAAAGCCTTTGCCTTTAATAATGATAAATTTAGAGTTTCAGCTAGAAATGCCATAGCAATAGATGGTGAAAGTGGGCAAATACTTTTTGAACAAAATGCCTTTGAAGTTGTACCTATGGCAAGTACTACTAAAGTTTTAACAGCATTAATTGTTATAGAAAATGGAGATTTAAATAAAAAAATTACAGTTTCAAAAAATGCAACTTCTGTTAGAGGTTCTAAAGTAGGGTACAAAGCTAATGAGGAAATAACAACTAGAGAGCTTTTATATGGACTTATGTATAGATCAGGAAATGATGCTGCAATAGCTTTAGCAGAAGGCTTAGGAGTATCTGTTGAAGGGTTTTCAGAAATTATGAATCACTTTGCAAAGGGGATTGGAATAATAGATTCACATTTTCAAACTCCACATGGACTTGATACAGAAGATCACTATTCATCAGCCTATGATTTAGCTATATTAACAGCTAAAGCAATGAAATATGATGTTTTTAGAGAGATTGTTGGAAGCAAGGAAATAAAGAAAGAAAAATATAATTTTACTAGAGATTATAATAATATCAATAAAATACTTTGGAAAATACCAGGAGCAAATGGAGTAAAAACTGGATATACAGGAGGAGCAGGTAAATGTTTAATTTCTTCTGTAAATCATAAAGGAAAAGACATAATAATTGTTGTATTAAACTGCACAGATAGATGGAATCAAACAGAAAAAATATTTAATAATATAAAAGATAAGTATGCCTTTAATTGTGATATGACTAGAGAACTTTTATTAAAGGAAGGTAATAATGTTTTAAGTTCTATAGTAAAAGATGAGAAGATAACAAATGCTTTCTCTAAAGACAATGCTCAATATGAAATTAATGTATTTAAACCATATATAGATATAAAAGAAGGGGAGGTAATTGGTGCTTTTAAGATACAAGAAAATAATAAAAGAAAATTGGAACATCCATTAAAGTCATTACAGGACATAACTAATGAAGATGCTATAAATATACTTCAAATGAAATAAAAAATATTCTTAAATATGAACAAATTACTTTTATAAAAATATTCTAATATAAGGATTAATTTTTAAGGAGAAATAATGATTAGAGAAGCAACTGATTGTATTGATGCAGGAAGTGAATTTTGTCCTTGTAAGTTAGCAGAAAATGGAGAATGTATAATTTGTTCTCAAATGCATGGAGAATGTTTTTGTGATTGTTCTAATTGGAAAGGAGTTTGTATATATCAAGAGTTTTTTAACAATGGTATGAAAGCAAAAGAAGGAAGAGAGAAGTACTCTTGCAAAATATTGGATATTAAAAACTATGATAATAGTATAATTGTTTTGAAATTTAAAACTGTTCACAAGTTAACATTAGATTTAGTTAAGCCTGGAAGTTATATTTTTATATGTCCAGAGAAGGAGGATAAATATTTTGATACACCTATTTCTGTTTTAGAATCAAATATTGATGAAAATAGTATTACTGTTGCAGTAGAAATTAGAGGCATAAAGACTAAAAAGTTATTACAATTTAATATTGGAGATGAAATTCATATAAGAGCACCTTATTGGAATGGAATTTTTGGTATAAAAAATATAGAAAAACAAAATAAAAGTAAGTGTTTAGTTCTAGCAAGAGGAATAGGAATAGCGCCAATGGTTCCTGTACTACGTAAATTGTTGTTGCAAGACTGCAGTGTAGAAACTTTTGCAGATTATGGTGGACTTAAAAAGGGTTTTTTAGATGAGTTTTTAGAAAAATATAATGTAAAAAATACTTCTAAAAGTTTATTAGAAAAGGGAGAACTCTCAAAAGAATGCAAGGATATTATTAATAAATGTATTGCAAATGGAGTTTCATATATTCATATAGCTGGAGCTGATATACTTACTTTAAAGGTAATAGAATATCTAGATAGTTTAAATAGAGGGGATATTTTACTATCATGCTGCAATAATTTTAAAATGTGCTGTGGAGAAGGTATATGCGGGGCATGTACAGCAAGATATAAAGGGCATAAAGTCAAAAGATTTTGCAAGGTTCAGACAGATCCTAGAAGTATATTTGAAGAAAGGAGATTAATATGAGAGTCGTTATTATTGGTGGAGGATGGTCAGGTGTTGCAACCCAGTTCAAATTATATCATTAAATATTATTTGAACTGAGTTATTACCATCAAATTTAATTTCTTTTATAATTTTTCTTATAAAATTTTGTTTTTCTTTTATTGGTAGTTCGTGGAAAATAATTAATATACTTTTTAGTTTTTTTTGAAAATTATCTATTGAAGAATTATCTTTTTGTTTTAATATAAGATATTTTTCTAAATGTAGTAAATTCTCATTTATAATAGTATTTTCATTAGATAATTCATTAATTTTATTATTAATAATTCTTAAAGTATTACCATTTAAAATTAAAAGTTTTTCAGTTAAAGAATCTATTTTAAATTCATTGCTTTTTAATTTATATTTTAGTTTTGATATATTTTTTTTATAATTATCAGTATCTATATTAGTATATTTTTTTAATAAGTTTATATCTAAAGATATTTCACTTAGAATATCTAAAATCTTTTTTTCTAAATGAGATACTTTAATAAAACTTGAATTACAAAGTATTTCTTTATTTGTTTTATTAGAACATCTAAAATAATAGGATTTGGATCCATCTTTTTTAGTATGACTAGAAGTTATAAACATAGTACTGCCACAGGTACAAGTTACTAAATGTGCTAAAAAAGAATTATTAGATATTCTAGGTCTACCAGTTAAAGCACGATTTTTTAAGTTTTCATTTGCTTTTATCCAGGTTGAAGAATCAATAATTCCTTCATGAGTGCTTACTGCAACAAACATTCCAGAAGAATTATAAAGTTTTTTACCATTTTTTTTTGGTCTTCTTCCATAGGATAGGAAACCTTTGCCATTAATATCACCATATACTTTATAGCCAATGCTTTCTAAATAATATTTAGATTTTAAGTCAGATTTAATATAGGTTGGATTTGAAATTATATTAGCAATTGTTTTATTACTTATATTTACTTCTTTACTTACCTCATAGGTTGTAAAATTTTCACTTGCAAGTTTAAAAATTTTTTTTATAAGCTCCTTTTTAGTTTCTAACAGTTTAAGATAAGTTATTTTTTTGCCATTTATATATTTACTTTCACTAGTATAACCAGTAGGAGGGGTGCCTCCGCTCCATCTTCCAAGTTTTGCAAGTTCATTCATATTATCTTTAACTCTTTGTCTTATATTTTCTCTCTCCATATCAGCAAAACCAGCAAGTATAGTCATCATCATTTTTCCTATAGGAGTAGTGGCATCAAAGCCTTCTGTTATACTAACTAATTTAATATTATTAATTTCTAATTCATTATATATATTAAAGAAATCAGTTATATTTCTAGCAATTCTATCTATTTTATAAACAGCAATAATATCAAATTTTTTTAGTTTAGAAAGTTCTAGCATACGTCTAAAAGCAGGTCTATTAGTATTTCCACCACTAAAGCCTTCATCAATAAAAGTTTCAAAGTTACAATCTTTATATCTACTATTAAAATAATTTTTGCATAAACTTATTTGGTTTTTTATACTTTCTCCAGTATCAGTTTCCTTAGATTTTCTTGAATATATAGCTATTTTTTTCATATGAAACCTCCTATATTAAAGTTTATTCCAGATTTCATATTTATATTATTGAAAAAATTTTAAAAAATATATTTGTAACAAAAATTAGGGACAAGAATACTATATTTAATATTATTAGGATTAAAGGGGGTATATTTATGAAGAAGGAGCTTAATGTTACTTATACATTTTCAAAGAGTATAAATATTATATTTACTAAAGCTTTATTAGATATTTATAAAGGAAATAATGAATTTATTGATAAAAAGTTTGAGGAATTAAAAAAAGAAAAAAGTGAAATTTATAGATTATTAGATAAAAATCAATAACACTCTACAAAATTTATGTAGAGTGTTATTATAAAAAATAAAATTAATTTATATTAGCTTCATCTTCTGAATTATTTGAGGGTCTGTTGTATTTTTTAGTAAATATTATAAGTAATACTATACTACATAATAAATATACTACACCTGCAATATAATATGCTGTACCATATCCACTAGGCTTTGTAAATAAAACATATCTTCCAAATAATCCAGTTAAAATTCCAACTACAGAATTTGTAATTAATATAAGAGAATTATATGTAGGAACTAAATTTTTTGGAACAAATGTTAGTGGCAATGAAAGTTCAATTGGACCAGAAGCATTTGCAATTCCAGATCTAAAGAATAAAATTATTCCAATTGCCCAAGAAACATTAGCGCCAAACATAGCACCATGTGGCATTATAAACATTATAGGAACACATAGTATTGTAGCTACTGCTATTGTAACTATTGCTCCTAATTTTTTCTCAAGCCAAGGAGTGCAAAAATATCCTAAAACCATAGCGATTGTTGAGAAGGTTATTATTGTTGAAACAACACCTCTACTAATATGTAGGAAATCATTTAAATAAATTGGGAAATAAGGAGTTACAAGTAAAGCACCAAATCTAATTATACTAAATATAACTACCCACATAATTACATATTTGTTTGCAAGTAATTTAAAGTCAAATTTTTTGCCAGATTTTCTTTCAGCAATTTCTTCCTTTGTTTCTTGATAATCTTGAACTTGTTCCTTTAAGAAGAATAAAAAGAATAAAGAAATAACTGTTAAAATAACTGCTATCCATAAAACAAATTTATATGATGATGTATAAGCTGATAGTTGCATAGGATTTAATTCGTTTTGATGTTCAGATAAAAGGGCTGCTTGATCATAGGAAATTTTTAAATTTTTACTAAATTTCCAAACAACTATTTTACCATTAAAAAATGTTAATATAGATTGGCTAATTAAATTACAGTACATAACCCTTGAGAACATAGAAGTTCTTTCTTCTATAGGAGTATATGATGTAAACATTAATGGATATATGCAATCATACATTGCAGCACCAATATTTATAAGAATATTAGCAATTAATATGATTGTTGGATTTTTACTATATATACATGCAAATAATCCTAATAATAAAATTATTGGAGATCCAATGGCTATTTTTTTATAACCAATTTTACTTGTAAATAATAATATAATGGCTATTGCAAATGTTGCTATTGATGCATAAGCTGGAAGGGCTTTAACTACATCTGGAACAGTGATGTTTAAGTAGGACACGAAAGAATCATTTGTTATTCCTGTTACTGCACCCATAAAAATATAACTTAGTATAAAAATAGCACAGTTATATTTCCATCTCTTATCCCAATTTTCATCTTTGCTTGTTATTAAATTTAACAATGTATCGTTCATTAATATTCCTCCTTTGTTTATGTATAGGTTTACAATACAATAATAGTATGAATTTTCTGAATAATCTACATTGATAAAAATACATTATTGAAAATTTAATTGAAAGTATAAAGGATTAAATAAAAAATACTAGTAAATTATTACAAATGATAAATAAAATAGTGTATTAAAATGAATTTTAATAAATTTTGTATTTTAAGGTATAAATTTGAATAAAATAAAGCGAAAAATATATTGATTTTTAATTAAAAATATGGATATAAAATGGTAAATTTTAAATGAAAAATTTTAATAAACTTAGTAAATTTTTAAAAGTTGTATATTAATAAAATTTACAGATTTTTGATGTAATTTTAAGTAAAGAGCTGTTGCAGCTGCTATAACTGCAAAAAAGGCAGGAGCAGAAGTATTACTATTTGAAAAGACAGATTTGCTTCTTGGACTTGGAAATGTTGGAGGCATTATGAGAAACAATGGAAGATTTACAGCTTCAGAAGAACTTATAGCTTTAGGTGCAGGCGATTTAATAAAATTAACTGATGAAAATTCAAGACATAAAAATATAGATTTTCCAGGTCATAAACATGCAAGTCTTTATGATGTAAATATAATTGAGGGAGCAACTCGAGAATATTTGAAAGATACAGGAATAAAAATTTTTATGGAAACTCGTGTTAAAGATGTAGATTTTGATGGGAAAAAGATTAAAGGAGTAATACTTGCAGATGATACCTATATTTCAGGAGATGTATTTATAGAAACAACAGGATCAACAGGTCCTATGGGGAATTGTTTAAGGTATGGAAATGGTTGTTCAATGTGTGTTTTAAGATGTCCTGCTTTTGGGCCAAGAATAAGTGTAAGCGAAAGATGTAATGTTAGAGATATTCAAGGAGAGAGAAATGGAGATGAACTTGGTGCTTTTTCAGGATCTTGTAAGCTTGCAAAAGAAAGCTTATCAAAAGATTTAAGAGAAAAATTGGATAAAAATGGTGTAGTAATACTTAAAATTCCAAAGGAAGATATTAATTATGATAAATTAAGTAGTAAGGTATGTCAGCAATATGCATTAAAAGAATTTGCAGAAAATATAATATTACTTGATACTGGACATGCTACATGAACAAAAAAACAACCTTTTTCTCAGGTCGTTTTTTATATTAATTATTATTCTATTTTTACTAATATTCTTGATATTCTTCAGGAATATCTCCAACAAAATTTCTATTTGTTATTACAATATACCAGAATGTTAAAAATGCTATAAATGAGAATATAATTCCTAATATAGTCATTCCTAATCCGAAACCAAAGTTTTTCATAATTCGATAGAAAACTATTATAGAAAAAATGAAATTTACAAATGGAATAAATGAAAGAAGAAAGTACCAATAAGATAAACCTGCTAAATGAAGCATTTGTAATTCACCTAAAATTGGTATTAGCATCATCCATGGATTTTTTAGATTTGCTTTTTTGGCCATTATATAACTAGGATATACTCTAATAATATAAAAAATTATTCCTAAAATTAAACCAAAGCTTCCAAAATAGATATTTTGAAAATATGTCATATAATTCACTCCTTTGTATTAGAATATAAATAGTTTATTTTAAATATTATAATATTACATTAAGATTAGCTTAATTTTAAATTAAGATTTAATTTTTTATAATATCTAATGATCCTACAAAATTGATTTTAATTTTATCATTTCCATCTTTATCAGGAGGATAATAGTAAATAGTATCTACTAAAGAATCAATTAATTGTTTTTGTTCATTATGAGAAAGATTTTCTATATAAGAACACTTATTAATAAGAGTTTCAATAAAAGAAATTTCTAATGATTCATTTTCTAATTTAATCTTTTCTTTTTTTATGCTGTTAATTTTATTATTTAATTCAATGCATTCCTTTTTTAGGTTAGTTATTTTTTCAAATAAAACTTCAGTAAGTAAATTATTATGATCCAAAGATAATTTATTTACTAAAACATCAATTTGAGATTTTTTATCTTCTAATGATTTATTTAATGATAAAAGAGCAGCTTTATTATTTGAAGTATCATTATACTTAATATTTAAATTATCCAAAAAAAATGTGCTATCATAGCTTAGATTTTTTAATGTTTTTAAAACAGTTTTTTCAATTTTTGAAAGACTAATATTTTTAGAATTACATAACTTTCTTTTAGAAGTTCTTTTTAAGGAGCATACATAATAAAATAACTTTTCACCAGTTTTTGTTGAAACTTTACCATGTTGTATTAACATTCTACTTTTACAATTTCCACAAAATAATTTTCCAATTAAAAGAGCATTATGGGTCTTACCAAGGCGTGGAAATGTATCTTTATTTCTATCAAACTGTAATTGTACTTTAAGCCATAATTCAGGTTCAAGATAACCAAGTATATTACTAACGGAAGCAAACCTTTCAGAAGGCTCTTTATTAGCTTTAGTAAGTTTACCATTTTTATATATACTTTCAGTTTTATTATAGCTAAGAAGAGAATGTAAATTATCAACTTCACCATAAACTTTACAACCATTAGTAGTTAAATAATCAACTACACTTGAATTAGCTTTAACATATATAGGATTTTGAAGAATTATTTTAAGAGTACTTTTTTCAAATATTTTACCTGAAATAGAACTTATATTATTTTGATGAGTATATACTTCAAGTTTATGAAGGCTTCCAAGTTCTAAATATTTTTCATAAAGAAATTTAACAAATTCTAAGTCTTTAGGCTCATGTTCTAAAGATGATTTATGTCTTTTCTTACCTTCATCATCTATGTAAGTGATTTTATTAGATTTAAAGCCTAATGGTATCTTACCACCTGTCCATTTGCCGTTTTTGGCCATTTCAAGCATGTTATCTTTAATACGTTCTGCAATAGTTTCTCTTTCTAATTGAGCAAATACAGAAGCAATATATATCATAGCTCTACCCATAGGAGAAGAAGTATCGAACTGTTCTTTTATAGAAATAAAATCAACTTTATTTTCTTGTAAAGTTTCTAAAACAGAAGAGAAGTCAGAAACATTTCTACTGATCCTATCTAACCTATAACAAATAAGAAGATTTATTTTTCTATGTTTAATATCATTCATTAGATTTTTAAATTCAGGTCTATTAATATTTCCACCACTAAAACCTTCATCTTCATATACTAGAAAATCAACTTCATCTGAAATGTGTGTTTTAATGTATTCTTTACACATTTCTATTTGGTTTTCTATAGAATCACCTTTACCAGTGAATTTTGACTTTCTACTATAGATTGCAACAATCATAAACTACCTCCTTAGTCATAATAGCAAGTATACTATTAGTATATTTACCTTCTTTTAGATATATTGATAGTAGTTTATATTTTATAATTTCTTCAGTAACGTTAAAATAGCTTGAGAGTCCATATATAGTATTTATATTTTGTAGTATTGCTCCAATTATTTCATCATCAGAAATTAAATAATTAGCTGCAAAACGCCTAGCTCTAAGTTCTTGTTTACTTCTATTTAATTTTTGAGCATAAGTAACACACTCAGCAGTTAAATCACCTATAGAAGTAAAATGATGGCCAAGCTCCTCAGCTAAAACAGATATATATTTTTTAGTATTATGTACTATATTTTTATGAATACCTATAGTAGGAGAGAGCCCTGGCACTTTAAAATATATACCTTCTATATTGGGTTCTTTAAAATTAACTTCTTCAAGTATTAAGTTTTCTTTTTCTATTAAATTATATATATCAGTTAGGCTTTTCATTTGTTAATCACCCCATAAATTATATTTATAGGATAATTATAGCACAAAATACGAACGTATGTTCTTAAAATGCTTAAAAATAATACCTAGATTAATTATTCTAGGTATTATTTCTGAAATAATTTATATTAGTATATTTTGAATAAAATAAAACTTCAACACCAAAATATTTTTTTTCAACTGTATACTTTAGTGGATATTGTATAAAAGAAAAGTCTTTATAAATATCAAAAATTTCTGGACTATTATCATAGGTAACAATCCATTTGTGATTATGATCTAATTCTTTAATTTTATTTGATAATTTAACATGATCTTCATGTTTATAGAAGTTTACATATAAATTTGACCCTTGCTTATAATAGGGGGGATCAAAAAAAGTAAAACTTTTATCAGAATTAGGCTTTATAATTTTATCTATTAATTTAATAGCATCATAATTATAAAGTTTAATATGACTCTTATAACTTGCTATTAATTTTATACGTTCTATAAGATCAGATTTATTAAATCTACAATCCATTTTATAATTACCAGTTTGATTATATCCACCTATAACACCAGCTTTTATTATACCAGAACGATTTGTTCTATTTAGAAAAAATGTTGAAAAACCTAATTCAAATAAATTAACATTTTCTTTATTATTTTGGATTTTTTTTTGTTTGTACCATTCATCCATTGTTATTGGCGTATCGTCTATAAGTTTACAAAATCTCTTAGTGTATGTTAATACACAGCGCCAAAAAGCATAAATTGATCTATCATAATCATTTATTATAATATTATCAACATAACCATTTATCAATAAATGTAATGCTACAGCAGCTCCACCAGCGAACGGCTCTATGTATGTATGTCCACTTACATTATTTAAATCTATTAAGTTTTTTACATAATTAGATAATTTATTTTTTCCCCCAGGATATCTTAAAGGGGAATAATTTTTTATGGCCATAAAATAATCTCCTTAGTATATTAAATTACAATATAAGTTTAGCATAAAAATATGTTTTAGGCCATGAATTTATTTTTTAGTTGTATTTAGTAAAGTTAGAATAAATGATTCAAATTGATTCCAAGTATTTTTTAATTGCATAGGATCTGGTATCATATGTTTATTATGAACATAACTATTAAATGTATTTATTGAGAACAAACTATCATTAGTAGATATAGCAACATTGATAGGTTTTGCTTTATATTTATCAAATAAATTTTTTTTCTTTAAGTCATCAATACACGCTTGTACCTTTTTGTTAAGTTTATCGTTATTTGTTATTCCTTGCAAATTAGTTTGTTCTATATATTCATCTACAGTTAATTCAAAAAATACTCTAAAAAGAACTGAAACTGAATTAGGGTATTCAGATACATCTAATCTTTTTAATTCTTTATAAATTTGCTGTATTCTAGGTACATTTATTCTAGCATGAAATGTACTAGGAATAAGAAATTTTCTCTTATTTATATTATTATTATCACGTTTACCATCAGTATTACTATTAGTATTATCACCAGTATTACTATTAGTATTATCACCAGTATTACTATTAGTATTATCACCAGTATTACTATTAGTATTATCACCAGTATTACCATCAGAATTGCTATTAGTATTATCACCAGTATTACCATCAGAATTGCTATTAGTATTATCACCAGTATTACCATCAGAATTGCTATTAGTATTATCACCAGTATTACCATCAGAATTGCTATTAGTATTATCACCAGTATTACCTAAAGGTAATTTATCTATATTTAGATTACATAATAATTCAATAGGAAAAGTTAATTTTGTTGAGTAATTTGGTAAATCCTTTTCAGAAAATGTATCTAAGTAATCTATTCTATGACTTTTAGTATAAATATCTGTTACTACAATTTTTTTATTTATCAAATCATTTAAAACTTTTTTTAAAGGTTTGCTTATTTCAATATCTGGATATAACTTATAAATTGTATTTCTTTTGATATCAATACCAATATTTTCTCTAACATAAGGATCATTTAATAATCTTTCTAGTGTAGTTACAGGAATTATATCTAAATTTTGTTTTATTGAGTCGCAATAATAATTATTTGATTTTATGTAAGAATATAAAGAAGTAACAATATTAGACTTACTGTTAGTAGTAGTGTTATTCAAAAATCTTCTTTTTTGAGTAGTATCCCAAGGTATTGTTCCCCTTCCTCCATTAGATCCAGTATGCTTAAGTCCAATCCACTTATTTGATTCAGGAATATCATCTGTTAATGCACAAGAAACTTTATCTAAAGAAAATTTATTTTTTGTATTTTTAATTAATTTTGAGTATTCCTTAAAGTATTTTTGATCTATATTTTTTAATATATTAACATCATTAATTATTTTAAGTGCTGTTACTCTTCTATTACCTTCTAATACTATATAATTATTATTTTTTTCAAATACTAATAATCTTTCTAGTGGATTCAATCCATTTTCTAAAATATCTTTTAATAATTCTTTAATTGCTTTATTATGTTTATCTAACATTATTTTTATTGCTAAATCTTCATTATCCACAGATTCAAATCTATAATTTTCAGGATTAACAATAAGTTTGTCAATTGAAACATTGATAAATGTAGTAGTCATTAAATTACCTCCTTAATAATTATTTATATATTTTTGTTTTAATGAATATTTTGGCATAAGTGATTTAAGTATGAAATTAAAATGTTTGAATTTAGTCTATTTACAATTTATTTACACTTACATATATAAATAAAAGTGCTTAAGCACCTTTATTTTTTACCATATTTATTTTTCACAAATTCAATAAAGTTTTCAATTTCTTTTTTAGCTTCTTCAGGAAGCTCATCATCAATACCATTGCCATTATGTAGAGCAACAGTAGTTCTTTTATCTTTTAACAATTCTTCAGATGATTCATTTATATTCGATTTACGACTATCAATAAGACCTAAAAGCCAATCAATTGAAACATTATAATCAATAGCTATTTGCTTTTTTAATTCATCATCAGGTCTACTAAATCCTGATTCATATTGTGAAATAGTAGATTTTTTCAAAGCATATTTTTTACCAAATTCTTCTTGTGTTAAACCAGCCTCGGTTCTTAGTAGTTTTAATCTTTTACCAAGAATATTAGAATCCATATATAGTCCTCCTGTTTAAAATTTTTAAACTTATCTTTATTTTATCATAAATTAGATTATTTAGAGCTAGGTTTGAAATAATTAAACTTTTTGCATTAAAAATATTGACAGTTTAAAAAACTAGAACTATAATACAAATATAAAGTTTAAATAAATCAAACTTTATTATGAAAGGATAGATTTATAATGAATACTAAATTATTAACAAAATTTAGAGAAAAAAAAGGATATTCTCAAAAGGAAATGTCTGAAATGTTAGGTTATAAGAGTAAGGCTAGTTATTCATTAATTGAATCTGGCAAAACTAAGATTCATATAGCATTAGCAAATGAAATTGTTAAAGTACTTGAATTAAATGAATCTCAAATTTTAGAACTTTTTTTTAAACAATAAGTTCTAGTTTTTTAAACTTTGATTATATTATTTCACGAAAGGAGGGAAATATACATGGCAAAACAACCAACTAAAGCAGCACAAAATGTGTATTGTATAGCAAGAAAAGAAGCAGCAAAGTATAATCCTAAATTTACAAGTAGAGAAGGAGCTGCAGAAGAACTATCTATATCTAAGGATTCATTAACTGATTATGAATTAGATTTATGCAAAGTAGTTCCAGTAGATAAGGTTGTAATTATGGCTGATGTCTATAATGCACCACACTTATTAAATAATTACTGTTGTAATGAATGCCCAATAGGTAAAAGGATTACACAACCTATTGATTTAGAAAATATAGATAATCTTTATAGGTTTGCTATATCAGCAACTAATGATTTAGAAGAAAGCAAATCAATTCAAAAAACTTTATTAAAAATTGTTGCAGATGGAGTTATTGATGAATCTGAAAAAGATGAGCTTAACATGATAATTGAGTTTTTTACAAAATTAGAAAGAAGATCATCAGAACTTAAGATTTTAGCTAAAAAATATTTAGCAAATATTGAATAAGGGAGTGCTTTCAATGAATAAAGAAAATTGTATTGAACAATTAAAAGATTTGAAAAAACATTGTGAATACCAACATCAGAATAGTGATGAAATATGGGGAGAAGATATAAAAGCATTAGAATATGCAATTAAAGAGTTAGAAAGAACTGCTCAAGAAGTACCAGTTCAAGAGCAGCTTAAAAGCCATTAATAGTTTAACTATTCTTCGGTAATAGAATCTTCGGTATCATCAATTTTTAGGTTAATAATTTTACAGCAACTAGGACAAATAATATTGTTGTTAAGTTGATTGGCTTTTACGTTTACAGTTTCTAAGCAATTTGGACAATTAATAGAAAATTCTTCATTACCAAGGAAAGTATGTGAAGTTAAACACATAAAATCACCACCTATATGTATTTCAGCTTAATGTAGCTGATACTTAAATTATAAAATATGGTAATTAATAGGACAAGCAATATTTAAAATTAATTAAAAATAGTGAGTAACAATTTTTATGATAGATCATAGTTTGAAATAAAGGAGTGATGATCATGTCAAAAGAAATGGAAGTGGAATTAAATTTTCCAAAGGATATGAAAATTATTGAGCGAAAAATGGCAGAAGTTTTAGCAGATATAGTTGTTAAAAGATATGGTCCAGAAAAGAGTGCTCAAATAGCAAAAGAACTTAAAAAGCGATTAGAAGAAAAAGAATTAAAAGATAAAGCACTTTAAGATAAAAGGCTTTAAAGCCTTAGATTATAGAGATTACATAATTTAAGTTATGGAGGAGATAGTATGAAACAAGTAACTTTAGAAGAAGCTATGTTATTAGCTCTTAAAGGATTATTTTTAACTGTTAAAAATGGACATGTTATATCAACATTTTAGGAGAGTTTTTATGCAAAAAACTAAATTGATAATTAAGGATATAAAAAAAGATGGCCTTAGCCACCTAATTTATAAAAGCACCTTAATTATATCACAGAATCATTAAAGGAGGTAGTGAATTTGAAATTTACATTTATGGGTTTTTCTCAAGCTAAAGCACTAGAACTAGGATTAGATGATAAAGACTTAGCTATCTTAAGGTATTTTATAGACTTTAAGGATAGTGGAGCTATGGCTATAAAAATAATCAACGATAAACCATATTATTGGCTTAAATATGAATCCTTATTAAGTGAGCTACCAATACTAGGTATTAAATCCAAAATAGCACTTAGAAGGCGTTTAAAAACTTTGGTTGACTCAGGCGTTTTAGATTTTGAATTAGTTAAAGAAGGAGGTACATTTTCTTTTTATGGAGTAGGTGAAAAATATAAAGAGCTTATAGCATCTGATACTCAAAAGGAAGCAACTGAAAAGTTTAACCCTTTAACCGAAAAGTTTAACCCGTTAAACTCAAAAGTTAAACCCCCTTTAACTGAAAAGTTTAACCAAAAGATTAATCTATTAAAAGACCCATCTATTAAAGATATATATAGTCGAGTTATTGAGTATTTAAACTTAAAGGCTAATACAAAATATAAATTTACTACTAAGAAAACACAAAGTTTAATTAAGGCTAGATTGGATGAAGGATTTACAGAAGAAGATTTTAAGAAAGTTATAGATAAAAAGGTTAATGGATGGATTAATGATTCTGTTATGAATAAATATTTAAGACCAGAAACCTTATTTGGAACTAAATTTGAAGCATATCTCAATGAGAAGGATGGTGTTACAAATGACAATAATGGAAACAGGAATAGCTTCACTAGACCGAATACTTGCACAAAGGGGAATTCAACAGGAAGCAATTTTAAACCAGCAGAAACATATGAACTCACAGAAGAAGACAGAAAAAGAGCAGAAGAGTTCGAGTAAAGTATGTCCATTTTGTGGTGGAACTACATGGATTCAAAAAAAGCAAAATAAGTCTCAACCTGTTATGAGTAGATGCACATGTTATGAAATGAAGAAGGTCCAAGACATATGGAATCAAAGTGATATTGAATTTAAAAATTTAGATAAAACTCTTAAGAGCTTTGAATGTTTTAATCAAACTACAAAAAATATGAAAGATACAGCAACTAATTATTTATTAAGATTTAAAAATATTTGTTCTTCTGAAAATAATTCAATTATGTTTTGTGGAACTCCAGGATCAGGTAAGACTCATTTATTATTAGCAGTTTCATTAAATCTTCTGAAAAAAGAAAAAATAGGTGTTGTTTATATGAGTTATGTGGAAGTTATAACTAAATTAAAACAAGCAGCCATGCAACCAGAAGAATATCAAAGACTAATAAATAAATATAAAAATGCAAAAGTGTTATTCATAGATGATCTCTTTAAGGGGAAAATTACTGAATCAGATATAAGAATAATTTTTGAAATAGTTAATTTTAGAATAAATAAGAAGTTACCAATGATGGTAAGTACTGAATTTAATATAGATAGGTTATTAGAGTTTGATGCAGCAATTGCAAGTAGATTGTATAAAGCAAGCAAAGGGTTTTATTTAGAAATAAATGGACAAGAAAATAATTATCGAATGAGAAGTTAGGAGGTAATATTTTTGAATAACTTTGAAAGAGAAAGAAGAAAGTGGACTGAAAAAGAAATAAATTATCTATTAGAAAAATGGGGAAGTAGTGGCGTAGAGAAGATAGCTAAATATTTAAAAAGAAAAGAAACTGCTGTTATAGCGAAAGCAAGAAAATTAGGCTTGAAAACTTTGTATAAAGGTGAATATCTAACCACACCAGATATAGCAGCTATACTTGGAATAACTCAACAAACTGTATGGAAATGGATTAAAACTAATAAATTTAAAATTAGCAAGAAAAATATACTTAATAGAAAAATGTATTTAATAACTTTAGAGAATTTAGTTAAATGGCTCAAAGATAATCAAGATTCATGGGATGCTAGTAAAGTTGAATTATATGCATTAGGTATTGAACCTAAGTGGTTAATAGAAAAAAGAAAGATAGATGCTAAGAAGTATAAAAAGCGTTATAAATCATGGAGCAAAAATGAAGATTTTCAATTGATAAATATGTACAAGTTAGGATATAGAGCAAAGGATATAGCAAAAGAAATAAATAGAAGTGTACCAGCTGTAAATCATAGAATTAGAAGATTAGATATATGGGGAAATGGAATGTATTTATCTTGCTAAATTTAGATAGGAGAAGTTTATATGAATTTATTAGAAAAATATACACCACATGAAATGATGGAAATGACAATAAGGGATATAAGGCGTAGACAAATTAAAAGAGAGAAGGAACTTAATTCTTATCAATTTTTAGTTAGTGACACTATAAAAAAGAAATGCAAGATGAGAAGAAAATTAAGTGGATGTTAGGAGTTGATAATATGAGTAAGCTTTTATATAAGATAAGGTGGAGTGATAAAAACATAATGAAATCAGAGCATATAAGTTATGTTGCTGCTTCATCATGGGATAATGCAGAAAAGAAAATGAGAAAAGTTTTTAAAGCATCAAATGTGGAAGTTGAAAGTTTTTACTGTGAAGATACTAAGCATGTATTTATTGCTGATTAAATAAGGAGTTGAAGTTTTAATGAATAATATAAAAAAGATAGTAAATTATTATGGAGAAGAAGCACAAGCTCATAAGGCAATAGAAGAGCTAAATGAACTTGCAGTAGCAATTGCTCATCAAGATATAGATTCAATGTTAGAAGAAATGGCAGATGTTTATATAATGATGGAGCAACTAAAGGAATTTGATTTCTTTGATTATGATAAATTCACAGATATCGTAGCATATAAACTTAAAAGACAAATTAAAAGGATTGAGGAGGAAGGTATTAGTGAATAAAGTAAATTATGAAATGTGGTTAGTTTATACAAATGAAGAAGGAATGGTTTTAGTAACTGATGATTATAATGAAGCAGTGACAACATATGAATCAGAAAAAGAAAGAACTAAGGATTGGTGTAATAAAAATTTAGAGTTTTGTGGTGAAGAGAGAGTAATTTTAGCTAAGGTAGAAAAGCAGTTATTTTATAGAGAAATGAATAAGGAAGAATTGAGGACCTTGCAAAATAATACTGAAGAACAATTAGATTTAGATGTAGAATATGGACTTTTGGAAGAAGTTGAATATATAAAATAATTCGCAATAGCAAGAAAATGTTATTTGAAAAGTGAATAGTGCGGTATTTACAAAATATGATATAATTTACTTATATAAGTGTTAAAATATGAGGGAAATTAGATTATAAGGAGTGAATATGATGAAATACTCTATTTGGTTTATTATGATTATTGGTTTGTTGTGGGCATTTAATGCAATTGATACATTGAAGAAAAAAATAAAAATTCAAGAAGAGTGTTTAAATAAATTGTGCAAACTAACAGGTCATGATAATTTATCTTCTTATTGGGTTTCGGATGAATTAAAAGAAGTTGCAATACATTTAAAACGAACTGGTAAAGAAGTTGAAGCTATAAAAAGAATTCGAGAACAAACACAAATGTCATTAATAGAAGCAAAACAGTATGTTGAAAAATTAGATTAATTTTTGTAATAATAATTATAAATAAACCTATAAAAATACCGTAGTATTCAATATGAATATGCGGTATTTTTTATGCAGAATTAATTTAATAAAATAGGATGTGAGATAAATGAGAAAAGAAATATTATTAATGATTATATCCTTTGTTATAGCATCAATATTATTAGTAGTATTTATAGATAATATAAGACTTGGGAAAATCATAATTGCAATAGAGATATTATTTATAAATTTAATTGGAATTTTAGGTGTAAGAAAAATGATTAAAAGTAATGATAATTCATAAATTAAATTTTGAAATTGTGACAGTAAGAAAGTAATTTTTATTCAGAATTTAATTTATGAAGGTGATTATATGAAAAATGAGATTAAAGTATTAAAAGAAGAGTTAGAAAGATATAAGAAGTTATATATAGCAGCTTTAATAGAAATAGAAAATTTAAAATCAAAAAATAATCGTGGTGCAGGAAGAAAAAAGAGATTTACACCTATGGAAGAAGAAATGATAAAGATGTATAGATTTCAAGGTAAAACAATAAAAGAAATAGCTGAATCATTTAAATGTAGTACAGGATTAATTTCAAATATAATAAATAAGTAAACAATAAATATTAAAAGTATAATCTAGCATAATTATTACATATGGAGGTATTCAAATGGTTGATACAAATATAGAAGGAATTTTAAATAGTTATAAATATATAATAAAAGATATTAGAGCAATAGATATAGAAATTGATGTGATAGAAAATGAATATAAAGGGTGTGGAGCTTTAAGCTATGAAGAAAAAACAGGGGAAACATATAAGATAAGTTCATCTGTAGAAACAGAAATAGTTTTAAAGGAAAAGAAAATAGAATACCTTCTATATTTGAAAAGAAGCAAGGAACTTAAAATAAAAAAGATAGAAAACTTAGTTTCTAATTTAACTGAAAAAGAGTATTACATAATATCATCATATTATTTTAGAGGAATAAAAAATTCTATTATAGCAGATCATTTGGAAATGAATGAAAAATATTTAATATCTAAAAGAAAAGGAATAATAAAAAAATTAGAATCTGAAATTTCGAAGTATGATTATATAAAATTCTAACTAAAATCAAACTTAAATATGGTTGAATATCTAACTTAACATATGATAGTCTTATATCATAGAAGAATTAATAAAAAAATTTCAAAAGAGTTTAGGTATAATTAAACTAGATTAGTTCAAGAGCTTGTTATTTTTGTGCAAGCTCTTTTTTATTTAATAATAATTAGGAGGTGAGAAGATGAAAAAAAGAATATTACCAATGTATATGAAGTGGGAAGGAAACAGATTAAAATGTGCTTGTTCATTTTTCTCACCTTTATGTAAAGATTATAAATGTGGTAAATGTGAAGAAGAAGTTGTTATATATGATCCTTGCCAAGGTATAAGTGAATGCATGAAACATGATAGTTTTAAAAGAGTCAATGGAGCATTAAGGCAAAAGTGAGGTGATTTTTTATGAAAGAAATAAAATTAAGAAATGAAAAAACACCAGCCTCACCTATTCCTGAAAGAGAATATGAAAGATTTAAATATAAGCTTGAAGAAATAAGTGGTGATTTTAAAGAAAGAAATATGATGTTATTTTATCTTGGAGTAGCAACTGGATATAGATTACAAGATATTGTTAATTTAACTATTGGAGAATTAAAAGAAGCTATAGAATTTGAAGAGCTTAGGATTCAGGAACAAAAACAATATAAAAGTTTTTTAAAACATATAAAAAAATATCCTATGTCTAAGAGAAAATCACCTAAAAAAAGAGTTGTATTAATAAAACCTAAATTAAAGAAAATGTTAAAAAGTTATGTTAGAAATAAATATAAATCAGAGTATGCATTTAAATCAAATAAAGGTAATGGATACATAAAAGCTAAATCTTATAGTAAGATTCTTTCTAACGCCGCAAAGGAATTAGATATAGACAATATAAGTGGACATAGTTTAAGGAAAACATATGTAACTAGAATATGGGATAATACAGGAGATTTAGAATTATGTAGAAAAGCATTAGGACATAAAAGTATAGAAACAACAAAAGAATATTTAGGAATAGCATTAGAGATTAGAGAAGAAGCAGCTAATATAACTGATTCTAAACTCTAATTTTTTTATATATTTTTTTATAAGAATACTCCAAAAAGTCAATGGGGTGTATTTAAGGAGATAATGAAAAAACTCTACTAATATATATACGGTAAAAATGGAATGAGTAATCATTACTGTTTTGGAGCATTTGTAAGTATTAATTAAAATGCCTTTAAGGTTAGTGAAATCAATGGTTTAGATAGGTTTTTAATTCTGGTAAAAATTAGGTGGAAAATTACAAATAAAAATTATTAAGCATTTGAAAAAATGAAAGGTCTAGTTATGAAAGGAGGAAGTTAGATATGAAATCTGTTAAAGAAAATATAATGAGCAACTTAAAGTTAATAAAATCAATGGCTGAAGAAGGTAAGACAGATAAAGAAATAGCTGAAATAGTAGGTGTTTCATACTCAACTTGGAAGAAATATAAGGCCGAATATCCGGAAATAAAGGATACAATACTAGAGGCAAAAGATACTAGAGATCAAGAAGTTGAGAAAGCATTATTTAAAAATTGTACTGGATATAATTATTATGAAGAAGTACCAACTAAAATAAAAAAAGAAGTTATGGCTGAAGATGGTCAAACTGTATTAATCCAGGAAGATGTGAAAATAAGTAAGGTAAAAAAGTATAAAGGACCAGAGCTTGCAGCACAGAAATATTATTTGAATAATAGAAAGAAAGCTCAATGGAAAGAAGATCCTGCTAAGATTGATATAGATAAAAAAGGATTAAAGCTTAAAGAGAAAGAGATTAAAGCTAAGATTATAGAAATATAGTGAGGAAATATGTATGAAGATAAGTTGTAGATATTGTGGAATAGTGGATAAACCCCACAAATGCCCTAGAAGAGCTAAGAAGGCATATGATAGAAGTAGAATAGATAATAAAGTATATGAGTCTAAGGAATACAGGAAGACAAGAAGAAAGGTGCTAGATAAATATAATAGTACTTGTTTATTCTCTTTATATGTTGACGGGAGAAAAAGAAAAGCAACAGTAACTCATCATATCATTGAGGTTCTTGAAGATGAAACAAAAGGGAAAGATTTTAATAATCTAATACCACTAAGTGATATGGCACATAAGATAGTTCATGAGTTGTATAAAATAAATAAAAAAGAAACTCAAGATATTCTATTTAGTATGTTAAATGATTATAAAGCTGGTAATTTTAAATTAAAAAAATATAAAGAAAAAATTGAAAAAATAGGAATGAATAAGTACCCCATATAGTAAAAAGTTAAAAGGAAAAATTTTATCATGACGGGGGTACCCTTTCTCACACAAAATCTGTAAAATGAAAAATTTAAAATTTATTTTAAAAGTAGGTGAAAAATTTGGCAAGACCATGTAAGAGTGCAAAAGTATTATCTGAATGTTCTCAAACTAAGGATGAAATTCAAGAAAGAATAGAATATGAAAATAAACTTAGAGGAAATGGAGATAAAATATATCCACCTAAATTTTTAAATGAAAACCAAAGAGATGTTTTCAATTATATAAAAGATGAATTAAAAGAAAGTGGAATTTTAAGTAACCTAGACATTTATATATTAGTTACTTGCTCTATTGCTATTGAAAGGATTCAATATTTAGAAAATAAAATAAATGATAATAATGGATTATTATTTAAAAGCGAAATTATGAGTGCTAAAGATAAATATTCAAAGGATTTTTATAGGTGTTGTAATGAATTATCATTATCTCCTCAAAGTAGAGCTAAACTTTCAAATATAAATTTAAATGCAAAAGATAAGGCTGAGGATCCTTTGCTTAAAGCATTAGCAGATGATGATTAATATTAAAGAGTCAACAGCATTTAAATATGCTCTTTGGTGTATAGAAGAAAATAATAAACAGGTTGGCATATATGTAAAAAAACAAGCTAAAGAATGGATTGAAATAGTCGAAGGTAGAAATAAAGAAGCTTACTTTAATGAAAAATTCTTTAAAAAGATGTGTAAGCTACTTAAATTAATGATTCACCCAGACTTAGGTGGGAAAATAACTCTATATGAAGGAATGGAACAGTATGCTTGGTTTTTTGTAGTGGCAGTTCTTTGTACCAGGTGTAAAAGTGATAATAGTAGGTATTATGAAACTGGATTATTAGAAATAAGCCGTAAAAACTATAAAACATTTGTTGCAGCAATAATATTTATAATTGGTATGTTAATAGAACCGAGATTTAGTAGATTTTTTAGTGTAGCACCAGATTTTAAATTATCTAGTGAACTTAAATTAGCTGTAAAAAAGATAGTGAAATGTAGTCCTGCATTAATAAAATATTTCAAGATTAATAGAGATATGATAATGTGCAAAATAACTGAGAGTGAATATGTCCCCCTAGCCTATAGTAATGATGGAATGGATGGTAAATTAGCAAATATATTCTTAGCTGATGAAGCTGGTGCATTAGATGAATATCCAGTAGAAGCAATGAGATCATCTCAAATAACTCTTATCAACAAATTAGGAATAGTTATTTCAACTCAATATCCAAATGATAATAATGTTATGTTAGATGAAATAGATTATGCGAAAAAGGTTTTAGATGGATTAACAGATGATAAAAGATATTTTAGTTTATTATATGAACCAGATGAGAAATTAATAAAAGAATGGCAAACAAATGATTTAGTTATATATCAATCTAATCCAGTAGCAGTAAGTACTCCAAGAATATTTGAAACATTAAAGAAAAAGAGAGCTCTTGCAATACTCTATGAAAATAAGCGAGAAAATTATTTATGCAAACACAATAATATATTATATCAAGGACTTGGAACAGAAGGATATGTAGATATAAATATTGTAAAGGAATGTGTAATAAAAGAAGATTTAAATTTCTGGAAGGGCAAAAAAGTTTATTTAGGTTTGGATTTATCTATGAGTGAAGATAATACAAGTGTAGCAATGATAACTGAAGAAGAAGATAAGTTATATGCTAAAGTATGGGCTTTTATTCCTAAAGATAGAGTTGAGATTAAATCAAATAAAGAAGGATTAAGATATAGTAAGATGATAAAACAAAAAATCTGTTACCCTTGTGGAGATGATGCTATAGATTATTCTTTCATAGAAGATTTTATATTGGGAATAGAAGATAAATATGGAGTTAAGATACTTCAAATAGGATTTGATAGGTATAACTGTATGTCTACAGCTAAGAAACTTGAAAAAGCAGGTTATGAAGTTGTTGAAGTTATTCAACATAGTAAGTATTTACATTTTCCAACTAAGACACTTAAAGAATATATATTGCATAGAACTTTTAAATATGAGGAAAATAGACTTTTAGAAATTAACTTTTCTAATGCTAAATGTACAGAAGATACAAATAAAAATAAGTATGTAAATAAAAAGAAATCTAAAAATAAAGTAGATATGGTTGTAGCTACAATAATAGCTCTATATTGTTTACTTGATAATAAGATAAATAAGAAAGATTATAACAGTATCTTTAGCAAAAATTATAAAATGTAGGAGGCTTTATATGCATAAAATTATAACTAAATATTTAAAATCTTTAAGCATATTTTTGATTAATAATTTTCAAGATATGCTTATTTTTTTAGGAATAGGTATATTTATTTTTACTATGTTTAGATTTATATCTTTATTTGCTGGATACTTAAGTTTAAGCATAGTATTGATAGTTTTAGGTATTTTAATAAGTAAAATAAAAAGTTAGAAAGAAGGTAAATTATGTTTGAGAAAATATTTAAGAAAGATAATAAGCCTTCTAATGTAAGTAATCCAGAACAATGGTTTGTA
The DNA here is from genome assembly GCF_030813415.1 of Eubacterium multiforme. GTDB lineage: Bacteria > Bacillota > Clostridia > Clostridiales > Clostridiaceae > Clostridium > Clostridium multiforme. The sequence continues at coordinate 243,303 of NZ_JAUSUF010000002.1, read as the reverse complement.
GATTTAATTGGTGGTAGATTAACGGAAAGTGGTATGGAAATAACCCCTAATTTAGCATTAAACTTAAGTGCTGTATATAGATGTTGTTCCATAAGAAGTGGAACAATAAGTAAAATGCCACTTCAAACATTCAGAAAAACCATTAAAGGAAAGCAAAGGATATTTGATAATTCAAGTTATTTATTAGAAGTAAGGCCAAATAGACTAACAACACCATCTCAATTAAAAAAAATGATTAGTATTGATATAGATTTGTGGGGAAATGCATACGTACTTATAAAAAATAATAGAGAATCTTTAAATAGATTAGAACCTTGGAGAACTACTATATCTATAATGAGTGATGGAAGTCTTAGATATAAATATCAAAATCCAATAGCATTAAAACAAGAAACTTTTACAGATGAAGAAGTTATGCATTTTAAGGATTGGGGAACTGATGGAATACTAGGTAAAAGTAAAATACAATTAGCTAGAGAAACTTTAGGAAACGCTAGAGCAGGTAATAAACTTTTAAGTAAGTATTATAAAAATGGAACTTTATCAAAAGGTTTGTTAATTCATCCAGAAACATTAGAAGATGAACCTAAAGCAAATATTAAAAAGGCTTGGAGAGAGGTTAATGCGGGCATAGAAAATTCATATGATATCCCTATTTTAGATAGTGGAATTGAATATAAAGATATATCTATGAGCTTTGAAGATGCACAGTTTTTAAATTTAAATAAATTTAGTGTTGAAGAAATAGGAAGATTTTTCAATGTTCCTCCATATATGCTTGGAATAATGGACGGGGCTAAGTTTAATAATGTTCAAAGTCAAGCTATGGATTTTATATCAAATTCTATACAACCATTACTTACAGATGTAGAGGAAGAATTTAATTATAAGTACTATTATACAAGTGAAAAAAATAAGGGAACTTACTGTAAATTTAATATGGCTGTTGCTATGAGAGCAGATGATATATCTAGGGCAACTTTCTATGAGAAGATGCTTAACATTGGTCTTTACTCTATTAATAAATGCTTATCTAAAGAGGATGAAGAAGAAATAGGATCTAAGGGAGATAAACATTATAGAAGTTTAAATTATGTAGATGTAGATATGATGGAAGAATATCAAAGGAATAAATCTATGGCTATAAGGAGGAAAGATAATGAAAAATAAATTCTTTGAAGTTAAAAATAAGACAGAAAGTACAGCAGAAATATATATAGTTGGAGAAATAATGACTGAAAAACCTTGGTATGAAGATGGAGAAGAAAGTAAAGATAATTATTTACGAGATTTTATAAAAACTATGCAAAACCTAAAAGATATGGATGAATTAGAAATCCACATTAATTCTCCAGGTGGAGCTTTATTTGCTGGTGTTTCTATGTATAATTTATTTAAAAATCATAAAGCTAAAAAGAAAGTTTATATAGATTTTGCAGCTAGTGCCGCAAGTTTAGTTGCTTTGGCTGGTGATGAAATAATAATACCTAAAAATGCATTTTTAATGGTTCATAAGCCAATTATGGGAGCTAGAGGTAATGCAAATGATTTTAAAAAAGCAATAGAGATGTTAGAATCAATAGAAGTTGGAATGATGAGTATTTATGAAGAAAATTTAATAAATGAAAGTGATAAAGAATTAGTTAATGAAATGGTTCAAAAAGAAACATGGCTTAATGGGGAAGAGGCTTCAGCTATATTTAAAAATATGAAGGTAACAGAAGAAATTGATGTAGCAGCTTGTAGTAATTTCGATTTTTCTTTATATAACCATATTCCAAAAGAGTTATTAGGTAAAGCTAAAGAAAAAAATGAAAATACATTAGATGATAAAAAGAAAGAAGAAATAGAAAACAAGAAAAAATTAGAACTTGCAAAAGCAAAGTTAGGATTATTAATAGCCTAGCTTTTTTTATTTAATAAAAATATTTTAGGAGGATTAAATTATGAAGAAAATAGACGATTTAAGAAATCAATTAAAGTTAGCACAAGAGGAAGGAGAAAAATTACAAAATTCAGAAAATGCAGATGAAATATTAGCATGTGCAAAGAAAATAAGTGCTATAAAAGCTAAAATTGCATTAGAAGAGGCTAAAGAAGAACCAGAGGAAGTGGAAGATATTAAAGAGGATGAAGAAGATAAAAAAATTACAAATAAAGCAGAAATATTTGTAAAAGCACTAATTGGTAATGCTACAAAAGAAGAACTCCAAGAAATTAAAAACTTAATGGTTGAAGGGGATAAGTCTAAAGGTGGAGCAATTGTTCCAGATGATGCACAAACTAAAATAATTGAATTTCAAAGAAAAGAATTTGATATAAGACCATATATTAATGTTGAACCTGTATCAACACTTAAAGGATCAAGACCATTAGTTAAAAATGAACCAGATGCAAGTGGATTTGCAAGTGTAGATGAAGGAGCAGAAATTCAAGAATTACATGAACCTGAATTTGATGAACTAGAGTATAGTGTAAGAAAATATGCTGGTTTTATTCCTATAACAAATGAACTTTTAGAGGATACTCCAGAAAATATTCTTGCTTTTATAGAAAAATGGATAGCAAAAAATGAATTAAATACTTATGCATACCAAGTATTCAATGGAACAGGTAATAAAGCAGCTGTTGGAATATTAACAGAAGCTACTAAAACAAAAGGTGCATTATTAAATATAACAGAAAAAGTTGATGAAACTCCAACTATAAAGAAGTTTAAATCAGTTTTCAATAAAGATTTAGATGATATAGCTAGTGATAATATTTGTATTTTTGTTAATTCAGACGGGTACGATTACTTAGATGGAATGGAAGATAAAAAAGGAAATCCTTATTTACAACCAGATGTAACTAAAGCTAGTGGATTTGCTTTTAAAGGAAAAGAAATTGTTAAAGTACCTAATAAATTTTTGAAGAATATAACTGATTCAGATAAAACAAGAGTTCCTTTTATCATAGGAGATTTAAAAGCTTTATACACTATGTTTGATAGAAAACAAATGTCAATTGAAAGTAGCAGAATTGGTGGAGAAGCATGGAGAAAAGATAAAACAGAATTAAAAGGTGTATTTAGATTTGATGGTCAATTAGTAGACAAACAAGCAGTAAAAATATTACTTGTTGATTCAACAAAATTAGTATAAGAAGTGGTTTAATATCACTTCTTATAAAAGAGGTGGAATAGTATATATGGAATTAGATGAAATAAAAGATTTTTTAAATGTATATGATTCTGTTGATGATAAATATATAGAACTTATAAAAAATGCTGTTTTGGATGAATTTAAAGAGCTTATCCCTAAATTTAATAGAGAAAATATGACAAGTAGGCAAAAACTATTATTACTATTTTATATACAGGAGTTTTACGATAATAGAAGTTTATATGCAAATAATAGAAAGAAAATGAGAAGTAGCATTAGTGGAATGATACTAAATGAAAAATATGGGGGTGATAAGATATGAATTTTTATATTGATCCTGGAGAATTTAGAAATTTAGTAGAAATTCAGAGGTATACAAAGGGAAAGGATGATGAGAATAGGCCTAAAAGCAATTGGAAATCTCTATTTGTAACTAAAGCTAAAGTAATGAATGTTAGAGGAGAAGAGTTTATAGAAGCTAAAGGAATAGGATCTAAAATAGCTAAAACTTTCTATATAAGAGCGTCTAGAAGTAAAGTTATCACTAATAAAGATAGAGTTTTATATAAAGGGATACCATACAATATTCTTTACGTTAATGATGTAGAGGATAGAGGAAGATATTTAGAAATTAAAACGGAATATATAGAGTAATGAGTATAAAAATAGATGGAATAGGAGCTTTATTAAATAAATTAGATAAGCTATCACATATAGAAACTGAAAAAGCTATTGAGGATGTTGCAAAGGATGTTGAAAAAGCAATAAGAGCTGAAGCAAAAAAATTCTCTGATACTAGTTATTTGTATATAGGAAAAGGTGAAACAAGAAAGTATGGAACTTCATGTTTTGTTGATGTTGGATTCTGCAAAGATAATGCTGATTTTGAACTTTGGAAACCTTTATGGTTTCAAAATTGGGGGTATTTTGATAAGGGTTTAAACTTTAAAGGTGATATATACATAAACAATCATCAATTATGGTTTTATTCAGCTATTGCAGGTATAGAAAAAGATATTCAAAAAAAGTTAAAAGAAAAGATAAAAAAAGAGATACAATCTGTATGGAATGAGTGATAGTATGAATGAGAAAATAAGTAAAGTTTTATCTGATATTGGTATAGAAAATTTTTATTTAACAAGAGAAGATTATCAAGATGAATGTGTAGTATATAATTATATATCAAATCCTTTATACTATGCAGATAATGAAGAAAAGGCCAGAGAATATACTATTTTATTGAATGTATATAGTAAAGAAAAAATTGATTTTAAAAATGAAAAAATAAGAAAAGCAATGCTAAATGCTGGATTTAGAGGTGGAAGAGTTCAAGTGCCAATACAAGTTGAAAATGGATTTTTTAATACAGCAATTAGTTTTAAAGGTTATTTAAGGTCTTAGAAATAAGACCTTTTTTATATGAAAAATTAAAGAAAGAAGGTAGATAAATTATGCCAGAAGCTAGAAAAAAGATGGGTTGTAAGAATTGTATGATTGCTTTTAGAAATGAAGATGAAAGTAACGGTATAACTTTTATAGCTCCAGAAAAACTTAAGGATTTAGAAGAATTACAATATAATTATACTTATGCAGAAGGTGTTAATTATGCAGATAATATACAAAATATATACTTAAAGAAGCCAACAGGTGCAGAAATTCAATTAACTTTTTCAAATATTTCATCTAAAATGCTTGCAAAAATTATGGGTAAAAAATATAACAAAGGTGGATATTCAACTAATGCTAATGAAAAGGCAGTACCAGTAGCAATTCTTTTTCAAGAAACATATAGTGATGGAAGCTTTATAAATACAGTTTTTTATAATGTAAAACTAGCAAGAGATGAAAGTACTGCTAAATCATCAGGAGAAAATTTTGATTTTACTCCAATAGTATTAAAAGGTAAGGCAATACCATTTAATAATAAGAAAGCTATTGATGAAATAAGTTTTGTTATGGATTCAGCAGAAACAGATGTTGATAAAACAAAATTATATAAATTTTTCACTGAAGTTGTGTATGCAGCAGATGAAGATATTGCATAAGAAGATCATTGATAATAGGATTAGATAATTTATCTAGTCCTTATTTTATTTAAGGAGTAATTTAATATGGATTTAGTGAAAAAAGAACTAGAGTTTGAAATAAATAATGAAAGATTTATTATGACATTTGACATGAAAAGTATAGCTACCTACAAAGAGTTAAGTGGAGAACCATTTGTTTTAGGTGAGGAAAAATTAAAGAATTTTGATGATGAAGCAATTATAAACTTTATTGCAAGTACATTAAGAAGAAAAGAGGAACCTGATAAACCTTTAGGCTTAGAAGTAATTAATGGTGATTTAGTTTTCTATCTTTTTGAACTTACAGGTTATGTTATATATCTTGTAAATATGTCACTACCAGAAGCTCCAAAAGAATCTAAAAAAAAAGAGGAAATACAAGTAAAGAAGATATAGATTTAGACTGGCTTTATTATTGCTATACAACAATTTTAGGCAAAACAGAAAAAGAATTTTGGGAAGATACTCCACGTAAGATTTTTAAACAATTAGATATTCATAAGGAAATGAATACACAAGAAAAAGGAACTAATTCAAGGAATAATGATGACAATGTTACAAGAGGAGAAATTACAAAGCTTAAAGTTTTAGATTAGAAAAGAAGGGGGTGAAATTATGTCAGATGAGCAACTACTTGTGACGCTAGGAGTCCAGGATAAAGGTGCTACAAAACAAATTTCAACCTTAAAGAAAGAGCTTAATTACTTAGATAAAGAATATAAGGCAACATCAAAAGGAAGTAAGGATTTTGAAAAGACACAGGAAGGTCTAAAAACTAAATTAACATATCTTGAAAAGAAATATGAAATTCAAAATTCAAAACTTAAAGCCTATAATAAGCAATTAGCAGAGTCCAAACAAAAAGTTAATAAGAAAAAAGAAGAACTAGAAAAATTAAAAAATGCTGAAGGTGATAATACAAAAGCTATTGAAAAGGCAGAAAAGCAACTAGAAAGATATCAAAATCAAATGAGAACTGCAACTCATAATATAAGTTTAACTGAAATTGAAATGAAAAACTTAAAAAAAGATATTGATAATACAAATAATTCTCTTAAAAGCAAGGCATTAGATGATTATAAAAGTAAAATGAAGAATATTAGTAAGTCTATGCAAGATCATGGAGATAAAATAAAGAAAATCGGTGAAGGCATTACAACTGTAGGTAAAGGTATGAGTGTAGCAAGTGCTGGAATAGTGGCAGCAGGTGCAGCTGGAGTTGTAAGTTATAAAGAAGTTAAAGGTGGTTTAGATAATGTTATAAAAGCTACTGGAGCAACTGGAGAGGCAGCAAAAGGACTTGAGAAAACATATAAAAATATAGCAAGTAATTCAGGTGATGATTTTGGAGCTATAGGAAGTGCTTTGGGTGAAGTTAATACAAGATTTGGATATGTAGATAAAAAGGCCGAGGATTGTACAAAAACCTTTTTAGAATTTGCTAGGATAAATAATACTGATGCAACATCTTCAGTTCAACTTGTTAGTAGAGCTATGGGAGATGCGGGAATAAAAGCTGATAAATATAATGAAATTTTAGATGAATTAACTTCTGCAGCACAAGCAAGTGGAATATCCATTGATAGATTAACAGAAAACTTAACTAAATATGGGGCTCCTATGAGGGCATTAGGTTTTGATACTAAAGAAAGTATAGCTATATTTTCTAGTTGGGAAAAAGCTGGTGTTAATACTGAAATTGCATTTAGCGGTATGAAGAAAGCTATAAGTAATTGGAGTTCAGCTGGTAAAGATTCAAGAAAAGAATTTAAGAAAACTTTAGATGAGATTGCTAAGTGTCCTGATATTGCAAGTGCTACTACTAAGGCAATAAAGATATTTGGACAAAAAGCTGGACCAGATTTAGCAGATGCTATAAAGGGAGGAAGATTTCAATATGAAGACTTCTTAAAAATAATAGAAAAATCTCAAGGAACAGTAAAAAATACTTTTAATCAAATTACAGATGGTACAGAAGATGCAGCTATTGCTATGAATAATGCTAAACTTGCATCAGCAGAACTCGGTAAAACTATAATGGTTGCAGCAACTCCATTACTAAAGGAATTATCTAATCAAGTAAAATCAGCTTCAAAGTGGTTTAATTCTTTAGATGACAATACAAAGCAGACTATAGTAAAAGTAGCTGCATTCACTGCCACATTAGGTCCAGCAACTTTGATGCTAGGTAAACTTACAAGTGGTGTTGGAGGTTTTGTTAAATTTGCTGGCAAAGGAGTATCAAAGTTAAGTGATTTTGGTAAAGGAGCAAGTAAAGTAAAAGAAGGAACTGAATTGGCAGGTAAAGGAGTAGGTTTACTAAGCAAGGGTATGGGACTACTTAATCCAGTAACAATTGGAGTTACTGCAGCTATAGGTGCTCTTTATGCAGGAATGAAAGTTGCTGGTGCTTATAGTAATGTTATGAATAAAAATATACTTCATACTAGGGAGAAGATGACATGGCTTGAAAGAGCAGTTGCTGACTTTACAGGAACTCAAACTAAATCAAAGGAAGAGTTAATAAAATCAGGACTTGTTTATAAAGATTTTGGTAAGAATATAAGTCAAGAATTTCAAAAGAAAGTTGAAGAAAATACAAGAAAAGTAAATGAATTTAACTTAAAATTAGGTGAAATTAATTTTGATAAAGTAATTACTAAAAAAGAATCAGAAGAATTTAAGCAAAGAGTTACTAGTATGTGTGATGGAGCTATAAATGCTATAAAATCTAAGCAAGAAGAATCCAATAAATCTATGAAAGAATTTTTTGTAAGTGATGGTGTATTAGATGAGTCAGAAAAAAGAGTATTAAACTTCATGAAGAAAAATAGTGATAATCAGATAAATGAAGTAAATAAGTTGAAAAAAGAGATATTTGATATAGAACAAAGAGCTTTAAATGAAAAAAGAGGATTAAGTGATAAAGAAGTAGAGTTAATTAAAGAAAAGAATAATAGAATAGCTCAGGTAGAATTAGAAGCGTTAGGAAAGACTCATGAAGAAGTTTTATATGCTCAAAATGAGTTCCAGGAGCGAATAAGAGGTATAAGTTTAGAAGATGCTTCAAAACTTATGCAGGAAAAAACTAAAATAAGAGATGAAGAGATAACTAAAATAAAAGCAAGTTATGATACTAAGATAGCATTATTAAAAGAAAATTTAGCTCAAGCAGATGGAGAAGATAAAAAAGCAATTCAAGATAAAATAACTGCTGCTGAAAATGAAAGAAATGAAAAACTTAAAATAACTAATGGAATGTATGCAGACTATTTAAAAATACTTGGTGAAAAAAATCCAGAAATATTAGCTGAAATTAATAAGTATAATGGTGAAATGTTAACTCAACAAGATAAGAGTTCACAAAAGATATTAGGAACTATAAAGTCACAATATGATGGAATAGATACTATTACATCTGATGGTACATATTCTATGTATAATAAAATACATGGTACATGGAGTAGTGTTTCAGTAGATATTGATGAAAGAACTGGAGAAATATTAGGTATATATGATTCTTTTAATGGAGCAGCTGGTGGATATACGAAAAAAGTTGCAGATAATGTTAAAAAGATGGGTGCTCAGCATCAAGTTTCAGGAGCAGAAATTGAAAGAGCATTGAATAATATGAAGAATGTAACTATAAATGCATCAGGACAAATGGTAGATTCAAATGGAAGAGTTATATCAACATTAAAAGATGTAAAAAGAAATGCAGATGGAACTAGAGAAGGTATTTTAAATTTAAATGGTAGGCCAATTCATATAAAGGCTAATACTAATGGAGCAATATCAAATCTCAATGAAGTAAGAAGCAAAATAAATAATATACCAGGAAGTAAAAGAGTAACAATAATGACTGTATTTGAGGCTATTGGTAATGGAATCAAAAGTATTTTTGGATTTGCTAAAGGTACAACCTCAGCACCTTCAGGAGTTCATGTAGTAGGTGAAGAAGGTTTTGAGCTTGCAAGAAGAGGAAATAGTTTTGCAGTTGTAGGGGTTAATGGTCCAGAATTTAGAAGGTTTAGAGGGGGAGAAGAAATTATTCCTCATAATAGGTCAGTAGGAATGCTTAGAAATGTAATGACTTCAGGTGGATATTTTTCTTCAAAAAGCTTTGAAAGTAAATCACTTACAAAAACCATTAATACTAATAATCAAAGAATAATAACTAATTCTAATAGTAAGCAAGAGATGAAAGAGTTTGCAGATGAAATAATAAAAGGTTTTATGGTAGCTTTAAGTGGTCTTCAAATAGAGCCTCATATTCAAATAGGTAATAAAGAAGTTACAGATATAATTTCAAATGAATTAGCTATTAGATCAAGGAGAAGAAGATAAATGATTATAAATGGTGATATAGATATTAAAATTTTTGGTGCAAGTATTAGCTCTAAGATTATACATCCTACTAATATTGAAATTGAAAAAGAAAATAATAAAAAAATATCAAGTAAGAAGTATTACAAAAAAATTGAATTGAAAATACTTTTTCAAGGTAAAAATAGAGATGAGATTTATCTTAATATATCTAACTTTATGAAATATTTTATAGATGAAGTTAGAGTAAAATTTAAAAACTTAAAAAATGAATATATTTGTTTCATTAAAGATAGTAATGTTGAGGAGCCTGAAATAAATGAATGGCTTTATTTACATCTTCAATTAGACTCTATAGAGCTTGGAGAAGAAAAGGTTGAAATGATAAATAGAACTTTAAGTAAAGAAATAAATATATTAGGAAATATTGAAACACCAGCAATAATTGAGATAACTCCAAGTATTGGTGTAGTAGATTTAAAAATTAATGGATTAGGTGATGATCCTATAACGATTAAAAATTTAGAAATAAATAAAAAAATAATAATAAATGGTGATGAGGGAACTGTCTTACAAGAAGGTATTAATAAATTTAATGATATCGATATGTGGGAGTTCCCTATTTTATATCCAGGAAGAAGAAATATAACTTTAAGTAAAAATAATTGTGATGTAACTATAAAATATAATCCAAGATATATATAAATAAGAAAGAAGGAATTAAAAATGGAAAATGAAGTAAAAGTAAATGTAGATATTCAAGAAAATGTAACTATAAACGGAACTGTTAATTTAAAAAATGAAGAAGGTAATGTTCAACCAGTAATGTATTTAACATGTACTTTAAATGCTGATTCATTTGGGTTGAATGTAAATGTTAATGTTGTAAATAAAGAATTATATAAATCTAATTCTACTGAGGTAAAAACTAAATATGCAGAGTTTAAAGCATTAGTTGCTAAAAGGGCAGAAGAATTAAATTATATTGTATTTTAATAAAAGAAATGAGGAATAAAAATGATAATAAAATTAACTAATAAAAAAATAGTGGAAGCTTCAGGAGCTTTAGAAGAAATAGCAAGAAAGGAATTACCTGTTAAAGTTTCATACTCTATTTCTAAAAATATATCCCAAATTCGAAAAGAATTAGAAGTTTATAATAATGAAAGACAAAAGTTAATAGAAAAATATTGTAGCAAAGCAGAGGAAGAGAATAAATATAAGATAGATGATATTGAAAACTGGAATAAAGATAGTAAAGAATTAGATGAAATCCAAGTAGACATTGATATTAATAGATTTAAATTAGATGATATTTTAGATTTTAATATGAGTGCTGCTGAATTAATGGCCATAGATTTTATGATTGAGCAATAATTTAATCTCTAATTGAAAGGGGGTTAATATTTGATACATTTATTAAATTCCAATAAGAAAAAAATAGCAGGATTAAAAAATTATAAAGATTTATATATAGAAAGTTTGTTAGAGAGTGGAGATAAAACACTCTCTTTTTTATATCCTAAAAATGAAAAATATTATTCTGATATTTTGACGGAATCATATATATTAACGAAAACAGATGAATTTATAGTAAAAGAAATTAACCCTAGTGGAGAATATACTCAATTTATTTGTAAGTTAAATGTAGAAGATTTGGAAGGAAAAGAATGGGATAGATTTATAAGTGAAGAACAAAGTATAACTTATGCATTAAATTTAGCATTAGTTGGAACTGGATGGAGTGTTAAAGAAAATTCAATAAAAAAGAAAAGGACAGTAAGAAAGAGTAGATGTAGTTCATGGGATATAATTCAAGAAATAAAGAAAATTTATAGAGTTGATATAATCTTTGATACTGTAAATAAGAAGATAGAAGTATATGAACATTTAGGCAGCTATAAAGGAACTTATTTTATTGAAAATTTAAATCTTAAATCTATTGATATTCAAGAAAATACAAATGATTACTATACCAGGATAATACCTATAGGTAAAGATGGTTTAAATATAGAATCAATTAATGAAGGAAAGAAGTATTTAGAAAATTATCAATATACTAATAAAGTGAAAACATTTTATTGGATAGATGAAAGATATACAGTAAAAGAAAGTTTAAAAGAAGATGCATTTGCAAAGTTAAATGAAATTAGTAAACCATATAGATCATATGGAGTAGAAACAATTAATCTTGCAAAAATGAATAAAAAATATAAAAATATTTTAGATTATTCTTTAGGTGATGATATAGATTTAATTTCTAAAAAAAATAGAATAAAAGAAAAGCAAAGAATAGTTAAAATAATAGAATATCCAGATGAACATCATAGAGATAGATGTGATCTTGCTAATACTGTTTTAAAATTTGAAGATTTACAACATCAATTTCAAGAAACTAGCGATACTGTAGATAATATAACAACAGATAATGGAACTATTGATGGAAGTACAATAGATTCCATAGAAGTTAAACAAATAGAAAATTTTGAAGCAAATGTAATAAAAGTTGCTAAATTAAAAGCTATATTAGCAGAACTAGAAAATTTAAATGTTAATAAAGCTGATATACAGAATCTTAATGTAATAATAGCTAGAATAGGTACGCTAGAAGTTACTAAGGCATCTATGTCTGAACTTAATGCTATTCAAGCTATAATAAAAGAAATTAAAGCAGGTAAAGCTGATTTAACAGAGCTTAATACAGCAGTTGCTAAAGTTGGGATATTAGAAAATAAAACTGCAATTTTAGAAAATGCACTAGCAGGAAATCTTACTGCTAATAATTTTAAAGCTAATGCTATAACTGCAGGTAGTGCAATAATAGCAGAGGGAGCTATTGGTTCATCTCAAATAAGCTCTTTAAGTGTAAATAAATTAGATGCTGGAGATATAATTACTAGCAAACATAAAATTATTAGTGCAGATGGGACAATAGAAATAGTAGGAAATCAGATACTTGTCAATAGAAATAATATTAATAGGATTGTTTTAGGGGAATATAGAAAGCAAGATGGTACTGCAGATTATGGTTTGTTAGTACGGGCAAAAGATGGACAAACAGTAATGATAGATGGGAATGGGGTACACAACGCTGGTATTACAGATGGTGCTATAAATAATAATAAAGTCGCTGATAATGCTAATATAAGTGGTAATAAACTAGATATAAATTCTGTTATTAGAGAAGTAAATGGAGCTACTGAAACTATAAAAGGAACTAGAGTACAAATTGGAGATAGAACTTTAGATATAGAGTTGTCTAGACAAAATAATACTATTACAGAGCATAGCAAGGAATTAAGTAATCAAAAGGCTACGATGATTGCTTTAGATAATGCTATTAAATTAAAAGTAGACAATCAAATTTTTAAGGAAGCTAAAGATAGTCTTAATGCTAGTATTTTAGAAAATTTAAATAAAGCTAATGATTATACTAATGTACAAATAAATTCAGTTAATACTAATTTATCTAAACATGCAGCAGAGCTTAATATATTAGAGAAAGAGATAAAATTAAAAGTTGGCCAAAGTGATATTGATAAAAGTGTTAAAGAAATTAATAGTTCTATATTAAGTAACTCTAAAGAAACAAATGAAAAAATAAATACAGTATCATCAGAATTAAAACAAGTTAAGGATAATTTTTTAATTAGTATTAATAGTTTAAATTCAAAAACAAGTACAATTGAAAGTAATATAAAAGTAGTTAAAGAATATCTATCTGTAAAAATAGATAAATCTAAACAAGATGCTATAAATCAATCATTACAAAATACTAACAGCTCTTTAGTTGAGGCTAAAACTTATGCTGACAATGTTTCTAAAGAAAATACTACTATAGTAGAAAAGGAACTAGAAAAAGCTAAAACTGATTTGAAAAAATATAGTGATGAAGTAGCAATAGCTAAAGCTAAACTTGCGCAAGAAAATGCAATTGCTAATACTGATAATAAAATTACTATTGAGGAACAAGCACGAATTAAGCAAGCACAAGATAATCTTAACAATGCTTTAGCTAAAGTTGAAGAAGTTAAAACATATACCAATAAGATTATAGAAGTTACCAAGCAAGAAGTTATAGCAGATAGTACAAATAAAACTAATGAATTAAGTACAGAAATTAATAGTAAAATATCTACTATTAAAGGCGAAATACTTAAAAATGAAAGTAATTTAAATCAAGCAAAGATAGATTTAAAGAAATATTCAGATGATGTTTCAATTGCTAAAGCTAATTTAGTTATAGAGCAAGTAAAAGCATATGCAGATGGGATTGTAACTAAAGAAGAGCAAGCACGAATTAAGCAAGCTACAGATAATTTAAATATAGCAGTTACAAAGGTCAATCAAGCTAAGTCAGATGCACAGAGTTATGCAGAAAATATAGCAACATCAAAAGCTAACTTAGCAAAAGCATATGCAGATGAAGTATCTATTGCCAAGTCAAACCTAGCAAAAACACAGGCACAATCATATGCAGATGGTATTGTAACTAAAGAAGAACAGTCCAGGATAAAACAGGCTAATGATAATTTAAATACTGCTATTGCTAAAGCAACTGATGCTGAAACAAAAGCTAAGGCATATGCAGACAGTGTTACTGATACAGCTAAAGCAGAAACTAATAAGTATATCAATGGTAAAGTAAAAGAAGTTAATAATGTTGTTACAGCTAATACATCAGCAATAAATATATTGAAAACAGAAGTTAGTTCCAAAGTAAATAAAACAGATATAGATACTCTTACAAGGACATTAAATGGAAAGATAATAGAAACTACTTCAAAAATAAATACAGTTGAAAGTAATTTTGTGCAAAAAAACAATCAAATAGGTGCTACTGTAAATGATATAAAAAGAATAGTATCAACAAAGGCGGATGGAAGTACAATAAGTTCTATACAAAGCCAAATAGCATCGTTTAATGTAGGATTAAATGCGATTAAGTTAGAAATGGCAAATAAAACTGATAAGACTAATATTATATCAACAATTAATTTAACTCCAGGATCTTTTAAAATTGAATCAAGTAAAATAAATATAGATGGGGCAACTACGTTAGGAGACGAAAATAAAAAACACATTTTTATAAATAAAGGTAATTACTCTATTATAAATGAAAAAAATGTTGAAAATGCATATTTAGGGTATGTTAGTTGGAGTTCAGATAATGTTAAAGATGCTCCACGATTAGGACTTGCTCCAAATGGATTTAATGGAAACTCTAATTACTTTGTTATGACTGCATTTAGAAAAGGACAAAATCCACAAGATACAGGGGACTATTTAGATATGGCTTATAGGGTTAATAGATATAATGATTATAGCAATATAAAAATGTATGATAATGGTGATATTAGAATTGCAGCTCTTAGAGATTTGGAAATAACAACAAATTCAGTTTCTAATAAATATGAAGATGGAAATGAAAGAAGATTAGCTGTTTTTAGTACATCCAGTGCATCAGCATTTAATTCATACTTAGCCGTAGGATGTGTAAGAAATTTTGATAATGGAAATGGGCTTATTTTAGCTGATGATAAACCAAATAGAGCTGGGATAAGAATACAAGTGTCTACAGATAGTTCTAATGATAAATATTTTAGATCATTGAGTGATGGGGATGTTTTATTAGGAAGTCCAAGTTTCAGATGGTATAGAGGATATTTTAAATATGCTCCTAATATTAGTTCTCATAGGCATTTAAAGACAAATATATCTAAATACAATGATATTCAAGCATATGAAGGGATAAAGAACATAAATTTATATACTTTTAATTTAAAAAAATTCGATAAAAATGGAAATGTTATTGGATATGATACAGAAGTATCATTTGGTAGCATGATAGATGAACTACCAATGTTATGTTGTGATACTAATGATACAAATCTAATAAAAACTGGAGTAGATATGTATGGATATACAAGTTATGCTATAAGTGCTTTAAAGATTGCTATAGATAAAATAGAAAAATTAGAAAAAGAAATAGAGGATTTAAAAAAGACTAGTTAATCAATTCTAGTCTTTTTTTATTGCTATTTATAGAAAGTGAGGTCTTGTTATATATGGAGCAAGAACTAATAACACAAATGATAGGAAATGTTTCTTATGCTGCTTTATTTGTATGGTTGCTTTGGGATACGAGAAAGGAGAATAGAGAAAGAGAATTAAAGTATCAGCATACTATAGAAACATTAGCTGACAATTTAAAAGCTGTAGAAGGAATAAAAGAAGATTTAGAGGAAATAAAAAATAAATTTTTAAAATAAAAGAAAGAAGGAATGAAAAATGAAAGAAACAATAGTAAATGAAATTATACCATCAGTAGGTCCAGTTTTAATTGCTGCAATTATGGGAGTTTTTGTAGCTATAGTAAAAAGCGTTGCAGATGTAATTATAAAGTATGTTGGCAAAAAGAAAGAAGTTGTAGAGCAAAGATTACAGTTAGATAAACATATAGAAGAAGTAGAAACTGCAAAGCAAGTTTGGAATATTGTAGAAGAGAAATACAGAATTACTGATAATATAAAACAGCTTGTAAAAAGTAAAGCAGATGAATTTGATAAATTGTTACTAGAGAAGATTCCTTATCTAAATGAAAAAGATGTTAAAGAACTTAGATTAGCAATAGCAGGTAAAGTAAATGAGGGAAGGGAGATGCTTAATAAAGATTCAATAAATAAACAGGCTAAAGAATTAGTAGATAAAAATTCAAAATTGGAAACTGAAAATATTGAACTTAAGAATAAATTAGCTGCAATATCAAATTATGTGCCAACTGAAGATAAAACAGGACAATAAAATAAGAAAAATATTTAAAGAGCAGAGGAAAATACCTTTGCTCTTTTTTATATAAAAATTTATAAGAAAGAAGGATTAAAAAATGGTACTAATGAAAAGAAGAATAGATCCAGACGATCATTATAATGGAAGGAACAGATTAGAATATATAGTTGTACATGATACGGGAAATAAAACAGATTCAGATGAAAGTAATGCTAATTATTTTTGTACTGGTACTCGTAACGCATCAGCTCACTTTTTTGTAGATGATGATTCAATTACACAAGTTGTTGAAGAATACAATGGAGCATGGCATTGTGGAGATGGAAATGGACGTTATGGAATTACAAATAAAAATAGTTTAGGTATAGAAATGTGTAGAAGAAATAATGAAGTTACTGCTAAGACTATTGAAAATACAATATGGCTTATAAAGAAATTACAAGCTAAATATAATATTCCTGATAATAAAGTAGTAAGACATTATGATGCAAGTAGAAAGATATGTCCAGAAGCTCTTTCAAGAAATAACTGGTCAAAATGGTGGGAATTTAAAAAGAAATTAACAGGAAAAATGCCAAGTGTTGAAATTAATAAACCTACTATAAATGTTAATTTAGATAAGGCAAGAAAATATGTAGGAGCTAGATGTAAGGAATTACAAAGGCTACTTATAAAAGCAGGATATAATTGTGGTGGATATGGAGCAGATGGAAAGTTTGGGCAAGGTACTTATGATTCATTAGTTAAATTCCAAAGAGATTATGGACTAGCACCTGATGGATTAGCTGGAACAAATACTTTTGCAAAATTAAAAGAAGTCACTTCTGGTAAAGGAAAGTATAAGAAAGAATATGATGAAAATGGAACTTGTACAGTAGTTACTGCATCAGGACTTAATATAAGAAGGGCACCAAGTTCATCATCAGAAAAAGTTGGAATATATAATAAAGGTGAATCAGTACGTTATGATCATGTAGTATTAAATGATGGATATGTATGGATCAGCTGGATAGGAGGAAGCGGCAAAAGATGTTATATGGCAGTTAGAAATTTAAGTAATGGCGAGAGATGGGGCCGTTGTGTATAGTGATTATTTTAGGCAGGAGAAATCCTGCCTTTATTTTTATGGGAAAATATAAATATTAAAAAAGTGATGTACATATAAAATTTCCAAAATACATACAATTTACATATACTTTACAAATTGTAATATTTAATATGTTAAAATATATAATAAATATTTTGAAAATTAGAGGTGAT
This sequence comes from Eubacterium multiforme, assembly GCF_030813415.1. Taxonomy (GTDB): domain Bacteria; phylum Bacillota; class Clostridia; order Clostridiales; family Clostridiaceae; genus Clostridium; species Clostridium multiforme. The sequence goes on along the minus strand of NZ_JAUSUF010000002.1, from coordinate 225,719 downwards.
TTAATTGAGTAGAAAAGAAAAAATATTATTAGCAGAAAATAATTTATTAGAAAGAGTTTATGATTTAATTTTAAATGAAGAAACTACTGACGATGAGCGTATTAACCTTGTTGAATTTAAAAATGCAGTTGGAAATGGAAAGGACTTTGAAGTTGAAACAATGAAGTTAGCAAAGTCATTAAGATTATTAGCACTTAAAAAATTTAATAATAATAATAAAAATCTTAGCCCAGGAGTTGGTAAACTTTATATGGATATTTCTTCAACTGGATTATTAAAAGTAGAATTTGGTGTTGGAATTATTGCTCTTTCAGGAGTTTTAGGTAATCATTAAGAGGTAATATCAATAAAATAATTAAACTATTTATTTTTCTCTTAAGTTTTTCAAATTTATCAAAAGTAGTTCCTCCTTTACATTTATATTTTCTTTATAAATTTGCAGTTCTTTTTATTACTATATCAAAATAATGTAAATAAACAGTTAAAATAATGTATTTTATTAGACTAAATTTATAAAAAATGGTATTATTTAAAAGAATTTCAAAAAAGGAGGGAATAACGTGACAGCTATTTTATATTTTCTAGCAATAATTGCATGTTTTATTTTTTATATAAATCATGTAGCTATGCTAAAAGCTATAAAAAATAATAAAAGTACAACTGAAAATACAATTATAGGATGTTTTTGTATATTAATAATTTATATAGCAGTAATTACATTTTAAAAATATAAATATTAAAATATACATAAATATATATTTAGGGGGAGAATTAATGAAAAAGAAAATTATGATAGGAATATTAATTATAGTAATATTATCTTTAATTTTTGGACTTAAAGACTTTTTAAATGGGGTTAAAGAAGGATTTAATGATGGAAGAAAGACGGAAGAATTAATGGAAAGTACAACTGGAAAATAAATTATTATTTATAAATAATGATTAAGATAAGCTAAAATAGTAATTTTATATAATTAAAATAATATAAATATATACATAAAAAAGTATTGATTTGATATTGGGTTAACTCTATAAAAGTTTTTATTTTGATGTTAGAATATATTTACAAAACTTTAAGGGGGAATACATATGAAAAAAAAGCTAATTATTTTAATGATAATGATTCCAGGAATTTCTTTATTTTCAGGGTGTGAAAGTGTAAGAGAGGAAAGTATTGTCTCGTATAAGAAAGAAGATGAAGTATCAAAAATAAAATTAGATCAATCTTATGAATTTGAAACGGCTGAATTAAAAGTTTTAAATACTAAGGAGGTTAGCAATGTAAAGACTAAATCTGGACAAACTAATGCAAATGGTAAATTTATAGTGATAGAAATATCATTAAAAAATACTTCAAGAGAAGATATTGAATACTCACCAATAAGTCTTCAATTGATTAATAATGAAAAAGAATATCATATTGATGAAAATTCTTTTGAAACATTACAAAAGTTATCTTCTCAAAAAATAACAAATGATAAAGATAAAAACTATATTATGCCATATACTATAATTAATCCAGGAATAACTAAGAAGAGCTTTGCAGTATTTGATGTTCCTAAAGACTTAAAGGTAAATGATACAAAATTAATTGTTGAAGGAAATGAACATATTCAATTTGACATTAATAAATAATTAATTAAAAATATAATAAGATCAAGTACATAAAATTATTAAATTAACAATATAGGGTATTATAAAAATTTTTATATAACAAAATATAGTAAAAAATAAAAAGAATGTGCTTAAAAATAGATAATAGAGGTAAGCTTTAAGCACATTCATATAAAGATGTTTAGAAGTATAATATAAATTTTAAAATATAAAAAACAAAAAGGAGAAAGGTGGATAGGGGAAATGTAAATATCTCCTTTTTGATTTAATATTTTAATTATAATACTATAATATAATAAACTAAGAAATGATATAAGTCATAGTTTGATTAGTACAATTATATTATAATAAAATTGCAACTTGATAATTTTTTTAAGGCAATAAAATCTTAGTTATTTTGTTGCCTTTATTTTTTAATTTTAAAATAATATTGTTACTAAATTTTAATTATATCTTAATTTATGAAAAAGCAAAAAAACAGGGCGATCGGGGGAAAGCCTGCTTTTTTACTTTTTATTTATGAAATTTATTTGTGTAAATATATTATAATAGTTTTACTAAATAAATAAAATGATATAATGCATTGTTAGTAAAATATAATTTTATTTATAATTATAGGAATGGTATTAAAAAAACCAAGTGTACTCAAAGAAGCTTCCAAAACTTTAAGTACACTTGGTTTTTAAAAATATTTTTGAAAATTATTTTATTGACCACATATATTATATAAATATCTACATAATATATAAATGATGATTATCATACAAATTATTATTTATAAATAATGATTAAGATAAGCTAAAATAATATAAATATATACATAAAAAGTATTTTATTTAGTTAGAGAAAATATATAATTAAAATAAGGATGAATTCATAAGCATTATAAATAAAGAAGATACATATGTTTCAGACTATTAGTAGGAAAAGCATTTATAGATCATCAGGATATTACATAAAATTATATAAAAAATGTACTATTGTAAAATAGTACATTTTTTTATTTGCATTTAAGTTTTAAAATAAATCTAACATTATGGCTATCATCCCAAACTGTTTCAACAATATATCCATATACACCAGTTTTTTTAGGAGTAGTAAATGTATAATTAGAAACCTCAACTTCAGTATGTTTATCATTTTCTTTAATGGTTTTATTTATGGAGTATACTTTAAATGTTTTTATATTTTTAGTAAATGATAAGTTTAATTTAATGTTAGTATTACATGAAACTTGAATAGTTTCAATTTCATTTAATCTTACTATGTCATAAGTTCCTAAATCAAAACTATTACCGCCATAAGAATCAAACCAATTTCCCCCATTTGTAGAAGCTTCAAAATTTATATTATCTTTAGGCGAACTAACTTCCAATTTTGGATGATCATATGGAAACTTGGATATCATTATTGATGATACTAAGATTATTGATAGAAATACTATTAATAAAAGAATTGGATTTAAATATTTTTTCATAAAAACCTCATTACTTTTTTTGTATATTATAACATAATTTTTCATTTTGACTTTGTAACATTATATAAAGACAAGCTAAGTAATATAAACCTAGCCTGTCTTTTAATATAGGATAAGGGAATTGTTTAGTCCTTTAAAATAATATAATATAAAATTAGTATTTCCATTAGATTTCAAATTTAAATTTTACTATATTTTTTAGAATTTAACTTAAAAAAATAACCCAATAATAGATATAATAAGTAAATTAAAAATATGACTTTGTTATTATATTAATTATTCTTTTTTAGATTTAATAATTAGTATAACTCCTATTAAAATACTTAAAATAATTGGGGAATATTCTATTATAGATAACTCACTTATCGCAGAATGATAGCTAAAATTTCCAGCTGCTATTTCTTTAATAGTAATTGACATGTTATTTATTGAAATTACAATTGATAATGTTAAAAATGATAAAGCCACTATAACAGATCCTATTTTTTTATTCATAAATTTCTCCTTACTTTAATATTAATAGTCATAAGTAACAGGGATTTTTAATTCTACACTTGTTTTTCTGTAACCACCTTCAAATTATGCTCTTTGTCTTATATCTACACGAGCATAAGTCCCTTTAGATTTCCATGCTGCAAAAGGAACTCATAGATGTGCTACATACTGTAGTTAAGCATAGTATCGTTAAAAGTAAATTTTTTTTCATTTTTTTCCCTCCTTAAATCTTATTTATATATTTCTATATTTTTACTTAATTTCCTTTTTTTATTAGGAAATTTTATGAAAAATAATCATCATTTAATTTGAAATTTTTTATTAGTTGTTTTAAATATTTATCAGAGGGTATACGTTCATTACTTTCCTATCTATAAATAGTCATAACAGAAACTTGAGCTTTTTTAACAAATTGATTGTATGTAAGACCACTTTTAATTCTAAGAAGCTTAATTTTATTACCTATAGTTTTATTAGGATATAATGATAAAAAAGAAACAGTTTCCTCTTTAAAAACTTGGTTAAAGGTTGCTTTTCTATTCACATTGCACATGCAAAACTTATGACTACCTATTATCCTTTAGAAAAACTAAGAAAAATAAAAGGACTAGAAAGAGCTAAATATGTTGATCCATATGCAGGAAGTAAGGGGAATTCCATAAGATATCTTTCAGTGGCACAAAGAACAAATGATATGAAAGTAAAGGGAGTAGATAATTTATTTTGTGGTGGAGAAAAGTCAGGGTTGTTTGTTGGACATACTGATGCATGATGTTCTAAATTGCTAAATAATTAGTTATTGTATATAATAAGTATTAGTAATATAACAGGAGGAATACTAAATGGCATTTATGAATTTCTTTAAAAATGAAGAAGAAGATAATGATGTTAAAGATAATGATGATAAGCCAATTGGAGGCTTTAGTAATTGGAAAGAAGCTTTAGAATCTATGAAGGAAGATCAAATTAATAAGCATAGAGAAAGTATAACAAAGTCTTTAGAAAAAATAATAAAAGATAATAATTTAGATTTTGAATTAAATAGTTTAAATGAAATAATTAATGAAAAAGCAACTTATTTTGAGGAAAATAAAGAGCTTTTAGAAGAAAAATATGAAAATAAAGATTATGAAAGTTTAATATATAAATTTAGTGAAGAAATCTTAAAAGGTAAATTAAACTAAAGAATATTATATAAAATAATACATAAAAGTACCTCATAGAATAAACTTTTTAAAATATTTATTCTATGAGGTACTTTTTACTAATGAATTAATATTATATCTTATTTATATTAGTATTAATTTGAAGCTAATTTTGAATTTGTTTCATTTATAGTTTTAAGTTTTGAATATCCAACGAAACTTAATACTAAACTTGGAACAACAAATAATACATATATTAAGAACATTACTCCTGCAACTGAATATAAAATACCTGCTGTTAAAGCAAATCCTCTTTTATTAGTAAAATATGATACCCAATTAAATATTACAGCTAAAACAACTAATATCATATGTGGTGTAACTAATGCTGTTGCGATTGCTGCACCTGCTTGTTCCGCTACATCAGATGTTCCTGCAATTGCACTTCCAAAATGTGCAATTAAAAATATTGCATATACTGTTCCTATTATAGCACCTACTAATAATGCCTTTGAATGTTTTGGTTTCATGATTTTTTATCCTCCTAAAAATTAGTCCTTAAAGATAATACTATATTTTGAAGTTTTTGTCTACTTTTTACATTTATAAAAATATTTTTAAATAGATTATTATATATTAATAGTTCAATAAAATTTAATTTTACATTTCTATTTATTACTTATATATTTGATATATTATAATATAAGAGGTGATATATATGGATTTTATTAGAGGAATCTACGTAGGAAGTTTTAGCTTGCTTTGGGCTTTAATTATTTATCTTGTTAGAGTTTATCCAAGTTACGTAATGGCTAAAAGAGCAAATTTAAAAAATTCGTGGATGATGTTATTTCCAGTTTTAGGAGAATTAAAAATGTTACATTTAGCTGGTTTTTCTTATTGGTATTTTATATTAACTTTCATACCATTTGTTAATTTTATTTTTGCAATAATAGTCTTTTATAAAATAATGAAAAACTTTGGTTTTGGATTAGGAATGACTATTTTGGGAATTATTTTCTCATTTATAGCATTTTTAACATTCTGGTATATTACATTAAGCAAAAAAGAATTCGTTGGGGATATTCCAGAAGATTATAGAGAATAACTATATAAATAATTTTAAAAAGCAACCTTAAGGGTTGTTTTTGTTTATACTTAAGGTGGAATATGGATATAAAAATAAAAATTTTTTATAGTTAATTTTATAAATTTCAATATTTTCACAAATTTCTAACATTTAATCTATATAGTTTTAATTATTATACTTTATTTTTTATAAGTAATTTGTTATTATATAAGTAACTCGTAATACTTATATCTGATAGTACAGTTTTTCTGCTTTAATTGCTGTACTATCTTTTTTTATAATAGGCTATGCTTTAAATTATTTGTATTTTAATATTATTTTATTAGAATCACTAATCCATGTTATTTTTTCAAGTATATTATTTAAAGAAATTTTCTTTTCTTCAAAATTCATATAATCAAAATTATTTTTAAATTCATCTAAATTTTTAATGTTATTAGTTATATCCTTATTAGTTCTTTCAAATTTTGTTTCTATATCTTTAAATTTATCTATTTTTTTATTTATTGAAATTAATTTATTTTTTAATATTGAAATTTGATTAATAAGTAATTTTGATATATAATCATCATTTACAAGGGATAGTTTATTTATTAAGTTAGTTATTTTAGTTTTTAAAAGTTCTTTTTCTTTTAGGAGTTCTTTTGTTGCATAACATGTGTCTTTAGTATATAAGGAGTTAGTTAATAAATTTAAATTATTAAATATTTCTTTAGCAGTTCTAAATTTGATTTTTTCTATTATAAGCTTTTCTAGTTCTTGTCCATTTATATTTTTAGATTTACATCTAGTTCCACCAGAATTATTTTTCATAGAACAAGTATAATAAAAGAGTTTACTTCCATCAGGTTTTGTATGACCATAAGTAATTCTCATTCCTGATCCACATTGGCATTTTAATATTCCAGTTAATAGGGCAGTATTAGTTTTACCAAGTCTAGGAGCTTTTTCAGTATTTTCTTTTATTATTCTTTGTACTTTAAGCCATTTATCTCCTGAAATAATTCCTTTATGATTACTTATGGCAGCAATTTTTTCTTCACCTTTTCCATAACGTAAAATACCATTACCATTAGGGATGCCACATACTTCATATCCTAAATTATTTAAAAAATCACATACTTTTTTAGTACTTTGCACATATACTGGATTTTGAAGAATTACATTAATAGAACTTTTATCTAAATTTCCATTATTTTTGCCTTTAAAATTATTACTTAATGACCATTTACTAACTTTAGATAAGGATTTTTCTTCTAAATATTTATCATAAATAAGTTTAACTAATTTAAGCTCTTCAACGTCTTTTTTTAGTAAGGTTATAGAATGATCTTTCATATTTTCATCTTTAAAGCTCTCTCTAATGCAATTAAAGCCTAAGGGTGATTGTCCACCAAGCCAACGACCCATTTTAGCAAGAGTATACATGTTATCCTTTATACGTTCTGCAAGTTGCTCACGTTCTAATTGTGCAAGAGAAGCCAATATACCTATAACAGCTCTACCAAAAGAAGTGGAGGAGTCAAAGCCCTCAGTAGAACTGTATATAATACAATGTAATGAATTACACATTTCCATAGTGTTGTGTATATCTCTTGCATTTCTTCCAAGTCTATTTAATTGATATAGTATAATTTTATTTATTTTGCCACTTTTAACTTTAGAAATCATTTCTTGATATTTAGGTCTATCTTCATTTTTACCAGAGAATCCTTCATCTATATATAGTTCTATATTTTTTTCTGTTATCTCATCAGAAAATTTAAAATCAATAAATTTTTTGCATTTTATAATTTGATTTTCTATAGATTCACCTTTTCCAGTAAATTTAGATTTTCTACTATAAATTGCAATAGCCACAGATTACCTCCTTATTTTTAATAATTAATTTTATATACAGCCTTAATAAAAAACTTTATATTATTATATTTATATTTTTTTAGATTATTTATAGTAGAGTATAATTCATAAATTATTTTTATAATGTAACAAAATTAAAAATTAATCATAAGGTATTTTAAGGGGGAATTAGATGGTAAAGATAGCAAATATAAAAGTTGTTGAAGAAAATAAACCTTCTGAAAAATGTAAAGATGCCTTTGGGAAAATTGCAGCTAAATCACTTATAAGAATATTAGGTATAGAAGAATGCAAAAGATTAGCAAAAGAGTATTACGAATCTAAAGAAAAATAGGCTAAAGTAGCCTTGATAAATTAATAAAATACATAATTTAAATTATAGTATAAATTTTAATATTAATTAAAAGGCGAGATAGTTTATAAATAAACTTATGAATCAATATAATAGAAAATTAATATATTTAATTGAAATACTCGTAAATGATTATAAAAACAAACAAAAAATAAAGGTATTTTAAAATTTTTATAGAATATAAAAATAAAAGTATAAAGGTGGGAGATGAGTGATTAAATTAAAAAATATTATTCAAGCAACAATGGAAATGAAGTGTCCTAATGATGTTTATGAACATTATAAAAATACACATTGTATTTTAATGTTAGCAATAAAAGAGGGACGAGATATATTAGATATAAAAGATGAAATAATTGAGTATAATGGAAAACAAATTATAAAAACAACTATTAAATTAACTAGTAAAACAGTATTATTTACATAATTTTCATAAAATAAATAATTTAAAAGAGTATACATGAGAGGAAGTAAGACCTCTTTTTTTTTTATGCACAAAAAAAGACAAGTTAAAAATGACGCTAGATAACTTGTCTTTCTTTGTAAGTGTAATATTATTAATACTACTATAACATTAATATAAAAAAACATCTACCTTTTATTGAAAAATATTTAATAATAATTATAAGAAACTTTCATAAGCACCTAAAATAATTAATAATAGACTTGAAATAAATGATGAATACTTACCAATTAATTTTCCAAGTAAACTTTCTCCAATCCAATATCCTAAAATTATAGTTAAACTAGTTATAATTAATGTAAAAATAGTTGAGTAAAAAATACTTATTCCAGTAATACTAGCTGATATTCCTATTCCTAAATTATTGATTGTAAGAGCAAGTGCTATAGAAAAGCTATTTTTAAAATTTAGTTTTTTATTAGAATTATTTTCATTTGAACTTTTATTTTTTAAATAATCTATTAAAAACCATAATCCTATTAATATTAAAGCAACTCCACCTATAATATTAGCAATAAAGTTTGGTAATATATAAGCTATTATTTTTCCAAATTTCATAGATAAAAATGTTCCTAAAGTAGAAACTACTGTTATTATTAAGTTGCTCATAAAAGGGATTCTTATTTTGTTCATACCATAAGAAATAGATAGTGTAAATGTATCTAAATTTGAAGATATAGACAAGATAAGGGCTGATAATAATTGGTGCATAGAATCTACCTCTATTCTTAAGTTTTACATAATGAATTCAGTGAAATTATATCATATAAAATTTAAGAATCATTGTTAAACAATATAAATATACAATATTTTAATAAATTTAATGATATTTTAATTTAGTATTATATAAAATAAAAAAAAGGCAAGTATAAATGATATAGGTAACCTGCCCTTTAAATGAATAAAATAAATGAATTTTATTTAGTTATTGAATTAATTTAATTATAATATTAATATTCAGACAATTCAAAACTTTATAAAATATTTAACTTTAAATTCATAAAATTAATAGTTATATAAAAAATACAAATAATATACTAACAGCTGGAAAGTAGAAAGTTAGGGTAGGTATAGTACTAAAAATATATAAAATTATTTATTGCAATTTGGACTATTATACTGAAGCTATATGTACAGGATCTCTTGCAGGTCATAATGCAGTGAGGCAGTTTATGGGATTACCACTTTTAATACTACCAAGAAATTTAGCAATAGGAGATATTATAGCCTATGCTAATGAAAAGACATTAAAAGAAGAGGATAGAAAAAGTAGATACACCTTTGCAGGTTCAGTATATTTTAAACGAATGCAAGAAAAGGGACTATATATAACAGATAAAAATATTATAGAAGATAAAATAAATAAATTAAATCTTAATAATATATTAGCAATAAAGCTTACTTAAAAAAATAAAAATGCCTTATCTTTCTTTTAAAGATAAGGCATTTATTATAAAAATTTATTAACTATTCTTTTTTATCTTTTGTACTATGTCTATTATATTTTTTGAAAAATACAATAAGCATTGCTATACTACCTATTAAATAAACTGTACTAGCTATATAATAAGCAGTTCCATATCCACTTGGAGTTCTTAATAAATAATATCTTGCAAATAATCCAGCTAAAATGCCTACTAAGCTATTTACTATTAACATAAGAGAATTATATGCTGGAACTAAGTTTTTAGGAACAAAAGTTAATGGTAAAGATGCTTTTATAGGACCTGCAATATTTGCAACTCCAGATCTTAAAAATAAAATAATTCCAATAGCCCAAGCTACATTTGCACCAAACATAGCGCCATTTGCCATAAGTAGCATTAATGGAATACATAATATTGTTCCAAGAGAAACTGTAACAATGGAACCAAATTTCTTTTCAAACCAAGGTGTACAAAAATAAGCTAAAACCATAGCTAAAGATGATAATGTCATTATTGTTGAAACAACACCTCTACTTATATGCAAGAAATTGTTTAAATATATTGGGAAATATGGCATTACAAGCATAGCACCAAAACCCATTAGACTAGTTATAACAACCCATAAAATTACATATTTATTAGCAAATAATTTAAAGTCGAACTTTTTGGTTGCCTTTCTTGCAGCTAATTCTTCTGGAGTTTCTGTATAATCTTGAGGTTGTTCTTTTAAAAATAATAAGCAAATTAATGAAAGTATTGTTAAGATTACTGCAATCCATAAAACAAATCTATAAGAAGATGTATATGCTGATAATTGCATTTGATTTAATTCACCTTGATGTTCTGATAAAAGAGCTGCTTTATCATAAGATACTTTTAAAACTTTACTAAACTTCCAAACTACAATTTTACCATTAAAAAACATTAATAAACATTGGCTAATTAAATTACAATACATAACTCTTGCAAACATAGAGGTTCTTCTATTTTCAGGAGTATATGATGTAAACATTAAAGGATACATACAGTCATACATTGCAGCACCAACATTTATAATAATGTTAGCAATTAAAATTACAGTTGAATTTTTACTGTATATACATGCAAATAGCCCAAGTAGTAATACAATAGGAGAAGTAACTATTATTTTTTTATAACCAATTTTATTTGTAAGTAATAATACAATTGCTATTATAAAGGTGGCTATTGATCCATAAGCTGGAAGTGCTTTAACAACATCTGGAACTGTAATATTTAAATAAGAGATATAAGAGTCATTTATTATACCAGTTACAGCACCCATAAAAATATAGCTTATTATAAATATGGTACAATTATACCTCCATCTTTTATTCCAAGTTTTGTCATTGAAAGTAACTAGATTTAATAATTTTTCTTCCACAAAAATTCCTCCTTTGTTTGATATCAAATTAATGATTACGTTTACAATATAATAATAAGATTAATTTCAAAAAAATCCAATTTATAGAAAAATTAATTGTAAAAAATTCATATAAAAATATAATTAGATATTTATAAAATTTAATTATTTCTTATTAGAAGTTAAAATAATTAATTGTTTTATTGTATTTTATGAAAGCTTTTTATATTTTTTAAAATTTATAAATTCTCATAAGAATTTTAGTATTAAGTTATAAAAATTTGTTAATAAAAAACTTAATAAACTATAAGAAATTAAATATAGAAGTAAGTACATATTAAATTATTCATTATTAATTAACACCATAGACATTGTAATATTTTTTATATAGTATTATTATTTTAGTGTAATAATTAGTATGCTAATAGTTTAGAAAAGAAAAGGAAGTATTTTATGAAGTGTATACACGAATTTAAAATTTGTTTATATATAAAAGAAATTAATTCTATGATAAATAGTAAAATAACAGAAAAGTTAAAGAAAAGAGATCTTACTCAAAGTCAGGTTACAGCTATTAAGTTTGTTGGTCATTTTGATAAATTAACATTAAGTGAGTTAAGCAAAAAGATGGCTATAAAAAAATCAACCTGTTCTGGAATAGTTGATAGATTAGAAAAGGTTGATATTTTTGAAAGGGTTAAGGATGATGAGGATAAAAGAATAACTTATATTAAATTTTCTGAAAAAGGACAAGTTTTATCAGATGAAATTAAAGAGGATATAAATAATAGTTTTAAAGAAATATTTAATGGTATTTCTGAAGAAGATTTAAAAACAATTGAAAATGGACTAGAAAAAATTATTAGTTTAATAAAAGAAAATTAAGGAGATGATTATAATGCCAAAATTATTAATTCCAGCAATTATATTTATAACTTTAGCATTAATATTTTATACAATAGGTGTTTGGGGAGAACATAGGGCAAAAATTTTAAAGAAAAAACATGTAATTATTTTTTGGTGTGGTTTAGTTTGCGATACTCTAGGAACTTTTACAATGAGTAGAATAGTTGCAGCTGGAACAGATAGAACTATAACACCTACTCAATTATTAATACATCAATCAACTGGTATGTTAGCTATAATTCTAATGCTATTTCATGCTGTTTGGGCAACTTGGGTTCTTAATAAAGGAAGTGCTAAAGCAAAAGAAGCCTTTCATAAATTTAGTATGTTAGTTTGGTTTATTTGGTTAATTCCTTATTTTGTAGGAATGTATATAGGAATGACAGGCTAAAATTAATAAACATTACAAATAGTAGGTTGAAGAAATTTTAAATAATAAAAATTTCTTCAACTTTTTCTATTTTTAAATTACTTTAATAAAATAGACTTATTTATATATAGTAAACTAAAAATATAAATTTTTGATAAAATAGAAATAAGATATATACTTAAATTAGTATTGATTTTATATATAACTATTATTTGGAGGATTGTATGTTTTTTATTGGAATATTTGGTATAGAAAATAAGGAAGAAGAAATAAAAATTTTAAATAATGTATATTGCAAAAAATGTAATAAAAATTTAAGTGGAAAACTTATAAAAACCTTTGATTGTTTTCATTTATTTTTTATCCCCATTTTTAAATGGAATGAGCATTTTTATTTTATATGTAACAGATGTAATTCTGTTTATGAGATTCCTAAAGAAAAGGGAAAGAGAATCGAAAGAGGAGAGAATATAGATATTACTTACTGGGATTTAAACCCAATTGAAACTAGATATAATAATTATGAAAAAATAAATAGGTGTCCAAATTGTGGTAGAGTTTTAGAGGCAGATTTTATATATTGTCCATATTGTGGGGCAAAACTTAAATAAATTATTTTATTAATTTAATACAGTTAAATAGTTCACAAACTTACAGAATAATATAATATTACTATGGATTTTATAATAATAATTGTAAATTTTAAATAAAAATTTATAGAAAAATATAGTTATAATATTACTATTTTACAATAAAAAATTTTATATAATAAATATTATTACAATTATTAATAACAGGTGATTATAGGTTAAGTTAGATATTTTATTTGATAGGATTGTTTTAAAAATATTATTAATTAGAGCTTAATTTATAATATTATTTATATATATATTACTAAATAATATAAAATAGTTTATAAATTAACAATTATAGATAAGTTTTTCATAATATGGTAGAATGTTATTGATTTTATAGAAGCATAATTATTTATAATATATTATATTTAAAGTTTTCTATAAAAGCAGGTATTATGAAAAGAGGCGTTTTTTTAATGAAAAATATTCAAAAATACATAGAGTCAGCAAAGGAGATTCTTACAGAAAAATCTTTAAATATATTAGATGGGGAAACTGTAAGTGAAGGGACTCTATTATCTACTGGAATAGATGAATTAGAAGAAGGTGAGGTTTTATCCTTTATTGCTAAGGAATCTAATAAATTAAATCCAGTATGGTATTATTATAATATAAAAAATAAAGTTATTTATAAGCATAAAAATAATAAATGGAAAAAAATATATTAAATAGATTTTTAATGAAAGAACTTTCTAAGTAAAGTTCTTTTTATTTTTAAAGGAAAAAGGAAATTTAAAAAATATATAGAATCATATTTTTAAAGGAGATGATTTTATGTCCATAATAGCAACAGTATATATACCAGAGGGAATAGCAATAGCAGCTGATAGTAGATTAACAGGAACTACAACACACAAGGATGGAACTAAGGATAGGCATACATTAAGTGATAATTCACAGAAACTATTTTTAATAAATAATAATACTATAGGCATAGCATGCTGTGGAGATGCAATAATAGCTGGAAAAGCTGTAGGGGATTTTATTAGAACATTTGAAATAGAAGAAATACAAAAAGAAGATACAATAACAGATATAGCAAATAAATTAAAGGATTATACAATTAAACTACATGGAGAAGGAGTAACTTATCATGTAGCTGGCTATGTTGATGATATTCCATATGTATATAAAATAATAAATAATGAAATTATAAGAAATAATATTAAGGAAGATAATAGTATACAATATGGATTTACATGGAACGGTGATCCTGAAGCTTTAAGAAAATTAGTGTTAGGAAATCCACCAATGCAATTTAATTTTAATCTTATGCAGTTAAAGGATGGAATAGATTTAGCAGAATTTTTAATTGATTTAACAATAAAGTATCAGAGGTTTGATATGAGACTTGCAACTTGTGGAGGTCCCATTGATATATTAGTTATTACAAAGGATTATGCAAAATTTATTAAGCATAAGATTTTAAATCCATAAAAAATGTTTTAAAAGATACTATTTTTTAAATAATACAAAAAATATGGTAATATTAAATTGATAAATTTATTTAAAAATTTAAATGAACAAAATATTCCTTAACTTCTAAAGTATTGTTAATATATTATGGGAGGGGTTTTAATGTTAAAAGAAGTTTATAAGGAGTTTTTAAATAAGGGTATATTAGAGGAAAAAAAGTTAAAGGAATTATTTAAAATTATTAAATTATATTCAGGAATAGGTTATTTGTATCCTGGATCTATAATGATTAATTTAAAAGTTTCAGCATATAAAGCTTATGAAATATTATCTATACTTGAGATGAATGATATTGTAAGTAAAGGTTATGAGGAATATTGTAGCAAATGTGATAATTATGATACTAAAATTTACAATGAATTTTCAAATATTCCAGATAAATTTTATTGTGGTAATTGCAAGGAAAAGCTTGATTGCATAGAAGACACTGTACTTTTATTTAGAATTAATAATAATATAGAATTATAAAGTTAAAAGCACCTACATTAAATGTGGGTGCTTTATAAAATATAAATATATTCTATCCCATAGTTAATTCAGATTTTACTGTACTTATTTCAGTTTCATTTGCTGGCTGAGCAGGTTTATAATATCCTTTATCTTTAGCAACTGTATATACAGCATATTGACGCATTTCATCTTTATTTCTCATTTGTTGTACTGTTTCACGTAGCTGCTTATTGTCAGTTTGAGCTATTATTGAAGCATATCCTGTTAAACTACTATTAATCATACTTAAATAATCATTAATCATATCTTTTTCATTCATAATATTATCCTCCTATTTTAGAAAAGACATTAAAGTCTCTTTACTATTTTTTGCATCTTGAGCATCCTTTTTTAACATTTGAACAATATTAGGATCTGTACAATGGCTAGCATAGTCTTCAAGTTTATGTTCAATTGTTCCATGGGCACCAATAAGATGACGAAGATTTTGTAATTCTAATAGATTCAAGTTTGACATAAAATCACTCCTAACTTTAAATTTCAATTATATTATCAGAATAAATACAAAGAATTATTCAATATATATAATTCCAATTAAACATAAAATATCCAAGGTTAATAATTACTTTATTAGCACATTACTAATAAAGAAATATGATAATATGGAGGTTATATGTTGTGCGAGACTTCTCTGAAACAGAAATAATATCTTTAGCATCAATATTAAAAATGGAAAATGAAGGGCTAATTAAACAACGACTATTAAATTCATTAATAATGGATGAGGACTTGAAAAGAGAGGGAGAATCAAGGATTTTAGCAATTGAAACAAGAATAAAAACTTTAAAACAATTTATAGATGAAAATCAAATTTCAATTGTAAAGGATGTGGAATGATGACAAATATGATTAAAAATTTAATTAAAGATAAAATTAAAATAGATGATGATATTATATCTAATATTATGTTAGATTCTCTAAAAAAGGAAAGTTATATGTATCTTAAAATGACTTTAATGAGTACTACAATAGAACTTAGACTTTTATATCTTAATTTTTTAAATCAAATAGTTTCAACTCATACAGAAATTACAAAATTATCAGTACATAAGGAATGGATATGTCCATATGACTCTATAATTAAGCAACTAGCTGATGCATATAATGAATCAATAGATTAAAAAAATAACCTATGAGTCTAAATATAAGACCCATAGGTTGTCTTTAAGGAAAAGATTTTGTTCCTAATGAATTTTCTCCTAAAATACTTTTTGTACTTTTAAGAGAATTTAATGCACGATTATAAGCTGTCTCAGAAAGATTAAATTTATTTTTATCATTAATTACCTCTTCAACAGGTATAATTCTGTGAGTAAATAACTTATTTCCTTTAGGTTCTCTATATACCCATGTAGGAATAATTGTATAATCCTTTAAATATAATTTATTATTTTTTAACCCTAATGAGAATTTTAATAATAAACCATCTTCAGTTAGATAATTATGAACCTCTTCATAACATTGATTAGACAAAAAATTTCCTTGAGAATATATTACAAAAGTTGAATGACCAGAATTATTTTTTATAATTTCATAAGGTTCTATAACATGAGGGTGACTTCCTAATATTATATCAACTCCTAATTCATTCATTTTTTTTGCTATTTTTCTTTGAATAGGATTAACTTTTGTGCTATATTCATCTCCCCAATGGAAGGAGCCTATTATAAATTCAACACCATTTTTTTTCATATCATTTATTGAACTATCAATACTTTTGTAAAGTGAATTTAAATCATCATAGCTAAAGGAATTAATTAAAGGATTAACATCCTTTGGAATTGGAATTGTATTTATTGAGTTTGGACCAGTTCTATAAGTATAAGAAAATAGTCCAACCTTATGTCCATCTATGTTATATATTAAATAATTTTTATCAGAAGTTTTTTCTTTAACTCCAAGATTTAACAAACCATTTCCAGTACTTTTTGACATTGTACTTTTTACCCCTCTAGTACCCCCATCTATAACATGGTTAGATGCATAATTAATTACATTAAATCCAACACTTTTTAAAGATTTTAAAAATCCTTCTGGAGAGTTAAATGTAGGATAACCTTCTGGTTTGCCTCCATTTACATTCCCTTCAAAAACTCCTATACTAAGATTAGAATCTTTTATGTAACTTTTAACATATTCAAAGCTTTTATCAAAATTATAATTTCCATCCTTTGTTTTAGCACCAGCTATTTGGGCATCATGAGTCATCATATTTCCAACAGAAGTTACGGTGTAAGTTTTTTCTTTATGTTTTAATATAACATTTGGTGTGGTTTCTGGTTTTTTAGAAAATAAGCCATAAACCTTATAAGTACAGAAACTTAAAAATATTATACATAAAAATAAAAATACATATTTTCTTAATTTAAGTTTTTTCTTATACTTTTTATTTCGTTTAATTTTGTTAGTTTTTTTAGACTGTTTAGTCATTTTATCCCCCTCATTTTGTAGTTAATAAGATTTATTATCATTTATATATTACTAAAAGGAGATTCAGAAAACAATAAAAAGCTAAAATATAATTTTAACTTTTTATTTATAGAGTTTGTTATTAAATTTTAAATTAGTATAATTTTAAAATGAATTTAAGATCATACTATAGTTATAATTTATGGTAGATATAAATTCATTATGAAATTCAAAGGATACTCCAGTCCACTCAATGAATTCATCTAAATTATTGTTTAGTTTATTTAAGTCTAAAGTTCTATTTAAAAAATCCCTTATTGAATCCTTGCTTTTATCTAACATATTCAATATTTGTTTAATGTTTTGGTAAGTTACATTACCCCTATTTATATATTTATCTAAAGTATGTGTGTAAATTGAATAAGAAATTAAATTTGTAAAAGTTTCTATTGGTACTTCATTTAAATAATCTAAGTTTTCAATTTTACATTTATTGAAAAACTCAATTAATAGTTTATTAATCTCATTATTTTCTTCAATATAGTTAAATATAATTCTTTCTATGCAATTTCTTTTGTTATAAATTTTTTCTAAGCTAGATATGTCCACAATATCAATCCTTTCTTTTTGTAATAACCCTATAATTTCTCCTTTGTTTATAATAATAATTCTATAAAAGTTATTAAATTTCCTTCCAAAAAAAGTAAAAAATATGCTGTTAAATTAATAAATTTATGTAATAAAAATTATTAATATGAAAAATAAGAATAAATATATATTAATTGGAAATTATATTAATGAGTTTTAATTAAGGATGTGAATTAATATGAATAAATCTATAAAAATATTAATGATTACAAGCTTATCTATAATTTTTAGTGTAGTTATTTTAAATAAATTTTTTTATACAAACAAGGTTGTAGAAACAATATCTAATAATAAAGAGAATTGGAATAGTATAACCATAACTGAAGATGATAATTTAATATATTCAAAAATAAATTCATCATCAAAACTTAAACTAGAAAAGATAGAATATAATAAATTAAACTATAGTTATGTTGGTTATAATGGTAGAGCTATAAATAAATTTGGAACTTTAGATTCTATTGGAGATAATATATGGGTAGGGTATGTAAATGATAATTTGTATGGTATTACTTATTGTAAGGTAATTATTGATAATGAATATATAAAGATTCATAACGAAAGATTAAATAAGAATTGCATTACTATAGAAATGTTTAAAAACTCTAATAATAAAATAACTGAGTCTTTTAATTATAATTTAAAAGATAATACTAAAGAATTTATTTTAGATAATAAAAAAGGAAAAACTAAAATAGATAAAATTAAATTTTTATAAGTTTATTTAATGGGGAAATAGGTTATTAAAAAACGCCTATATTTAGGCGTTTTAATTAATAATCAATTCCACAAGATTTAATATTATCTTTATTGTCTGAACTACATGGAGTTACTGCATAAGTTGTATGACATTTAGGACATTTAGTAATTAACTTATTCATAATAAAAGTTTCCCCACAAGAACAATTTATTTTATGTTCTACTTTTGTTTTCATATCCTGAAATCCTTTTTCTCTAACTAAATCTGCAATTTTTTTACCATCATTTCCAAGTGATGAACATCCACATCCCATAACTAAATACCTCCTAAGATTTAAATTAATTTTATTATATACAATATTAAATTTAATTTCTGTATCCTATGTTACATAATATTTATTTAACATGAAAGTACCTTAAAATCAACAATGGTCTAAAACATAGCTAAATTTTAAAATATTTATAAAATATGGTATTCTAATTATAAATATTTAATAGGAGATTTTTTTATGGATATAAAAAAGAGAGTAGTAGTTATAAATGATTTATCAGGAATTGGGAAATGCTCTTTAACTGTTGCAATACCATTATTATCAGCTTTAAATATAGAAGTATGTCCTGTTCCTACAGCAATATTATCAAATCAAACTGGATTTAATGAATATTCCTTTTTAGATTTAACAGATAATATGAAGGAGTATTTAAATATCTGGCAGAAAAATGAAGAACACTTTGATTGCATATATACTGGATTTTTAGCATCAGATGAACAAATTGATATAATAAAAAATTTTATAAAATTTAATTCTAATGCAATGGTTGTAGTTGATCCTATAATGGGAGATGATGGAGTAGAGTATGATACGCATAAAAATGGGATATGTACAAAAATGAAAGAATTAATAAACGTAGCAGATATAGTTACTCCTAATATTACAGAAGCTATGATTTTATTAGATAAAAAAGGAAATATTAAAAATTTATCAATAGATAATATTAAAGATTTAGCTATAGATATTTCAAAAATAGGACCTAAAATTGTTATAATAACTGGAATTATACTAAATAATCAAATAATTAATATAATATATAACAAAAATAATAATAAATTTTCTTTAATAGAATTACCTTATAATAATATTTCATATAGTGGTACTGGTGATATATTTTCTTCACTAATAACAGGTTTTGTTATGAATGGGTTAGATATTGAAATAGCAGCCAAAAAGGCTTCTAACTTTATATTAAAAAGTATAGAGGAAACAAAAAATACTAAAAGAAACCCTAAATATGGAATAGAATTTGAAAATTTAATTAAAGATTTAGTAGTAGATAACCTATAAATAAAATTATTGTGTAATAAAATTTTTAGTTACTTTAAGAATATTAAATATTATATAAGCAAAAAATAACTATGACATTTAACTATTGAGGTGATAATAATGATACAAAATAGTTTTCCTAAAAATTTTAATGCACAAGAAGAATTAAATCAGCCTGGAAAAGAAAAAGATATGGAGATAGCACCTATATATTATAATGAAAATTATATAAACAATGGTAAAAGATTAAAAGATAAGGTTGCTATTATTACAGGTGGAGATAGTGGAATCGGAAGAGCAATCAGTTTATCCTTTGCAAGAGAAGGTGCTAAAGTTGTAATAGTTTATTTAAATGAGGAAGAAGATGCAACTAAAACTTTAGAATTAGTTAAACAATCAAACTCTGAAGGAATTATAATTGCAGGTGATGTAGGAGAGGAAAGTTTTTGCAGGGAAGTTATATCTAAAACAATTAATAAATTTAAAAAAATTGATATTATTGTAAATAATGCAGGTGAGCAGTACACTGCTAATTCTTTAGTAGATATTACATCTGATCAATTACTACATACATTTAAAACAAATGTTTTTTCAGCTTTTTATATGGTTAAATCAGCCCTTCCACACCTTAAAGAAGGTAGTAGCATAATAAATACAACTTCAATAACTGCATACAATGGACATGATAGACTAATTGATTATTCATCATCTAAAGGAGCTTTAACTTCATTTAATAGGAGCTTAGCATTAAACTTAGCTAATGTAGGTATAAGGGTAAATGCAGTTGCACCAGGGCCTATTTGGACACCTTTAATACCAGCTTCCTTTAATAAAGAGGAATATAAAAAGTTTGGATCAAAAACTGCATTTAAAAGGCCAGGACAGCCAGTAGAATTAGCTGAAGCTTATGTATTTTTAGCAAGTGAAGGAGCTTCATTTATAACTGGAGAAACAATTCATGTTAATGGTGGAGAAATGGTTAATGTATAAATTATTAAAGAGAAGGTGATTTAAGTGGGAAAAAATAAAGAGAAAAGTGGAAAATTTTCTAATGCAAAAGTTAAAAGCTATAGAGAAAATTATGAAAATCAAAATACTTCTACAGAACAAAAAGGTATTTCAAATAGTATACAAAAATAATCTAAATATGTAGAGAAGAAACTATAATTGCTTTCTTCTCTATTTTTTATAAAAAAATATATAATTAAATTTATTAGTGAAAATTTTTATTATATAAGTTATAATATTAAAATATGATTTAGTTTAATAATGATTACTTAGGAGGAGTAAATGAAATATAGTATAAATGTACCAAACGAATTTAGTGTTCGTGTTGATGAAATAATAGAAAAAATAGATAGTTTTTGTATTAAAGTTTTAAATGATGAATATTTAGAAAAATGTATTAGATTAACAGAGGTATTAGCTAATAATGAAGAAAATAAATTATTAAGAGGTAAAAGCAATACTTGGTCTGCAGGAATAATACATGCAATTTTCTTTGTTAATGATACTCTTAACAAAAAAGGAATAAAAATGGATGAATTAGCAGATTTCTTTGAAGTTTCAGAAGGAACTATAGGAACAAAATCAAGAGAAATTAGAAAATTATTAAATATAGATAAAACATCTAAAACTTGGAAAATAAAAGAGGAAAACAATAAATGCTCATCTTGTTGTGATAGTGAAAATAATGTTATTGATTTATTTGATAATGCATTAGAAATAGATGATGTTGAAAAGGGAGCTGTAGAGCTTAGAAAGTGTGCATCTATTTTAAAGAATGATCTTGGAGATGATTATTTTAAAAAATATATGGGACAGATAGGAGTAGCAGCTGAAGGAGATTTTTATTTAACAGTATTATCTACTTTATCAAATTATGAATTTGCATTAGGAAATTATGAAGAAAGTTTTAAAATAGAAAAAGAGCTATTAGAACTAGATGAATATGATTCAAGAAATGTTAGACATTCTATTATTTTTAGAGCATTAATCAATAAAGATTATGATTATGCTAAAAAAATATTTGAAAAATATAATGATGAAGATTGTATATTCTTTAAGTATGGAAAAGTTTTATATTATTATTATAAAGATGATAGAAAAAATGCTAGAAAGGCCTTGAAAAAAGCTTTAAAGCATAATGCTAATTTTATAGAATGTTTAGTAGGTAATATACCTACAGTTCAAGATGAAATTGATTCATATAAAAAGGGAAGTATTGAAGAGGCAAGCCTTTGTATAGAGTATAGCTTACCACTTTGGACAAATAAAAAGATAGGTGCTTGGTTAATAAAGGCATTAAATAAGATAAAATAAAAAAAGTAGGGAAACCTACTTTTTTATTTTATAAAGATAGTTTTATTAATTTAGCGTAACAAAGTATTTACACTAAGTTTATAGTGATAGTTTTTTTATGGTAGTATACTTTAACTATAAAAATTTATCATAAGGAGATGGAGATTATGGAAAATATGGAGGATTTAGCTGACAAGTTATTTTTTGCCCAGTGTATTTTCCTTGGATTAGTAGGAATAATGTTTTTTATATTTCCTATAACATCAATAAAATACTTTACAATATTTTCAGGAAGTTTCATTGCTATTTCTGGATTATTTAAATTAATAAATTCTTTTTCAATAAAAGAAAGAGTAATTAATTCAATATATGGTATTTTAGATATGTTTTTTGGTTTATTATTAGTATTTACTAATATAACTTCTATAGAAAATTTAGTGCTTTTTTATGGAGTTTGGGCAGTTGTTAGGTCAATAATTTTATTATTTGGAGAAATAAAATATAAAACAATTGGATTAAATTTTAAAACAATATATATAATAATTTTAATTAGTATAGGTGCTTTAATTATAAAGTATTCTATAGTAAATATATTACTTGCATCTATATTTATAGGAAGTTACTTTATAATTAATGCAATATGTGAGGTTTTTATTTATTTAAAATAATATTGTTTTAATAATAAATAGATTGTAGTCATAAGTATATATAAGAATGTATCAATGGAGGTACTTGTTTTGAACTTTCTTCTTTATTTAGATGAATTATTAGTAACTGGATTATCTTCAGTCATTGCAGAAGGGTATATTGAAATATTAACAAGAAAAAGGGTATGGGATAGATCATTACTTGGTAGATTTAATATTGAAAATAAAGAAACAAATTTTTGTGAAGATAGATATAGTAAAGAAAAAAAAGAAGGATATAAAAATTATACAAATTCTGATTCTAATACATATACTTGTGGAATAGACGATAATAAAACAATAGAAAATAGAGGTTGCCTTAGATTAGAAGAAGAAGAAAAAAGAATTTATACAATGTTTAGCTTTCATAGAAATATATTATTAGATTTAGAAAATAGAGGTAAGGTAAAAAGTACAAATGACGTTTGTTCTGGGAATGTACAAGAAGGGGATTATGTTAAATTAAAAGGACTTCTTTGCAGTGAATCTTTAAGTTCTTATATAGATTCTTTAAAGAGTATAATAGATTGTTTTGGATGTGATAAGTTGAATGATTTAAGAGAAGATAAGGGAATAATGGATTTTAGTGTAATAGATAAATTTTTATCTGAAATACAATTAAAGTTACATCTAAATGATACAAGTGATTTAATATTAAAATGTGGGAATAAAGATTTAGTTATTACAATAAATAATAATTATTTCTTAAATAATCACACTAATAAATATGATCACATAGATTGTAGTTGCAACATTTTTGGAAAGATAGTAAAAAAGTGCTGTAATGATAATGAGGATATACATTTTCTTAGAAAAACTGGACAAAAGGATTTTTATGAAGATATGTTAAATATGTGTATTCCAGCGTTTGATTGTCTAAATAAGATTGGAATTACCCCTCCAACTTGTCCTAGGACTAAAATGATTGAAAGACCATATCAAATAATTCCAATAAGTATATATATTTAAAAAGGCACTAATAGTGCCTTTTGTATTTCTAAAAATTTAATTTTGATTCAAATTGAATATTTAGTTTTCCATTAGTAAGGGAAGCCTTTTTTATTAAAATACCATAATCTTTATTTAAAGAAATTATAATATCGTCATTTGCTTCATCCTTTGACAGTATAGAATTATTTGGTATGTAATTAAATATATAAGATTTAGGAACTGTTATAAATCCAACCTTAGTATAATTATAGTGAAGTATAGCAGAATTATTAGCTGCCTTTACTGTAAAATTACTAATTGCTTGAAGAGGAATTCCTTTATAATCAAAATTAATATATAATAATAATTGATTATCATTTATAATTGTTCTTATTCCATTTAAATTTTCTGTATTTATGTTACTATTATTTATTGAATAAATTATTAAATCTGTTAGTTCATTATCAGTAAATGATGATGAAGATTTAAATTCTATTCCAGAAAGATTTAAATCAATATTATTAGGAATAAGCTTTTTGATAATTGTTTTAGGGGTGGATTCTACTTCAGAATTAATTGATTTTACTTGTACTTTAGGTTCAAAACTAATTTTATAGGTAATGAAAACTGATACTATAGCAATAACTAGTATTAGCAATATTACTAATAACCTTTTACTTGTTTTACTCATTATAAACACCTCAAATTTTATGAAATTTAATAATTATAATTATATCAATGAAGGGATCAATATACAAATGAACAATGAAATAGAAGCATATTATTACATAGATGGAAGAAGTCCTAATTATAATTTACAATATCTTATTAAAGACATAAAAAATAATAAGGTATTAATTAAAATTAGGAAAAAATTAAAAGAAGAAAATTTTAAAATAGCATATTATCATGGTTTATACTATGTATGTAAAAATATACTTTCGCTTATGGCATTAAAAGAGATAGCTAATGATAGTAAAATAGTATTTTATACAGATCAAAAGGACTCAGTAGAAAAAATAAATAAAAAAAGGTTTTTAATTAAGGAAGAATATGAATATATAAAATTCTTTTTAAATAAATTTTATTCTTATGAATGTAAAGAAGTTTGTAATATTAAAGAAATAATATATAAAGAAAAAAAACCTGCAATAACACTTTATATAAAATGCAAAAAAGCTGGGAAAGAATATAAAAAACTTATAAAAAGAAATAGTACATTAATTAAATTAAATAAATATCTTAAAAGTGCAGAAGAACTTATTTTTTTTGATTTTGAAATGAACTGTGTTGGAAATTTTAAGGATGTAGAAATAATAAGTATAGGGGCAGTAAAAACAACTTTAGATGGTGAAATTTTGTCACAGTTTTATAGTTGTATAAAACCTAAAAATATATACAGATTAACTGATAAATGTATAGAAATAACCTCTTTAAAACAGGAAGAAATAGATAATGCAAAATGTTTTAAAAGTGTTTTTAAAGAATTTGAAAAGTGGTGTGGTAATAATAATAAATTATTTTTATATTGGGGAGGAAATGATATTGCTGTTTTAAAAAATGACAGTAATAGAATTAAAGAAAATATAAAAATAGTAAATAATATTATTGATTTTAATATTGATTATCAAGAAGTTTTATGCAAGGATATTTTAAATTTAAATAATTGCCTATCACTTAAAAATGCAGTATTAAAATATAATTTAACCTTTGATGGATCTCAGCATAATGCATTAGATGATAGTTATAATTTAAGTAAACTGTATTTTAAAGAAACAAAAAGAAGATAATTATAATAATTATCTTCTTTTTTATAATGGAAATAAAATTCCTACTAATATTCCAAGTAAAGTTCCTCCTAATACTTCAAAGGGAGTATGTCCTAACAATTCCTTTAATTTTTTATGATTAAAAGTAAATTTATTATCATTTGATAACATTAAATTTAATATTTTAGCATGTTCTCCAGCAGCTCTTCTAATTCCAATTGCATCATACATAACAATTGATGCAAAAACGAAAGAAAGTGCAAAAATAGGAGAAGCAAAACCAGTTGTTCTACCTATTCCAATAGCTAGTGAAACAACAAATGCTGAATGTGAACTAGGCATTCCACCAGTTTCAAATAATCTTGTTAAATCAAATTTTTTATTAGAGATATAACCAAAGGGTATCTTTAAAAATTGAGCTAAGAATAAAGCCGTTAAACTTAAAATGATTAATTTATTTTCTACTAACAATATAATCACCTCCATATTTAAGTATTAGTTTTATTATACTGTTTTAAACAAAAAATAGTAGTTCTTAAAAGAAAATTTTAATTAAAGTATGTGAACAAAAATTAAAAATCTAATTGTTAATATGTGTTAATAAAGATAATATGATAAAATAGTCAAGGGGAGGAATTATATGATTAATATTGCTATTTGTGATGATGATTGTGAATTTTTAAATTTTTTTGAAAAAGAATTAGAAAGTATTTTTGGTTTGTTAAATGAAGATATACATATAAAAAAGTATTATGATAGTTTAAAGTTTGTTAAAATGTATGAAAAAAATTTTTATAATATAGTTTTTTTAGATATATGTATGCCAAATATTAATGGACTAGAAGTTGCTGAAAAAATACGTAAAGTAGATAAGAATGTAGAAATTGTTTTTGTAACTTTCTTTGAAAAATGTGTTTATAGAAGTTTTAAATTTAGACCTTTTAGATTTATTAGAAAAAATAAAATAAAAGATGAGCTTGAAAATGTTATAAAAGATTTTATAGATTATAAGAAAAGAGATATAGAAAATCTAGCATTTAAAATTAAAGATGGATTTATTAATCTTAATAAAGATGAAATATTGTATTTTGATGTTGAAAATAGAAAAATAAAAGCACATACAGAAAAGCACATATATCATTTAACAAATTTAAAGTTTAATGATATTGTTGAAAAACTTGAAGATAACGGATTTATTCAAGTACATAGAGGGTATTTAGTTAATATAAAATATATAAAGGAATATAAAAAAAGTAATATTAAATTAACTAATGAAGAATATATACCTGTTAGTAGATATAAAATAAATGAAGTAGAGCAATTATTTAACATATTTTAGGCTGGTCTTAAATTTTTCTAGATTCTTAGAATAACTTAAAATATAATCTAATTAAAAAAACTACCTTAAAAATATAATAATTTTTAAGGTAGTTTTTTATAAATATAATAGATTAAATAAATTTTAAATGGCTTTTAGTTAATAATTAAATCTTACTGTTAAATTGTAAGATATATCTTTAGGTTTGTAATAAAAAGTATAAAAATGATAATACTAAATTAGAAATGATAGACATAGCTAAAAGGAGAGATATATATGCCTATACCATTAATAACTTCTATAATTTCAGCAATTTCTATTTTAGCAGGTTCAGCAATGGGAGCTTGGTTTAGTTGGCTAATAAATAATAAAATGCACAAAAGAAAAATGAGAGAAGAATATAGTATAATAGAAGATAATAGAAAATATGAGGAGCAATTTAAATTTAAAGAAATTTGTGCTAATGCAAATCTAGTAAGGTTAGATGTATGCACTTCAATATATCAAAGCATAAGAACTTTATTAGAAAGAGAAAGTTCCTCTTATATATATCCAATTCCAATAAATAAAAACTATTCCTGTGCAATATCTACATTAAGTGATAATTATAGTTTAAAAGAATTAAGCTACCTATATCAATTATATGGAATAATAGAGCGAGTAAATAATGATATATTAAATTGCAACTTTAAATCAAATGAGGAAATAGAAAATGTACTTATTGGATTTGAAATTATATTAAATAAAATATATGGAGAAAACTTAAAAAAATTTTTAAAAATAAACATTGATAATATTTCTTATAAAGATCTATATGATAATGAGTATATAAAATTAGGTTATAAGGAAATTTTAGAGAAGCTAGATAACTTATGTTATAGAGAAAACATAAATAATTAAATATTATATTAAGAGGCAGCAAAAATAACTTTTACTGCCTTTAATTTTTAAATATAAAAAGTCTATAATTTATCCTTTGTTTTAAGTGTTATAAAGGGTAGCCTACCATCTGTATATATACGATCACCACCACCATTACGTCCATGATAACTACTTGTAAAATGATCTACAAAATTTATTTTTTCTATAGCATTATTTTCTTTTAATGAATTTATAACAAAATCTCTTTCACCATCTACATTTGGGTCAATTTTATGGGTTATTTGTCCTGTAAATAAGGATAATCCAATATTTTTGTCATAAGTTGCAGATGCAAGCCAATCAGCTTGTAATCCACCAGGTAAATACCAATCTTTCGGCGTTTCCCATAAGCGTATGTGATGCCTTTTTCTAGGAGTTCCATGAATCTCTTTTTCAAAAGCTATATCCTGTTTTCTTGAAAACAAAAATAAAGAACTTACAGGGGCACAAGGATAGGATTTTGATAATACACTTGCAACTCCTATTTTAATTGATGATTTAAAATTAAGATTATCTGCAATATGCCAACCATTCAGTTCAAATGCTTTAATTAAATCCTCTTTAGTACCATAAAATGCTATATTAATAGGATCTCCTAATAATCCATCATTTGTTTTTGTTCGTCCTATAAAATAATCAGGTAAATAAAGTTTTGTTATTAATCTAGTTGCAATAGGTAAAATTATATATGATATATAAAACCATAAAGCTATATATAAAATAATATGTATTTGTCTTATAAATAAACTAGAAAATATTGCACGATATAATATAATTGCTAAAACTATAGTTAAGATAAACTTTAGAAGTCTTAATATTGAATTTAACTTATTTTCACAAAAATTTATTGTATATTTCATTTTAATAACCTCCTTTATATAAATATAGTTTTAAATAATATTCAATTCTAACTATATCACTTTATATTTATTTTAACATAGTATCAATATCTTAAGATAAATTTAAGGTATAAATAAGAAATTCTAAATTGACATTAACTGTACTAAAAAGTAAAATTTTGATGTGTAGGGGTGATAAAAAAGTGAAAAAATCTAAAATATTCGTAGTTATTGGTTTAATTGTAATATTAACAGCTATAATACTAAACAAACCAAATGAATTGAATGTAAAAGTAAAGTTTTATTCGCCAAAAGCTTTAATAGAATCATTTAATAACTCTCTTTTATCAGTTAGAAATGATAATCTTAACATAATAAATACTCAAATTTTGAATGATTGTATCTCAGAAAGAAAACGATTGTCTGATCCTTCAGTTTCATTTGATAAAATCCACTTAGAACAAAATATAAAATTAAGTAATTCTGAAAAAAATAAAATGATAAATAAATATAAAGAAAAGGCTAAGAAAATTTATAGTAATCTACCTAAGGAAATTATTCCATTTAGATTTAAAGCAATTGGAATTAGTAATATGTATTCCTATGAAAATGGAGAAAACAAGATTGTAGGTATTGATAAAACGCCTATAGTTTTAGATGCTGTAATTATAAAAGAAAATGGAAGTTATGTTTTTGATTATTTTCTCATTTCTTCAAATGAAAATGGGGAGGTTATAAAATGATAGAAGTTAATAATGTTTATATGAATATTGATAATAAAGAAATTTTAAGTGATATATCATTTAAATGTGAAGAGGGGAGAATTCTTGGATTAATTGGCCCTAATGGAGTTGGAAAAACAACTCTTATAAAGTGTTTAACAGGAATTTATAAACCTAAATCAGGATCTATTTTATACAATAATATAGAAGTTTTTGATAATGATAAAGTAAAAGAATTAATTGGATATGTTCAAGATGAAAGTACATTTTTTTCTAATTATAAAATTAAAGAAATAAAAAAATATTATAAATTAGCATATAAAAATTTTGATGAGGAGAAGTTTAACAAAATAAATAACATGTTTAACCTTCCGTTAAATAGAAAAGTATTTCAATTATCTAAAGGTATGAAAATGCTTGTAAATATACTATTTGCTTTTTCTATAAATGCAAAATATTTAATACTTGATGAGCCTACATCAGGACTTGATGTTATTTTTAAAAAGAAATTTTTAAGATTGCTTAAAGAAGAAGTGTTAAAAAATAAAGTTACTGTTATTATAAGCTCTCATCATTTAAATGAACTTGAAAATATATGTGATGATATTTTAATTATAAATAATGGAAAAACTGTCTTTAATGATAGTTTGAATAATTTAAATAATAAAGTAAAAAAACTTCAAGTAGCTTTTGATATTCCTGTATATGAAGAAGACTTTGCAAGCTTTAATGAAGTTTTTACATTATCAAAAGTTGGACGAGTGTTCACTATAATAACTAAAAATTATAATGATGACTTTTTAACTAAGTTAAATAAATTAAATCCTTTATTTATAGAAGAAATAAATTTAACTTTAGAAGATATGTTTATATATCACATTGAAAAGGGAGATATAAATGAAAAATATAATTAAAAAAAGTTTAATATATCAATGGTTTTATACGACAAAATGGATAGTATTACTAGCAACTGTTATGTGGTCATTCCTTTCATATATTTTTATTTTTGGTTCCAATGTAGAACAATTTAAAAATAATGTATCACAATTTATTTCAAATAATACGCCTGTTATTCAACCATTAGGAATTGTTATATTTATTGGATTATTAATATTTGTTTATATATCAGGAAATGGAATAAAAAAAAGAAGTAAGATAATATCTATAAATAGTGGACCATATACAAGGGATCAAATATTTTGGAATAATGTATTATGTAATATGTTAGTTTTAATTTTATTTATAGCTATATATTTTTATTTAGGTTTATGTTTTAAATTTAAATATAATGATTTATTTAACTATTCTCCTAATTATTTTAGTGTTTTATTTCTTGATATTTTAAAGTTATTTTCATTAGGATTTATTACTCTTTCATATACATTATTTATGGACAAACTGTTTTCTAATTCTATAGTAGCTATTATTACAATAGTACTTGTACCAATATCATCATTTTTATTTATTTCAGTAAATTTTAGAGTAATATCCGAAATAATGCCATTAGATCAGATTTATTATTTTAAAAACATAATTTTTACTTATTTAAATTATTATCACTATACAGAAGTGAATTACTTATATACTCTAACTTATAGTTATAAATTTAATTTAATATTTACCTTTATTCTAATAATTTCTTCAATAATAATCTTATTTATTATAAAAAAAATAAATAAAATTATTAGGATAGAAAATATATCAAATTTTTTTATATTTAAAAAAGCAAAGTATATAATATCAATATTTTTACCTATTTTAATTGTAAGTTGTGGTTCAGTTCTTTTTGATGGAATATTATTTAGAAGTACTAATTTCTTAAATTTAAAACCAATTTTTTGTTTTTTAGTAATGGAACTAATAATAATTTCAATACTTAGTTTTATAATAAATAAAATCATATCCAATTTTTCAAAATAAAGAAGAGGCTAAAAAGTGCAAACAAAATGCTAAGTAATTATAGCATTTTGTTTGCACTTATGAAGCCTCTTCTTTATTTTAATAACATCTTTTTTAATTTATCAAGTGTTGATTTTGTCTTATCTAAATTTAATATATATTCACCTAAATTTGCATTTAAAAAAGCTATTCCTCTATCTGTTATAGAATAAATCTTTTTACTTCTTTTATTAGATATATCTTCTCCGCTCCATTTTGATATAACATATTCTCTTTCTTCTAATTCATATAAGCTTTCGTATATAGTGCTTGATGACACTGGAAAGGGCATAGTAGAAGAATCAAACATATCCTTAAAATCCGTTAATATTTTATTACCAAATACAACTTCACCTTTTGAAAGTTCCTTTAATATATAAAGCATATATAACATTTTTGTATTTACAACA
Source organism: Eubacterium multiforme (assembly GCF_030813415.1). GTDB lineage: Bacteria > Bacillota > Clostridia > Clostridiales > Clostridiaceae > Clostridium > Clostridium multiforme. The sequence continues at coordinate 193,606 of NZ_JAUSUF010000002.1, read as the reverse complement.
TTTCGTGGAGCTACAATACGATTTCTTTTATCCATAAAACTTCTCCTTTAAAGCTATATTATTTATTTTAATTATACTTTAATAAAATCTTATGGTAAACAAGTCTAAATAAATAACACAAAAAAATAATTAAAGAATATTATATAATAACAAAAGATAAGGAGTTGATAGACATGTCAAGGAGATGTCATAGATGTAATTCATGTTGCTGTAACAACAATTGCCTAAGATGTAATAATAACTGTGGATTTAATAATTGTTGCTGCAATAGGGGATGTAACAGAGGTGGCTGCGGATTTAATAACTGTGGTTTTGGTGGAAATCGTGGATGCTTTAACAATCCTTTAATATGGTTATTATTTCTAAGTGGAGGATTTTTTTTCTAGGATATTAATTATGTAGTGAGTGGTAAAGACTTAAAATTATATGAGTCTTTGTCACTCATATAGTTTTATAACTAATTATATGTTTATCTTACTTTAATTAATGGATATATTTCAAACTAACTTCAATTTTACTTAAAGCATAATAGTTAGTAAAATGCATTATCATTGTAAAATTTTAAATTAATATATATAATCATATAAGAATAATAATTTGGAGGACTATAATGGAGGAAAGATTACAAAAATATATGGCAGGATGTGGAATAGCATCTAGAAGAAAATGTGAAGAATTAATTTTAAGCGGAAGAGTTACTGTAAATGGGAAATTAATAACTGAATTAGGAGTTAAAGTAATTCCTAATAAAGATATTGTTAAATTTGATGGAAAATTAATTTCAAAAGAAGAAAATAAAGTTTATATAATGTTAAATAAACCTGAAGGTTACATAACTTCTTTAAAGGATGAAAAAGGAAGAAAAACAATATTAGATTTAGTAAAAGTTAAAGAAAGAATATTTCCTATAGGAAGATTAGATTATGATAGCTCAGGTTTGTTATTATTAACAAATGATGGTGATATATATAATAAAATAATACATCCAAGAGTTAAATTAGATAAGAAATATGTAGCTGTAGTAAGGGGAAGATTTTCAGAAAAAGAAATTGAAAACTTTAAAAATGGAGTTGATATAGGGGGATATATTACTGCAAGTTCAAATATAAAAGAAATTTCTTTTGAAAACAACATATCTACAGTAGAAATTACTATTCATGAAGGTAAAAACAGACAGATAAGAAAAATGTGCTCTTATTTTAATCATGATGTAATAAGTTTAAAAAGAATAGCTGTTGGAAAAATTAAATTAGGTTATTTAAAAAGAGGAGCTTTTAGGGAGTTAACTAAAGATGAGTTAGATTACATAAATTCTTTATAAATAGTAGGGAGGTAGCTATATTATGTTTAATTATGTAGGAGATATAAGTGAGCTTTCTCATTATATAATAGATAAATTTTTAGATAATAAAAATATTGCAATAGATGGAACATTAGGCAATGGCCATGATAGTGATTTTTTATCAAATAAATTTAAAAAGGTATATAGTTTTGATATACAAAGGGAACCTTGTGAAAATTATATTAGTAAAGAAAAAGATAATGTTATAGTTATATGTGATTCTCATGATAAATTTGATACATATATAAAAGAAAATGTTGATTGTATTATGTACAATCTTGGTTTTTTGCCAGGAGCTTCTAAAGAAGTTACAACTATGCATGATACTTCCATTAATAGTATAAAAAAAGGATTAGAACTTCTTAATAAAGGTGGAATTATGACAATATGTATATATACAGGTCATGATGAAGGTAAAAAAGAAGAATCTTGCATATTGAATTATGTTCAAAATCTATCTAAAAAAGATTATGGAGTTATGTTACATAAGTTTTTAAACAGAAGTGAAACTGCACCAATGCTAGTAGTTATCGAAAAAAACAACTAAAGGTTTATTGCTTAAATTTTAGTTTTAAAAATATATATTCTTTTTATTAGAAATTTCAAATATGAAATTTCTATTGAAAAAAATATCATTAGATGATAAAATATGTATACAAAAGATTGTAAAGTGGGTAGGTAATAATGGATAAAGATTTTAATGATAATAAGGATTTAATGCGATTAATTCAAATAAAATTCCAAAGACTTAGCAAAGGTCAAAAACTTATTGCTGAATATATATTAAACAATTATGATAAAGCTGCTTTTATGACTGCGGCAAAACTTGGAACATCTGTTGGAGTATCTGAATCAACAGTGGTAAGATTTGCTAATGAATTAGGTTTTAGTGGCTATCCAAAACTTCAAAAAGCACTTCAAGAATTAATTAAAAATAAGCTTACTACTGTACAGAGATTAGAACTTTCTAACGAATATGTTTCTGATGGGGATGCTTTAAAAGGAGTTTTAAAGGCAGATATTGAAAATATTAGAGCTACTCTTGAAAAAATTAATCCTAATATATTTGAAGAGGTAGTTAATGAAATTTTCAAAGCAAATAATATATATATTTTAGGACTTAGAAGTTCAACAGCTATAGCAGAATTTTTGGGATTTTATTTAAATATAATTTTGCAAAATGTAAGAACTGTTAGCTATGGTATATCTGATATATTTGAACAAATGATAAATGTTAAAGAAGGAGATTTAGTAATTGGAATTGGATTTCCAAGATATGCTTCTAAAACAATAGATGCTTTAGATTTTTCTAAAAATAAAGGAGCTACAGTTGTTGCTTTAACAGATAGTTTAATTTCTCCTTTAGCTGCAAAGGCAGATTTAGCATTAATTGCTCAAAGTAATATGGCATCATTTGTTGATTCACTTGTTGCACCTCTTTCTCTTGTAAATGCTTTAATTATAGCAGTTGGAATGAGAGAAAAAGAAAATATTGCAAATACATTTTGTTCATTAGAGGAGATTTGGCAAGATTATAATATATATCAAATAAATAATAAAACTATTGGGGATCATGATAATTAGTGTGTATTTTATACACACTTTTTTTATTTGGAATCTTAATGTTAAATATAGAAAAATATGGAGCTGTAGTGTTAATTTTTAAAAATATTATATTTATTTAGTTAACTTTTTTTTATGACTGTAGTACAATTGTTTTAATAATAAGGTGTATTTTTGTTTAAATTTAATTTTAAACTTATTTAAATTCTATTTTTATTTATATGCCTTAATTAAATTTCTAATACTACTAATAAAATAAAAGTGAGTATTTAGATAAAATTATAGATATCTCTTATAAATTAAGGAGCTGATTAAATGAAGAAAGTAGTAGTTATAGGAGCTGGACCTGCTGGAATGATGGCAGCAATAACTGCAAGCAAAAATAATGAAGTAATTTTAATAGAAGGTAATGATAGATTAGGAAAAAAACTATTTATTACAGGTAAAGGAAGATGTAATGTAACAAATAGTAAAGACATTTCAGAGTTCTTTAATTTTATACCAGGAAATCCATATTTTTTATATAGTTCTTTGTATACTTTTACTAATGAAGATACAATTAATTTTTTTGAAAATGAAGGAATTAAGTTAAAAGTAGAACGTGGTGGAAGAGTGTTCCCAAATTCTGATAAATCATCAGATATTATTCGTGGACTATCTAATGCTATGTCACGATGTAATATAAAAATAATGTTAAATAATAAAGTAACTAAAATATTAAAAGAAGATAATAAAATAACAGGTGTTGAAACAAATAATGAAAATATAATAAAAGGAGATTATTTTATTATAGCTACAGGTGGTGCATCTTATCCACTAACTGGTTCAAGGGGAGAAGGTCAGAAGTTTTCAAAGGAACTTGGACACAAAATTGAACCTTTAAAACCATCTTTAGTTCCAATAGAAATTAAGGAGAATCTAGTTAAAGAATTAATGGGATTATCTCTTAAAAACATTGAACTTACTATATATGAAAATAATAAAAAAGTTTTTAAAGATTTTGGGGAGATGATATTTACCCATTTTGGAATTTCAGGCCCTTTAGTTTTAAGTGGCAGTAGATTTATAAAAGAAAATAAATCCTATAAAGTATCTATAGATTTAAAACCTAAACTAGAACAAAAAGATTTAGACCTTAGAGTTCAAAAGGATTTTAAAAAATATATAAATAAGAATTTTAAAAATGCTTTAGATGATCTATTGCCAAAAAAACTTATACCAATAGTAATAGGATTATCTGATATAGATGAAGATAAAAAGGTTAATGAAATAACTAAAGAGGAAAGAAAAAGATTGGTTTCAATAATAAAGAATTTAGAATTAACTGTAAGTGGATTAAGACCTATTGAAGAAGCTATTGTTACAGCTGGTGGAGTAGATACTAAGGAAATAGACCCATCAACTATGAAAAGTAAAATAATTGATAATCTATCCTTTGCAGGTGAAGTTATAGATGTTGATGCCTTTACAGGAGGATATAATGTTCAAATAGCATTATCTACAGGCTATATAGCCGGAAGTAATCTTTAAAATGCTTGTTATACCAAGAATAAAATTATATAATTAGATTTATAGTTGTTTATTTAGAAAGGTGGAAAATAATTTGAAAATATCAGTTGCAATAGATGGACCAGCAGGAGCAGGTAAAAGTACAATAGCTAAACTTGTAGCTAAAGAATTTAATTTAATGTATATAAATACTGGTGCAATGTATAGAGCAGTTGCCCTTAAAGCATCAGAAAAAGGATTAACTCCTGAAAATAAAGAAGAAATTTGCAATTTAATATCTAATATGGAAATGCATTTTGAAAATGATGATTTAATTTTAGATGGAGAAAATATTCAATCTAAAATAACTATGCCAGAAATTAGTGGTATAGTTTCTGCCTATGCATCAATTCCAGAAGTAAGAAAGCTTTTAGTAAAATTACAAAGAGATATGTCTAATAAATACAATGTTATAATGGACGGTAGAGATATAGGAACTGTTGTACTAAAAGATTCAAAATTTAAGATTTTCTTAACAGCAACTCCAGAAGAAAGAGCTGAAAGAAGATATTCAGAACTTTTAAATAGAAATATTGATTGTTCTTATGATGAAATTTTAAAGGATATAATAAGAAGAGATCATGAAGATAGCACAAGAAAAACAGATCCTTTAAGAAAAGCTTCTGATGCAGTTGAAATTGATACAACAGGTTTAAATATTAAAGAAGTTACAAATAAAATCAATGATTTTATAAGGTCTAGACTTAATTAGGAGAAAATTTATGAAAGAGATTATATTAGCTGAAAATGCTGGATTCTGCTTTGGGGTACAAAGAGCAGTTGAAAAATCACTTGAAATTAAGAAAAATTACAATAAAAAAATATATACATTAGGTCCACTTATTCACAATAATGATGTAGTTAAATATTTAGAAGAAAATGATATTTATGCTATTGATTATGATAATATAGATAATTTAAATAGTGGTGATGTTATTGTAATAAGATCACATGGGGTTCCAGAGGATGTAATTAAAACTTTAGAAGAAAAAGGCTTTGAAGTTATAAATGCAACATGCCCATTTGTTACGAATATACAAAAAAAAGTAAAAAAATATTCTGAAGATGGGTATAATATAGTTATACTTGGTGATAAAGACCATCCAGAAGTAATAGGTATAAATGGATGGTGTGATAACAAAGCTATAATTACACCAGATGGTGAATTTAAAAAAGAAATTCCAAATAAAATATGTGCTGTTTCACAAACTACTGAAAAAGAAGCAAATTGGAAAAATACAGTAGATAACTTATCAAAAAAAGCAGATGATCTTCTTACATTTAATACAATTTGTTCTGCTACAGAGGTGAGACAAAAAAGTGCTTATGAATTATCAAATGAGGTAGATGCCATGATTGTTGTTGGAGGTAAAAATAGTTCTAATACAACTAAACTTTATCAAATTTCCAAATGCAATTGTGAAAATACAATTCATATTGAAAATTCAAAAGAATTACCACATAATTTTATAAATAATAAAAATTTTAAAAAGATAGGAATTACAGCTGGTGCTTCAACACCAGATTGGATAATTAGGGAGGTTATTGATATTATGCAAAGTGAAAACAACATTAATGATGAACAATTACAATTAATGAATGAAATGGACAAAAGATTTCATATAGGTGATGAAATTGAAGGAGAAATTTTATCAATAGGAAGAGATGAAGTTGTTGTATCACTTATTGGATACAAATCAGACGGAGTAATTCCATTTAAAGAATTAACAGCAAAGGTTGATCCAAAGGAATATTCAGAAAAATTAAATGTTGGGGATGTAATAAAGGCTAAGGTTATTAAACTTAATAATGAAAATGGATTTGTTGTTTTATCAAGATTAGAGTACGAAAAAGAAGAAACTATAAATGACTTAGAAAGTTTATTTAAAAACAATGAACCCTTTGAATTAAAAATTTCTGAAATTAAAGAAAAAGGATTAGTTGGATATTATAAAGGAATAAGAATATTTGTTCCTGCATCTCAAATAGATATAAAATTTGTTAATGATAAGGATGTTTATAAAGGTCAAACACTAGTTGTAAAATTAATAGATTTTAATAAAGAAAACCCTTCAAGAGTAGTAGCTTCAAGAAGAATAGTTCAAGAAGAAGAAAAAAATGCTAATGAAGAGAAAGTTTTAACTTCACTAAAGGTTGGAGATATTGTAAAGGCTGAAGTAAAAAGATTTACAAACTTTGGTGCTTTTGCAGAAGTTGAAGGAGTAGATGGATTAATTCATTTATCACAAATATCATGGAACCATGTAAAAAGAGCAGAAGATTACTTAAAAAGTGGAGATATAATTGATGTTAAGGTTATAGAATTAGATAAAGATAATAAGAAATTATCTCTTAGCATTAAAGAACTTACTCCAGAACCATGGCAAAATGCAGCTGATAAATATCCAGAAGGATCTATAGTTCTTGGAAAAGTAGTTAGAATAAATGATTTTGGTGCATTTGTAGAATTAGAACCTGGCTTAGATGGATTAGTTCATATATCAAAAATAAGTCATGATAGAATAGATAATCCAGCAGATGTTTTATCAGTAGGTCAAGAAATTAAAGCAAAAATATTATCAGTAGATGAAGAAAATAAAAGAATAAGCTTAAGTATGAAAGACGTTTAATACTTTATAACCCCTAGTAATAGGGGTTATTTTACAATAATTTATGGGGTGGATATTTTTATATGATATATTATGAGAAATTAAGTAGTAAAAATTTCTCTAACTTAATTGAATTAGTAGATGAATTTTCTAAAATTAATAATTATAGATGTAATATAGTAGATATTTATAAAAAACTAAATTTTATAAAAAAATTTTTTTATAAAAATAAAGTTACTCTTATTTTATTAGATAATAAATATATAGGTTATATTTATTATGAAACAGTTACAGTTGATACTATAGTAATAAATGATTTGTATATAAAAGAAGATTTTTTGGAATATGTAAATATAATAGAATTTAATAAATTTCAAAATAAAATTTTAATTTATCAAGTATATGAAGATGATTTAACAAAGAAAATTCTACTAGCAAATGATTTTAAAAGGGGAAGGATTACTAAACTATTACATTTAAACATAGTATATTTTCATAAAATATATGAAAATAAGAGAATTTCCTTTAGGACTTTTAAAAAAGATGTAGATGAAACACTTCGTTGTAATTTGCAAAATAATATTTTTGATAGCAATGATAGAATTCCTCTTCAAATAAAAGATATAAAATATGAAGAAAAACAAGATTTTTATAAAAAGGACTTATGTATATTTATGTTATTGGATAATAAAGAAATAGGATATGGGCAAATTGTATATAATAAAAATATGTATATGATTGTTAACTTTGGGGTATTAAAAGAATATCGTGGGCTAGGATATGGAGAATACCTTTTAAATTATCTTGTAAATATTGCTTATAACTTAAATATAACAGATTTATATATTCGTGTTGATTATGAAAATTATAAAGCATCAAATCTTTATAGTAAAATAGGCTTTAAATTTGTTGGTTACTATGCAACTTGGATTAAATCTTAATAATATAAAATTTAAGTTTTTAAACTTTAATTATACAATAATAAAGGATTATGTTTTAAAACATAGTCTTTTTATTTTTATATTATATATGCTATAATATTTAAAGTGTATTATAAAACATATTAATATTTTGGAGGAAACGGAATGAATTTTGATATAAAAAATATTGAAAATAACATAGAAAAAAACAAAGGACAACACTTTTTTATTTCTACATTTGGATGTCAAATGAATGAAGAAGATTCAGAAAAACTTTCTGGAATGCTTAAAAGAATAGGCTATACAAGAACAGAAAATATAGATGATGCATCAATAATAATTTTTAATACATGCTGTGTAAGAGAAAATGCTGAAAATAAAGTTTTTGGTAATTTAGGAGCATTAAAAAAACGTAAGGCAGAAAATCCAGATTTAATAATAGGTATATGTGGATGTATGATGCAACAAAAGGGAATGGCAGATAAAATATTAAAAACTTTCCCATTTGTAGATATTATATTTGGAACACATAATTCATATAAATTCCCTGAATACTTACATAGAGTTAAAAGTGAAGGTGTACAGGTTAAAGAAATATTTGATAAAGAAACTGAAATAATAGAAGGAATTCCTGTAGATAGAGAAAGCTCAACTAAAGCATATGTAACAATTATGTATGGCTGCAATAACTTTTGTACATACTGTATAGTTCCATATGTTAGAGGAAGAGAAAGAAGTAGAAAACCTTCTGATATACTAAAGGAAGTTAATGATCTTGTAGCTAAAGGATATAAAGAAGTTACTCTTTTAGGTCAAAATGTTAATTCTTATGGAAAAGGCTTAGAAGAAGATGTAGACTTTGCAAAGTTACTTAGAATGATAAATGAAGTTAGTGGTTTAGAGAGAGTTAGATTTATGACTTCTCATCCTAAAGACTTAAATGAAGATGTAATAACTGCAATTAAAGAATGTGATAAGCTTTGTGAACAAGTACATTTACCAGTTCAAAGTGGATCAGATAGAATATTAAAAGAAATGAATAGACATTATGATAGAGAAAGATATATGTATCTAATTAATAAAATCAAAAAGGAAATTCCAGATGTAGCAATAACAACAGATATTATTGTAGGTTTCCCTGGAGAAACAGAAGAAGATTTTGAAGATACATTAAGCCTAGTAAATGAAGTAGGTTATGATTCAGCTTTTACTTTTATATATTCAAGAAGAAATCATACGCCAGCAGATAGGATGGAAAATCAAGTTCCAGATGATGTTAAACATGAAAGATTTAATAGACTAGTTGAAGCTGTAAATAAAAATGTTATTGCTTCAAATAAGAAGTATGAAGGTAAAATAGTTGAAGTATTAGTTGAAGGTCATAGTAAAAATGATGAAACAAAGTTAATGGGAAGAACTAGAAATGGAAGATTAGTTAATTTCTCAGGTGATGAATCATTAGTTGGAACTTTAGTTAACTTAAAAGTAGTTAGAGCACAACCTTTCTCATTAATAGGAGAATTAATTTAAAATAATAATATATAAAGGATAGCTTTAGTTTTAGCTATCCTTTAATTTTATAAACTCTTGCATATAATTAAATTTTAATTTATGCTATGGATATAATTATGTAATGAGGGTGAAAATTTGATGATTAAGCAGAATTTTATAGAGGGTTTTAATAAAAGTGTTAGCACTAAAAATCTTTCTGATGGTATGAGAGTTTTAAATAATGATTTAATTGAAGATATAAATTATTCTTTTTCTGAAAATACAGGAGAAATTACTATAGATACAAGTGTTATTTCAGAAAATCTTTATAGTAAATATAATTGTAACCTTCATATAAACTCAAATACATATGAAGTTTTAAATACAAAATGTACTTGCAAGGACTTCGAAAAAAACGAAATTACTAAACATAATTATGCATGTAAACATTTGTGTGCATCCTTTTATAGGTTTTTAGAGAAACTTAGTGATGATGATATTTTAAAGAAACAATTAAATACAAATATAGATAATAAATTAAAATCAAAAAATTCTACAGATACTTTAGATATTTTATTAGGTGATAACTATAAAGATAATTTAAGAATTGATGTTTATATAAATAAAAATTCCTGGTCAAATAAAATTGGTGCTGAATTTAGAATAGGTATAAAACCTTCAAAAATGTATTTAATTAAAGATATAAATATGTTTTTAGTTAATAAATATAATGAAGTTCCAATTAAATATAGTAAAGATTTCACCTTTGATATTAAAAGGCAAAAACTATCTTATGAAGATATACGATTATTTAAATTTATTGAAGTTTTAAAAAATATAGATATAAACTCAAATAATTTTAAAAGAAGTCAAGATAGATATGTAAATGGTAAAGAAATTTGGATACCAAATGGTATGATTAGAAATTTTTTTGAAATTATTAAAAATAATAGGGTTTATTTAAATAATGGTTTTTATGCTAGAAAAATTGAAAGTGAAATTATAGAGGAGGATATTCCTCTTCCAATTGAATTATCAGAAAAAAATAACAATATTAAGTTAAAGCTTTTAAGAGGAATACCAGAAGATTTAAGTGGAAATGGTGATGTATTCTTATATGATACAATAATATATCTTCCATCTATGGATCAGTGTGAAAGGTTATCTAACTTTATTAAAGTATTTTTAAATACAGATGAGATTAAATTTTTAGAACATCAAAAGGATAGAGTGTATAAAGAGCTTATTCCAAGTTTAAGGAAAGTTTCAAATACAGTAATATTAGACAAAAGTATTTCTAAAAATATAGTTGTTTCTTCAGTTAAATTTAAATTTTATTTTGATAGAGAAACTTCAATAATATTAAAGTTAAATGTTGTTTATGGAGAATTTGAATTTAATATATTTGATAATATAAAAGATAAGTTTATTTATAGAGATACTAAAAAAGAAGAGGAAGTAATAAATTTATTAAAAAATCTTGGTATAGAAAGAGTTGATAATAGTAATATATTTACCTTCTATAAAGAAGACGAATATATATTTGATTTTTTTAAAAACAATATAAATATTCTTCAAGATATTGGAGAAGTATTTTATTCTGAAAAATTTAAAGGTATTGTTTCCTTAGATAAAAATAAATTTAATGTAGATGTAAGAAGAGGAAAAGAAAATTATTTTAATTTTAGATATTCTGTATCAAATATTTCAGAAGAAGAATTTTATAATATTTTAAAAAGTTTTAAAGATAATAAAAAATATTATAGACTGGAAAATGGAGAATTTATTGATTTAGAAGAAATTCAAAACAAAGAACTTTTAAGAATTATTGATACATTAAGTGAAGAGAAAATAAATACAAATGAAGTGGAATTTAGTGCAAATAAAGCAATTTATGCTAATTTAAAATTAAATAAATTGTTTGGAGAGTTTAATGGAAACAACTTACTACAGGATATAACTAAAAAATTAGACAATATATCATCTAATAAAACTTTAGTTCCAAAGGATTTAAAGGCAGAACTTAGAGATTATCAAATAAGTGGTTTAAAATGGTTTAATGATTTATACTCCTTAGGTTTTGGAGGTATTCTTGGGGATGAAATGGGACTTGGTAAGACAATACAAGCTATAAGTTTTATTTTATCTAATAAAGGTTCAAAATCTTTAATTGTTGCTCCAACTTCTTTAATATATAATTGGAGAGATGAATTTTTAAAATTTGCTCCAAATTTAAAAGTTGCAATTGTAAATGGAAGTAAAAAATCAAGATGTGAGTTAATTAAAAATATTGATAAATATGATGTAATATTAACTACTTATAATTTATTAAGAATAGATACCTTATTATATGATAAAGTATCCTTTGATATTTGCTTTTTAGATGAAGCTCAGTATATTAAAAATCCACTAGCTAAAAATACTAAAGCCTGTAAAAAAATAAATGCTAAAAGCAAATTTGCATTAACAGGAACACCAATGGAAAATAATTTAATGGAGCTTTGGTCAATTTTTGATTTTATAATGCCAGGATTTTTATATAGTAAAGATAGATTTAATTCACGCTATAATAGAGCCTTAGAAGAAGATGAGGTTATTATTAAAGAGCTTCAAATGTTAATATCTCCCTTTATACTTAGAAGATTAAAAAAAGATGTATTAAATGAATTACCAGATAAAATTGAAAAAGTAATAAGTATAGATATGACAAAGGAACAAAAAAAGGTATATGCAAGCTATGCTAAATATGTAAATGACATTATTGAAGATAAGGTTAAAAATGACGAATTTAATAATAGTAAAATTGAAATATTATCATATATAACTAAGCTTAGACAAATATGTTTAGACCCTTCCTTAGTTATGGAAAGCTATAAAGGTGGAAGTGGAAAGTTTGAAGCCTTAATGGAACTTCTAACTGATATGATAGAAAATAATCATAAAGTACTTATATTTTCTCAGTTTACTTCTGTATTATCAAAAATTAAAGAACTACTAAGAGTTAATGATTTAAGTTATTATTATATAGATGGTTCTATTAAATCATGTAAAAGGCAAGAATTAGTAAATAAATTTAACAATGACTTAACCAATGTATTTTTAATTTCTTTAAAAGCAGGAGGAACAGGTTTAAATCTTACAAGTGCAGATATAGTTATACATTTTGATCCCTGGTGGAATCCAGCAGTTGAAGAACAAGCTACTGATAGAGCCCATAGAATAGGACAAAAAAATGTTGTTGAAGTTATAAAGTTAATTTCAGAGGGAACTATTGAAGAAAAAATAATAAATCTTCAAGAAAAGAAGAAAGAAGTTATTGAAAATTTAATAGGAGAAGATTCTTTAAGTAATATGGCTTTTAGTAATCTTTCAAAGGATGCAATATTTAAATTATTTGATAGGGATTAAATATTAAAAAAGAGCTATGTACTACATTAAATTAGTATATAGCTCTTTTTGCAATTATGAAAGTTTATTTATAGTGATAATTTTGTTCATTTATTATAGGAGACTTATAGTTTATTCAATTAAAATTTTATGTTATACTTCAATAAGTATATATAAAATTTTTGATGAAAAAAGTTAATAAAATAATTATAATAGATAAAAATTATTTAACCCTGTGTTTAAAAGGGTTAATTTAAAAAGGTTAAGTGAGGTGAACATATATGGGTTTAACCCCTATGATGAAACAATACTTTGAAATAAAGGATAAATATAATGATTGTATATTATTTTTTAGATTAGGAGATTTTTATGAAATGTTCTTTGATGATGCAAAAACTGCATCTAGAGAATTAGAATTAGTTTTAACAGGTAGAGATTGTGGATTAGAAGATAGAGCTCCAATGTGTGGTATTCCATTCCACGCCTCTGCATCATATATATCAAGACTTATTAATAAAGGCTATAAAGTTGCAATATGCGAACAAGTAGAAGATCCAAGTGTTGCAAAGGGATTAGTAAAAAGGGATGTAATAAAAGTAATTACTCCAGGAACTTATGTTGATAATAATAATGAGAATGATTCTAATACTTATCTTTTAGCAATTTATGAAGGAAGTAATAATATAGGTCTTGCTCTTACTGATATAAGTACTGGTGAATTTAAAACAACATCCTTCACTTCTTTAAAGAGCACTTTATTTGATGAAATAACAAAAGTAAATCCAAAAGAAATAATTATAGATATAAATACTAATGAGAAATTTATTAATGAACTAGAAGGATATACTAATGCACTTTTAACAAAAAAAGATTTAAATGCTTTTAAAGTTACTGATGAGGACTTAGTAGAACAATTTGGAGAAAACTCAATTTTAGAATTAAGTGATGAAAGTAAAACAGCTTGTAAAATACTTTTAAAATATATTTTTGAAACTCAAAAAATTAGTCTTGCAAATATAAATTTTATTGAAAGATATAATATTGTAAATTATATGACAATAGACGGTAACTCTAGAAGAAACTTAGAACTTACTGAAAGTATAAGAGAAAAAAGTAAAAAAGGTTCTCTTCTTTGGGTTATGGATAAAACCTCTACTTCTATGGGAGGGAGAGTTTTAAGAAAATGGATAGATGAACCTCTTATATCTAAACAAGAAATAGAAAGAAGATTAAATGGAGTAGAGGAGCTTTATTTATCTATTGAATTAAATGAAGATATAAAAACTGCCCTTAAGGATATATATGATATAGAAAGAATAGTTGGTAAAATAGCAAATGGAAATGTTAATGGAAAGGATATGGTATCCCTTAGAACTTCTTTAAGTAAACTTCCATACATAAAAGAAATATTATCAAAAACTTCTTCAGACATATTAAAAGATTATTATGAAAACTTAGATGTATTAGAAGATTTAAAAGAACTATTATTTAACTCTATATTAGATGATCCATCTATAAGTGTAAAAGAAGGAAATATAATTAAAGATGGATACTCACCTGAAGTTGATGAACTTAGACGTGCAAAACTTCATGGAAAGGAATGGATTGCCTCTTTAGAAAATAGTGAAAGAGAGTTTACTGGAATAAAATCATTAAAGGTTGGTTACAATAAAGTATTCGGTTATTACATTGAAATACGAAGGGCAAATTATGGATCAATACCTGAAGGTAGATACATAAGAAAGCAAACTCTTGCAAATTCTGAAAGATTTATAACACAAGAACTAAAGGAAATGGAAGATAAAATTTTAGGTGCAGAAGAAAAGCTAATTAATCTTGAATATTCTATATTCTTAGATATTAGAAATAAAGTTTCAAATGAAATTGCAAGATTAAAAAGAAGTGCTAAAATAATAGGTAACTTAGACTCTTTATCTACTTTAGCATTAATTGCTCTTGAAAATGACTACGTTAAACCAATAGTAAATGAAGAAGGTATTATAGATATTAATGAAGGAAGACATCCAGTAGTTGAAAAGGTAATTGGAAGAGGAGAATTTGTATCTAATGATACTTTATTAAATAAAGAGGATAATAGATTACTTTTAATAACAGGACCTAATATGGCTGGTAAATCAACCTATATGAGACAAGTAGCCTTAATTACATTAATGGCTCAAATTGGTTCCTTTGTTCCAGCAAAAAGTGCTAATATTTCAATATGTGATAAAATTTTTACAAGAATAGGTGCATCTGATGACTTAGCTGGAGGAAAATCTACATTTATGGTAGAAATGTGGGAAGTATCAAATATCTTAAAAAATGCAACTTCAAATAGTTTAGTTTTATTAGATGAAGTTGGAAGAGGTACTTCAACTTATGATGGATTAAGTATAGCTTGGTCTGTTATTGAATATATATCAAAAAATAATAATTTAAAATGTAAAACATTATTTGCAACTCACTATCATGAATTAACAAAACTTGAAGGAAAAATAGATGGAGTTAAAAATTATTCTGTTGCCGTAAAAGAGTTAGATAATACTATAATTTTCTTAAGAAAGATTATAGAAGGTGGAGCAGATGAATCTTATGGTATTGAAGTTGCAAAGCTTGCAGGACTTCCTGAGGATGTTATAAATAGAGCTAGAGAGATATTAAATGAACTTGAAGGAACTAACACTCATAGGTTAAATGAAGAAAAAGATTTAAAAGAAAATAAAATAGAAAAAGTAGAAGTTATTAGTGAAGAAGTATCTATAGATAATAATTCAAAAACTGAAATAGAAAAAGAAGAAATAAAAGAAACTATAGTAAAAGAAAGTGATATGCAAATAGATTTTACATTTATGGAAAAGGAAAATCTTATAAAAGAACTTTCAGAAGTTGATATATTAAATTTAAATCCTCTTGAAGCTATGAATAAGCTTTATAAACTAGTTAGTGATGCTAAAAAGTTAAACTAGGAGGTGATAATTCTTGAATAGAATAAATCTATTAGATGAAAACACATCAAATAAAATTGCAGCTGGGGAAGTTGTTGAAAGACCTTCCTCTGTTGTAAAAGAATTAGTAGAAAATAGTATTGATGCAGGTTCTAAAAATATTACTGTTGAAATTGAAGAGGGAGGCTGTGCATTAATAAAAATTATTGATGATGGAAATGGTATACACAAAGATGACATTAAAAAAGCCTTTTTACCCCATGCAACAAGTAAAATTAAATCTGTTGAAGATATATTTACAATAAATACTTTAGGTTTTAGAGGAGAAGCATTAGCTTCAATAGCCTCTGTTTCTAAAGTTAATTTAAAAACTAAAACTAGTGAAAGTGACTTTGGACGTGAAATTTCAATTGAAGGTGGAGAAATATTAGAAGAGAAAGATTGTGGATGTAATATTGGAACTACAATTGAAGTTAGAGATTTATTTTTTAATGTTCCAGCTAGAAAGAAGTTTTTAAAGTCCTTTACTAGAGAAGGTTCTATAATAAATGATATATTAAATAGAATATCAATTGCTAACCCAAATATTAGCTTTAAATTATATAATAATGGGAAAAAGGTTTTAAATACATTTGGTAGTGGTAATATAAAAGATGTTTTAAGAGCTATATATGGTAAAAAGATAAGTGATAACTTAATTAGTTTTAAAGGTGATAGAGATATTATTTCTATAAGTGGTTTTATTGGAAAAGAAGATATAGCTAGAGGATCTAGAAATAATCAAAGTATTTTTGTAAATGGAAGGTATATAAAAAATAAAACTTTAGTAGCAGCTGTAGAAAATGCTTTTAAATCCTTTAGTACAGTAAACAAATTTCCTTTTTTTGTTTTATTTATCCATATATATCCACAATATGTAGATGTAAATATTCATCCAACTAAGGCTGAAATTAAGTTTAAAGATGATAGAATAGTATTTAAGGCAGTATTTGATGCAGTTCACAGCGCTCTTAAAGAAAGTGTTTTTAATGAATTTAAGCTTCCAGAAGAAGAAATTACTTCTAATGAAGAAAGTCATAAAAATATTGAAATGGACTTAGTATTTCAAGAAGATAAAGTAAAATTTAATTCCTTTGAAAAAAATCAAGAAATGAATAATAGGGAAGATTTTTCAAAGGCAATAATAGAAGAAAAAGAAGAATTAAATAAACTTAAAGAAAAGTTAAACAATAAAGATATAAAGGTTTATAGTAATGAAAATAATTCTTCTAATGATTATAATTTAAATTATAATGAAATTATTAAAGAATCTAATGATAACCATTCTATACTTTATAATAAAGATATTAATGAAGAAAAAGACTTTATACCTAAAGAAAATACAAGTTGTGATGTAAGAAATGAAAAAATTGCAAAATTTCCTCCTCTTAGAATTATTGGTCAATTTAATAAAACTTATATATTAGGGGAGTTTAATGAAGTACTATATCTTATAGACCAACATGCAGCTCATGAAAAGATATTATTTGAAAAATACATGAAGGATATAAAAGAAGGAACTATAGTAGTTCAGCCATTATTAATACCTACTTTATTAGAATTAACCATTGATGATTTGTCCTTTTATGAAGAGAATAAAGATGTATTTTTAAATTCTGGATTTAAGGTTGAAAGTTTTGGTGGAAATACTTTAGCTTTAAAGGAAGTCCCTTACTTCTTAGGAAAACTAGATCCTAAAACTTTATTTTTAAGTATAATTGATGATTTGAAAAATTTAGGTAGTGGTAAAACAGTAGATATAAAATACAATAAGATTGCAACTATGGCATGTAAGTCAGCTGTAAAAGGCAATGATACTTTAAATGAACAGGAAATGATAAAGTTAATAGAGGATTTAAGATTTATAGATGACCCATTCCATTGTCCACATGGAAGACCCACAATTATAAAATTTACTAATTACGAATTAGAGAAAAAATTTAGAAGAATAGTTTAAAGGATGATTTCACATATGGAAAAACAAAAAATATTAGTTCTAGGTGGTCCTACAGCTGTAGGAAAAACAGCTTTATCAATAGAACTTGCAAAAAGATTAAATGGTGAAATAATATCAGCAGATTCAATGCAAATATATAAATATATGGATATAGGTTCAGCAAAGGTTACTAAAGAAGAAATGGATGGTATTAACCATTATATGATTGATATAATAAATCCAGATACTAAGTTTTCAGCTGCTGACTACAAGAGTTTAGGAGAAGAAGCTATTAAGAAAATTTATTCTAAAAATAAGTTACCAATAATAGCAGGTGGTACTGGAATGTATATAAATGCATTAACTTGTAATATGGATTTTACTGAAGCCGCTAAAGATGAAGAATATAGAAAATTTTTAGAAGATATGGCAGAGGAAAAAGGTAATGAATATATTCATAATTTATTAAAGGATATAGACCCTATAAGTTATAAGGAAATACATGCTAACAATAGAAAAAGGGTAATACGTGCCCTTGAAGTATTTAAATTAACAGGTAAACCCTTTAGTTCATTTAATGCTGGAGATGATTTTTATAAATCTCCATATGAAGTTTATTATTATGTTCTTACAATGGATAGAGAAAAGCTTTATTCTAGAATTAATAAAAGGGTGGATATTATGATTAATTCTGGATTGGAAGAGGAATGTTTAAAGTTAAAAGAAAAAGGATATACTCCAGATATGCAGTCAATGCAGGGGATTGGCTATAAGGAGATGTTATACTATTTAGATGGTAAAATTTCTTTAGATGAAGCTATAGAAATGATAAAGAAGGGATCAAGAAATTATGCTAAGCGTCAATTAACATGGTTTAGAAGAGATCCTAGAGTTACATTTTTAAATAAAGATAATTTAACTGACTTAGAAATAGTAAATAAAATAACTAATGACATTAATATGAAGTAGTTGTATAATATATTTAATGGTGTATTGGTATTTAGAGTGGAGGTATTTTATGAATAGACAACAAAATAATTTACAAGATATTTTTTTAAATGGTGCAAGGAAAAATAAAATTCCAGTAGAAGTATATCTTACAAATGGATATAAACTTAAAGGTTTTGTTAAGGGATTTGATAGCTTTACAGTAGTACTAGATTGTGATGGAAAGCAAATGTTAGTTTATAAACATGCAGTTACAACAATAACTCCCGCAACACCTATTCTATTTGTAAATAATGACGTAGATAACGCTTAATAAATAGGCACTAGTTGCCTATTTATTTTTGTGCTTATTTTTAAAACAGGAGGATAATATGTTAAAAATTACAGAAGATTTCGTAACAAAAAAATATAACATTCAAAATAATGCATTTGAAATTTATAAAAAGGCATTAGAAGATGTGGAAGAAAGTTTTAAAAAATTAGATGAAATAAGAGAGTATAATCAATTAAAAGTACTATCAGCCTTCCAAGAAGAAAGAATTAGTGATAGTCATTTTACTAATACAACAGGTTATGCTTATGACGATATGGGTAGAGATGGACTAGATAAAGTTTATGCTAGAGTATTTAATACAGAAGCTGCAATAGTAAGACCTCACTTTGTAAATGGTACTCATGCTATTGGTACTGCATTATTTGGAAATTTAAGACCTGGCGATACTTTACTTGCAATTTCAGGAAAGCCTTATGATACCCTTCATGATGTAATAGGCCTAAATGGAAAAAAGGGTATGGGTTCTTTAATAGAGTATGGAATAAACTATAGTGAAGTTAATTTAATTGAGGAAAGAGATTTTGATTTAAATGGAATTAAGGAAGCTATTTTAAAAGATCCAACAATAAAAATGGTACATATACAAAGAAGTACTGGATATAGTACAAGAAGTTCTTTAAAACTTAATCAAATTAAAGAGGCTATAGAATTAGTTAAAAGCCTAAATGAAAATATTATTGTTTTCGTCGATAATTGCTACGGAGAATTTGTTGATGTAATAGAACCAACAGATTTTGGAGCAGATTTAATGGCAGGATCTTTAATTAAAAACATAGGTGGAGGAATTTCTCCAACTGGTGGTTATATAGTAGGAAAAAGAGAATTAGTAGAAAATGCTGCATTTAGACTTACTGTTCCTGGAATAGGAGGAGAGTGTGGTGCAACTTTAGGAGTTATGAGAACACTTCTTCAAGGATTCTTTTTAGCACCTCATGTTACTATTGAAGCTGTTAAAAGTTCAATATTTTGTGCAAGAGTTATGGAACTTGCTGGATTTAATGCAAAACCAGCATCTAATGAAGATAGAACTGATATAGTACAAACTGTTATATTTAATAATAAAGAAAAATTAATCGAATTTATTAAAGGAATACAACAAGGATCTCCTATAGATTCTTTTGTACATTGTATACCAACTCCAATGCCAGGATATGAAGATGAAGTAATAATGGCAGCAGGAGCATTTATACAAGGCTCATCTATTGAATTATCAGCTGATGCTCCAATTAGGGAACCATATATTGCTTATATTCAAGGTGGATTAACATTTGACCATGCTAAAATAGGTATATTAATTGCTTTAAACAGAGTTTTAAATAGTTAAAAATCAAAAGCACCATTTAAAGATTAGATTTATATAATCCTTAAATGGTGCTTTAAATTTATTTTTTAATACGCTCTAAAAATTCCAACTAATTTACCCAATATTTTACAATCATTAACTATTATAGGATCCATAGCATTGTTTTCAGGTTGAAGTCTTATATGATCTTTTTCCTTGAAAAATCTTTTAATAGTTGCATTATCATCTATTAAAGCAACTACTATATCTCCATTAATTGCAGATTGAGTTTTTTCAATTATAGCTAAATCATTATTATTAATTCCTGCATTTATCATACTATTTCCATTAACTTTAAGCATAAATAATTCATTATTATGTTTAACAAAATCAATTGGTAAAGTAAATGTATCTTCAATATTTTCTGTTGCTAGAATTGGAGTACCAGCAGTTATATTCCCAACTATAGGAATACTAATCATTTCACGCTTTGGTTGTGAAAATTCAACAATTTCAAGAGCTCTTGGTTTTGTAGGATCTCTCTTTATAAGGCCTTTTTTTTCTAATCTCTTTAAGTGGCCATGTACTGTTGATGTAGATTTTAAACTTACAGCCTCACAAATTTCTCTTACAGATGGTGGATATCCTTTATTTTCAGTATAGTTTTTTAAAAACTCATATATTTGACTTTGCTTATCTCTGCTCTCTAACATTGTATAGCACCTCACATTCTTTAAAATAATTATATCATAGGAATAAAAAGATATCAAACTTATGTTCTTGAAACGTATGTTCTATTTGAAATTATGATATTATTTTGTTATAATGTAGTTTGATTTTATACACTTAAAAAGGTGGTGTAGTAATGAAAGAAAAATATACTGAAGATGATTATTGCGATTTATACGAAAATAAAATATGTGATAATTGTGGTAAATGTTTAGAAGACCAGGGAGTAGATATAAGAGCTATAAAAATTGAAGATATAGCTAAGAATGTTGAAGAAAATAAATTATTAGAAGAAGAGTGGAAAAATATGATTGCTAAAGCTCAAAATATTGATCCAACTATTGATAAAGAAGATCTTGAAAAAGCTTTAAAAGAAGCTTATTCAGCAATTAATCTAAATGAAGATGAAAATATTTCAAAGGAAAATGAAGATGATGAATATGTTGATGCATTTGAATTTGTTGAATATTTAGATGATGCAGATCTTTTAGAAGATAATTTAGAAGAAGAAACAGAAGAAATCTTTCCAGGTGTTAGAAAAATAATAAAGAAAAACAAATAAATTAAAATTATTAAAGAAGTAGATAAATTTATCTACTTCTTTTTAGTTAGGCATGTTTTAGCTGAATAGTTATTTTAAAACATATCCTTTTATTTTAGAATAAAATATTTAAATTAAATGAATACTAATATTGAAATAATATATTAGGAGAGATGTGACATGAATAGAAGAAAATTAAGCAAAATAGTTCTAATAGCTAGCATAATCGCATCATCAGTTTCATTTATCGGTTGTAATGCAGCAAATAAAATGGCTAATGATACTAAAAATGCAGTTAAAGAGGGTACAAACGACACTAAAAATGCCGTTGAAAAAGGTAAAGAAGATTTAAAAAATACTACAGAAGAAGTTAAAAAGAAATTTGATGAAACAGAAGCAAAATATACTAAAGATCAATTTATGAAAGACTTAAAAGCAAAAGGATTTGATCCTAAAGTATCTAAAGAAGAAAATAATACTTCAAAAAATAAAAATATGAAGATTTTTTCTGTAAATAAAGAAAATATAAAAATAAAAGGAGGGGAGTTGTCTTTATATGAATATGGTCCTGATGAAAAGGGAACACTTGAAAAAGATATGAATTCAATAACAGATAGCGGCTCAGCAATTAACGGTAACCCTATGACTTGGAATGTAAAACCTCATTTTTATAGAAAGGGAAGAGTACTAATTGTATATGATGGTGATTCTAAAGAAATATTAACTTCCCTTAAAGAAATTTTAGGAGATCCTATTATATAGTACATAAATTTTCTTTATAGAATAAAGTCAAAAAAGATATGGTCATATATTTTTTTGACCATATCTTTTTAAATTTTTGATAAAGGATTTGATTTTACAGCTTCCCTTAAAGTATCATCATCAACGTGAGTATATATTTGAGTTGTTGATATATTTTCATGACCTAATAAATCTTGAAGCGATCTTATATCCACATCTCCATACTTATACATTAATGTAGCAGCTGTATGCCTTAATTTGTGAGGAGTATATTTTTCATCTGTTAATCCAGCTATTTTAGTATACTTTTTAACCATTAATTCAACTGTTCTTTTATATATAGGAGTGCCCCTGTTAGATAAAAATAAATATTTTTTATTTTCTTCTGTAACTTTAGAAAGATCTCTATGTTTTAAATAATTATCTAAAGCTTTAAGGCAAGCTTCATTTAAATAAACAGTTCTTTCTTTATTACCTTTACCTATTATAGTTAAAGTATCTCCAGAAATTTTATCTAATCTAATATTACAAAGTTCAGATAATCTCATTCCGCAATTTAAGAAAAAGGTTATAATACAGTAATCTCTATAATAATTTTTATTTTTTTTATCTATTGAATTTAATAATTGTATGCTTTGATCTAAAGTTAAATAAATAGGATGCCTTTTATTTATTTGAGGACTTTCTAGTTCTGCTGCTGGATTTTCATCTATAACTTTAGCTTTATTTTGTAAATACTTAAAAAATGATTTTAAACAAGCAACTTTTCTTGCTCTAGCATAAGTGCTATTATGTCTATATTTTTCTAAAAAACTCATAAAAGCATATAATTCGGATAGTTTTATATCCTTAATAAACTTATCATCTATATCACTTATTACAATATCATTAAAATCAATATTTTTACTAGAAGCATCATCTCTATATAACTTTAAAAATCTAAAAAACATACTAAGATCAGATTTATATGAATATATTGTATTTTCGGATTTACCTCGTATTGTTTCTAAATAATTTAAAAATTCAATAACTATTTTAGGAATACTTTCTTGTCTTTTTAATTCTGTTAAATCATATTGCATATTTTAACACCTAATTTCTATTAATTTAATACGTTAAATTAATTTTAACATAAATATATTTATTATCAAATTATATAATATTATCATACTAGAAAAATTATATAAGATAAATAAAGTTAAACCATATATAAAATATATAAGAGATATCTATATTTTATTTAACAATAATTATACTCCTCAAGAAATAGGAAAGCTTTTTAATAAAAGTACTAGATGGTGTCAATTATTAATAAAAGAATGCGGATTATCAAGAAATAGATATGAAGCACAAGCTATAGCTAAAAACAAACGTGATTATAGAAAGATAAGAATTAAAACTAAGGAAACTGCTTTAAATAGATATTATAAAACTACAATATTAGGTAGTAAAATAGAACAATTTTCTAGAGAATTTATAAATGTATATTTGCAAAAAAATAAAAAAGATAAAATTAGATCAGCTGGATATATTATATATCAAGTTTATAGTAAAGCGTATGTAGATTCTAACGAAAAGCTTATTTATAAAAATGAATTAATTGAAAATTTAAACTGTATTTGTAATAATATATTTATTATTGTTCAAAAAACTACGTGAAATAATCATTTCACGTAGTTTTTATTATTTTTTTAATCATATCTTTAAGAAACCCTAATAAATTTAATCTTAAACCTTTTATATTTACTTTAAGTTAATATTTCACATCTTTTTATAAGTAAAATTAGCTCGAAAGTTCTACAGATTATATAAATCTAACTATTTCAATTTATTTGTTTTTTTAAATTTTATTTTTATTATTTTCTAGTATTTATACCCTTGAAATTTTCTAGAAATATTTTTTCAGAATAAATCCATGTGGTTTTGAAAAATTTTAAATGTTATTTTTATAATTTTAAATACTATAAGCTAAAACCAATTTATAAAGCTTTCTTATTTAATAATATAATTTATATAGTACTTTCCATTAATATTCAACTATAACTATAAATTAATTTGAATATAAAAATATTCTAATTTATAATTAAAGTATATACAAAGTAACTTAAATAAATTTAGAAGGTGTTTGAAAATGGAAGATGAAAAACTATTTAAATTATTTGAATTTTGGTGCAAAAAGTTACGCCTATATCCTTCTTGGGATATAAAACTAGAATTTGTTGATGATATTAATTGGAGAAAAACAGGTGATTTTAAAATTGATTGTACTGACAGAAAAGCAATACTTCTCCTTAATAGTGCTAATCCCAGAAACGAAAATTTTGAGGAAGTAATTGTTCACGAATTACTTCATTTAAAAATGTATCCACTTGATCAAGTTACAGAATCTTTAATTGTTTCTAATTTCAAAGAAGATACTCCTGAATATGATTTTGCATATAATGAATTTTTTACAGCCTTAGAAATAACCGTTGAAGAATTAACTAAATGCTTTTTACTTGAATTTGGAGAAAATAAGGAATTATCTTATGGTAGATGTGAAATTCAAAAATCATTTAATGAATTATTCGAAGGATTAAAAGATATCGAATAAACTTTTCTAGATACAAGAACATATGTTCTTAGACCCGAAAAAGTACACTTATATAAATTTTTTATCTTAATAAATCCTAATAAATTAACAAAATTATACAAAATATCAATATTTCATATAAAAAAACATGAAAAGAACAAAACCAAGCAATAGAACATATGTTCTCACACTTGGTTTTGTTCTTTTTTAATATCGTTATTAATTGTATTAAATCATATAATTATATACTTGAAAAGCTCTACTTAATAAAATTAATTAATTTATTTTATTAAGTTTTAATTCTTGAAGTTCTTTTTTTATGACTTCTCTACTTTTTCCAATAGAACTACTTACAGCTGCTGAAATCGTTCCTTCAATTAATGCAGCATCAACTAATTCAACATTTTTTTGTTTATCTTCATCAAGCATTTCTAATGCCATTTCAGCATTCATAAGAGCTGATCCTAGATCAAATAAAACTAAAACTCCATCCTCATTCCAAATTTCATTTATTCCATCTAATATTATATCTATATCAGTTCCTATTCTATCGTCTTTTGTACCTCCTGCTGCTACCATTTTTACTTCTGGAGCCATTTGTTTTGCAATTTCAATTGCTCCTTCAGCTACTTTCTTACTATGTGAAATAATAACTAATCCTACCATATAAATCTCCTACTCTTTTATTAAAATATTGAACCTACCAACCCATTAAATTATTTTTAGTATTTTTACAAAAATTTATTACAAATAATTTATATAATCTTTTTATATATTGTCGCTAATACATTTAATTAAAAGGTAACTTGATTGAGCACCTGGGTCTTTGTGTCCTATACTTCTTTCTCCTAAATAACTTGCTCTTCCCTTTTTTGCTATAATATCTTTTGTATGCTCTACTCTTTCATAAGCTTTAGCCACTGCTTTATTTAAAATATCTTTTTTATCATCATTAGTTTCAATTAAATCTTTTATTAAAATGCTTACTGGTTCTAGCACATCAATCATTGTTTTATCATCAATATTAGCTTTTCCACGCATTTTAACTCCCTTAACTACTTCTTCTAAAGAAATAGAAAAATCATTTATATCCATTTCCTCTTTATTTGATAAAGAAGCTCCTGCTTTCATAAATGCAGTTCCGTATAACGGGCCTGATGCTCCACCTACATTTGATACAAGATCCATTCCTACTTTTTTTAGTAAAGTTCCTATATCCTTATAAGAATTATTTTCTAAATCTTCTTTTACTTTAGAAAAACCTTTAGCCATATTATGCCCATGATCTCCATCACCTATAACAGCATCTAGTTCTGAAAGCTCTTCCTTGTTATCATTTATTACATCATTCATTGCTAATATTATTTTTTTAACACCTTCTGTATTTAAACTCATTATTTATTACCTCCAAAATTAAAACCTTTTCACTCATTAGTTACATTGTTTTAAAAGCTACAGTATTAGACTCTGCATCTAATAATTCTTTTAATTCATCATCCAATTTTAAAATTGAAATTGAAATCCCAGCCATCTCAATAGATGTCATATAATTTCCTACTAATGTTTTATAAATTTTAATTCCTTTTTTATCTAATATATCATTTAAATGATTATTTGCAATATATAATTCCATATTAGGAGTTGCTCCTAAACCATTTACCATAACTGCTACTTCATCACCTGAATTTATAGTTATATCATTTAATATCTTTTCAGTTAAAATATCTACAATTTCATTTGCTGTCTTAATTTTATCTTTGTGTGTTCCAGGTTCTCCATGAATTCCTATTCCTATTTCCATTTCATCTTCTTTTAATTCAAAATTTGGTTTTCCAACTGCTGGAACTGTACATGGAGTTAGTGCCATTCCCATACTTCTGACATTTTTAATAACTTTTTCAGCAACATCTTTAACTTCAATTAATGATGCTCCTTTTTCTGCTTTTGCACCTGCTATTTTATGAACAAATACAGTACCTGCAATTCCTCTACGACCTGCAGTATAAAGACTATCTTCAACGGCAACATCATCATCTACAACTACTGATTCGACTTTAAACCCTTCCATCTGAGCCATTTCTTGAGCCATTTCAAAATTCATTATATCTCCAGTATAATTTTTTATAATTAATAATGTTCCATTTCCAGAATCTGTGTTTTTTATTCCCTCATAAACTTGATCTGGAGTTGGTGAAGTAAATACAGAACCTATTACAGCAGCATCTAGCATCCCTTTACCAACATATCCTGCATGAGCTGGTTCATGTCCAGAACCTCCACCACTTATAAGAGAAACTTTATTTTTTACTGGTGAATCTATTCTTGTAATTACTTCAAATCCATCTATTCTTTTTAACTCTTTTGGATAAGCTTTTATCATACCTTCTATCATTTCTTCAACAACATTTTCAGGATTATTTATTATCTTCTTCATAGTTATTCATCCTTTCTAAATTAAATTTATTTTTAAATAAATATTTTTAAATAATTTATTAGAATTATTTAAACCTTTTCATAAAAATTATACTTTTACATAAAAAGGTTATTTTTTAAAATTAATTATATAAATATTATAACATATTTGACATTATAGAAATATATAACAAAAAAAATTACCAGCATAAAGTTTATACTGATAACTTTTTATTTATTTTAATTTATATCTTTCACAAGTTAAAATATCATTTAAATTTTTAAATCTTTCATTTTCATAAATATCATTATCTGAATTTATTACAAATTTAAAAGATTCATTTCCAGAACCTTGGATAATTTTAAAGTTATCATTAATTTCTTTTACTTTAAAAGATCCTTTATTTAAGATTAATATTTTTATTTCTGGTAATGTATAATTTGAATCTTCCCACTTTTCATGTATTTTATTATAAAATGATATATAGTCTTCATCAGAACATAAATTACCATTAAATAATTCTTTCATATCATGAACAATTAATAAAAGTCCACTTGGCAAATCTTCATCATTTATATTGTGTTTTATAGCTGCAAAAAGGATTAAATCTAAAATACTTTCTATATTTATCTTGCTACTATATGAGTTATTTATTATATCATTTATTTTTTCTAAAATATCCTTAGGCTTAATTCTTTTTAAATTACAAACATCTTTTGTTTTAATTATATAATCTTTAAACCTTCCAGTATTATTATAAAGATAAAATAAAGAAAAACTTAAAGCCTCCAATAAATATCTACTTTTACTTTTTATATCACTTTCATCTAATGTTATAGCTGTAATATAATTTTCTGACTCTAAATTATATTTATCTATTATATCAATTATTGAATTTTCATATTTAGTACTATCTCCAATTTTATAGTTTTCATTAAATATATTATTTAATATGTTTATAAATACACTTATGTCTAAACTATTTAAATTGTCTTTGTTATTTAAATTATTTATATGTTTATATTCTTCAAATCTTTTGTTATCATTTTTCTCAAAAGCATTTTTATATTTGTTATATGCTAATGATGGAACATCTCCATATTTAGTTTCATTCCATTTATTTTCTGATAAATCTGTTTCTAATACTCCTATTTTTCCTCTAAGGATTGATAATGTTTTTCTATAATGTTCATAGGATAAATTAAGTCCATCAGCTGTTTTTCTTGCAAGTCTCCTACTCTCTTCTGATGAAGTATTTATAGATTTAAGCCACTTACCTAAATTAGATGGATTATCATTATTTAAGTCAAAATGTATTTGCTCTCTAAATAATTCTAAAACTTCCTTTTCTAAAGGTGTATCAAAAAGAGAATATAAATCATCAAATCTTCCATAAATAGGAATTAATTTTATATAATTAACGTTAAGGTCCTCATTATAATTGTTTCCTATATATTTAATTGCTCTTTTAAAAAGGCTTCTCATTCCAAGACCATCTTTTATATCTCTTGAAAAGAATAGTATTTTCATTGTAAATTCAAAGTTTTCTTTAAGAGCTTTATCTAAAATCTCAAAATTTATTTCCTCTTCTTTATTTTCATACATATTTAAGATATGATTATATAAATTTTCTAACTCCTTAGAGCAATTACTTTCATTATTATAAAATTCATCATAAGAATCTGCATAAATTTCTCTATAAATATCTGAATCAATATTTATAATTTCATCCTTTAATTTATTTAATAGTTTTAAGGGCATTTAGTAACTCACTCCTTATAAAAACAAGACACATTTTTTATTATCCTTGTGCTGTAAGTGTCTTTACACAAGATATATTTAAATATTAATATATATCTTTACATTAATATTTATGTTAAATGAATTAAAATAATTCATTTTTAAATAAGAAACTTAAAATTTTCTTATTTAACTTCCTTTATCCAATTTATTAATTTAGAATCAATATATTGTGATTTAGAGAAGCCTTTTTTAAATATTCTAATTTGTTTATATTTAATTCCATCCATTTCAAAATCTAAAATATCAATTCTATCTCCTGAAATTCTTAAAAAATCTCTTTTCCCTTTTAGTGATATTTTTATTTCCAAAGTAGTATTCACTCCTAAATTTTATTGTTTTTTGTATTCTGCTATGGCTTTTGCAATACTATTTAGATACTCTTGTCTTTCATATTTTTCAAGGAGTATCATCTCTTTTTCTTCTTTACTTTCTATTAGTTCTTGAAGTTTTGAATAGTTAGTTGAGTTTTTATCTATCTCATCCTGTAAACTATCTATTTCAAGTTCTAAATTTTCTATTATTCCATCTATTTCTTTAAACTCTTTCTGTTCATTAAATGAGAACTTTGGAGCTTTATTTTCTTTTTTAGGCTTTTCTTTTTTTACTTTAATTTTTGAAGGGACTATACTATCATCTTCCCTACTTTCTTTTTGATTTAAATAATCACTATAATTACCATGATATACTGTTATGTTTCCATTATTTCCATAAGAAAAAATCTTATTACAAATTCTATCTAAAAAATATCTATCATGGGAAACAACAACAACAACACCTAAATATTCATCTAGGAAATTTTCTAGTATTTTTAATGTTTCAATATCTAAATCATTTGTAGGTTCATCAAAAATCAAGAAGTTTGGAGACTCCATTAAAACCCTAAGTAATTGCAGTCTTCTTTTTTCTCCTCCTGATAGCTTTTCTATTGGAGAATATTGCATAGTTCCATCAAATAAAAATCTTTCACATAATGTGGAGGCAGTTATTTTTTCACCATCTGTTGTTGGTATATATTCTCCTCCCTCTCTTACAAAATCTATTACTCTTTCTTTATCATTAAGTTCTTTACCTTCCTGTGAAAAGAATCCAAACTTAACTGTTTCTCCAATTTCTATTGATCCTTTATCTTTTTCAATATTTCCAAGGAGTATATTTAAAAAAGTAGTTTTTCCAGCTCCATTAGGTCCAACTATACCAATCCTATCTGAGTTTGTAAAAATATATGTAAAATCTTTTATTAGCTCTTTATCACCGTAAGCTTTACTTATGTTTTCAACTTCTACTATCTTTTTACCAAGTCTTGTTCCAACACAGCCTATTTTTATATCAGTATTATTTTCTATATATTCTCTACTTGTAAGTTCTTCAAATCTTTGAAGTCTTGCTTTTTGTTTTGTAGTTCTAGCCTTTGCCCCTCTTCTAACCCATTTTAATTCATTTCTTATAAGTGCCTGCCTTTTAATTTCTTGAGTTTTTTCAGTTTCTATTCTTTCTATTTTCTTTTCTAAATACTTAGTATAATTCCCCTCATAAGAGTATAAATTTCCTCTATCTAATTCAATTATCTTATTTGCTACTCTATCTAAGAAATATCTGTCATGGGTTATCATAAGTAGTGAACCTTTTCTACTGTTTAAATATTCTTCAAGCCATTCTATTGAAGTTGAGTCTAAATGGTTTGTAGGCTCATCTAATATTAAAAGTTCACAGGGAGTAATAAGTGCTGAAGCTAAGAAAACACGTTTTCTTTGACCTCCAGATAAATTACCCATCTTTTCTGAATAATTAGTTATTCCAAGTTTGTTAAGTACACTTTTAGCTTCACTTTCTAAATCCCATAAATTTTGAGTATCAATTCTTGATTGTAATTTTATTAATGTATCATTTAATGATACATCTCCCTTTTGAATTTTATCTAAAACTTCTTCATATTTCATTAGAAGTTTCATTTCTTCTGTTTCTCCTTTGAAGATTTGTTCTAAAATAGTTGAATCATCATTAAATTTTGTATCTTGAGATAGGTATTCAATTCTAACATTTTTACCTTGGATTCTTGTTCCATCAAAAAAATCTTCTTTTCCAGCAACTATTTTTAAAAATGTTGATTTTCCTGCACCATTTATACCTATTAACCCTATTTTATCTCCTTCATTTATTCCAAGGGATACATTTTTAAGTAATGTTTTTTCACTGTAACTTTTATTTATATTTTCTAATGTAATTAAATTCATCTTTTAATGCTCCTCTATAACAATTAACTACTCTTATTCTAACAAATTTATACCTATTATTAAAGTTTTAGTATATAATCATAATAATAATATGAATTGGAGTGATAATATGAAACTTAAAGAAAATGATAAAGTTCTTTTAGTAGCCTCTTCAAACCAATTACAAAAGAAACATAAAGAAATTTTAAATGAAATTATTTCAATATTAAAAGGATTTAAATTGAATGTAATCTTATCAGAGGGCTTAATTAAAGAAGACTACGAATTTTCTTCTGGTATCTTTAGAGCAAAGGAACTTATGAAAGGATTTGAAGATCCAAATATAAAATATATTTTTGATATCTCAGGTGGAGATTTATGTAATGAAATATTACCTTATTTAGATTTTGATTTAATAAAGAATTCAAATGCTATTTATTTGGGATATAGTGATTTATCTGTACTTTTAAATTCTATTTATTCAAACTCAAATAAGAAGTCCTATTATTATAATATAAAAACGATTTTATCTAATGAAGGACTTGAAAATTTTTATAATACATTTATAAATAAAAATACTAATGAATCTTTATTTTCTTCATGGAAATATAAATGGTTAATTAAGAGGGCGTTTTCTGGCATTGTAGTTGGTGGAAATATTAGATGTACATTAAAATTAGCTGGTACAAAATATATGCCTGAATTTAAAGATAAAATATTATTTTTAGAAAGTAATGGTGGAGATATAACAAAGATAAGAAGTTTTATAGCTCAATATGAAATGCTTGGAGTATTTAATGATATAACCGGAATTGTACTAGGACAATTTACAGAAATAGCTATTAAAAATGAATGGGAAGAACTTGAAAATGTTTTTATAAATATATGCTCATCTAAAAATATTCCATTAATTAAAACAAATGATATAGGTCATAGTATAAACTCTAAAGGAATTTGTATTGGTGGATTTTTAAAAATAAGCTAAAACTTAAAGTTTTAGCTTATTATACTTTTAACTATATCTATACCATTAGACTGCATCTTAAATAAAGATACAACATTCATAAAATCACCATTATGATTTCCAAAGGAATAAGTTTCTACACAATTTATAGGTACCACAATTCTTTTATTTATGTTGTTTTCATTAAAATAAGTTTTTAATGATATTGCAAATGTTTCTACACATATATCTGTACATACCCCTACAACAATAAAGTTCTTAATAGATTTATTTTTCTCTAGCCATTTTTGAAAATCTAAAGAATGAAATCCATTAATAGAATTTTTCTTTATTATTTTATAATTTTTATCTTCTTTTAAAGAATCTTCTATTTCATCAATTAAATTCTCTTCATTGCTACCTTTAACGCAATGAACAGGATAAGAATTAAATTCTGCTGAATCTTTAGTATGGCTATCAATAAATACTATTTTCTTACATTCATTCATATTAGTTATTAAGTTACTTATAGGTAAAATAACATTTTCTACTCTATTAGATGCAAGTAACCCCTCATTATAAAATCCCTTTACCATATCTATAACAATTAGGGCAGTATCTTCCTTTAAATTGTTACTTATATCATTTATATTTATTTCCTTCGAATTATATATATCCTCTTTTAAATTTTCTACTAAATTTTTCATAAACCCCTCCATAATAAAAATACTAAATAGAAACATCTATTTTCTTAAAAGCAATTCTTTTTTCTAATTCTTTAGTTTCCTTATCAATAGTTATTTTGTATATGTTTTGGCATCTTTCTTCTCTCCATTTTCTCATATATTTAGGAGTTGCAATAACTGAATAATAATAAGTATCCTCTATTTCATCTGAAAATTCTAAAAATGAAAGTATACTTCTTGTATCTAAAGTAATATTATCTTTATTTAAATTATTATATATTGGCACAAAATACTTCATTGGTATTTGAAAATTATATAATCCTGAAATTTTTTTACCGCCTAAAATACCTCTATATAATAATCTGTTTTCTTTTATCTTATCTTCGTTAACTTTTATTTTAAATATTGGTTCACCTAAATTATTTTTATCAATACGTATTTTTATCATCTTGCATTTTACCTCACGTCATTTTACTAAATATAGTATTTATTTTCTTAAGCCGTATCCTCCATATACTGTTCTTGTATCTGCTATTGATATTACAGCTTTAATATCTAAATCTTCTATCAATTTTACTATTTCACCTTTTCTCTTTCTTTTAGCGTGTACTATTAAAACTGATTTTTCATTATCATATCCTTTTCCTGAAACTACAGTAACTCCAAGATTAGCACTTTTTAAAGCTTTTAATATTTTATCTTCATTTTCCTTTGTAGTTATAATATTAAAAGTTACAAGTCCTATAGCTAACTTTTCTTCAATAATTGAACCTACATAATTTCCACATGCAAAACCTAATGCATAAACAAAAATCTTTATAGGATCCTGTTGAATATTTTGCAAAACATTTCCTACTACTACTAACCATATAATTACTTCAAAAAAACCTATTACAGATGCATATAATTTCTCTCCCCTAGTTAGTAAGACAGTTCTTACAGTTGTTAAGGAAACTTCTATTATCTTTGCAAAGAAAATAACTAAATATAACATGCCTAGCCTTCTTTCCATATATTTCCAAGGAAATATTATTGATTATTTTTATTATTACCTTGTATGATTAACTTATTCAGAAAATAAAAGCTAAATGATTTCCTACCATTTAGCTTTAAAATTTTTAGTAATATATTATTTATTTGATTTAAAATAGTCTAAAAGAATTTCTTTTTCCTCATCAATAAAATCATATTGATCAATTGTTTTTTCATTTATCCAACTAGCTTCACAAACCTTTTTACCTAAATTCATATATTCTTTTATTTTACCAGAATATATAAGAATTGATCCTTCATCATTAGATAAATTAAATTCCTTTATTACTTCTAAATCAAATACTAACGTATTTAAATCCTCTTTAATTGCATTTATAATACATTTTTCATTTGTTTCTCTTCCCTTTTTTAATCGTCCTACGCATTTCCACCCTTTGGCGTCTTTTTTATTCCCTTTTTTTAAAATCAATACATTATTAAAATCATCTTTAAGTATTATTGAACATCCTATAACCTTACCCACAGTAATCTTTCCTCCTAGTCTTAACCTTTGTAAAAGTAAATGTATTCTCATTTTACTATTTCGATAAAAAATACTAAATTCCTCTTTTATTTTCTATTTTTATTATGAGTTATTATGTCTTCTATATTAAGGTATTCTTTATAATATATATTTATTATGATAAAATTATTATTAATATATTTAGAAAGGATTTTTACATTATGAATAACTTTACAAATGACGATATTATAATTATTGTAAAAGAAATAATTAATTCATTAAAAGAAGAAGAATTAACTGGATATTTTACAGATGATGAATATCATTTTCCAAAATATATTTCTGATAAAATAAATTTATTATCTAAAGATGAATATATTAAATTTATTACTTCTTGTGAAAAAATAGCAAATAATTTATATGGTAAATATAATCATGAATTAAATTATTTAAATATGTTACATGAAGAAATATTAGAAGAAATTAAAATTTACTTTTAATTTCTGAATAGATAATAAAATTTATCTCACTGCTTAATTAATTCTAAAGGGTTATATAAAATAACTTCTTAACAAAATATAACCTAAATTTTAAATGGAATGTTAAAACTAACATTCCAAATTAAACTATTCCTCACTTTCAAATAATGCAAAAAGAATTGTTGGTGCTAAAAAAATCAATGGAGAAATTCCACCCCAAAAAACTGGATTACTGAAATAACTAAAAGAAAATTTATTAAATACAAAAGGAGCTGCTATAAAGCCTACAAAAAGAATTAACGCAAAACTAAAATATTTTAGAATTAAAATATTCTTTTTCTTCATTTTACTTACTCCTTATTTAAATTTTATTTTATTAATATATATTATTCTAAAAAGATATGTAAGTTACGTAAAAAAAGAAATAAGAGAATATTAACTCTTATTTCTTATAATTTCTAATTATTTAATTGTTAGTTCAACTGGACAATGATCAGAGCCTAAAACTTCTGTGTGTATTTTTGCATCAACAAGTCTATCTTTAAGAGATTCTGATACTAGAAAATAATCTATTCTCCATCCTGCATTATTTTTTCTTGCATTAAATCTATAAGACCACCAAGAATATGCACCTTCTAAATCTGGATAAAAATATCTAAAAGTATCAATAAATCCACTATTTAGTAATTCACTAAACTTTGCTCTCTCTTCATCACTAAAACCTGCATTTTTTCTATTTGTTTTAGGATTTTTAAGATCTATTTCATTATGTGCTACATTTAAATCACCACATACTATAACAGGCTTATTTTTTTCAAGTTCTTTTAAAAATGATCTAAATTCATCTTCCCAATTCATTCTATAATCAAGTCTTGCAAGTTTTTCTTTAGAATTTGGAGTATAAACAGTTACAACATAATATTCATTAAATTCGGCTGTTATAACTCTTCCTTCCTTATCATGTTCTTCTATTCCTAGACCATATAATACATTTAGTGGCTTTTCTTTAGTAAATAAAGCTGTTCCTGAATATCCTTTCTTTTCAGCGTAATTCCAATATTCATAATAGCCATCTAATTCTAAATCTAGTTGACCTTCTTGAAGTTTAGTTTCTTGAAGGCAAAAGATATCCGCATTACTTTCATTAAAATATTCTAAAAAGCCTTTTTTTACACAGGCTCTAATTCCATTTACATTCCAAGATATTAACTTTTTCATTTTGAAAAAACCTCCTTTATATAGAGATATTATAGCATTAAATTGTTATTAATAAATAATTATTTTAACTTAAACTATTATGTTAATTTTTAAAAGAATGTATAGGTGCAGGTATTCTACCACCTCTTGCTATAAATTTATCTGAACTAAATTTATTTACTTTCATTACTGGCGCTCTTCCTAAAAGTCCACCAAACTCTATCATATCAGAAACCTTAGAACCTGGTGCAGGAATAACTCTTACTGCTGTTGTTTTATTATTTATAACACCTATTGCTGCCTCATCTGCTATAATAGCTGATATTGTAGATGCAGAGGTTTCTCCAGGTATTGCAATCATATCCAATCCAACAGAACATACACAAGTCATTGCTTCTAGTTTTTCTATATTTAATGAACCATCTAAAACACCATCTATCATACCTGCATCTTCAGATACTGGTATGAAGGCACCACTTAATCCACCAACATGTTTACAAGCCATTACTCCACCTTTTTTAACTGCATCATTTAATAAAGCTAAAGCTGCTGTTGTTCCATGGGTTCCAACTTTTTCAAGACCTATTTCTTCTAATATATGAGCAACAGAGTCTCCTATTGCAGGAGTTGGTGCTAATGATAAATCAACAATTCCAAAGGGAACTCCTAATCTTTTTGAAGCTTCTGTTCCAACTAATTGACCTATTCTAGTAATTTTAAATGCTGTTTTCTTTATTGTTTCGCAAACAACATCAAAGGATTCTCCTCTAACTTTTTCAAGTGCCCTTTGAACTACGCCAGGTCCTGAAACTCCAACATTTATTATCTTTTCTCCTTCAGAAACTCCATGGAAAGCTCCTGCCATAAATGGATTATCTTCAACTGCATTTGCAAAAACAACTAGCTTAGCACATCCAAAGCCATTTGTGTCCTTAGTAAGGTTTGCCGTATCTTTTATAATTTTCCCCATATCTCTAACAGCATCCATATTTATACCTGCCTTTGAAGAGCCAACATTTACAGATGCACAAACTTTATTTGTATTTGCTAAAGCCTCTGGAATTGAATTTATAAGTATTTTATCTCCTTTTGTATAACCCTTTTGAACTAATGCTGAAAATCCACCCAAAAAATCTATTCCTAAATCTTCTGCTGCTTTATCTAAAGTCTTAGCTATATTTACATAACTATGGAGATTAGTAGCTCCTCCAATTATTGATATTGGAGTAACAGATACCCTCTTATTAACTATTGGAACTCCAAATTCTTTTTCAATATCATTTCCTACCTTTACAAGATCTTTTGCTGATTTAGTTATTTTGTTATATATTTTATCCAATAGAACCTTTTCATTTGAATCTATACAATCAAGTAAAGATATTCCCATAGTAATTGTTCTTATATCTAAGTTTTCTTCATCAATCATTT
This sequence comes from Eubacterium multiforme, assembly GCF_030813415.1. Lineage (GTDB taxonomy): Bacteria > Bacillota > Clostridia > Clostridiales > Clostridiaceae > Clostridium > Clostridium multiforme. Next base: position 156,025 of record NZ_JAUSUF010000002.1, on the reverse strand, counting down.
TTATAGTTTCTAATATATTATTTGTATTCAAAATAATCTCTCCAATCTAAATAGTATACATTGTTTTAAATATTTCTTCCTTTTGAATTTTAATTATTACATTTAAATTATCTCCTATTTTTGAAAGACACTTACTAACCTCATTAAAATTACAATTGCATTTTTCTAAATCTACAATCATAAACATTGTAAAATTTCCATTCATTATTGTTTGATTTACATCTAAAATATTAATGTTTAATCTAGCTAGTTCAGCACTTATAGCTGAAACTATTCCTACTTTATCTTGACCTATAACAGTAATTATTGAATTCATTTTATACCCTCCATACATAATAAAATTTTTATATTACTTTTATTGTTTAAAAAATAACTATATTTATATTATACAAAATTTATACTATTTAACAAAAAGGTATTATTGTATATTAAAACCATTCATGGTAATATTAAGTGAAATATTCATTTAAGAAGGGACTTATATATGTTAAAATCAAAATATTTTAAAGTATTTATAATTGGTATTATAATATTTGTCATTTTAATAGGAATTTATTTTAATAATAAGGAAAAAACAAATATCGTAAATTCAAATACTAACTCATTACAAAATGAATTAGCATCTTTAGAAGAGGAACGAAATGATCCTTATCTTTTTTTAGTAAATAAAACTCATCTCCTAAAGGATGATTATGTTGCAAAGGATATTGTTGAATCAAATCTTCCATTTTTACCTTATATAGTTACAACTAAATTAAATAAAACTGTAGCTGAAAATGCAGCCAAAATGTTTAAAGATGCTAAATCAGAGGGTATTACTTTACTTGGTGCTTCAGGATATCGTACTCATAAAACCCAAGTAACTCTGTTTAACTCAAATGTTAAAAGAAAAGGCAAAAAAGCTACATTAGAATATTCAGCTCCTCCCAGTGCAAGTGAGCATGAAACTGGATTAGCAATAGATATATTAAGTAAGGAAAATAGTAATTTAGATTATAGATTTGAGAAATCAAAAGCTTCTAGATGGCTTAAAAAAAATTGTTATAAATATGGATTTATTTTAAGATATCCAAAGGATAAAGTTAATATAACAAAATATTCTTATGAGCCATGGCATTATAGATATGTAGGTAAAAAACATGCAGAGAAAATAATGAAAAATAGTCTATGCTTAGAAGAGTATTTAGATAAGCTTGATGAAAATATTAAAAATTTAAAGTAAAGTTACCTACTATTATTTTAAAAGTTAAATTTTCAAAAAGTAAAAAAGAAATGCTAGAATTATTTATCTAGCATTTCTTTTTAGTTTATAACTTTCTAATTTTATCTCTTATCTTATACATTATTGGTACCCCTATTATAGATACAACAACAAATTCTCCAATTCCAACTTCTAACATTGTTAAAACTAAAGGTACATTAAGTAAATAACTTAGCATTGTTCCAATAATTAATCCATTAAATAAAGTTGGCCATAAAGAAGCTAAAAATAATTTATACTTCTCTTTTAAATTAACTTTACTAGTTAAATATATAGCTACAACACTTATGAATGTAGCTAATGTTCCAAATATAATATCCATTAATCCATTTGGGCCTAAAATATTTGAAATAAAGCATCCAAGAGTAAGTCCAATTATATAAAATGGATCAAAATAAGCAAGTAAAACTAACACTTCTGACACTCTAAATTGAATTGGCCCATAACTAATTGGTGCAAGTAATAAAGTTAGTGCAGCATATAAAGCTGCTATAATTCCTGATAATACGATTCTTTTTATGGTTTTGTCCATGAAATCTTCCCCCTTAAAGTTAGATTTCAGCTCATCACCTAACAAAAATTTAAATATTTTTTTCTGCCTTAGTTTTATTTCCAGACAGGAGGCTTTCGAACTGTCTCTAATTTGTTACAAAAATGATTATATACTTTAAATTATTTTAAATCAATATTTTAAATCTTTATATAGTATTATTTTTAAATATATCTCCTAATAATTTCTACAATATTAATGAATCTAGTAAAATAATGGATAATTAATTAATAAAATAACAATTAATAATATTTTTTATAATTAAATAAAAATAGTTACACTTTTTTACTATTTATTCAGTTAAAATAATTTCATTTTGTATAATTCATCTTTTTTATATAAAAATAATATTTATTATTTAAAAATATACACTAAAATTTAATCTTAAAATATTTAAAGTTTTCAAAAAGTACACAAACTAAATAAATTATTTTGATAGTATTATAAAGTAAAAAAACATTTTTACCTAAAACATAACCTACATTTAGCGTAAAAATGATTACAAATCGAATTGTATTTTAATTATTCTTAGTGACAATTAAATGTAAAAATATTTTATAACTTTCCTGAGTTTACATAATGTTGAAGGCTTAATAGTGGAAATATAATTCAAAGGGAGGATATAAAAATGGACAACAATGATTCAAAAAAACTTATGTGGTATAATCTTGGATTAATGGCATTTGTTACTGTTTGGGGCTTTGGTAATATAGTTAATAACTTTGCAAATCAAGGTTTAACAGTAATAACTTCTTGGATTTTAATACTAGCATTATACTTTGTGCCTTATGCACTTATGGTTGGTGAACTTGGTTCTACATTTAAAGATGGAAAAGGAGGAGTAAGTTCATGGATTGGAAGCACAACAGGACCTACCCTTGCTTATTTAGCTGGTTGGACTTATTGGGTTGTACACATACCATATTTGGCTCAAAAGCCACAAGCAGTAGCAATATCTCTTGGATGGGCAGTATTTCAAGATGGAAATGCATTAAACAATATGAATCCAATACAATTACAACTTATTTGTTTAGTAGTATTTTTATTATTTGTATGGATTGCATCAAGAGGTATAAATTCATTAGGTAAAATAGGAACTATAGCTGGAATAGCAACTTTTATTATGTCTTTATTATACATACTTTTAGTTATAGCCGCTCCAGCAATAAGAGGAGTTCATGTTGCAACACCAAACATTCATTTTGGAACATTTATTCCTAAATTTGATTTTACATACTTTACAACTTTAGCCATGTTAGTATTTTCTGTTGGAGGAGCTGAAAAAATTTCTCCTTATGTAAATAACATGAAGGATCCTAAAAGAGGGTTTCCAAAAGGTATGATAGCTCTTGCAATAATGGTTGCAATTACTGCAATACTTGGATCATTTGCAATGGGAATTATGTTTGATGCAACAAATGTTCCAAAGGATTTAATGATGAATGGAGCTTATTATGCATTCCAAAAACTTGGAGCTTATTATGGAGTTGGAAATTTCTTTTTAATATTATATGCACTTGCAAATGCAGCAGGACAAATATCTGCATTAATATTTTCAATAGATGCTCCTTTAAAAGTTTTATTAGGAGATGCTGATGATAGATATATTCCAAGAGTATTATCTAAAGTAAATAAACGTGGAGTTCCTGTTAATGGATATATTATGACAACAATATTAGTATCAATTTTAATAGTTGTACCAGCACTAGGAATTGGTGATGTAAATTCATTATTTACATGGTTATTAAAATTAAATGCTGTTGTTATGCCTATGAGATACCTTTGGGTATTCTTAGCTTATATTATGCTAAGAAAAGCTGTTAAAGGCAAATTCCATTCAGATTATAAATTTGTTAAAAACAACAAGTTAGCACTTACTTTTGGTATATGGTGTTTTGTATTTACAGCATTTGCTTGTATAATGGGTATATTCCCATCAAATGTAAAAGCATTTTCAACACCTTGGTTATTCCAAGTAATTTTAAATGTGGCAACTATTTTTGTACTTTTAGGATTAGGTCTAATATTACCTAAAATTGCAAAAAAGAAAAATTCAGAATTTATTGATGAAAAATAAATTATAAAATTCATTTATATCTAAAGGGCTATAGTATTTATTGAAATTATTAAATCTATAGCTCTTTTATTTTTATTATTTATAAATAAACATTTTTAAATAATAAAAATAAGTGCTATAATAAACAATTATTAAGACTTTTAAGGAGATACTAATTATGAAAGAAATATCAACAAATAAATTACAAGAATTAATAAAAAAGGATCCTTCTACATTAATAATTGATGTAAGGGAAAAAGATGAATTTATACATGGTCATGTACCAAATTCAAAAAACATTCCATTATCTGATATAGAAGATTATAGTGATGATATACCAACTGATAAACCTGTTTATTTTATATGTAAAAGTGGAAATAGAAGTGCTCATGCAGTATCACTTTTAGATGATTTAGATATAAAAAATGGAGTTAATGTTCGTGGTGGGATGCTGTCATGGGATGGCGATATAGAAAAATAAGAAAACTGTGCTTTTTTAGCACAGTTTTCTTATTATAAAATTTATATTAGTCTTAATTTATTAATTAAGTAATTTTGATACTTTATTATTATTTAATCTTGAAATAGGTTTCCTAATCCATTTAAAATACTACCTTGCCCTACATCTTTACCTCCAGCTTGAGGTGCAGATGCAAATACTTTAGATGCTAACCTACTAAAAGGTAAACTTTGTATCCAAACTTCTCCTGGCCCCTTTAATGTAGCAAAAAATAATCCTTCACCACCAAATAAACTATTTTTTATACCACCAACAAATTTTATATCATAGTCAATAGTTCTAGTTAAAGCCACTAAACATCCAGTATCCACCTTTAATGTTTGACCAGGCAATAATCTCTTTCTAATTATTGTTCCTCCCGCATGTATAAAGACTAACCCATCTCCCTCTAATTTTTGCATTATAAATCCTTCACCACCAAAGAATCCAGCACCTAACTTTCTTTTAAAATCTATTCCTATAGATACACCTTTAGCAGCACATAAAAAAGCATCCTTTTGGCATATTATCTTTCCATCATACTTAGATAAATCTACTGGAATTATTTTACCAGGGTATGGAGAAGCAAAAGCAACCTTTTCTTTTAAAACTCCTATGTTTGTAAAAAGTGTCATAAAAAGACTTTCTCCTGTTACAACTCTTTTTGCTGCACCTCCTAGTTTGCCAAATATTCCCCCATTTCTTTGGCCTTCACTTCCATCACCAAAAATTGCTTCCATTGAAATTGAATCATCCATCATCATCATAGCACCAGCTTCTGCAACAACTGATTCTCTAGGATCTAATTCTATTTCTACAAATTGCATATCATCCCCATAAATATTAAAATCAACCTCATGTGAAATCATAAAAACATCCTTACCTTTCTTAAATGAAATATACTTCCATATTATAATAATATACAAAAATTTTCTATAAAAATACTCATGATTTATTAAAAAAATTCTAATAAATCATGAGTATTCTTATTTAAAGCTTTTATTTGGATTAAATTTATTTTTTATATATTTTATTTTATAACAGTTAGTTCTTTCGATAATTTATTTAATCTTTCAGAACCATTTCCAGTAACTAAAACTAAATCTTCAATCCTTATTCCTATATCATTTTCTAAATAGATTCCAGGCTCTATTGAAAAAATCATTCCAGCTTTCAATTTTAAAGTATTTAATTTACTTACATCTCCAAAATCGTGACATGATATACCAATACAATGACCACTTTTATTAGCAATATAATCACCATATCCTTTATCATTTATATATTTTATTATAAAATTATCTATATCACAAAATCTAATACCTGGTTTTATCATTGAAATAGCTTTTTCATTAACTGATTTTAATACATTATATATTTTTTTATACTTTTTATAAGGTTCTTTTTTGAAAAATACTGTTCTTGTCATATCTGAACAATAGCTTTTATATACTCCTCCAATATCAATTAAAATATTATCACCTTTCTTTAATATTGAATTATTAGGAATATGACGTAACTCTGAACTATTATTTGAAAAGGCTACTATAGGTGAAAAAGAAAGTCTATCTATACCATTTCTAGAATATAACTTTTTTAAAAGTTTTACACAATCTATTTCTGTCATACCTTCTCTTATATTTTCTAAAAACTCTTTCATTGTCTTATCATTTCTCCTAGAGGATTCTTTCATTAATTCTATTTCTTCTTTGTCTTTAACCATTCTTAAGTATTCAATAATAAAAGAAGTTTCATATGCAAAAGCCCCTTTTATTTCCATTAATGATAATAAAAACTTAGAAGGCCATCTCTTGTCAACCCCTAGTTTTTCTTTTTTATTTATAAATTTAGCTAATATTTCTATTGGATCATCATAATCGTCATAGTATTCAATATCTAAATTTAACTTTAAATCTTTGTTTATTTTAAATACTTTATTTATAAATAATCTATGTTCTCCATTAGTTTTTATTAGAAGAACTAACATCCTTTCTCCTGAAATAAACCAATTTCCTGTTAAATAGAAAATGGATGATGGAGAAGAAATTATTATTTGTGATAATTTTCTTTTTTTCATTTCTATAATTACTTTATTTAATCTGTTTTTTATCATTTTACTTCCTCCTTTTTAAAATTTTTATTATTATATATAAACATCAAAATAGAAGATAAAATAACTAATATATACCCTATTAAACTAAGTTTTGTTGGAATTTGATTAAACAATATAATCCCAATAAATGTTGCAAATAAAATTTGAGTATAAGAATATATTGATATATCTTTTGCAGGGGCAAGTTTATAAGCTGATGTTATAGAAAATTGACCTATAGATGCACAAATACCTGCAGATAATAAATATACTAATTGCAAAATAGTAAAGCCTTTAAAGAAAATAATTGTAAAAGGAAATAGCGTTATTAAAGAAAAACAAGAAAAGAAAAAAACTATAGTAATTCCTTTTTCTTTATTAGATAAAGTTCTAATAAATGTGTATGCACCTCCTGCACAAATTGCTGATAAAATTCCTATTAAAGCAGGAATAACTTTAAAGCTAAAGGAAGGTTTTATTATAAATAAGCTTCCTAAGAAGGCACAACATAAAATTAATAATTGTTCCTTTTTAATTTTTTCCTTTAAGAAAATGCTTGAAAAAATAATTACAAAAAAAGGTGAAAGCTGATTTAACATATTAGCATCTGCTAATATTAAATGTTCTATAGCATAAAAGTTAGCTACTAATCCAATTGTTCCAAATAAAGCTCTTCCTATTAAATATTTTAAATTTTCTTTTTTACCTAAAAAACAACTCTTACTTTTTTTTATAAAATAAAATGAAAGAATAAAACTTACTAAATTTCTAAAAAAACTCTTTTCAATTGAAGGAATATTTCCAGATAATTTAACAAAAGTACTCATAAGTGCAAAAAATAATGCTGAAACTATTAATAAGGTTATAGCTTTATTTTTATTATTTAAAAAGCTCATGTTTTTTACCTTCATCAGATATTTTTATAATCATTTTAAATATAATACCTCCTTGTAATTAATTTCCTTATTTTAATTGTATTTTTTAATTTTTATATATACAAATCATAAATCAGAATAATATAATGCATTTTTTGCATTATATTATTCTGATTTTATAGTCTTATTTGTTCAAAACTCCTTCATTTAATTTTTTATTTACTTTATTGCCTTGAGCCTTTTTACTTTCTTTTAACTGTATATAAAATATTGTAAAAGACCCTATAAGCATAAGTATTACACCGCTTAAATTATTTATTTTAAATAAAGCTGTATCATGAATTATAATTAATGCTAATATTGGAGCTAATATTGGTTTTACAAAAAACATTAAAGAAGCTATTGTAGCATTTGTTCTTTCCATAACTATAAATAGTAATCCAAAACTAATTCCTGATATAACAATTGATATATAAAGAAGTATCAAAATATTATTTAAGCTTATTCCATGAATTATTGGTATACTGTGAAATAAAGCTAAATTCTTTGAAACTAACCAATTTGAAACGGAGTTTATATGGGAAATTCCTATTAATATAAGAAGTTCTATACTTCCAACTAAAAATGTAAAAGATGTTACTGTCACTCCACCAAGTTTCCTTTTAACAATTGCAAATTTACTACTAATGCTATATAAAGCAAATGTAAAGGCTGCAATTAAACTTAATATCATACTTGGAAAAGTTTGAGCATTTATTTTTGTTGGGTTTATTATGCACACTATTCCTATAAAGCAAACTATTAATGCAGCAACTATACCTTTAGTGATTTTTTCTTTAAATAATAAACTAGCTAATGCAATTGTAAAGAAAGGATTGCAACTAAATATTATTGCACAAACAGCAGGTGATGATCCCTTCATAATTATTGACCATGTAAAGAATGTCATACTCACAATTATACAAATAAATCCAGTCCATAAAAAGCAAATAAAATCTTTTTTATTAAGTTTTCTATTAGCTTTTTTTAAATTTTTAATAGCTAATGGTAAAAGTACTAAGCCACCAATTAAAAATCTTAAAAAATTTAATTGAATAGGATTAAAAGCTCCATGAGTATTTTTTATTGCAATTTCCATTGTACTAAATAAAAAAGCTGCAATTATAATTAAAATTATACTTTTTTTCATCTCTATTCCCCTTTTACTTTCAAATTATATTTACATTTTATAAAATACACTTTTCAGATTTTATATTAATTTGATGTCCACTAAAGTTTCCTTTAATTTTTTCTTTTACTTTTTTTGCACATTGTAGTAATTTTTCAAAATCTATTCCTGTTTCATATCCCATATCATCTAAAACATATACCAAATCTTCAGTTGCAGTATTACCAGAAGCACCTGGTGCAAAAGGACATCCTCCAAGTCCTCCAATAGAACTTTGCACTGATAAAATTCCATTTTTTATAGCCTCAACTGTATTTAATATACCCATATTTCTTGTATCATGTATATGAACTTCAAAATGTAAATCTAAATCATCAAAGTCTAATAATCTTTTAGCAATACTATCTATTTGATTTGGACTTGAAACTCCTATTGTATCGCATAAATTAAAATTTCTAATGCCAAGTTTCATACCTTTTCTTATAAATTTAATCACTCTATTTTCATCTATATTTCCCTCAAAAGGACAACCAAAAGCTGTTGCTAAATCTAAATTCACCTTTAAATCAGGATAACTTTTTACTATAGACTCTAACTCTTTAAAAGATTCTTCTGTAGTTTTATTTACATTTGCCTTATTATGTGATTCACTAACTGAAATTACATAAGATATTTCTTTTAGACCACTTTCATAAGCATCCTTTGTACCTCTTAAATTAGGTACTAATGCAAAAAACTCAATGTCTCTATCCTTATACTTATTAAGAACGTATTTTGTTATTTCCTTGCTATCTTGTAATTGTGGAATTGCTTTAGGACTTACAAAAGATGTTATTTGTATTTTTTGTAAATTTGCATCTACTAAGTCATCAATTATTTCTTTTTTTAATTCAGTAGGTATAAATTCTTTAACACTTTGAAATCCATCCCTAGGTCCAACTTCAATTATTTTAATAAATTTTTTCATATTATTTCACCTCTAAATAATTTATTAAAGTACAGAATCTCTTTTTAACTCATCAATTTCTTCTTTGCTTAGACCTAAATATTCACTATAAACTTTAAAGTTATCTTCACCTAATAATGGAGCACATTTTCTTATAGATGGTTTTGTATCTGATAATTTTATATGGCATCCTGTTAATTTCATTTTTCCAGCCTTTGGATGATCAACCTCTACAAACATTTCTCTAGCCTTACCTATATGTTCATCATTTACTACTCTATCTATAGTATTTATTGGTGCAACTGGAACCCCTTTATCTAAAAGTCTTTTTACAATCTCATCCATAGTTAAAGATTTTGTCCACTCTTCTACTAACTTTTTCACTTCAACGTGTTTTTCAACTCTTTTATATACTTCGTTATACCTTTCATCTTCTGCTAAATCTTTCTTACCCATTACTTCACATAATTCTTTCCAAAGCTTATTATTAGCAGCTCCTATTACAACATCTCCATCAATTGTTTTAAAGGAGTCATATGGATATGTTGATTCATACCTATTACCAATACGTTGAGGTATACGCCCTTCAACTAAATAAATTTGATTTATTATTTCAAGACCTGCAACACTTGAGTCCACTAAAGATACATCAACTGCTTGACCTTTTCCTGTAACATCTCTATTATATAAAGCTGATAAAATACCTATAGTTACTGATAATCCACCTAAAACATCTGATATGGCTGTACCTGTACGAATAGGTCCACTCTCCTTTGTACCTGTTGTACTCATAAGTCCACTCATAGCTTGTCCTATAATATCGTAACCAGGTCTATTAGTATAAGGTCCATATTGACCAAATCCAGATACTGATGCATATATAATTCTAGGATTTACTTTTTTTAAAACATCATAGGATAACCCAAGTCTATTCATAACTCCTGGTCTATAATTTTCTATAACTATATCAGCCTTTTTAACTAATTCTTTAAATATTTCTTTTCCTTTTGGATCTTTTAAATTTAAAGTTACCCCCTTTTTATTTCTATTTAAATTCATATAATAAGCACTTTCCCCTCCTTGAAAAGGAGAAAATTGTCTACTATCATCACCAACTTTTGGCCTTTCTATTTTTATTACATTAGCTCCCATATCTGCCATCATCATTGTTGAAAATGGTCCTGCTAAAACCCTTGTTAAGTCTAATACTGTAATTCCTTCTAAAGCTCCGCTTCTCATAAAAATTCCTCCTATTTACTTTCCTTTTCTAGATTTTTTAAATATTCAAATAATCCACCACATTCTATTAATTCAAGAATATGACTTGGTAACTTTGTACACTTATAAGTTTCATTTTTTGTAATATTATATATTTCACCTTTTTCTATATTTATTTCTATAATATCTTCTTCATTTATTTTTGCAGCTTCTTTGCACTCTATAACTGGAATACCTATGTTTATACAATTTCTATAAAATATTCTTGCAAAAAATTCTGCAACAATTGCACCAACGCCTAAATATTTCAAAGTTAAAGGAGAGGTTTCTCTACTTGAACCTGATCCAAAATTTTTTAAAGCTACAATAATATCACCCTTTTCAATTCTTTCTGAGAATTTTGGATCTATTGCAGACATTGAATATTTAGATGCCTCCTCAATGCTTAACTCCATATATTGTGGAGGTGAAATAATATCAGTATTTATGTTATCTCCAAATTTTAATACTTTTCCTCTAATAAATTTTTTAGTCATTTTCACCACTCCTTATAAAAATTTTCTAGGATCAGTTATTTTACCAGTTAAAGCACTTGCAGCTACTGATATAGGAGATGCTAAATATATCTTAGATTTGTTACTACCCATTCTGCCTAAAAAATTACGATTACTTGAAGAAATACAAACTTCATCTTTTGCAAGAAGCCCAGAGTGAACACCAACGCATAATCCACAACTTGGTGACATAACTGTTGCTCCAGCTTCTGCTAATACTTCAAGTATTCCATCTTTTAAGGCTTGATTATATATTTTTTGTGATGCAGGAGATACTAAAAATCTAATTCCCTTTTTTACTTTATGACCTTTTATTAAATCTGCAGCCATTTTTAAATCATTATATCTACCACCTGTACATGATCCTAAAAAGGCTTGATTTATATTAACTTCACCTATATCACTAATTTTTTTAACATTATCTACTGCATTAGGACATGCAACTACTGGTTCAAGTTTTTCTGCATCAAAATCTATGCATTCACAATACTTAGCATTATCATCACTCTTAAAAAATTTATAATCATCTTCTATGCCAATTTCCTCTAAAAATTTTTTTGTAGTTTCATCAGGTGGTATTATTCCAACCTTTGCGCCCATTTCAACTGCCATGTTAGTAATTGCCATTCTTTCATCCATACTTAAATTAGATATTGTATCTCCAACGTATTCTATGGCTTTATAAGTTGCACCAGAATGACCTATTGTTCCAATAGTTTTTAATGATATATCTTTTGCCATTACCCCTTCTTGTAATTTACCACTCCATGTTACCTTTATTGTTTCAGGCACCTTAAGCCAAGTTTTCCCAGTGCATAATATTCCTAACATTTCTGTTGAACCAACTCCTGTTGCAAATGCACCTAAAGCTCCTCCCATACAGGTATGTGAATCTGTTCCTAAAACTATAGTTCCTGGTAAAACATGTCCATTTTCAGCCATTATTTGATGGCAAGGTCCAACAAATTCATAATAATTATCTATATTTTTTTTCTTTGCAAAATCCCTTGTAAATTTAACTATTTCAGCTTGTTTTATTGAAGCTGGAGGAGTATAGTGATCGGAAATTATTACTACCTTTTTTTCGTCAAAAACTTTGTCTTTATTTAATAATTCCATTTTTTCAGCTATTTCAACTCTAGGCCCTAAAATATCGTCCATCATAGCCATATCAACATTTACCCAAACTATATCCAAAGCTTTAACACTTTTACCACAAGCTCTACTTATTATTTTCTCTGATATTGTTTTTCCCATAATCTTTATCCTTCCTTTAATTTTTTATTCATTTAATTCCTTTAATAAAGATTCTCTAATATAAACATTTCCTTCCATTATTACCCTTGCAGTTCTATATACTTTTGCACTTTTAACTTTTAAAGTACAACTATCTTCTATTTGCGATTGAGTTTCTATAACTCCTGAAGGATGTCCTATTTTTATAACATCTCCATTTATACCTTCTGATATTTCATTTGCTATAGTACCCTTTATTTTGCAAGCTACTCCTGTACAAATAGTTCCTGTACCTGGATATGCTTTGTGCATTTTTTGCATGAATAATAATCTAGAAATAATATTTATATCTTTTTTAGCTATATTCTTTCCATTAAAAGTACTATAATCTTTAGGTTTACTAACTATTGCAAAAAATGGAATATATGGTGATTTTTCAGTTGATTCTTTATAACTTGAAATCATATTTATTTTTTCAGCACATTTACCACGTATTTCTTCAATAAGCTTTAATAAATCTTTATTAGAATCTATTTCATTTGGAGTTTCTGTTCCCAAGATTCCAAGATCTTCTGCCTTTATAAAAACAAGTGGATTTGCAATATCTACAATTGATACTGTATATTCCTTTCCATCCTCTGTAATTATTTTATCTTTAACATTTCCTGTTGGTAAAAGTTTACCAGTTATAGCACCTTGAGTATCAGCCCAATCTAATGTAATTTTTGCACTGGTTCCTGGAACACCATCAATTTGAAAATCACCTTCAACTTTTGCCTTTCCACATATTACAGGTACTTCAGCTATAATAATATTATCTGTATTGGTTAAATGTATTTTTATTGTTGTTACCGGTTCAGTTACTTTAACTAATCCATTATTTATAGCAAAAGCACCTACTCCAGCTGATATGTTTCCACAATTACCTTTATAATCAACAAATTCACTATTTATACTTACTTGACCAAAAGTATAATCAATATCAGCATCAGTTCTTGTAGATGGTCCTATAATTGCAACTTTACTTGTAAGGGAATCTGCTCCGCCAAGTCCATCTATTTGTCTTATATCTGGACTTCCAAAAATACTTAAAATAACTTTATCCCTAGCTACTTTATTTTTAGGTAAATCATTTTCTAACAAATAAATCCCCTTACTTGTACCGCCTCTAATAATAGAACATCTTATTGGATACATTTCTCTAAACATATAATTACCTCCTAAAAATTTATTACATAGACCTTTTAAGCAATCCTTATGCCAAAGTTTTAAAATGTAAAATAAAATTACCTTATAATATGTCTAAAAGCCCCTATTTATATAGTTTTTCTATATAAATAGGAGCTTTAAAAATACTTTAATTATATTTAAAAAATTTCTTTTAAAAAAGAGATATAAGTATAAATTTTGATACTTATATCTCTTTTTTAAGACTTTTCTTTCTCATATATGTAGCCCTACTGATTTTAAGTTTTTCTAATATATCATCCATATCATATCCTTCTTTTAACATATAATCTATAATATTAAATTCTACTTTATCAACTATATTTTTTAATGATTCGTTTATATTTATACTTAGATTTATATATTCATCGTTTTTTTTATCATTAACATCTATTATTGAATTAATATTTTTAAAATCAATGTCTTTTATATTTTGAAGAAGTGCAATTCTTCTAATAATATTATCAAGTTCTCTTATATTACCTGGCCAATTATAATTTTTAGATAAATATTCTAATTTATAAGCCAATTTCTCATTTAAATTAGAATTCTTAGTATATTTAATTAAAAATGCTTTACCTATTAAACTAATATCTTTTTTTCTTTCTCTAAGTGGAGGTATTTTTAAATTAAATACATTTAATCTATAATATAAATCTTCTCTAAAATTTCCATCTAGTACACTTTGCATTAAATCTTTATTTGTTGCACATATTATTCTAATATCAATTGGTATTACACTTGTGCCTCCAACTCTCATAACCTCTTTTTCTTGTATAACCCTTAAAAGTCTAGCTTGAAGTGCTTTTGGCATTTCTCCTATTTCATCTAAAAATATAGTACCTTTATGTGCAAGTTCAAATAGTCCCATTTTTCCATCTTTATTTGCTCCAGTAAAAGCGCCACCTTCATATCCAAATAATTCACTTTCTAATAATTGTTCAGGTATAGCCCCACAATTTACTGCAACAAAAGGATAATTTTTTCTTAAACTATTGTTATGTATACTTTGTGCAAAAAGTTCCTTTCCAGTTCCAGATTCTCCTTCAATTAATATAGTTCCATCTGTCATTGAATAAAGCTTTGCTTTTTCTTTTAATGAAATTACCTTTTCATCACAGGTTAATATATCCTTAAAATTATATTTTGCAATTAAACCTTTTAAATGGGCTCTTTTTCTTAATTTATTTTCTATCTTTTCTATATTAGAACTTGCATTAAAAGAACTTACAACACCAATTATTTTGTCATCTATTTTTATAGGAACCCTATTTGCTGCAATAATAACTCCATTAACATCTTGAAGTTCTCCAATTTCAGTTTCACCACTCTCATTAATTCTATGCATACGAGTATTTGGAATTATTTTTGTTATTTCATTACTTAAAGCATCTTTCTCTTTTATTTTTAATATTTCTTCTGCTGATTTATTATATAAAGTTATTATATTGTTTTTGTCAGTTACAATTATTCCTTCTTTTATTGAATTTAATATAGTTTTTAATTTTGCATTTTTTTCTATCTCTTTATATCTAATATTTGCTATATTTAAACATTCTCTTAAGGAATTTTCTATAGATTCCTTACTTGATTCTAAAAGTATACTTTTTATATTCCTTCTCTTTAAATAAAAAGGAGTTAGTCCTCCACCTATTATAATATCAATTCCTTTATCTGTTAATTCATCTATTTTTTCTTCAATTTCATCTATATTTTTATAACTACAATAAACTAATTTTATATTAAACATATTTTCTATTTCTTTAAATTCATATATATCTTCATAGTAATACAATATTCCTATTTTTTTGCTAATTTGCATGGCCTTATAAATACATTTTATTAGATCATAAGTTGTTATACTAATATTAACAACAGGTACATCAGTAATTCCTCTTATAAATTTGGTAGTAGCTCCTCTACTTAGAAAAACATCTGTTTTATTTTGTGTTTCTTTTACTAATTTCGTTATTTTTTCTGTATTTACTAAAGTATTGATATTTATGTCCAAACTATCCCAATGAGAAATTTTCTTAAATATTTTTGTCATATTTTCATAAACAGATACTAGAGTTACATTGTAAATTAATTTATCATCAATAAAACTAGACATTATAACATCTCCTTAAATTATGAATTAACTTTTTCATACTACTAATTTTATTAGATTATAATATATAAATTTATAAAACTTCAACTAATTTAACTTTATAAAATAAAGGTGTGCATTTTGCACACCTTTAATCTAAACATATAACATTCATAAATTTATTCTTTTCACTTAAAAACTTAAATAATGGATATCCTATTACAGTTACTGATATAAATTCTCCTGCCATAAAGCCAAATAAATATATAAAAAAAGGTAATCCAATTAATATATGCATTATAAAAACTACAGGCAAACAAAATATTGTAGGCCATAAAGTAGCAACAAATAAATTTTTACTTTTGCTTATAGCATAAACTGAAAAAAATGTTCCAAGAGTTCCAACAACTATATCAACCATTCCTAAAGGGCTTAAAAAATTTGCTATAAGACAACCTATAGTTAAACTAAAAATATATCGTTTATCATAAAAAGCTAATAAAACTAATACCTCTGATAATCTAACTTGAACTACTCCATAGCTTATTGGTGCAATAGCAAAAGTTATTACTACATAAAGAGCTGCTACTAAAGATAACTTTACAAATGTATTTAATGAATTGCTTTTAAGCATCTAATTCACTCCCAACTCCTAAGTCTGTATTGTTTATTAAAACTTCTATATTTTCATTTTCTTCTAAATACTTGTATTTATTAATAAACCATTTAACTAATTCCTCGTCCCTTTTAATATTAGTTGAGTTTTCTACATATACGTTAACACAACCTCTTTCAAAATAATTTTCTAATATAAAAATATCTCTATCTATCATTTCTCTAGTTTGTCCTTTTATTCCAACTAAAAGACATATAGAGTTAAAATACTTATTTACCTCTTCATAAGATTTAAATCCAGCTCCTTTATTTAACACCTTGTTTCTAAAATCATTATCAAAGGTTTCTATACCACATCTAAATATAACTTTAATATTAAAGAATTCTCTAATTTCATCTAATCTATCTTTATAAAGCCAATGACATTCTACAAATAATTCTTTTATATTTTTATTTACAATAATCTCCTTAATGTCTTTTAAAGTTTCCTGTGGCAATTCAAAAATACTTCCTGAATTAATTACATCTAATACTCCTAATTCTCCTGTTACTTCTTTTAATACCTTTTTATTAAACGCAATTATTTCTTTTTCATTGTTGGAGTTATCATGAATGTAATCACAAAATTTACATCTTCCCCACTTACATGGAAATCCTTTAAGCATTACCATTTCTCTCTTGTTTTTACCTAATATTTTACTGTACCTTTGCATGTCCATATTTTCTTCTCCTTTTTGTATGGCACAAAAACTAATACAAATAAAAAAGGACGACAAAAGTCATCCTCTAATTTACTATATTAGAAAATGCCTTAGTTTTGTTTAAAGACAGGAGGCTTACGAACTGTCTCTAATTTATTTACATGAACTATTATATCTTGTTAAGTCTTTATTTTCAATATTTTTTAGTATACTCTATTTAATATGATTTTAAAAATACAATAGAATTTAATATTATTAAATTTAAATTACTTTTATTGATTAAAGTAATATATCAATTTATAATTACATAATAAATTAATTATAAAGGATTGATAAAATTTGGACATAACAACTATTTTCGACAAAATATTAAATTGGATTTCAACTAGTGGTTTGAAATTAGTTCTTGGACTAATAGGTCTTTGGATAGGTTTTAAAGTAATAAATAAAGTTTTAAAAACTTTAAATTCATTATTAAAAACACAAAATGTAGATTTAACATTAGTATCATTTTTCCACGCATTTGCTGATATATCTCTTAAAATTTTATTAGTAATAGCATTTATGGGTTTTGTTGGTATTCCTACAGCTGGATTTGCAGCTTTACTTGCCTCTGCTGGTTTAGCAGTTGGACTAGCTCTTCAAGGAAGTCTTTCAAATTTTGCAGGTGGCGTAATAATATTGTTAATTAGACCTTTTAAGGTTGGAGATTACATAGAAACTTCATCTTATCAAGGAAAGGTAGAAAAGATAGGAATTTTTTATTCTCATTTAGTTACAACAGATAATAAAGAAATAATGATTCCAAATGGTGCTTTAGCAAATGGAAGTTTAATAAATTATTCTTCAAAACCATTAAGAAGAGTAGATTTAACATTTAGTGTTGGATATGATGAAGAGGTTATAAAAGTAAAGAATATTTTAACTGATATAATTAACAGACATCCTTTAATTTTAAAGGAGCCTGAATCTTTTATAGCACTTAATGAACATGCAGCAAGTTCTATTAATTTCATTGTTAGAGTTTGGTGCAAAAATGAAGATTACTGGCAAGTTCATTTTGATCTTTTAGAAGAGGTTAAATTAAAATTTGATAATGAAGGTATTTCAATTCCTTATCCACAAATGGATTTACATATGCATCAAGTTAATCAGTAGAATTAAATTATACTTATAAATAAAAAATCAAAATAATAGCCTTAATTATAAATTTTTATGGCTTATTATTTTGATTTTTTTATATTTAAGTCTGTACTTTAAGTAAGTATAAAAAACTGTATAAAATCAATACTTACCTAAAATAATTAAATACTTATTATTTGTTATTAATTAAAAGAAATAGTCTGTTATACTGACCAAACTTTTCAAAATATATTTCTTTAAATTCCTGAATATAAAAGAACTTATTAATTAGTTCTGTCCATTCATTTGTTGTTAAATTTCTTAAATATATTCCATCCTTTTCAATATAAAAATTATTATCTATTAATTGTAATCCATATTCTTTCAAGATTTCATTATCTAAATATGGGTTTAATTTTATTAATATTTTGCCATTAGGAATTACTATTCTTTTAATATTTTTTATAATATTTATAGCATCATCAGGTGTAACATTATCAATAATATTAGATAATATAGCTCCATCAAATGAATTTTCTGAAAGTTCTCCTAATAATTCTATTTCTCCACAATAAAACTTAGCTTTACCTTCTAAATTATTTAAATTTGCTGTTTTTTCACATAATTTTATTGCTTCCTTTGAAATGTCAATACCTACACACTTAACTACATTATTATTTAAAGCACATTTCAACAGCATAGTACCACTACCACATCCGTAATCTAAAATACTCCTTGAATTATCTGAAAGCCAATAAATTGCATTTTCTAAGCTTTCATTCATCTTTATAGATTTTATATACTCTTTTGGCACATTTTTATTAAATATATTATTCCAAAATGAAATGGTCTTATCATAAGTATTCATTTTAATTAACATCCCTTTCATATTTTATATAGGGTGAAATAACTACTTTATTAAATTATACCATTAAAATTCACACAAAATCTTTGATACTATGCTTTGAAATTTATATTTTTAATATTTAATTAGATACTAGTATTTAAAAAGAAAACATTTCTAATACCGCTTCTTTTGATGTTGCATTTAATAAATTATTTCTAAAATCTTCATGCATTAATTTTCTTGAAATATTTGCTAATGCCTTTAAGTGTAAATCACTTTGTTCATCATTTACTGCTATCATAAATATTATTTTTATATCTTTACCATCTATTGATCCATAATCAATTCCTGATTTAGTTATTCCAATAGCTATTCTTGGTTCTTTTACCTCTACAGATTTTGCATGAGGAATAGCTATTTCAAAACCTATGCCTGTATTATTTAAAGCTTCTCTTTTTAATATATCCTCTTTAAACTTAGCCTTATCTTTTAAAACTCCATCTTTGTCTAAAATATCTATCATTTCATCTATAACAGAGTTTTTATCAGTAGAATCTAAACTTAATTTTATTGTACTTTCCTTAATTAATTCATTTAATTCCATAAATATTCTCCCCTTTAATTTAAGCTAATTTTTTATTTTCTTTTGTTTTATATACCCCATATAAAACTGCTCCAACTAATGATCCAATTAAAATACAACCAACCCATATAAATGCCTTATCTACTAATGGTAATATTAAAAATCCTCCATGAGGTGCTGGTACTTGAACCTTCATTAAATAAGTTAATATTGCAGATACTGATGATCCAGCCATTAATATAGGAATAACTCTTAATGGATCTTTAGCAGCAAATGGAATTGCACCTTCTGTTATATGAGTAAATCCTAAAATATAATTTACTAATCCTGCTGCTCTATCTTCTTCATTAAACTGTCTTCTAAATATTGTTGTTGATAAAGCAATTACAAGTGGTGGAGTTATACATGCAGCTGAAACTCCAGCCATAAAATAATAGTTTCCTTGTGATAATAGCATTGTTCCTGTAATATAAGCTGCTTTGTTTACTGGTCCTCCGAAGTCAAATGCAGACATACATCCAATAACTACACCTAAAAGTATTGGATTTGCTGATTCTAATTGTGAAAGCCAACCCATTACTGAATTATTTACATAAGCGACTGGTTGTCCAAGAAGTGTCATTAAAACTCCAGTAGCAAGTATACCTAATATAGGTAATAAAAATATTGATTTTAAACCTTCAAATTGTCTTGGAAGACCTTTTAATAACTTTATTAACCAAAGTACTAGATATCCTGAAAAGAAACCTGCAATTATTCCACCTAAAAATCCTGCACCTGTTGCATTAGCTATAAGACCTCCAACAAAACCTGCAACCATTCCTGGTCTACCAGAAATTGATGATGCAATATATGCTGTAAATATAGGTACTATCATAGAAAATGCAGTTCCACCAATACCTTTAATCATAGCAGCAGTTTCATTATATTGTGGTGAATTTGGATCTGCTGAAAATATTCCCCATAAAAATGATACTGCAATAAGGACTCCCCCAGCTACTACAAAGGGTAACATATGAGATACACCATTCATTAAATGTTTATATAAACTTCTGCCTATTGATTCTTTTCCTTCTATGGTTTCCTTATTATCTTTCTTAAAAACCTTTTCACTATCCTTAAATAAAGATTTTTTTATAGGAGCTTTACCATCTAATATATTTTGAATTAACTCTTTTGGCTTATGTATTCCATCTTGTACTGAAGTTTCTATAATAGGTTTACCAACAAATCTATCAACTCTAGCATCCTTGTCTGACGCTACTATTACACCAATAGCTTCTTTTATATCCTTTTCTGTAAGTTCATTTTCAACCCCTATTGCACCATTTGTTTCAACTTTAATTTCTACACCCATTTCCTTAGCTGCTTTTTTTAATGATTCTTCTGCCATAAACGTATGTGCTATACCTGTTGGACATCCTGTAACAGCAATTATTTTTTTCATTTATAATACCTCCCTAACTTTTAACATATTTATATATTCATTTACTTTATTTAAATTTCCAAGCCCACTTGATTCAGCTACATTTGCACCAGTTGCAGATGCCTTTTTTAATGCATAAACTATTTCATTACCCTTTAACCATTCACTTAAAAATGCAGCTAATGCCGAATCTCCAGCACAAGCAGAACTTAATAATTTTATTTTTGGAGCTGTGCAATAATAAATTTTTTCTCCATTATAAAAATACATTCCCTTTTCTCCTAAAGTTAAAAGTATATTTTCTGCTCCCTTTTCATTAAGATATTTCAATACCTCTATAGCATCCTCTTCATCATTAATATCAAATCCAAATATATCTTTTACTTCCTCATCATTAGGTTTAATTAGTAATGGGTTATATTTTAAAAGATCCTTAAGCTTTCCTGAACTAATATCTAAAATTACATTAATCTTTCTATCATTACATATTTTAAGTATTTCATCATAATATTCTTCACTAATACTTTGTGGTAGACTACCACTAATTATTAGATAACTACAATCATCAATATTTTTTAAATTATACAATAATTCCTCTTGTATTTTTTTAGGTACAAATGGACCTTTATTAACATATTTAAATTCCTTATGGTCTTTCGTATCTACAAAAACATTAATTCTGGTATTCTCTTCAATCCAAAATGCTCCTACACTTATTTCTTTTTTTTCTAATTCATCTACTATATATTTACCTGTAAATCCTCCAAAAAAACCTAAAGCTTTACTTTCTACACCATAGTGATTTAATATAAGAGATACATTAACTCCCTTTCCATTTGGTGAATAATTTAAATTTGAAGTTCTATTTACTATAAATGCATCACAACTGTCTGCTGTACAATTCATGTCTATTGCAGGGTTTGTTGTTAGTGTATATATCATATATTTTCCTCCCTATTATTTTGTCAAAATTATATATTACTATGCTCGTCCATTACTTCCACATACCATTATTTTATGTTTAACTATTTCTTTCATAGCTGCCTTTCCTGGTGTCATATATTTTCTTGGATCATTAGCCTCTGGATTTTCTATAAAGTATTTCTTTACAGCATCTGAAAATGGTATTTTTAAATCAGTAGCTACATTTACTTTACATATTCCAAGAGAAATTGCCTTCTTTACTAATTCATCTGGAACATCTGATGCACCATGTAATACTAATGGAACATCAACAGCTTCTCTTATTTCTTTTAATCTATCAAAATCAAGCTTTGGCTCTCCTTTATATAAACCATGAGCTGTTCCAATTGCAACTGCCAAAGAATCTATTCCTGTTTTTTCTACAAAATCTTTAGCCTGTTCTGGATTAGTGTACATTGCATCTTTTTCATTTACAACTAAGTCATCTTCTTGTCCACCTAATCTTCCAAGTTCAGCTTCAACTGTTGCATCATATTTGTGAGCATAACTAACAACATCTTTAACTATTTTTATATTATTTTCATAATTTTCATGTGATGCATCTATCATAGTTGAATTAAATCCAATATCTACATAATGCTTTATAGCATCTTTATCTTCAAAGTGATCTAAATGTATTGCTATTGGAATATTATATTTTTTTGCAGAAACTTCAGCCATTGCTACAATATATTCTCCACCTGCATAAGTTATTGTTGATGGTGTACCTGCCAAAATAACTGGTGAGTTAAGTTCTGCAGCTGTTTCTACTACAACTTGAAGTGTTTCTAAGTTGTGTATGTTAAATGCAGGTACTGCATATCCTTCCCTTTGTGCCTTCTTTAACATTTCTCTTGTTGATAAAATTTTTCCCATAATATCCTCCTTTATTTTTTCTATGATTTAATTTTATCAATAAAATAAAGAAAATGTTTTCACAAATAACTTTATAAAAATTTTAATAGTTCCCCTCTAAGCTCCCTATTTTACTTGATTTGAAAAGAAAAAAGCACTTTGAAAATTAAAATTTTTTAATTTTCAAAGTGCTTTAAGTAAACTAATTACCTATAATTATATGAAAATAAATTATTTTTATATAATTAAATAATCTATTATTACTCTTGATATTATATATAAAGGCAATCTTGAAGTTACTTCAAATTCTTTAATTGCTGTTCTTGATTGTTTGTATCCAATTAATGCTACATCTGATATTTCTTCTAACTGACCTTTCCTTACACAACAACAAGTAATAACTTTTGCTCCAGCTTTTTTTGCACTTTTTGCTGATTCTATAATTTCTTTTGTTCCTTCTCTTAAAGAAAATGTTATAACTAAATTTTCCTTATCTATTGTTTTGCATATTTTAAGCATTATATTAGGATCAACTATTAAAAAAGTATTATACCCTAATAGCTGAAGTTTCAAATTAAATTCTTTTGCTACTAACTCCGTAAGTCCTCTAGCTAAAATATAAATTCTTTTAGAATCTTTTATTAATTTAACTATTTTTAAAACATTTGTTATTGATATATTTTCTACAGTTTTTGTTGCCTCAACTAAGGATTTACCTAATATTTCATTAACTTTTCGAGAGTCATTATTATTTACTTCCTTTGCTGAAACTTTATATCTAAGTTCTGAAAATCCTTCAAATCCACATTTTTTTGTAGCTCTTGATACTGTAGCTGGTGATGTAAAAGATTCTTCAGCTACATCAACTATTGACATGTTTGCTAATTTACTAGAATTTGAATTTATATAATTAACAACTGACATTTCTGTTGGAGTAAGCTTATCTAATATTTCCTTATTAACTTCTATAACCATATAACCACACCCTTTATATATTTATAAATAACCCTTTTTTAACTAGTAACTTCCTTTACATATTTCCATGTTTTTCCCTTATCTTTTGATTCATAAAGAGCCTTACTATTTCCATTATAATCACCGTCTGAACCTTGTCCAACTAACATATTTAAAGTTCCATTCTTTTCATAAGGCATTTTAGGAAAATCAAAAACATCCATATAATTATCTTTGGATATTTCTACTTTATGCTCTGGATAAGTTACTTCTTTAAAGGTTTTTCCTCCATTATCCGTTCTATATAAAATCCCTCTACTTCCTCCACTTTTAGATAAACATAAAAATCCAAGTTTTTCATTTATAAAAGTTATACCTGCTGCATTTCCAAGATTACTTCCAAATGGACTCTCATTTATAATATTCCAATTTTTACCTCCATTAATAGTTTTACTTAAAGAATAAGATCTACTACCTAAGGCTGCTCCAGTGATATCTAAACGATAGCCTATTTCCTTTGATAAATAAAATTGTTCATTATTATTTTTTGATTGTTGGTTACCTTCTGAATTATTCGATCTATCTCCATTTTGATTTTTATTTGAATTAGTTACATCTTTAGGTGATCTTATTATATATCTAACAGGAGTAATCTTGTCTTCTTTTCCCGGTACAAATATGGAAACAGTATATCCAATTATTTGAGAATTAGTACTTTTCAAAGCTTGTCCATGTCCATCTTTATAAATATTAACTATCCCATCTGTATTATATCCAAAATCCCTTATTCCATAATAAACTAACCCATACTTAGGTTCATTCCATTTACTAACAGTATTCTTAATTGAAATAGATTTAACTATTTCAATTAAAGGTTGTAATAATTTATCTTTGTTATAACTAGCATTTACATTTCCATTAAGAAATAATGTAATATCTTTTGATTTATTTTTATTATAACTTATTAAATAAGTCTCCTCTTTTCCCTTATCATTTTTCCCATAAAGGAAAGTATCAAAGGATGTTATTGTACCATCTGGAGCAAAATCAAGAGTAAAACTATCTGAAATATAAAGTTCTTTTGGCATAGGATATTTTTTGCTTATATCTTCAAAAATTCCACTAACACCATCTTTATATATATTGTTATGTTCAAAATTTACTGACCTTTTATTTTTTAAATCTTCTATATACCATGCAAGCTTTCCTCTATAGTTTGTTGCACTTTTATAAATTTTTATTCCATAAAATACTGTTATAAAAATAATCAGTACAATTGAAATATATTTCCAAGCCCTTGGATAATTAAAGGTTTTAAACTCGCTATTCTTTACAATTTTAATTATATAAAACATAAAAGCAACTACTAAAAATACTATACAGCCTAATGCTATATATAAATTATTTTCCATTCTTCCATACATACATAAAGATGTAACCTCATAGAAAAAAATCCAATATACAATTATTAATATTGGATTAGTTATTAATGTCTTAAATAATTTTTTCATATTTTTCTTAAACATATTATCAATCCCATCAAAACTAATTTTAATTTATAAGCCACTCATTTACTAATTTTATCATATTAAAGAATATGTTTACAGTAATAAAAAATTAAAGAGAAGCATTTACTTTTGCTTCTCTCTTTAATAATATTTTGAAATTAATTTTTATTCTCATTGATAATTTTTAAAATAAAATATCCTACAAATAAAATTGTATATGTAACTATTTTTAATAAATCTATTTTATGATTTAATAAAGCTAATAATATATGTATATAAACTAATAAATAAAATGGATAAGCTAACTTTTGAACCTTCTTCCACTTCTTAAAAGTCATTTTGCTTCTAATCATTTTAAATGAAGTTATAAATAAAGGAATCAGTATAAAAAATGCTATAAGTCCAAAAATTAAATATACTACATAAAGAACTCCTATTGGTTTTCCTGACATAAATTTATTTATAAATCTAACTGCATACATAATACAGTGTGGCATTATAAGTATAGATCCTAAAATTGCAAGTTCTGCTCTAATACTTAATAATTTTTTTGTTACACTATATTTTTTATTTAATGCACCAGCAAACATAACTAGTACAAAAAATGCAATTGCAACATTTCCCTTCATAAATGCCTTTTCAAGTGCACCTATAAAGCCCTCTAACTTATACCCTTCTGTTAATCTTAATATTTCATAAATAGTAACTAAAATTCCTATAATAGTAGCAAATCCATAAAATATTTTTGAATTTTTCTTTATAAATCTTGGCATAATTAATGATAATGCCGTGACTATTATTAATGAATAAATTAAATACATAAAATTTCTCCCTTTCTTATTGAAAATTATTATCATTATCACATTGATAATAATATATTGAATTTGTTAAGTCAATATTTATTTTTTGAATATTTTATTAATAATATTTATTTCTTAAATAATTATGTTATTTAATAACCATTTAATTTAGATAAATTATATTTTTAACTTTAAAAGGACTTTTCCATAAAAGAAAAAGTCCAAAATCTTATGTATTTAATTTCAATCTGATATTTTATCTATTTTCATAACAGTATTAAGCATAACACTTGCTCCATTTGTACATTCATTTACACTTGTAAATTCTTCTTCACAATGACTATGTCCATCTTTAGAAGGCACAAATATCATAGCAGTAGGAATCATGCTAGCAACATATTGTGCATCATGACCTGCTCCACTATTTATGTACTCATTAGAAATTTTAAGGTTATCAGCACTTTCTTTAACTAAACTAACTAATTTTTTATCAAAGTAAACTGTATCACGCTTCCAAGCAACTTCACATTCTACTTTACACTTAGAAACTTCCTTTGGAATATTATTAATTACCTTAACTACTTCTTCTATTACCTTTGGATCTTCATGTCTTACATCTAATGAAAAGGAAACAAAGTCAGGTATTACTGTATGAACACAAGGATGACAAGTAATCTCACCTGTTGTGTATACAAGATTTGAATCAAGTTTATCAAGCTCATTATGAATATGTATAAGTACCTGTGCAGCTGCATAAAGAGCATCTTTTCTATATTTCATAGGTGTAGTTCCTGCATGATCTGCTTGTCCATAAGTTTTTATTCTATAATTAACCATTCCAAGTACACAAGTAACAACCCCTATATCCTTTTTGTGAGCTTCAAGTATCGGGCCTTGTTCTATGTGAAATTCAAGCATACATTTATAATTATCAGGATTTAATCTATTCTTTTCACTGCCTATATATCCACTTTTTTCTAAAGCATCTTTAAATGTAGTTTTTCCATCTAATATACTTTTTGACTGAAGCATTTTTTCTTTATTAAATTTTCCACATAGTACTCCAGAGGACATCATTGCAGGTGGATATAATGAACCTTCTTCATTAGTCCATACCATAGCTGTTATTGGATGTTTGTGCTTTATATTATTTTTTACTATAGTTTCTAAAACTTCCATAGCTCCAATAACACCTAATATTCCATCATAATTTCCACCATTTTTTACTGAATCTAAATGTGATGCCATAACAATTCTCTTTGCATTAGAATCTTCTCCTTCTATTGTTGCATATATATTTGCCATATCATCTAATTCTATTTTTGCACCAATAGATTTCATTCTTTTTATAAATTCTTCTCTTGCAAGTATTGCCTCCTTTGACAGGGAATATCTTGTGATTCCACCATTACCTGTATCTCCAATTTTTGAAAAGGTTTTAATCTTATCTTCCATCCTCTTCTCATTACAATACATATTTTCCATTACTAAACACTCCTTTTATTTTACCTTAGTCAATTATTAAGTCACATAATAATTTTATGCCTCTTTTCTCTACAGTTCAAGTATCTGGACTTTATGGATATATATTGTAAAATAGCCTATTACTCTTATAATTTTTTATATAACTTTCCAATTAATATTATTATATTAAAAGTGTTAAAATATCTTTAGGAGAATTTAATTTATATGTAGCTTCTATATTTGAGTCATCTCTTCCCCATAAAGCTAATACAGAATCTACTCCAGCATTTTTTGCACATTTCATATCATATATTGAATCTCCAATATACACCGTTTTTTCTCTTTTTGCATTAGCAAGATTTAAATATTTTTCCATTGGCTCACCTTCTGGTTTATGTTTAATAGTATCATCTGCACATATCACTACATCAAAATAATTATCTAAATTAAATCTCATAAAAATTGTCTCATATTCTTTTCTAGTCTGTGATGTTATAATTCCTAACTTTATAGACTTAGATTTTAATTTTTGTATTGTTTCTTTAATTCCATCAAAAAGCTTTATATCATCTAAATATTCATTAAAATATTCATTCCACATATGCTCTACTTTTTCTATATTTTCTATATTAAGCTTTAATAAAGCATCTTTCCCTGGTATTCCAAGAGAAAATTTAAGATCTTTTAAATTCATTTTTAATCCTTTTACTTCTAAAATGGTTTTCTGCAATGATTTCAAAACAGCCTTTTCTGAATTTATTAAAGTACCATCAATATCAAATACAACATTTAAATATCTCATATAATCACTCAACTTTCTTATAATTATTAATTTTTAAACAATTAGTTCATTTGCCATATTACTTAATCCATACTCATAATCATCTTTAAATTCATTAGAATTTATAATTTTAGGCATTACTTTTTTGGGAACTCTATTTTTGCAATAACTCTTAATTTCTTCTAATTTATCATCTATGTAAGAATTATTGTAAAGTATTATTAAGCTTGGATTTATTAATGCAATATATGATTGTATTATATTTCCATAATATTCAACCATATCTACATTTTCAAACCCAGCTTTAGGATATGTTTTGTTATCTTCACATATTGGTAGGTAATGTATTTCACCTGCAAAATTTGAAACCCCGCTCCATACCTTACCATTAATAACTAAACTTGATCCCATTCCATTTTCACCCATATATATACTTACTATTGCTTCTATATCTTTAGTTTCATGTCTTTCCCAATAACCTCTAGCAACAACATTCATATCATTTTCAATATTTACTTGAATATTATATTTACTTTTGAAATATTTAACTATATCTATATCCTTTAATTCTATGTATTCCATTTCTGATATAATTTTCCCATCATTAACATTACTTGCAACTCCAATCATTATACTGGCTAACTTAGGATAACGTAGTTTTATTAGTGCTATTATTTTATCTAGTTCATTTAATATTTCACCTTCACAAATTATATTCCCAGATTCAATTTTATTTTCACAAAAATCATTTACTATCCAGCATAATCTAAGTCCCTCTAAATATAATGATAATGTCATTGCATACATTGGATTTAAACTATATTTTTTCGCACACCTTCCTCCTAAGGAATCCTTTACACCAACTTCAATTACTTCTTTCCTTTCAATTAAATGTTCTATTGTATTACTAACAGTTGGAAAACTTAATCCTAAATATTTAGCTATATCATTTTTGCTAATAGAATCCTTTTCTCTTAATACTTTTATAATATTATTTAAATTAATATTTTTTATAGTTCCTGAATTTGCCATATAAATTCACTCCTTTAATTTTATTAAAATAGTTTTAAAAACTATTTTAATAATTACATTAAAGCATTCTAACTTTTATATGTCAAATAAAACCAACTTTATATATAATAATATCTTTATTTAAATTATGATATAATATTCAATATGAAATAAATAAAAAACTTTATAGAAGGAGGCAATCTAATTGAATGATGTTTTTGAAAAAAACTATAAGATAAATATCTTTGATGTTGATTTTAATCATAAATGCAAATTCTCAACTTTAGTAGATTACCTATGGGATGTTGTTATTTCTCAATCTGATTATTTAGGAGAAACTAAAGAAGGATTTGTTCATAATCAATGTATTTGGGTGCTTTTAAAGTATGATATAACTCTATATGAATATCCTAAATTTAGAGATATAATAACTGTTGATACTAAGGTATTAGGTACAAAAAAGTTTTATGGTTATAGACAAAATACTATAAAGAATTCTGAAGGAAAGGTTATTGGTGAAGTTGTTTCAACAGCTATATTAATAGATTTTGAAAAAAGACGTCCTATGAAAATATCACCTGACCAAAGTGAAATCTATGGACTTGAAGGAGAATTAGATAAAGTACCTGCTTTAGATGATATTCCTAAAATTCAAAAAGAGGATTATATTAAAGACTACCCTGTTAGATATAGTGATATAGACTCTAATGGACATGTAAATAATGTAAGGTATATGGAAATGGCAATGGATACTTTGCCAAGATCTATTTTAAATGAATACGAGTTATTTAATATTAAAGTACTATTTAAAAAGGAAACTACTGATGGGGATACATTACATATTTCATCTGAAGTAATTTATAATGATAATAAAGATATTACAACTATTCATAGTATTACAAGTACAAATACTGGTAAACTTCTTACTAAATTACAATTTACATGGAAGAAAAAATAACATATAATTATAAAAATGCTCTATATATAGACAATGGTAAAGAGGTCTATATATAGAGTCTTTTTATATAATAAAATTATTAATAATCAAATTTAATATTTTCACTTTTACCTGAATTCATATTTTTTATTTTAATTGATTTACTTTCTAGTTCCTCTTCACCAATTAATATTACATTATTAACACCTATTTTATTAGCATAATTCATTTTTTTCTTTAATGAGTCTTCTTCAAAATAAACTGTAACTCTTTTCTCTTTTTTCTGTAAAGATATCATTACATCTATACAATATTCAATTGTATCTCCTATAGGTATTATTAAATAATCTAACCTATTTTCTATTTCATAGTTATCTATAAATCCTATTTCTTTTAAAATAAAGAATAATTTAGTTATCCCTATTGATATACCAACTCCAGGTAACATATTATTAGTATAATTTTCCGCTAAATTATCATACCTTCCACCAGAGCAAATAGAACCATAACTTTCATTTCCTATTAATACAGTTTCAAAAACTGTTCCAGTATAATAATCTAAACCTCTTATAATCTTTAAATTTACTTCAAATTCTTTATCACTTATTCCTAATATATCTAATATATAACATACCTTTTTTAACTCTTTTATTCCTTCTATAAAATATTTATTTTTAATATTAAGTCTTAAAAGTGTATCTATTCTTTCTTTATTATTACCTCTTATTCCTAATACTTTATTAATATATTGGCTTTTTTTAAGTCCTATAAGATTTTCTAGTTCTTTAGAAAATGCTTCTTTACCTATCTTGTCATACTTATCTATTAATATAATAACTTCATTACATTTATCTATTTCTAATTCAGCTAATATGCCATTTAATATCTTTCTATTACTTATCTGAAATTTATAATTAGTTAATCCTATTGATTTAAAAGCTTTAGAAGCTAAACGTATAACCCATGCATCATTATATATACTTAATTTTTCTTTCCCTATAACATCAACATCACATTGATAAAATTCTCTATACCTACCTTTTTGATTCCTTTCTCCTCTATATACTTTTCCTATTTGATACCTTTTAAATGGAAATGTTAAATCATTATAATATTGAGCTACATACCTAGCAAATGGCACCGTTAAATCAAATCTTAATGCTAGATTATTTTTCCCTTTCTGAAATGTATATACTTGCTTTTCTGTTTCTCCTCCTGTCTTTGCAAGTAATACTTCTTCTTTTTCTATTATAGGTGTATCTATTGCTAAACATCCATTCTCTTCGTATACCTTTGTTATTTTAGATATTATATCATTAAATATCTCTTGCTCCTTTGGTAATAACTCCATGAACCCAGGTAATATACTTGGTTTTGTAATATCTCTTTTCATTGTTATCTCTCTCCTATATATTTATTTTTTATAAAAGTAAAAGCCATGTAGGAATATATCCCACATGGCTTTAAATAAATTATGATTTCACTTAATTTATCATTACCTAGAGATACAAGCCTAAATAGCAATAGACTTGTATCTGATTTTATACAGATCAAGTCTCTAGTAATGATGATGTATTCTGTTTTCTCTAATGATATTAAGTGTTATCATAACTTTCCTCCTAAAACTATATTGTTAACATTATACACTTAAATTATTTAATGTTCAATTCTCATTATTCAAATTACAATAATTTATAAATATTATTCGTACTCATTTAGTAAATCTAAAAACTCCTTATTATCTTTAAGAAATTTTAAATCATCATCTCTATCACTTTTAAGTGCTTTTACAAAATTTGATACAAATTTTTCATGAAAATCTTCATTATTGTCTTTAATCTTTATATGTTTATACAAAGTAGATTTCGATATATTCCATTTTTGATTCATTGCTAATAGCATCTTT
Organism: Eubacterium multiforme; assembly: GCF_030813415.1. Lineage (GTDB taxonomy): Bacteria > Bacillota > Clostridia > Clostridiales > Clostridiaceae > Clostridium > Clostridium multiforme. Next base: position 123,781 of record NZ_JAUSUF010000002.1, on the reverse strand, counting down.
TTTAATACTAATATGCAGTTATCAACATCTTTTTGTGATGTATATAATTGCCAATATCCAACAACAGAATTATATTCCCATAAGTCGTATAATTCTGTTGTTTTCTCTAAAATCTTAGCAAAATATTTTGCATCCTTATTTCGATTTTCTTTCAATGCTATTTCCATCATAGATAATAAGATTGAAAATATTTCACTTGTAGCTGAAATTAATTTATTTTCAAATATTTCACAAGCTTTATTAAATTCACCTGATTTATAGTAAAGTCTTCCTTGTAGTTGTTTTTTATCGTAAGTAATATTAGGAAGTTTATTAATACAATGCTGTGCCTTTTCATATTCTTTTTTTTCTAAATACTTATTAATCAATATAGAAATAGCCTGATTTTTGATTTCTATATCTTCAATTTTTACTACTTTCCCAAATAATTTTTCTATATGATTTTCATAAAAATCTTTATTTTTTACATCAAACATAATCATAGAGCCTTGTAATAATATTGCAACATTTATAATAAGTTTATCACAAACTGGATATTCATTTATTTTATCCATTGCCTTTTCAAATCCTATATCAAATCCTTCATCACTAATTATTATTCCTAATTCATTAATAAATTTACCTATATCTTCTTCTGATAAATCCTCTTTAAAAGAAAGTAATGTATTTAAATCTACTTTCAAAAGTCTTGCTAAAGGTGGTAAAAGAGTAATGTCAGGATAGCTAATACCCTTTTCCTATTTATTAACTGCTGGAGTGGATACTCCAAGATAATCAGCAACTTCTCTTTGGGTTAAACCTTGCATATTTCGTCTATCTTTTATAATTTCATTTATTTTCATATTAATACTTACACCTTCTTAATATTATTATCAAAATCTTCTTATATTAATTATTTTATCAAGTACTATATTTAACTACAATTGAATCTTCATCACTTTATATAAGCTAAATTTAACTATAAGTTAATTTCACTTAATTTATAATAACACTCTTATTTATAATAAACTTAAATTCAGTAATACTATTAATTTCACTATAAACTTCTATTTTTATATTATGTCTATCTGCTATTTGTTTTGCTATTGAAAGTCCTAATCCAGTTCCACTTTTATTTTCCTCTATCCTTGTTTTATGAAACCTATCAAAAATATATGGTATCTCTTCTTCTTTAATTCCAATTCCTTTATTTATTATAGATAAAGAAAAATATTTATCATAATCTTTAATTTCTACATATATAGATGAATCTTTTTCTGAAAATTTTATTGCATTATCTAATATAATAATTATCATCTGTCTTAATCTATTATAATCACCAACTATTTTAAAATTAGCTTCATTATAATTTCTAATTATTTTTATGTTTTTTGATTTGGCTAATCTATTCATTCCTCTTATAACATCCTCAATAATATCTCCAAAATTTAGTACAACCATATCCATTTTAAAATCTATATTTTGTAGCCTTGATAAATCTAATAAATCATTAACGAGCCTTTGAAGATGTATTGTTTCTAATAACATTTGATTATTATATTCTTTTATTTCCTCATCTTTATAAATAACGCCATCACATATAGCCTCTAGAGAACCTCTTATTACAGTTACTGGAGTTCTTAATTCATGAGATATATTAGACACAAAATCACGCCTCATTTTTTCTAACCTTTCACTTTCTTTTGAGGCATCATATAACCTATCTGATAATAAATCTATTGTTTTTGCAAGATCCCCAATTTCATCATCTTGATTTACTTCTGTTTTAACTTTATAGTTTCCATTTGATAAAGATTTTGCTGTATCTTTTATCTTTTTTAAAGGTTTAGTAAATTTAAAAGATAATATTATAGCTATTGTCCAAGATATAATCAATGCAGTTATAATACTTATAAATAATGTTTTTATTCCCTCTTTAACAGCTAAGTCTATTCCATCTATAGGAGAATATAAAAGTACAACTCCAATTACTTTATTTCTATTCTTTATTGGGTTAGCTACTATTATTGATTTTCTTCCAAATAAATTAGTAAAATCTTCACTAAAATATATATTTCCTTTAAAAGCTTCCTCTATTCCAATCTCTGCTCCACTTGGCAAAGTATTATTTGAAATATCATTATTTCTTATACCATAAGTTAGTATTTGTTTATCTTTATCTATTACCCAAAAATCAGACATAGCTATATCCCCTAAGAATTTCATATATGCTCCATAACCTGATCCTTTTTTATGTCCATATTCTCCAAATTCATTCCAATATTCTGATAAAGTATTTGATATTTGAATAGCTCTCATTTCTAAATCACTCTTATGAATTCCTACTGAATGCTTTTTAAATAAAAAAGAGAACACTCCTCCTATTATTACTGAAAATATAGTTAATGATATTAAAAAATATAATATTAACTTTTTTGCAATTTTATTTTTCATGGTTATTTACCTCAAATTTGTATCCCATTCCCCAAATGGTTTTTATATCCCAAGTATCATGATTATATAAATCTAATTTTGCTCTAAGTCTTTTTATGTGAGAGTCAACAGTACGAGTATCTCCCAAATACTCATATCCCCATAAACTATTTAATAAATTATCCCTTGTAAAAACTTTATTTTTATTATCTGCAAGCATTAATAAAATTTCAAATTCTTTTTTTGTAAGAGATATTTCATTATTATCTATATTAACTAAGAAGTTACTTGTATTAATAGTAAGATTATCTATAGATATAATATCTGAAATATCACAACTTCTATTTATCCTTCTAAGAATTGCCCTAACTCTTGCCATAACTTCTCCTGGAGAAAATGGTTTTACAATATAATCATCAGCACCTATATCAAGTCCCATTATTTTTTCAAAATCTTCTCCTCTTGCAGTTATCATAATTATTGGCACATTTGAATCTTTTCTAATTTCTCTGCAAACTTCAAAACCATCTTTTTTTGGCATCATAACATCTAACAATACCATATTAAATTTATTTCTTTTAAATTCAAGTATTGCCTCTTCCCCATCATATACAATAATAGGATTAAACCCTTCTTTTTTTGAATATTCCCCTAAAACTGAAGATATTTGCTTATTATCATCTGCAATAAGTATATTTTCCACTCTATCAACCCTTTCCCAATATATAACTCTATAAATTAATTATATTTATTAATTTTGTTTTTTCTATGTTTTATAAAATATTTTTTCATAAAAAAAGAAAAATAAAAACATAAATTCGTCACAGCCTATTAGTATCCTATAATTGTAAAAAATAAAATTTAATTTTTAGGAGGAATTTAATATGAAAAATTTAAGTAAAATTCTTTTAACAAGTACATTAATAGCAGGTACTTGTATTACTTCAATAACAGCTTTTGCATCTTCAAAATATAATTCACCAGCTGATATAGTTTCTGAACTTACTGGACGTACAACTGAAAGTATAATAGAAGAACATACAAGTAAAAATAAAACTTATGGAACTATAGCTAAGGAAGCTTCTAAACTTAATGAATTTAAGAAAGAAAATATTAAGTTTAAAAAAGAACAAATAAATGAAAAGGTAGCTAATGGAACTTTAACTAAAGCAGAAGGAGAAAAAATTATTAAAGACTTAGAAACTAATCAGGCTAATTGTGATGGTAATGGTTCAAATAATAATAAAATAAGACTTAAATTAAATAAAGGAAATGGTAAGGGTGCTTTTAAGGGAAATGGCTCTTGTATTAATAAATAGTTTTCTAAATGAATTAATTATTTAAAGAAAAAAACCTCTTGTTTAATAAAACAGAGGTTTTTTTACTATTTATTAGTACTCATATGTAACAATATGTTCTATTCCATCATTTATGCTCTGAAGCTTTTCTTTAAAAAAAGTTGGATAAGCTACATATTTATGAAGTTCATCTATTAAAATCCAATGCATATATTCTTTAACACCTTGAGTATAACTATTACTATTTAATTTTTTAGTTCCTCTTGGTTTCATTAAGAAATAAAATGTAACTTCATGGCATTTAAATCCATCTAAGGTTCCTTGTCCATTAAAAAAATTTTCATGTATAAATGCAAGTCTTTCAACTTCATAATTTACTCCAGTTTCTTCTAATACTTCTCTTTTTACCGCATCTTCTGCCTTTTCTCCTAAATGAATTCCGCCGCCAACTGAATAATAGTAATTATCTAAGGAGTTTTTTGCAAAAAGAATATATCCATCTTCAATAATAATTGCAGCTGCTCTACACCTAAACCAACCATTTTCTTTTGTAAATCCACAATCTATGTTCATAATACGCCTTCTCTCTACTAATAAAAATTTCACCTCATTTAATATAAATCTTACTTTAATCTATTATAAAATTTTATACATATATAAATTAGATATTTTATAACCTAAATCCTCATATAATTTAATAGCATATTTATTATGATAAAATACATGTAATAATATTTTATTTACATTAAATTCCTTAAACTTTTCCTCTATTAGTTTCATAGTTTTTTTGCCTAGTCCAATTCCACGTAAATCTTCTTTTATCCAGATATCATTAATCATTCCTTCATCTTTATATATTTCAATCCATACATATCCAGCAAAATTATCATTATAATTAATAACAAATAAATATTGATTTTCTTCATTAATTCCCTTCTCTAACGTTTTCATTATTTGTTCTCTTGATTTTTCTTCTGCTTCTTCCTCATTCCAATTTTTAGCTTCAACTTTTTCACTTGCATAAATTTTAATTATATGCTCTAAATAAACCTTAAGTTCTTTCTCATTCATACTAAGTAATTTTAGCAATATCCTCATCTCCCATTTATCTTTTATAAATTTAAAGTCATGTAAAATTTATATATTACATGACTTTAAAAAACTGTAATTTTAAATAGAAATTCAATTTTTCCCTTTTTGCCTTTGATTAGTTAACTAATATTATACACTTTCATAAAATTTAACTTTAATAAAATCATACTTATCGTCCTTCGGAATTAATTCAATGTCATATCCAACATCTTGAAGCTTATCTTTTATGTATTTTTCTTCAGATATTAGAATTTCTTTCATAACTTCATATCGTCCTAATTTAGCATTTGCCATTATTGTCTCACTTAATTCATCAAGAAACCTTTCACTATATTGTGATAAATTTTTCCAATAGTCATCTGCCAATCTACAAGCCTCTTCTTTAGTTGGGGTAAATTTCTTTGTTTTATCCATGTTATATACCTCCTTTTTAATTTTATAGTTATATTAATTATGCTCTTTATTAATTTAAAGAGTAACTAGATTCTTATAATAAACAAATTTAGCTACCCTTTTTTTGTTTTTATATTATAGCGCTTTCATAAATTCTCATTTTAAAAAGCTGTAAAGCCTCCATCAACAGGCATAAATATTCCTGTAACATTACTTGCTTCATTTGATGCTAAAAATAATACAACATCTCCAACTTCTTCTGCTGAAGCTACTCTATTTTGTGGAGAAACTGTTTTTCCAGAAACTATTCCACCCTTTGTATCTATCCCAGCTTTTTTAGCCTCTTCTCTTTTTCGTTTTAAAAATTCTAATGCTTCATGATACATTGGTGTATCTGTTGTTCCTGGATTAACAGCATTAACTCTTATACCATTTTTAGCATAATCTAATGCCATATTCCTTGTTAAACCATTTAGCGCATGCTTTGATGTTACATAAGCTGAATGTCCTGGAAAACCTGTTAGTCCAGCTACTGATGAAACATTTATAATAGCTCCACCTTTATCGAGTTTAAGCATTTCTTTAATAGCAAAATGTGAACAATTAAATGCAGTCATAACATTACAATCAAAAACATGTCTAAACATTTCCTCTGACATTTCATGCACTGGAGCAGGAGTTCCTGTTATACCTGCATCATTTATTAATATATCTAAACCATTAAATTTTTCTATTGCTGTATCTATTACCTTTTTACAATTATCTGCTTCTTTTAAATCACCTATTACAAATTCTACATTTGGTGTTATTTCTTTTATTTCCTTTAAAGTTTCTTTGCTCATTTCTTCTTTAACATCTGCTAAAACTAATTTTGCACCTTCCTTTGCAGCTCTTAAAGCAATAGCTTTTCCTATTCCACCTGCTGCACCTGTAACAATGATAACCATATCCTTAAACCTATCTTTAATTATTTTTATCATTAAAATCACTCTCCCATTTATTTAAAGGTATAAAAAAACTTATATATTTTGTTAAGTATAATACTCCTTAAAACGTTTAAAGTCAACAACTTAAATATAATTTTATTAATTAAGTATTTCTAATAAAATCTTTAATTAATATGAAAAAAATACTATACTTATATAATGATAATAATTAATATAAAAAAGTATAAAATACTAAATTAAGGAGTTTATATATATGAGAAAAAAAGATATACTTGAATTAAAAAAGCGTTTTAAAAAAGACTACTGCACCTTTAGTAAAATGTGTGGTTGTTATGTTAATGGTGAAAAAAATATTATTTTGAAGTTTAAAGAAACATTTCTTAATTTAGATGAAGATGAATATTTTAAATACCTAGAACTTGCTAAAAAAGTTCTATCTGGAACTATATCAAATAATATTTTAGAACTTAAATTTCCACTTAATGAGGATCTTATAAATGAAAAACAAGTTTCACTTATGAAACTTAAAAGTAGTCAATTTAAAGATGATACTTTACTTGATGATTTTTATAAATCAATTATAGATAATTATGATTATACAGGTAATTTTTTAATACTTCTTTTTAATGATTCCTATGACATTTTAACTAAAACAAGTGATAACAATAAAATAGATGAATCAGAAGAAGTATATGAATATATTTTATGTGCAATATGTCCTGTTGAGCTTTCAAAACCAGGTCTTCGATATTTTGAGGAAGAAAATACAATAAAAGCACGTATTAGAGATTGGGTAGTTAAACCTCCAGTTAATGGTTTTGTATTTCCTGCTTTTATTGATCGTAGTTCAGATGTTAACTCTATTATGTATTATACAAAAAATGCAAAAGATCCTCACCCTGAATTAATGGAAGGGGCTTTAGGATGCTACTCAAAACAAACTGCTACTATACAAAAAGAAACCTTTAAGTCAATTGTTAAAGATTCTTTTGGTGCTGATGAAAAATTAGCTGATAAAGTTTTTATGGATATACAAGAAAATTTAAATAATTTTGTAGAAGAATATAATGATATGTATGATGATACAGATTGTGATCCAATAACTTTAAAGGATAAAGACGTACAAAATATTTTAATAGAAAGTGGAGTTCCTAAAGAACTTACTACTAAAATTGAAAAATCTTATATAGAAAATTTTGGTGATGATATTCCTTTAGTAGAAAATTTAATTGACTCAAAAATACTTAAAGCAAATGAGCAAAGAAAAAAGGAAGAACATTTAAAAAATCAAGTCAAAGCATTAAAAACTAGACTTGAAGAAGTTACAAAAGAAACTTCTTCAGATGAAGAAATAGCTCTTACAAAAATAAATGAAGATAATATACCTTTAGAAGAGGATTTAAAAGATGCTATAGAAGAAACTTTAGAAAATAATGAAGAACCTTCTACTGAAATTTCAAAGGAAATTTTAGAAGCTAATGATGAAAATACTAATGAAGTTTCAGTACATTCTGAAATTACATCTGAGTATGATGTTGTACTTCAAGTTAAACCTGAAAAAGTACCTCAAATAAAATCTCAAGTAATTGATGGACAAAAATGTATAGTTATTCCTATTAATGATGATGAACAAGCTAAGGTTAACGGATTAGATGATTTAATTTAAACTATAATTTAACAAAAAAAAACAGCAAACCCTAAAAAATAAGATTTGCTGTTTTTTTATTTTCTACTTACAAGTTAACTTTTCTATTATATTTTTATAATTAGGATATTTGCTTAATAAATCCTCCCTATTAAACAATTCAAAATCTTCAAATCTAAATCCTGGTGCTACCATACAACCTACTAATGAAAATCCTTCATTATTCATAGAAGATCCAAATATAAATCCTTTAGGTACTAAAACCTGAGGTGTTTCTCCATTATGTATATTAAGTCCTAATTGTTTTTCTATAAATTCTCCTTCAGGTGATATCATATATATAGTAAGAGCTTCACCTGCATGAAAGTACCACATTTCATCTGATTTTAATCTATGAAAATGAGATACTTCTCCTGTATGTAATAAAAAGTATATACTAGTCCATAATTTATTTTCTTCTCCATTAACTTTTAAAGTTTCTTCTGAAATAAAGGACTCTTTATAATATCCTCCCTCAGGATGCTTTTCCATATTTAAATTTTCTATAAAATATTTTGAATCCATATTGTAACTCCTTATAATGTATTATTTTTTGGAAATATATTTATTCCCTTCTATATAAAATCTCCAAAGGAAATCTTTTGCCTCCTCTGCATAATCTATCCCAATTCTTTTAGTTGTTATTATATTAAAATCTTTAAATTTATCATAGGTTAAGTATAAATCACCCTTTTCATAAAGCTTACACCAATTTAAATCCCTTTCTATTGAAAAAGCCTTACATAACTTCCCAGGACCATTTGTAAGTGCAACTTTTTGAGAGTTTTTTAATTCATCATATCCTTTATTAAACCTTTTTTTAGAAATATAGTCAAACTCATTAAGAGGTTCAATAGCTCTAATTAATACAGCCCCTGCTTCCTCCCTTATTCCTGAAACTATATTTAGACAATTATACATTCCATATATGAGATAAATATAAGCTACTCCACCTTCTGAATAAAGTATTTCAGTTCTTTTAGTTCTTCTTCCATTATAAGCATGACAAGCTTTATCTCCATTACCAATGTAAGCTTCAGTTTCAACAATTCTACCCTTTATTATTTTACCATCTATCTCTCTAACTAAAACTTTTCCAAGTAAATCCTTTGCCAAATCTAAAGCATTATTTTTAAAATAATCTTTATTTAATACCATACTATCTTCTCCTATTTATATTAAAATGCATAAACTTATTATATGTTACATTATTTTATTTAATATAACTTTTTATAGTATTTGTAAATTCACTTAAATTATAATAATATATATTACTATTTAAGTATACATTTTGTATAAAAAAGCTTAAGGAACTCTCCTTAAGCTTTTTTTCTAATAGTTTAGAGAAATCTGTGATAAATATTTTTTTATACATTTAATTATATTTACTTGAATTTCTAAACTCTTTATAGAATCACCTTCAACATTTAAAGCATGATTTGCACCACTTATACTTATAAATTTTACTCCATTTATATTCTCTATCTTTTCATCATTTTCTTTTGATAATAAGGGATCAGCTTCTCCTGTAATTACTAATGAATTTTCCTTTATTCCAATATCTACAGTTTTATTTATAGGGCTTATATAAATATTTACCATATTATAACCAACTATGCTATTATTTAATATACTTTGAACGCAAGTTCCTACACTTTTCCCTATAAATACTATATTTTTATATTTACAATTTAATGTGTTTTTAAGTAATGCAAGAGATTCTTCTACAATAATATTAAATTCACTTTCTGGATGAAATGTATCTCTTCCAACTTGGAATCCATATTCTATTTTCAGTAAATCAAAACCAAGTTCTAAAGCTAATGATGATGAATACTCTAGTGTTGCCCTATCTAAAGTATATCCTATTCCAGGTAGCACAACAGCTAATGTATTGCTTCCTTTTCCTACAACTAAAGGCTTTAAATCCATTCCCCAATATGATTTTACTATATTACACATATTCTCATCTTCCTTCTAATATTTATATAATAATATTTTCCTTTTTTAAAAGTATATCATAAATAAATATATAAACTTTAAACATATTGTTTCAAGTTATAATTTATAAATCTTTTTTTAGATTTATAAGATCATCACTAACATCACTTGCTTTTTTTAAGCATTTTAATAATAAAATATTTTCATAAGATTCCTTATGTCTTATATTATTTATATTTATACAATAATCCTTTATTTCCTTTAATTCATTGTTAAAGGATTCCTCCATATAATCAAAAATATCATTTATATTGCTTATACATTCCTCTATATATATTTTATTTAAGTTATGCTTATTTTCATTAGAAAATATAATACAATTGTGAGCTAATAAAGTCACTAATTGATTATTTTCAAGTAATAATTTTTTAAAATTTTCATTACTCCTTTTAGAGTAATGCATTTCTAATTTACCACTTATTAAATAAGAAGAATATATTATAAGCCTTAACTCACTTTTATTAAAATCACCATTTAATATATCTTTAATTTTACTTAAAAGTATTTTATCTAATTCAATTAATTTATTTATCATAGTTATAAGCTCAATGTGATTTCTATTTTTCAATATAAAATTATTAGCAAATAATACAGTAACTGCTGCTATAGCTGTATATAAAAATCTTAATATTATAGCTTCATTATCTCCCATTGATATTGTAGTTATAGCTAAAGAATAACATGTTAAATAAATTGTCATTGTTCCATAATCACTAAATGCATACATTAAAAATGTAGTAATTATAAGTATTATTATATGTGATACTTTTCCTGTAAAAATTGAAAATAATATAAATGAAATACATAAGCCTAAAATTGTCCCATTAAATCTTTGTTTTACTTTAATTTTACTGTCTTCATAAAAAGGTAAAGTTAAAATAAAGATTGTCATAGGTATCCAATATCCTTTAGGAATAGAAAACATCTTTTCTACAGAAAATGATATTGCTATAAGTAAGGCAAGCCTTATTGAAAATCTTATTTTAAATCCATTTAAGGAGAAATTATATTTACTATACTTTTTAAAATATTCCTTTGAATCTTTAAAATTAAGATATCTTTTTAATCCTTCTTTATTTGATTTTTCAGCTTCAATTAATGCCAAAGAATAATAATTTAACATGTAATGAATATAATAATTTATTTCTTCATTATTAAATGAATTTTTTGAGCAAAAGTCTAAAATCATATTACTATAATTTCTTTTGTTTTTAATTAACATTTCAAAATTTAAAAATAATTTTCTAAGATTTTTAATACTCTTTTCATTTAAGTTATCTTTATTTTCTACAAGTTCTGATACTATATTAATCATATGATGAAATACAATTATAAATGGATAGTATTTTTTCTTTCCACTTGAATAAACAAACCTATTAAGCTCTTTACATATTTCAAATAATTCATATTGTTTATTTTTAATATCTTTAAAATTTCTATTAATTATAAACTCTAATTGAATGCTTATATTATCCATACCATCTTTAATTAATTGAAATATTTTAGAATGCACTCCCCTTGGAGATATAATTCTCAATGCAATAAATACTATTATGTAAGATACAAATATAGCTAATAGTCTTCTAGGAATCTCATGTATACTTGTAGGGAATATTTGAAGAAATACAAATGCCATTAAATATGGGAAGTAACTACTTGGATTATATTCATCTGTTAAAAAATATGCTAAAACAAAAACTGCTATTAAATTTATAATAAATGTTCCTGCCGAAAGATCACTTGCAACTGAAGCTAAAACTCCTATAAATAAATGAATAAATAAAGGCTTAAATACATTTTTTTCTATTGTTAGATAATTTTTCATTCTTATAAAAGTTAATGTCATATATGGTGCAATTATAATATTATTTAATCCAAAAAACATTAAATTTACACATAATATTGTAAGTGATACTATAGCTTGTGGATATGCCTCTTTAAGTTTTTCTTGTAAATTTTTAATAATCATTTTAATTTTCCTTTTATTAATTATTCTAATGCTTTATTATACTAAATTTTATGAATTAATTTGTTAACAAATAATTATAAATATGTTAGTTTAGCAAAAATACAATCTTTAATACTATTATTATATGACAAAATAAATTGATTTTTTTCTTTATCTGACATTTCTTTTATAATATAATATTTAATGTAAGCAATTTTGAAGGGAGGCAAGTTACTTTAAGTCTACTTAAGGTAATGACTATTATGAGTAAAGTAAATATCGATTGGGGAAATTTAGGTTTTGATTACATGAAAACTGATTTTCGCTACATATCAATTTGGGAAGATGGCAAATGGGATGAAGGTAAATTAGTAACAGACAATAAACTTACTATCGAAGAAGGTGCACCTGCTCTTCATTATGGTCAACAATGCTTTGAAGGATTAAAGGCATATAGAACAAAAAATGGAGACATTCAATTATTTAGACCTGATAGAAATGCTAAAAGGTTAAATGATAGCTGCAACAGACTTCTTATGCCAGAAGTTCCAGAAGAAAAATTTATTGATGCATGTATGAAAGTTATTAAAGCTAATGAAGATTATGTTCCTCCATATGGAACAGGTGCTACATTATACTTAAGACCATTTATAATTGGGGTTGGAGATAATATCGGTCTTAAGCCAGCTAGTAAATTTATATTTTCTATATTTTGTATTCCTGTTGGACCATATTTTAAAGGTGGCATGAAACCTGTTAACTTTATGGTATCTGATTATGATAGAGCTGCTCCAAATGGAACAGGAGCTCAAAAGGTTGGAGGAAACTACGCTGGAAGTCTTATTGCTCAAAAGAAGGCTAAATCTCTTGGTTTTGCTGATGCAATATTCCTAGACCCTGCAACTCACACAAAAATTGAAGAAGTTGGTTCTGCAAATTTCTTTGGTATAACTAAAGATAATAAATTTGTAACTCCACTTTCACCATCAATACTACCTAGTATTACTAAATATTCTCTTCTTGAACTTGCAAGAGATTATTTCGATATGGAAGTAATTGAAGGAGATGTATTTATAGATAAATTAGATATATTTAAAGAAGCAGGTGCTTGTGGAACAGCTGCTGTTATAACTCCTATTGGTGGAATCTTTTATAAAGATAATCTTCATGTTTTTTATAGTGAAACTGAAGTTGGTCCTATAACTAAGAAACTTTATGACACTTTAATTGGAATACAATTTGGTGATGTAAAGGCTCCAAAAGGATGGATATACAAAGTTAAATAAAAAAATAAATATCAATTATTAATTATAAACCCCAAATGTTAAATTAAAGTATATGTAACATTTGGGGCTTTTACTTTATATAAATATTATTTTCTATTTATAAGAATCTTCTATTATTTTTACTACTTCATCTTCAGTTAATGGTCTTCTATCTTGTGCAAATACCCTTGTCATAGATGACATTGCTTTTTCGGCAAACATTCTACTTTCTTCTTTTTTAATTCCATAGTCTGACATCTTTAAATCATTAACATTACATTTTTCTCTTAAATCATTTAAAGCTTTTATAAATGCTTCCCCACCTTCAACATCACTCATAGAAGATACATCTACACCTGCTGCTCTTGCCATATCTTTCATTCTATTTGGTGCAATTGTATTATAGAATTTATAAAATGCATCTGAAATCATTAAAAGACCTGCTCCATGTTCTAATTTTGGATAAAAAGCACTTAAAGCATGCTCTATTCCATGAGAAGAAATACTTGAAGAAATTGAAAGCATAAATCCTGATAAAGTATTAGCAATAGCTACCTTTTCCCTAGCTTTTATATTATTTCCATCTTCATAAGCTATTGGTAAATATTTAAATATAAGTTCAATAACTTTAAGCGCATACATATCTGATATATCAGAAGCACATTTAGCTAAATATCCTTCTGTTGAATGGAATAATGCATCAAATCCTTGAAATGCAGTTAATCTTTTAGGAACTGTAAGCATTAATTCAGGATCTACAATAGCTATATGTGGGAATAATTTTTCATTTTTTATTCCAATCTTTTCATTAGTTTTGCTATTTGAAATAACTGCAATACCATCTGCTTCTGTACCAGTACCTGCTGTTGTAGTAATAGCAATAACCTTTAATGGATCATTTTCTATTTTACGTCCCTTTACATATTCCCAGAACTCTCCATTATTTGTTGCCATTAAACTAATTGCTTTTGCAGAATCAATTGAGCTTCCGCCACCCATTCCAATTATAAAATCACAATTTTTCTCTCTAGCTAAATTAGCACCTTCTGCTACATGTTCAATAATAGGATTTTGAAGTATTTTATCAAAAACAACATATTCACAATTATTTTTTTCTAAAAGACTTTTTAGTCTATCTAAATATCCAAACTTTTTCATTGATGTACCAGATGTAATTACAATTAAAGCTTTTTTACCTGGTAAATCTATATTACCTATTTCGTTAAGTTTTCCTTCTCCAAAAAGTATTTTTGTTCCAATATAATAATCTAAATTCATATATAAGTCTCCTTTTTAAATGTCTTTTTTTGTATATTATATCACTTGAATATTATTATTTATATAATTTATAAAGATTATATTTGTGAACATTATGTTCATTTTTTATTTTATTACTTCCATAATTTATATTATGGAAGTTTCCTATTAAATTTTATATTTTTTAATTTTTTGTGTTTCTTAGTTTTTTTGTTTTTATTTTAATCATCATTTACGAGTATTTTATTTAAGAAATATAATTGTATTTTTTAATATTAATTAGCTCTTATTAAAATATGCCTAACACACAAAAAACAGATAACACATTATTTTGTGCTATCTGTTTTTTGTGTGTAATTATCATTAAATATAAATGAAGTTACAAAATATAATACTAGTAAACTAGAACCTTTAATTAAAAGCTTCATCTTATCTTCGCCTAATAAATATCCACTAAATATTTTTTCTAAAAATATACAAATTACAATTAATATTACTGATATTAATGCTAATATTATCTTAGTGTTTTTTTTATTTATTATTTTATTTGAAGCTATAGATTTATATAATTTACTATGTCTCCAAAAAAGATCTAGAATATAAAACATTCCAGCTATAGCTAGTACATTTAATACATAATTCATATTACTCTTCTAAAGATTTCTCCTTAGTTCCCTCCTCTTTTTCATTATTTAGTATTTCTAAAATTTTATCCATATTTATATGTTCTTCAAAAAATTCACCTAAATTATCATATTGTTCTAATTTATATTTTTTATAATGTTCTTTTTCTTCCTTGCTGTTTTCAATAACTACATTATATTTTTTCTTTAAATCATTTATCAAATTTTTTCTAAATTCTTCGCCTTCTAATATTCCATGAATATAAGTTCCAAATACATCGCCCTTTTCATTGCAAAGACCTATTACATTATTATTTTTATCAATAATAAATACTTCTCCATTATCTAGCATTTCTCCAAAACCATTATGAACTTCATATCCATAAACTCTTATGTTAGAAAGACTTTTTAATTCATTTTTCATAGAACAGACAATTCCATTTGAAATAGCTGTTTTTTTATCAGAAGATAATGTAGTATTAAGGGGTAACATATTAAAACCCTTTATAATCTTATTATCTTCTTCATTAGATGAGGAGTCAATTATATTTTTACCTAACATCTGGAATCCACCACATATACCCATTACTGTAGCCCCATTTTTTTGTAATTCTATTATTTTATCATATAATCCATTTGATTTAATATATTCTAAATCATAAGTTATACTTTTGCTTCCAGGTAATATTATTAAATTAGCTCCTTCTAGCTCATTTGGAGTTTTTACATATCTTATATTAACATTCTTTTCAAGTTCTAAAGGATAAAAATCTGTAATATTTGATATATGCTGCAATTTTATTATAGCAATATTAAGTCCGCTTCTCTTATTGCTTCTAAGCCTTTTTGTAACTGTTTCCTCATTTTCTATTGTTAATTCTTTATAAGGTAATACACCTAAAACTGGTATATTTAACTTTTCTTCAAGAATAGCTATATTATTCTTAAATTCCTTTATATCACCTTTAACTTTATTTATTATTATTCCTTTTATTAATTTTCTCTCTTCCTCTTTAAGTAACATTACAGTTCCATAAATTGATGGAAGTGCTCCACCTTTTTCATCATTCCCTACTAATATTACATCTGAATTTGTTAAGTTTGCTATATAAAAGTTTGACATTTCATTGCATTTTTCATTTACATCAAAGGCACTTCCTCTTCCCTCAACAATTATATTATCATATTCTTTTGATAATTTTTCAAAACCTTCCTTTAAAAACTCCTTTAAATCTTTGTTTACTTCATCATCATTACAATTTTCTTTATTACAATAGGATTTTCCATTAACAAATATTTTAGCTTTATTATCTGAAGATGGCTTAATTAAAATAGGATTCATTATTCCTTTTGGAGTTATTTCACAAGCTTCTGATTGAATAAATTGAGCTTTAGCAATTTCTTCACCCATTTTATTTTTAGTTGAATTTAAAGATACATTAATTCCTTTAAAAGGTGCTACATCATATCCTTTTTTCTTTAAAACTCTACATAAAGCTGTCAAAACAGTACTCTTTCCTACAGAAGATGCAGTTCCTAAAACCATTATATTCTTTTTCATTATATTCACCTCTATAAATTATCTGTAATTAAAATATGATTATAATTATTATTTTTAAATTTCTCACCTATTTTAAAATTTATTTCATTTTTAAAAATAGGTCCATCATAAACAAAGGTATGATATTCTCCATTTTCACCACAAGGATCTGCACCTGTTTTTTTTATTTTTTCTACAAGAGAATGAGTTAAAACCTTTCCTAAATAGCTTTCATCTAACTCAGTATCATTACAACATTTTATTATGCTTTTAAATCCATTATCTATAAATTCTTTAGTTAGTTTTTCTCTATCTTCCTGCCAAAGAGGAAATTTTGCTTCCATATTTACATTGTTACATCTATCTGTACACCAAGTTCTATGTCTATCTATATCTATATCTCCAAAGGCACAAAACTTAGCTCCCATAGCCTTCCCTTTGTTTAATGCTTCTTCAAAAGCTTTTTCATATTCATCTCCTACACAATTAACCTTTATAAGAGGAATAGACAATGCTTCTGATACTTTGTCTAATATATCACTTGGTATTCCATGGAACCAAGATTTATCTTCATCTTTATTCACCGTTACAATAAGGCCTACTGGAATATATCCTTTTTCTATTAATCTATATAATGATAATGTGCTATCTTTTCCACAACTATATGATAAAATAAACTTTTCCATTTTTTCTTCTCCTTAATTCCACTTTTCTAAAACTTTTAACATAAATTCTCTTATATTTATTCCATAAACATCTTCAAGTTTTTTAGACTTTAAAATATTTTCACTATAATCTATATCTACTATTTTCCCATTATCTATAAGGGCAACTCTATCTGCATATAAATTTACTAAATTTAAATCATGTAAAACACCTATTACTGCTCTGTCTCCTGCTTTACACCACTTTTTTATATTATCCAAAAGTTCTATTTGATGTTTAAAATCTAAATGATTAGTTGGTTCATCTAGTAATATAACTTTTGGATCTTGTACTATTGTTCTTGCCAAAAATACCCTTTGAAGTTGTCCTCCTGAAAGTTCACTAATATATTTATCTTTAATATTAGTTAAAGATAAATCCTTAATTACATTTTCAACAATTATTTTATCATCTAAACTTAAAGTAGAAAAGGCTCCATTTATATGAGAATACCTTCCTAAAGAAATAGTATCATATACAGTATAAGAAAAGTATATTTCTGTTATTTGAGACATTAATGCTATATTCTTAGCTAAATCTTTTCTATTAAAATCCTTTATCTCTTTATTAAATATTTTTATGCTCCCTTTATAATCATTAATATTTGCTATTGCTTTTAATAAAGTACTTTTTCCACATCCATTAGGTCCTATTATACAAAATAATTCATTTTTATTCACTTTAAAACTTATATCTTTAATAATATTAATTTTATTATATCCTGTATATACATTTTTAACTTCTATCACTTTTACACCTACTTCTTTTTAAAATATATATAAGCAAAAAATGGTGCCCCTATTAATGCTGTAATTGCTCCTATTGGAAGTTCTGATGGTGATATTATAGTTCTAGATATTAAATCTGTAATTACCATTAAACTTCCTCCTAATATAAAAGACATAGGTATTACTAAATTATGTTTAGCTCCAAAAATCTTCCTTACAATATGTGGCGCTATTAAATCTATAAATCCAATTATACCACTTAAAGATATTGCACTTCCTGCTAAAACTGCAGTAAAAACAAAAAGCCTTGTTTTTACTTTGTTAGTATCTACTCCAACTGACTTTGCATTATCTTCACCAAAGGTTAATATATCCATTTCCTTTGTATAAAGTGAAATCCCAACCATTCCTATAAGTAAAAAAGGAATAAATGCGCAAACATAGCTCCAGCCTTTCATGGAAAAGGATCCCATCTGCCAAAGTGAAATTGCCTTTAGGCTATCTCCATTTAAAGCTCCAGCTGTTGTAAGTATGGCATTTAAAAATAAGGAAAACACCATTCCTGCTAATATTATAGTGTTATTAGATAAAAATATATCTACTCTTTTTGAAAATGATATTACTATTATAACCGTAAGTAACCCAAATATAAAGCCAACTATTGGTAAAGTAAAATCTCCTAAAAATGAAACATTAAATCCAAAAATTATTACTAAAGCAGCTCCAAGGCCTGCACCTGATGAAACACCTAAAGTATAAGGAGATGCTAATGGATTTTTTAAAATAGATTGAATGGCTGCACCACTTACTGATAAAGCCCCTCCTATTAAAAATGCTAATAAAACTCTTGGAAATCTAAGTTCCCATATAATTGCAACCTCTTGCCCTGTTATTCTATAACCTAAAGGAATATTTAAAACTTTATTTCCTATTATTGAAAAAATATCAAATAAATTAATATTGGAACTTCCAATAGAAGTTCCAATACATATTATTAAAAAAGCTATAGGAATAGTTAATAAAGCTTTTTTTCTCTTACTAAAAGTTCTTGTACTCATTTGGATATATATCCTTTGCCATTTCTTTTAAAGCTTTTATAATATGCTGTGATGGACGTGATGATGAGTTTGTATCTATTTGATATACAGCTTTATTTTTAACAGCCTTTATAGTATTCCATCCTTTTCTTTCTTCAATTTTTTTAACAGGGTCTTTTATATAATTTACATTTGTTAAAATAACATCTGGATTTTTTTCTATAACTGATTCTGCACTAGGTGAAATCCATCCTTTATCGCTACTAAATATATTTTTTGCTCCAATTATATCTATCATTTCATTTAAGAAAGTTCCTTCTCCAAAACTATAAAGTGAAGGACTTGAACCTATTTCAAAATAAACAGTCTTTTTATTTTTTATTTTATCTCCAACTTTTTTTATACTATCTATTTCCTTTTTCATATTAGAAACTAATTCTTTTCCTTTATCTTCTGTATTAGTTAGTTTAGCTAAAAATTCAATATCTCCATATATTCCTTCTATGTTTTCGCTGCTTTTAATATATACAACTGGTATTTTTGCATCTTTAATAGCTTTAAATGGATCGCTACCACCTGCTTTATTATGAGTTGATGCAATTATTATATCTGGTTTAAGGGATACTATCTTTTCAGCATCTGGATGTAAAAAGTCTAATGTAGTGGCATCTTTATTTACACCCTCTATATCTTTTGAATATTTATCTGTTGCAATTATTTTATCTCCAAGACCTAATGCTACTAAAATTTCTGTATTAGATGGTGCAGTAGATATTATTCTATCCATTTTCTTAGGTACATTAAAGTCATTTCCTGCTCTATCTTTCATAGTTTTAGTTTTGTTTGTACAACCTGCAAAAATACCTAAAACTAGTATAAGAGAAAGTATTAAAGCAGATATTTTAAAATTTTTTAAATTTCTCATATATGTAACCTCCTATGTAAAACTTATTTATTTTTAAATATTAGATATACTACTAATTCTAATATTTTCATTATTTATTAATATGTTAAGTACATAACCTCTTCCACAAGGTGGCTGCCATTTAAATAAATCTTTTTCATTACTATAAAACTCTTCTAAAATAGTTCCTATAGTTCCTCCATGACATACTAATATAACATTTTTTTTATTTTCTTTTATAAGTTTATTTATAAAGGATTTAAATGTTAATTTTGTTCTTTCCCTATATTGTTTTTTACTTTCTCCATTTTTAATAATATAATTTCCTTCTGTATCCTCTATCCAATTTATATAATCCTTTAAGGTTTTTAATTCTTCATAACCTTTCATTTCAAAATCTCCAAAATTATATTCTCTAAAACCTTCCTCAACTACATACTTACAGGTATCAAATAATATATTCATTGTTTCATTAGTTCTTTTTAATCCTGTTGTATAATATCCATCTATATCCCTATAAGGCTTTTTTAGTTTTACTAACTCTTCTCTTCCTTCTTTTGTAAGAGATATATCTGTTACTCCACAATATAATCTTTTTTCATTAGCTTCAGTTTTTCCATGTCTTATTAAATATAATTTTAATTTATACATCCTTTAAAACCTTCTCTATTCCTAAAAATACTCTTATAACCTTTTCACTATTTAAAGTTAAATACTGAATAGCTCTTCCATGTTCATCTCTCCATACTCTATCTTTCTTTTCAAGAGGAACTATTCCAGAACCTATATCGTCAGTAATAATTATCTTATCTTTTAAATTCTCTATATTATCTTCTATGTACTTTAAAACATCTTTATTATTTAAAATTCTTTCCCTAACAAATATGTGAAATCCTGATATAACTTTTTTATTAAAGTTAAGTTTGTCACAATTACAGTAAAATATATCTTCATTACTTATTTTATATTTATTTTTTACATAGGATAACTTACCATTATAAGCTCCTCCAAAAACTAATATCATATTTTTCTCTCCTATATTAATGCTAATAATAATAATCCTGTAGCTTCACCAATAATTAACCCATAACCTGCTACATCACCATTTATTCCCCCAAGTTCCTTAATATTTCTATCTGTTTTATATAACATAGCTAAGCACATTATAATTAAAATTCCGTCATATAATATTCCCATAGTAAAAAATATAATAATTAATAGAACTATTAATATTATAACTTGCAGCCCTCTATCAAAGGAATTTGTCTTAGTTTTAAAAATTTTTACTAAGGTACTTTCTTTTATTTCTTTTTTTATTAATATTATAAGTGCCATAAAGCTTCTTGATATTATAGGAATAAATAATAAAAATAAAACATTTTTATTATCACTTAATATTGTATAAATAGATGCAAATTCAATTATTAATAATATTATTACACTTATTACAGAAAAAGCTCCAGTACAAGAGTCTTTAAGTATTCTAAGCTTTTCTTCCCTATCTCTTCTTGATAAAATTGCATCACATATATCCATATACCCATCTAAATGAAGCATTCCAGTAATAAATATAGGAAATATTAAAAGTATAGCACTTATTAGTACAATATTTATATTAAAATATTTAAGTATATTATAAAGTGCAAACCAAAGTATTCCTATTATTAATCCAACTGCTGGATAAAACTTTAATATATGCCTTGTATTTTTATCATCCCATTTATATCTTGGAGCAGGTATTACTGAAAACATTGATACTGCCATAAGAAAACTTCTAATATATTTCATTTATTAATTTTCTCCCTTCTACTTCTCCTTTATGTATTTCATAATTGTTGTAAGTACATTCAATAACAACATCACAAAATTCTATAATATTTCTATTTAAATAGGCAAGCTCTCTTTTATAATTTTCACTAAAAGATTCATATATAATTGAATCACTAAAAATATAATCACTTACAATTACAATATTTTTGCAAAGTTCACTTAATTCTTTTATGTCTTTAGCTATTTTTTTATGTAGCTTTTCTTTTATTCCATCTTTTGTAAACATTTCATTGTTTAATAAAGTTGTAACACTATCTAATAATAAAGTATCATCTTCTTTAATTTTACCTTTTATATTATTTATATCCTTAAAAGCCTCTATAGTTTTAAAGTTTTCCCCTTTTCTTCTATTTAAATGACCTTCTATCCTACTTAAATCTTCACTGCAATTTGGTTTCATTGTTGCAATATATATTATGTTATCTGAAATATTTATTTTTTTACATAATTTTTCACCAAGAAATGATTTTCCACTTCTAGTTCCACCTATTATTCCTATCTTCATTTATATTCTCCTAAATTTTATGTAAATTATATTTTATAACATTTTTCATCTCTTATTTCATCTAAATATTCACAATTAATTCCTGACTCTTCAAAAGTAGCCATATTTCTTAAAATAGCATTTGCTGTATCTATTATAGAAAAGGCTATTGGACATCCACTTCCTTCTCCAAGTCTCATATCTAAGTTAACCATAGGTTTTAATTCTAACTCATTAATTGCCAAAGAATATCCTATTTCCTGTGATAGATGTGATGCAAATAAATAATCTTTTATATTTTCATTTAATTTAACTGCTAAAAGAGCTGCAACTACTGATATAAATCCATCTATAACTATTGGAATTTTATAATAACCAGCTCCAATAAAGGCTCCTGTCATTGCAGCTAAATCAAAGCCTCCAACCTTCATTAATATATCTATTGGATTATCTTTATTTGGTTTATTAATTTCTAAAGCTTTTTTAATAACCATCTTTTTCTTATTAAATGCATCATTTGTAAGACCTGAGCCTCTTCCTACAGCAGCTTCAATATCACATTCTTTTAATGCTATTAAAACTGAACTACTAGTTGTTGTATTCCCTATACCCATTTCCCCAACACCTAGTACATCATAACCTTCATCATAAGCTTTTTTAGAGGCTTCTATACCTGTTAATATAGCCTGTATACATTCATCTTCAGTCATTGCAGGTCCCTTTGCTATATTATTAGTTCCCCTTCTTATTTTTCTATCTATTACCCCTTCAATTTTAAGTGAACTATTTATTCCTACATCAACAATCATAAGGTCACTTCCATTTTCCTTTGCAATTACCCCAACACCTGATAACCCTTTAGTAAAATTAATAGTTTGGGCAACAGTTACATATTGAGGAGTACTTGCAACGCCTTCCTCAAAAACTCCATTATCAGCAGAAAATATAATAACACATTTCTTTTTAAATTTATTTTTAAGAGAACCTGTTATTCCAGTTATTTTAATCCCTATCTTTTCAAGTTCTCCAAGACTTCCTAAAGGCTTTGCTAAAGAATCCATCCTCTCTTTAGCTTCATCCATTATATTTTTATCTGACTTTTCTATATTATTTATTATATTATATAACTCATTTTTTTTATTTTCCATTTTATATTACTCCTTAATAATATATATTCTCATCTTTTAATTAAATTTTTAACATATTTAAATTAAAAATTAGCTGAATACATACCTAATGCATTCAGCTTAAATAGTTATCTTGATTTTATAACTTTACTTGCCAAAACTAAAAATACAAATGTAATTAATATTGATACTGGCATTATAAATACTGCATATTTTATTCCTATTGAATCTGAAATTACTCCTACAAGTAAACTTAATACTGTATTTACAACACTTCCAAGGGCTATTATTATTCCAGTAATATAAGCTGTATTTTTCTTAAATGTATTACTTATAATAACAACTATAGTTGGAAACATTATTGAAAAGAAAAATCCTGCAGATGATACTATGTATAATCCATTTTTACCAACTAATAATCCAATAACAAATAAAATACCTCCAATTAAGGAAAATATTTTTACAGCTTTCATTGAACCTATCTTTTCAACTATAAATCCACCAATTAATCTTCCTATTGTTAATAACAAGAAAAAAATTGATATATATGAAGCTATTTTTGATTCTGTCATATTATTATATGTAGATTTTATATATGTAGGAAGCCATCTTCCTGTACCTTGTTCTGCCATTATATAAAAACCTAATCCTATAAAAAAGAACCAAACTAACTTATCTTGTAACACTACTAATAAGGAAGTTTTCTCCTCTTCTTTTTCTCTTTTTACAGAAGGAAGTTTAATAAATAAAAACATTACAAATACAATTATTGTAAGAATTGCTGCTCCTATATAAATTCTTCTCCAACCTACACCATCTGTCATAAGTACTCCAGACAGCTTTTGTGATGCTGAAAGACCAACTCCATATGCAAAGTGAGTTAAATTCATTGCTATGGCCTGTCCTGTAATCCATATTATAGGTATTACTGTATTTGCAGCTATAGACATTAATCCTAAAAATCCTTGAATAATTGCAAAGGCAATTAAAAATATTGTAAAGTTTGGAGACCAAGCTTGTAGTAAATTAGTTAATGCTGCTCCAAATAATCCTATTAAAAATAATTTCTTTTGACCTATTTTTTCGCAAAGTGCTCCCCCTACATAATTACATATTAAATATGCTATTGTACCAAACATAAACATTAATGATAGCTTTGTATCTGTTATATGAAAATCATTTTTTATTGGAACTGTAAATATGTTTATTAATCCTTCTGTTATTGCAGTTATTATCATAACAAAATAAATTAATGTAGTTGCTATAATTTTACTTTTTTTATTCATTTTTTCATTCCCTCATTTCTATACAAACAAATGTATTATAGCATAGATTTGTTTGTATTATAAAGGGAAAAACTAGAAGTTAAAATATATAACTTCTAGTTTTAATAGTTAATTAAACGTTAATTTCACTTTTAACTTCTATAGCATCTTTGTTCTTATCTATAATTGGAGTTACATATTCATCAATAAATTCTACAACTTGACTTGGAGCTCTACCAATAAATTTATTTGGATCTATAATTTCTCTAATTTCTTCTTCTTTAAGACTAAAAGTATTATCACTAATTATTCTTTCTATTAGATCATTATTAAGACCTTCTCCCTTTACTCTTTGAGCTGCAGCCATTGAGTGAGTTCTTATTTGTTCATGAAGTTCTTGTCTATCTCCACCTCTTTTTACAGCTTCCATCATTATATTTTCTGTAGCCATAAAAGGTAATTCATTATTTACATGAGCTGCAATTACTTTATCATATACAACCATGTTTTCAGCTATATTTATATAAAGATTTAAAACACCATCTAACGCTAAAAATCCTTCAGCTATTGATAATCTCTTATTTGCTGAATCATCTAAAGTTCTTTCAAACCATTGTGTTGAAGCTGTAATTGCTGGATTTAAAGCATCTACTATTACATATCTTGCAAGGGCTCCCATTCTTTCACTTCTCATAGGATTTCTCTTATATGCCATTGCAGATGATCCTATTTGATGTTTTTCAAAAGGTTCTTCAACTTCTTTCATACTTTGAAGTAATCTTAAATCATTACTAAACTTATAAGCACTTTGTGCAACCTCTGATAGTGTGTTTAACACTATTGAATCAAGCTTTCTTGGATAAGTTTGACCTGTTACACCATAGCACTTAGAAAAGCCCATCTTTTTTGCTACTTTTTCATCTAATAATTTAACCTTTTCTTCATCATTTTCAAAAAGATTCATAAAACTTGCCTGTGTTCCTGTTGTTCCTTTAACTCCTCTAAGCTTTAAAGTGCTTAAAAGGAAATCTATATTTTCTATATCCATTACTAAATCTTGCATCCATAATGTTGCTCTCTTACCTACTGTAGTAAGCTGTGCTGGTTGAAAATGAGTAAATCCAAGAGTTGGCATATCTTTATATTTTAAAGCAAACTTGCTTAATCTATCTAATACAGTAACAATTTTCTTTTTAACTAAAAGTAATGCATCTCTCATTATGATAATATCTGTATTATCTCCAACATAGCAACTTGTTGCTCCAAGATGTATTATTCCCTTAGCATTTGGACATTGTAATCCATAGGCATAAACATGGCTCATAACATCATGTCTTACTTCTTTTTCTCTTTTTATAGCTTCTTCATAATTTATGTTATCTACATTATTTTTTAACTCTTCTATTTGTTTATCTGTTATGTTAAGTCCTAATTCTTTTTCACCTTCTGCTAAGGCTAACCATAATCTTCTCCAAGTTGTAAATTTCTTATCATCAGAAAAAATATAACTCATTTCTTTTGATGCATATCTTGAATTTAATGGTGTGCTATATAAATCTCTCATCTAAAAGTACCTCCGTACGAATATATTTTTAATATCACATAATATAGTTCGTATTATAACATAATATTTTTTTATTTTCACCTTTTTGTTAAAAAATTTTTTATAAGGTTATTATTTATTTAATGTTTTCATATATATATTTTAGATAGTAATTGGAGGAGATTTTTATGTGTAAAATAAACATATTAGACAAACTGTCCTTTATACTAGTTGTAATTGGAGCTTTAAATTGGGGTTTTGTAGGTTTATTAAACTTTAATTTAGTTACATTTATAACTTGTGGTATCCCTATAATATCTAGAATAATATATATACTTATCGCTTTATCTGGAATTAATTTAATAAGTCTTTTATTTAGATGCAAATTAATATCTCTAAAATAAAATATATGTAGTTTAATTTATACATATATTTTTACAAAAAGAAAAAGGTTCCTACAAAATAGGAACCTTTTATCTTTAATAATTAATCTTCTAAGTTTTCGATTAATTTTGAAATTTCTTCTACAGCTAAAGCTTCGTCATCTCCTGAAGCAATAACGTTTACTGTTGAATTAGCTGTTACTGCTAATGAAAGAACTCCAATTAAGCTCTTAACGTTTGCTTTCTTTCCGTTGAATTCTATGCTTACATCTGATTTGAATGAAGACGCTTTTTTAACTAATAAAGTTGCTGGTCTAGCATGTAAACCTGTAGCGTTCTTAACTAAAACCTCTTTAGATATCATGTAAATACACCTCTTTGCTTTATTTTTATAGGTTAATTTTCTATTAACCATTTCATTATAAATGTTTTTTAGAAAAATTTCAACCATTGAATAATTTAATTAAACATAATTTAATTAAATATAATTTATTTATAACTTTTAATTATCTAGGTTGTACAATAAGTTTTATTGCAGTTCTTTCTTCTCCATCTATAATAATATCTGTAAAGGCTGGTACACATATTATATCTTTTCCGCTTGGTGCCACAAAGCCTCTTGCTATAGCAATTGCTTTAATTGCTTGATTTATTGCTCCTGCTCCTACTGCTTGAATTTCTACAATATTCTTTTCTTTTATTATTGCAGCTAATGCTCCTGCTACTGAATTTGGGTTTGATTTTGTTGAAACTTTTAATACTTCCATTCTTATTTCTCCTCCTACATTTTACTAATCGTTTACATCAATGCTATATTTGCTATATCACGACACAATATATATTATTCTACTTTTATTTTAAAACTCCTTTATTTTTCTTTTATAATATAAAAAATACATTTTGTAAAACAAAATGTATTTTAATGTTTATTATTTTATTTAGCAAAATCAGTTGCTCTAGTTTCCCTAATAACATTGATTTTAATTTGACCTGGATATTCTAATTGTTCTTCTATACTCTTTGCAAGATTTCTAGCAAGTTCAACTGATCCAGCATCGTCAATTTGATCTGGTTTAACCATAATTCTAATCTCTCTACCAGCTTGAATGGCATATGACTTTTCTACACCTTCATATGAGTTAGCTATTTCTTCTAACTTCTCTAATCTCTTTATATATGCCTCCAATGTTTCTCTTCTTGCTCCTGGTCTTGCTGCTGATATTGCATCTGCTGCCTGAACCAATATTGCTTCTAAAGATTGCATTTCAACATCTCCATGATGGGCTCCTATAGCATTTACTACTAATTTTGATTCACCATATTTCTTAGCAAGGTCTGCACCAATAATTGCATGTGGTCCCTCTTGTTCTTGATCTACAGCTTTTCCTATATCATGTAGTAAACCGCTTCTTCTAGCT
Organism: Eubacterium multiforme; assembly: GCF_030813415.1. Classification (GTDB taxonomy): domain Bacteria; phylum Bacillota; class Clostridia; order Clostridiales; family Clostridiaceae; genus Clostridium; species Clostridium multiforme. The sequence goes on along the minus strand of NZ_JAUSUF010000002.1, from coordinate 95,897 downwards.
AAAGTAACATCTAAACCTAATTCTGAAGCCATCAAACCAGCTAAGTATGAAACTTCTATGGAATGCTTTAACACATTTTGGCCATAACTAGTTCTATACTTTAATCTACCAAGTAATCTTGTAAGCTCTGGATGAAGTCCATGAACAGCAGTTTCAAGTGTTGCTTGTTCTCCTTCTTCCTTAATGTCGTTTTCAACATCTCTTTGAGCTCTTTCTACCATCTCTTCGATTCTTGCTGGATGTATTCTACCATCTACTATTAACTTTTCTAGTGCCATTCTAGCAACTTCTCTCCTAATTGGATCAAAACTTGATAAAATTACTGCCTCTGGAGTATCATCTATAATTAAGTCAACTCCTGTTAAAGTTTCTAGGGTTCTAATGTTTCTTCCTTCTCTACCTATTATTCTACCCTTCATTTCATCATTTGGTAATGCTACAACGTGTACAGTAGTTTCTGAAACATGATCAGCAGCACATCTTTGTATTGCTGTTGTAACTATTTCTCTCGCCTTTTTATCAGCTTCTTCTTTAGCCTTGCTTTCAATCTCTTTTATCATGATAGCAGATTCATGAGAAACTTCTTTCTTTACTTCATCTAAAATGATTTGACGAGCTTCTTCACTTGAAAGATTAGCAACTCTTTCAAGTTCCTCTCTCCTCTTTTCATGAAGATTATTAGCTTCTTTCTCTAACTGTTCAATGTCATTCATTCTACCATTAATGGTTTCTTCTTTCTTTTCAAGAAAATCACTCTTTTTATCAAGAGATTCTTCTCTTTGTAAAACTCTTCTTTCAAGCCTTTGGATTTCATTTCTTCTCTCACGAGAATCTTTTTCTAAATCACTTCTTAATCTATGAACCTCTTCCTTTGCTTCAAGGATAGCTTCTTTCTTCATAGCTTCTGCTTCTCTTTTTGCATCTTCTACAAGCTTTTCAGCCTCTCTCTCAAGAGATTCTACTTTGTTTTTTGATGTACTTTGTATTGTTTTGTAAAGTACTATTCCTAATATTAACAGCACAACTATATCAATTATAATCATTGGTACAATTTGTGGCATATTAACACCCCCTCGCTTATTTTTAAGTGAAAGCGTAGTAGGTGTCATAATGTGTTCTCACTGTTATCTTTGGAATATGATAAACCAGTATTTGTTATTATTGTATAGTAAAAATAAAATTATGTCAAGTTGAGTAACTTTAAGTACTAAACCTACCTTCTTCTTTATTATTCTCACAAATTCTCTTTTTTACTCAACATTTCAACTTCTTATATTTAATTTAAGTAAACCTTTACCTTATAATTTTTATCCTTTTCTATAAAAAAAGTAAGGCTAACCTTTTTAGGACGCCTTACTTTAAAAATTTTATTTTATTAGTTAACTAATAAATTTATTTATTCTCTTTTTCTTTTGCCTTTGTTTCCTCTTTTGGTTGCTCTACAGCTTTAGCAAGAGGAAGATTATGTTTAGCTCTAATTTGATTTTCAATATCTAAAGCTACTTCTGGATTTTCCTTTAAATATCCTTTTGCATTTTCTCTACCTTGGCCTAATCTTATATCTCCATATGAGAACCATGCCCCACTTTTTTGTACAATTTCTTCTTTGACACCGACATCAATTATATTTCCTTCTCTTGAAATACCTTCATTGTACATAATATCGAATTCTGCTTGTCTAAATGGTGGTGCAACTTTATTCTTTATTATCTTAACTCTTGTTCTATTACCTACAATATTTTCACCTTGTTTTATTGAATCTATTCTTCTTACATCCATTCTAACTGATGCATAGAACTTTAAAGCTCTTCCACCTGGAGTTGTTTCAGGATTACCAAACATTACTCCAACTTTTTCTCTTAATTGATTTATAAATACTGCAACACAGTTTGTTTTACTTATTGTTCCTGCAAGTTTTCTAAGTGCTTGTGACATAAGTCTTGCTTGAAGACCTACATGGGCATCTCCCATTTCTCCTTCAATTTCAGCTCTTGGAACAAGTGCTGCAACTGAGTCAACAACTATAACATCAATAGCTCCTGAACGAACTAACGCTTCAGCTATTTCTAATCCTTGTTCTCCTGTATCTGGTTGAGATACTATTAAATTTTCTGTATCAACACCAATTTTTCTAGCATATGAAGGGTCTAAAGCATGCTCAGCATCAATAAAACCAACTGCTCCTCCTTGCTTTTGAGCTTCAGCTACAATATGAAGTGCAACTGTTGTTTTACCTGAACTTTCAGGTCCATATATTTCAATAATTCTTCCTCTTGGAACTCCACCTATTCCAAGTCCAATATCTAAATCTAAGCAACCAGTTGATATACAATCTACATTTAAAGTAGATTCTTCTCCTAATTTCATAACTGATCCTTTACCAAATTGTTTTTCTATTTGCCCCATGGCAGCTTCAATTGCTTTTAATTTATTTGAATCTATATTATTCATAAATACACCATCCTCTCATCGAACTTATGTTCTGTATATAATTATAAATTACTCATTATATATAGTCAACCATAAATATAGATAAAAGTTCCAACTTTTTAGTAGGAACTTTTTATATCATTGACATATATTATATTTTTTAATCACTTTATCTTTTAGTTGATATAACTTTTTTATTTTTTATAAAATAATCATATCCAGAAATTATAGTTATTATAACTGCTGCATATAAAGCTATAGTTGGAACATATTTAAAGAAATTGATTAAAAACTTACTATTCATTACAAAATTATTTAAAATTTCACTTTGTGCTATGTTAACCTTTATTAAAAGTAATATTATAGCAATTATTTGTATAACTGTTTTAATCTTTCCCCACCAGCTAGCGGCAATAACTTTGCCATCTGCTGCTGCTAATGTTCTAAGTCCTGAAACTGCAAATTCTCTTGCAATAATTATTATAGCTGCAAAACTTGGAACAACTCCAAACTCTACAAGTGCAATTAATGCAGTTGTAACTAATAATTTATCCGCTAAAGGATCCATAAATTTACCAAAATTAGTTATTTGATTTCTACTTCTTGCAATATATCCATCAAGCTTATCTGTTATTGAAGCAATAACGAAAATGAAAGTTGCAACAAAAGTTCCATAAGGTATACCTTTAACAACAATAAATATTAAAAAAATTGGTACTAAAAGCATTCTTAATATTGTTAATTTATTTGCAAGATTCACATATACCAACTCCTATTAAATCATACTCTGTATTCTCTAAAACTTTAACTGTAACAATATCTCCATTATTAACCTTGCAATGTTTTTTGAAGAATACATTTCCATCTATTTCAGGTGCCATTTCATAATTTCTTCCATAGTAATATTCACCATTATATCCTTCAACAAGAATATCATATATCTTACCTATTTTCAAACTATTTATTTCTTTTGAAACTTCTCTTTGAATTAACATAAGTTCATTTTCTCTTAAATCCTTTATGTTTTCTAAAATTTGTCCTTCCATTTTGGCAGCTGGCGTTCCTTCTTCCCTAGAATATTTAAACACTCCAACCTTTTCTAGTTTATATTCCTTTAAGAATTCTTTAAGTTCATTAAAGTCTTCTTCTGTTTCATTTGGAAATCCTACTATTAATGATGTTCTTAATGCTATTTCAGGCATTTCTTCTCTTAATTTATTAATTTTATTTATTATATCTTCTTTTGTTGTTTTTCTTCCCATAAGTTTTAATATATTATTACTTATATGTTGAATTGGAAGATCTAAATACTTTAATACTTTATCATTATTTGCCATCTCTTTAATAAGTTCATCATATATTTCTTCTGGATAACAATATAAAACTCTAATCCACTTAATTCCGTCTATCATTGATAATTTATGTAGGAGGATATGAAGACTCTTCTTTCCATATAAATCACTACCATAAAGAGTTGTGTCTTGGGCTATTAATATTATTTCTTTAATTCCTTTTTTAGCTAAATCTTCTGCTTCTTTTAAGATGCTTTCCATTTCTCTACTTCTAAATTTTCCTCTTATTTTAGGAATTATACAGTAAGTACAGAAATTATTACAACCTTCTGCTATTCTTATATATGCAGTACCACTATCTGTTGTAAGTACTCTTTCACCTTCATTTATATTTTCATCTGAATAATTTACTTCTGTAAATTTATTTTCAATATTTTCTTTTGTTATAAATTCTTTTATTAATTTATCTATTTTAGTATAATCATTTACTCCAAGCATTATATCTATCTCAGGCATTAAATCCTGAAGTTCCTTACCATACCTTTGAGTTAAACAACCAGTTGCAATTAATAATTTACAATTATTTTCTGTCTTGTACTTTGCCATTTCTAAAATAGTATCAATTGACTCTTGCTTTGCTTTTTCAATAAAACCACAAGTATTAACTATAATTATATCTGCTTCTTTTGGATTGTTTGTTATTTCATATTCTTTGTTCATTACTCCAAGCATTATCTCAGAATCTACTCTATTTTTGTCGCATCCTAAGCTAACCATTCCTACTTTATATTTTGCCAAAACTTTTTTCCTCCTATGTTTTAAAAAAATACTTTCATACCTAAATATTTTATAACTGTTTTTATTCTATTACAAGATAAAATTTATTTACATCTATTTAAATATTATCTTCTGTATTATTTGTTCCTACTAAATCATTTTTTGTAATTAACACCTGTCTTGGTCTGCTTCCATCTTTAGGAGATATTATACCCCTATTTTCTAAATCATCCATTATTCTAGCTGCTCTATTAAATCCAATTCTTAATCTTCTTTGTAAAAATGATGTTGATGCTTGTCCATAATCTACAACTATATTAATAGCTTCATCTAAAAGTTCATCTACATCATCCCCTTGTAAGTTAGAACTTGTTCCTTCAGCTTCATTATTAATATGTTCTATAATATCTTCTTTATAAACAACTTCATCCTCTTTATTTTTTATAAAGTCAACAACTTTTTCAACTTCCTCTTCTGAAATAAAACATCCTTGAACTCTAAGAGGTTTACTTTCTCCAACTGGATAATAAAGCATATCACCTTTTCCTAAAAGTTTTTCTGCTCCTCCACTATCTAATATTGTTCTAGAATCTATTTGAGAGGAAACAGCAAAGGATATTCTAGATGGTATATTAGCTTTAATTACTCCTGTAACTACATCAACTGATGGTCTTTGAGTTGCTATAACTAAATGCATTCCAGCGGCTCTTGCCATTTGAGCTAATCTTCCTATATAATCTTCCACATCATTTGGACAAACCATCATAAGATCTGCAAGCTCATCAACAATAATAACGATATATGGTAATTTTTCTTCAATTGTTCCTTTATCATAAAGGGCATTATATGAATCAATATTTCTTGCGCCTGAATCTGCAAAAAGCTTATACCTTCTAGTCATTTCATTTACAGCCCAATTAAGGGCTCCTGCTGCTTTTTTAGGATCTGTTACAACTGGTATTAAAAGGTGAGGTATTCCATTATATACACTTAACTCAACTACCTTTGGGTCCACCATTAAAAGTTTAACTTCATCTGGAGAATATTTATAAAGTAAACTTATAATTAATGTATTTATACATACACTCTTACCAGAACCTGTTGCACCAGCTATTAATGTATGTGGCATTTTACTTAAATCACCAACAACACATTGCCCTCCTATATCCTTTCCTAAAGCAAAGGCTAATTTTTTATTAGTATTTAAAAACTCCTGAGATTCTAAAACTTCTCGTAAAAAAACAGGAGTCTGTTCCCTATTTGGAACTTCTATCCCAACAGCTGCCTTTCCTGGTATTGGAGCCTCTATTCTAACTCCTGAGGCAGCAAGACCTAATGCTATATCATCAGAAAGATTTACTATTTTACTTACCTTAACTCCAGGACTTGGCTGAAGTTCAAATCTTGTTACTGAAGGTCCCTTAGTAACTTGAGTAACCTTTGCATCTACCCCAAAACTTCCTAGTGTTTCTGATAATTTATTTGCACTATCTATTAATTCTTGTTTATCATTACTATTTAATTTTGTGCCACTATTAATATTAAGAAGAGCAGTGTCTGGATAAACATATTGTGTTTTTTCCTCTTCTTTTCCTTCTAAAATACTATTTTCAATTTCATCGTGAACTACAGCTTTAACTGAATTTTCTAATTTTTCTTTATTAGATTTTATACTTTGCTTTTGAATAGGCACCTTTGGTACAGGGTTTATAATTTCCTCTTTTTCTTCTAAATATGGATCAGCCTCTTCATTTTTATATAAATCATCACTATTTTCATCATCTAAAGATGAATTTTTCATAAAATCTAGTATTTTAATTTTATTATTTACTCCATTTAAAAATTCTTTTTTATCTACATTTTTCTCTTCATTTTTTTCAACTACTTTTATAAATGTATCATCTATATAATCATCTTCTAGATCTCTTTCTTTTTTTCTAGATTTTTTAATTTCCTTACTTTTATTTTTAACACTAACGCCTAAATCATAAAGTGTAATATCAAATGTAAGAATAGTTGCTATTCCAATAAGTGCTACATAAATAATATATGACCCTACACTTCCAACAAATTTAAATAAAGGGTAAGATATAACATAACCTATTACTCCTCCATTTAAAGTAGATTTCATATCTAATATATCTTTAATTCCATCACTAAAAGAGTCCATTCCATTAAGCCTTTGAATGTATATAGTTGAACATATTAATATTATTATTACTGAATATATAGTTATTCCATAAAAATTTTTATTTAAAGAAATTTTACCTTTAGATTTTATATATTCATATCCTAAATATAATAAGTATATTGGTAATATATATGCTCCAACTCCTATTAGAAAATGAGATAATCTTTGAGAAATCTTTGATAATGCTCCTATGAAATCTGTATATATAGCTACAGATAATAATATACCGACTGCAATATAAACTATTCCACGTATGTCGGTATTTTTATTACTTTTATTATTTTTTCTTCTACTTTTTTTCTTAGCTCTGCTCAAAAACAATCACCTCACTTTATTATTTTCTACAAACATACTAAAATTCCTTTTATAACATAACAAAATCAGCTATAAAGCATTTACAGCTGATTTATAATTTAATAATACTATAATATTATTTTTCTTCATCTATTAAAGAATTTAGTTTTGAAATAGCCTCTTTAAGTCCACCTACTTCATTTATTAAGCCACATTCTACTGCTCCATTTCCAATTAAAATTGTACCAACATCATTTAGTAGTTCTCCCTGTTGTCTTAAAAGTTTTTCAAGTTCATCCTTTTTGATTTTAGAAGTTCTAATTATAAATTCATTTATTCTCTCCTGCATCTTTTTTAAATATTCAAAAGTTTGTGATACCCCAATTATAAATCCATTCATTCTAATTGGATGCACAATCATAGTTGCAGATGGTGTTATAAATGAATATTTAGATGAAGTTGCAAGGGGAACTCCTATAGAGTGTCCTCCACCTATAACTATAGATACAGTTGGTTTTGATAGAGAATTTATCATTTCTGCAATACCAAGTCCAGCTTCCACATCTCCTCCAACAGTATTTAAAACAATTAGTACACCTTTAACATTTTCATTTTGCTCCATTTCAATAAGCTGTGGTATTACATGCTCATACTTTGTAGCTTTATTTTGGGCTGGAGAAACTATATGCCCTTCAATCTGCCCTATAATAGGTAAAACTCTAATCCTTTCATTTGGATTAATTACTCCTGTATTTCCAAATTCCTTAATAGCCTCAACATTTTTATCTAATTTTTCTTTTTCATCATTATCATTTTCATTATTTAAAAAACTTATATTCATAAACATTCCTCCTATACATTTTTATTTTGTACAGGAGCCTTTAAAATATACTTATATAATGTATATTTTAAATTATGATAATTCAAATGACTTATGTAAAGAATTTATAGCTTCTTTAACATTATCTGAATGTATTAGACACCATATAGTCATATGTGAATCTGCTGTTTGTAAAACCTCAATGTTATTATCATTTAATGTTTTTACTATACTTGCTATAACACCAGGTATTCCTTTCATCTTAGAACCTATTAGTGCTATTTGACTACAATTTTCTATTAATGAATATTTTATATTAATTGCATTTAATATATTTTCTAAATCCTTTTTCTTATCTTCTCCAATTGTAAAGATTTGTTGATCTGGGAAAATATTTATTAAATCTAAACTTATTTTATTTGCAGCAAGTAAACTTAATAAGTCTCTATATTTTTCATTATTTGCATTTTCATCTGCTTTAATTTTAACTTGTATTCTATTATTTTGATGAGTTATACCTGAAATTATCTTACCATTATTAATATCACCATTATTATTAATTAATGTTCCCTTTGCATCACTCATTGTATTTTTTATGAAAAGTGGTACGTTACTCTTCATTGCAATATCTACAGCCTTTGGATGAATTACTTTAGCTCCCTGTTCTGCAAGTTGGAAAACTTCATTATAACTAATAACATTTATTAATGATGCATCCTCTACTATTCTTGGGTCTGCTGTCATAATTCCATCAACATCAGTATATATTTCTATTCTTTCTGCATTTAATGCAACTCCTAATATAGCTGCACTTGTATCACTTCCGCCTCTTCCAAGAGTTGTAAAGAATCCATCTTCATTCATTCCTTGAAAACCTGTTACTACAGGAACTTTTCCTTTAGCTACAGCATCTAAAATTTGTTTAGGATTAACTTCTAAATGTTTTGCATTTGTAAAAACACTATCAGTTTTTATTCCAGCTTGACCTCCAGTTAATGGAAGTGAGTCTATACCTTCATCAAATAAATCATTGCTCATAACTACTGAACTTATTATTTCTCCACAACACATTAAAAGATCTGATGCTAATTTATTTTTTCCTTTAAATTTATCTCCAACTAATGAAAGAAGGGTATCTGTTGCATATGGTTCTCCATATCTTCCCATTGCTGATACAACAACAACAGGAGAAAGTCCTTCTTCAATAGCATTTTTTACTTTTTCAATTACTTTCTGTCTTCTCTCTTTTGTAGATACAGATGTGCCACCAAATTTTTGTACTACAATTTTCATTGCCTTTCCCCCTTAAAAATCATACCTTTGCTCTTTTTATGCTCTTTTCATCAGCATCTAGTATTATTGTTTTTGCTCCAACTTTTTGAACTGCATTCCAATCTATTTCAAGTATCTCTCTAGCTCCCCCAAAAATACTAAATTTTGAAGAAGAAGTATCAATTAGAAGATATCTTATATTTCCTTCATCATCTATTACTAAATCATTGTTTTGCAAGCAATCATACTTCTCCCCATCATTAATATTTATAAGTTCATATTTTTCAAGTTCACTAAGATACTTTATATTTTTTTCACCTTGAACATACATATAAACACATCCTTCCTAACTTTTATAGATAAAATATAATATGAGTTAGCAAGGAGTTTTATTACTTATTATCATAAGCTTCTATTGATTTATATATACATGAATCTAAATAGTCTTTATTTATTTCACTTCCAACATAAGCAGTATTTATAACACCTTTTCCAAAGCAATTTTTAAGTACATAATCAATATCTTCTTTACTTATGTTATCTATTTTTTCTATTACTTCTTCTTGAGTTCTAATTTTATTTCTTAATAATAAAGATTTAGCATTTGCAAACATTTTTGAACTAGTACTTTCTAGTCCTAAAATATAATTTGCTTTTATTTTTTCTTTATTAATTTTTAACTGTTCTTCTGTTATACCATTTTTTGAAAACTCTTCAAGCTCTCTTTTAATAACATTTAAAGCCTTATCTGCATATTCTTTACTTAATCCAACATATATGTTTATTAAACCAGCTTTTTGAAATGGCTGTATATAAGAATAAATTGAATAGCAAAGACCTAACTCTTCTCTAACCTTTTGAAATAAAATAGATGAAGCTCCACCGCCAAAAATATTATTAAGAAGAACTAAAGCATATCCTTTATCATCATCAAAAGGTAAACCTTGAAGTCCTAAAGCAATATGCAACTGTTCAATTTCTTTCTTTGAAAAAACTGAGTTAGATTTAATGATAGATGGTTCATATTTAGGTTTATACACCTTTTTACTTTCCCATTTTCCAAAAAATCCTTCTATTAATTTAATAACTTCTTCTTCATTAAATTTACCACATATTGATATGACTGAATTATATGGAGTATATTTTTCTTCTATAAAATTAATAATATCTTCTCTCTTTAAGTTTTTTATTTTATCTATAGTTCCTAAAATAGGATATGATAGAGAATTTTCTTCAAAGGATGCTTTTGAATGTATATCATCTAATACTTCCTCTGGATTATCTTCATTCATATTTATTTCTTCAATTACTACTCCCTTTTCCTTTTCCATATCATTTTCATCAAACTTTGAATTTAAAAGCATATCTGACAGCACATCTAAGGAAAGGTCTATATGAGTACTTAAGGTTTTTATATAATAGCAGGTAGCTTCTTTGCTTGTAAATGCATTTATCTGGCCACCAACATTTTCAATTTCTTCTGCAATTTCCTTTGCATTTCTTTTATAGGTACCTTTAAAAAACATATGTTCAATAAAATGAGATATACCATTAAGTTCTAATGTTTCATTTCTTGAACCATTTTGGATCATTACTCCTACACTAACTGAATTAACCCCATCCAACTTCTCTGTTACAACTCTAAGCCCATTTTCTAGTGTAAAAATTTTATGCATGAATGCCTCCCTTTAGTAAAAAAAAGGCAATTATATTGCCCTTTTAGTATTACTTATCTTCTTTTTCTTCATTGTCTTGAAGTGCATCTTTTCTTGAAAGATTTATTCTTCCTTGATTATCTATTTCTGTAACCTTAACAAGAATTTCATCTCCAACTGAAACTACATCTTCAACTTTATTAACTCTATTCTTATCAAGCTTTGAAATATGAACTAATCCTTCTTTGTTTGGAAGAATTTCAACAAAAGCTCCAAAAGTAGCTATCTTAGTTACTTTTCCTAAATAAACTTCTCCAGCCTTTACTTCCTTTGTTAAACCTTCAATTATTTTTAAAGCTTCATTTACACCTTCATGATCTACAGAAGATACAAATACTGTTCCATCTTCTTTTATATCAATTTTAACTCCAGTGTCTTCGATTATCTTATTAATAACCTTTCCACCAGCTCCAATTACATCTCTAATCTTTTCTGGATCAATTTTTATAATTGATGTCTTTGGTGCATATTCTGAAACATCTTTTCTTGGTTCAGCTATACATTCATGTATTTTTTCTAAAATTGTCATTCTAGCTGTTCTTGCATTTTTTATTGCTGTATTAACAACATTAAAGCTTAACCCTTTAAGTTTTGTATCAACTTGAATTGCAGTTATTCCCTTTTCAGTACCTGCAACTTTAAAGTCCATATCTCCAAAGAAATCTTCTATTCCTTGAATATCTGTAAGAACTTCTTCTTCACTTAAATCTTCTGAAGTTATAAGTCCCATTGCAATACCAGCAGCTGGTCTTTTTATTGGAACTCCAGCATCTAATAATGCTAATGTTGATCCACAAACTGCAGCTTGTGATGTTGATCCATTTGAGCTTAATACTTCTGAAACTAATCTTATAGTATATGGGAATTCTTCCTCTGAAGGAATTAATGGTGCAAGTGCCTTTTCTCCAAGAGCTCCATGACCAATTTCTCTTCTTCCAGGTCCTCTAAGTGGTCTAACTTCTCCAACACTGTATGCTGGGAAATTATAGTGATGCATATATCTCTTTGATTCTGCTTCATCTATACCATCTAAAATTTGAATATCTCCAACTGAACCTAATGTTGCAACAGTCATTACTTGAGTTAATCCTCTTGTAAATAATCCTGTTCCATGAGTTCTTGGTAAAAGTCCTACTTCACAACCAAGATGTCTTATTTCATCAAAAGCTCTACCATCTGGTCTTCTCTTATCATTTAAAAGCATGCTTCTTATAACTTTCTTTTGCATTGTGTAAAGAACTTCTTTTATATCTCCTTCTTTACCTTCATGCTTTTCTTCGAATTCAGCAAATACTTTATTATTTACTTCTTCCATTGCAGCATTTCTTTCATCTTTATCCATGATATACATTGCTTCTTTTACCATTTCACCTGCAAAAGCTTTAACATCTTTTTCTACTTCTTCATCAACTTTGAAAAGAACTGGTTCTTCTTTTTGCTTACCAAACTTAGCCATAGCTTCCTCTTGGAATGCTATTATTTGCTTACATGAATCAAATCCAAATTTGATAGCTTCTATCATAGTATCTTCTGGAATTTCATCTCCACCAGCTTCAAGCATCATAACCTTTTCTTTTGTAGCACAAACAGTAAGGTCTAGAGTACTCTTTTCTCTTTCTTCTGATGTTGGATTTAAAATGTATTTACCATCGATAAAACCAACCTGAACTCCTGCAACTGGAATATCATATGGTATGCTTGATAAACATAAAGCCATTGAAGCTGCATTAATTGCTAATATTTCTGGCAAGTTATCTTTTTCAACTGAAACAACTGTGCAAACAACTTGAACATCATTTCTATATCCTTTAGGGAATAGTGGTCTTATTGTTCTATCAACTGCTCTTCCATGAAGAATTGCCTTTTCTGATGGCCTTCCTTCTCTTTTTATAAATCCTCCTGGTATTTTACCAACTGCGTATAATCTTTCTTCATAATCTACGCTTAAAGGAAAGAAGTCAATACCATCTCTTGGTTCCTCTGATTTGTTTACATTAGTTAATATTACAGTATCACCGTAACTAAAAAATATTGCTGCATCTGATAACATACCAAATCCACCAAATTCAACCTTCATCTCTCTTCCAGCTACTACTGTACTAAGTGTGTTCCTCATAAAGGGACCTCCTTTCGTCTCTGTTTACAAATTTTGCTAATAATTTTAAAATAATAGAGCGGTTTTACCCGCTCTAAGCTATCTTCTTAAACCTAATTTTTTGATTATAGCTCTATATCTTTCGATATCTTGCTTTGCTAAATAATTTAGAAGACCTCTTCTTTGTCCAACCATCATTAATAGTCCTCTTCTTGAGTGGTGGTCTTTCTTGTGAACTTTTAAATGTTCAGTTAATTCATTAATTCTTTCGCTTAATAATGCGATTTGAACCTCTGCTGATCCTGTATCTTGTTCACTTCTTCCAAATTCTTTAATTATTTCTTGCTTTCTTGCCTTATCCATAAGTGCACCTCCGTGTAAAATATCCCCTTAGCTCCATGTAATGAGATGGCACCTCATAACATAGGACTAGGTTTCCGCTATTATTATAACAAAACAATATAGTATTGTAAATAATATTTATATAATAACAGCTAATTCTTTTGATCTTGCATATTTTTCATCTTCTTTAAGCTGCTCTTTTAAGCAGTCAATAGAATTAAATTTCTTTTCATTTCTAATTTTATCTATAAAATATATACTTATTTCATCATCATAAATATCATTATCAAAATCTAATATAAATGTTTCAATAGTTAATTTATTACCATTAACTGTTGGATTACTTCCAACTGATGTTATACCTTTATAAATATTATTTTTCCATTTAACATTAGTATAATATACACCTTTTGCTGGTATAATTTTTTCATCTAAAACTTTTAAATTAGCAGTAGGAAACCCAATTAATGTTCTTCCAATATTCTTTCCATGTTCTACTATTCCAGTAAGACTATATGGTCTAGTAAGCATTTTATTTGCTTCACTAACTTCTCCATCACTTAATGCATTTCTAATTCTAGTACTACTTATAACATCATTTTTAAATAGCAATGGACTTATAACTTCTAATTTATAATTGTACTTTGATGAAAATTCTTTTAAAAGATTTATATCTCCTAAATTTTTATGTCCAAATCTATAATTAAATCCAACTACAATTCCTTTAATCTTATAATCACTGCAAAGTTTTCTTATAAAACCTTCTGGTGATAGCTCCATAAATTCCTTATTAAATTCTTTAAGAACAACTTTGTCTATCCCCTCTTTTTTTAAAATATCTAATTTTTCTTTATTATTCATTAAATATTTCATTTTAGCATTTGGATTTATTACAGTTCTTGGATGATTACTAAAGGTGAAAACCATACTTTTACAATTATCTTTTTTTGAAAGTTCTATACACTTGTGAATTAGTGATAAATGTCCTTTATGAAGTCCATCAAAACTGCCAAGTGCAACGTAATATTCATCATTTTTATCTAAATTATCTTTATTAAATACTTTCATATCCTTCTAGTCTTCTCCTAAGCTATATTAATAACTTTTCAAGCTTAAATCCTTCTTCATCTTTTTTACCAAGTCCAATAAAAAATTCTTCTTCATCATAAACTCTATATAATATATTATTTTCAATATTTTCTTTTAATAATCTTTTGTCATAAACCTTTGCACCATTTATTAAAAGATTTTTAAATTTACTATTAATAATTACTTTAGGATATGAATCTAAAGCTTTTTCAATTGGTATTAAATAGTCTTTAATATTTTCCTCTGTTAACTCATCTATATTTATGCTATCTTCTTCTTTGAAGATTGATGTAGCTGTTCTTCTTAACTTTACCATAGTACCATATACTTTAAGCTTTTCTCCAATGTCATAACATAAACTTCTTATATATGTTCCCTTTGAACAAGTTACTGTCATTGTAATTTCAGGTAAGTTTATATTAATATCTCTTATTTCATAAATAGTAATATCTCTTCCTTCCCTTTCAATTTCAATTCCTTGTCTTGCTAGTTCATAAAGCCTAACTCCATTTTTTTTAATGGCAGAGTACATAGGTGGAACCTGATTATATGTTCCTACAAAAGAATTAATAGCTTTTAATACATCATCTTCTTTTATATTAGAAATATCTTTTTTATCAATAATATCTCCTTCTAAATCATAGGTTGTTGTTTTAAACCCTAATTTAAAAGTTACCTCATATGTTTTAGGAGCCTTCATTATATAGTCTATTATTTTTGTAGCTTTTCCTAAACATACCGGAAGCACCCCAACTGCTTCCGGGTCCAGAGTTCCTGTATGACCTACCTTTTTTTCATGAGCAATTTTTTTTACTCTTCTTACAACATCAAATGATGTCATTTTAGAATTTTTAAAAATATTTATTACTCCTTGCATAGGTCAATCTCTCTTTCAATTTCTTTTAAAATATTATCTTTTACAATTTGAAGTAAAACGCCCTTTTGCATTAAACCAGCTGCTTTAGGATGGCCTCCTCCTCCAAATATTTCTGCTATCTTTCTAACATCAAAATCATATTTAGATCTAAGGCTGCCTTTAACCCCTTCATCTACTTCTTTTAAAAGAACTGCAACTTCTACAGTCTTTAAACTTAAAAGATTACCAATAATATCAGAAGTATCTTCTTTTTCACTATCAAATTTTTTAAGTGTATTATTATCTAAAACTGTTAATACAACTTTTCCATCAAAATATAATTTAGCATTTTCAAAGGCATAACCCATAAGATTTAACTTGTTTATACTTCTATTATCAAACAAGTTATTATATATCATTGAGTTATTTACTCCTACACCAATTAATATACCAGCTATTTCATGAGTTCTTTTAGTAACATTAGAGTGTCTAAAAGATCCTGTATCTGTTATTAATGATGTATATAAACATCTACCTATCTTTTCTAATATATCTTCTTTAACGGAAAATTCATATCCCATTTCTCTTAATAATAAAAATACTATTTCAGCTGTTGCTGCTGCTTTAGTGTCTACGTAATTAATAAAACCATATTTATCATTAGATACATGATGATCTATATTAATTATCATCCCATTAAAACCTGAAAGGTCAGCTGAAATTCTTTCTACATTACCACAATCTAATACTATAACTAAATCAGTACCATCTATAGGTTCTGTTACTTCTCCATTTATCTCCTCTGAATATGGTAAAAATGAGAAGTCTTTTGAAAGTGTATCTTTTGAAATTACATACACTTCCTTTCCAAGTTCTCTTAAACCACTTAAAAGACCTAATGCACTTCCTATAGCATCTCCATCTGGAGAAGTGTGAAAGGTAATTCCAATTTTATTAGCCTCAATGATAATTTTCTTTATATCTTTAAGTGACATAATATTATTGCTCCTTAGCCTTTCTTATTAGTCCATCAATCTTCATTCCATAGTCAATTGATTCATCTAATTCAAAAATTATTTGAGGAGTAACTCTTAATTTAACTTTTTTGCCAACTTCTCTTCTAATAAATCCACTAGCACTCTTTAATGCCTTTAAGTTATTTTCTTTTTCTTCTTCACTATTTGCAAATATACTTACAAATACTTTAGCATATCCTAAGTCTCTAGTTACTTCAACTGCTGTTACAGATATCATAGCAGTTAATCTTGGATCTTTTATTTCATTTTGAATTAAATTACTCACTACTTTTTTAACTTCTTCGTTTATTCTTCCACTTCTATAATTAGCCATAAGTATCACCTCTTATCAATTAAAGTTCTTTTCTTTCTATGGCTTCCATAGTGTAGGCTTCGATAATATCTCCTTCTTTAAGATCATTGAATTTTTCAACGCTTAATCCGCATTCATATCCACTTCTTACTTCTTTAACATCATCTTTAAATCTCTTAAGTGAAGCTAAAGTTGATTCAAATACTACAATACCATCTCTAATTACTCTAATATCGGAATTTCTTGTGATTTTTCCATCAAGAACATAACATCCTGCAATTGTTCCTACACTTGAAATTTTGTAAGTTTCTCTAACTTCTGCCTTACCTTCAACAACTTCTTTATATTCAGGTTCTAGCATTCCTACCATAGCTGATTTAACATCTTCTATAGCATCATAGATTATTCTGTAAGTTTTAACATCTACGCCTTCTTTTTCAGATGCTGCCATTGCATTTGAATCAGGTCTTACATTAAATCCAATTACTATTGCATTTGATGCACTAGCTAATGTAATATCAGTTTCTGTTATAGCTCCAACTCCACCATGAATAACTCTAACTTTAACATCATCTGTTGAAAGTTTTTCAAGTGATTGTCTTATAGCTTCTACTGAACCTTGAACATCAGCCTTTACAATTATATCTAGCTCTTTTACAGTACCTTCTTTTATTTGGCTATATAAATCTTCAAGAGATACTCTATGTCTAGCATTTAAGTTTTCATTTTTTACTTTTTCTTTTCTAAGGTCAGCCATATTTCTTGCAGTCTTTTCATCTTTAACTTGGTTAAATCTATCTCCTGCAGCTGGCACTTCTGAAAGTCCTAATATTTCAACTGGAATTGATGGTCCTGCTGATTTAATTTTCTTTCCAGTATCATCAAACATAGCTCTTATTCTTCCGTATGTTGATCCAACAAGTATTGAATCTCCTACATGTAATGTACCATTTTGTACAAGTAAACTTGCAACTGGACCTCTACCTTTATCAAGTTTAGCTTCTATTACAGTTCCTTTTGCTTTTCTATTTGGATTTGCTTTAAGTTCTAACATTTCTGAAGTTAAAAGAACCATTTCAAGTAATGTGCTAATTCCTTCTCCTTGTTTTGCTGAAACTGGAACACATACTGTATCTCCGCCCCAATCTTCTGCAATTAATCCAAACTCAGTTAATTCTTGTTTAACTCTATCTATATTAGCATTTGGTCTATCAATCTTATTTATTGCAACAACCATTGGAACACCAGCTGCTTTACAGTGATTTATAGCTTCCTTTGTTTGAGGCATTATACCATCATCAGCTGCAACAACTAAAATAACAACATCTGTTATTTGAGCTCCTCTAGCTCTCATAGCTGTAAAAGCTTCGTGACCTGGTGTATCTAAGAATGTAATTTCTTCTCCATTTACATTAACAGTGTAAGCACCTATATGTTGAGTTATTCCACCTGCTTCTGTTGCTGTAACTTTTGCTTTTCTTATAGCATCTAAAAGTGATGTCTTACCATGGTCAACGTGACCCATTACTGTTATAATTGGAGGTCTCTTTTGAAGGTTTTCTTCGCTATCATCTTCCATTTCTAAAACATCTAATTCTGCTGATTCTTCTTTTTTTCCTATTAAAACTTCATATTTTTCACATACCTTTTCAGCTGTTTCAAAATCTATTTCTTGATTAATTCCAGCCATAACGCCAGTGAAAATAAGTGTTTTAATTACATCTGCTGTTGGTTTGTTTAACTTTTCAGCTAGTTCTTTAACTAATATTGTTTCTCCAACTTCGATTACCTTTTCAACTTCACCTTCTGATTCTTTTTCTTCATCAGAATTCTTCTTATATTTTTTCTTTTTCTTAGGTCCTTTATTCACTTCTTCGTCAACAATTTTTTCGTACTCTTCTACTACTTCATTGTCACTTATAGGTTCACCTGTTATATTTCCTAAAAGCTCCTTTATAAGCTCTGCATCTTCGTCCTCTATTACGCTCATGTGATTTTTGACCTCTATGTTAAATTCATCCATTAACAATTCGATTAATTTCTTTGAACTTATATTAAGTTCCTTTGCTAGTTCATATACTCTAATTTTTGACATACAGTCACCCCCGGTTAATTTCTACATATATTTTCCTCCTCGTAAAGAGATATTAGCTTTTTCGCCATATTTTCATCTTGCACAGCTAGAATTTTTATTTCATCTCTTCCTATGCTAATGCCTAAATCCTCTTTAGAGAAATTTTCAATACATGGTATTTTATTTTCATTACAATGTTTTTTAAATTTATTTTTTGTTGATTCTGACGCATCATTTGAAATAATAAAAAGATACATCTTTTTTTTATTTCTTAGTTCATTACATTTACTGTAACCTTCAACTAGATTGCCAGCTCTTTTAGCTAAGCCTAGAAAATTGAAAAACTTATTCATCATCCATCTCTTCCCTTAGTCTGTCATATATTTCTTCATTTATTTGAGTATCAAGATTTCTACTTAATCTCTTTGTTTTAAAAGCCTTTTCTAAACATCCATGAGATTTGCAAACATATGCTCCTCTACCTGCTTTTTTACCTGTTAAATCAACTGAAACTTCTCCTTCTTTTGACTTAACAACTCTAATAAGCTCTTTTTTAGGCTTCATTTCCATACATCCAGTACACATTCTTAAAGGTATCTTTTTTGTTTTCATTAAAACACCTCTCTTATTCTGATATTTCTTCTGAATCTATTTTTTCTGATACTTCTTCTATTAAAGATTCTTCCTCTTCTAATTCTGCTTGACTTTTGCTTTTTATATCTATCTTCCAATTAGTAAGCTTTGCTGCTAATCTAACATTTTGACCTTCTTTTCCAATTGCAAGAGAAAGTTGATTATCATCAACTACAACTTTAGCTGATTTTTCCTCTTCATTTACCTTAACATCTAAAACTTTTGCTGGACTTAAAGAATTTGCTATAAATTCTGCTGAATCCTTGCTCCATTTTATTATGTCTATTTTTTCATTTTTAAGTTCATTTACTATGTTTTGAACTCTTATTCCCTTAGGTCCTACACATGCACCCATAGCATCAACTGATTCATCATTTGAATATACTGCTATCTTACTTCTTGAACCTGCTTCTCTTGAAATACTCTTTATTTCAACTACTCCATTATATATTTCTGGAACTTCAAGTTCAAATAATCTCTTTACTAATCCTGGATGAGTTCTTGACACATGAATTTGAGCACCCTTTGAAGCATTTTTAACTTCAACTATATATAACTTTAATTTTTCATTAAACTTATATTCTTCTCCTTTCATTTGTTCATTAGGACCTATAACTCCTTCAATCTTTCCAAGATTAACAAATACTAAGCCTTTATCTTTTCTAAGAATTGTTCCTGTTATTATGTCAAATTCTTTTTCCTTATATTCATTATACACTATATTTCTTTCGGCTTCTTTTATTCTTTGAGTTACTACTTGTTTTGCAAGTTGTGCTGCAACTCTTCCAAAGTTTCTAGGTGTAACTTCAATATCAACAATATCATCAACTTCATACTTAGGATTTATTTCCTTAGCTTCTTCTAAACCTATTTCAGTTACTTCATCATAAACTTCATCTACTACTACCTTTTGAGCATAAACTCCAATTTCTCCACTTTCTCTGTTAATTGTAACCTTAACATTTTGAGCTGAAGTATATTGATTTGCATAATTTTTCTTATAGGCTGCAACCATAGCATCCTCAATTGTTGTAAATATTAAATCTTCACATATTCCTTTTTCTTTAACTATCTCTTTAAGAGCACCTATAAACTCTTCGTTCATCTTCTTATCCTCCCTACTTTATAATTCACCCTCTAAATTAGCTGACTTTATTTTGTCTTTTGGTAATTTTATTATTTCATCACTTTCTATTTCTAAGAAATCTCCATCACAGGATTTTAAAATACCTTTTACATTTTTACGTCCATTTAATGATCCTGTAAATTTTATAAATACTCTACTTCCTATAAATCTTTTAAAGTGTTCTTCCTTATATAAACCTCTGTTTATACCAGGTGAAGAAACTTCTAAAAAATATGAAGTAGAAATTGGATCTTCTAAGTCTAACATTTCACTAACTCTTCTTGAAACTTTTTCGCAATCAGTAAGTGTAATGCCTGATTCTTCATTATCTATATATATTCTTAAATAATTTTCTCCGTTTTCTTTAACAAACTCTACATGATATAATTCATAACCTAATTCATCAGTTATTGGTATAACTAAATTTTCTAACTTTTCTATTAAGGCATCTTTTTTCATATGTTAACCTCCTTCTTCACTATTCAATTTTATAATTATATTATCTCCAATATCTAAAAATCTATTTTAATTAAAAACGCAACTAAAGTAGTTGCGCTTTAAACAGAAAGAGCGGGTAAATAATTTTCCCACTCCTTTAATCTAGCTATTAGTAATAATCATCATTTTAAATTTTAACATACAATATATTTTTTTTCAAGTATATTTAAATAAATTGTAAATCTCTATCATAACTAAAATAATGATAGCTGGTTTGTTTCTGGTAATCCTTCTAAACAACCATGATTTCCTAATGTTTCTACAGCAGTCTTTGTAATTTTTGCTCTAAGTCTTAAATCTTCTTTTGATATAAATTCTCCAAAAGCTCTAGCTTCTACAATAGCTTTTGCTGCATTATCTCCAACCCCTTGAAGTGCATTAATTGGAGGTCTTAAACCATCTTCTTCAATTATAAATTTTGTCGCCTCTGATTTATAAAGATCTACCTTTAAAAATTTAAATCCTCTCTTATACATTTCAAAAGCCATTTCTAAAGATGTTATCATTCCTTTTTCTTTTGTTGTAATTCCATTTCCTAAATCATATAGTTCATGAAGTTTTTCATAAACTGCACCTTCCCCTTTACAAATAAGATCTGCATCAAAATCATCTGCTCTTACTGTAAAATAAGTTGCATAATAAGCTTCAGGATAATATACCTTATAATAGGCAATTCTAACTGCCATCATTACATATGCAACAGCATGCCCTTTAGGGAACATATATTTTATTCTTTTACAAGATTCAATATACCAGTCAGGAACATTATGTTCCTTCATTAACTTTTCATGCTCTTCACTAAGACCTTTACCTTTTCTTACCTTTTCCATTATTGTAAAGGCCATTTTAGGTGGAAGTCCTCTGTGCATTAAGTAAACCATTATGTCATCTCTTGTTGCAATACAGTCTTTAAGTGTAGTATAACCTTCTTTAATAAAATATTGTGCATTATTAAGCCAAACATCAGTACCATGAGAAAGTCCAGAAATTCTAACTAAGTCTGCAAAACTTTTTGGCTTAGTATCTACAAGCATTTGACGAACGAATTTTGTACCAAACTCTGGAAGTCCATAACTTCCAACTTCACATTCTAATTCTTCTTTTGTAACTCCAAGAGCATCTGGCTTTGTAAATAAACTAATTACCTTCTCATCATTTAAGGGAATAGTTTTTGGATCAAGTCCAGTTAAATCCTGAAGCATTCTAAGTACTGTAGGATCATCATGGCCTAGTATATCAAGTTTTAAAAGTCTACCACTTATTGAATGATAATCAAAATGAGTAGTAATTATATCAGTATCATTATCATCAGCTGGATGTTGTATTGGTGTAAAATTGTAAATTTCATTATCACTTGGAACAACCATAATTCCCCCTGGATGTTGCCCTGATGTTCTTTTTATTCCAGTACATCCAATGGTAAGTCTTTCTATTTCTGCACTTGATGTTCTAATATCTCTTTCATCTAAATATTTTCTAACATATCCATAGGCTGTTTTTTCTGCAACAGTACCAATTGTACCTGCCTTAAATACATATCCCTTGCCGAATAAAACTTCACAGTATTTATGAACAACCCCTTGATACTCTCCAGAGAAGTTAAGGTCAATATCTGGTTCTTTATCTCCTTCAAATCCTAAGAATGTTTCAAAGGGAATATCATGACCATCCCTTTTATATTCCGTTCCACACTTTGGACATTTCTTATTAGGTAAATCTGCACCAGAACTTACAGAACCATCTAAGAAAAATTCTGAATTCTTACATTTAGGACAAACATAGTGTGGTGGAAGTCCATTAACTTCTGTTATATCTGACATAGTAGCTACAAAAGACGATCCAACAGATCCTCTAGAACCAACTAAGTATCCATCTTTAAGAGATTTTGCCACAAGTTTTTGTGCTATAAGATATAAAACTGCATATCCATTATTTATAATAGAATTTAATTCTTTATCTAATCTTTTTTGTATAACATCTGGTAATTTTTCTCCATATATTGAATGAACCTTTGTTTTAACCATATTTCTAATTTCATCTTCAGCACCTTCTATTTTAGGAGGAAATGTTTCATCAGGAATTGGTTTTATATTTTCAATTTCAGAAGCTATTTTATTTGGATTTATTATAACAACTTCCCTAGCCTCTTCTTCACCTAAATAGGAAAATTCCTTAAGCATTTCATCTGTAGTTTTAAGATATAGAGGCGGCTGATCATCTGCATCTTTAAATCCTTTTCCAGCCATTATTATTTTTCTAAAGGCTTCATCCTCTGGCTCTAAAAAATGCACATCTCCTGTTGCAACAACAGGTTTATTTAACTTTTTACCAATGTTATATATTTTTCTATTTATTTCTCTTAATTCATCTTCATCTTCTACATTACCCTTTTTAATTAAGAAATTATTATTTGCAATAGGTTGTATTTCTAAGTAATCATAAAATTCTGCAACCTTAATAACCTCTTCATCACTTCTTCCATCTAATATAGCTCTATATAATTCTCCAGCTTCACAAGCTGAACCAATTATAAGTCCTTCTCTCATTTCTTGAAGTCTACTTTTTTTAGTTCTTGCACTTTTAAAGAAGTTTTCAAGATGAGCCTCTGATACTAATTTATAAAGGTTCTTAAGACCTTTTTGAGTTTTTGCTAATATTATTATATGGAAGGTAGGTTGCCTTTTAATATCAACATGTGATAAAAATTCTTCATTTAAGCTTTTCAAATCGTATATTTCTTTTTCTTCTTTTAACTTTTCAAAACATTTTAATAATATATCGCAGGTAGCTTTTGCATCATCTACAGCTCTATGATGATTTTCTAAAGATATTCCTAAATGTTTAGCTACAATATTTAGTTTTACCTTTTTAAGTTCTGGATATAAAAATCTAGCTAAAGGCACTGTATCTAATATAGTAAAATCAAAATCTAATCCTAATCTTCTACAATTTCCTTTAATAAATCCAGTATCAAAAGCAGCATTATGTGCAACTAAAACACTACCTTTAGAAAACTCTAAAAACTTTGGAAGTAATGTTTCTATATCATCACTATTCTTTACCATATCATCTGATATTCCTGTAAGTTCAGTAATTTTATATGGAATATTTCTTTTTGGATTTACAAACTCACTAAATCTATCAATAATTTTTCCATTTTCTATTTTAACTGCACCAATTTCAATTATTTTATCATTTTTAGGAGAAAATCCTGTAGTTTCTAAATCAAAGACTACATAAGAATGATCTAAAGTTTCTCCATTTTCATGAAGAGCTATTGGAATACCATCATCAACTAAATATCCTTCAACTCCATAAAGAACCTTTATTCCAAATTTCTTTGAAGCACTTTGGGCATCTGGGAAAGATTGAACTACCCCGTGATCTGTAATAGCTATAGCTTCATGCCCCCACTTTGCAGCTCTTTCAATAAGTCTACTTGCAGATGTCATTCCATCCATAGTACTCATATTTGTATGTAAATGAAGTTCTACTCTCTTTTCTAAAGAACCATCCATTCTTTCTATTTTTTTCATTTTAACTATATCTCTACCCATTATTACTACTTCTCTAGCATAAGTATCATATATAGCTTCTCCTCTTACTTTACAGTAAAGTCCCTTTTTAACATTTTCTAATACTTCATCTTTATCCTTTTCTTTTAAGAAACATTTAACTGTTATAGAACTTGTATAATCTGTTATAAAGAATGTTAAAATTGTTTTTCCTGTTCTAGTTTCAATTATTTCAGTTTTAAATACTTCTCCAATTATTGCAACATAACCTGAGGTTTCATCAATATCACATATTTTCATTGCCTCTTGACTTATATTTCTTCCTAAAATGGTATTTTCACCTTTAGGCTCTCTTTTATATTTTTGATATCCTTCATTTTTATTCTTTTTAGGAGCTTCCCTCTTTTCTTTTTTCTCTTTGTTTCCTTCTGAAGAGGATGAATTCATTTGAACTATCTTTCCTTGTAGTACATCTTCAACTATTTTTTTGTTTTCTTTTGCTTTATTTTCTTCATAATTATTATCTTCAAGCAAACTATCATACTTTAATTCAATTCTTACATGAACTCCAAAAATATCATGAATTCTCGCTGAAACTTTTCTCTCAATATCCTTATTCTTTAAATGTTTTACTATAGCCTCACTACCATATCTAATTATAATTACGTCTTTATCTATATCTTTGTGTTTGGAATATAAAACATTTTTAGATAAAGGATTTTTCTTAACTATATTTAAAACAACATCAGACCAATATTTTTCTAATATATCCTTTATACTAGCCCCTTCTACATCTTTATAAACTAGTAATTCTACATTTATATTCATGCCTAGGTTTTTTACTATTAATTTTTTAAGAAATTCTTCTTCACTTTCAGTTAAACTTTCCTTGCATTTTAATATAACTTTTAAAACATTACTTTTTTTATAAAATTGAAATCTATTTAATTTTATTTCTTTATCTTCTAAATTTTCCTTTTTATTTATTTCTTTATTAAGCCTCTTAATGAACTCTTCGCTCAAAGGATTCCCTCCTTTTTTCTATTAAAAATATTAACCCTCAAAATAAATTTAATTTTGAGGGTTATTTTATAGTATGAGCCTTATAATGATTCTATTTCCTTTATAAGTTCATCAACTAAATCTTCTTCTTTTACCTTCTTTACTATTTCGCCTTTTTTAAAGATTATGCCAACGCCTTTTCCGCCAGCAATACCAATATCAGCTTCCCTTGCTTCTCCTGGGCCATTAACAACACACCCCATAACAGCAACCTTTATATTCTTTTTTGAGCCTTCAAGTCTTTTTTCAACTTCATTTGCTATTTTAATTAAATTTATTTCAGTTCTTCCACAAGTAGGGCAAGACACAAACTCTATTCCTTCCTTTATATATCCTAAAGATTTAAGTATTTCCTTTGCAACTTTAATTTCTTCAATAGGATCTGATGTTAGTGATACTCTTATAGTATTTCCTATTCCTTCTGCTAAAAGAGTTCCTATACCTACACTTGATTTTATTGTTCCTTTAAATGTTGTTCCAGACTCTGTAACACCTAAATGTAATGGATAATTACATTTTTCACTCATAAGTCTATAACTTTCTATCATCATAGGAACATTTGAAGATTTTATTGAAATAACTATATCATAAAACTCTAAATCTTCCAATATCTTAACATGTCTTAATGCACTTTCAACTAATCCTTTAGCTGTTGGCTTACCATCTCTTTTTAAAATATCCTTTTCTAAAGAACCTGAATTAACTCCAATTCTTATTGGAATTTTCTTCTCCTTTGCCTTTTCAACAACTGCTTTTATTCTATCTATGCTTCCAATATTACCTGGATTTATTCTAAGTTTAGCTACTCCATTATCAATAGCTTTAAGAGCTAATCTATAATCAAAGTGAATATCTGCAACTATTGGCACCTTAGATTTTGCTGTAATTTCTTTAAGTGCCTCGCAAGCTTCCATATCAGGCACTGCACATCTTACAATTTGACAGCCTTCACTTACTAATTTATCTATTTGATTTAATGTTTTTTCTACATCTCTTGTATCTGTGTTAGTCATTGATTGTATAACAACTGGTTCTTCTCCACCAATTAAAACGCCACAAACATTAACTACCCTTGTTATCTTTCTATCCATTTATTTTCTCTCCTAAAATTTTATTGGAAATAATATATCCTTAACTGTTACTAGAACCATAAGTCCCATAAGCATTGCAAATCCAACAAAGTTTAAAGAATTTACTACTTTTTCTGGAACTTTTCTTCTAGTTATAAGTTCTATTAAAAGTATTACTGTCCATCCACCATCTAAAGCTGGGAATGGTAATAAATTAAATACAGCAAGATTTATACTTATAAGTGCTGTAAAGTTTAATAAATTCCATATTCCTGTTTTTGCAACTGCACCTGATAACCTTATAATAGTTACAGGACCTCCAACATCAGTTTTTAAATTTGCTTTACCAGTAACTATCATTTTAAGTCCATTAAAGGTCTGACTTACTGTTGATGCTGTCTGATTAAAACTTTCTCTAAAGCTTTGACCTATTGTTGGATTTTTTACTGTTTCAAAGCCAAATCCTATTAAATCTCTTTTTTCTTTTTTATTATATTCTGGTTTTACATCAAAATTAAGTAACTTTCCATCTCTCTCAACCTCTAAATTTACAGCCTTACCCTTTGCAAGACCTACTCCAATTGTAATATCTTCTGATGTAAAAATCTTATGACCATCTATTTTTTTAAATTCGTCTCCTGGTTTTATACCAACTTTGTAAGCTGGACTTCCATCTACTACAGTTGCTACCTTTGGTAATGCAAAACCAAAATGTGCTGATAATGCAGTATAAATTACTAATGCAAGAACTATGTTCATTATAGCACCTGCTAAAATAATTGTAATCTTTCTAAGTGGAGATTTAGAAGAAAAACTTTTATCATCATTAACATCCTCTTCTTCTCCAAGCATTTTTACATATCCACCTATAGGTAATATACCTAATGAATATTTTGTTTCCTTGCCTTCTATAGAAAATATCTTAGGTCCCATACCTATAGAAAATTCTTCAACCTTTACTCCATTTATTTTAGCAAGTATAAAATGACCAAATTCATGAACTATTATAAGTACGCTAAACGCTATTACTGCATATAATATATACATTAAGTTTCCTCCTAATTATATTTCTTTCTTACATATTCTTTAACTTTCTTATCTAAAAGGATAACATTTTCTAAAGTTACTTCCTTTTTACCTTCTTCTTTAAAGTGTTCCATACATTCCTCTATTATATCTGCTATTTTAATATAAGGAATTCTTTCATTTAAAAATAAATCTACAACTTCTTCATTTGCTCCATTTAAAATTGTAGGCATAAGACCTCCAGCCATTCCTGCTTTAAAGGCTAATTTTAAACATTTAAATGTATCCATATCAGGTTTTTCAAAGGTAAGTTTTGATATTTCATAAAAATCTATTCCCTTTGCAACAGAATTTTTCCTATCTGGATAATTAAGTGCATATTGAATAGGAAGTCTCATATCAGCTGAACCAAGCTGAGCAATTATACTGTTATCAGAATATTCTACCATAGAGTGAATAACACTTTGAGGATGAACTAAAACTTGAATATTTTCGTAAGGACAATTAAATAACCAATGAGCTTCTATTACTTCAAGTCCTTTATTCATAAGTGTAGATGAATCTATTGTTATCTTTCTTCCCATACTCCAATTTGGATGATTTAACGCTTCTTCTACTTTAATATTTTCTAAGTCCTCTACCTTTTTGCCTCTAAAAGGTCCTCCTGAAGCTGTAAGTATTATTTTCTTTAATGTATTTAAAGAATTTCCTCTAAGACTTTGAAATATTGCACTATGTTCTGAATCAACTGGAAGTATTTGTACTCCATACTTTTTAGCTTCCTTCATAACAAGTTCTCCTGCAACTACTAAAGTTTCTTTATTTGCAAGGGCAATATCTTTCTTATGTCTTATTGCTTCAATTGTTGGTTCTAATCCTATCATACCAACAACAGATGTTACAACTGTGTCAATTTCATCTAAAGAAGCTATTTTTTTAAGACCTTCTATCCCATAAAGAACCTCTATATTTAATCCTTTGTATTTTACATATTCTTTTATTTCATTTTTTGAAATTTCATCCATCATAGCTACATATTTTGGTGAAAATTCATCAATTATTTCTTTTATCTTATTAACAGAAGTATTTGCAGTTACCCCTATTAAGTTTATTCCTTCTGAATGTCTAATTACATCTAAAGTTTGTGTTCCAATAGAGCCTGTAGCTCCTAATATTGAAATATTTCTCATTTTATCTTCCTCCGCCTGTTTCTTAATCCTCACAAAATATATCTCTAACCATCATACTATATAAAGGCCCTATAATAATTCCAAGAATACCAAAAACCTTTATTCCAATATAAATTGAAAGAAATATAATTAAAGGATGTACATTGAATTTATTGCTTAAAAGTTTTGCCTCTAATATTTCTCTTATAACTTGAACTAATATATAAAGACATATAAGTCCAAAAGCAATCAAATAATCTTTTACTATAATATTGTATATTATAATTGGTATAAATACAATTATGGTTCCTACATATGGAAGTAAATCTAAGATACCACAAATTACACCTAAAATAAAAGAATTTTTTATATTAAATATTATAAATCCTACAATAATTATTAAGGTTGATATTAAAACTAATATAATTTGAATAGATATAATACTTTTTATGTTATGACTTCCCTTATTGATCCTTTTAAAAAGATTTCTTGGAATAATTCTATTCATATATCCTATAAGTTTATCTTTATCTGTCAAAATAAAAAATGAACATATATTACCTATAAAATAACTTATTATTCCTTCACCTACATTAAAAGCTCCTGCTGTTATAACTCTAGGATGGAGAAGTTTAACAGCTTCTCCGCTAATATTAATATTTCCAATTATACTTTCTAAAACTTCACTTATATCTAATAAAAATTTATTCATTATGTTTATATTGCTAATATAAATATTGTTTACTAATTCAAAAATATTTCTTCCTAAATAATAAATAAATAAAAAAACAATAATATTTAAAAATAATAAACTTAAAGTTGCAGATATTTTTTTACTTATTTTAAGTTTTGTAAAAATATTATATAAAGGACTACTTAATACAAATATTATTATTATCCATAAAAATGGTTTAAAATAATTTCTAATAATAATTACAAAAATAAATATTCCTAATAATACTATTAAGGATTCTAAAAGCTTTTTTTGATCTTCTTTTAATTTCACATTTACTATCCTCCTTTATTTTATATTTATATGCAGCAAAAAAAGCCTTAGAATTTATCTAAGACTTATAAATTTTATATTTTTTAATTAAATGAAAAATTTACATTACTCTTCCAGGTAGTATTGCATCTATTATGCCAATAACTACAGCAGCTAATAAAGCACCTATTATTGATACTCTCATATGTGGCACTAAAAATTGTGCTAAATATATTATTACAGCAGCTATAACAAATCCTTTTATGCCTTTTCCAAAGGGAGATGCATCAACACCCATAAATGATTCTATTAAATAATCTACTACAGTTATTATAAATGCAGCTAATAAAAATGACCACAATCCCTTAATAGAAAAACCTGGTGTAAAAAATGATGTTACTCCAAGAACTATTGCAAATAATATAAGCCTTATTATCCATCCAAAAAAGCTATTACCATTTGAATGTTTTCTTTCAGTATATTTATTATCTTCCATTAAAATTCCTCCTTTATAAGTTTTTGTTATCATAAATATATTGTGCTCTTATAAATAATAAATATACTATTAATAATGAAATAGTAATTTAACCTTCATATATATAAAAAATCAAATTTATAATATATACTTTTAATTTTTACATAGAAAAAAGAGCTCTAAAAGTTTTACTTTTAGAACCCTTATTTTATATTACCACAATAAAAGTTAAATAATAAAATACTACAAGACCTGAAAAAAGTATACTGTCAAATCTATCTAATATACCACCGTGTCCAGGTATTAAGTTACTATAATCTTTTATTCCAACATATCTTTTTATTGATGATGCAACTAAATCTCCAAATTGGCTAAATATACCACATAAAGCTCCTATTATAAAATAATTATATACTGGCATTATATAAATATACTTAGATACTATTATCCCAAATAATCCACAAAAAATTGTAGAACCAATCATTCCACCAATTGAACCTTCTATAGTTTTTTTAGGACTAACTTTAGGACATAATTTATGTTTTCCAAAAAATCTTCCTGCATAATATGCTGAAGTATCTGTCATCCAAGAACCTATAAATATAAGCCAAACTAAATATTGTCCACCAAACTTCATATTTACTAAATGTAAAAAACTAAATAAAATTCCTACATATAAGAATCCAAGAAGTGTAATAGCAACATCTATAAAAGTATATTTTAAATTTATAACAGGTATCATTAAAAGTATAAAGGTTGCAAAAACAACTATATAAGTTAATGTATTAAAATTAGTATTTGTAAGATAATAAACAATTATTAATATATATCCTACAATTGAAATTGGATGAAAATCCTTTTGTTTTAACGCATTATAAAATTCATACATTCCAAGTATTGATAATACTACTGTAAAGGCTTCTAACCACAAACCACCTAAAAATACAAATATAATAAAGGGAGCTATCATTAAAGCGCCAAGATATCTATTGTTTGATTTCACTTAAAAACCACCTCGTTTATTTTATTTTACCCCACCAAACCTTCTATCTCTCTTTTGAAAATCATAAATAGCTCTATGAAGGTCTTCTTCTTTAAAATCTGGCCAACAAATATTTGAATACCAAAATTCTGAATAGGCACATTGCCATAAAAGAAAATTACTTAATCTTTGCTCACCTGATGGTCTAATTATTATATCTGGATCTGGTATTCCTTTTGTATATAAATAATTTTCAAAAATATTTTCATCAATTTCTAAAGGATTTATATTTCCCTTTAAAACTTCCTCTGAAATTAATTTAGTTGCTCTTAATATTTCATCTCTTCCGCCATAATTTAATGCAATATTCATAGTTACACCTTTGTTATCTTTTGTTTTAATAACAGATTTATCTATTTCTTCTTGACACTCTTTAGGAAGTCTTGAAATATCTCCTAAAACATTTATTTTAACGCCATTTTTATGTAGCTCATTAATTTCTTGTCTTAAATATTGTATTAATAATTTCATTAATGCATTAACTTCATCCTTTGGTCTCTTCCAATTTTCAGTTGAGAATGCATAAAGAGTCATATATTTGATTCCAAGTTTATCTGATTCTTTTAAAATTCTACGAATTGTTTCAACACCAGCTTTATGACCCATAGTTCTTGGAAGTTTTCTCTTTTTAGCCCATCTACCATTACCATCCATTATAATGGCAACATGTTTAGGAATATTGTCCATATCAAGACTTATATCCTCATTTTCACTAATCTTTTCCCCTTTAAAAAACTTAAGCATGAGTTTTCCTCCCCACTCTTTTGTTAGTATAAAAAACCTGCTAAAGAGCAGGTTTTTTACTTAAACTAAATTGACATTATCTCTTTTTCTTTTTCTTCTATTATTTTATCAATTTCTTTTACAAATTTATCTGTAACCTTTTGAATATCATCTTCTAATCTCTTAGTTTCGTCTTCTGTAATATCTCCGTCTTTCTTTAAAGACTTGATTTTATCATTAGAGTCTCTTCTAACTGATCTTAAAGCAATTTTTGAATCTTCTCCAGCTTTTTTAACGTTTTTAACTAAATTCTTTCTAGTTTCTTCTGTTAATTCTGGTATTATTAATCTAATAACAGCACCATCATTTGAAGGATTTAATCCTAAATCTGAAGTAAGTATAGCTCTTTCAATGTCTTTTAAAAGTGTTGTTTCCCAAGGAGTTATTTGAAGAACTCTTGGTTCTGGAGCTGATATGTTTGCCACTTGATTAACTGGGCACATACTTCCATAATATTCAACTTGAATTCTGTCAAGCATTGTTGGATTAGCTCTTCCAGCCTTCATTGTTGATAAATCACTTTCTAAAACACTTATTGTTTTTTTCATTTTCTCTTCAGCATTTTTAAGAATGTCTTTACTCATAAATATCCTCCTTTTATTTTGACACTAGTGTGCCTATCTTCTCTCCACTAATAGCTTTTTGAATATTACCTGGTTCATCTAAACCAAATACTAATATTGGAATTTCATTATCCATACATAAAGAAGTTGCAGTAGAATCCATTACTTGTAATCCTTGTTCTAAAACTTCTATATATGATAGTTTATCATATTTTTTTGCATCTGAATACTTATGAGGGTCCTTATCATAAACGCCATCAACTTTTTTAGCTAAAAGAATAACATCAGCTTCTATTTCTGCTGCTCTAAGAGCTGCTGTTGTATCAGTTGAGAAATATGGATTTCCAGTTCCTGCTGCAAATATAACAACTCTTCCCTTTTCTAAATGTCTCATAGCTCTTCTTCTTATAAACGGTTCCGCAATTTCTTTCATTTCAATAGCAGTTAAAACTCTAGTATCTACTCCAACTTGTTCTAATGAATCTTGAAGAGCTAATGCATTAATACATGTTGCCATCATGCCCATGTAATCAGCAGTGGTTCTATCCATTCCTTCCCCACTTCTTCCTCTCCAAATGTTTCCGCCACCAACAACACAACCAACTTCTACGCCAGCCTCTATTAATTGCTTTATTTCTAAAGCTATTCTTGTTGCAACAGTAAAATCTAATCCAAATCCATTAGTTCCAGCAAGAGCTTCTCCAGATAATTTTAGTATTACTCTATTATATTTACAATCTGCCATTATAATCCCTCCGAAATATTCATTATTATTTTTAAAAAAAGAGAACACAAGGTGTTCTCTTTTTTAAGGTTACTATTTACCCATTTGTCTTGCAACTTCTTCAGCAAAGTTTTCTTCTTTCTTTTCGATTCCTTCGCCTCTTTCAAATCTAACAAACTTTGTTATAGTCATTGGAGCACCTGCTTCTTTTGACTTTTCTTCTAATAACTTAGTTATTGTCTTATCTCCATCTTTAACCCATACTTGGTCTACTAAGCAAACTTCTTTGAAGTACTTTTGGATTCTTCCCATAACCATTTTGTCAACGATTTTTTCTGGTTTTCCTTCATTTAAAGCTTGAACTCTATAGATTTCTTTTTCTTTTTCTAAAGATTCTTGATCTACTGAATCTCTATTTAAGAATAATGGATTTGCAGCAGCTACTTGCATACAAACTTCTCTAGCTACCTCAGCAGCTACTTTAGCATCTCCTTCAGTTGCAACTTCAACTAAAACTCCGATTCTTCCACCACCGTGAATGTAGCTTTGGATAGCTCCCTTTTCAACTGATAATCTTTCAAATCTTCTAACTGTCATGTTCTCACCAAGTTTAGCAACTAAAGCAGTAAGAACTTCTTGTACAGTTGAATCTCCCATTTTCTCATTTAATAATTCTTCTACAGTTTGAACTGAAGTATTAGCAACTAATTTTGCTAAATCATCAGCAAATCTTACGAATTCTTCGTTAGCAGCAACGAAATCTGTTTCACAGTTTACTTCTACTATTGAAGCCTTCTTATTATCTTCTGATATAAAAGTCTTAACTAAACCTTCAGCAGCAACTCTTCCTGCCTTCTTAGCAGCAGCAGCTAATCCTTTTTCTCTTAATACTTCAACAGCCTTTTCCATGTCTCCATTAGTTTCTGTTAAAGCCTTTTTGCAGTCCATCATACCTGCACCAGTTTTTTCTCTTAACTCTTTAACTAGCTTTGCAGTAATCATTTAAATTCCTCCTTATTTTAAAAAAAGTAACCCTTATCACCTAGGTTAAAAGGTAAATGAAGAGCACCTTCACCTACCTTTTCATACTTACCTTTTGATATTATTCAGCTATTTGTTCACCTTGTCTTCCTTCAATAACAGCATCAGCCATCTTAGCAGCTATTAATTTAACCGCTCTTATAGCATCGTCATTACCTGGAATTACATAGTCAACTTCTTCTGGATCACAGTTAGTATCTACTATAGCTACTACTGGAATTCCTAATATCTTAGCTTCTGAAATAGCATTCTTTTCTTTTCTTGGATCTACAACGAACATAGCTCCAATGTTTCTTGAATCTAAGTTCTTTATTCCGCCAAGGTTCTTTTCAAGCTTTTCCATTTCGCCTTTTAATTTAATAACTTCTTTCTTAGGAAGAACATCGAATGTTCCATCTTCTTGCATTCTTTCTAAATCTTCTAATCTCTTGATTCTTGTTCTTATAGTTTTGAAGTTAGTTAACATTCCACCTAACCATCTGTTGTTAACGAAGTGCATGTTTGATCTTATTGCTTCTTCTTTGATAGCTTCTTGAGCTTGCTTTTTAGTTCCAACGAATAATACGTCTTTTCCTTCTTCTGAAACTTCTTTTAAGAAATTATAAGCTTCTTCAGCCTTCTTAACTGTTTTTTGAAGATCTATTATATAGATTCCATTTCTTTCTGTGAAGATATAAGGAGCCATTTTAGGGTTCCATCTTCTAGTTTGGTGTCCGAAATGTACACCAGCTTCTAATAATTGTTTCATTGATATAACTGACATTTTGTTACCTCCTGGTTTTTTCCTCCATTATCGTTGCACTTGTAAGAAACCTTAAAATCAAAGGCACCTATCTTACAGATTCGACAATGTGCGTATTTTGTTACCTATGATAGTATAACATAAGGTTTTTTTTCTATCAACATAATTTTATGTTTTTTTATATTTTTCTATATTAAAAATAAAAGCGACTAAAATTAATTAGTCACTTATAAATTATTATTTTATTTTCTTTAACTCATCAAGCAATCTATCATTTAATATTTTTATATGAGTTCCCTTCATTCCTAATGATCTTGATTCAATTACTCCAGCACTTTCAAATTTTCTTAAAGCATTTACTATAACACTTCTTGTTATTCCTACTTTATCTGCAATCTTTGATGCTACAAGTAATCCTTCATTTCCTCCAAGTTCATTAAAAATATGTTCTACTGCTTCTAATTCTGAATAGGAAAGAGTTCCTATTGCTAATTGTACAACAGCTTTCTTTCTTGTTTCTTCTGCAAGTTCTTCTTGTTTTGCTCTTAACATTTCCATTCCAACTATAGTTGCACTATATTCACAAAGAACTAAATCATCATCTGTAAATACCTCTCCAAATCTTGCTAAAAGAAGAGTTCCAAGCCTTTCTCTGTTCCCAATTATAGGAACAATTGTTGAAAGCTTGTCTGCCATAGTACAATTTCCCATTCCCTCAAAGACACATTCTCCTTTATTAGGTAAATTGGATAAAGTTTCCGATACCTTTAATAATTTTTCATTGTATTCATTAGGGAACCTTTTTTCATCAAGAACCTTTTGTTTCATTATTTCACATTCAAAACTTTCTGAGAAACTATGACCTATAACGCTTCCATTCTTACTTACAATGTAAACATTACAAGCTAATACTTCACTTAAAAGCTGACAAACATCTTCAAATGCTACTGGTTCAGTACCTGATTTTTGTAATATCTTGTTTAATCTTCTTGCTTTATTAAGTAATGATGACATTAAAAATCCTCCTCGTTATCTATATAATTTCAGATTCATATTGCCATTTGTTATAACATTCAAAATTCTTTTAATTTTTAACAAATCCGTAATACTAATACAGTTTATCATACTAAATAGCATATTTCAATAATATTCTTCTTTTTTAGCAAAGGGATTTTTTTAAATGACATTATCACACTCATAATTATTTATTCTTTGCTTTCTGGCTTATCGCTCTTAATTTCTTCTTTATATTTACATTCTTTATTTGAACATTCAATATAATCACCTGATTTTTTTGAATATTTTTTTACCATGTAGGAATTACACTTTGGACATTTTTCTTCAACTGGTTCATTCCAACTTATAAAGTCACAATCAGGATATCCTGAACATCCATAAAATCTTTTTCCTTTTTTGCTTCTCTTTGCAAGTACCTTTCTTCCACACTTTGGACAAGGTGCCTTTATTTCCTCTACTATAGGCTTAGCGTTTTTACATTCTGGATAACCAGGACAAGCAAGAAATTTTCCATATCTTCCTCTCTTTATAACCATCATTCTTCCACATTTATCACAAGGAACATCACTTACTTCATCTTCAATAACTACTTTTGCCATTTCTTTTTCAGCTTTTTCTAATTCTACTTTTAATGGTTTGAAGAATTCTCCAACAACAGCTTTCCATTGAATTTCTCCTTCTTCAATATGGTCTAAATTTCTTTCCATACTTGCTGTAAAATCAACATCTGCTATTTGCTTGAAATATTCGCAAATTATATTATTTACAATAAACCCAAGTTCCGTAGGTATTAAATTTTTCTTTTCTCTATTTACATAGTCCCTACTTAATAATGTAGAAATTGTTGGTACATAAGTACTTGGTCTTCCAATTCCCTTTTCTTCAAGAAGTTTAACAAAAGAAGCTTCTGTATATCTTGCAGGTGGCTGAGTAAAATGTTGCTTACCCTCAAGAGATGCTGCTTTTAATATTTCTCCTTCTTCAAGTTCTGGTAATGAAGTATCATCCTCATCACTCATTGCATATTCATATATTTTCATAAATCCATCAAACTTAATTGTAGATCCACTAGCTTTAAATTTATAATCACCATTTAATATATCAATTGAATTGGTATTAAGTATACATGATGCCATTTGAGATCCTATAAACCTCTTCCAAATTAATGTATATAATTTATATTGATCTGATGTAAGGTTTGCCTTTGCAACCTCTGGTGTTATATCTATATTACTTGGTCTTATAGCTTCATGGGCATCTTGTATATTTTTCTTTCCTTTATATATTCTAGTTTCTTTTGGAATATATTCTTCTCCATAACTATTTAGTATAAAGTTCTTAGCTGCCTCTTGTGCTTCCTTAGATATTCTAACTGAGTCTGTTCTCATATAAGTAATAAGACCTACTGTTCCATATCCTTTAACTTCTACCCCTTCATATAACCCTTGTGCCACTGACATTGTTTTCTTTGTCATAAAATTAAGTTTTTTACTAGCTTCCTGTTGAAGGGTACTAGTTGTAAATGGTGCCATAGGATTTTTAAGTTTGCTACCTTTTTTAATAGTTTTAATTAAAAAGTTATCCTTATCTATTTCACTAATAACTTTATTAGTTTCTTCTTCATTTTTTAAATCTATCTTTTTATTTTTATATGTTGATAATTTTATAGGGAATTTTTTTCTTCCCTTTTTTAATGAACAATCAACTGTCCAATATTCTTCTGGAATAAATTTTTTTATTTCTTCTTCTCTTTCACAAATCAATTTAAGAGCTGCAGATTGAACTCTTCCTGCACTTAAACCCCATTTAACATTTTTCCAAAGAATTGGGCTTATTTCATAACCAACTAATCTATCTAGTATTCTTCTTGCTTGCTGTGCATCAACTAAATTTTGATTTATTTTTCTCGCATTTTTTATTGAATTTTTAACTGCACTCTTTGTGATTTCATTAAAAACTATTCTGCATTCTTCTCCCTCTTCAATGTTTAAAAGATTTGCTAAATGCCAAGATATTGCTTCCCCTTCACGGTCAGGGTCAGTTGCAAGATAAACTTTATCAGCTTTTTTAGCTGCTTTTCTTAAAACTTTAAGAAGTTCACCTTTTCCTCTTATTGTTATATATTTTGGTTCAAAATCATCATCTATATCAACACCTAATTTACTTTTAGGTAAATCTCTCACATGCCCCATTGAAGCCTCAACAATATAATTTTTTCCTAAATATTTTCCTATTGTTTTTGCCTTTGCTGGTGACTCTACTATTACTAATTTTTGGCCCATAACTAACTCCACTTACCTTTAAATGGAGTTATTCACCCCCTTAAACTTATGTTATTCTGACATAATAATTGCCAGGTAGACTTAATATTTCATTTTTAATTTGCAGTTCAAATAATAAACCATATAAAGTATTTCTGTCAACCTGTGACTTTACGAATATATCATCAATATGAACTGGTTCGTTTTTAATTATTTTTAAAATATTGTTATTAACGATTTCAATACTCTTTTTCTTTACCTTACTCTTATCTATATGTAAAAGCAAATACACATCTTCAATAGAGGTATATATAAAGGCTCCATCTCTTATTAAAAGATTAGCTCCTAATCCTCCTTCTGAAAATATGGATTGTGGAACAACTAACACATCTTTCCCTTGAGCTAAAGCACATGAAACTGTTATTAATGATCCGCTTTTTTCTGTGGCTTCAGTAACTATAATTGATTCTGATAGTCCACTAATTATCCTATTTCTTCTTGGAAAATTATATGCATAAGGCTTAGTACCTGGAAAGAATTCTGAAATTAATAACCCTTCTTTTGATATTTCATTAAACAATCCTCTGTTCCTTTGCGGATAGCATACGTCTATACCTGAACCTAAAACAGCTATTGTATTGCCATGATTTTTTAAAGCTTCATCATGAGCTATTGTATCAATTCCTTTAGCTCCTCCACTTACAATACATATATCATTTTTTACTAATTCCTTAGTAATTATTCTAGTTGCTCTTTCTCCATATAAACTATTTTTTCTAGAACCAACTATTGAAACACTTCTTTTATTTAATAATTTCAAATTACCTTTATAAAATAATACATAAGGAGGCTCCTCAATCCTTTTTAAACTCTCTGGATACATAGGATCTTTAATAGTTATAAAATTTACTTCTTCTTTCCTTCTTAAAATTTCCATGTTAGACAATATTTTATTCATTTCTTTGATTTTATCATAATTTGCAAAATTTTTATAATTTTTAAAATATAATTCTACTATTTCTTCAAAATTATCAAATATTTCTTTTTCATCTGAAAAGATGTTAAGTAATTTTATCTTTTGAAGATTTGTACATTCTAACATTATTAACCATAATATATATTTTTCCATTTGTCTACCTCTCTAATTAAACTATTTCTCCATTAACATCTTTTCTATAACTTATTGCCTCAAGGACATGCTCCTCTTTTATTTCACCTTGAAGTTCAATATCTGCAATAGTTTGAGCAACTTTTATAACCTTTCCATATGCTCTTAATGAAGGTGAATTCATTTTGAAATAATTTTCTAAAAGTTTTCTTGCATTTTCAGAAATTTTACAAAATTCAAATATGTCTTTTCCTTTTATATCTGAATTAAATTTATAAGAGCTTCCCTTTAATCTTTCTTTTTGTAAACTCCTTGCTTTAATTACTCTTTCCTTAATCTTTTTACTATCTTCTCCATTAACTCCTTCTTTTAAATCATCAAATTTTAATGAAGGAACATAATTAAACATATCTATTCTATCCTTAAGTGCCTTTGAAAATCTTTTTTGATACCTTCTTATTTCATAATCACTACACTCACATTTGTCAGAGCCTTTATCTATTATTGACATTTTCCCACAGGGGCATGGATTAAAGGAAATTATAAGCTGGAAGTCGCTTAAAAGTTCTACTTTTTCATTTAATCTATCTATTCTAACTACTCCCTCTTCCAAGGGAAGCCTTAAAACTTCTAATACTTCTTTTTTAAATTCCAATACTTCGTCTAAATATAACACTCCATTATGGGCAAGAGTTATCTCTCCAGGCTTTATATCTTTCCCTCCACCAATTAATGCTATCTTAGTAATAGTACTGTGAGGTTCTCTAAAAGGTATATTTATATTTTTGTATGTATCCATCATCCCACATATTGAATATATTTTAGCAATTTCAATTTTTTCTTTTTTTGAAAGAGGTGGCAATATTGATGGAAAAGATTTTGCAAGCATTGTTTTACCTGCTCCTGGATTTCCAAATAAAGCTATATTATGCCTACCAGCAGCTGCAATTTCTAGTGCTCTTTTTGATGAATATTGACCTATTATAGAATTAAAATCATATTTCATTTGTAAAGATTCATTTTTATGTTCCTCATTAAAATCTAAAGGTAACATATCATTGTAAATTATATAATCTATACCTTCTTTTAATGTAGTTACTAAATACAAATTTCCTTCTTCTATTTCTAAAACTTCAGAAATATTTGCCCTTGGCATAATAAAATTTTCAATTTTATATTCTAATCCTTTAAGTATTATTGGTATTGCTCCTCTAGTTTTTTTAAGTTCTCCAGCTAAAGAAAGCTCACCTATTAATAAATAATCCTCTAAATCTTTCTTAGGAATTTGATTAGATTCCATTAATATTCCTATTGCTATAGGTAAATCTAATAAGCTTCCTATTTTTTTAATATCTGCCGGAGCTAAATTTATAACAATTCTTCCTAAAGGAAACTCAAATCCTGAATTTACAATTGCTGTTCTAACTCTCTCCTTTGCCTCCCTTACAGCAGCATCTGCAAGGCCAACTATAGCAAAGGATGGAATACCACTTGTTATATCAACTTCAACATTTATTATCAAACTATCTATTCCAATATTAGTAGCACTTTTTATATTTACAGCCATTTTTATTCACCTCATAGAGGATTATTACCACATAAAAAATTTTTTAATCAATTATTTATTTTTATAGTTATTAATACAACTTTTGGCAATAATTATTTTAGAGGTGTTTATATTGAAAAAATACAATAAAGATATTGGTTATTATGGAGAAGACATTGCTTCAGACTACTTAATTAGAGAAGGTTATAAAATTATAAAAAGAAATTATTCTAATAGATTTGGAGAAATAGATATAATATGTTCAAAAGAAAATATCTTATCTTTTGTAGAAGTAAAAAGCAGATATTCTAAAAAATTTGGAAGGGGTATTGAATCTATTAATTACTATAAGAAAAATAGCATAAAAAAATTAACAAAATATTTTCTTATTAATAATAATTTTAGTAACTATTTTATTAGATTTGACGTTATAGAAATATATTTTAACTATGAAAACTCAAAAAATCATTTAATCCATACAAAAGATGCTTTTAGATAATTTAATATAAATCTATTAATGTCAAAAGTATTAAATACTATTTATTCCTAAGTTTTACCTAAAAAATAGCTAAAACATAAACATAAAAAAATAGTAATAACTATTTTTAGTTATTACTATTTTTCTAATATGTTTCTTAAAAAACTCATTCTATGAATAGGAGTTGCTCCGTATTTTTTTATTGCATCTATATGTGTTTTAGCTCCATATCCAACATTATGTTCAAAACCATACTCTGGATATTTTTCTGATAATTTCTTCATTAAATTATCTCTATAAACTTTAGCAATAATTGAAGCTGCTGCAATTGATGCACTTTTTGTATCACCTTTTATTACTGATTTATTTTCTATAGTAATTCCCTTAACTGTGTATCCATCAGATAGTACAATACTTGGTTTACTACTAAGTCCATATACCCCTTTAAGGAATACTTCATTATTGCAAAAGCCAACACCTTTTTCATCTATTTCATCATTAGAACATTCACTTATACAGTAGGCTATTGCCTTTTCCTTTATAATTTTTGAAAGTTCTTCTCTCTTTTTTTCAGATAACTTTTTAGAATCATTTAAATAAAATATCATTTCATCATCTATAACATTTAAATCAAGTATAACAGCAGCTGATACTATAGGACCTGCTAAAGGTCCTCTACCAACTTCATCTACTCCAGCTAAAAGTCTTCCCTTTGAAAAACCTCTATCAAAATCATACATTTTTTTAACTCTTTCAACTTCATCTTCTAGCTTTTTCTTTTCCTTTAATATTTTATTTCCTAATCCTTCAACATTTTTTCTCTTATCAGATAATAGCATATTACTTAAAAGCAATGTTTTTTCATCATTAAAATCAAATTCTATTTTATCAAACTCTTCCTTTATTGACTTATAACTCATATTTTCTAAATTCATATTTAGAAGTTCCATAAAACCCCTCCAAATTTGATAAATTAAGGTCTTTCTAAAGATATATTACCTATCTTTCCACCTCTAAATTCATCTAATAAAATTACTGCTATTCTATTATAATCTATTTCTTTTCCCTTCATTATAGCTCCTCTTTTTATAGCTATTGCATCAAGGGTTTCTAATGGATTTTCATATACAGTATCTATTTTATATCTTTCCATTAACTTTTCTGGATAAAATTCTTGAAGTCTTTCAACAAGTTTATAAGCTAGCTCTTCAACATCCATAATTTCATCTTTTATTGCTCCTGTAAAAGCAAGATTTAAAGCTGTTTCATCATCTTTAAATTTTGGCCATAAAACTCCAGGAGTATCTAGCATTTCTATATCCATTGCTGTTTTTATCCATCTTTTAGCTTTAGTTACACCAGGTCTATCCCCTGTTTTAGCTATATTATTCCTTGCCATTTTATTTATAAAGGTAGATTTACCTACATTAGGTATTCCAACAACCATAACTCTAGTCATAATTACCTTTAAACCCTTACCTTTAAGTCTTTCATGCTTTTCCTTTAAAAGTTCATTAAGGGCTGGTTTTATTTTTTGAAGGCCACTTCCTTTTAAACAATTTACCTCCATTGCCATAACATTATCTTTTGTTAATTCTCTCATCCATTCCTTTGTAACTTTAGATTCTGTTAAGTCACTTTTGTTTAATAAAATTAGTCTTGGCTTATCTAAAACTAATTTATCTATATCTGGGTTAGCAGAACTTCTAGGAATTCTAGCATCTCTAATTTCAATAACCGCATCTACAAGTTTTAAATTTTCTTTAATTTCTCTTTGAGTTTTCTTCATATGCCCTGGAAACCAATTAATTGCCATAAAAAACCTCCTTATTATTTAAAAATCTATTTATAGAAAAAAAAGAGACTTAATTCTAAGCCTCTTCTTTATGGTTAATTATCTTAATAATTCTTTAACCTTAGCAGCCTTACCTACTCTGTCTCTTAAGTAGAATAACTTAGCTCTTCTTACTTTACCTCTTCTTGACACTTCGATCTTTTGGATCATTGGTGCATTCATTGGGAAAGTCTTTTCAACACCTGTACCATAAGCTAATCTTCTTACAGTAAAAGTTTCTCTTAAACCACCGTTTTGTTTCTTTATAACAGTTCCTTCAAATACTTGAACTCTTTCTCTGTTACCTTCTTTTATTAATTGGTGAACCTTTACGTTATCTCCAACATTAAAGCTTGGTAAATCAGTTCTGATTTGTTCTTGTTCTATTGCTCTTAAAATTTCGTTCATTGTGCATTCCCTCCTAAACTTAATGTGACGTTCTTTTCGAAGCTATAATCCGAAAGAGGACCGCCCGTACTAGCACAAAGCATATTTTAACACAAAATATTACCTATTGCAACATTTTATTTGTTACTATCTCTTAACAATTTTTTATCTTCTTTATTAAGTTCTATTTTTTTAAATAAATCTTTTCTTTTTTCTCTTGTACTTATTAAAGATTGTTTTCGTCTCCATTTTCTAATATTTTCATGATGACCTGATAATAATACATCA
The DNA here is from genome assembly GCF_030813415.1 of Eubacterium multiforme. Classification (GTDB taxonomy): domain Bacteria; phylum Bacillota; class Clostridia; order Clostridiales; family Clostridiaceae; genus Clostridium; species Clostridium multiforme. Next base: position 51,948 of record NZ_JAUSUF010000002.1, on the reverse strand, counting down.
GGAACTCTAGCACCTTCAAATTCCTCAGGTCTTGTATATTGAGGATACTCTAAAAGCCCATTAGAAAATGACTCCTCCATAAAACTTTCTTCTTTTCCTAAAACACCAGGTTTTAATCTAAGTACAGAATCTATTATAGGAATTGCAGCCATCTCTCCACCTGTTAATATAAAATCTCCTAAGGAAATTTCCATATCTATATAATCATATATTCTTTCATCAATTCCTTCATAATGGCCACATAAAAATATTAATTCTTCTTCTCTTGCAAGTTCCTTTGATATTGAATGATTAAATTTTCTTCCTCTTGGTCCTAAAAAAACTACTTTACCTTTATTATTTTTTTTACATTCCCTTATTGTATCAATAACTGGCTGTGGTGCCATAACCATTCCAGCACCACCACCATATGGATAATCATCAACCTTTTTATGCTTATTTTTAGTAAAGTCTCTTATATTTAAACATTCAATATCAACAATTCCTTTTTCCTTTGCTTTTCCTATAATGCTATGATTAAATATAGAAAACATTTCAGGAAATAAAGTTAATATACTAATCTTCATCTTGCCATTCTCCTACAGGTCTTATAACAATTTTTTCATTTTCTAAATCTATATCTAAAACTATTGTTTTAAGTACTGGAATTAATAATTCCTTTGGCTCTCTTATCCAATAAACATCATTATTTTTTGTTTCTATAATATCATATATTGGTCCAAGATCCTTTCCTTCTGTATCAAAAACGTGAATTCCTATAAGATCTGTTGCATAAAAAGTATCCTCTGGAAGTTCTGGTTCTCTCTCCCTTGGCACTTCTAATAATTTATTTTTATATTTTTCTGCATCATCAATAGAATTTATACCTTCAATTTTTAAAATAACTCTATCCTTTTGAAACTTAACTCCTTCAATAGCTCTTTCTACACCATCTATAAAAACAGTTCCATATCTTTTGAAATTATTAACATCTGAAGTGGAAGGCATAACCTTAACTTCTCCCTTTAATCCATGAGTATTTACTATTTTCCCTACTCTAAAAAAATTTTCCAATAAATTCACCTCTTTTTATAATAACTAAAAACATATTATTATTTTATCTCATTTTTAAAATTTCTAATACTACTTTATCCTTTTATAATACATGAAATTTTTTAATTTTCTATATTACAATTTTTAAACTTTATATAAAAAGAGTTAGGACAGGCCTAACTCTTCTAAATAATTTCAACTACTACTCTTTTTTCTTCTTTTATTGCTGCAGCCTTTACTACGGTTCTAATAGCTTTTGCTATTCTTCCCTGTTTTCCAATAACTTTTCCCATATCTTCTGGTGCAACCCTAAGTTCTAGTATAATTGATTGCTCACCTGCAATTTCATTTACTTTAACTTCATCAGGTTTATCCACAAGAGATTTAGCTATTACTTCAACTAATTCTTTCATAAGTGTCCTGCATTTAGTTTATGTACTATTTGCAGTACTCACCTCCTAAAATTACTTGTTTAGGCCTGCCTTTACGAAAAGCTTCTTAACAACTTCTGTTGGTTGAGCACCATTTTGAAGCCATTTGTTAGCTTTTTCTTCGTTGATTTTTATTTCAGCTGGTTCTGAAATTGGATTGTAGAATCCGATTTCTTCGATGAATCTACCATCTCTTGGGCTTCTTGAATCAGCAACAACTACTCTATAGAAAGGTGCTTTTTTAGCTCCCATTCTTCTTAATCTTATCTTTACTGCCATTTTTAATTTCACCTCCTTTAAATAATAATTATATTAACTCATAAAGGGCATTTTTCCAAAGAGACCTTTTTTGCCTCCCTTTTGAAGTGACTTCATTTGTTTCATGTTCTTTTTCATCATTTCATAACCTTTAATAAGTTTATTAACATCTTGGATTGTTGATCCTGAACCCTTAGCAATTCTCTTCTTTCTTGAAGAATTGTTAATTACAAGGGATGGATTCTTTCTTTCTTTTGCTGTCATTGAAAGAATTACTGCCTTAACTTTTTCCATTTGCTTTTGCCCTTGGTCAAAGTCAATTCCTTTTAATTCTTTTGAATTAGCACCTGGAATCATCTCCATTAGCTTATTTAGTGGTCCAAGTTTCTTCATTTGTTCCATTGCTGTTAAGTAATCTTCAAAATTAAGACCTTGACCCATCATTTTTTTAGTAAAATCAGCTGCTTCTTCTTCATTAATTGCAGATTGTGCCTTTTCAATAAGAGACAATACATCTCCCATTCCAAGTATTCTTGATGCCATTCTATCTGGATGGAATACTTCAAAATCGCTCATCTTTTCACCAACACCAATAAACTTTATTGGTTTTTCAGTTATAGATCTAATTGAAAGTGCAGCTCCACCTCTTGTATCACCATCAAGTTTAGTTAAAATAACTCCTGATAAATCAAGGTCACTATTAAAACTTTCTGCAACATTAACTGCATCTTGTCCTGTCATAGAATCTACTACAAGTAAAATCTCTGAAGGATTTACAGCTTCCTTTACATCTTTTAGTTCTTCCATTAAGCCTTCATCTATATGTAGTCTTCCGGCTGTATCTATAATAACTACGTTATTCCCATTATCTTTTGCATATTTTATACCAGCCTTTGCAATATTAACTGCCTTTTCTTTATCTCCCATAGAGAAAACTGGTATATCTATTTGCTTTCCTACAACTTGTAATTGCTTAATAGCTGCAGGTCTATAAATATCACATGCTACAAGAAGCGGTTTTTTATTATTCTTTCTAAGGTTTAGTGCTAGTTTACCACACATTGTAGTTTTACCAGCCCCTTGAAGTCCTACAAGCATTATTACTGTAGTTCCACTGCTTGAATAATTTATTTTACTTTCGCTTCCCCCCATAAGTTCAGTAAGTTCATCGTTAACTATTTTAATAACTTGTTGTCCTGGTGTCAAGCTTTCTAACACATTACTTCCAACGCATTTTTCTCCAACACTTTTAACAAACTTTTTTACTACTTTATAGTTAACATCAGCTTCTAATAAAGCAAGTTTTACTTCCCTCATAGCTTCTTTAATATCTTTTTCATTAAGCTTACCCTTACCTCTTAATTTCTTAAAGGTATTTTGAAGCTTTTCTGATAATCCCTCAAAAGCCATATTAAACCTCCTAATGTTATAAATCTTCTAGTTCTTTCTTTAGCATATCACATTCTTTATCAGAAATAGAATACTTTTTCTTAAAGTTTTTTAGAAGTTTTATAATTTTTTCTTCCCGATTTATACTCTTTTGAAGTAAATTTAATTTACTCTCATAGGTTAAAAGTTGTTTATAACATCTTTTAAGCAAATCATGAATGGCCTGACGACTTGTGTTGTTTAATTCAGCAATTTCAGCTAAGGATAAGTCATCTTCAAAATAAAGCTCCATGATATTCCTTTGTTTTTCAGTTAATAATGGTTTGTAAAAATCCATTAATAATGAAATCTCAACCCTATCTTCCATCATATAATCACCTTACCCACAAAAGAGATAATAACAGATATATTTTAAGGTGTCAAGTATTTTTACTTAACACCTTAAAAATTTTTAAAATAATGCTTCTGCAAAACTTTCTGCATCAAATTTTTGAAGATCATCTATACCTTCACCAACACCAATGTATTTAACTGGTATGTTAAGAGATTGTTTTATTGATATAACAACTCCACCCTTTGCAGTACCATCTAACTTTGTTAATATGATTCCATCAATAGGGCAAGCCTCCATAAATTGTTTAGCTTGAATAACTGCATTTTGTCCTGTTGTTCCATCTAAAACAAGAAGAGTTTGCTTTTTAGCATCCTTATATTCTCTATCTATTATTCTATTTATTTTTGAAAGTTCATTCATTAAATTTTTCTTATTGTGAAGTCTTCCTGCTGTATCACAAATTAAAACATCTACGTTTCTAGCTTGTGCTGCCTTAACTGCATCAAAAACAACTGCTGCTGGATCTGAACCTTCACTTTGTTTTACTATATCAACATGAGCTCTTTCACTCCAAACTTCAAGCTGATCAATAGCTGCTGCTCTAAATGTATCTGCTGCTGCAAGTAAAACTTTCTTGCCTTCTTGTTTATTTTTAGCTGCAAGTTTTCCAATTGATGTTGTTTTACCTACACCATTTACTCCAATTACAAGTAAAACTTCTTTTTTATTATCTTCTTCCTCTTCTTTATCTCCCTCTAAAAGCATATCTCTTATTACTTCTTTAAGAGCTGGTTTTACCATTTGAGGATCATTTATTTTCTCTTTTCTAATTTTAACTTTTAATCTATCTATAATTTCAACAGTTGTATCCATTCCAATATCTGAAATTATTAATATCTCTTCTAATTCTTCATATAAATCATCATCAATAGTTACAGCTAAATTTAAAGCCTCATTAATTTTATCTTGTAAGCCATCTCTAGTCTTACTTAATCCTGTTTTTAATTTTTCAAATAACTTTCCAAACATTTTAAGTCCTCCACTTCTAAACCTTTATTTAGTTAAATCAACAGATACAACCTTAGAAATTCCTTTTTCCTCCATTGTAATTCCATACATTATATCACTTACTTCCATAGTACCTTTTCTATGAGTAATTACTATAAACTGAATATTTTTATCTGAAAACTTCTTTAAGAATTCTGCATATCTATAAACATTTGAATCATCTAATGCAGCTTCAATTTCATCTAATATACAAAATGGAGTTGGTTTCATCTTTAATATTCCAAAAAGTAATGCTATTGCAGATAATACCTTTTCACCACCAGACATTAAATTTATATTTTGAAGCTTCTTTCCAGGGGGCATAACATTTATTTCAATATTACAAGTAAGCTCATCCCCTTCTCCTAGAATAAGTTCAGCACTTCCACCTTTAAATAATTCTCTAAAAGTTTCATTAAAGTTTTTATTTAATATTTTAAAATTATCATTAAATAAAACTTTCATCTTTGATGTCATTTCGGAAATAACAGAAATAAGTTCTTCCTTTGCCTTTTCTAAATCCTCTTCCTGTGAAGTCATAAATTTATATTTTTCACTAACTTCTTCATACTCTGCTATAGAGGCAAGATTTACTGTTCCAAGGGCAGATATTCTTCTCTTAATAGAACTTACATTTTCTTTAAAAGCTACTAAGTTTTCAATAGGTTTTGCTATTTCTAATGCTTCTTGATAAGTTAAATCAAGTTCCTCATTAAGTTTCTTATAATAGTTTTCTATTTCCATTTCACTTTTAGCTTTAAGAATTTCTCTTTTATTAAGTTCTCCCTCTTCCTTATTTATTATTTCTCTCATATCCATAATTAAACTATCAATTTTTCTAAACTCTTCTTTGAAAGTTGCTTTATTTATTTCATCTTCTTTAAATATTTCTTCAAGTACAAGTATTCTTTTAGAATTTTCTTCTATACTTTTGTTTTTTTCTTCTATGCCCTCTTTACTTTTATCTATTCCGTCTAAAGCTTCTTCATTTTCCTTTTTTATTTTTTGAAGTTTTAGATTTCCTTCTTTAAGTTCATTATCTTTTCTTAAAATTTCATTTGTTATATTTTGAATAGATGCATCTGTAGATGCCTTTCTTACTCTTGCATCTGTTAATTTGCCTTTGCACTCTTCAATATATCCCTTTTCTCTTTCAATAATATTTTCAAGTTCAATGGCTCTCTCTTTATTTAATGAATTTTCATCTGTTAATTTATTAAGGTTACCTTCATGTTCCTTTAACTTTTCCTTTAAAGATAATATTTCTTCATCTAAAAGTTTCTTTTCACCCTCTAAAGAATTTAAATTACCTCTTAACTTTCTTATTTCATTTTCTAAATTTGATAATTCATTTTTATTTGTAACTATCTCTATTTTTATTTCATGGACTTTATCTGTATAATTTAGTATCGTTTCATCAATATTTTTTCTTTCATCCTTTATTTTTTCTATTTCTGATGAAAGGTTATTAATTGTTTCTTTTCCAGTTGAAATTCTTTTTTCAAGATCTTCAATTTCTCTTTTTCTACTTAATATATTTGAAGTTTTTCCTTTTATGCTACCTCCAGTTAAGGCACCACCAGCATTTAAAACTTCTCCCTCTAAAGTTACAATTCTATTTCTATAATTAGTTATCTTTGCAATTTTAAAGGCACTATCCATATTAGTACAAATTAAAGTTCTTCCTAAGGAATAGTCCATTATTTTTGTATATTTATTATCAAATTTAACTATTTCAGATGCGATTCCTAAATATCCCTCTATTTCCTTAACTCTATTATCAACAATTATTTTCTTACCATTTATTATGTTAAGAGGAAGAAAGGTAATTCTACCTAATTTATTTTTCTTTAAATAACTAATTAAATCTTTTGCAATATTCTCAGTTTCTGTAATTACATTTGAAATAGCAGATCCTAATGAAGTTTCTATTGCAGTTTCATATCCTTTTGGAACTTCAAATATTTCTCCAAGAACTTCAATTCCTTCTGTGTGAGGAGTTAATTTTTTAGAGACACTATCCATTAAATTTTTTAAAGATCTATTATATCCTTCATATTGATTTTCAAGATCTTCAAGCATTGTCTTATTAGCTTATAATCTACTTAAAGCAATATTTGCAGTCTTTATTTCATTTTCTTTCTTTGAAAATATATTATTAAGTTTTCCTAACTTTTGCTTACTTAAATAAAGCTTTTCTTTTAAAAGTTCAAATTCTTTCTCTTCTGATTCAATTTTTAATGTTAAACCATTAGCACTAGCTCTATTTAATTTTATATTACTATCAATATTTCTAAAAGATACATCTATTCTATCTTTTCTTTCTTCTTTTCCTTTTATAGAACTGTTTATTTCAGTTATTTTATTTTTTATGTTAGAATTTCCTCTTAATAATTCTAATTCACTGTTTTTTAAAGTTTTAAGCTCATATTCTAAAGTATTTATTTTTAGATTTAAAGCTTTGCCCTCTTCTTCTAGTTTAGAAATCTCTTCTTCTCTATTTTTTTCTTCTTCTCTTTTATTTAATAATTCTTTTTGTAATATTTCTTTCTCTTTATGTAAATCTATAACTTTATTATTAATCCCATATTCTTCAAACTTATTTTTTTCTAGAATATTATTTAAATTTTTTATTCTTTCATTAAAAAGTTCAATATCACTATTAGATTTTGTTATATCTTCTTTTTTCTTAAAATACTCAAGCTTCTTATCTGTTGTTTTTCTTTCTAATTCCTCAAGTTTTCCTTCTATGTTTTTTAAAACTTCTCTTTTTAATTTTAATTCTTCTTTTTTAGAATTTATTTCTTTAACTCTTTTATTTAAATCTTCATTAAAAACATTTAAATCTTTTTCTACAGTTTTAATAGTATTTACTATTAAAGAAACTTCCTTTTCCTTTAATTCATTAGATAAATCCTTAAATTTTAATGCTTTTTCCCTTTCAACACTTAAAGGTTCCAATCTTTCCTCGTAAGTTGAAATTATATCTCTTATTCTTACTAGATTGTCATCTGTATTAGATAGCTTTTTTTCTGCTTCATTTTTTCTATATTTATACTTAACAATTCCAGCAGCTTCTTCTAATAAGGCTCTTCTATCTTCCGCTTTACCACTTAATATAGCTTCAATCTTACCTTGTCCAATAAGTGAATAACCTTCCTTACCAATACCTGTATCCATAAAAAGATTTATTATATCTTTAAGTCTGCATTTATTATTATTTAATAAATATTCTGTTTCTCCTGATCTAAATATTCTTCTAGTTACTTTTACCTCGTTATAATCAGTTGATAAAGTTTCATCTGAATTATCTAATGTAATAGATACTTGAGCTAGTCCAACTGGCTTTCTATATTGAGTACCTGAAAAAATTACATCTTCCATTTTTCCACCTCTAAGAGTTTTTACACTCTGTTCGCCAAGAACCCATCTTACAGCATCTGAAATATTACTTTTCCCACTACCATTAGGTCCTACAACTGCTGTAACACCTTTTTTAAATTTAAACTCTGTTTTATCAGCAAAGGATTTAAATCCTCTAAGTTCTAAAGATTTTAAAAACAAGCACTCCACTCCCTACATTATAAAAATATCGGTATTAAGGTTACTAAAAATACTAAAACTAAGAATATAGCAAGGGCAACTTGCACTTTTTCTCTAGTCTTTTTTCTCACATAAATCACCTCTAATTTAAAATTATATTGAATAATTAATAATAATGGCACAAAACGAGAGTTTCCTCTCGCTTTCTTTTTATATCATTATCTCTTTTTCGTATTTCCCTTTAAGAATTATTTTTCCTCTATTCACATTATCTGTTACTTGTACCTTTAAATTATAACCAGCATCTTTAAGTTTATTAAAGTATACTTTTTTGTTAGCATAAAGCTTACTTAAATCTCTGTTATTAATTAAAATAGTACAAATTTCATCTTTATTAATTTCTTTTTTTATTTTATCTGCAATTAAACTACTTTCAACAAGTTCTCTAAAAGCTGGATGGAAAGGTCCATCTACTATATCTTTACCAGTATTTATTGTATCTGTTGGCTGAAGACCTATTCTTATAACATTTACACCAGCCTCATTAAATATATTATATATCTTTTTACTTACCTCTACAGCTGTTTCTAATGTATAAGGATTATAATCTCCCATTAAATACATTTTTTCCATAGGAGTATCCTTTATAACAAGGGATGGATATATTCTTACAATATCAGGTTTCATTTTTAAAGAATCCATTGCACTTTTTATATCCTTTTCTGGATCTGATTTTGGAAGTCCAGGCATTAATTGATGCCCTAAGGTTATTCCATACTCCTTTATAAGTTTTGATGCATTAAGAGCATCTAAAACTGTATGTCCTCTTCCAGCAGCTACTAATACCTCATCATCTAAAGATTGTATACCAAGTTCTATTATATCTACACTATAATCCTTTAAATAACTTAATATATAGTCATTTATATAATCAGGTCTTGTAGACATTCTAATCTTTTTTACTATTCCCATATCTTTATATCTTTTAGCAACTTCTAGTAGCTCTCTTTGCTTCTCTTCTTTTATAGCTGTAAAAGTTCCTCCAAAGAAAGATACTTCTATAACAGCCTCTTTATTTTCTATAGTTTCAAAATATTCTTCAATAATATTTTGAACCTTTCTAGCATCTACCTTATCTTTAACTCCAGTTATTCTGTCTTGATTACAGAATACACAATTATGAGGACACCCCTCATGTGGAACAAATATAGGTATAATGTAATGTTCTTTACTCATCTATTGCCCCCATCCTCTGTAAAGCTTGCTTTGCTGATGCCTGTTCTGCTTCTTTTTTAGAATATCCTTCCCCTTCTCCCATACATTCACCATTTATAATTACTTTAGTGAAGAATTTTCTTCTATGAGGTGGTCCTTCAAACTTTACTAAGTCATATATTATGTTTACTTCTCCATTTTTTTGGAGATGTTCTTGAAGCTTTGTCTTAAAATCTAAAATAATTTTATTTTCTATAGCTCTATCTATTATATCTTTAAATTGATTTAAAATAAATTCTCTAGTAAACTCTAATCCTTTATCTAAATATATAGCAGCTATTACAGCTTCTACTGCATCAGCTTGAATTGAAGTTCTCTTTCTTCCTCCTGTAAGTTCCTCTCCTTTACTCATTCTAATGAAAGTACCTAAGTTTAATCTCTTAGCTATTTCAAATAAAGAATTTTCACATACAATAAGACTCCTAATCTTCGTTAATTCCCCTTCTGCCTTATCCTTATAATTAATAAATAAATACTCAGTTATACATAATTGAAGTACAGAATCCCCTAAAAATTCTAATCTTTCATTATATTCAGTATCTTTATATTGATTTGCAAAAGAACTATGGGTCATTGCGATCTTTAAATAACTTAGATTGGTGAAACTCACTCCAAGTGAGCTTTCAAATTCTTTTAACTTTAATTTACTCATTTTTATACACTCCTCTAAGTTTATTCTTCAGTTTGCTTTAGGTAAACAAATTCAAGAATAAACTATTTAATTTTAAAATATAAAATCCCGCAAATTTAGCGGGATTTTACTACTCTTCAACATGGTTTTTTACGTATTCTACGACATCTCCAACAGTTTTGAATCCCTCAACATCTTCATCTGGAATTTCCATATCTAATTCATCTTCTAATGCCATTATTAATTCTACTATATCTAGTGAATCTGCATTTAAATCATCAATAAAAGATGCATCTGGTGTAACTTCACTAGCATCTATGCTTAATTTCTCTGCTATAATTTCTTGAATTTTTTCAAACATATTATCACCTCCTAAATCCTTCCCTTAGATAATATTATATATTAAATAGACAGTCAATATTCTACAATAATAAATTTTAATTATTTTGTCCTATTTCTGCTTTTATTTTTTCTATTACTTTACCTTTATGGAATATTATAGTTTGTTTTATTGCATTTTTAAAAGCTCTTCCATCTGAACTTCCATGTGCTTTAATACAAATACCATCTACTCCTAAAAATGGTGCTCCACCAACTTCTTTATAATCAAATTTAACCATAAGGGACTTAAATACAGGTTTAAGTAATGCAGCTCCTAATTTAGGTATAAATGCAGCTCCCATTATTTCATCTTTAATTATTCCAAGTAAATTTTTTGCAGCTCCTTCGTAAAGTTTAAGGGCAGTATTTCCTACAAATCCATCACAAACTAATACATTTGTATCTCCAGTTGGAATTTCTCTAGGCTCAATGTTTCCAACAAAATTAAAACTTTCTTCTTTTAAAAGTTTATATGTTGCCTTTGTAAGATCATTTCCTTTTTCTTCTTCAGCACCAATGTTTATTAATCCTACTGATGGATTTTCTTTATTAAATACACTTTCATAGTATATTTTTCCCATTTTAGCAAATTGAACAAGGTAATTAGGCTTACAATCAACATTAGCTCCAGCATCTACTATCATAAAACTTCCTCGTCTTCCAGGCATAATTGGAGCTAAAGCTGGTCTTTCCACTCCTTTAATTCTACCTACAATAAGAGTACAGCCTGCTAAAAATGCTCCTGTACTTCCAGCTGATATAATTCCATCGCATTCTCCAGACTTAACTAAATTTAAAGCTTTTACAATACTTGAATCTTTTTTTCTTCTAAGAGCCATAACTGGATGTTCATTTGTTGTTATTACTTCATTTGCATCAATTACAGTAACTCTTTCCTCTGGATAAGTATATTTTTTTAGTTCTTCTTCTATTTTATCCTTTGGTCCTGTTATATACATTTCAATGTCACTGTATTCTTTTACAGCATCAACTACACCTTGAACTACTGCCATTGGTGCATTATCTCCACCCATTCCATCTATTGCAATTTTCATTTAGTTCACCTCTTTTTCTCTATATATAAAGAAAAGAAAGTCAAATGACTTTCTTTTATTCTTCTGAAGATGTTACTTCTTTACCCTTATAGTATCCACAGTTCTTGCAAACTCTGTGAGCTAGCTTCATTTCGTGACATTGTGGACATTCAACTATTCCTGGTAAGCTCGCCTTAAAAGTTTGAGCTCTTCTTGAATCTCTCTTTGCTCTATATGTTTTTCTCGCTGGATTTCCCATGCTTACACCTCCTTATTTTCAAGCAGTGCCTTAAGACCTGCTAATCTTACATCTACATCTTCACTATCACAAGTGCAAGTTTCAATGTTAAGATTTTTACCACATTTGTGACAAAGGCCTTTGCAATTACTACTACAAAGTCTTTTAATCGGTAAGGTTGAAATTATTTCTCTTTCAACAAAATCTGTGATATCTAATTCATCACTCTTTACAAATATTACATCATCATTATCTGATTCGTCAACATTTGTAAACCATTCTTCTATTTCAAAATCTATTGGATAGATGAAGGTTTCTAAACATCTTGAACAAGCAACCTTAAGCTCTGTTCTAACGTGTAGGCTAATCATAAGCTCTTTTTCTCTTGAAGAAATAGTTCCTTCAACAAAAACCTTTGAAACTGGTTCTATTAATTCGCCTTCAAAGTGAAAATTATCCATATCAAATTGATAGCTAATATTTTTTTCTCTTTCTCTTCTTGAAAGAAAGTCTGAAAATTGTAACTTCATAATTTTCATGCTCTGGATAAAATCCTCATGCTTTAAAAAGCACATTATACCAAATTCATGGCATAGCTCGAGCGAAAGCGCCTTTTTCACCCCTTAGCTTAAAATATTTACTGAACAAACACAATTTATTATATAAAGAGGTGCATAAAAAGTCAAGAAAATTTATCAATAATTACTATTTTATTAAACCTAAAGTCTCTTTAGCAATCATTAATTCTTCATTTGTAGGAATAACAAAAGCTTTTACTTTGCAGCCATCTTTTGATATTTCTGCAACTTTTCCTCTTACATTGTTCTTCTCTTTATCTATTTCTACTCCTAAGAATTCTAATCCTTTAAGAACATTTTCTCTAGTTTCAACTGAATTTTCTCCAACACCTGCTGTAAATACTATAACATCAACTCCACCCATAGCTGCAGCATATGCACCTATTTGTTTTCTAACGCTATATTCAAATACATCTAATGCAAGTTTAGCTCTATGATTATCATGGTTAAATGCAGCATCTTCTATATCTCTAAAGTCTGAACTTACACCTGAAATTCCTAAAACTCCTGATTTTTTATTTAAAATTGTATTTACTTCTTCTGCTGAATAATTAAGTTCTGACATTAAATATGTAGCTATAGAAGGATCTATGCTTCCTGATCTTGTTCCCATAACTACACCTTCAAGAGGAGTGAATCCCATTGAAGTATCAATTGATTTTCCACCCTTAACAGCTGTTAGTGATGCTCCATTTCCTAAATGGCAAGTTATAATCTTTAAATCTTCTATGTTTTTATTCATAACCTCAGCAACTTTAGCTGAAACATATTTATGTGAAGTTCCGTGGAATCCATATCTTCTTACAGCATTATTTTCATAATACTCATAAGGGATAGCATATGTGAAAGCTTCCTCTGGCATTGTTTGATGGAATGCAGTGTCAAAAACAGCTGACATTGGTGTATTTGGCATTAAAGCTTTACAAGCTTCTATTCCTATTATGTTTGCTGGATTGTGAAGTGGTGCAAGTTTTACACACTCTTCTAAGTATTTCATAACTTCATCGTTAACTAAAACTGATTCTGAATATTTTTCTCCACCATGAACAACTCTATGTCCAACTGCTGAAATTTCATCCATTGACTTTATAACTCCGTTATTTTCATCAATTAATGCATCTAAAACTAATTTTATTGCATCTTTATGATCCTTCATTGGTTGTTTTATTATATATTTATCTCTTCCCTCAACTTTTTGAGTTAAGATTGATCCTTCTATTCCTATTCTTTCAACTAATCCTTGAGCTAATGATTCTTCGTTTTTCATATCGATTAATTGATATTTTAAAGATGAACTTCCACAATTTATTACTAAAATTTTCATTTTGAAAACTCCTTCCAAACTTTTTGTAAAATTTTTATTAATATTATTTTATAGATTGAGCTTGAACTGCTGTTAATGCAACAACATTAACTATATCGTCTGAACTACATCCTCTTGATAAATCGTTAATTGGTTTTGCAAATCCTTGGCAAACTGGTCCTATAGCTTCTGCATTTGCAAATCTTTGAACTAATTTGTATCCAATGTTACCTGCTTGTAAGTCTGGGAATACTAATACATTAGCGTTTCCTGCTACCTTACTATTTGGTGCTTTTTGGTCTGCTACTTTTTGTACTATAGCTGCATCTAATTGCATTTCTCCATCTATTTGTAAGTCTGGTCTTAATTCTTTAGCTCTTTCTGTTGCTACTCTAACTTTATCAACTAATTCGTGATCTGCACTTCCCATTGTTGAGAATGAAAGCATAGCCACCTTTGGTTCTATTTTGCAAAGGCTCTTTGCTGTTTCTGCAGTAGCTATTGCAATTGCTGCTAATTGTTCTGATGTTGGATTTGGGTTAACTGCACAATCTGAGAATAAAAGCATTCCCTCTTCACCATATTTTGATCCAGGTACAAGCATTATAAAGAAACTTGATACAACTGAAACTCCTGGTGCAGTTTTTATTATTTGAAGACCTGGTCTTAAAAGATCTCCTGTTGTGTGAACAGCTCCTGAAACCATTCCATCAGCATCATCTAATTTTACCATCATTGTAGCAAAATAAAGAGGATCTCTAACAATTCTCTCAGCCTTTTCTATTGTCATGCCTTTTTTCTTTCTTAATTCATAAAAGGCTTGTATGTAATCATTAAGCTTTGGTGAATCTTCTGGATCTATTATATCTACTCCTTTAAGATCTACCCCTTGCTCTTTACCAGCCTTTAAGACTTCTTCTTTATTACCAATTAATATTGGTGTTGCTATTCCTTCTTCAACTATTTTTTTAGCTGCTACTACTGTTCTTGCTTCATTACCTTCAGGAAGAACTATCTTCTTCTTATCAGATTTTGCAGCCTCCCATATTTTATTCATAAGTTCCATGTTCATTTCTCCTTTCAAAGATCCGTGTTTATCTCCACATACTACTATACTCCTAAACACTAGTCATTTTCAACCTTTGAGGCTCAAAAAATTACTTTTTGGTTGAATTCTTTAGATTTAAAATACTCTTAATTTTCTGAAAAATTACCCTCTCTCTTTTAAAAGTGCCATTTTTTTTTAATTATGCTATACTTATTAATATTCTTTATTTTTTAAGGAGGATTATTTTCATGAATTTAACAGGAATTATTACAGAATATAATCCATTTCATTTAGGTCATAAACACCATCTTCAAAATGCAATAAAAGATACAAAAGCTGATGGTATTATATGTGTAATGAGTGGAAATTTTATGCAAAGAGGAACTCCTGCAATTATAGATAAATTTAATAGAGCAAAAATAGCTGTTTTAAATGGAGTTGATCTTGTTTTAGAACTACCATTAGTATATTCACTATCTTCTGCTGAAAATTTTGCTTATGGTGGTGTAAAACTGCTTAACTCATTAAATTGTATAAATAATATTTACTTTGGAAGTGAAAGTGGAGATATAAATAAATTAATTGATATTGCAAAAATACTAAAAGAAGAAAATAGTTTTTATAAAGATTTATTAAAAGCTGAGTTAAAAAAAGGATTACCTTTTCATACTGCAAGAATGAATGCATTAAACTCATTAAGTCCTAATTTAAATGTTAATGAGATTATAGGAAATTCTAATAATATTTTAGCTATTGAATATATTAAGGCATTATTAAAAATAAACAGTAAAATTACTCCTTACACTCTAAAAAGAGAAGGAAGTAATTATAATGACACCTCTTTAAATAGCGAATTTTCTTCTGCAACTTCTATTCGGGAGACTTTAAAAAATAATTTTAATATATCATCTATAAAAAGTTCTTTACCTGTAGAAACTTATAATGAATTTAAAAGATTATATAATGAAAACTATAATTTTGTATTTGAAGAAAAGCTTTTCCCTTTCATAAAATATAAACTTTTAACTTATGGGGAAAATCTACATCTTATTAATGATATTTCAGAAGGTTTAGATAATAAAATTTTAAGAGAAATTTTAAATTCTAATTCATTAGAAGAATTAATATTAAAATCTAAGAGCAAAAGATATACCTATACTAGAATATGTAGAGTTTTGTCTCAATTTTTTATAGGCTTTGAAAAATATAATATAACTAAAATACAAAATCAGCCTATAAATTATATCAGGCCACTAGCCTTCAATAAAAAAGGAGCTAAAATCCTTAAGGAAATAAAAAATAATAGTAATTTAACTATATTAACTAAGTTTCCTAAAAACATTGAAGATGATATGCTAAAATTAGATTTATTAGGTTCAAAAGCCTATTCATTACTTAACACTTCTGTTTCACCAATGGAAGATTATTTTAAAAGTCCATATATTTTATAAAGAATTTAACTTTATTTTGTGCATATAAATACTATTGATGGGAGTGATTTCATGAATAGTATTTTTATTTTGTCTTTTTTTATATTCATTCTAACTTTTATATTATTAAAATTACTTAAGATTAAAAAAAATTATATTTTCTGTTTTATAATTACAGTATTTATAATACTATTTGTATCTAATATTGAAACATCAATAATTGCTGCAATGGAAGGCTGTAAACTTTGTTTTAAGGCTATTATACCAACTGTGTTTTCCTTTTCTTTAATATGTAATTTACTTATTGCTTATGATGGAATTTCAATTTACTCTAAACTTTTAGGTCCACTTATATGTAAACCACTAAATCTTTCAGAAAATTGTTCCTTTCCTATTGCTGCAAGTATGTTATGTGGATATCCTTTAGGGGCCAAATATACATCTGATATATATGAGCTTGGTTATATAAATAAAGATGAGTATTCAAGACTTATTAATATAGCTTCTAATGCAGGTCCAATATTTTTAATAGGTGCAGTAGGTGCAGCTCTTTTAGGTAGTGCAAAATATGGTTATTTCCTTTTAATTAGTAATTATTTATCTATGTTTTTTATTGCTTTTATAACTAAAAAAAAGTCTTTTCCTTATAAAACTTCAAAGAAAAAGACTTCTAATAATTCTAATATAAATTTTGGACTTGCAATTGATACAGGGATAAAAAAAGCAATAAACACCACTCTATCCGTATGTGGTTATGTAGTTGCATTTTCTGTAGTTATATCTATATTAAAGAATACTTCTTTAATATATACTTTCTTTAATAATGTAGAAAGTTTTTTTAATATACCTAAAAACGTATTATATGGTACATTTCTAGGTAGCATTGAACTAACTAATGGTTGTAACATAATTGCTTCAAGTAATATTACAATACATTTTAAATTAGCTGTAATAAGTTTTTTTGCTTCTTTCTCAGGAATATCCGTTATTGCACAAACTTCATCATTTATAGGTAAAAATAACATATCTATAATTAGATATATAATATTAAAATTTATACAAGGTATTTTTAGCTTCATATTAAGCTTTACTTTGTCAAACTTAATATTTAAAGCTGTAGAAACTTCAAATACTATATCACAAGCTAATTTATTTAATAACATAGCCCTATACTCAATTCCTATAATAATATTTTTATTAGCTTCACTAATTATAAAAATATTATTTAAAAAAATTAATTCATAGTTCTTAACTCTTTAATATTTTCTTTTACAATGGAGCATGCCTTTGTAAGATTCTCATCAATTTCCTTTGCAGTATCCTCAAAGCTTATTTGAAGAGATTTTATAAGCTCCATTTTATTTTTTTCCATTTCTCTATCTAAGTCAGAAAGAATCTCATCTGCATAATCTCTAGCTCCAACTCTAATATTTTTAGAATCTCTCTTAGCTGATGCTAATATTTCTTGAGCTCTTATTTTAGCTTCTTTAACAATGTCATGGTTTTCCACATTTTGTCTCATAAGCTGCATTGTTTCTTCTTTAACTGAATCATATTCTTTTTTTGCTTCAGCTAATATTCTTTCTCTTTCATTCATTACCCATTGAGCTTTTTTAAATTGATCTGGTAGATAATTTATTATTTGGTCTATAACACTTAAAAACTCTTTTTTATCTATCATAGTTTTCCCACTCATAGGCACCTTTGGTGAATTATCTACAAGGTCTTGTAAATATTCTAAAAGTTCAATAATATTAATTTCTTGCTTATCCATTGAAAACACCCCTATTTTTCCCTGTTAATCTTTTTCTCAATATCTTTAATAATATTATTTGGAACTAATCCATCCATATTGCCCCCAAACTTTGCTACTTGTTTAATAGCAGATGAGCTTAAAAATGAATTTTCAGCTGATGTCATCATAAATACAGTTTCAACATTTGAATCTAATTTATTATTCATAAGTGCCATCTGCATTTCATATTCAAAGTCTGACACAGCTCTTAATCCTCTTAATATTATACTAGAATCTTTTTCTTTAAGTAAATCTATAAGCAGTCCTTCAAAACTTATAATTTCTATATTTTCAATATCAGAAGTTGCTTTTTTTATTAGTTCTACACGTTCTTCTATTTCAAATAATCCTTTTTTATCTACATTAATGAGTACAGCAACAATAATCTTATCGAAAACTTCTGCTCCTCTTTTGATAATATCTAAATGCCCATTAGTAATAGGATCAAAACTTCCAGGATATATTGCCGATTTCATTATTCTTCTCCTCTAATCTTGTAGAAACAAACTGTAGTATTTCCATATTTTCTGCTTTTAGTAAGTACTATATCTTCATAGCCTTCATATATTTCTTCTATACTATCTATTTTTGTAACTATTATTCCATTTTCATCTAACATATTATTTTCTTTAATTACTTTTATTGCTTCTGGAATCATCTCTTTGCAATAAGGTGGATCAATAAATATTATATTGAATACCTTTCCTTTTTTTGCAAGCATCTTAAGTCCTTCATATGCATCTATATTTAATGGATGACAAAAATCTTCAAATTTAAGATTATAAACATTTTCCTTTAATAGTGGAAAAGTTACTGAGCTTTTGTCAAATAAGTAGCACTCCTTAGCTCCTCTACTTGCAGCCTCTAACCCTAAACTTCCAGTTCCTGCAAAAACATCAACAACTGTAGCTTCTGGTATATATCCTTGAATCATACTAAACATTGCTTCCTTCACTCTATCTAAAGTTGGTCTAGTTTCGTATGTTGCTGGTGATAATAATTTACGTCCTCTTGCTCTTCCTGCTATTATTCTCACTACTTTATCCTCCTTGGTGCTATATATCTTTTATTCTATCATAATAGACTTTTTTATACAATTTATAATTAATTAAAACATATATATTTACTACTTTTTTCTAAGTTACTCTTTATTTCCCTTATTAAAAGTTTATTTTTTTCAGTTTCATTAATTAAAATATTGTTAGCTTCTTCCCTTGCCTTAATTAAAATTTTCATATCATTATAAAGATCCGCAAGTAAAAATCCCTCATCTCCACTTTGTCTCATTCCAAACATTTCTCCAGAACCTCTAAGCTTTAAATCCTGTTCTGAAATGTAAAATCCATCAGTTGATTCTGTAAGTATTTCCATTCTCTTTTTTGTTGTATTACTCTTTGCCTTTGCAATAAGAATACAATAGGATTCATATTCTCCTCTTCCAACTCTTCCTCTAAGTTGATGTAACTGTGCCAAACCAAATCTTTCAGCATTTTCAACTATCATAACAGAAGCATTTGGTACATTAACTCCAACTTCTATAACAGTTGTTGAAATTAAAACTTTAGTTTCACCATCTTTAAACCTATTTATAATATCATCCTTTTCGCTGCCTTTCATTTTTCCATGAAGATATTCAACCTTAATACCACTAAAAATTCCATTAGTTAACTTTTCATATACACTTTCAACTGAATTTAGTTGTTCCTTTTCATCTTCTTCAATAAGAGGACATACTATATATACCTGTCTTCCCTTTTTAATTTCACTTAGGGCTAAACTATAGGCTTTGTCTCTAGCATCATCACTAAAAAATCTTGTATCTATCTTTTTTCTTCCAGGTGGCAATTCATCTATGGCAGATACATCTAAATCTGAATAAACATAAAGAGCTAAAGTTCTTGGAATTGGTGTTGCAGTCATAACTAACACATCAGCCTTTTTACCTTTGTTTATAAGTTTACTTCTCTGTTCAACTCCAAACCTATGTTGTTCATCAGTTACAACAATCCCTAAATTGTTAAATTCAACATCTTCTTGAATAAGTGCATGGGTACCAATTACAACTAAGGGTTCCTTTTCCTTTATTCTTTCCTTTATTCTTTTCTTCTCCTTCATTGATGTACTTCCAGTTAAAAGTTCTATTTCCACATTAAAGTTTTTAAAAATACTTTTAGCTTCCTTAAAATGTTGATTTGCAAGTATTTCAGTTGGAGCCATAAAAGCTGCCTTATATCCATTTTTATATGCATTAAATATTGCAATTAAAGCAACTATAGTCTTACCTGAACCAACATCACCTTGAACAAGTCTATTCATTGGATAAGATGATCTTTGATCTTTAAGTATTGCCCTTACTACCTTTGCTTGAGCATTTGTTAAACTAAAAGGAAGGGATTCTCTTAAATCATTAAGTTCTTCACTCCAATTAAATCCTATTCCATTTTTAATTCTTGATTTTTGTTTTAATAAAAGTAATTTCATTGAGTAAGTAAATAATTCCTGAAATTTCAATCTTTCTATTGATTTTTCCAACTTACTTTTATCTTTTGGAAAATGAATTTCTCTTATTGCATCATCAAAGGAAATTAAATTATATTTTTTAATAATATCTAAGGGAAGATTCTCCGCTACAACAATATTATCTAAAACCTCTCCAACTATTTTAGCTAAAAAATTATTAGTTAACTCACCCTTTAAAGAATACTTAGGAATTATTTCACTTTTTAAAGCTTCATTAGAACCTATTTGAGGATTAGTTATTTGGAGAGTGTTTGAAACTCTCTTATATTTGCCTAACAGATTATACTTTTCTCCTCTTCTAAACCTTGTTTTTACATAGGGTTGATTAAACCAATTAGCTATAATAGTTACTTCATTATGCTTAAACTCTATTGTAGTTATTACTTTTCCTGTTTTTGTTCTAAAATCTCCTTTAACCTTATTCATATAACAGGTTATTATTTGTTTTTCATTTTCATCTACATCTTTAAGATCACTATTTCCATTTATAAATTCATAATCTCTTGGAAAATATAAAAGCAAATCTAATATACTAAATATTCCAGCTCTATTTAATCTTTCTGTTGCCTTTGGTCCAACACCTTTTATATTATTTACAGGAGTATATATATTCGTTTTTAGCACCTCTTTTCTAAAAATAAAAAGCACCTTTCGGTGCCTTTTATTTA
This sequence comes from Eubacterium multiforme, assembly GCF_030813415.1. GTDB lineage: Bacteria > Bacillota > Clostridia > Clostridiales > Clostridiaceae > Clostridium > Clostridium multiforme. The sequence goes on along the minus strand of NZ_JAUSUF010000002.1, from coordinate 31,013 downwards.
TATAATTTGATATTTATCTTATTCTTAACAAGGCTATTATCTTAATAAAGTTAACAGACAAAATATTAAAACTCTAGATAAATGTTAACTTATTATTCTACTGACATTAAGAAGTAGTATAAAGGTTGATCTCCCTTATATAATTGAATATCACAGTCTTCATACTTTTCTTCTAATTTAGCTACAAATGAATTTGCTTCATCCTCTGAAACACCTTCTCCATAGAATATAGTTATAAGTTCACTATCATCATCAATCATATTTTCAAGAACTTTTGAAGCAACCTTAAATTTATCTTCTCCAACCTCTTTGATTTTACCTTCTACTAATCCAAGCATATTACCTTCTTGAATTTGTATTCCATCAATTTCAGTATCTCTTACTGCATATGTTACTGAACCTGTTTTTACACTTTCCATAAGTTCTTTTAATTCTTCTTCATTTTCAGATACATCTGCATCTCTATTAAACATTGATACGCAAGTGATACCTTGTGGAATTGTTGTTGTTGGTATAACAATAACATTTTTTTCTGCTATATCCTTAGCTTGTGTTGCAGCCATTATTATATTTTTATTATTTGGGAAAATAAAAATATTTTCTGCATTAATCTTTTCTACACAATCTAAAATATCTTGAGTTGAAGGGTTCATAGTTTGACCACCTTCAATTACGTAATCAACACCTAAATCTTTAAATATGTTTGTAATTCCTTTTCCCATAGCAACTGTTACAAAACCATATTTTTTCTTTTCATCAGAAACTGCAGTTTCTTCTTGTTTCTTTTGATCTTCTCTCATCTCTTCTGCTAAAAGCTCTCTATGTTCTTCTCTCATATTATCTATCTTTATTTTTGAAAGTTCACCAATCTTTACAGCTTTTGATAAAACAAGACCTGGATCATTTGTATGAATATGAACTTTTATAACATCATCATATCCAACAACTATCATTGAATCTCCTAAAGCTTCAATTTCATCTTGTAATTCCTTTGCATGAGTTGCATCTCCTAATATTATAAACTCAGTACAATATCCAAATTTAATATTTGCATCTCCAGTAGCCTTAGCTCCAGTAACACTTCCGCCACCTTCACCAATTTTTATATCACTAATTTCTGCAACTATGCCTTCTTTTAATGCTTCAAGCATACCTTGAAGTATTATATAAAGCCCCATTCCACCTGAGTCAACAACTTTTGCTTTCTTAAGTGCTGGCAATAAATCTGGAGTCTTATCAAGCATATCCTTTGCAGCTACTGTAACTTCCTCTAAAAGTTCTGTTATATTCTTAGCTCTTGAATGCATTCCAGCCTCTGCTGCCATTCTTACAACTGAAAGAATTGTACCTTCTGTAGGTCTCATAACAGCTTTATATGCTGCATTTGATCCTTCTTGTAATGCATTTGCAAATTCATGAACTGAAGCTTCATCAACCCCATTTAATCCTTTTGAAATCCCTCTTAAAATTTGTGAAAGGATAACTCCTGAATTACCTCTTGCACCCATTAAAGCACCTTTTGCAAGCTTTTTTGATACTTCTCCTATAGAATCAGAATCTATATTTTCTATTTCTTTAACAGCTGCTTTAAATGTCATTGACATGTTAGTTCCTGTATCACCGTCTGGTACAGGGAATACATTTAATGCATTAACAAAATCACTTTTTTCAGCTAGTCTGTTACTTGCATTTACAACCATGTTGTAAAAATCACGGCCGTTTATCTTATTAAATTCCATTAGTTTGTTACCTCCTAGACTCTTACCGCTTGAACATTTACTGATATTGATGCAACACTTAATCCAGTAAAGTTTTCAACATTATAACGTACTTTTTGAATTATATTGTTTGCTATAACGGATATCTTTGTTCCATACTCTACCATAACAAATAATTCTATTCCTAATTTATCATCATCATTAACAGTTATTTTAACACCTTTATTAAAATGCTCTATTCCAATTAACTCCCAAAGACCTTCTGTAGCATTCTTTGAAACCATACCTACTACACCATAGCATTCCATTGTTGATAATCCAACAATTTTAGCTAGCACTTCTTCTGAGTAGTGAACTTTTCCATTTTCTCTTGAAAATCCTACCATCTCTATTCCTCCTCATACATATCATATATATATTTTATATTAGAAAGTTTTAATATTCAAGATTTATATGTAAATATAGAAAATATTATCTATAAATTTTAAATATATACTTGCAAAAAGCTATAACATTGTGATACAATGAATTCTGTCCTATTGAAGAGAAATATATCTTCACTTAACAAGGAGGTGTTTTCAAGTGGCAAGAAGATGCGAAATTTGTAATAAAGGCGTTGTTTCAGGTGTACAATACAGCCATTCACATCGTCAATCAAAGAGAACTTGGGCTCCTAACATAAAGAAAGTAAAGGCTTTAGTTAACGGAACTCCAAAGAAAGTTCATGTTTGTACAAGATGTCTTAGATCTGGTAAGGTTGAAAGAGCAATATAGTTCAAATAAAAAAAATGCATTGCATAAGCACTGCATTTTTTTTATACCTTAAATTCTTATGTATATTATTATTTTTTTCTTCTAAAAAAATTTATTATTTTAGATATACATTTAGGTAATTTTATTGCTACTATTTTCATTTTTTCCTCCAAATATAATTAATAATAAAACCAATATCCCTTTTTACATTATATGTGAAAAAGAAATATTGGTTACAATTAATCTCTAGTATACATAACTAGTATTATACCTTCAGAAAAAGTTATATTAATATCTCCATCTAAAAATTCATTACATATAGCCCTTGGCTCTAAAAGTTTCATATTATAATCAGTTAAATCATATTTTCCACCTCTTATAGTAAAGTTTTTAACAACTTCACTTAAAGCATGAAAAGATACATAACTTCCTTCTTCTTTTTTTATTACAGAACTTTTATCTACAATAAACATTCTATTATGTTCATCAATAATTTGAATACTTATATTATCTTTAAGTCCATTAAATAATAATCCAATGTTACCTAAAGTATGATCAAGTCTTGTTCCTGTAACTCCAAACATAAGAATTTCTGAAACATTATAAATTCCCTTAGCCCTTCTATATGCTAAATGAGTATCTGAATAATCTTTATGAGAACTATACCTTTCTAAATTTACCTCTTTAGATAAAAAGTAATTTAAAACATCCTTATCTATGGAATCAAAATCTCCAAGTATTAAATTTGGCATTATATTAAGTTTATATAATGTATTGCATCCACTATCTACTCCAATTATAATGTCATCTTCTTTTAAATAAGATTTAAGTAACTTCCCTGATGGTGAAGTACCACCACTTACTATAATTGCTCTCATTTTATGCATTCCTTTTTAGTTCGCTAATATTTTTTAATACCTCTCCATTTTTATATACTGCTGAACCTGCTACTGCAACATCAACGCCAGCTTCTCTAACTTTTTTAATATTATTAACGCCAACGCCTCCATCTATTTCTATTATTAAATCTTTATTATATTTCTTTCTCATTTCATCTATTTCTCTTACCTTATCTAAAGAATATTCAATGAAACTTTGTCCTCCAAAACCTGGATTAACACTCATAATTAAAACCATATCTAACTTTGGAATTAAATCCTTAATCATTATTGTTGGAGTTCCAGGATTTAATACTACCCCAGCTTTAACCCCTTTAGATTTAATATATTGAATAGCTCTATCTATATGTTTTTCAGCTTCATAATGAATTGTAATTATATCTGCTCCTGCATCTACAAAATCATCTATGTATCTTGATGGTGATTCTACCATTAAATGAACATCAAATACCTTATCTGTTCTATTTCTAATAGCTTTAACTATAGGTGCTCCAAGAGTTATATTAGGTACAAAGGCTCCATCCATAACGTCTATATGTATATAGTCTGCTCCTCCTTTGTCTAAAAGCTCTATTTCCTCCCCAAGCTTTGAAAAATCTGATGATAAAATTGATGGTGCTATTTTTATCATTAATACTTCCTCCCTTTTAATATTTCTTCTAATGTTCTTATATAAAATTCATATCTATATTTATTTATTTCACCATTTTCTACAGCTTCTTTAACTGCACAACCTGGCTCTTTATAGTGAAGACATCCTCTATATTTACATTTATCATTATACTCCTCAAAATCTGGAAAACAATATTTTAAATCTTCTTTTTCAATAAAGTTTACATCAAGTGTTGAAAATCCTGGAGTATCAACTATATATCCATTTAAAACATCAATAAGTTCACTATGCCTTGTAGTATGCTTTCCTCTACCAATCTTTTCACTAACCTCTCCAGTCTCCATATGACTTCTTTCAGTAAGAGTATTTATAAGAGTTGACTTACCAGCTCCTGAAGGCCCACAAAGAACTGTTACATTACCTTCTAATCTATTTTTTAATTCTTCTATTCCTATTCCTTTTTTAGCATTTATAAATAAAACTTCATAACCTATAGAATTAATTTTTTTCTTTAATTCTTCTCTTTCTTCATCATTTACTAAGTCAATTTTATTTAAAGCTACTACAACTTTTATATTATTACTTTCACATAAAACTAAAAATCTATTTAACAAATCAAAATTTAAATCTGGATTTTTTATTGCAAAAACAACAAAAGCTTGAGTTACGTTTGCAACAGTTGGTCTTATAAGTTCTGAACTTCTCTCTTCTATATCTTCAATTGTTCCTTTTCCATTTTCTATTTTAATTTCTACATTATCTCCAACTATTGGCTTAAGTGATTTATGTCTGAATTTTCCTCTAGCTTTGCATTCTATTATTCCTTCATCTGTTTTTATATAATAGAATCCACCTATTCCTTTAATTATTTTTCCCTTCATAATTCCTCCAAAAAATTATTTCTTACCTTTTTATATAAACACTTTTCTTTTATTTTTGCAACCTTTTACTTTTAAATTAAATTTTAAATAAAGTATTAGTGTATTTTATAATATATAATTTATTAATATATACTGAAATAAAAAAAGTGCACCTAAAATATTATTATAGTCTAACATTTAAGATACACTTAATTTTTGTTTATTTTTTATTTATTCTTTTTAGATTTATTATTTGAAGATGTATCATTGTTATTGTTTCCACTACCACTATTTTGATTTCCATCAACTTCATTATCATTTGTCTTATCTGGTTCAGTCTTAATTGTTACTGTTGTATTCTTTGAATTAACCTTATTAGGAGTCCAATATTTAACCTTATCATCACCTTTCCCTGTAATTGAAACACTAGTTATCCCTGCATTTTTCAATACTTTTACAGCTTCATTTCCTGTCATATTGGTATCTATAAGATTTCCAACATCAACATTAAATTCTTCTTCATAATTTCCAACTTTAATAGTAATACTTGATCCCTTATTAACTTTTGATCCAGCTGAAACTGTTTGTTCTAATACTTTACCATTTGAACCCTTATCAGTTGTTTTCTTACTCTCAACAGTAACACTTAATCCAGCATTTGAAAGTTTTGCTTTTGCATCATTTTCTGACATTCCTATTACTGAAGGAACTTCAATAGTTGTAACTTTTTGACCTTTACTTACAACTAATGTAACAGATGTATCTTTTGATACTTCTTCTCCACTCTTTGGTGATTGTGATATTACTTGACCCTTTTGGATACTATCACTATATTCTTCATCTACATTTATGTTTGTTATTCCTACAGCTTCTAATTTTGCCTTTGCATCGCTTAAAGAATCTTCAACTACATTTGGAAGTTTTACTTTTTCTCCCCCACTTATTGTAACTTCAACTGTTGTTCCTTTATCAACGGATTCACCAGCTTTAGGGTTTGATTCAATAATTGTTCCCTTCTTTTCATCACTTTTTACTTCCTTTGCCTTAACTACATTAAGACCTACACTACTTGCTTCCTTTTGTGCTTCATCCATTGTCATTCCAACAAAGTTAGGAACAGTTACTTTTTTAGAACCTTTATTGTTTCCAAAAATAGAATATGCTCCAAATCCTAAAAGAGCTATAACAGCAACTGCAATAATTCCTATTATTATACCCTTAAGATTTTTTTTGCCTTTTTTAGGTTTCTTTTTCTTATCTAAATCCTCTTCGTCCTCATCATAATAATCATCATCGTCATAATAATCGTCATCATCATAATATTCATCATCCGCTAGACCATCATCTAAATCATCATTATCATTTTTTGTAACAATTGGTTCTTTTACAGGACTCATTATGATTGTATGCTCTGCAGTAACATCATTCTCATTTGTTTCTTTATTTTTTGCTTCACCTATTTTAGCATTAGGATTTTCTTTTATCTTTTCAAGATCTGAAATTAAATCTTTAACATCTTGATATCTCTTATCAGCATCTTTTTCCATACATTTTAAAACTACTTCATTTAAACTATCTGGAATTTTGCTATTTATATTTTTTGGTGGGACAACTGCTTCTTGAAGATGCTTTAAAGCTATGGTTACAGGAGAATCTGCTTCAAAAGGCACTTTTCCTGTTAGCATTTCATAAATTACAACTCCTAAAGAGTATATGTCTGTTCTATTATTAATAAAGCTTCCTCTTGCTTGTTCAGGTGAAAAATAATGTGCTGAGCCTAAAATAGTACTTGTATTTGTTAAAGTTGCAGAGTCAGAAGATTTTGCAATACCAAAATCAGTTACCTTCACTAATCCATCTTCAGTAACTAATATGTTTTGAGGTTTTATGTCTCTATGAATTATATTATTTCTATGGGCACAATCTAAAGCTTTTGCTACTTGAAGTGCAATTGCTATAGTCGTTTCATAATTCACTTTACCAAATTCACCAATAACTTCCTTAAGAGTTTTTCCATTTACAAATTCCATTACAATGTAATTTGTTTCTCCTTGAGTTCCTACATCAAGAACATTAACTATATTGTTATCAGATAGTTTTGCAATAGCTGTAGCTTCTTTTTTGAATTTATTTACTATTTCTTCGTTATCTGCATATTCATCTTTTAATATTTTAACTGCAACATATCTATTTAGCTTATTATCTCTAGCTTTATAGACGATAGCCATTCCGCCTTCGCCAACTTTTTCAATTAGCTCATATCTATCCCCTAATATTTCCCCATTCATATTATCTCTCCTCCAAACAACATTACTGTAATATTATCTCTGCCTCCATTTTCATTAGCTTCATTTACTAATTTTTCACAGGCAAGTTTATTATCTTTTTCTATGTTTAATACATTAATTATTTCATCTACTGATACTTCATTTGTAAGTCCATCTGAACATATTAAATATCTATCATACTCGCCTTTTGTAAACTTAAATATGTCAACATCCACTTCTTCACCTGTTCCAACAGCCCTTGTTATAATATTTTTGTTTGGATGATTCATAGCCTCTGTTTCAGATATGCTTCCTGCATCCAAAAGTTGTTGAACTAAAGAGTGGTCTTTTGTTAGTTTGTATATTTTATTATTTTTTATTCCAAAGCAGGAACTATCTCCTACATTTGCTACTATCACTTTATTATTATAACATAAACAAGCAGTTATTGTTGTTCCCATTCCACTTAACTTATCATCATCCTTTGAATGATTATAAATTTCTAAATTAACATATTTTATTGCTTCTTCAAGAACATCATCATCAAATTTATTTATATTCTCATTTATAAATCTTATGACATTATCTACTGCCATTTTACTTGCCACTTCTCCTGCATTATGTCCACCCATGCCATCTGCAACTATATATATACTATATAATTCACACTCAAAATAGCCTAAATTATCTTCATTAAATTTTCTTTTTATTCCAACATCGCTTTTATATCCTACCATATAATTTCCCCCTAACCTTGGGATTTAATATAACTTCTTCTCAATTGACCACATGCCGCATTAATATCACTACCCATTTCTCTTCTAACTGTAGCTTCAATTCCTCTATCTTTTAATATTTCAGCAAAAGCCTCTATTGCTTTATTAGAAGATCTTTTAAATGAATTTTCTTTAACTTCATTAACAGGTATTAAATTAACATGACAAAGCATTCCTTTTAATAATTGACCTAATGCTTTAGCATCTTCTTTACCATCATTAATATCTTTAACTAAGGCATATTCAAAAGTTACTCTTCTGTTTGTCTTATTAATATAATAATCACAGGCCTCTAAAATTTCTTTTATTGAATATTTATTAGCTATAGGCATTATCTGTCTTCTCTTTTCATCACTAAATGCATGTAATGAAATTGCAAGAGTTATAGTCATTCCTTCATCTGCTAATTCATAAATTTTAGGTACTAATCCACAAGTTGATAATGTTATATGTCTTTGACCTATATTAAAACCATATTCGGCATTAACTTCTTTTAAGAATTTTAAAACATTATCATAATTATCAAGTGGTTCTCCACTACCCATTAAAACAATATTTGATATTCTCTCTCCTAAAACTTTTTGAGCTATCATTATTTGAGAAAGTATTTCTCCTGAAGATAAATCTCTAACCCTACCATCTATTGTTGATGCACAGAATTTACATCCCATTCTGCATCCAACTTGAGTTGAAATACATATTGTATTTCCATGTTTATATTTCATAATTACACACTCTATTAAATTTCCATCTTTAAGTGCTAAAAGTAACTTTCTTGTATCATCATCTGATGATTTGAATTCATGAACTACTTTAGGAATAATAATTTCAAAGTTTTCACTTAACTTCTCCTTTAAATTCTTAGGTAGATTTTTCATATCATCAAAATTCCATACATTTTTATAAATCCAAGAAAATACTTGTTTTGATCTAAATGCACTTTCTCCATTTTCTTTTAGCCACAATGAAAATTCTTCTAAAGTATAATCTAATAAGTTTTTCATATTTTTTTCTCCTACTTAGATTTTCTTAAGTTTAGCTATAAAGAAACCATCCATATATTCATTTGGTAATACTGTAAGCATTCCATTTTCATATATTAAATTTTCACCTTTACCTATAAATATTTTTTCTAATTTACAGTTTTTATGCTTATTTAAGAACCATTCTATATTCTTTTCATTTTCTTCTTTATTTAAAGTACATGTTGAATACACTATAGTTCCACCATCTCTTAAATATTGCCAAGCATTTTCCATAATTTTTCTTTGAACATCAATTATTTCTTTAAGATCTTCACGACTTTTATTCCATTTTATTTCTGGCTTTCTCTTTATTATTCCAAGTCCTGAACAAGGAACGTCTAATAATATTTTATCGCTAATTCCTACAAGGTCTACATTTATCTTTGTAGCATCCATCTCTTTAAGAGTTACATTTTCTATTCCTAATCTATCACAGTTTTCTTTAATTAAACTTAGTTTGTTTTCATGTAAATCAAAGGCTAATATTTTCCCAGTGTTTTCAAGAAGCTCTGCTATATGAGTTGTCTTTCCTCCAGGTGCACTACATAAATCTAATACTGTATCTTCTTTTTTTACTTCTAAAATAGGAGCAACTAACATTGCACTTTCATCTTGGACAGTAATTTTACCTTCATTAAATACATTATTATTCTCTACATTTTTTCCACCTTTTATAGAGATAGCTTCAGGACATATATATCCTTCTTCTACATTATAACCATTTTTTTCTAACTCTTCAAACACTTCATCAAAGTCACCTTTTAAAGAATTAACTCTAACTGTAACCTTAGGTGTCATATTTAATCCATTTAAAATCTTTATAGTTTCTTCTTCTCCATATTGTTTTATAAACAATCTTATAAGCCATGGTTCAAAGGAATAAATATATGATAATTCATATATTCTATTTTTAAATTTTAAATTACTTTCTCCTTTTTTACCATAGGTTCTTAAAATACCATTAACTAGTTTACCTGATTTTTCAGATATTTTCTTAGCTTCTTCTACAGCTTCATTACATGCAGCATAGCTTGGAACCTTATCTAAGAATTTTAATTGATATAGAGCCATTCTTAATATATTTAATATTCTTTTATCCATTATTTTTATATCTCTAACGAAGGATTCTATAAGAATATCTAAACTTCTCTTTCTTCTTATAGTTCCATAAACTATTTCTGTTACTAAAGCCTTGTCTTTATCACTTAAATCTGAACCATTAAGTTCATTTGATAAGACTAAATTTGAGTAGGCACCTTCATTAAAAACTCTATTTAGTACCTTTAAAGCTATGCTTCTACTATTCATAAAATACCTCTTCTTTCAGTTTTTTAATCTCTATTATTATTACTGATTGCTAATAATCTTAATAATTGTGCAATTGCCATTAATGCTGATGCAATATATGTCATGGCAGCTGCTCCTAATACTTTTTTTGCTCCGTTAACTTCATCTCCATATAATATACCTCTTCCTTCTAGTACATTAATGGCTCTTTTAGATGCATTAAATTCTACTGGAAGTGTTACTAATTGAAATACTACTACTCCTGAAAATAATAGTATTCCTAAATTAAGAAATAAACTACTTCCCATAAAAATTCCTACAATAAATAAAATCCAAGAAATACTTGATCCAAAATTTACAATTGGAACAATTGAATTTCTTAATCTAAGTGGTTTGTATGCTTCTTTATCCTGTATTGCATGCCCTACTTCATGAGCTGCAATTCCAGCAGATGCAATTGATGTCCCGCTATAAACTTCTGGAGATAATCTTAAAACTTTTTGACTTGGATCATAATGATCTCCAAGTTTTGTATTAACTACCTCAATATTTACAAAGGAAAGTCCAGCTTCATTTAACATCATCCTTGCAACCTGCTCTCCTGTATATCCATTTCTTGTCCTTACATTTTTATATTTATTGTATGTTGAACTAATTTTTGCTTGAGCCCATATACTAATTAAAAGGGCAGGTAATAATATAAGCATCGTCTTATCAAAATAAAATGGATAGTACATAAAACATCTCTCCTTTATTTACCTAAAATAAATTCTTTGTTAACTTCATGACCATTTATATATTCTTTAACTGTTAATGGTTTAGAATTTGGAAATTGCATCTTCTTAATTAAAAGAACACCTTCTCCTGTTGACACTTCTATTCCATCTTTTGAAACATTTATTATCTTTCCACACTCTTCTTTGCTATCTTTATTTAATACCTTGCTTTCAAAAATCTTCATAGTGCTTCCATCATATAAAGTATGGGCAATTGGCCAAGGATTTAATCCTCTAATCATATTATTAATTTCTTTAGCACTTTTATTCCAATTTATTTCAGCCATTTTTTTATTAAGCATTTTTGCGTAAAAAGTTTCTTCTGTTTGCTTTTCTGGAGTTATAGTTCCATTAATTACACCTTCAATAGTATCTACTAATAACTTTCCGCCTCTTTCTTTAAGAATGTCATAAAGTTCTCCTGCTGTCATATCTTCTGTAATTTCTACTTCATCTTTTAAAAGCATGTCTCCAGTATCTAATCCAACATCCATAAGCATAGTTGTATTTCCTGATACTTTTTCTCCATTCATTATTGCCCAATTTATAGGAGCTGCACCTCTATACATTGGAAGAATTGAACCATGTAAATTTATACATCCATACTTTGGAATATCCAAAACTTCCTTTGTAAGAATTTGACCAAAGGCTACAACTATAATAAAGTCTGGTTTCATTTCTTTAAGAATTTCAATCATTTCTTTGTCATCTTTAAGTTTTTCTGGTTGATAAATTTTAATATCATGCTTTAAAGCTTCTTCTTTAACTTCTGAAAAAGCTAATTTTTTTCCTCTTCCCTTAGGTCTATCAGGTTGAGTAAATACTGCTTCTACTCCATATTTATTTATTAATTCCTTTAATGATGGAACTGCAAAATCTGGAGTTCCCATAAATACTATCTTCAAAAGTATTCCTCCTTTTTATGTTATATTGCTCTGTCTATAAATAAAACACCATCTAAGTGGTCATTTTCATGTAAAACAGCTCTTGCAAGTAATTCTTCTGCTTCTAAAATGAATTCTTCTCCCTTTTCATTTAAAGCTTTTACTTTAACATAATTAGCTCTATCTACATCCTTGCATTCTCCTGGTATGCTAAGACATCCTTCTTCTCCAATTTGACTTCCACTTGTTTCAAGTATTTCTGGATTTATAAATACTCTTATTCCTTCACCATCATAAACATCTATAACAAAAATTCTTTTAAGTATTCCAACTTGAGGAGCTGCAAGTCCAACGCCATCAGCTTCGTACATAGTTTCTATCATATCATTTATTAATGTTATTGTTCTATTATCTATTTTATCAATAGCCCTACTTTTCTTTCTTAAAATTTCGTCGCCTTCAATTCTTATATTTCTAATTGCCATAATAAATTCCTCCTATAATAAATTGTTTGGATTAATATCAATATTTATTCTTATTTCATTATATACACTCTTGTTCATTTCATAAAGTCTATCTTTAATTTTTTTGGCTAATTCATCTGTTATTTTACCTTTAATTAAAATTTGCCATCTATATTTATCCTTTATTTTTCCTACTATACATTGAGTAGGTCCTAAAATATTTATTTCATCATTTAATATTTTTTTTATTTCTTCCCCTAAAGAGTTCATAAATTTTTTTAATTTTTCTTCCTCTTTTGAAATTCCTCTTATTAATAATATTTTTCCAAAGGGTGGATATCCCATATTCTTTCTTATTCCAATTTCTTCTTTAAACATATCTTTATAATCATTGTTAACTACATATTTTAAACTAGGATGATCTGGATTATAAGTTTGAATAATAACCTTACCTTCCTTATCTCCTCTACCAGCTCTTCCTGCAACTTGAGTAATTAATTGAAATGTTCTCTCTCCTGCTCTATAATCTGGTATATTAAGGGACATATCAGCAGCTAATACTCCAACTAAAGTAATTCCTTTAAAATCTAAACCTTTAGTTATCATTTGAGTTCCTATTAAAATATCTGCTTCCCCATTTTTAAAGGAATTATATATTCTTTCATAAGAATCCTTACTTCTTGTAGTATCTGCATCCATCCTAAGAATTCTTGCATCTTTAAAATATTTTTTAACTTCATTTTCTACCTTTTCAGTTCCAGCACCAAAAAACTTAACATATTTACTTTTACATTTTGGGCATACTTTAACTTGCTTTTCTGTTCTTCCACAATAGTGGCAAACTAAATATCCGTTTTTATGATATGTCATTGCAATATCACATTTATCACATTTAAAGACATATCCACAGCTTCTACAAGATATAAAGGTAGAAAAACCTCTTCTATTTAAGAATAATATAATTTGTTCTTTTTTGTCTAAAGCTTCCTTCATTTCTTTATAAAGTTTTCTTGAAAACATAGAAAGATTTTTAACCTTTAATTCTTCTCTCATATCCACTATTTCCATAGTTGGGAGAGGCTTATTATCTATTCTATTATTAAGTTCTATTAGTTCAAGCTTTGAAACCATAGCATCTGCAAAACTTTCAACAGATGGAGTTGCAGATCCTAATATATATTTACATCCCTTTATAACACTTAAAAATTCTGCTACATCTTTCGTATTATATTTAGGGTTATGTTCTGATTTATATGTTCCTTCATGTTCTTCATCAATAATTATTAATCCTAAATTGTTTACTGGTAAAAATATTGCACTTCTAGCTCCAACTACCAATCTACAATTTCCTTCTTTAACTCTATACCATTCATCAAATCTTTCACCTTCTGAAAGCTTACTATGAAATAGAGCTACATCCTCTCCAAACCTACCTTTAAATCTTTCAATCATCTGCGGTGTTAGAGATATTTCAGGAACTAAAACAATAGCTCCTTCTCCTTTATTTAAGGCTTTTTGTACTAGATTCATATATATTTCTGTTTTTCCTGAACCTGTTACTCCCTTTAAAAGTATTCCTTTTTTATCTGTATTTTCAATTTTTATTATTGCTTTTCTTTGTTCTTCTGTTAATTCCTTTAAATTATCTTCTTCATAAACTCTTTTATTAAATCTATGAACTACCTTTTCTTCTACCTCTAAAAATTCTTTTTCTATAGATTTATTTATCACATATGTAGAGAATCCATATTCCTTTGAAAGTTCTGCCTTTGAAAATATGCTATCATTTTCTTTAATAAATTCTATTAATTTATTATATTTATCTTTATTTTTAAAATCCTCATCTAATTCCTTTAAAAACTTAATAACATTTTTCTTTTTACTTTTAAGACCTTTAGTAAGTCCTGTAGGTATTAATACCCTTATTGCATCTATATACTTACAAAGGGTCTTTGTCCTTAGAAATTCTATTAATAGTAAATCTTCCTTTGTTAAAATAGGTTCTTCATCACATAAATTAAGTATATTTTTTAATTTATAATTATCATTAAATTCAGTTGAAAGAGAGATAACAAATCCTTCTGTAGGTTTACTTTTAATGCCAAAAGGAACCTTAACTCTATGTCCTACACTTATTGAAGGAATAAGTTCATCTTTAACTTTATAAGTAAATGGTTTATCTATATCTACAGCATCACTATTTACAATTACTTCAGCATACAGTTCCATTTTCATAAGTTCACCCTTTCATAAATTTTCTAAATAATAGAAGAAAGCGCATATTAGCGCTTTCCACAAATAATATCAAACAAATTACTAGCTACTTCTCTTTTGCTCATTATATCAAGTTCCTTTACAGAACCCTCTTTTGAAATTACAAAAACTTTATTTTGATCACTTCCAAAACCAGTTTCTTTTGATGTAATATCATTTGCTATAATATAATCAAGATTTTTTCTACTTAATTTGCCTTTTGCATTTTCTATCAAATTGCTACTTTCGGCTGCAAATCCAACTAATACTTGTTTTTCCTTTTTTTCTCCAAGTTCCTTTAATATATCTACATCTCTTGTAAGTTCTATATTTAAATTTCCTTCACCTTTTTTAATCTTTTCACTGCTGTATTCCTTTGGTTTATAATCTGCAACAGCAGCAGATTTAACAACAATATCAGATGAAGAATAATTTTCAAGGACAGCTTTCCTCATTTCTGAGTTAGTTTCTACTTCAATAACCTTTATTCCATGAGGTTTATCTATATTTTTAGCTCCAGTTACAAGTACAACTTCAGCTCCTCTATCTCTAGCTTCTTTTGCAATTGCATATCCCATCTTTCCAGTAGATCTATTTGTAATAAATCTAACAGGGTCTATATTAGCTCTAGTTGGTCCTGCTGTTACAAGAACCTTTTTAGATACTAAGTCTTTAACAGGATGAAGGGCTGTTAATACATTTTGGAATATAACCTCTGGTTTTGGTAATTTACCTTTTCCTATATCACCACAAGCAAGCCTTCCAGAATCTGGTTCAATAAATTCATATCCATATTCTTTTAACTTTTTAATATTTTCTTGAACTATTTTGTTTTCATACATATTTGTGTTCATTGCAGGTGCAAATATGACCTTTGCTTTAGTTGCCATAATAGTTGTTGAAAGCATATCATCTGCAATTCCATTTGCAACTTTGCCAATTATATTTGCAGTAGCTGGTGCAATAAGCATTACATCAGCCTTTTGAGCAAGGCTTATATGCTGAATCTCAAAAGCCTTAGGCTCTGCAAACATATCTGTTATAACCATATTTTGACTCATTGATTGAAATGTTAAAGGAGTAACAAATTCAGTAGCTGATTTTGTCATTATAACTCTAACTTCAATACCTTTTTTACGAAGGGAACTTACAACATCTAAAGCCTTATAAACTGCAATTCCTCCGCAAACTCCTAATACAACACATTTATCCTTATACATTATATATTATTTTCCTTCTTCACATTCAGGTATTTCATAACCTACTTTACCTTCATTTACTTCATTTATTGCTATTGTTAAAGGCTTTTGTGAATCTATTTTTATAAGTGGTTCACTTCCTCCAATTATTTGTCTAGCTCTTTTTGAAGTTACAATGACTAATGAATATCTGTCTTCTACCTTTTTTAATAATTCCACTACTGATGGATTAATCATAGAGTTGTTCATGTATAAAGCCCTCCTTAGAATCTATAATTTTATTTTTCATTCTATCTACTCTACATTTTTCTGCTGTTATTATTGCTTCAAGCTTTGAAACAGCAATGTCGATTTCGTCATTTACTACAGCATAATTATATTTTGAAATATAATTTATTTCTTTATATGCTGACTTAAATCTTCTCATTAATGATTCTGGCGTTTCGCTTCCTCTTTTAATGATTCTTTGTTTTAATTCTTCCATTGATGGTGGAAGTATAAAAATAAATATACCTTCTTCACAGTTTTCTTTAACTTTTAATGCTCCTTGTATATCTATTTCAAGTATTACATCCCTTCCCTCATTTAGCATCTTTTGAACGCTAGATTTTGGTGTTCCATAATAATTTCCATAAACTTCTGCATGTTCTAAGAAATCTCCCTCTTCAACTTTTTGAAGAAATTGTTCCTTAGTTGTAAAGAAATAATTTACTCCCTCTACTTCACCAACTCTTGGATCTCTAGTTGTTGCTGAAACTGATAAATATATGTCTTTATGTTTTTCTAATAATGCCTTACATATTGTTCCCTTACCAGCTCCTGATGGACCTGATATAACTAATAAAACGCCTTTTTTCATTATTCCTCTACCTCATCTTCATGATCATCTTTACTTGATAATCTATGAGCTACTGTTTCAGGTTGAACTGCTGATAAAATTACATGGTCACTATCTGTTATAATAACTGCCCTTGTTCTTCTTCCATAAGTTGCATCGATAAGCATTCCTCTGTCTCTTGCTTCTTGTATTATTCTTTTTATTGGTGCAGATTCAGGACTTACAATAGCAACTAATCTATTAGCTGATACGATATTTCCAAAGCCAATGTTTATTAATTTAATACCCATGTTTCTCCTCCTACTATTCTATATTTTGAACTTGTTCTCTAATCTTTTCGATTATATTTTTTATGTCAATGACTATATTAGTCATTTTCATATCATTTGATTTAGAAGCTATAGTATTTGCTTCCCTATTCATTTCTTGAACAATAAAGTCAAGTTTTCTACCTATTGGTTCATTTAAATCTAAAGTACTTCTCATTTGAGATATATGACTTCTAAGTCTTATGATTTCTTCATCAACAGTAGCTTTATCAGCAAAAATTGCAATTTCAGTTGCAATCCTGTTTTCATCTATTTCAATTCCTTTAGTTAGCTCTTTTAATCTTTCTTCTAACTTTAATTTATATTGTTTTGGAATTACATCTGCAATTTCTTCTATATTAAAAACAAGTTCCTCAATTACTTGAAGCTTTCCTAATATATCTTCTTTAAGTTTTTCACCTTCTCGAGCTCTCATCTCAACCATTTTATCAAGAGAATCCTCTATTAATGTTTTTATTTCTTCAAAAACTTCATCAATATTTTCTTCTTTTTCTTCTATAGAGATAACATCAGGAAATCTTGCTATTTTAGTTGCTGTAGCATCATTTTCAATTGAAAGTTCTTCTGCTATTTTATTTAAACATTCAAAATAGCTTTTAGCTAATTCTTCATTAACCTTTGCAACTTCTCCTCCATTTGAAAAGTTTTTTAAATTTATATAAACATCAACTTTTCCTCTATTTAATCTTGCACTTATTAATTTACGAATCTTTTCTTCTAAAGGAAAAATTGACTTTGGCATTCTAATGTTCATATCTAAATATCTATGATTTACACTTTTCATTTCAACAGAAAAAAGTCTTTCTCTTCCTTCTTCACTTCTAGCTCTTCCAAAACTAGTCATACTTTTAACCATTATTTTCCCTCCTTACCATAAAGCTTAAATTTATTATTAAATACATATTATTTTAGTAACAAAATAAAGTCAATGGTTTGTTAACATATTGTTTACAATTAAACATAAAAAAAGACTGCCTTTTTGGCAGCCTTAATAATTTTATTATAAGAAAAATAATTTAAATAAAAATATACAAGTAAGAACTATCATTACTATAGATATTTTTTTCTTCTCTTCTTTATTTCTTACAAAGAAAATATTATATAAAACATTTATAAATACATAAGATAATACACCTAAAGTTAATCCATCACCTATACTATAAGTTAAAGGCATTGCAACTATTGTTATAAATGCAGGAAATCCTTCTGTTATTTCATGAAAATCAATATTTTTAACAGCTCCAAGCATTAAATAACCAACATATATAAGTGCTGGTGCAGTTGCACAGGCTGGAATTGCTACAAAAATAGGTGAAAAGAACATTGCAATTAAAAATAACATTCCTGTTGTTATTGATGTCCACCCAGTTCTTCCTCCTGCGGCAACACCTGTTGAACTTTCAACAAAAGTTGTTACAGTAGATACTCCAATGCAAGCTCCCACAGTTGTTCCAACTGCATCAACTAATAATGCTTTACCTACATTTGGTATATTTCCATCTTTATCTAACATTCCAGCCCTTGATGATACTCCAACTAATGTTCCAATAGTATCAAAGAAATCAACAAATAAAAATGTACAAACTATTGTTATAAAACTCCATATTGTACTTGGGTGTAACATATAATGAAAATCAATTTTCCCTGCAATTGGTGCTATACTTTCAAATTTTATAATTCCATTTGGTAAAAATATTCCAAGAGCCTTTGCATATTCAGGATCAAACATTGCATAACCCCATGCCATTAAAGTTGAAACAACAATTCCAAATAATATTGAAGCTTTAACTCCTTTTTTATCTAATATTGCAATTACTATAACTCCAACAGAAGCTATAAGAACTGTTGGTGTAGAAAAATGTCCTAATGATAAATATGTATCTGGATTTGCAACAACTATCTTACTTCCTGTAAGTCCTATAAATGCTATAAATAATCCTATACCTGCTGTAACTGCATATTTCATATTCATTGGTATAGCTTTAACTACAACTTGACGAACTTTAAATAGTGACATAAGTATAAATATAATTCCTTCAACGAATACAGCAGTCAGTGCAATTTCCCATGATATTCCTTGTCCTATAACTACTGAAAAAGCAAAATAAGCATTAAGCCCCATACCTGATGCTAAAGCAAAAGGTAAATTTGCAAATACGCCCATTAAGATTGTTGCAATAGCTGCCGATAAACAAGTTGCTGTAACTAATGCACCTTGATCCATTCCAGTAGCTCCTAATATACTTGGATTTACAGCTATTATGTAAGCCATCGTTAAAAATGTAGTTATACCTGCAATAATTTCTTTCTTGAAATTAACATTCTTATTTTCAAGAATTTCAAAAAATCTTTTTTCTTCTCTCATCTCTTTCCCCCCACAGAATAAAAAAAGTCATTATGAGCACCTTAATAGATAACTCATAATGACTTTTTTTGAATTTATTATTCAAATAGTCTTCTCATAGTCAGATATTTACGGTATCTGGTAGAAACTAGTGGTCCATATTCCCACTATTATATGAGTTACGCTCTTTCAATTACTATTTTAGTAATAAATCCGAATATTGTCAACACATTATTGTATTATTATTTTAACCTGTATGAATGTTTTTTATTTTATGAATTAAGTTCATTCATATTATTAATTGTGTTCATATAATCCTTCTTCAAATAAACCTCTTATTTCATCTATTGTTTTACCTGAATTTATTGCAACTAAAAGTTCTATTCTAGCTTTTTGTCCTGGCATAGTATCACCAAATATTACTCCAAGATTCATAAGGTGCTTTCCACCACCTTCATAGCCATAGCTTTCAAAAACTCTTCCTTCAAAACATCTAGATACAAGAACAACAGGTATATTTTTTTCTATAGCTCTTTTAATACCTGGAACTACTGTAGGAGGAACATTGCCTCTTCCCATACCTTCTATTACAATTCCTTTAAATCCTTTTTCTAGTGCAAAATCTATAAAGGATGAATCCATTCCTGAAACACATTTTATAAGTGCTACATCTTTATCCATATTTTTTGGAGATAATTTTTCTCCCTTTTTACCTTTTCTATAAAATATAACTTGATTATTATCAACTATTCCAACAGGTCCAAAATTAGGAGTTCTAAAAGCATTTAAAGCCATTGAATTTGCCTTTGTAACTTCTCTTGCATCATTTAATTCTCCATTAAAGCAAACGATTACTCCTCTTTCTCTTGATTGGTCTGCTATTGCAGTACAAATTGATGTAGCCAAATTAAATGGTCCATCATATCCAAGTTCTGAGCTACTTCTCATTGCTCCTGTTATAACTATAGGTTTTTTAGTCTTAACAGTTAAATCTAAAAAGTACGCTGTTTCTTCCAAACTGTCTGTTCCATGAGTTACAACTATTCCTGAAATATCTTCCCTGTCTGCCAGTTCTTGTACAAATTTTGATAATTCAAGCATAATTTGTGGAGTAACATGTGGAGATGGAAGAGATGAAAAATTATAATTTATAATTTCGGCATAATCTTCTATACCAGTTACCATAGCCATAATTTCTTCTCCA
Source organism: Eubacterium multiforme (assembly GCF_030813415.1). Taxonomy (GTDB): domain Bacteria; phylum Bacillota; class Clostridia; order Clostridiales; family Clostridiaceae; genus Clostridium; species Clostridium multiforme. The sequence goes on along the minus strand of NZ_JAUSUF010000002.1, from coordinate 10,524 downwards.
CTAAGACTTGGAACTGCTGCCTTTATTCTTTCATCCACCTTCATTGATATTGTTCCACCATTAAATACAACTGCAACTTTCTTCATAATATCTTCCTCCTAGTTATCTTTTGTAATAAAAAGAACTTTTGGGATCTTCCCAAAAGTCTTTAAATAATTTTTGGTAGGTCGGCGTATCCTACATCTCTGTTTACTAATTTTATTAGCGCGTGAGGAGCCCTTGCTCACCTCAAAAACTTTCATACACTGTTATTATACATACATAATCAAATATTTTTCAAGGAAATATTAGTATTTATACTGCTTCTTTTAAGCTTCCACTATATAATTTATTTTTCATTTTGCTTTTAGTTACTGGATACATACTAGAAACATAAATATATTTTTTATCTATATCCACTTCTAAAATAAGCATTATATAAGCATCTATTTTCTTTACAAGTTCTAATGCCCCATCTTTATTTTTTCTTTTATTCATTCCTATAAAATCTGGTTTTATTATTATTCTCTCCATCATTACCTTTAAATTATCCTTTATATTTCTTGTAAGCTGCTTTCCGTGTTTCTTTTTTATATGCTTTAATACCCCTGGTGAAGCATAGACATTACCATAAAAATCAAATCCTACCTTGTCCGCTATCTCTTTATCTATTGCCCCAACTTTCTTATAAGTTTTGTATTTATTCATCATAATACCTCACCATGCCTTTTTGTATTATATTTTTAAAGTATATATTATTATTATATGTTCTTTATTTTGAATATAACCCAATAATAAATAAAAGGCTAGTATAATGATAAACAAAATACTAGCCTACTATTTATAGGATTATACAGATTAATCCTCCATTACCCTCATTTATTATTTTTTGAAGTGTTTTTTGTATTTTTACTTGAACATCCTCTGGCATTTTATAAAGTTTATTTTGAAGCCCTTCTTTAACTAAAACTTCTAATGATTTTCCAAACATATTACTTTGCCAAAGCATTGTTGGATCATTTTCAAATTGTTCTAGTAAAGATTTAACTAAGTCTTCTGACTCTTTTTCTGATCCCATTATAGGGCTTATTTCTGTTTGAATATTAGCTTTAATAAAATGTAGTGATGGTGCACTGGCTTTTAATTTAACTCCATATTGAGAACCATGCTTAACTATTTCAGGTTCCTCAAATTTCATTTCTTTAAGTTGAGGTGCAACTAATCCGTATCCTGTCTCATTAACATCATTTAAAGCATCTTTAACTTTATCATATTCTTTTTTTGCACAATTTAATTCTTTAATTATGGAAAGAAGATCATTGTCTGATCCAACTTCTAATTCACATATTTCACTTAATACCTTATAAAATATTCCATCTTTAGGCTTCATTATAACATTAGCAGTTCCAATACCTAGGTCTATTTCTTTTATAAATGTATCACCTAAAAATTCTTCCTCTAAATTATCAAGAGAAATTTTTATATCTCTTACTTTTGATATGTTTTTGCTCATCCCTTTTATTATGTTAAAGAAATCTTTTTTAAGCCAATGTTCAACTTCTAGTTTTTCAAGCCACTCTGGCATATCAATATTAACTTCTTTTACTGGAAATTCTCTAAGAACGTTTTTAAATAAATTCTCTATATCATCCTCATTCATATTGGCTATGTCCATTATTTGAACTTCAACATTATACTTTTCTTCCATTTCTTTTTTTACTTCTTGTGTTTCCTTAGAATTTGCTCTTGCGCTATTAAGTACTACTACAAATGGCTTATTTATTGACTGTAATTCAGATATTACCCTCTCTTCTGCCTCAATATAATCTTCTCTCTTAAGTCCAGTTATACTTCCATCTGTAGTTATAACTAAACCAATTGTTGAATGGTCTGTTATAACCTTTCTAGTTCCTATTTCAGCTGCATCTTCAAATGGAATTTCATAATCATACCATGGAGTATTAACCATCTTAGGATTTTCTCCCTCAATATAGCCTAAAGCCTCCTTTACTATATATCCTACACAATCAACCATTCTAACTTTAAATTTTATTTCATCTTCAATGTTTATTTCAATAGCTTCATTTGGAACAAACTTTGGTTCTGTAGTATGAATCATCTTTCCTGAGCCACTTTGTGGTAATTCATCCTTAGCTCTCTCTTTTTTAAACTCATTTTCTATCTTTGGTATTACCATAAGGTCCATAAATTTTTTAATAAATGTTGATTTTCCTGTTCTTACAGGGCCAACAACTCCTACATATATGTCACCTTGGGTTCTTTCTGATATATCTTTATAGATTTTAAAATTGTCCAAGAAATTACCTCCTAACTATTTATAACAATATATATATATTCGGAAGTTCAAAATTATATACTATTTTATATAATTATTTTGCACTTAGAAAAATTTTTAGTATCTATAAATTTTTAAATAATTGTATTTTTTATTATGATTAATAAAAAAATAAAAAAAAAGATGACATAACTAAAAATTATATCACCTTTATATGTTATTAATGAGTTTCATTTTTCTTTTCTCTAAGCATAAGTTCATTAACTACTTCTCTTGGATTTTTACCTTCAAATAATACATCATATAATGCATCAGTAATTGGCATACTAACTCCAATTTCTTTATTTAATTCATGGAAAGCCTTACAAGCTTTAACGCCTTCAACTACCATTCCTACTTCTTCTAATGCTTCATCTAATGATGCACCTTTTCCTATAAGAATACCTGCTCTTCTATTTCTTGAATGCATTGAGGTACAAGTAACTATTAAATCACCCATTCCTGTAAGTCCAAAAAATGTTTCAGCTTTTCCACCAAGTGCCATTCCAACTCTTGATATTTCCTTCATTCCTCTAGTCATAAGGGCTGCTTTTGAATTATCTCCATAGCCAACACCGTCACCAATACCTGCAGCTAATGCAATAATATTTTTAACAGCTCCTCCTATTTCAACTCCAACTATATCTTCATTTGTATACACTCTAAGGGTTGGTGTCATAAATAATTCTTGAACCTTTTCTGCATACTTCATATTGTTTGAAGTTGAAACTAAAGTAGTTGGAAGTTTAATTGCAACTTCCTCTGCATGACTTGGACCTGAAAGTATTACTACAGGGTTTGGAAGTTCATCTTCTATAACCTTTGATAATCTTTTATTAGTTGTAGGTTCAATTCCTTTAGCTATTGATATTATAACTACATCTTCTTTAATTTTTCCTTTTAAGGATTTAGTAACATCTCTTATTACATGAGAAGGAACTGCTAAAACTAAATAGTCCACTCCTTCTATTGCCTCATCTATATTATTAAAGGCTGTAATATTTTCTGGAATATGTAAGTCTTTAATATATTTATCATTTTTTCTGTTTTCATTAATGTCTCTGCAAACATTAATATCTCTATCAAATATATTTACTTTATTACCTTTTTGGCTAAGCTGCACTGCTAATGCTGTACCAAAACTTCCTCCTCCAATAAATGCTACTTTACTCATAATTACATTTTCCTTTCTCTATACTCTATTTGTATACCTGTTCCTTCAAAATCAAAACTTTGTCTTAATTGGTTTTCTAAATATCTTTGATATGAAAAATGTGTTGCATTTGCGTCATTTACAAAGAAAATGAACTTAGGTGGTCTTGCTGCAACTTGAGTTGCATAATAAATTTTCATTCTCTTTAATCCTACAATTGGTGGCTCCTTCATAAGTACAGCTCTATTTATTACATCATTTAAAACACCAGTTGATATTCTCTTTGAATAATTGTCATAACACATCTTTGCAGTTGTTAAGATTTTATTAGTTCTTTGTCCTGTAAGGGCTGATATAAACACATAAGGTGCATAGCTTAAGAACTTAAGTTCACCTTGAAGTTCCTTCTTTAACTTATCTAAAGTTTTATCATCTTTTTCTATAAGATCCCACTTATTAACAACAACCATAATAGCCTTATTAAGTTCATGTGCATATCCTATTATCTTTTCATCCTGCTCTGTTACACCTTCTTGTGCATCTATCATTAAGATACAAACATCTGCTCTTTCAATAGCTGTATAAGTTCTTATAACGCTATATCTTTCAATTTCTTCTTTTACTTTACTCTTTCTTCTAAGACCTGCTGTATCTATTAGAATAAATTTACCTTCTTCTGTTTCTAAATAAGAGTCAATAGCATCCCTTGTTGTTCCTGGAACATTTGAAACTATTACTCTATCTTCTCCTAGAAGTTTATTTATAAGGGATGATTTACCTACATTTGGCTTTCCAACCATAGCTATTCTTATATATTCATCCTCTACTTCTTCTAAACATGCAGGGTCAAAATTCTTAACAACTTCATCTAGCATATCTCCAAGACCTAAACCTTGAGCTGCTGATATTGTAATAGGGTCTCCTATTCCTAAGTTATAAAATTCCCAAGCATTTTCTTCTTCTTTTAGTGAATCAACCTTGTTAACTACAAGAACTACTGGCTTTTTGCTTTTTCTAAGCATTGTAGCTACTTCTTTATCAGCTGGTGTTAATCCTTCTTTACCATCAACTATAAATACTATAACATCTGCTGTTTCTATTGCTATATTTGCTTGTCTTCTCATTTGTTTAACTATGATATCATCTCTTTCAGGTTCTATACCACCTGTATCTATCATTGTAAAATTATAATTAAGCCAATCTGCTTCTGCATATACTCTGTCTCTTGTAACTCCTGGTGTATCTTCAACTATAGAAATTCTCTTTCCTGCTAATCTATTAAATAATGTAGATTTACCAACATTTGGTCTTCCTACCATTGCGACAATCGGTTTTCCCATTATTGTTCCTCCTTATTGTAATTATTTTTAATTTTTTATTATTTTATACCTATAAGTCTATCTATATCCTTTTATTTCATATTTGTCAACGTAACAAAGTTACATTTTAAAAATAATAGAATTCTTTTGCAATACTTATTATAAAATATATTTTTTATTGAATTTTTGATGTTTCCATTTTTCTGCACTATAACTAGTGTATCTTTTGTTATATTACATTAATATACTTTGTTAGTCAATAAAACTCATTAAAAACAAAGTATTTCTCTATTGTAAAATAATATAATTAAAATATTCAATAACAAAAACCACACTACCTTTATAGCGTGGTTTTTAAATTATTCATTTAAATCTACATACTTGCCTTTTTTACTAAATATTATCCATTCACAAATATTTGTTACATGATCCCCAATCCTTTCTAAATATTTACTTACAAATAATAATTTAGTTCCTACATCAATTTTGCTTTCATCATTTTTTATATACGTTAAAGTTTCTTTAAATACTTCCTTATATATAGAATCTATTTCATCATCTAATTTACATATATTATAGGCTCCATCTACATCCCTATTATCATATGCCTTTAAAGCTAATGTTATCATATTTTGAATTTTTTCTTCCATAAGCCAAAGTTTTTTTGCTTCAGATATATAAGTTTTCACTTCAACATCCCTTGCAATTTTACATATATCAACTGCATGGTCTGCCATTCTTTCTAAGTCTGTAACTATTTTAGATGCGGTAAATACTCTCCTTAAATCTTTTGCAACTGGCTGTTCTGTTGCAATAAACTTAATACATTCCTCTTCAATTAATTTTTGAAGGAGATCTACCTTATCATCATTTTTTATAATTTTATCTGCTAATGTAGTATCTCTATCCTTTAAAGCTAACATACTATCATTTAACTGTTCTTTAACTAAATTTGCCATCTTGTTTAAATTGCTATTTATACTATTTATTCTAAATTTTTGAGATTCCCTTATCAAAAAAATCACCTCTTAATTATTTTTATTAACCAAATCTTCCTGTAATATAATCCTCTGTCCTTTTATCTTTTGGTCTATAAAATATATCTTCTGTCTTTCCATACTCTATAATTTCACCATTTAAGAAAAATGCTGTTTTATCAGCTATTCTTCCTGCTTGCTGCATATTATGAGTAACTATTATAACAGTATAATCCCTTTTTAATTCATGAATTAATTCCTCTACCTTATTAGTTGAAATTGGATCAAGGGCTGATGTTGGTTCATCCATAAGTATTACTTCTGGTGAAACTGCAAGAGTTCTTGCAATGCAAAGTCTTTGCTGCTGCCCTCCTGATAATCCCATTGCACTTTTTTTAAGTCTATCCTTAGTTTCCTCAAAAAGTGCTGCTCCTTTTAAACTTTTTTCTACTATCTCATCTAATTTTTTCTTATCTTTAACCCCATGTATCCTTGGTCCATAAGCAACATTATCATATATAGACATTGGAAATGGATTTGGCTTTTGAAAAACCATACCTATTCTTTTTCTAAGATTAATCTCATCATAATCATCAAAAATATTATTTCCTTCAAATAATACTTCTCCCTCTATTTTTACTGACTCTATAAGATCATTCATTCTATTTATTGTCCTTAAAAAAGTTGATTTACCACAGCCTGATGGACCTATAAGGGCTATAACTTCATTTTTATTAAACTTTATATTTATATCTTTAAGAGCTTTATTTGTTCCATAGTAAAGATTTAAATTTCTAGTTTCTATTATACTCATAGTTTCTTCCTACTCCCCACTATATGATTTTAGCATTCTATTTCCTATTAATTTTGCTAATAAGTTAAATAATAAAACCATTATTATTAAAACTGCTGCTGTTCCATTTGCAATATTTGCAGCATCTGGCACAACACCTTCTGAATTTAATTTCCATATATGAACTGCCAAAGTTTCTGCTGGTCTAAAAAGTGAAAAAGCTGAATTACTTCCTGTTAAACTTATATTATTAAAATTTAAACTTCCAGAACTTAACCCTGCTGTATATAAAAATGCTGCAGCTTCACCAAATATTCTTCCAGATGATAGTATTATTCCAGTTAAAATATCCTTCATAGCCACTTTAAGGGTTACTTTCATTATAGTCTGCCATTTCGTAGCACCAATACCTAATGAAGCTTCCTTAACCATTTTAGAGGCATTTCTTATTGCATTTTCTGATATTCTTGTCATTGATGGTATATTTAAAATACTTACTGATAAAGCACCTGCAATTATTGAATATCCAAAACCTAAGAAATTAACAAATATTAAAAGTCCAAACATTCCAATTACTATAGAAGGTAAAGAGGACATAGTTTCAAGAGATAATCTTATTATATTTAATATGATACCTTCCTTAGCATATTCAGCTAAATATATTCCAGCCCCTATTCCTATTGGTACTGTTATTAATAATGAAATAACTAGCATATAAAGTGAATTAAAAATTTGTGGACCAATTCCTCCACCTGCTCTTGTTAAAGTAGGCTTTCCAAAAATAAATGAAGGAGTTAACATTCCAAAACCTTTATATAAAATATAAATAAGAAATGTACCAAGTATAATAACTACAAAGGCAGCTATTAAATAAAATACTCCAGTTGCTATCTTATCTATTTTTTTTGCATCCATTTTAATTAACTCCTCCTTTTTCAATTCTTCTAACTACTAATATAAAAATAAATGATATTACTAATAATATTAAAGCTAATGTCCATAAAGCATCATTCCAAGCTGATCCACTTACTGTGTTTGCCATATCCATTGTTAGGATACTAGTTAAAGTGGCAGCAGATGATGTTAAACTAGTTGGAATTTTAATAGCATTTCCAATTACCATTTGAACTGCAAGGGCTTCTCCAAAAGCTCTTGCTATTCCAAGTACAACTCCTGTAAGTATTCCAGATTTTGCTCCCTTTACTATAACATTTTTAATTGTTTGCCACCTTGTTGCTCCAAGTCCATAAGAAGCCTCTATATGCTCCCTTGGTATTCCTTTAATTGCATCTATAGAAAGAGTTGCTATAGTTGGAAGAATCATAAGAGATAAAACTAATATTCCTGCCAAAAGTGAAAATCCCATTCCACCAAAATTATCTTTTAAAAATGGAACTAAAACTGAAACTCCAATCCATCCATATACTACAGATGGTATTCCAACTAATATTTCAAGGGATGGTTTAATTATATTTTCTCCAAAGCCTTTAGAAATAACATTAACAAATACACCTAAAGCAATTGCAACTGGAGCACTTAAAAGGACTGCTCCTAAAGATACAAAGGTTGAACCTAATATAAATGCAAAAGCACCAAAGCCTTTAGGATTCCCTGCTGGGTTCCAATTATTCGTAAATAAAAATTGTGTTAACCCATACTCCCCTTTAGTAAATATTTTTATACCCTTTGAACCTATAAATAATATTATAAGTATTGTAATTAATATTATTAATATCCCACAAAAACTTGAAAACCCTTTTCCTAAATGTTCATTAAAAAACCTTTCCTTAAAACTTCTTTTTTTCACATTTATCATTCCTATCTATATTTCATAGTTATTTTTTAATTTCATTTCCAGGAATTAATCCAAGGTTATTAATACTATCCATATTTTCTTTACTTCCTACAAAATCAATAAATTCTTTTGAAAGGCCTGTTGCTTCTCCTTTAGTATACATATGTCCCCATGACCAAAAATCATATTTACCATTTTTTATATTTTCTGAATCAGGGGTAACTCCATTTATTTTTACTAAATCTAATGCATTCTTAGCCTCATTATTATTCATATAAGAAAGAGCTATATAGCTTATTGCACCTTTATTTTGTTTCATGGCATTTATAACTGCTCCATTACTATCTTGAAGAGCACCTATTGAATCATTTTCTAACTTTTTGTTACCATCTAAAACTTTTTCTATAAATGTTGCTCTTGTTCCTGAAGAAGCTGGTCTATGAATAACTAATATTTCCATATCCTTTCCTCCAACCTCTTTCCAATTTTTAATTTTTCCTGAAAATATATTTTGAATTTGTTTTTTAGTTAAACTTTTTACTTCTGTTTCTTTATTGACAACAACTCCAAAACCTTGTGCTACAACTTTATGATCTACTAATTTTTTTGCATCATCTTTTGATAATTTTTCTTCTGCAAATACATCTGAATTCCCGATATTTACTGATCCCTCTAATACTTGAGTTAATCCTGTACCAGAACCACCTGCTTGTGCATTAATTGTATTTCCTGGCTTTACTTCATTAAATTTTTCTATTGATTGTTCCATTAATGGTAAAAGAGCTGAAGAGCCACTTATTGTAATTGTTTCTCCACTTTGTTTAGAAGCTTCTTTACCTCCACAACCTACTAATAATCCTCCCATTGCACTTATTAATAATGTAGTTACAAGAATTTTAAGATTTTTATTTTTCATATTCAATCTCCTCCACAAAATAATTTAATGAATTTGTTATCTACACCTTTATATTATCTTTTGAAAGTTAAGGGATTATTATTCAAAGGTTAAATCAAAGAGCAAATTAGTTAAATAAATTTAACATTTTTATTTAAATTCACAGTTTAATAGGAATATTTTAATAATTTTAAATTAGCACTTACCTAAAGTACAGCAAAAAAAGAAGACTACTTTTAAAGATAAATTTATCTATTAAAAATAGTCTTCTATAAATCACTAATCCATGTTCATTTTATTTTATAATTTATATTTTTAGGGATATTTACTTTTTTTAGCTTTTTATAAAAAATTTTATTCTTCTATTAAATCTAAAGCTTGTTTTAAGTCAGCAATTATATCTTCAGCAGTTTCAAGACCAACTGATAATCTAATTAATCCATCACTAATTCCAGCTGCTTCTCTTTCTTCTTTTGTATATGGTGAGTGAGTCATTGATGCTGGATGTTGAATTAATGTTTCAGTATCTCCTAAACTTACAGCTAATGTTGCAAGTTTAACATTATTCATTACTGTCTTTCCTCCATCTACTCCGCCCTTTACTTCAAAGGATATCATAGCACCTGGTAAATCCATTTGTTTCTTAGCTAAATCGTGATATTCAAAACTCTTAAGTCCTGGATAGTAAACCTTTTCAACCATTGGATGATCTTCTAAGAATTCAGCTACTTGCATTGCATTTTCACAATGTTTCTTCATTCTAATTTCTAATGTCTTCATTCCTCTTATAATTAAGAAGGCATCAAAAGCACTCATAACTGAACCTGTCATATCTTTTATTCCTTGTAATTTAACGTTTGTTATAAATTCTTTATTACCTACTACAAATCCAGCAACAACATCTCCATGTCCATTTATATATTTAGTTGCTGAATGAACTACTACATCTGCTCCATGTTCTAAAGGTCTTTGAATATATGGAGTACAGAATGTATTATCTACAAAAACCAAACAGTCTTTTACTTCGTGAGCAATCTTTGATATTTTTTCAATATCTGTTACTTTTAAAGTTGGGTTTGCAGGTGTTTCTAGATAAACCACTCTAGTATTTGGTCTCATAGCTTTTTTAACTTCTTCTTCATTACTAATATCTACAAAAGTTACGTCTATTCCAAACTTTGTTATTCCATGATTTAATAATGCAAATGTACAACCATAAAGTGTATCTGATGCAATTACATGATCTCCTGCCTTTAAAGCTGTCCATAGTGCTGATGA
>NZ_JAUSUF010000001.1 GCF_030813415.1 Eubacterium multiforme | reverse complement strand
CTAAGCGTGAAGCCCACCTCAAGATGAGATTTCCCATAGCATAAGCTAGTAAGACCCCTTGAAGAACACAAGGTTGATAGGTCAGAGGTGTAAGCATGGCAACATGTTCAGCTGACTGATACTAATAGGTCGAGGGCTTGACCAATAAAAAATAAGCGAATCAACAAAAATTCATGTGCAATTTTCAGAGAACAAAAATCTGAATAAATGTTCCGTGGTAGCTCAATGGTGGAGCACTCGGCTGTTAACCGATAGGTTGGAGGTTCAAGTCCTCTCCACGGAGCCATTTTTATTATAAGCTTTAAAATAGCTTATTTTTTTTTATAAAAAAATAGAAAGTGGAGCAATATGTATAAAAAATATACAAATTTAGATAAAGTGTTACAAGAATGTAACTGATATTAATGATTTTGTAATAGCAATTTTTATTATAAATATTATAATAGTAGTATAGTGTAAAATATAATTGAGGGGGATAAGTTTTGAGAAAGCGTAATACATATAGTAATTTAGAAATATCAAAGAGAAGAAAAAAATCTAAAATGAAAATGAGAAGAAGACAAAGTATTTTGTTATTAGGAATTGTATTAGTTTTAATAATTGGAGGAATATCAATTTATTCAGTTTTATCATCTAATAATAAAAATGAAAAAGTATTAGCAGAAGAAAAAGATAATAATAAACAAAATAGCAATAATATTAATGATAATAATAAAAAACAAAATAATAATAATGATAATAAAAATAATGACAGCAAAAATGTTGGACAAGATGAAAATACTAAGAGTAAATTAGATAATTCAGGATATTTACCATTAAAGGATGATCCAAATGCAGATGATGCAGTAGAAGTTGCAAAGCGTACTTCTGGTCTTTTAAAAGGTGAGTTACATTATCCAGTAAGAACTGACGGTAAAAAGGTTGTTTATTTAACTTTTGATGATGGTCCATCAACTACTAATACTCCAAAAGTATTAGATATATTAGATAAATATAATGTAAAAGCTACTTTTTTCATTGTTGGAAAATACATAAATGCTAGCTCAGAATCAAAGGAATTACTAAAGAGAACGGCTAAAGAGGGACATGCTATAGCAAATCATAGTTATACTCATAATTATCAGTATTTATATCCTAATAGAGTTATTAATGTAGATAGATTTATGGGTGAGTATAATAAGACTAATAAAGCATTAAAAGAAGCATTAGGAAAAGATTTTTCTACAAGAGTAGTTAGATTCCCAGGAGGATATTGGTCATGGAATGGAAGAGAAAAAGCAAGACCAGTATTAGATAAAAATGGAGTCAATATAGTTGATTGGGATGCGTTAAATGGGGATGCTGAAAATGGTGGAAGAAACACTAAGGAACAATTAATTCAAAATACAAAAAAGAATGTAGAAAAATTAGGAGATAAGGCAGATAGCGTTGTATTTTTAATGCATGACACATATGGAAAAGAGAATACAGTTAAAGCTTTACCAGAAATAATTCAATACTTTAAAGATAAAGGATATGAATTTAGAACAATAAAATAGAAATTATTCATATTAAGAATAAGAATTATAGATTATAATAATATAAGAATAATATAAAAGAAGCTTAAATAAATTAAGCTTCTTTTTTAAAATCAGTAAAAGAGGTGTTTTGAAAAATGGCGAAAATATTATTAGTTGAAGATGAGGTTAGTATAAGAGGATTTTTAAAGATAAATTTAGCAAGAAATGATTTTGAAATAATAGAAGCAAGTAATGGAGAAGATGGAATAAAAAAGGCTATGGAAGAAAAGCCTGATGTAGCAGTTCTAGATGTTATGTTGCCAGGAATTGATGGATTTCAAGTGTGCAATAAACTTAGAAGTGAATATCCAGATATGGGTATAATAATGTTAACTGCTAAAGGTCAAGATATGGATAAAATAATGGGTCTTGAATATGGAGCAGATGACTACATAGTAAAACCATTTAATCCTTTAGAAGTTGTTCTTAGAATTAGAGCTATTTTAAGAAGGATGGAAAAGAAAGATAATGAAAAGAAAAATGAATTAATAAATGGACCTTTTGTAATTAATTTATATTCACAAAAGATTACTAAAAATGGAGAAGAAATAGAATTAACTCCAAAGGAATATTTAATAATGAAAACATTTATTGAAAATCCAAATAAGGCTTTTTCTAGAGATGAGCTTTTAAATTCAGTATGGGGATATAATTATTTTGGTGATCCTAAAATAATTGATGTTAATATTAGAAGATTAAGATCGAAAATAGAAGAAAATGCTTCAAATCCAGAATTTATAGAAACTGTTTGGGGTATAGGTTATAGATGGAAAGGATAGAGTATGAAAAGTATAAAGAGTAGAATTATAAGAAATTTTATAATAGTTATTCTTTCAACAATAATGATATTAGATGCCTTACTTATAGTTTTTGTAAGGCAGTATTATTACGATAATACTGAAACTATGTTAGTTAATCAAATTGATTTGGCTACAAGTTTTTATGATAGATATTATTCAACATCTTCATTATTGTTAAATGTATATGATAATGTTGATGCATTTTGGAATCAAACTACAGCACAAGTTCAAATTTTTGATGATAAAGGGAAGCTTTTAATGGATTCAATAGGAGTAAATGATAAATCTGTTGAAGCTAATGTGGAAATAAAAAAAGCATTAAAAGGTGAAAGTAGTAGATGGGTTGGAGATGTAAACTATTATAACTCTAAAGTAATGGCAGTAACAAAACCATTAAAAGTTAATGGAAAAATTATTGGAGCTATAAGATTTATTACTTCATTGAAGGATATTGACAAATCAATAACATCTATAATTAGTTTCTTTATAATAATATCAATAATAGTTTTAATTATTGGGGTAGTTCTTAGTCTTATTATGGCTAAAAATATTGTAGATCCAATATTAAAACTTAAAAATACAGCAAAGAAAATGGCTAGTGGAGATTTAAATCAAAGAAGTAATTTTGTTTCTAAGGATGAAATTGGTCAATTAGCAGATACTTTGGATTTTATGGCTGAAGAACTTACAGAAAGAGAGCAGATGAAAAATGACTTTATATCATCAGTTTCTCATGAACTTAGAACACCGCTTACAGCTATTAAAGGATGGGTAATAACATTAAATGATGATAATACAGATAGAGAAACACTAAAATTAGGTTTTAATATTATTGAAAAAGAAACAGATAGACTATCTTCTATGGTTGAAGAATTATTAGATTTTTCAAGACTTATAAATAATAAAATAAGTTTAAAGAAACGTATTGTTAAAATTAGTGATTTTTCAAGATATGTTGAATTATATATGACACCAAGGGCAGAGAGAGAAAATATAAATTTTTATGTGTATAACAAAACAAAATGCACTGAAATATTTATGGATTCAGATAGAATGAAGCAGGTACTTATAAATATAATTGACAATGCTTTTAAATTTACACAAGAACAAGGAGTAATTAGCGTTGAGTTTGATGATGCTGATAATTATTTAAGAATAAAAGTTAAAGATAATGGATGTGGAATAAGAGAGGATGAATTAGAAAAGGTTAAAGAAAAATTTTATAAGGGTAGTAATGCAAATTCTAATGCAGGAATTGGATTATCAATAGCAGATGAAATAGTAAAATTACATGGTGGTACCCTTGTAGTTAAGAGTAAGCTCCACGTTGGAACTGAAATAATAATCGTTATTCCTAAGTCAAAGGAGTTGAATTATATAAATGAGGAATAAAATAGCAGTATTCATTCTTATAATTATTGCGTTATTTTCTTTAACTGGTTGTTCGGCTATAGACACTAATGAAATGATAGAACTTAAGTCTCCTCAAAACAATAATTTATTAATTAAAGGTAAGTGGCAAATAACTAACGTTAAAATTTTAGATAAGAATATATATACAAGAGGAAAAGTAGAAGATTTAAAAAATAAAATTATAAGTATTGGAAGTAAAGATATAGATATTAGTAATAAGATATATAATGGTGTAGATTATAAATTAAAGATAGTAGGAGATGATTATTATATTTCCTATGAATCAAACTTTACAGTTAAAGACTTAAATATAGAAGATAAAAATATTAATGTAATTACTGCAAGTAATAAAAGTAATAGTATATTAGAGTTCTTTTATATAAATAATAGTAGCAGCTATGTTTATTATCAAGGGATGTTTTTAAATGTTAAAAAAGTTGGTGATGTTTCAGAGGATTCTTTTAAAGATATTAATGATAATTTGAAAGAAGATATAAAAAATGTAGGTAAAGAAGAAAATAAGGGGCTTTATTTGGTTTTAAAACAGCCTAGAAAAGCTAATGATGATGGAACATTTACTGATGAGACCTATAGAACATTATGGATAAGTTATAAAAATAATAAAATTCAACCTATTGAAGAGTCAAAAGGAATAATTTTTCCAAGAATGAATGGTATATGGACATTAGATAAAAAGGTATTAGATAATAAAGGAAAGCATCAAGAATATTTAGTAGCTAATACAATAGATAGAAAAAATAAACAAGGAAAAGTAGAAATAAAAAGTAATAAAGATATATATAGAAATATAAATTTTATAGGAAATAATTATATATCAACAGAAGTATATGAAGGGGATAATTTTAAAAATAAGTTTCCTCAATATGAAATACTACCAGTTGATAATACTTTTGTAGATAAAGGATTAGTAATACAGGATATTTATTCTAAAGAAATAAATCAAATGTATAGAAGAGATTATGATAGTGCATATTCCCAACTTAATTCTAGAGAAAAAAGTTTATTAAAAAAATATATAGACTATAGTAATTTTACTGTAAAAAGGGATAATGGGAAATGGACATTAGAAGCTAAGGTATCCCCTTTAAATGATAATGCTAAATCTTATGATTATAAACTATCAATAAAACCAAATGGAAAGCTTGTAAAATATGATGCTTTAGTTATTCCTTGGAGAGTACTAAAAAATGAAGTTCCATTTATGAAGGATGCATATATTTCTCCAGATGGAAGAATGGCTATAATTATAATAGAGGATGAATTATTAGTTTATAATATTTCAGGAGGAAGATTATCTAAAGAACCAATTGAAAGATACTCTTTAAAAAATGGAGAACAGGTTATAATGGCAGAATGGTGCGAAAGGGATTACGTTGACTATTGGGGAAATGCTTTTAAAGAATTTAAAAAGGAAATGAATAAGGAGGGATAAGTATGTTATCAAAAGAAGTTATAGGAAAAGTTTTATCCAAATGTATGATTACAGGAGGAGATTTTGCTGAAATTTTTGAAGAGGATACAATAAGTAATTCTTTAGGAATTTTAGATAATAAAGTAGAAAATGCAATTGGTGGAAGAAGCTATGGTGTAGGAATAAGAATATTTAAGGGTCTTAAGAGTGTTTATGCATATACTAACAATAATTCTTTAAGTAGTCTTTTAGATACAGCTTATAAGGCAGCTCTTGCCCTTGGTGATTTAAAAGAAGAAAAGACTATTATTGTAAATAACTCTATAATAGTTCCAAATAAACATATAATAAAGTACTATCCAAATGATATTAATTATGATAAAAAAATTGGAATTATGAAAATGGCATATAAGAGTGCAAGTGAGTATAGTAGTGATATTACAAAGGTAAGTGTTGGATATTCTGATAAGGATCAAAAAATATTAATAGCAAATACAGATGGTCTTTGTGTAGAGGATAGAAGAGTTAGAACAAGACTTGGAATAAGTGCAGTTGCATCTAAAGATGGAGAAAATCAAATGGGATTTGAAGGTCCTGGACGTTCAATGGGCTTTGAAATGTTTAATGACATAGATGTTGAAAAGTATGGAATAGAAGCTGCAAGAACTGCTGTAACTATGCTTCATGCTAAAGATTGTCCAGCAGGAAAGATGACAGTAGCAATTGATAATGGTTTTGGTGGAGTTTTATTCCATGAAGCTTGTGGACACTCACTAGAGGCAACTTCTGTAGCAAAGGGAAATTCAGAATTTGCAAATAAAATTGGAGAACAAATAGCATCATCTAAAGTTACAGCAATTGATGATGGAACAATTGAAAATGCATGGGGTTCTATAAATATAGATGATGAAGGTGAAAAAGCTAGAAAGAATGTATTAATAGAAAATGGTATATTAAAAGGATACATGATTGATAAGTTAAACGGCAGAAGAATGGGAATGAATTCAACTGGAAGTGGAAGAAGACAAAGCTATAAATATGCTCCAACTTCAAGAATGACTAATACTTATATTGCTGCTGGAAATGATAATCCAGAGGATATAATAAAATCAATGGATGAAGGACTTTATGCTAAAAAATTAGGTGGAGGATCAGTAAATCCAGTTACAGGAGAGTTTAATTTTTCAGTATCAGAAGGTTATTTAGTTAAAAATGGAGAAATACAAGAACCTGTTAGAGGGGCTAGCCTTATAGGAAAAGGTAGTGAAATACTTATGAATATAGATATGGTTGGAAAGAATTTAGTTCAGGCTCAAGGTATGTGTGGTTCATCATCTGGAAGTATACCAGTTAATGTTGGTCAGCCTATGATTAGAGTTAAAAATATTACAGTAGGTGGAAGATAGGAGGTGCAATAAATTATGGAATTTAAGGAGTTTAAAGAAAAGCTTTTTAAGGAAGCAAGAAAAAGTGGATTAGAAGAATTTGAAATTTATTTTTCAGACAAGGAAAGTTTAAGTATTAATATATATAAAGAAGAGGTTGAAAAATATAATCTTAATAAATCCTTTGGAGTATCTTTTAGAGCTAAGGTAGATGAAAAAATGGGATATTCATATACTGAAATAATTGATGAAGCTGCAATTAAGATGCTTGTTGAAAATGCAAAGGCATCAGCACTAGCTATAGAAGACGAAGATATTCAATTTATTTATGAAGGTGACAAAGAATATAGTAAAGTAGTTAATTATCATAAAGAATTAGAAAATATAGATGCCAAAGAGCTTATTGATTTAGGAATAGCAATGGAAAAAGAATGTAAGGCATATTCAGATAAGGTTGATAACTTTATAGGTTGTGGAGTTAGCTATGTTAATTTTAATTATGGGTTAATGAATTCAAAGGGATTAGAATTAAATGATAAATCAAATCTTTTAAGTGCTTATGTTGTACCTGTAATAGATATTGAAGGAAATAAGTATGATGGTTTTGGGTATCAAATAGGTAAAAATGTTTTAGATATGAATCCTAAAAAAATAGCAAAAGAAGCTGTAGATGAAGCTATGGAAAAGGTAGGAGCAAAATCAGTAAAGTCTAATAAATATAAAACTGTAATTAAAAATGAGGCAATGGTTTCATTACTTCAAGCCTTTGGTGGAATATTTGATGGAGATTTAGCTCAAAAAGGAATGTCTTTATTAAAGGATAAGGAAGGGGAGATTATAGCATCAGAAAAGATTACTATAATAGATAACCCACTTATGAAAGATGGCTTAGCATCAGTTGCTTTTGATGATGAAGGTGTTGCAACATTTAAAAAAGCATTAGTTGAAAAAGGACAGCTTAAAACACTTCTTCATAATTTAAAAACAGCACATAAAGCTGGAATAAAATCAACAGGAAGTGGATTTAAAAGCTCATATGCATCTCCAGTAGGAGTTGGACCAACAAACTTTTATATAGAAAATGGAGAAAAGGATTTTGATGAACTTTTAAAGGAAGTAGGAAGTGGAATAATAATAAGTGAATTTTCAGGACTTCATGCAGGGGCTAATGCTATAACAGGAGAATTTTCACTAGCTGCAAAAGGTTTTATGATTGAAAATGGTAAAAAGTCTTATCCAGTAGAACAAATAACAGTTGCAGGAAATTTCTTTAATCTTTTAAAGGATGTAGAGGAAGTTTGTTCTGATATAAAATTCCCAATGAGTAGTTTTGGTTCACCATCAGTACTTGTAAAGGAATTATCAATAGCAGGAGAATAATTTTTATAATATGGAAATGGTAAAAGTTCATTACTATTTCCATATTTTCTATTTTCTTAATATATTTATAATAACAAAGTGATATAATACAAATCAGAGTAGTAGATTTAAGGAGAATTAATTTTATATGGATCTAATGAATAGCATAATCACTATAGCAATTCATATTACAGAAAGTTTTGGATATTTAGGTATATTTATTGTAACTATGCTTGAATATGCATGTATTCCATTACCAAGTGAAGTAGTTTTGCCCTGTGTTGGGTTAAGTATTGCAGATGGGGATTATAGTTTTACTTTAGTATTAATATGTACAGTTTTAGCAGCTATAGTTGGAGCACTAATTAGTTATGCAATTGGATATTATGGTGGAGAATTTGTTATAAACTGGCTTCACAAAAAGATGCCAAAGAGTAAGAAGGGAATGCTAATTATAAAAAGGTTATTTTCTAATTATGGGAAAATAACAGTTCTTGTTACAAGGGTATTACCATTTACTCGTACGTATGTTTCACTTTTTGCAGGGGCAGAAAAACTTGATAAATCTGTATTTGTCATATTTTCAGCAGTTGGAATTGCTCTTTGGAATTCTGCATTGTTACTTATAGGATATTATATTGGAAATAATAGAAATCTTATAGTAGGTATTTTTAGAAAGTATTCAATTGCATGTTTAATTGTTGTAGCTATAATTATTATATGTTTGATAATACATAATAAAAGAAAAAAGAACTAGAAATTTAATTCAAGTGTCATTTAGTTAAGTAAATGACACTTGAAATATTTCTAGTTCTTTTTTAGTTTAAATTAAAAGTAATGAGCTATTTAAACATTCTAATTATTTTTAAAATAATCAGCACGAATCATTTTATCAGATAACTCTAAAGTATCTTTAATAAGCTTTTGATCTTTTTCTGGAATATTATTTAAATTTCCAACAAGCTTTCCATTTGTAAGTACTGCATAATCTCTCTTAGTATTGAAAAGATTTCTTCCAAGAGCTGTATTTTCATACTCTTTTGCAGGAACTCCAAATCCATATAATAATGTTGGCATTATGTCTATTTGGCCACCCATTACGTCAAAGGTCTTACCAACAGGTTTACTCTTATCATAAATAATAAGAGGTATTCGTGGTATACCATTATCTGAGTACCAAGGTTCCTTATGAGATTGGCTATCTATACTATGTTGATAATATTTATGGACACCAGTATGATCTCCTTCTATTGCAACAACAGTATTATCTAAAAGACCAGCCTTATCAAGAAGCTTTAAGAAATAACCTATTTGAGCATCAGTGTAATGAATGCTTTCAAAATATCCACCAAGTTCACTATTATTTAGTTCAGGATCTAAATTAAGCTTTCTCATTTTTTGAGGAAGATCAAAAGGACCATGACTTGTAAGTGTTACATTAAATGAATAAAATGGTTGTTTTAATTTTTCAAGTTTAGGAACAACTTGTTTAAAGTAAGTTCTATCACTTATTCCCATTCCAACTATCTCATCAGGATTAAAGGAATAGAAATCTTTAAAGTTTTTAAATCCAATTCCAGTTAAACCATTTTTGTAGTTCCAAAATGATCCTTTATCTGGATGAATTGCAATTGAGTCATAACCATTTTTACCTAATATTTTAGGAAGTGAGTTATAAGTTCTATTTGGGTATCTAAAGAATGTTGCACCCCTTCTAAGAGGTAACATAGAAGCGTTTATCATTAAATCTGAATCGGCGCTTGTACCCTCATTAACTTGTTCACATATATTAGGGAAATATACACCCTCTTTAATTAAACTATCCATTACAGGTGTTATAGGTTTTCCATTTATTTTGTGACCTATTAAAAAACTTTCAAGAGATTCAACTTGAATAATTATAAGATTTTTACCTTTATACATTCCGTAATATTTATTGTTAGGTAAATTTTCATTTTTAAATTTATAATACTCTTTAACTTCTTGTTTTTCCTCTGAAGTTAAAGTGTAAGGTTTTGAATCTTTATAAACATTTATAGCATCCATTATATGATAACCAATTGATGAAAAATATTGAACTGTATTGTTTGGATCATAATTTTCAAAAAGATATGAATTTTTAACATCTTTATTTTTTAATGCATAAATGTTAAATGGAACATATGCAATAAATAGTATAGGGATTATTAATGTGCATAAGAATGTTTTAATAGCCCTTCTTTGAACTCTTACATATGATTTTCTTGTAAAGAATACATATACCCCTAATATTATGAAATCTAATACAAATAAAATATCATATGGGCTAAACATTGATAATATACTACCTGAAAGGTTGTCCAAATTAGCCGTTTGAGTAAATATAAGAACTGATGGTACTGTTTGGAATCCTCTAAAATAGGATATGTCTGTAAGTATTAAAGCAGTAAGTATAGCGTCAATTACAAATAGATAAATAACACGACCCTTTCCTTTAAATAGCAATGCAAAGCTTAAAAAGACTAGTGCAAAAGCAAAATAATAGTCTAGAAAGTGACTAGCAACTGAAAATCCATGGGCGATATTTAGGTCGTAAGGATTTTTGCTAGTTACAAAGCTTTGAAAAAGAATACCCTTAAATACTATTGAAAATAAAGGTATTAAAAAAAGAATAATTCTGTTAATCGTATCTTTATCAAACTTATTCTTTGAGTTTTTTGGAAACTTTTTCATTTGGTCACCCCTTAAAATTTAATCAACTTAAATTATAGTATATTGATTATATTTAAGCAATAAAGAGATAATTTAATAATGCAAAATAGTGTTATAATATAAGTATTAATAATAACAAAAAAGGGGTGTTTTTATGAAGACTATTAATTGCGTTGGACTAGCATGTCCTAAACCAGTAATAGAAACTAAAAAATATTTTGAAGGAATAGAAAAAGGAGAGGTTGTTGTAATTGTAGATAATGAAATAGCTAATACTAATGTAACAAGATTTGCTGAGAATTCAGGATTTACAGTTAATGGTGTTGAAGAGGCTGGTTTATTTAGACTTACAATATCTAAGGAATTAGAAGGAAAGAAAGAAGAGAAAAAGGATACTTTCTCAATAGTAATTTCTACTGATAAAATGGGTGAAGGGGATGATGCTTTAGGAAAACTTTTAATGAAGAGTTATATGTATGCCCTAAGCGAATCTTCAGAAATTCCAGAGGAATTAGTTTTCTTAAATGGAGGAGTTAAACTTGTAACAGAGGGAACAGAAGTTATTGATAGTATTAAGGAATTAGAGAGAAAAGGAACAAAAATTGTATGTTGTGGAACATGCTTAGACTTTTATGGACTTAAGGACAAGCTTTTAACAGGTGAAGTTTCAAATATGTATACAATAGTTGAAATTATGAATGGTAAAAGGATAGTAAAAATATAGATTGTTTTTTAATATAGAAATATCTGATTTTAATATGATATAATCTATCATATTAAAAAAAGATTTATGGAGTATTTTATGAAACACATTTTTATTATTAATCCTGTAGCGGGAAAAGGAAAAAGTATAGAATTTAAAGAAAAGATAGAAGATATATTTAAAGATTTAGATCTTAAGTATGAAATAGTAATCACAGAAAAAAGTGGATATGCTACAAGGAAAGTTAAAGAATTAACTTCAAAGGAAAAATGTAGAGTTTATTCAATTGGTGGAGATGGAACATTAAATGAAGTTTTAAATGGAATGATAGGTTCAGATAGTTCTCTTGCTGTTATACCAGCAGGTTCTGGTAATGATTTTGCTAGAACTTTATATGGAGATATAAGCTGTGATAATATATTACAAAAATTAATATATGGTAAAGAAAAGACAATAGATGTTGCAAAGTTAAATGAAAGATATTATTTAAATATATCTTCTGTTGGTTTTGATGCAAATGTAGTTAATAATGCTAGAAAGTATAAAAAATATAGGTTAATAAGTGGTCCTATGGCTTATGCTATAGGACTTATAAATTCACTAATAACTTTTAAATCTATGAAATTAATATTTGAAGTAGATGGAAAAGAAATAGATACTGAAATGTATTTAATTGCAGTAGCAAATGGAAAATGTTATGGTGGAGGAATAAGTATAGCACCAAATGCAGAAATTGAAGATGGCTTTTTAGATGTTTATGCTATAAGAAGACCTAAGGTACATAGACTAATTAGATTTTTACCTAAAGTTATTAAAGGGAAAGATATTAGAGATATAGATGAAGTAACATATATAAAGTGCAAGAAAATTCGTGTGAAGGCAAAGGAAGAGATAACAACAAATATAGATGGAGAAATTGCATTTTTAAATGATATGACCTTTGAAATAATACCAAAGGCTATAAATATTATAGTTCCTAAAAAAGAAATAAAGGAAGTGTAAAATGTATGAAAAAATATGATTTAGTAGTTGTTGGTGGTGGAATATCAGGAATGACAGCAACTTTAGCAGCTTTAGAAAATGGAATAAAAAGTGTGCTTTTAATAGATAGAGAAGAAACATTTGGTGGAATACTAAATCAATGTATTCATAATGGTTTTGGTAAATCATATTTAGAGGATGAAGTTACAGGTCCAGAATTTGTAGAACTTATTAGGATTAAACTTTCAAAATATGACTTTGATAAAAAGAAAAAAACAACTGTACTAAATATCTCAGAGGATAGAGTAATTACATATGTTAATGAAAAGGATGGAATGAGAGATATAAAAGCTAAGGCAGTTATTTTGGCAACTGGATGTCGTGAAAGATATACAGGTAATGTACTAGCACCTACAAGTAAGTTTACAGGAATATTTACCATTGGCAATGCTCATAGATTTATAAATTTAGAAGGATTATTGCCGGGGAAAAATCCAGTTATTGTAGCAAATAGTAAATGGGCAATTATACTTGCAAGAAGAGTAGAAATTGAAGGTGGAAAAGTTGCATCACTAATAATAAATAAAAATAGCGGCTTTGTTCTTACTAAAGAGGAAAGAGAAATAATAGAAGATTTTAATATAAATTTATTAGAAAATGCTAAACTTTTAGAAATAGAAGGAAATAAAAGAATAAATAAAGTTAAGGTGCTAGATAAAAATACAGATGAAATTAAAGAAATAAATTGTGATTCATTATTTTTATCTGTTGGGTATTATCCAGAACTTGGAGTTGTAAAAAAACTTAATCTTGAAATAGATAAGAGTTTAAAAACACCAAAGGTTAATAACTATAAAACTTCAAAGGAATGGTTATTTGCCTGCGGAAATGTTATACATGGTAAAAAGTGTATAGATATGGATGATATAAATGGATATGATGCAGGATTTATAGCATCACAATATATCCTTAAAGAAATTGAATAGTAAATCATTTCCCTTTTCATTTAGGTGAATTCCATCTAAAAATATCTTTTCATTTATATGATTTTTAGTTAATGTATAAAAATCAACATATTTGAAAGGATATTTTTTTTGTAAATTAATAATACTATCTCTTAAAATAGGAAGATTTTTATCACAATGGTCATAATAAGGAGAGGGCATAAATATAGCTTCAGCCATATTTTTTATTATAATAGGTGGTATGCCAACTATTATAGATGAATTATTATCTAAAGATTCCTTAATCATAAGTTCTATATTTTTAATTATATAATCCACATTTCTTCCACTTAATAAATCATTAGTACCTCCCATTATAAAGGTTATTTTTGGAAGGTTTTTAGTTACATCTTTATAATATCTTGTAAGCATTAAGGAGGTTGTATCTCCATTTACTCCTTTATTTAATATTTTTAGGTTAGTATATTCATTTTGTAATTTATAAACCCAAGAATTTTTTCTAGAAACTCCATAGCCAAAAGTTAGGCTATCTCCAATTAAAACCATATCTATATTTTTAGAATTCATAAAATATCACCTCTAAATTTTAAAAAAGTTTATTAAAACAACTTTTGCATATTAATGTTTTTCCCTTATTTGCTTTAATTGAGTCTTTAGGAGAAACTTTTTTCTTACATATCTCACAAGTATATTCTAAATTTTTAGTTTCTATTTCTTTTGGTTTTAAGTTTTTTGAAATAGGAGATTTATTTAGTGAAGTATAATTTTTTACAGGTAATTCCTCATCTCTTTCCTCTAATGAAAATGAAAGTTTAAATTTACTAGCTGGATATAATTCAAGTTCAAAACGAGGATCTTCCTTGTCATAATATTCTTCAACAATTATTTTTATAATTTGAGCATCATTTATTATAAGTCCACTTTTTTCAATTCCATCAAAAATACTTTTTGATATATTTATTGTATCTGGATGTCTTTTTTCACTTTTATAATAAACTTTAAGTATTGCAATAAGACTTTCAGTAAAAACTACACTTGGATTTTGAACCCTTGCTACATAAGCTATTTCCTGTTCATAAAGGGCATACCTATCATGATATTTTCCAGTATTATATGGTAAAATAGCTCTTCCATCTTTATTGTGTAATTTAAAGTTTGATTTAGTTATAGGAGATCCCTTAACTATAACTTTTGCATATGATGACATATATTAAACTCCTTTAGACATTAATTTTCCAAAAATTGAAATTAAAATGTAATGAAATAATTAAATTAAAATTATATAATTTAACTATACATTATTAAAAAATACTTAACAAGTACTGGTTTCATTGATAATAAAGTGTTAATGAAGTATAATTACAAATAGTAAATTTATACGATTATATAAAGAAGAGGGAATTTTAAAATGGATAGAAAATTAATTTTAGCAATTGAATCAAGCTGTGATGAAACATCAGCTGCTGTTGTTTTAAATGGTAGGGATGTTTTATCTAATATAATAGCTTCTCAAATAGATACTCATACAAAATTTGGAGGTGTTGTACCAGAAGTTGCATCAAGAATGCATATTGAAGTTATAGATGAAGTAGTTAAAGAGGCTTTAGAGAAAGCTAATGTAACTTTAGATGATATAGATGCAATTGGTGTTACTTATGGACCAGGTCTTGTTGGAGCCTTATTAGTTGGTCTTCAATATGCAAAGGGCCTTGCTATGGCATCAAAGAAACCTTTAATTGGAGTTAATCACATAGAAGGACATATATCAGCAAATTATATACAACATAAAGATTTAAAGCCACCATTTGTTTCACTTGTAGTTTCAGGAGGACATACTTTTATAGTTTATGTAAAAGATTATGGGAAATATGAAGTTATTGGACAGACAAGAGATGATGCGGCTGGAGAAGCTTATGATAAGGTAGCAAGGGCAATAGGACTTGGATATCCAGGAGGCCCTAAAATAGATAAGTTAGCTAAGGAAGGAAATAAAGATGCAATAGCTTTCCCAAGAGCTAAATTTCACGATGATACATTAGATTTTTCATTTAGTGGAGTAAAGTCAGCAGTTCTTAATTATTTAAACAAGTGTAAGATGAAGGATATAGATGTAAATAGAGCTGATGTTGCAGCATCATTTCAAAATGCTGTAGTTGAAGTTTTAAGAGATAATGTTTTTGCAACTTGTGATAAGAAAAAATTAGATAAGATTGCAATAGCAGGTGGAGTTGCCTCAAATTCGGCTTTAAGAGAAGCTTTAATTTCAGAAGGAAATGAAAAGGGAATAAAAATATTATTCCCAGAACCAATATTATGTACGGATAATGCAGCTATGATTGGAAGTGCAGCATATTTTAGATTTATGATGGGAGAAGAATCATCATTAGATTTAAATGCTAAACCAAATTTAAAATTGTAGTGTAGCAGGGGGATGAATATGAGATTATTACCTAATTCTAATAGCTTACATAAAGTAAATATGAAAGAAAAACTCCCAAAACCAATTCTTTTTAAGAGAATAATAATAACAATATTAATAGTTATTTTAGCTGGAATGATTATTCAATGGGGATATGGATTTTATGTAGGAGAAAAGATTGATTCTAGAATGAAATATACTAGAGTTAACGAGAAAAAAATGGAATATAACAATTCTGGAACAGGAGATTTAACAGTAATCTTTGATGGAGATATGGCAGCTAACTCATATGAATGGAAAAATGTAGTGAATGAGGTTCAAAATACTGATGGAGTTAAAACTTTTGTATATAACAGAAGAGGATATGGATTTAATGATGGAGGAGATAGATTAACTCCAAAACAGCAAGCTGAAGATTTAAAGATATTATTAAGAAAATCAGCTGTTAGTGCTCCATATATATTAGTTGGAGAAGGATATGGTAGTTTGGTAATGACTAATTTTGCAAGTATGTATCCTGATACTGTAAAGGGAGTAGTTTTAGTAAATCCATATGATGAAAATAAATTAAATAATAGTAAAAACACAATTGGAGATACATTAGATTTAGTAAGAAAGAAAATAGAATATTTAGGATCAAAGTGTTCATTGACATTGTTATTAGATAAATTAGGACTAGCAAGTAATAATAAAGACTTTGAAAATAATTTACAAAGTATAGCTAAAGAAGAATATAATTTAAAGAAGGATCAAAGTAATTACAGAGAAGCTGTATATAATGAAAGAAAAAATATATATGATAAGGTAAGTAATAGCCAAAGAGCTGGAATGTTTAAGGACATACCTTATTATATAGTAAGTAATGAAGAAAATAATTCTTTAAAAAATCTTGGAAGTCCAGATTTAACATTCCAATATAAGAGTAATTATAATGGAAATATGTATTCTATGATGGATAGTCAAAATGTTGAGAATGCAATTAAAAAAGTTGTGGAAACAGCTAGACGAATAGAAAAAAAGAATAATAAAAATAATAATTAAGCTTAATGTAAATTTATATGGTTATAATAATACTGAATAGAAAGTAACTATTCAGTATTTTTTTATAAAAAATTTTAGTATTAATTAAAATTTTCTTTTTATGTCATATGGTTGACACAAAGAGTTTTTATACTATTATTAAGCAAAGTTTGATTGGGAGGGATATAATGAATACAGATGAAAATAAAAATAAAGATTTTAATAGCAATAGTGATAATATAAATATAAATTATCAGCCAAAGAAGAAAAAAGGAAAAAGAACAGTACTTATTGCGTCGCTAGTTGTAATAGTAGCTTTATTAGCAGGAGTTTGTGGTAGTGGGATAACATATTTTATTATGAGAAATAATGATAATAAAATTATTCAAAGTGATTCTAGTAATGGAGGTTCTTCAGGATTTAAGGAAGGAGCTAAATTAACAACTCAACAAGCTTTTAATAAGGTAGCTCCAGCAGTTGTTATAGTTTCAACTAAAGGACTTATGCAAAATGGAATGTTTCCAAAGGAAGTTGAAGGTATAGGATCAGGCTTTATAATAAATAAAGAAGGATATATTTTAACTAATTATCATGTTGTAAAAGGAGCACAAGAAGTAACAGTAACTTTAAGCACAGGAAAAGAAGTTAAGGCTAAGGTAGTTAATTATGATGAAAATCAAGATATAGCTATGATTAAATTAGAAGGAAAATTCCAAGTACCAGCAGTTGCAGAACTTGGAAATTCATCAGATGTAAAGCCAGGAGAAGATGTTATTGCAATAGGAACTCCTTTATCTAAAGACTTTGCACAAACAGTAACAAAGGGTGTTGTAAGTGCAGTTGGAAGAAGTGTAAATACTGAAACAGGAAAACAAGTTAATTTAATTCAAACAGATGCAGCTATAAATCCAGGAAATAGTGGAGGTCCTTTAGTTAATTCAGAAGGAAAAGTAATTGGTATAAACACATTAAAGTTAGCTGGAGGAGCTGAAGGAATAGGATTTGCAATTCCAATTAATGAAGTTAAAGATAAATTAGATGTTCTTTCAAAACCAATATTAACTTTAGGAGTTAAAGTTAGAGAAATAAATAAAGAAATGTCTAAACAATATAACTTACCAGAAGGAATTTATGTTGTAGAAGTTGTACCTTTTTCACCAGCAGAAAAAGCAGGGATTAAACAAGGAGATACAATAGTAAAATTTGGAGGAGAAAAGGTAAAAACTCTTGAAGAATTAAATAATATTAAAAATAAAATGAAATCTGGAGATAAGGTAGAAACTCAAGTTATAAGGGACGGAAAGAAAATAAACCTTACAGTAGTTTTAGAATCTAATTAAAATAATAAATGCACACTAAACTTATATAAGTTTGGTGTGCATTTTTTTATGTGGCAATAAACTTTTGGTATAGTATAATTAAGTTAATTAATAATATTAGGGGGTTTTTATGAGTAAAATTACAGAAGTTTATAATGCATTATTAGACCTTCAAAAAGGGGAAACTAAAGGAATTACAGCTAAACGATTAAGTGAATTTATGAATTTAAATAGGGCAAATGTATCTAGATACTTAAATCAATTATATAGTGAAGGTAAAGTATCTAAGGAAGAAGGAAGACCAGTAAAATATTCTATAATTACTGAAATAACAGAAAATAAAATAAAAAGTAAAAATAAAAGAGAGATAGAAAATTTAGAAAACAATAGTTTAGATAGAATGGTTGGAGCAAAGCAAAGTTTACAAATTCCAATACAGCAGGCAAAAGCAGCAATGATGTATCCACCTAGAGGACTTCATACAATAATACTTGGAGAAACTGGTGTTGGTAAGTCAATGTTTGCAGAACTTATGTATGAATTTGCAAAGGAAGATAAGTTGTTAGATAAAAATGCTCCATTTGTAAGATTTAATTGTGCAGACTATGCCGATAATCCACAGCTTGTAATTGCACAAATATTTGGTGTTAAAAAGGGAGCATATACAGGGGCAGACAAAGATAAGGAAGGTTTACTTAAAAAGGCAAATGGAGGAATAATATTTTTAGATGAAATACATAGATTATCTCCACAAGGACAAGAAATGTTATTCACTTACATAGACAAAGGATATTTTAGACCACTTGGAGATACGGAAAATCCAATATTTTCAGATGCTCAAATAATTGCAGCAACAACAGAAGAACCAAAATCATATCTTTTGAAAACTTTTACAAGAAGAATTCCTATGACAATAACTCTTCCATCCCTTAAGGAGAGAAGTGCAACAGAAAGATATCATTTATTAGAGCAATTTATAAAGGGAGAATCAAAAAGATTAGGGGAAAGTATTTATTTTAATAAAAATGCATTGATTTCATTTTTATTATATGACTGCCCTAATAATATAGGTCAATTAAAAAGTGATATACAACTTGCTTGTGCAAAGGCATTTTTAAATTATAAAGCAAGTAGTAAGGATTTTATAATATTAGATCAAAGTGATTTACATCCTAGAGTAAATAAAGGTCTTATGAAGCTTCAAGATAACAGAAAGGAAATACAATCTTTATTAGGTAATGCACCGGATATTTTAAGATTTTCATATAATGATGATAATTCAATAAATATTTTTGAAAAGAAAGAGGAGAGTATTAAAGAGGAATATTTTTATGACATTATAGAAAATAAATTAGATTACTTAAAAAAGAAAGGAATGGAAGAGGAAGAAATAAGTCAAATAATAAATATAGATATAGAGAGTTATTTCAAAAAATATATAAGAGATTTACCAGAGGAAGTTAGAAAAGAAGAAGTAACTAAAGTAGTTAGTGAAGATATTGCTAATATGGTAGAAGAGATTCTTAACATGGCTTCAACTAGGTTAAATAGAGAATATGATGAAAAGGTTTATTTTGGACTAGCACTTCATCTTCAAGGAAGTATTGAAAGAATAAGACAAGGAAACAAAATTTATCATCCAAAATTAAATCGTGTAAGAGTACAATATTCTGATGAATTTATGATAGCAATGGAGGCAGCTAAAAAGCTAGATAATAAATTTAAAATACAAGTACCATTAGATGAAATTGGATATTTAACTATGTTTATAGCTGCAAAACCTTATGATTTTAATGAAAAAGAAGAATGTAAAGTTGGAGTAATAGTAATAATGCATGGACATTCAACTGCATCTAGTATGGTGGAAGTTTCTAATAAACTTATTGGTGAAGATTATGTAGTCGCATTGGATATGCCTTTAAGTATGAAAGCGGAACAAATGTATGAAATAGCAAAGGAAAAGATTAAAGAAATAAATAAAGGAAAAGGTGTAATACTTTTAGTTGATATGGGTTCTTTAACAAACTTTGGGAAAATGATTGAAGATGAAGAAAATATAGTTATAAAGACAATAGATATGGTAAGTACATTAACTGTAATAGAGGCAGGAAGAAAAGCATTAAATGGAAGAAGTGTAGAGGAGATCTATAAATCTTGTAAAGAAATAAGTAAATTTGGAGTAAATATAGAAAATAGAGTTAAAAGTGAAAAAGATAAAATTATAGTTACAACATGTTTTACTGGGGAAGGCTCAGCAGAAAAGCTTAGAGAAATAATTATTAAAGGACTTGATGATTCAAATATTTTAGTTAAACCTCTTGATATACTAGATAAGAAAAAATTTATAGAAAATATAAATAAATTAAAAAAGAAAAAGAATATTTTAGCTATAGTAGGTAGTATAAATTTAAATGTTAGTGATATTCCATTTATATCAGCAAAAGATATATTAGTTGGAGATGGAATAGAAAGATTAAATACTTTTATTAGTCAGGAAGAAGATTTTCAAAAAATAACTAACTCAATAGATTCTCAACTAGAAGATATTGATGGAAAACATTTAGTTAGCATTTGCAGAAATGTTGTTTGTGATATACAAGAAAGTCTTAATATAAAAATATCCCATGAGGTTTCTGTTGGAATAGTAATTCATATGTGTTTCTTAATTGAAAAGATACTTAAAGGAGAAAGTAGAAAGAAATTTGAGAATTTAAATGTATTTAAAAATAAATATAATAGAGAATTAATTCTTATAAGGCAAAGTATTATGAAATTAGAGCGAAATTATGATGTTAATATAAATGAAGATGATTTAGCATTTATTGTTAGAATGTTTATAGGAAATACTATGTCTGTGTAGAGTGTAAATAGTGTGTAATAATTTTAAAGTATACTGTGCAATTAAAATACACACTAAAATAAAAAAATATACATTTAAAAGTAAGGAAATAAGCAATTATGGGTAAATAGGGTAATTAAAAAATATTTGGCATAAGAGTTGCTAATTATAAATAGTGTAAATATAAATAAAAAAGTATATTAGTAAAATTTAAAATACAAGTAGAGTTATAGGGAGGAATAGGATATGAAAAAGATATTATTATGTTGTTCAGCAGGAATGTCAACAAGTCTTTTAGTAACTAAAATGGAAGCAGCAGCAAAGGAACAAGGAATTGAATGCAAGATAAATGCATATTCAGAAGCAGATGTTAAAAATCATGAGGACGAAATGGATGTATTACTATTAGGACCTCAAGTTAGATTTTTATTAAATAAAATGAAAGAAAAATATGAGCCAAAGGGAATTCCTGTTGCAGTAATAAATACAGTAGATTATGGAACAATGAATGGACCTAAAGTATTAGCATATGCTTTAAAATTAATTGATGAAAAATAGTATTTCAAAAATTAAATAAGTTAGTGGTTAATATATTGAAGGGGAGTTTTAATAACATGGAAGAGATAGTTTTAAACTTAATAATGCATAGTGGCGAAGCTAGAAGCTATGCAATGGAAGCTATAGGGCTTGCAAAAGGTGGAGATATTAAAGGGGCTAAGGATTTAATTGAAAAATCCAGTGAAGAATTAGGTGAAGCACATCATTCACAAACAAGTCTAATACAAGGAGAAGCTGCTGGTGAGAAGGTAGAATTTTCACTTCTTTTAATGCATGCACAGGATCATTTAATGACAACTATGACATTAAAAGATTTAGCAAATGAAATAATAGATTTATATGAAAGAATAGAAAAATAAAATAATACTTAAATGATGAACTCTAAATTGTAAATATTAGAGTTCATTATTATATAAGATAGGAAGATGTATTATGAAATATATAATTGGAGTTGATGGTGGAGGCACTAAAACTGAAACAATAGCTTATGATTTAAAGGGAAACATTTTAAGGAGTGCTTTAACTGGTTTTGGAAATTTAGTTAATGATGAGAAAAAGGCATTAGAAAATATAACATCAGGAATAGAAGTAATAATAAATGACTTAGGTTCTAAAGATGTTGTAGGTATTTATTTAGGACTTGCTGGTTCAGAAGTTTCTGAAAATGCAAAAAAGGTAAGAGATGAAATTAATAATAAGTTTGGGTTAGATTCAATAGTAATGAATGATGGCGATTTAGCCTTAAAAGCAATGCTAAAAGGTGAAGATGGAATTTTAGTTATTGCAGGAACAGGTTCTAATGTTTTTGGTATTAATAAAGGAAAGCAAGGAAGATGCGGCGGATGGGGTCATTTACTTGGAGATGAAGGAAGTGCTTATAAAATCTCTATTGAAGCTGTTAAAAGAATGATTTATGAATATGATTTTGGACTAGATAAAAGTAATCTTTCAAAGGAAATATTAAAAAGTTTAAATATTAATAGTGTAGATAAAATAATTGGATTTATTTACTCAAATAATAAGGATAAAATAGCATCTTTAGGGTCAGTAGTTTCAAAATGTGCAGATAATGGAGATTGTTATGCTAAAAAAATATTAGAAGATGAAGGAATATTACTTGCTAAGGATGTAGAGAGGGTATTTAAAACTTTAGAATTTAAACACTGCAAAGTAGGACTTGTAGGTGGGGTTATTAAAAATTCAAAAATACTAAGAAATTCCTTTGAAAAATATTTAAATGAGCATATAACAGTGGATGAATTTATAGATGATGAGGTTTCAGCATCTAAGGGGGCTTATTATATATATAAAAATTTAGAAATTTAAAATTGTGGAGGAAAAAGCAATGAAAAGGTTAGGGATTTCAGTATATCCAGAACATTGTGATATGGATAAAATACTAGACTATATTAATCTTTCTGCAAAATATGGGTTTGAAAGAATATTTACATGCCTTTTATCAGTTGAAGGAAAGAGTAACGAAGAGATTATAAATGATTTTAAAGTTATGATAAATGTTGCAAATAAAAATAATATGGAAGTTATAGCAGATATAGAGCCAAGTATATTTAAAAAATTAGGAGCTACAATAACAGACCTTTCAGTATTTAAAAAGATGGGATTAGGTGGTATAAGGTTTGATATGGGTTTTTCAGGAAATGAAGAATCTATAATGTCCTTTAACAAAGATAATTTAAAAATAGAACTTAATATGAGTAATGGTACTAAATATGTAGATAATATAATTTCATATAAACCTAATATAGATAATATATATGGATGTCATAATTTCTATCCACATATTTATACTGGACTTTCCTATGAACACTTTATAAAATGCAGCAAGCAATTTAAAGAACTTGGTATTAAAACTGCGGCTTTTGTTAATTCAAAGGAAGCAAATATTGGACCATGGCCAGTTTCTGAGGGACTTTGCACATTAGAAATGCATAGGGACATGGCAATAGACATACAAGCCAAACATTTATTTGCAACTGGTTTAATTGATGATGTTATAATAGCAAATTCCTTTGCATCAGAAGAAGAATTAAAAGCTTTAAGTGAATTAAATAAAGATATGGTGGAGTTTACAGTTCAGTTAGAAGAAAATATTCCAGAGCTTCAAAAGAAAGTAGTTTTGGAGGAACTTCATTTTAATAGAGGAGATTGTTCAGATTACGTTATACGATCAACTCAATCAAGGGTAAAGTATAAAGGTGAAAGTTTCACTCCATTTAATAGGATAGATATTAAAAGGGGAGATATTATAATTGATTCAGATTTATATGAAAGATATGCAGGAGAATTACAAGTTGCAAGAAAAGATATGAAAAATAATGGTAAAGTTAATGTTGTTGGGAGAATTTCTAAAGAAGAACAATTTTTAATGGATTATATTGAGCCATGGAGTAAATTCGGATTTAAACTTAAATAATTATTATAAAGTTTAATATATATGAGAGAGGTGTAATTTATGGATAAAAAAGGAATAAAAATAGTTACTATAGGTGGAGGTTCAAGCTATACACCAGAATTAGTAGAAGGTTTTATAAAAAGATATGATAAGTTACCTGTAAGAGAATTATGGTTAGTAGACATAGAAGATGGTAGAGAAAAACTTGAAATAGTAGGAAGTTTAGCAAAGAGAATGGTTAAAAAAGCTGGAGTTCCAATGGAAATTCATTTAACTTTAGATAGAAGAGAAGCTTTAAAGGATGCAGATTTTGTTACAACACAAATAAGAGTTGGACTTTTAGATGCAAGAATTAAAGATGAAAGAATTCCTTTAAGTCATGGAGTTATAGGACAAGAAACAAATGGTGCAGGGGGAATGTTTAAAGCTTTAAGAACTATTCCAGTAATATTAGATATTGATAAAGATATGTCAGAACTTTGTCCTAATGCATGGATGATAAATTTTTCAAATCCAGCAGGAATGGTTACAGAAGCTCTTTTAAGATATGGGAAAAATAAAAAGATAATAGGTCTTTGTAATGTTCCAATAGGAATGGAAAAGGCAGCTGCAGAAATGCTTGAAGTTGATCATTCAAGAGTAAGATTTGATTTCTTTGGCTTAAATCATATGGTATTTGGAAAAAATATTTATGTAGATGGAGAAAATGTAACTGATAAAGTTATAGATTCTATTGCAGGTGGAAAACTTGGATCAATAGTTAAAAATATAAAGGACTTTGAATGGAATTCAGATTTTATAAAAGCATTAGGTATGATGCCTTGTCCATATCATAGATATTATTTCCAAACACAGGATATGCTTAATGATGAATTAAAAGAGTTTGCAAAGGGAGAAACAAGAGCAGAAGTAGTTAAGAGATTAGAAAAAGATTTGTTTGAATTATATAAAGATGAGCATTTAGATATAAAACCACCTCAACTTGAAAAAAGAGGAGGAGCATACTATTCAGATGCTGCTTGTAGATTAATTTGTTCAATATATAATGATTCTTTAGATATTCAACCAGTAGATGTTAGAAATAATGGAGCAATTGAAGGTATTGATGATGATTCAGCTGTGGAAGTTTCATGTATTATAACAAAGGATGGACCAAAGCCAATAGCAATGGGTAAAATTCCTGTATCAGTAAATGGATTAATTCAAACAATTAAATCCTTTGAAAAGTTAGTTGTTGAAGCTGCAGTAACTGGAGATTACCATAAGGCATTAATGGCACTTTGTATGAATCCATTAATCCCTTCAGAAAAGATGGCAAAAATTCTTTTAGATGAATTATTAGAAGCACACAAAAAATATTTGCCACAATTTAAGTCACATTTTAATTAAAAAATAAGAAATAAATATATTAGAGATTTAGAGATGTATTTTTTTTACATCTCTTTTCTTTTATTTATAGTTATTTTTAAAAATTAGAATTAACCTAAAACATAACTATTTTAAAGAATTATTTGTGAATAAAATATGTTATAATTGTAGCTGAAATTTCTAAAATGTAAATTTTTTAAGGCAATAAGCATTTATTTTAAGACTTAAGGGGGAAATGTATGGAAAAATTATTTAATATGGATAAAAGCTTTATAAAAAAAGTAGTAATTTTAGCTTTACCCATAGTTATTCAAAATTTTATATCCTCGTCATTAAATATAATAGATACTATGATGATAGGTAAACTTGGAGAAAGTGAAATAGCAGCTGTGGGAATTGCTAATCAATATTTCTTTATGCTTAATATTTTAATGATGGGTTTATTTAGTGGAATAGGAATTTTTATATCTCAATATTTTGGTAAAAGAGATAGTAAAAATATAAAAAAGCTTGTGGGAATAGGAGTTATTGCTGCAATTATTCTTGGAAGCATATTCACATTATTTGCTCAAGTTACTCCAGAAGGAATAATAGGAATATTTAATAAAGATAGTAATGTTATAAAACTTGGAGGAGAATATTTAGTTATTGTATCAATAAGTTATATATTTACAGCAATAACTTTTAATTATGGAATTGCATCAAGATGTATAGAAAAAACTTCAGTACCAATGATAGCAAGTGCAATTGCATTATTAACTAACACAATTTTAAATTATGGATTCATATTTGGAAATTTTGGTTTGCCAGAACTTGGTGTTAAGGGAGCAGCTATTGCAACATTAATAGCGAGAATATTAGAATTTATAATTATGGTAGGTTATGTGTATTACAGCAAAAATGAGTTAGCTGGTACTTTAAAGGAATTATTATCTTTTAATTTAAAATTTATAAAAAGGATATCAGTTACTGTACTTCCAGTAGTTTTAAATGAGGGATGCTGGGGACTTGGTGCAGTAATGTATAATGTAATATACGGTAGGATTGGAACAAAGGCAATTGCATCAGTTCAAATAGCTACAACAATAAATAATTTATTTATGGTAATAATATTTGGACTTGGAAGTGCAACTTTAGTTATGGTAGGAAACCAAGTTGGTAGAGGCGACGAGAAAAAAGCAAATGAGTATGGAAGAAATCTTATAAAACTTAGTTGTTTAATTGGAGTTTTAATTGCAATAGTATTAGCCTTATCTGCTAATAAAGTTATATCAATATATGATGTTTCAGAACAGGTTAAACTTTGGGCTAAATCAATTATTTATGTAACATGTATTATTATGGTTATGAGGGTTTATAACATTATAGTAGTTGTTGGAGTTTTAAGAGGGGGAGGAGATGTAAAGGTATCTTTCCTTATAGAAGCTATAACTATGTGGTGCATTGGAGTTCCACTTGCTTTAATAGGAGCATTTGTATTAAAGCTTCCAGTGTATTTAGTTTATGCACTTTGCACCTTTGAAGAAATTGCAAAGTCAATTGCATGTTTTAAGAGAATAAAGTCAAGAAAGTGGATAAAAAATTTAGTATCATAAATATAAGGGAATGAGAGGGGATTTATGGAAAATTTAATATTGTATATTGTTGCTGGATTCTTTTTAATTGGAGCTATAGATTATATACTTGGAGATAGATTAAGTCTTGGGTATTTATTTAAGGATGGATTAAATACAATGGGTCCACTTGCAATTTCTATGGTTGGAATAATATCTTTAACACCTGTAATTACTGAAGGACTAAATTTGTTTTTAGTTCCAATTGCAGAAAAGATAGGAATTGATCCTTCAATATTTGTATCTAGTATTATAGCAATAGATATGGGAGCATTTAATATAGCAGAAAATATTTCAATAAGTCAAAATATGATTTACTTTTCAGGGGTATTAATGGCATCTATTTTAGGATGTACATTAAGCTTTACTCTTCCTTTGGCACTTGGAATAATAAAAAAGGAAAGCAGAAGAGAATTTTTTATTGGTACTTTATTTGGGATTATAACTATTCCAATAGGATTATTTGTTGGAGGATTATTACTTAACATTCCAATAAAAATTATACTTATAAATTTATTACCAATAATAATAATTTCAATATTATTGGGTCTTGGAATAGCTTATAAAGGTGACATTATGATTAAAGCCTTTGATGTTTTTGGTAAGATTATAGTTGTTATAAGTATAATAGGTTTAACTTTACAAGGAATTCAATCAATTTCAGGATTAGTAATTTTTAATAACCTTATGCCCTTACAAGAGGCATTAACTATTGTAGGAAAAATTGCTATATTTTTAGGCGGCGCTTATGTTATGTTAGAGGTTATAAAAAGAGTTTTAGAGAAGCCTTTAGATAGGATTTCAAATAAATTTGGAGTTAATAATTATTCTATTGCAGCATTTTTAGGAAGTTTAGCATCAGCAATAATAGTCTTTTTAAACTTTGAAAAGCTTGATAGTAAAGGAAGAATATTATGTAGCGCTTTTTCTGTTGGAGGAGCATATGTTTTAGGAGGTCAGCTAGGCTTTGTTGCAAGTGAAGCTCCTAAAATAGTAAGTATTTATATTTTTACTAAATTATTATGTGGACTTTTGGCAATTTTAATTGCAATATTATATATAAAGAGTAAAGAAAATAAAATTAAAGTTTAAAGGATTGATTTTATGAAGGGTAAGATGAAAACAGCTGGTATTTTTATAATAACAGTAATTGTTTCTTTGCTTATTATTAATTATTTTAGTAGAGATAGAAATAATACAGTAAGTGGAGAAATCACTATATGGGGAGATGAAAACACTTATGGTTATATAAATGAATTAGCTAGTGACTATATGAAGAATAATAAGAGAACAAAAATAAAAGTTGAAAAAGTTAATTCTAAGGATTATTTCAATAAAATTATTAATATAAAGAAAAAGGATATGCCAAATATTGCACAGTTTAATAGTTTGGATATGAGTAAATTAGCAAGTAAAGGCATTGAACTTGCTAATGAATGGAATTTAATAAACACATATAAGATGAATTTTTCAAATAGTAGATTACAGGAAGTAAATATTAATGGAAAAATATTAGGAGTTCCCTTTACTAGTAGACCATTAGTATTATATTTAAGAGAAGATGTATTAAATAAATACGGATATTCTAGTGAAGATATAAATACTTGGAATGATTTAACTAAAATATCAGAGGATATTTATAAAAAAAGTAAGGGAAAATATAAAGGATTAAATGGAACTGGACAAGATTATAAAGATTTATTAACATTGCTTATAATGCAAAATATGGAGTATAACAAAGATAAAGACAAAATAATTAAGTCAGTAAATAAGGAAATAGATAGTCTTAAGAAAGATAACATACTTACAGCAAATAATGATGAAGGTTATTTTGGAAAAATTTCTTCTATAAGAGGTATGAATGCTATTGAAGATTTAAAGGAAAAGTGTACATGGACAGCAAATAATCCACCAGCTTCTGAAATTGGATTAAATAGGTTTTTTGTAGCACAGGGAGAAAATTTTGTTGTATTAAATAGTGATAGTGATAATTCTAAACTTATAAATAGTTTTTTAGAATATATAAGTAACAATACTAAAATAGCATTAAAATATGCAATTAAAGGAGAGATTTTCCCAAGTTATATATTTGCTTATAAAAGTAAAGATGTAGAAGAACCAATTAATAATTTTAAAGGGAAGAGCCCTCTTGTTATTATGAGTAATATATCAAAGAAGGCCCCTAAAATAGAAGAATATAATCTTTACAAAAAAATAGAAGAACAATTAATAAATTAATGATGATATTATTTTTTCATATGCATTAAGAGTTTTCATTGCTGTTTGCCTCCAAGAAAATTGGAGGCTTCTTTTATATCCTTTTTTTATTAAATTATTTCTTAAATCATGGTTTTCTAGTAGGTTAAACATACTTTGAGAAAGTTCATCTTCTATTAGTGGGTCTATAAGAATGGCTGAATCTTTTGTAACCTCTGGTATTGAAGTTGTATTTGAAGTTATAACGGGAGTGTTACATTTCATTGCCTCTAATGGAGGCAGACCAAAGCCTTCATAATAAGAAGGGTATACAAATATTTCAGCACCATTATAGAGAATAGGTAAATCTGAGTTTTCTAAAAATCCTGTAAAGACAACATCTTCACTTAAATTTAAAGTATCACAATAATTTTTAAGGTTAATTCCTTCATCTTTAAGGGAGCCTCCAAGAACTAATTTATATTTTTTAGACAAATTATTTTTAATTTTAAAAAAGGCATTTATTAAGCCTTTTACATTTTTTCTAGCACTAAATCCACCTATATAAAGTATATAAGGATCTTTGAAATTAAATTTATTTTGTATTAATTCTCTACATTTTATTTT
This sequence comes from Eubacterium multiforme, assembly GCF_030813415.1. GTDB lineage: Bacteria > Bacillota > Clostridia > Clostridiales > Clostridiaceae > Clostridium > Clostridium multiforme. The sequence continues at coordinate 815,261 of NZ_JAUSUF010000001.1, read as the reverse complement.
ATCCATAGGAGTAAATTCGTTATTTGCAGATAGGGGAGTAACAAATATTTTATCCTCTGGATAACCTTTAAAAAACTTTAATATATCTTTCTTTGAATATTCTGATACTGTAAGTATGCTTTTTGAGTTTTCTATTATTTTTGGCATATCCTTTAAAAATCTTTTTAAATATCCAGAGCCAACAGTTTCTGGCATTATATAAGGAATTAAATCATGTATTGTAACTACTGTATTTATATTATAGTCAAAGGGATAGCCTATTCCATTTTGAGGAATATGATATAATTCTAAGTCATTATTTTTAATTAAATTTGGAATATATTCTTTTTCAAAAAAGCTTCCATGCTTTCCAGAACACAGAATAAGTTCTGTATTATTTTTTAAGAAGCTCTTATCTATTTTACCAGTCCAAATAAGTGTAAAAAGGTTACATTCATCTATGTTTATCATTTCTGAAATTAAGTTTTTTGTATATGTTCCTATTCCAGTACCTTCATGTAAATTTATACTTCTAGAATCTATGCAAACTTTCATTAAAACACCTCAAATTATCTATATAATATAAAATATTAAAAATAGTAAATTTGGTGAATGAAATCACATTGGATTAATAGATTCATATAATAAAAATAAATAAGATTTTGGAGAAAATATATGAATCTTAATGAAATAAAAAAAATAGTTGAAGAGGAGTATTGTATAAATATAAAATCTATTGAAAAAATTAAAAATGTATATAAGATAAATGGAAATGATGGATATTGTCTTAAAGTTGTTAAATATAATTTCTCTCATTTTTATTTTATTTTATCTTCAATACTTCATTTAAGGAATAAAGGATATTTAAATGTTTTAGATATAATAAAAAATAAAAATAATAAATATTATGTAAAATTAGATTTTGAAGTCTATGGATATTTAACAAAGTGGATTGACTCTAGAAAAAGCGATTATGATAATTTAGAAGAACTTAAAAAGATAGCAGAGGAGTTATCTAGATTACATGTTTATAGTAGAGATTTTACTATTACTAAAAATATGAATCCTAGAATATATTGGTTTTCATGGATAAATGTTTTTAAAACTAGAAAAAGGGAAATTATAGATTTTGCAAATAGAATTTCTCAAAAGGCTAAAAAAAGTGAGTTTGACAATATATTTTTAAATAATTTATATAGTGAACTAGATAGAGCAAACAGAAGTATAGAAGGACTTAAAAATAGTGAATACATTAATATAATGAAAAAACATATGATTAAAAGGGAGTTTTGCCATCATGATTTTGCAGATCATAATGTTTTAATAGATAAAAATAATCATATAAACATAATAGATTTTGACTACTGTATTTTAGATAGTCACCTTCATGATTTATCTTCTTTATTTATTAGGTCTATGAAAAATCATAGGTGGAGTATTAAAAAGGGAAATGAAATACTTAATAGTTATTCTAAAAATATTGAAATTACTAAAGATGAATTAATTGTTATGAGAGAATTTATAAGATTTCCACAAAGTTTTTGGCAAATTGGACTTCAAGTATATTGGGAACAGCAACCTTGGAAAAAGGAAATTTTTTTAGATAGGATTACTAAATACTTAGAAGATAGAGAAGAAAGGGAAGAGTTTATAAATAATTTCTTTAATTAAGGGGGGATTTATTATAAATGAGGAAATTCTTTCAAAATATTTATTAGAACATGATGTATATATAATAGGAGAATATTTTAAAACTAAAAAAAGTAATTCTAATATTTTAGACCATATAAAAATAATAAAATCTATTCAAAATATACTTATTGGATATCATGTAGTTGAAAAAAATAGTATATTAAGTGAAATAGGAAAAAGGGTTGATAGAATTTTTGTAATGACTAAAAAGTTAGAAGAGATATTTAAAGAAAAAAGCTATTATGAAAAAAGAATATTAGAAGAAGCAAGAAATGGACTTAAAGAATTAGATAACATTAATTATATAGATATATATAGAAGAGGAATGGAAAAAAATGAAATGTGTATAGATAAAATTGATGAAAGCAACTTAAGACTTATGGATAATATTGAAATTGGAAAGATTAAAAAACTTAATTTTAATATAATTGAGGAAGATTTTATAAATTACCTTCTTAAATGGAAAAGAAAATGTAGCAAAGAATTAATTAGAGAATATTCAATTGAGTATGTAAGAGAATTAGATTTAAAGAAAAATAGTTTTGATTATATAAATTTAATTGTTAATATGCCTCAAGAAAGTTTAAAGTATTGGTATAAAAATAGGTATGAATGGGATTTGTTTAAGAATGATTTTGCAAAGATTGCAGAAAAGGAATTAGGGTTTTAAGGGAGGTCTATAATGGGAAAGGTTAGGTACTTAGAAAAAAATTTTCTTTGTAGATATGATTTAAGTAAAAACTTTTTTGATAAGTTAGGTCTTAATATATTAGATATTACTCCTCTTAGAAAATTATTTATATTAAACACAACTGATGGAGCTAAAATTCTTAAAAAAGTTGATTATAAAGAGGATAAAATAAGATTTATAGATGAATCTTTAAATTTCATAAATAAAGAATTTAAAAATACTATGAAGATGGATAGATTTAATGAGAATGAAGCCTTTATATGTTGGAAGGGTGAGGACTATATATTAATGGATTTAATAAAGGGTCGTGAAGCATCAGTAAGTAATCCTATTGAAGCTAAAATGTGTAGTGAAGCATTAGCTAATCTTCATAAAGCCTCTAAAAATATATTAGAACATTTAAATGAAAAGGGAATTGAACCTATTATGGGAGAGGATTTATGTGCTTATTATAACAATATAAAAAATGATCTTATAAATATAAAGTCATGGGTTAAAGGATATTCTTATAAAAATGAATTTGATAAATTATTTTTAGAAAACTGTGATAGGTATATAGAAGAAATAAAGAAAGTAGAAGAAATGCTTTGGGTTAGTAATTATAAAGAATTAATAAAGGATAAAGAACTTATATCTATATGTCATAATGATCTTGCAAATCATAATTTTATAGTTAATGAAAAGGATGTTAATATAATTGATTTTGATTATGGAACAGTAGATTTAAGAACAGTAGATTTAGCTGATTTTCTTTTAAAATGGATTAAAAATAGTACCTTTGATATAAGTAAAGGTAAGGTCGTACTTGAAAGTTATAACAATATATTAAAGATTAAAGATGAAGAGTATAAACTAATATATGTATTAATGAGCTTTCCAAGAGATATATATTCAATAATTAAGTCTTATTATCATAAAAGTAAAGAATGGGACATGGAAGTATTCCTTCACAGATTTAAGAATAAATTAGAAAATGATATATTTAGAATTAAATTTTTAAATGATTATAAAGAGTTTTATGAAAAAGAGATACTTTTAAATTAATAAAAGAAGTGGGTAATAAGAAAAATTTTATTACCCACTTCTTTCAATTGTTTAAAATATTCTCATAAGCTTTAACTGTAGATATTGCAGTGTTTTCCCAAGAGAATAATCTACTTCTTGTTAAGGCTTTCTTTACCATGGCTAATACAAGTAAACTATCACTTAAAACTTTTTCTATTGCATAACTTAAATCATCTGGGTTATTTGGATTTATAAGTAGTGCAGAATCATAACATATTTCTGGAAGGGAGGTTACATTAGAAGTTATTACAGGAGTACCACAGGCCATAGCTTCTATAGGTGGTAATCCAAAACCTTCATAAAATGATGGATAAACTAACATTTCAGAGGCATTATAAAAATAAGGTAAATCCTTAGCTGGAATAAAACCTGTAAAAATAACATCATTTTGAACCTTTAAATCCCTAGCCCTCTTTAGATAGTTGTCATATGAAAGGCCTTTTTTACCTGTTATAACTAATTTAGTAGTTTTTCTATAAGGAGCAGGTAATAAAGAGAAGGCTTCAATTAGTCCTATTATATTTTTCCTTGGGCTAAAACCCCCAACATATAATATAAAGTCTGATTTAATACCATATTTTTTTTCAATATTTTTTTTGCATTGGCACTTGCTCATTGGTTTATAAATATCTTCAGCAGCTAAATGAGTTACAAAAATTTTATCTTTAGGAAATTTAAATTCCTTAAATATATCTTGCTTTGAAAACTCTGAAACAGTTATTATACCATCACAATCATCAATGATTTTTGGCATTTCATCATTAAATATTTTAAGGTAACGATCACTTACTGTCTCTGGCATTCTAAGTGGGATTATATCATGTAATGTAATGGCTTTTTTACAGTTATTAATATTTTTAGAAAGTCCTACACCGTTTTGAGGAACATGATACAATTCCATATTATTGTTTGTTAAAATATTAGGAACTCGAATTTCATCCCAAAAATTATCTTTAACTACTGTATCAACCTTTTCAATTTTAAAGTTAGAATTTAAATTATTTAAGGCTGGATTATCTGGAGTGAAAATTAAATAATTATTATTAAAGTCTACATTATTTAAACTTCGTATTAATTGATTAGTATATGTGCCAATACCTGTTCCTCTATACAATTTTGCGGCTCTGCCGTCAATGCCAATTTTCATGACTTAATCCTCTTTTAAAGTATTATTACTTTTATTATATATATTTATAGTAAAAAATGTTAATAAAAGAAATTGTATATACATATAAATATTAAAGGGGTGATTGAAATGATGAGAGAGTTTGAAATAGAAAGACAATTTAATATTGAAATTGAAACTCTAAAGGCAAATAAAGGGGTGTACTATTTAAACACTAACAAAGGAGAAAGATGTCTTAAAAAAATAAATTATGGACCTCAGAAACTTTTATTTGTTTATGGAGCAAAGGAACATTTAATAAATAATGGATTTGATAAAGTGGACAGATATTTTTTAAACATAGAAGGTGAGCCATATGCCTTAGTAAATGAAGACTTATATACTTTATCAAAATGGTTAGATGGAAGGGAATGTGATTTTAATAAAGTGCCAGAAGTAAAACTTGCAGCAGAAACTTTAGCAAAATTACATGAGGCATCAAAGGGATACGATCCACCTGAAAATTCTAAGTTAAAAAGTGATTTAGGAAGATGGTTAAATCTAATGAAGAAGAGAGTTAAGTCCTTAGATAAAATGAGAGATATGGTTAGAAAAAAACATAATAAAAGCGACTTTGATTTACTTTATATAAAATCAATGGAATTTTATAAAGAAATGGGAAGAGAAGCTTTTAAAACATTAGAGGAATCAAATTACAATGAACTTTGTGAAATTGCAGAAACAGAAAAAAGTTTTTGTCATCATGATTTTACTTATCATAATATAATAATTGATAACAATGAGGAAGTAAATGTTATAGATTTTGATTATTGTAAAAGAGAAATAAGAGCCTTTGATATTTCAAATTTTATGATAAAAGTTTTAAAGAGGGTAGATTGGAATATAGAATATGCAAAGGCTATAATTGAATCCTATAATGATGTAACTCCTTTAAGGGAAGATGAATATAAAGTACTATTAGCATATTTACAATTTCCACAAAGATATTGGAGATTAGCTAATAGATATTATTATAATGAGGTTAATTGGGGACAAAATACATTTGCAAAAAAACTTCAAGGAATAATAAATGAAAGAGATAATTATCTTAAATTTTTAGATGAGTTTAAAAAAGAATACAATATTAACTAAAATAAAACTCCATATTGATGGAGTTTTATTTTAGTTAAACAGAAAGTATATTTTTGCATAGAATAATATAGAGAAATAATAATTTAAGGTGAAAATATGGTTGTAGGAGATATAGTTGTAAGAAAATCTTATGATAAAGATGTAACATTTAAAATAGTAGATATAATTTATGAAAATGAAAAAACTATTTTTATATTAAAGGGTATTAATATAAGAGTGATAGCAGATGCTACTTTGGAAGATTTAGAAAAGGTTTCTGAAAATTATTCAGGGAAAAAAGATAAAATATTAAATAGTAGAGTTAATAAGGCAATAAAGACAGCTATTTCAACAAGAGAAATAGAAAATAGAAAAGGTTCCATAAAGAATAATAAAGTAAATAAGATTAAAGAAGATACAGAAGAATTATTTTTTGGAAGACCAGGTAAAATACTTCATGTTGATGGTGATAAAGAATATATGGATACTTGTCTTAAGGTGTATAAACAGCTTTCCCTTGATGCTGTTGGAGTAGCCTTATCTGAAAGAGAACAGCCAAGTAAGATTGTTGACCTTGTAAAGGAAGTAAAGCCAGATATAGTTGTCCTTACAGGTCATGATGGTGTAATTAGAGGAACAAGAGATTATTTGGATTTAAATAATTATAGAAATTCAAAGTTTTATAGAGATGCCGTAAAGGCTTTAAGAGATTACAATTCTAGTTATGATGAATTAATAATTTTTGCAGGGGCATGTCAGAGCTGTTATGAATGTATGTTAGATGCTGGTGCAAACTTTGCATCTTCACCAAGCAGGGTTTTAATTCATTGCTTAGATCCTGTCTTTGTATGTGAAAAGATAGCTTACACTAAATTTAATGAAAGTGTATCAATTAAAGAAGTAATAGATAATACTATAACTGGAATAAAAGGTGTTGGGGGACTTCAAACTAGAGGAAAATATAGAGAAGGATATCCTAAATCCTCATATATTTTATAAATTATAAGATTAATTTTATGATTTAATCTATAGATAAAATATAAATAAATTTATTATGTATAAATAATTAGTTATTTACAAATAATAAAAAAGTAAGAAAATATAAAAATATATTGACATTACATTTATTAAATGATAAAATTAAAATTTTATTTGACTTATATTCAAAAAAATGGTATAATCAAATAAGGAAAGAGGGTGTTTTCATGGGAACTATTAAGACTATTTCTTCAATCAAAAAAAGTATTGAAGGACACCTTGGAGAAAAAGTAACTTTAAAAGCCAACGGAGGAAGAAAAAAGATTCTGGTTAACGATGGAGTTTTAGAAAGTGCTTACCCTAGCATATTCGTAATAAGATTAGACAATGACACCCAAAGAACCGTGACATACAGTTATTCAGATGTATTAACTCAGACAGTGCAATTACATTTTCCAGGATAGAAATAAAACTTCGAAATTTTTCGAAGTTTTTTTTCTATTTTATAAAAAAATAAAAAAAAAGAAAGATGGTGGGTTTCCATCTTTCAACTATGGTATAAAAGGGTATTGAGAATTTATGAGAGGTTATATGGTCAATAACCAATTATTATATTACGACAAAAAGGTACCTTTGTCAACAAAAAAATAAAATAAATTTTTGGCAAAAATTAAAAGATTATATAACATATAAAAAATATTTCTTTAATATGGATGTATTGATGAAATATAACAAAAGAAATAAGTATTTTTCTTTTATAATAGTCATAAATTTAAAATCTTTCTATATAAATAGTAGTAGGTATTTTATAGGAGGGGTTAAAATGGCAAAGATAGATGTTATAAAAGAAAATATTAAATTTGAACAACTTTTAAGAGAAAGTAATACTACTAGTATGTTAAATGATGAGTACCTTATACCAGACACTCATCCAGATGTAGAAAAATTATTAATGGTTGATGCAAAACCAACTGTTATGTCTAAGGAAACTGTTGGGGATAAGGTTATGGTAGAAGGTAGAATTGAGTATAATGTACTTTATTTAGCAAAAGAAGAAAGTACAATAGTTTCATCAGTTAACTATTCTCAAAAATTTAATAGCAGTTTAGACTTACAAGAAAGTGAACATAAAATAATCTGCGAAGTAGAATGCAGAGTAGAACATATTGAAGCACAAATAATAAATGAGAGAAAAATTGCTATTGATGGAGTTCTTAATTTTAATTGGGAAATGTATGAAGGAAAGGAGCTTGAACTTGTAAAGGATGTTTCTGAAAGTGATGGAGTAGAAGTTCTTAAAAAAAATGAGGCTATAAATAATAAAAATGCTAGTGAAAATATTGAAATAATAGGGAAATCAATGATTAGGGTTAGCATGGATAAACCACCAATATCAAAAGTTTTAAAATCAAAAATGGAACTTCAAAAGAAAGAAGTGAAAATTGGAGAAGAGAAAGTATATTGTGGTTGCTATTGTAAATTTGGAATAATATATTTAAGTAATGAAAGTAAGGAAGTTTATTATTTAGAGGATAATATTTATTTATCTAAAGAAATGGAAATGGCAGGGGTAACTCCAGATATGTTAGTAACTGCTGATTTTAATATAAAAAATAAAGATATAACTGTAGAAGAAGATGACCTAGGTGAAGCTAGAATAGTTAATACTGAAGTTTTAGTTATTTGTAGTGCAAAGGTATTTTCAAAGAAAAATATAGATGTTATAGTAGATGCTTATTCTCCTAAGTTTAAAATTGAAGTATCAAGGGATGAACACAATATTGGAATGCTTCAAGGAATATATAATAATGAATCTATAATTAAGGATAATATATATATAAATGAAGGCAATATGATGCCAGAAAAAATAATAACTAATTTGGCAAATGTTATTTTAACAGATAAGTCAGTTGCTCAAGATAAAATAAAAGTTTCTGGATATATAAAAGTTAATGTTATATATAAAACTAATGATGAAGAAACTTATTTAGATAAAGTTTCAGGAGACATTCCATTTAATATAAGCATAGATGCAAATGGTGCTAATGAAAATATGAAGGCTTTAGTTAAGGCTTCTATAGAAAATTTAGATGTAGCAATTGAAGCAAATACTATTTCAATAAAGGCTAATATAGATGTTATAGCTAAAGTTTTATTTGAAATTAAAAAAGAATTTGTAAGTGATATAGTAGAAAGGGAAGGAGAAGAAATTAAGAAGAAGGCAAGTATTACAATTTATGTTGTTGGAGAAGGAGATACTTTGTGGAAACTTGCAAAGAAATATCATACTACAATGAACGAAATTATAAAAATTAATGAATTAGAAGATGCGGATAAATTAATAGTTGGAGAAAAATTATTAATACCAGGAAGAGCTGTATCTTAGCCTAGATAAAAAGTCTTACTAATATTTTAGTAAGGCTTTTTGTTATTTAATATAATAATAAAAGCTTTTAAATTTTAAGGGCTTTTTTATTTTTATAGCTTTAAATAATTTTGAATAATTAAATAGCACTTAGGGGATAATAATAAACGCATGATTTGAGGTGATATTATGGAATCTAAGTTAAATTATAATTTAGTTATAATAGGCGGAGCAGAAGATAAAGAAGGAAGAAAGAAAATCTTAAATGAAGTATGTAATCTGATTAATAAAAAAGAAGATTTATTGTTAGTTGCAACTATTGCTTCTGAAATTCAAGAGGATATGAAAAGTATTTATAATAAGGTATTTAGAAAAATAGGCGTTAACAGGATAGAATTTTTAGATATAAATGAAAGAGAAGAGGCATATTTAGAAAAAAATATTAATCTTGTAAATTCAGCTAAGTTAATATTTTTTACAGGAGGAGACCAATTAAGAATTACTAGTTTAATAGGGGGAACACCTTTAAATGAATCTTTAATTGGTGGATTAATGGATGGCAAAGTTATAGTTGGTACATCAGCAGGGGCATCTGTTATGAGTGAAACTATGATTTTAGATGGAGATGATGAAGAATCACCAAACAAAAATAGTATTAATATGTCTCCAGGTCTTGGATTAGTTGAAAATGTAATTATTGATCAGCATTTTAGTCAAAGAGGAAGAATTGGTCGGTTATTAACTGGAATAGCTGAAAATCCTGAAAATTTAGGAATTGGAATAGACGAGGATACTGCCATAATAATTAATGAAAAAAAGCTTTTAAAAGTAGTTGGTAGTGGAGCTGTGTATATAATAGATGGAAGCAGTATAAATCATACAAATGTTTCAGAACAATTTATGGATAAAACATTAAGTATTTTTAATGTTAAATTGCATGTTCTTATAGAAGGAAATAAATTTGATCTAATTAATAAGATACCTTTTGAGGAGGAAGTATTTAGAGATGAAGATAAAAGGGATAAAAGTCTTTAATGGAAGAAATATTTATGCTCATAGAAAATGTATAAGGATGGATATAGATTTAGAAGGATATTCAGAAATTCCAAGTAAGGAAATTGAAGGTTTTAATGATAAACTTCTTAAAATATTGCCCAATTTAAATGACCATAGATGTGGAATAGAAATTGAAGGTGGTTTTGTTATAAGACTTAATGAAGGAACGTACTTAGCCCACATTTGTGAACATACTATAATTGCTATACAAAATATGCTTGGAATAAATTGTTCCTATGGAAAAGCAAGGGAAGTTAAGGAAGAACATTATTATGTGATTTATGAATATCTATACAAAAAAACAGCAATAGAAATTGGTAAATTAGCTGTTGATTTAATAAATTCATTAATTTTAAATAAAGATATCAATTTTAAAGAGAGAATAAAAATAATTAAAGATATTTTAAATCAAGAATTAATAGGACCAAGTACAGAAGCAATTAAAAATGCAGCAGAAAGATCAGGAATTCCTGTATTTAAAATAGATGATTCAGGATATTATCAAATAGGTTATGGAAAACAAGGACGTATTATTGAAGCAACAATTGGAAGTAATACTAGTTGCGTTAGTGTAGATATTGCCTGCGATAAGATTCTTACAAAAACAATGCTTAAAAGTCAAAACATTCCTATAGCTAATGGAGAAAAGGTATTTAATATAATAAGTTTATTAAAGGAAGCTGAAGATATAGGATATCCAGTTGTTTTAAAGCCTCAATGTGGAAATCAAGGTAGAGGTGTAATTTTAAATATAAGAGACGATAAAGAGCTTTTAAAAGCTTACAATAAACTATCTAAAAAATACAAAGATATAATAATTGAAAAATATGTAGAGGGAAATGATTATAGAGTATGTGTAGTTAATAATGAAGTAGTTGCAGCAGCTTTAAGAATTCCCCCTGCAATATGTGGAGATGGCAAGAAAACTATTAAAGAATTAATAAAGGAGTTAAATAGTAATCCTTTAAGGGGAGAGGGACATGAAAAACCATTAACAAAAGTTGATGTTGATGATGAGATGAAAGAGCTTATAAGTGAGCGTGGATATAATTTAAAAAGTATACCTAAAAAAGGTGAAAATATAATACTTAGAAAGAATGCAAATTTATCTACAGGTGGAATGGCTATAGATTGTACAGATGAAATTTGTGAAGAAAATAAAAAACTTTGTAGTAGGGTTTCAAAAATTATTGGGTTAGATATTTGTGGTATTGATATAATATGTGAAAATATAAATAAGCCTTTAAATGGTAAGGGTGTAATTATGGAAGTTAATGCAGCGCCTGGTATAAGGATGCATCATTATCCATCAAAGGGAAAAGCAAGAGATGTTGGAGATTATATTTTTAAACATTTATATAAAGGGAATCCTAAAAATATTCCATTAATATCTATAACAGGAACTAATGGAAAGACAACTACAACTAGATTAATTTCTTACGTATTAAAGCTTATGGGAAATACAGTTGGAATGACATCAACATCTGGAATTTATATAGGAGATGAATGTATAGATATAGGAGACGATACAGGATATGAAAGTGCAAAAGCTATTCTTTTAAATAAAGAGGTTGATGTTGCTGTTCTTGAAACTGCTCGAGGTGGAATGATTAAGAAGGGTTTGGCATACGATTTAGCTGATGTTGGAATAATTACAAATATAACTGAGGATCACCTAGGTCTTAATGATATAAATACTATGGAAGATTTAAGTTTTGTAAAATCATTAGTTGCAGAGGCGGTAAAATCAGAAGGTTATTCAGTTATAAATGCAGATGATAAATGGAGCAAAAGTATAATTTCTAGAATTAAAGGAGAGATTATATACTTTTCAAAGGATAAAAATAATCCATTAATTAAGGAAAATATAATTGCAGGGAAAAAAGCTGTTTTTATAGATAATGATATGCTTTGCGTTATGAGCAATGGAAGAAAATATAATGTTATAAAAATTGATGATATTCCTATTACTTTAAATGGAAAGTTAATATTTAATATTGAAAATTCATTAGCAGCATGTGCAGCTTTAGTTGGTTTAGGTATAGATTATTGTATGATAGCTAGAGGTTTTAATAAGTTTAAACTGGATTCTAATTATAATTCAGGAAGATTTAATATGTATGAAATAGATGGAAGAAAAATCATATTAGATTATGGTCATAATGTAGATGGATATAGAGCTATATTTGAATCATTAAAAAATATTGAGCACAATAATTTAATTGGAGTTATAGGAATTCCTGGAGATAGAAGTGATGAAATGGCAGAAGAAATTGGTAAGATAAGTGATGAGAATTTAGATATTATAGTAATAAAAGAAGATAGGGATAAAAGAGGAAGAAAGCCAGGAGAACTTGCAGAAATTATAAAAAGAGGAATAAGTAATAAGAAAAAGTGTACTACTGTATTAGATGAAGTTGAAGCTTTTAAAGAAGGTATTAGAATAAGTAAAGAAGGAGATATTGTAGTAATATTTTTTGAAGAATTACAACCTTTAGTTCAAGTTGTTGAAGAAATAAAAAAGGAAGATAAAAAAGATAAATTAGTTAATTTATAAATAACATATCTTATGTTTATTTTAATATTACAAAAATAGACAGGAGTAATTTGCTATGATAAAATATGAAATAGCAAATTAACGAAGGAAGGGATATGTAATGAATATAAAGGCATATGCTAAAGTTAATATAGCATTAGATATTGTTGGAAAAAGAGAAGATGGATATCATTTATTAAGAATGATAATGCAAGCAATAGATTTATATGATGAAATAACAATAGAAAAGATAAGTAAGGGAATAAAAATAAATTGTAATAAGCCCTATGTCCCAACTGATGAAAGAAATTTAGCATATAAAGCAGCAAAGTTATTTATGGATAAGTTTAATATAAAATCAGGTGTTAGTATAACAATTAAAAAGAATATTCCTGTTTCAGCTGGTCTTGCAGGAGGTAGTACAGACTGCGCTGCAGTTTTAAAACTTATGAATAAAATATTTAAAACTAATCTTAGTGATGAAGAATTAATGGAACTTGGTGTAAAACTTGGTGCTGATGTTCCTTATTGTATAGTTTCTGGAACAGCTATTTGTGAAGGTATTGGAGAAAAAATTACAAAAATAAAACCTTTTAAAGATAAAATATTAGTTCTTGTAAAGCCACCTTTTGGAGTTTCAACAAAGGCTGTATATCAGGAGTTTGATTTAACAAAGGTTGTATTCCATCCAAATGTTGATGAACTTACAAAAAATATAAAAAATGATAATTTAGAATATGTAGCTAAAAATATGAAAAATTTACTTGAAAATGTTACACTTTCAAAATATAAAGAAATAATATCTATAAAGCAATCAATGATTGAATGTGGAGCTATGGGAAGTATGATGAGTGGTAGTGGCCCTACTGTATTTGCTTTTTTTGATGATATGGTTAAGGCTCAAAAATGTTATGATACTATGAAAAAGAGATACAAAGATGTATTTATAACAAGAACAATATAATAAAAATAAAATTTTTGTATAAAACCTCCTTAAATGGTAATAATCATTACTATTAAGGGGGTTTTATTATGAAGAGATTTTTTGGTATAGTTATATTGTTTATAGGGTCATTGTTTTTCGTTGGTTGTACAAGCTTATCTGATGAAAAAATAAATAAGGATAATGAGGTTCAATATAATTATGAAAGTATTAAAGATGAAATAATAAGATTTCATGTAATAGCAAATAGTGATAATAAAAAGGATCAAGATTTAAAACTTAAAGTTAGAAATGAAGTTATTAAATTTATAGAACCTTTATTAAATAAATCAAAAAGTATAGAAGAATCAAGAAAAATAATTAAGAGTAATAATGAAAAAATCATTAAAATAGCAAAAAAAGTTGTAAAAGAAAATGGGTATAATTATGAGGTAAAGGGTAATTTATCAAAGGAAAATTTCCCGGAAAAAGAATATGGTAATATAGTATTTCCTCAAGGGGAATATGAAGCCTATAGAATATTAATAGGAAAAGCTTCAGGACAAAATTGGTGGTGTGTTATGTTTCCGCCTCTATGTTTTGTTGATGTAACTAAAGGTGAAGTTGCTTATAATGAAACAGAAAAAAGAATGAATGAAGTTTTAGATAATGAAGAATTAGATAAAAATAAAGAAAAGAAAAAGGTTTCTAATAAGAATGATAAAGAAGATTATAATATTAAATTTAAGTTTTTAGAAGTTTTAAAAGAAGCATTTTAAAATAATAAAAAAATTTAACTTGATAAAATCTTAGAACAATCATAAACTATAATTTGTAACAAATTATGAAATTAAATATGTAGTTTAAATAAAATTATTTTAGGAGGAAATTTTATGACTAGAGCATTAGCTATGATCTCAGGGGGATTAGATAGTATATTAGCCGCAAAATTAATAAAGGACCAAGGAATAGAAGTTATAGGAATATGTTTCAGATCATATTTCTTTAATGAAGAAAATGCTAAGAAAATGACTAAGCAAATAGATATACCATTGGAAGTTGTAGACTTTTCAAAGGAACATTTTGAAATGGTAAAGGACCCTAAAAATGGATGGGGAAAAAATATGAATCCATGTATTGATTGTCATGCTATGATGATGAGATATTCAGGGGAATTATTAAAGAAATTTAATGCTGATTTTATTATAACAGGAGAGGTTTTAAACCAAAGACCTATGTCACAAAATAGACAAGCTTTAAATAAGGTTAGAAAAGAATCAGGCTTTAAAGATATAATACTTAGACCTTTATGTGCTAAGAATTTAGATGAAACTGAAATGGAGAAAAATGGATTAGTAGATAGAGAAAAGCTGCTTAATATATCAGGTAGAAGCAGAAAAACTCAAATGGAACTTGCAGAAAAGTGGGGAATAAAAGATTACCCATCACCTGCTGGTGGATGTAAGTTAACTGAGCCTAATTATTCAATAAGACTTAAAGAGACTCTTCAAAGAAAAGGGGATGCAACTCCAGATGAAATTGAATTATTAAGATTTGGAAGACATTTCGTTAGTGATAGTGGATGTAAAATAATAGCCACTAGAACTAAGGATGAAGGAGATAATATAAAGAAATTTTTATCAAAAGAAGACTTAGTGTTTTACCCAGTAAGTCATAATGGTGCTATGATAATAATAAATGGGAAACATAATGAAGAGGATAGAGAGTTAGCAGCTAGGATAGCAGGAAGATATTGTAAGGGAAAAGATTTAGATGAAGTTGAAGTATCTTATGGAAAATTTGGATGTAAATTTGAAGGTACATTAAAAGTTAAACCTGCTACTGAGGAAGAGATAAATAAATATCTAATTCAAGGAAAGTAAGGAGGAAAAGCTTTGGAAAAGAAAGCGGTTATAAAAATAGTTAGTAATGCTACTATGGAAAATGGAGAATTAATAGAAGTTGTTACTCCAGGTAGCTTGAAAAGTGAAAATGAAGAAATAATTGCCCTATATAAAGAAACAGAGATATCAGGAATGGATGGAACAGATACTAAACTTAGAATAGGTGGAGATTATGTTGTTCTTGAAAGAGAAGGAAGTACTTCAACTAAGATGCACTTTCAAAAAGATAAGCAATCTATCTGTTTATACAATACACCTTATGGAATGTTAGAATTAACAATTGATACTAAAGGGTTAGAAATTGATATGAACGAAGACGGTGGCAAGGTAGAAATAAAGTATGAAATGCAAGTTGCAGATCAACCTGCTATAAAGACTCAATTAAAATTAGATATTAAAGCTTAAAAAAAGAGCTGTGGCATTAAAAAATAATTAGTGCACAGCTCATTTTTTTATGTAAATATATGTTCTAAAACTAATCCTCACTTAAAACATATATTTATATAAAAATAGATTTTAAGTTTAGTATTTATTATAAATATTTCAAATTCTTTTAGTTCGAATTAGATTATTAGTTTGAAAATTTGGTGATAATTAAATGTAAGGAGGGATATTTATGATAAATCAAGAAAGATATTTTAAAATTATAGAAGAAATATGTGCCTTTAATAATATATCCAAGGAAGAAGTTGTAGATATGCTTAAAGAAAAAGAAATGAGATATTTATTTATTTTATTTTTAAAAAAATATGATTGTTGGAAGGAAGATGACATAAAATATCTCTTAAGAGTAAAAACTCGCAGGAGTATAAATTACAATTATAAAAAAGCTGAAGAAAAATTATTGATAAATAAGAAATTTAGAGATAAATATTTTGAAATAGAAAAGAAAATTGACTCTGTAATATAAGAAAAAATAAAAATGAACAAAAAAAGAACAAAATATGACTAGATATTAAAAAAAATATATGATACTATATTATCTATGTTATTAAAAGAAATTAATTTTAGCGCCAATACCCCATAAACTAACTTTATGGGGTAATATCTATTATAACTTTGAACAATAGATATGTCAAGTGAAAAAAATAAATTTTTCTCATAGGGAGGAAGTAAAATGAACAAAGGAACAAAGTATATATTCGTAACAGGTGGAGTGGTTTCAGCATTAGGAAAAGGAATTACAGCAGCATCACTTGGAAGACTATTAAAAAACAGGGGAGTTAATGTATCAATTCAAAAATTTGATCCATATTTAAATGTAGACCCAGGAACAATGAGCCCATATCAACATGGTGAAGTTTTTGTAACAGACGATGGAGCAGAAACAGATTTAGATTTAGGACATTATGAAAGATTTATAGATGAAAACTTAACTCAAAATAGTAATGTAACTACTGGTAAAATTTATTGGTCAGTTATTTCAAAAGAAAGAAGAGGGGAATACTTAGGAGGAACAGTTCAAGTAATACCTCATATAACTAATGCTATAAAAGAAAGAGTTTATAGAGTTTCAAAAGAAAAAGATGTTGATGTTGTTATAACAGAAATCGGCGGAACTGTTGGAGATATAGAATCACAACCATTTTTAGAAGCAATAAGACAAGTAAGAAATGAAGTTGGAGCAGACAATGTTTGCTTTATACATGTTACATTAGTTCCATACCTAGGAAAAGCAGGAGAGCTTAAAACTAAGCCAACACAACATTCAGTTAAAGAATTAAGAAGTATAGGAATTCAACCAGATATAATTGTATGTAGAACAGAAAAAGAATTATCAGATGATATTAAAAATAAAATCGGATTATTCTGCAATATTGAAGGAAAAGCTGTTATACAAAATTTAGATGCTGAACACCTTTATGAAGTTCCTTTAATGTTACATGGTGAAGGATTAGATAATTTAGTATGTGAAAAGTTACATCTTGGATGTAAGGATATAGATAATAGAGAATGGATTGACATGGTTCAAAGAATTAAAAATTTACAAGATGAAGTTACAATAGCTTTAGTTGGTAAATATGTAGAGTTACATGATGCATATATATCAGTTGTAGAAGCTTTAAATCATGGAGGTCTTGCAAATAACACTAATGTAAAGATTAAGTGGATTAATTCAGAAGAATTAGAAAACCAAGATGTAGAAAAAGTTTTAGAAGGTGTAGATGGAGTTTTAGTTCCAGGAGGATTTGGAGATAGAGGAATAGAAGGTAAAATTGAAGCTATAAGATGGGCTAGAGAAAATAAAGTACCTTTCCTTGGAATTTGTCTTGGAATGCAATGTGCTGTAATTGAATTTGCAAGAAATGTTGTAGGTCTTGAAGGTGCACATAGTTCAGAATTAAATCCAGAAACAAAATATCCTGTTATAGATATTATGCCAGAACAAAGAGATATTGAAGATTTAGGCGGAACAATGAGACTTGGCTTATATCCTTGTAAGTTAGATGAGTCAACAAAGTCATATGAATTATATAATGATGAAGTTATATATGAAAGACATAGACATAGATATGAATTCAATAATGAATTTAGAAAAGAAATTACTGAAAGTGGAATGACTATTGCAGGAACAAGTCCTGATAAAAGATTAGTTGAAATAATAGAAATAGAAGATCACCCATGGTTTGTTGCTTCACAATTCCATCCAGAATTAAAATCAAGACCAAACAGACCACATCCATTATTTGTTGGGTTTATAAAGGTTGCATTAGAAGAAAGATAATTTTATAATATAGTTTTTAATAGATAGAAGGTATTTTGAATTTTTAGAATACCTTCTATTTATTTTGGAAAGAATTAAGAAAAAGAAAACTTTTAAATTAATTATTAATAAATATATTAAATACCTTGCAAACATTTAAGTATTGAAGGATAATAAAATAAACGTCAAATTATCTAAGAGGCTTACCTTAAAAATTCCCAAAATAATTTAAGTTTACATAAATAAAATTAATACGGAGGTGTCATTTTGACAAGAGAAGTTTATGAAGGAATGACTTTAGCAAAGCTAAAAGAAGTTGCTAAGGAATTAAATATAAAGAATATATCAAAATATAAAAAGAGCCAATTAATAGATGAAATTCTAAATAATAAAGTAAATTCTATTGAAAAAAATGGTGTTATATTAAAAGAAAAAATATCACCAAAGGTTAAGGAAAATAATAATAGTAGTAACAATTCAAGTAACTATCAAAATACTAATAATTCAAGTAATTATCAAAATACTAATAATTATCAAAACACAAATAGGAATTATTATAACCAAAATGATAGAAATAATAGCCAAGGAGATAGAACTTACAATCAAAATGATAGAAACCATAATCAAAATGATAGAAATAATATATCACAAGCAGCAACAGTGTCAGGTATTTTAGAAATTCAAGAAAATAATAGTTTTGGTTTTTTAAGAGGGAAAAATTGTTTAAGTAGTAGCGAAGATGTATATGTATCCCCAGCACAAATTAGAAGATTTAATTTATCAACTGGAGATAAGCTAGAAGGTAAGGTTAGGGAACCTAAAGAAGGAGAGAAGTTTAAGGCTTTAATATACTTAGAAAAGGTAAATGACGAGAATCCAGAGAAGGCAGTTAGAAGAATTCCTTTTGAAAAATTAACTCCTATATATCCAAAGGAAAGAATAAAGCTTGAAAGAGAAGGAGAAAATGATCTTTCTACAAGATTAATGGATATAATCTGCCCATTAGGTAAAGGTCAAAGAGGAATGATTGTTGCACCACCAAAGGCTGGTAAAACAACTCTTTTAAAGAAATTAGCTCAAAATATATCAAAAAACTGTCCAGAGGTTAAACTTATAGTATTACTTATTGATGAAAGACCAGAGGAAGTTACAGATATGCAAAGGTCTATAAATGGAGAGGTTATGTATTCAACTTTTGATGAAGAGCCACAAAACCATGAAAAAGTATCACAGATGATATTAGAACATGGAAAGAGAAGAGTGGAACAAGGACAGGATGTTGTAATACTTTTAGATAGTTTAACTAGATTATCAAGAGCGTATAATTTAACAATAACTCCAACAGGAAGAACATTAACAGGAGGATTAGATCCTGGAGCATTAATAATGCCTAAAAAATTCTTTGGAGCAGCAAGAAATATAGAAGAAGGCGGAAGTTTAACAATTCTTGCAACAGCACTTGTAGATACTGGTTCAAGAATGGATGATATGATATTTGAAGAATTTAAAGGTACAGGAAATATGGAAGTACATTTAGATAGAAGACTTCAAGAAAGAAGAATATTCCCAGCTATAGATATTTATAAATCAGGAACAAGAAAAGAAGATTTATTATTAACTAGTGAAGAAAGAGATGTTGCATATGCAATTAGAAAAGTTATGTATGCAGATGGAAATGTGGATAATGTAACAGAAAACTTAATTAAGATGTTAGCAAAAACAAAAGATAATGGTGAGTTTATAAGAATATTTGAAAAAAATAATATATAAAAATAAAGCTGATACAAAAAGTTATTAAACTTTTGTATCAGCTTTTTCATCTATTAATTTATTTGCTAAATCAACAATTGAAGATGGTGAGTAAGTTTTAGCTAAAGATTCTAATCTTTTTTTCATAGCTTTAAGCTTACTAGGATCTTCTATTAAAGAATTTATTACAGGATTAATTTCTTTAATATTGTTAACACAAAGGGCATACCCCTCTTTAGTTAAAAATTCCGTATTTTCTTTTTCTTGTCCAGGAATAGCAAAGGGTATTATTAAAGGTAGATCTTTTACAATTGATTCTGTAACTGTAAGTCCACCAGGTTTTGATATTATAACATCTGAATATTCCATAAATGAAGCTATGTCATTTGAAAATCCTAATATATGTAACTTTTTGTTTTTATGATCTTCAGTGCAATGCTTCATTAAATTTTGTTTTAATTTTTTATTGTTTCCGCAAACAACTGTAATTCTTAATTTATTATCATTTTTTAATAACTCATCAAGAACATAAGAAATGTCCTTTAGCCCCATACTACCACTCATAAGTAATATATTAAAATATTCATTGGTTTTAATATAAGGAATATTTTCATCTCTTTCAAAAAAAGATTCTCTTATAGGAATACCAAAAGGGAATATTTTATCTTTATCTATCTTTTTATCTATTAAAGATTGTTTTGTGTATTCGCTTCCTGTAATATAAGCGTCTACATACTTTCCTATATATGTATAATGTGCTTTGAAATCTGTAACAACAGAAATAAAAGGAATTTTTAATCCTTTTTTCTTTAGCTTGTTCATAATACATACGCTAAGGGGATGGGTAGCTATTATTATATCTGGTTTTTCTTTGGCAATTAAGTTTGCAAGTCTTTTTCTAACAAATAAAAACAATATATTAGCTAATGAATTAATACATCTTATGTTTGTTAGTTTATAGAAAAAACCATAAATACCTGGAAAACTCATTGCTGATACTTCATATCCACCTACTATAGTATCAATTAAAAACTTACTGCTATTACTTAAAAAGTCATAAGTTATATATTTATAATTTGCTTTTTCAAATAACTCACTTAGGGATTTAGCAGCTTGGTTATGTCCCTGACCAGTAGAAGTGGTTAATATAAGAACTTTTTTCATCAAATTCACTCGCTTCATATAAATTTTATATAAATATAGTCTAACATTATTTTTGAATAATTAAAATAAAATTATTTAAAAAGAAAATGGGAAAGACATGAAGTCTTTCCCTAAATTTCTTACTTATTAAGGTTGAATCTCTTGTTGAACTTGTCAACTCTTCCTCCAACATCAACGATTTTTTGCTTACCAGTGAAGAATGGGTGGCATTTAGAGCATATTTCTACTTTAAGTTCTTCTTTAACTGAACCTGTTGTAAAAGTATTTCCACATGCACACTTAACCACTGCGTCGTGGTGGTATTCTGGATGTATGCCTTGTTTCATATTTTTCACCTCTTTATATATATTTTACTGCTATTTTAAGCAATAAATAACTACTAAAGTATAGCATAGGACATATACATCGTCAATAATATTTAATGTTAAAAAAAACTTTTTATAACCTTTCATAAATGCTATAATCGTAATAACTGAAAAGTCAAAAGGAGAGAAAAATTTTGAGTAAGTTATATTTTAGATATGGAGCTATGAATTCAGGTAAGTCAACACATTTAATGCAAGTTGCTTATAATTATGAAGAAAGAGGAATGAGAGTATTATTACTTAAACCTTCAACGGATAAAAAAGGTGGAGATGAACTTGTTTCAAGACTTGGAGTTGTTAGAAAAGTAGATGTTCTAATTAAGGATAATGATAATATTTACAATATAGTAAAAAATAATTTAGAAGAGTATGGGAAGTTACATTGTATTTTAGTAGATGAAGTACAATTTTTAAAAAAGAAACAAATAGATGAATTATTTGAAGTTGCAGTAACTTTAGATATTCCAATAATATGTTATGGGTTAAGAACTGATTTTAAAATGGAAGGTTTTGAAGGAAGTGAAAGACTTTTGTTAATAGCCCATAGTATAGAAGAGATGAAAACAATATGTAAGTGTGGAAATAAAGCAATAGTTAATGCAAGAAAGATAAATAATAGGTTTGTATTTGAGGGAGAACAAGTAGCAATAGATAATATGGGTGATGTTACTTATGAATCATTATGTGGAGAGTGTTACTTCAAATATAAGAACCACAAATAGGAAGGGGATATGTAATTGAAGAAATGTGAAGTTGGTGGTCAAGCTGTAATTGAAGGAGTAATGATGAGAGGCACCAAAGGAATGGCAACGGCTATTCGTAAGGAAAATGGAGAAATTGAAGTTGATATAAAAAAGGTTACTCCAATTACGAAAAAGTATAAGATGCTTAATATACCATTTATTAGAGGTATGTTTGTACTTATAGATTCTTTAATTCAAGGAATAAAATGCTTAAATTATTCAGCATCTTTTTTTGATGATACAGAGCCATCTGCTTTTGAAGATTGGCTTAGAAATAAATTTGGTGAAAAGAGTAATGACATAATAATTGGATTTACTATGTGTGCTTCTTTTATAATGGCAATTTTATTATTTGTTGCATTACCAACAGGGATAGCAGCTATTTTTAAAAGTTTTGGAGTGCCTAATATAGGTCTTAATATAATAGAAGCGTTAATAAGAATTATTATATTGTTAGGGTATATGTGGGGAATTAGTAAATTTGATGATATATATAGATTATTTCAATATCATGGTGCAGAGCATAAAACAATTTTTTGCTATGAGGCTGGAGAAAAATTAAAGGTTGAGAATGTAAAAAAATATTCAAGATTTCATCCAAGATGTGGAACTAACTTTTTATTTCTTATAATGTTTGTAAGTATAATAGTTTTTGCCTTTACTGGTTGGGGAAACTTCTTTGAAAGATTAGTACTTAGAATAATATTAATTCCAGTTGTATCTGGAATAACTTATGAAATAATAAGATGGCTTGGAAAGTCAAACAATAAACTATCAAGAGTTATTTCAGCACCAGGACTTAAATTACAAGAAATAACAACAAGAGAACCAGATGATTCACAAATTGAAGTTGCAATTAGTGCATTAAAAGCAGCTGAAGGGTTACCGGAGGATAAAATGAAAATAGAAGAAATTTTAGCAGAGGGAACAAAAATATTATCAAGTGCAAATATAGATACAGCAAGATTAGATGCTGCTATTTTACTTGGATATGTTATTGGTAAAGATAGGCTTTACTTATTAACTCATGGAGATTTGGAAGTTAGTAATGAAGATAATAAAAAGTATATGGAACTAATAGAAAAAAGAAAATATAAAATGCCAATAAAATATATTTTAGGTTCTTGTGAATTTATGGGACTAGATTTTTATGTTGAAGAAGGTGTTTTAATTCCAAGAGGAGATACTGAAGTTTTAGTTGAGGAAGTTTTAAAGAATATAGATGAAGAGGAAGAATTAAATCTTTGTGATTTATGTTCAGGAAGTGGAGCTATTGGTATATCATTAGCACACTATAGAAAGAATATAAAAGTAGATGAAATAGATTATTTTGATAAACCTGAAAAAGTTACTAATGAAAATATTAAAAAACATAATTTAAATGATAGAGTTAAATTTATTAAAAGTGATCTTTTAAAGGAAGCCATAAATGAGAATAAAGCCTATAGCATAATAGTTTCAAATCCTCCATATATAAAGGAAGAAGAAATAAATAAATTAATGGATGATGTGAGAAGATATGAACCTCATAGTGCTTTAAGTGGAGGGGAAGATGGCTTAATATTTTATAGAAGAATAGTTAAAGAGAGTAAATTACTTTTAAAAGATAAAAAAATATTAGCTTTTGAAATTGGATATGACCAAGGAGAAGAAGTAAAAAAAATAATGATAGAAAATGATTTTTGTGATGTAAAAGTTATAAAAGATTTAGCAGGTCATAATCGAGTAGTTATAGGACATTTATAATTATTGAAAAAACATTATAAGTTGTGATATAATAATTAAATATGAAAATATATAGTACGGAGTGATAAGATGTTATTAGATAAATTAGCATTCATAGAGAACAAATATGATGAATTATCAGTAAAAATTAGTGATCCTTCAATTATGGAAAACCAAAATGAATGGAGAAAACTATGTAAAGAACATGCTGATTTAGAAATCATAGTAGGGGCCTATAGAGAATACAAAAAAGTTGTTGAAGATTTAAATGATAATAAAGAAATGCTTGAAATTGAGACAGATAAAGAAATGAAAGAAATGCTTCATGAGGAGATAAATGGATTAAAAATAAGAGAAGAAGAATTAGAAAACCAAATTCAAATTCTTTTATTACCTAAAGATCCAAATGATGATAAGAATGTTTTCGTTGAAATAAGAGCAGGTGCAGGTGGAGATGAAGCAGCACTTTTTGCAGCTAATCTTTTTAGAATGTATACAAGATATGCAGAAAATAATAGATGGGCTGTAGAGCTTATGAACACTAATGAAACAGGTATTGGTGGATTAAAAGAAGTTGTCTTTATGATTAAAGGTAATGGGGCATATTCAAAATTAAAATATGAAAGTGGAGTTCATAGAGTTCAAAGAGTTCCAGATACAGAATCAAGTGGTAGAATACATACATCAACAGCAACAGTTGCTGTTTTACCAGAAGTTGATGATGTAGAAGTAGAAATAAACGAAAAAGATATTAAGTTTGATGTATTTAGAGCATCAGGTAATGGAGGACAATGTGTTAATACTACTGACTCAGCAGTAAGACTTACACATTTACCAACAGGAATCGTTATTTCATGTCAAGATGAAAAATCACAGCTTAAAAATAAAGAAAAGGCAATGAAAGTCTTAAGAGCAAGACTATTTGAAAAGGCAGAAGCAGAAAGAGCAGCAGGAATTGCAGAAGACAGAAAATCTCAAGTAGGTACTGGAGACAGAAGTGAGAGAATTAGAACATACAATTACCCTCAAGGAAGAGTTACAGACCATAGAATTGGATTAACTCTTTACAAGTTAGAATCTTTCTTAAATGGGGATATAGATGAAGTTATAAACGCTCTTATAACTGCAGATCAAGCTGAAAAAATGAAACAAATGGGAAATACACAAGAAATGTAATAAAAAAGCCTTGCATTAAAATGTAAGGCTTTTATAATATAAAAAGGAGTAAGTATGGATATTTATAAAGCATTAAAAAAAGAGAAAAAATCTATAAAAAGATTTTACATATTAATGATTATATTAGCTATACTATTACCAACAACTTTATGGCTAACGGGAATAATGGCAAAATTTTATATAATTTATGTAGCCTTATTAGAACTATTAATATTTATTGCAATTTTAAAAAAGAGAGATTATACAAAGCTTGAATTTTCTTATAAAAATAATAAGCTTAGGTTTACAAACGGATTATTTAGTCAAACTCACATAATATTATGTGATAAAATAGCAATAGTTCATACTGAAGGTATAGAAGATTATATGAAAATAATATTAGTTAGTAGTGCAAAAATAAGGAATAGAAGGATGAAACCAATATCTAAAGGATTTTTAGACAAATATCCAGAGGTTTCAGAAGAATACATAAAGATAAAAAAAATAAATCCAAGTGAAAAATATTACTTTCAAATAATTAAAAAAGGTGGACTTAAAAAATATCCTTTTTTAAATGAAATATTTAAATATTGTGTTAAAGCGGAATTCACTGATGATTGTATTGAAAACATAAAAATTGCTCGAGGAGAAACTTTAAGTTAGAAAGAGGGCGTTAGCTTTGGAAACAAAGATTGCTACTATAAATGGAATTAATGATAAAAAATATATAAAAGAAGCTGCAGAAGTTATAAAAAGAGGTGGAACTGTTGCCTTCCCAACAGAAACAGTCTATGGATTAGGAGCAAATGCATTAAAAGAAGAATGTGTAAAAAAAATATTTATTGCAAAGGGAAGACCACAGGATAATCCATTAATTATTCATGTTGCTTCAAAAAATTTAGAACCTTATGCAAAAAATATTCCTGATATTGCAAAAAAATTAATGGATAAATTTTGGCCGGGACCAATGACATTAATATTAGAAAAACAGGATATAATACCAATGGAAACAAGTGCGAATTTAAATACTATTGGAATTAGAATGCCATCAAATGAAGTTGCAAGAGAACTTATAAAAGAATCAGGAGTGCCAATTGCAGCACCATCTGCTAATATTAGCGGGAAACCAAGTCCAACTGATATAGAAAGATGTATTGAAGATTTAAATGGTAAGGTAGATTATATAATAGGTGGAGAAAAAAGCGAAGTAGGATTAGAATCTACAATAGTTGATTGTACAGTTAATCCACCAATAGTTTTAAGACCAGGTGGAATAACACTTGAAATGCTTAGAGAAGTTGATGAAAGAATAGAAATAGATAAAGGATTACTTAATAATTCAGATGATTTTAAGCCAAAAGCACCAGGTATGAAGTATAGACATTATGCTCCAAATGCAAAACTTAAAATTATAAAAGGAAATAAAGAAAAAACTATTGAAAAAATCAATGAAATGGTACAAAATTATATAGATGAAGAAAAAAAGGTAGGAATACTTACTACAGAAGAAAATAGCCATAAATATCCTAAGGGAGAAAAGGTTATTTTAGGAGCAGAAAATAATTTAGAAGAAATTGCATCAAATCTTTTTGAAGCTTTAAGATCATTTAATGATCTAGATGTAGATATAATATTAGCAGAAGCCTTTAATGAAGAAGGACTTGGAATTGCTATTATGAATAGATTAAATAAAGCAGCAGGATATGATGTTATAGATGTTTAAAAGAATTTGGAGGTTTTTTTATGAAAGTGCTCTTCGTATGCACAGCAAATACATGTAGAAGCCCAATGGCAGAAGAAATATTTAACAAAATAAATAATGATTCAAATATAGCAGCCAAATCAGCTGGGATTGTAATAGTTCCTGGTAGCTTTGTTACTGAAAATTCTATAGAATTAATAAAAGAAGAATTAAATGTAGATATTAAAAATAAAGAAGCTATTCAATTAAATGAATCAATGCTTCAAGAATCAGATATTATTTTAACAATGACTGAATATGGTAGAGATTTTATAAAAAATAATTATCCAAATTATAAAGATAAAGTATTTTCAATATGTGAATATGCTGGCGTAAAAGGAGAAATAACTGACCCTTACGGCAGCACAATTTCTGTTTACAATAAAACATACAAAGAATTAGAGGATATAGTGACTCTTATAATAGGTAAATTAAAGAAAGCTGGAAGTGTGTAATATTTATTACATGCTACACTTTCTTTTTTTATAAATTAAATACATAAAAATATATGGAGGTAAGATTTTATGAAAATAGCATTAGGATCAGATCATGGTGGATATAGCTTAAAGAATGAAATTATGGAATATTTAAGTGCAAATGGATATGAAATAAAAGATTTTGGTACTTATACTAAAGAATCATGCGATTATCCAGATTATGCAGAAAAGGTTGCAAAGGCAGTTGCTGCAAAAGAATTTGATTTAGGAATATTAGTTTGTGGAACTGGAATTGGAATGAGCATTGCTGCAAACAAAGTTCCAGGAATAAGAGCTGCTTTATGTTCAGATACATTTAGTGCACATGCAACTGTAGAACACAATAATGCAAATATTCTTACATTAGGAGAAAGAATATTAGGACCAGGACTTGCACTTGAGATAGTTAAGACATTCTTAGCTGCAAAATTCGAAGGTGAAAGACATGAAAGAAGATTAAATAAAATAGCTGCAATAGAAAAAGAATTTAATAAATAAAATTTTGGAGGAATAAAAAAATGAGTAAAGTTACAGAAATCAATCATCCATTAATATTACACAAATTAGCATTCATAAGAAGTAAGGAAACAGGTTCAAAGGATTTTAGAGACTTAGTTTCAGAAGTTTCAATGTTAATGGCATATGAAGTTACAAGAAATTTACCAACTGAAAATGTAGAAATAGAAACACCAATATGCAAAACAAAATGCAAAATGTTAGCTGGAAAGAAGTTAGCAATAGTACCAATATTAAGAGCTGGACTTGGAATGGTAGATGGAGTATTAAAACTTATACCAGCAGCAAAAGTTGGTCACATTGGATTATATAGAGATGAAGAAACTCTACAACCAGTTGAATATTTCTGTAAGTTACCTCAAGATATAGCTGAAAGAGAAATAATCGTTGTAGATCCAATGCTTGCAACTGGAGGATCAGCAATTGATGCATTAACAATGCTTAAGAAAAAAGGTGCTAAATATTTAAAACTTATGTGCTTAATTTCATCACCAGAAGGAATAAAAGCAATTAAAGAAGTTCATCCTGATGTTGATATATATGTTGCACAAATAGATGAAAAATTAAATGAAAATGGATATATTGTACCAGGTCTTGGAGATGCTGGAGACAGATTATTCGGAACTAAGTAATAAATAAAAAATAAAACCTTCCAGTTGGAAGGTTTTATTTTTTTTAAATATCATCAACATTAAAAGATAATTCAATTTTTTCAATAGATGGAACAAGCTGTGTTAATTTAACACCTGCTGATTTAAACATTCTTTTTGAAGCTTTTACTATATCCGTATCAGAATATTTATCACTTAAGAAAATTACTTCTTTTATTCCACTTTGAATAATTGCTTTAGCACATTCATTACAAGGAAATAAAGCAACATATAATTTAGCATTTTCTAATGAAACACCTCTATTATTTAAAATAGCATTAAGTTCTGCATGAACAACATAAGGATATTTAGTTTCTAAAAATTCGCCTTCTCTTTCCCAAGAATAAGTATCATCAGAGCAACCAAAAGCAAAACCATTATAACCAACAGAAAGAACTCTGTTAGTAGGGCTTACAATACAAGCTCCCACTTGAGTGCTTGGATCTTTACTTCTTTTAGCAGATAAAAGAGCAAGTCCCATAAAGTATTCATCCCAAGATATAAAATCATGTCTTTTCATAATAGAAACTCCTTTGTATAAAATTTTTTATGTAATTTTATTAATATTATAATATAAACAAAAGGAAAATTGTAAATATAATTAAAAAAAAGTATTTGTTTAAAATTTAACAAAAACTATTGATTATTATGAATGAAATGGTTATAATAAAAGTATGTTAAGAGTTTAACAAAGAATAAAAGTTTGTTAATTATAAATTTGGGAGGTTTTGTTTAATGAAAGAAGTAGTAATTGTAAGTGCGGTAAGAACAGCATTAGGTTCATTTGGAGGAGCATTAAAAAATGTTCCAGCAGTAGACTTAGGAGCACTAGTAATAAAGGAAGCTGTAAAGAAGGCTGGAATCAAACCAGAAATGGTTGAAGAAGTTTTAATGGGAAATGTTATTCAAGCGGGTCTTGGACAAAACGTTGCAAGACAAGCAACAATAAAAGCAGGACTTCCAGAAGAAGTACCAGCAATGACTATCAATAAAGTATGTGGATCAGGTTTAAGAGCAGTTAGTTTAGCAGCTCAAATGATAAAAGCAGGAGACACTGATATTGTAGTTGCTGGTGGTGTAGAAAATATGTCAAGAGCACCTTATCTTTTAGAAACTGCAAGATGGGGACAAAGAATGGGCAACGGAAAAATGGTTGACTCAATGATAAATGATGCACTATGGGATGCATTTAATGATTATCATATGGGAGTAACAGCAGAAAATATAGCAGAGAAGTGGAATCTTACAAGAGAAGAACAAGATGAATTCTCAGCTAATTCTCAAAATAAAGCAGAAAAAGCTATTAAAGAAGGAAGATTTAAAGATGAAATAGTTCCAGTTGTAATTCCTCAAAGAAAAGGAGATCCAATAGTATTTGATACTGATGAATTCCCAAGATTCGGAACAACAGCTGAAAAATTAGCAAAATTAAGACCAGCATTTAAGAAAGATGGTACAGTAACAGCAGGTAATGCTTCAGGTATAAATGATGGAGCAGCAGCTCTTGTAATTATGAGTGCAGAAAAAGCAGAAAGCTTAGGAATTAAGCCAATGGCAAAAATTCTTTCATATGGATCAAGAGGATTAGATCCAGCTATAATGGGATATGGACCATTCCATGCAACAAAGAAAGCATTAGAAGTTGCTGGATTAGAAGTTAAAGATTTAGATCTTATAGAAGCTAATGAAGCATTTGCAGCTCAAAGTTTAGCTGTAGCTAGAGATTTAGGATTTGATATGACAAAAGTTAATGTAAATGGTGGAGCAGTAGCTTTAGGTCATCCAGTTGGAGCATCAGGAGCTAGAATTTTAGTTACATTACTTCACGAAATGGAAAAGAGAGATGCTAAAAAAGGCTTAGCTACACTTTGCATAGGTGGAGGAATGGGAACAGCAGTAGTTGTTGAAAGATAATATCATAAACTATTTCATAAATAAAGATAATTTATAAATATTTGTAAATATACC
The DNA here is from genome assembly GCF_030813415.1 of Eubacterium multiforme. GTDB lineage: Bacteria > Bacillota > Clostridia > Clostridiales > Clostridiaceae > Clostridium > Clostridium multiforme. The sequence continues at coordinate 784,881 of NZ_JAUSUF010000001.1, read as the reverse complement.
TTAGAATTACTTTCTAAGGTATATTTTTGTTGTATAATAAAAATGTATATATTAAAAAATATAATAAGATAAAATAATTGATAAAATTTCATGAAAACATTTAACAAAATAAAAAATTAACAGGAATAAAACACTAAAGCTATAAATTAATTAATTTATAGCCTTAAATTTATTAATAAAATAATAAATTTATTAACAAAATAAAAATGCATTGAATAAAACTAATTGACTTTATTCAAACTAAAAATATAGAGAAAAACTAAAGATAATGATATAGATTTATAAATATGTTTACATAAGGAAAAAAATACTATTATTTGTAAGGCATTTTAACAAAGATATAAAAATGTAACAAGAGAACTATTTTGAATATTCAGACAAATGAATAGGTAATAAATTTAAAATTCGTAAAATATGAAAAAGCTTAAAATACAGAGGAAGCGACAGTAAAAATGAATTACGATATTATAATTTGATATAATACGACGAAATAATGCAATAGCCTAAAATATGGTGTTTCCGACAAAAAAATATATAAACTATAATAAGGGATATGATTGCCAAGGGGGTAAGTAATGGTTGGAAATTTAACTAGACTATTAAGACAGACTTTTAAAAGTAGTGGAATCATCCTTACTGCAGGACTTATAATTTCATACATTATAAATGTAAATTATTGTTTTCCTTTTTTAATAGGTTCAATAATTAGCATTTTAAATTTTTTAATAAGTGGAGCAGTTACTGAGAAAGCTATTAATAGTGACATGAATTTAAAGGGTATTATTCTTATGGTTAGTTTTGTAATAAGAATAATAATGATAGCTGTAATAGGATTATTATTATTGCAAAACCAATATAACGTAATACTATATGTTATTGGATATATGTCCAACTTCATTTCTTTGTTCATGGCAATTAAATATGAAGAAAGGAAGTGATTGAGTGGAAGCATTGTTTAATGAAATTGGTTCTACTGTGTTACAACAATGGGGAATAATCATAATTATTGCTATTGTTCTAATACTAATGACAAAAAATCTTTCAGTTGTACCAAAATCAAAAAGTCAATCAATAATTGAAATTTTTGTTGAAGGCATGAACAATTGGGTTAAAAACACTATGGGAGATAAATACGCAGGATTTGCTGCATACATTGGAGCCTTGGTTCTTTTCTTATTCTTTATGAATATTACAGACCTTGTAGGACTTCATCCACCTACAGCAGATTATAGTGTAGCATTAGTATTGTCATTAACAACATTCTTAATGGTTCAAATAAATGCAATCATAAAGAATGGTGGTTTAGGATATCTAAAAGGATATGCTCACCCAAGTCCAGCTTTATTACCTATCAATATCTTAGAAAGAGTAATGTTACCAGTAACATTAAGCTTCAGACTTTTTGGTAATATTACAGTTGCAACTGTAATTATTGAATTGTTATTAAGAGCATTGAGTAAGATGGCGTGGATTGCTCAATTAGCTATCCCAGTGCCATTTATGGCATACTTCGATTTATTTGACGGATTTCTTCAAACATTCATCTTTTCAATATTAACAATGATCTATATAAAGATGATTGCAGAAGAATAACCAAAATAAAATCAAATTTAGTCAGAGAAACTTGTGAAAGATTAAGGAGGAATTATTTATGACTGGAGCAGAATTTATAGTAGGAATGCGTGCAATTGGTGCAGGACTTGCAGTTATCGCAGCAGTAGGTGCAGGAGTTGGTATTGGTAACGCAACAGCTAGTTTATTAAAAAGTATTGCAAGACAACCGGAAGCAAGTGGTAAACTTATGTCAACATATTTCATTGGTTGTGCATTAGCAGAAACAACAGCAATATATGGATTATTAGTTTCATTCATCTTATTATTTGTTGGTATCCACTAAATTTTGAATGCTATGAAAAAAAGTAGGTTTTTAATAAGCCTGGAAGGGAGGCTTTAAATTTGGAAATTAATATGAATATTAACATTCCAGAGATGATAGTTACATTAGTAAACTTATTAATATTATTTTGGATAGTTAAGCATTTTGCTTTTGATAGAGTAAATAAAATTTTAAGAGAAAGAAATAGTCGTATAGAAGATACGATTAGTAAGGCTGATGAAGATTTAGAGAAAGCAAGAATATTAAAGCTTCAAAATGAAAGAGAAATCGGAACAGCAAAAGAAGAAGGAAAAGAAATTGTTAGTCAATACAAGATTAAGGCAGATGGTATTTATAAAGAGATAGTAGAAGATGCTAGAAAAGAAGCAAGTACTATTATTGAAAAATCTAAGGTTGAAATCAATAGAGAACGTGCAAAGGCTGAGGATGAAATTAAGACTCAAGCAGTAGAACTTGCAATATTCCTTTCAGAAAAGGCTCTTGGAGAATCAATAGATGAAAAGAAGCATAGACAACTTATTGACGAATATATAAGCAAGGTAGGTATGTAATTATGTACGAATATTTGGATCGTAGATATGCCCTAGCTTTATATAAAGTAGCAGAAGAAAAAAATAAGGTAGATGAATATCTTAATGATTTAAGAGAGATATGTAAAATTATTGATGACAACCAAGAAATTTATGAAATCATAAAATCACCTCAAATAAGTACTAGACAAAAAAAGAAAATTTTTAAAGACTTATTTAAAGGTAGAATTGATGAGGAATTACTATCATTTTTATTAATTCTTGTAGAAAAAGGAAGAATATTATTTCTAAAAGAAAAACTTAATCAAATGGAGAAAATCCATTTAGAAAAAGAAAATACAGTAATTGCTAAAGTAAAAAGTGTTATAGAACTTACAGATGACGAAACTAAGAGATTAAAAGAAAACTTAGAAAAGAAGTATAACAAAACAGTAATTATAGAACATGAAATTGATAAAAGTATATTAGGCGGACTTTATGTTAGAGTAGGAAATGATGTTATTGATGGATCAATAAAATCTAAACTTGATGAAATGAGAGCCTTAATACTTAAGAGGGAATAGAGGTGAAACCATGAATATCAAACCAGAAGAGATTACTTCTATAATCAAAAGTGAAATTGAAAAATACGACAAACAAATAAAAACAATAGATTCAGGTACAATTATTCAAATTGGTGATGGTATTGCTAGAGTATATGGTTTAGATGATTGTATGGAAGGTGAATTGTTAGAATTCCCAAATGATGTTTATGGTATGGCATTAAATCTTGAACAAGATAATGTAGGATGTGTTTTACTTGGTTCTGAAGAAGGAATCAAAGAAGGAGATGTCGTTAAGAGAACAGGAAAAATTGTTGAGGTTGGTGTAGGTCAAGAATTAATAGGAAGAGTTGTAGATGGCTTAGGAAATCCTATTGATGCAAAAGGACCAATAAAACCAGAAGCATTTAGACCAATAGAAGTTCCAGCTCCTAGCATTCTAGATAGAAGTTCAGTTAATGAGCCATTACAAACAGGAATAAAAGCAATTGACTCAATGATTCCAATTGGTAAGGGACAAAGAGAACTTATCATAGGAGATAGACAAATTGGTAAGACAGCTATAACAATAGATACAATAATAAATCAAAAAGATAAAGATGTAATTTGTATATATGTAGCAATAGGTCAAAAGCAATCAACAGTAGCACATATAGTGAATACATTAACAGAATTTGGTGCAATGGATTATACAACAGTTGTTGCTGCAACTGCATCAGAATCAGCACCATTACAATACTTAGCACCTTATGTTGGATGTTCAATTGGTGAACATTTTATGCATCAAGGAAAAGATGTATTGGTTATATATGATGACTTATCAAAGCACGCAGTTGCTTATAGAACAATGTCATTACTACTTAAAAGACCACCAGGCAGAGAAGCTTATCCTGGAGATGTTTTCTATATTCATTCAAGATTACTTGAAAGAGCAGCAAAACTTTCAGAAAAAAATGGTGGAGGTTCTTTAACAGCACTTCCAATTATAGAAACACTAGCAGGAGACGTAACTGCATATATTCCAACTAATGTTATATCAATAACAGATGGTCAAATATTCCTAGAATCAGATCTTTTTAATTCAGGACAAAGACCAGCTGTTAATGCAGGTATATCAGTATCAAGAGTTGGTGGTAATGCTCAAATTAAAGCTATGAAACAAGTTTCAGGTACTTTAAGATTAGAGCTTGCCCAATATAGAGAATTAGAATCATTTGCTCAATTTGGATCAGATTTAGATGCTGATACTTCAAGAAGACTTGAAAAAGGTAAGAGAATGGTTGAAATTTTAAAACAAAACCAATATTCACCTATGCCTGTTGAAAATCAAGTAATTATTTTATATGCAGCAGTAAATGATTATTTATCAGATATAAAAGTTGAAGATATAAGAAAGTTCGAAAAAGATTTCTTAGAATACATGGATACTCAATATAGAGAAGTAGGAAAAGAAATAGTAGAAAAGAAAGTTTTAACTGACGAATTAAAAGCATCCCTTGAAAAAGGAATTACTGAATTCAAAAAAATATTCTTACAATAAAGCATAGCTTAAATTAAGCTATGCCATCTTTTAGGAGGTGGATGTATGGCAGGAGCAGGACTTATTGAAATCAAACGTAGAATTAAGTCTGTAGAAAATACTAAAAAAATAACAAAGGCCATGGGACTTGTTGCCACTTCTAAGTTAAGAAGAGTCAGAATGGGATTAAACGAAAATAACAAATATTTTGAAGCTGCTAAGAATATAGCTCAAGAAGCGTATTCATCAATGGATCTTGATAAAGAAGGGATTTATTTTACAGGCAATTCTTCAAAAAGAAAGTTATATATAGTTGTAGCATCAGATTCAGGATTATGTGGAGGGTATAATGTTAATATAGCATTGACTTTAAAAAATTATGTTGGAATAGATAAATCAGATAGTCTAGTTATGTGTTTAGGTAAAAAAGGTATTTCTTATATGAAGAGATATGGTTTCCAAACAATTGCAGAGTATGTTGATATAAAGGATAATACTGATATAAAAGAAGTTTCAATGATTTATAAACATGCCTTAAGATTATATAATTCAAATGAAGTTGGAGAAATTTATGTTGTATATACACATTTTAAATCTCCAGTTTCACAAGTAATAAAGATAGATAAAATGCTACCTTTAGAATTTGATGATATTAAAGAAGATATTGGATTTATGTTAGAATCCAAGAGTGAATCTTCAACAAAGGCAACATTTGATTTTTATTTAGAATCAAAATTAATAAATTGTATTTTACATGCAAAAACTAGCGAAGAATCATCAAGAATGACTGCAATGGACGGAGCTACAAAAAATGCAGATGACCTGTTAGATAGATTAAATACTAAATACAATAGAATAAGACAAAGTGCTATAACTCAAGAAATTGCTGAAATAGTAGGTGGAGCAGAAGCACAAAAATAGTGAGGAGGTATGATTAAATGCCTAACAATATAGGAAAAGTAGTTCAAGTTATTGGACCAGTAGTTGATATAAAGTTTGACAGTGAGTCACTTCCAAATATTTATAATGCTATTGAAATAGACATGAATGGTGAAGTATTAATAACTGAAGTTGAACAACATGTCGGTGATGATATAGTAAGAACAATAGCTATGGAAGCGACAGAAGGATTAAGAAGAGGCATGAAGGCAGTTAATACAGGAAAACCAATTTCAATTCCTGTAGGCCAATGTGTTTTAGGAAGATTATTTAATGTTTTAGGAAAACCAGTTGATTATGAAATTGCAGGAAAAGTTGATGCAAAGGAATTCTATCCAATACATAGACCAGCACCATCATTTGCAGAACAATCAGTTGAACCTGAAATGTTTGAAACAGGAATAAAGGTTGTTGACCTTATAGCACCTTATCAAAAAGGTGGTAAGATAGGTTTATTTGGAGGTGCTGGAGTTGGTAAAACAGTACTTATCCAAGAACTTATAAACAATATAGCTAAACAACATGGTGGATTATCAGTATTCACAGGTGTTGGAGAAAGATCAAGAGAAGGTAATGACCTTTACTATGAAATGAAAGAATCAGGGGTTATAGATAAGACAGCATTAGTATTTGGACAAATGAATGAGCCACCTGGTGCCAGAATGAGAGTTGCCCTTACAGGACTTACAATGGCAGAATACTTTAGAGATCAAGGTCAAGATGTGTTACTATTTATAGATAATATATTTAGATTCTCTCAAGCAGGTTCTGAGGTTTCAGCTTTACTTGGTAGAATACCTTCAGCTGTTGGTTACCAACCAACACTTGCAACTGAAATGGGTGCTCTTCAAGAAAGAATTACATCAACAACTCATGGTTCAATTACATCTGTTCAAGCTGTATATGTTCCTGCTGATGACTTAACAGACCCAGCACCAGCAACAACATTCTCTCACTTAGATGCAACAACAGTTTTATCAAGAAGTGTATCAGAGCGTGGTATATACCCAGCTGTTGATCCTTTAGATTCAACTTCAAGAATATTAGATCCAAGAGTAGTTGGAGAAGATCATTATAATGTTGCTTCAAAAGTTAAAAATATATTAGAGAGATATAAAGAACTTCAAGATATAATTGCTATATTAGGTGTTGATGAATTATCAGATGATGATAAATTAACTGTTTCTAGAGCAAGAAAAGTTCAAAACTTCTTATCACAACCATTTACAGTAGCAGAACAATTTACTGGTATGAAAGGTAAATATGTTACAATAGAAGAAACTATTAGAGGTTTTAAAGAAATAATAGAAGGTAAACATGATGATTTACCAGAATCAGCTTTTCTATTTGTTGGAACTATAGAAGAAGCTATAGAAAAAGCTAAGACTTTAGCATAAGGGGATGGTATAGTATGGCTGATACCTTTAGACTAAAGATTATGACACCTAGTAGTGTTAAATTTGATGAAGAAGTTTTAAGTTTATTAACAAATACATCAGAAGGAAAAGTTGAGATTCTTGCAAATCATGCCTCAATAGTAATTAATACAGTTCAAGCAATTACTGTAGTAACTAAGGCAGATGGAGAGAAAGTAGAACTTTTCACAGCAAGAGGATTAATTGGTTTTAAAAATAATGAATTAGATTTTTGTTGTGGATCTTGTGAAACAAAAGATGAAATTGATGTAGAAAGAGCTAAAGCAGCAAAGGAAAGAGCTGAAAAGCGCTTAAAGGATGAACAATACGATAAAGAAAGAGCTACAGCTGCTTTAAGAAGAGCATTAATAAGATTACAACTAAAGAATGAATAAAAATAAGACTTAGATATTTATATCTAGGTCTTTTTTGATTTATAGCAATTTATGACAATCTATCACAAAAAAAGTATAAAACTTATATATTGTATTATAAAGATAGTTTGTATAAAAAAATATATATTTGACAATAATTAAGAGGAAAGGTAGGGGGTAAAATGGAGGCAAAAAGTTTATTTATCTATTTTATTATTTTCACTCTTAATTTAGTTGGTGTACCTAATGGAAGTGCTATAAGTAAAGAGAATTATAACTATATAGAAGAAGTTGTTATGGATAAAACAGTTTTTTCAGAAAATGGAGTTAAGATTCAATATAATATTAAATCAGATATAGATGATGAAGTTTTAAGAATAAAAAATATATTTAAAGATGAATATACTTTTGAGTTAATAGATAAGTATCATTTTTATATTAAAGGTGAAAATACTATAGAAATTAAACTTTGGAAAGAAAATAACTATGTATTTGTTGAAGGTATTATATTAAATAAAAATAAAAAAATATTAAATTTAGACTTGAAAAATATATTAAAAAAATTACAAAATAATAAAACTAAGTCTGTTAAATATTTTGAATATTATAAAGGTAGATTAAATGATGTAAAAAGCTTAAAAGATATAAAGTTAAATGATAAATTCCTAAAAATTCATAATGGATATGTAGGTAAAGAAAAATTGCCTAACAATAAGGAATTTAGTTATGGAATTGTAGAATATGATACAGGGATATATGTTATTATTGGAACTCCTACTATATTTACAACATACTAATAATTAATTATGGAGGAAAATATGGAAAAAATAATTGTAAAGGGAGTTAGTAGATTACAAGGAGATGTAAATATAAGCTCGGCAAAAAATTCCGTGTTACCTATAATAGTATCTACAATATTATCTCCTAATGAAATAATAATAAAAAATACACCAATGTTAGAAGATGTTCAAGTTATATTGAATTTGCTTAAAGGATTAGACGCAGATGTTAATTATTCAAAAATTAGTACTAATCTTAAAATAAATACAGAAAATCTTAAAAATTTTGATGCAACTAATAGTCTTGTTAGAAAAATGAGGGCATCTTTTTTAATTATGGGACCTATGCTTTCTAGGTTTGGATACTGTAAGCTATCAATGCCTGGTGGTTGCAATATAGGAAGTAGACCTATAGATTTACATTTAAAGGGATTAAGTGCATTAGGTGCAGAAATTACACAAGGACATGGATTTGTTGAAGCAAGGGCTAAAAGACTTATAGGAAATAGGATATATTTAGATTTTCCATCTGTAGGAGCTACTGAAAATATTATGATGGCAGCAGTTTTGGCAAATGGAACAACAATTATAGAAAATGCTGCTGAAGAACCAGAAATATGGGATTTAGCAAACTTTTTAAATTCAATGGGAGCAAATATAAAGGGTGCAGGACTTGGTAAGATTACAATAGAAGGTGTAAAGGAATTAAAAGGAACATCCTATAAACCTATTTACGATAGAATAGAAGCTGGGACATTTATGGTAGCTGCTGCAATAACTAACAGTATGATAAAAATAAATGATGTAAATGAAGAACATTTAAGACCTTTAATAGAAAAATTAAAGGAATGTGGAATTATTTTAACAGAAGAAGATAATGGAATAATAGTAGATGGTAGATTAGATAAAAAATCTGTTGATATAAAAACATTGCCATATCCAGGATTTCCAACAGATATGCAACCTCAAATAATGGCATTACTTGCAGTTACAAAGGGTTCTAGTATAATTACAGAAACTGTTTTTGAAAATAGGTTTATGCATGTGGCAGAACTAGTTAGAATGGGAGCTAAAATAAAAATAGATGGAAGAACTGCAATAATTGAAGGTGTGTCTAAATTAACAGGATGTGAAGTTAAGGCTACAGATTTAAGAGCTGGTGCAGCTATGATACTTGCAGGGCTTGTAGCAGATGGAACTACTGAAATAAGTGATATCTATCATATAGATAGAGGCTATTTAAATATAGAAGAAAAGTTTAGAAAACTTGGAGCTTGTATTTATAGGATAGAAAAATAGAAGGATTAAAACCTTCTATTTTTTTTGGAAGCTTTACATAAATTTATAATAGTAAGTATATTTTTAGATTAAAAACATATAAATAGGTGTATATAAATTTATGGAGGGATAAAGGTGAGAGAAAATGAGATACTAAAAAATCTTAAAAGAATAGGTATTACTACAGGAATTATTTTAATATTTATGATGATTATTCCCTTTATTCTTATGGGAAGTGGAATAAAGAATTTTAGTTCTGATGGAACTTATTATAATGATAACAAAGAATTAAGTGTTTTTATTAAAGGAAAGGATAAAGTTAAAGTTTATAGAACTAAGGAAAAAAAGATTGAAGAAATTAAAGTTGAAGATTATGTTCTAGGAGTAGTTTCAAGTGAAATGCCAGCAAAGTTTGAGATAGAAGCATTAAAGGCTCAATCAATAGCAGCAAGAACATTTTATTATAGCAAAAGACTTAAAAATTGCAATTTAGCTAATGGTGGGGAAATATGTGATGGTGTTCATTGTCAAGCATATATGAACAAAAAAGAAAGAATGTCTAAATGGGAAGAGAAAGAGAGAAATAATAATTATGAAAAAATAAAAAAAGCTGTAGAAGATACTAAAGGACAAGTTTTAACTTATAAAGGAAAGTTGGTATTATATCCTCAATTTTTTTCAACAAGTTCAGGAAAAACAGAAAATGCAGAAGATGTATTTTCATCAGAAGTTCCGTATTTAAGATCAATAAATAGTTTAGGAGAAGAGGTTTCTCCTGTATATGAATCTGAAAAAGAATTAAAAAATAAAGATTTTATAAATATAATTAATCTAAAATATAAAAGAGCAAAGCTTAATGAAAAGAATATAAAAGAAAACATAAAAATAAAATCAAGAACAGATGGTGGTGCAGTTGATGAAATACAACTTGGCAAAACAATAATAAGTGGAATTGAGTTTAGAAAATTATTTGATTTAAAATCTGCAAATTTTACTATTGAGTATTTAGAAAATAAAGTTAAGATAAAATGTAAAGGCAATGGACATGGTGTTGGAATGAGTCAATGGGGTGCTAATGTTATGGCAAAAGAAGGAAAGAAATATGAGGATATATTAAAACATTATTATACAGATATAGAAATTGGAAAAATTGTTTATAAATAAAAGTGAAAAAAGTATATAAAGATGATATTTGGTAAATAATCAAATATCATCTTTTTTTTGTTATAAGAAAATTAAACAAAAAGGATTATTTTTCATAAAAATGGGAAAAATAAGTAAAGGAGGTGTTTATTATGAATAAAAAATCAAATGGATTTAAAGAAAAATCTAAAAAAATAATGACTAGTATTAAGAATTTTTTTAAGAAGGAAGGCTTTTATGTAGCTTTATTTGTAGGTTTATGTGTAGTTACTATAATTGGAGCAATTGCAATAAAGGGCGTAGGAAATAAGCCAGAAGAAAATAAAGCAAATAAAGAAAATGAAGTGGCTTTAAATATTGAAGAAAATCAAAAAACAAATGTAGAAAGTGTTAGGGAGAATTCCGAAAGGGTAGAAGGTGAAAAGAAACAAACACCAACAAAGCCTGTTGGAACTAACAGTAAGATGAATTTTAACAATCCACTAGAAGGAAAACTTTTAAAATCACATAATGAACCATATATTTTTAAGGATGGAAAGCAAGTTCCATCAGGTGAAAAAGGTGATTCAAGTTATAGTTATGGAGGAATTTCTGTAAAGGCTCCTTTAGGAACTGCTGTAAAGGCTTCAGAGGATGGAATAATAGAAAGTGTAATAGAAAATGATGTAACTTATGGAGTTACAGTTACAGTAAAACATCCAAATGGAGTAAAGACATCTTATTCAAATTTAGATAAAAATTTAAAAGTTAAAAAAGGTGATAAAGTTACAAAGGGACAGGAAATTGGAAAGATTGGAAATACATCAAGTACTTTAAAAATGTGTGTTAAAGAAGATTTCTTACATTTAAAAGTATTTTCAAAGAAAGATGATAAATACACAGAAGTAGATCCAATAAAATATTTTAGCTACAAAAAATAAGAAATGCATTAATCAGTCATTTTTTCTAAAATGGCTGATTAATATAAAAAAATAAGTATAGTTTAAGGAGGGAGCATTTTGAAAGACTATATTGAAGAAAGAGTATTAGAAGTGGCCCAATATATTATTGATTCAAAAGCTACAATAAGAAAAACAGCAAAAGTTTTCGGAGTTAGTAAAAGTACAATTCACAAAGATATGACAGAAAGGCTTCCTAAGATAAATCCAATTATAGCAGAAAAAACTCATACAATTTTAGAACTTAATAAAGCTGAAAGACATATAAGAGGTGGAAAGGCTACTAAGCTAAAATATAAAACTGCTGAATAGTGTAAATTTTTTTGGAAAAAGTTGAATAAAAATCATATTCCATATATAATTTATTGTATGGTTATATAAAAAATGTAAAAAATTCTAAAATAAATTGTAAATAATTAGGAGTGAACTTTGGAATGTGGTTTTGGAAATCAAAAAATGATTTAGGTATAGACCTAGGAACAGCAACAGTATTAGTATATGTAAAAGGTAAGGGTATTGTATTAAAGGAACCATCAGTAGTTGCTATAAATACAAGTAATGGTAAGGTTTTAGCTGTAGGAGAAGAAGCTAGAAAAATGATAGGAAGAACTCCAGGAAATATTATTGCAGTTAGACCTTTAAAAGATGGTGTTATTTCTGATTATGATGTAACAGAAAAAATGCTAAAGGAATTTATAAGCAAAGCAGTTGGAAATAAAAAGATTATAACACCTAATATAATGGTATGCGTACCATCCCAAGCATCAGAGGTAGAAAAGAGAGCTGTTATGGAAGCAGCTAGAAATTCAGGAGCAAAAAAAGTACACTTAATAGAGGAGCCTCTTGCAGCTGCAATAGGTGCAGGATTAGATATAACTAAACCTGACGGATGGATGATTGTAGACATAGGTGGAGGAACTTGTGATGTTGCAGTAATATCCTTAGGAGGAATAGTTGTAAGATCATCTATAAAAGTTGCTGGAGATAAGTTTGATGAAGCTATAATTAAATATATAAGAACAAGATATAAGATAATGATTGGTGAAAAAACAGCAGAACAAATTAAGATGGAAATAGGTTCAGCCTTTAATAATTCAAGAAATGAAGAAGCATCAGTTAAAGGAAGAAACTTAGTTACAGGTTTACCTGATGAAATAAAGATAACATCAAACGAAATAAGGGAAGCTCTTAAAGAGCCAGTTAATTTAATAGTTGAAGCTGTTAAATTAGTTTTAGAGAAAACACCACCTGAAATATCATCAGATATTATAGAAAAGGGTATACTTATGACTGGTGGAGGTTCTTTACTTCATGGATTAGACAAACTTATAGAATCAGAAACTGGAGTTACTGTAAATGTTGCAGAAAATTCAGTAGAGGCTGTTGCTGAGGGTACAGGTTCTGTTTTAGGATATATTGATAAATTAGACAAAGCTATAAATGATCAGGAAGTTGTACTAATTGAATAGTATAAAAATAAACCCAAATTTATAATTTGGGTTTATTTTTATTTAAATTTTCATATTCATAATATGAATGAATTAATCCATCTGCAATAACCTTTGCCATTTTAAAAATTAAAGATAAACGAATAGATTTACTATAGAAGAAGTCAGCATTTTCATTAGAGTCAACAATTCCAACAATTGATTTATCCCCAACTTCAGGTAAGGATTTACCTACTCCCTTTCCAGGGTGTATAGCAAAGTTTCTAATATGAATCTCACCTATTGAAGATTCCTGTCCTAAACAGGCATCTATTCCAATTATATAAGCGTTTGGATGAGTTTTTTTAATATATTCTAAATTTTTATTTATATTTAATGCGTGTATTGGATTATCTATTGATCCATATACAGGAAGAGGAAAGTTGTTAATATTTAATATAGTACCAACAAGAGGACCTAAACAATCCCCTATACATTTATCAGTTCCTATACAAATTATTACTGTATTTTCAGAAAAAGAATTTAGAATAGCTTTGGATATATTATAGTAAGCAAGTGGGGATGTGTGATGAATTTTTTTTTCCATATAAGCACCTCCATATTTATATATATGTAGGTATTTTTTTTATAGAATAAACTGAATAAAAATATTTTATATGGAAAGTATTTTTATAGGAGGTGTATTATGAAAAAAATATTAATGGTAGTATTATTATCTATAGTAACTTCAATGACTATATATTTTGTGGCTTTTTGGAATCCAAATAAAAATATTAATAACAATTTAGTTTTACAAGATGAAAGTAAAGCAAAAAATAGATTTGAAAATAAGAATGAGGATAATAATTTTGAAAATAAAGATATAGAAAATATAAATAATAAAAATGAGAATAAACAACCTAAAAGTGAAAATAATAGTAATAAAAAATATGAAGAAAAAGATGTTGAAATAGAAAATAAAGAAAAAAATAAAAATTATAATATTAATGTAGAAAAAAATAATGATGAAAATGAGAGCAATGATGGAGAAAAAGATAAGTTAGCAAATTCAAAGGTTCAAATATTTAATGTGAAAAAGGAAGAGATAATAGGAAGTTTAAGTATTAGAGAAAAATCAAAAATTATTTCAATAATTAATAAATTATCCTCGGTAGATACTGAAAAAATAAAAGAAATACTGTATAAGAAAGGAGAAAATGAAGGAGCTAAAGAAGTAATTAAAATATTAAAACTTAGGTTAGTAGAAGAAGATTATAATGATATAAAAGTTATATTATCACCTTATATAAATATAGAACTTTTAGAAGAATTAATTTAAAATATATTATAACAAAAATGGAAGTATGTATGAGAATAAAGAAGAATGAAAAGGATAAACTTAAATTTTGATATGTTTTGTAAGTTGAAATAAAAGGTGTATGAATATATACTAACTATTGTCGGTTGGTCAGGAAAAACAAATCGGCGTTGAAATTAAATAAAATTTGGTGGAGTTCCCGAGTGGCCAAAGGGGGCAGACTGTAAATCTGTTGTCAGTTGACTTCGAAGGTTCGAATCCTTCCTCCACCACCATTTTTTGTGGGCGCATAGCTCAGCTGGGAGAGCACCTGCCTTACAAGCAGGGGGTCACAGGTTCGAACCCTGTTGTGCCCACCACAAATTCCAAAACAAAAAAATAAGCTGATGTGGCTCAATTGGCAGAGCAGCTGACTTGTAATCAGCAGGTTATCGGTTCAAGTCCGATCATCAGCTCCAAATAAGGTGGAGTTCCCGAGTGGCCAAAGGGGGCAGACTGTAAATCTGTTGTCAGTTGACTTCGAAGGTTCGAATCCTTCCTCCACCACCATTTTTTTTGTGGGCGCATAGCTCAGCTGGGAGAGCACCTGCCTTACAAGCAGGGGGTCACAGGTTCGAACCCTGTTGTGCCCACCACAAATTCCAAAACAAAAGAATAAGCTGATGTGGCTCAATTGGCAGAGCAGCTGACTTGTAATCAGCAGGTTATCGGTTCAAGTCCGATCATCAGCTCCAAATAAGGTGGAGTTCCCGAGTGGCCAAAGGGGGCAGACTGTAAATCTGTTGTCAGTTGACTTCGAAGGTTCGAATCCTTCCTCCACCACCATTGCATTAAGAGTATTCTTAATGCTTTTTTTATTTTATATGGAATTATAATAATTAAAAATTATTTATAATTTTATAAATTAATAAAAAATAGTTTAAATAGTTTGATTTATTATGTTTTAATATATAATAATTTAAAAATAATAAAGTGTTATAATATATGAAAAATATGTACAAGAAAGTAATTTTTAATGTATAAAAAATATTAAATAATTATAAACAAATAAATAAGTATACTTTTACACTAATAAAAACATATTGACTATGAAATTTCTATATGCTAAAATGTTTTACATAATTAAATAATTATAAACTCTTATCAAGAGAGGTGGAGGGAGACGGCCCTTTGAAACCCAGCAACCTACAAATAGCTTGTAAAGTTATTGTGTGTGGTGCTAATTCCAGTAGAATAGTCTACAAGATAAGAAAGATTAGAACACAATCTCTTCTTATCGAAGAGTTTTTTTATTGCAAAAAAACAAAAGAAATTTGGAAGGAGAAATGAAAATGAAAAGATTATTTACATCAGAGTCAGTTACTGAAGGACATCCAGATAAAATCTGTGATCAAATTTCAGATTCAGTTTTAGATGCTATATTAGCAAAAGACCCAAATGCAAGAGTTGCTTGTGAAACATGCACAACAACTGGTATGGTAATGGTTATGGGGGAAATATCAACTAATTGTTATGTAGATATTCCTAAAGTTGTTAGAGAAACAATAAGAGAAATAGGATATGACAGAGCAAAGTATGGTTTTGATTGTGATACATGTTCAGTAATGACAACAATAGATGAACAATCAAGTGACATAGCTATGGGTGTTGATGAAGCCCTTGAATCAAAACAAGGAGAAAAGGATGAAGTTGAAGCAGTAGGTGCTGGAGATCAAGGTATGATGTTTGGATATGCTACTAATGAAACAGAAGAATTTATGCCAACTCCAATAGCAATGGCTCACAGACTTTCAAGAAGACTTACAGAAGTAAGAAAAGATGGAACTTTAGAGTATTTAAGACCAGATGGAAAGACTCAAGTTACAGTTGAATATGAAAATGATAAGCCAAAGAGAATTGATACTATAGTAATTTCAACTCAACATGATGAGTGTGCTACTTTAGAACAAATTCAAAAGGATTTAAGAGAATATGTTATTAATGCTGTAATTCCAGCTGAATTATTAGATGAGAAAACAAGATATTTCATAAATCCAACAGGAAGATTCGTTGTTGGTGGACCACAAGGAGATAGTGGATTAACAGGAAGAAAGATAATAGTTGATACATATGGTGGAATGGGAAGACACGGTGGTGGAGCATTCTCAGGAAAAGATGCAACAAAAGTTGATAGATCAGCAGCATATGCAGCAAGATGGGTAGCTAAAAACTTAGTAGCAGCAGGTGTTGCAGATAAGTTAGAAATACAATTAGCTTATGCTATTGGAGTTGCAAAGCCAGTATCAATTCAAATAGATACATTTGGAACTGGAAAAATAGATGAAGAAGCTATAGTAAATATAGTTGAAAAAATATTTGATTTAAGACCAGGTGCTATAATAAGAGATTTAGATTTAAGAAGACCAATATATAAGCAAACAGCAGCTTATGGCCATTTTGGAAGAACTGATGTTAAGCTTCCATGGGAAGAATTAAATAAGGTAGAAGAAATTAAAAAATTATTATAATATAAATAAAAAAATATAGTTTTTTATATTTTAAGGGCGTTAACCTAGTTAACGCCCTTTTTTTAACTTAAAATTATAAATATTATTAAGTGAAAAATAAAAACAATCTAATATGTATATAAGTTAATAATATTATAGGGTAAAATCATTTGGTAATAAGTATCATATTATAAAAAAATATGATATTATATTAATGTTATAAAATCTACATAGTTATTTAAATAACTTTACAAATTGATAATAAATAGCCATTTAAAACATTTTTTTACAGTAAGGTTATGTTAACTCATATATTTATTAATTATTAAAAGCATTTTAATTTTAGTATAAGTTAATAAATATATATAGTTTTTATAATAACAATTACATTATTTTAGGGGGAGAACTTATGCAAATAATAAGTTACTTAATTCCAGGAGTTTTAATAGCTTTTGTGAATTATCTTTTCTTTGAGAAAAACAAAGGAGCTTTATCTATTATAAAAAACTTATTAATATACATAGTACTATTTAATATAGTAACATTAAGTATATTAAAGTTTGTTTTCGACAAAAAATCAGTACTTAAATATTCTACATATACAGGTGCATTTTCTATTAAATATATTATTTTTGCACTATTATGTGGAATGATATATTTGTTTATAAAAGGAGTAGTTAATTCTAAAATTACTTTTATTCCTGCTACTGATAAAAGCAATTGGAAAGTTATATTAGTAAAAGTAATATCAATAGTATTCTTTGTAGTAGGAATGGTTTTTGTTTTCTTTTCAAATTGGTTTATAGATTATTTTGGAAAGATGACTCCAGAACAATTTTTATTTAATTTAAATTCACCAATTAAAGGTACAGCTTCTGGAATGTACATGGAAATTTTGATGTCACCAGTATTTTCTATTATAGCTACTTTAGTTGTATTTTTAATATTCTTGAATTTCCGTTATGACATATTCTTAAAAATAAAGAATATAAAGAAAAGAATATTAAATCAAAAATATTTAAGAATAATAATGTTTGCACTTTCTTGTGTATTTCTTGTTGGAGGAGTATCATATGGTGTTAAAAAGTTAAGTCTTCAAGAAGTATATGATGCTTATGTTAAAGATTCACCATATATTAAGGATAATTATGTTAGTCCACGTGATGTAAAGATGTCTTTCCCAGCTAAAAAGAGAAACTTAATTCACATTTATTTAGAGTCTGTGGAAAATTCATATATGTCAAAAGATTTAGGTGGATATATGAAGACTAATTTAATGCCTGAATTAACAGAACTATCTAAAGAAGGTATTCATTTTTCAGAGTCTGATAAATTTGGTGGACCATATCAAACATATGGATCTGGATGGTCAGTAGCATCTATGGTTAATATGAGTACAGGTCTTCCACTTAAGATACCTATGGGTGGTAATTCTTATGGAAAATCAGGAAGTTTCTTACCAGGTGCAGTTGCAATAGGAGATATTTTAAAGGCACAAGGATATAATCAAACAATAATGTTTGGTGCAGATGCTGATTTTGGTGGCTTAACTACTTTCTTTACAACTCATGGTAATTTTAATATTTTTGATTATAAAGCAGCAAAAGAGAAAAAATTAATTCCACAAGATTATAATGTTTGGTGGGGATATGAAGATGATAAGTTATATGATTTTGCTAAAGGTGAAATAACTCGTTTATCAAAAGAAGGAAAACCATTTAACTTTACTATGGAAACAGCAGATACTCATTTCCCAGATGGTTATTTATCAAAACATGCAAAGAAAAAACATGATTCACAATATGCAAATGTTATTTCATATTCAACAAAGGAAACAGTTAAATTTGTAAAATGGATTCAAAAACAACCATTTTATAAAGATACTACTATTGTAATAACTGGTGACCATTTAAGTATGGATAAGAAATTCTTCAAAGATTTTGATAAGTCATATCACAGAACAATATATAATTTAATTCTTAATCCAGCAGTTACAACTAAGGATACAAAGAATAGAAAATTCTCTCCAGTTGATATGTACCCAACTATATTATCAAGTATGGGAGTACAAATTGAAGGAGATAGATTAGGATTAGGAACAGACTTATTCTCAGGTAAAAAGACATTAATCGAAAGAGATGGCTTAGAAACAGTAGAAAAAGGTTTTGGAACTAAGAGTAATTACTTTAATAATACATTTATTTCTGAAAAAATGAATAGTAATTTTAATAATACGCTAGTAACTGAAAGAAAAAAATAATAAGACTTATATTATAAAGTTTAAAATTAAATAAATAGTGAAAAGCTCTAGACACATATGAATTTTTGTCTAGAGCTTTTTGTATATCATTAATTAATTTATAAAATATATAAATATTTATTGTAATAATTTAATTGAAAAATAAATTAAATAAAAAAATGAATTATTTTGACTGAAAATGATTGACTTTGAATGAAATTGGTTGTATTATATATTTAAAGAGGTGGTGTAAATGTTATCAGAAGAGAGGTTTGAAAGAATCTTAAAGCTTTTGGAAGAAAAAAATACAATTACAGTCACAGAACTAGTAAAAGAGTTAGATACTTCTGAATCTACAATAAGAAGGGATCTAAATCATTTAGACCAAATAAGAAAGCTTAAAAAAGTTCATGGTGGTGCAAAGTCTATTAATATGACTTATGCAACTAAAGATGATGAAGTAGTTGTAAGACAAACTCTAAATGTAGAGGAAAAAAAGAAAATAGCAAAATATGCAGCTAGTCTTATAAACGAAGATGATTTTGTATATATAGACGCAGGAACGACAACTGAACTTATGACAGATTACATAACAGAAAATAGAGCAATATATATAACAAATGGAATTGTACACGCTAAGAAGTTAATTCAAAAAAAATGCAAGGTATATATAATAGGTGGCGAGCTAAAATTATCTACAGAAGCAATAATAGGAGTTGAGGCTATAGATAGTTTGAAAAAATATAATTTTACTAAAGGCTTTTTTGGAACAAATGGAATAAATAAAAACGCAGGATTTACAACTCCTGATATAAAAGAAGCATTAGTAAAAAGGGAAGCTGTAAATAGAAGTCATGAAGCTTACATACTTGCAGATGACTCTAAATTTAATCATATATCAGCAGTCACATTTGCAGAAATAGACAGAGCAACAATAATAACAACAAATCTTAAACATAAAGAGTTTAAGGAATATGCAGAAATATTGGAGGACAATTAAAAAATGATATATACTATGACTTTTAATCCTTCTTTGGATTACATAATGAAAGTTAAAAAATTTGATTTAGGAATGGTAAATAGAACTTATGAAGAATCTATATTTCCAGGTGGAAAAGGAATAAATGTTTCAATAGTGCTTGGAAATTTAGGAATAGAAAATAAGGCTTTTGGATTCATAGCTGGATTTACTGGAGAAGAAATAGAAAAGAAAGTAAAAAAATCAGGATGTAGAGCAGAATTTATTAAATTGAAGGAAGGTCTTTCAAGAATAAATGTAAAGCTTAAAAGTGAAGAAGAAAGTGAAATAAATGCACAAGGTCCTATAATAGATGAAAAGTCTATAGAGGATTTATATAAAAAATTAGATGAAATAAAAGATGGTGACATATTAGTATTAGCTGGAAGTATTCCAAATACATTACCATCAGATATGTATGAAAAGATTATGAAATACTTAAGCAATAAAAAAATAAAAGTTGTTGTAGATGCAACAAATGATTTACTGCTAAATGTATTAAAATACAACCCATTTTTAATTAAACCTAATAAACATGAACTTGAAGAAATGTTTAAAGTAACAATAAATTCAGAAAATGAAATTATTGATTACGCAAAAAAACTACAAGATATGGGAGCAGAAAATGTTCTTATATCAATGGCTGGAGATGGAGCTATATTAATAAATGAAAATGGTGAAGTCTTAAGACATAAAGCTCCAAAAGGAGAAGTTAAAAATTCTGTAGGAGCAGGGGACTCAATGGTTGCAGGTTTCGTTGCAGGGTATATTATGAAAAATGATTATAAAGATGCCCTAAAATTTGGAATAGCAACAGGGAGTGCCAGTGCTTTTTCAGAAGATTTAGCTACTAAAGAAAAAGTATTTGAAATACTTGAAATGATAAGTTAAAAAATAGGAGGCAAAGGTATGCGTATTATAGACCTTTTAAAGGAAGAAGGAATTGAATTAAACTCAAAAGTAACTTCAAAAGAAGAAGCTTTAAATAAATTAGTTGACCTTATGGATAAGGAAGGAAACTTATCTAATAAAGAAGTTTATAAAGAAGCTGTACTTAAAAGGGAAGAATTAAGTACAACAGGTATAGGAGATGGAATAGCTATACCTCATGGAAAATCAAAGGCAGTAAAAAAAGCAGGTCTAAGCTCAATAGTTGTAAAAGATGGTATTGATTTTGATTCATTAGATGGACAGCCAGCTAAATTATTCTTTATGATAGCTGCACCAGAGGAAGCTAATAATTTACATCTTGATGTACTTGCTAGATTATCAACTATATTAATGGATGAAGATTTTAGAAATAAACTTATTAATGCAAATAGTAAAGAAGAATATTTAAAACTTATAGATGAAAAAGAAAAAGAAAAGTTTGAAACAGAAAAAAGCGAAGAAAAGAATGAAGAAGGTTATAGAGTATTAGCAGTTACAGCTTGTCCTACAGGAATAGCTCATACTTATATGGCTGCTGAAAGTTTAGAAGAAAAAGCTAAACAAATGGGAATTTCAATAAAGGTTGAAACAAATGGTTCAGGTGGAGCTAAAAATGTTTTAACTAAAGAAGAAATAGAAAATGCAGATTGTATAATAATAGCAGCAGACAAAAATGTTGATATGGCAAGATTTGATGGAAAAAGATTAATAAAGACTAAAGTTGCAAATGGAATTCATAAGGCACAAGAACTTATTGAAGAAGCAACAAGTGGAAAAGCTCCAATATATCATGCTGATGGACAAAGCCAAGGCGGAGATGAAAGCATAGAAAAAGAAGGAGTAGGTCATACAATATACAAGCACTTAATGAATGGTGTATCTCATATGTTACCATTTGTTATAGGTGGAGGAATACTTATAGCATTAGCATTCTTATTTGATGATTATAGTATAAACCCAGCAAACTTTGGTATGAATACACCATTTGCAGCATTCTTAAAAACAGTTGGTGGAACAGCCTTTGGATTTATGTTACCAGTATTATCTGGATACATTGCTATGAGTATTGGTGATAGACCAGCCCTTGCAGTAGGTTTTGTTGGCGGTATGCTTGCAAATCAAGGTGGTTCAGGATTCTTAGGTGCATTACTTGCAGGATTTATTGCTGGATATTTAGTTCTTTTATTAAAGAAGATATTTAGCAAATTACCACAAGATTTAGAAGGTTTAAAACCAGTTTTATTATATCCTTTCTTTGGAATACTTTTAATTGGTGCAATTATAATTTTTGTAATTAATCCTCCAGTATCAGCTATAAATGCTGGATTAACTAATACTTTAAACTCAATGGGTGAAAGCAGTAAAGTTGTACTAGGAATAGTACTTGGAGGAATGATGGCAGTTGATATGGGAGGTCCTATAAACAAAGCAGCTTATGTATTTGGTACAGCAGGACTTGCTAGTGGTCAATTTGACATAATGGCAGCAGTAATGGTTGGAGGTATGGTTCCACCACTTGCAATAGCTTTATGTACAACATTCTTTAAAAATAGATTTACAAAGAGAGAAAGACAATCAGGTATTACAAATTACATTATGGGACTGTCATTTATAACAGAAGGTGCTATACCATTTGCAGCAGCAGATCCACTTAGAGTAATACCAGCTTGTGTAATTGGATCAGCAGTAGCTGGAGGACTTTCAATGATGTTTGGATGTTCACTTAGAGCACCACATGGTGGAATATTTGTAGTACCAGTTATAGGAAATCCTTTAGGATACCTTATAGCATTAGGTGTAGGTGCTATAGTTGGAATGTTCTTACTAGCTATATTAAAGAAACCATTAAAAGAAAATGCTTAATATATAAATAAAGAAAAAAGATACCATTAATTTGGTATCTTTTTTTGTTTTGTAAAATTATTAAATTATAATATATTAAGCTTCGTGAACTACTTTTCCATTTATTATAACTTTTTTTACATTTATATCTTTATCAAAAATTACTAAATCAGCATCATAGCCTTCTTTAATAAGTCCTTTTCTATCTTCAACCTTACAATGCTTAGCACCATTAAAACTTGCCATTTTAACTACTTCATTTAGTGGATAATCTGTATTGTTATATACATTTCTAACAGCCTTATCAAGAGTTAATATTGAACCTGCAAGAGATCCAGTTGAAATTCTTGCTGCACCATCTACAACATTTACTTCTTGTCCACCTAATGAATAAATACCATTTGGCATTCCACAGGCCATCATTGCATCAGTTACTAAAAGCACTTTATCAGTTCCTTTTTGCTTATAAGCAATTCTAAGAGCTGGATATGCAATGTGAATTCCATCTGAAATAGTTTCAGTTGTTATATCTGAATCAAAGGTAGCTCCAACAACTCCAGGATTTCTGTGGTGAAGAGGAGTCATAGCATTAAATAAATGAGTTGAATGCGAACATCCACATTTAATTCCTTCAATAGCTTCATCGTAAGTTGCTTTAGTATGTCCAATAGAACAAAGAACTCCTTTATTGCTTAAATATTCAATAAGTTCCTTTGCACCTTCTACTTCAGGAGCAACTGTTATTGAAACTACAGCATCTTCACAATCTCCAACCATTTTTTTGTAAGTTTCTATTGAAGGAGCTTCTATAAATTTAGGATTTTGAGCTCCAATAGCTTTTCCATTTATAAATGGTCCTTCAAGATGAGCACCTAATACGTTTGCACCATCTGTACCATTAAGTTTAGCTTCCTTTATAACTTCCATTGATTTTCTAATATCTTCTACAGCTACAGTCATTGTAGTTGGTGTGAAGGAAGTTGTACCAAATTTACATATAGTTTTAGCTATCTCATTTATAGCCTCAAAAGTTCCATCCATTGTGTCATAACCACTTGCTCCATGAATATGAACATCTATAAATCCAGGTGAAAGATACATTCCTTTTGCATCTATTATTTCATTATCATTTGCATTTTTAGGGTTTATTTCTTTTATTTTTCCATTTTCAATAAGTACTGAACCTTGTTCAATTCTATCAAGAAAAATTATATTACAGTTAGTTATTAACATATAAAAATTTCCTCCTTTAAATTTGTTTCAAAAATACTCTACATAAAATTATATATTTAACCTTCTATGATATAATTATATATTATATATTTTAAAAGTATATAGTCAAAAATAAAAATAATTATGTAAGGTTTGGAGAGATAATATGGAAAACATTATTGGCTTTGTTGAAGCTATTGTTTTTAGAAGTGAAGATACTGGTTATACAGTTTCAAAAATAAATTTTAATAAAGAAACAATTACAGCAGTTGGAACAGTTCCTTTTATTAAGGAAGGCCAAAATGTAAAGTTAAAAGGTGAGTGGATAGTCCATAAGCAATTTGGAAAACAATTTAAAATAGAGGAATTTGAAGAGATACTTCCAACTTCAGTAGAAGCAATTGAAAAATATTTAAGTGCAGGAATAATATATGGAATTGGACCTGTAACTGCAAAAAAAATAGTTGATCATTTTGGAGAAGAAACCTTTGATATTATGGAAAATAATATAGAAAGGCTTATGGAAGTTGATGGTATAGGTAAAAAGAAATTTGGAATAATATATGAGTCTTACATAGAGCAAAAGGACTTAAAAGATATAATAATGTTTTTCCAATCTCATGGAGTTAGCAATAATCAATGTTTAAAAATATATAAAAAATTTGGCAAAGAAGCTAAAAATATAGTTTCAGAAAATCCTTACATATTGTGCAAAGAAATATCAGGAATAGGCTTTAAAACAGCAGATAAAATAGCTATGAGTTTAGGAGTAGAGGCAGTATCTCCCTTTAGAGTGAAAAGTGGAATAGAATATGTTATAAATGGTTTTTGTGCTGCTGGAAATACATATATGCCAAAGGAAAAACTTATAGCAGAAGCCTGTGACACATTAGTAGTAGATAAAAAAATAATTGAAGAAAATATATATAATTCTATTTTAGAGGGAAGAATTATAGGTGAAAAAGTTCAAGAAGAGGAAGGGATTTTTACTCTTCCATATTATTATTGTGAACTTGGAATAACTAATAAAATAATAACTCTTGGAATAGAAAACTTTCAAACAATAAATACAGATGTAGATTATGAAATAGAATTATTTGAAAAAAAATATAATATACAGTTAGCAGATTCTCAAAAGGAAGCAATTTTAGCTGCTTTTTCAGAAGGAATAGAAATTATAACTGGAGGGCCAGGAACAGGTAAAACAACAATAATAAAATGTATTATAGATATATATGAGAAAAATGGAATGAAGGTTTTACTTGGAGCACCAACGGGAAGAGCTGCTAAAAGAATGACTGAATCTACAGGAAGGGAAGCTAAAACAATACATAGACTTCTTGATATGGGAGTTTCAAGTGATGAAGAGGAAAAATCCCTTTTTGGTAAAGGAGATACAGATCCATTAGAGGCTGATGTTGTAATAATAGATGAGGCATCAATGATTGATATTACATTAATGCATAATCTTTTAAAGGCAATAAAATTAGGAACTAGGCTTATAATAGTTGGAGATGTAGACCAATTACCATCTGTAGGGCCTGGAAATGTATTAAGAGACTTAATAAATAGTGGATTAATAAAGGTTGTTAGATTAAAGGAAATATTTAGGCAAGGGTCTGAAAGTTTAATTACAGTTAATGCCCATAGAATTAATAGTGGAGAAATGCCTTACCTTAATAAAAAGGGAAATGATTTTTATTTTATAAAAGAAGATTCTCAAGATGAAATACTTACAACAATAATAGATTTAATTAACAGAAGGCTGCCAACCTTTAATAAAGATTGGGATAAATTAAGGGATATTCAGTTACTTACACCTATGAGAAAGGGAACTTTAGGAGTACTTAATATGAATGAAAGTATTCAAAAGATATTAAATCCTCCTGCAAACTATAAAAAAGAAAAGAAAGTTAAGGAAATGATTTTTAGAGAAGGGGATAAGGTTATGCAAACTAAAAATAACTATTCCCTTAAATGGACTAGAGTTTCTGGAGAAGGTGAACCAGAAGGTGTTGGAGTTTTCAATGGAGATATGGGTTTTATAGAAAGTATAGATGAAGAGGAAAAGATTGTAACTGTAATATTTGATGATGAGAGAAGAGTAAGATATGATTATGTTTATTTAGATGAACTAGAATTAGCCTATGCAATAACCATTCATAAGAGCCAAGGTAGTGAGTTTAAAGTAATAATAATACCTGCATTTATGGGATCACCATTTCTTATGAATAGAAATCTTTTATATACAGGAATAACTAGGGCAAAAAGCTTAGTTGTTGTAGTTGGAATGCCAAAGGCATTAAAATATATGGTTAGTAATACTAAAAGTATGGAGAGATATTCTGCCCTTCAATATAGAATAAAGGATATTATAGCAAATGATATTATAGAGAAGTAAATTTAGGAGTTGATTATGTGAGTAACTCAATTAATAAAGAACTAATTTATTTAAAAAGAGAAATAAACAATTTTTTAAATTGTGAGGATGAGTTATTGACTGTTTTAGGAAGGCCTCTTGATAGCAATGAGATTTTTTATGACATAATAAAAGAAGTAGTAGTTAATAAAGGGGGAAGAAGTTTATATATTTGGGAAAATGAAGGTGTTGATAAAGGGCTTATTTCTTATATAAACAGAGAGGATTATTATGGATATACAAGAGAAGACAATTTAGATAAGCCTTTTATATTTATGAATTGTAAATATATTTACAATGTAAATAAAAAATATGATCTTATTATTGTAGATGATATATCATTTTATTCAACATTATCAAAGGAGGATTTTAAAATCTTATTTGATAAGTTAAGAAATTTTTCTAAAAAGATAATTTTTTATTCTTCAATTAAAATAGAACAATGTAACAATGTAATTAACACCTTAAATACAGGGAGCAGAGGGATATTAGTTGAACCTAGGGTAATAACAACTAGAATAAATTTAAATTCAGATATACCTTATGTATTGTATGAATATATAAAGTGGTTTAAAAATAACAAAAAGAATGTAATAACCTATGTACCAAATAAAGAAGATGTTTATAATGTATATGATTATTATGATAAAAAAATAAACTTAAAAGAAGTAATGTTAATTAAAGGGATAGATAAAAAAATAAATAAAAATGTATTTAAATTTAAAGATAAGTCAATATTTTTAATAACAAATGATATAGAGGAGGTTTTAAAAACTCCAAATGTTCATGGCATAATTGTATTATCTGCAGATGATAAAAAAATTGATTATAAAAAAATCATATTTATGTGTAGCAAGGTTTGTAAAAATATTGATGAATTTTCAGAAGTGATTTTAGTTTGTCATGAGGAAACAGAAAATATAGAAATGGCACGCAGCATAACTAGGAGTTTTAATAAAAGGTTATGGGAGGAAAACTATTAAAAAAATTAGATTATTTAATAGACTGTATACTACAAATTATATTTCCAAGTCCTCCATATTGTATAATATGCAGGGATGATGAAGAAGAAGGAATATGCAAAGCATGTATAAAATCTATAAAGCTTTGTGAAGAGGATGAGTATTATGGATATTATAATGGGGTTCTTAAAGAATTAATTCATCTTTTTAAGTTTAAAAAAGATTTTTTAGCTGGAGAAATATTAGTTAATATGCTTGAAGAAAAAATCAAGAATATAGATAAGGACTATATATTAACTTATATTCCAATTGGCAAAAAATCTAAAAGACAAAGAGGATTTAATCAGTGCGAATACATAGCTAAAAAACTTTCTAGAAAATTAGATTTAAGATGTAGTAATACATTAACAAAAATAAAAGAAACTAAAGTTCAAAAAGAATTAAATAAAAGTGAAAGAATGGAAAATATAAAAAACTCCTTTGGTGTTATTAATAGAGAATTAATAAAGGGAAATAAATTTATATTAATAGATGATGTAGTTACAACAGGTGCAACATTAAAAGAAGGAGTAAAAACACTAAAAGAAAATGGAGCTTTAGAAATAAAAATATTGACTATTGCTAAAAGTCGTATATAATATTAATGTAAAGTTAGGTCTGTGGTTGAAAGTCGATGCCAGTCGCAGGCGAAACGATCCACATAAGCTAGGCAAAGATTCTAGTGAGCATGGTGCGGTATAGAAGTAAGTCCTACCAAGCATTAAAGTTTGAGAGGGTTAGTAGTGAGAGGTTAAATCTGGGTAGCGAAATCTCCAGTAGGCGAGTGTGGGGGCAAAAATCAGGTCAGCTAACTTTTCAAAAAAGACACTAAGTTTTAGGGTCTTTTTTTTATTTTTTATAATAAATTTCAGTTAGAATTTAAGGCTTTTATAAATGGAAATTAATCTTGTTTTTTCTTATGAAAAGGAGTACAATGTATATAACAAATAGATAAACAAATCATTTGAAATCTTCTAAGTTAAACTTAGAACATATGAGAGGGGCTGGACTTATGAAGGTAACAGTTGTAACAAAAAATATGGAATTAACTCCTGCTTTAAGAGAAATGGTAGAAAAAAAGGTTTCAAAGCTTGACAAGTACTTTGAAAGTAATGTAAGTGCTAAAGCAACATTATCTGTACAAAAAAATAGACATAGAGTAGAAATAGCAATTCCATTTAATGGAGTGTTGTTAAGAGCAGAAGAGATAACAGATGATATGTATAAATCTATAGATAAAGTACAAGAAAAATTAGTTAGACAAATCAGAAAGCAAAGAACAAAACTTGCTAAGAGACAAAATGATTCATTAAGATTTGCAGAACTTGCAGCAGATGATAGTATAAATGAAAATGAAGGTAAATTAGTTAAGACAAAGAAATTTGCTGTAAAACCAATGAATGTTGATGAAGCAATTTTACAAATGGAGCTTATAGGACATAATTTCTTCGTTTATAAAGATGCAGACACAAACAATATAAGTGTATTATACAAGAGAAAAGACGGAGATTATGGTTTGCTAGAACCTGATTACAAATAAAATTAAATAAATAAGAATTTATGACTCCATAAAGACAATGATTTTTCATGTACTTTATGGAGTTTTTATGTTATTTTAAGGAAAAATAAGAATTAAGTTAATAAAATTATGATAAAGTTGAAATATATTAATTAAAAATGGTATAATTTATAAATGTATACTAAGATATAAAGAAAATGCTTATTAATTTTGTAGCGTTTGAAAGGATGAAAATATGGGAATATTTAAAGCTTTGTTTGGCACATATAGCGAAAGAGAAGTTAAAAGAATAAAACCATTAGTTGATAAGATAGAGAATCTAGATTCAGCAATGGCTAAGCTTAGTGATGAAGAATTAAGGGGTAAGACAGAAGAATTTAAAGAAAGATATAAGAATGGGGAAACATTAGACGATTTATTAGTGGAAGCATTTGCTGTTGTAAGAGAAGCTTCATGGAGAACATTAAAGATGAAGCCTTACAGAGAGCAGTTAATAGGTGGTATAGTTCTTCATCAAGGAAGAATTGCAGAGATGAAAACTGGTGAAGGTAAAACATTAGTTGCAACATTACCTGCATACT
Organism: Eubacterium multiforme; assembly: GCF_030813415.1. Classification (GTDB taxonomy): domain Bacteria; phylum Bacillota; class Clostridia; order Clostridiales; family Clostridiaceae; genus Clostridium; species Clostridium multiforme. The sequence continues at coordinate 755,535 of NZ_JAUSUF010000001.1, read as the reverse complement.
TAAATTCATTATCAGGTGAAGGCGTTCACGTAATAACAGTTAATGATTATCTAGCTTCAAGAGATAGAGAATGGATGAATAATATATATGAATTCCTAGGATTAAAAACAGGAGTTATTGTTCATGATTTAAATAATGATCAAAGAAGAGAAGCTTATAATTCAGATATAACTTATGGAACAAATAATGAATTTGGATTTGATTATTTAAGAGACAACATGGTTGTTTATAAAGAAGAGAGGGTTCAAAGAGGATTAAACTTTGTTATAGTGGATGAGGTTGACTCAATACTTATTGATGAAGCTAGAACACCTCTTATAATTTCAGGAGCTGGAGAGAAATCTACAGAGTTTTATAAAGTTGCAGATTACTTTGTAAAGACATTAGTTGCAGAAGATGATTATACAATTGATGAAAAGGCAAATGCTGCAATGCTTACAGAACAAGGAATAGAAAAAGCAGAAAAAGCCTTTAAGGTTGAAAACTATGCAGATGCTGAAAATATGCAATTACAACACTATGTAACTCAAGCATTAAAAGCTAACTATGTAATGAAACTTGATAAAGATTATATGGTTAAAGATGGAGAAGTTATAATAGTTGATGAATTTACAGGAAGACTTATGGAAGGAAGAAGATATTCTGATGGTCTTCACCAAGCTATTGAAGCAAAAGAAGGAGTTAAGATTGCAAGGGAATCAAAAACTTTAGCAACAATAACATTCCAAAATTACTTTAGAATGTACAATAAATTATCAGGTATGACAGGTACAGCTTTAACAGAAGAAAATGAATTTAGAGAAATTTATGGATTAGACGTTATAGTTATACCTACACATAGACCAATACAAAGAGTAGATAATCATGATATTGTATATAAAACTGCAAAAGGAAAATATAAGGCTATAGTTGAAGAAATAAAGAAATCACATGATAAAGGTCAACCTGTTCTAGTAGGTACTGCAAGTATCGAAAAGTCAGAAATAATATCAGCTTTATTAAAGAAAAAAGGTATAAAGCATAAAGTATTAAATGCTAAGTATCATGAACAAGAAGCAGAAATAATACAAGATGCAGGTGAAGTTGGATCAGTAACTATTGCAACTAATATGGCAGGTAGAGGTACTGATATTAAACTTGGAGATGGAGCAATTGAGACTGGTGGTCTTAAGATTATTGGAACAGAAAGACATGAATCAAGAAGAATAGATAATCAGCTTAGAGGACGTTCTGGTAGACAAGGAGATATTGGAGAGTCAACTTTCTTTATTTCATTAGAAGATGACTTAATGAGAATATTTATGTCAGAAAAAACACATGCTATGGTTGATAAATTAGGTTTAGAAGAGGACGATGCTATTGAAAGTAAGATAATTACTAAATCAATAGAAAGTGCTCAAAAGAAAGTTGAAGGTCATAACTTTGATATCAGAAAGAATCTTCTAGGATATGATGATGTTATGAACATGCAAAGAGAAGTTATTTATAAGCAAAGAAGTCAAGTTCTTGAAGGAGAAAACTTAAAAGAACAAATAGAAGAGATGATTAAGCAAGTAATAAGTGATGCTGTAGATGCTCACGTTACTGGAATGGAAGATGATTATAAGAAGGAATTTAAGAATTTAATTCTTTATTTAGATGATATTTGTATTCCTGCAAATAGAGTGACTATTGATGACTTAACTGATCTTTCAAATGAAGAGATTAAAGAAAAACTTATAAATATAGCCCTAGAGATATATAAGGGAAAAGAAGAAGAATTTGGAGAAGAAAAACTTAGAGAAATCGAAAGAGTTGTCCTTCTTAAAAATGTTGATATGAAGTGGATGGATCATATAGATAATATGGATCACTTAAAGCAAGGTATAGGACTTAGAGCATTTAAGCAACAAGATCCAGTTCAAGCATATCAAATGGAAGGTAGTGCAATGTTTGATGAAATGATAGAAGCAATTAAAATCGACACTGTAAAATACCTATTCCATGTTCAAATGGAAAAAGCTCCAGAAGAAAGAGAAAGAGTTGTAAGAGAAACAGCAGCTATTCATTTAAATACTGGAAATGGAGAAGCTCCTAAAAAACAACAGCCAGTAAAGAAGAAGGAAACTGTTGGTAGAAATGAACTTTGTCCATGTGGTAGTGGAAAGAAATATAAAAATTGTTGTGGAAGAGAAGTATAACATAAACTAAAATAAGTTTATTATGCTACAATTAATTTATTAAAATGAGCATCGTTATTATATATAACGATGCTCTATTAAAATTAATATAGAGGTGATTAGATGAGAGTAGACCTTGAAAAGGCTTTAAGTAAAGTTCCAAGTTTGAAAGTAAAAATAGATGAAATGAGGGTTTCACTTTGACAAGGAAGTTTTAAAAAAGCAAATTAATGAACTGGATTTAAAGATGCAAGAACAAGGCTTTTGGGATGATATAAAGAAGGCAGAAGAAATTACTAAAGAAAGTAAATTTTTAAAATCAAAAGTTCAAAGATTTGAAACAATAGAAAGAAAGATAGAAGATATAGAAATTTTAAATGATCTTATGGAAGAAGATGATGATGATTCAATAAATGAAATAGTATCAGAAGTTAAACTTTTAGAAAATTTAGTTGATGAATATAGAATAGAAATACTTTTATCAGGAGAATATGATAAAAATGATGCAATATTAAACCTTCATGTAGGAGTTGGTGGAACAGATGCAAATGATTGGACTGAAATGCTCCTAAGAATGTACACAAGATGGGCTGAAAAAAAAGGATTTTCTGTGGAAACTTTAGAATTAATTGAAGGTGATGAAGCAGGAATAAAGAATGTAACATTAATGATTAAAGGTGATTTTGCATATGGATATTTAAAGGCTGAAAAAGGTATTCATAGATTAGTTAGAATATCACCATATAATTCAAATGGAAAGAGACAAACATCCTTTGCTTCAGTAGAAGTTTTACCAGAACTTACAACAAATCAAGATATTGAAATAAAATCAGATGATTTAAAAATTGATACTTATAGAGCTAGTGGAGCTGGTGGACAGCATGTTAATAAAACAGAATCAGCAGTTAGAATAACTCATATACCAACTGGAATAGTTGTTCAATGCCAAAATCAAAGAAGTCAGTTTTCAAATAGAGATACAGCAATGAAAATGCTTAAATCTAAACTTATAGAATTAAAGGAAAGAGCTCATAAGGAAAAGATAGAAGATCTAACTGGAGAACTTAAAGATATGGGATGGGGAAGTCAGATAAGATCTTATGTATTTCATCCTTATAACATGGTTAAAGATCATAGAACTTTAGAAGAAACTTCAAATGTTCAAGGGGTAATGGATGGAGATATTGATATATTTATAAACTCATATCTTTCTAGTGATTTAAACTCTTAGAAAATATATTTTAGTTCAGTATTGATTTTAGGTAGCCCTTAGAAGCTTACAGCTCTATCTAAAATCAAAGCTAGTTTAAAACATAGATTTATTAAATATAGTATTAAAAAATGGATAATTTATATAAAAGATTAAGGTTTAAAATAATCATAACCTTAATTTTTTTATTTATAAGTATATTGTTTTTCGATAAAAAAATATTGTATATCATTAAGTGATAAGGTACAATAAGTTATAAGGAGGGATTTTATGAGATATTTAAAATTAACAAGAGGATTAATTAATTTAGCAATTTTTATAATAGGAGTAGTTGTATTTTCAAATATAATTAATGGGTTCAAAAATATAAAAAATTTAAATTTAGCTTTATCTTATATAACTTTAACAATATTTTTTATTTTATTGGTAGTAGTTTTATTTAAAATAAAGGGACTGATTAAAAATGTATGTAACAAGAAGGTATTTATAATAGAAAATGTTTATATTTTAAATAAAATTTCTAATTATATATTTCTTATGGCTGTAGTTTCTTATTTTATAAAGGATAAAATAAATTCATTAGAAATATTATCTATAAGTGGTTATGCAATTACTTTTGAAACTATATTGTTAGTTGTAATAGGATTGGTTTTTAGAATATTTAGTGATATATTTAATGAAGCAGTAAAAATAAATGAAAAATCAGAAGTCTTAGAGGAAGAAAATAAATATGTAATATAAGGTGAAGAAATGAGCATAGTAACAAATTTAGATGTAATGATGGCGAAAAGAAAAATTACTTTAACAGAGCTTGCTGAAAGAGTAGGAATTACTCAGGCAAATCTTTCAATATTAAAAAATGGAAAAGCTAAAGCTATAAGATTTTCTACTTTAGAAGAGATTTGTAAAGTATTAGATTGTCAGCCTGGAGATATATTAGAATATAGGAAAAATGATTAGAAAAGTATTTAAATGTTTGAAAAATAGCTATTTTGAAGAAAATTTTTATAAAATATAGGAGAATTGTATTAAAAGAAATTTAATACAATTCTCTTTTTTTATATTAAATTTTCAAATTTATAACATAAATAATATAGATTAGTAATTATTCGAGAGAAAAGTGAAGATAATTAGAATAAAAAGTATATTTTATTAATGTAATCGTTATATAAAAAATAATATGAATAAAAATGGAGTATTTTTCTAAATATTATAATTGCTTATGTAAACGTATTTATATATAATTAAATCATACAAAATAAAACAAAAACAAACATAAACAAACAAAAACATGGTTAATAGAGGGGAGAATTTTTGTGAATAAGGATAAAATTTTAAATTTATTTGAACCTGATTTAATTTTTATCGAAGATTTTAATGAAAGTAATGAAGCTTTTGAAAAGATTGCTGATAAATTATTCAAAAAGGGATTAGTTAAAGAAGATTACATAGAGGCATTAAAGAAAAGAGAAGAAGAATTCCCTACAGGTATTGATTTAAGTGTTATTGATAATAAAATGCCAAATGTAGCCATTCCACATACAGAAAGTGGTTACTGTAATGTTACGAAGGTTGTAGTAGTTAAATTAAATAACGAATTAAGCTTTAAAAATATGATGGATCCATCAAAGGAACTTAAGGTCAAATATTTATTTATGATTTTAAATGAAGCTGGTGGAGAACAAGCTAATATTTTGGCAAGTTTAATGCAATTTGTTACGAATAAAGAAAATATAGACAAGCTTGAAAAAGCAAATACAACTGATGAAATATATAAAATAGTAAATCAATAAAATTTAAATATATTTTTAAGGAGGAGTTATATTATGATAAAAATTTTAGCAGCTTGTGGAGCTGGAGTAAATTCAAGTCACCAAATAAAAAATGCAATTGAGGAGGAAATGGCAAACAGAGGATATGAAGTTCATGCAGATGCAGTAATGATAAAAGATATTACTGAAGATATGATTGCTAAATATGATATATTTGCACCAATTTCTGCACCAGATTGTGGATTCGAAATAACTATTCCAATAGTTGAAGCTGGACCTATCTTATATAGAATGCCAATGATGAGTAAGCCAGTATTTGATGAAGTTGAAAGAATAATAAAAACTTTAAACAAGTAATAACAATCAATTTAAAATTTAATAAAGAGAGATTATGGGGAGGTAAATTTAATGAACGGTATAATAGATTTTGCTAATAGTATTTTTAGACCATTAATAAACTTAGGTGCTCCACCAATGATGCTTATTGTTTTAACACTACTTGCAGTATGTATGAGGGTTAAATTTTCAAAGGCTTTAGAAGGTGGTATAAAACTTGCAATTGCACTTACTGCAATGGGTTCAGTAATTGGAATTTTAACAGGTAATTTTGCACCTGCACTTCAAGACTTTGTTAAGTCAACAGGTATTCAATTATCAATTACAGATGTGGGCTGGGCACCACTTGCTACAATAACATGGGGTTCTGTTTACACATTGTATTTCTTAATGATTATGGTAATTGTTAATATAATCATGTTAGTTTTAAAGAAAACAGACACACTAGATGTTGATATATTTAACATATGGCATCTATCAATAATAGGATTAATAGTAATGTATTACTCAGATAATAATTTATTATTAGCAACACTATTAGTAGTTTTAATAGGTATTTTAAAGATTTTAAATGCAGATTTAATGAAACCAACATTTAATGATCTATTAAATATGCCAGATACAAATCCAACAACTACAACTCACTTAAACTTTATGTTAAATCCAATAATTATGGTATTTGATAAGATTTTTGATAAAATTTTTCCTTTCTTAGATAAGTATGATTTTGATGCTGCTCAATTAAATAAGAGAATAGGATTCTGGGGAAGTAAATTTGCAATTGGTTGTTATCTAGGAGTATTCGTTGGAATACTTGGAAGACAAAAACCACAAACAATATTTACATTAGCATTTACAGGTGGTATGTGTCTTGAATTATTCTCATTTGTTGGAAGCTGGTTTATTGAAGCAGTTGAACCATTATCACAAGGTATTACAAACTTCTTAAGTAAAAAATTTGCTGGAAGAAAGTTCAATATAGGTATTGACTGGCCTTTCTTAGCATCAAGAGCAGAAATGTGGGCAGCTGCAAATGTTTTAGCACCAATTATGTTAGTTATGGCACTATTTTTACCAGGAAATAAAATTTTACCATTAGGAGGAATAATTGCAATCGGTTTAACACCTGCATTATTAGTAGTTACTAGAGGTAAGATGATTAGAATGATTATTACAGGATGTTTTATGTTACCAATATTCTTATGGTCAGGTACTGCAATAGCAGGATTTGTAACAACTACAGCTAAAGCAGTAGGAGCATTCCCAGCAGGTTTACCAGTAGGAACATTAATTACACATTCAACACTTGAAGGACCTATTGAAAAGTTTATTGCAATATTAGTAGGACAATTCGGTGGTAATATGACAGCTGGAAATGCAATTGCAGTAATAGCAGTTTTACTTGCATATGTTTTACTTTTCTTCTGGTATGCAAAACAAATGAAGAAGAGAAACAAAAAATATGAAATGGAAGCTAGTGAAAAATAATTTCTAAATAAAAAATATCTCTATAAATGTACCTCTATATGTGATAATACTATAAAATTATTATAAAGATAAATTAATAGTTATATAATGAGAAATGTTTAGTGATATAGTATTGTGAAAGTAATTTAATTTTTAATATGGAGGTATAAAATATGTTAAAAGTTGAAAGACATAGAAAAATAATAGAAAAATTAGAAGAACAAAACGTTATAAAAAATTCAGAACTTATAAAAGAGCTTGATGTAACTGAAATGACATTAAGAAGAGACTTAAAAGAATTAGAGAGCAAAGGTTATCTTATAAGAATTCATGGAGGCGCTAAAAATAAAAATATGTATTTAAATGGCGAACTTTTACTTCATGAAAAGAGAGAAATAAATATAGAAAATAAAAAATATATAGCAAAATTAGCAGCAGGTTTTATTAAGGAAAATGATACTGTTTATATAGGACCAGGTACAACCAATGAACTTTTATATGAATATATAAATGTATCATACATAAAGGTAATAACAAATTGTTTGTCAGTATTTCAAAAGTTTAAAAATGATAAGAGATTTGACTTGTTACTAGTAGGTGGAAAGTTTAGAGAAACTACAGATACTTTTGTTGGTAATTTTGCAAATGAAACTTTAAGTAATTTAAGAGTTAATATAGCAATTGTTGGTGCAAATGGTATATATGAAGATGGTCTTATGACATATAACGAAGAAGAAGGCTTTTCTCAAAAAATTATATTAGATAATGCTTATGAAAAATATGCTTTATGCGATTCAAGTAAGCTAGATAGAAAAGATTTCTATAAGTTTTATAAATTAGAGGATCTTACGGCCATAATAACTGATAAAGATATTGCTGAAATAGAAGAAGAACAATATAAAAGATATACTAAAATCATTTATTGATTTACAAGGAGGAAGCAATGAGAATTTTACTTGGCGCAGATAAAAATGGATTTGAATTAAAAGAGTATTTAAAAGAATACTTAATGGAAAAGGATTATGAAGTAATTGATAAAACACCAGAGAATGATTTAGATTTTGTAGATTCAGCAGAGAGAGTATGTAAGGGAATATTAGAAAATGAAGGAGACAGAGCAATACTTATAGATGAGTATGGAGCTGGATCATTTATGTCAGCTAATAAGTTTAAAAATATAATTTGTGCTGAAGTTTCAGATGAACATTCAGCATACATGACAAGAAGTCATAATAACACATCTATAATAGCAATGGGATCAGGAATTGTTGGAAAAACATTAGCTAAGAACATTGTTGATGCATATTTAAATTCTGAATATGCAGGAGGAAGACATCAAATAAGAATAGATATGTTAAATAAAATGCTTTAATTGGAGGAGAAGAAATGAGAATATCAATTGGATGCGACCATATAGTAACAGATATTAAAATGAAAGTATCAGATTATTTAAAATCAAAAGGACATGAAGTTATAGATAACGGAACTTACGATCATGTAAGAACTCATTACCCTATATATGGTAAAAAGACTGCAGAAAAGGTAGTTAGTGGAGAAGCAGATTTAGCTATAGTTATTTGTGGTACAGGAGTTGGTATAACAACATCAGCAGATAAGGTATTTGGAGCTAGAGCAGCTTTAGTAAGAGATGTAAGTACAGCAGTATATGCTAAGAAAAAATTAAATGCAAATGTTATAGGAATGGGTGGAAGAATTTCAGGATTAGGATTAATAGAAAACATAATAGATGCTTTCTTAGAAACTGAATTTGAAGACACTGAAGAAAATAGAAAATTAGTAGAAAAAATAGATAGAATTGCTGAAGTTAAAGATGGACAACTAGGAAATGAACATTTCTTTGATGAATTTATAGAGAAATGGGACAATGGAGGATATCCAGCAGAATAAGGGATATAGAAGGTGAGAAAATATGAATGAAATACTATCAACTAGAGAGATGTTAAAAAAGGCACAAAGAGAAGGATATGCAGTTCCAGCCTTTAATATACACAATTTAGAAACATTACAAGTTGTAGTAGATACAGCTAATGAAATGAGATCACCTGTAATATTAGCAGGAACTCCATCAACAATTGTATATGCAGAGGGAGAAAATATAGTTGCACTGGCACAGGTTGCAGCAAAAAAATATGATATTCCAATAGCAATACATTTAGATCACTTTGAAGACAAAGAGGCTATAAAGCATTATGTAGATATTGGGTTTAAATCAGCTATGATAGATGCATCACATGAAAGCTATGAAGATAATATAAATGTAGTAAAAGAAGTAGTAGAGTATGCACATAGATATGATACAACAGTTGAAGCTGAGCTTGGAAGATTAGGTGGACGTGAAGATGATTTGGTTGTTGATGAAAAAGATGCAATGTATACTAATCCAGAACAAGCAAGGGACTTTGTTGAAAAAACAGGTATAGATTCTTTAGCAGTTGCAATTGGTACAGCTCATGGGTTATATAAGGGAGAACCAAAGCTTGATTTTGATAGATTAAAGGAAATAAGAGAAGTTGTTGATGTTCCATTAGTATTACATGGTGCTTCAGATGTTCCAGATGAATTAGTAAAAAAGGCTATATCTCTTGGAATATGTAAGGTAAATGTAGCTACTGATTTAAAAATACCATTTTCAGATGCTGTTAAAGAGTATTTTATAGAAAATCCAGATGCAAATGATCCAAGAAAATATATGACACCTGGAAAAGCAGCTATGAAAAAGATAGTAGAACACAAAATTAGAGTTTGTGGAAGTGAAAATAGGTACTAGTTCACTTTAGGAGGTAAAAATGATATTAGTTTTAAATCTTAATGCATCTATAGATAAGAAGTATAAGATTAAAAATATAGAAAAAGGCACAGTAATGAGAGCTTCTAGTGTACATAATACTGCTGGAGGAAAAGGTCTACATGTAGCTAATGTTGCAACTATATTAGGAGAAGATACTTTGGCAACTGGATTTTTAGGTGGAACTACTGGAGATTTTATAAAAGAAAAGCTTTCTGAAATGAATATAAAAAATGATTTTGTAAGTATAAAAAATGCTACAAGAGAATGTTTGGCATTCATAACAGAAGATTTAGAACAAACAGAAGTTTTAGAACCAGGTCCAGAACTTATAGATGGAGAACTTGAAAAGTTTTTAGAAAAATATAAAATGCTTTTAAAAGATGCATCAGTAGTTGTTGCATCAGGAAGTGTTCCAAGAAATTTATCTAAAGATATTTATAAGAAACTTATAGAAATAGCAAAAGAAAATAATAAAAAGTTTTTATTAGATACAAGTGGAGAACTTTTAATTAAAGGAATTGAAGGAAAACCTTTCTTTATAAAACCTAATAAAGATGAAATTGAAGATATAATGGGTAGAAAAGTTGAAACTACAGAGGATATATTAAAAGAAATAGATGAGTTTCACAAAAAAGGAATTGAATTTGTAGTTATATCTTTAGGAAAAGATGGATCAATAGCAGGTTATAAAGGAGAAAAGTATCGAGTTAGAGTTCCAAAGGTTAAAGCTGTTAATCCAGTTGGTTCAGGAGATGCATTTGTAGGTGGAATAGCTACAGGTATTGAAAGAGGATATAATATAGAGAAAATATTAGCCTTTGCAGCAGCTTGTGGTACATCAAATGCACTAGAAGAAGAAACTGGAGTAGTTAATAAAGACACTGTAAATAAACTTATGGAAGAAATAGAAGTAACAAAATTATAGTTTTAATTAAAAATATAGCAATTAAAAAGTAGTTTAAATAAAATAACAAAAGAAATAATTGACCTCATTAAGGAAATTGTATAAAGAAATTATATATGCACTTAATGAGGTCAATTGTATATATTAATAAAATTTAGGAGGGTGAATAATATAATGAAAAAAATAGTTGCCTTTATTATGTCTTTTTTAGTAGCTACATGCAGTATAAATATACCAGTATTTGCGGCTAATAATGAAACAGAAATAAATAAAAGTAATGATTCAAAGCCTCAGGATAATTTTGAAAAGGGACGTAAAATTGATTTTACGAATAATTGGAAATTTAAATTAGGAGATGAGGGTGGAGCAGAATCAAAAGGTTTTAATGATTCAAAATGGAGAAGTTTAAATCTTCCTCATGATTGGAGCATTGAACTTGATTTTAACAAAAATTCTCCTGCAACTCATGAGGCTGCTTTTCTAGATGGGGGAACAGGCTGGTATAGAAAGACATTTAAGTTACCAAAGTCAATGGAAGGAAAAAAGATAAATATTGATTTTGATGGAGTCTATATGGAATCTACTGTTTATGTAAATGGTGAAGAAGTTGGAGAATATCAAAATGGATATACACCTTTTGGATTTGATATTACAAAGAAACTAAATTTTGATGGAAAAGATAATGTAATAGCTGTTAAAGTAAAGAATACTCAGCCAAGTAGTAGATGGTATTCAGGTAGTGGAATATATAGAAATGTATACCTTACAGTTACTGATAATATTCATGTAGCTAAATATGGTACATTTGTTACAACTCCAAATCTTAAAGAAGATTTAAAAAATGGAGGTAATGTCTCTGTAAATATTAAAACAAAGATCAGCAATGAATCAGGAGAAAATTCAGATATTACAGTAAAAAATAAAATAATATCTCCAAATGGTAAAGAAGTTTCAAAAGTTGAATCAACTGAAAAGTTAGATTCAAAATCAAAGGAATTTAATCAAAATTTAAAAGTAAATAATCCTGTTTTATGGGATATTTATAGTGGAAATATGTATAAAGCAGTTACAGAAGTCATTAAGAATGGAAAAATAATAGATACATATGAAACACCTTTTGGATTTAGATATTTTAATTTTGATTCAAATAAAGGTTTTTATATTAATGGAAGAAATGTAAAACTTAAAGGTGTATGTATGCACCATGATTTAGGATCATTAGGATCAGCAGTAAACTATAGTGCTGTTGAAAGACAAATTAAAATGCTTAAGGATATGGGAGTTAATGCTATAAGATCTACTCATAATCCTGCATCACCAGAATTTATTGATATATGTGAGAAAAATGGAATATTACTTATAGATGAAGCTTTTGATTGCTGGGAACAAGGAAAGAAAACTTATGACTATCATAGATTTTTTAAACAATATGCAGAGCGTGATATAAAAACTATGGTAGATAGTGCAAAAAATAGTCCATCTATAATAATGTGGTCTATAGGAAATGAAATATATGATACTAATACACAAAATGGAGTAAATATTGCTAAAAATCTTGTTAAATGGATTAAAGAAATAGATACAACTAGACCTACAACTATTGGTGAAGATAAGTATAGAGGAAGTAAAGTTGATGGAGTAGCAAATTATAGCCAAACAAGAAATGCAATATTTGATACTGTTGATGTAGTTGGATATAACTATAGTGAAAACGTTTATGATGTTCATCACAAAGATCATCCTAATTGGAAAATGTATGGCTCTGAAACATCTTCAGCTGTAAGATCAAGGGGAGTTTATTTAGATCCTAATAATCCAAACATAGTAGATAATGCAAATCTTCAATGTTCATCATATGATAATACTGTTGTTGGATGGGGTCGTAGTGCAGAAGATTCATGGATTCGTGATCGTGATAGACAATTTATTGCAGGACAATTTATATGGACAGGCTTTGATTATTTAGGAGAACCAACACCTTTTTATGGAAAGTATCCAGCTAAAAGCTCATACTTTGGAGCAATTGATACAGCAGGATTTAAGAAAGATATTTTCTATTTCTATCAAAGTCAATGGTCTGATAAGCCAATGGTTCATTTATTACCACATTGGAATTGGAAAGATGGACAAAATGTTCAAGTTTGGGCTTATTCAAATGCAGATACAGTAGAATTATTTTTAAATGGTAAATCATTAGGAGAACGTAAATTTGAAAATAAAACTACAAAAGATGGAAGATCATATCTTGAAACAAAGGATGGAAAACTTCATTTAAGATGGGATGTACCATTTAAGGCAGGTACACTTAAAGCAGTAGCTAAGAAAAATGGTATAGTTGTTGCAGAAGACGAAGTAAAAACAGCTGGACAAGCATCAGGAGTAAAACTTACACCTGATAAAAATGTAATATCATCAGATGGTAAAGATTTATCATTTATTACTGTTGATATAGTTGATAAAAATGGAGTAGTAGTACCAAATGCTGATAATCTTGTTAACTTTGAAGTAACAGGAGGAAAATTAGTTGGTGTAGATAATGGTAATGGAGCAAGTGTTGAAAGATACAAAGCAAATAAGAGAAAAGCCTTTAATGGTAAATTACTTGCAATAGTTCAAGCTGATAAAAATGGAGGAAATATTACAGTTAAGGCAACAGCGCAAGGATTAGATAGTAATGAATCTACTATTTATACAGTTAACTCTGAAGACATGAATAAGGACAAAATTGTTGGCTTTGAAAAAGTTGTAGTAAATATTGATAAGGGAAATGTACCTAAGTTACCTGAAAAGGTTAAAGCAATTTATGCAAATAATACTAAAAAGGATGTTAAAGTAACTTGGGATAGCATAAATAAAGATTTATATAATAAAATTGGAACATTTAAAGTAAATGGAACAGTAAAGGGATCAGATTTAAAAGTAGAAGCTATAATTAATGTACGTGATATAGTTTCTATAAAACCATATTCTACAGTTACAAAGGTAGGAAATGCACCTAAGTTACCTAATGAAGCAACTGTCATTTATAGTGATGGAAAAGAAGTTAAATCAAAGGTTACATGGGAAAATATAGATAAAGAAAAGTATAGTAAAGAAGGAAACTTTATAGTATATGGTAAGGTAGAACTTACAGATAGATTTAAGGCAGAGGCAAGAGTTAGAGTTAGCAATAAAACAGAAAAAGTAAATATAGCTCTTTACAACTCAAAGGCACAGGGAAAGGCTTTTGCATCCTTCACAAATCCAGCTGATGATGTTAACAATGTAAATGATGGAGTTGTTTCATACAATAATAATCCAGCTAATAGATGGACAAATTGGCAACGTACTCCACGAACTGGTAATGAATATGTAGGAATAGAATGGAAAGAAAACCAAAATGTTGATAATATGAATCTATATATTTATGCTGACAATGGTTGTCAAGCACCAAAGGATATAAGTGTTGAGTATTTTGATGGACAAGTATGGAAAAAGGTTTCTAATATGAAGCTTAAACCTGAAAGTTTAACAAATAATACTAAACATGAAATTAAATTTGATAAGGTAAATACAAATAAGATAAGAGTAAATATGACTCCTAAAGAAGGAAAATCTTTAGCAATAACTGAAATAGAAGTAATGGATGATGTTATAGTTCCAAATAATACGGCTAAACTTTCATCAATAACAATTGATGGAAAAGAACTTAAAGATTTTTCAAGTGACAAAACTAATTATTCAGTAGAACTTCCATATGGATCAAAGATTCCAGAAATAAAAGCTAAGGCAATGGATAATGGAGCTGAAACAATTATTTCACCAATAGGTCTTCCAGGAGAAGGAAAAATTCTTGTTACATCAGAGGATGGAAAAACAACAAATATATATACAATTAATTTTACTGTTAAAAAAGCAGCACTTAATAATGTTACAATTTCTTCTAATAAAACAGATTATATAGAAGATGAAGTTGGTGAATTAAATATAAATGTAACATTGCAAAATGGAGAAAAGATAGATTTAAGTAAGGCTAAAGTTGAATATTTTACATCTAATAAAGATGTAGTAGATATAAAAGATGGAAAGCTTAATATACTTGGAGAAGGAACTTCAAAGATAAAAGTTAAAGTTAGTTATAATGGAGTAACTAAAGAGTCAAATGAGCTTTCAATAAATGCAAAGAAATCTAATAAAGAAAAAGTAATTGTAGGTTTTGAAAAAGTTAAAATTGTTGTAAATAAGGGAGAAAAACCTATTCTTCCAAAGGAAGTAGAAGCAAAATATAATGTTGGATTACCAAGAAATAAGAAAGTTACTTGGGAAAATATAAAACCAGAGCAATATGAAAAGATAGGAAACTTCAAAGTTTATGGAAAAGTTTCAGAAACTTCAGTAAAACCTGTTGCAGAAATTGAAGTTAAAGGAGCAGTTTCAGTAGAGAAAGTTTCAACAGTAACTTTAATTAATGAAGAACCATCATTGCCAGAAAAAGTAACTGTATATTATAGTGATAATACAGAAAAACAACTTCCTGTTAAATGGAGTAAAATTTCTGAAGAGGAATATAAAAAGGTAAATGAATTTACTGTTTATGGAACTATTGATGGATTAAATATGAAGGCTACAGCTAATGTAAGGGTATCAGATAAGTTTGAAAAGGGACTTAATGTTTCAAGATTCCAAAATGGATATGATTATCCAAGAGTTCAATCATCATATTCAAATGAACCACCTACAAGTCCAACATCAGAAGATAGACTTGCACATGTACACAATGATATAATTTCATTTACAAATGATCCTCACGACCGTTGGACAAATTGGAAACCAAATCCAGATAAAACAGGATGGGTATCTGTAGAATTTGGAAGAACAGGTCCACAAGAATATTATATAAATGAAATGACAGTATATTATTTTACTGATTCAGGAGTAGCACTTCCAGAGTCTGCTAAAGTTCAATATGAAAAAGATGGTAAATGGATTGATGTTGCAAATCAAAAAGTTTCTAATGGAGATAAAGAAAATATAAAGATTTATAAATTCGATAAAGTAAAGGCATCAAAAATGAGAATATTTATGAATGCTAAAGCTAATAAATCATTAGGAATTACAGAAATACAAATATTTAAAGATGATGTAATTAAAAATTCAACTTCTCTTTTAAAATCAATAAAGGTAAATGGTAATGAATTAAAGAATTTTGATCCACAAAATTTAAAGTATACAATTAATACTGATGGGGATAAAATTCCTGAAATTTCTGCAATAGCTGAAAATAATGCAGCTGTAACAATTGTACAACCTACTACTGTACCAGGAAAAGGTAAGGTTATTGTAAAGGGAGAAGATGGTGTAAAAACAAATGTATATGAATTAGATTTTGTTAAAAATACACAAGTTGAAAAGTCTGATTTAAGTAAGAAGATAAATGATATTAAAAATATGGATTTATCAAAATATACAGAAGAAAGTATAAGTCCTTTAAAAGACACACTTCTTTTAGCTGAAAAAGTATTAAATTCTAAAGATGCAAATAAAGATGATGTAAGTAATGCAGTTGCAATGCTTAATGATGCATCTAAAAAGTTACAACCTAAAAAAGAAGACAAACCAAGTGATTTAACATACAAGGTAGAAGTGATTGAAGGTGAAAATGGTAAGGTATTACCTAAAGGATCCTTTGAAGTTAAAAAAGGTGAAGATAAAAAGTTTGTATTTACTCCAAATAAAGGTTATGAACTTAATAAGGTGCTTTTAAATGGAAAGGAAATTAAAACTGTAAATAATTCATATATATTAAAGAATATAAATTCAAATAATAAATTAGAAGTTACATTTAAGAAAATAGTTAGCAATGAAAATTCAAATTTAGATAATAAGAATGTAAACAATAAAGAAAATAGTAATAGTGTAAATTCTAATAAATTAAATAATAGTCAAAATACTGAAGTAAAAAATAATAATGAAGATAGTTTATTAAAATCAATACCAAGCACAGGAAAAACTAAAGGGTTAATGTTTTTAGGAATAGGTGCAGCACTTGTAGCTTGTGGAATAGTTGCAAGAAAATTCAGATAATTAAAATAATATTAATAAATATTCAATCAGAGTATGAGATTTTTCTCATATTCTGATTTTTTATAATTAAAAATAAGATTTGATTTAAATATATATAGTAATCCTAGTATTTATAACAATGTAAACATTATTGACTAAGTGTATAGTTTATATTAAACTTATTGTAAAAGTACAATAAATTTAATATAAAATTTAAATCTGTTAAATTAATAAATACATAAAATAATCAAAGAAATTATAAATATTCATTATTTTAAAGTTCATTTGTAGGTTAATTAAAAATATTAAAAAATAGCTACCTAATGATTAATAAATTTTACATTAAATTTTTATTGAAAACCTTTCTATAATCCTCTGCTTAAATGTATCTACTTATAAAAATTATAATTAAGGTTATTTTTTTGAATAAAATTAATATTTTTAATTAGCCTACTTAAGTGACTTTTTAGTATATTCTCAAATGTTAAAACTGCAAAAATACGTTAATTTAACAGGTTGCAATTAAAAAACAAAGGGGAGATATACACATGAATGACAACAAAGATAGTAGAAAAATAATGTGGTATAGCTTGGCTTTTATGGCCTTTTCAGCTGTATGGGGATTTGGAAACGTAGTTAATGGATTCTCAGAATTTGGTGGATTAAAAGCAATTGTATCATGGGTTCTAATTTTTGCTATTTATTTTGTTCCTTACACATTAATGGTTGGAGAACTTGGTTCTGCATTTAAAGAACTAGGTGGTGGTGTAAGTTCTTGGATTGATGAAACAATTGGGCCTAAACTTGCATATTATGCTGGTTGGACATACTGGGTTGTTCACCTTCCATATATTTCACAAAAGCCTCAAGGAGCAATTATTGCTGGTTGTTGGACTATATTCCAAAACAATACAGTAAGTACTCTAAATCCTAAGTTATTACAATTTTTATGCTTAGTAATATTTTTAGCAGGACTTTGGGTAGCTTCAAAGGGTATTAAACCACTTAAGCAAATAACAACAATAGCTGGTACATCAATGTTTATTATGTCAATATTATTTATCATACTTATGATGGCCGCACCTGAAATTACAAATGCTAAATTATTAAATATTGATTGGTCATTTAAAACATTCTTACCAACATTTGATGTTAAATATTTTACAAGTTTATCTATATTAGTATTTGCAGTTGGTGGATGTGAAAAGATTTCACCATATGTAAATAAGATGAAAGATCCAGAAAGAAATTTCCCAAAAGGTATGATTGCACTTGCAATTATGGTTGCAGTATGTGCTATATTAGGAACTA
Organism: Eubacterium multiforme; assembly: GCF_030813415.1. Classification (GTDB taxonomy): domain Bacteria; phylum Bacillota; class Clostridia; order Clostridiales; family Clostridiaceae; genus Clostridium; species Clostridium multiforme. Next base: position 737,525 of record NZ_JAUSUF010000001.1, on the reverse strand, counting down.
TAGCATTAGGAATGATGTTTAATTCTGATAATGTACCTAAGGACTTATTAACTAATGGTTCTTATTATGCATTCCAAAAATTAGGTGAATACTATAACATAGGAAATACTTTTGTTGTAATATATGCAATTACAAATATTATTGGACAAATTTCAACATTAATATTATCTATTGATGCACCTTTACGTATTTTACTTGAAACTACAGACAAACAATTTATACCTGAAAAATTATTTGAGAAAAATGAACATGGTGCTTTCAAAAATGGTAACAAATTAATTGGTATAATTGTATCTATATTAATTATAATTCCAGCATTTGGAGTTGGTAATGTTGATGCAATAGTTAGATGGTTAGTAAAGTTAAATGCTGTATGTATGCCATTACGTTACTTATGGGTATTTGTAGCTTATATTGCATTAAAGAAAGCAGGAGAAAAATTCCACGCAGAATATCGTTTTACAAAGAGCAAAATATTAGGAATTATTTTAGGTGCATGGTGCTTTATCTTTACAGCATTTGCTTGTATTGGAGGCATGTACTCAAAAAATACATTCCAATTAGTTTTAAATATAATTACTCCTTTTGTTCTAGTAGGATTAGGATTAATAATGCCTAAACTTGCAGAAAAGGAAAGAATGAGAAAAAATGAATTAAATTAATAATATAAGAAGAATGGATATATCAATTTAGTTTGATATATCCATTTTTTATGTAATAAAAGAGTGCCTTAATTGACACTCTAAATAAAACAAACCTTATTACTTGATGAATTTATTTAAATTAAGATATGTTACTATATCAAAATCAAATAAATTTTTTGATAATATATAAATATTATATATTACTAAAATAAATATAAATAGTTTTAATGTCTTATTAAAATACTTTTCTCCATTAGAATTAGTTTTTATAAAAAATATTTTAAAATTAGTTTTAATTGGGTAAAGTAATTCTATTCCTTCTTTTGTAATCAAATCTAATACTAAATGGGATATATAACCTACTAAAAATCCATAACAAAGGGTTATAACAAATATATTTCCATTAGTTGTAGTTATTAAAATCTTACAAACTAAAAATAATATTATTAAAAATAATAAGCTGTGAGTAAAACCTCTATGTTTAAATTTACTTCCAAAATGTTTTGAAAGAAGAGGATGACGCTTACTTATATAGGAGCTTTTCATATCTATATCTGGAAAAAATGAACCTATATGACATGAATAAAAATATACAAATATTAATAGTAATATATAACTTTTGTTAAATCCTTTTAAGAAATCTGTTATAAAAGGATTTAAAGTAATAAGAGCAATTAAAAGTCCACCTGATGAATGTGTTTCTCTAGTCATTTCTTTTTGCACCTTTTTAAAAATATAATAAATACATTATATATTAACATTTCTATTATTCCTATATTTTTATTAAATATTTTCTATAAATATTAAGAAGTTTTTTTATGATTATCTATTTTTTTTAATATAGGATAACTAATAAAAATTAAAAATATTATAAAGGAAAAGGCATGTACTTCATTATTAAATAATATTTTCATAAAAGGGCTATAGGTATTATGAATTATATAATTATTGCATAAATTATAGGCACTAGAAATAGCATCCTCTGAAATAAATTCTACAGTATCTAAGGGTGTGTGTATTTTAGATACATCACCATGGGAAATGGTTAAAGAGTCAAAACCATTATTATTAAAACTAGCATGATCACTTGAATCTTCATATTTAACGTTACAATCTATTTGAAGGTTTTTACAAATAGATTGAAGAGAATTAAGAAGAGGTGATTCTTTATTTTGAGAATCTTGTACTCTCATAAATGTTACAGGAAATTTATCTGCACCAATCATATCAAAATTTATAACTTCTGCACCCTTTAAAATAGATTTATATTTTGAGGCAAATTCATTAGAACCAATAAGTCCAAATTCTTCCCCATTTAAAGCTACAAAAATAATATCTCTATCAGGTTTTGGAAGAGAAGATAAATATTTTGCAAGTTCAATTAAAAATGAAGTTCCAGATGCATTATCTAATGCACCACAGTATATATTGTTTAAACAATCAAGGCCCATATGATCAAAGTGGGCTGTTAAAATTAATGGAGGTTTTTTAGAATCTCTACCTTTAATTTTTGAAGCTACATTAAATACTTCTGTTTTAATTAGTTTATAAGGGAGGGATATTGATATTTCAGCACCAGTTTTTATACTATTAATTATTTCCTCATATGTATCTTCAGTAATTGCTATTGCAAAGGATACGGGAGATTCATAAACAAAGGAACTTCTAAATTTAAAGTTATCTTCCTTACTTACATATAGCAAAAACAGTTCATTATCCTTTTTAAAGGAAATTGATGATGGAAATATGTTTAAATTATCCTCAGAAGATAAACTGATTTCAGAGGTTTTAAAGTTAAGCATATCTTCTTTAAAATCTTTTCCGTAAGTAAATTGTTTTATTGTTTTATTATCTTTTTTTAGTTCTAATAAGGGTTTAGTATCCTTTTTTAAAGGGGCAATAACTTGAAAGCCTTCTTTGTAAGTTTTATTAATAGGAATAAGATTTAATTTTTTAAATTCATCAGATATATAATTTGAGACTAATTCATTTTCCAAAGTACCACAAAGCCTTCCACTAAATTTAGGTGAGGATAAAAATCTTATATTTTCCTTTACATCCTTTGAGCTAAAGTGGTATATGGAACATCTAAGACATAAGAAAAAAATAAAAATTATTCCAGAGATAATAGTACAAATTTTATAAAATTTTGATTTCATCTAGTGCTCCTAAAAATTATTTCACTTAAGTTTATTATAGTTTTTCTTATAATATGATAAAAAGCTTAAGATTTAACTTAAGCTTTTTTGTAGAGCATATCTATAAGAGCATAGGTTAATGTAAATAGAATACATACATATACACTTAAATTTAATTTTGAATTTATTATTACAAATATGCCACCAAGTATTGCAGTAATTAATATTATATAATTTATAAATTTATAAATACCTGCTTTTTTCCCATTTAAAACAGATACAGAAGATATAATTATTAATATTAAAGTTATAAAAGAAAAGGATTCTTTTAATATTTTAGAAAGTTCAATTATTTTAAAATGATTAAGAGTTAATAATAGTATTAGTACAATTAAAGATAAGGAAATTATTTTTTGTATATATTTATTCATAATAAAACCACCTTATGGAAAATATTTACAATTTAAATTATACTAGAACTTAACATAATTACAATATGTAATAAGCAAAATAATCTAAAAAAGTTTATTGCAATTGAGAATAAGGGTATAATGAAATATGGATAAATTAGTTTTGGAGGTTGAAAAATGAATATTAATGAAAGACTAGCGGAGGAACTTGGGCTTAAGTTAAATACAATTAATAATGTTATTGAATTATTAGATGGAGGAAACACTGTTCCTTTTATTGCAAGATATAGAAAAGAAATGACAGGTGGTCTTTCTGATGAAGTTTTAAGAAATTTAGAGGAAAGATTAACATATTTAAGAAATTTAGAAGATAGAAAAAAAGCTGTAAGTAAAATCATAGAAGAACAGGGCAATCTTACAGAAGAAATAAAAAATGCCTTAAATAAAGCAGAAACTTTAACTGAAGTTGAAGATATTTATAGACCTTATAAACCTAAAAAGAGAACAAGGGCAACAATAGCCTTAGAAAAGGGATTAAAACCTTTAGCAGAAATTATTTTAAGTGGAAACTTTAGTGGAAATATTAATGAGGAAGCTAGGAAATTCATAAATGAAGAAAAAGGTGTAAAAAATGAAGAAGAAGTAATTAAAGGTGCATTAGACATAATTGCAGAAATAATTTCTGATGAAGCTAAATATAGAAAATGGATAAGAAATTTTGTTTTTAATGAAGGCAAAATAGAAACAAATGGAAGCAGTGAAGAACAAACACCTTATGAAATGTACTATGATTACAGTGAAGAAGTAAAGAAGATACCTCCTCATAGAATACTTGCTATAAATAGAGGAGAAAAGGAAAAGGTTCTTTCTGTAAAAATAACTTCAAACGAAGATAAAATAATAGAATATTTAGAAAAAAATATATTAAAGGGCAATAGCAATACAGATGAACTTTTAAAAGAGTCTATTAAAGATTCTTTAAAGAGACTTATATATCCATCAATTGAAAGAGAAATAAGAAGTGAACTTACAGATAAGGGAGAAGAGGGAGCTATTAATATATTTAAAGAAAATCTTAAAGCTCTATTACTTCAAGCACCTATTAAAGGTAAGGTAGTTATGGGCTTTGACCCAGGATTTAGAACTGGTTGTAAAGTTGCAATATTAGATAGTACAGGTAAGTTTTTAGAAAATACAGCAGTATACCCAACAGCACCAAAAAATGATGTTTTAGGAACTAAAAATAAGCTTAAAGAATTAATTAAAAAATATGATGTCGATGTTATTTCACTAGGAAATGGAACAGCTTCAAGGGAATCAGAGGAAGTTATAAGTGAAATGATTAAAGAAATAAAGGAAGAAACAGGTAAAGAAGTATCTTATGTTATAGTATCAGAAGCTGGAGCTTCAGTTTATTCAGCTTCTAAGCTTGGAACAAAGGAATATCCAGATTTAGATGTTACAGTAAGAGGTGCAATATCTATAGGAAGAAGACTACAAGATCCTTTAGCAGAACTTGTAAAAATAGATCCAAAGGCAATAGGGGTTGGACAATATCAGCATGATGTAACTCAAAAAAGACTAGAGGAGTCATTAAATGGTGTAGTAGAAGATTCAGTTAATAAAGTTGGAGTTGATTTAAATACAGCAACACCAAGTCTTTTAACACATATATCAGGAATAAACTCAAGTATTGCAGATAATATAGTAGCTTATAGAGAAGAAACTGGAGAGTTTAAATCAAGAAAGGAACTTTTAAAGGTAAAGAGATTAGGACAAAAAGCCTTTGAACAATGTGCAGGTTTCTTACGAGTTATGGAAAGTAAAAATCCTTTAGATAATACTTCTGTCCATCCAGAATCTTATGATGCAGCTAAAAAGCTTATAGAAGTTTTAGGTTATACAATGTATGATTTAAAAAATAAAAAATTAGATGATATAGAAGATAGAGTTAAGTTAAAGGGTATTAGCAATCTTTCTAATGAACTTGAAATTGGAGAACTTACTTTAAAGGATATAGTAAAGGAACTTCAAAAACCAGGAAGAGATATAAGAGAAGATATGCCAAAACCAATACTTAAAACTGGAGTTATTGAACTTAAAGATTTAAAATCAGGTATGGTTCTTATGGGAACTGTTAGAAATGTTTCAGATTTTGGTGCCTTTGTTGATATTGGAGTTCATCAAGATGGCTTAGTTCACAAAAGTCAAATGGCAAATAAATTTGTAAAACATCCTTTAGATATAGTTAAAGTTGGAGACGTTATAAAGGTTAAAATTTTAGAAGTTGATGAAAAGAGAAAGAGAATAGCATTATCAATGAAAGAAGTTTAAAAATATTTTGTTAGAAATTGTAGAAAAGAATTGCTTGTATGAAATTATTGTTAAATGATACAATAACTGTAACAAATTTCAAAATGGTAGGGGTGGGGAAATGAGATATGTTGCTTTAGTTATTTTATTAATATCAATTATGTTTGTGTGTATGTTCACATTTACAATTTTCATGAATAGGAAGAATAGTTTAAATAAAAATTTAAAAATTACTATTATGATGATGACAGTTACTTTTCCTATAATTTCTTTAGTTGGAGGGACTTTGTTTTTAACCTTCAAATTAGTTGAAGTAATAATGTCTGTAGATATTTCAACCTTTAATATTTTTATAATTTCAATTATTGGTGTATTTATTATATTTATTTGTGATTTAATAAGTAAGCAATTAGTGGGAGTTTTAGCACCTATTGTTTTTGCAAATAAATATAAAGATGAAAATTTAAATGAAAAAGAAATGATTAAGATTATTGAAAAATCACAAAATAAGTTAAATATAATAACTTTTTTGCTTATGTTTATTATTAGCTGTCTTTTATATATGTCAATAATGAAGATTATAGCTGTTGACTTTACTTTAGGATTCTTAATTATAATTTCTGCTTTAAATTTATTAAGTTATAAAATTTTCTTTAGAAGATCAAAATTAATAGAATAATAATTAAGTTAAATTTAAAGATGCAATTTTTTATTGCATCTTTTTTTATTGCCAGTAATATTTAATAACTTTTATAAATAATAATAATATTGTGAAAGAAAAAAATAAAATGGAAAATAAGTAAAATATTGACAAGAGAACAAAAAGCATTTACACTTAAATAGAAAAGTAAATTTTTTACAAAATAAAATTAATTTTACATTACAGAACTTATGGGGGTGCTAGTTATGCCAAATATATTATTAACAAGGGTAGATAATCGATTAATTCATGGACAAGTAGGAGTAACATGGGTAAATCATTTAGGAGCAAATTTAATTTTAATTGCAAATGATAAAGTTTCAGAGGATAAGGTACAACAAAGCTTAATGGAAATGGTATTACCAGATGCAATACAAGCAAGGTTTTTTTCAATTGAAAAAACAATAAAAGTAATTCATAAAGCAGCAGATAGACAGAAGATTTTCTTAGTTTGTAAAACACCACAGGATGTTTTAAGACTTATTGAAGGTGGAGTTCCAATAAAGGAAGTTAACATTGGCAATATGCATTTTAGTGAAGGAAAAGAGCAAGTTTCATCAACAGTATCTTTAGATGATGATGACAAGAAAACAATAAGAAAAATATTAAACCTTGGAGTTAAAGTTGAGGTTAGAAGAGTTCCAGATGAGAGGGTAGAAATAGATATAGAAAAATTTGTTTAATTAGTTTTCATTTTTAATTTATTCATACATTTACAAAAATAAAGGGGAGGATGGACAAAAATGTTAGTAGAAGCGCTATTAATTGCTATTTGGGCAGGTATCGCGGGTATAGACATGTTTAATGGATTAACTCACATACACAGACCAATAGTAACAGGACCTATCGTTGGACTTATACTTGGAGATATGACAACTGGACTTATTGTAGGAGCATCTCTAGAACTTGTATGGATGGGAATGGTACCACTTGCTGGTGCACAACCACCAAATGTTGTTATAGGAGGAATAATTGGAACAAGTATTGCAATTTTAACTAAACTTGATCCACAAGCTGCAATTGGAGTAGCAGTACCATTTGCAGTAGCAGCACAGGCTGGAATAACTTTATTATTTACAGCATTTTCACCCGTCATGCATAAGGCGGATAAATTTGCAGAAGAGGCCAATACCAATGGAATTAATAAAATAAATTATTTTGGTATGATAATTCTTTTTGTATCTTATTTTGTTTGTGCATTTTTACCAATATATTTTGGAGCAGACAAGGCAGCAGATATAGTAAATATGATTCCTACAGTTATAATTGATGGATTAGCAGTTGCTGGAGGCGTTATGCCAGCTATAGGATTTGCAATGCTTCTTAAGATAATGCTTAAGAAAGAATATGTTGCATTTTTAATAGCAGGATTCTTATTAGTAACTTACTTCAATATTCCAATATTAGCTCTTGCTTTAATTGGATTATGTATAGCACTTTATGACTATTATGCAAAAAATAATCAAGAAGCAAAAGTTGTAGTAAAGGAGGAGTATGAAGATGGCATCTAAGGTAGAATATAAAAATGCAAATGTAGATACTACATCAGAATTAGGATATAAAAATGCTAGTACTGAAAAAGTAATAAATAAAAAAGATCTTAATGTTATGGTTTGGAAATCATTATTCCTTCAAGCTTCATTTAACTATGAAAGAATGCAAGCCTGTGGATGGCTATATGGTTTATTACCAGGACTTAAAAAGATTCATACAAATAAAAAAGACCTTTCAGATTCAATGAAAGATCACTTAGAATTTTTCAATACTCATCCATTTTTAGTTACATTTATAATGGGACTAATAATAGCTATGGAAGAGAATAAAGAAGATAGAAATACAATTAGAGCAATAAAGGTTGCAACAATGGGACCTTTAGGAGGAATTGGTGATGCATTATTCTGGCTAACAGCTCTTCCAATATGTGTTGGAATAGGAGCATCCCTTGCAAGTCAAGGAAATGTTGCAGGTCCAATAGTATTCTTAGTGTTATTTAATGCTCTTCATTTCTTCTTAAGATTCTTCTTAATGAAATATGGCTACAATACTGGAGTAAAAGCTATAACAAACTTAAAAGAGCAAACAAAGAAAATTTCACATGCTGCATCAATAGTTGGATTAACAGTTGTTGGAGGTCTTATAGCTTCAATGGTTAATTTAAAAACTACATTAGTTATAACAGCAGGTCAAGCAGAAGTAAAACTTCAAGAAGGAGTTTTAGATGCAGTAATGCCAAATATTTTACCATTAGCTTATACTTTCTTAATGTATAAATTACTTAAGAAAGGTAAATCACCTGTTATGTTAATAGTTGTTACAGTTGTTTTAGGTATAGCAGGAAAAGCAATTGGAGTATTATAATTTAAAAATTATTTAAAATTTTGGATCTATGAAAAATTTTTTTCATAGATCTTTTTTGCATGGTAACTACCAGTTTCTTAGAAAATTAAATTTATTGTTGCATAATAGCCTTGTTATTGATTATAATTAAAGAGAAGAAAGATTTTATTATAAAATTTTTCCAGTATTTTATTCTTGTTATAAATAATAAATAAGGCGGTAGTAACAAGTGAAGGTAATAGATAAAAATTCTAAAATACCATTATACTTGCAGTTAATGGATATTTTAATAGAAAAAATAAATTCAGGCTTAGAAGAAAATGAACAATTACTTTCAGAGAGAGAAATTTGTGAAATTTATGATGTAAGCAGAACAACTGTAAGGCAGGCATTAGACGAACTTGAAAGAGATGGTTACATATATAAAGTTCATGGAAAAGGAACTTTTGTAGCACCAAAGAGAGTTAATCAAGATTTAGTTTCATTTTATTCTTTCACTGAAGAAATGAAAAAAATAGGTAAAAAACCTTCTTCAGAAATAGTTGGTTTTGAAATTATACAAGCTGGTGAAAAATTATCAAATACATTTAAAGTTTCAGAAGAGGACTTAATGTATAAGATTATAAGAATAAGAAAAGCAGATAACATACCAATGATGTATGAAATAACATATTTACCTTTTAGTAGATTTGAAGACTTAACTAAGAAAGAATTAGAAGAAAACCCTATGTATGATGTTTTTAGGGATAAGTATAATGCTAAATTAACTTTCGCAGAAGAATATTTTGAACCTATACTAACTAATAAATTAGAGAGTATATATTTAGATATTCAAGAAGGAGCTCCAAGTTTAAAGATTGAAAGATATACTTTAGAAAATACTAAACTTATAGAGTATACTATTGGAGTGGCTAGAGGAGATAAATTTAAATATAGAGTTCAATTAAAAAATAGCTAAATAATAAAAAAATAAAAATAAAAAATTTTTAGAACTGCTGGTAATGATGACATTAGCAGTTGTGGGAGGTATTAAAATGATTTTTGGACTAACAAAGGAAAGATTAAGAGAATTAGGTGCAACATTTACAGCTACAGAAATTAGACAACAACCTAAACTTTGGAGAGAAACTTACCAAATAATAAGTGAAAATAAAGGTATTATTTCAGAATTTTTAAATAAGAATTTAGATGATAATACTAGAATAATTTTAACAGGAGCAGGAACTTCAGATTATGTTGGAGATACAATATATCTTGCTTTAGCTAAAATGTTAAATAAGAGAGTTGAAGCAATAGCTACAACTGATTTAGTATCAAACCCTCATGAATTTTTAGAAGAGGATACTAAAACAATATTAGTGTCTTATGCAAGATCAGGAAATAGTCCTGAAAGTGTTGGAGCTTATAATATATTCCAAGATAATGTAAAAAATATAGCACAACTGGTTATTACATGCAATAAAGATGGACAACTTGCTAAAAAGTCAGAGGAAAATGACAATACATTATGTTTATTAATGCCAGAGAAATCAAATGACAAGAGTTTTGCAATGACAAGCTCCTTTAGTTGTATGTTACTTGCAAGTCTTTTAGCATTTGACATTGAAAATTTAGAAGAAAATAAGAAATATGTTGATGCAGTAGCAACTCAAGGTGATTATATTTTAGATAATGATTTTGAAGATATTAATGAATTAGTGAATTTAGATTGTAAGAGAGTTGTTTATTTAGGATCAGGAGCATTAAAGGGATTATGCCAAGAAATGGCTCTTAAAAATTTAGAATTAACTAGTGGAAGAACAATTACAGTTTGCGAATCAGTTTTAGGTTTTAGACATGGTCCAAAATCAATTATTGATGATAATACTTTAGTAATATTTATGAATTCAACTAACAAGTATACAAATCTTTATGATATGGATTTAATAAAAGAAATTCATGGAGATACAGGAAATCATAAATTAGCGGTAATTAGTTATAAGAAAAATGATGAATTAAAATCACTTTGTAATAAGTATATAGAAATAGATGGACAAGATGTTCCAGAAATTTATACAGTTTTTAATTATATGTTATTTGGTCAAATGTTTGGATTATTTAGTTCATTACATCTTGGAATTTCACCAGATAACCCAAGACCAGATGGAACTGTAAATAGGGTAGTAAAAGGGGTAACAATACATCCATATAATAAATAATTATTAAAAAGAGAGGGAGAGTTTTTTATGGTAGGGATAATAGTAACAGGACATGGGGAGTTTGCAACAGGAATGTTAAGTTCGCTTAAATTAATAGCAGGAGAGCAAGAAAATTTAATAGGTGTAGATTTTACAGCTAATGATAATACTGAAACTTTAGAAATGAAATTTAAAGAAGCTATAAATGAACTTAATTGTAATGAAATAATAGTTCTTTCAGACTTAGCAGGAGGTTCACCTTTTAAGGTATCTGTAGTTTTAAGTCAGACTATTAAAGATAAGAAGATAAGAGTTATTTCAGGAACAAATTTAGGAATGATACTTGAAGTTTCACTATGTAGAGATGGTATGGAAGTAGATGAACTTATAGAATTTGCAAAAAATTCTGGAGTTAATTCAATAAAACCTTTTGATGTAATTAAAGAAGATGAAGAAGAAGAAGATTTATACGAAGTAGATGGAATTTAAAAAGATTATTAATAGGAAGAGGGTAACATAAAATGGGAAAAATTTTATCAACAAGAGAAATGTTAAAGAAGGCACAAAGGGAAGGATATGCAGTACCTGCATTTAATATACACAATTTAGAAACACTTCAAGTTGTAGTAGAAACAGCTGCAGAACTTAACTCACCAGTTATTTTGGCAGGTACACCATCAACAATAACTTATGCAGGTGGAGAATATATTGTAGCAATGGCTGAAGTTTCTGCAAAAAAATATAATATTCCAATAGCAATACATTTAGACCACTTTGAAGATAAAGAGGCTATAAAGCATTATGTAGATATTGGATTTAACTCAACTATGATAGATGCATCACATGAAAATTATGAAAACAATATAAAAATAGTTAAAGATGTTGTTAGTTATGCTCATAAATATGATGCAACAGTTGAAGCTGAACTTGGAAGATTAGGTGGACAAGAAGATGATTTAGTTGTAAATGAAAAAGATGCAATGTACACTAATCCAGAACAGGCTAAAGATTTTGTAGAAAAAACAGGAATAGATTCTTTGGCAGTTGCAATTGGAACAGCTCATGGTTTATATAAAGGAGAGCCAAAGCTTGATTTTGATAGATTAAAAGAAATAAGAGAAGCTGTTGATGTTCCATTAGTATTACATGGTGCATCAGATGTTCCAGATGAGTTAGTAAAGAAGGCAATTTCTCTTGGAATATGTAAAGTAAATGTAGCTACTGATTTAAAAATACCATTTTCAGATGCTGTAAAGAAATACTTTATAGAAAATCCAGAGGCTAATGATCCAAGAAAATATATGACACCAGGAAAGGCAGCTATGAAGGAAATAGTTAAACATAAAATAATGGTATGTGGAAGTAATAATAGAGCTTAATTAAAGAGGTGAAGGTTATATGGTACATCCTATTAAAGATATTGTAAAAAGGTATAAAAATGGAGAACATGCAGGAATATTTTCAGTATGCACTTCAAATCAATATGTTATAGAAGCTGCAATGAGTAGATTAAAGGATGAAAATATGTATCTTTTAATAGAATCAACAGCAAATCAAGTAGATCAATTTGGTGGATATACAGGAATGAAACCAAAGGATTTTATAAACTATATATATAAATTAGCTAGAGATAATAACTTTAAGGAAGATAGGATAATTTTAGGGGGAGATCATTTAGGGCCACTTACTTGGACTAATTTAGATCCAGAAGTTGCAATGGAAAATTCTAAAAATTTAATAAGAGAGTATGTTCTTGCAGGATTTACTAAAATTCATATAGATACAAGTATGCCAATAAAGGGAGATATGGAATCTGGAAATTTTGGAGATGAGATAATAGCTAAAAGAGCAGCTATTCTTTGTAAAGTAGCAGAAGATGCATATAAAGAATTATTAAAGGAAAATTCTAATGCAATTCATCCTGTTTATGTAATAGGTAGTGAAGTTCCAATTCCAGGAGGAGCACAGGCTGAAGGAGAAGATAAGGAAGAGGAAGAAGGTATTTCAGTAACTAAAGTTGTAGATTTTAAAAATACATTGGAAACATTTAAGGATGCCTTTAAGGAAGCTGGTGTTTATGATGCACTTCAATATGTAGTTGGAGTTGTTGTACAACCTGGTGTAGAATTTAGTAGTGATTATGTTTGGGGATATAATAGAGAAGCTGCAAAGGATTTAACAGAAGCTTTAAAAGAATATGATGATGTAGCTTTTGAAGCTCATTCAACAGATTATCAAACTCCAAAAGCCTTAAAGGAAATGGTTGAGGATGGGTATATAATTTTAAAAGTTGGACCTGCTTTAACCTTTGGTTTCAGAGAAGGAGCCTTTGCACTAAATGAAATGGAAAATGAATTGTTAAAATATAATCCTAATTTAGAATTATCTAAGTTTATAGATGTTTTAGATTTTAATATGGTAAAAGAACCTAAGGATTGGATAAAACATTACTCTGGAAGTAGTGAAAAAATTAAATTTGATAGAAAATATAGTCTTTCAGATAGATGTAGATATTATATGCCAAGAGAGGATGTAAATTTTGCATTAGAAAAGATGCTTGATAATTTAAATAAGGTTGAAATTCCTATAACATTAGTTAGTCAATATATGCATACTCAATATAAAAAAATAAGAGATGGCAAGTTAGAATTAAACCCAAAGGAACTGTTAAAAGATAGAATTGGTGAATATATAGATGACTATATATTTGCAGTAAAATAAAGAGAAAAAGGAAAATGAACTTTTATGAGTTTCATTTTCCTTTTTTGTTAAATATATTTAGCTGTTTAAAGGCTATTATATAAAATAATAAATTTTATAATATAATTTATGTTTTAAAATTATATTTGTATATTACTCTTTTGTTAATAAATCAAGGTTGTCTAAATATTCACTTTCAAAAGCAAGTTTCTTTTTAGCTTCATTAGTATATTTCTTTACTAATGTACTAGATTTTGGTACTGCTTGTAATGTACCTGCACCGGCAACACATCCACCAGGACAAGCCATACCTTCTAATAAATAACCGTTACGTTTTCCTGCCTTTGCAAGTGTTAACATAGTTCTACAATTTTTTAATCCTTCAGCAGAGTCAATTAAAACTTCTTTTCCAGGATATTTATCATTTATACATTGTTTTATAGCATTAGCAACTCCACCACTTACAGCAAAGCCTCTACCATTTGCAGTTCCTTCTTCAAATGGAGCATCTGCCACTAGTTTAGCCATATCTATTCCTTTTGCTTCAAACATTCCCATAACTTCTTCAAAGGTTAAAACAAAGTCAATATCACTACGAACGCTCTTTCTGCTAGCTTCTAATTTTTTAGCGGCGCAAGGTCCTATAAATACAACCTTAGAATCTGGTTTTTGTCTTTTTATTAACCGACCAGTTAGTACCATTGGTGTCAATGCCATAGAAATATATGGTTTAAAGTCAGGGAATAATTTTTTAGCCATAACAGACCATGCAGGACAACATGATGTAGCCATAAATGGTTGTTCCTTTGGAACTTTAGCTAAGAAATCTTCTGTTTCTTCAACTGTACATAAGTCAGCACCTACAGCAACTTCTACTACATCAGAAAAACCTAATTCCTTTAAAGCTGATTTTACCTTTTCAGGAGTTACACTAGGTCCGAATTGTCCAACAAAAGCTGGAGCTATTGCAGCAATTACTTCTTTTTGTGATTTCATTGCATGTATTATTTGGAATATTTGACCTTTATCAACTATAGCTCCAAATGGACAGTTTACAAGGCACATACCACAAGATACACATTTGTCATAGTCAATTTCAGCGCGACCAAATTCATCAGATTTAATTGCATCCATACCACAATTTTTAGCACATGGACGTTCTAACTTGTTAATAGCATCATAAGGACAAACAGTTTGACAACGACCACATTTAATACATTTTTCTTGGTCAATATAAGATTTCCCATTTACCATACTTATAGCATCTTTTGGACAAACTTCTTTACAAGGATGTGCTAGACAACCTTGGCAAGTGTCTGTAACAACTATTTTTTTCTCAGGACATGCATTACATGCAAATTTGATAATATTAATTAATGGATCATCATAATATTTTTCAGCAATAGCACTTTTATTAATTCCTTTACTTAATGGAGCATGTTCATCCATTTTACGTAAAGGAAGACCTATACCTAAACGTAAACGCTCACCAATAATAGCTCTTTCTAAAAATATGCTATCACGATAAGTTGCTCTTTCTCCAGGTAAAATTTTAAATGGTAGTTCTTCTATTTTGTTTGCATAATCTCCACCTTCATAAGCAAGGCGGGCTATTTCAGTAAAGACCTTTCTTCTTATATCTGTTACCGAATTGTAGATTCCTCTCATCACATATCACCTCAGTATATATTATTCAGTATTTATTATAACTTATAAATTAAAATTTGTAACAAAAAAATATAATTAAATAATTATATTTATTCATTAGTTTTTATTAGCTTTTATTGCAAATTTTTAAGTTAAATGAATAAAATAAAAAAATTACCTTTTAATATAAAATAAAAGATAATTTTTCTAAAAATAATTGTTAAGTATTTTAAATATGAAAAAAGTAGTGGATTAAAAACCCACTACTTTATTACTTTTAGTGATGACCACAATTGTGACCAGTACATGAATTTGAAGGATTAAATTCTACTAATTTATTATTTGAAAATAATTCTATATTTTCTTTTAATGAAGTATTTTCTGCTCTAAATACTTTAACGCCCATAGAATTTAATTTGTTTATAGCTCCAGCTCCAATTCCAAGTACAAGAACTACATCAATATCAGCGCCGCCAATTGCTTTTATTGGTTGACATTGTCCATGTTCATGATTTAAATCTCCATTATTAATAGGAGTAACTTCATTATTTTCAGTGTTTACAACTAAGAAAAATGGAGCAGAACCAAAGTGGTTGTAAGGAATACTTTCTAAACCATTATTTTCTTTTACAGGAATACAAATTTTCATTTTAATTTCCCCTTTCACAATTTGAATTATTACAACTTTTTTTACAATTTTTCTTTCCTTCACAATTAAAGTTTAAGGAATTGAAATTATTTAGTACTTCTACATTAGGATTTTGAAGGTTACTTATAAATTTTATTAATTCATTTAATGTGTCATGATTAACTGAATAATGAATGAAATATCCATTTTTATATCCTTCAACAATACCCAATTCTTTAAGTATTTTAATATGCTGAGAAACAGCAGCTTCAGATATATTAAGATGTTTAGATATACCTTTTGCACATACATTTTTTCTAGCAAGTAAAAAAAGTATTTTTAACCTAGTTTCATCTCCTAAGGCTTTAAAAAGTCTTACTATATTATCCATAAGTACCTCAAAAAATTTTTTAATTAAGTAATTACTTAATTAGATTTTACTCCTTTTAATATTGGATTTCAAGTATTTAATAAAAATATATTGACTATTTTAGTTTAAAATGTTAACATTTACTTGTAAATTTAATAAAATATCTTCAGGGCGGGGCGTAATTCCCCACCGGCGGTAAAGCCCGCGAGCTAAATTTTTAGCATGATTCGGTTAGACTCCGAAGCCGACAGTATAGTCTGGATGAAAGAAGGTAACATGTTAGTAATTATAATTTAGAATTTCTACGCCCTGATATATTTAGATGTATCAGGTTTTTTTATTTTAAATTTATAGTACTAATACTTACCCACCAAAGGAAGATAATTTGGGGGAGGAATTAAAAAATGACATCAAATTTAAACAAAATGGTTAAAATTTCATTATTAACAGGTATTGCATTTATACTTATGTTCTTTGATTTTCCAGTATTACCAATGTTTCCATGGCTTAGAATTGATTTAAGTGATGTGCCAGCACTTATGGGGGCATTTGCTTTTGGACCACTTGCAGGAATTTTAATTGAATTTTTAAAAGTTACAATGAATTTCTTATTACAAGGTAGTTCAACTGGTGGAGTAGGAGAACTTGCAAACTTTATTATTGGAGCATCCTTTGTTGCACCAGCTGCATGGATTTATTTTAAAAATAAATCAAAGAAAACTGCTATTTTAGGAATGGTAGTTGGAGTAATTGTAATGGAGGTTATAGGAATCATAGCTAATGTTTATTTCTTATTACCTGTTTATGGTATGAAAATGGCTCCAGAGGCTCTTATGCAATATGTAACAGTAGGCTTACTACCTTTTAATGGAATTAAAGGTGTGTTAGTATCAGGATTAACATATGTTTTATACAAAAAGGTGTCAGTATCTATTTTTAAAGTTGAACCAAATTTTGAGGGTAAGAAAAATCATAAAGAAAAAATAGCCTAGTAATTAAAAAGAATTAATAAATTAGAATTTAATATAATAAATATTTTAAAATAAACTCTTATGAAAATAAATTTTTCTAAGGGTTTATTTTTTTTACTTTAAAAAGATTACTTTTTTATAAATATAAATTTTATACAAAAAAAATATAATTATATATTTATTAATTAAAAGTATATACTTTTATATACAAAACTTATGTTTTTATGTATAATGTATTTGTAAATATTTAAATGAAGAAAATATTATAGGAGATATAAAAATGGTTAAATATGAAAAAATAGCTTTTTCTTTAAAGGATGATATATTAAATGAAAAATATAAAGCAAATGAGCAGCTACCTTTTGAAAAGGAATTATGTGAAAAGTTTAATGCAAGTAAAATGACTGTAAAGAAAGCTTTAGATATATTAGTAAATGAAGGACTTATAGTAAAAAGAAGAGGATCTGGAACTTTTGTAAAGGATTTGACAAAGGAGGATTTGCTTTATTTAAGTGAAAAGAAACAATTTTTAGGATTAACTAAAGCAGAGGCAGCACATGATATAAAAAGTGATTTATTAGATTTTAAAATAATAAATGCTAATAAAAAAGTAGCCAGTGTTTTAAAAATTGATGAGGATGACTTTGTTTGTTTTATAAATAGGGTTAGATATGTAGATAAGGAACCATTAGTTATTGAAAAAACTTATATGCCTCTTTACATAGTTGAAGGAATAAAAAAAGCAGATGCATTAGATTCAGTTTATAATTTTTTAGAAAATAAACTTAAACTAAAAATACAAAGTGCTCATTCAACAGTTAGAGCAGAAAAACCAAATGAAATAGATAAAAAGTATATGTTACTTAAAGATGATGAACCAGTTATTGAAGTAGAAAAAATAGGATATTTAGAAAATGGTAAAGTTTTTGAATATTCTTTTTCTAGACATAGGTATGATAGATTTGAGTTTAAGGCTGTAACTATTAGATAGTAAAAAATTATAAGAGTTAATTAAACATACAAATTTTGTTTATATATTAATATGAGAATTTTGGGAGGAATAAATATGAGTAAATTTTTAAAATTTCCAGAGAATTTTTGGTGGGGGTCAGCTACATCAGGTCCTCAATCAGAAGGAGAATTTAATAAAAGGCATAAAAATGTATTTGATTATTGGTTTGATAAAAATCCAGAGGTGTTTTTTGATAGAGTAGGTCCAAATATAGCTTCAAATTTTTATAACAGCTATAAAGAGGACATAAAATCTCTTAAAGAAATAGGTTTAAATAGTTTTAGAACATCAATTCAGTGGACAAGACTTATAAAGGATTTAGAAACAGGGGAGCCAGATGAAGATGGTGTAAGATTTTATAATGATGTAATAGATGAATGTATTAAAAATAATATGACTCCAGTTATGAATCTTCATCATTTTGATCTTCCAGTTGAGCTATATGATAAATATGGTGGATGGGAATCTAAAAAAACTGTTGAGTTATTTGTTAAGTTTGCAGAAACTGCCTTTAGATTATTTAGTGATAGAGTTAAATACTGGACAACTTTTAATGAACCAATAGTAATTGTTGAAGGTCAGTATTTATATAAATTTCATTATCCACAAATAGTTAATGGTAAAAAGGCTGTACAAGTTATGTACAATTTAAACTTAGCATCAGCTAAGGCAATAAAAGTATTTAGGGATAAAAAATATAATAAAGATGGAGGTAAGATTGGTATAATACTTAATTTAACTCCAGCATATCCAAGATCAGAAGAAGAAAAGGATGTTAAAGCAGCCAAATTTGCTGATAACTTTTTTAATAATTCATTTTTGGATGTAGCAGTAAAGGGAGAGTTTCCAAAGGAGCTTGTAGAAATTTTAAAAAAGGATAAGGTTATTTGGGACTTTACTGATGAAGAAATGAAAATATTAAAAGAAAATACAATTGACTTTTTAGGAGTGAATTATTATCAGCCAAGAAGAGTAAAGGCAAGGGAAAAAGATATTGATGAGAGTAATGGATGGATGCCAGATAAATATTTTGATAACTATGAAATGCCAGGAAGAAGAATGAATCCTTATAGAGGATGGGAGATATATCCTAAATGTATGTATGATATAGCAATAAATATAAGGGATAATTATTTTAATATACCTTGGTATATTTCAGAAAATGGCATGGGTGTAGAAGGTGAAAGTAAGTACATCAATGAAGATGGAATTATAGAGGATGATTATAGAATTGACTTTTTTAAAGAGCATTTAGAATATCTTCATAAAGGTATAGAGGAAGGTTCTAATTGTTTTGGATATCACACATGGACACCTATTGATTGTTGGTCATGGTGTAATGCTTATAAAAATAGATATGGTTTTATATCTTTAGATTTAGAAACTCAAAAAAAGACTGTTAAAAAATCAGGAAAATGGATAAAAGAAGTTTCAAAAAATAATGGTTTTAATTTATAGTAAATAAAAAAGCAAAATAATAAATATTTAAGATGGGATAAAATTTAGGCTATGTTTTTAAGTGAATGGTTAAAACATAGCCAAATTTTTTTGTTTTGCTTTTTAAACATATTTTATTTATGTAACCACATTATATTTGCAGCTTCTTTAGGATTTTCATAAAAGTTTTTTCTTAAACCTTCACTAATAAATCCAAATTTTTCATAAAGATTAATTGCAATTTCATTTGATTCTCTAACTTCTAATGTTATATCTTTGCAATTATTTTTTTCTAATTCTAAAAGTAATGTTTCCATTAGCTTTTTTGATATGCCTTGTCCTCTGAAATTAGGATGTACAGCTACATTAGTAATTTGACCTTCACAGGCAATTATCCATGCACCAGCAAATCCTACTACTTCATTATTACTTTTACATATAATATAAGTGGCAAACTTGTTAGAAAGCTCCTTTTCTATAGAATCTAAGCTCCAACTTTCTTTAAGACTTAGTTTACCAACATTATAGACACCTTCAATGTCTTCCTTTTCCATTTTTTTAAGAATTACATTCGCCATTGTTCATTTGAAGCCTTTTTTCTAATTCTCTAACAGCTTGAGGTTTCTTTAAATAAAGTGGAGAAGAATTTTCATCATCTTTAATACCATTTTTAAGAAGATTTAATCCTATTTCTCCTATTTGAGATGCTTTTACTGTATTTATATGAACTGGGGCAAAGGAAATATTTTTAATGTTTTCAACTAAATAATCCTTATGTTTATATACTCCGTCACCTGTAAAAATAACCTTTTCTCCTAAAGAGTTAAGTTTTTCTTTAAGTTCAGAAAGATCCATTGAAGTGCAGTCAACTATTTTTTCAAGTTTACCATTTATTGATTTATACATTGCAGTATAAACATTATCCCTTAAAGCATCCATTATTGGACATATGATACCATCAAAGGATGAAAGGGAATAAGCTAACCCCTCTAAAGTGGAAACACTAACATAAGGCTTTCCACTTCCAAAACTAAGACCTTTAATTGTTGCCATTCCTATACGAAGACCTGTAAATGATCCAGGACCTTTAGAAACAACAAAGCCATCTATATCATCTATAGATAAATCTGAATCCTTTAATAATTTTTCTATTATTCCCATAAGAAGAACAGAATGCTCTCTTTTATTATTTAAAGTATATTCTGCTAAAAGCATATCATCTTTTATTAATGCAGCTGTTGCACATTTTGAGGATGAGTCAACACTTAAAACTAACATAAAGTCAGCTCCTTTACATAATTGTATTTTTCACCATAAGGAGTAATGATTATTTTTCTATAATCCTCTCCTTTAGTTAAATCCTTTTGTATATATATATGTAGGTAATCCTTTGGAAGGATTTCTTCTATATAATTTGCCCATTCAATAATTGAAACTCCATTACCAAAAATATAATCATCAAAACCAATTGCATAAATTTCATCAGGGTCACTAACTCTATAAACATCAAAATGATATAATTTAATTCTTCCTGAATCATATTCATTTACAATGGTGAAAGTTGGGCTAGTAATATTTTCATCTATTCCAAGACCCTTAGCAATACCTTTAGTAATATGAGTTTTGCCAGTACCTAAATCTCCAGTTAAGCAAATAATGTCACCAGGGTTTAAAAGTTTTCCTAAAGCATTTCCAAGTTTTGTAGTTTCGTAAATACTATTAACTTCAAATTCCATTAAATTAAATGCTCCTTTCTTTAAAATATAACCTATCCTTATATTCTATCCAAAAATTTAAAAAAAGAAAAGTAAAAGTAACATAAAAGTAATTGCATTATAGATATAAAAAGTGTAAAATAAAGTAACGTAAAATATTTACAGAATATAAGTCGAAATTAAAATATATATTATAAATGAGAGGGTATATAAAGAGGTGGAGACATGAAAAAGTTAACAGCTGCCATGCTAATAATAACAGCGGCCTTTTTTTTAGGTATTGGAGGAGTTTCTAAAACTCTAATGGCAGATACGTCAGAAAATGAAAAAAATAATAGAGATGTATATTTAAACATAATTACAGTTAATAAACCAGAATATGAAATGGTTAAAGAAATAGCTGGAGATAAGCATAATATAGAATATATGTTTAAAAATACAAAGGACATAAAAGATTATAAATATGATGAAAATACATTAAAAAATATATCAAATATGGATTTATTCTTTTATTCAGGAGCAGGTAATGAAAATGCTACTATAAATAATATGATAAATGGACTAGATAAGAGTAACTTAGGTGTTGTAAATTTATCAAGGGGAATAAGAGAATTAAAGTACAAAGTTGACGGAAAAGATATACAAAATCCTTATTATTATTTAGGAATACCTGAATATAAAATAATGCTTTATAATGCAAAGGCAGCTCTTCAAGAGAAGGATCCTGCAAATAGAGATTATTATGAAGGAAATTATAATAAATTAGTTAAGAGTATTGATGAATCAAAAAGTAGTTTTGACAAAAATACAAAAGGAATAGATAAATATACATTTGTATTAGAAAATAAAAAGTTAGAATATTTCTTTAAAGGTCTTGGAATAAATTTTAAAGTATTACCTGAAAAATCAAGTTTAGAAGATTATGCTAAAGATAATAATTTAAATGTTAAAGACATAGTATTTGTAAAGAGTGAAGATAGCAAATACAAGGGCAAAGAGGACGTAAAGATAATAAATTTAGATTCTTTCAATGATAATAAAGAATTTAAAAAAATAATAAATGATAATATGAAACAATTAGAGGATTTGGTTAATAAAAGCAAATAAAATTGTTGCTTTTTTATAACATATATATTATAATCAATATTGTCCTAAAGGGGTATGGCTCAATTGGTAGAGTAGTGGTCTCCAAAACCATTGGTTCTGGGTTCAAGTCCTAGTGCCCCTGCCAGATATTAATAAAAAAGCTAGAAACTTACGTTTCTAGCTTTTTTTTGTATTATTAATTTAAAATATTAAATTCTTAATATTTTTATTATTATATTTTCCAAAATAAAAAAACGTGATACAATAAAAACATCAAATTTATTATCAATATGGAAAACGTATACTAAATATCTTATTTACACTTTCAATTTATTTATAAATAAGGAGAATGTAAATATGAAAGAATTTAGTTTAAAAACTAAAATTTATTTTGGTGAAGGAGCTTTAAATAAATTAAGTGAAATATCTAATAAGAGAGTTTTGATTATTTGTGATAAATTCATGGAAACATCTGGAATGGCTAAAAAGGTAGCGGAAAAATTAAGTGGATGTGAAGTATTTATTTTTAGCGATATAGTACCAGATCCTAGTGTTGAAATTGTAGCTTCAGGAGTTCAAAAACTTAGAGAATGTAGTGGAGATATTATAATAGCTTTAGGTGGAGGATCTTCTATAGATGGAGCTAAGGCAATAAGGGAGTTTTATAAAAATTTATCTGGAGAATCTAATAAAAATATAGAATTTTATGCAATTCCAACTACTAGTGGAACAGGTTCTGAGGTAACTGAATATGCAGTTATAACTAATAAAGATGAAAACCTAAAATATGCATTAACAGATAAAGAACTTTTGCCAGATGTTGCAATACTAGATGCTGAACTTGTAAAATCTGTACCTAAAAGTATAACAGCTGATACAGGTATGGATGTAATTACTCATGCAATTGAAGCTTATGTTTCTAAGAATGCTACAGATTTTTCAGATGCTTTAGCAGAAAAAGCTTTAAGTTTAGCTTTTAATTATTTAAAAGATGCCTATGTAAATGGTGAAGATTTGGTAGCTAGAGAAAAGCTACATAACGCTTCATGTTTAGCTGGAATGGCATTTAATTTTGCTGGTCTTGGAATTACTCATAGTTTAGCACATGCTATAGGAGGAAAACTTCACATACCACATGGTAAAGCAAATGCTATAATATTACCTTATGTTATAGATTTCAATGCAAATATAAATAATAATTGTTATATAAAAGAGTATGATTTAGCTGCTAAAAAATATCAAAGATTAGCTAAAAATTTAGATATGAATGGTAGTAGTGTTGTTATAGGTGTTAATAATCTAGTAAGAAATATTATCTCACTTAAAAAAGAATTAAATATTCCTTCAACTTTGAAAGAACTTAATGTAGATATTGATTTAACTAATGAAGTTAAAGAAGAAATTATTACTGCAGCCTTAGAGGATGTTTGCACAAAAGCTAATCCAAGAGCTGTTTCAAAAGCTGATTTAGAAAAATTATTAGATAAGATTATAGGAATTTAAATAAAAGAGGTTAGAAGTATAGCGCTTCTAACTTCTATTTTTTTACTTTAATTAAAAAAATTACTATATATATATTTATTAATGATAATTTGACAAAAAAATATCAATATGATAATCATATATACAAGAAGTTACTAAGTTAATAAAGAATGGGGGAAAACAAATGAAAGATGAAAAGTATTATATCGGAAAGGTGGAAAAAATCTGCAAGATAAGTAAAAAGACCTTAAGATACTATGACAAGATTGGTGTATTATCTCCTGATGAGGTACAAAATGATAACGGATACAGATACTATAGTAAAGATAACTTATTGTCTATACCTGTAATAAAGTATTATAAACAAAGTGGATTTAAGCTTGAAGAGATTAAAAATTTACTTTATGAACTTGAATGTAATGATATTGAAGAGAATTTTAGAGAAAAAATTGAGGAGCTTGAAGAAACAGAACGAAAATTAAATCTAAAAAAGAAATCAATTAGAGATTGGCACTCCTTAGTTAAAGAAGCTAATATGGTTATTGAAAATAATCTTTGTGATGTTTGTGTAAAATATATTGAAAAGAGCGAAATGTTATTTCTAGATCAAGATTTTAATTATGATTATATGGATTCAATAATAAACATAGATTTTACAAATTACATAGAGAGTATAGAGAATGCTATTACAGGACCTGTTATAATACAATTTCCATCCCATGAAGAAAAGATTAACGGAAAGTGCAAAAAAATGAGAATAATTCAAAAGGGGCTTATAAAATGTGAACCTGAAAAAACAATGGAGTTTGGTGGAACCTTAGTAGCTTCCTGTTATCATATAGGTTCACATGATAATATTAATGATACATATAAAAAAATAAAAGATTGGATTAAAGAACATAATTACGAACATGAGGAAGAATGTTATGAAAGATATGTAGTTGATTATTGGACAAGTAAAGATAATAAAAATTTTGTAACAGAAGTTATGATAAAAATAAAAAACAAATGTAAAACTAAAAATTGAAAACCTTATACTATACTGTAAGATTTTAAAAAAAGTATGTAGTTAAAAACTACATACTTTTTTTTAGTTAGTTAGTTATTTATTAAAAAAAATTTATAAACAAATGTTTTTATTGATAAATGTTAATAAAATACACTAATTATTATTAAATTATCAATATGTAAATGTTTTATTTTATATATTGACCTTAAAGTTAACTGGAGGGATTATAATTTAAGCAACAAGAATAGAAGATGTAAAAAGATTATTTAGTGTTTCCAAAAGATAATAAATTTGATAATAAGTTTTAAAGGTTACAACTAAAGTAAAGGTTTTTATTAATTATTAAAATAAAATGATTGCTTAAGTAAAAATAATAAAAATTTAAGAGAATCAATTTATTGATAAAAATTATAAAAGGGAGGAGTTTTTATTTATGGCTGAAGTTTCAGTAGGAATCGATGTAAAAAATGGCTCTAATGGAGATAAACACAAAAGAGCTATGGCGATGAAAGAAAAAATGAAAACTAAATTTTTCAAAAAAGGTGTATCCATAGCATTATTTTCAGGTATTGCATATGGACTTTATACTGCATTTTTAACTATGGGAATGAGCAAAGGTGTTTGGGCTGATTGGTATGGCGCAAATACTGCTGGATTATCAGCATTTGTAGTTGTATATTTACTTGCGGCATTAGGTAACGCTATAAATGATACTTGTAGTGCATTTTGGGCAATAGGTAACTCTGTTGTACAAGGAAAGTTTAAAGATTTTATAAGATGCTTAAATACTAAACCTGGAAGAACAATTATTATTGCAGCTCTTATAGGAGGTCCAGTAGCTGGTACAGCTTATGTTGTTGCTCTTCAAATGGCAGGACCTATAATTGTTCCAATATCAGCTCTTTGTCCAGCAATAGCAGCAATACTTGGAAAAATATTATATAAACAAGAAATAAGTAAAAGAATGGCTGTTGGAATTGCAATTTGTATATGTGCAAGTTTCTTAATAGGAAGTACAGGATTTTCAGGAGGAATTTCAGGAACAATATTACTTGGAATTTTTATAGCAGTTATAGCAGCTTTAGGATGGGGATTTGAAGGTTGCGTTGCAGGATATGCTTCAACAATGGTTGATCCTCAAATTGGAATTTGTATACGTCAATTATCTTCAGGAATAGCAAACTTATTTATAGTTGTTCCAATAATGGGATTAATGGCTGGCGGATTAGAAGTATCAAGCAATCTAGTAATACAAGCTTTCACTAGTGGACCTGCAATGATTTGGTTTGTTTTAAGTGGATTATTAACATTTTTAACATTCATGGCATGGTATGCAGGAAACAGTATGTGTGGAGCTGGACTTGGAACAGCTTGTAATGGTACATATTCATTCTTTGGTCCATTTTTCTGTTATATAGTTTTAGGAGTTATTTCAGGAATGGATGGATGGTCATTACCTACAGTTGCTTGGATAGGAGCTGTAATAATGATGGTAGGTATATTAACTATAGCTATGAATCCTTTAGATTTATTTAGAAAGAAGAAGGAGGCTTAAATAATATGAAACCACTTAATTATGCTATACTAAAATATTTTACAACAGTTAAGGAAGCTTCTGCTGATGATGTTATGAAGGCTTTAGCAAAAGATTATTCTACATTTAAAGCATTTACAAAAGATTCTATTATTAATGCCTTAATGACAGCTGAGGCAAATGGATTAATTGAAGAAGTTGGAATTGATTTAGATCATAATGATGAATTAGTTATTTATTATCATGCTAATGAAGAAAGTAAGGCTACAATAAATAGCTTTATAAAAGATTAATAAAATTTAATGTGATTTAAAATAGGAGGCATTTTAAATGAAATATTATGGAGATGAGGCTTTAGGATTAGTAGAAACAATAGGATTAGTTCCAGCACTTGAAGCAGCAGATAAAATGTTAAAGGCAGCAGATGTTGAATTAATCTCATATGAAAATATAGGATCAACACTTGTTACTGTAATGGTAAAAGGAGATGTTGCAGCAGTTAAATCCGCAGTGGAAGTTGGTGCAGAAGCAGCAGCAGCAATAGGAAAATTAACAGCTAAAAATGTTATGCCAAGACCAATTAGAGAAGTTGGAAAAATAGTATCAGTTCATGATATTGATGAATAAAGAAAGGATATGATTAGTTATGATTAGACGTGAAGCAATAGGATTAATTGAAACTTTCGGACTAGTTTTTGCCTTAGAAGCAGCAGATGCTATGTGTAAGGCGGCAGATGTTGAATTAGTTGGTTATGAAAATGTAGCATCAGGATATATTTCTGTTATAGTAACTGGAGATGTTGGAGCTTGTAGTGCAGCAGTAGAAGCTGGAATTAGAGCAGTTAATGAAATGGAAGATGGAAATCTTTATAGCTCAGTAGTTATTGCAAGACCTCATAATGATCTTCAAAAAATAATAGATAAATATGCTATAGAAGCTATTTAAAATTTAATAAAAAGGGGAGAAGAAAATGAATATTATAGATAATGATTTACTCTCCATGCAAGAAGCTAGAATTCTTGTTGAAAATGCACATGAAGCTCAAAAAAAGCTAGCAACATTTTCACAAGAAAAACTTGATGAAATAGTTTATCGTATGCTTGAAGAAATTGAAGAATATGGGAAGGAACTTGCAAGAACTTCTTTTGAAGAAACAGATTGCGGTAAAGTAGAAGACAAATTAATAAAAGATAAATTTGTAAGTACATATTTAAGGGATAATTTAAAAGGAATGAAATGTGTAGGAATCATAAATAAAGATGATTCAAAGAAAACTATGGATATTGGTGTACCTATAGGAGTAATAGCAGCATTTTGTCCTGAAACTAATCCTGTTTCAACAATAATTTATAAGGCAACAATAGCTATTAAATCAGGTAATGCAATAATATTTGCATTGCATCCAAGAGCAAAAAAAGTAATGAAAAGAACTTTAGATATTTTAATTAGGGCTGCAGAGGGATATGGACTTCCAGAAGGTGCATTATCTTACTTAAGTACAATATCAGTTAGTGGCTCAAAAGAATTAATGAGACATAAAGATACATCACTTATTATGAACACAGGAATTTCAGAAATATTAGAAATAGCTTATAAATCAGGAAAACCAATAATTTATGGAGGAGCTGGAAACGGACCAGCCTTCATAGAAAGAACAGCAGATATCAAAAAGGCAGTAAAAGATATTATAGACAGTAAAAGTTTTGATTATGGTATTGTTTCAGGAGCAGAACAATCTATTGTAGTAGATAGTTTAATTGCAAATGAGGTTAAAAATGAGCTTGTAAAAAATGGTGGATATTTTATGACTGATGAAGAATCAGAAGCTTTAGGAAAACTTTTATTTGATAAAGATGGAAATTTTGAAAGAGAATTTATTGGTAAATCTCCACAATTTTTAGCTAAAAGAGCTGGATTTAATATTCCATCTGATGTAAAGGTTTTATTAAGTAATCAAAAATATGTTTCATTAGATAATCCTCATTCTAAAGAAAAACTTTGTCCAATACTTTCCTTTTATATAGAAGATGATTGGATGCATGCCTGTGAAAAATGTATTGAGCTTTTATTAAGTGAGAGACAAGGTCATACATTAATTATACATTCAAGGGATGAAGAGGTAATAAGACAGTTTGCTTTAAAGAAACCTGTTGGAAGAATACTTGTAAATACTTCGGGAGTATTTGGAAGTATAGGAGCAACTACTAACCTTTTTCCATCAATGACTTTAGGAAGTGGTTCTGTAGGTAAAGGAATGACCTCTGACAATGTATCTCCAATGAATCTAATTTATATAAGAAAAGTTGGATATGAAGTTAGAAGTAAAGAAGAACTTTTAAAAAGTATAGGAATAAATGAGAATGTAAATTTATCTTTAGAAGGTAATGAAGAAGATGATTCAATAGAAAATATTAAATTACTAAAAAATGTTTTAAAGCAAATATTAGATTCATCAAAATAAAAAAAGAAAAGGAGTAAATAAAATGGATATTCGTGAATTTTCAAATAAATTTATGGAAGCTACTCAAAACATGTCACAAGAAGAGCGTGAAGCTTTAATTAAAATGTTTAAGAGTGTTTCAAATGAAATAATAACAGAAGACAAGCCTCAAAAGGGTGATTGTGTAGTATGTGAAAATGATGGAAAAGTTCCAGAAGGTATTACTGAACGTTTAGCTAAATTAAAGGAAAATTATTTAAAACAAGTACCTTCAATTACAACACATAGAGCAAGAGCTATAACACAAATAGCTAAAGAAAACCCAGGTATGCCAAAGTCAATTTTAAGAGGAAAATGTTTCAAACATTGTTGTGAAACAGCACCACTTTTAATTCAAGATAATGAGCTTATAGTAGGAGCTCCAAATGGTGCACCAAGAGCTGGAGCATTTTCTCCAGATATAGCATGGAGATGGATGGAAGATGAAATTGACACAATTTCAACTAGACCTCAAGACCCATTTTATATTTCAGAAGAAGATAAAAGAGTAATGAGAGAAGAGCTATTCCCATTTTGGAAAGGTAAATCAGTTGATGAATATTGTGAAGATCAATATAGAGAAGCTGGAGTTTGGGAACTTTCAGGGGAATCATTTGTTTCAGATTGCTCATACCATGCAGTAAATGGTGGTGGAGATTCAAATCCTGGATATGATGTTATCTTAATGGGAAAAGGTATGCTTGATATTAAGAAGGAAGCAGAAGATAAGTTAAAAGAACTTAATTATGCAAATCCAGAAGATATAGAAAAGATTTATTTCTATAAATCAGTAATAGATACAGCAGAAGGTGTAATGATTTATGCTAAGCGTATGTCAGATTATGCAGCTGAACTTGCAAGTAAGGAAACAAATCCTAAACGTAAGGCAGAATTATTAAAAATATCAGAAATAAATGCAAAAGTTCCAGCAAATAAACCAGAAACTTTCTGGGAAGCAATTCAAGCAGTTTGGACAATAGAATCACTTTTAGTAGTTGAAGAAAATCAAACTGGTATGTCTATAGGTCGTGTTGACCAATATATGTATCCATTCTTTAAAGCTGATATTGAATCAGGTAGAATGACTGAATTTGAAGCATTTGAACTTGCAGGATGTATGCTTATAAAAATGTCAGAGATGATGTGGATAACAAGTGAAGGTGGATCTAAGTTCTTTGCAGGTTATCAACCATTTGTTAACATGTGCGTTGGTGGAGTTACAAGAGAAGGACGAGATGCCACTAATGACTTAACTTATCTATTAATGGATGCTGTAAGACATGTAAAAATATATCAACCTTCATTAGCTTGTCGTATACATAAGGCATCACCTCAAAAATATCTTAAGAAGATAGTTGATGTAATAAGAGCAGGTATGGGATTCCCAGCATGTCACTTTGATGATGTTCATATAAAGATGATGTTAGCTAAAGGAGTTTCAATAGAAGATGCTAGAGATTATTGTTTAATGGGATGTGTTGAACCACAAAAGTCAGGAAGACTTTATCAATGGACTTCAACAGGATATACTCAATGGCCAATATGTATTGAACTTGCATTAAATCATGGAGTACCACAATGGTATGGAAAACAAGTATGTCCAGACTTAGGAGATATAGATAGCTTCAAAACATATGAGCAATTTGAAGAAGCAGTTAAAGAGCAAATCAGATATATAACTAAGTGGACAAGTATTGCAACAGTAATTTCTCAAAGAGTTCATAGAGAATTAGCACCAAAGCCACTTATGTCAATTATGTATGAAGGATGTATGGAAAAAGGTAGAGGTGTAGAAGCTGGTGGTGCAATGTACAACTTTGGACCAGGAGTTGTTTGGAGTGGACTTGCAACATATGTTGACTCAATGGCAGCTATTAAAAAGCTTGTATTTGAAGAAAAGAAATACACATTAAGAGAAATAAATGAAGCATTAAAGGCTGACTTTGAAGGCTTTGAAAGATTAAGAAAAGATTGTTTAGAAGCACCTAAGTATGGTAATGATGATGATTATGTTGATTACATTGCAGCTGAATTAATTAACTTTACTGAAATGGAACACAGAAAATATAAAACATTATATTCTGTTTTAAGCCATGGTACTTTATCAATATCAAATAATACTCCATTTGGACAATTAACAGGAGCAACTGCAAATGGACGTAAAGCTTGGACTCCATTATCAGATGGTATTAGTCCAACACAAGGAGCAGACTATAAAGGACCAACAGCAATAATAAAATCAGTTTCAAAAATGGCCTGTGACAATATGAACATAGGTATGGTTCATAACTTTAAATTAATATCAGGACTTCTTGATACTCCAGAAGGAGAAAATGGAATAATTACATTATTACGTAGTGCATGTGCCCTTCAATTAGGAGAAGTACAATTTAACTATTTAGATAACAAAACATTAATTGAAGCTCAAAAGAACCCAGAAGCATATAGAGATTTAATAGTTCGTGTTGCTGGATATAGTGCATACTTCGTTGAATTATGTAAAGATGTTCAAGATGAAATTATAAGTAGAACAGTACTTACACATTTTTAATAAGAAAGCTGGAGAGTTTAAATGAATAATAACATAAATGGAATTATTGAAAGAAAGGCAAGGATCTTCAATGTTCAAAAATATAATATGTATGATGGACCAGGTGTAAGAACAATAATTTTTTTTCAAGGATGTCCATTACGTTGTAAATGGTGTGCTAATCCAGAAGGGATGATGAAGAAAAATAGAGTAATGTTTAAAAGTAATTTATGTATAGATTGTGGACAGTGTGCAGAAGTTTGCCCTGTTGGAATCCATACAATGAATAATATAACTAATAAACATGAAGTTAATCATAATATTGAATGTATTGGTTGTGGAAAATGTGTAGATGTATGCTGTAACTCAGCTATAACTATTGTTGGAGAAACCAAAACAATATCTGAACTAATGGAAATTATAGAAGAAGATAGAACCTTTTATGAGCTTTCTGGCGGTGGAGTTACTTTAGGTGGTGGAGAAGTTTTAATGCAACCTGAGGCAGCAGCTAATTTGCTTATGGCCTGTAAAAATTCAGGTATTAATACTGCAATTGAAACATCAGGTTATGCAAAGGTAGAGGATATACTAAAGGTTGCAGAATTTACAGATTTATTTCTTTTTGATATTAAGCATATTAACTCAGAGGAACATTTTAAATGGACTGGAGTTAGAAATGAACAAATATTATATAATCTTGAAAAGTTATTACAAAATAAATACAATGTACAAATTCGTATGCCACTTTTAAAAGGGGTTAATGATAAGAGAGAGTATATTGAAAAAGCTATGGAATTTTTAATGCCATATAAAGATTATAAAAACTTTAAAGGAATAGATCTTCTACCATATCACAAAATGGGTGTAAATAAATATAATCAATTAGGTGTTGATTATAAGATAGAAGGAGATCCAAGTTTAACTAATGAAGATTTAGATAAAATTGAATCTTGGATTAAAAATTATGACTTAAAGGTTAAAGTAGTTCGCCACTAATAGAAATATGTAAAGGGTGATAGTGATGGAAAGTTTTGAAAATAGAGATATTCAAAGAGTAATACAAGAATCAGTGCCAGGTAAACAAATTACAATATCACATATTATTGCTTCACCTATGAAAGATATATATGAAAGATTAGGAATAGATGAAAGGGGAGCCATAGGAATTTTAACTCTAACACCTTATGAAACAGCAATTATTGCAGCAGATATTGCAACTAAGGTAGCAGATGTTGAAATTGGATTTTTAGATCGTTTCACAGGATCTGTACTTATAAATGGAGATGTAGATAGCGTTGAAACTGCATTAAGTTCAGTAAATGAAACTTTAAAAAATATGTTAGGCTTTACCGTATCTCCTATAACAAGAACGTGAGAAAGAAAAGGATAATGGTTATTGGGCCAAGTAGATGTGGAAAAACAACAATAGTTAATTATTTAAATGGATACAATGGCCCTTTAAGAAGAACGGCAGATGTTATTTATGGTGAAAATACTATGGACATCCCTAGTTCATATATTGAAAATTCCTGGATGTATAAACATATAATCGCTTTAGCTCAAGATGCTTCAAAGATTTTAATATTATTAGATGGATCTAATTGCACACAAATATATTCAGAAGGTTTTGCAAAGTTATTTTCTAAGCCGGTTATTGGAGTAATTACGAAATTAGATTTAAATTCTAATAATAAAGAAAAATGTATAAAACAATTGAAAAGAATTGGAGTTAATGAGCCATACTTTTTAATTAGAAAAAATGATGAGGTAGGTATTAAAATGCTTAAAGAATATCTACTTAAATAGGTAGGTGAATGGAAAAGTGCCTAAATTTATAACTGAAGATTATTTAAAAGATTCATACAAAAAAGAACCTTTTACTACTTATGAATTAAATACTGGAGAGCGCCTTACACCTGGAGGAAGACAATATTTATTAGATAAAGGAATAAAGATAAATAGTAACTTACCTACAGATAACAAAAAATTAGAAAAAAAGACTGAAGAAAAAGTTGAAAATAAAGATAAGGTAAATAAAAAACTTATCTACAAATTTAAAGCTATTGAGTCTATAACTTTAAGTTGTGCTAATGAATTATTAAATGAAGATTTAATACTAGCACAAAAGGTAGTTGATATAGAAAGAAACATTAAAAATATTAGAAAGTTTATAGAAGGTAAATGTGAATTAGAAGTAATTAATGAATGTATTCCTAAAGAATATTTGAAATCATGTGACCTCGAGATTACCGATATTTATATGCACCTAGAAAATAGCAAAGAAATTTTTAATTTATATTACCTTTTCTGTAAACTTAAAGAATTTAAATATGAAATCATTGAAGAAGAATATGAGCTTTTAGAAAAGATTTTAAATAATTTAGATTCACTAATAAATATATTATATGAAATGATTTGTGAAGCAACAGGAGGTATGAAGTGTCAGATAAAAAAATGATTTTCGAATATTGTGATAACTTAGTTCAAAAATTTGAAGAGGTTATAGAAAAACCTATTTTAGAAAAATCATCTGTATATTACACAGGAGTAGATTTAGGAACTGCTTGTGTAGTCCTAGCAGTACTTGACGAAAATTACAGACCAGTTGCTGGAGCATATAGATATGCTGATGTAGTTCGTGATGGAATGGTAGTTGACTATATAGGAGCAGTTAAGATTGTAAGAGAATTAAAAGAAGAAATAGAAGAAAAATTAAATACTGAATTGTTATATGCAGCAGCAGCAATTCCACCAGGAACAGATGCATTAGATTCAGGAGCAATTAAAAATGTAGTACAAGCTGCTGGATTTGAATTAACAAATCTTTTAGATGAGCCTACAGCTGCAAATGAAGTTTTAAAAATTCAAAATGGAGCAGTTGTAGATATTGGTGGAGGTACTACAGGAACTTCTATTATTAAAGATGGAAAAGTTGTATATGTAGCAGATGAACCAACTGGAGGAACACATTTTTCACTAGTTATTTCAGGAGCTTATGGTATGACTTTTAATGAAGCAGATAAATTTAAAAGAGATAATAGAAAACATGAAGAACTATTACCAGTTTTAAAGCCTGTTATTGAAAAGGTTGGATCAATTATAAATAATCATATAAAAAATTATGATGTACAAGAAATATCTTTAGTAGGTGGTACTGCTTGTTTAACTGGAATAGAAGAAGTTATAGAAAAACAAGTTAAAATTTACACTCATAAACCAAAGAACCCTATGTTTGTAACTCCATTAGGTATAGCACTTAGTTGTACCAAAGAAATCATGGAATAATTGGAGATGATTATATGGATTTTAGATTAATAAAATCTCCAACAAAAGGAACAAAGGAAGCTCTTAAAAGAAGAATGAGCCAAAAAGGATTAGATATTCTTAATGAAGCTGGTGCAATTGGATTAGTTCAAGGGAAAGTTATAGATATGATTTATGCAATTGATATTGCAGAAAAAGCTGCAAATGTAGTTGTTGAAGATATTAGGGGGATTTGTCCACAGCATATGACTTCAATAGCTATATTAGGAGATACATCCTCAGTTGAATCTGCAATGGAAGAAATCAAATTAAAAATGAAAGAAGGTAAGTGCTTATGATAACTGCAAAATTAATTGATACTATTTGGGCAACTAGAAAAGCGGATACTTTAAATGGTTTAAAATTTATGCTTGCTGAAGAATTAGGTGGCAAAGAAGAGGGTAGAAGATTTATAGTTACTGACATAATAGGAGCAGGTATAGGAGATAGGGTTATTGTAAGTACTGGCTCATCAGCTCGAAGAATGATAGGAGATGATAATATTCCAATAGATGCAGCCGTCATAGGAATAATTGATGAAGACTGTAATTTTGGATAAGTTATAAAAATTTAGTTTTGAAAGGAAGTGAGTTGATGAAAAGATTAATTTGTGCAGATGACATGGAGACTTTTGTAAAAAGTGGTGAAAAAACATTTTTTATAGACAATGATGTTATATTAACACCTTCTGCAAAGGATATAGCAAAAAATAATGGTATAGAAGTTACTACTAAAAAAGTTAATCAAAAAGAAATTGAAAATTTAGATAGTGAAAAGTTACTTGATATTTTTAAAGCTATGATTAATGAAGGTTTACTTCAAGAAATGTTAAATTCACTAACAAATGATTCTAAGTTTAGTGCTGAATGTGATAAAAATGGACTTAAAGTAGTTAAAGGAAATTCAGTAAAGATGGATGTATTTGATACTGGAAATCCAGAAGCTAATGTGCATTTTCAAGAATTAGTAAGTAAAGATGAATCAAAAATGAGTGCAGGATTATTAACTATAGAAGATTCAAAGTTTGAGTGGGAGCTAACATATGAGGAAATCGATTATGTTATTGAAGGAACTTTAACTGTTGAAATAAATGGTAAAACTTATACAGCAAATGAAGGAGATATACTATTTGTTCCATCAGGATCTAAAGTCGTTTGGGGATCACCTAATAAAGCTAAGGTATTTTATACAACATATCCAGCAAATTGGGCAGATTTACTTTAACTTAAGGAGGATTAAATTGTTATGCAAGCACTTGGATTAATAGAAACTAAAGGATTATTAGCAACCATAGAGGCTGCAGATGCAATGGTAAAGTCAGCAAATGTTAATATCCTTGAGAAAGTATATGTTGGTGGTGGATTAGTTTCAGTAACTATAACAGGTGATGTTGGTGCTGTAAAGTCAGCAATAGATGCTGGTATATCAGCTGTTAATAGACTTGGAGAAAATTTCTTAATTTCTAGTCATGTAATCGCAAGACCCCATTATGATCTAGAAAGCATAATAGAAACTAAACCAGCAATTGAAAAGGCAGAGGAAATTATAGAAGAAGCTATAGAGGAAGAACTTATAAAAGATGAAGTTTGTGAAGCTACATTAGAAGTTATAGAAAATATAGCAAAAGAAGAAGAGCTTAACACTTCATTAGAAAAGGACTTAGAGGAAGTTAATAATAATGAAACTCAAATAGAAAATATTGAAATAGAAATAGAAATTGATAGAGAAAAATTAAATAAGCTAGTGGAAGAGGAAGGTATAGAAAAATCAATTCAATTATTGAAGGATTTAAAAGTATCAAGAATTAGAAAATTAGCTAAGGAATTTAAGGATTTTGATCTTACAAGTAAAACTATTTCAAAATTAGATAAAGATTCATTAATTAAAAAGTTTAAAGAATATTACAAAAATAAATAAAGAGTTTTTGCAAAAGGAGGAATAGACAGTGGAAAATTTCGATAGAGATTTACAATCAATACAACAAGCAAGAAATTTAGCAAGACGTGGAAAAATAGCAGCAAATATAATTGCTGATTATACAGAAGAACAAATTGATAAAATTGTTAGAAATATGGTTAAAGTTGCAAGTGAACACGAAGTTTGTTTAGCGGAAATGGCAGTAGAAGAAACAGGCTTTGGAAAAGTTTGTGATAAGGCATTTAAAAATCATTTAGCATCTACAGTTTTATATGACTCAATAAAGGATATGAAAACTGTTGGAGTTATAAAGGAAGATACTGAAAAGAAATTAATAGAAATTGCAGAGCCAGTTGGTTTAGTAATGGGAATTGTACCATCTACAAATCCAACATCAACAGCAATATTTAAGGCAATAATTGCAATAAAATCAAGAAATGCAATAGTATTTTCACCACATCCATCAGCTGTTAAATGTACATCAAAGGCTGCAAAATTAATGCATGATGCAGCAGTAGCTGCTGGAGCACCAGAAGGTATAGTAAGCTGTATAGAACTTACTTCAATGGGAGCTACAAATGAATTAATGAAATCACCTGAAGTTTCATTAATTATAGCAACTGGAGGACCTGGAATGGTTAAGGCTGCATATAGTTCAGGAAAACCTGCATTAGGAGTAGGTGCTGGTAATTCTCCAGCTTATATAGAAAAGACAGCAAATGTTGAAAAGGCAGTAAAAAACATTATTGCAAGTAAAACTTTTGATAATGGTACAATCTGTGCTTCAGAACAATCAATAATTTGCGAAACTTGTAATGAAGCTAAAGTAATAGAAGAGCTTAAAAAACAAGGCGGATACTTTATGACAAAGGAAGAAACAGATAAAGTATGTAATTTGCTTTTCAAGCAAGGACATGCTATGAATGCTAACTTTGTTGGAAGAGCAGCTGATGTTATTGCAAAGGCAGCAGGATTTTATGTGCCAGATGGAACTAAGGTACTTATAGGAAGACAAGAAGGAGTTGGAAATGGTAATCCATTATCCTATGAAAAGCTTACTACAGTACTTGCATTCTATGTAGTAAATGACTGGCATGAAGCTTGTAATTTAAGTATAGAATTACTTCAAAATGGAATAGGTCATACAATGAGTATCCATACTGAAGATGTTGAAATAGTTAAAAAGTTTGCAAGAAAGCCAGCTTCACGTATTTTAGTTAATACTGGAGGTACTCAAGGAGGTACTGGAGCTAGTACAGGACTTATGCCATCATTCACATTAGGTTGTGGAACATGGGGTGGAAGTTCAGTTTCAGAAAATGTTACACCAATGCATCTTTTAAATATAAAAAGAGTTGCCTATGGTTTAGTAGACTGTGATACATTAGGAAAAAATAATGTTATAAATGAAACTCATACAGAATGTTTTAAACCTAGTTATAAAGAAACAATGAATATGAGTCCAGCAGAAATTCAAGCAGCTGCTACAAAGATGAATAAGGAAGAGCAAGAGCCTAAAATAGATAATTTAAATAATGAAGAAATATTAAATCTTGTAAATCAGATAATAGCTACTATAAAGAGGTAGGTTTTAATGGAAAACTTAGAAGAAGTATTAAAGCTTTTACTAAAAGCAGTTAAAGAAAATGAAGAAAAACAAAAAGAAGTAAAGGAATCTTTTGATATTCCAGTTGGAATTTCAAATAGACATATACATCTTTCACAAAAACATGTAAACATTTTATTTGGAGAAGGATATGAATTAACAAAAATTAAGGATTTATCACAATTAGGACAATATGCTTGTAAAGAAACAATAACAATATGTGGACCAAGAGGTGCAATTGAAAAAGTTAGAGTTCTTGGACCAATAAGAAGTAAAACACAAGTTGAATTATCAATAGGTGATTGTATTAAAACAGGTGTAGCTCCAAATATAAGATTATCAGGAAATTTAAATGCAACTTCAGGCATCACTTTAATTGGACCTAAAGGAAGTGTTCAAATTGAAGATGGAGTAATAGTTGCACAAAGACATATACATATGGCACCAAAACATGCTAAATACTTTGGTGTTGTAGATGGGGAATTAGTTTCAATAGAAGTTTTAGGATTAAGAGGCGGAATATTAAACAATGTAAGTATTAGAGTAAATGATACTTATAGCCTTGAATGCCATTTAGATATAGAAGAAGCAAATTCTATGGGACTTAATTCAAATTCAAAAATAAAAATAGTAAAACATGAAATTGCAAAACAAAAAATTATTTAATAAATAAAAAAAGATTTTAGGAGGATTTAAAAATGAAATATGATGCTTTAGGAATGATAGAAACAAAGGGATTAGTAGGATCAATAGAGGCTGCAGATGCAATGGTTAA
This sequence comes from Eubacterium multiforme, assembly GCF_030813415.1. GTDB lineage: Bacteria > Bacillota > Clostridia > Clostridiales > Clostridiaceae > Clostridium > Clostridium multiforme. The sequence continues at coordinate 698,604 of NZ_JAUSUF010000001.1, read as the reverse complement.
GGCTGCAAATGTATATTTAATAGGAAAAGAATATGTAGGTGGAGGTCTTGTAACTGTTATGGTTAGAGGAGATGTTGGAGCTGTTAAAGCTGCTACAGATGCTGGAGCTGCTGCTGCACAAAGAGTTGGAGAATTAGTTTCTGTACATGTTATTCCAAGACCACATTCAGAAGTTGAGGTAATACTTCCAACTTCAACTATAAAAGAAGGTAAATAGTAAATATTAAAAAGCTCAAGGCAAAGATATATTTTGCCTTGAGCTTTTTTGCTATATATAATTTAAATTTAAGTATGTAGTATTTTAAACAATGTATTAAATAACAATTCTGTTAAGGATAAAAAAGGATATAAGATGTATAATATAGAAAAAAGCATTATAACTTTAAAACTCTTTTAAATGAAGTTTTAAATTTAAATTCAAATGTATTATTAAATTTATATAGTACCAATATATTTATAAAATTATTAATATAGAAGGAACTATATAAAAATATAAGAGAATAGAGGGTGTTAAAAATGATAAAAAAGAAAAAAATATTAATCCCAATAGACGGTAGTGATAGAAGTTTAATAGCACTAAATTATTTGAAGAATAATTTCAAACCAGAAGAAGTTGATGTAGTATTAATGCATGTAAGAGAAATAGTTTTTATAAATGGAATGGCAGTTTCAGAAGAAGTTAAAGATGCTGAAGCAATTGGAAAGAAAATATTAAATAATGTAAGAGAAAAAGTAGAAGGATTTAATTGTGAAAAAGAATTTTCATTTGGCTATGCAGGGGATGAAATTGTAAGATATGCAGAAGAAAATGATGTAGACATTATACTTATGGCAAAGAATACAAGAAAGAAATTTACTGCACTTGTAGGTTCAGTAACTGCCCATGTAGTAAAAAGAGCAAAATGTGTAATGATAATAATTCCTGAAGTTTATTAAAATAAATTTTAAAGGTGGTAGTGTTAATGAAGAAAATAAGATTTGGAGTTATAGGCACGGGAAAAATAGTAGATAATTTTCTAAAAGCTGCATTAACTCATGAAAATTTTGAGTTAGTAGCAATGTATTCAAGAACTTTAGAAAAAGCAAAGGATTTTGGGAAAAAGTATGGTGCAACAAAATTTTTTGATAACTTAGAAAGTTTTAGTAAATGTGAAGATATAGATGCAGTTTATATAGCATCTCCTAACTCATTTCATGCATCCCAAGCAATTATGTGCATAGAAAATAATAAGCATGTATTATGTGAAAAACCTATGGCTTCAAACCTTAGAGAAGTTAAAAAAATGATATCACTAGCTGAAGAAAAGGGAGTACTCCTAATGGAGGCTATGAGAATTACGGTTCTACCAAATTTCTTAAGAGTAAAAGAAAATTTACATAAGATAGGGAAAATAAGAAGGTATTTTGCATCATATTGTCAGTATTCATCAAGATATGACAAATATAAAGAAGGAATTATTCTTAATGCCTTTAAGAGGGAACTTTCAAATGGAGCTCTTATGGATATAGGAGTATATTGTATACATCCTATGATAGCATTATTAGGAAAACCAAATGGGATTGTAAGTCAAGCTGTGTTTTTAGAAAATGGAATTGATGGACAAGGTACAGCTATGGCTAGCTATGGAGATGCTGGTGGTTTAATAATGTATTCTAAAATAAGTGATTCAAAGTTACCATTAGAAATTCAAGGAGAAGATGGAACTATATTAATAGATGGCATATTATTTAAAAGTGCAAAAATTGTTTATAGAGATGGTAGAGAAGAGGTTATTTCTATAAGACAAAGGGAAGATGATATGTATTATGAATTAGATGAATTTATAAAGGTTATTAATAGTAATGAAGTAGATTCTATGAAAAATTCACATAAAAATTCATTAATGGCTATTGAATTAATGGATAAGATAAGATCTCAAATAGGATTAGAATTTCCAGCAGATTTTAACTAATAGGTATAAAAGTTTATAATAAAGTGATTAAAGATTAAAATTAGTATAATATACTAAAGTAATAAAAAAAGGAGAGAGTTTTTATGGAGATTAACATTAATAAGGAGTATGTATTAAATACTGCACAAGAAATATTAAAATTTAATAGTCCAACTGGGTTTTGTTTTGAAATAATGGACTTAATTGAGGAAAAGGTTCATTCCTTAGGATATAAGTTTGAAAGAACAAACAAAGGTTGTGGAGTAATTACTATTGATGGTAAATGTGATGAAAAGGTTATAGGTCTTTCAGCTCATGTTGATACTTTAGGAGCTATGGTAAGATCAATTACATCAAAGGGAACTCTTAAGTTTACATTACTTGGAGGACCTATTGTACCAACTTTAGATAGTGAATATTGTACTATAAGAACTAGAGATGGAAAAGAATATACAGGTACATTTTTAAGTGAAAGTGCAGCTATTCATGTTTATGAAGATGCATCTACTAAAAAGAGAACACCAGAAAATATGGAAATTAGAATAGATGAAATAGTTAAAAATAAAGATGATGTTAAAGCACTTGGTATTGAAGCTGGAGACTTTGTATTTATAGATCCAAAAACTACAGTAACAGAAAGTGGTTTTATAAAATCAAGATTTATTGATGATAAAGGAAGTGTTACATGTCTTTTATCTATGTTAGAACTATTTAAGAGAGAAAACATTGTTCCACATTATAAAACTAAATTCTTTATATCTACTTATGAGGAAGTTGGACATGGTTCATCTTATATTCCAAAGGATATAACAGAACTTTTATCTGTAGATATGGGTTGTATTGGTGATGATTTAAATTGTAGCGAATATGACGTTTCAATATGTGCAAAGGATTCAGGTGGACCATATGATTACAATATGACAACAGACCTTGTAAACCTTGCAAAAGAAAATGAATTAAGTTATGCAGTAGATATATATCCAAGATATGGCTCTGATGTTGGAGCTGCACTTACAGCAGGAAACAATATAAGAGGAGCATTAATTGGACCTGGAGTACATGCTTCCCATGGAATGGAAAGAACACATTATAGTGCTTTAGAAAATACTATGAAATTAATTTATTTATACTTAACAAAATAATTACTTAATTGAAGATAAAAATATTAAATAAATGTATATAAAGAAAAAAGTAGGTTAGATAAAAAATCTAACCTACTTTTTTTATGATGATTTTATTTCATTTTCTAATTCTTCCATCAAATTCTTAACAGTTGTTATTTCTTTTATTTTACTTACATTTTCACCACAAAATATAAGTCCATTATCTAAATCTCCCTTTACTGCATTTATAAGTGCTTCAGTTATACAGTATGGAGTATTTGATGGATTGCAGGGAATTAAGCAATTAAAACATTTTGAAACTTTAATATTTCCCTCTAAAGTTTTCTTGATAAATGGATTAAGTATAGCTCTTCCAGGCATACCAACAGGACTTTTTACAATTCCAACATTATCAGCAGTTGCATTAACATAAGAATCTTTAAAAGCTTTAGATGCATCACATTCTTCTGTGGCAACAAATCTTGTTGCCATTTGAACTCCAGAAGCACCTAGTGATAAATATTTAGCTATATCTTCTCCAGAAAAAATTCCTCCTGCTGCAACAACAGGTATTTCTTTATTATATTTTTCTTCATATTCTTTTACATGATTTATTATTTCTACTATTTCAGTATCAAAGTTTTTACAAGCTTCCTGTAAATTTTCCTTTTTAAAGCCTAAATGCCCACCAGCTTTAGGACCTTCAACTACAATCATGTCAGGAGTTGTTTTATCATGTCTATCCCATAATTTTAGTATAACTTTAGTCCCCTTTAATGAAGAAACTATAGGAGCTAATTTTACTTTACTTTCCTTTGCAAGCTTTGGAAGCATTGTTGGCATTCCAGCTCCAGATATAATAAGATCTATTCCTGATTCTATAGCTGTTTTTATATATTTAGCATATTCATTTGTTGCAACCATAACATTAACACCAATTATGCCATTATTACATTTTTCTTTTGCAAGTTTTATATGTTTTTTTAAGGCTCTAAGATTAGCTTCTAGAGGATTAGTTTCAAAGTCATCCTCTTTAAATCCAATTTGAGCAGAAGAAATAATACCTATACCCCCAGCATTTGTAACTGCTGAAGCTAAATTTGAAAGAGAAACACCAACACCCATTCCTCCTTGTATTATAGGTAATCTTGATGTTAGGTTTCCTATTTTTAAAGGTTTTATATTCATTCAATACACCTCATTTAATTTGATTTTTAAATACTTTGATTATCAAAATATATTTTAGTATATTATAATCTAAAATTTAGGAATTAACAATAAGGTTTGTGTAATAAAAAATAGTTGACATAATGTAAAGGCTTATGTTAAAATAAAAAACGTCTTAGGGGTATGGCTCAATTGGTAGAGTAGTGGTCTCCAAAACCATTGGTTCTGGGTTCAAGTCCTAGTGCCCCTGCCAAAAGCACTTAATAATATTATTAAGTGCTTTTTTTTATTATTAAAAAATATAGTATGTTATTAATATATTATTTACAATATATATATATTTAAGTGTTAAAATAACATAATATGGGGCTAAATATTTGATAAGTTTATAAATTTAAATTTATAGGCTTATTTTTCGTTGTAAAAATAATATTAAAATATGCATATAATTTAAAAAAATACAAAAAAACTAAAAGTACATCATAAAATTTTATTAATTTCATAAATATTCCTAAAAAATAAAGAAAAAAAGAAATAATTTAATAAAAAAGTAAATTTGTTAATAATTTTTTTAAAAATATGTTATAATTTAATAAAGGAAACATGATAGGAGGAGAAAAATGGGGAATAAAAGTAAAAAATTCAAAATCATTATTTCAATTCTTATAGTTATTATCATTATTTTATTTGTAACAATATTTAATTTAAGAAATCATAAAAGGATAATAGATTCCGAACGGGATACAAATACAAATAATCAAAATGGAGTTAGTGATGTAGTTAATACAATATTAGATGTAGACTATCAATCTATAACATCATTAATAGAAAAAGATGGCTCTAGAGGTTACATTATAATAGAGGCTAAAAATGGATATTTAAAAGATAATATAGATAAAGTATTAGACACAGCAAAAAATCTAAATGTAAAATTAACTTTCATAGAAAATGATGATATTTTAGATAAAGACAAACCCTATTATAAAATGATAGAAGAAAATGGACATACTGTATTACCGAAATATTTAAATTTACAAAGTATTTTTAAGAAAAATAATTTAAAAATAATAGAAAAAGAAGAAGACGTAAATAAATTAAATAAACAAGATGCAGTTTTTTATATAAAAATAGATGAAAAATATAAAAACTTAACAGAAAACTTAAATAATAAACTACCAAGAAGTATTGGGAATTTAAGAGAGCAAGGATATAAATTTAAAGCTTTTATGTAGAATATAATTCCTAATAAACCTGAAATTACAATGAATTAAAATTTAATTAGAGGATAAACTATAAGTGTAAGATAAATCAAAAGATTTTTCTTATAATACCGTAAGCCTAAGGAGGGACCAGTGATGTCAAACAGAGTAATAGTTCCAGAAGCCAAAAAAGGTTTGAGTACATTCAAAAATGAAGTAGCGAAGGAATTAGGAGTGCCATTTACTGATTATAATGGAGATTTAAGCTCAAGACAATGTGGATCCGTAGGTGGCGAAATGGTTAAAAGAATGGTAAAGGAATACGAAAATTCTCTAAAGTAAGCACCTACTAATTGGTTAGCAAATTAACCTATGGAAGTTACACCACCAAAAAGAATTAGTATTCTAAAACCGAGAGGATGATTTTATAAATCATCCTCTTTCTTTTTGTTTTAAATATATGATAAAATGAGAACAAAAGTTCGTAAATTAGGAAGGTATTTAGTTATGAAAAAAGTAAAAATACTTCATTGTGCTGATATACATTTTGATACTCCTTTTAAGGAATTTAAAAATAATTTAGCAAATAGAAGTAAGGAAGAATTAAAGGAAGTTTTTAATAAAATAATAGATTTATGTAATATAGAAGAAATTGAAATAATGCTTTTGGCAGGAGATATATTTGATAATTATACATTAAGCAGAAATACTTTAGTTTTTATAAGAGAAGCTTTAGAAAGGTTAAAAGATACTAAGGTATTTATAAGTCCTGGGAATCATGATCCTTATAATTTTAAGTCCTTTTATAAATTGGTAGAATGGCCAGATAATGTACATGTTTTTAAAGGTGAAATGGAAAAGGTTATATTAGAGGATAAAGGAGTTTGTATTTATGGTGCAGCTTTTAATGAAAACTATGTAAATTCCCCACTTATGAAAAATATTAATGTAGACAAAGATTTGATAAATTTAGTAGTAATTCATGGTGAGCTTTCAGGTGAAGAAACATCAAATGAATATAATCCAATATATATTAAGGATATTGAAGATAGCTTTGTAGATTATGTTGCCTTAGGACATAGACATAAGTTTTCTGGTATTTGTAAGGCTGGAAAAACTAGTTATGCATATAGTGGATGTCCCCAAGGTAGAGGATTTGATGAATTAGGAGAAAAGGGAGTTTTAATTGGAGAAGTAGGAAAGGACTATGTGAACTTAAAATTTAAAAGTATTTGCATTAGAAAGTATATGGAAGAAGAGATAAATGTTAATGGTCTTTTTGGATATAGAGAAATAAAAAAGAAAATACTAAGTGAGCTTAAAAACTTAGATTTAAAGAAGGACATATTTAAGTTAAATTTAGTTGGAGAATTAGATGCAAGTTTTAAAATAAATGAGGATATTTTGCAAGAAAAGCTTTTAAATGATTTTTATTTTGTTAAGGTAAAGGATAAGACAAATATAAAAATAGACATTGATAATTTAGAAAATGAGAATTCAATAAAGGGTATTTTTGTGAAGAATTTAAAAGAAAAGTTAGTAGATGCAGATGATTGCGAAAAAGAAATAATAGAACTTGCATTAAAAATAGGACTACAAAGTTTAAGAGAAGAGGAGGTGAATTTGGATGATTATTAAAAAGGCTAGAATAAAGGCTTTTGGTGGAATTAGTAATAAAGAAATTAATTTTGAAAAAGGAATTAATTTAATATATGGAGATAATGAAAAGGGAAAGAGTACAATACAAAATTTTATAAGAGCCTGGCTTTTTGGATTTGGAAATGCTAGAGGAAATAAAAATAATTTAAGAAAGAAATACTTACCTTTTTCAGGAGAGAAAATGCAAGGAGAACTTTTAGTTGAATATAAAGGAAAGGAATATATAATTCAAAGAACCTTTGGAGGAACTAAAAAAGATGATAGTTCTGTTATTTATGATGGTTTAACAGGTGAGGAAATAAAGGATATAAATAGGGATGAGCCAGGCAATTATTTCCTAGGAATAAATAGTAACACATTTATAAAAACCTTGTTTATACCACAGCTTGGAGTTGTAGTTTCAAGAGATAAAGAAGAGCAGATTATGGAAAAGGTAATTGATGTTTTTGGTTGTGGAGAAGGAGAAGTTTCCCTTTATAAAGCAATAGAAAAGCTTAAAGGTAATAAAAAGGAGCTTACAACACCAAGAAAAAATGGAGAATTAGATATATTAAAAAATAGGTATTCTAAAGTTGTAGAAGAAAGATATGAAGCTTATAAAATTTCAGAAAAAAATTTAGAAAAAGAAAATGAGCTTATTAATAAAAAGGAAGAAAGAAAAAATATAAGGGAAGAAATAAAAAAGCTGGAGTTATTTAAACAATATTTAAAGAAAAGTAAGCTTCAAAAGGAATATGGAGAAATAACAACATACTTACAAAAAAGTGAGCTTTTAAAAAGGCAAGAAAAAGAGATTGAAACTGAACTAAAAAGGGAAAATGGAATTATAAATGAAGATTATATAAATGACCTTAGTGAAGAAAATAAAAAATATTTAACATTATTAGATTTAAAAAATGAAAATGAATATAATCTAAATAATATTTCTAAAAAGATAGAAGAGGAAAATATAAAACTTAGTGGTTATGAAGTTTTTTCATCTATGGAAGATGGATTAAAAGAAAAGCTAATAAAATTAAATACAGAACAAGAAAATTTAGAAGAAAAATTAGTTTTAAATCAAAAAATATTAAATTCAATAGATGAAGAAGAAAAGAAGTTAGAACAGAAGAGAAGATTTTTAGGAGATGTTGTTAAATTAGGACCTTATATAAATAAAATAAAAGGTCTATTTAAAAACTATGAGGATAAGCTTCATGAATTAAAGGAAACAATAGAAGAAAATTCCTATAAATTAGAAAAAAATAATAAGGGCAATTCAAGTGAATTAAACAGAAAAATGTCCATTATAGCATTAATAGTTGGTGGTATTTTAGTAGGGCTAAATATTGCTGTATTTAGTAAGGCCATATTATATGTTATAGGAATATTATTTATGGCAATAGGAATAGTTTTTGTTTTATCATCAAATAATTCACAAAAAAGTGCAAATAGTAGACTAAATAAGGAAAAAATTGTTGATAATTTAAATGAAGAAATAAAGGATATAGAGGAACAACTAAATGAATATGTGCATTTAATAAATTGTAATAGTTATAAAAATTTATTAAGAGCAATAAATTCACTAGAAAATTTCTATTCATTTCAGGAGAAAGTTAATTTAAGAATAGAAGAGCGAAAATTACAACTAGAAAATATGTCATTTAATAAAGATGAAGAAAGATATAATCAAAATAAAAAAATAATTTCTTCAATAATGAAACTTTCAGGTTGTGATACATTAGATGAAATATATATTCAATTGGAGCAATATAAAGAAATTAAAAATAATTTAACCCTTCTAAATCTTGAGTATAATTCTAAAAAAGATGAATTAGATAGACTTATATTTGAACTAGAAGAAAAAGAAAAGAGTATAAAAGAAAAATTGCAAATTATGGATTTAGATAATATTCAACTAGTTGATTTAGAAATGTATTTAAAAGAGTTTAGAAAAAAAATCTTAGAAAAAAAAGATTTAGAAAAGGCTCTTGAAAGTGTAGAGGAAACTTATAAGGTATTGTTAAAAGATAGAGATATTGAAGGAATAAAAGCAGAGCTTCAAGAGTTTTTAACTGAAGATATAAATTATAGTTACGAATCAGAAGAAGAAATAGATAAGGAAATTAGAGAAAAATCAAATATCTTAATAGAATCTGAAAAGTATATTAAAGATTTAGAAAATGATATTAAAACAAGTTTTTTAGGAAAGAGAAGTATAATTTCAATTGAAGAAGATTTGGAAGGATTAGTTGAAAGAATAAATACATTAGATAAGAGATTACTTGCAATAAATATGGCAATAGATAACTTAGAGAAGGCTGGAAGAGAAATAAGAGAAGAATTTGGTCCAGCATTAAATGAAAAGATTTTAAGGATCTTTAAAGATATAACTAGTGATAAATATTCTGAAGTTAAACTTGGAGAAAATTATGAAATGGTAGTAAGGGATGATTCTAATATATTTGGAGGAGATTATTTAAGTAATGGTGCTAATGATCAATTATATTTATCCCTTAGAATTGCTTTTATAGAGCTTATATTTAAGAACAAAGAAGTTCCAGTAATATTTGATGATTCCTTTGTTCAATATGATGATAATAGAAGAGAAAAGAGTATTAAAATTATAAAAGATAGAAATTTTGCACAAACTTTAATATTTACATGTCAATCAATTGAAGAAAAAATATTAAAAAATAATAATATAGAATTTAATTATATTTGCATTTAAAATTGACAATAATGTCAAACTATATTAAAATTAGAACATGCAAATGCAAATCATATGCAAGAGAGGTGCAGAGTTTGAAAAAAATAATAGGAATAATAGGAACGTTACTTATAGCTATAGGGTTAATTGGATGTTCAGGAAATGGAAAAGAAGAAACAAAAAAATCTAGTGACGGAAAATTAATGGTTACAGTTTCAATTTATCCATTAGAACAATTTACTAAGATGATTGGCGGAGACAAAGTAGATATTAAAACTCTAGTTGGTCCAGGACAAGAGCCACATGATTTTGAGTTGAAGCCAACACAACTTAAAGATCTTACAAATAGTACTTTATTTATTTGTAATGGACTTGGAATGGAAACTTGGCTTAAGGATGTAAAAGGACAAATAGATAATAGTAAAACTACTACAATTGATGCAAGTAAAGGCGTTAAGGTAATTAAAGATGGGGATAAGACAGATCCACATGTTTGGCTTAGTTTAAAGGAAGCAACAGTTCAAGCTGATAATATAAAAAATGCATTAATAGAAAAAGATCCTTCAAATAAACAATATTACGAAAAAAATTATGAAAAACTAAAAAAAGAATTTAGTGATTTAAATAATGAGTATAAACCAAAATTCGAAAAACTTAAAAATAAAGATTTTGTAACAGGACATGCAGCTTTTGGATACTTATGTAGAGAATTTGGATTAACTCAAAAATCAATTAGTGATTTATTTGCAGATGGAGAACCAACTCCAAAGAAGTTAGAAGAACTTGCTGCATACTGCAAGAAAAATAAAATAAAAACAGTATTTTCAGAAAGTTTAGCATCACCAAAAGCTTCAGAAACATTAGCAAGGGAAGCTGGAGCTAAAGTTGAAAAAATATATACATTAGAATCACTAGAAGATAATAAAACATATTTAGAAGGTATGAAATACGATTTAGATGTAATTTATAAATGCCTACAAGAAGAAAATTAATTTTTAAAGGTTTGAATTAGTTAAAAATAGAAACTATTCAAACCTTTTTTTATAATTAATGTGATATAATATATGTAAAAATTAGTAAAGGAGGCGTATTATTATTAATGCCCTAGAATATTACAAAAGCAATATAAAAAAGAGTAAAAGTGAAATAAATAATATGGAAAAGAAAATTGCAACTATTGGATGGGGAAGGCTTGTTATAGTAGTTGTAATGATAATTTTAGGATATATTTTATATAAACAAGATAATATTTCCCTTTTAATTATTAGTGAAATAGTATTAGCTGCTATTGGTATTTATGTAGTTACTTATCATAATAAATTAATAAATAGAAAAGCTAATTCTGAAAGATTTTTAGAGATAAATGAAAAGGGAGTTAAAAGAATAAATGGGGAGTTTAAAAAGATAGAAGATGACGGAAAAGAATTTATAAATGATTCACATCCCTTTTCTTCAGACATAGATATATTCGGAAAAAGCTCTTTATTTCAATTAATAAATGACACTTTAACAAAGGGTGGAAGAGAAAGACTTGTAGATAAATTAACTCTTAAAAAACTACCAACAAAGGATTTAATAGAAAATAAACAGGAAGCTATTAAAGAACTTGGCGAAAAGATAGAGTGGAGACAAGAACTTTTAGTTAAGGGAAAAAAGAAAATAAAAAATAAGAAAAAGGAAATAAATGAATTAGAAGCCTTTTTAAATTGGAGCAGAGAAAAAAATGAAAAAACAGGGGTAAGCAAAAAGATAGTAGCTTACATATTTATATTTATAACATTTTTAAGTATAGTTTTTTCAGTATTAAAGATTATTCCACCTAGTTATATATTGTTAGTTTTATTAATTAACTTTGCGGTAATAAAGTTATTAATAAAGGATCGTAAAGAAGATTTAGATATGTTTAACAGTATAAAGGATACAATAAAATCCTATGCTGAAATATTAGAATTAATAGAAAAAGAAGATTTTAAATCTAAATATTTAAAGGATATAAAAGGAAATTTAAAAAATAATAGTAATAGTTCTTGTAGTAAAGAAATGAGAAAATTATCAAGTCTATTAGATTGGATAGGGGATAGTTCAGGAAATGCTTACTATTTAATACTTAACATATTTATTTTCTCTGATGTATTTATAGTGGAGAATTTAGAAGATTGGAAAAATAAGAATTCTAAGTATTTAGATGATTGGATAGATGTTATGAGTGAAATTGATGCATTAAATAGCATATCTAATTTATATTTTGATTTTAGTAATTGGACTTTCCCAAATATTTTAGATAAAAAAGAAGTTGAAGGAAAGAAGATAGGTCATCCATTACTTGGAGAAAAGGCAGTTAGAAATGATTACTCACTTGAAGGCAAAAAGAAAGTAACTTTAATAACTGGTTCTAATATGTCAGGAAAGAGTACATTTTTAAGAACTATAGGTCTTAATTTATTATTATCATATATTGGTGCACCTGTATTTTGTGAAGAATTCTCCTGTGGGATATTTAATATATATACATGTATGAGAACTAAGGATAATTTAGAGGAAAACACATCATCCTTCTATGCTGAAATTCTTAGGATAAAAATATTAATAGAAGCAACAAAAAAAGGAGAAAATGTATTTTTCTTATTAGATGAAATATTTAAGGGAACCAACTCAGTAGATAGACATACTGGTGCAACAGAACTTATAAAACAACTAATAAATGGGGGAGCTATTGGTCTTGTGTCTACACATGATTTAGAGTTATGTGATTTAGAGAAGATTGATAGTAGAATAGAAAATTATAACTTTAGAGAATATTATGAAGATAATAAAATAAAGTTTGATTACAAGTTAAGAAAAGGCAAGAGTGAAACTCAAAATGCTATACATCTTATGAAGCTTGCAGGTATTGAATTTAAATAAAAAGGAGAGAAAAGAGAGGAACCTTTTATATGGGATATATAATAATGGATTTAGAATTTAATAATTTAAATAATATAACAAAATATTATCCTAATTTTTATGATAAGTATCCAGAGTTAAAAGAACTTAATATACAAAATGAAATAATAGAAATTGGTGCTATTAAAGTGGATAAATATATGAAGGTAATAGGGAGGCTTAAAGCTTATATTAAGCCTTCCATTATACCAGTTTTAAATCCTGAAATAACAGAAATTACAAATATAACAGAAGAAGATTTAAAGCGAGGGGTAAGCTTTGAAGAGGGAATTAAAAAACTTAAGGATTTTGCAGGGGATGATGTAGTTTGTTCCTGGGCAAAGGATGATATTGCACAGATTATTATAAATGCACATTATCATAAGTTTAAAGATTTAAAATGGATTGAAAAATATTTAGATGTACAAGAATATTCAAGTAAGATTTTAGGAATGAAAAAATCTTTAAGCTTAAAAAATGCACTTAAAAAATTAAATATAAGAATTGATAGTAAGCTTCTTCATGATGCATTAAATGATGCACAGTTTACTGTTCAAGTATTTAAAAGAATTTATAATTATAGAATAGTTAAAGGATATATAATAGATAATATATATGATATGCCAGCTATAACAGTGAAAGAACTTAGTGGAGTTAATTTAGATAATTCGAAAATTAAATCTTTATGTCCAAGATGTAATAAGAAATTAGAACTAGATTTTGAATATATGCCTTTTAGATGGAGATTTTTATCTGTTGGAAAGTGTTCAAAGTGTAATGCCTCCGTTTTAAATGAAGTTATAATTAAAAAAACACTTCATGGAGATATTATATATTCTGAAATAGGTACTATTATAGATGAGTTAGATTATTTAGATTATAGTTATAAATTAGATAAATATTTTCTTAAGAAAGAGAAAGCTTTATAACAATGTTAACAAAAATATGATAAAATAGAATTAAAGGTATATAAATAAAATATAAAAAGGAAAGGGTTAACTATGAATATAGCATTTTTTCTTACACCTAAAAATGAAGTGGTTTGTGAGAATTTAGAATCTACAATGAGACAAGTTATGGAGAGAATGGAGCACCATGGATATACTGCAATTCCATTAATAGATAAGAATGGAAGATATGTTTCTACCTTAACTGAAGGGGATTTATTATGGAAGCTTAAAAATACTCCAGAACTTAATTTTAAGAATACAGAGAGTGTAAAAGTAAAAGATATAAAAACAAGAAGAACACATAAAAGCGTTTCAATTAATGCAGATATTGAAAGCTTAATATCCCTTGCAGTTAACCAAAATTTTGTTCCAGTTGTGGATGATGATGGAATATTTATAGGGATCATAAAGAGAAGCGATATAATAAATTATTGCTACAATGAAATAATGAAATAAGTATGTTTATAATTGAGAACCTAACATAAAATAATGCTAGGTTCTTTTGTTTTGAAAAATTTTATTAAATATTATTTTTATGAATAAACTTAAAAATAATATTTAATAAACAAATAAAGTAGTTGACAAGATTTATCAATTAGAGTATATTTTTAATCAAGAAATACACCCCTATAGGGAGGGGGTAAGGAGATGATGTATAGTGAATGAAGATAAGAAAAAAGCAGTACAAGTTCTAAAAACTTGTAGAGGACAAATAGATGGAATTATAAAAATGTTAGAAGAAGGGAGATATTGTATTGATATTTCAAATCAAATAATAGCAGCACAAGGATTACTTAAAAAAGCTAATAAACATGTATTAACACAGCATATGCATCACTGTGTAAAGGAAGCTTTTAATAATGAAGAGGAAAAGGATAAAAAGATTGAAGAAATAATAAGCATTTTAACAAAGCTTATAGATAAATAATATTTAAATATTTTTTTATATTAAGATAAAATTTTAATTTAAATATATAGTTTAAAACTAAATTTATAAAAATTCATAAAGGAGGGAAATGATTTGAAAAAAGAATTTAAAGTAAATGGAATGACCTGTGCATCCTGTTCAAGTAGAGTTGAAAAAATTGTAAATAAAATGGATGGCGTAAATAATGCAGTAGTAAATCTTGCCACGGAAAAGATGACAGTTAATTATGATAAAGATAAAGTTAATGTTTCTGATATAGAAGAAAAGGTTAAAAAGGCAGGTTATGAAGCTATTGAGATAAATAGTGATTCTATAGAAAATAAAAATTATAAAATAAGTGGAATGACCTGTGCATCCTGTTCAAGTAGAATTGAAAAAGTATTAAATAGAACAGAGGGTGTTGAAAATGCAGTAGTAAATCTTGCAACAGAGAAGGCTACTATTAAATATGATAAAGATACAATCTCATCAGAGGATATTATAAATAAAATTAAAAAAGCAGGTTATGGTGCAGAGGAGTTAGAGGATGAAACTTCATCAGAAGCTCATGGGCATTTTAAAATTAATGGAATGACTTGTGCCTCTTGCTCAAGTAGAGTTGAAAAAGTTATTAATAAATTAGATGGTGTAAGTAGTGCTACTGTAAATTTAGCTGTTGAAGATATGAATGTAAAGTATGATAGAAGAAAAATATCAGCTGAAGATATAGAAAATGCAGTTAAAAAGGCTGGATATGAAGCTATTGAAATAAAAGAAGACAACAAAGATGATAATAAAAAAGAAGGGGAAGAAAAAGTAAAGAAGGCTAGAAATAGATTTGTTTGGTCTTTAGTTTTTGCAATTCCTCTTATGATTATTTCAATGGGACCTATGATTGGAGTTCCTGTTCCTAGCATTATAGATCCAAATATTAATCCATTTAATTATGCTTTTATTCAATTAATATTAGCATTAATAATAATTTTTATAGGTAGAGAATTTTTTATTCATGGATTTAGAAACTTATTTCATTTAAGTCCTAATATGGATACTTTAATTACCCTTGGAAGTAGTGCAGCTACCCTTTATGGAATATATGCTTTAGTTAAGATAATTGGTGGAGATGCTCATTTTGCACATCATTTATATTTTGAATCAGCAGGTATGATTGTTACATTTATAAGTCTTGGTAAATTTTTAGAGGCTATAACTAAAGGTAAAACATCAGATGCAATAAATAAGCTTATGGGTCTTGCACCAAAGACAGCTACGATAATAGTTGATGGAAAAGAGAAAACAGTAGGAATTGAAGATGTTAGGGTTAATGACATTATATTAGTAAAACCAGGAGAGAGACTACCAGTTGATGGAGAAGTTGTAGAAGGAACAACAAGTATAGATGAATCTATGCTTACAGGAGAAAGTATTCCAGTTGATAAAAATCCAGGAGATGAAGTTTTTGGAGCAAGTATTAATAAGTATGGAATGTTTAAATATAAAGTAACTAAAGTTGGTAAAGATACAGTTCTTTCAAAAATTATTAATTTAGTTGAAGATGCTCAAGGTACAAAGGCACCAATTGCAAGACTTGCAGATGTTATTTCAGGATACTTTGTACCAGTAGTAATTATTCTTTCAATAGTATCAGCTCTTGCTTGGCACTTTATTGGAAATGAAAACTTAGAATTTTCATTAAATATATTAATATCTGTTCTTGTAATAGCTTGCCCTTGTGCTTTAGGATTAGCAACACCAACAGCTATTATGGTAAGTACAGGTAAAGGAGCTGAAAATGGAGTTCTTATAAAAAGTGGAGTTGCCCTTGAAGAGGCTCATAAAATAAATACAATTATATTTGATAAAACAGGTACAATTACTGAAGGAAAACCAAAGGTAACAGATATTTTAGGAATTTCCATTAAAGATGATGAACTTCTTAAAGTTGCAGCAGCTGCTGAAAAAGGCTCAGAACATCCTTTAGGAGAAGCAATAGTTAATGAGGCTAATGATAGAAAAATAGAATTACCTCCTGTAAAAGATTTTGTATCAATTCCAGGAGAAGGAATTAATACAACTATTGAAAATGAAAATATTGTTATTGGTAATAGAAAGATTATGGATAGAAATAATATTGATATTTCATCTATTGAAGAGAAGGCTAATAATTTTGCAAAAGAAGGAAAAACTCCAATGTTTGTTGGAATTAATGGAAACCTTAGAGGAATAATTGCAGTTGCAGATACTGTAAAAGAAAATAGTTCAAAGGCAGTTAAAGCACTTCATAATATGGGAATTGAAGTTGTTATGCTAACTGGTGATAATAAGGGAACTGCACAGGCAATTGCAAATGAAGTTGGAATTGATAGGGTAGTATCTGATGTATTACCAGAAGGAAAGGCAAATGTAGTTAAAGAAATACAAAGTGAAGGTAAAAAAGTTGCTATGGTTGGGGATGGTATAAATGATGCACCAGCACTTGTAACTTCAGAAATTGGTATAGCTATTGGTTCTGGAACTGATGTTGCAATAGAATCAGCAGATATTGTACTTATGAGAAGTGATCTTTTAGATGTTGTTACTGCAATTCAATTAAGTAGGGCAACAATTAAAAATATAAAAGAAAATTTATTTTGGGCATTTGGCTATAATGTTTTAGGGATACCAATTGCTATGGGTATACTAAAATTATTTGGAGGACCGCTTTTAAATCCAATGATTGGAGCTTTTGCAATGAGCTTAAGTTCAGTTTCAGTTTTATTAAATGCTTTAAGATTAAAGAGATTTAAACCAAAATTTTAAAAGACAAAAAATAAATTTATATAAACTAAAGAAATAAGGAGTGATTGTTATGACAAAATTTGAAATTAAAATTGATGGAATGGGATGCCAAAAGTGCATAGATAATGTAGAGGAAGCTTTTGCAGGAGATCCAAGAGTAAAGGGATATGAAGTAAGAATTGGAGATGCAATTGTATATGGAGATTTAACTAAAGAAACTGTAAAAGAAATAATTGAAGATGCAGGATATGATTTAAAATCAATTAAAGAAATTAAATAAACAAAAAAAGAAGCAGCTTTTTTAAACTGCTTCTTTTTTGTTATTCAAATATATTTAAATCAAACTTTTGAGAGAGATCTTGTAGTAGATGCATTCCAGCAACGCTATTGCCTTTTTTATCTAATGCTGGACTAAAAATTCCTATACCATATCTTTTAGGAACAACAGCTAATATTCCGCCGCCTACACCACTTTTTGCAGGAATTCCAATATGAACTCCAAAGGTTCCAGATTCATCATATAATCCACAAGTAACCATTAAAGATTTTACTATTGTGGATATTTCCTTGGAAACTAATTTTTCATTATTCCAAGGTAATACACCATTATTAGCAAGTACAGCTCCAAGTCTTGCAAGACTTAATGCATTAACCTCTAAGGAACATTGTTTAAAGTAAGAATCTAAAACTTCTGAAATTTCACCTTTAATCATGTTGTTTCCTTTTAAATAGTAAGCAAGAGATCTATTTATATCTCCAGTTTTCTTTTCTGATAAATAAATTTCTTCATTTAATCTTATATCAGGATCATTAGTAATCTTTTTGAAAAATTCTAATATACGATTACTTCTTTCCTCTGTAGTAGCTGCCTTTACTAAAGAAGTAGTAGTTATTGCCCCTGCATTTACAAAGGGATTAGTTGGCTTATTTCTATGATTTATTTCCATGTTTAGTATTGAATTAAAGGCAAATCCAGTTGGTTCTGTATCTATATTTTCAAATACTGTGTCTAAACCATTGTCTAAAGCTGCAAGTATAAGAGTTGGAACTTTTGAGATACTTTCAATTGCAAATCTTGTATCATATTCCCCTGCAAAATATTCTTTATTATTGTTTTGTAAATCTATAATTGCAATGCCTAGTTGATTTGGATTTATTTTTGCAAGAGCTGGTATATAAGTAGCTACATGCCCATTTTTTATATACTTTTTGTTTTGTTCTACTAAATCATTTAATAATTCGAACATAAAATCACCTCTATAATTTTGATTAGATTTAAAATATATTATAAAAATAACCAAATTCACTATCACTAAAATGAGCATAGCATTTAAAAAATAGTTATTCAATTAACTAACTATGAATTTTAATTAAGATATTTCTTTAATTCTTCATTTATATCTATTACTTTATTTTCATAATCTCTATTTGTAAAAATTTCTTCTGTAATTAGAAGTTCTTTTCTTAAATCTTTTTCTATTTTAGAAAAACTTTTCATATAAAATAAAGTTTGGTTAGTTAATTTATTTTCATAGCTTATAATTATATTGTCATATTCATCTTCTAAATTTTTTAATAGGTTTTGGATTTTTAATTTACAGTCATTTAGGTGGTGGAGCCTTTTTTCTAAAGAATGTATTTCTAAATCAAAGGAGAATTTTTTATTTAAGGCTTTTTTTGCAAGGGGTATATTATTTTTCTCTATTGCAAGTTTAATTTTATTATGAAGTTCAAGGGATGTATCTTTAAGCCATTCCATATCTCCAGTTAAAATTGATAAATTATCTAATAAATTAGAAAAATCCTTTGATCTAGCATCTAAAATAGTTTTAAAATTTATTATTTCTTCATATTTTTTTATTGATAGCCTTCTTTTAAAGTTTAATTTTTTTAAAATCTCCATTAATACCTCCAAGAATTTAAGAATATTACTTATATAATTACTATATGAATTATTAGTGATATAATGTTTATATTAAATATAGGCTTTTTCTTGTAATAAATTTGATGATAGATTAAAATTAAATTTGAAGTATAGTGGGGAAAGTTATAAGGAGTGATTTTAAATGACGAATGAAAATACTATGGGTCAATTACTAGACTCTTATGATGTAAAGAGAATTAATAAAGGGGACATATTAAATGGCAGAGTAATAGATGTTAATGATAAAGAAGTAACAGTTGACATAAAATATGCCTTTGATGGAATAATCTCAAGAGAAGAACTTACAGCAGAGGATAAAAATCCATTAGATGTTGTAAAACCAGATGATGAATTTAAGGTTGTAGTTCTTTCACCAAATGATGGGGATGGATTTGTAAAGTTATCAAGAAAGAGAGCTTTATTAAAGGAAGAAAGAGAAGAAATAAGAAAAGCTTTTAAAAATGGAGAAATAATAAAGGTTAATGTTTCACAGGAAGTTAAAGGTGGATTAGTTGCATATTATGGCTCAATTAGAGTATTTATACCAGCATCCCTTGTTTCAAGAGAAAAAATAGATATAAAGACAGTAGTAGGAAAAGAATTAGAAGTTAAAATAATAGAGTTAGATTTTAATAATAATAAAGTTGTAGCTTCAAGAAGAGTTATTGAAGAGGAAGCTTATGAAAAGAAGCAAAAGGAACTATGGAAAGAACTAAAAAGTGGAGAAAAGAGAAAAGGAATAGTTAAAAACATAGTTAAGTTTGGAGCTTTTGTTGATATTGGTGGAATACAAGGATTAGTCCACATAAATGATTTAGCTTGGGAAAGAGTTAAAAGAGTTGAAGACGTTGTTAAAGTTAATGATGAAGTTTGTGTTTATGTTGGAAATATAGATTTAGAAAATAGAAAAGTATCATTAATATTAAAGGATGTAAATGAAGAACCATGGACAGTTCATGGAGATTCAATAAAGACAGGAGATACTTTAAGTGGAAAGGTTGTAAGACTTACAAGCTTTGGTGCTTTTGTTGAAGTATTTAGTGGAATAGAAGGATTAGTTCATATTAGTGAAATAACTGATGAAAATATAGCTAAACCAAGTGATGTCCTAAAGATAGGTCAAAATGTTAAGGTTAAAGTATTAAATGTTAATAAGGATGAGAAAAAGTTAGCATTAAGTATTAAAGATGCAGTAGAAAAGAGCAATGAATATTTACAATATGTAGATAGTGAAGATGAAGGAGTAAGTCTTGGAGACTTATTTAAAGATTTATTTTAATGAAAAAATTTAATAAATAGTTTATGAATTTAACTCTTTAATGTTACTAGAATCCGTTATTTCTAGTAACATTTTTTTATTTTAAATAATATAAAAGGAGGTGAATTAGTGAAAAAATACATATATAATATAAAAAAATTTATTTTTATTCAAGTTATATGTTATGGAGTAGTTACATTATCAACTGCATCCATTCCATATATTCAAAAATTATTTTTTGATTCTATAACTAAAGAAGGAAAAGAATATTCTTTAATTATTCTAATTTTAGCTTATGCAGTATGCAAAGTGTTAGAGTCCATATTTTTGTACATAGATAATATATATGTTTGGAAAGGTGCATTAGAATTTGAAACTTCCTTAAAAAAAGATTTTTTTAGATCAATATTTAACTATAATTTTGAAAAGTTTTCAAAAAAAGATATTGGAGAATACATATCAATTCAAGGTAATGATATAACTGAACTTGAACAAGATTATTTAGAACCTCTTATAGATATAATTAAGTCTATAAATATGATTATTATTTATGGAATTATTTTATTTATATGTGTTGATTTTAGAATTGCTATAGTTATATTTTTAGGTTCTATTGCTACTATATTAGTACCAAGATTTACATGGAAAATTTTATCAGAGAAAAGAAATGAATATTTAGAAGAGATGAGCTTATATGTATCTACAATTAAAGATTTTCTACAAGGATTTAAAGTTATTCAAAGAAAAACTAGGAAAAATATAAATATGGAACATGAAAAAGTTCTTAATAAAACAAAAAATAAAAGATTTATTTATGGTAAATTAAAGTCATTAACAATGATGATTGAGGATTTTAGTATGAATATTTTAAGTATAGTTACTTTTGTTATTACTGGAATATTATTATTTAAAGGAGAAATTACAGTAGGTACGGGAGTTGCAACTTTAGGATATGTAAATTGTTTTATAAGTCCAATTAATTCTATAATGTATGATATAAATTCAGTAAGTTCTTTAAAAAAAGTAAAAGAAAAAGTAATTTCATATATCAATGCAAGGGGAGAAGAAAAACCAATATTTAAGAAAAAGTTTAATGATAAGATTGAATTTAATAATGTAAGTTTTACTTATAAGGATTTTTCTTTAAAAAATATTTGTTGCTCTTTTGAAAAAGGTAAAAAATATGCAATAGTAGGTCATAGTGGCTCTGGTAAATCAACATTAATAAATATTCTAATGTCATATATTAAAGCAAAAGATGGTAATGTCACAATTGATGGTGAAAATTTAAATTTAATTGATACTTCAAATATTATTTATTGTATAAATCAAAATGAACATATATTTATAGAGGATTTTATAAATAATGCAACTGTATTTAATTCATATTCAAAGGATAAAACTAATGAAGTTATATCAAATTTTGATGTAAAAATGATAGATTCAATAAAAAGTAAGAATAATTGCCAATTATTAAGTGGTGGAGAAAAACAAATGTTAGGTATGATTAGAATGCTTACAGCTGATACAGAAATATTTATTATGGATGAGCCCTTTTCAGCAGTTGATTTAAAAAATTCAAAAAAATTACAAGATTTTTTATTTAATTTAAAGGGGAAAACTGTAATTATGGTTACACATAAATTATCTAATAATTTAAATGAATTTGATGAGGTTATTCTTATGGAAAATGGTGAAATTATAAAAAAGGGAACTTATAAAGAAATTAATGAAACAGAGGAATTTAAAAAATTTCAAAATTGCTAATATAATACATAAATTTAAAGTTTAGAAAATTTTATTAACTTAATAAAGCTTCTTTAATATGATTTTAACACATGTTAAAGAAGCTTTTTTTATTATACTCTTTCTATTTTTAACATATTTGTTCCGCCAATATGAGTTGTTGGCATACCAGCTGCAATTATTATTTCATCATTTTCTTTTACAAAATCATAGGTTTTAGCTCTTTGCTTAGCTTCTGCTATTATTTCATCAGTTGTATTAAACATTTTACATTGGGCTGGAATTACTCCAAAGTTAAGGGCTAATCCTCTCATTACGTAATCAAAAGGTGTAATTGCAATTATTGGAGGTTTTGGTCTATATTTTGAAAGAAGCTTTGCAGTTGCACCACTTTTTGTTGCAGCAACAATAGCTTTTGCACCTATTGCATAGGATGTTTTACAGGCTGAATAACTTATTGCATCAGCAAAGGATGTATTTGATGGTTCTGGTTCTTTAGAGAACAAATGACTGTATTCTAAATTATCTTCAGTTTCCTTTGCAATTTTAGCCATAGTTTTTGCAGCTTCTATTGGAAAGATTCCAGAGGCACTTTCCCCACTAAGCATAATTGCATCAGTTCCATCAAAAATTGCATTGCATATGTCACAAGCTTCAGCTCTAGTTGGTATAGAATTTCTTATCATAGAATCTAGCATTTGAGTTGCTGTAATAACTATCTTACCAGCTTTGTTACATTTTTTTATTATTTTCTTTTGAATTATTGGAACTTGTTCTATTGGTATTTCAACTCCCATATCACCTCTAGCTATCATTATGCCATCAGCTACTTCTATTATTGAATCTATATTATTAACTCCTTCATGATTTTCAATTTTGGCAATTATTTTAATTTTAGATTCTCCTTGGCTTTCAAGTATATTTCTTATATCTAATATATCAGATGCCTTTCTAATAAAAGATGCTGCAATAAAATCAACTTCATTTTTACATCCAAATATTATATCTTCTTTATCCTTTTCAGTAACAGAAGGAAGATTTATGCTAACATTTGGAACATTTACTCCCTTATGGTTTTTTATAGTTCCACCAACTTCAACTATGCAATTAATCCAGTTATCTTTTATATCTTTAATTTTAAAAACTAAAAGACCATCATCAACTAAAATAGTTCCTCCAGGTTTAACATCTTTATAAAGATCTCTATAAGTAATTGAGCATTTTGTATTATCTCCAAGAATTTCTTCGCCACATATAAAAGAAAAATTACTTCCTTCTTTTAAAATGGCTTCATCACCTTTAAAGTTATGTGTTCTAATTTTAGGGCCTTTAACATCTAATATAATGGCAGTAGATGATTTCATTTCTTCCCTTAAACTTTTAATCAAATCAATTTTTTCTTTGTGAGTTTCGTGAGTTCCATGAGAAAAGTTAAGTCTTGCAGCACTCATACCTATTTTTATGAATTCTCTTAAAATTTCCTTTGAGTCACTTGCAGGTCCAATAGTAAAAATCATTTTAGTTTTTTGCATAAAATTCACCTCGCAAATTTTTTTATTAAGAATCCTATAGTACAACATCTATTAGTATATACAAATTTCTACAAATTAACTTTAAAAAGTATAATTTGATTATATTAAAATGTGATACTGTGTTATACTAAAATTATCCACAATATAATTTTATCATAAAATAATGGGAGGTAGATAAAAAATGGCAATTTTAGAAAATATTGAACCAAAGTTAGTTTTCAAGTATTTTGAGGAGATTTCAAATATTCCAAGAGGTTCAGGAAATGAAAAGGGAATAAGTGACTATTTAGTTTCATTTGCTAAAGACCTTGGACTAGAAGTAATTCAAGATGAAGTCCTAAATATTGTTATTAAAAAACCTGCATCAAAGGGATATGAAAATGCTCCAGGAGTTATACTTCAAGGCCATATGGATATGGTTTGTGAAAAAAATAAGGACACTGTACACGATTTCACAAAGGATCCAATAGAATTAAAGGTAGATGGAGATAATATATATGCAAATGGAACAACTCTAGGTGGAGATGATGGAATAGCAGTTGCATATTGTATGGCAATATTAGCTGATGATACTATAAAGCATCCAGCACTTGAGGTTTTATTAACTATAGATGAAGAAACAGGAATGACAGGTGCTGAAAATATATCACCAAAGTATATTGATGGAAAAATATTATTAAATATCGATTCAGAAGAAGAAGGAGAACTTTTAGTAAGCTGTGCAGGTGGTATAAGAACTAGAGCAATAATGCCAATTACATGGGAAGATAAATGTGATTGTCAAGAAGCTTTAGAAATTAAAATAAAAGGCTTAAAAGGTGGACATTCAGGAAGCGATATAACTAAAGGTCGTGCAAATTCAAATAAGTTAATGGCAAGATTATTAAAGGGGATTTTTGATAAATATGATATAAAACTTGCTTATATAGAAGGTGGAGCTAAAGATAATGCTATTCCAAGGGAAGCAGAATCAATAATAACTGTATCAAAAGAAGATATTAACAATGTAAAAAATGAAGTTTCTAAATTTGAAGAAATGTTTAAACATGAATTTAAGATTCAAGATCCAGATTTAAGTATAGAAGTAATAGAACATAAAGGAACTAAAAAGACTTTTGATAAGGAATCAACTAGAAATATAATAACACTTTTATATCTTTACCCAAATGGAATAAATACAATGAGTAAGGCAATTCATGGCTTACCTGAAAGTTCAACAAATATTGGAGTTGTTGAAACTAATGGAGATATAGTTAGAATAGCTAGTGCTGTAAGAAGTTCAGTTCCATCATTAAATGATGAAATAGTTTTAAGAAGTAAGACTTTAACAGAAATGTTAGGTGGAGAATTAATAACAGAAGCTCCATATCCAGCATGGGAATATAAAGAAGAATCAAAAATAAGAGAAATATGTAAAGATGTATACAAGAAAATGTATGGAGAAGAACCAAAGGTAGTTGCAATTCATGCAGGAGTTGAATGTGGATTATTTGAAGAGAGAATAGGAAACTTAGATATGATAAGTTTTGGACCTAATATTTATGATGCACATACTCCACAAGAACATATGAGTATAAAATCAGTTAAAAATGTTTGGGAATACTTAATAAATGTATTAAAGGAAATAAAATAATATATTTTTATAAATATTAGAAAATTAATTTTAAAAATACTCACCTTAATTTTAGGTGGGTATTTTTTTACATAATGAATATTATTAAGCCCTTTTTAATATATTTTAATGAAGTAATATTTTAGGAGGGGTAAAATGGGATACACAAGATATAATTATAAGCCAAAAAAAAAGCCAGGGGGAAACTTTTTCCTTGGAGGAGTAATAATTATACTTTTAGCTATAGTTATAGGTTTACTTCTTGGAAAAGTTTTGTTCCCAATTGGTGATGATAAAAATAAAGCAACAGTAGAAAATAAAGAAAATGATAAGATAAATGTTAATGAAGAAGAAAATAAAGAAAGGGAAACTTCTGCTGAAGTTGTAAATACTGAAGAAAAAAAGATATTTACTATTATTCAATGTGGAGTTTATAGCAAAAAAGACAATGCAGAGAAATCTTTAGATGAAATTCCTTCAAGTTTTAATAAGTTTATAATTGAAGAAAAGGAAAAGTTTAGAGTTATAGCTGGAATTTATTCAAAGGAAAAGGGAGATAAAATATCTGAAGATTTAGGTAAGAAAAAAATAACAAATGTTAAAATAAATTGTGATTATTCTATTAATAATAAAGAAGAAAAAATCACCTATGAAATTATTACAGGATTTATGAAAATTTTAGATAAGCTAGATAATACTCAGGTAAGAAGTGTAAATACAACAGACTTTAAAAAATGGACAAGTGATTTATTAAAAAATCCAAATAATAAAATAGAAAATGAAGACATTGAAATTTTAAAGAAACATATAGAAAAATTACCTAAAGAACTGGATAGAAAAGGGGCTAAAAAATCTTTGGAATTTATATATAAAATCCTCATAAAACATAGAATGTAGGCAATTCTTAAAAAAAAATTAATTTGCTTTTTATAGCTGGTTTTTACTTGTTTATGAGCTTATAAAATGATAAACTATATTAGGTGTAGTAATCTTTTGTTTAAAGAATACTACACCTAATATTATTTGAAAAATGTGATCATTTATCTATGGATATATTAAAAGTACAAAAGATAGATTACATATTTTTTACAAAGAGGGATATTATGAAGTTTATTTTAGCATCAGCCTCTGCAAGAAGGCAGGAACTACTAAAAAGAATAGTAGATAATTTTCATGTTATAGTCAGTGATTTTGACGAAGAAAATGTGAATTTTAGAGGAGACATTAATAAGTATGTTGAGGAAATTGCATTAGGAAAAGCTAAGGCTGTTCTTAAAAATGCAACTGATGATGACATAATAATATCAGCAGATACAGTCGTTTCTTTTAATGGTAATATATTAGGGAAACCTAAGGATGAAGAAGATGCCTTTAAAATGCTAAGAATGCTTAGCAAAAATACTCATGAAGTTTACTCTGGAGTTTGTATAATAAACAATAAAACAAAAGAAATGTTATGTGAAAGCTTTAAGACAGAGGTAACTTTTTCAGAAATTAGTGATGACCAAATAAATGAATACATTAAAAGTGGAAGTCCTCTTGATAAAGCGGGAGCTTATGGAATACAAGATAACGGAGGAGTTTTCGTAGAAGGAATAAGAGGTTGCTACTATAATGTAGTTGGGTTACCACTTAATGCAACAGATAAGATGATTAAAAGAATAATGAAATAATTTTTATAGGGGATGGGTATTCTAATAAAGATAAGGAGAATTTTAGTGAATAATCTTAAAATATTAGATATGCCAGAAGGTGAAAGACCTAAAGAAAAATTATTAAGATATGGTGCAGAATCTTTAAGTAATCCAGAATTATTAGCAGTGATTTTAAGAACTGGTATTAAAGGAGAGAATGTATTAAATTTAAGCCAAAAAATAATTACAGAACTTGATGGATTAAATGGCATTTTAAATGCATCTATGAAAGAAATGACAAAAATAAAAGGTGTAAAAGAGGCAAAAGCATCGCAAATACTTGCAATTGCAGAACTTTTTAGAAGGTTTAATACCTATAAATCTTTTAATGAAATTAAGAGAATTAATTCACCTAAGGATGTTGCAAATATGCTATGTGGTGAAATGGGAACAGATAATCAAGAAGTATTGAAATTAATAACATTAAATACTAAAAATGAAGTTGTTAAAATTAAAGATATTTTTAAAGGCAGTTTAAATTCTTCTCTTGTTCATCCAAGAGAGATATTTAATGAGGCAATAAAAAATAGTGCAGCTTCAATAATAATATGTCACAATCACCCATCAGGAGACCCAACTCCAAGTAGGGAAGACATTAATATTACTACCAGAATTAATGAAAGTGGAAAGATAATAGGGATTAACCTTATTGATCACATTATAATAGGTAGAAATAATTACGTAAGTTTAAAAGAAAAAGGAATATTATAATCGAAAGGGGAATGAAAAATGGGATTTTTCGGAACTAGTAAAGACATGGGAATAGATTTAGGAACAGCTAATACACTTGTATTTGTAAAAGGTAAAGGTGTAGTTCTTAGAGAACCATCAGTTGTAGCTATAAACAGCACAACAAGAAAACCACTTGCAGTTGGTACAGAAGCAAAGATGATGATAGGTAGAACACCAGGAAATATAATTGCAATAAGACCACTTAGAGATGGTGTAATTGCAGATTTTGATGTTGCACATACAATGATAAAATCATTAATAGAAAAGGCAGCAAGTAAGAGTGCATTTAAAGCACCAAGAATAATAGTATGCTACCCTTCAGGAGTAACTGAAGTAGAAAAAAGAGCTATTGAAGAAGCAACTAAGCTTGCAGGAGCAAGAGAAGTTATACTAATGGAGGAACCAATGGCAGCAGCAATTGGAGCTGGACTTCCAGTAAGTGAACCAACAGGAAGTATGATAGTTGATATCGGTGGAGGTACTACTGAAGTTGCAATTATTTCACTTGGTGGAATAGTTACAAGCAGATCACTAAGAGTTGCTGGTGATGAATTAGATCAATCTATAATAGCTTACATTAAAAAAGAATTTAACTTAATGATCGGTGAAAGAACTGCTGAACAAGTTAAGATGGAAATAGGATCAGCATATAAAGTTGATGATGAAGAAAGAAATATGGAAATCAAAGGTAGAGACTTAATTACAGGATTACCTAAGGTAGTAGAAATAACAGAAACACAAATTAGAGATGCTCTAAAAGAGCCAGTATATGCAATTATTGAATCAATTAAAACAACACTTGAAAAGACACCACCAGAACTTGCAGCTGATATAATGGAAAAAGGAATAATGTTAGCAGGTGGCGGAGCAATGCTTAAAGGACTAGATGTTTTAATAATGAAGGAAACTAATATGCCTGTACATATTGCAGAAACACCATTAGATTGTGTTGTTCTAGGAGCTGGAAAAGCTTTAGAAGATTTCGACAAAATTAGTAAGGAAGATAGATAGAGACATGAAGCGTCTTAAGAACAAACTGGCAGTAACTATAATAGTGCTGTCAGTTGCATTTTTAGGATTAATTATTTTTACTTTCCAAAATCCTAATAAAGATATTGTTGAAAGTGGTGCAGGTGCAGCATTAAATCCAATACAAAAAATTGCATATACGGCTAATTCAAAACTTAAAGAATTCGTAGACTTATGTTTAAACTTTTCAACAGTTAAGGCTGAAAATAAAAGTTTAACTGTTGAAAATGCAAAATTAAAAAAACAACTACTTGAATATTCAGAATTAAAAGCTCAAAATGATGAATTAAGAAAAGTATTAAAATTTAAAGATTCAAGAGATGATTATAATTATGTAGCTACTAATATTATAGGATATAGTGGAGGAAATATATTAGATGGTTACATTGTAGATAAAGGTAAAAATGATGGTATAGAAAAAGGTATGATTGTTATAGCTGCTGATGGATTGGTTGGTCAAGTTACTTCAGTTGCTAGTAATTGGTCAATAATAAAGAGCATTTTAAATGAAAATGTTGCAGTAAGTGTTAAAGTTGAAAGTACTAAAGAAAATACAGGGATATTAAGAGGCTATAGAGAATCAGATGGAACTTCTGTATGTAAGGTTGAAAATCTTCCAATGGATTCTAACATAAAAGTTGGAGACACAATAGTTACATCAGGCCTTGGACAAATATATCCTAAAGATATAATGATTGGAAAAGTAGAGTCAGTTGAAGAAGACAAGGTTAATGTAATGAAAAATGCAGTTGTTAAGCCTAATGTTGATTTCAATAAACTTGAAGAATTATTTATTGTAGTACCTAAAGATAAACGTAATATTAAGTATTAAGAGGTGATGATATGAAAAAAGTTATAGTAGTTCTAATATCTATACTCTTATTAGTACTTGATAATTCAGTAATGCCATTTATAAGTATATATAATGCATTTCCTAGTTTACTATTTACGTTTGCTATTTTATATTCATTAATAAATGGACCTTATGATGCAGTTTTTATTGGAGTTGTTAGTGGATTACTTCAAGACATATTTTTTTCAAATGGCTTTGGAATAAATTCCTTAGTTAATTTATGTTTATGTTTAGTAGCAGCTTACATAGGAAATGGAGTATTTAAGAAAAGAAAACTAGTTCCTGTAGCAACTGTATTTGGACTTACAATTGTTAAACACTTAGTTATCTTTGTTATATTCTATCTTATGAATTATAAGGTAGTTATAAGTAACATACTTCTAGTTGCAATATATAATTCAGTAGTAGCATTTATAGTATATAAATTTGTATTAATGTTTTCTAATACTGAAGATATAAACGATAAGTGGAGGTTTAGATGATAGTTAATAAGCCAAAAAACAAAAAGAAAAAACTTTCCAGATATACAGTACTTACTATAATAATGTTAATAATATTTTCTGCAATAACTGTGAAATTAGTTTATTTACAAGTATATAAGCATGATGATTATGAAGATAGAGCAAATCAAAATGCTACTAGATTTATTGCTGAAAAAGCTCCAAGAGGAGAAATATTAGATAAAGATGGTAATGTATTAGCAACTAATAGACAGACTTATACATTAACATATACAACAACAGATGATGCAAAAAAGAATTTTTATAATACTATGGCATCAATATTTAAAATATTAAATAGTAATGGAGAAAATGTTCAAGATGATTTGCTTTTAAAGGTTGATGATAAAGGTCAATTTTATTATGCATATAAAGATTCATCTCCTGATAATCAACAATATGAGAAACTTAGATTTTTAAAAGATAGAGGGATGAATGAACAAGTACAAAAAGAACTTTTTGGGGAAGGTAGCAAAGATTTAACAGATAATCAAATTTCTCAAATAGATCAAAAATTATTACAAGTAACTCCACAACAAGCTTTTTATTATTTGGTAAAAAGTTATGATATGATAGAACTTGTTAATCCAAAACCTAGCGATGTAGAGAAAAAAGAATACAAAAAAATGAGCGGTGAGCAGTTAACAAATCTTATTTTAAAGAAGTATTCATTACAAGATATAAGAAATTATATGGTTGTTAAGGATGCTATAAAGATGCAAAGTTTTAAAGGTTATAAATCTGTAACTATTGCAAGTAATATAAAAAAAGATACTGCATTTATAATATATCAAAAGCTTAATGAACTTCCAGGTATTGGAGTGGAACTTCAACCAGTTAGAGAATATCCTTATAAAAATTTAGGATCTGCTGTAATAGGATATGTTGGTCAAATTGATAGTTCATTGGAAGATGACTACAAATTGAGAGGATATGATCCTTCAACAGACCTTATTGGTAAGTCTGGTATTGAAGCTGCTTTTGAAGATGAGCTTAAGGGAGTTAAAGGTGGTAAAACTGTTAAGGTAAATTCAGAGGGAAGAATAACAGAAGAGTTATTTAAACTTGAATCATACCCAGGAAATAGTGTTAATTTAACAATAGATAAAAATGTTCAATATGCAATGCAAGAATCATTAAAGGACACAATAAATCATATTAGAACATCTGCATCTAGTGATGGACATGGTTTTCCAAATGCTACAAGAGGAGCAGCACTTGCTATAGATGTTAATACTGGTAAAATTCTTGCTCTTGCAAGTTATCCAGATTTTGATCCTAATCTTTTTGCAATTCCAGGTCAACTTACAAAGGATCAGACAGAGAAGTATTTCTCACCTAACCTTGAAAAGTTTGGTAAGGAACTTATAAGAAAGACAGGGGTAAGGAAATCTGTAGATGATTTATTCCCTAAAGATAAAAATGGATATAGAACAGATCCATATGATTTGTATCCAAAACCATTTTATAATTATGCAACACTTGGTACATTACCTCCAGGATCAATATTCAAACCACTAACAGCTGTTGCTGGTCTTGAAGAGGGAGTAATTAAACCAGATACAGTTGTAAATGCAACAGGTAAATTTAATATTCACCCTGAAACATTTGGTAAGGGTTTTGGACCAGTATGTTGGATATATCCAGGAAGTCATGGACCTACTAATGTTGAAAAGGCCCTTCAAGTTTCATGTAACTTCTTCTTCTATGAAACAGCTTATAGATTATACATGAAAAATGGTGGAGATGCCAATAGACCAGAATCATTAAATTCTATTGCAAAATATGCATGGAAATTTGGACTTGGTGTTAATCCAAATAGTAAGACAAATCCTTCAACAGGAATAGAAATAGAAGAAAATACTAATGGTCAAACATATAATTTTGACTCAGTAAAACAAAATACAGTTGCTCTTTCAAATTTTGAATTGGCAGGGTATTTAGAAAAAGAAACTTCAAGTGGATCAGATGTTGCAAGTTATTTAGGCACATATACTTTTGTTCCTTTTGATTTCTCTTATAGAGATGATGATTCAGAAAAGTTAAAGGGATTTAAAGTAGATCTTAAACAAAAAATTAAAGAAAGATTTGAAGCAGTAGGAACTGGAAAACCACTTTCTAACCAAGATGCTTTTGCGTTAAGTATTTTACCAGATGTTAAAGGCATAATGGAAAATTCAGATCTTTATAAAAATAATGTTAAAAAATATGAAAGTAAGTACAACAAACAAGTAAAGATAGATGAACAAGCTTCAATTGTATCAAATGCAATTGCAAGATATGTTGTTACTGATAAATCATCAGAAATGACATCACCAGCACAACTTATTTATGCAGGAATAGGTCAAGGTATAAATCATTATACTCCACTTCAACTTGGGGCATATATATCAACTCTTGCAAATGGAGGAACAAGATATTCACTTCATTTAGTTGATAAGATAACAGACCCACAAGGAAAGGTAGTAGAAGAATTTAAACCAAAAGTACTTGAAAAAATAAATCTTAAAAAGTCAACTATTGATGCAGTTAAAGATGGTATGAAAAAGGCTAATGATGCTGAAGGTGGTACAGCTTCTGCAATATTTAGTTCATTCCCAATACCAACAGCTGGTAAAACAGGTACAGCAGATTATAACAATAATCAAAGAGAATATGGTAGAGAACCATATGCAACTTATGTCAGCTTTGCTCCAATTGATAAACCACAAATTGCATTTGTTGGTGTTATATATGATGGTGGACATGGTTCTTATACAGCTCCAGTTGCAAAGGCAACTTATGAAGCATATTTTAGAGATGAGATTTTAAAGAAATATCCAGACTATGCAAAGAGCTCATCAACATTTAAGAAGTATGTAGTAGATGCACCAAAAGATAACAGTGCAGAAAGCAAAAAGAAACAAGAGGAAAAAGATAAAGAAAAGGCTGATAAAGAAAAGTCTGCAAAAGATTCTAACAAATAAATAAGAGTAAAAATTATAAATAAAAAACAACATTAGGTATATATTATAATCTAATGTTGTTTTTTTCTTTTAAAGGAAAACTAAAACTACAAATACTTACATTTTAATGCTATAATAATAAGAGGAATTTATTATGTTTTGTAGAATAATGTATAGTGATAGAAATTGGTGGAGGGAAACCAATAATGGATGAGAAAATAATTATAAAAGGCAATAGAAGTGGTTTAAGTGCTATTATAAATATGAATAAATTTAGTGGTTTTGAAGAGATGCTTGAAAATCTAATAGAAAAACTATCAAAAGGAAAGCGTTTTTATAAAAATTCGACTCTAACAATTAGCACTAATTTAAATTCAATTAATGAAAAAAATCTAATACATCTTAAAGAGGTGTTATTTGATGAGATAGAAATAAAGGACATTATATTACAAGATGAAATATGCAAAGAAAAGGATAAAGATAAAAAGGTTTTTTCAGGAGTATATGAAGGTAGAACAAAGTTTTTGAGAAAAACAGTTAGAAGTGGACAATGTATAAATTATAATGGAAACATTGTTATAGTTGGTGATATAAATAGTGGAGCAGAAGTTATAGTAACTGGAAATATTATTGTTTTAGGAAGTATAAAGGGAAATGTTAGTGCAGGGTCAAATGGAAATTCAAAGGCTATAATTGCATCCTTTAGTCTTCAACCAGAAATTTTAAAGATTGCAGATGTTATAGCATTATCACCAGATGCAGAAAAGCCAGAGTTCCCAGAGGTGGCAAAAATAAAAGATGGGGAAATAATAGTGGAACCATATTTACCAAATAAATATATTTATTAAAGCGTGGAGGGATTGTTAAATGGGAGTATCTATTGTAATTACATCAGGAAAAGGTGGCGTAGGAAAAACTACAACAACAGCCAACATTGGTACTGCATTAGCGGCACTTGGAAAAAAAGTTGTTGTTGTTGATGGAGATACAGGTCTTAGAAATTTAGATGTATTAATGGGATTAGAAAATAGAATAGTTTATACTATAATTGATGTTATAGAAGGACGATGCAGATTAAAGCAGGCTTTAATTAAGGATAAAAGATTTCCTAAGCTATGTCTTTTACCAACGGCGCAAACAAGAGATAAAGATGATATAAGTTCACAACAAATGCTTAAGATTATAAAAGAATTAAAGGAAGATTTTGATTATGTAATAATAGATTCTCCTGCAGGTATAGAGCAAGGTTTTGAAAATTCAATAATTGGAGCTGATAAAGCAATAGTTGTAGTAAATCCAGAAATAACATCAGTTAGAGATGCTGATAGAGTAATTGGTAAACTTGATGCTAAAGGATTAGAAGATCATGCTGTTATTATAAATAGAATGAATTATGCTATGACTCAAAGAGGAGATATGCTTGATGTAAGTGATATAATTGAAACACTTTCAATTGAACTTCTTGGAGTTGTACCTGATGATAAAGAAATAACTGTTTCTACTAATAAAGGAGAGCCAATAGTATTAGAAGAATCAGCAAGAGCTGGAGAAGCTTTCAGAAATATAGCAAAGAGAATAACTGGTGAAAAAGTACCTTTTATGGATTTAAATGATGAGCCTCAAGGTTTCTTTGGATCTATAATGAAGTTATTCAAGCGTAAATAGGGGGTATTTGAAATGGGGTTCTTTAGTAGTTTTACAAACAAACCAAAACCAAAAGACATTGCTAAAGATAGGCTTAAGTTAATACTTATTCATGATAGAGGAAATCTTCCAGCAGAAACTTTAGAGAAAATTAGAAATGAAATATTAGAAGTGCTTTCAAAATACATAGAAATTTCAGCTGAAGATGTAGAAATATCAGTAAGTAAGAGCGATATAGATGAGGGAGAAGCAGCTTCATCATTAGTTGCAAATATTCCTATTAAAAATATAAGAGGCCGTTAAACGTAGAAAAAATTAATAATAAATTTTATAAAAACTGTATATTTTAGATATACAGTTTTTTATTTTATAGATATATTAAAAATTTATTATTTTTTGTCTTTATAAAAGATTTATTATGGAGAATAAATCTTTTATGATATATAATAGAAATACAGGTTTTTCGGGAGGTGAAAGATTTTGTTAAGAGAAGACTTGCTGTTTGATAGAAGAGGAACTTATGACAAATATAAATTAGATTTTAAAAAAATAAGAGATATAGATAAAGTATTATTGTTTTCTACAATAGCGTTAGTACTTTTTGGTATCTTAAACATATACCTTTGTACAAAGGGAGAATATGGATTTTTTTATGCTAAAAGACAATTAATTTGGTTTGTTGTTTCTCTTATAGCACTTTACATATTTATGGCAGTTGATTACAGGGTAATATATAATTATGTTCCAATATTTTATTGGGCAGGAGTTGTATTACTTATTGCAACAAGATTTTTAGGATCAGTTAGAGGTGGAGCAAAAGGTTGGATTGTGTTTGGACCAGTGTCCCTTCAGCCTGCAGAAATTGCAAAGATAGGTATGATACTTATGCTTGCAAAAAAATTAGAAGAAATGGATTTGGAAATAAATAATTTAAAGAATTTCTTTACACTTGTTTTTTATGCTGCAGTTCCAGTTGTGTTTATTATTATACAACCAGATATGGGAATGACAATGGTTTGTTTCTTTATAGTTCTTGGAATATTTTATATTGCAGGACTTGATATGAAAGTAATTGGTGGTGGCCTTTTAGCTTTAGTTATTGGTATATTACTTGTTTGGAATTCAGGCCTTATAGAGAATTATCAAAAGACAAGAATAACATCATTTATGAATCCAGAAGCAAATATGGCAGGGTCAGGATATCATCTAAGTCAATCATTAATAGCTATTGGTTCAGGAGGAATTTTAGGAAATAGACCTTCAATGGCAAATGATGCAACTTCAGGATATGCAGCACAGCATGTTCCAGAAGTACAAACAGACTTTATTTTTGCAGCAATAGCAGAACAGTGGGGACTTATTGGAGTTATATTATTACTAATTCTTTATGGATTTTTAATAAGTAGAATGATAAATATAGCCAGAACTTCAAAGGATATATTTGGTTCAATTATATGTGTAGGAATAATTTCATATTTCCTATTTGCTATACTACAAAATATTGGAATGACAATAGGATTATTACCTATAACTGGTATAACATTACCTCTTATAAGTTATGGTGGTAGTTCACTTTTAACTACAGTAATGTCAATAGGTTTAGTATTAAATGTAGGTATGAGAAGAAAGAAAATTAGATTCTAAGAAATTATATATAAAGGTAATTTTTGATAAATACAAAAATTACCTTTTTTATTCAATTAAAATATAATATAAATAAAAAACAAAAAGTTAGTTTTTAAACTAGCTTTTTATTTTTTTATAAAAAGTTATGTTAGCTTAAAAAAAAATTTAGAATTCTAGTAAAGAAAAAATGTATTATAAATTAGTTTTTATAAAAAACTATAAAATAAAAGATATTAAACAAAAACTAGAAAAATTGTAAAAAAATTAAATATAATAGAATTTCGATAGAAGTGTTAAGAATTTTGTATGGAATAAAAAGTAAAAAATTTCTATAATGAAAACGTAATAAAGGGTAACAAAATTAAAAAAAATAATTTATTTAAGTGGGGGATTAGTATGAGAAAAATTAAAAAGTTAGTTGCTATGGCAATGGCTACAATGATGGTTGGCGGCATGCTTGTTGGATGCGGAGGAGACAAAGGTAAAGAAGGAGGAGCAGCTGGTTCAGATAAACCTGTAAAAGTTGGTGTATGTCTATATAAATTTGATGATACTTATATTTCAACAGTACGTCAAAGCTTAGAAAAAATCCAATCAGAAAATGAAGGAAAAGTTGAATTTACTTTCTATGATGGAAAAGGTGACCAAGCTACACAAAACGATAGTATAGATACATTATTACAAAAAGACACTGATCTTTTAATGGTTAACTTAGTTGATACAGGAGCAGCTCAAACAGTTGTAGATAAGATTAAAGCAGAGGATGTTCCAGTTGTTTTATTTAATAGAGAACCTGCTACACCAGATGCAGTTAAATCTTACGAAAAATCTATGTTTGTAGGAACAAATGCTAAAGAGGCTGGAGTATTACAAGGAAAAATTCTTGTAGATGCATGGAAAGGTGACAAGAAACTAGACAAAAACGGAGATGGAATTATGCAATATGTAATGCTAAAGGGAGAACCAGATAATCCAGAAGCTATTGCAAGAACTAAATTCTCAGTATCTACAATTAATGATGCAGATATAAAAACAAAGGAATTAGCTCTTCAAGTTTGTAACTGGGAACAAGGTTTAGCACAAAATGCTATGGAAGCATGGCTTTCAAGACATGGTAATAAAATTGAAGCTGTAATTGCAAATAATGATGGTATGGCTCAAGGTGCTATTGCAGCATTACAAGCTCAAGGCTACAACAAAGGTGACAAGAAAAAGACAATTCCAGTAGTTGGTGTTGATGCTACAGAAGCAGCACAAGATCTTATTGGAAAAGGCTTCATGACAGGTTCAGTTCTTCAAGATGCTCCAGCAATGGCAAATGCTCTTTATAAATGTGGTATGAATTTAGTAAATGGTAAGAGTGCAATTGAAGGAACAGATTATAAATTTGATGATACAGGTGTTGCAGTACGTATACCATATCAAGAATATATTAAAAAATAATTTCATAGTTTAAAAATAAAGTTGCACTATATTAAGTATTTAATATAGTGCAACTTAAAATAAGCAGAAAAGTGGTGATAACAAAAGTTATGGAAAATACAAAGTATATATTAGAAATGAATAACATATGTAAGAGCTTTCCAGGTGTAAAAGCCTTAGATTCTGTTAAGCTTAAAGTTCGTCCTGGTACTGTACATGCTTTGATGGGAGAAAATGGAGCAGGAAAATCAACCTTAATGAAATGTTTATTTGGTGTTTATATAGAAGATGATGGAGAAATATTTATAAATGGAGAAAAGTGTAAGTTTTCAAATCCTAAACAGGCAATGGAAAATGGAGTATCCATGGTACATCAAGAATTAAATCAGGTATTACAAAGAGATGTAATGGACAATATATGGCTTGGAAGATATCCAGGTAGTAAAGGTATTGTAAGTCATAAAAAAATGTATGAGGAAACAAAAAAAATATTTGAAGAATTAGATATGGATATAGATCCAAAAGTTAAAATGGCAAAGTTATCTGTTTCACAAAGACAGATGGTAGAAATTGCAAAAGCAGCCTCTTATAATGCAAAAATATTAGTTCTTGATGAACCTACTTCATCATTAACACAAGAAGAGGTAAATCATCTTTTTAAGATTATTAATAAACTTAGAAAAAAAGGATGCGGAATTATTTATATATCTCACAAAATGGAAGAAATTCTTAAAATATCTGATGATGTGACAATTATGAGAGATGGAAAATGGATTGATACAATTCCATCAAAGGATTTAACTACAGATAAAATTATAAAGTTAATGGTTGGTCGTGATTTAACTAATCGTTTTCCACCTAAGACTAATAAGCCAGATGAAGTTATAATGGAAGTTAAAAATCTTACAGGAACATATCAGCCTTCTATTCAAAATGCTTCTTTTAAGTTAAGAAAGGGAGAAATATTAGGAGTAGCTGGACTTGTAGGTTCTAAGAGAACGGAGCTTTTAGAAACTATTTTTGGAATTGCACGCCATAATGAGGGAGAAATTATTTTACATGGCAAGACAGTTAATAATAAAGATTCAAGAACAGCTATAAAAAATGGATTTGCTTTATTAACAGAGGAACGTAGATCAACAGGTATTTTTGGAGGTCTTGATATAAAGTTTAATACTATGATAGCAAATATAGATAATTATAGTAAATATGGTGTTTTAAATAATAAAAAGATGGTAGAGGATACTAAATGGGTTATTGATAGTATGAGAGTTAAAACTCCTAGTCAAAAAACTCAAATAAAATCCTTATCTGGAGGAAACCAACAAAAAGTAATTATAGGAAGATGGTTATTAACTAATCCAGAAGTATTATTATTAGATGAACCTACAAGAGGAATCGATGTTGGTGCTAAATATGAAATATATCAATTGATTATAGATTTAGCTAATAAAGGAAAGGGAATAATTGTTGTTTCTTCTGAAATGCCAGAACTACTTGGAATTTGTGACAGAATTCTTGTTATGTCAAATGGTAAAGTAGCAGGGGTAGAAGATACAAATAATCTTGATCAAGAAAAAATTATGGAATTAGCTGCTAAGTACATTTAGGGCTTTTAGGGGGAGAAGGTATGGAAAACACAAAAATTAATAAAGAAAAAGTAACCAAATTTTTGGTTAATTATGCATTATATATAGTATTAGCAATGATGATAGTTTTCTTTGTTATAAAGGAACCATCATTTTTATCATTAAAAAATCTTACTAATATTTTAAGTCAGGCATCTACTCGTGGTATTTTAGCTTTAGGAGTTGCAGGACTTATAGTATTACAAGGAACTGACCTTTCTGCAGGACGTATTTTAGGATTTACTGCAATAGTTTCAGCTTCATTATTACAATCTTCAACATATGCGGCAAGAATGTATCCAGATTTACCAGTATTGCCACTAATTGTTCCACTACTTATAGCTATTGTAATAGGAGGAATATTTGGTGCTATTAATGGTTTTGGTGTTGCAAAACTAAAGGTACATGCATTTATAATTACTTTAGGAACTCAGCTTATTGCTTATGGTGCATCTTGTTTATATATTGATAGACCACCACTTGGTGCACAACCTGTTGCTAACTTAGATGAAAGATATACAAATCTTGTAACAGGCTCATTAAATTTAGGAGTAGTTGAAATACCATATTTAATTTTTTACTTAGTAATTGTAGCATTAATTATGTGGTTTATTTGGAATAAAACAAAGCTTGGTAAAAATATGTTTGCTATTGGTGGAAATCCAGAAGCGGCAGCAGTATCTGGAGTAAACTTAGCTAAAAATATTATGATAATATTTATTATTTCAGGAATTCTTTATGGTATGGCAGGATTCTTAGAGGCTGCAAGAGCAGGTTCTACAACTACTAGTACAGGATTTAACTATGAACTTGATGCAATATCAGCTTGTGTAGTTGGTGGAGTATCTTTTACTGGTGGAGTTGGAACTATACCAGGAGTACTTATAGGTACAGTACTTCTTCAAGTTATAAACTATGGGTTAAACTTCATAGGAGTTAATGCTTACTGGCAATTTATAATTAGAGGATTAATTATAATAGTTGCAGTTTCACTTGATGTAAGAAAATACTTAGCTAAGAAGTAATAAGGGGAGAAATTATATGGAAAAAGAAAATACAAAAGAAATTTTAGAAAATTCTTCTGATAAGCCAAAGCAAGGTGTTAGAGATACCTTATATGGACGTATTGATGTATCAGTAGAAACAATGGATAAAGTTATTACTGGATTATTAATTGTGTTAGGACTAGCTATTACTTTTGGAGTAATCCTTTAAATTTAAAAATAATAAAAATATTTAAGGTAGTTAAAATTTAAATTTTAACTACCTTTTTATGTTTAGTGGGATTTTTTTTGTAAGTTTTAATAGAATATTATATTTGGATATGTTTTAAATCAACATTTACCTAAATTATAAGCCTTATATTTAAATTTATTTAAGATTATATAAAAATGAAGTAATACATATTAAAAAATATTTTACCTAAATTAAAATATAATATTGAATAAGATGTAATATGATGGGATAATCTATCTGTGGGAATATTTTAATTATATGTAAATAAAAAGAAATATTAAGGGGTAGGTTATGGAGTTATATAGGGTTTTAATAGTTGATGATGAAAGGGAAATTCGTAAAAATATTATAAACAAAATAGATTGGAAAAAATATGGATTTGTAGTTATTGGAGAAGGAGAAAATGGAAGAGAGGCTTTAGAAAAGGCAAAAACACTTAAACCAGATGTGATAATTACAGATACAAAAATGCCATTTATGGATGGAATAGAACTTGGAGAAAAAATAAATGAGATTATGCCTAACATAAAAATTATAATTTTTTCATGCTCTGATGAATTTGAGTATGCACATAAAGCTATAAAAATAAATGCTTTAGATTATCTTTTAAAGCCTATAAAAACTAATGAATTAATAGAAGTATTAAAAAAGTTAAAAGAGAAAATGGATAATGAATATAGTGAAAAGAAAAATGTAGAAAAACTTTATAAATATTATATTGAAAGTTTACCGCTTTTAAAGGAAAAATTTTTAGTAGGAACATTAGAGGGTAGAATAAGAAATAAAAAATTAGAAGAGGAAGGGAAAAAAGTTGGAATAAGATTTAATTCTAAATTTTATTCAGTAGCTGTTATATATACTGATAATTTTATAGATGAAAATAGTGAAGAGTTTTTAGAAAAGGATAATTTAATAGATATATCAATTAAACAGATATCAGATGATATTATGGAAAAGTATTGTGAATGTGTAAGTTTTATTTATTCAGGAACAGTAGTTTTAATAGGAAATTTTGATGAAAGAGAAAATGTACTAGATTTTATAGAAGGACTTAACGAGGTATGTAGAGTATCTAAGCGAATTGTAAGAAAAAATGTATCAGCAGGAGTTGGTCAAGTAACGGATAGTTATTTAAAAATACGCTTTTCTTATAAAATGGCTAGAAATGCCCTTCATTATAGAATGATATTAGGTAGTGGTAAGGCAATTTATATAGAGGATGTTGAACCTGATAATTCAGTTCAATTACAATTTGATGAAAATGATGAAAGAGAGTTATTAAATGCTATTAAGATTAAGTCAAAGGATGAAATTGAAAAAATAATATGTAAGCTATTTTTTAGAGTAGAAAATCTGTTACTTCCATTTAACAAATATAAAATATATTTAATAGAGATTACTACAGCATTATTAAAGCTTGTAAGAACTTATAATTTAGATATAGGAGATATTTTTCATGAGAATTTTAATTGTTATAGTCATTTAGATAATTTTGATTCAATAGAAAATGTTAAGAAGTGGTTTATGGAAAGGGCAATTAAAATAAATAACTTAATAAGAAGAGAGCGATTAAATTCATCTAAATTTATTATAGAAAAGGCAAAGGAATATATATATGAAAATTATAATGATAGTGATATATCAGTAGAAAAAATCTGTAAATATTTATATGTTAGTCCAACATATTTTTCTACTATATTTAAGCGTGAAACTGGTACAAGTTTTATAAATTATTTAACTACAATAAGATTAGATGCTGCTTTAAATTTACTAAATACTACTGATTATAAGTCTTATATTATAGCTAAAAAAGTAGGGTATCCAGAGGCAAACTATTTTAGTTATGTATTTAAAAAGAAGTTTGGAGTATCCCCATCTAAATATAGAGTTAATTAGAATATAAAAATATAGGCTGTAACAAATAAAAATTAAATTTATTACAGCCAAAAGAGAGTAGTTAAATTTGTTTATTACACAAATCTAACTACTCTCCCTTTAATACTAATAAGATTATAAATCTGAATTATGATGAACAGGTGTTTTAGCTGTAGTTGCCTTTATTAATGTTTGGTTTAATTCAGTAGTTTTCTTTAATGAGTATTCAGCCATTTTTGTACAATGTCTAGTCATATAATCTTCAGCTTTTCTACTATTTCTCTTATAAAGTTTTAATGCATGTTTATCACTTTCTTTTAAGCTAGAAGTTAATTTATTTTCTATAGCAGCTAATTGGGGCTTAGTATATTTACTTAAATATTCAGAATAATAAGGTGTAGTTAATGCACCTGTTGTTCTATAAACCCAATAAGCTGAAGTGAAGTCAGGAGTATCTGTACCTTCTCTATAAGCTTTTGGAGTTTGATTTATTCCTGAATAAAAAGGAACATAAACACTAGTTTCTGGTACTCCAAGAGCTAACCAATGAATGCAACCAATATCACTTGGTAAGTTTGGTCTGCATTGTAAAATATGAGATTCCATTGTGTAAGCTACATTTATAGGTCTATATTTACCAACATATTTACCATAAGGGTCATATTCAGTTCCATTAAAGTGAGATCTTAAAACTTTTTCTACATCAGAAATCTTTATTTTATTATCAGGTTTCATAAACATTTTAAAATCTTTATCAGTAATTTTTTGCTTTACAGATGGAGTTAAAATTCTTTGACCATCCCAAATTCTAGGATTATTATATTTAGCATCTTCAGCATTGTTAGTTCCAAATGCTTTTTTGAAGCTAAAATATTTATCTACTTTAGGATTATATAATCCTTTTTCTTTTGCAAATTTAACTAAATTTTTTGAACCTAAAAAATTCTTTTTATCTTTTAAATTTACTTTATCTATACATAATTTATTTGGAATTACAGCATAGCAAGAATCAGGAACTCTTGTTGCAACCCAATGATGACCTGAACCTATTTCCATATACCAAACTTCTTTTTTATCAGAGAAGATAACGCCATTAACTTCAGCAGAACCTTTCTTTTCTACTATTTTACCAAGTCTTTCAACACCTTCTCTTGCACTTTTTATGTAAGGCAAGATTACAGAAACCATAGAGTCTTCCCCTATACCATTTTTTATTAAAGGGTCAGCCTTTAAAGTTTTTTCATTTGCAGTAGCACTTTCAGTAGCACTCATTGCAACTCCATATTCATTAATTCCATCTTCTTCAAATTGTCCATCTTTTTGGGTCCATTCAGGAGTTGCTGTATATTTGTACTGTACTTTTGGTAGAGTACATGTAAATCCATTTCCTTTTGATTTATAAGTTTTATGTGTTCTTGATGTTTTTCTAGGGTGTACAACAAATCTTTTATCCCAAGCAGTTTTTGCATCCTCATTACGAGCTGCAATAGTTGAACCATCGGCAGTAGCTGATTTTCCAGCAACTACAGTTGTGCAGGCAAAAGCATTTAAAGCTAATGGGCCTAACAAACAACCAAAGGTTATTGAAGTCATTACAAGAAATTTAGAGATTTTTTTAGTTAACATAATTTCACTCCTTTAAAAGGTTATTATTATATTTACCACAGATAACGTTTACTATAAAAGTTTATTACTAATGTTACTTAAGTTCAATATAATACATAATACATTTACATTATTAATAGAAATAAAACATTATAGCTAATGGTTATAAGTTAAGTTTAAAAATATATATTTTCATAAAACATATATTTAAGAAATATAAATAAAGTAATAGAAGTAACAAATGAAAGGAGATATGATGGGAAGTTATAAAGGGTTATATGAGAATTATTATGAAAACTTAAGAGGAAAAAATAACAGATATAAATCCTTTGATTATAAAGAAAGAGAAAGAAACTCTTATGGCGGAAAAAGAAAAAAGAAGGGAGGAATGTTAAAGGTATTATATATTCAATTTATAGGAGCTTTAACATTAATTGTTTTAATGATGGCTTTAAAATACTTGCCTTATGATAAGGGGAATAAAGTTTATTCAAATGCAAAGGAAGTTATAGCAAAGGAATATAATTTAGATCATTCTAAAGTTCTTAATGCTTTTAATGAAT
Source organism: Eubacterium multiforme (assembly GCF_030813415.1). Taxonomy (GTDB): domain Bacteria; phylum Bacillota; class Clostridia; order Clostridiales; family Clostridiaceae; genus Clostridium; species Clostridium multiforme. The sequence continues at coordinate 653,875 of NZ_JAUSUF010000001.1, read as the reverse complement.
TTAAGAAAAAATTAATTGAAAATAAAAAAGATGTATAAGAAGTGATGTTTTGGAGTTTTAAATGAAAAAATCTTATAAATTAATTATTGTAGAACTTATATTATTATTACTTGCAATTAGTTTTGAAAGTAAGATTTTAATTGGAGTTGTATCTATAATACTTCATGAATTTACACATATTTTTGTTGGAAACAGATTAGGATGTAAGCTTTCTTCCTTAGAACTTGGCTTGACTGGAGCAAAGGCTGAAATTACAGATGTTGAAGACCTTTTAGATAGAGAAAAATTTATACTTTATTTAAGTGGACCGGCTATGAATTTGTTTTTAGGAGTAGTTTTATATGGACTATATAAAATAACCTCTTTTAATTTATTAGAAGTTTGTTATAGCATTAACTTTAGTCTTTGTATATTTAATTTAATTCCTTCTTATCCTTTGGATGGCTCAAGAATTTTAGAAATAATACTTTCAAAATATATTTCATATATAAAAGCTAAGAAAATAACTACTTATGTAAGCTATTTTTCTTCAACTTGTTTTATAGTATTGTTTTTCTTCATGGTATTTTTACATAGAGTAAATATAAGCTTATTTTTAATTGGAATATTAATAATATATTCTACTATATTAGAAAAAAAGTGGACAATGTATATAATAATGGGAGATATTATTAAAAAGAGAAGAAAACTTGAAAAGTATAATTTTATTGAAAATAAAACAATTTCAGTATTTTATAAAAATGAGCTACTTAATGTAATGAGAATGGTAGATAAAAGTAAATTCAATACATTTTATATACTAGATGAGGAACTTAAGCTTCTTAAAATAATTCATGAAGATGAGCTTTTGGAAGGACTTAAAAATTATGGGAATATAACTTTAGAAGAATATATAAATATTTTAAATGAAATATCTTAGGAATTCATTTAGTATTTATGTTTTTAGAAATTACTTTAATTATTAAAAGATATTTAGAAATAAAAGGTTATATTTATTTAAAATTGGCTATGTTTTATGTAAGGAGTGATTTTATATAGCTCTTAAGATATTAAGAATGTCTTATAGTTGTATGTAATTAATGCTCTTTTAAAACATAGCCTTAAATTTAAATGTATTAAATAAATTTATGAAAAAAATATAAAATTTTACAGTAATTACAGAAAAAATATGATATTCTTATAATGAGTTATTTTTTAGAAGGAGGGATTGTATGAAGAAAAAGTATGTAATTATTATAGTAATTGCTGTAATAATTATAGCATCAACTACAGGTCTTTACTTTTTAAAGAAAAGTATGGATAAAGGAAAAACATCTTCTATGGAAACATATACTGTACCTTCAGTAGAAAAAGTTTTCGTAAATGGAGTTATAGAACCTGAAAAGACAAAGGAAATATATCTAGATCCAAGTAAAGGTAATGTAGATAAAGTTTTTGTAAAAAATGATCAAATAGTTAAAAAAGGTGATAATCTATTTGTTTATAAAGATGATAAAGTAAATGCACAAGTTGATCAAATTGAGCTGCAATTAGAAACTGCAAAGAATCAAAAGAAAGAATTATTAAAACAAAAGGAAAGCAGTAAAAAGCAATTAGAAGAGCTTAAGAAAGAAAGTGCTAAAAATCCAGGAAGCATTGCTGGAAAAAATGTTCCAATGGGAAATGCACAAGAAATTTCAACAGAAAGTATAGACAGTCAAATTAACCTTTATGAAAAACAAATAAAGTCCTTAAAGGATAAGGAATACAAGACAATAACAGCTCCTATAAGTGGAAAGGTAATACTACATAATTCAAATTCAAAAAATAATATGGCTTCACCATACATAACAATAGAGTCAACTGATTTTTATATGAATGGAACAGTAAATGAAAAGGACCAGCCAAGACTTAAGAAAAATCAAGATGTTGACATAACAATAGTAGCTACTAATAAAAAGATTAAAGGAAAAATATCAAAGGTTTCTGATACACCTACTAATTCAGGGGGAATGGATGTAGCTGCTAAGGGAGTAGGCCAAGGAAATAATAATAATATGTCATATTATGAAGTTAATATAGAATTAGATACTCAAAAGGGTTTAACAAATGGATTCCATGTACAAGGATCTATTAATTTAGATGATAAGCCAATTGAAATTCCTAAAAAGGCAGTATTAAAAAATGGTGATGAATCTTATGTATTCAAAAAAGTAGATGGAAAGCTAGTTAAACAGGTAATAACTTATTCATCAAAGAAAGGAAATGATGATGTTGTTATAGTTAACAGTGGTCTTGTTTCAGGTGATGAGATAATATCTAATGCAGACTATAATATGAAAGAAGGGATGTCTGTTGAGTAATATTATAGAAATAAATAATTTAAATAAATATTATAAATTAGGAAAAGATAAGTTCCATGCTTTAAAAGATATAAATCTTAATATAGAGCAGGGAGACTTTGTTATGATAATGGGTAAGTCTGGTAGTGGAAAAACAACATTACTTAATATACTTGGATTATTAGATGGATTTGATGATGGTAAATATATATTTAATGGCGAAGAAGTAAGTAATTTAAAGGAAAATACTAAAGCAGAAGTTAGAAATAAATATATGGGATTTATATTTCAACAATTTCACTTAATAAATTCTATAAGTATTGGTAAGAATGTAGAAATACCACTTCTTTATAGCGGAAATGTTTCAAAAAAGAAAAGAGATGAAGCTATAGATAAATATTTAGAGATGGTTGGACTTTTAGATAAAAAGAATCAATTTCCTTTAGAGTTATCTGGAGGTCAGCAGCAACGTGTTGCCATTGCTAGAGCTTTAATAAATAATCCTTATGTAATTTTTGCAGATGAACCAACAGGAGCCTTAGATAGTACAACAGGAATAGAGATTATGAGTATACTAAAAAGACTAAATGAAGAAAAGAAAACAATAATTATGGTAACTCATGATGAGGATTTAGTTAAATATGCTAATAAAGTAATCCGTGTAAAAGATGGAGTATTAACAAAGGGGATGGAATATGTCAATAATTAATTTAATAAAAACTGCAATTTCCAGTTTAAGATTTCATAAATTAAGAACATTCCTTACTATGATTGGCATAATAATTGGTATAAGCTCTGTTGTTGCTATACTTTCTGTAGGAAATGGATTTAAAGATTATGTTGTTAAATCATCAGAAGATGTAAATGCAAATAAAATAAATGTTTATTTTAAACCAGAAAATTCAGAGGCAAGTATAAAACTTTTAGAACCCTTTTCTAAGTCAGATATTTATGGAATAAAAAACATTCCAGGAGTTGAAAAAGCAGAACCTTCTAAAGGTGGTTTTGGAGGATTTACCTTTTCAGCAGGTCAGATAGGATATTTTAATAAAAGTGAAATGGCTTTAATTGATGCTTATGATGGAAAAACTAAAAAGGTTGAATATGGTAGATGGTTTAAAAAAGGAGAAGAAAATGAAAAGCGTATAGTATTACAGTATAGCACTGCAAAAAATCTTTTTAATCCAATAAGTGATGGAATAGGAAAGGCAGTTACTATAAATGGTACTAATTATGAAGTAATAGGTATACTTCCAGAAGAAAAAGGAATGACCTTTGGACCAACATCAAGTTACATATCAAAGACATCAAAAGATAGTATGGAATCACAGGATACTATAGGGTCATTAGATGTTTTTGTTAAACAAGGTTATAAGAAGGAAACTGTTTTTAATGATGTAAAGAAATATTTAGAATCTAGTCATGGTAATATTCAGGGAGAATATAAGCTTCAAGATCCACAAGAAATTACAAAAAAGTTTGAAGATATAATAGGAGGGCTAACTAAGTTTATTGCCTTCATTACAGGAATTTCTCTACTTGTAGGTGGTATTGGAGTAATGAATATTATGTATGTTTCTGTATCTGAAAGAAAAAGGGAAATTGGAATAAGAAGGGCAATTGGTGCAAAGCCAAGCAGCATATTATTACAATTTCTTTTTGAAGCAATATTAGTAACCTCAATAGGTGGATTAATAGGAATATTAGTTGGATATTTAATTGCAAAACTTGCAGGGGCATTTTTACCATTTCCTCCTGTTCTTACACTTGGAACATTTATAGGAGCAACTTTGATTTCTATAATAGAAGGAGTTGTATTTGGTGTAATTCCTGCATATAATGCATGTAAATTAGATCCTATAAAGGCTATTTATAGATAATAAATATTTTAATATATTAAAGCGTTTATAAAAAATAATAAAATTAAAAATTATAGGACTTAGAAAATATTTTCTAAGTCCTATAATTTTTGTTAAGTTAAGTATGTACAATTTATATTAAGCTTTTATATTAAGCTGTTACGCCTAATCCGAAAATATGTTTTTTCCTGTATATTAAAAATGCCATTAATGCAGGGAAAATTAATGAAATAAATATATATTTTGAGAAACCATTAAATATAATTGATTGAATTATACTTAATGCAGTTACAACAAAATATATATAAATTCCAATAACATTTTTAAATAATAAAAATATCATTGAGATTAAAGTTAAACAAGTAAAAATTAATAAAATAACTACTAAAGTAGGATTAGAAATTATTTTTTCATAATATTTATTGTTAAAAAGATCTTTAGTTTTCGGCAGCAACATTAATATAAATTGTATAATTCCAAAAGTTGATGAGATAATTTGAAAAATTATAAGTGTTAAAAGCCCACCACCTATTTTTTGATTTTTTTCATTTTCCATAAAAAATCCTCCCCCTTTTTGTTAAATATTAAATTTTGTATAAATAATCCATTTAATATAAATATACCATAATATACCATGAAATGAAATTATTTTTATAAATTTTAAAATCTTATAGCTGATTTTATAAATTAAATTAAAAAAATAATATAATTAAACAAAGATACGGACACTAGTTTTTTAGTAGAACAAAATTTTAATTTATGCTAGAATATAGGGATGTATATGGAGAATAACTTAATTTAACTATATACATAGTAATTTTTAGGAGGATGTAATTTAATGAATAAAATTTCAGATAACATCTTATGTAAGGTTGAAAAACCGGCAAGATATGTTGGTGGAGAATTAAACCAAGTAATTAAAGACCCAAAAGAAGTAGATATTAGATTTGCTTTTTGTTTTCCAGATGTTTACGAAGTAGGAATGTCTCATTTAGGAACAAGAATACTTTATCATACTATAAATAATAGAAAAGACACATATTGTGAGAGAGTTTTTGCACCATGGCCAGATATGGAAGCAGAAATGAGAAAGCATAATGTAGAATTATATGCTTTAGAAACTAAAGATTCATTAAATAAATTTGATATTTTAGGTTTCACTCTTCAATATGAAATGAGTTATACAAACATACTTAATATGCTTGATATGGCAAATATAACAATTAGAGCATCAGAAAGAGGAGAAGAGGAGCCAATAGTTATGGCTGGAGGTCCTTGTGCATATAATCCAGAACCTTTATATGACATTGTTGATTTCTTTGAACTTGGTGAAGGTGAAGAAATGATGAATGATGTTTTAGATGTATATGCTAAATATAAAGGTAAGGGTAAGAAAAAAGAATTCTTAAGAGAGATTTCCAAAATAAGAGGTATATATGTGCCTTCATTATATGATGTAACTTATAATGAAGATGGAACAATAAAGGAATTTACTCCAAAATATGATGATGTGCCTAAAATTGTTAAAAAGAGAATAGTAACAGACTTTGATAAGGTAGAATTTCCAATTGAAGATATGATAGTACCTTATACAGAAGTCGTTCACGATAGAATAGTTTTAGAAACTGCAAGAGGATGTACTAATGGTTGTAGATTCTGTCAAGCTGGAATGATTTATAGACCAGTTAGAGAAAAAACTAGAGAAACATTAATGAAGCAAGCTAGAGAATTAGTTAAATCAACAGGATATCAAGAAATATCATTAGCATCATTAAGTATATGTGATCATTCAGATATTCAAGGTCTTATACATGGATTAATGGAAGAACATGAAGGTAATAAAGTAGGTATTGCTCTTCCATCAATAAGAGTTGATGCTTTTTCAGTTGACTTAATAAAGGAAATTCAAAAGGTAAGAAAAACAGGATTAACTTTTGCACCAGAGGCTGGTTCTCAAAAAATGAGAGATGTAATAAATAAAGGTTTAACTGAAGAGAGAATACTTGAAGCTACAAAGAGTGCGTTTTTAAATGGATGGAGCACTATTAAGCTTTACTTTATAATAGGACTTCCTTATGAAAAGTTAGAAGATTGTGCTGCAATTGGAGAACTTGCAGAAAAAATGGTAAATGAATATTATGAAATACCAAAGGATGTTAGGAAAAAAGGTCTTAGAATTACAGTAAGTACTTCAATACTTGTACCAAAACCATTTACACCATTCCAATGGGCTCCTATGGAGAAAATGGAAATTGTAAATGAAAAGATTAATGCTGTTAAAGGATCAATTAAATCAAGAAGTATAGTTTACAATTATCATGCACAAAAAACTTCATATATGGAAGCTGTTTTTGCAAGGGGAGATAGAAAGCTTTGTGATGTATTAATTAAAGCTTTTGAAAAGGGATGTAAATTTGATGGCTGGTCAGAATACTTTAAATTTGATGCTTGGATGGAAGCATTAGAAGAATGTAATGTAGATGGAGATTTCTATACTTACAGAGAAAGAAGCTATGATGAAATACTTCCTTGGGATTTCATTGATATTGGAGTTAATAGATCATATCTAGTTAGAGAAAATGAAAAGGCAAAAAATGTTGAACTTACTCAAAACTGCAGAAAAGGTTGTACAGGATGTGGAATTAACGTTAATTTTAAAGAAGGGAAGTGTTTTGAAGGTGCGATATCTAATAAAGTTTACTAAAGAGGCAGAAATAAAATTTGTTGCTCACTTAGATTTAATGAGAACAATACAAAGAGTTATTAGAAGATCAGAACTTCCAGTAGATTATTCAAAGGGATTTAATCCACATATGTCTCTATCAATAGCCCAACCATTATCAGTTGGAGTATTCTCAAGTGGAGAATATATGGATGTAGTTTTTAAAGAGAAAGTTAATGAAGATGAAATAATAGATAGACTAAATAAAAGTACTGTAAGTGGAATAAAATTTTTAAAAGCAGTAGGAATAGAACCTCCAAAGCCTAATGAAAAAAAATTACCTCAAGGTATGGCTTTAATTGATGCTGCAAGATATACAATAGTAATGGAATATAAGGATACATCAAAATTTGAAGAAGAGATGAAAAATCTTTTAGCAAAAAAAGAATGGGTAATGACTAAAAGAACTAAAAAGGGTGAAAGAGAAGTTGATATAAAACCTTTAGTTCATGAAGTTAATTACTGTGTAGAAAATAATGAAGTTATATTAAATATTTTAATAAGCTCAGGAAGTAGGGAACATTTAGCACCAGATCTTTTCGTTAAGCTAATAAAAGATAATACAACTAACTGTAATGAAGAAACTTTTGTTCAAATAAAAAGAGAAGAGATGTATTTCATGAAAGGGGAAACTTTAGTACCTCTTTATGAATGTGTATAGGAAGTGGAACTATGAGAGAAATTTTTATTGAAAGAAGAGAAAAATCATTAAGAATTGCAGTTAGAAATAATAATGAGCTAGAAGAATGTTTCATAGAAGAGACAGGAAATGAACCTACTTATGGAGATATATATAAAGGAAGAGTTAAAAATATAGTTCCTGCAATAAACTCATTATTTTTAGATATTGGATTAGAAAAAGAAGGCTATATGTATTACAGTGATGAGCTTAAAAAGTTAGGAGTTAAAAAAGGTGATGAATTTTTAGTTGAAGTTTTAAAGGAGCCTTTAAATGAAAAGGGAGCAAAACTTACTAATAAATTTAATATTCCTGGGAAATATCTTGTATTTACTTATGGGAAAACAGGAATTTCATTTTCTAAAAGAATAACTGATGAAGTTAAAAAGAAACTTATTTTAGCAGAACTTGAAGAAATTGATGGAATAAGTATAGTTGTTAGAACTGAAGGTGCAAATGTTCCAATTGATATGCTTAAAGCAGAGAGAGAAAAGCTTAAAAAAGTATTAGATGAAATGAATAGGAAGCTTAAATTTAGTACAGAACTTTCAAAGGTTTATGGAGAAGATATATCTTTAAATAAGGTTTTAAGAGATAATATTACAAAGGGAAATCTTAAAATATATGTTGATAATAAAGAAGATGAAGCTTATGTTAAAACTTTCTTAGATGGGGAGCTTAATATTGAAATAATAGTATATGAAGGAATTCGTACTTTATTTGATTATTATAATATTGAAAAAGAAATATTAAAGCTTAGACATAATAAAGTTAAATTAAATTGTGGTGGAGATATTGTAATTGAAAAAACAGAAGCTATGTATGTTATAGATGTAAATAGCGGCAAGAACATAAAGGGTAGAAGTTTTGATAAAACAATATTTCAAACAAATTTAGAAGCTGCAAAAGAAATTGGAAAGCAAATAATGCTTAGAAATTTAAGTGGCATAATTTTAATAGACTTTATTGATATGAGAGATCAAAATCAAAGATTTAGTGTAATGAAAGAATTAAAGGAAGCGCTTAAAAGTGACAAAGGTAATAGCAAAATATATCCTTTTACAGAACTAGATTTAGTTCAAATTACAAGAAGACGTAGAGGAAAGAGTATTTATGATTCTATAGAAGATAGATGTCCTTTATGTAAAGGAAGTGGAAATACACTTAAATTATCTTATGTTGAAGATTTAATAAGAAATGATATATTAAAATCTCTAGAAGATAACACAATTAAAAGCTTTTTTATAGAACTTGATAATATTTATAAAGATAAAGTTGAAGGAGATGTATTTAATTTTCTTAAAAATATTGATGGATTAGATAAAGAAATTTTCTTGAAATTTTCTGATGGAATAGATGGATATAAAATAGAACCTTTAATATTTAAAAACCAAAAAGAAAATCTTTTAGACTATAAAATTAAAGGAATTGAAAAATATTAATTAATTTCTTTACAAAAAATATAGTATATGTTAAGATAGGTTAGTAAACCGCTCACGATAGGGTTTTTTGTCAAACAAAGTTTTACTTTGTACCCGTAGTGGCGAGACCGTTATGAGGAGGTGTTTTTAATGTACGCAGTAGTATTAACTGGAGGAAAGCAATACAGAGTTCAAGAAGGAGACGTATTATTCGTTGAAAAACTTAACGCAGAAGTTGATTCACAAGTTGAATTAACAGAAGTATTAGCTGTTTCTAATGGAGAAACTTTAACAGTTGGTAAGCCAATGGTTGAAGGAGCAAAAGTTGTAGCTAAAGTTGTATCACAAGGAAAAGCTAAGAAGGTAACAGTATTTAAGTACAAACGTAAGAAGGACTATAGAAGAAAAAATGGTCACAGACAACCTTATACTAAATTAGTTATCGAAAAGATCGAAGCATAATATTTATGATTAATGCAAAGATTTTTTACAAAGGTGATAGCATTATAGCGTTCGTTATTGATAGCCACGCAATGCCAGAAGATAGAGATTTTAATAATGATGTCTTATTGGTTGGAGAAGCTTTTGATATGGTTTGTAACTCAGTTTCAGTCTTATCACAAAGTGTTCTTATAGGTATAGATGAAGTTTTAAAACTTAACTGTACATACGAGGTAGCAGACGGATATTTAAAATTAGACTTATCTGATTTTTCAGATGAAGAAATAGCAAAATCACAGGTTTTACTTAAAACTTTTGAGAAGAGTTTAGAAAGTGTAATTTTAAGCTTAGATGATATGTTTGGAAATAATAAACGTAGAGAATATATAAGATTATTAAAAGAGGAGGTGTAGTGACATGATGAAAATGAACCTTCAATTATTCGCCCACAAAAAAGGTATGGGTAGTACAAAGAATGGTAGAGATTCTGAGTCAAAGAGACTAGGTGTTAAATCAGCTGACGGAGAATTCGTACTTGCTGGAAACATCATAGTAAGACAAAGAGGAACTAAAATCCACCCAGGAAACAATGTTGGAAAGGGTAAGGATGATACTCTATTCGCTAAGATTGATGGAGTAGTTAAGTTCGAAAGAATGGGAAAAGACAAGAAGAAAGCTTCTGTTTACCCAGTAAATGTTGAAGAAATAGCTGAATAGTAGTTATTCATATAAAGCACCCATGAATTTGGGTGCTTTTTAAATATAAAAAATTAAAGATTTCCTTAAATTATATTATTTTGTAATGTTTTTTTTCGTTATATATATTACTATTATGTTATAATGAAGAAAATATTTTTTAATATATAGATTTAATATTTTTATATTAGGAATAATATGAATATGGAGATTTTACAAAAGGAAAGGTGATTATATGTTTATAGATAAGGCCAAAGTATTTGTAAAGTCTGGTAAAGGTGGAGATGGAGCAGTTTCTTTTAGAAGAGAGAAATATGTTCCACTTGGAGGACCAGATGGTGGAGATGGTGGAAGAGGCGGAAGCATCATTTTCAAAGTAGATACAGGAATTACTACATTAATGGATTTTAAATATAAAAGAAAATTTGTGGCAGAACCAGGAGAAAACGGTGCTGGTTCAAAATGTTATGGTAAAGATGGTGAAGATCTTTATATTAGAGTGCCAATGGGAACAATAATTAGAGAAGCTGAAAGTAATAAAATTATTTGTGACCTTTCAGAAAAAGATGATGAATATGTTTTCCTAAGAGGTGGAAAAGGTGGAAAGGGTAATTGTAAATTCTGTACACCTACAAGACAAGCGCCAGACTTTTCAGAACCAGGAATGCCTGGAGAAGAAATGACAATAATTTTAGAATTAAAATTACTTGCAGATGTTGGACTTTTAGGATTCCCAAATGTAGGGAAGTCAACATTCTTATCAATGACAACTAAGGCAAAGCCAAAGATAGCAAACTATCACTTTACAACACTAAAGCCAAATTTAGGAGTTGTTGCAGTAGATGGAGTTGAGCCTTTTGTTATGGCAGATATTCCAGGAATAATTGAAGGTGCAAGTGAAGGTATAGGTCTTGGACTTGAATTCTTAAGACATATTGAAAGAACTAGACTTTTAGTTCATGTTGTTGATATATCAGGACTTGAAGGAAGAGATCCAATTGAAGATTTCATAAAGATAAATGAAGAACTTAAAAAGTATTCAGTTAAACTTTGGGATAGACCTCAAATAGTAGTAGCTAATAAGGCAGATTTAGTATTTGAAGAAGGCGTATTTGAAAACTTTAAAAAGAAAGTTAATGAATTAGGTTTTGATAAAGTATACAAGATGTCAGCTGCAACTAGAGAAGGAGTAGATGAGGTAATTAAGGAATGTGCAAAAATGCTTAAAGAAATTCCTATAACAGGCCTTGAAATTTCAGATGAAGAAAGATATATTCCAGAAGAGAAGAGATTTACTTATGAAATTAGAGTTGAAAAAGGTGAAGAATATGATACTTACTTTGTTGAAGGTAGTTTCGTAGATAGACTTTTAGATGTAGTTAATGTAAATGATGCAGACTCATTAAGATATTTCCATAAAGTATTAGGTAACAAAGGTGTACTTAATGAATTAAGAGAACTAGGAATTAAAGATGGTGACATGGTAAACCTTAATGATTTTGAGTTTGAATACTTATTATAGGAGGAACAATAATGCTAATAGGAAAACAGAGAGCTTACTTAAGAGGGCTAGCTAATGATATTCAACCAATATTCCAAGTTGGTAAAAATGGAATAGAGGAGAGCTTTTTAAATCAAGTAAGAGATGCATTAGAAGCAAGAGAGCTTATAAAGATAAAAATTTTGGAAAATAGTGGATTCGAAGCAAGAGAAGCTTCAGATTTTATATGTAAGGAATTAAAATGTGAAGGGGTTCAAGCAATAGGAAGTAAAATAGTACTATACAAAAGATCTTCAAAGAAACCAAAAATAGAATTACCAAGAAAATTTAAGAATCAAAAAAAGTAGTATGAAAAAGTATGGGATTATTGGAGGAACCTTTGATCCTATCCACAATGCACATCTTTATATAGCTTATGAGGCAAAAAAAATATTAGGCTTAGATAGAGTGATTTTTATACCAAATGGAAGTCCCCCACATAAGAAGGAAAAATCTATTACGGGGGCTTCTTTAAGGTATGAGATGGTTTTAAGGGCTATTGAAGGATTTAAGGAATTTGAGGTTTCAGATTATGAAATAAAAAAAGAGGGATTAAGCTATACTTACAAAACATTAAAGCATTTTAAAAAAGATGATGTAACCTTATATTTTATAACGGGAGCTGATTGTCTTGTTGATTTAGAAAAATGGAAAAATGTAAGTGAAATTTTTGCCCTTTGCAATTTAGTGGTTTTTACAAGACCAGGTTTTAGAGAAGAAGATTTAAAAGATGAAAAAGAGAGACTTGAAAAAAAATATAATGGAAAAATTATATTTTTAAATGTATTAGATTTAGAGATATCCTCAACAGAGATTAGAAAGAGAATTGAAGAAGGGAATAGAGTTGATTTTTTCTTACCTAATAAAGTATTAGATGTAATAAATAGAGAAAATCTTTATAATGAAGGTAAATGATATGGAAATTACTTATATATATGATTATTTAAAAGAAAATTTACAACCTAAAAGATATATGCACACATTAGGTGTTGTATCTACTGCAAAAAAATTAGCAAATTTAAATGGAGTAGACGAAGATAAGGCAGAACTTGCTGCCCTATGCCATGATGTAGCAAAAAATCTAACTTTAGAAGAGTTAACTAATATTATTAAAAGTAACAATATAGAGTTAACATTAAGTGAGAAAAAAACACCAGAACTTTGGCATGGAATAGTATCAGAAATAGTTGCTAGAGAAAAGTTTAATATATATGATGAAGAAGTGCTATCTGCAATGAGATGGCATACTACAGGAAAAGAAAATATGAGTAAATTGGATAAGATTATTTATATTTCAGATATGATTGAACCATCAAGAATGTATGATGGAGTAGATGAAATTAGAAATAAAGTATTAGAAAATTTAGATGATGGTGTTCTTATGGGAATGGATCATACAATAAAATACTTATTAACTAAAGGGGCTCTTATTGATTTAAATACTGTTAGAGCAAGAAATTACTTAATAGTAAATAAAAAAAATAATTAACATACATTTATACAGGAGATGGGGTGTAACAAACTTGGCTGATGATAGAAGATCAAAGAGAAGACTAAGTGAGAGAGAAGAAGCCATAAGAAGAAAGAGGCGTATTGCAAAAAGGAATGAAGAATTAAAAAGAGATGGAAGAAGAAGAGATTCAAGTATTCCTGTTAATGATGCAAGAAGAAGAGTTGATGATAGGCAAAGATATCAAGATGACTTTAGAGATAGGAATTTTGATGAGGATATAAGTCAAAGAAGAAGACCTTCAGCAAGTGCAGGAAGTAAAAGGCCTAAAAATTCAAAGAGAATTGTTCCAAAGAAAAAGAAGAAAAAGAGAATATCTTTTAAAAAGATATTTGGAGTAATAGCAATTGCATTAATAGCTATAATTGTAATAACTGGAATGAGAATAGGTAAGCTTTTATCTAATATAAGTACAGATAAGATGATAGCTCCAGTTACTGTACCTATGGATCAAACTGTAAATATACTTCTTCTTGGAATGGATGTTGGGGATATTGATAAACCAAATGATGAAGCATTAAAGAGAACAGACACTATGATGGTTTTAAACTTTAACCCTAAGACAAAAAAGGTTAATATTGTTTCAATACCAAGAGATACCTTAATAAATATAAATGGACATAGATGGAAAATTAATGCGGCTTACCCAATTGGAGGAGACGAGAGAGTAATTAAAGAGGTTGAAAAACTTCTATCTATTAATATAAATTACTTAGCTAAAGTAAATTATAAAGGATTTAGAGATTTTATTGATGCAATAGGTGGAGTTGATATGAAGATAAATTACAATATGGACTACACTGATAAGTCACAAAATCTACGTATTAAGTTTAAAAAGGGAACTACAGTACATTTAGATGGAAAGAAAGCAGAAGAGTTCTTTAGATGGAGAAAAAATAATGATGGTACAGGTCTTCCAAATGGAGATATAGATAGAATTAAGAATCAACATTTATTCTTAGAACAAGTAGTTAAAAAGTGCACAAGTCCATCAATTGTATTTAAAATACCTGGAATATTAAAGACAATAGAGCAAAATGTACAAACTAATATGACTGGTAAAACTATGTTTAGATATGCCCTAAAGGCTGTAACATTAAAACCTAGTGATATATCAATGACAACAGTTAAAGGAAATGCAAAAATGATAGCTGGACAATCATATTTTGTATTTGATAGAAATGAAAATGCAGGATTAATTAAAAAACTTCATTCTGGAAATTCAGTAGGTGGTACTTTACAACCTGAAAATGTAAAAATAAAAGTTTTAAATGCAACAAAAATAAGTGGTCTTGCAGCTACTTATCAAATACAGCTTAAACAATTAGGATATAATAATGTTGACACTGGAAATACAGAACTTAGAGAAAAAAGTGTTATTATGGTTGACAATGAAAATATAAAAAATACTCTTAAAAATAAATTTAAGTCAATAAAAGATTATGAAAGCATTAGTTCTAATTATTCAGATGCTGGTTATGATGTAGTAGTTATATTAGGAAATGATGCTAAGAATTATTAAACACTTGTAACTTTAGGAGGACTTAGAAAGAATATGAGCGTCTTAGAAAAAAGTGTTCCATTAGAATATGATGGAGTTAAAATTAGAGAATATTTAAAAAATGAACTTGAATTATCTTCAAGACTTATAAGAAGGGCTTCCATTGAAAAAAGAATATTTGTAAATGATGAAGCTATTAAAATGAATTTTAAGCTTAAAGCTTATGATAAAGTAAAGATTGATTTAAATAGGGAAGAAAGTCAAGATATAGCTCCTGAAAAGATGGATTTAGATATTGTATATGAAGATGAAGACATATTAGTTATAAATAAAAAACCATTTATAGTAGTTCATCCAACAAAAAGTTATCAATCAGGTACTCTAGCTAATGGGGTTATAAATTACTTTAGAGAAACAGGCCAAAACTGCATTGTTAGACTTGTAAGTAGACTGGATATGAATACTTCAGGGTTAATTGTAATAGGAAAGAATCAATATGCACATATGGCACTATCAAAGGAAATGAAAAATAACAATATGAAAAAAAGGTATATTGCTATTGTTCATGGAAATCTTAAGGAAAAGGAAGGAACTATAGATCTTCCAATATATAGGACTCAAAAAGATGATGGCTTTGATAGTATAAAAAGAGTAGTTGATAAAAGAGGACAAAGAAGCATAACCCATTATAAAGTTTTAGAAAGCTTGAAAAATGGTGATGTAGTTGAATGTTTATTAGAAACTGGAAGAACTCATCAGATAAGAGTTCATTTATCTCATTTAGGTCATCCTATATATGGTGATTTCCTTTATGGAAATGGAGATGAAGAAAAGGATCTAATAGAAAGACAGGCCCTTCATGCCTATGGATTAGATTTTAAATCTCCAAGAAGTGGGGAAAAACTTAGTTTAAGGGCAAAACTTCCAGAGGATTTAAAAGAATTAATTGAAAAGATTAAATAAAGAAAGAGTATCGATTATTATAATAATAATCGATACTCTTTTATTTTTGTCTATTTATAACATGCTTCCATTTTTTGTGAAACTTATTTCTTTTACGCTTTTTTATTATGGAAATAATTATAAATAGTATAATTGTTAATGAAACTATTGATCCAATAATTACTTCAATTAAATTATTAGATACAAATTCAAAAATACCAGTTTTAAAATTATATTCACGATTTACTCCGCTTAATAAGTTTACAGTAGATATTTTCTTGCCATTTACTAAAACATCAGCTTCACAGATTACATCACCTTTTTTTAAAGTTTTCCTTTTTACATTTCTAGGTAATTTATATTTTAGACTTTTATTTATAGAATCATTATTTGATTTTTCTGTAGCAAATAGTACATTATTACCTAATACTATTGGAAGATTTAAATCTTTTGTAATTTTTAAGTTTTCAATTACTTCATTTTTAGAGTAAAGCTTTACCTCTTTAAAGTTATTAAATCCATAGTCTAATAAATTAGCCATATCCTTATAATTCTTAACTTTATCATTAGCCTTTAAAAATACAGCGATTAATCTTTCACCATTTTTTTCTCCTGAAATAACAAAGGTATGTCTTGCAACATCTGTATAACCACTTTTTCCAGCAAGAGTGTATTTATAATAGTATTTTGAATTTTTGTTAAGTAAATAATTGTGATTATTTACCCAACGCTTTTCACCATCTAAATTACTAGCTGGCAATTGAGTAGATACTATCCTAGATATTTTAATATAGTTAGGATTATCTAATGCAGCTCTCATTATTAAAGCTAAATCATGGGCTGTAGTTACATGTTTATTATTTGGTAATCCACTTGGATTTTCAAAATTTGAGTCATTACATCCCAGTTCTTTTGCCTTTTCATTCATCATTTTTGCAAAGTTTTTAATAGATCCACCTACATGTTCTGCTAAAGCTTCAGCACAATCGTTACCAGATTCAAGTAAAAGTCCTGTAAGAAGTGTTTCAACAGTAAACTTTTCACCTTCTTTTAATCCTATGGAGCTTCCATCTGCAAAGGGAGGATTGTGTCCTATAGTTACAACATCTTTTAAATTTGTATTATCTAATATAACTAGGGCTGTAAGAATCTTTGTAGTTGAAGCTGGAAAATGTTTAGCATTTTCGTCCTTAGAATAAAGCACTTGACCTGTATTTGCATCAATTAATATTGAAGATTCTGCATTTATTTTAGGGGGTTTTTCTGCAGCGTTTGCAGTATTTAAAATTAAACTATAAAAGATAGGTATTAATAATAAAAATTTTATAAAAGAATTTAAAAATTTTCTCATAAGTGCTCCTTTTTTAGTAAATTACTTTTCTTATTTTACCAAAAAAACCTTTAATTTTCCACAATATAAGGATAAATTTTAAAAATACTGTTAATAATTTAGAAAAAAGTTATATTAGGAGAAGAAAATGGATGTAAAGAAGAAAAGTATTGGGTTAATTTTAATAGGATTGATTATAGGGGGTATAGTTTTTGGATTATATTTATTTAAGGGTAGAGAAAGTCTTAATAAGAACAATAATGAAACTATATTTGTAGAGGAAAGTGGAGATGTTTCTGATATAAATGCTAGTAAGAGTAATGATAAAAATGGAGAAAATATTAATTTAAAAGATAGTAATGAAGAGAGTATTAAGTTAAAGGATAATAAAATTGTTGTTGATATAAAGGGTGAAGTAAAAAATGAGGGAGTTTATTATTTAGAAGATGGAAGTATAATAGAAGATTTAATAAAGGAAGCTGGTGGACTAACAAAAAAAGCAGCATTAGATTATGTAAATAGAGCAGAAAAGTTAAAAAATAATATGTGTGTTATTATTCCTAATAAAGATAATATTAAAAAGCTAGAAAAGGAAAGTAAAGAAACTTCAGCCCCTTTAAATTCATCTTTAAAGGATAGTAATTCTTCAAAGGAAGAAAAAATAAATATAAATACAGCTGATGAAAGTGAACTTAATAAGATAAATGGAATTGGTCCTTCAAAGGCTAAAGCTATAATAACTTACAGAGAGGAAAGTGGAGGGTTTAAGTCTATTGAAGATATTAAAAATGTAAGTGGAATTGGAGAAGGGACATTTTTAAAAATAAAAGATTCCATCTGTGTATAAATTATTTTGATGTGTTACAATAATTATGTAGAACAAATAGATAATAATCCTAGGGGAGAAGGGATGATAGACGTGATTAAGTTAACAAGTTACGCAAAAACTGCTGGCTGAGCAGCTAAAATAGAGCCGGGAGCTCTTTCAAATATTTTAAAAAGTATACCTAATATGGTAGATGAAAATTTATTAGTGGGAATTGATACTTCAGATGATGGTGCAGTATATAAATTAAGTGATGACATAGCACTTATACAAACTTTAGACTTTTTTACACCAATTGTAGATGATCCCTATACCTTTGGTCAAATAGCAGCAGCAAATTCCTTAAGTGATGTATATGCAATGGGTGGAGAGCCTAAGGTTGCTTTAAATATTGTATGTTTTCCAAATTGTTTAGATAAAAAAATACTTGGGGAAATACTTAGAGGTGGAGCTGATAAAGTACTAGAGGCAGGAGCAGTAGTAATTGGAGGACATTCTGTTCAAGATGATGAACCAAAGTATGGACTTTCAGTTTCAGGAATTGTACATCCAGAAAAGATACTAAAAAATTGTGGATCAGAAAATGGGGATGTTTTAATACTTACAAAACCATTAGGTGTTGGTATTGTAAATACAGCTGCAAAGGGAGAGATGGCATCAAAAGAAGCCTTAGATGAAGCTGTAAAGTGGATGTCACTTCTTAATAAATATGCTGGGGAAATCATAAAAAAATATAACATTTCAGCTTGTACTGATATAACTGGTTTTGGACTTATAGGACATGGATATGAAATGGCAGAAGGTTCAAGTAAAACCTTTGAATTTTATAAAGAAGGTATACCTTACATAAAAGAAGCTAAGGAATATGCAAATTATGGACTTATTCCTAAAGGTGCATATGAAAACAAATATTATATTGAAAACAAGTATAAATTGGAGGATGTTCCAAATTGGCTTGAGGATATATTATTTGATCCACAAACTTCAGGTGGTCTTTTATTTTCTTGCAGTGAAGAAGAAGGAAATAAAATTTTAAAGGAATTTAGAGAAAAAGACATAAGAGCTTGGGTTGTTGGAAAAGTAACAGAAAAAGATGATTATAGTATAATTGTTAAATAAAACTAAATAGAAAATAAATATCGGTTATTAAGATTAGCTACTTAATAACCGATATTTATTATAAAACATACATAAAATAATAAAATTTAATAATTGTAATGAAAATATTATAATTAATGTGAATTAGTTAGATATAATTTAGTAGTAAGAATAATATAAAAAATTTTTTGAGAGAATAATTAAATGAATTGCTCTCTATTTTTTATGGAAATTATATAACAGTAATTTAAGAAAAATATTGTAAAATAAGATAGTAATGTTGTAAAAACAATAGAATGAATGATATAATTAAAAAATATGAGGAATTTTAATAAATAGTGAACATATTTAGGAGGTAAAAATATGTCAAAAAAAATTATAGGTTTAGCAATGGCAACGGTTTTAATGGTTTCCCTAGCAGGATGTGGAAATAAAGAAGAGCAAAAAACTACAGAAGATAATAAAAAACAGGCAGAAGTTAATATAGATAATGGAGATACTTTTAAAAATTTAAAAGGTGATTGGATAAAAGATTTTACACATAAGGAGTTTGTTGATAAGAGCAATGAATTAATGGGTAAAATTGAAGATCAAACAAAAGAATTTGATTTAGATTACAAAAAAGATGATAAGGTTAAGCAAGTAAATGGTACAACAGCTAATGTAAAGTCAATATATTTAGATAATAAAGACCCAGAAGCTAATAAGCTTGAAAGTATGCAATTTGAATCACAGCTTTTTGGAGAAAATCAAAACTCTGGTAGAATACAATTAAAACTTTCACTTAAATTTGATGGAAAAACTGCAATAAAAGATGATAAATTTAATTTAGGAGATACTTCAATAGCTAAATATGCATCAATAATGACTGGAGTTTCAGATAGAGATTATAAGGATATAAATAAGAAAATATTAGACATAATAAAAAATGGTAATGGTGAAGGTGTTATGAAAGATGATATAAATGGATTATCAGAAGAGTTTGCAGTAAGCAAAGAGTACATAGTATACACATTATCAACTAAAGTTTATAAATTTGTTAAAGATAACGAAGGAATAAAATAATTAAATAGGAGGATTATTATGAGTAAGGATGATATGGACATTAAAAATGAAGAAGAATTTAAGATAGAAGAAGAAATAAAAGAGGAAGCTGAATTAGAAAAAAAGGAAAAAGAGCTTGAAGAAAAAATAGAAGTAGAAGAAAATGGTAATAAAAATAGCACTGAAAATAAGGAAGATAAAAATGATAACAAAGAGGAAATAAATGAAGTAGATTCAAATCCATCATTTTTAAAGAAGTTATTTGCAAGTGTTTTGGATCAGGCAGTTATACTTGGTATATCAGCAATAATTTTATTAATATTTGATTTAGTAATAGGATTACTTGGTTATATGATAGTTGAACCAACATCAATATTACTTATATTTTATGTAATAGTTAATGTATTTTACTTACCTTTATTTGAAAGAAGGAACAAAAGAACTATTGGTAAGAGAATATTATCAATAGGATAATTTAATTGATAGGAGAAACAAAAGTGAGAAGAGGAAGCGAAGTAACAGTTAAAATAGAAAGAACTGAATTCCCATCAGTGGGTATATCAACTTTAAATGATAAAGAAGTACGTGTTAAAAATGTATTTCCTGGGCAAACAATAAAAGGAAGAGTTAAAAAAAATAGAGCTGAATATACAGACGTTAAGCTTTTAGAAGTTTTAGAAAAGGCACCTTATGAAATAGAAGCAAAGTGTCCTTGTTTTGGAATTTGTGGAGGATGTTCATCACAAAATCTTACTTATGAAACTCAATTAGAGTTTTTAGGAAAAGAAGTTTTAGAACTATTTAAAAATGCTGAGGTTACAACTGGAGAATATGAAGGTGTAACTGGAAGTGTAGAGCAATGGGAATATAGAAATAAGATGGAGTTTACCTTTGGAGATGAGCATAAAGGTGCAGAACTTTCTCTTGGAATGCATATGAAAAATGCAAGTTTTGGAATAATAACTGTTGATAAGTGTAAACTTGTAGACGAAGATTTTAGAAAAGTAATTAAAGCTACAGTTGAATACTTTAAAGAAACAGGACTTCCTTATTATAGAGTAATGAAAAGGGAAGGCTTCCTTAGACACTTAGTTATAAGAAAAGCTAAAAATACAGGCGAACTTTTAGTTAATCTTGTAACAACAACACAAGTAGATTTTGATTTAATAGAGTGGGCTAATATTATAAAAGGATTAGATTTTGATGGAGAATTAGTTTCACTTCTTCATACAGAAAATAATTCATTTTCTGATGTAGTTTATCCAGAGAAGGTTAATCTTCTTTATGGAAAAGATTATATTATGGAAGAACTTTTAGGATTAAAATTTAAAATTTCACCATTTTCATTTTTCCAAACTAATACTAAAGGAGCAGAAAGCCTTTATAGTATAGTTAGAGAATTTATGGGGGATTCAGAAAATAAAGTTGTATTTGATCTTTATTGTGGTACAGGAACAATTGGTCAAATAGTTGCACCAAAGGCTAAGAAGGTTATTGGACTTGAACTTATAGAGGAGGCAGTGGAAGCTGCTAAGGAGAACGCTAAGCTTAATGGACTTGATAATTGTACATTTATAGCTGGTGACGTAGCAAAAACTATTAAGGAAGTTAAGGATAAACCTGATATTATAATTTTAGATCCTCCAAGAAATGGAGTTAGCCCAAAGGCTTTAGAATATGTAATTGATTTTGATGCTAAGGAAATTGTTTATGTTTCTTGTAATCCAAAAACTTTAGTTAATGATCTTAAGGGATTAGTTGAAGCTGGATATAGCATTGAAAGAACTAGAATTAAAGATATGTTCCCTAATACTCCACATGGAGAAGTTATAACAAAGTTAGTAAAATAAAAAAATAATAAATCAATAGGAACTGTAAGGTAATCTTGTGGTTCCTTATTTTATTGAGGTAGGAAGAGAGTTAATTAACCTATATGTTATTAGAGGAGAGCCATTATTTTCAATAACAATCCTTTTTATAAAACGATTGAGTAATTCAGGAGTTAATTCATATAATTACAGTTCTTCAGTTTTAATTTTAGTAAGTTGGGTTAGTATTTAATTGTTTATCCAATACATGTCATTAGTAAACATTGGAGAATTTAAAATAGTAATGTTATAATTTGTTATATAGAAACTAGGAAGCTGTTAAGCTAATATGAAAAATAGCTTAATAAATCTTAGAAAATTAGGGGGACGATATGAATGAAAAAATCTATTTTAGGAGAATATGATTTTAGTAATGCTACAATTATTAATTTCATAGACAACGGTGAAGAAAAAATTAATTCAACAATATTACATGAAACGATCCATATGGTATTAACTAAGCAAACAGTATGGGGAATATTTTGCTATCTAATAAGAAAAGTTGTAATATATGATAACAATTACAAGCATATGCTTGATGAGTTTTGTACACATTCAAGAAAAGTACAAGAAGCAACTGCTGTTTTTTGTGAATGTATATATATAATAAGAAAGAAAGGTTATAAAGGCTATTTTGATTATCTACAATATTTAAAGAATAATAATAAAGAGTATTATAGATATATATATCCACTTATAAAATTCTTAAGATATTTAGAACCTGAAAGTTCAGTACATATAAACATAGAGGATTTACATTCTCTAATAATGACATTAGCTAAAATTTCATTAAATGCAAATATTACAGAGATAGATATTGAAGTGTTTAAGCAGAAAAAATTTTTTAAAAAATTTATTTCCGATATAGAGAATGTAGAAAAATACATTCCTAATAAAAGATTTAATAGATTATTAAATAAGTATTATAATATTATAGATAAAAGTGGAGAATTAAATTTAGAAGCTTTAGATAATGAGTTAAAGCAAGATATGGGAGATAGTTGTTTTATTAATGATGATATAGTAAATAAGATAAAAAAGTATTTAAAGCAAATATATAAAAATTCACATAGAATAGCTGAAATATCCACATATTTTGATACTGTTAAGCTTGTAGAAATAGATATTGAAGATTTGCCTAATTATAGTTTTCCTAATTCATTTAATACATTTTCCACAGATATATCTAATTATGATGAAGTTTTAAATTGTTGTAGAGAAGAGTTAGGAATACTATTCTGCTTTGGAAATATGTGTAACATGAATTTGTTTGATAGTAGGATTTTATATATACCTAAAGAATCTATGGAAATAATTAAAAGTATGTTAGGTGAAAAAAGCTATGTTATTTCATATTTTGATTATATGAAAAAAAAGATACTTTTCCTGAATGCAGATGAGTTACAAGCAAGACAATTGATAGAAGCTTCTGAATCACCTATAATAGTGAATTATATGGTATATGATATTGAACGAGATGATATTTATGGGATTGATACAAAAAATAAAGAAATATATCTATACTGTGATAGAACATATCCTAATAGCAAAGATTTAATTAATAGTATTGCAAGAGAAAAATGTAAAGTGAGAATAATAGAATATAAGAATATGTATTTATTAGTTGTAAAAATTAGTGAGAAATCAAAATTTATTTTACCATTTATGGGGATAGCTTATTCACAAATAAGAAGTGATATAGATAATTCTATATTAAATGTAGAACTTGCTGATAATCTTGATGGAGTAACAGAAACAGATGATTATATATTGAAAACTCCTGAAAGTGTACAGGTATATGATTTGATAGTTAATTGCTTATTTCAATTGGAATAAACAATTTATAAATCATACTACATATTAATTAGTATGTATTACACACAGTACTCTGCACACGGTGCGGTGATTGTTAAAATTACAAGGAAATACAATTAGCAGTATGGATATAGCTTTAGGTATGTTTCTTGTGAGGTTAGGAAGCATTAAAAAATAAAATATTGGTTATTTAGAGCCCTCGAGTATATGAAATGCACTTAAGGGCTTTTATAGTATTATAAAAAGCATGCTATGCTAGAGATTGGTATAACTAGTTGTTAACAATAATGTATGATAAATTTTAGTAGATTTATATGTGCATTTAACCTTTTCATTTTGAGGCTTTTATTTAAGTATAGTTTGGTTGTATATAATATTTAAAATTAGAGGTAATAAAAACAAATAAAGATTTACATGCTAAAAAGACTATGTTAAAGGTTAAAAATATAAAAATAATATTTTTAATTGTAAATCAACAAATTTGAATGAGGCTACAATAAATGGTACAATTATACTATAATTTACAACATAAGGTATAAAATAACAAGAATAGTGGAGTTGAAATATATGGAAGAGATTAGGGAATATGATTCGATGCCTAATGCATATTTACTATTATCATCTTTAAGATCAGTGGGATATACAGAAGAAACAGCTATAGCAGATATTATAGATAATTGTATATCAGCATTTGCATCTGAAATCAAAATAAAATTTGATTGTGAATCGAGAAATATTCTAGTATGCGATAATGGATACGGAATGACAGAAAAAATATTATTAGATTCAATGAAAATAGGTAGTTCGAATCCATATGAGCAAAGAAAGTTAGAAGATTTAGGCCGTTTTGGGATGGGGATGAAAACAGCATCATTCTCATTAGGAAAAAGACTTACTGTGGTAAGCAAAGAAAACGATAAAATATCAAATGCATGTTGGGATTTAGAACGTATTGAAAAAAATAACCAATGGAAAATGATAATTTTAAATAGTAATGATAACATTATTAATAGTGCTAGAGCGTTATTAGAAGATTATAAAAATGGAACTGTAGTTGTTATAGACAAGCTTGATAAGATAATTGATGAAAACAATATGAATAAATCAGAAGATAAATTTTTTAAAATTATTGAAAAAGTTAAGAAGCATATTAGTTTGGTATTTCATCGATTTATTGAGGAAGATAATCTAGGAATATGGATAAACAAAAATAAGATAAAAGCATGGAATCCTTTTGTTTTAGAAAATAGTGCAACTCAAGAACTTAGTAAGGAAGAATGCTATGAAGATAATAAGGTTATAACAATAGAGCCATATATATTACCCCATAAAACAAAATTTTTTTCTGAAGAGGATTATAAAAAAGCAGCCGGGTATAAAGGCTGGTTACAACATCAAGGATTTTATATATATAGGAATAGAAGATTACTACTTTATGGAACATGGTTTAATATTGTTAAAAAGGAAATTTCGTACAATTTAGCTCGTATTAAATTAGATATCGATTCAAGTAGTGATTTTGATTGGCAAATAGATATTAAAAAATCTAAAGCTGTGCCACCTATTTATATAGAGGACGTATTGGAAAAGGTTGCTACTATATGTGTAGAAAAATCAACAAGTGTCTATAACTCTCGTGGAACATATAATAAAAATTCGAATAAAAATATTCCAAGTCTATCATATGTATGGGAACAACGAAAAAATAAGGTTGGCAAATATTCTTTTTATTTAAATCAAAAACATCCGTTATTACATGAAATTAAAAATTCATTAAATGAAGAAGGTAGAAAATGTCTAAAAGCGTACATTTCACTTGTTGAAAATTTATCACCTATTATGATTTCTGGAATAACTGATACTATGCAAAATAAAGAGAAAAGAATAGATGATATAGAACAAATTGAGGAAAAAATACATATGAAAAATTTAATAGATATTTTTAGAAAAAAAGGTTTTGAAAATGAAGAAATTATAGATACACTGAATAATATGGCATCATATAGAGGAATGGACAAAATAATAAAAGAATTAGTTAAGGATGGTTAAAATGATTAATATTAATAAATTAGATGAAAGTGAAATGAAGTTTTATAAATCTGCATATGAGTTTTATGAAGGAAAGTTAGATAAAAATGCAGATGATATTGATAGTGCGATAAGAGAAGCAGTAGAGAAAACTATGGATATTTTTTCAAATGTAGTTTCAAATGAAGATAATTTAAGAAAATATTTAGAGGAACAAATAAGTATGATTAGGGAGCAACAACATCCTATGTTTATGACATGTTTAGAGGTTAGGAATTCAGTTTGGTGGGATGAATTTCTAAAAGAAAATTCAACAGAGTATTGGAATAGATATGAAAAATATTTGTTAGAAAATAAGGGATGGCCAAGAAGTTCCATAGATAAAAGTATTAATAATACAACAAATAAAGTTATGAATGCGATAGCAGATCCAAATAAAAAAATGGCAATAGAACGTAAAGGAATGGTTATTGGATATGTTCAATCTGGAAAAACTGCACATTATATTGGAGTAATTAATAAAGCTATAGATGCTGGATATAAAATAATAATTGTTCTTGCAGGTATGCATAATAATTTAAGAGCTCAAACACAATCAAGAATTGATGAGGAGGTTTTAGGATTTGAAACAAGTTTAGCTTACTTATTGAATCAAATGAAAAAAGAGACAAATATTATAGGTGTAGGCAAGAAATTAGTTGTTAAGAATGATTCACAAACACTAACTTCAAGGGATGAAAAAGGAGATTTTAATAGGGATAGACAACAAATATTTGTGAGTACTGAAATTCCTACTATTTTTGTAGTAAAAAAGCACTCAAAAGTTTTGGAGTCACTTATAAGTTTCTTTAAGAATAATAAAAAACATAGTATTGATAAAGACACGGGTAGAAAATATATGGATGCCAATTATCCATTATTATTAATTGATGATGAAGCGGATCAGGCATCAATTAATACAAAATATGAATATAAAGATGGAGTAATTAAAAATAAGGACAAGGCATCTAAAATTAATGCTCAAATTAGGGAGTTATTTCATATATTCGATTGTCGTTCATACATAGGATATACAGCAACTCCGTATGCAAATATTTTTATACCTAGTGAAATGGAATCAAAAAAACATGGAAAGGATTTATTTCCTACCCATTTTATTTTAGCTTTGCCTAAACCACCCAATTATATTGGTGCTCACGAATACTTTGGAAAAGAAGGACAGTTGGAAATGCCTTTAAGAAGACGCATAGGTATTAATTCATTATCATTTGTTGATCAAAAAAACAAAATAGTGAAAAACGAATTGCCGGATGATTTAAAGCGTGCTATAAAATCATTTCTTATTTCTACAGCGGCTAGAATTTGTAGAGGGCAAAATGGAGAACCAAATACGATGTTAATTCATGTTACAAGATTAACAGATACTCAAAAACTTGTGCATAAACGAGTAACACACTATTATGAAAATATTGGGAATAAGATCATTGATGGACATTTAGAAACAATTAGTGACTTAAAAACAATTTGGAAAGAAGATTATGAAAAAACTACTCAAAAGATGAGGAAATTTCATGGAAATTTTATGAATGACATTCCAGATACTACGTGGGAGAATGTTTTTCAAAAGATTTGTAACCTTATAGAAAATGATTTGGTGAAAATATATAGTATAAATGGTAAGAGTAAAGATGCATTATTGTATAAAGAACATAAAGGTAAACAATATAATGTAATCGCAATAGGAGGAGATAAACTTTCACGGGGTCTTACATTAGAAGGTTTAACGGTAAGTTATTTTACAAGAGAATCAAAAATGTATGATACTTTAATGCAAATGGGGAGATGGTTTGGTTTTAAGCCTGGATATGCAGATTTGTGTAGATTGTTTGTTCAAGATGATTTATATGCTTGGTTTAGGCATATATCTTTTGCAACTGATGATTTACGTGAACAAATTGAATATATGAATAATATTGAAGAAACACCTGAAAATTTTGGATTAAGAGTTGCTACGCACCCTAATATGAAGATTTCAGGAGCTAATAAGGTTCAAAGTGGAGAAGAAAGAAAAATTACATTTAATAATGTGTTTAGTCAGACTCGTTCAATGGATATTAATGCAGAAAAATATGACAAAAATTTTGAAGCAGTTGATAATTTATTAAAATTATGTGGTAACCCAGTTGAAAATTATTGGGAAAAAATAGGTAGGGGAAAGAATAGAAATAAGCATTTGTTTTGGCAAAATGTAGATGGGCATTATATAAAAGATTTTTTGTTAAATTATGAAACTTCTAGACAAGCAAATAAGGCAAATAGTAAGTATATGGCGGATTATATTGAGGATCAAATGAAAAATGGAGGATTGTTAAGTTGGACTGTGTGCCTGTTAAATTTAGGAAACGAGAATGATGAAATAAAATTTAGTAATGTATCAGTTGCATCTGGAATGAAGAGAGAAAATATAATACCGGTTAATGATGAGTTTTGCTCAATTCAAACTTTAACTTCAGAAGATATGCAATTTTATGACTTTAGCGAAGAGGATATGAAAAAAAAGAAAAAAATAGTAGAACAATTTAAAAAGAAAGGTAAGAATTTGAGCAATGATTATGTTAGAAAGAAAATTAGAAATAGGGAAAATGGTCTTTTAATTATTGCGCCTATTGATGTAAAAGTTGGGAAAGGGGATCAACTAATTGACTTCAAAAGAAAAGAACATAAAGTTCCTATTGGAATAGCTATCGTTTTTCCTGATAATAAAAATATTGGTAGTATAAAATCTTATAGAATTAATGATATTGGGTTAAAAGGAGAAGATGATGAATTATTTGAATAAAATATTTAATGATATTATTAAGGATTTTACTAAGAAAGAATATACTAATCAAAGAAATCTTTCTAGAAGATTTGTCTTGGATAATGATATTGTTTTTATAGTTTATTATAATAAAAGTAATGACACAAAAGAATTAGCAATAAGAATAAACAAAGATTTTAATAAAAATATAGTTGAAAAATATCCAGATTGGAACGGAATAGATGTAATTGTTAGTGAAATTGAAAATGGGTCAGATAAAGGATTCTATTTAGTATTTAAACAATTAGAAGATTCAGATGAAAAGATATATGATGCAATAGTACAAGATATAGTTGAAAATATAAAATTAGTACAAAGCCATCAACAGGTTATTAATACTGTTGGTAAAGTGTTAGTAAAATGGAAGAAATTTTTCAATATTCATCAACACTTGGTTATGTCTGATATAAAGCAACAAGGTTTGTATAGTGAATTAATATTTTTAGAAAAGTTAATAGATTTGTATGGTGAAAAGGCATTGAATTTTTGGAGTGGATGTAACTTTGAAACGCATGACTTTTATATAAGTGGTAATGCTGTTGAAATAAAAAGTACAAGTTCTAATAATACAAGTAGTGTAACTATAAGCAATGAATATCAATTAGATACTAATGATGTAAATGGAGATTTATATTTGATGAGTGTTATTTTAAGAAAAAGTCTTAGTGATGGAGAAACCTTACCATCATTGGTACAACGAATAGTTGATAAATTACAAGTTGATGTTTCTTTAGAGATATTTGAAGAAAAACTGTTTAAGTATGGATACTTATTAAGAAATTCTCAAATATATAAAATAGGTTTTGTGATAAGAGATATAAAGTATTTTCAAGTTAGTGAAGAGTTTCCTAATATAACAAAAGATAAGTTACCAAATGTAATCTCTAATGTAAGTTATAAGCTGAATATTAATGGGTGTGATAGATTTAATATTTTAGAGGAGCATTTAATTCAAAAATTGAATGGAGGTATAGTATGATAACACCTCAAATGAAAGAATTTAATGAAGAATTAATTGAAGAAGTAAGGGAACATTCTTTAAAAAACAATATCAGTACAGAAGATGCATTTACAAGTATTTTCACATCATATATAGTTGATACAGGTGAATCATATCTATCAAATTGTAATATTATAAGTTATCAAAAAACAAATGAAAAAATGAAAATCAATGGCTATAACTATGATGAATATTTTCAGACGTTAACATTAGTTATAAGTGATTTTAATAACAGACAAGATATAAAAAAAGTAGGGAAGGTAGAAATAAAAAAAAATGTACGATTAGCAACAAAATTCTTTAGAAATTGTAAAACAGATTATTTTCTAAATATAGAAGAATCTAGTGATGGATATTTAATTTATGAATATATACAAGAAAATTTAAAAAATATTGAAAATATTAAGGTTATTCTTTTAACTAATAAAGAATCTGTAAGATATATTCCTGATGATATAAAAATTGATAATATGCTAGTAAAATTTGATGTATGGGATTTAGAAAGGATATGTCAGTACATATATCAAAATAAAATTGAACAGGATTTAATAATTAAATTTCAAAAAAAGTATAAATATAATTTACAGATGATAAAGGTAGAGCAGGAGAATAGTATATATGACTGCTATATTGGTGTTATTTCTGGTTATTATCTTGCTAGTATTTATAAAGATGAAGGTCAAAGACTTATTGAAAAAAACGTTAGATCATTTTTACAGGCTACAGGTAAAATTAATAAAGGATTAAAGGAAACATTAATTAAGGAACCTGAGATGTTTATGGCATATAATAATGGAATATCTACGGTAGCGGAAGAATTAATTGTTGATGAACAAAATTCTAATGAAAAAATTATAACAATAGAGGAGTTGAGAAATTGGCAAATAGTTAATGGAGGACAAACAACAGCATCAATTTATAATGCTTTGCAAAATAAAGTTTCATTAGAAAATGTGAGTGTGCAAATGAAACTTACTGTTATAAAAGATAGAGATAAAGCTAATGAAATAATTAGTAATATTTCGAAATATGCAAACAGCCAAAATAAAATAAATATGTCGGATTTTAGTGCTAATGATAGCTATCATATAGAAATGGAACGTTTATCTAGAAAAATCTATGTGCCTACTAGTAGCGGTAAATCAAATAATAAGTGGTTTTATGAACGAGCTAGAGGTCAATATATGGTTGAATTAAATAGGCAACTTACTACAGGAGCTAAAAAACAGTTTAAAGAAATGAATCCTAAAAAACAATGTATTTCTAAAACTGTTGCTGCAAAATGCCAAATGGCATGGATGAAATATCCATACATAGTAAGTAAAGGGTTAGAAACGAACTTTATTAAATTTTCAGAAATGGTTAAAAAAAATGAAATTCCATATCCGAATGAATTAAGTTACATTTCTATGATAGAAAAAGTGATTTTATTTCAGTCTTGCGATAAAATTGTAAAAGAATTGAATTTGGGCGGGTATAAGGCACAAGTAAACTATTATACTATAGCATTGTTATCAGAATTTCATGAAAAATGTGTTGGTGATGAGCAAATTTGGATTAATCAATCAATTTCATCACAATTATCATTTGTGATAGAGGAAATTGCACTTAAGGTATGGAAACATTTTATGAATCCTGAGGTTAAAGGAATAAATGTTACTCAATGGTGTAAAAAAGAGGAATGTTGGAATCTTCTTAAAAAGAGATATAAAAATAATGTATTCTAGATTAGAAGCAGTAATTGACATATTTAAATTAATATGATATGTTGCTTAAAAAGAGGTGATATATGTTATTATGTATAAAATAGTAGATTTGTTTGCGGGTGCAGGTGGTCTTAGCCTAGGTTTTGAAATGACAGAAAAATTTGAGGTCGTGGCATTCGTTGAAAACAATAAGAATGCAGCTAAGACATATCTTAAAAATCACCCCAATATAAAAAATTATGAAGATATCTTAGAATTAGATTTTAATGATATATTATCTGACAATCCTAATATAGATGTAGTTATTGGTGGTCCACCTTGTCAAGGATTTTCTAATGCTAATAGGCAAAGAAGAAAATTAATAAATGGAAGTAATGAGCTTATAAAAAAATATGTTGAGGCTATAAGAGTAATAAAACCTAGTGTTTTTGTGATGGAAAATGTTAAAACAATTGCTTCAGATAAACATTCTTTTTGTTTAACAAGACAAGATGAAAATCATATTAATAATGATTTGAAATTAAAACTTCATAATAAAGATGTTGTTTTGTATGAAGATGAAACACATATTGATGAGTTAGTTAATATGGTAAAAAATAACAATTACAGAAGGTTTGTATTGCTTAATGAAGATCAGTTATATTTACTTAAAAATATTACTAAAAAGAAGGAAAAGCTAAAAGAATACTTTTCAAAAAATAGTAATACTAAATTAATAGAACAGTTAATACGTTGTATGAAACGTAATGGACAAGTATTGCAATGGTATCAGATAATTATTAATGAAGCTAGAGAGTCATTGTTAGAAGTATATAAAACTAAATCAATGAGCAATAAAAATTATAATAAAATAATGAAGTTTTGGGATATACAGAGATTATTTATAGGCGTTAATGAATTAAATATTAAAAATGCAATATATAAAGTAGTAAGTAATAATAATCAAATAATTATCAGAATGCAAACGTATATAGTTATAGATTATATTAAGGCATCTTTTAAATATTTAGGATATAAATTTGAAGGAAGAGTCCTAAATGCAGCATCTTTTGGTACACCACAATGCAGAGAACGCTATATTTTAGTTGGAGCTAGGAAAGAAATTTTAGCAGATAGGAAAATAGAATTACCCAATCCGATAATTGATAATGAAATTAATTATATAACTGTAAAAGATGCTATTAGTGATTTAGAAAAATATGAACCATCAGTTGGAAGTATGGATGAAAAGATTTATAAAAATTATAAACCTAAAACTAGAAATTTTTATAGAGAGTTGATTAGTGCAAATCATGATAATTATATATATAATCATGTTTGTACAGATACAAGAGAAGTGGCAAAAAGTAGATTTGCTGTAATTAAGCAGGGAGGTAATTTCCATTCACTTCCTGATGATATGAAAGAAACATATGAAAATCCAGGACGTACTCAAAATACAATTTATAAACGTTTGGAATATATGAAACCCTCAGATACAGTAGTTAATGTTAGAAAATCTATGTGGATACATCCTAAGTTTAATCGTGCGGTAAGTGCTAGAGAAGCAGCTAGATTGCAAAGTTTTCCGGATGGTTATGTGTTTTATGGAACAAAAGATTCTGTATATCAACAAATAGGCAATGCGGTTCCACCTATGCTAGGGAGAGCAGTAGCAGAAATTGTACTGAGATTATTAAATTATAAGGAAAAATATGTTACATTAAAAAGTATATATGACAAATATAATTAATTCTTAGAAAATGAAATATATAGTGAAAAAGATGGGCAAGAGAAGAAATGATTATTATTTTTTTATGTATATGTATCAAGGTGTTACGAATATTTATTTTATCAAGCACACTTAAATTATAAAAATAGAAATTATAAGAATGAATTGCAAAGAATTAGCGATATAATAAGGGTTATATATTTTCAATAAAAATTAAATGATAAAATTAATGAAGCACTAGGAATTTAAACATCTAGTGTTTTAACTATTCAAAATAAAAAATAACTATCATAAAAATTTATAATAAACATATTTTAGATTATGAAAATATTTCCGAAGGTTATAATCATAAATATAAAAATAATTAGGCAGGTAAATCGCAGGATAATTTCAGTAAAAA
This sequence comes from Eubacterium multiforme, assembly GCF_030813415.1. Lineage (GTDB taxonomy): Bacteria > Bacillota > Clostridia > Clostridiales > Clostridiaceae > Clostridium > Clostridium multiforme. Next base: position 620,557 of record NZ_JAUSUF010000001.1, on the reverse strand, counting down.
TAAAAGATTTTATAGAAATTGAGTATATTGAAATAGGAAATATGAACTTTAAATCCTTAAACTTAAGAGAAGAACATATAGAAGAAATTTAATAAATAATATATAAGGTATATTTGAATATTGAACTTTACTTGTGCCCGGAAAATAAGTTGTAAACAAAGAAAACTGGAAAAGTTATTTAACAACAGTAGACAAAATGGTATTAATATAAAGTAGTTTATGATTATCCAAATTTTCATTTAATAATGCATTCTTTTATATGTGAAGTTACAGGTGGAAAATTAAGTTTAAATGCTCATAATGATGCTAAATGGATTAATTTTAATGAATTAGAAAATCAAAAATGGATACCTGCAGATATTTTAGTCCTTAATGCTTTGAAGAAATTAAAATAGAAAATGCTAATTGCTAATAATTTTCTTAGCAATTAGCATTTTCTATTTTATATAGCCTAAAATTATTTTAGAAATATAACTTTTGTAGTTAACAATATAAATTACTATTCAAATAAATGATTATTATAAATTATTTTACTAATTAATATACTATAAAGAGCAAAACATATATAATTTTCAAAGGCTTAAAATAAATTTTTATTTCATTATATTAATATATAAGTATAAAATAATTTATCAAAAAGCAGAGAGGTGTTAAAAATGGATAGTTTATCAAAAAGTATAGAAAATAAAGTTGTTATTGTAACTGGTGGAACTAGAGGAATAGGATTTGCTACAGTAAAAAAGTTTCTTTTAAATGGTGCGAAAGTTGTACTTTGTGGTTCTAAAAAGGAATCTGTTTATAAAGCTTTAGAAGAATTAAAGAAGATTAATCCAAGTTATAAAGTTATGGGATTTTATCCTAATTTATTAAATACAAAAGAAATAGATCATATGGCTGATTTGATTTTAGAAAAGTGGGGAAGAATAGATGTTTTAATAAATAATGCAGGAGTAAGCGATAATAAGACAATTTATGATCAAACATATGAAAACTTCTCTCAAATAATGGATATTAATGTTCAAGCTGTATTTAATTGTTCTAAAATATTTGCAGAAATAATGAAAGAGCAAAAGTCAGGAGCAATTTTAAATACAAGTTCAGTAGTAAGTTTATATGGACAAAAGGCAGGAGTTGGATATCCAACATCTAAATTTGCAGTAAATGGACTTACTAAATCTTTGGCAAGGGAACTTGGAAAAGATGGAATAAGGGTTAATGCAGTAGCACCTGGCATAATATCAACAGATATGGTTAAGGAACTTGATAAGGAATTAGTAGATGGGTTAATTCAAAATATTCCAGTTGGAAGAATTGGAGAGGCAGAAGATATTGCAAATGCCTTCTTATTTTTAGCATCTGATATGGCAAGTTATGTAAGTGGTGAAATTTTATCTGTTGATGGAGCAGTAATGATTTAATAATTTTTTGCATGATAAAAGGCAAGTTAGAATTTTAAAAAGAGGTATAACTTGCCTTTTAGCGAAAAAATTAAATTAATGTACTTTTATTATAATCTAAATTTTCAGATAATTCAAATAATATTTTTTATTAATTATAATATAAATAAATTAATAATTTTTCAAAAGTGTATATGTTAAATATATATGTAATGAGTAAATGTATAAATATGTTAGATAACGTTTAATATACTTATAAAAAATGGTAAAATAAATAAAGTGGAATGAAATGGAATAAGAAGGAGTGACTTTATGAGTTTTTGCTGCAAGGATTTATTTCAGCTTAATTATTTTTCAAAGGCAAAGTTATTAGCTGGGGAAAGTGGATTAAATAATCAAATTTCTTTGCCCTATGTAAGGACAACAGAATCTATTTCAAAGTGGCTTTATGGAGGAGAGTTACTTTTTGTTATTTATAGAGATAACAAAGAAAATGATGAAAATCTTTTATGTTTACTTGAGGAATGTATTAATAAAAGACTTTCTGGTATAGTCATTTTAATTGATGATAAATACATAAACAGCATATCAAAGAATATGCTAGATAGAGCAAATGAAAAAGGTCTTCCTTTATTTATAATGCCTTGGGATATTAAACTAATTGATATTATACAGGAAATTTTTCTAAAGATAGAACAAAAAAGGGAAGAGTCAAAAAATGGGAAGCATTTTCTTGAATCATTACTTTTTTCTCAGGATCAATTACATGAAGATATTAATGCTTTAGCAGAATTTTATAATATAAACTTAAGACCTTGCCATTATATTTGCATATTTAAAATAAAAAAGTTATCAGCTATTTCTCACGATACAGAACAGGTTAGTAAACATATAATAAATTCTTTAGATGAAGGTTTAAAGGAAGAAAATTATACTTTAATACATATGGAATATGCAAATCACTTAATGAGTCTAATATTTGCTAATGATTATGAAGAGGCAAAAAAATCTTCAGAATATATTGAGGATGTATTTAAGCTTATAAATTCTAGATATTCAGAAAATATTGAGATGAATTTAAGTTTTAGTCGTATAAGAGAAAATAATTCTGATATTAAAATAAGTTATAAGGAAGCCTTTAAAGCTTTATCTATGATTGATATGTATAAAAATGATTCAAATGTTATTAAATATAATGAATTAGGTATTGTAAGATTACTTATTGAATTGTCAGATGTTAAAGATGTTCAGCAGTATTGCTATGAAAATTTAGGACCTATTTTAGAATATGACAAAAATCATGGAATGGATTTAACAGGAACTTTAAAATGTTATTTTAAAAATAATAGACATTTAGTAAAGACATCTCAAGAACTTTTTATTCATAGGAATACTTTACTTTATAGATTAACAACAATCAAAAATCTTCTGCAAAGGGATTTAGATGATGCTATGACTGATTTAGAACTTTTTAATAGTATACTAATTTATGAATTTCTTAATTTACAAAATAAAATATAAAGCTAAAAAATGGACTATATCAAAATTATAAGAGTGATTTTGATATAGTCCATAATTTTTTTTTAATTAGTAACTGATTCTTTTATGTTGGTAGTTGCTGTTGCTTTTTCTTTTGCAAAGGATAGTATTAAAACTCCTGCAAATATTAATGCACATGCAACAACTTTTATTAATGTTATTTCTTCGCCTAAAAGTATTGCTCCAAATATAACGCTTGTTATAGGTTCAAATGTACTTATAACAGCTGCTTCGCTGGCTCCAATATTTTTAATACCAACTTGTAATAAGGATAAGGCAACAACTGTGCATAGGAATGCAAATATTGCTGATAATCCCCAAGCTTTAGGTGTTAATGAAGATAAAACAAGTTGATTTGTAATCATTCCATATATAAACATACCTATTGATGATGATACTGCTACGTAGAATGTTATCTTAAAAGGTGGTTCACTTTTTAAACCACTTTTGTCCATGAATATAATATAGAATGCATAAAACATTCCAGATGCTATGGCTAAAATTAAGCCAAGTAGTGTACTAGCTCCAAGGGAGGCTGAAGTTAATGCAGTAATGAAGAAACATCCTATACCAGACATAGCTATAATTAGTGCTAATACCTTTTGCTTGCTTAATTTTTCATGGAAGAATATTACACAACCAAGTGTTACAAATATTGGGTAAGTAAAATGAATTGGTGTAACTATTCCAACATCTATATAAGCAAATGCCATATTTAACATTAATGTTGTTATTGCATTTCCAACAAAACCAAGTATTATTAAATCTCTAAGTTGTTTTTTTGTTACTTTTAAGTTTATTTTTAAAAGTAAAATAATTACTAATAAAAATGGTAAACTTAAAAAGTTTCTTAAAAAGGTTAGTGTTACAGGGTTGCTTCCTTCAAGACCATAGGTCATAGGGCCAAGGGTAAAGGCAAAACCAAAGGTAATTGAAGATAGCATAGTTAAAATAATTCCTTTTGTTTTCATAATATACCTACTTTTTCTATATAAATTTATTAAATACTATTAACTTATTATATATTATTTAAAAGCTTTATCAATAATTTTAATAATGTTTGGAATAACATCATCAACCATTATTTTTCCTCTTTCAGCTGATGAAGATTTAGCTGATGCAAGTATTCCAGTTTCAGGAACAATATCCTTTTCTATTGGGTATCTGTAGTAAGTTGCAGGGCTTGCATTTTCTGTATCTAATATTTTATCTTCTCTAACAAGTTCTGGTGCAAAATACATCATTAATGATGTTTCTGTAACAGCAGCATGTTCTAAAGCCCAACCTGGGAATGGTACTTCATCAAAAACTTTGTCAATTACATCAGGTGACATTGGATCCCACCAGTTAGTAAGAAGTAATTGAACTTTATCTCCATATTTTGCAGAACATAAATCCATAGCTTCTACAATAAATGCTTCATTTTCAAAGTGAGCACTTAATATAAATATCTTTTTAAATCCATCACGAACAAATTCATCAATTATATCCATTACTAAAGCTTGTAATGTAGCTCCATTTAAATCAATAGTTCCTGGGAATAATGGGCCACCACCACTTAATGGTTTTGACTTGTATCCATATGAAAGAGCAGGTGCTACAACACCGTTTATTTTCTCAGCAATTCTATAAGCAAATCCATTAGCTAATACAGTATCTACGCAAGTTGGAAGATGTGGTCCATGTTGTTCTGTAGAACCTATTGGTAATATAATTACATCATCCTTTTTCTTTGCAAATTCTTTCCATGTCATGTTTTCCATTTTTACGTTTTCGTACATAATAAAGTCCCCTTTTCTTGTCTTAATATTATTTTTACTTAAGCGTATATTTTAATTGAATGTTGGTTTTTAGCTAGGACTATAAGAACATTTTAATAAATAGTAATTTGTAATATTTAAATATTTCTAAAGAGCTAGCTAAAAATCAAAACTACATTAAATATAGCTTTATTTAAAATTTTTTTATGTAATTTTTATTATGTTCCCAGTATACAGGGAGGACATATTAGTGACAATGTACTAAAAATACAAATCTATCTATAAAAATATGTTCTTTATGTGCACAGTAATATTAAAATATTATTGTATATTTGATACAATGACTGGGTAATATTTTCGTGATAAACTTCCCTTATTGAAAGGCTACTACTAAAAATAATGTAAATTATTAATAAAAGTAAATTGCCAAAATTGAAGGGAGATTATTTATAATGAAAGTTATTCTATTTAAAAATGCTAGATTAAAAGGAAATGAAACATTAGTTGATTTACTTGTTGAAAATGGTGTTTATAAAGAAATAGGTCCAAATCTTTCTGCAAAATATAAAGATGTAGAAAGTTATGATTTAAAGGGAGACTTAGTTGTACCACCTTATGTTGATCCACATATTCATTTAGATTATGTGTATACAGCTCGTATGCCTGGTGCAAGTAATGGAACAGGTACTCTTTTTGAAGGAATTCAAAGATGGTCTGAAACAAAAGGAAATATGACAGTAGAAGAAGTAAAAGAGCGTGCTAGAATTGCTTTAAAAAAGGAAATATTATATGGAACTCAATATCTTAGAACTCACGTAGATGTAACAGATCCAAATTTTACTTGCTTAAAAGCAATTATGGAATTAAAAGAAGAAGTAAAGGATATTGTTGATATACAAATTATAGCATTCCCACAAGAAGGAATGTATTCATATAAAGGTGGAGATGAATTAGTAGAGGAAGCATTAAAAATGGGTGCTGATGTAGTTGGAGCTATTCCTCATTTTGAATTTACAAGAGAAATGGGAGAGAAGTCAGTTAAGAAAACTGTAGAGCTTGCAATGAAGTATAATAAATTAATTGATGTTCACTGCGATGAAACTGATGATGATCAATCAAGATTTGTTGAATTATTAGCAGCAGAATCTTATATGAATGGAATTGGAGAACTTACAACAGCAAGTCATACTTGTGCTATGGGTTCATATAATAATGCTTATGCATTTAAATTATTTAAACTTTTAAAATTATCAAAGATGAATTTCATATCATGTCCAACAGAAAATATTCATTTACAAGGAAGATATGATACATATCCAAAGAGAAGAGGACTTACAAGAGTTAAGGAATTAAATGATGCAGGAATTAATGTTTGTTTTGCACAGGATTCAATTTCAGACCCATGGTATCCATTAGGAAATGGTAATTTAATGAATATATTAGATTCAGGAATTCATATATGTCATATGATGTCTTTTGATGAAATTAATAACGCTTTAGATTTAATTACAACAAATGGTGCAAAAACTCTTCATATAGAAGATAAATATGGTATAGAAGTAGGAAAGGATGCTAACTTTATAGTTTTAAATGCAAAAAATGAATTTGATGCAATACTTGAAAGAGTAGGAATTAACTGTTCAGTTAGAAAAGGAGAATTCCTATTTAAGAGAGAACCAGAAGTAATTGATACAAAAATAACTTTATTAAAATAGCTATCATATAAATTAAGGGTATATTTTTAAATATATCCTTAATTTTATTTTAATGTAAAAATAATAGAAAAACCCCATAGAGTAGATCTTTTAGGTGTACTCTATGGGGTAAATTTTTTATAGCTTTAAAAATTTATAATTATTTATATCCTTCAGAAGTTAGTATTTTTATAGCATTATCAATATCTTCCTTTGCTACTAAAACTACAGGACCTGTACAGCCCATACCACTTTCTGAATAAATAGAATTACTCCAAAGAACTTTGCAAGCATCATCAAGTTCTAATATATCGATTCCAGCAATTGCTTCTGTTACTACCTTTTTAGGGGGCATTTTAATTTCTTTAGATTCTATTTTCTTTTCAGCAGTTCCTTTTGCAATTATTTCATCTAATTTAGCATTTTTAGCATTTTTAAATTCTAAATTAGCCTTTTCTAAAACTTTATTTTGAGCACAAGTTGCACAATATCTTAAGGCTTCACATATAAGTGGAGCACCAGATGCTCTTGAAACTATGTTTACAAGATAATTATAATCTTCTCCAATTCCTGGACCATAACCAGCACCTAAAGTTTCATAATAGCCGCCAGTTGTAAAGGAGGAGAACATTTTAATTAATAAATTTCCAGTTAAAGAATCACATATCATAACATCAGGTGTTCCAGCTAATAAATCGTTACCTCTCATAACAGCGCCACCATCAGCTCTACCTGATTTTGCAAATTCTATATTATAACCATTTTCTTTTAATTCCTTTAAAAGATTTTCAACTTTTCTAGCACCTTCAATATTTAAAATTCCAATTTTAGGCTCATTTATTCCTAAAGCTTTAGCAACACTTATTCCACTAATAGTATTTAATAGCATTCCTTCAATTCTATTAGTAGATGTTGTTCCAGTTGTTGTTGCAATTATCATTTCTTTTCCTTTTCCAGGAGTTACAACTTTTCCAACAGTTGAAACACCTATTGGAAAATCAAAGTGTTGAGTTACGCAGCCGTTTATATAGCCACTTTCTAAAAGTTCAATCATTTTATGATGACCTTCTTCTGGAGTAGTAGCTTCAATTACTTCAAAATCAGGAATTTTATTTCCACCAATTAAAACTATATCAAAATCTTTATACTTGTCCTTTGCAAGTTTAGCGGCAGAAATCATTTCATCTATTCCATGTTCACTACCTAAAACAGTTAAACCAATTTTTACTTTAGGTCCAAAACTACCAGTAGATATTCCATCAGCTATTTCATTAAATATTTCACCAATAAGTTTTTTTGCATTATTATTTTCCATGATATCACGCTCCTTAATTATTTTGCATTAAGTAAGCAGCAAAATCCTTCATAGCTTCTGCTACCATGGTCTTAACTTCTTCCTTAGTAATTTGATTTTCTTCTTTTTGTAGTCCTTCATTCTTTTCTACAACAATAGATACACCATCAAAAAGATTTGTCATTCTACCTAGGAATAGGCTACCTTTACCTATAATCATAAAGTTATTTAATTCACCATTTAATATTTTATCTACACCATGTCCAACTATTGGTACTCCTGATGGGATATGTCCTTGAGTTGGAGCAAATCCTGGATAACCTTTTTCTTTTACAAAGTTTGGTAATTGTTTTCTGTCTAATTGACCTTTTTTAACTGCTAGGGCACCAATCATTTTATAGTTTTGAGTTGGAACATCACCAGCACCAGCAGGTTCTGTTATATCTGGAGTTTGCATTTCTGGAGCAAACTTATCTATATCAGTTATTTTAAGACCAGCTTCTTCTAATGGATCTAAAACAAGAGCTTCTAGTACAGCTTGTGGAGAAGCACCATGACCTATTGTATGTCTTCCTACAATATCAGTTCTAAGAACTGGGTTTACACCATCATTTTCACTTACTAAAATTGCAAATCCACCAAGGCAATCTTCTAGTATTTTAAGACCTTTTTTAACGTGATCTCTTCCATTCATTCCAAGTTTTGCAGTACATCCACCACCAACTATAACTACATTTTTATATATTCCTGATTTTACAAGGGCAGAAGCAGTTATTAATGCATGGCTAGGTCCTGCACAGAAACCTCTCATATCAACACCAGTAGCATTTTTACATCCAGCTACTTCACCAACAGCTTTAGCAACATTACCGCCACCTCTTTGGTTCATGTCTCCAATAGCTTCTTCAGAACATTCTATTATATAATCTATATCTTCAGGGTTTACATTATTTCCATCACATAAATGCATTAAAGATAGTGCACCTGATGCTTTAACTACTAAATTTTCAATTAAAGTATGAGCGTTAAGGTTTACATCAAATTCATGAGCCCTCTTAACACAGCCTACTAATTTATCATTTATATATAAACCTTCTGCTATATGATCTTCTACTAATTTATTTATTTCACTAATATCTTCTCCCTCTTTAATAGAGGATAATTTATCTTTTAAAAGAGGGTGATTTAAAAGTTTTTCCTTTGTTAATTGTACAAAATCTTTTTCTAATTTAACTAAATCAAAAGAGTCAGATAATTTTAGTAATATATAAAATTCATCCTCTGGCATTATTTCTCCAAATTTACCATACCTAGAAGCACCTTCTACATTTTCATTATACCAAGGTCTTTTTCTTTCAGATAATTCAACTGGATCCATATTACCTATATAAGTTTGGTTTGGAGCATATTCAACAACATCTTTAAAAGGTCTTAAGTGACTTCTTATTTCCTTTAAATATTCTGAATTAGGATTTGATAATCTTTCTATAGTTTGAGTTGTACCATTATGGATAACCATATCTGGAACATCAATTAACACATAAGAACTTTTTTTAATTACTGGAAATTCCATACTCATTCCTCCTATATTTAAAAAAGGCACCAGGAACTTTTTAGCCTAGTGCCTTCCAAATTTTTATTTAAAAAATATTTGATTTTTCATAGGTTAAAAACCTTAATTAATATTCAAAAATTTTTATTCAAATAATGTTTGGTCTTCTATTTCAGTTTGAAGAGCTTTTAAAGCTTTTTCTGTTAATCTATATCTTAATTCATACTCATCTTCTTTAGATAGTGCTGGGTTACCTAAAGGATGTGGTATTGCTATGGTTGGAACTATTCTGTTAGCACCAACTGTAAGTGATATAGGTGTTACTGTACACATATGAACTACAGGTAAGCCTGTTCTTTCAATTTCTTTAACAAGAGTTGCACCGCAACGTGTACAAGTTCCTCAAGTGGAAGTAAGTATAACGGCATCCACTCCAGCATCTAATAACTTTTTGCCTATTTCACTACCAAATTTTTTAGATGATGCAACAGCTGTACCATTTCCAACTGTTGAATAGAAGTATCTATAAAGGGAACCTATTTTTCCTTCCTTTTCCATACTTCTTAAAACATCAACTGGAATAACTCTGTCAGCATCTTCATTTGCATAAGTTGGATCATATCCACCATGTGCTGTTTCAAAAGTTTCTTCTGTTAAATCATAAACACCTTCAAGATCATATTCACCATATTTTGAAGCTGAGGATGATTCAATATGGTCTGGATTTCCCTTTGGAACTATACCACCAGATGTAACTATTGCAATTTTTGCTTTAGTTATATCTAAAATAGGTTTACTTGGTGTAACCCTATCAAAGTTTGGCATTTTAAATTCTGTTTGGAATTCCTCACCTTTAAGCTTTTTAACAAGCATGTTAACAGCTCTTTTTGCGCCTCTTTCTTCTGCAAAATAATTTTCTCTTATTCCTCTTTCAATATAGCCTTCTTCAGCTGGACTTCCTATCTTTTCTCCCTTAGCTATTTTCAATGCAAGTTTTGCTATAGCTGGAAGGGCTTTTCTCATACCAACTGCACTATTTTTTGTTTCAACAATGTATAAATATTTTTTAAATAAATCAACACCAGGATTTTCAGGATACATTGCTGTAAGAGCTTTAATGCCTAGTACATCTTCAACTTCTTTACATATGCTACCACAGGCAACTCCGTATCTACCAGCATTAAAAGCAGGTCCTGCAATAAATAAATCTGCATTACATTTTTTAACCATTTCAATGATTTCAGCTTTTGCCTCATCCATATTTTCATTAAAATATGAATCACCACAAATAATAGTGTTTACTATTTGTGCTTCTCCTTTAAATAGGCCATTTAATCCCATTCCTGGACCTACAAAACCTTCTCTAAGTTCTGGTTTATAATCAGCTTTTTCTTCGCCACCTATACCAGCATAGAATTGGTTTATATAGTGAACAACTCTAATCATTCTTTCTCCCTCCTTAGTTTTTATTTTATTTAAGGATTCTAGTATTTTTATAGAATCTAGATAAATTACTATTTATAATTTTTATAGAAATAGTTTAATTTAAAAATTATAGTTTATTAAACTTTGAATATTCATCTCTTACTGATTTAACTTCATTACAAATTTCATCTACATCTAAAACCATTTCCATCATGCCACATTGTTCATCATAAATAGTAGCATCACATTCTTCCTTTATTTCTGGTTCTACTATGTGGTAAACACCTAATCCTAATTCGATTCCAGCTAAAGGTCCTGCAAATGTTGGGTCACCTGCACAAACTGTTTCAGCAGAAAGACCAGCAGCTTCAGCTTCAGCTCCACCTAATATAACAACTACATTTTCTGCACCATATTTTTCAGTTAAATCTTTTACTCTTTGTTGGATCTCCAGATCCATAGCTCCTGCGGCTGTTCAAACAAAGCATTCTGTTGATGCGAAAACTACTTCAGCTCCAGCACTTTTAACACATTCTTCTATAGCTGGACCTGGAATACCATCTCTATCTCCAATAACTATAACTTTTTTTCCTTCTAGCATTTTTTATGCTCCTTTCAAAATAAAATATTTTTTAATATCCTTTTGCAGATAAGTAATTAAAGCCAACTTCAGAAGTAGCTCCTGTAATAACTTGTATTTCTGCATTAATTGATCCATCTTCTTTTAAACTTCCCATATAACCACCGGCTATAATATTAGCAGCTTCAGGATGACCTATTACCTTTTTCATAGGAGGTAAGGTTATAACTTGATTTGCATTTCCAGCAGTTACAACAGCATCAGCCTTTTGAGTTGAATCAGCTAATGATTGAGATGAACCATCTTGTCCTGCATATTCATCTGTAACTAATACAGTTTTAATTCCTTTATCAGTAATTTTATTGCAGTTCATAACTAAATCAGCATCAGGGTTACCAAAACCTTCTTCTGAAATTATAACTGCATCAGCTCCTAAGAACTCAACTAATTTAGCAGTCATATTTGAGCTTCTTTGCTTGTCTGCTAAATATACATTTTCATTTGTAATAACACAGCCTAAGAAGTTTATATCCTTACCATGTCTATCATATAAATCTTCTATAATTGGATGATTTAAGTGAACATAAGTTGGATTTTTATCACAGGCTGAAACACAGTTACCACTTATGATAGCTCCATCAAAAACTTCTGTTGGATAAATAAATGTTGGAATTATTTTTTTAGCATCTACTCCATATACATATGTATCATGAAGTAAGCCTTGAGTTTGTAGCATATATACATAGACTACCTTTGGTAAGTCAGGATATTCTGCAACTTGTTTTAATAATGGTTTAGTTTCGAAAGTTTTGATTTCATCTGGTTCTAAATCTTTAGCACATCTTGCTAAGTATGTTGCAGTTCGTAAACCCATCATTCTTAAAGTTTCTTCATGATGATGTTTTTCTAAACCTTCATTAACTTCACAGATTGCAACTAAGTTTACTGTTTTTGAAAATGGTGTATATTTTGCACCTTCTCCTGACATGTCAATTATACCTTCTTGGAAACCAACTACACTTCCTGTTGTAACAACAGCAGCACCTTTTAATACATTAGTTCTTCCAGAACCTACAGTATCAACTTTATTAATGAAACCTGGGAATATTCCTCCATTTCCACTAACTTTAACTCTTGGTTCTAGTACGTCTTTTACAGGTATAATTCTTGTTTCATCTCCTGGTCTAACAATATCATAGTCAAGGGATTTAATTCTTTCATCCACATTGACTTCCTCTAGCAATTCTTCTTTATTTACATAAAGAACACCTTCTTTAACTTCTGTTTTTTCACTAAACTGGATGTCCTTAATGAAAATATTACCTAATTCTAGACGCATGTTTTCACCTCCATATAAATTTTAAAATTACAATTTATTTAAATATTAAATTGTTTGCTAAAATAAATAGATAATTATAAAGTTTCATAGAATGATTTTATAAAGTTTTCAACATCATCTAATGAACTTATCTTATCTGGAGTAATAGTTTGTACTTTTTCTCCACCTTTATAAATTGCCATTGTAGGTAAACCTAAAACTTTTTGTCCTATAGCAAGTCTTCTAGCTGATGAGATATTTAGGCTTGAGAATTTAATCTTGTCTCCATACTTTTCTTCTAATCCATGTACTCCTGGCATTAATTCTTTACAAATTTCACATTTATCACCCCAGAAATCAACAAATACTGGTTTTTCTGATTTTAGTACCTCATTTTCAAAGTTTTCTTTATTTAGTTCAAGCATTTTAAAATCTCCCTTCATTTTTAATTATAATTAAATTTAATTAATTAACTTTATTCATTTAGATAAGCTTCAGCAGAAGTAGCAGCTTGTGCACCATCAGCTGCAGCAGTAACTACTTGACGTAATACTTTTTTTCTAACATCTCCAGCAGCAAATACTCCTGGAATATTAGTTCTCATATCTTCGTCAGTTATTATATCTCCACGTTCAGTCATATCTATCTTGCCTTTAAATAGTTGTGAAATTGGAAGGAATCCAACAAATACAAAGCATCCATTTACTTCTAAATCCTTTAATTCATTAGTTTTAACATTCCTTAGAATTAATTTTTCTAATATTTCATCTCCAACAGCTTCTTCAACTACAGAATCATATATTAAATTAATTTTAGGATTATCTTTAACTCTATCAACTAAAGATTTAGCTCCTCTAAATTGATCTCTTCTATGAATTATAGTTACGCTTTCACCAAATTTAGTTAGATATAAAGCTTCTGTTAGAGCAGAATCTCCACCACCTATTACAGCAATGTCTAAGTCTGTAAAGAAATCTGCATCACAAGTTGCACAGTAGGAGACACCTCTACCTCTTAATTCACATTCATTTTTAAAACCAGCTAATCTTGGAAATGCACCAGTAGCTATAATTATTGTTTTACCTTCATAGGTACCTTTTTTACCAGAAAGAGTTTTAATTTCTCCTTCTAATTGGACATCTGTAATTTCATCTTTTTCAAATTTAGTACCAAAACTTTCTGCTTGTTCTTTCATTCTTGCAATTAAAGCTGGACCTGTACAATCATCTATTGATCCTGGATAATTTTCAAGATCAGCTGTTGTAGCAGCTTGGCCACCAAATTTTGCTCTTTCAATAAGTAATGTATCTAATTTGCCCCTTGCAGCATATAGTGCAGCTGAAAGACCAGCAGGACCACCACCAATTATTATGGTATCGTATACATGACTCATATATAATCCCTCCTTTTTATATTTTTATTTATTTATGACATTATTAATTAGGTCATAGTCGATAATCATAAAATCCTTTTTGATTTTTTCATTCCAGTTTGGGCATTTAAACATCTTTATAAATTTATTTAAAGACATCATTGAATCTTCTATTATTTGAAGAGATTCCATATCAACATCATCTTCTTTTTTTGTAGATATTAGTACTGTTCTATAAGGAGTTTCATTAGGCTTTACACTGCTCATTAAAGGATGAGTTAGTAAAATGTGTCCATTATGAACATAGTCGCGAACTTTTTTAAATACATCTTCTACAGTACCATCAACATAATCTAGTTGAAGATATTCTGGAATATTTTCTTTAGTCATAGGATTATTTGTTATTACTTTAGTGTTAGTTAACATTTTATATCCTCCTTTAAGATGATAAAAAAAGACAGAACAAATGGCTTAACCATCTATTCTGTCTTAGAACCTGAGAGATTTACTCCTTCGGTGCTTTCGCTTTCCAGAAACGTGTCATTAATAGGTTCTTTTGCCTGAGAAATTCACAATGAAAGGAATTTTTCATTGTTTGTACCTTCGGCCATTATAATTAATAATAATTATAATAGTCTCCCTATTAAGTCACTCACATTTATTCTCTTTAAATTCATTATACCAATTTAATATGGAAAAATATATATATTTTTGTAATAATTTATTTTTTGTTAATGAAATTTTATATACTTAATCTAAAATTTCATTATAAAAGTAATTTTTTACATCTAATAATTAATTTATTATAAATTATAAAAAATTATTCCCTAATTTCAGATGCTGTATGTATTTTATGATTTTTAAAAATAATATATCCTAAATATCCACTACCTAAACTTACAATAATACATCCAAGAGCTGCTAAAAATACTTTAAGAGCAGGGTTGTATGCAAACATTACAGCCAATCCAGCTATAGGAGTTGCTGTTCCAGGTGACATATTTTTAAGACCCATTAAAACTATTATAATACCACATAAAGAGCCACCTATAAAATTAGTTATATAAATTGGAATAGGATTAGCTGAAATTATATCTGCTTGAGTTAAAGGTTCTATAGCAACTGATATAGTATCTTTTTTGCTTCCAAATTTCATTTTGTGGAAAAATATTAAATTTAAAAAAGATGATCCAAACACTGATAGGGCGCCTATAGCCATTGGTATTCCAGTAAGATTAAGCATAGCAGTTAGAGCCATTGAACTAAGAGGGGCAGTAGCTACAACTGTTATTATTCCTCCAAGAATTATTCCCATTATTATTGGATTAGAATCTGCTGATGCAATTAAAACTTGACCAATTTTTAATAATGTTGAGTTAACTATTGGAGTCATAAAATCACCTATAAATCTTGTTAGAGGAGCTACGAATATAATTATAACTATTAAATCCAAACCTCCTGGGACTTTTTTTTCTATAAACTTAATGACAAATGACATTAAATATCCTGCAATAAAACCAGGCAATATTCCAAGTCCAGAACAGGATAAACCTATTAGTACAGCATATACTGGAGAAATACCAAATGTTAAAGGTACAAGGATTGCAGCAGCAACTCCACCTAAAGATCCATTTGCCATACCGATTTTTTTTAGAAATTCTATATTAAATACATCACCAAAAAATGAAGAATGAAATGCCTCAACTAAAAAACTTGCACAGGCAGCACTAGCTAATGCTCCCATTGCTTTCATTCCATTAGGTGCTTTGTAACTAAATAATGTAAATATTCCTAATACTATAAGTAAAAGAGTTGTTCCAATTAATATTTGCATTAAATTTCCTCCTTAGAATTAGTAATTATACATATTTTTATAAATTGTTATATGAATTTATGCTAGAGATATAAATATATTATTTTTTGAAGGTTTTTTCAATAATATTTTTAAAAAAATATAATAAAAATTTTAATTTTGTTAATTAATCAATTGAAATAATACTTAAATGAATTATATATAAAGTTAAATATATATAATCGTTTGAATTAAATGTATGGAGTTTTAGAAGATTGTCCACAAAATCATAAAAGATATTTCCTGAAGAAAAAAATTATTTAACCAAATTATTGAAAATATATTATAATCTTGAAATATTTATTGTATAATATTTATGGATAAAAATTCCAAATGATATTATATAATAAGGAGTAATTAAATTATGTACGAATATAAATTTGTTAAAATACCTTTTGAACATTTTTTAAATTCAAAAAAAGATGAAGGTTTTGATAGATGTAAGAAAGTTATTGTAGATGAATCAAAAGATGGTTGGAGATTAAAACAAGTTTTTATTCCAGCAAATGAGAAAACAGGAATTTTTACAGCTTATTGTTATGAAGTAATTTTTGAAAGGAAAATAGATTTATAAAATATTAAAATAATTATTAGTGGAGTATTATATTATGATAGAGTATGGGCCTGTTTTTATAAGTCTTTTAACAATATTAACAAGTCTAATTGGAGTAGTTATTTTTTATTATGTTATTAAGTTGGCTGTGAAAAATGGTATAAATGAATCAAAATTAGGAAAGTTTAAAAATCAAGATGAATAAAATGTATACTTAAAAATTAAATAAGAATTAGATTTAGGGGATTAATTTTAATTGATCCCCTAAATTTTTTACAAAATTAAAATATGTTCATTTAAATAGAATTAGAAAATAATAATTATAAATTAATAAAAGATATTAGATAAAATGTAATATTTTAGAAAAAATAACAGTGATATCTATATGAAATAATTGGATATTTAACAATGATAATGAAAAAATTTAATTAAATGGTTATTTTTTATGTAAAAAATTAATAAAATTAAAATAAATAAAACAAAATAATTATATTTCCTTATTTAGCAAATATTGAAATAAAATATAAACAATGGTATTGTGTGTGAGTAAAGGATGCATAAATTGCGTATTTTTATATTTTTAGTACATATAATATGTGAATTTGATTTTTTTGAAGGTTAACTTTTAGAAAGTCAATCACATAATAATAATTTTAATAAACATAGGAGGAATAGTTATGAATAAGAAAGCAATTAATAAAATAATCGCAAAGGGTTTAGTGTGTACCGCAATTGTGGGAACTGGTATAGCAGTAAATACAGGCGTTGCTAAAGCAGCAGAAACAAAAAGTGCAGAAGCTATGATGAAAGAAGCTGGAGAGGCAGAAAGTAATTTCTTAAAAGATCAAGAAAAGAAAGGCCAAGATGCATGGGAAAAGGCTGCAAATAAAGATAAAGACCAAGCAATAAAAGACATGAAAGAAGCAGGCGAAAAGGAAAATAATCTTATAAAGGACCAAGAAAAGAAAGGTCAAGACGCATGGGAAAAGGCTGCAAATAAAGATAAAGACCAAGCAATAAAAGACATGAAAGAAGCAGGCGAAAAGGAAAATAATCTTATAAAAGACCAAGAAAAGAAAGGTCAAGACGCATGGGAAAAGGCTGCAAATAAAGATAAAGACCAAGCAATAAAAGATATGAAGGATGCAGGAGAAGCAGAAAACAATCTTATAAAAGATCAAGAAAAGAAGGGCCAAGATGCATGGGAAAAAGCTGCAAAAGAAGCAAATGCAAAAGATCAAGCAATAAAAGATATGAAGGATGCAGGAGAAGCAGAAAATAATCTTATAAAAGATCAAGAAAAGAAGGGTCAAGATGCATGGGAAAAGGCTGCAAAAGAAGCAAATGCAAAGGGTCAAGAAGTAAAAGACATAAAAGATGCAGGAGAAGTAGCTAAAGATACTAAAGATACTAAAAAGAATGAAGAAAAAAAGGTAGAAGATACTAAAGAAGAGTCAAAAGGAATTCTTCCTAAAACAGGTATTGAAGGAATTGCTAGTATTTTAGGTGGATTATCAGTAGCTTCAGCTGGAATATTTACAATATTTAAAAAGAGAAGATAGTATTTAATTTTATAAATAAGTATATAGTAGACAAATTAAAATCAAGGCAATTAAAAGGTATACTTAAAAATTAAATAAGGATTAAATTTAGAGGATTAATTTTAATTAATCCTCTAGTTTTTTTGTAAAATCGATAATAAAAAAATATTACTGGAAACTAAAATTTCCAGTAATATTTAATTTCAAAGAACCTATATTACACAAAATTATCTACAGTCCCTACCTATAATTACTAAAATTAGCAATTTAAATCTAAACTTCAACTATTTTAGCACATACACCTTCTAATTCATTTAACTTTTCTTTTAAGGAATTTATTTCATCCTTATTTTCATTTAAAAGATCTAATATTATTAATCCAGACCTTGAACAATTATCCACAGTTGCCTCATGAATACCTAGTCTTGTTTTAATTATACATCCATATTCAGTTAAAAGTTTTTGTACCTGTGGTGCTATTTCATTTCTTGGTGATAGTTTTATTAACATAATTGAAAACATGACAATACCTCCTAAAATAATTACTTTTAATTCATATATTCTATATTATAAATATAAATCCTTTAAATAATACATGGATATAATTATATTTTTAACAAGGATATATAAAATTAGTATATAAATTTAATACTATTAAAAAATATATAAATTTTATATAATTAACTAACCCCTAAGAAGTAGACAATAATAAAAATAAGCTATAACTATTATAATTATGAAAAAATATACAATATTTATACTTTATAAATTTTCATTAGATTCATATAATTCTTTTAATAGATTTTGATGTTTAATATTAGAAAAATTTTTTTTATATGTTTTATAACTATATTTAGTTCTTTTTGGATATAAATTCATAATACCCATTAAACGTGTTATACGCTTTCTGTTAACATAGATTCCATTTTTAGATAGTTCTTCAGAAATTCTTTTAGAACCATAATTACCATTATGCGCTTTAAATATATGTAGTATTTTTTCACTTAATATATAATTTTCTATTTGTCTAGGAGAAAGATTACTATTTATATATTTATAATATCCAGAACGGGATACTTTTAAAATTTTACAAGCCTTCTTAATGTTAAGATTATTGGTATTTTCTTTGATATATTGAAATCTTAAATATTCTTTTCCCTTAAGAAGGCTTGGTATTTTTTTAATAGATCAAGTTCCTCTTTAAGTTTTAAATTTTCTTCTTTTAATTTTTCTATTTCACATTTATAGGAATTAAGTTTATTTTCATTGTTTGGAAAGGCATTTTCCCCATATTTTTTATATTCATTTATCCAGTTGTATAAAGTATTATAATGAATACACAATTTTTTAGATACATCTAATACAGAAGTATTATTTTCTAAAACTAATTTTACAGCTGTAATTTTAAATTTAGAATCATAATTTTTTCGTCCCATAAAGATACACCACCTTAAATTTATATGTATATAAATTATTGTACCATATAATAATGAAAACATTTTCTGAATTTATGTCTACTAATAAGGGTTCACTTAATAATTAATAATAAAATAGGGTTTAAATTATTATATTTAATAAAAAATATGAATAATAATAACATATTGACAAAAATTTATTAATGAATTAAGTTAAATATATAACATAATTTTAAAAATTAGGGGGTATTTTTTGTGAGAAAAGAACATTTTAATTTATTTGAACCAATAAAAATTGGAAACTTAGAAATTAAAAACAGATTTGTAATGGCACCTATGGGACCTAGTGGACTTTGTTGTGAAGATGGTTCCTTTAGTGACAAAGGAATTGAGTACTATGTAGAGAGGGCAAAGGGTGGAACTGGATTAATAATGACAGGTGTTACCTATGTTGAAAACGATATCGAAAAATGTGCTATGCCTTCAATGCCTTGTGCAACAATTAATCCATCAAATTTTATAAGAACATCAAAAATACTTACAGAAAGAGTCCATGCATATAACTCAAAAATATTTCTTCAATTAACTGCAGGATTTGGACGTGTTAGTATTCCAGGAATAGTTGGAGATGTTACTCCAATAGCACCTTCTGCTATACCACATAAGTGGATTCCAGAATTAAAATGTAGGCCACTTACTATTGAAGAAATTGAAACATACATAATGAAATTTGGTGAAGCTGCACTTATAGCAAAACAAGCTGGCTTTGATGGTGTTGAAGTTCATGCTGTACATGAAGGATATTTACTTGACCAGTTTACTATGACAATATTTAATAAAAGAACTGATAAATATGGAGGAAGTTTAGAAAATAGATTAAGACTTCCAATAGAAATACTTAATACAATTAAAAAAGCTTGCGGAGAAGATTTCCCAGTTTCTCTTCGTTATAGTGTAAAGAGTTATGTAAAGGGATTAAATGATGGTGCATTACCAGGAGAAAAATTTGAAGAAAAGGGTCGTGATCTTGAAGAAGGACTTAAAGCAGCAAAAATATTAGAAGAGGCAGGATATGATGCCTTTAATGCAGATGCAGGAACATATGACTCTTGGTATTGGAATCATCCACCAATGTATTTTAAAAAAGGTATGTATCTTGAATTAAACAAAAAGTTAAAGGAAGTACTTAAAGTTCCAGTAATTACAGCAGGAAGAATGGATAATCCAGATACTGCAAGCCAAGCTATATTAAATAAGGAAACAGATATGATAGCTTTAGGAAGACCTCTTTTAGCTGATCCATATATTCCATTAAAGATAAAAGAAGAAAAATTTGAAAAAATTCGTCCATGCTTATCTTGTCATGATGGATGTATGGGAAGACTTGCAACTGGTGGAGCACTTTCTTGTGCAGTAAATCCATCTGTTGGAAGAGAAAAAGAATTTGAACTACAAGAAACAATGAAAGTAAAAGAAATATTAATTGTAGGTGGTGGAGTAGCTGGATGTGAAGCCGCAAGGGTTTTAGCTATTAGAGGACATAAAGTTTCTTTATATGAAAAAACAGATAAATTAGGAGGAAATCTTATTCCAGGAGGAACTCCAGAATTTAAAGAAGACGATAGAGCCCTTGTAAAATGGTATGAAGATGCACTAAAGGAGAATGAAGTAGATATTCATTTAAATACTACAGTTACAAAAGATTTAATTGATACAGAAAATCCAGATGTAATTATAGTTGCTACAGGTTCTACACCAAAAATGTTAAATATGTTTAATGGTATAGATAATGTTTATACTGCACAAGATATACTTTTAGGTAAACATGAAGTAGAAAATTCAGCTACAATAGTTGGTGGAGGATTAGTAGGCTGCGAAACTGCACTATGGCTAGCTAAAAAAGGTAAAAAAGTTAATATAATAGAATGTCTTGATGATATATTAGCATCAGGTCCTCCTATGTGTCATGCAAATAGTCAAATGTTAAAGGACTTGTTAAAGTTCTATAATGTAAATATAGAAACTAAAGCTAATATATGTAAAGTAGATAATGATAAAATTACAATAAATAAAAATGGAATTGAAAAAGAAATTTGTGCAGATACTATAATTGTTTCTGTTGGATATTTATCTAATAAAGAATTATATGATGAATTAAGATTTAATAATAAGGAAACATATTTATTAGGCGATGCACTTGAAGTTAGAAATATTATGTCAGCTATTTGGGATGCTTTTGAAGTAGCTAGAAATATATAAATAAAATAAAGGGGAATATATTCCCCTTTATTTTTTTGTAAAATTATATTAAGTATAAAAAATTCTTATTATAGTTTTCTTAATGAGTCCTTTAAAAAATCAATAAAAACTTCTTCTGATGTGGAATATTTATAATCTTTATTTTTTATAAGATAGATTTTTCTATTCATTTCTATATTTTCTTTAAAAGGAATAACATTAACTAGTCCATAATTAATTTCATTTTTTATGGAGTAATAAGACAGTACAGATACTCCAATATTTGAAATAACGCCTTGTTTAATAGCTTCTATATTTCCTATGGTGAAAATGTTTTCTTTTTTAAATTTAAAATTTCCTAGGTTTTCAATATACTTAATAATTGAAGTTTTAGGATTTGATATTAAAAAATTACTATTTTTTAAATCAGTTATACTTATAGATTTTTTATCTTTCCAAGGATGTTCTTTACCGACAAATAAAACTATAGGATCTTCACCAATTGCCTCACAGGTTAAATCCTCTGTATCAAAGAATTCAGGTTGACTTATTAATGCAAAAGATGAAGTATTATTCTTTATATTTTCTATTACATCTTTAGTGTACTTAACATCATTTAATATTGATATGTATGGAAATTTTTGATTAAATTTATATATTATTTCTGGAAGTATATATGTACCTGGTGTGCTAGAACATAAAAGATGTATCTTTTGCTCTTTTAAATCATTTAATAATGAAATTTTAAGCTTAGCTTCATTTGATATATCAATTATCTTTTTGGCATAAGGTAATAATTCCTTTCCTGCCTCAGTTAATTTTACATCTTTATTATCTCGCGAAAATAACTTTGCACCATAATAGGATTCTAAATTTTTAATTCTAAGGGATACAGCAGCCTGAGTGCAAAACAAAGCTTCAGAAGTTTTTGTAAAGTTATTATTTTCAGCAAGAATAAGGAATGTTTTCAAAGTTTCAATATTCATTGCAATACCTCTTAATATTTTTATTTTAATAAGATTATACTACATATTAAATAATAAGTTAATAAATTAGTAAGTTAGAAATATATAACTATAAAAATTTTTTATGATAAAATTAAAAAGATTTTTTTTAATAAGTATTTATAATTGGATAGAAATTTTAAATTATTTTACAATAGGTCTAGGAAAACGAATACAAAAATTGAGAGGAGAAATGTATTTTGAGTAATTCAGAAAAAGAGGTAAAAATAAAAAAACAAAAAAGTCCTTTTGAAATAAAAATGGAGTTTTTTGGATTACCAATTGCACTTATATTATTTGCAATAATTTTTACAATGCCAACACCAAATGGTCTTTCTTATTCAGGAAAGATGGCTATGGGGGTATTTGTATTTGCATTAACTTTATGGATAACAAATAGTATCCCAAATTATGTAACAGCACTTATTACAATAGTTTTATTACCTTTAACAGGAGCTTGGGATGAAACTCACGTTATGGGAGTTTTAGGATATGAAGTTATTTGGTTAACTTTTGCAGCCTTTATAATAGCTTCTGGTATGGAAAAGAGTGGACTTGCAAAAAGACTAGCACTATTTCTTATAACTAAGTTTGGAAAAAGTACTAACAGTATATTAGCACTTCTTATGGCAACAAACTTTTTAATTGCCTTTGTAGTACCATCAACAACAGCTCGTGCTGCAATGATGTTCCCAATAGTAATGCTTGTAATAGAAGCATTCCATGTTAATTTAGATGATCCTAAAAATAATTTTGGTAGATTACTAGCACTACAAGGAATTCAATCAAATAACTTATCAACTGCTGCAATACTAACAGCTACATCATCTCAAATACTTGCAGTTAGTTTTATAAGAGATCTTTCAGGTCATGAAATTTCTTGGGGAGAATGGTTTATGGCATCAGCCCCAATAACTATACTTACACTTATTGCTTCATTCTTTATAGGTAAATCATTATTTAAAGTACATAATAAAAAAGTTACTGAAGATGATATGAAAAAACTTAAAGACCAATACAATAGTCTTGGAAAAATGTCTATAACAGAAAAGAAAGCACTTATTATATTTGCTTTTACAGTTGTTATGTGGGCATTAGATAAAGGACAACTTAAAATATTTGGATTTAGATTAAGTTTAGTTATGGTTGCAATATTATCAGCTGCATTATTCTTTATGCCTTACATAGGAATATTAAAATGGAAAGAAGCTAAAATATCATGGAATTTATTAATATTTGCCTGTGGGGCATATGCAGGTGGAGTTGCTTTAAATGATACTGGAGTAGCATCTTGGGTTCTTAATAGTATTTTCTCTTCATTAGGAATTGAAAACTTAAGTTTCTATGCTTTATTTGCAGTAATAATGTTTATTTCAAGTTTCAGTCATTTAGTATTTACATCAAAAACAGTAAGAACAATAATACTTATACCAACAATAATAGCAATAGCAAAAACAACTGGTTACAATCCAGTTGCACTGGCACTTCCAGCAGCATTAACTATTGCAGATACAATTACATTACCACCAAGTAGTAAGGTTAACCTTATATACTATAACACTGGATATTTTACAGTATTACAGGAATTACTTTATGGATTACTTGTACTAGTAGTAAAATGGGGAATTTTAATATTAGCTTCATTTACTTGGTTTAAAGTATTAGGAATAGTTTAGGAGGAAAATTATATGAAAAAGCTACTGACTATATTAATAGCATTAGTGGTATTAGTACCATCATCAATGCCGGTTTTTGCAGCAGATAAAGTAGGAAAGATTATATCAATAGATGATGTTATTACTAAAGATTCTGAAAATGCAAATATAAAAGAAAATATAAAGGCTATAACAGATTCAAATGGAAATATATATTTTCCATGCTACAAAAATAGCAAAATAAATGAAATTACAATAGAAAAAGGCACAAAAAACGGAGATGTTAAAGTTATAAAAAATGGAGATA
Organism: Eubacterium multiforme; assembly: GCF_030813415.1. Classification (GTDB taxonomy): domain Bacteria; phylum Bacillota; class Clostridia; order Clostridiales; family Clostridiaceae; genus Clostridium; species Clostridium multiforme. The sequence continues at coordinate 596,061 of NZ_JAUSUF010000001.1, read as the reverse complement.
TAAAATATAACTCATTAAATTTTAAAGAAAAAAATGAAGAAGTTATATTTAATCTTGATATAACACAAGAAAAAACTTATGTAGAAGAAAAAGCAAAAATAGGTAACACAGTACCTGGTGGAGTAAAATTAATTCAATTTAAAGGTAAGAATGATTCGCCTTTAAATATTGATAATTACACAGTTAGTTTAGCAGCTCCTAAAGGATATGAACTTTTAAATATAGTAGACTTTAATGCAGAAAAGCCATATAAAGTTTTTGAAAAAGATGGGAAAAACTTTGGAAGTTTTGTATTTGGAAAAATTAAAAGTGGAAGTGAAATTAAGTTTTCAATTAATGTATATAAGAAAAATAAAGTATTTAATTATGTAGTTTGGGGATTTGCAATAGTAATTTCAATATTATTTATGATTAAAAATAAAGATTTATTAAAAAAGGCAAAAGAAGAAAAATTAAAAAAGAAAAGTTTAAAAAATAAATAGACATTTTAAGTAGGTGAATGAATTTGAGAAAAAGACAAGGTATATTAATAATAGCAGATGGTCTTGGAGATAGACCAAACAAAGAATTAAATGGATTAACTCCACTTGAAAAGGCAAAGACTCCTAATTTAGATAAATTAGTATCTGAAGGTATGTGTGGAAATGTATATCCAATATCAGCAGGTATAAGAGTTGGTACAGATGTTGGACATCTTCAAATATTTGGATATGATAGCAATGAAGTTTATCCAGGTAGAGGACCTCTTGAAGCTATGAGTGCTGGAATAGAAATTAAAGATGGTGATGTAGCTTTTAGAGGTAACTTTGGAACTGTAGATGAAGAAAATATTGTTATAGATAGAAGAGCTGGACGTATTAGAAAAGGTACAGATTTATTGGCACAATCATTAAATGGAATGGTATTAGAAGATGGAACAAAAGTTTTAGTTAAGGAATTAACTGACCATAGAGTAGCTGTTGTTTTAAGAGGAGAAGGACTTGGAAAAGATATAATTTGTACAGACCCTGGAACAGCCTGTGAAGGAGAAAAATTAGTAATTCCAAAATCAAATGATGAAAGTGATTTAAAAAGTAAGAAAACTGCAAAAAATCTTCTTGAATTTACATTAAAGGCACAGGAAATATTAAAAGACCACAAAGTTAATTTAGATAGAATCAAAGAAGGAAAAGAACCTGCAAATGTAATTTTAACTAGAGGTGTTGGACAAAAGAAATTTATGCCTAAAATTACAGATAAGTTTGGATTTAAGGGTATTTGTATAGCTGGGGATAAAACAGTTTATGGTATAGCTAATTTAGCAGGTATGGAAGAATATACTGAAGAGGATTTTACTGCAAACTTTGATACAAACTTCAAGAAAAAGGGAGAAAAGGCAGTACAATTTATAAATAAAGGTTATGATTGGGTTGTAGTTCATGTTAAGGCAACTGACCTTGCAGGACATGATAATTTACCATTAAAGAAAATTGAAGTTATAGAAAATATTGATAAAATGGTTGGATATATATTAGAAAATATTGATAAATCAAAGTGCTATATAAGTTTTACAGCAGACCATTCAACTCCATGCGAAGCAAAGGATCATACTGGAGATGGAGTTCCAACTATAATATGGGGAGAAGATGTAAGAAGAGATAGTGTTAGTGAAGCTGGAGAAAAGTATTTTATGAGTGGTTCATTAAATAATCTTACAGCATCAGATATATTTATGCTTCAAATGGATTTTATGGGCTTTACTAAAAAAAGAGGAGCATAAAAATATTAATATTTAAATATTTACATAAAGATTAATATTTAATATTCTAATAAAATTTAAAATTATAACAAATATGGGCTTAAAGTTATTAAAAATATTTTATTAAAAAGATTATAAATTCGGTAGATAAATTAAATAATATAGATATGCTTGTACAAAAAAAGACTTTTAGAATTTTTGGGATTTAAATTCTAGAAGTCTTTTTCATTTTATTTTATAAAGCTTTTTAAAGATTTTTTTGAAATTATTTATATTAGTATAGTCCTAGTATCTTCCACCATAAGAATCCAATACCAAGCCAAATTATAAGTTCAAATATAGAAATTATAAAACCTAGTTCCCACCATTTACTTTGTTTAACATAACCAGCACCAAAGTAAACAGGAGCAGTTCCTGTTCCATAATGAGTTGTAGCTGCACACATACAAGTTAAAAATGCAAAAAGTAATGCTACTGGCATTGCAGGAGCTCCAAGTCCTATTAGTATTGATAAAAAAGGAGCATACATTGCTTGCATATGAACAATTGTACTTGTAAATAAGTAATGAGCATAATAGTAAACGATAGCTAATATAATTACTGCAATTTGCCAAGATAATCCATGTACTTTTTCTTGAACTATTCCACTAAACCAAGCTATTACACCATATTTACTTAATTGAGATGCCATCATCATTAAAGGTCCAAGCCATAATAAAATATTCCAAGCACTTCTTTCAGAAGTAACATCTTTCCATTCTACTACATTTAAAATAAGTAAAATACATAAACCTATAATAGCAGTGATTGTAGTATTTACATGTAATTGGTTCCCAAATATCCATAATACAATCATTAATATAAATGAAGCAATCATTTGCTTTTCTGATTTTTTTACAGGTCCCATTCTTTTTAATTCTCTTTTAACCATTTCTTTAGCTTCAGGCATTTCAGTTATTTCAGGACGATATAATGCATAAAGCAATAAAGGTATGACTATTAATGAAATTAAACCTGGAACTAATGCTGCTAAAAACCAGCCACCCCAAGTAATATCAACATTTGCAACATTTTTTGCTAATGCTATTGCAATGGGATTTGTTCCCATTCCAGTTAAAAACATTGCACCAGTTATTAAGTTAGCATGAAAGCTTACAAGTAGTAAAAATGCTCCAATTTTTCTAGCTGTACCATCTTTAGGTCTAGAACCTAATGATTCAGAAAGGGATGTAGCAATAGGGAAAACAACTCCAGCTCCTCTAGCTGTATTACTTGGTATTAAAGGTGCAACAACTAAGTCGCATAGTAATAATGAGTAACCTAGTGTTAAAGAATTCTTACCAAATACCTCAACCATTTTATATGCAATTCGTTCTCCTAAACCAGTTTTTCTAAAACCGATAGAAACACAGTATGCAATTACAATAAGCCAAACAGTTTTACTTGCATAACCTGAAAATACTTCTTTTACAGGTAAGGTTTGTGTAACAGATAAAACTGCTATTCCAATTAATGCATATAAGCCCATAGGTGCTGCATCTAATATACAACCAACGATAATGGATAAAAATACAGCAAGGGTATGCCATCCAATTATATCAACTTTTGTAGGTGCTGGAATAAACCATAAAATAATTCCAACTAAAATACTGATAATAAATGGAACTGTTTTTAAAATCTTCTTCTTCTTTGTAATATCACTTTCATTAGTTTTCATAATTGTCCTCCTAATAAGTTAAATCTAATGTATTTAGTGGGTAATATAAAATTTTGGTTTTTAGTTTCAACAAGCAATTAAAATTTATAGATCCTATAATATAAGATAAGAAAAATCCATTTAAAATAGAATTTAATCTTAACATTTGTATAAATACAAAACATTTGTTGAAATTAATAATTATATATTACCATGTTTTATAATAAATTCAATGGTTTTTATTATTTTTGTCTAAAATTTAACATGATAATTAGAATAAAATGGAGTAAAAATATATCATTTGTTACATTTGTTCTACAAATGTTAAAGATGTATATGAAGAAAAATACAAAGTTTGTGGCAAAAAATATAGGCAGCATAGATAATTTAAAATCTATGCTGCCTATATGAATTTTTAATAATTTTTATTTCTCATAAGTTTAAAATGAAAATTATTAATTAATTTAAAATATGTATTGTTTATTCCTCAGTTATTTCAGATAATTTAGATGTACAATGAGGACATCTAATTGCTTCTATAGGAATTTCAGTAAAACAGTAAGGGCAAGTTTTGGTAGTTGGTTTTACTTCTTCTTTTTTTATTGCAAAGTCCTTTAATCTGTTAATTTGTCTTATAACTAAAAATATAGAAAAAGCTATTATTAAAAAGTTAATTACATTATTTAAAAATAGTCCGTAATTTATAGTTGCAACTCCTGCAGCTTTAGCTTCTTGAAGAGAGTTAAAGTGCTGTCCGCTTAGATTGATATAAAGGTTAGAAAAATCAACTTTTCCTACAAGAGTACCTATTAAAGGCATAATAATATCATTTACTAATGAAGTTACTATTTTACCAAAGGCACCACCTATAACAACACCTATTGCTAAATCTACAACATTACCTTTCATTGCAAATTTTTTAAATTCATTCCACATATAAAATCTCCTTTCAATATAATTTAAAGATTAAGGTAAATAATATTATGAATATAATTTACTTAGTGAAATATTTTTAATGAGTATTAAGTAAAATTAAATATTCATTAAAAATAAATATTTATTTAGTATTATAACATCAATAGTAGTATTATGTTTAGTAATATTAAAAATTTTTATTGGAAATTTTAATAATATATAGTATGGACTATTTAAAATTAATACTTACCTAAAACATAGCCATATTATAAAACTAAAGAATAAATTTATATTAGCACATTATTTAATTTTCTTAATATGTGATATTATCATATTAAGAAAATAGTTGATAGAAGGTGAAGAGATGGAAAAAATTAATTATGATAGATTAACTGGAAAAGTAATAAAAAGAGATGATTTTGAATATGAGGAGTCAAGAAAATCATGGAATAGAGCAATTCAAAAATATCCATTAGTTTTTGTATATTGTATGGAAAAAGAGGATGTTATAAATGCAATATGCTGGGCTAAAGAAAATGACATACCTATTAGAATAAGGTCAGGATGTCATAATTATGAAGGATATTCAACTGGAAATGATGTAGCAGTTATTGATGTTAGTAAAATGAATAGTATTTACATAGATGAAAAAAATAATAAGGTTAAAATAGATGGTGGAGTTAGAAATAGAGAATTATATGAGGCTTTAGGTTCCTTAGGATATCCATTTCCAGGAGGAGGATGTCCAACTGTTGGAGTGCCTGGCTTAGTTTTAGGTGGAGGCTGGGGATATTCTAGTAGATTATTTGGGTTAGCTTGTGATAGTTTAATAGAACTAGAACTTATAGACTATGAAGGTAAAAGAATAATTGCAAATAAAAATATTAATGAAGATTTATTTTGGGCTTGCAAAGGAGGAGGTAATGGTAATTTTGGTGTAGTTACTTCTATGACTTTTAATATTCCAGAGAAAATTCAAATGGCAACATTAATAAGTATTGATTATAAGGATATAGATTTTGAAGAAAATATTGATTTAATTCAAAATATTCAAAGAGAATTTAAAACAATAGATAGACGCCTTAACTTAAAGATTGCAATTTATAATTCTAAGGAAAAAGGTAGGGGTGTTAAAATTACAGGTATTTTTTATGGGGATAAAAAGGAAGCACAGGAAATTTTAAAGCCATTTAAAAATTGTGTAAGTAAATTTAATTTTGATTTAGATTATAAAAGGGTTGTTGAAGTAAATAGACAAATACAAGATAGTCATCCACCTTATGAAAAATATAAGTCAACAGGAAGATTTGTATATAAAGATTATAGTAGAGATGAGATAAGAGATATTATTAATTTAGTAAATAATAGACCAGAAGGGTCAGTTTATGTAGCAATTTCTCTTTATGGACTAGGTGGAGCAGTTTGTGATAAAGAAAAAGATAGTACAGCTTTTTATTATAGGGATGCAAAATTTATTATGGGTTTACAATCTGTTTGGGAAGAGGATGAATTTGCTCCATTAAATAGAGAGTGGGTAAAAAATGTATTTAGTAATATAAAGGGGATTACAGAAGGATCTTTTATTAACTTTCCTTTTGCAGAACTTAAAAACTATGAAGAAGAATACTATGGTGGTAATTTAGAGAGATTAAGGAAAGTAAAAATGAAATATGATCCTTATAATGTATTTAAATTTCCTCAAGGAATAAATTTAAAAAATAAATAGATAGTTAAGGCAAGTTTTAAGAGTTATATAAAATCAAAAGAAATAATTAAATTGAAGAACTATACCAACAACGGATTTGGTATAGTTCTTATTATTTTATAGGAAATGTATTCCAAATTATGATACAATATTTATATGAATGCTTAATTTATGTAGAAAATTAAATAGTAAGAAAAGTTTTTTTATGAATAAATTTAATTATTTAAATGATAAGAAATTAAACTTATTTATAGTAGAAATAAAAATACTTAGGATTATATAATTTTTAATAAATAGGAGATGAAGCTTAATGTCAATTGGAGATGTTAAAGTAGAAGATTTAAAAAAAGGTTTACAAGAAAAGAAAAAGGAAATACATATTGAAGATGTTATAAATATTGATTTTGATGAAGAGGTTATTATCTTTAATAAGAGAATAATTTTAGGGTCAGTTATTAATTGTAGTGGAAATTTAATAATAGAAAATTGTGATATATTAGTTGATGATAGGGATGCTAATAAAGAAGTTGATTTGCAGGCGGCTAATGTAGTTATAAAAAATTCTAAAATTAAATTTATGGGTAAAAAGGATAGTTACCTTGTTAAATCTGAAAAATCTAATATAATCTTTGAAAACACTATATTTGAAGGCTGCAATAGCTTTATTAAAGATAATAATTCTAATATAACTATTTTAAATTGCAAAGGAATAGAATTAGACTTTGGATTTATAAAGCAAAGTTATGCTAATGGACTACTTAAAATTGAAAATAGTAGTTTTTTAGCTAAAGAAAACCAGGATAAGAATAACTTAGATGAGAATTTTTTGGAACTATTATCTTTTAAAATTGAAAATTGCAGGTTTGAAAATTTTTTAAATTGCATAATAATTGAAATGAATTTATTTTCTGATAAATCATCAATTATTAAAGAATGTATATTTGAAAATAATAAAATAGAAGTTAATGAAAAAATATCTTCAGCTAAAGTATTTATAACGGAGTCTTTAGTAACTCAATGTAGTTTTATAAATTATAAAGATTGTATTAGTGGAAATTTCTTAATGAAAGATAAAATTAATGTGGAAGACTGTTATTTTGAAAATTGTAAAAATGTTATTACAGCTGTTAAAAGTATTACTGGATGTACTTTTGATAGGTGTGAAAATATAATTGATTATAAAAATACTCTAGAACTTAGTGGATGTAAGTTTATAGAATGTACTGGAAAAATAATATATGGACTTAGTTGTATAAAAGCTAATATAGAGTTTTGTGAATTTATAGATTGTAAATTAAATGATGTTAATAATAATTTTTCGGATTTAGAAAAAAACTCATTAATTGAATTTAGTTCCTTTGAAAAGGATTGCTTATATAAAATTTATAAATGTAATTTTGAAGGAATTAATATGAAAAATTCAAATGATAAATTAATAGTTGTCACCGTAGATAAAGGTAATTATGGAACTGTATGTGATGTTTCTTCTTGCATATTTAAAAACTCATCTCCTATTAATGAAATGATAGATTGTTATTCTGTAATTTGTCGTACATTTGGAAAGGATAAAAATATTCAATCCATATCAATAAATAATTGTAATGAAATATAAATATATAAAAGATACTTCTATAAAATTAGTTTTATGAGACTATTTTTATAGAAGTTTTTTTGTGCAATTAATATAAAATTTTGATTTATTCATTAAATATTAAGGCTAAATTAATAATATAGTCTTTGAGTAAGAACTTTTATAAGATATATAATTAAATATGAGTGAGTGATTAGTAATAGACAGCTTAGGGTAGGAAAGTGACGGATAGGAGGATAATTATGGATAATAAAATATCTAAAATGTATAAAATGATAAATAACTCAAATTTGAGAGTAGTACTAGAAAGTGTTTTAGTAGGAGCAGTTGCAGGACTTATTGTATCTATTTATAGACTTACATTAAAATATATAAATATATACACTACTTTAGCATATGATTTTATGAGAGTACACTGGCTTTATATAATTTTAGGGTTAGCTATATTAATGGGTATAGGATATATTGTAGGATATATGGTTAAGAAAGATTCTATGATAAGTGGTAGTGGTATTCCACAAATTGAAGGAATACTTACAGGGTATTTTAAAAGTACTTCCCCTCTTAAAATTCTTATAAATAAATTTATTGGTGGAGTTTTGGCAATAGGAGCTGGCTTGTCTTTAGGAATTGAAGGACCATCAATTCAATTAGGTGCAAGTTTTGGTAATCTTTTTGGAAATATAACTAAAAGATTGAAACTTGAAAAAAGATTTTTGATTTCAAGTGGAGCAGGAGCAGGTCTTGCAGCAGCTTTTAATGCTCCATTTGCAGGAGTTATGTTTGTTTTAGAAGAGGTACATAAAAAGTTTACTCCAATATTGTTTGTTTCAGCAATAGCTGCTTCTGTAACATCAGACCTTGTTACTTGGGCATTTTTTGGAGGAAAACCAATTTTAGATGCTACAGGTCTTATTGCAATGCCTTTTAAATATTATTTATTTCTTATAGTTCTTGGAATCCTTGTTGGATTTGCAGGTGCTTTTTATAATTATATTTTGCTTAAAACAATAGCTCTTTATGGAAAAATAAAGGTTTCTCTTCCAATAAGAATGATGATTCCTTTTGCATTTGCTATGTTTTTTGGATTATTTCTTCCTGAAGTTTTAGGTGGAGGTAATGAATTAATAAATCAAATATTAGTAGATGGAGTAATATTAAAGTTTGCAATAATACTATTAATAGGTAAATTTGTATTTTCAATGATAAGTTTTGCTTCAGGAACACCAGGTGGAATATTATTTCCATTATTAACTTTAGGAGCATTAATTGGAGTTATATTTGGAGAATGTTCAGTACAGTTTTTAGGCGTAGATGGAACATATTTAATTAATTTTATTCTTTTAGCTATGGCAGGAATGTTTGCTTCAATAGTTAGAGCTCCAATAACTGGACTTGTATTAGTTTGTGAAATGAGTGGATCATTTACTGAATTTGGACCAATTGTATTAGTTTGTGGAATATCTTATTTAGTTGCAGAATTACTTAAGATTGATCCAGTATATGAAGCTTTATTTAAGATAAGATTAAAATCTCAAAATGGCAAACTTAAAGAGGAAAGTAGTGGAGAAATTATGGTTGCTTATACTGTGGCAATGGGATCATTAATAGCAGGTAAAAAATTAAAAGAGATTAATTTACCTGAAAATGCCCTTGTTGTTTCAATAGAAAGGGAGGGTGATACTATAATTCCAAATGGAAATACAGTTATAATTGCTGGAGACTGTATAAATGCTTTAGTAAATGAAGATAAGGAAGTTATTTTAAGGAAGAAGTTAGAGCAACTTTGTGATTTGGCATAAATTGGTTAAATAAATTTAATTTAAATAATCATATTTAATAAATGTATGAAATATTGAATATTTCTTGCTTAGATTTAGTAAATACTGTACAATGAACTTTGGAAAAATAAATATGCAAAAAATAGGTTTATATATATTTATATACTAATTAAAAGGGAAGTGAGTGAAAATCCCACGCGGTCCCGCCGCTGTAAAAGAGGAGTTTCTGCAATATGCCACTGAAAAAATATTTTGGGAAGGCTGTAGAAATGATGATACTTAAGCCAGAAGACCTGCCTATTTTTATACATCAAAGCTCTACGGAAGATAGGGAGGTGTTTTTATGGATGGGTTAAGCTATTTTGATTCATAGAGCCTCTTGACGTTTGGTCAAGAGGTATTTTTATTGTCATGAAATTTATAGTTAAGAATAGTAAAAATAATAGTCAATAAAACTGATATTTTTATTGTTATGGAATTATAATTAATTAAATTTAAGAATAGCTTTATCAATATAGTAAAACTCATAATCCACGGAGTTGATTTTTATTTTGTTTTATAATTTAAAACAATTAACTACTAAATTTATATTAAGGGGCGAATTATTATGTCAAAAAGAATACAACTTTTTACCGGTATTTTATTAATGTTATTATTTATACCAACTAAAGCTTCAGCTATGCATATTATGGAAGGGTTTCTTCAACCAAGATGGTGTATAGAATGGGGAGCATTTACTATTCCATTTGTTATTTTTGGAATATTTTCAATTAAAAAGACAATTACAAAAAATCCAAGACTTAAAATATTATTAGCTATGGCAGGAGCTTTTGCTTTTGTTCTTTCAGCTTTAAAACTTCCATCAGTAACAGGAAGTTGTTCACATCCAACTGGTGTAGGTCTTGGAGCAATACTTTTTGGACCAACAGCTATGACTGTTTTAGGACTTATAGTTCTTTTATTCCAAGCTATACTTTTAGCTCATGGAGGTCTTACAACTCTTGGAGCAAATACATTTTCAATGGCAGTAGTAGGACCATTTGTATCTTATGGAATTTATAAATTAGTTAAAAAATTAAATGGACCAAGATGGCTTGGAATTTTCCTTGCAGCAGCACTTGGAGATCTTGCAACTTATATTACAACTTCAATACAATTAGGTATAGCATTCCCAGCAGAAACTGGAGGAGTTATGGCTTCAATTATGAAGTTTATGGGAATATTTGCAGTAACTCAAATACCTTTAGCAATTAGTGAAGGAATTTTAACTGTAGTTATATTTAATGCAATTGCAGCTTATGATAAAGAAGATTTAATGGATCTTAATATATTATCAAGGGAGGGGAAATAATGGCTGATAATAAAAAGAATAATAAAAGTATGGTTAAAACAAATATTATATTAATATTAATTGTAGTAGCCCTTGCAATTGTTCCTTTCTTTGTAGCAGGAGGATCAGAGTTTGGTGGATCTGATGATGCAGCAGAGGAACAAATAACAAAGATAGATAAAGATTATGAGCCATGGTTTTCACCTATATTTGAACCAGCTAGTGGAGAGATTGAAAGTTTACTATTTGCTCTTCAAGCAGCAATTGGTGCAGGGGTAATAGGTTTTGGACTTGGATATTTTAAAGGACGTAAAAATAAAAGTAGCGAGGAAAACTAATGTTTAACATTGACAAGTATGCTTATGCTTCAAAACTTAAAAAGATAGATCCTATGGGAAAGTTTTTATTTTCAATAATTACTTTAGGAGTGTGCCTTTGGGCAAATAACTTAATAATTTCTATTGCTGTACTTTTTATTATGGGGTATTCTACTATTAAAATTGGAGGAACACCAATAAAGGTTTTTTTAAAACTTATGTTGATTCCTATGGCTTTTTTGATAATAGGAGTACTTACTATAACTATTAATTATTCAGACAGTAGAAATATATTTTTGTTTTCACTTCCTATAATGAATGGATTTATAGGAGTATCAAAGGTTGGAGTATATAAGGCGGTAGAATTATTTTTTAAGGTTTTAGGATCTGTTTCATGTTTATATTTTTTATCTTTAAATACACCTATGGTAGATATTTTGGCTGTTCTTTCAAGGTTTAAAGTTCCAAAGCTTATGATTGAAATGATGGGGCTTGTATATAGATTTATATTTATACTTTTAGATACAGCAGATACTATGTTTGTAGCTCAAAATTCAAGACTTGGATATAGGGATTTAAAAAGAGGATATAAATCTTTAGGGTATCTTGCATCAACACTTTTTATTCGTTCCTTTAAAAGGGCAAATGACCTTTATACATCATTAGAATCAAGAGGATATGATGGGGAATTAAATGTTCTTTTAGAACCATATAAAAAATGTACAAAAATATATATAATAACTATAGTTATTAATGTAGTTTTTATAATAGCTAAAGTCCTATTAATTAAATAGGAAGCAGGAGGATAAATTAATGAAGGATAATATAATAAAACTAGAGGATATACATTATAAATATCCTGATGGAACTCATGCGTTAAATGGGATTAATATGGAAATAAAAAAAGGTGAAATAACTGCAATTCTTGGTGGTAATGGAGCTGGAAAGTCAACTTTATTTCAACATTTAAATGGAATTGTGAAACCTTCATCTGGAAAAATCTTATTTAATGGTAGTCCTTTAGATTATTCAAGAAAGGGACTTATAAAACTTAGAGAATCTGTTGGGATTGTATTTCAAGACCCAGATAGTCAATTATTCTCAGCAAGTGTATATCAAGATGTTTCCTTTGGTGCAGTAAATATGAAATTGTCTGAAGAAGAAATAAGGAAGAGAGTAGATAAAGCAATTGATAGAACTGGAATCAGTCATTTAAAAGATAAACCTACTCACTGTTTAAGCTTTGGACAAAAGAAAAGGGTATCTATTGCAGGGATTTTAGTTATGGAACCTGATGTACTTATATTAGATGAGCCAACAGCAGGTCTTGATCCAATTGGTGTAAGTGAAATAATGAAATTATTAATGGAAACTCAAAAGGAACTTGGAATATCAATTATTATTTCAACTCATGATATAGATATAGTTCCTCTTTATTGTGATAAAGTTTTTGTTATGGATAAAGGAAAGGTTGTTTTAGAGGGTACTCCAAAAGAGGTCTTTAATGAAAAGAAAGCTATTAGAAGTGTAAATCTTAGATTACCAAGAGTTATGCATCTTATGGAAATATTAAAGGATAGAGATGGCTTTTCATTTAAAGAAATACCAGTAACTATTGGAGGGGCAAGAAAAACTCTTAAAAAATGGAGAGATGAATTTAAAAATAAATAATTCTACAAATATTAATATGTAAGTATTAATGAATTGTCAAAGTTAAAATGTGATATAATAAAATTAACATAACCCACAATAAACTATAACTAATTGGAAGTTTTGTGGGTTATTTTTTTATGAATAAAATTAAGGAGATGAAAAGGTATGGCTAGAAATTCAAGAGAAGAAGGCTTTCATTATAATAATACAGAGAAAAAAGATAAAAATTTTATGTATTCAAACTTAAAAAGAAGCAATTGTTATAACTGTAATTTTGCAGGTTCTAATTTTGATTATGTAAGTTTTAGAGGAGCTCATTTTAAAAGTTGTAGTTTTTTAAACTGTAGTTTTAAAGGAGCAGAATTTGTTGGTGCAAATCTTAAAGGAAGTAAATTTAAAGAGGCACATTTTGAAGACACAATATTTGAAGGTGTAAAATTAGATGGAGTTAACTTTAAAGATGCAAAGTTTAAAAATACTATATTTGTAGGATGCGATTTAAAGTCTACTAAAAACTTAAATATTAATGATCCAGAAATAAGAGTATTTGAAAAAATGCCTGAAATAGAAATTAGTGAAGATTTAAGAGAAGCTACTTTAAATGTAATGAAAAATGAATATGTAAAGAAGGCAAGAATATTCGATACAAAAGAAGGTAAACTTAATTTAATAACATTAATGATTCTATTAGAAAATTTTGATGAAAAAGATTTAATAGATGGATTAAATAATATTCAAAGTGAATTAGATAAAGATTTTCATACATTAAGTTATGTAATTAAGTATTTAAAAAATAAAAAATAATCTATTAACAAAGAGAACAGATAAATATATCTGTTCTTTTTTAATTTAAATGTTTTCATAAACAACAAATGTTTTAGTTGATAAACAAATGTTGAAAATGAAAATAATAAAATAAGATAAAAAGTAAAAAGATAAATAAATTTCTCTACAAATGTTAAAATAATTAACAAATGTATTGACGACCTTTTTTAATTTTGCTATTATATAGACAAGAGGAGCTGCTTCGGTAGCAAGTAATAAAATAGGAGGAAATAAACCTTAAGGTTTAATGATGATTTTATGAATGTAAAAGAAGAATCTTTAATTATGCACAAGAAAATGCATGGAGCTATAAAAGTAGAAGGAACAATGCCGGTTTCAAACAAGGAAGAATTATCAGTTGCATATACTCCAGGGGTTGCAGAACCTTGTAGAGCAATAGCTGAAGATAAAGAAAAAGCTTATGAGTACACAATAAAAGGTAAGAGTGTAGCTGTTATAACAAATGGTACAGCAGTTTTAGGTCTTGGAAATATTGGACCTGAAGCAGGGATGCCAGTAGTTGAAGGAAAAGCTTTACTTCACAAAGCATTTGCAAATATAGATGCTTATCCAATAGCTTTAGATCTTACAGATCAAGAAGAAATCGTTAAAACAATAAAAGCAATATCACCAGGATTTGGAGGTATACATCTTGAAGATATAAAAGCACCAGAATGTTTTTATATAGAAGATAAATTAAAGGAAGAATTAGATATACCAGTTTATCATGATGATCAACATGGTACAGCTATTGCAGTACTTGCAGGACTTTATAATTCTTTAGAATTATTAAATAAAGAACTTAAAGATATTAAAATTGTAATTAATGGTGCAGGTGCATCAGGAATAGCAATTGCAAAATTATTACTTGCAGCTGGAGCAAAAGATATTGTACTTTCTGATATAAATGGAGCTGTAGTTGAAGGGGATGAAACTTTAAACGTAGCACAAAAGGAAATTGCAAAAGTAACAAATAGAAATTTTGAAAAGGGAAGCCTTGAAGATATTATTAAAGGAAAGGATTTATTTATAGGTGTTTCAGTTGGTGGAGTAGTAACTACTGAAATGATAAAAACTATGAATAAAGATTGTATGGTTTTTGCATTAGCAAATCCAGTTCCAGAAATAATGCCAGAGGATGCTAAAAAAGGTGGAGCTAGAATAATAGCTACTGGTAGAGGAGATTTTCCAAATCAAATAAATAACCTATTAGTATTCCCAGGAATATTTAGAGGTGCATTAGATGCAAGAGTAAAAAATATAACTGATGAGATGAAAATAGAAGCAGCTAAGGGAATTGCAAACTTAATCCCAAGAGATGAAGTAAGTGAAGATAAGGTTGTTCCTAGTGTATTTAACAAAGAAGTTGTTGATGTAGTTGCAGAATCAGTAATTAAAATAGCAAATAAAAATAAATAAAAAGAGGGAGTACAGTTTTGGAATATTTAGATTTTGAAAAAGTTATTATTGAAGATAATGATAGTGTGCAATTAAAAAAAATAAAAAAATTTTTAGAGGATCAAGAATTAAAGTTAGATTCTAATTTAGATTATACAATAGCCTTTTATGATGATGAAGATGAAGTAGTTGCAACAGGTTCTTTTAAAAAGAATATTCTAAAATGTATTGCTGTAAATAATAAATATAAAGGAAGCGGAGTTTCTAGTAAGATAGTTTCAGAACTTATAAATGAAGAATTTAGAAGGGGATATTCTCATTTATTTGTTTATACAAAGCCTAAGAATATAGATATATTTAAGGGATTAGGTTTCTATGAAATAGAGACAGTAGAGAATAAAGTTACCTTACTAGAAAATCTGCCTAATGGAATAAATAAATATTGTGAAAAATTAAAGAAAGAAACTCCTAATATAAATGGGGATAAAATAGCTTCAGTAGTTGTTAATTGTAATCCATTTACGTTAGGACATAGATATCTTATTGAAAAAGCATCAAAAGAAAATGATTTAGTTCATGTTTTTGTAGTTTGGGAAGATGAATCTATGTTTTCTCCAGAAGTTAGATATAAGTTAGTAAAGGAAGGATTAAAGGATTTAGATAATATAGTTTTACATAAAGCTGAGGACTATATTATATCAGATGCCACTTTTCCATCATATTTTTTAAAGAAAAAAGATAATGTAGTAAAAATACATGCAAATTTAGATATAAAAATATTTTTGCACTATATAGTAAAAGCTTTAAATATAAAAAGAAGATATGTTGGAGAGGAACCTTTAGATTTTGTAACTAACGAATACAATGAAGTTATGAAAGAAATACTAAATAAAAATGGAATACAAGTTATAGAAGTACCTAGATTAGAAAATAATAATGAAATAATAAGTGCTTCAAAAGTTAGAAAATTATTTAAAAATAGAGAGTTTTCTAAACTTAAAGGCTTTGTTCCTGAAAGTACATATAATTTTTTAGTATCAAAAGAGGGAGAAGAGTTAATAAAAGAGTAGGTAAATAATATTTAAACTTATAAATATTAAAACATGAGGAGGAGAAGAAATGGAAATTAAGAAAATAGCTATGGCTGGAACTTTAGAATCTAGTGATATTTCAATAGTAGTTGAACCAAATGAAAATGGAATAAATTTAGACTTAACTAGTACAGTTGAAAAGCAATTTGGAAAACAAATAAAGAAGGTAATAATGGAAACATTAGAGGACCTTGGAGTTAAAAATGCAAATGTTAGAGCAAATGATAAAGGTGCTTTAGATTGTATTATAAAAGCTAGAGTAGAAGCTGCTGTATTTAGAGGAGCAGAAGTTACAAAGGTTAACTGGGGAGGTATGAAATAATGTACAAGCTTAGAAGAACTATGATGTTTGTTCCAGGTAGTAATCCTGGTATGGTTAAAGATGCTCATATTTATGGATCAGATTCTATAATGTTTGACTTAGAAGATTCAGTATCATTAATGGAAAAGGATGCTGCAAGATTAATAGTTTTTAATGCATTAAAAAATATAGATTATGAAGGAACAGAAACTGTTGTTAGAATAAATGCTTTAGATAGTGAATTTGGACTAGAAGATTTAGAGGCTATAGTTAGAGCACAGCCAGATGTAATTAGACTTCCAAAGACAGAAACTGCAGAAGATGTAATTGAAGTTGAAAGAGAAATTGCAAGAATAGAAAAAGAAGCTGGAATTCCAGTTGGAAAAACTAAGATGATGGCTGCTATAGAAAGTGGACTTGGAGTTATAAATGCTTATGCAATAGCAAAATCTAGTGATAGATTAATGGGAGTAGCTTTAGGTGCAGAAGATTTTGTAACTAATATGAAGACAACAAGATCACCAGAAGGAATAGAACTTTTAGCTGCTAGAAGCCATATTTTATTAGCTACAAGAGCTGCTGGAATTTGCGCATTTGATACAGTATTCTCAGATGTAAATAATGAAGAAGGATTCATTAAAGAAGTAGAATTAATAAAACAATTAGGATTTGATGGAAAATCAGTTATTAACCCAAGACAAATTGCTCCAGTTAATAAGATTTATACTCCTTCAGAAAAGGAAATTAAAAAATCAATTAGAATTATAAATGCAAGTGAAGAAGCTAAGAAAAAAGGATCAGGTGTTGTATCATTAAACGGAAAGATGGTAGATAAGCCTATTATAGAAAGAGCACAAAGAGCATTAATGTTAGCAGAAGCTGCTGGTGTGGATTTAGAAAAATTCGGAGGTGAAGAAAATGCTTAATAAACTAGGAAGAGAAGTACCTGAAAAGGTTGCAGGAATGAAAGAAGTAAAACCATTTGAAGGAGCATTTGCTATAAAGCCAACTGGAAGAAAGGTTGGAAGTGAAGTTACAGGTGCACCAAAGGGTGATAGTAAAGTAGTAGAAAGTATAAAAGAAGCAATAATTAAAAGTGGATTAAAAGACGGAATGACAATATCTTTCCACCATCACTTTAGAGAAGGTGACTATGTATTAAACATGGTTATGGATGTAATTGCTGAAATGGGAATAAAGAACTTAACAATAGCATCAAGCTCATTAAACAAGGTTCATGAACCACTTATTAAACATATTAAAAATGGTGTAGTAACACAATTAATGACTAGTGGATTAAGAGGTAAATTAGCAGACGAAATTTCTCACGGCTTAATGGAAAAACCAGTAATAATACGTTCACATGGTGGAAGAGCTCGTGCAATAGAAATGGGAGATGTTAAAATTGATGTAGCATTTTTAGGAGCACCAAGTTGTGATCCATATGGTAATGCCAATGGATATGATGGAAAGTCATTCTGTGGTTCATTAGGTTATGGAATAATTGATAGTAAGTATGCAGATAAGGTTGTACTAATTACAGATAATTTAGTACCATATCCAAATACTCCAGCAAGTATATCACAAACAGATGTTGATTATATAGTTGTTGTTGATTCAATTGGTGATCCTAAGGGTATAGTTTCAGGAGCTACAAGATACACTAAAGATCCAAGAGAGCTTTTAATAGCAAATTATGCATCTCAAGTTATGGAAGCATCAGGATATTTAAAACCAGGTTTCTCAATGCAATGTGGTACTGGTGGTGCATCTCTTGCAGTTGCTAGATTCTTAAAAGATAGAATGATTAAAGATAACATAGTAGCTAGTTTTGGTCTTGGTGGAATAACTGGACAATTTGTAGAAATGTTTGAAGAAGGTTTAATAAATAAATTATTTGACGTTCAATGTTTTGATTTAAAGGCTGCAAAATCAATAGGAGAAAATAAAGGACATTGTGAAATAGATGCATCTCTTTATGCAAATCCATTTAATAAAGGATGTATTGCAAATCTTTTAGATTTTGTTGTACTTAGTGCATTAGAAGTTGATACAGACTTTAATGTTAACGTAATAACTGGTTCAGATGGTGTTATAAGAGGAGCATCAGGTGGACACTGTGATACAGCAGCAGGAGCTAAATTAGCTATGATAGTTTGTCCATTAATGAGAGGCAGAATACCAACTGTTGTTAAGAGAGTAAATACAGTTATAACTCCAGGTGAAACTATAGACGTTGTAGTTACTGATAGAGGAGTTGCTGTAAACCCAGCTAGAAAAGATTTAATAGAAAAATTATCAAAGACAAAGCTTCCACTATTTACAATAGAAGAATTACAAGAAAAGGCAGAAAAGATTACTGGAAAACCAGAACCAATAGAATATACAGATAGAGTTGTTGGTGTTGTAGAGTATAGAGACGGTAGTATAATAGACGTAATAAGACAAGTAAAATAGAAATGGCGTGAATTTATGAACAGTGAAGAGGTTACTCTATTACAAGAAATACTTAAAGGAAAAGAAGAAAGAGTTGAAATTCAAAAAAAGCTTATTAATAAATATAATACAACTTTAATATCATTTACCTTGAATATACCAGGTTTTTATAAAATTAAAGATGAATATAAAATAGCTCATAAGGCAGGGGTAGAAGCTTTAAAAAAAGAAATTAAAAATCAGAATTTAAAGATTGTTCATTTAGAAGAAAATACTACACCTGCTGGTTTTGAAACATTTATTTGTGTTGATGCTCCAATGGAAATAGTTAAAAAGATGACTATTTCCATTGAAGAAAACCATAAATTAGGAAGGCTATTTGATTTGGATGTTTTTGATAATAAATATAAACAAGTAAGTAGAACGGAATTTAATGTAAGTAAAAGAAAATGTTTAATTTGCAATGAAGAAGCAAATGTTTGTAGAAGAGAAGGAAATCATTCCCTAGATGAGATTTTAAATAAAATAGATTCCTTAATAAAAGAATATATATAGATATAAAATAGGAGAGTACTATGAATAAACATGCACAATATAATATAAATGAAATTTCTCTAGATATAGGTGCCCTAGCAGTTCAGGCAATGCTTTATGAAGTATCCTGTTTCCCATCCCCTGGACTGGTTTCTCCTGTATCTAACGGCGCCCACAAAGATATGAATTTCTATACTTTTATTGATAGTACTTCAGCTATTTTAAAATACTTGGTACTTTTCACCCAAAAAGGATACCAAGATAAGTCTTCTAAAGAAATATTTAAAGATATAAGAAAAGTTGGTATTGAAGCAGAAAAGGCTATGTTTTTAAAAACTAATGGTGTAAACACCCATAAAGGTATGATATTTTTAATAGGAATATGTTGCGGAGCTGTTGGAAAAGCCATATATGATAATAGGAGTTCTTCGTCAATACAATCAATTATTAAAGAAATGTGTGAGGGACTTACAAAAAATGATTTTATTAATTTAAAAGATAAAGAAAAATTATCAAATGGTGAAAAATTATATTTAAAATATAAGGTTAAAGGTGTTAGAGGAGAAGCTGAAAGCGGAATACCTTTAGTATTTAATTATGCTTTAGATTTATATGAAAATACATCTTCACTAAAGGAAAATGATAAGCTTATACACACTTTAATTGGAATAATGCAATTTTGCGAAGATTCAACTATAATAAATAGACATTCCTTAGAGGTACTAAATTATGTTAAAGAGGTTTCTAAAGACATAATGGAATTAGGAGGAATGGAAACTGAAGTAGGCAAAAATAAAATAAAAGATTTGTGTAATATTTTTATTGAAAAAAATATAAGTCCTGGAGGAAGTGCAGATCTTTTAGGAGTAACTGTTTTTATAAGTCTAGTTACAAATTATATGAAAAATATAAATTAATGATTATAAAATATGTGTGAAAAAAATAGTAGTATAAACATTTAAGGTTTATACTACTATTTTTTTACTTTTTATTTTAAAGTCTTGTTTCTTTATCCATTGCTAAAACTTTAGTAGCTGTATCTTCATCAGTTATTAATACGTTTATAAATTTACCTCTTAAAGCTCCTAAAATAGCCTTTGCTTTAAATTTACTTGAAGTTATCCCAATTTTATATTCTATATGTAATAGAGTATTTAAATCTATACCTACAACTTTTTTGTTTATATTATTATCTATGAGATTACCATTTATATCAAAAACATAACCATAAACGCATCCTACAGCATTTTTAATCTTTAAATCGTGTATTAAATAGTTAGACCATAAGCTTGAAGCAAAAACCGCCTCTGTAGTTCCTATGCCTGTAAGAACTATATTTGCTTTATTAGCTAAGAATAAAGTGTCATTTATTACAGGCTCTTGAAGAAGAGATTTTCTTGCATAATCGTTATCTATATATAAAGGTGCGTATAAATATTTGTATTTCCCGTTATATGCTTTAGCTACCATCCTTATTAAGTCTGGAGTATCTACTAAAGGATCATCCTTTGCAGCAGCACCAACTACTGGAAGAACAGTTATTGGAGGCTTAGTTTTAGGCTTAAGTTGTTTTATAACACTAGAAATAGTTTTTCCCCATGTCATACCTAAAATAGTATTTTCTTTAATGATACTTTGTAAATATTCAGCTCCTGTTTTTCCTATAGAATGAAGTGTTTCATCAAGTGGAAGTGAACTGGTATTTAAAACTATAACTTTTTTTAAGTCAAATTTTTCCTTTAATGCTTTCTCTATTTCAAACATTCTTTCTCTTGGATAATTTATTGATATTTCCACAACATGATTATTGCGAGCTTCTTGTAGGTATTTTGATATTTTAAAACGTGTAATTGAAAGTTTTGCAGCTATTTCACTTTGTGTCATGCCTAAATCGTAATACATTGTTGATAGCTCAGCTAAAAAAGTTAGCTTTTCGGTTTCATTCATTTTTTCGTAGTCACCAATCATAATAAATCCTTTCAAATTATAATGTTATTTGAACTTTAATTATAATATTATTTTAGCAATTCTTCAAGATTCATAAGGAATAGAATTTACAAACAAAAGTTTATATGAAAAACAAATGTTTAAAATGTTCATATATATAATATTAAATTTATTCGTTTTATTTATATTTTTTATATAGAATAAAAATAAAATGAATACAAGGTTAAAAATATTTTATCATTTGTTTTAATAATAAACAAATGTTAAAAGAAAAAATAGTTAATGTAAATTCATAAAATAAGAGAAAAGTATGGAAATTTTAAAAATAAGTAACTTTTAAATTAAGGACTTCATAATTAATTGAGATATTTATCTTAATTATATTAAACAAATGTGAAAAAATATAATAAATGTTATTTTCATAGCCTTTGAAAACGTTTTTAAAAGAAATTATAATTAACATAGGATATTATTAAAATTAATTAAAAGGGGGATTTTTAATGCTTTTTAACAAAAGAAAAAAATTATTTATTGCATCTCTTGGTATATCATCAATGATGCTTGTAAATTTGACAGGAGTAAATGCCTTTGCAGAGGGAAAAAGGAATGAAGTGACGGATTATAAAAACGTATTAAATGTAAAAGGGGCACCAAGCAGTAGTTTATATGGAGAAAATTCCAATAATAAATACAATAATTTTTCAGATAAAGGAGCTTGGCATGGATATTATTTACCTAAGGAAGGTGATACAAGTCTTTATGGAGATTTTTTAGGACCAGTAATAATAGGACAGGAATATCCAGTTAATTTATCAGATTCATTAAGTAAAATAGTAATAACAAATGCAGATAACGGGAAAGTATATGATTTAGGTAAAGATAGTAAGGTTTCCTTTATATATTATCCAGGAAGCCTAGTTCAAAAATACGATTTAAAAGATTTTACTTTAAACTTAAAATTAATATTCCCAACAAATAGAACTGCATTAATACAAACATCAATAACAAATAAAAGTAATAAAAATTTGAACCTTAAATTAAAATGGAAAGGTCATATTTTTAATGAATTTAAAGAAGGTGGATACACAGTACCACTTGATCAAAAAATTGTTAAAACTAAAAAGGGAATAGAAGTTTTATTTAGTGACATTAATTATACTTGGAATTTCTTTTCAAGTAAGGAAACTAAGTTTTCAGTTAATTACAAAGGAAATACTGAAACTAAGATAGATGGAAACAATTATGTAACTGAATTAAATAATGAAGTTAAAATAGCACCAAATAAAGAATTTAAAACTTATACTGCAGAAAGTTACACTTTTACAAATAAAGAATTAAGCAGTGAAAATGAAAAGATAAATAGTTTATTAGCTAATGGAGATACATATTTTAAGGAAAATAATAATCGCTGGCAAGGATATTTAGATAAAACATTTAAGGGAAATAAAGAAACAAATCCTAAATATAAAGATGTAGCAGTTAAAGCTATGGAAACTTTAACAACTAATTGGAAAAGTCCAGCTGGTGCTATTAAGCATGATGGAATTGTACCATCAATGTCTTATAAATGGTTTTTAGGAATGTGGGCATGGGACTCATGGAAACATGCAGTTGCAGCAGCTAATTTTGATGGCAAATTAGCAGAAAATAATATAAGAGCTATGTTTGATTATCAAATTAAAGGAAATGATAAGGTAAGACCTCAGGATGCAGGAACAGTAATAGATGCAATATTTTATAATAAGGATTCAGAAAGAGGAGGAATAGGTGGAAACTGGAATGAAAGAAATTCTAAGCCACCACTATCTGCTTGGTCTGTATGGAATGTATATAAAGAAACTGGAGATAAAAGTTTCTTAGAGGAGATGTATCCTAAATTAGTAGCTTACCATGAATGGTGGTATAAAAATAGAGATCACGATAAAAATGGTATAGCTGAATATGGAGCAATGGTACATGATGCCCATGACTTACATGACAAAAATGGTAAAGTAATATTAGATAAAGATGGAAATCCTAAAATTGATCCTAATGCAATAATTGAAGCAGCTGCTTGGGAAAGTGGAATGGACAATGCAACAAGATTTGATGTTAAAGGAATGGGAAAAGATGATGTAGGAGTTAAGGTATTCCAAAATAAAAACAAAAAAGGAAAGGTTATTGGATATTCTATAAATCAAGAATCAGTAGATTTAAATGCATATCTTTATGCAGAAAAGGGATTCTTAAAATCAATGGCAGATGTTTTAGGAAAAACTGAAGATGCTAAAAACTTTGAAAAACAAGCTAAATATGTTAAAAAATATGTTGATGATAAAATGTTTGATAAGAAAACTGGATTTTTCTATGATCTTCAAATCAATAATGATGGAAAAGAGAAGAAATTGCTAGTTAATAGAGGTAAAGGAACAGAAGGATGGATACCACTATGGGCTAAAATGGCAACTAAAGAACAAGCTTTAGCAGTAGAAAAGAATATTATGAGTCCAAATAAGTTTAATACCGAAATGCCATTCCCAACAGCATCAAAGGATAATCCTAAATATGCTCCTACTAAGTATTGGAGAGGACCAGTATGGCTTGATCAAGCTTTATTTGGAGTAGAGGCACTTCAAAATTACGGATATAATAAAGATGCAAAAGTTATGGCAGAAAAATTATTTAATAAAGCTGAAGGGTTAACATCAGATGGACCTATTAGAGAAAATTATGATCCTGAAAATGGAAAGGGACTAAATTGTAAAAACTTTAGTTGGTCATCAGCTGCATATTATTTAATGTATAAAAATTTACTTGCAGCAGAAAAACCCCATACAACTTCTCAAACAGCCTTTGCAATAGAAGAAAATAAAGGAGATAGTGAGAAACCAAATAATACTAAGCCAGATGTTACTAAACCAAGTAATACTGAAACAGATAGTAGTAAACCTAAAGAAAAACCAAGTGATAATACAGCATCAAGTAAGGTTTCTAATACAGCTTCAAACAATAAAGGCAAAAGTAAAATTAAAAAAGCAGATGAAAAAGATAATAATATAAAAAACAATAATTCAGAAAATAATAATGTTCCTAAGACTGGTTATGGAAGAGGAATGTTAGCTACTATAGTAGCAATTATTCTAATTATAATTGGGGTAGTTGTATTAAAGAAGAAAAATAATAAAGAAACTGAAAAATAAATAACAAAAAAGAGATAAATTTATTTTTAAATTTATCTCTTTTTATTTTAATTATTTATTTTAAGCTAATGCTTTTTTGTTTGAAAAGATTTTAAATAACCACATAATTAATAAAGAAATTGCAATTAATGCTATAAAGATTGCAAAACCTTTAGGGAAACCACTTAAATCTTTTCCACTTTTATCTATGAATGAGGCCATTAAAGGAGGAATAACAAATCCACCAAAGGCTCCAAGTCCGCCAATCCATCCAGAAGCTCCACCTATTGCATCAGGAACTACATTTGGAACTATTTTAAATACAGCGGCATTAGCAACACCCATTCCAGTACCTAAAAGTAAAACGCCTATAACAGCCATAGGTATTGAACCTGCAAAAGTCATAAATATAGCACCTATAAGAGCTATTATTAATGAAATTGTAGCAGTTGATTCTCCACCATTTTTATCAGCTATTTTTCCACCATAAATTCTAGTTACTGATGTAACGATAGAATACATAGCAGTTAATAAACCAGCTGTTTTTATATCTAATGAGAAGAAACTCATCCAGTAATTTGGTAACCAACTTGTAAGAGCTAAGAAGCCACCAAAAGTTGTAAAGTATATAAGTACTAAAGCCCATGTTTTCCAAGTTTTTGCAGAAGCAATTAAGCTTTCACTTACTTTAGATTTAGGGAATAATTCTTGTCCATATTCTGATGAAGCAATTTCTCTAGCTTCAGTTTTAGATACACCTTTATCAAGTAATTGGAAGTACCAAGCATTTTGACCTATTTTTATATAAATTATTGTACCAACTATTAAAAATACTAACCATGCTAAATAAGAACCTGATAATCCTAAGAATGGAAGAGCTAAATTTGGTATTAATAATGCAAATATTCCAGGTGCTAAATTACCTACTCCAGCATAAACTCCTAATGCTACCCCTTGTTTCTTTTGAGGGAACCAATAAGAAGTTTGGCTAATACCAACAGAGAATGTAGCTATACCACAACCAGATAATATTCCAAGTAAAAATAATAGCCAGTAATATTGATTTAGATTTTCTCTAAAAAATGCCATTACTATATATAATCCAGCCATACCTATAATTGATAGTATTAATAAAACTATAAATGGCTTTCTTCCACCAGTTGTATCAACCCAAGCTGAAAATGGAATTCTTAATAAAGATCCAGATAGGGAAGGGGCTGATATTAATAATGCTAATAAAATTGGATTAAGATCTACAAATACATGTTTAAATATTGCAACTGTAGGTCCATAAAGTGAAACTGCGGCAAATCCTATAAAGAAACCAATAGTTGCTCCAATTAAGCCACGATTCGAATTACCTTTTAATGTTAAGTTATTCATAAATAATGCCTCCGTAATTTTTAAAATAATTGTTAATTCTTTAACAAAATAACATAAAATAATGAGTATTTCCGTGATAAATATCACATAAATTATAAAAGATTTATTTTTAATATAAAAAGTAAAACAAAAAAGATAAATAATGGAATTAAGTGCTATTAATTGACAATATTTTTGAGAATAAATAGATTCTTATAATTGTAATGTAAGCATAAAAACTTTATGAAAAAATAAACAAAGAATTAAATATTAATAAATTTTAAGAATGATAATAATTTCATATTTCTTTCATTAAATAAATTTATGTTATACTTATAAATAAAAATAGGATGTTATAAAATTTATAATAATAATATAGTTTAATTTAAAAAGGAGATTTATATGAAGATAGGACTTGTATTATCTGGTGGAGGGGGAAAAGGTGCTTATGAACTTGGCGTTTGGAAGGCACTTAAGGAGTTAGAACTAGACAAGTATATAGATGTATTTTCAGGAACTTCAATAGGAGCCTTTAATGCAGTTTTATTTGCTCAAGATGATATGCAATCTGCTGAAGATTTATGGGATGAAGTTACTATGGATAAGTTAGTTCCAATAAGTAAGTTTGAACTTATAAAAAGGGGATTAGAGCTTATAATTGGCGGTAGACATCCAAACTTTGCAAAGAAATATATGATGCAAAAGTTAGAAGAAGGTGGAGTACCAAAGGATGGAGCTAGAAAAATTATAAATGAGTACTTAAATATAGGAAAGGTAAAAAGTAGAGGAAAGATATGTTATGCAGCATGTACAGAACTCCCAGATTTTACTCCTAAATATTTTAAGATTAATGATTATGAAGACGAGTTAGCTAAGGAAATAATTGTTGCTTCAGCCTCTCTTCCAATGATATATGATTGTACAGATGTTTTAGATGGAAAATATATAGATGGTGGAGTTGTAGATAACACACCTATTTTACCTGTTTATAGAGAAAATTGTGATGTGATTATTGTAGTTCTTCTTTCAAAGGAAGCACGAGTTGATAAATCAATTTATCCAAATACTAAAATATTAGAATTAATTCCAAGAAATTTAAATGAAAGTACCTTAAATGGAACGTTAAATTTAGACATGGAAGCTAAGAGAATGAGAATAAAAGAAGGATATAATGATACAATAAGCCTTTTAGAGCCTATAATGATTATAGCTGATTTAAAAAGGGAAAGAGAAGAAAGAAAAAATCATCCAAAACTTTTTAAACTTTACAATTGGTTAAAGGGTGGAAAGAATAAATAAAACGAGGTGATACTTTGGCAATATTTTTTTATGAAACTAAAATAGGGAATATTGGTATAAAAGAAATAGAGGGAAAAATATGTAATGTTTATTTTGGGAAAGGGGAGTTTCTTAAAGATGATGAGATTAAAGAAGTACCAATATTAAAAGAAGCCTCAATTCAACTTAATAAATATTTAAATGGAGATTTAAAAGAATTTTCACTTCCTTTAGTTGTTAAAGGAACAGATTTTATGATGAAAGTTTGGAAAGCATTAGAAAATATTCCTTATGGAGAAACTTTATCTTATAAAGAAATTGGTGAAAAGATAGGAAATCCTAAAGGGGCAAGAGCTATTGGACTTGCTTGTAATAGAAATCCAATACCAATATTTATCCCCTGTCATAGAGTAGTTGGAAGTAATGGTAAACTTACGGGATATCGTGGTGGAATTAATTTAAAGGAAGAGTTACTTAACCTTGAAAAAGAGAATAATTATAAAAGGCTTATTTAAAATTTAGTTTAAATAAGCCTTTTTAAATATTAGGAAGATTATTAATTATATCAGCTCTTGCATTTATTCTAATCATATAAGCAAGAAGAGTTGGAATATAACTTAATGCAATTTTTCTGTAAGGTAGAGAGTGGTTATAATCTTCATAAATTTTTTCTTCAGATCGTTTAAAAGCTGCTAAGGTAAATATAAATAAAGCAAAGAATCCAAGAGTTTCTCCTACATCTACATAAGGTTTTGCATCTAAGGAAGTTTCTTTTCCACTAAGCCTAATTGTTATTATTTTGTTACCTACAAAGGATGCTTTTAAATAGTATATAGAAGACAGTAAAGACAGGGAGGAAGCAAAAATTTCAAGATTTGATATTTCTAAATCTATTTCAAGAAAATAATATTTTCTATCTTCTTCTGATAAATTATTAATTAGTTTGAATTTATTTCTATCAAAGTAAGTATTACTATCCATATAAACCTTAAATTAAAATTTAAAGAAAATTAGTATCACCCTTACGGGTTTTATCAATTTCTCCAAAGGCTTCAACTCTAGCTATATTAGCGGCAACACTTAGTATGTAAGCATCAGCCAATTTTTCATATGGAGATAGGGATTCACCAGAAGATTCAAGTTGTTTTTGCTTTACTCTTTTTATAGCAACAATTGAGAGTATAATAAGACCTTCTAATATAATTGTTTCCCCTATAAAGGCTAATAATGTAGGTCTTAAAGTAGATTCTTCATTTGATTTTTCTTCATTATTTTCAGAAAGGACATCTATTTTATCAATGTTAGCAGCTATTATAAGGTTAAAATATCCTGCAATTAAAAAGCTAGAACCAAGTATTTCTAAGTCTGCAAGTTCTAAGCTAAGATTTCTAATATAATCTTCAAGATCATTAGGTGTAGTATATTTATTCATTAAAAAATCACCTCAAAACTAGTAAGGCTTTAATTTAATATATGTGTAAATATTTTTATTGGTACAACACTAAAAAAAGCTGTTTTACGAAATATTTTAATTTTGTAAAACAGTTTCTTAATTTTTTAGATTATATTTCTTTTAAAATAATTTGTTGTACACCCATTATTTGAGGCCATGTTTCCTTCGGAGAAAGAGAACATTGTACTCCTCCAGGTGTAATATTTTTTACTTTAAGTTCATAAGTTCTTAAATTGATTAAAAGCAATGGATTACCAAGGTTATCTCTTCCTATAAGTCTACATAATGTTCCTTGATCTCTATAATATTCTTTTACTGCTTTTAGTAAATCATCCATATTATAATATACATCAGTAAGTTCTAATAATACTTTTCTATTAAACATAATAGCCTCCTTTTTTATTTTTTTAGGTTTCTTCAATAGTCAGGATAAAACTATTATAAAAAATCTCCCTTAAATTACAATATACACTAGTATTGTTAACTAAGAGAGTATTATAAAAGAAGAATATATTAATATATTTTAATTAAAAAGAAATTTTACAATAGATTAAAAGCATAAAGGTTTTATACTACTAAGTACAGCCTGAGGACATACCTTCTTAAACTTATGAAATAATTCTAATGAAGGATCTATTACTTCAATTTCTTCATTATCATATTTAAAGGATATATAATTGCAATCAAAATCAAATCTTATATCTCCTGGAGATTCATCAATTGAATCATAATCATAATCTTTCATAAAGTTTATAATAATATCTCTGTTTGAATTTAGTTTACAAAGTTCTATTATATATTTATTTTCAATAATAAATATTTTTTCTACTTCAATAATAAAATAACTTAAAATATCTAAGGGATGTATTATTATATTTCCTTCACTATCTATAATTTCATATCCATCAATAGTTTCTTTAGCAAAGAAATTTTTATCATTACTCATTAAAATAGTTTCTTTAGTATCTTCTTTAAATTCTGCATATTCAATCTTTATTTTTTTAGATTTCCAATTAAATAATTCTGAAACATCTTTATCCTTGTCATACATAAGTTTATCTAATTTTTTTGCCTCAAAGTAAGTAATATCTGACTCAATAGCAGTTTTATATTCATTTAATTCTTTAATAAGCTCATCAATCTTCTTTATCTTAAGTTCTTTATTCAAGGTATACCCCTCCATTTCCTTAAAAATATTATAACATTAATTTTGAAAAAATTCTTTGGAATTATATTTTATAAATTTAGAAAAAAAACAAAAAGGAAAATGGTTTTAAAATATGAATATTCTAACAATTATGGGGTAATTTAATGAATAATTTTTTGTAAACGTTTATAATTAATATATACAAATTAATGTATACTAATTAATTTATAAGGGGATGATTAATAATGATATCATTTTTATTATCACTAGTATTATTAATTGTAGGTTATTTTACATATGGTAAGTTTGTGGACAAGGTATTTGGCACAAGCGACAGTATTAAAACACCGGCAGAAACAATGGAAGATGGAGTTGACTATGTTCCAATGAGTTGGCCAAGAATATTTTTAATTCAATTTTTAAATATTGCAGGACTTGGACCTATTTTTGGAGCAATAGCAGGAGCTCTATGGGGGCCAGTAGCCTTTTTATGGATAGTTTTTGGTTGTATATTTGGAGGAGCAGTACACGATTACTTCACAGGAGTATTATCTATGAGAAATAAGGGAGCATCAGTTGCAGACCTTGTTGGAAAATATCTTGGAGAAATACCAAGGAAAATAATGGTAGTATTTTCTGTAGTTCTTTTGATTTTGGTTGGAGTTGTATTTTTAACAGGACCAGCAGATCTTTTGAAAAACTTAACAGGAATTGATAGAGATATATTTATAGTTATTATAGTTATTTATTATATTGCAGCTACTGTATTACCTGTAGACAAGGTTATAGGAAAGATTTATCCTATATTTGGATTATGTCTTTTAATTATGGCAATTGGAATTGGAGCAGGTATAGTTATAGAAGGATATAATATTCCAGAAGTACAATTTGCTAATTTCCATCCAGATGGAACACCAATATTTCCTTTCTTATTTATAACAATAGCATGTGGTGCAGTTTCAGGATTCCATGCTACTCAATCACCTATTATGGCAAGATGTGTTAAGAAGGAATCAGAGGCAAGAAGAATTTTCTATGGCGCAATGGTTGCAGAAGGTGTTATAGCCTTAGTTTGGGCAGCAGCAGCTATGTCATTCTTTGGTGGAACAGAAGGTCTTAAAACAGCCTTAGCACATGGTGGACCAAGTACAGTTGTTAATGTTATTTCTAATACTGTAATGGGTAAAGTTGGTGCAGTACTTGCAATATTAGGAGTTGTAGCATGTCCTATATCATCAGGAGATACAGCTTTTAGAAGTGCAAGACTTACTATTGCAGATACAATTAAAATGAAACAAGATAAGATTGGTAATAGATTTAAAATTGCAATTCCATTATTTGTAGTAGGAATAGCTTTAACATTTATAGATTTCACTATAATTTGGAGATATTTTGCATGGTCAAACCAAACTTTAGCAATGATTATGCTATGGGCAGCATCATCTTATATGGCAAGAGTTAAGAAAAATTATTGGATTACAGCAGTGCCAGCAGTATTTATGTCAGCAGTTACCTGTGCATATATACTTCAAGCACCAGAAGGATTTAGAATAGCAGCTGGAATATCAAATACAATAGGAATAGTATTTGCTGTTGCACTACTTATTATATTCCTTAAGTTTGTAAAAAAAGAAGACAGTGAAGATAATATTGAAGAAGTAGCTTAAGCTAAATAGATAATAAGAGACTACTTAAAAGGTAAAACTTTTTAGGTAGTCTCTTTTTATAGTATAATAATGTAAAATAGGTAAAGGTTTTATTAGGTGTATTATGAATGGGTTTGAAATGAAAAGTTATAATTTGATATTTAGAATAGTAGTTTTAATTGGAATTGTAGGTTTTACTATAAAAGATAGCAAAGATATTTTTAGTATTTCTGTTTATACTATAGTGTCTTTAATTTTATCTCTTATGCAAGGAATAATAAAAGATAAATATAAGGGAATAGTATTTGTTTTTTTAATTATTTGGAATCTAATATTTTATGTTAGTGGTATGGAAATTTCAAGTGTATTTTTAACTATAATATTAATTGAAGAGGTTATAAAAAAAGTAAAAATATTAATTCCTACCATTATTTTAGTAGTATTTTTCATTATGGCAAATTACCAAAAGAATTTTATAGGCTTTTATATTTATACAAATGTTTTGGCATTATTTTTTACATATTTATCATATACAAATAATAAAAAAATTAAAGATTTAGAAAGTCTTTTGGATAAAAATATAAAGAAAAATAATAGATTAAAAGAAAGAATAAAAAATGAAGGAGATTTTTATAAACAAAGTATATATTCTGTTAAGCTAGAGGAGAGAAATGAGCTTTCAAGGAGAATGCATGATAATGTTGGACATGTAATTGCAGCATCTCTTATGAGATTAGAGGCTGCTCAAATTGTACTTAAAAGTGATAGAGTAAAAGGGGAAGAAATGCTAAAAGAAACTGCAGAAAATTTAAGAAATGGCATGGAGGATATAAGAAAAACAATACATGATATATCCCCTAAAAGTGAAGAAATTGGTATAAATAAAATAAAATTATTATTAGAAGAAAAGCTTAAAAGTTTAAAAATTGAGTATTTAGTAACAAATGTTGGTAATATAGAAACTATTTCACCAAAGGAATGGGCAGTTATTTATGATGGAATAAAAGAGCTATCTACAAATAGCATTAAATATAGTAATTGTGAAAACATATATATTAACATTGAAGTTTTAAATAAATTAGTAAAGGTTACTTTTAAAGATGATGGAATAGGAAATAAAAAGATAATTAAGGGGTATGGTTTAACAAAATTAGAGGAATCTATATTAAAACTTGGAGGAAATTTAATAGTAGATGGAAGAGATGGATTTTCTGTAATTATGATATTTTATAAATAAGGGGGAATAATTAAATGGCAATAAAAGTGGTCATTGGAGAAGATGATAATTTAATAAGGGAAAGTTTAAAAATAATATTAGGAGCTAATAAAAATATAGAAGTTTTAGAAGCCTTTCCAAATGGTAGGGAAACCTTAGAGTATGTACTTAAAAATGATGTTGATATTGCACTATTAGATGTTAGGATGCCAGTTATGAATGGAGTTTTAGCAACAAAAGAAATAAATGAAAAAAGTAAAACTAAGGTTATAATATTAACTACTTTTGATGAGGATGAATACATAAAAAGTGCAATATCTTATGGTGCTAAAGGATATTTACTTAAAAATACTCCCCCAGATAAAATAATAAATGCCATTAGCATGGTTTATGAGGGAAATTCAGTTATTCAAGAGGAAGTTCTTTCAAAATTATCATCTAATATTGAATATAAAAAAAAGGAAGAGTTTGATTTATCAATTTTTACAGAGAGAGAAATTGAAATAATTAAGGAAATATCAAAAGGAGCAAGTAATAAGGAAATTAGCAAAAGTTTATATATTTCAGAAGGGACTGTTAAAAATTATATAACATCAATACTTCAAAAAACAGGACTTTCTCACAGAACACAAATAGCAATTAAATATTTGAAATCAATATGACAAAAGTCATATTAAAAATGTGACCTTCTCTAGATTAAAAGAGAAGGTTATTTTTATATAATTAAACTATAGAAAAGAAAATAGTTTGGAGGTTTTTAATATGTATGCTATAGAAATTAAAGATTTAGTAAAGATGTATGGGGAATTTTTAGCAGTGGATAATGTATCTCTTAAAATAGAAAAAGGAAGAATATACGGTATTTTAGGACCAAATGGTGCAGGAAAAAGTACAATTATAAATATTATTTGTGGACTTTTAAGAGCAAATTCAGGAACTATAAAAATAAATAATATTGATGTTACAAAAAGTATGAAGGGTGAAAATAAAAAGGTAGGACTTGTGCCTCAAGAAGTAGCTCTTTATTTAACCTTTACAGCAGAAGAAAATTTGAAGTTTTTTGGAGAGATTTATGGATTAAAGGGAAGAGAATTAAAAGAAAATATAGAAAAAGCATTAGAATTTACAGGACTTTTAGAGGTGAGGAAAAAGTTAGCTAAAGATTTCTCAGGAGGAATGCTTAGAAGACTTAATATAGCCTGTGCATTAGTTCATAACCCAGAAATAATTATAATGGATGAACCTACAGTTGGAATAGATCCACAGTCTAGAAATCATATTTTAGAGTCTGTAAAAAAACTTAATAAAAATGGAACTACAATAATATATACAACTCACTATATGGAAGAGGCAGAAATTCTTTGTGATGAAATTGCAATAATAGATCATGGGAAAGTAATTGCATCAGGTAGTAAAGAAAAGCTTAAAAATCTTGTAAGTGATACAAAGGATCTTAATTTATTAGTTGATAATGGAAGCCTTATAGAAATTAATGAATTTAAGAAAATTTCAGGAGTTAAAGATGTAATTATACTAGAAAATAAAATAAGTATATCATCAAGTAAGGACATTAATAATTTAGGTAGAATTATTGATAAGGTAAATTATTTTGGAGCAAATATTTTAGATATTGGATATAAAGAAGTAACGTTAGAAACAGTATTTTTAACTCTTACAGGAAGAAGTTTAAGGGACTAAATAAAATTTTAAATTAGGGGGATTAAAATTATGAAAGCAGCTATTAAAAGTACCATACTTTTAGTTTTAAGAAGTCCAAAATATCTCATATTTTCAATGCTTTTTCCTATATTTTTAACTATTTTATTAGGTGGAATTCTTGGAAAAGATTTTGAAGATAATAATCCTATGAATGGAAAGGTTATCTATTATGTTAATAATATAGGAAAAGATGGGGAAAGTCTTTTAAAGACCTTTCATAAGGTTAGTGGTAAAGGTGATATTAATCTTTCTTTAAAACAAATATCATCAGTAGAAGAAGGTAAAAATGAAGTTAGAAAGAAAGATGAAATTTTTCTAGAAATAAATAAGGACAAGATTAATATATTTGTTCAAAATGGAAGAGATTTTTATTATTCATATATTAAATCTTTGCTTACTGGCATAATCAAAAGAGGAGAAACAGCAAATCTTTTAATAGAAACAAATAAAATAGAGGGAGCTAATATATTAAGAAAAGGAGAAGTTAAAGATGGAGGAATAAGTATAAATATTATTAAAAAAGAGGAAGCACCAACATCTTTTGATTATTATGCAATTGCAGAACTTACTCTTATGTTACTTTATTTAATGTTATTTCCAATGAGTAGATATTTTGAAGATAAAAGAATAGAAGTTAAAGAAAGAATGAAATTACTTGGTATATCAGATTTTAAATATTACTTTGGAGGAACAATTGGATATTTCATTTTATCCTTTATTATAACTCTTCCAAGTTTCTTATTTTCAAATTATATATTAAAGACAAACTGGGGAAGTTACCCATTACTATGTTATGGAGGAATACAAATATTTGCCCTTGCAAGTATAAGTATAGGTACAGTTATTGCAAGTTTATGTAATAGTGAAGAAAAAGTATTAGGAGTTCTTCAAGCAGCAGTATTTCCAATTTTATCATTCCTTGGAGGAAGTTATATTGCTTTTCCTGATGATGTTGGGGGATTATTTCAAATTGTAACTAATATTTCTCCAATAAGATGGTTAAATAGAGGAATAATGCAAAGTATATTTAAAGGTGAAAATATGTTACTTATGAAAGCTTACTTTGGTGGAGCAATAATTATTTTATTAATGGCAGGAATTATGATTATAAGTGGAAAAAGAAAGGATTGTAGGATATGAGAAATATTTTAGTTATGGTTAAAAATAATTTAAAAATAATGATTTTAAAAAAGCCAATATATTTTCTTGGAATCATAATAGTTCCTGTACTTATTTTAGTTGGACTTACTCCTTTAATGGCAAGACATTCAGAAGAAATTCTAATTGGAGTTTCTAATTTAGATAAGAGTAAATCAGCTGATATTATAGTAAATAGTCTTAAAAGTCAAGATAACTTTAAAGTGTTAAACATAGAAGAAAATGATATAAAAGGAAGTATACAGGAAAAAAAGATAGAGTGTGGAGTAATAATAAAGAGTGGATTTCAAAAAGATATAATTAATGGTAAAGAAAAAAATAATATTGAAATAATAGGAAAAGAAGGAGATTCCATTTATAAATCTATTAAATCAATTATTGAGCTTGATTTAAATAACATAAGGGATTTAGGCAAGATAAGTAATGGAAATATTAAAAAATATAATATTCTTTTAAAAGAGTATAGCAAAAATACTATAAAAATAGATAAGGGTACTTTAAGAAGTGATAGTAAAGATTATAATATTTCAGGAATGTTTGTAGGATTTTTAGTAATGTTTATGTTCTTTAGAGCATTATTTGGAGCAGGTAAAATAATGGATGATAAGAAATGCAGAGTTTATACAAGAATATTTACAGCACCTATAAAAACTTATGAATATTACCTTGGAAATGTTTTGGCTAGTTTAATATCAATAGTATTACAAATAATATTAACTTTAATTGGAGTATATTTATTTACAAATGTAAATTTTGGAATGAGTTATATACAGTTATTTTTTGTACTTTTATTAATTAGTATATTTGCAGTTTCTTTAGGAACATTTTGTATATCTGTAAGTAAAACAGATCAAGAGGTAAGTATATTAAGTAATATTTTAATAATGATTTTAGTAATGCTTGGAGGATGTTTTGTTCCAGTTTATATATTTCCAAGTGCATTAGATAAAATTTCAAAGTTACTTCCAACTAGATGGGCAATGGATATGATATTCTCTCTTCAAGATGGTATGTCTATAGGTAGCTTATATAGAAATATAATAATAATTTTATTATATTCACTAGCATTATTTTTAGGAGCAGCTTATATAACAAAAATTAAGGATAAAAGATTTAACGATATATAAAATATTCCAAGTGAATATAGGAAATATGATAAAGCACATTGTTATTTATATAGTGCAATTCAGTAAGAGTCTTATAAAATATAATGATTTTAATAGAAAAATTTTGTATAATAAATAAAAATAGACATAAAATTTAGCATAAATTATACAAGGAGAAAAATTATTATGAATAATAAACATAAGAGAGAAACTATATTTATTGGAATAGGGCTTATAGCATTATCACTTTTTCTTCATTATGTACATTTCTTAATTTTTAAGGATTTACATCATACTTTAATTTTTTTATTTGCTGACATTGCATTTATTCCTATGGAAGTTTTTTTCACTGCATTTGTAATTGAAAAATTATTAGAAGACCGTGAAAAATCTCATAAGATGGAAAAGCTAAATATGATTAAAGGAGTATTTTTCTCAGAGTTTGGAACTGATCTTTTAGAGGAATTTTCAAAGGGTGATAGGGATATTGAAAATATTACAAAGGTTGCTATAGTTAATAAAGAATGGGGAAAAGATGATTTTAAAGAGTTAGAAAGAGTTATAGATGAACATAAATTTTCTGTTGATATTTCTAAAATAGATTTAGATAAGGTTATAAATATTCTTGAAAGTAAGAAGGATATGATAATTTCATTTATAGGAAATCCAATTTTATTGGAACATGAAGTTTTTTCAGATTTACTTATATCATTATTTCATCTTTTAGAGGAGTTTGATGATAGATATTATAATATAATCTGTGAATGCTGTGACGAGAAGGCTCATATAGAGAAGGATATTAATGATTCTTATGAACAACTAGGAAAGATATGGGGTAGATATATGAGGCATTTAAAAACTGAATATCCTCAATTATTTATAAAAGCTATGCTTCATAATCCTTTTGATAAAAGAGATATAAAAGACAAACTTGAAACTTGTGGATTAAGATGTATAAGTGAAAAAAATTAAATTTAAAACTCTACTATCTTTTAGAATAAAAGATAGTAGAGTTTTATTTATAGTAAAATAATTGTGTTAAAGCTTTACAATCAATAAATTCTTTTATATATTTAATTTACTTAAATATATAAAAGAATTTATTTATAAGGGAGGGTATTATGAGTAAAAATTTAATATTAGAATATATAAAGTGTAGAACTGATGATAATGATTATAAAAATATAACTACAACATTTATAGCTGATAAATTTGATTTATCTAGAAATACTGTAAGTCAATATCTTAATGAATTTTTTAAAAAGAATATTCTTATAAAAATTAATACTAGACCAGTTATATTTTTGCATAAAAAAATATTTGAGGAAAAACATGATATTGAAATTAAGGAGAATATATTGGACAGTTTGGAAAATTTGGAAAGATTAGTTGTTGATGAAAAAAAGGAAAAAGATGTATTTTCTAATGTTATTGGATGTAATGAAAGCTTAAGAGGAGCTATTGATCAAATAAAGATGGCTGCAAATTATCCAAATGGTGGACTACCAGTTTTATTAACAGGTCCAACAGGTAGTGGTAAAAGTTTTTTAGCAGAATTAATGTATAAATATTGTAAAGATGTTGGAATACTTAAAGAAAATGCTCCGTTTATAGTATTAAATTGTGCTGAATTTTCAGATAATCCGGAACTTTTAGGAGCTAATTTATTTGGATATTCAAAAGGAGCTTTTACTGGAGCTGAAACTAGTAAAACTGGTTTAGTTGAGGAAGCAGATGAAGGAATACTTTTTTTGGATGAAGTACATTGTTTAAAACCAGAAAGCCAAGAAAAATTATTTTTACTTATGGATAAAGGGAACTATAGAAGATTGGGTGAAAATGATAATTGGAGGAATGTAAATGTTAGATTTATATTTGCTACAACTGAAGATATAGAAAAAGTGTTACTTAAAACATTTCTAAGGAGAATACCAATTAATATAGTAATTCCATCTTTAGATAAAAGAACAGAAAAAGAAAAATATAATATGATTTTAAGTTTTCTTCAGAAAGAATCTAACAGAATTAATAAAGATATAAAAATTACTAAAGGTGCTTTAACAGTATTAGAAAAGAGTAAATTTAAAGGAAATGTTGGTGAACTTAAAAATATTATAAAATATGCTTGTGCAAATGCATATACATTATCAATAAAAGAAGAATATATACCAATAAAAATACATAATCTTCCTAATAATGCATTTATAGAAATGAATAATATTAATATAAGTGTAAATGCTGATTATGAAGAAGATAATTATATAGATGTGAATAATATAGATGTGGATATGAATTGTTTACATAGTGGAAATGAATTAAATGAATTACATAAGGTTGTTATAGATAACTGTATAAAAATATTAGAGGGAAAGAAAGAAGTAGAAGAAATCTTAGAAGTGAATAATAGATTAATATATAATTATTATGATCATTTACTTTATAAAAAAGATCATTTTTTTATAAATGACAAAAATGAAGTTATATTTAATATATTAGAAGAATTATTTGATTATATGTTTGAAAGAAGACATATTAGAGTAATTAATAATCTTTTGAAATCCTTAATAAAATATATAATTGAAGTTAATAAAATAAGAAATTACATATCTTTAGATTCAAAATTAGATTCAAAATGTTATAAAAATATATTAAATTATTTTCAAATAAATTATCAAAAGGAATACTTGCTAGTAGAAGAGATGTCTAAAGGTATTAAGGAAAATTTAGATTATGTATTATTGGATATAGATAAAATAATAATTATTCACAATATAATTTTATTAAATAGTAAAAGTGATAATGAAAAAATATTAGGTGTAATAATTAGTCATGGATATGCAACAGCTACAAGTATAGCAGATGCAACTAATAAAATGATAGGTAAATATGTCTTCGAATCTATAGATATGCCTATAGGATCAACAACTATAAATGTGATTAATAAATTAAAGTTGTATCTTCAAAAAATGGTAAGATATGAAAATGTAATTCTTTTAGTTGATATGGGAAGTTTAGAAGAAATTTATAGTGGTTTAGACATAATTGAAAATAAAACTGTAGGAATAATTAATAATATAACAACAAAACTTGCTTTAGATATAGGATTAAAGATTATACAAAAGAAAAGTATGGAAGATATATTAAAGGAAACTAGTGAAAGCATAGTTACAACTTATAAAATAATAACTCCAAAGAAAAAGAAAAAAGCAATAATAACAACATGTCAAACAGGTATAGGAACTGCTGTAAATTTTGCAAAACTTATTAAAGAAAGTCTTCCAAGTAGTTCAGATATTGAAGTTAAATCAGTGGATTTTAGAATTTTAAGTATTGAAAAGGAAGAAAATAAATATATAAAAGGATATGATGTTGAATTAATTATAGGAACAAAGAACCCACAAATAGATGGAATTAAATTTATACCAATAGAAAAAATAGTTTCTGGTGAGGCTATTAAAGATTTAAGGACATATTTAAGTAATGTAGTTGGATATGAAGATATGGATGAATTTAATAGAAAAATAGTCAAGAGATTTTCTCTAGAGAATATAATACATCAACTTACTATTTTAAATGCTAATAAATTAATTGATTATATTGAAGCTTCTATTTCTGAATTGCAGTCTAATATTGGAGTGAAATTAAACAATAATACAATTATAGGATTATATATACATTTAAGTTGTATGATTGAAAGACTTGTAATAGGAGAAGAAATAGAAACTTATAGAGATATAAATGAACTTAGTAGTGTCGATAAAACTACATTAAAGAGAATTAAGAAATGTCTTACAGTGATTGAAAAGACATTTAGTGTCGATATAGTTGAATCGGAATTAGGATATATATTTGATTATATTAGATATGATAGCAATTACTTAGCTATTTATAGATGATTTTATATAATATAAAAAGCATGCTAAAATCTTCGACAGAGATTTTGGCATGCTTTTTGCTTTTAAATAATAGTGTAGGAGGTATGAATATGAAAAACATAATTATAATATCCCATGGAGATTTTTCTAAAGGGATTAAAAATTCAGCAGAAATGATAATGGGAGATAGTATTAAAATTAAAACTTTTTCTCTATATCCAAGTGAAAGTCCAGATTTTATTGCAAATGAAATAGAAAAGTTGGTAAAAAACAATTTAAATGAGGAGTTTTTAATATTAGCAGATATACTTGGAGGTAGCGTTTATAATGCTTGTTTAAGATTAGTAATGTATTCAAACGCTAGAATAATATCAGGAATTAATTTAGGGTTATTAATAGAGACTCTACTTATAAATGACAAGGAAGAAGATATAGATATAGCATTAGAAAAAGCTATAGATAGGGCTAAAGAGGGAATTAAATTAGTAAATAAAAAATTATTAAAAGATAGAGAGGATGATGAAATATGGTAAAACTAGTTAGGATTGATGATAGGCTATTACATGGACAAGTTGCATTTGCATGGACAAATAGTTTAGGTGTTGATGCAATAATAGTTGCGAATGATGAAGTGGTTAATGATCAAATAATAAAAATGTCATTAAAAATGGCAGTACCACCAGATGTTAAGCTTGCAATTAGAACAATAGATGATGCAATAAAACTTATACATAACCCAAAAACTGAGAATATTTCAATATTTGTTGTTGTAAAGAACACAAAAGATGCTTTAAGACTTGCAGAAGGTAGTGAATTAATAAGAAAAATAAATGTTGGTGGAATGAGAAAATCAGATGGTAAGGATATGTTAACTAGAGCTGTTTATGTTGATGACTCTGATATTGAAAATTTAAATAAGATGACAGAAATAGGTTGTGAAGTAGAAATAAGACAAGTACCAACAGATACAAAAAAATATATTTATGAGTTATTAAAATAATAATATTTAAATTATAAAAATTGTAAGGAGGTTATATTTTATGAAAGATGCAATTTTAATTGGACTTATTAATGTAATAGGATATTTAGATTACTTTTTTGGTGGAATTATGATTAATAGACCAATAGTATTAGCTCCATTAGTTGGTTTAGCACTAGGTGATCTAAGAGCAGGAATAATAATGGGAGCAACATTAGAACTTGTATTTATGGGAGTAATAACAATAGGAGCTGCTACTCCACCAGATACAGTAACTGGAAGTGTTTTGGGAACTGCATTTGCAATTTTAACAGGAAGTGGTGCTGAAATTGCATTAGCACTAGCTCTTCCAATTGCTATGCTATCACAAGCAGCTAAAATAGGTGTAAATGTATTGAGATCAAGTTTTATGCCAAAAGTTATGGAATATGCTGAAGATGGTGATATTAAAGGAATGGAGAGAATTCATTGGATATGCTATATCATTATGTTAGTTGTAATGTTTACTATTGCTTTTATATCAATTTTAATAGGTTCAGATGCAATGAAAGCTTTTGTAGATAGCATTCCAAAATCTATATTAGAAGGAATGAAAATAGCATCAGGTTTATTACCAGCTGTTGGTTTTGGATTACTTTTAAAAGTTATGTATTCAAAAAGATTAGCCATATTTTATTATTTTGGATTTTTACTAGCTGCATATTTTAATTTACCTATAATGGGTATAGCTTGTTTAGGAATAGTTGTTGCAGTAATATTAGAGTTTGTTATTGATGCAAGTTCAGGAAATAAATCAATTTCACAGGATTCTAATGAAGATAAGGAGGCATTATTTGATGATTAAAAATAATATTTCAAAAGAAGATAAAAAATTAATGAATAAGGTTTTATTAAGATCATTTACTTTAGAATGTAGTTTTAATTACGAAAAGATGCAAGCATTAGGATTTGCATATTCAATGATACCTGTAATAAAGAAATTTTATAAAACTAAAGAAGAAAGAGCAAAAGCTTTAACAAGGCATATGGGCTTTTTCAATACTACACCACAAGTTTCACCTTTCATTATGGGAATTGCATCTGCAATGGAAAAGAAAAATGCAGAAAAAGGTGGTGTTGATGATAGCTCAATAAATGGTATTAAAGTAGGTCTTATGGGACCCTTAGCTGGCATAGGAGATTCATTCTTTTGGGGAACATTTAGAGTAATTGCAGCTGGAGTAGGTATACAGTTTGCTCAACAAGGAAGTATATTAGGAGCAATATTATTCTTGATATTATTTAATATTCCACATTTGCTAGTTAGATATTTTGGTGTTCAATTAGGATTTGGATTTGGAACTAAAATATTGGAATCAGCTTATGAAAATGGAATAATGGATAAAATTTCAAAAATGGCTACTATAGTTGGATTAATGGTAGTGGGAGGAATGACATTCTCAATGGTTAAGTTTTCAACTCCATTTGTATTGGTAATTGGTGAAACTAAATTAGAATTACAAAATATATTTAATCAAATATTACCAGGTGTATTACCATTATTATTAACATTGTTCTGTTTTAAATCATTAAAAAAGGGTACAAAAGTAAATTTATTATTATTATTAATGATTATTTTAGGTATTTTAGGCAAAGTTGTAGGAATTCTTTAACAGTAGGAGGAAATTAAAATGAATATGTATGATTATATAGTCGAAACAAATAAGTTTTCTAAAGAATTAATGGATAATAGAATTTTAGAATATAAAGAAATTGTTAAATTATTTAATGAAAATGATTATGATGAAATAGTTTTTGTAGGATCAGGATCTTCTTATAATGCAGCCTTAACTACAAAATATTTTATGGAAAATATGTTAGATACTAAAGTTAGTTGTATATACCCATATTTACTTTTAAATTTTGAAAAAAAGATAAATGAAAAAGCTTTATACATATTTATATCTCAAAGTGGAGAAAGTAAATTAACTTATAATGCTATTGAAAAAATAAAAGAAATAACATCAAGTATAGTTTCGTTGACATCTAATAAAAATAGTAGTATATCTAAATTCGCTAATATATCAATAGATATGAATTGTGGAGAAGAAATAGTTCCATATAAAACAAAGGGATATATTTGTACATTAATTTCAATAATAGCTATTACTTTAGAATTAGCTAAAGGAAAAAATATAATTGATAATTTAAAATATGAAGAATATGTTGAAAATATATATTCTATAATATCAAATATGAAAAATATAATTAATAAAAGTGAATATTGGTATGAAGAAAATATAAATAATATGATTGATTGTGATGGTGTTATAGTATGTGGAACAGGAGCAAATTATGGCACAGCACATGAAGCACATTTGAAAATAATAGAAACTGTAAGGTGTTTCACTAGCTTTTATGAACTTGAAGAATATATGCATGGTCCTCAAAATTCATTAAATAATAGATTTATTGTTTTTGGAATAAATTCTGGAACAATAGAAAATGAAAAAATTAATACTTTATTTAATTTCTTAAAAAGTAAGATTGATAATGCTTATATAGTTGGTCCAAGTGGAGATATAGATATTAATTTTATAGGAAAAGATGAACTTAAATTTATTGAAATGACTATATTCTTTCAAGTATTTGCTTATAAATATTCAAAAGATAAAAAAATTGATTTAAGCAAAAGAACATTTGAAGATTTTGACAAAGTAGTAGGTAAAAAGGTTAATAACTAAGTTATATGAGCTATATCTTATTGTTTAAACAATAAGATATAGCTTTATTTTTTAATATAATTGTTTTATTAAATATCCTTCGTTTTTAAATCTATCTTTTATTCTTTCAATGTGTTCATATCCATTTGTTTCAACAGTTACTTCAAGTAAAGTATTTCTATACTTATTAACTGCCTTAAATTGATTGTGTTCAAGTTTAACTACATTAGCATTAACTTCTCCAAGTATTTCAGTTATTCTATTAAGTTCTCCTGGAATATTTGGAAGTTCTAAAGTGAAACAGAAAAGTCTTCCTCTAGATACTAAACCACTATTAATAAGTGCAGTTATTGTTAGCATATCAATATTACCACCACTTATTACAGAAACAACATTTTTACCTTCAAAGTTTAATTTTGATAAAGCAGCTAAAGATGCTACACCGGAAGCTTCAGCTACAAGTTTTTGCTTTTCACTAAGTGCTAGGAAAGCGTCAACGATTTCATTATCTGTTACAGTTACAATTTCATCAACATGTTTTTGTATTATTGAGAATGTAAGCTCTCCTGGACATTTTACAGCTATTCCATCAGCTATTGTGCAAACAGATTGAAGGTAAGATAATTCTCCACAATGAAAGCTTTTTTCCATTGCATTTGCACCAGAAGCTTGAACACCTATTATTTTTATATCTGGATTAATTTCTTTAGCAGCTAATGAAATACCACTAATTAATCCACCGCCTCCAATTGGGCAGACTATTGCATCAACATTTTTTAAATCTTCAAATATTTCAAGGGCAATAGTTCCTTGACCATAAATAACATTAATATCGTTAAAAGGATGTATAAATGTTGCCCCTTTTTCTTCTTCAATT
Organism: Eubacterium multiforme; assembly: GCF_030813415.1. Classification (GTDB taxonomy): domain Bacteria; phylum Bacillota; class Clostridia; order Clostridiales; family Clostridiaceae; genus Clostridium; species Clostridium multiforme. Next base: position 551,127 of record NZ_JAUSUF010000001.1, on the reverse strand, counting down.
TTCTTTGCATAATTATAGGCATCATCATAAACGTTACCATGTAAGATTACGTTTCCACCTAATTCTTTTGTTGATTGAACTTTTAAATATGGAGTGGTAGTTGGCATTACTATTGTTGCATTAATTCCCATTAAGTTAGCAGCATAAGCAACTCCTTGTGCGTGATTACCAGCAGATGAACAAACAACTCCTTTAGCCTTTTCATCATTTGTTAAAGTCATCATTTTATTAAGAGCACCTCTTAGTTTGTATGCTCCAGTTAATTGTAAATTCTCACATTTCATATAAACATTATTGTTACTTGCCTTGGAAAAAAATTTACTATGTAATAAAGGAGTTTTTACTACTACATCTTTAATGTTTTCCCTTGCAGCTTTAATATTATCTAAATGCATAAACAACACCTCTTTTTGATATACTCATATTTGTATTATAACATTTTGGGAAAAATATTAAAAACAGTAAAAATGAAATATTTAAAATATTTAGACTTTTTATGAAAAATTTTCTATAATAGAAGTATAGAAAACAAAGGAGGGAATTTTATGAATAAAACAATAATTAAAACAAATAATGCACCTCAAGCAATAGGACCATATTCTCAAGGTGTTAAGGTAGGAGATATGATTTATACATCAGGTCAAATTCCACTAAACCCAGAAACAAAAGAATTAGTAACAGAAATAAAGGCTGCTACAAAACAAAGTTTAACAAACATTAAAGGAATACTTGAAGAAGCAGGATCAAGCATGGATAAGGTTATAAAGACTACAGTATTTGTAAAGGATTTAAATGACTTTGCTGCAGTTAATGAAGTTTATGCAACTTTCTTTGAAGGTGAACCACCTGCAAGAAGCTGTGTGCAAATAGCTAAATTACCACTAGATGCACCAGTTGAAATAGAAGTAATTGCTTTAGCATAATAAAATATAAACATACAATTAAAAATTTTTTATAAAAGTCTTAGTAATTTATTACTAAGACTTTTATTTTGTTATTAATATATCCATAAATATAACATATTAATTAGTTTATTTATAAATAATATCATTAATGAATAACTTAATTATTTTTTGTGAAATTATTAGGTAAACAATTTTTTTTAGCTAAAATATATATTATTATAAGAGTATAAAATTAATTATAAACTTGGAGGATAGCTTGTATGGACATCTTACTTATGAAAATAACAATAAGAAATTCTTGGGTAAAGTCATTAAAAGAAAAGAGAATGATAGTTAAAAGTATTACTCAAAGATTAAAAAATAAATTTAATATTTCAGTTGGAGAAGTGGATAAGCAGGATAATCATAAACTTATGGTAATTGGTATTTCAGCAGTATGTGGAGATGTTAAAATAGCACATTCAACTAAAGAAAAGATATTAGATTTTTTAGAAAATAATATAGATGGTGAAATTATTAATATAGATGAGGAAACTGAGATCTTTTAAATGGATTTTATAGAAATTATATTAAAGGTATAATAAAATATATTTAATAAATATTAGAGAACAAAATGAGAAATTTCTTCAATTTAAAAAGGTTTTGTAAAATTTTCTTGAAAAATTCTTGACAATTTTGCTGTAAAATATTATATTATTAACTAAATGTTAAAAATAAATATTAGGTTTCTTATCAAGAGTGGTGGAGGGACTGGCCCTATGAAGCCCGGCAACCTAGGAACAATAACAAATGTTCTAATAAATTCTTTTTTTATAAAGAGTTTATTTGTTATGTTTTAATTACATTGTTTCCTGTGGTGCTAAATCCTGCAGTAAAGAGTTTTACTGATAGATGAGGGAATAGGTTAATAGGGTGATTTATATGCACTAGAGATTTATTCTCTAGTGCATTTTTTTATTTTTCTAAAAAAGGGGGCTTAAATAATAATGATAAAAGTAAAAAATGTAACAAAGAATTTTGGAAATTCTAAAGTATTAAAGGATGTAACATTAGAAATAAAAGAAGGGGAGATATATGGAATAATTGGACATAGTGGGGCAGGGAAATCTACATTACTTAGATGTATAAATGGTTTAGAAAGTTATGATAGTGGTTCTATAAATGTTATGGGAAAGGAGATAAAAGATTTAAATAAAAATGAAATAAGGGATCTTAGAAAAAATCTTGGAATGATTTTTCAAAGTTTTAATTTACTAAATAGAAAAAATGTTTATGAGAATATTGCACTACCTTTAGAAGTTTGGGGATTAAGTAAGGAGAAAATAAGAGAGAGGGTTTTAAAGTTATTAAAGCTTGTATCTCTTGAAGATAAAGAGAAAAGTAATCCCTCAGAACTTAGTGGTGGTCAAAAGCAAAGAGTAGCAATAGCAAGGGCTTTAGCTTTAGAGCCTAAAATATTACTTTGTGATGAAGCAACCTCAGCATTAGATCCTAGAACAACTAAAGAGATATTATCATTACTTTTAAAAATAAATAAAGAACTTAGAATAACTATAGTTATAGTTACTCATCAAATGGAGGTGGTAAAGGAAGTTTGCGAGAAAATAACACTTTTAGAAGATGGTGTTATAAAGGCACAGGGAAAAGCAGCTGAATTATTTTTAAAACCAGAGGTATCTCTTAAGAAATTTTTAGGAGAAGAGGATATAGAGAGCTTACCTAACTTTGGGAAAAACATAAAAATATTTTTTCCAAAAGATTTTTCTGAAAATGCCTTAATAACAAAAATGGCAAGAGAACTTAATATAGACTTTTCTATAGTTTGGGGCAAATTAGAAAAGTTTAGAGATGATGTTCTTGGAAGTTTAGTTATAAATGTTTATGAAGAGAATGAAGAAAAGATATTAGAATATTTAAAAAGTAAAAATGTTAAATGGGAGGTATTATAGATGATTAAAGAAATATTAAAAGCTACAGGGGAAACAGCCTATATGGTTTTATTATCCACATTTTTTGCAATGATCATTGGATTTATATTAGCTATAATACTTACGCTAACAGCAGAAGATGGATTAAAAAAGAATAAAAAAATATATAATTCATTAGATTTTATAGTAAATATTTTAAGAAGTTTTCCTTTTGTAATATTAATGGTTGCAGTTTTTCCACTTAGTAAATTAATAATAGGTACAACTATTGGAAAAGAAGCTATGATAATTCCATTAACTATAGCAACAGCACCATTTATTGCAAGAATAGTAGAAAGTTCATTAAGAGAAGTTGATAAGGGAATTATTGAAGCTGCAAAATCCTTTGGGGCAAAGGATAGTCAAATAATATTTAAGGTAATGTTTAAAGAGGCTATACCATCTATGGTATCAGGACTTACTTTAACACTTATAAGTGTAATTGGATATTCAGCTATGGCTGGGGCAATAGCTGGAGGAGGACTTGGGGATGTTGCTATAAGATATGGATATCATAGATATCAAACAGAATATATGATAGTAACAGTAATATTATTAATAGTTATAGTTCAAGCTATACAAACTTTAGGAAATTATTTATATAAGAGGCTTTTAAAATAAAAAGGGGGATTTTAAATATGAAAAAGAAATTATTAATATCATCAATTTTAATAGGGGCATTATCATTAGGACTAGTAGGATGCGGGGGCAATTCTAAAAATAATGATAAAACAATAACAATAGGGGTTAGTCCAGTACCTCACAAAGAGATAGTAGAACAAATAAAACCTAAACTTGAGGAAAAAGGTTATAAGGTAAACATTAAAGAATTTACTGATTATGTTACACCAAATAAAGCATTATCAGAAGGCAGCTTAGATGCAAATTATTTTCAACATATTCCATACTTAAATGAACAAAACAAAAAAGAAAATTTAGGATTAACTTATACAAAAAGAATTCACTTAGAGCCATTAGGTTTATATTCAAAAAGTATTAAAGATATTTCTAAAATAAAAAATGGAGCAACTATTGTAATTCCAAATGATCCATCAAATGAGGCTAGAGCACTTAAACTTTTAGAGGTAAATGGAATTATAAAAGTTAAAGAGGGGGAACTTGTAACACCAAAGGATATAACAGAAAATAAGAAAAATATTAAATTTAAAGAAGTGGAAGCAGCTGCAATTCCAAGAACATTAGATGATGTAGATGGAGCAGTTATAAATGGTAATTATGCAATAGATGCAGGTTTTTCAGTTAAAAAAGATGCCTTAATAAAGGAAGATAAAAATTCAAAAGCAGCAGAATCTTATGCAAATGTTATAGCAGTAAAAGAAAAGGATAAAGAAAGTCAAAAAATTAAAGATTTAACAGAAGTTTTAACTTCAGATGAAGTTAAAAATTTTATAAATGACAAATATAATGGAGCAGTTATTCCAGTATTTTAAATAGACTAAATTTATCCAAGTATATATAATTTACATTATTCTTATAAAAGGGTAAAATAAAGAGAATAAAGTAAATGGGAGGATAAATTTTATGAATATATCAAAGGTTTGCGTAAATCTTACTGGAAATGATATTTTAACTATTGTAAATGATTTTGTTCATGTAAAAGGCTTAATTTTAGATGAAGTAGTAATAGATAATTGTATTTTAGTGAAAGGAAGTTTTACTAAAGGATTAAAAATAAAATTTGAGGCAACAATAGATGATATAAGTGTTATAGATGGGAAGATTATTGGAAGATTTTCTAAATTAAAGTTATATAAATTAGGTATATTTAGAATTTTTAGAAGTTTAGCTTTAAAGTTTGGGTTAAGTAAAGCAGGGGATATTGGAATAGAAGCAACAAAAGATGAATTAACAATTAATATGGACAAGATTCTAGAAAAAGTACCTTTTGTAAAGTTATCAATTGAAGAAGTATATATAAAAGATGATTTAATTTTTGCAGATGTTCAAAATGTTAATGTAAGTATTTCTGATATAAAAACAATAATGGAAAAGAAACCTGAAGCAGAAGAAGCTAAAGTTAATGATTCTAATGATTCTGAAGAAAATCACAATGTATGTAATAAGGAAGAAAAAGAATCTACAAATAATCCTTTAGATGAAAATTGTATTGAAGTTCAAAAGGCTGAAGAGGATGAAGAAGAAAAAGCTGAAGAAAAAGAATTTGAAGAAGCAATTAAAGATTCAAAGAAACGTAATGATTATTATGCTAAGGGAAGAGAGAATACTAAAGAAAAAATAGAAAAAAAATTACCTGATAATGCAAAAAAATATTCAGATTATTTATTTTTAGTTCCAGATTTAGTAGCACTTATTTTTAGACTATTAAAAGATGAAAGAGTTCCTATAAAAACAAAGCTTACAGTATCAGCATCTGTAGCATATATAATTTGTCCAACAGATATGATACCAAGTAATATTCCATTTATTGGTCAAATAGATGACTTAGCAGTATTATTTTTTGCATTAGATAGAATAGCAAAGGATGTTCCTTTAAAAGTAATAGTTGAAAATTGGTCAGGTAAAAATGAATTAATTTTAGTTCTAAAAACAGGACTTGAATATGTTACTAACTTTACAGGTGCAAGAAATGTGGAGAAAGTTTATAATATTGTAGAACAATTATCAACATTATAATTTATAAGGAGAATTATATGGCAAAATTTTATTCAGTATTTAAAGGGAAATCAGGAGTTCCTAAAATCTTAAATTCTTGGGAAGAATGTAAAAAAGAAGTTATAGGATGTAAGGGAGCTATATATAAAAGTTTTAAAACTATGGATGAAGCAAAGGAATTTATTCTTTTAAATTTAGATGGTAAAACTAATAATAGTAAAGTTTCTACAAAATTAAATGAAAAAACATCTGAAAGCTTTTTGGCAGATGAAGGTTTAACTATTTATGTAGATGGAAGTTTTTCTTTAGAAAAAAAGAATTTCTCCTATGGACTTGTAGCAATAGAAAACGGAGAAGTTATTTATGAAGATAAAGGAATTGGCTTTGATGAAAAGGCAGTGCCACTTAGAAATGTATCTGGTGAGGTTCTTGGAGCTATGAAAGCAGTAGAATATGCTATAGAAAAGGGATATGAAAAGGTAACTATAGTATTTGATTATCAAGGAATAGAATCTTGGGCACTTGGAACTTGGAAAAGAAATAATGAAATTACTTCAAATTACAATAAATTTATGCAAGAAAAGATGAAGGATATAAAAATAAGCTTTAAAAAGGTCAAAGGACATAGTGGAGATAAGTTTAATGACATGGTGGATTCTTTAGCAAAGGAAGCTTTAGGTATAAGATAAGAGAATCCAAAAATTTCTTAGTTTAAAAATAATTAAATTACATACTATAAAAATAGCATCAAAAATAATTTTTTGCTTAAAGAGGTGTTATTTATGGGTAAATTAATTAAAGGAATGGCTGCAGGTGCTTTAATAGGTACTGCAGTAGGAATGGCTATGTTACCACAGCTAGATAGAAGAACTAAGAGAACAATGAGAAGAGCAGGAAGAAAATTAGCAAATGTAGCTAGTGACACAGTAGAAAATATGATGTCAATGATGAAATAATCTAAAAAAGCACTTACAAAAATGTGAGTGCTTTTTTATTTTTCCTAGATATAAATTTATTTTTAATTTAAATTAAATTTTAGTGTTAAAAAAACAAACAAACTTTAACAAGAATATTGTATATATTCATAGAAGCATGTTATAATGAATCTAAATTTATACAAAATGTAAATAAAATTAATAATTAGTAAATAAAATAAGAACGTAAAGGGAAGAGATTATTATGAAAATTCTATCTTTAGGAGAAAAGATAAAAAGAAAAAGAAAAGAACTTAACATGACATTAAAGGATTTAGCTAAAGACAGAATAACGCCAGGACAAATAAGTTTAGTTGAATCAGGAAGATCAAATCCATCAATGGATTTATTAGAATATTTAGCAGAAAATTTAAATACAACAGTAGAATATTTAATGGAGTCTGAAGAAAGTCAGGCAGAAAAAATGTGTACTTATTATGAACAAATAGCAGAGGCACACATATTAGATGAAGGCTATACTATTGCAGAAAAATATATAGAAGATGCTTTAAATTATGCAGAGGAATACAATCTTGAAAACAAAAAAGCTAAAATACTTTATTTAAGAGGAAAGATAAATGTTGGAGAAGGCAAATTAATTTTAGCTGAGCAGTGTTTTTTATCAGCAAATATAATTTTTATTAAAAATAATAATTTTGAGGATATTATAAAAACTTTTTTAAATCTTGCAAAAATAACATTAAAGCTTAAATCATATTACTCTGCAAATAGTCATTTAAAACAAGCAGAAAAAGTATTTATGGACAATGACATTTGCAATGATTATCTTTTAGGGGAGATTTATTTTTACTTATCAAAAACATATTTTGAAATGGATAATTTAAGTAAATCTACAGAATATGCATCTCTAGCAAATGAACAATTTGAAAAAATACACAATAAAGAGGAATATGCTAAAAATTTATTGCTTTTATCAGAAGAACATAACAAAAATGGAAATTTAGAAAAGGCAATAACATATTCTAAAAAAAGCTTAAAATTATATAAGGAAATGGAAAGCCTTGATAATATATATACTATAGAAAATGAACTTGGAAAATTATTTTATAATTTTGAAAATATAGATGAATCCTTTAAGCATTATGAATTTGCAAAGGATATAAAAATCCAAAACAATGATGGTAAATTAATTAAAACTTTAATAAATATATGCGGCAATTATTTAAAAATAAAGGATTTAGACAAATGCCAAAAGGTCTTAGATGAAATTTCAGAGAAAATTACTGAGGAAGATGTAGAAGAAAGAATAGAGTGTAGTTTAATAAAGTACACAATGTATATAATAAATGAAAGAAAGATAGAAGCAGAGAGTATATTAATAGATAGCTATAGATATGCAAAGGAAAAGAACATGCTTCAAAAAGCTGGAGAAATTTCAATTATGCTAGGTAAATTTTATATAGATAATAAAAATAGCGAACAAGCTAATAAGTACTTAAACGAAGGGGTTAGTATTTTCAAAAAGACTGGGATACTAAATAATTAAATGGGAGGTTAAAATGGAGATATATTCAACTGGAGAAAAAATAAAAAGAGCTAGAATATATAAAGGAATTACACTAAAAGAATTATGTGGAGAAAAAATATCCATATCTAAAATGAGTTGTATTGAAAATGGAAAAGTAAAGGCAGATGAAGAAATTTTAAGATATGTGGCAGACATTCTCCAATTAGATTACGAATATATAGCAAAGGATGTTTATGAGCAAATTATAGATAATATAAAGCTTTTAGAAAATGAAGATATTTCAGAAAAAGATAGGGAAGACTATATACTTTTAAATTTAGAATATGCTACTCATTATGAGTATTATAAATTAGCATTTAAATTAATTCATAAGTTATTTAATTATTACTTAAATGAAAATAGGTTTGATGAAATATTAGATATAGTTCCTAAGTATTATGATTTATATAGAAGAAATAATTCAAATAAAGCAACAATAATATATTTTAAAGATATGGCAAATTATTTCTATATAAATAAGGAATATAGTGAAGCTAGATCATACTATAATAGGGTTTTAGAAATATTAATTAAAGATGATGATTTAGATAAAGAGCTTTATTCTTATATACTTTATAGAGAAGGTATGTGTCTTTTAAAATGTGGAGAATATTGTGAAGCTGAAAAATGCTTAAAGGCAGCAAAGGAAGCAGCAGAAAATTTAGATTCAAGAGAAATTAAAGGTAAAATATATTATGCAAGTTCTATTATTGGAATACTTAATAAGGATATAGAAGAGGAAAATTTAATAAAATCCTATGAATTCCTAGATGATAATATAAGAGTTATAGAATCAAAAATAGATTTTGCAGGTGCATATTTTATTATAGGTGAAGAAGAGAAAGCTTTAAAGGAAATAAATGAAGCTATGGAAATGCTACCAAATGATAATACTTATAAAGTTGGAAGGTTATATGTAAAGGGTGCAACATTACTTAAAAGAAATAATAAAATAGACCTTTCAGAAAAATTTGCAGATAAAGCATTAAATATTTCAATAGAAACAAATAATATAGAATTAATTGAAAAGGCATACTATTTAAAAGGAAAATTGCTTCAAAATCAAGACAGATACAGAGAGGCTGAACTATATATGAATTTATCCTTAGATTCCCTTGTAAAGTTTGGAACTAAAAAAGATTTATATAATAGGTATATAGATATGGCAAATATGTATCATAAAACTAAAGAGATAAATGATTCAATAAAATATTTTACACTTGCAATGAAAATGCAAAAGAAAATATAAAAATTATTTTGAATGTATAAAATCAAAGCACTACTAACAAACTAAAAAATGTTAGTAGTGCTTTTTATTTAATTTTATGTTTTAGGGGGCATTGATTTTACATAAAAAATAATTTCAAGTAAATTAGAGATAAATAAAGTAAGATTAAGATTAAATTAGATGAAAAGGAATTAGTTAATTAAAACTTAAAAATTTATTCAAAAAATAATCTTTGACTTTCTTTGACTAATATAATATTATAAAAATAAATAAAGGAAAATTGTAAGAGGTGAAATAAAGATGGATGTAGAAAAAATGACTTTAAGAGTGCAACAAGCACTAAATGAAGCTAATTTAATAGCAGTTAAAAATAATAATCAACAAATGGATGTAATTCATCTTTTTGCAAGTTTAGTAGAACAACAAGACGGATTAATTCCAAATATATTAACTAAAATGGGAGTTCCAGTTAAAAGCTTACAAAATACAATTAATCAATCAATAGAACTTTTACCTAAAGTGACTTCAACATCAAATTCAGATTCAAATGTTTATATAACTAAAAAAATACAACAAGTATTAATAGAAGCTGAGGATATATCAAAGAAATTTGAAGACTCCTATGTAAGTGTAGAACATTTAATGCTTGCAATTATGAAAGTGGACAAAGACGGAGCAGTAGGAAATATTCTTAAAACTTATGATATAACAGAAGAAAGATTCATGGAAGTTTTAAAAGAAGTTCGTGGAAGTCAAAGAGTTGATAGTCAAGATCCAGAGGGAACTTATGATGCTTTAGCTAAGTATGGAACAAATTTAAATGATTTAGTTAAAAGTCATAAATTAGATCCTGTTATTGGAAGAGATGAAGAAATAAGAAGAACTATTAGAATTCTTTCAAGAAGAACAAAGAACAATCCAGTCTTAATTGGTGAACCTGGTGTTGGTAAGACTGCAATTGTTGAAGGGCTTGCCCAAAGAATAGTTAATGGAGATGTTCCAGAAGGATTAAAAGAAAAGATAATATTCTCTTTAGATATGGGATCATTAATTGCTGGTGCTAAATATAGAGGAGAATTTGAAGAAAGATTAAAAGCAGTACTTAAAGAAGTTCAAACTAGTGAAGGAAGAATAATATTATTTATTGATGAAATTCATACAATTGTAGGTGCTGGTAAAACTGATGGTGCAATGGATGCAGGTAACTTAATTAAGCCATTACTTGCAAGAGGAGAATTACACTGCATTGGTGCTACAACTTTTGATGAATATAGACAATATATTGAAAAAGATAAAGCTTTAGAGAGAAGATTCCAACCTGTAATTGTAAATGAACCATCAGTTGAAGATGCTATTTCAATACTAAGAGGATTAAAGGAAAGATTTGAAATTCACCATGGAGTTAGAATACATGACTCTGCTATAGTTGCAGCTGCAAAACTTTCAGATAGATATATTCAAGATAGATATTTACCTGATAAAGCTATCGATTTAATTGATGAAGCTGGTGCAATGATAAGATCAGAAGTAGACTCTCTTCCTACAGAACTAGATGCAGTAAGAAGAAAGATATTCCAATTAGAAACTGAAAAAGAAGCATTATCAAGAGAAAAAGATGATAATTCTAAAAAGAGATTAGATATAATTGAAAAAGAACTTGCAGAACTTAGAGAAGAAAATGATGGAATGACTGCAAAGTATGAAAAAGAAAAAGAACACATTGTAGACCTTAGAGATTTAAAGGAAAAGTTAGATGAAGCTAAGGGTGAACTTGAAAGATATGAAAGAAATTATGACTATAACAAAGTTGCAGAAATTAGATATAGTGTAATTCCTGATTTAGAAGAAAAGATTAAAGAAAAAGAAGAAGAAGTTAAAGAAAATTCTGATGGAGCTTTATTAAAAGAAGAAGTAACAGAAGAGGAAGTTTCAGAAGTTCTTTCAAAATGGACTGGAATTCCAGTTTCAAGACTTATGGAGGGAGAACGTGAGAAATTACTTAGATTAGATGAAGAATTACAAAATAGAGTAATTGATCAAGATGAAGCTGTAGAATCAGTATCAAATGCAATACTTAGAGCTAGAGCAGGACTTAAGGATGAAAATAAACCAATAGGATCATTTATATTCTTAGGACCAACTGGTGTAGGTAAAACAGAACTTGCAAAAACACTTGCAAGAACATTATTTGATAGTGAAGAAAGTATGATTAGAATTGATATGTCTGAATATATGGAGAAACAATCAGTATCTAGATTAGTTGGACCACCTCCAGGATATGTTGGATATGAAGAAGGAGGTCAATTAACAGAAGCTGTTAGAAGACATCCATATTCAGTAATATTATTTGATGAAATTGAAAAAGCTCATCCAGATGTATTTAATATATTCTTACAAATATTAGATGATGGTAGACTTACAGATAATAAAGGTAAGACAGTAGATTTTAAAAATACAATAATAATTATGACATCAAATATAGGTTCTCAATATTTATTAGAAAATAATGTAAATGGTCAAATTTCAGAAAATGCTAGAAACTTAGTAATGAATGAAATGAAATCAAGATTTAAACCAGAATTCTTAAATAGAGTTGATGATATTATAATGTTTAGACCATTAACTCAAAATGGAATTAAGAAGATTATTGATATATTCTTAAAAGATGTAGAAAAGAGATTAGTTGAAAAGAATATAAAATTAGAAGTAACAGATGGCGCAAAGGATATACTAGCTAGAGAAGGATATGATCCAGTATACGGTGCAAGACCACTTAAGAGATATATCCAAAATACTTTAGAAAATAGATTAGCTAGAATGATAATTAAAGGAACAATAGGATATGGCTCAATTGTAAAAATTGAGGGTGAAGGAGATAATTTAACAATTAATCCTATTAATTAAAAGTATACAAATCCTTAAAACTACAAAAAATAAATATAAATAAATAAGGTAGGATGAAAGAGAAAATCTTTTAATCCTACCTTTTTATTAGATTTATAATTTGCATAGGAGGGGTTTTAATGGAATATTTAAATCCAGAAGATAACTATTTAGTTGTATTTCCTGATGGAAGAGGTGTTACTTTTAAAGACTTAGAAGGATGTCATAGTTATATAAATAGATACTATGAAGAAAGAATAAGATTACATGCTATGGAAGAAGTTTATGAAAATTATGATTTAACAAAGGAAGATGCAAGGCATAGAATATCTACAATAATAGGTGCAGAAGAAGGAGATTCAAAAATATATTTTTTAGAGGATATATTTGAAGCTATACAAAATTCAGGAGCATTTTTAGAGGAGCAGGAAGAGGTTATAGGAAAACTTATGGGAAGAAATTCAAAAATAGATATAACAGATTATGGACTAGATAAAATATTATTAAATGTGACAGATATAATAGAAGGAAGATATTAATGATTAAAATTACATAAAAATTAAAAACAAATAATATAATTTGACATCATAATTATTATCTAGAACTAAATTGAAGTATATGGTTTAAAAGTATAAAAAAGATAATTATAAAAATTATATGAAAAAATATTTAATAAAATAGGTTTATTAGGAAAAAACTATAAATTAGATACGAATAATCCTATTTTAGATAATATATTAATAATTAAAACCTATGTAAATTGATGATTTAATATTAAGAAAAGGTTTTATTCATATAAAGTTTTCTAAAAGTTTTTAAAAAATTTAAATATAAAATATTAATTAATATAGATACAAATTTTTAACATTTTAAAATAAAATTATATATGCTATAATGCTGGGGAATTAAGACAACAGGAGGTTAGCGTAATAAATGTTATCATATAAGTATTTACTTGACATAGCCATAATATTATTAAGTACAAAAATATTTGGGCTAATATCAAGAAAGTTTAAAATGCCACAGGTAGTTGGAGCATTACTTGCAGGTGTTATATTAGGGCCAGCATTATTGGATATATTACATGAAACAGATTTTATTCATAAAATGGCGGAACTTGGAGTTATAGTTCTTATGTTTACAGCAGGATTAGAAGCAGACATAAAAGAACTAAAGAAAACGGGAAAGGCAGCTTTTGTTATTGCAATTTTAGGTGTTATAATTCCTTTAATTGGAGGATTTGCTGTTGCTTATTTATATAATAGTAACAATAGTGTAATCGATAACAAACAACTGCTTCAGAATATATTTATAGGAGTAATAATAACTGCAACTTCTGTAAGTATAACAGTTGAAACTTTAAAAGAACTTGGAAAATTAAATTCTAAGTCAGGAAATACAATACTTGGAGCTGCATTAATTGATGATATATTAGGGGTAATATTATTAACTTTAATAACAAGTGTTGCAGATTCTTCTATAAGCCTATCTACAGTATCTTTAAAAATAATAGCTTTCTTTATATTCTCAGGGATAGTTGGTGTTATATTTAATAAACTATTTAAACTTTGGTTTTCAAAGTATGATAAAGATTTAAGAAGATTTATAATAGTTGCTTTTGCATTATGTTTAATCTTATCTTATGTAGCAGAAGAGTTTTTTGGAGTAGCAGATATAACAGGAGCTTTTATTGCAGGACTTATAATATCAAACACTGAAAAGACAAAGTATATTAATAGTAGATTTGAAACTTTATCCTATATGATATTATCACCAATATTTTTTGCAAGTATTGGAATAAAAGTTGAAATAGGAGATATGACTATTAATATGATAGTATTTACAATTATATTGTTAGTAATCTCTATACTTTCAAAAATATTAGGGTGTTCAATTGGAGCAAAATTCTTTAAATATACAAATAGGGAAGCACTTCAAATAGGTACAGGCATGATATCTAGAGGAGAGGTAGCCTTAATTGTTGCAAATAAGGGAATGGCAGTTGGCCTTTTAAGTTCAGCTTTTTTAACCCCAATAGTTATTGTAGTTGTAATAACTACTGTAATAACTCCAGTACTTTTAGAGTTTGTTTATGCAAAAAATAAGAACTTAGAAACAGTTTCTTAAAATTTTTTAATTAATAGATTGGTGCGAATACAAAGTATTTAATAAAAAAGCGAAAGTTAGCATTTAATATTTTACTTTTTTATAATTGTATTTTGCAGCAATCTATTTTTTTTGTGTAAATATTAATAATATTATTAATATTTTTATAAATTTATAAGAATGTAAGAAAAGAATAGATTTAATGAATAAACAGGGTATAAAGAACTTTTATTAGAACAAATAGATTGAATTGGATTGTTGTAAAATTTGTAATAAAATCCTACAATTGTATGGGTGAAAGTAAAAGGGGGATTTTAGTATGTTATCATATGGTTTTTTACTAGATATAGCAATTATATTATTAAGTACTAAATTGCTTGGAATAGCAACAAAAAAATTTAAAATGCCACAAGTTGTAGGAGCATTAATGGCAGGGATAATACTAGGGCCAGCAATGTTTGATATACTTCATGAGACTGAATTTATTAATCAAATGGCTGCACTTGGAGTTATAGTATTAATGTTTACAGCAGGTCTTGAAACAGATTTAAAAGAACTTAAAAGAACGGGAAAGGCATCGGCTATAATTGCTCTTTTAGGTGTAATAGTACCTTTAATTGGAGGATTTGTGGTAGCATATATTTTTAATAGTGGAGAATTATCTCATGCTAGCACAAGTACTTTATTACAAAATATTTTTATAGGAGTAATACTTACAGCAACATCTGTTAGTATTACAGTTGAAACATTAAAAGAACTTGGCAAATTAAATACCAAAGCTGGAAGCACTATTCTTGGAGCTGCATTAATTGATGATATACTAGGAGTTATTGCATTAACAATAGTAACTAGTTTAGCAGATTCATCTGTGCATATAGGAATAGTATTACTTAAAATAGTTTTATTTTTTGTCTTTTCAATAAGCATTGGTTATTTATTTTATATGTTCTTTAAGAAGTGGGTACAAATGTATAACAAAGATAAAAGAAGATTTGTTATTGTAGCTTTTGTTTTTTGTTTATTATTATCCTTTGCAGCAGAAGAATTTTTTGGAGTAGCAGATATAACAGGAGCATTTATTGCAGGGCTTATAATATCAAATACAGAAAGAACAAAATATATAAATTCTAGATTCGAAACATTATCTTATATTTTGTTATCACCAATATTTTTTGCAAGTATTGGAATAAAGGTTGAATTATCTAATATGTCATCAATAATAGTAATTTTCACATTGATTTTATTAGTAATTTCAATAGCAAGTAAAATAATAGGATGTTTTTTAGGCGCAAAAATTTGTAAGTATAATAATGATGAAGCAATTCAAATTGGTGTAGGAATGATTTCAAGAGGGGAAGTTGCTCTAATAGTAGCTAATAAAGGAATTGCAGTTGGACTTATGAATCCAGCTTTTTTAGCACCTGTAGTTATAGTTGTTGTTTTAACCACGGTAATAACACCTATACTATTAAAAGTTGTTTTCAAAAAAGATGAAAATCAGGTTTTATGCACTGAATAAAAATACAAAATAGGATATGCAGTATTGCATATCCTATTTTGTATAATGAAACTTTTCTATTATGATTATTTTAATTCTGAGAAGTCATCTTTGCTTGCACCACATAATGGACAAACCCAATCTCCAGGTAGGTCTTGAAAACTAGTTCCAGGATTAACTCCATTATCTGTATCTCCTACTTCTGGATCATAAATATAACCGCATATACCACAAACATATTTTTTCATAACAATTCCTCCTAAAAATTTTCTATTATCTATGTATTTAATTATAGTTGATGTAATTATCATTGTCATAATAATAGTTGTTAAAGATTATTTAATTAAGTTAATGTTTATGCTAATTAATAAAAAGTATAGAAATTTAAATAATATTATTTAAATTTTAGACCTTTAAGGTTAAAATTTTTATTCAATTTCATATTTAATTATAAAGTTAAGTTTTTATATAAGTAATAAAAATACAAAATAGGATATGCATCATTGCATATCCTATTTTGTATGATAAAACTTTTTAAATTATAATTATTCTACTTCTGAGAATTGATCCTTACCAACTCCACATAATGGACAAACCCAATCTTCTGGTACATCTTGAAAACTAGTTCCAGGATTAACTCCGTTATCTGGATCTCCTACTTCTGGATCATAAATATAACCGCATACATCACAAACATATTTTTTCATAACAATTCCTCCTAAATATATAATAAATAATTAGTTAGATTAATAAATTACTATTTTAATAAGACATTATCTAACCTTTTAATATTATTTTTACAGATAATTTATTATAATCATTATCTGTTGTTTTAATTATAGCCTATATAGTTAAAAATTTCATACTAATATTTGTTAAATATTTTTTAATTAATTTAATATTTATATTAGTTAATAAATAGTGTAAAAATTAAAATAATATTGTTTTAACTTTAGCTTTTGTCAATTAATTTATTTAAGTAACTATTCATTATTTAATTAGTATTTCAAAAATAAAATTAATTATTATAAAAAATAAAATTAATTTTATAATATTAAATTTTATAGCATTTAATATATATTTATAGTATTTCTTAAAAAAATAAAGATAATTTTAAAAAATGAGAAAATTTAATAATGATAATCATTTTCAATTAATAAGAAATTATGATAGTATACATTCATAAAGTATTTTATAGGAGGTAAGCCAAAATGGCAAAGATGAGAGGACCACGTTTTAAAATGTGCAGAAGGTTAGGACTTAATGTTATAGGTCATCCTAATGCAATGAAACGTGCAGGTAGAGGAACAAGTAGAGCAGATAAAAAATTATCTGACTATGGTGTAAGACTATTAGAAAAACAAAGATTAAGAGCTTATTATGGTGTCTTAGAAAAACAATTTGAAAGATATATAAATGAAGCTTTTAAATCAAAAATGCAACCAGGTGAAGCTTTATTATTAAGACTTGAATCAAGACTTGATAATATGGTTTATAGAATGGGCTTTGCAACTTCAATAAGAGCTAGTAGACAAATGGTTAATCATGGACATTTTCTTGTTAATGGAGAAAAAGTTGATATTCCATCATACAAGCTTAAGCCAGGTGATAAGGTAATGCTTAGAGAAAAGTCTCGTAAAACAGAACTTTTTGTTAATACATTTAAGGATAATGAATTAAATACATTACCATATATAGAAAAAGATGTGGACAATTTCACTGGAATATTTACTAGAGAACCAGAGAGAAGTGAATTACCAATAGAAATTGATGAACAGCTAATAGTTGAATTCTATTCTAAATAAATCTAATTTTAAATAATACAATCTTCTTATGAAATACAGTATATTTTGCCATATGATAAACATTAAATTCGTGCAGGGATTTAATGTTTATTTTTTATTAAAATATAATGAATTAATATAAAATCAATGTATAATAGTGGTATGATAAAATAAAAAAAGAAAGGGGATTAGAATATGCGTATAGGAGAAACAAATCCGGCATTAGAAAAAGGTTTTGAAAATGTTGTATCTAATAACACTACAATGTCTATAGGAGGAACTATAAGTAAAATATTAATTTTACTTGCAATAGTTGCAGCTTCATTTGTTTATAGTTGGTTTCGCATTCCATATAGTGCAGGAATATTAACAGTAGTTGCACTTCTTACATTTGTTTGTGCAATGGTTACAACTTTTATGCCAAAGATAGCTCAATTTTCAGGAGTTATTTATGCAGCTTTTGAAGGATTATTATTGGGAAGTATATCAAAGTTTTTTAATAATATTTATCCAGGAATAGTTCTACCAGCTATAATGCTTACAATAGTAGCTGTTTTAGTAACTCTTGTTATTTATGGTAAGAAACCAAGTTTAGCAGAGAGAACAAGAAAAGGTATAATGATTGCAATGGGAACAATCATTATTACATCATTAATTGGAATTGTATTAAGCTTTTTTAATATAACATTACCAATATATAATAATGGACCAATAGGAATAATATTTAGTTTGGTAGTTGTAATAATTGCAACAATAAGTTTAATGCAAGATTATGATTTTATTTTAAGGGGAGCACAATATGGGGCACCAAAGTATATGGAATGGTATGCTGCATTTGGATTAATGGTAACCCTTATATGGTTATACATGGAGATATTACAATTTCTAGTTAAGATTGTTTCAAATAATGATCAATAAAAAATTATATTTATATAAAAAACCAACTAGTTTTTATAGTTGGTTTTTTTGTTTAAAAAGTATTTAATTAAATTAATATTGTCATAATAGTATTTTAACTAATTAATATTATAATACTATTATGACAATATTAAAATGTTTAATTTTATGTGATAAGAATCACATAAAAATGGGGAAAATAGTATTAATTTTTAATTGTATGTGATTATTATCACATTAATTGAAAAAAAACAATGTTAAAATTATAACTAACTGTGAGTTTAAATAAAATAAGAAGGTTTAAAAGAGGAGATGACTGTAATGGAAGTAAAACAATCTGTTTGCAATTATTGTTCTACGGGATGCAATCTTGATTTTAATATTGAAGATGGAAAGATAGTTAAAATAATAGGAACAAAAAATTATCCAGTAAATTCAGGAACAGCGTGTATTAAAGGATTAAATTTAGATAAACAATGTACTATATATGGAATGCAAAGATTACCTCTACTTAGAGGAGAAGATGGCAAAATGCATGAAATATCATGGGATGAAGCTTTTAAAGTATTTGCAGAAAGAATGACAAATATTAATGAAAAGTATGGCGATGGAAGTTCAGCTTTCATAAGTACAGGACAATTACCAATGGAAGAAATGGCTTTAATTGGTTTAATAGGAAGAGGATTTATGAAAATGGAGGGAGATGGAAATACAAGACTTTGTATGGCAACATCTGTTGTAGCATATAAGCAAAGCTTTGGTTTTGATGCTCCAGGGTATACATTAAAAGATTTAGAACTTTCAGATACTATGATATTTATTGGAGCAAATCCAGCAATTGCCCATCCAGTTTTATGGGGAAGAATAAGAAAAAATAAGGATGCTAAGAAAATAGTAATTGATCCAAGAAATTCAGAAACTGCAAAGGGTTGTGATTCATGGTATGGAATAAAGCCAAAGGCAGATTTAATGTTTTTATATACATTAGCTAATTTACTTATAGAAAAAGGTTATATAAATGAAGAGTATATTGAAAAACATACAGAGGATTTTGAAGGCTTTAAAGAATTTGTAAAGAAGTATACATTAGAGGATGCTTTTGAAAAGACAGGAATAACTAAAGAAGAAATTTGTGAAATTGCTGAAACAATACATAATGGTAAAAGAGTTTCTTTCTGGTGGACAATGGGAGTAAATCAAGGTTATGAAGCAGTAAGAACAGCTCAAGCAATAATAAATATTGCTGTAATGACAGGAAACATTGGAAGAGAAGGAACAGGTCCTAATTCAATTACAGGTCAATGTAATGCAATGGGTTCAAGATTATATAGTAATACTACAGGTATTTACGCTGGAAGAGATTATGCAAATGAGGAAGATAGAAAATTTATAACTAAGGTTATGGGAATAAAAGATGAATATATTCCAAAAAGACCAACAATTGCATATCCAGAAATAATACAAGGAGCTTTAGATGGAAAGATTAAAGGACTTTGGATAGTTTCAACAAATCCTGCAAATTCATGGATTGATAACAAGAAGTTTAATGATGCAGCTAAAAATGTTGACTTTTTAGTAGTGCAAGATTTATATAGTGATACAGACACTGCTAAGATTTGTGATCTTTTCTTACCAGCAATTCCTGGAATTAAAAAGAGTGGTACTTATATAAATACAGAGCGTAGATTATCTGCCTTAGTACCAATGGTTCCTAAAGAGGAAAATGAATTAACAGATTTTGAAATTTTAAGAGGAATAGGAATTGCCCTAGGAAAAGAAAAAGAATTAGAAATGTGGAAAACTCCAAGAGAGGTTTTTGAACTTCTTAAGAAATCTTCAGAAGGTATGCCTTGTGATATAACAGGGGTAGAATATGAAATGTTAAGAAATGGAAGAGGAGTTCAATGGCCATTTAGAAAAGGTGATAAGCTTATAGAGGATGAAAGAAGACTTTATGAAGATGGGAAATTCTTTAGACCAAATGGAAAAATGAAATTTATGTATGAAGACATAAAGGATAATAAAGAAAAGCAAACAGAGGAATATCCTTATATTTTAAATACTGGTAGAGGAACAGTTGGTCAGTGGCATACTCAAACTAGAACTAGAGAAATTCCTATAGTTAATAAAATTACACCAGCTGATCCTTATATAGAAATAAGTGAAGAAATAGCTAAGGATAAAAATATAGAAGATGGAGAGCTTATAGAAGTTTTATCATCTAATGGTAAAAAGGTTAAAGTTAAGGCTAAAATAAATAGTGGACTTAAGAAAAATCAAGCATATGGACCAATGCATTATATAGAAATAAATACATTAACTAAAGGTGATTTTGATGCTTATTCAAGAGAACCATCTTATAAATTTGTAACAATAAATATAAATAAATTATAGTTTAACTTATGTAAGATTTAAGAGTATCTTTATTTATTATTCAATTAAGATTATTAGAAATATAATATGTAAGATAAATTAATTTATTAAATATAATGCTCATTCTTTAAAAGGAGTGGGCATTATTAACTTTAAAGGAGAGTTATTTATGGTAAGTTTAGAAGAAGCTAGAAATTTATTGTTAAGTAAAGTAAAAAAAATTACAGAAGAAGAGGTTAATATAGAAGATGCTTTAGGAAGAGTATTATATGAAGATATACATTCTAAAATAGATAACCCACCCTTTCCCCGTTCTCCTTTAGATGGATATGCTATAAGGGGATATGATACAAAGGGTGCATCAAAGGATAATCCTATATACCTTAAAGTTATAGATAAAATATATGCTGGAGAAGTATCAGAAAAGACAGTAAAAGAAAAAGAAGCTGTTAGAATAATGACAGGTGCTCCAATTCCAAAAGGAGCAGACTGTGTTATAAGGCAAGAAGATACAGAAGAAATTGATGGAGTAGTTAAAATAAAAAGTGAATTAGCTCCATATGACAATTATTGCTATAAAGGTGAGGATTTTAAAAAAGGAACAAAGCTTTTAAAAAAGGATACCTTTGTTACTTCATCAGAAATTATGGCTATTGCTTCATTAGGATTAGATAAGGTAAAAGTTTATAAAAAACCTGTTGTTGGAATATTAAATACTGGAGATGAAATACAAAATCCAGGAAAACCATTAGGATATGGAAAAATTTATAATAGTAATGGATACTTTTTAAAAAGTAGACTTAAGGAATTAGGCTGTGAACCTATATTATATAATCTTATTTTAGATAAAGATGAAGATATTATAAATGCAATAAAAGATATGGAAAAATACTGCAATATTATAATTTCCACTGGTGGAGTTTCTGTTGGTGAAAAAGATATAGTTAGGTTAAGTGCTTCAATGGCAGGTTATGAAATATTATTTTGGAAAATAGATATGAAACCAGGTTCACCAATGTTTGGTGCTTTTAAGGGAGATAAAATATATATAGGTTTATCAGGAACACCAGTTGCAGCAGCAACAAGTTTTGAACTTACTTGTAGAGATATAATTGCAAAAATGTTATCTTCAAATAAAATTTCTCTAAAAGAAAGAGAAGTTACATTAAAGGAAGATTTTAACAAGGTAACTAAAAAAAGAAGATTTTTGAGAGTTCATCTAAATGATAATAATGAAGTTACTATAAATAATGTATACCAAACTCCAGGGCAAGTTCACACTATGATTAATAGTAATGCTATATTAGAAGTTAAACCTAATAAATCTTTAAAAAAAGGTGATGTAGTGAAGGTGCTTATATGATAAAAAAGACTGCAATAATATTATCTGGTGGAAAAAATAGTAGAATGAATTATAAGACAAAGGCATTTTTAAAGTTTAATGGAGATACTTTTATTAATAGGACTTTATTAGCAGTTGCAGATTATGAAGAAAAAATAATTTCCTGTAATGATTTTAAAACTTATAAAGATTTTAAGAATGAGGCTTTACTTGTATCAGATTCTTTTAAAGAAATAGGTCCAATTGGAGGAATTTATTCTGCATTAAAGAAAAGTAGTTTTTCATATGCATTAATAGTTGCTTGTGATATGCCATTTTTAAATAAAGATATATTAAATTATTTAGGAAATTATGATTTTAAAGAAGATGCCTTAATTCCAATTGTTAATGGTAAAATAGAGCCTTTATGTGGAATATACAAAAAATCTTCTGTAAAACTTATTGAAAATATGATTAAAGATAAAGATTATAAGCTTATGAATTTATTAAAAAATTTAAATACTAAATATTTAGATATAAAAGATAATAATAATTTTTTAAATATAAATAATCCAGAAGAATATAGTAAATTAATTAAAAAAGAAGGTGAGTAGTATGTCAAAAGTTATAAATGTAGTAAGTGAATGTTCAAATGTTGGAAAGACAACTCTAATTGAAGGTCTTATAAGAGAACTTAAATTAAAAGGATATTCAGTAGGAACAATAAAACATGATGCTCATGGATTTGATATAGATAAAAAGGGTAAAGATACATATAGGCACAGAATAGCTGGAGCAGATACAATAATAATATCATCAAAAAAAAGAATGGCTATGATAAAAGAAGTAGAGGATGAAATTCCTTTGGAAAAACTTATAGCTATGATGGAAGATAAAGATTTTATTATAGTTGAAGGATATAAAAATAGTTCTTTAAGAAAGATAGAAGTCTTTAGGGAAGGAATAAGTAATAATATTATAACTCCAAAGGACAAATTAATTTTTATAGCAACAGATGTGCCACAAAACATTCCAAATGTAAAAGAAATACATATAAACGATTACAAAAAAATGGTAGAATATTTAATTCATTTAGAATATAATAAAAAAAGAGAGGAGATGGTGAAAGGTGTATACACTGGGAATAATAACAAGTAGTGATAAAGGCTCACGGGGAGAGCGAGAAGATAAAAGTGGTGAAATAATAAAAGAAATTGCAGAAAATGAAGATTTTCTTGTAAAAAGATATGTAGTTCTTCCAGATGAAAGAGAAGAATTATCAAAAGAAATGAAGTACATGAGTGACGAATTGAAATTAGATTTAGTTCTTACAACAGGGGGAACTGGATTTAGTGAAAGGGATGTTACTCCAGAGGCCACAAAGGATGTAATACATAAAGAAGCCCTTGGAATTGCAGAGGCTATAAGAAACTATAGCTTTACAATAACAAAGAGAGCTATGCTTTCAAGAGGAACAGCAGGAATTAGGAATAAAACATTAATAGTTAATATGCCAGGAAGTCCAAAGGCATGCAAAGAAATATTAGATTACTTATTAAATGATTTAAAACATGGATTAGATATAATGAAGGGAAGTGCTTTTGAATGCGCAAGAAAATAATATCTTTAGCTTTACTTGGAACTATGGTTGTTTCATTAGGAATGTTATCAGGATGTGGTAAAGAAGAAAAAAAGGAAAGTAAACAAATAACTGTTAGTATAGCAGCTAGTCTTCAGAAACCTATGGATAAAATAAAGGAAGAATTTAAAAAGGAAACAGGAATTGATGTTAATTATAATACTGGAGGATCTGGTACTTTAAAGAAACAGATTTCTCAAGGTGCAAATGTTGACATATTCTTTTCAGCAAATACAAAATATGCAAATGAATTAGTAAAAGAAGGTTTAGTAAATAAAGATAATACATATAATTTTTTAACAAATTCTCTTGTTTTAATTGGTGGAAAAGATGAAAACAAAAAGATAAATTCATTAGATGATTTAAAAAATGTATCAAAAAAGATTGCTATTGGAGAAATTTCAACTGTACCAGCTGGACAATATGCAAAACAAACTTTAGATAAATTAAAGCTTTGGGATGCTTTAAAGGGTAAGTTTGTTTATGCAAAGAGTGTTAACAATGTAGTAAATTATGTTGATAGTGGAGATGCAGCTTATGGATTTGTTTATAAAACAGATGCTATGAAGGCAAAGGATAGTAAAATAGTATATGAAGTACCAAATAAATATCATAAAAAGATAGAATATGTTTTATGTTTACTAAAGAACACTAAAAACAAAGAAGAAAGTGAAAAGTTTGTTGACTTTTTAAAGGGTGATAAGAGTAAGAAGATATTTAAGGAATATGGATTTGGAGTAGAATAGCAATATGATTTTTAATGCATTTTTTATATCTTTTAAGGTAGTAACTGTTTCAGTTATAGTAAGTTTAATATTAGCTTTAATAGGAAGTTTTTTCTTAATTGAAAAGAATATAAAAGGAAAAAGTATAATAGAGACAATAATGATTTTTCCTATGTTTTTGCCACCATCTGCAGTGGGATATTTAATATTAATTAATTTAGGAAATAGAGGGGTTATAGGAGAATTTCTCTCTAATAATTTTAATTTAACTATTATATTTACATGGTTTGCAGCTGTAATTGCAGGAGTTATAGTATCTCTTCCTGTTATGTATCAAAGTATTAAGGCGGCACTTTTAGGAGTAAATGAAGATATAAAAAATGCAGCAAGAGAAATGGGTGCAAGGGATAATCAAGTTTTTAGAAAGATAAGTTTACCCTTATGCAAAAAAGGCATTTTAACAGGGTTAATACTTAGCATTGCTAGAGTTTTTGGAGAATTTGGAGCTACTATATTAGTTGCAGGTAATATTCCAGGAAAAACGCAAACAGTTCCAATGGCAATGTATTATGCAATAGAAAATAATGATGATACAACTGCAAAGACTATACTTATTTTAATTGTGATTATTTCAATTATATTAACCATATCATATAACAAAATATTAAAAAAAGTAGTATAAGGAGAGAAAGTTATGAAGAGCGTTAGAGTTGAAGATGCAGTAGGAATGATATTATGTCACGATTTAACTAAAATAATTCCAGGAGAATTTAAAGGAAGAGCATTTAAAAAAGGACATATAATACAAGAGGAAGATATAAAGGAACTTCTTTCAATAGGTAAGGAACATATATATGTTTGGGAAAACAAAGAAGGAATTCTTCATGAAAATGATGCTGCTGTAAGACTTAAAGATTTAGTGTGTGGAGAAGGTCTAGAATTTGGAGAGATAAAGGAAGGTAAAATTAATTTTAAAGCTGCAAAGGATGGACTTTTAAAAATAGATAAAGAAAAATTATTGGAAATAAATATGCTTGGGGATATAATAGTTTCAACTATACAAAATAATACTCCTGTAAAAAAGGGAGAAGTTATTGGAGCTACAAGAATAATTCCACTTGCAATTGATGAAGAAAAAATAATAGAAGCAGAAAAGCTAATTAAAGAGAGCATAATTAAGGTTATCGATATAAAACCTAAAAAAGTTCATATGATAACAACTGGAAGTGAAGTTTATCATGGAAGAATAAAAGATGCTTTTGGACCAGCTGTAAGGAAAAAGGTAGAATATTATGGCTGTACTTTAGAAAATCAAGTTATACTTCCAGATGATAAGGAAAAAATAGTATGTGAAATAAAGAAGGCAATAGAGAGTGGAGCAGAAATGATACTATGCACAGGAGGAATGTCTGTTGATCCAGATGATGTAACTCCAACTGCAATAAAGGAATGTGGAGCAGACCTTATTACTTATGGAGCACCAGTACTTCCAGGAGCTATGTTTTTATTAGCTTATAGTGGAGATATTCCTATAGTTGGACTTCCAGGATGTGTAATGTATTGCAAAAGAACAATATTTGATTTAGTTCTTCCAAGAATATTAAGTGATGAAAGATTAAGCTTTAGAGATATAGCTTTATATGGACATGGAGGATTCTGTTTAAATTGTGATGTTTGTACATTCCCACATTGTTCTTTTGGAAAGGGAGAATAGTAAAAATGGATAAAAAATTTAATCATTTTGACAACGAAGGAAATGCAGTTATGGTAGATGTAACTGAAAAGAATAAGACAGAGAGAGTAGCAATTGCAACTGGAAAGGTAAAAACAAGTAAAGAAACAATTGCTCTTATAAAAAAAGGAGAAATAGGAAAAGGTGATGTTTTAGGTGTTGCTAGAGTTGCTGGTATTATGGCTATTAAGAAAACATCAGATCTTATTCCAATGTGTCATCCATTAATGATAAATGGATGTAGCATTAATTTTGAAATAGATGAGGAAAATTCAGAAATAATAATAACATCAAAAGC
Organism: Eubacterium multiforme; assembly: GCF_030813415.1. Lineage (GTDB taxonomy): Bacteria > Bacillota > Clostridia > Clostridiales > Clostridiaceae > Clostridium > Clostridium multiforme. Next base: position 524,635 of record NZ_JAUSUF010000001.1, on the reverse strand, counting down.
TAAGATTTTTGAAAAAACAGGAGTTGAAATGGAAGCATTAACAGGTGTTTCTGTTGCAGCACTTACAATATATGATATGTGTAAAGCTATAGATAAAAAAATGGTAATAGAAGATATACATTTAGTTAAAAAAACTGGCGGAAAGAGTGGAGAATTTAATTATTAGGCTATGTTTTAGTTAAGTGTTGATTTTAGATAGCCAATTATTAAAGTTTTGAGGTGAGTACAATAAAGGATAAATATGGAAGAAATATAGATTACCTTAGAATTTCTATTACTGATAAATGTAACTTAAGATGTATATATTGTATGCCAGAGAAAGGAAATATTTTTTGTTCAGAAGATAATAAACTTTCAAATGAGTATATTTATAGAATTTCAAAGGAAGCTGCAAAGCTTGGAATTAGAAAAATAAGACTTACTGGAGGAGAGCCTTTAGTTAGAGATAAAATAGTTAACTTAATAAAAGATATAAATTCTATAGATGGAATAGAAGAGATTGCTATAACAACAAATGGAATATTATTAGATGATAAAGTTAATGAATTAGTAGAAGCTGGACTTAAAAAGGTTAATATAAGTTTAGATACACTTAAAAGTGACAGATACCGTAAAATAACTAGAGGTGGAGATCTTTCAAAGGTTACATCTGCAATTAATAAATGCTTAGATAAGGGAATAAAGGTTAAATTAAATGTAGTTATAGTTAAAGGAATTAATGATGATGAAATAATTGATTTAATGAAATTAACAACAAAGAAACCTTTAGATGTTAGATTTATAGAATTAATGCCTATTGGAGAAGGAAAAAATTATAGTGGAATTTCAAATGAAAAGTTAATGGAGTTTTTAAAAAATAAAAAAATTAAATTTTCTTATATAAAAAGAAATTCCCATGATGGACCAGCAGAATATATAAAGCTAGAAGATGGAATAGGTAAGATTGGATTTATTAGTGCCATGAGTAATTGCTTTTGTAAAGAATGTAATAGAATTAGAATTACAAATGATGGGCTCCTTAAGCAATGTTTAAATTGGAGAGGAAAAGTAAATTTAAAAGGGCTATTAGATAAAGGTATTAGTGATGACAATCTTAGGGAAATACTTAAAGAAGAGATATATAATAAGCCAGAAAAATATCTCTTTAAGGTAGAAGATAAAAATAAAGAAGAAAAGTTTATGAATGAAATAGGAGGCTAATTATGGGCAAGGTAGCAGCAATTTGCACAAGTCCTAAAAAAGGAACTGCAAAATATGAAGTTGAAGAGGCACTTTTAATTGAAGATTTTGGAATAAAAGATGATGCTCATGCAGGAAAGTGGCATAGACAAGTAAGTTTATTAGAATTAAAAAAAATAGAAGATTTTAATGCTGAAGGTGGAAATGTTAAATTTGGAGATTTTGGAGAAAACATTGTAGTAGATGGAATAGAAGTTGATAAATTAGATATTGGACAAAAGCTTAAAATAGGAGATGTTATTTTGGAAATAACTCAAATAGGTAAGAAGTGTCATAGTGAATGTGAAATATTTCATAGAGTAGGAAAGTGTATAATGCCTATACATGGAGTATTTAGTAAAGTTTTAAAGGGTGGAAATATTAAATTAAATGATGAAATAGAATTAATTTAATGAAAAAGCTGTACTTATATGTAATGAAAATATTACTTTAAGTACAGCTTTTAAGTTTACTTTTTTATAAATAAGGTAGTTTATTTAAGACTTTAAATTAATAAGTTTAAATATATTAATTTAAAGTTTTATATTTTTTTTCGTATCTATCATAAAGAAGTAAGGCTGCAATAGTAAATACTATTGGACCTGCAATTTGGAAGATCATAGCTGTATAATCTCCAGTAGTTAAAACTGGTTGTATAATTGTAAATATATTTGCAAATGTAACAGTTATAATAACAATTATAGTCCAAATTTTAGTTGATAAATGAGTTTTAAATACAACGAAAGGTTTTACTATACTTTCTTTCTTTTTGAAAGAAATAAATGCTAATGCAATAAATATATAAGGAATAGTCATTGCAACATTACTCATTAATATTAAGTAATTGAAAAACTTAGAAGCTGTATCTCCACCAAAAGATGAAATTAAAATAATAGCAACAACAACAATACATTGTACTATCATTGCATTTCTTGGCATATTATTTTTATCAACTTTAGTCCATGATTTAGGCCATACCTCTTTAGGAGTTCCTTCTATTAATTGTTTTATTGGAGCGTATATTATTGTAAAGAAAGCTCCAAGTAAGGCTAAGAACATTGAAAGTCCTATAAATCTTGCAAATATACTATATAAAATTTTAGCAGTAGGTATTCCAAGATGTAATGCCATTCCTAAGGAATATCCTAAATTACCCATAACAACATAGGCTACATTTGCCATATTTATATCATTTCCATTTAATGCTCCAGTCCAGTTAGTGAAAAATCCTACACAAAGTATTTCAATTGCATAGGCAACAGCTATAACTATTGCTGCAATTTTTATTCCTTTTGGGAATGTTTTTTCAGGATTTTCAGTTTGGTCAACTAATCCACCTATAACTTCTAATCCACCATATGCAAATATAGCAAAAACCATAAATCCTAAAAGTCCTATAGGAGATTGGTAAGCTGGATTTGGTGAAGTAATAAGTGCAGAAGCTGTAAGTGGTTCTGCAAATTTAAAGTGATTTAAAGCTAAAACTACAATTGCAAGAATAAATAATATAACATTTGAAAGTGCAACAAATGTTCCTCCGATTGAAGTTATTCTTTTTATGCTATCTAGTCCTTTTGTAGCAAAAAATGTTATTGCTATAACTAAGATTGATCCAAGTACAGCCATTGTATGGGGAGTACTTAAACCTAATATAGACCAAGTTGCTGTAGTATCTTTTCCAAAGAAAACGTTTGATAATGGTATCCATATAGATGATGAAACTGAAACCATCCAAATAACATTTGAAGCATACCACATAAAGGTAACTATAAATGCATATTTAGGGCCAACAGATAAGTTCATCCAAGAATATATACCACCTTTTTCATTTTTGAAAGCAGCACCGTATTCAGCCATCATAAATGCATAAGGTATAAAGAAAGTAATTGCTGAGAATATGTACCAAGGTATAGCTGAATATCCCATAAGGTAGAAAGCTCTAGCAATATTTGTAAATCCAAAAACAGAGGTAAATATCATTAAAATTAATGACATTAATGTAAGTTTTTTAGTATTTGTACTCATAGTGTTCCTCCTTCAAGTCTAATCTTTATAACTTTATCATAGTAAAGTTATAAAATAGTTAAGTGTTTATAAATATTCCATTAATATTACTAAATATGCAGTAAAAAATAGCTTCTATATTAGTTTAGATTTATATAGACATAGAATATTCATAAAAAATTTATCGATAATACATTTAAAATTGATAAAATTATGATATTGTCGTTATTTGAACTTTTGGAGGTGAAATATGAAAAACGTTATTTCGGTATTTAAGAGGGATATGAGAGCTATTATTAAAAATCCAGTGGCAATGTTAATAATAGCTGGAGTATGTGTAATTCCTTCCCTTTATGCGTGGGTAAACATAAAGGCTTGTTGGAATACCTATGAAAATACAAGTACAGTTCCAATAGCTGTGGTTAATAATGATAAGGGGACAATCATTGATGGTAAAGAGATTGATATGGGAAATGAGGTAGTTTCAGAACTTAAAAATAATAAAGCTATAGGATGGAAATTCGTTAATGCAAATCAAGCAAATTTAGGAATAATAGATGGAAAATACTATGCTATGATAGAAATTCCAGAAAATTTTTCAAAGGATTTAACTAGTTTAACAACAGATAATCCAGTTAAACCAGAACTTATTTACAAGGTAGATACAAAGGCAAATCCAGTATCAGGAAAAATAACAGGTATTGCAAAGGAACAATTAGTTGATCAAATTAAATCTAACTTTGTATCAACAGTTAATAAAATAATATTTTCTTCTTTAAATAAAGTTGGAGAGAAGCTTCAAAAAAATAAAGGAGAAATTATAGCATTAAAACATGCAATAATTAATATTGATAAAAACTTAAATTTAATAATAGCTTCATTAAGTGATACAAGTAATAATGCTAAAAACTTAAATACATATCTTACTAGTATAAAATCAACTCTACCTCAAGTTACAAGTGGAATTGATGCAATGCAAGATAGTACTAAACAATCTAAAGAATTAACTAATTGTACAAAAAATATTGTAAATAGTTCTTTTAGCAGTCTGTCTATTAATTTAAATCAAATAGATTCTTCAAGTAAAAGAATGAAAGCACTTTTAGGAAGTCTAAATGAATTAGCATCTACTGGAGGATCAGAGGGTGCTAGTACAACAGTATCCTTTATGAAACAAGAAATAAGCTTTATGAATAAGAGTATTGATAATATTATTAATTATTTAAATGAGCTAAATAAAAATTCATCAAATAGTGATATTTCAAAAATGATTTCTGCATTAAATAATTTAAAAACATCTTTAAATGCAGAAAATCCTAAATTAGATGATTTAAATAATTCATTACAATCAACAGGAAAATTAAGTAGTGGAATTTTAAGTGAAATTAATTCATTAAATTCTTCTATGAATAGCAATGTAAATAAAGTTACAAAAGAATATAGTAGAAATACTAAAAAATCTATTGAAAAGATATGTAATAATTATATAAAAGCAACTGAAGATGCAAATAAATTGCTTGGAAGTTCAAAAACAATGGTTAAGAATATGAATGGGCTTATAGATTCAGCACTTAGCGGAACAAATTTAACATATGAAACATCAAGTAATTTAGAACAAAAGTTTAATTATTTTAAAAGTTCAATTGATTTTTTAAGTAAAAAACTTAGTGCTATAAGTGATGATGATTTAAGCGAAATTGTAACTATACTTCAAAGTAAGCCTGAAGTAATGGGATCTTATATAGCAGATCCATTTAACGTAAAAGATGAATCAATTTACAAGGTTCCAAACTATGGTTCAGGAATGGCACCTATATATTCAGTGTTAGCTATGTGGGTTGGAGGGCTTATATTAACTTCTATTTTATCTACTGATGTAGCTCCCTTTGAAGGAAGCGAAAAATTTACAGTTAAAGAGAGATATTTAGGAAAGCTTTTAACATTCTCACTTTTAGGAGTAATACAAGGTATAGTAATTACTCTAGGAGATAAATTAATACTTGGAGTTTATACTGTAAACCCTGTACTTTTTATTATTTTTGGTATAGTTTCATCCCTTTGCTTTAGTATAATAACATATACATTAGTATCTTTATTTGGGAATATCGGAAAGGCTATGAATATAATACTTTTAGTAATACAAATTGCAGGTTCAGGAGGAACTTATCCAATTCAGGTTGATCCAAAAATATTTAGAGTTTTACAACCATTTTTCCCATTTACCTATGCATTAGGTGGAGTTAGAGAAGCGATAGCGGGACCTTTAATTAGTAGTGTAGTATTAGATTTTGCTATGTTATTTGTATTTTCTGCTATTATGCTAATTATAGGAATATTCTTTAAGGAAAAACTTTGTAAACATGTAAAGAAATTTGAAGATAAATTTGAGGAATCAGGAATATCAGAATAAAGAATTATTTTTTTAGGAGGAAAAAATGAGAAAAATATTAAAGGTTTTTAAGAGAGATTTAAAAAACATCATTAAAAATCCTGCTGCCATAATTATAGTTCTAGGACTATTCTGTATTCCATCACTTTATGCCTGGGTTAATATAAAGGCATGTTGGAATCCTTATGTAAATACAGGAGAAATTCCTGTTGCAGTAGTAAATGATGATACAGGAGCAAGTATTAAAGGGAAAAGTATTAATATTGGAAATGAAATAGTTGAACAATTGAAAAAAAATAAAAGTATAGGTTGGACATTTGTTGGCAATTGGCAAGGTAATTATGGATTAAATGAAGGTGACTATTATGCATTAATAGAAATTCCACCAACATTTTCAAGTGATTTGGCAAGTTTATTAACCAAAAATCCTAATAAGCCAGATATAATATATAAGGCAAATGAAAAAGTAAATGCAATAGCTACTAAAATAACTGAAGTAGCTAAAAGTAAATTAACACAAGAGATAAAGAGTAATTTTATTAATGCAGTTAATAAGGAAGCTTTTAAGTATTTAAATCAATTTGGTGGAGATGTTAAAAAGAATAAACCACAAATATTAGAACTTAAATCAACTTTAGATCAAACTCAAGATAATTTAAATAAAATAGAAAATCAATTAAATGCTTCAAGTGGAAATATAAATAATATTCAAAAATATTTAAATGAGGCTAAAGGAGAATTACCAACAGTAACTAATTCTATAAATTCTCTTCAAGGAATGGTACAAGGTAATAGGGATCTTATAATGAATACTCAAATGAGTGTGCAGGATTTAAGTAGTGCTATGAAAAATGATTTATTACAAGTTCAAATGATTAATGATAAATATAATGAACTTTTAAATAAGTTAAGGGATATTAATAATAACCCAGCTAATGACAAAGCTTTAAATAATAGCATAGAAAAAATGCAAGCTTCCATGGATATATTAGATAATATAATTGAAGCTGATAAAAATTCTCTTAAAAAAATAAATGATATATTTAAAAAGAATTCTATTGAAAAAGAGATAGCAAACTTAAATGAGCTTCAAGGAATACTAGCTAAAAATAAAACTACATTAAATGAACTTAAAAATGCTGTTAATTCAGGAAAAGATAAAGATGCTATAAATAAGATAATTGATAAATTAATGAACTCAAGTTCAAATATATCAAGTAGTTTATCAGCTTCAAGTAGTAGTTTTTATAATAGTACACTTCCAGCTTTAAATTCAATAGGAAGCAGTTTAGCACAAGGAAGTAATAGTACTAATAATGTATTAGAAGGAAGTAAAGTTATAATACCTCAGTTAAATGCATTAGCTAACTTTGGAATAGCAAGTGGAGATGTAGCATCTTCTCAAATATCTAATGTAAATGCAAAGATTAATGAATTTAAGGGCAAATTAACAGGAATTGAAAATGACACAAAGGATATAAGCGAAAATAGTTTAAATAATGCTATTAATATGATGGAGAAAAATCCAGAAACTATGGCTTCATTTATGTCATCACCTATAAATGTTAAAAATGTAGAAGTTTATGATGCAGGAATTTTTGGAGTTGCATTAACACCATTTTATACAGTTTTAGGTATATGGGTTGGAATACTTCTTATGTCAGCACTTCTTACAACAGAATGTGAGGACTTTGAAGATGGAGAAAAAATTTCTGTTATACAAAAACACTTTGGGAAAATGTTATTATTCCTTACAATAGGAATAGTACAAACTATAATAGTTTTACTTGGAGATATTTATATATTAGGTGTTAAGCCAAAAAATACAATGGTCTTCTTTGGAATGGGACTGTTAAGTTGCATTGTATTTACATTTATAATATTTACTCTCGTTTCTTTATTTGGAAATATAGGTAAAGCTATTGCTGTTGTAATTATGGTATTTCAAATTGCAGGGGCAGGAGGAATTTATCCAATACAAACAAACCCTAAAATATTTGAAGTGTTACAACCATTATGGCCATTTACCTATGCCATTGATGGATTTAGAGAAGGAATTGCAGGGCCTATTTGGTCAAGTACAATTCATAATGTAGAAATGCTTTGTTTATTTGGAGTAATATTCTTTATACTTGGAGCTTTAAAGAAACATATTTACAAAGCAACAATATTTATGGAACGTAAATTTAAAGAAGCAGGATTATAAAACAAAAGTGGTAGATTAAAAGTCTACCACTTTTGTTTTACAAAAAGGTTTTTCTTAGTTTTCTTTGAAAAACCTTTTTTATTACATGTAATTTTTATAATAATTTACTTGTCTAATATATCTTTATTTGATAATTCTTTTGATATTAATTTATTATTTGTATTTTCTTTAAGTAATTTATATATTACTCCAAATAGAGGAATTCCTATAAGTAATCCAACAAATCCAAGAATACTTCCTCCAACTAGCATTGCAAACATAACCCAAATAGCAGATAGTCCAATATAATTTCCAACAACCTTTGGATAAATTAAATGACCTTCAAATTGTTGAAGAACAATTATAAATATTATAAAGACAAGTGCCTTTACTGGATTAATTATAAAAATTAAAAATGCTGAAGGTATAGTTCCAAGGAAAGCTCCAAATATAGGAATTAAACTTGTTACTCCCACTATAAACCCAATTAAAAGGGCATAAGGAAGTCTTAATATAAGCATTCCAATAAAGCAAAGAGTTCCTATTATAACAGCTTCTGTACATTGTCCTGCAATGAATTTTTGAAAAGTTTCATTTGATAGCCTGCCTACTTTAAGAATATAATTTGCAGTTTTTTCTTTTAAGTGAGCATATAAAAGTTTCTTACATTGAAAAATAAGAACTTCTTTACTTGCAAGCATATAAATTGCAAATACTACAGCTAAGAAGAAATTAACTACTCCAGATGTAAGGCTAACAGTTATATTAACTAAACGATTTAATGTAACTCCTAAAAATTGTCCTGCAAAGCTTAAAATATCTTTCCAAGCATTTAAAATATCACTCCATACTTTGTCAAAGCCTTGAAAACTTCCAAGATTTGAAGTAACTAAATGTTCAAAGGATTGTACATAACCTGGAACACTATCAATTAATTTTGAAAAACTATCTACAAGTTGCGGTATAACAAATATCACTAAAGTAGTTAATAAACCAACTACAAGTAAAATAGTTATAACAATAGAAAATGCTCTTTTAAAATATTTTAAAAATGGGAATTTTTTTGAGTTATCCATAAATTTTAATAGTTTGTTTTCTATTAACTTCATTGGTATATTCAAAACAAAAGCAATAGCTATTGCAAGTAAAAATGGACTTAGTATACCTAAAATTTTACCTAAAAATGTCCAAACTGTTGATAGGTTTAAAACTATATAAGCTAATACTATTATGTATGTAGCAATTAGCATATAAGGTTTAAGGTTGTTTTTTATATATTTCAAATAATAACCTCCTTAAATAAAATCATTTACTATGATTTTTTATATAAAAAACATTATACAATGATATCCAATTTATAACAACAAAATATATATAATACTTTTTATAATTTGAAATACTTTTTCTATGTGAAATCTATGTGAAATTTAAATATTTAATATAAGTTAGTGATAAAATTATAACAAGGAGGATATTATGAAAAAAATATTAGTTGTTGAAGATGAAATTAAAATAAATGAACTTATTGTTGAGTTTTTAAAAAGTGAAGGATATGAAGTAGACAGTGCTTATGATGGAGTAGTTGGATATTCAAAATTTAAAGAAAATAAGTATGATTTAGTAATTTTAGATGTAATGATGCCAAAGCTTGATGGCTATGGATTATGTAATTTAATAAGAGAAAAGAGTAAAGTTCCTATAATATTTTTAACTGCACTTAGTGAAGTAGATGATGAAATTAAAGGGTTTGAAGCAATGGCTGATGACTATATTACAAAACCTTTTTCTTTTAATGTTTTAATAAAGAGAGTAGAGGCAGTCCTTAGAAGAAGTGATAGAGAAGAAAAAATATCTAATGAATTGTCATTTGAAAAAATAGTTATTAATTTAAATACATATAAGGTTTATATAGATAGAAAAGAAGTAGAGTTTACGTTAAAGGAATTTAATATATTAAAAATTCTTATGGAGTCCTATCCAAATGTAGTATCTAGAGAAATTTTAATGGATAAAGTTTGGGGCTATGATTATTATGGGGATATGAGAGTAATAGATGCACACATAAAAAATATAAGAAAAAAGATATATTATGATTATATAGGAACAGTAAAGGGTATTGGCTATGTACTTAAAAAATCAGTGGAATAAGATTGGAATTAAAAAGAAACTGTTCATAATAACAAGTTCAGTAGTATTAATAACTTCAATTGTTATATATACTCTATTATTTTTAATTGTACCTATAATTTATTTAGACATAAAGGAAAATACAGTAAAGACATCAACTAATCAATTAATAGAGACTTTAGAAAATAATACTAATATTGATTATACTAAAACTTTAGATCAGTATGCATATAACAATGAAGGTATGGTTTTGATAACAACTCTTTATGGTGATGTTGTATATTCTTCAAATAGAATATTTGGAAAACCACCTAAAGAAGATATAACAAAAAGAAACTTTTTTAAAGATGATATGAATGAAAAAAAGGATATAAAAATTAGTAAAGAGTTTTATTTTAAAGGAATAGATAGAGATTGTATAATTACCATTCACTCTCCAATTAAGTTTTTAAATAATATGCAAATGGTAATGATTAGAATACTTCCTATAATAATTTTAATAACAATAGGAATAGGACTTTTATCACAGTACATATATTCAATTGTAATAAGTAAGCCATTATTTAAAATAAATAATGTAGCTAAGAAAATTTCAAAATTAAATTTTAATGAAAAGCTTTCTTATACTGGAAAAGATGAAATAGCAGAGCTGTCTAATAGCATTAATTTAATTAGTTCAAATCTTGAAGAAAAGATATATAATTTAAAGATTGCCAATGAAAAACTTTTAAGTGATATTGAAAAGGAAAAACTTCAAGATAGGAGACGGAGAGATTTTATAAAGGCAATATCACATGAACTTAAAACTCCTATAACTGTTATAAATGGGCAGATAGAAGGAATGATTTATAAAATAGGACCATATAAAGATAGAGATAAATATTTAAAAGAGAGTTTAGATAGTGTTCTAGAGCTTAAAACCCTAGTTCTTGAAATAATTAATCTTGCAAAGTATGAAGAAGATTTATATTTAAAGTATGAAGAATTTTCTTTAAATAATTTAGTAAAAGACATTGTAGATGGATATGAATATTTTATTTTAGAAAAAAATTTAAAGGTAAATATTAAAGAAGAGGAAGTTTTATTAGTAAATGGAGATATAAATATAATAAAAAAGATCATATCAAATCTTATTAATAATAGTCTTAAATATTCTTTAGAAAATAAGGATATAGAAATTTATATAAATAAAAATGGATTGTTTGAAATAACTAATTATTCAAAGGATGTAAATAATATTAGTAAGGATTCTTTATTTAAAGCATTTTATAGAGGTGAAAAATCTAGGAATAAAGAGACTGGAGGTAGTGGACTAGGTCTTTATATAGTAAAGACACTATTAGACACTCATGGAAATATTGAATATAAAATAAATATTGATGATGAAAAATTTATATTTTCATTATATTTTAAAAAAGAATAGAAACTTCATCTAGAATTCATGTTCTTTTCACTTTTATTACAGGTAGTTACTTTATTCTAAGTACATAACTTTTAATGAAAGAGGGGAGAACATGGATTTTTTATTTAGAGCATTTTTAAGTGTTAAGGAGAGATTTGGTAAGAGCATAATATTATTTTTAGTAATGACATCTATTTGTATATTTGTATTATCTGGCTTTTCTATAGAGAGTGCTACAGAAAAAGCTGGAATTTTAGCAAGACAAAAACTTGGAGCGACAGTTACACTTGCTCCTAATATGGAAAAAATTAAAGAGAAGATGAGAGAAGAAGGTGGACAAAAAGCCTTTAAGTTAGAGAGAAATCCAATATCTTTAAAGGACGTGGATAAGGTTTTAAAGTTAGACAATATAAAGAGCTATAATGTTACCTCTTCAACAGAAGGAATTGCAGATGGATTTACTCCAATAAGTAGTACAGAATCAACTAAGATTAATGAAAATGAAGAATTTATGAAAGGATTTAAGGAAAGTAATAGGGTAAGGGGAGATATTATATTAGAAGGGATTTTAAATCTAAAAGATGTAAGTTCATTTTTAGATGGAGAATCTTCCATAGTTAAAGGAAAAGAAATTACAGAAGCTTTTAAAAATAAGAATGTTGCAGTTATAGAGAATACATTAGCAGAGCAAAATAATTTAAAGGTTGGAGATAAGATAAAGGTTAAATCAACTACAACTAGTTCAAAAACTATTAAACTTGAAGTTATAGGGATTTATAAAAATAGTTCAGAAATATCAGAAGGAGCTATGAGAAATAATTCAATGAATCCATATAATAAAATTTATGTTCCATATAATGTAGCAAACACCCTAAAAGGTAGCAGTTATAAAAATAAGGTAGATAGTGCGCAATTTTATTTAAATGATCCAATTAATGTGGATAAATTTTTAGAAGAAGGAAAGAAACTTGATATAGATTTTGACACATATTCTTTAGATGCAAATAGTAGAGCTTATGAAACAATGATGGGTCCTATTGAAAATATAGCATCCTTTGCAAAAATAACAGTTATTGTTGTATCAATTGCAGGAGCAATTATACTAGGTTTAATAATAATGTTATCAATAAAGGAAAGAAGAAATGAAGTAGGCATTCTTTTATCACTTGGAGAGAAAAAAATAAAGATAGTTTCTCAATTTTTAGTAGAGGTGCTTATTATATTAACTTTATCTTTAGGCACATCAGCCATAATTGGAAATACTGTAAGTAATCAAATAGGAAATATGTTATTAGCTAAAGAAACTTCTGTAGATAATTCTAATAATAGAGAACATATGCCTCAAGGAATGCAAGGTTTTCCAGATATGGGCGGTCCTAATATGAATGGCAAAGATAATAGAGGTGAAGGCAATTTTAATAAATCCAAAATAGAAAAAATTTCTTCATTAGATGTTAGCGTTTCTGGAAAAGATTATAGTAAGATGTGTGGAATTGCATTTATAATATCATTATTTGGAGTGGTCATTCCTTCAATAGCAATAATGAGATTGCAACCTAAAGAAATTTTAAGTAAGCATGATTAGGAGGAGAGAAAATGGATGATGAAAAAGTATTAGAATTAAAAGATGTATCATATTGGTATAAGGATTCAAATAAAATATTAGAAAAATTAAATGCAAGTTTTTATAATGGAAAATTTTATACAGTAATTGGACCATCAGGAAGTGGAAAAACTACATTTTTATCTCTTATATCAGGACTTGATAAAAATAAATCTGGAGAAATATTATATAAAAATAAGAGTATAAAAGACATAGGACTTAATGCTTATAGAAACAAATATGTATCAATAATATTTCAAGGCTATAATTTAATTACTTATATGACTGCTCTTCAGAATGTAATATCAGCTATTTCTATAAAGGGATTAAAAATAAATAATAAGCGAGAAAGAGCTTTAAATATGCTTAAAAAGGTAGGTCTTACAGAGAAACAAGCAGATCAAAAAGTATTAACTTTAAGTGGTGGACAACAACAAAGGGTTGCTATTGCAAGGGCATTAGTATCAGAAAGTAAAATAATAATAGCTGATGAACCAACAGGAAATTTAGATGAAAAAACATCAAATGATATAATTAAATTATTTAAGGAAATTGTAAAAGAAGAAAATAAATGTTTGGTTATGGTTACTCATAATAATGAAATTGCTAAGGTATCTGATGAAACATACAAGTTATATAATAAAAATTTAATAAAACAAATTTAATAAAATAAAAAAAATGGTAGAAAATTAATTCTACCATTTTTTATTTGGTTTAATTATTATTTAATTTTATTTTCGTATTCTTGTACCATTCTCTTAACCATTTCTCCACCAACGCTACCGCATTGTTTTGAAGATAGGTCTCCATTGTAGTCAGTGAATGGAACTCCCATTTCATTAGCTACTTCATTCTTGAATTTTGATAATCCATCTTTTGCTTCTGGTACTAATTTTGTTGCCATTTTAAATTCCTCCTTAAGTAAATGAATTATTTTGTAAAGTTTGTTTGATTTACTTTACACTCATAGTTTGCGTCCTTTTAGGTTTTATAAACTGTATTATTATAACCATTTTTGGAAACTAAATAGATATAAGGAAAAAATAGCTTGTGTAAGTTATTTATAGAAGCAAAACGCCTTTATATTTTAACCTTTTTAAATTTAAAATATACTAATTTTTTAAATCATTAAAAGAAGGAACACCATTAAGAGATGAGGCTTCTTTTACAGCTCTAATAATAGCCTTTTCCATAACTTTAGCAGCAAGCATTCCAACAGTTGATACATCAGAAGGTACTTCATTAGTTGACATAGTAAAAATTGTATCACCATCAAACATTGTATGAGCTGGTCTCATAGTTCTTCCAAAGCCATTATGAGCCATAGAAGCAATTTTTTTTGCTTGAGCTTTTGTAAAATCTCCATTAGTTACGATTAAACCAATTGTTGTATTGCCTTTAAAGGGATCTTTAGGATTTTCTAAATTTTTTAATAATATTTCTTCGCTATTTAGAAAAGTGTTATTTTTTTTATCTAAAGCACCTGCAATAATTTCTAAGTTTTCTGGATTAACAACATCACCTAAACAATTAACAGCAACTATAGCACCAACTTTAAGAGGCCCAACTTGAAGGGCATAAGTTCCTAAGCCGCCTTTCATAGCTGTAGATTCTCCTAATATTTTACCAACAGTTGCGCCGTAGCCTGCTCCAATATTTCCATTTATATCATCTTTATAGTTTTCACTATTTATGCAAGCTTCGTAGCCCATTTTTTTGTCAGGTCTTATTTTTGAACTTCCAAAGGCTAAATCAAAAAGAACAGCAGAGCAAACAATTGGAACTTTAGTAACCTTTACATCAAAACCTATATTTCTTTCCTCAAGATATTTCATAACACCAGAAGAAGCATCAAGACCAAAGGCACTTCCACCAGATAAAACAACAGCATTTATTTTTTCTACCATTTCTGATGGATCTAAAAGATCAGTTTCCCTTGTTCCAGGTGAGCCACCACGAACATCAACTCCACCTGTTGCACCTTTTTCGCATATTATAACAGAGCAACCTGTACATCCTTCTTCATTTTGTGCATGACCAAGTTTAATTCCTTCTATATCAGTAAATTTAATTTCTTTCATAAATAAAACCCCCATTTTTTTTGTATTACAAAAAGCTCCTATAAAATTTTATAGGAGCATAACATTTCTTATTTTTTAATTTTTTTAAGTGTAAGTACTACTGGTATTGTAATAAGTTCTGATAAAATTGCTTCTGGAATACCATTTGTAACACCTACAGTAGCAATTGCTGCACCAGTTGCAGATGGTGCTATACCTAAAGCATGTGAATATTTTTCTAAGTAAATAAGGTAAGTAAGACCTAAAACACCTACTGTATTAGTTAGTGTTCCAAGAACTGCAGCAATACCAATTGCAGTAGATTCTTTCTTAAATTTATTTTTTAGAAATTTATAAATGTAGTAGGCAACTATTCCTATTAATACTCTTGGAATAATAGCAATTATTGGATTGTAAAATATAAATGATGTTGGTGTTGGGGCTGTAAAAGCTTGATACATTGAAAATAAACCAAAAACTCCTCCTACTAATGCTCCAACTATAGGACCTTCAATTATTGCACCGATAATTACAGGTATATGCATTATAGTAGCTTTCATAAAGGGAAGTGGAATAAATCCAATTCCAGTTAATCCCATAAAAATTGATATACCTGAAAGCATACCTATAATTACCATTTGGCGAAGTCCTAAAACCTTTTTTGTTGTACTTCTTTCCATTTTGTAACCTCCGTTCTTATTCCCCCATTTAGGATATAATTCGGCAAAAAACAATGATTAAAAATTTTGAATTTTGCGTTCAGTTTCTTATAAAGAATACCGACATTATATATTTTACAATTAAGTAAAACTAGTTTCAATAGATATTGTTAAAAATTTATCTATATTTAATTATAAAAATATATGGAGTGAGATAATTAGTAGCTTAGAGGTGAAAAAATAAATTTATTCTGAAAATTTGCAAAAATAAAGAAACTTGATTTTTCAAAGAGTATAATAATTAGTATATTTAGGTTTTGGAGGAGAGTATGAAAAAAGAGAAATTCTTTGTAAAGGATTATCCAGAAAAGTCTTGGAGTATATCTAAAATAAAAACTATAAAATCTTGTTTAAGGGAGTATTACTATACATATTATGGCTCCCATAGAGGTTGGGAATATGAATCTGATTATGAAAGGAAGATGACTTGGAGGTTAAAAAAATTAACGAATATATGGATTTTTTTTGGAGATATAATACACGAAGGAATTAAAGATATTATTAAATATACAATTAATAATAAAAATAGTGAAGTTAATGTAGATAGATTTAAAAATTTTGTAAGGCTTAAATTAAATACAATAGTTAAACAAAGCAGTAGAGAAGGAAGAATATTAGAATGGGAAAGCTATCCTAAGGGTGAAATGCTTCAAGAGTATTATTATAATGGAAAGCTTGAAAAAGACGATATAGATGAAATTAAAGAGAGAATAGAACAATGTGTGGAAAACTTTTTTGAAAGTAAGACTTTTGGGGATATTAGTAGTAGAAACTTTTTAGATGTTCTTGAGGTTGATGAAAAAAGTTTTGATTATATATTTATAAATAATATTAAAGTATTTGCAATTATAGATATGTTATATATTGATGGAGATGGAAATTGTATAATAGTAGATTGGAAAACTGGAAAAGGAAGTGAAGATGATAAAAATCAGCTTCTAGTATATACACTTTATGTAATGGATAAATATAAAATTCCTTTAGAAAAGATAATAGGAAGAATTGAATATTTATTCACTGGAGAAAATAAGGAATATAAATTTTCAAATAGTGATTTAGAAGAGATGAACTTAAAGGTTAAGCAAGAAATTAATGTTATAGATGCAATGCTTGAAGATAAAGAACTTAACAAACCAAAACCAAAGGAAATGTTTGTTATGTGTGAAGAAGAATATAAATGTAAAAAATGCAAATATAAAAAGTTATGTGAAATGGAAAGAGGAGATTTAAATGAAATTATTAGAAATTAAAAAACAAACAGATAATAAGTATTTAAACATGTATGAATTAAAGCTTGAAAATAAAAAAGGAAACTTAAAAAGATATTTTGTAGCAAGTAGAAGAGATGAAAAAGACCTTGCGTGTAAAACAAAAGATCATAATAGAGCTGATGGAGTTATGATAATTCCAATAACTAAGAATAAAGAAATTATATTATTAAAACAATTTAGACCAGCAATTAATGACTATATTTATGAATTACCAGCTGGACTTATAGATCCAGGTGAAAGTATGGAGGAGGCAGCTAAAAGAGAATTATTTGAAGAAACAGGATTAAAGGCATCAAGTTATGAAGTATTTTTAGATGCTAGTTATACTTCAGTTGGTATGACTGATGAAACAACAGCTATAGTAAAAATGGACGTTTATGGAGAAATAAGTACAAACAATGTGGAAGAAAATGAAGAAATTGAAGTTATTAAATTAAAAATAAAAGATGCAAAGGAATTTGCAAATAGCCATAATGTTTCAATAAAAGGTGGAATAATTTTAAATCTTATAAGCAATGGATTGTAAAATTTTAAAATTAATTAATGTATATCATATAAATACAGTTGTATTTATATGATATACATGATATTATTATAATATAATATTAATTAGTTAAGTAAATATTTGTATTTAATAAAATAAATTAAGGGGGAGTAATGTTAATATAAATATAAATAAAGTATATTTAAGTAGCTAATTATATCGAAAAATTTGGGGTCAGGTATTTATTATATAAAATTGAATAAAATGTTATATAATAAATGTTTTTAATAATTAATAAAAAAATATTTGATATTCTTAAAAAAGAATCATATAATAATGTGGCGTCAAAAATATTAGATGCAAAATATTAATTATTAAATGTAGTTTTAGCAATAAGATTAAAAAGTGTTAATAGTCTCAGGGGTTTTTTTGGACTAAATACTTGTTTATAAATAAAAAAGGGGTAGTTGTTATAGAAGGTGGTAACAAATGAAAGGTAATTATTTAGTTATTGATAAGAAGGTTTTACCTGAAGTATATGAAAAGGTCATAGAGGTTAAAAGAGTATTAAAAGAAGGAAAAATAAAAGAGATAACTGAAGCCACAAAAAAAATAGGAATTAGTAGAAGCGTATATTATAAGTATAAGGATCATGTTTTTGATTTTGCAGAAAGTGTACAGGGGCGAAAAATGACTTTCAGCATGATAATAGAACATAAAAAGGGAGTTTTATCAGATATTTTAAATTATATATCGGATAAAGGTGGAAATGTACTAACAATAGATCAAGGTATACCTATAAATGGTTCTGCAAATTTAAGTATAACAATTGACATGTCATCTTTAGAGTGCGATTTAACAGGTCTTTTAGGTGGACTTGGTGATATGCCAAATATTGAGAAGGTTGATTTTATAGCAATGGAATAAATATAAAATCTAATAAAAGCTTGATAAATAAAAATGTAAGATGTTTTAGTAAATTTAAAGTTTACTAAAAACGTATTACATTAATTTATCAAGCTTTTTTTATTTATCTATGTTTTAGGTAATTACTAATTTTAGATAGCCCTTCAGACTTATTTAATTTCTCACATAGTTTATATTATTTATTACAAAAGAATAATCTTTAAAGGATTGTCAAAAGTTAAAAGAAAATTAAAAGGATTTTTCTTATTAATACTTAATATAATGGTATTATTTTAAATATTAGAGTTCTTTTAAAGTAGTATTAAATTTTAATTAGATACTATGAAATTAAAATATATAAAAGATAAGAGGTGGATTT
This sequence comes from Eubacterium multiforme, assembly GCF_030813415.1. Classification (GTDB taxonomy): domain Bacteria; phylum Bacillota; class Clostridia; order Clostridiales; family Clostridiaceae; genus Clostridium; species Clostridium multiforme. The sequence continues at coordinate 505,888 of NZ_JAUSUF010000001.1, read as the reverse complement.
ATGGTTAATTTAAAAAAAGGAATAAATATTTATAAGTTAATTTGGATTTTTATGTTAGGATCTGTTTTGGGATATGCAGTAGAAATGCTTTGGTGTTATATTAGAAATGGTTATTTTCAAAGTAGACAAGGCTTATTATATGGACCATTTAGTCCTGTATATGGAATAGGAAGCGTTTTATTAACTATTTTATTATATAAGTTTATTAAAAAAGATGGTTTATTAATATTTTTTATAAGTGCTGTTTTTGGAGGATTTTTTGAATATGCATGTTCATGGATTCAACAAAAAATGACAGGAACAATATCTTGGGATTATACTAGTAAAGCTCTTAGTATAAATGGTAGAACTAGTGTTGAATACTGTGTGTTTTGGGGGATATTAGGTGTTCTTTTCATAAAAGAGGTATATCCATTTTTTGAGAAGATTATTTCACATTTTTCTGATAAAGCTATAAGAATTTGGACATATATATTTATAATAATTATGGTGCCAAATATAGTACTATCAACATTAGCTGTAAGAAGAGAAGTAGCTAGAATAAATCATGTTAAAGCAGATAGTGCTATTGATAGATTTTTAGATACTCATTATCCAAATTCATATTTAAAAAAGGTATATCCAAATATGATTTTTCCAAAGGAAAAGAAGTAGAGGAATAGTAATTCTAAATTTAATAAAATGAATAAAATAATTATTACCTACATAGAAATAGTAGTATAAATAATTATGCATAAAAAGCAATGGGATATCATTCCATTGCTTTTTGTAAAATTATATTATAAGTACATACCATATATGGTATAATATAACATAAAACAAAGGTGGGGTAATAATGAAATATATAGATACCAAAATAAAAGGATTTAGATTAAGAAGCAGCGTTAGGGAAGATGTTGATTTAATATTAAGTTTAATAAAGGAAATGGCAATTTATGAGAATATGTTAAATGAAGTTATTGCAACAAAAGAAAGTATAAAAGAATCAATATTTGAAAAAAAACAAGCTGAAGCAATGATAGCAGAATTTAATGGAGAGCCAATAGGATATGTATTATATTTTTTTAATTATTCAACTTTTGTAGGAAGATCAGGATTTTATTTAGAAGATATATATATTAAAAAGGAATATAGAGGAATGGGACTAGGAAAGGAAATATTTAAAGTTATATCTAAAATTGCACATGAAAATGGTTGTAAAAGGATGGAATGGAGCTGCCTAAATTGGAATACACCATCAATAAAATTTTATAAAAGTTTAGGGGCAATTCCAATGGATGAATGGACAGTATATAGATTAACTGAAGATAATATTAAAAGTATTATAAATAATAGATAAATAATAAGTGGAAGTGAGAGGAATTTATTGAGATGAGTAAATATTATAATTCAGTAAGAAAAGAAATTGAGATTCTATTAGACAATAATCATAAGGAAGATATTTATCATTTAGATAGAGTATATAAAATAGCTAAATATATAAATGAAAAAGAGTCATTAGAAATAAATGATGATATACTATGTTTATCTTGTTATATTTATGATTTAGATAGAGTGTTTGAAAATATTAATGATAAAAATAAATATATTAATAAAATTTTTGATAGATTAAGTTTAAGTGATAATATAAAAAAGCAAATTAAAGATTGTATAGGATTTGTTTATAAAGATAACAAATTATCAATTGAAGCAAAGGTTTTAAAAGATGCTAGTAATTTAGATAAACTAGGGGCAGTTGGAATAGGAAGGGCTTTTATGATAGGAGGCTATAAAGAAGAAGTATTATATGACCCAAGTGTAAATTTAGAAAGTGATGATGATACATTAAAGGAAAAGAATCCATCAGTAGTCCATTATATTTATGAAAACTTATTTAAATTAGAGGATCATATGGAAACTGATACAGGAAGAAATATAGCAAGAAAAAGAATAGATTATATGGAAGAATATTTAAATAAATTTTTTGAAGAATTTGAAGGAATAGTATAAACTATTAGTAAAATTAATAAATATTTTATAATAAAAAAATATTCTATCTATAAATTTAATATATTATGATAAAATATGTTATGAATAATTTAATTTATTGAAGGTGAAAAAGATGAAAAACAAGAAGAAAAAAGTAATTGGAATTATAATAGCAGTGGCAGTATTAGCTTTGTTAATATTTAATACGCAAAGAGAAACTAAAAAGATTAATGAATTTAAAGTTTATTTAAATGGACACAAAACAGAATTTTCTCAATATATGATAGGAAAAGAAGAGAAAGAATATAAAAAATTAATGAAAGAATCAAAAGATGCTATTTCATATAGAAACGTTCAAGCTATGCCAGAACTAGAAAAAAAGCTTAACGATTTAAGTGATAAAGCACAAAAAGATAATAAAGATATTTTAACTAAGCAGTTAAATGATATTGAAAGTGTTAATTTAAATAAAATAGAAAAAGATAAAAGAGGAAAGATAAAAAAACAAATAGATACTGTTAGTAATTTAATTAAAGATAAAAAGTATAATGATGCAAGTAAAATAATTAAGGATTTAAATAAAGAAATATATAATTCAATAAGTTTAGGAAATTAACTATAAAATGCTATGGATAAAAAAATTATTCATAGCATTATTTTTTTGTTGCAGTATATAATTAAAAATAGTAATATTTAATTGTAATTAAGAACTTTTTTATAATTTAATAGTATTAAGGGAGAAAGAAGATGAGAAAGACTTTAATATTTTTAGTTTCTTTAATAGTTCTAATTGGTGGAGGGGTATATTGTATTAAAAATGGTAATGAGAAGGAAGTAGTTCAGGCATTACAAAATTATAATGAAAATCCTAATGGACAACAGATTAGAAAAAAAGAAGCTAATAAGGTTGAAAACACTAATAATAGGAATTTTTTAGATAAGATTGAAGGTGTTTGGGGTAATGGTATTATGTATGGATATATGAATGATTCAAAACCTTCAACTAATATTTCAAATAAATATTCAATATTAGTTAAAAAAGATATTATAATATCTGATTATAGATATTTTAATGGATTTGATAATATTAATTATAATAAGGAGTTTAAAGATCCTTATTACAAAATAAATAAGATTAATGAGAAAAATATTAATGACAAATTAAAGGATACCTATATAAATAAAGAAGCTTTAAATGGGATAGATATGAATGGACAATATTATATGGTAACAATAACAGAAGAAAAGAATAAAGATGATAAAGAATATAAAAATGCTCCATTTTTTTATACAAATGGAAAGGTTTTAATAGTAAATTATAAAGGTTGCTTTTTTAGATACACAAAACTTAATTAATTTAAAAAGTTCTTTCATGTAAAATCTAATAGATTTATGTATTTTTAATTATTATAAAGAGAAAGATAATACATGAAAGGAGTGTTTAAGTTATGCCTAAAAAAGATAATCTTGGAACACCAATGCAAAAGGGTGAAAGAAGACAAAGATTGCACAAAAAACAAAATAACATTGGAAATGATAAGAATCAATCAGAATATAAAGATTTTGATGGAAACCCATTATAAATAATAAAATTAAGCGTTTTAACATTGAACCAGTTATTACGCTTAATTTTTTAATAGATTTAAATAAATTAAATTTTAGGAGAGAATATTATGAGATTTGAAGAAATTACTTTAAAACATTTAGATGAAATAGTAAACTTTTATATTGAATCCTTTAATGCACCACCTTGGAATGATAAGTGGACAAGAACTACTGCAAAAAATAGACTGACTCAAATGATAAACTGCGAAGGGTCATATGGATTAGTTTGTTTTTATGAGGATAAGCCAGTAGGTATGATTCTTGGAAACCATGAGTATTATTATGATTGCCTACATTTTAATATTAAGGAACTTTGTGTAGATAATAGTAAAAAGGGAATGGGAATAGGAAAGAAACTTTTAAATGAATTTACTCTTAGACTAAAGGATAAAAAGATTAAAAAAATATATTTATATACCTTAAAATCTAATATGACAGAAAAATTTTATATAAAAAATGGGTATGAAACAATAGAAGAAATAATAATGATGGAAAAGATTATATAATATAATTTTGATTTTAAATCATATAAATAATACAATTTAGATAGAGGGGAAGCAATTTATGGATTGGAAAAAGGAAATAGAGGAATATGTACCAGTAAATGAGCAAGAAATAAAGGATAAAGAGAACATTCTTATGTGTATAAATAATTTTGAGGATGTATTTACTAGAAAAAATGTAGTTTGTCATTTAACAAGTTCAGCTTTTGTACTTAATAAAAATAAAGATAAGGCTCTTATGGCTTATCACAATATATATAAGTCATGGGCATGGACAGGCGGTCATATGGATGGAGATAAAGATTTTCTAAAAGTTGCCTTTAAAGAACTTAAAGAAGAAACAGGATTAAAAAATGCAAAACTTTTATATAATGGAATAGCATCATTAGATGTTCTTCCTGTAAATGGTCACATAAAAAGGGGTGATTTTGTATCACCTCACCTTCATTTATCAGTGGCATATCTTTTTGAAGGAGAAGAGGATGCAAACATTAGAATAAAAGAAGATGAAAATAGTGGAGTTAGCTGGATACCTTTAAAAAAGCTTAGAGAATATACTAAAAAAGAACCTTTTATGCAAAAGGTATATGAAAAAATTTTAAATAGAATAGATATTAAAACCGAAATCTAATTGAAAGAAGGATTAATTACTATGAAAAAGCTAATTGTTATTAATGGAACAATGGGAGTTGGAAAAACTAAAACTTGTAAGGAATTAAATAAAAGACTTAATAACTCAGTGTGGTTAGATGGAGACTGGTGCTGGAAGATGAATCCATTTGTAGTTAATGAAGAAAATAAAAAAATGGTAAAGGAAAATATAGTATTTCTTTTAAATAACTTTTTAAACAATTCAAATTTAGAAAACGTTATATTTAATTGGGTAATCCATGATGAAAAAATTATGGATGATATTCTAGAGAAATTAACAAATAAAGATTTTCAATTAAGAAAAATAACATTAACCTGTTCTAGAAAAGTTTTAAAAAGAAGAATATCAAGTGATATAGCAAAGGGAAAAAGAGATATAGAATGTTTAGAGAGAAGTCTTAAGTATTTTGATTTATATGAGAATATGGATACAGAAAAGATTGATACAAGTGAAATGGCTACAGAAGAAATAGTAGAAGAAGTAATGAAATTAATTGAATAATACATAAAAATTATAGATAAGGAATTGCAAAGTTGTAATTCCTTTTTATAATTAAGAAAATAAGGTTATAATTATAGTAATAGTAAATTTTAGGAGGATAATTTTGAAAAAAGCATTAGAAGTTTTAAAAAATTATTTTGGATATAGTAGTTTTAGAAAAGGGCAAGAGGAAATAATTAATGAAATAATTAATGGTAATGATGTAGTTTCAATAATGCCAACAGGCGGAGGTAAATCTATATGTTATCAAGTACCAGCATTACTTATGGATGGAATAACAATTGTTATATCACCACTTATTTCCCTTATGAAGGATCAGGTAGATACATTAAATGGTACAGGAATTCAATCTGCTTATATAAATTCTTCCCTTTCTAATTTAGAAATACAAGATATTTTTAAAAATATAGAAGATAAAAATATAAAGATTTTATATGTTGCACCTGAAAGATTAGAATCAATGGAATTTTTAAATGTTATATCAAATATTAATATTTCACAAGTAGCTGTTGATGAAGCCCATTGTGTATCAGCATGGGGACATGATTTTAGAAGTAGCTATAAATATATAAGTAAATTTATACAATTATTAAATAATAGACCTGTGGTATCAGCTTTTACAGCAACAGCAACTAAGGAAGTTAGAGAAGATATAGTAAAACTTTTAGATTTAAAAAATCCAAAGGTTTTTGTTGCTGGATTTGATAGGGAGAATTTAAAGATAATAATAGAAAAGGGTGTTAATAAAAAGCAATATATATTAGACTATGTTAAAGAAAATAAGGATGTTTCAGGTATAACTTATTGTTCTACAAGAAAAGAAGTAGATATGTTATATGATTTATTAAACTCAAAGGGAATACTTTGTGGAAGATACCATGCAGGCCTTAGTGATGAAGAAAGAAAAAGAACTCAAGAGGATTTTGTATATGATAAAATAAATTTAATTATTGCCACAAATGCCTTTGGAATGGGTATAGATAAACCTAATATTAGATATGTAATACATTATAATATGCCTAAAAATATAGAAGGATACTATCAAGAGATAGGAAGAGCTGGAAGAGATTTTGAAAAGTCAGAATGTATACTTTTATTTTCACCAGGAGATGTTCAAACACAAAAATATATTATAGAAACAGGAACATTAAATCCAGAGAGAAAGATAAATGAATTATCAAAGCTTCAAACTATGACAGATTTAGTCTACTCTAATGATTGTTATAGAAAGTTTATATTAAGTTATTTTGGTGAAGAACTTAAAGAAAATTGTAATAACTGTAGTAATTGCGAATCTTCTGGAGAGGTTGTAGATAAAACTATTGATGCACAAAAGGTTATATCTTGTATTTATAGGATGAAAAGACCATATGGCATAGGTATGATAGTAGATGTTTTAAGAGGTTCTAAAAATCAAAAACTAATTGATTTAGGGTTAAATAAATTAACTACTTATAATATAATGGCAGATTATTCTAAAGAGGATTTAAAAGATTTTATAAATACTTTAATTTCTCATGGATATATTAATTATGGTGGGGAATATCCTGTTGTTAAACCTAATTCAAAATCACTAAATGTAATAAAGGGAAATGAAGAGGTATTATTTAAAGAAAAGAGAAAAATTAAAAAACTTAATGATAATAATGAATTATTTATTATACTTAAAGACCTTAGAAGAAATATTGCAGCTAAGGAAGGAGTACCTCCATATGTAGTTTTTGGAGATAATACTATTAAGGAAATGAGTATAAGAATGCCTATAAACAACACTCAATTAATAGAAATTAGTGGTGTTGGAGAAAAAAAGATAGAAAAATATGGAGAAGTATTTTTAGAGGATATAAAAAATTATATGAAGGAAAATAATATAGAATCTAATTTTACATATGGTGAAAAAATAGATGATGAAAAATCTCATAAAAGAACAAGAAGTAATTCTTCAAAGCAAAAATCCTATGAAGTAACAATAGAAATGTTAAGGTCTGGAAAAGACTTTAAAGAAATTTCAGATGAAAGATCTTTAGCAATAACAACTATAATATCTCATGTTCAACAATTTATGAAAGAAGGAAATGAAATAGATTTTAATATAGATTTTTCTACTTTGTTTAGCAAAGAGGAAGAAACTTTAATTTTAAATGCAATAGATAACCATGGTTATTATAGAATAAAGCCAATTAAGGATGATCTTCCAAATGAAATATCTTATGACAAAATAAGATTTGTAATACTTAAAAAAATTATTAATGATAAAAAAGAAACTTTATGATAGAAATTCTATCATAAAGTTTCTTTTAATCTGTTTTTAGGATTTTCCCATTTAGTAATTAAACTTATCATTAGCTTACGCATAACTTTACCAATTTTGTAGTATTCATAATCATCAAGATTAGCAAGGGATACTCTAAGGGACCATTCAGAATCATCAAAGCCACTTCCAGATAATAAGATTACAGAACATTCTTTAGCCAAGTCATAAAGTATATATACTAATTTATAATTATTTTGAAGAAAGTTTGCAAAATCATTTCCAAAGCTAGTTTTTGCCCATTCAAGTAAATTTAATTCTGTATAATAATAGGCACTATAAGGATTATCCTTTAGTTCTATACCTAAACCTTCAAATAATAATTTTTCACGACGACGGCATATTTCCATTGTTAACTTTTTATAACTATCATCAGTATCTAATAAAGAGAAGGCACAGAAAAATGCCATTTGAACTTGTTGAGGAGTTGAAAGACCAGCAGTGTGGTTTAAGGCTACCTGTCTACTATCTGCAACAATTCTATCTATAAAAGGTAGATTTTCACAATCAGTACGAAGTTCTTTATATCTTCTTCTAATAAGTTCCTTTTTATCATCAGATAGATTTTTTATTAAATCATCTAATACATTATTTTTATGAATAGCAATTGTTCCCAAACGATAGCCAGTTACTCCAAAATATTTTGAAAAAGAGTAAACGCCAATTGTATTATAAGGAAGATCTGCCATTAAAGAACGGAAATTAGGAACGAATGTACCATATACATCATCAGAAATTATTATTAGATTTTTGTTATATTCTTCAACAATATTTATTAATTTTTCCTTGCTTTCTTTTGTTAAAGCTACAGAGGAAGGATTACCAGGATTAACAATAAATAAAGCTTTTATTGAAGTATCTTTAAGTTTATCTAATTCACTTTGAGATACTTGCCAGCAATTACTTCCATCTTTTGAATGTTCCAAAGCTTTAACTTGAACTATATCTAAACTATATCTTGGAATATGAGGAATTTCTAAGTAAGGTGTAAATATAGGTGTAATTATAGCAATTTTATCTCCTTTACATAAAAGTTCATTAGCTTTTAAAGAATCAAAAATATAACACATAGCAGCAGTAGCACCTTCTACAGCAAATAAATCAAAATCTCCACATTTAGAGTCATTAGAGCAAAGTTCTTTTACCAAATAGTCGTGAACTATTTTTTCTATATAGGATAACATTCTATCTGGAAAAGGATAGTTATCTCCAATTATTCCATCTGCAAGTTCATAAACCCATTTATCTGGATTAAAACCTTTTTTATTTATTCCATATTCAATTATATTTACTAAAAGCTCCATTCCAGGGGCAGTTTTATTTTTATTTGCAAATTCTTTAAATCTATTATATATACCATTTGCATGAGGCATACCAGCAAGGTCTCCTTCACTCCAAACCCTTTGAGTTTCAGAAACTGCAAATTGCCCAAAAGTAAAAAAAGCTTGACGAGGAGTTGCAGCTGTCCAGTTTGGATTTCCTCTTCCAGCATCAAGAAGTGGTCGCTTACTTCCATCAATATCTTTTTTTGCTACTTTTAATAATTCATTTTTAAATTCAAAGGGACTTATTTTATCATAAATCTCTTCAATTTCTTTAAGTTTAACAGTATCATTCATATTTAATCCTCCTAAAATTTATATATAAACTCTAGCCACAAAAAAACTATACAACAACTTTAAAATAATAAAAGAGATAAACAGTAATAATATTGTTAAATTTTTTTATTAAAATTGTACAATTAACTTAATACAGTTAACAATTAAGTATTTTTGTTAATAATCATTATTAGTTAACAAAAATATTACAGTTTCTCCATTGAATTGAAGTGAGAATAAAACTATAATTTGAACATGGTTCATAAAGCGGTGGGATAAGAGGTGTATTAACAAAGGAGGAATTAAAATGGAAAATGAAAATGGGTATGCACCAAAGGTGCAAAAGGCACTTATGACAATGTTTTTACTAGGAATATTTATAGGTGGTATGGATTCTGGTATAGTATCACCAGCAAGAACAGTAATTGCAGATGCATTAGGAGTAGGTGCAGATACATCTGTTTGGATGATTACAATTTATACATTAGCATATGCAGTTATAATGCCTATTTCAGGAAAATTATCAGATAGATATGGAAAGAAAAAAATGTTCGTATTTTCAGTTGCTGTTTTTGGTATAGGTTCAGCATTATGCGGATTTTCAGATTACATAGGTGGTTATGATGGACTACTAGTAGCAAGAGTTATACAAGCTATTGGTGGTGGTGGAATTATGCCAGTTGCAACAGCATTTATAGGAGAAAGCTTCCCAGTTTCAAAAAGAGGATCAGCTTTAGGATTAGTTGGTGCAACTTATGGTATAGCTACAGTTCTTGGACCTACAGTAGGTTCTGGAATAATAAATTTATTTGGTGCAGATAATTGGGGATTATTATTCTTTATTAATGTTCCAATATGTTTAATAGTTGTTATAATGGCAATTAAGATTAAGATAGTAGAACAAAAACATATAGACAAAAAAATGGATACTATTGGAAGTGTAATTGTAGCAGTTATGATTTCATCAATTATGTATGCAGTTACAAATTTAAATTTCCATAAATTTAGTGAATCATTAAGATCAACTGATGTTTATCCATTCCTAATTATTTTTGTTGTATTATTACCTTTATTCATATATCGTGAAAATAGAGCTGAAGATCCAATAATAGATTTAAACTATTTTAGAAATAGAAATATATGTCTTACTTTACTTATGAGTTTATCTGTTGGATGTGGAATGATGAGTGTTGTATTTATTCCTCAATTTGGTGAAAATTCATTAAGATTAGCACAAGGTTCAGGTGGATATTTAATCACTATAATGGCTGTATTTACAGGTATTGCATCACCTATAGGTGGTAAATTTATAGATAAATATTCAGCAAAAGCAGTATTGTTAGTAGGATTTTCTTGTACAATTATAGGTACATTAATGCTAGCATTAATTGTTGCAAAAGATAATAATATGGTTGTATTACTTATAGGTCTTGCAATAATGGGTGCTGGTATGGGACTTACAATGGGAACACCACTTAATTATTTAATGCAAACTTATGTGGCAAAAGAAAATGCGGCATCAGCACAATCAACTTTATCTCTTATAAAGAGTATTGGTATTGCTGTATCTCCAAATATATTAATAAACTTCATAGCAGAGGCTGGAGATAAAATGCCTACAGAAATTATGAAGGTAATGCCTAAAATTCCAGGGGCTAGTGGAGGAATGGCAGGTTCAATTACAAATTCAGATATTCCAAAGCATATAATTGATTCATTCCAAAATGCAGATGTTACAAGTATTACAGGAGTAATGAAGGAATTTTCAAACTTTATGTTTGATAAAGCAAAACCTGCAATTGAAAGAGGAATGGCAGGTCACCTTCCACCACATACTACTATGAATGAAGCATTTACATCAATGAAAGCTAATTATTTAACTCAAGTAGATGGAGCTAGGGTAGCTATAGAAAATACATTCCAACAAACAATGAATAATGGATTTGCAAATTTATTTATTGCTTCAGCTGTAATTGCAGCAATAGGACTTGTATTAGCTTTATGTTTAACTAATAAAAAGAAAGAAGTAGCTGAAAAATAGTAGAGTAAATTAAAAAATATAGGAAAAATAAAAATGGAATCTATATAAATAGTTAATTCAAAAAGAAACTATTTATGTAGATTCTATTTTTTTATTTATAAGAAAAAATTTTCAAAGAAAATAGCAAAGATAACTAAAATTAAAAATATAACTAGTATACCTAAAGCATGTTTAATAGCATTTATATTTGACTCTTTACTCATATAATTCTCCTTTCATAGACCTTTTTTATAAAATTTTATGTAAATGTTTACTTGGATAAAAATATTAATAGTAAAGTATATTATGAAAAATTGCATTTAATTACTGAATAAATATAACAAAAAAGGAAGTGATTCCTTAATTATTTAGTACATTTTTAGTTAATAAAAAGGTTAAATAAAAACACTAAATTAATGATGTTAAAGGTTTAATTATGAACAAATATTAAAAAATATATTTTATATTACTTATTGAAAGGAATAAAAAACAGATTTAATAGCATTTTAGATGAACAAATTGAAAACAAAATTGATTAAATATGAATATTGTATCTAAAGTGTATTCTTTGGCCTATATAGCAATTTGACAAAAAAATAAAAGAGAATAATATATAATGTGTACTTATTCAGGAGAGAATGCTTTTCAATAATAAGTATAAATATAAAAAAATTATTAGATTTAAAATTTTAAGATGTAATAATTTTTTATGAAAAATTAAATATTTTCAGGAAAGGAAGTAGTCTTATGAGCAGTGTTAAAAAACTTACACTATTCCAACTTATAGGAATAACAATGGCCTTCTTTGGTACAGTAAGAAGTGTTCCTACGTTAGCAATAAATGGTTGGACACAAATCTTTTATCTTGTAGGAGCAGTTATAGTATTTGCTATTCCTATATCATTAATGGCAGCAGAACTTGCAACAGGATGGCCAGAAGAAGGAGGCCCTCACGTTTGGGTTAAAGCCGCACTTGGAGAAAAATGGGGATTCGTAACATCATGGTTATTATGGGTTCAAATGTTCTTCGGTATGGTAATGGTTGCTTCAACAGTTGGAGTTTTACTTGGATATGTTGTTGGTAACGAAAGCTTATCAAAAAATAATATATTCATATTCGTAGTTATACTTATTTCTTATTGGGGAGTTACTTTATTAAATCTTAAGTTTGATATGGTTAAGATAGTTGGTAACTGGGGAGCAGTAATTGGTGTTTATATTCCATTTATCGCACTTGTAGTATTAGGATTAATTTATTTATTTAAAAACGGAATACAACCTAACAGTTGTTTAGGAACATTTAGTACAAGTAAACTTATACCAAATTTCAGTGATTTTGGAAGTTTAACTTATTTCTCAGGAATTATATTTATATTTGCAGGTGTTGAAATATCATCAGTTCACGCTAACAACATTGAAAACCCAAAGAAAAACTATCCAATAGCTGTTATATTATCAGTTATCGTATTAGTTATATTCAACTTAATAGCAGGCTTAACAGTTTCAAATGCAGTTCCAGCTGGAAAAATGGAATTAGCAAATATAACTCAACCATTTGTTATATACTGTCAAAACCTTGGAATACCATCAATATTTAATAATATAATATCAGCTATGATAGCTATTGGTGTTCTAGTTCAATTAAGTGCTTGGGTACTTGGACCATCAAAAGCAATGATTAAAGTTGCTGAAGAAGGAAATTTACCTCCAGTTTTCCAAAAGAGAACTTCAAATGGAGTACCAATAACATTTGTTTTAATACAAGCTATCGTTATTTCAATAATATCAATAACTTATGTTGTAACATCAGATGTTAATAGTGCATTCTTTATGATAACTGTAACAACAACTATACTTTACTGCGTAGTTTACATATTAATAGCAATAGCAGCTATCGTATTAAGATATAAAATGCCAGAAGTTGAAAGACCATTTAGACTTGGAGCTAAAGGTAATGGATTAATGTGGGTTGTAGCATTACTTGCTATATTTGGAGTATCAATTACTGTAATAGTAAGTTTAATACCACCATCAATATTACCAACAAGTCAACATACTTTCTATATTTCATTCCAAATTATTGGAACATTAGTAAGTGTAATAATACCATTAATTATATTCAAGTTTAAGAAACCTGAATGGAAAAAAATCGATAAATAATATTTAATTTATATAAATAATATTTAAAAGCATTATAAATTTAAAAAAAGCATTATAAAATTTATAAGTTAAAAACCGTATGGGCATTTAAAATGAGGTTAATCTTTCATTTTAAATGGTCATATGATTTGTAAACTTACAAAACATATGAAAAGGAGCATTTAAAAATGAGTGGACAAGATTTAAACTTAAAAGCATTATTTTTAGGACCAAAGTCAGAAAACAAAGATACATTCGAAAAACATTTAAAAATGTTATTTGAAGATCATAGCCAATGGAGAAAAAACTATCATCCAGAAGATAAGTGCATCATAAAGAATGCTGATAAAAATGAAGCTGATTACCTTATGACTGCTGAAAAAATGGAAGATGTTTTAACTGAATTATCAAGAAAGTTAAGATCACAATCATTACCATGGCATTCACCAAGATTCTTAGGACATATGAACTCAGAAACTTTAATGCCAGCATTACTTGGATATTTTGCAGCTATGTTATACAATGGAAACAATGTTGCTTATGAATCATCACCAGGAACTTCAGAAATGGAAGAAGAAGTTGGAGCAGATTTTGCAAGACTTATGGGATATGAAGAAGGAATCGGTTGGGGACACATTTGTGCAGATGGATCAATCGCTAACTTAGAAGCAATTTGGTATGCTAGAAACATCAAATCATTACCACTTGCAATGAAAGAAATTGCACCAGAATTAGTTGAAGGAAAAACTGAATGGGAACTTTTAAATATGTCAACAAAAGAAATCTTAGATTTAGTTGATAGAGTACCAGAAAAGTTAGATGATTTAAAAGCTAAATCAGCTAGAAGTGGTAAGAACTTAGGAAAATTAGGAAAATGGTTTGTTCCTCAAACTAAACATTACTCATGGCTTAAAGCGGCAGATATAATAGGAATTGGATTAGATCAAGTTGAAGCTGTAGAAGTTAATGAACAATACAGAATGGATACAGAAGTTCTTGAAAAGAAAATAAGAGAATATGCAGCAAAGGGAATTCCTACATTAGGAGTTGTTGGAGTTGTTGGTTCAACAGAAGAAGGAGCAGTTGATGATATTCATAAGATCATAGCTGTAAGAGATAAATTAGCTAAAGAAGGAATTAACTTCTATGCACACGTTGATGCTGCATACGGCGGATATGCAAGATCAATATTCTTAGATGAAGATTATAGCTTCATAGCTAAGGATGAATTAAAGAAGAAATACTTAGAACATGGAGTATTCTTAAATGAAGCTACTATGTGGCCTTCAGATGATACTTACGAAGCATTCAAAGCTATAAGCGAATGTGATACAGTAACTATCGACCCACACAAAATGGGATATATCCCTTATTCAGCAGGTGGTATAGTTGTAAAAGATAAGAGAATGAGAGAATCAATTTCATACTTTGCAACTTACGTATTTGAAAAAGGAATGGATATACCAGCACTTCTTGGAGCATTCATGCTTGAAGGATCAAAGGCAGGAGCTACAGCTGCATCAGTTTGGACAGCTCACAGAGTATTACCATTAAACATCACTGGATACGGAAAACTTATTGGAGCTGGAATTGAAGGAGCATTTAACCTTTATAACCACTTCAATGGAAAAGAATTTATGGTTGGAGATAAGAAAGTTATCCTTAACACATTAATAAGACCAGACTTTAACATGGTTGACTTTGCATTCAATGAAGAAGGAAATACTGATTTAACTAAGATGAATGAATTAAATCATGATTTCTATGAAGAAGCTTCATATGCAAAGGGTGGATTATATGATAATGACTTCATAACTTCACATACTGATTTCGCAGTACCAGACTATGGAAACAGCCCATATCCATTTGTTAAATCACTTGGATTCTCAAGAGAAGAGTGGGATAAAGTTGAAAAAGTTACAGTATTAAGAGCTTGCGTACTTTCACCATATATAAACAACATGGCAACATTTGATGAATACATGGAAAAAGTAGATACTGCAATTCAAAAGAAATTAGAAAATATCTACGATGTAAGATAATATAAAAATATTAAGAGAAACTCATTTGAGATGAGTTTCTCTTTTTTTGCATTTTTATATAAAAATATAGGAAATTTTATTATAAAACATATATGAAAAAGATTACTTTTATATTAATAATAAAAATAAATTTTATTATTAATATTTTATAAATATGAAGTCAATTTAAATTTATAGAAAAGTATAAACTAATTATTTATGGTTAAATAATTTAGTTGTTAAGTTTCATTAGAACTATTTTTAAGTCTTCTACAATTGCTTTTGATATTTTCTTTTCATAAACATCAAAAGTTTCCTTATCAGCGAAGAATGTATTTAATGCTGTAGCCCTTAATAAACCTATTGAATGAACTCTATCCCATTCAGTTTTTGATATTCCAAATTTTTCAGCAAACTTAACTGGACTATCTCCATAACCAGAATAATCAAATATAGTATGAGAAGTTATGAAATCATTTGTAAATAATTTTGTGCAGAATGAAGCTTCTTCATAGAATAAATGATTTATCTTATTCATTAATTCTAAATCTGTGTTTCCTTCTATATTAAAGGCAAAGTCAACCATATTAAATTCTGGTTTTGTCAATGTTTTTACAATAATATTTGTTCCATTTACTTCAAATGTTTTTTGAGATTCTAATCTATTATAAACATTGAAGGCACTTTCTATACTTGCACCTATTAATTTACCATATCCAGTAATATTTAGTGGTAATACTTGATGAGCTGCCCATACAGCTGCAGCAGAAGCTCCTGCTTTAGAACCTTCTAATGTAAATGCTCCAAGTAATACAGGAATATCCATTCCCTTTTCAAAAGTATAATTTGCAAAATAAGATATTGAATCTCTCATTCTTTTATCTTTTATACAAATACCTCCTGCAGCATAAGGAACATAACCCATTTTATGAGGATCTATAGTTAAACTATCAGCTCTATTCATATCTCTAAATGCAATATATATATCTTTAGAAGGCCAACTAATATTTTCAGGATGTTCAAAAACATGATGTTCTTCAAGCTTAGCTTTTAATTGATTTTCAGGTATAAATGAACCATCTGTATCTAAGAAAATAGCTCTGCAATATGCACCGAAGGCTGCATCTATATGGAAGTAGAAATTAATTCCTTGTTTTGAGAATTTATCTCTTAAGTCAGCAATTTTATCAATACAGTCAACTGATCCTTCTTCTGTTGAACCAACTACTCCTACTACACACATAATAGGAATTTCTTTACTTACACAGTCCTTAATTATTTCCTCTAATGAATCAATTTTCATTCTAAAATGATCATCAACTGGAACTTGTATTAAATTATCTGAACCTACTCCCAAAATATCTACAGCCTTAAGCCATGAATAGTGTTTTGTTTGTGGAACTAATACTTTTCCGAGTTTAGGGATAAGAGAACCTGAAGCTCTAGCTGAATGTTCTTTTATAGCATCAATTTTATCATTATTTTTTTCTAATATATCTAGTATTTCTTTTACTGACATATTTAAAAGTTCCCATTCAGTTTTTCCTTCTACTAGTTCTGGTGCAACTTCTTTCATTGCAAGTGGTAATGATTTGATATTTCTAGCATACCATAATGCTTCTACATTTGCTGTAGTTCCATCTACAGAAATATGACCCCAGCCAGTTTGTGGATCTATGCTCATAAGTTTACAGAAATCTTCACCAACTTCGCCTTCTAATATTGTAGTTGCTGGTGCACCTTCGTAAGCACAATTGTTTCCGTTATACATCATTGCTGCAAAATATCCGAGTAATGCTGGCATTATTGTTTCTGCATTCATGTGACCTATATATCTCATAGAATGCCAAGGCATCATATTTGCTCTTAATTTAGAAGAAAGCTCTTCTAAAACACATTCAGTTTTCTTTTGAGTTTCTATAAAGTTTTTATTTGTTAATCTATCACCTGTAATAACATTTTCATCTTCAGGGTGGAAATTTTTTCTCCATTGAGAATGTTCAGTAAACATTTTTGTTAAATTTTTCAAGAAAAATTCTTCATTTTCAGCTTTTGGGCCTAAAAATAAAGCGTCAACGTTTACATCAGTATTATGTTGTTTTTCCATTAAAAACATCTCCTTAATATATTCTATATTATACCAATTAACGCTAATTACAAAAATTTATATTTAAGATGTACATCATTCAACTATGATGATAGGATTTTAAGATAATTAGTGCAAAAATTAACAATATTTAAACATAGGATAAAAGGCTTATATTTTTTTAGTTTATTAATTAAAAGTAATATTTTTTATTAAAGAAATATATAAGATAATATTTTAATCTTGTTTTTAAAAAAAATATTATATTTAAATATTCAGAAAATTCTTTTGATTTAAATTTATGTAATTGTTATTAATAATATTTTCAAAGTATATTCATAAGGATATATATAATTTTTAATGACTATATATTGTAGATTATATTTTATGAAAAAGTACTATGTATAAATAAAGTTTTAACAACTACTGATAAAAATTTATTTATATATTAATTTTTTATGTATTTATTAATAAATTTAATTTGACATAAGCAGTTAAAGGTTTACTATTAAGTTGTAAATTTTATTTGGCCTTATAATTTTTATAAATATATTTAAGAGAGGAAGTAGACATTATTTATGAATAGTGTTAAAAAACTTACCCTTTTTCAATTGATAGGTATAACAATGGCATTTTTCGGAACTGTAAGGAGTGTACCTACTCTTGCGATTAATGGGTGGACACAAATATTTTATTTTGTAGGCGCTGTAGTAATATTTGCTATTCCTATATCATTAATAGCAGCTGAACTTGCTACAGGTTGGCCCGAAGAGGGCGGGCCACAAGTTTGGGTTAAAGAAGCACTTGGAGAAAAATGGGGTTTTGTAACCTCATGGCTTTTATGGGTTCAAATGATGACCGGAATGGTTATGGTTGGAACAACAGTAGGTGTTTTAATTGGATATGTAGTTAATAATCCGTCATTATCTCAGAACAGTATATTTGTAGCAGCTTGTATATTGATAGGTTTTTGGGGAATGACATTATTAAATCTTAAGTTTGATATGGTAAAGGTAGTTGGAAACTGGGGAGCCTTAATAGGTGTATATATACCATTTGCAGCATTAGTTATATTAGGTATAGCATATGCAATAAAATATGGATTAAATCCAAATGGATATTTAGGTGCATTTAGTATGTCTAAAGTATTCCCTGATTTTCATAATTTTGGTAGCTTAACTTATTTTTCAGGAATAATATTCATATTTGCAGGAGTTGAAATTTCATCAGTTCATGCTAATAATATAGAAAATCCAAAGAAAAATTATCCAATAGCAGTTATAGCTTCAGTTTTAATTTTGGTTGTTTTAAATTTGACAGCAGGTTTAACTGTTGCTAATGCAGTTCCAGATGGTAAAATGGAATTAGCAAATATAACTCAACCATTTGTTATTTATTGTTCAGGTCTTGGTATTCCTGCAATATTTTCAAATATAATTTCAGCTATGATATTAATAGGTGTTTTAGCACAAATTAGTGCATGGATACTTGGTCCATCAAAAGCAATGATAAAAGTTGCAGAAGAAGGAAATTTACCACCAGTATTTCAAAAAAGAACTGAAAGTGGAATTCCTATAACATTTGTAATAATTCAAGCAGTAGTTGTTTCAGTACTTGCACTTGCAAATCTTGCAATACCAAATGTTAATAGTGCATTCTTTATGATTACTATTACAACAACTATACTTTATTGCATAGTTTATATTTTAATATGTATCTCTGCAATTGTTTTAAGATATAAGAGACCAGATGTTGAAAGAGCATTTAGATTAGGTTCACATGGAAATGGATTAATGTGGTTTATATCTATACTTGCACTAATAGGAGTTATATTAACTATAATAGTAAGTATTATGCCACCATCAATAATGAAACCTAGCGAACATACTTTTTATATATGTTTCCAAATAATAGGAACAATAGTTAGTATTGTAATACCATTAATTATATTTAGGTATAAGAAGCCAGAGTGGAAAAAACAAAAATAGCATTATTAAAAGCTCTTAATTTTAAATAATATAGCATTTAAATTTTATTACAATTAGGTTTAAATGCTATATTTTTTAGAATATAATAGTTAAAAATTTTTTACAAAGGAGAAGATTAAAATGAAGGGACAAGATTTAAACTTAAAAGCATTATTTTTAGGACCAAAATCAGAAAATAAGCAAACTTTCCAAAAGTATTTAAACATGTTATTTGAAGACCATAGTGAGTGGAGAAAAAATTATCATCCAGAAGATATGCCAATAATAAAAAGAAGTGATATGAACAAAGAAGATTTTATTTTTACTTCAGATAAAATGGAAGATGTTTTAACTGAATTATCAATAAAATTAAGATCACAATCATTACCATGGCATTCACCAAGATTTTTAGGACACATGAATTCAGAAACTTTAATGCCAGCATTACTTGGATATTTTGCAGCAATGTTATATAACGGAAATAATGTTGCTTACGAATCATCACCAGGAACTTCAGAAATGGAAGAAGAAGTAGGTGGAGATTTTGCAAAACTTATGGGATATGAAAAAGGTTGGGGACATATTTGTGCAGATGGTTCAATAGCAAACTTAGAAGGTATTTGGTATGCAAGAAATATTAAATCATTACCACTTGCAATGAAGGAAGTTGCACCAGAATTAGTTGAAGGAAAAACTGAATGGCAATTATTAAATATGTCAACTAAAGAAATTTTAGATTTAGTAGCTAAAGTTCCAGAAAAACTAGATGATTTAAAAAAATATTCAGCAAGAAGTGGTAAAAATATTGATAAATTAGGTAAATGGTTAGTTCCTCAAACTAAGCATTATTCATGGCTTAAAGCTGCAGATATTATAGGCCTTGGATTAGATAATATTGAAGCTGTTGAAGTTAATGAGCAATATAGAATGAATACAGAAGCTCTTGAAAGAAAAATAAGAGAATTAGCAGCTAAAGGAATTCCAACTTTAGGTGTTGTTGGAGTTGTTGGTTCAACAGAAGAGGGTGCAGTTGATGATATTCATAAGATTATAGCAGTAAGAGATAAGTTATCTAAAGAAGGAATTAATTTTTATGTTCACGTTGATGCAGCTTATGGTGGATATGCAAGGTCTATATTCTTAGACGAAAATTATAATTTTATACCTAAAGATGAGTTAAAGAAAAAATATTTAGAAAATGGAGTATTTTTAAATGAAGAAACTAACTGGCCTTCAGATGAAACTTATGAAGCATTTAAGGCAATGAGTGAAGGTGATTCAATTACAATTGATCCTCATAAAATGGGATATGTACCTTATGCAGCAGGTGGTATTGCAATAAAAGATAAGAGAATGAGAGATTCAATTTCATATTTTGCAACTTATGTATTTGAAAAGGGTATGGATATACCAGCACTTCTTGGAGCATTTATGCTTGAAGGATCAAAGGCTGGAGCTACAGCAGCATCAGTTTGGGTAGCTCACAGAATATTACCATTAAACATTACTGGATATGGAAAACTTATAGGAGCAGGTATAGAGGGTGCTTATAATTTATATACTTACTTTGAAGGAAAAGAATTTAAAGTAGGAGATAAAGTTATTAAGATGCATAATTTAACAAGACCAGATTTTAATATGGTTGATTTTGTATTTAATGAAGAAGGAAATACTGATTTAGCTAAAATGAATAAGTTAAATCATGATTTCTTTGATGAAGCATCATATGTTGATGGTGAATTATATACTAATGATTTTATAACTTCACATACTGATTTTGCAGTGCCTGATTATGGACAAAGTCCATTACCATTTGTTCAAAGATGTGGAATAACAAAGGCTCAATGGGATAAGGAACAAAAGGTTACAATTTTAAGAGCTTGTGTACTTACACCATATATAAATGATAAAGAAACATTTAATGAATATATGGATAAAATCCATAAAGCAATTCAAGAAAAATTAAATAAAATTTATGATGTAAGATAAAAAAATAAAGTGTATAGAAAAAAGGTATCGACAAAGCATTACATCGATACCTTTTTCTTGCATTATAAAATGATTCACTTATTTAAACTTTTTAAGTTTTTAGCATTATTTTTTTATCTATCTATTTTTAATCTTTTATGAACAGTGTGTTTTATTTAACTTTTATTTTTTAGCATTATAATTATTTAAAAATTAGCATTATTTTTAAAATTGTTTTTTTAGCATTATTTTGATTTTCCGAATCTTTTATTTTTAAATTAAAGCATTATTATTAAATTAAAGCATTATTATTAAATTTTTTTATTTTTAAATTAGCATTATTTTTTAGCATTATTGTTATCTTTTAATCTAAATTATATTATAAATATTTATTCCCTAAGTAAATATTTAAATTAAATAATTTATTTAATCACTATTTTTGTGAAACCTTTTTTACCTTTTTTAATCATTGCAAATCCATCTTCAAAATGTTCTTTTTCTAAAGTTTTTGCAATATCTAAAACTTTTTCTTCATTTATAGTTAATCCACCTTGGTTAACAAATCTCTTAGCTTCTGATTTTGATGGGAATACATCAAATTCAACTAATACATCTAATAGATTATTTCCTAAGTGAGCTTCTGTTATTTCTATAGTAGGAACGTGTTCTAAATCAACGCCACCTTCAAATAAAGCTTGTGAAGCAGCTAAAGCTTTTTCAGCAGCTTCTTCTCCGTGAACTAATTTAGTTACTTCGAAAGCTAATCTCTTCTTAGCTTCATTAATTTCAGCACCTTCAACTGAACATAATTCTTTAATTTCATCCATTGGTACAAATGTTAAAAGCTTTAAGCATTTTTCAACATCAGCATCATCGATGTTTCTCCAGTATTGGAAGAATTCAAATGGTGAAACTCTTTCAGGATCAAGCCATAAAGCTCCTCCAACAGTTTTACCCATTTTTTCACCTTCACTATTAGTAAGTAGGCTACAAGTCATAGCGTATACGCTCTTACCTTTTTTCTTTCTTACTAGATCAACACCAGCGATCATATTTGACCATTGATCGTCTCCACCTAGTTCCATTTTACATCCGTATTTTTCATTTAATACTACAAAGTCGTATGCTTGCATTAACATGTAGTTAAATTCTAAGAAAGATAAACCTCTATCTAAAGCAAATCTCTTTTTGAAACATTCAGCAGCTAACATTTTGTTTACTGTGAAATGTCCACCAACTTCTCTTAAGAAATCAATGTAGTTTAATCCTCTTAACCAATCAGCATTATTAACTAATATAGCTTTGTCATCTTCAAAATCAATAAATCTTGACATTTGTTTCTTTATTGATTCAACATTATGATGAATTTGTTCATCAGTTAACATTTTTCTCATGTCAGTCTTTCCACTTGGGTCACCAATAGTTACAGTACCTCCACCAATTAAAACAATTGGTCTGTGACCAGCTTGTTGCATATGTGCCATAAACATTAATGCAATAAAGTGACCAACATGTAAACTGTCAGCAGTTGGATCAAAACCTATGTAGAAAGTAACTTTCTCTTTTCCTAATAATTCTCTTGTTTCTTCTTCATGTGTGAATTGTTTAATGTATCCACGTTCTTTTAGGACGTCTAAAACATTTCTTTCCATCATTACAACCTCCAATAACTAATGTATTTTTTATATTTTTTGCATTAATTATTGACCTTCTTTAAATAAAACAATATAATAATATGTGTGAAATAATAATAATATCGTAGAAGAGCAATAATTGTGCAAATTTTTGACTCTTTTATTTGCTATATAAATTTTTATTTATAACTCTTTGAAACTTACGTTATAAATAATTACTTTATATAGTTTTTTATTTTTTAATGAGCATTAATTTATATTTATATTTATATTTATATTTATATAACAAAAAAACCCCATCCATAATAAAGGACGAGATTGCTCACGTGGTACCACCTTAATTTATTATATATTTTAAAAATATATAACCTCATTAAAAGTTTTTAACGGTACTTAACCGATAACACCTAATATCTATAAAGTAGAGTTCAATGTACGACTCCAAGATGTATTCAAAATAAATGTCTTTGTTCCTCTCATCATCCGGTAACTTTCTGTAAAGACTTAGATATTCTTACTTGTTCTCTTCATTGTCTTTTTTTATTAATTTATTTAGCAACTTTGTAGTGCATGTGCTTATTATAACGCCATAAAATATTATAGTCAACATCATTTTTCAAATATTTGCATTAAATGTGAGTAAAATATAAATACTTTAAATGAATTAAGTGTATAAAAAGTAAATATAAGCCTGAATATAGCTAGTGTTAGACTAATTTAAACATAATTAAAAAATATGTTGTATAATTATATAAAATAATTATACAAATGAAGAAAGAGGTATCATTATGAAATTTTTGAAATACTTACTAATATTTATACCTATAAGTATAATAGGAGAGTTTATGCATTTATCTCCTACAATTTTATTTTTATTATCTGCCTTTGCAATAGTTCCACTTGCAGGAATTATGGGTCAGGCAACAGAAGAAATATCTTGTTATACAGGTCCAAAGGTTGGAGGATTTTTAAATGCTACATTTGGAAATGCAACTGAACTTATAATTTCCTTTTTTGCTTTAAAAAGTGGACTTTTTGATGTAGTTAAAGCTTCAATAGCAGGTTCAGTAATTGGAAATACATTATTAGTTTTAGGTGCTAGTATGTTTATTGGAGGACTTAAATTTAAAACTCAAAGCTTTAATAAAAAAGTTATTGATGTAAGTTCTAGTATGCTTTTATTTGCAGTTATTGGATTAAGCGTTCCTGCAATATTTACTCATACAGTTAATCCAGAATTATTAAATACTAAATATGAAGGATTAAGTATTATAGTAGCTATAATTATGTTTTTAATATATATATTAAGTTTAGTTTTTTCATTTTTTACTCACAAGGATTTATATGAAAGTAGTGCAGAGGAAGGAGAAGAAGCAAATTGGTCTTTAAAAAAATCCATAGGAGTATTAGCAGTTGCAACAGTATTAATTGCAATTGAAAGTGAACTTTTAGTTGGAGCTGTTGAGCCTATGACTGAATCTCTTGGATTAAGTCAATTCTTTGTTGGAATAATTTTAATTCCTATAATAGGAAATGCAGCTGAACATAGTACTGCTGTTGTTATGGCTCTTAAAAATAAAATGGATGTAGCAGTTGAAATAGCAATTGGTTCAAGTCTTCAAATAATTTTATTTGTTGCACCAGTTTTAATATTTTTAAGTCTTTTATTTACTCCTATGAGTATTGTATTTAATTTATTTGAACTTGTATCACTTATAGTATCTGTTTTAATTGCCAATAAAGTAGCAAGTGATGGAGAGTCAAATTGGCTTGAGGGTGTTCAATTGTTAGCTGTTTATATAATTATTGCAGCAGCGTTTTTTGTAGTTTAAAAAAGGAGGATTAAGGTTTGGAAAAGTTATATTATATAGATCAATATATAAAAGAGTTTACAGCAGAAATTGAAGAAATATTAGAAAAGGGTGATGGTTTTCACGTTGCCTTAAATAAAACAGCTTTCTTTCCTGGTGGAGGGGGTCAGCCCTGTGACTTAGGAATGATAGGAGAGCATGAAGTTAAAGAGGTATATGAAAAAGATGGCATAGTGTATCATGTAGTTTCTAAGAAACCTATAAAAATACATAAAGTTAAGTGCAAAATTGACTGGGATAGAAGATTTGATTATATGCAGCAACATTTATCTCAACATGTACTTTCAGGATGTTTCTTTAAACTTTTTAATCATAATACAGCAGGTATTCATCTTGGAAAAGAAAAAAGTACAATTGATATAGTTGGAGATGTAACAGAAGAGCAAATAAGAGAAGCTGAAATATATGCAAATGAAAATATATTTAATAATTTAAAGGTTAATTTTTTATTTCCAGAAAAAAGAGAACTTAAAAAGATGGGACTTAGAAGAGCCCTTCCAAATACAAATGAAAAAATAAGAGTTGTAGAAATTGAGGGTTTAGACATAAATGCCTGTTGTGGAATTCATCCAAGTAATACAATAGAACTTCAATGTATAAAACTTTTAAGACATGAAAGACATAAAGGAAATATAAGAATAGAATATTTAGCAGGAAAAAGAGCAATTAATGATTATTTTGAAAAAAGTGATTTTTCAAAGAAAATATGTAAATTTTTAAACTGTAATGAAACTGAAGCAATAAATAGTATAAATAATTTAAGTGAAGAACTTAAAAAATCAAATAATGAAAACAAAATACTTAATGGAGAATTATCTAATTATAAAATAAAAGAACTTATAGAAAATGCAACTAAAGTTTCTGATGTTTCAATTATAAAAGAAATATATGATGGAAAAGATATTAAGTACGTAAGTAAGTTAGCTTCAAGTATTACTGAAAATTCAAGAGTAATAGCATTAATGGTTGTTAAAAATGAAGATAAAGCTAATTTAATATTTGCATCTTCTAAAGATATAAAAGAAGTTAATATGAATAATCTTCTTAAAGATTCAATTACTCTAATTGATGGAAGAGGAGGAGGAAGTCAAAATTTAGCTCAAGGTGGAGGAAAGAACAATAACAATTTACAATCACTTTTAGATTATTCCTTCATGAAGGTAAAAGAGAGTTTGCTTTAAGGGAAGGATGAACATGGAATTTTTAAGGAAAAATACATTTAAGATGGCAGCTTCTGCAACAATTTCAATAATTATAGCAAATTTACTTGGAGTTAAGTTTGGAGTTACAGCAGGAATAATAGCAATACTTAGTATTCAAGATACAAAAAAGGAAGCTTTATTAGTTGGGGGAAAAAGACTTATAGCAGCAACTATAGCAGTATTATTATCCTTTATATTATATATAATATTAGGGAATAATCCATTAGTTTTTGGTTTGTTTTTGCTTATATTTATTCCTATAACAAAGAAATTTAAAATGGAAGAGGGGATGGTAGTTGGTGCTGTTTTATCAACTCACCTTCTAACAGGAAGCAATATAAATTTAAGCTGGATATTTAATGAAGAAATCTTAACTTTAATAGGAATTGGAATTGCATCTGTATTTAATTTATATATGCCATCATTAGAATCTAAATTTAATAAAAATAAAGAATTTATTGAAGAGCAGTATAGAAATATAATAGCTGATATGGCAAAAAGTCTTGTAACAAAGGCTGTACCAATAAATGAAAGAAAAAGATTTAAAAAGGTTAAAAAAGTTCTTGAAGAAACTAGGCTTTTAGCTTATAAAATAAATAATAATTATTTGTTTAAAGATGAATTTTATTTTATTGATTATGTGGAAATGCGTATAAAACAATTTGATACAATAAAAAGAATGAATTCTCACTTTTCAAGATTTTCAATAACGTATGATCAGACACTTATAATGTCTGACTTTACTGAAAATATTGCAAATAATATATATGCAGATAATGATTGTGTAGAACTTTTATATAAATTAAATAGATTAAGAGCTGAATATAAAGAGATGGAATTACCAAAAACTAGGGAAGAATTTGAAAATAGAGCTATGCTTTTTCAGTTCTTAAATGATTTAGAAGATTTCCTTTTAATTAAAAAAGAATTTAAAAGAATGCATAAAAACATAAAACAAAGCTATGGCTTATAAGGTCATAGCTTTCTTTTATAAATGAATTATATTTATTTTTCTTTCCTTAAAGTATACAGGTGTTAAATTAGTTTCAAGTATTATATCCTTTGCAATATTAAAATCTTTTCCTATTCTGTCTTTATTATGAGCATCTGAACCTACTGTTATATATTTACCACCAAGTTCCTTATATCTTTTACAAAGATTAAAAATAGAATGGATGAAATTTTTATCATCAAATTTCTTAGTATTTATTTCTAAACATTTTTCCTTTTCTATTAATATTTTAAATACTTCATCAACATATTCTCCAAGTTCTGATAGATTTATTTCCTTATCTTTTCCTTTTAAGTATCTACAAGGATAGTCAATGTGGGATAATGAATCAAAATTATCAAATTCTTTAATATCTTTTATCATTTCCTTAAAATATAAAGTAAGATATTCTGCTTTTGTAAGATCATTTTTACTTTCATCAGTAAATATATCTACATCATTAACTGAATGTATTGAGCCTAAAATAAAATCAAAGGGATAAGAAGTTGATAAATTATTATTTTTACTTAAAGAGGAGGAAGATAATCCAATTTCTACCCCAAGAAGAAGATTATCTCCTCTATATTTTGAGTATTCATTAAAAAATTTATTAGGGTCAAATTTAAATAAATCTTCTTTAGGATAATTATAATCCATATGTTCTGTTAAAATAGTTCCTATATTTAAAGCTTGTCCTTGTTTTATTACATCTTCAATTTGCATCTTACTATCTGATGAAAATTTTGTATGCATATGACTGTCAAAAAACATTAAATTACCTCCGTTAAAATATATAAATTGCTTTTTTATATTATAGCATAGTATTATAAATGGTGAAGAATATGACCTATATTAGGAGGAATGAAAATGAAAGAATTATTTAAAATAAAAGATATGGCTTTTTATGAAGAGGATTTTTTTGATGACATAAAAGAGTACGAAGATATAATTCCAATAATAAAAGAGTTAGAAGATAAATTAACTTATGAAAAAATAAGTTGTGTTGAAATTAATGAATGTTGTAAAGTTAGCAAAGATAATTATTATGTTGAAATTCATGGATATATAAATGGAGAAGATGAATTTATTACAAAGGAAGAAAAGGATAAATTTGAGGATGTATTAAATAATGATTCTTTAGATTTATTTGTTATAAGAGTTTATAAATGTGCTGACTGTGGAAAATGGATAATTGATATATTAGAATAAAATAAAAACGATATGCAAATATTAGGGAAGTATTTGCATATTTCTTTAATTTGGAATTTGTATAGGGGTGAGGTTAATGGATCTTAAAGAAGGTATAAATAAGATAAAAAATAATTTCCTTAGAAAATATAATGAAGTTAAAAATATAAATAAGGAAAACTACAAGTATTTTTTTAAAAGCAATATTAAAATTTTAGTTATAATTTGTATTGCTGTATTTTTATCCTTAGGTTATATAGTTGGAAATACTAGAACTACTAAAGATCAAGTATTGAAAAATCTTGAGATTGGTCTTGAAAAGGGAAAGTTATCTAAACTTAATGATGTAATAAGGGTAGATAATAAAAAGATACCAAAAGATAATTTGAAACCTTTAGCTCAGTATTATAAGGGAAAAGATTCTGAAGTAAATAATGTGATTAATGATTTGAAGGAAAATAATTCTAAGTCTATTTTTAAATTAGAAGAGGAAAAAGGATTGTTTTTTAATAAATATTATGTTGAACTTAAAACATTTAATCTTAGTGTTATAAGTAATTTTGATGAGGCGGATATAACATTAAATAATAAAGAAAAGATTAAATCAGGAGAAACTTTAAAGAATCTTATACCAGGAGATTACAAGGTAAGTGGATATATAGACAATAAGTATGGGAAAATAAAAAAAGAAGAAAATATAACTTTAATGAAAAATGAAACTGTAAATTTAAAGTTAGATGGAATAGTTGTAACTGTAGATAGCAATTTTAAAGATGCCACTGTTTTTATTAATGGAGAAGATAGTGGAATTAAAGTATCAGATTTTAAAGATATAGGACCAATGCCTTCAGATGGAAGTATAAAATTATCTATTAAAAAAGAATTTCCTTGGGGAGAGATAGCTGGAACAGAGGAAGAAGTAAAAGAAATTCCAGATATTCGTTTAAATTTAAATATTTCTAATGAAAAACTTTGGAGTGATGTTAATACTTCAATAGATAAGTTTTACAAAAGTGTATTTGAGGCTCTTAATGATGAAGATAAAAATGTTATAACTATGGCTACTGATGAAGCAAAAAATAAAATATATTCTGTTTTAGAGAAAAATTATTTTATATTAAAAAATAAATACGATATGGTTTCTTTAAATATAGATAAAGATAAAAGTAAGTTTGAATATAAAAATGGTGAATATATAGGAACTATAGTTTGTAATGTGCAATATAATACAAGTAAAATTTTCCTTGGACTTGGAAAACAAGAAAATACAAAGAAATTTTTAACTAGAGTAGTATATAAAAATGGTGAATGGGTTATTAATAATGTAGAAAACTTTTCTTTGTAAAGAAGTTTTAAAATTGGCTAGTGGATAATTTCCATTAGCTAATTTTTTGTGGCAAATAAAAAACCTGCACTACAATAGTACAGGTTAAAGGGTTATGTTCATTTAAGAAAGGGAATAAATGAACATTTTGTGGGGTTTATTTAAACTCTATAGCGTTTGCTAATAGAGTGGTATGGGCTTTATTTATAATTTATTTGTTAATACAATTATACTAGACTTGAAAAAATATTCCAAGGGAGAAGAGGTAAATTTACTTTTTATTAATAAATAATTCAGAATATGTTTAAAAATGAAGAAATATAGATTAAAATATATTTAATAAATTAATAAGAAAATTTATTTGTAAATTTATGATAGAATATACTTTAGGATATTCTTGAATTTTGTTAAAATATGATATTGTAAAGGAGGATTAATATGTTAATAATAGAAAAGAAAAGTCATTTGAAGGATGCTCCAGAATATGAAGAATATTCAAATAATGTAGCTAAGCTTACATCAGAAGAAAAAAGAGCTTTAGGAATAAGAGAGTGTAATTGTAAATGCAAAAACAAAAATAAAATTAAAAAGTAAGTAAAATATAATAAGTTAGATATTATTTTTTTATATAAATATTGTATAATAAGTTTAGTATTAGTAAGTTTAGGAGGTAAATATTTTGGCTAAACCAAGTATTTTTAGTAGAGATTATGAAAAGAAAATGAAAAAAAGAAGGGCTAAAATTATAGCAATAATTAGTGTTGTAGCAATAATTGCTGGAGTGCTTATATATAAGTTTAAAATTGAAAATATGGATTTTTCTAATATAAGAACGAAATTACAAGCCTGGGCAGACAGTGATAAACAAGTGGAAGAGAAACCTAAAGAAGAAGCTAAAGTTAATGAAGCTGAGGTTAAACCAGAACCACCTAAAAAAACTTATATTGATGCAAAACTTGGAAAAGATTTAGTTGTAAAGTGTGAGTATAAAACTGTTGATGATAAAAAAGAATTTGTTTCTATGGAAGATGTTAAAGGCTTAAGCTATGATATATCTCCTAATAAACAAATGATACTAACATTAGATAAAGATCAAAATATGCAACTTATAGATATAGATGGAAAAGTTAAAGATGTAACTAGAAAAGAATATGTTTCAACTAAAGGACAAAAATTTCATAAAGAAGCTATCTTAAAAAGAGAAAAGAAATATTTATGGAGTTCTGATGCTAAGTTTTTAGATGATGATAATATTGTATATATAAGCAACTTACCTTATTTTGGAAGTGCTGCTACAAATGAGTATGCATGGATATATAATATAAAAAATAATACTAATACATTTGCAAGAAGCACAAAAGGTAAAAAGATAGAGTTTGGAAAAGTTGTTCCTAAAAAAGGAATAGAAATAAAAATAGATAAAAATGAATATGTACTTAATGATAAGGGAAGTATTTTAAAGTAATATTAAAAAAACACTATATATAACAAAGCATTTGATAATATGTAGAAATTTATGTTATAATAACGTAGTTAATATATGAGAACAAAGAACTATTTTAGGAGGAAAAAGCAGATGGAAGCTAAAATGGAAAAAATAGAAGCTAATGTTGTTAAATTTGAAGTGAGAGTAGAAGCAGAAAAATTCACTGCTGCTTTAAATAAAGCGTACAACAAAAATAAGAAGAATTTTAATATACCTGGATTCAGAAAAGGTAAAGTGCCAATGGCAATGGTAAAGAAGCATTATGGTGTAGAAGTATTATTTGAAGATGCTATAAATACTGTAATAAATGAAACTTACCCAACTTTAATAGAAGAAAACAAACTAAGACCAGTAGACTATCCAAAGATAGACGTTTTAGAAGTTGGAGAAGGAAAAGAATTAGTTTACACAGCAGAAGTTACTTTATATCCAGAAATTGAACTTGGAGAATATAAAGGATTATCAGTAAAGAAAAAAGAAGTTGTAGTTGATGATGCTGAAGTTGAAGGTCAATTAAAGAACATGCAACAACAAAATGCTAGAGTAGAAACTAAGAATGATGGAGCAATCGAAAAAGGCGATATCGCTGTTATAGATTTTAAAGGATTCATAGATGGAGTTGCTTTTGAAGGCGGAGAAGGACATGAATATTCATTAGAAATAGGTTCTGGTTCATTTATAGATAACTTCGAAGATCAATTAATTGGTTTAACTACTGATGAAGAAAAAGAAGTTAAGGTTACTTTCCCAGAAAATTACGGAAAAGAAGAATTAAATGGAAAAGAAGCTACTTTTGAAGTAAAGATTAGAGAAATTAAGTTCAAAGAACTTCCAGCATTAGATGACGAATTTGCTAAAGAAGTATCAGAATTTGACACATTAGATGAATTAAAAGCTGATATTAAAGGTAAATTAGAAGAAACTAAGGCAGCTTCAGTTGAAAGAGAATTTGAAGATGAATTAATAACAGCAGTTATTGAAAATTCAAAGATAGATGTTCCAGCTGTAATGGTTGAAAAAGAAATTGATGCTATGGTTAGAGATCTTGAAAATAGATTAAAATACCAAGGATTATCATTAGAACAATACATGCAATTTACTGGAAACACTGAAGAAAAAATGAGATCATACATGAAAGAAAATGCTGAGAAGAAAGTTAAATCTGACTTAGTATTAGAAGCTATAGCTAAGGCTGAAAAAGTTGAAGCTACTGACGAAGAAGTAAAAGAAAAAGCTACTGAAATCGCAAAGATGTATGCAGGAGATGAAGCTGAAAAGATGGCTGAAATGTTAATGCAAACTCAAAGAGCTATGATCGAAAAAGATATAGTTGTATCAAAGACAATAAAGTTATTAGAAGATAACTGCAAATAATTGATATACTAAAACTAAATAGATATAATCACTAGATAATTGCCAGAAAATATTTTTCTGGCAATTATTTCAAATAAAACAATTAACAAAATAATTATATTGATGTATAATTTTATTTAAGTTACATTAATAAAGGAGGGAACAGTTATGAGTTTAGTTCCAATGGTTGTTGAACAAACAAATAGAGGAGAAAGAAGTTATGATATTTTTTCAAGACTATTAAAAGATAGAATAATAATGCTTAATGGTGAAATAAATGATGATACTTCAAATCTAGTAGTTGCTCAGCTTTTATTCTTAGAAAGTGAAGATCCAGATAAAGATATATATGTTTATATAAATAGTCCAGGAGGATCAATTACAGCTGGTATGGCTATATATGACACTATGCAATATATAAAACCAGATGTTTGTACTATATGTATTGGATTAGCAGCTTCAATGGGTTCTTTCTTACTTTCATCAGGTCAAAAAGGAAAGAGATATGCTCTTCCAAATGCAGAGATCATGATACACCAACCTTTAGGTGGTTTCCAAGGTCAAGCAACTGATTTTGACATTCATGCAAAGAGAATTTTAAGAATAAAAGATAAATTAAATCAAATACTAAGTAAAAATACAGGTATGCCTTTAGAAAAGCTTAAAGCAGATGTAGAAAGAGATAATTTTATGGATGCAGATGAAGCTATGGAATATGGCTTAATTGATAAGGTAATTACTAAGAACGAAATAGAAAAGGCATAATAAATTTAGGACTTGTCCTTAGTGAGGTGAAAAATATGGCTAAATATGAAGATAAAAAACAGTTAAAGTGTTCTTTTTGTGGAAAGAATCAAGATCAGGTTAAAAGATTAATAGCTGGACCTGGAGTATATATATGTGATGAATGTATTGAATTATGTTCAGAAATCATAGAGGATGAATTTGAAGAAACAAAAGAAGTTGTTTCAACAGATTTACCTAAGCCACAAGAAATTAAAGAATATCTTGATTCATATGTAATAGGTCAAGAAGGAGCTAAAAAATCATTAGCTGTTGCAGTTTACAATCATTATAAGAGAATAAATAGTAAGAAAGTCTCAAATGATGATATAGAATTACAAAAGAGTAATATATTATTACTAGGACCAACAGGTTCAGGTAAAACTTTACTTGCTCAAACATTAGCTAAAGTTTTAAATGTTCCATTTGCAATTGCAGATGCAACAACATTAACAGAGGCTGGATATGTTGGAGAAGATGTAGAGAACATTCTATTAAAATTAATACAAAATGCTGACTATGATATAGAAAGAGCAGAAAAAGGTATTATTTATATAGATGAAATAGATAAGATTGCAAGAAAATCAGAAAATCCATCAATTACAAGAGATGTTTCTGGAGAAGGAGTTCAACAAGCACTTCTAAAAATATTAGAAGGAACAACAGCTTCAGTTCCACCACAAGGAGGAAGAAAACATCCTCATCAAGAACTACTTCAAATAAACACTTCAAATATACTGTTTATTTGTGGAGGAGCCTTTGATGGAATAGATAAAATAATTGAAAAAAGAACAAGAAAGAGTTCAATTGGTTTTGGAGCAGACATTCAATCAAAACACGAAAAAGATTTAGGTTCATTATTTAAAGAAATAATGCCAGGAGATCTTTTAAAGTTTGGATTAATACCAGAGTTTGTAGGAAGACTTCCTATATTGGTTACTTTAGAGTCTCTTGATAAAAAAGCTTTAGTTAAAATATTATGTGAACCTAAAAATGCTCTAGTAAAACAATATAAGAAATTATTTGAACTTGATAATGTAGATCTTGAATTTACAGAAGAATCTTTAGATACAATAGCAGAAGAAGCTATTAGTAGAAGTACAGGTGCTAGAGGATTAAGATCAATAATAGAAGAGATGATGATGGATATCATGTTTGAAATACCTTCAGATGAAAGAATAACTAAGGTAGTGATAACAGAAGATACAATAAAAAATGGAGATAAACCAGAGGTAGAGAGATTGCCAGAAGGTGAAGTAAGACCTATGCTTATTGATAAATCATCAAAAACTAAAGAAGATACAGAAACAGCTTAGATAAAAAAACACTCTTTTATTAAGGAGTGTTTTTTATTTATAATATTACAATTATTGAAAAAACTTATGGTTATGGTATACTTATTAAGTCTAATAAAAATAAATTAAAAAGATTGGGGGAAGATAGGTATGACAAATGAAAATATTCTTCCTTTAATTCCTCTAAGAGGAATAACCATTTTTCCAAATATGGTTACTCACTTCGACGTTGGAAGAGAAAAGTCAAAAGTAGCAGTAGAAACTGCAATGAAAAATGGAGAAAAGATTTTTCTTGCACCACAAAAAAATGTAGAAATAGATGATCCAAAGAAAAGTGATATAAGCAGAATTGGAACAATCTGTGATATAAAGCAAATAATTAAATTACCTGATAATGTAATAAGAGTTTTAGTTGAAGGTAAAGAAAGAGCTAAAATAAAAAAATATCAAGCTAAAAAGGCTTGTTTAGAAGTTGAATTAGAGAGAATTAAAGAAGAAGAAATAGATAATATTGAAATAAGTGCTTACATAAAGTCTTTAAAAGAAATGTTTATAAAATTTATGAAGCTTACTGGTGAAAATTCAAAGGAGGTTATAAAAGCCGTTGAAGTTGACAATAAAGTTCATGAATTTGTAGATATGGTAAGTACTGTAGCTGTCACAAGAGAAGATTATAGACAAGAGTTATTAGAAACCATTGATTTAAAGAAAAGAATTCAAAGGCTTTTAGTAATGATTGAGGAAGAAACTCAAATTATTAAAGTTCAAAAGAAGATAGCTGATAAAGTAAAAGAAAAAACAGATAAAAGTCAAAAAGAATATTTCCTAAGGGAACAACTTAAAGCAATTCAAGAAGAACTTGGGGAAGATGACGATGCAAAAAAAGAAATAATTAAATATGAAGAAAAGATTAAAGAGTCAAATCTGCCTAAAGAAGTTTTAGAAAAGGCTGAATATGAACTTAATAGATTAAGAGGTGCTGGAGCTTCAAGTTCTGAAGAGGCTGTTATAAAAACTTATTTAGATTGGATATTGGACATGCCTTGGAGTAAGAGTAGTAAGGATACCATAGACATAAAAAGCGCTGAGAAAGTACTTCAAAGAGAGCATTATGGACTTAATGATGTTAAGGAAAGAATTATAGAATATCTTGCTGTAAAACAAATGAGTAAAAGTATGAAGGGACCAATTCTTTGTTTAGTTGGACCACCAGGAGTAGGTAAGACATCAATAGCAAAATCAATAGCAGAGGCTATGAATAGAAAATATTCAAGAATTGCATTAGGTGGAATGAAAGATGAGTCTGAAATTAGAGGGCATAGAAAAACTTATGTTGGAGCAATTCCAGGTAGAATAGCTTATGCTTTAAAAGAAACTCAAACTAATAATCCTCTTATATTATTTGATGAAATTGATAAGATTAGTTCAAACTATAAGGGAGATCCAGCTGATGCATTATTAGAAGTTTTAGATAGTGAACAAAACTTTAACTTTAGAGATAATTATTTGGAACTTCCAATAGATTTATCAAATGTATTTTTTATTGCAACAGCAAATAGTTTAGATACAATTCCAAGAGCTTTACTTGATAGAATGGAAGTTATTGAAGTTTCTGGATATACTTATGAAGAAAAATTCCAAATAGCAAAAAGATATTTAATACCTAAGGCTTTAAAGGAGCATAATATTTCAGAAGAAAAAATAAAAATAAGTGATTCTGCAATTAAAGAAATAATTGAAGGATATACTTTAGAATCTGGGGTAAGAAGTTTAACTAGAGTAATAGCTTCAATAATTAGAAAAGCTATTACAGAGATGCTTAAAAAGAATAAAGATAAGGTTAGTATAAATTCTAAAAAAGTGGAGACTCTATTAGGTAAAAAAGTATTTAGTTATGAAAAGATAGATAAGAAGGATAAAATTGGAGTTGTTACTGGAATGGCATGGACAGCTTATGGTGGAGATACTCTTCCAATAGAGGCTATGGTTATGGAAGGTACAGGAAAGCTTCAATTAACAGGACAATTAGGAGATGTAATGCAAGAATCTGCAAAGGCTGCATTTACTTATGTAAGAGCTAATGCAGCTAAATATGGAATTGATGTGGATTTTTATAAGAATAAAGATATTCATATTCATGTTCCAGAAGGTGCTGTTCCAAAGGATGGACCTTCAGCAGGAGTAACTATGGTTACAGCATTAGTTTCAGCTTTAGCTAAGAAAAAAGTTAGACATAATGTTGCAATGACTGGAGAAATAACTCTAACAGGAAGAGTGTTACCTATAGGTGGATTAAAGGAAAAATCACTTGCGGCAGTTAGGGCAGGAATTGATACAATAATAATTCCTAAAGAAAATGAAAAAGATGCAGATAAGATACCGGCTTCAATAAAGAAAGGCTTAAAGATTATAGTGGCAGAACAAATTGATACCGTATTAGATAATGCAATAATGCAATAATTGGAGATGATACCTATGAGGATAAAACAATCAGAATTTATTATATCGGCAGTTAAGAAAGAGCAATATCCAACAGATGATAGAGTAGAAATTGCTTTTGTTGGAAGATCAAATGTTGGAAAGAGTTCAATAATAAACGCTTTAACTAATAGAAAAAAATTAGCTAAGGTTAGTCAAACTCCAGGAAAAACAAGACTTATAAACTTCTTTTTAATAAATAATGATTTCTATCTTGTTGATTTACCAGGATATGGATATGCAAAAGTATCTAAAAGTGAAAAAGCAAGTTGGGGTCAAACTATTGAAAGATATTTAAATGGTAGAGAAGAATTAAAGAGGGTTGTTCTATTAGTTGACTCAAGACACAAACCAACTGCAGATGACGTAATGATGCATGAGTGGATAATACACTATGGATATGACGTAACAGTAGTTGCAACAAAAAGTGATAAGTTGTCAAATAATAATTTAAAAAAGAGTGAAAAAGTAATAAGAGAAACATTAAAATTAACAAAAGAAGATAAACTTTATTTTTACTCATCACTTAATAAAAGAGGAACAGAACAATTAATTGACAATCTTTTTGGAGATTTAGCAGAAGATACTGAATAAAACCATATTAATATAAGGTTCTAGTAAAAGATATATAAACTTTTACTAGAACCTTTTTTTGTAGAAAATTAGAGCAATTTTAAAATTTAGTGTCAAATAATTTTAGAGAGAATAGTATATAGTATAAAAGTTAAATAGAAATATGGTTAAGGAGGTTTGGATAGTTTATGGAAATTAATGATATCCTAAATGGCTTTAATGATTGTTCAGATGATGATAACTGTAATTGCCAAGATGATTGCTGCGGATTTTCTAACAATAATTGTGGCTGTGGCGGATGTAGTGGATTCGGAAACAATTCCTGGCTTTTATTAATTTTATTATTAGCTTGCTGTGGCGGAAATCGCGGATATGGCGGCGGATATGGAGGATATGGTAATATGGGATATGGATTTAATGATTGTTGTTGCTGTTGTTGTTGTGAAAAACCTAAATTTAAGAAATGCAAACAAACAGTTTATGTACCAGAATGTGGAATGATAGGCGGATATAATAATTATCCTGGATATGGTGGCGGAAATGATGGCTTCGGTTTTGGTGGAGACGGCTGCTGGTGGTGGATAATAATAATACTATTAATTTGTTGCTGTGGAAATAATGGATTTGGAAATTGTGGATGTAATAACTGCTAAATAATTTTAAGGTATAGGGGGAATTTATAATGTCACACAAAAAATGTTGTTGTTGCGATAAAACAGTTATAGTTTCACCACAAGGTCAAGCACCATATGGTAGATATGATGGTTTTGGCGGAGGTTGTTGGTGGTGGATAATAATACTACTAATATTCTGCTGTGGATTTGGAAATAATGGCTGCGGTTGTAATGATGGCTGTAACGATGGTTGCAATAATGGTGGTTGTAATGGATTCGGAAACAGCTGGTGGATAATAATAATATTACTATTCTGTTGTGGTGGATGTGGATTTAACAGATTTTAATAAATTAATCAATTAAATATAATTGATAATTGTTGGAGGGCTTTAAGCCCTCCAAAAAAATACCTAAAAATAATAACAAAAATTAATGGTGATACATAGAATGTAAATAAAATAGTTATTTTGGGAGGATTTGAAATGTCAAAGAAGAAACATAAAAGTAAAAGCAATTCAAGAGAAGAAGATGGAAAAGCTTCATTTAATAACTTAGCTAATAATCCTTTTGGTATAGATCCAAATCAGCTTATGAGTATGTTAGGTAATGTAGATCAAAATAAATTAAATAACATAATGGCATCCATGGAGAAGGAAGGAATTGATTTAAGTTCATTTCCACCTATAAATGAATTTAATAATAGTAATAATGGAAATAGTAATATTAACAATAATTTTAATGATAGTGGGAATAATATAAATAATAATATGAATAATGGTGGTAATAATTCTAATATGAATCCTATGGATTTATTTAATTCTGGAAATTGGGGCAATAATATGGGGGGAATGGGAAATATGAATCCAATTGCAATTATAAGTCAACTTGCTAGAATGAATAATGGTAATTGTAATAAAAATAATACAAATAATAATTCTAATTCAAAAAAGAAAAATAATTATAATACAGGGGATCCTAACATGGATATGTTATTAGCTTTAAGAAACTCTGTTGCAGCTGAAAGAATTGAATTTGTTGATAAAATAATAGGTATTTATAAAAAAGGTGATTTAGATTAAAAAAAATGAATAAAAAAATTAATTAAAGTTAATAATATAATTGTATCGGAGAAAAAGATCTCCTACGAAGTTATATTAAAATTAATAGATTTTAATATAATACCCCCCATCCCCCTTTTAGGCCGCATTAAGCGGCCTTTTATTTTGTAATGTATAATAGAAACTTACTGAACAATGAAGTAAGTCTTAATGAATATCTAAAGTAAATATTAATTTAAAACATAATTAATTATTAAAATATTAGGCAGACTATTATATAAGGAGGAGTAATAATGAAATTTAATTGGAAGTTTTGTGGAGTTTTAGTTTTTATATGTTTATTAATTGTAGGTTGTGGAAAAGACAAAAACAAAGAAACTAATACAGTAAATTTATATTATAATAGCAGCACAGTAAAATCCATAAATTATGTTGTTGAATTAATAAAAAAATATGAAGAGAAGGAAGGAAAAAAGATTAACCTTGTCCCAGTTAATAGTGAAGAAGAAATAGAAAAAAAGATAGGTGACGAAAAGGAAGCTGCATTAGTATTGTTAGATGGATATTCATTTATTGATTTTAATAATAAAAATTATTTAAGGGATATAACTTATTTATTTAAGGAAAAAAAAACTAGAGAGAAGTTTGCTAACATAAATAATTTATATGGTATATATGAAGGTAAATATTATGGTCTTGGAATAACACCATTTACCTTAGAGCTTGTTTATAATGAGGAATTATTAAAAAGTAAAGGCATAAAATTTGAAGATAATAATTACATTGAAGCATTAAAAAAATTAAATGAAAAAAAGATTAAAATACCTACATATGTAAAGAGTGAGTACACAAAAGAAATACTTTTTAGTGCACTAGTTGCAAATGATACTATAGCTTATGATTTACATAAAGTTGATGATGTAAATAGTGTTGAAGACAAGATTAAACATATAAAAAACGGTCAAAAAATATTTGATACTTTACATGAACTGTATACAAAAAACATAATAAAAGAAGATATGTTCCAAGATGAAGGGGAGAGTGCTATTAAAAATTTTAATGAAGGAAAAATACCAGTCCTTCTTACAACGACTTTAACATCAGAAAAGATAACAGATAAAAGAGGAATTGGAACTATTAATAAAATGCCTATAAATAATAAAAGTGTAAATTCAACAGTTGGAATGGATTGTATTATATGTTCATCATCAGGTAAGACTAAAATAGATGATTTAGATAATTTTTTTAGATATATTATTAATAGTGATGTTTTTGAAGAGTTAACTAAAAAGAATTGTATTACTGGAAATAGAAAAGCAGATAGTAATTTAAAGGGTGTTCAAATTAAAATGGTAAATTCTATAGTAAGCGCAGATGATATAAATATGTTTTATTTTAATATAATATCTAATGAAAATATTAGAAAGATAGATAAAGAGTGTAAAAATGTTTTAAGTGGAAAGTATGATGGAAAGGAATGGAGTAGGATTATTGGAAAGTGAGACATAAAAAAATAAAAGCAAATCAGCTCTGATTTGCTTTTAATAAAACTTTTATTGACAATCTTTACAAAGACCATAAAAATAAGTTTGATTTGATAAAACTTTATAATCTGAATTTTTTTCAACTTCAGAATTTAGGTTATCAAAAGAAAAGTTCATTAAATCATCTACTCTTCCGCAATTTATACACTGTATATGTGGATGAGAAGCTACATTACCATCATATCTAAAATTTCCTTCACCAACATTTAGTTCTTGAACTAAACCAACTTCAACAAGAGTTTTTAAAGCTTTATAAACAGTAGCTAAACTCATTGTAGGAAAATCAGGCTGAATAGATTTGTATATAACCTCAGCTGATGGATGTTCCTTTGTACTCATAAGATATTTATAAACAGCAAGTCTTTGAGGTGTTAATTTAAGCTTTTTTTCTTTAAAAACAGCAGAAATATTATCCATATTCTACCCTCCTTAACTTGGAATAATACTATTATAACTTTAAAAAAATACTAAGTCAATAATTATTAATAAATTATTATACTTTGTAGATAATCGATATTAATTGTAAAATCCAATTATTTTAAAAGTTTCTCTTGATAAAATAAAGAAACAATGTTAAAATATAAACAAAGTTGTTAATTGATTAACAAATTCCGTGTTCATTTTATCTTGATAGAGTAACTATTGTTATTCTATCTTTTTTTTTATAAATTTTCAAATTTTTTTAATAATAAGTTAAAATATAGTAACTAAAAAATCTTTAGTTGAAAGAAATATTTTAAAGTGCTACTATATTACTAATAAATACAAATTATTTAAGGGAGGAATTATAATGGCTAAATACAAAGTTGGAGAAGAGCTATTAATAGTAAATGATCCTACAGAAGAAAAAGAAAAACTTAAAGAACTAACTAAATTATCTATTGAAGATGATTTTGCACAAATTTCATGGGGAATCAAAGTACTTAATGTAGAATATGATAAACCTAATGTTACTCTTACATATAGAAATATAAATGGAGAAACTAATAAAGTTTTTGCTGTATGCAAAAATATTGCAAATTTTGATCAACAAAAAGTTCTTGAAAAAGCTTTATTAAAAGCTTTCCAAAATGAAATAATTGATATTTCAGTAGGAAAGAACACTGGTTGTATAAGATAGAAAATATAATAAGTTAATAGAAGATAGCCATGTAGTTATAGTATATGGTTATCTTTTTTACAATAAATAAAAAAAATGTAAAAAGCTCTTTATTTTTATTTGTATATATAATATAATCATACTAAATATTGGTTTCGTTTACAAGGTGGGGGTAATTATGAGAGTTTGTCCGTTTTGGTCATTAACCAGTGAGAAAGTAGAATGTAATAATGAATGTCCTATGTATCCTTTTGAAAATGAAGGAGAAGAATGTATATTCGAAACATATTTATATAATGTAGAATTAAATTATACTAATTTAATTAACGAAGGTATGTTTGATATTGATGAAGATGACATTCAACAAATTGAAGCTTAAAAAATTAAAAAAGCAACATTGATATTTTAATGTCAATGTTGCTTTTTTAGGTAATTATTTATAATAATTTAGAAGTACTAAATTTATTTAGTTTTTCTTTTTGTTATCTTTTATAATATTCTATTCAGAATAATTATCAACTGTTGAATGTAATAAATCTTGTTTTAGATTCCAAAGTTTATCTGATAAATCAACATAATATGTGTGAGGATTTTCGAATCTTAAAACTTCAGACCAAAGTTTTTCAGTTTCTTGTAATGAAAATTCTCTAATATCCATTACAGAAGGTGAATTATATACTAAA
Organism: Eubacterium multiforme; assembly: GCF_030813415.1. Lineage (GTDB taxonomy): Bacteria > Bacillota > Clostridia > Clostridiales > Clostridiaceae > Clostridium > Clostridium multiforme. The sequence goes on along the minus strand of NZ_JAUSUF010000001.1, from coordinate 463,373 downwards.
GTTCCTTTATCAAAAATTTTCTCCATTAAATCTTTTGTATAGTAATTTTTAATTTTCTTCTTTTTCCAAGTATGTATTGGATGGAATATTGTAAGTGGTAAACTCTCATCTATAGTTTCATCATGAAGCATTATTAAATCAGCAATAGCTTTATGAGTAGTTTTATCAAATATTCTAACTGTTTTCTTAAAACCTGGATTAGTTATTTTTTCATTATTTTCACTAATTTTAATTTTAGGAATTATTTCTCCATTTTCTTCAACAGCTACTAATTTATAAACTCCTCCAAAAACAGGTTCAGATTTTGCAGTTATAAGTCTTTCTCCAACTCCAAAAGAATCTATACAAGCACCTTGATCTAATACATCTCTAATAATATGTTCATCAAGAGAATTAGAAACAACTATCTTACAATCTTCATATCCTGCTTCATCAAGAATTTGTCTGCACTTTTTAGTTAAATAAGTTATGTCTCCTGAATCTATTCTTATACCAACAGGTCTTTTTCCTTGAGGTTTTAAAATTTCATCAAATACTTTTATGGCATTTGGAAGACCTGATTTTAAAACGTTATAAGTATCTATAAGAAGTAGGCAATTGTCAGGATAAACCTCTGCCCAAGTTTTAAATGCTGTAAATTCATTATCAAATAATTGAATCCAGCTATGAGCCATTGTACCAACTGCTGGAATATCAAAACGTTGATCAGCTATTGTACATGCTGTTGAGTGGCATCCACCAATTATAGAAGCTCTTGCACCGTATATAGCACCATCATATCCTTGAGCACGTCTTGAGCCAAATTCCATAACTGTTCTACCTTCAGCTGCTCTACATATTCTATTTGCTTTTGTAGCTATAAGAGTTTGATGATTTACAGTTAAAAGAATCATTGTTTCTATAAATTGAGCTTGAATAACAGGTCCTCTAACAGTAACTAGAGGTTGATTTGGAAATACAGGATTTCCTTCAGGAATTGCCCAAACATCACATGAAAATTTGAAATTTTTAAGGTATTCTAAAAAGGCCTCTGAGAATATATTTTTAGATTTTAAATATTCTATATCATCTTGTGTAAACTTTAGGGAACTTAAATACTCAGTTATTTGCTTAACACCAGCCATTATACAGTATCCACCATCATCTGGTATTTTTCTGAAATACATATCAAAGTAGGCAATTTTATTTTGAAGATTTTTTTCAAAATAACCATTTCCCATAGTTAATTCATAGAAATCTACTAACATTGTTAGGTTTCTATTATCTTTAACGTTAAAAGTTTTAGTATTATTCATAATCTAACTCCTCTAAAAAAATATTTAAAACTATTGTACAACTTAAAGAGAATTATTACAATATAGTTATTCCCTATAAAATGTGGCAATAATCAATAATAAAGGAGGGAATTTTAGTGAATTTAGATTTATTTCAGCAAGGTGCAGTTAATGCAAAAGAAAGAAATGTACTAGTTGTTGCAGCACCAGGTTCTGGAAAAACTACAGTTATAATAAATAGAATAAATTATCTTGTGAATAATTTCAAAGTATATAACAAAAATATTATAGTTATAACTTTTACGAAATCTGCAGCTTTGAATATGAAAGATAGATATATAAAGAGATTTAATCTTGAAAGGACTCCTTTTTTTGGAACATTTCATGGATTATTTTATAAAATGTTAATTAGAGAAAATTATAAGATACAAATAATAGAATCTTATAAGACACATAAATTAATAGAGGGAGTATTAAAAAAATATTTTGATGATATAAATGAGGATAAGATTAAAGAAGTTATAAATAATATATCTTTATTTAAAAACTCTAGAACTACTTTAGGGGAATTTAAGCCATCAATAACAAAAGAAATCTTTGAAGATTGTGTCACAGTTTATAGTGATTATAAAAGAAGTAATAATCTTTGGGATTTTGATGATTTAGCACTAAAGGTATTAGAACTTTTAAAGGAGAATAAAGGACTTAGAGATGGTTATAGAGACCTTTTTAAATATATATTAGTAGATGAGTTTCAAGATTGTGATGAACTTCAGATAGAATTTTTAAAAATGATGAATGAGGGAGAGAAAAATTCACTTTTTGCAGTGGGGGATGAAGACCAATGTATATATTCATTTAGAGGTTCAAAGCCGGAGTATATGGTAATCTTTAATAATATATTTAAAGGTGGAAAAAAGTATTATTTATCAAAAAATTATAGAAGTTCAAAGAATATAATAGATGGAGCAAAAAAGGTAATAGAATATAATAAGGAAAGAAATAAAAAAGAAATTATAGCAAATAAAGAAGAGGATGGAATAATAAAAGTTTCCTTTCCTTATGATGAAAAAATTCAAGGGGAAGAAATTGTAGATAAAATAAAAGGATTAATTAAAGATAATAAATATACATATAAAGATAATATTATTTTATATAGAACTAATATAGAGGCTATGACCTTTATTGATGTTTTTACTAGAAAAAAGATTCCTTTTACATTGTTAGATAAGGAATATAACTTTTTTGAACATTTTATATGTAAGGATGTATTAACTTATTTAAAATTATCATTAGACCCCTTTGATAGAGAAGCTTTTTTAAAGATTATAAATAAACCTTTTAGGTATGTAAGTAAAAGCAATTTAGCTTATGTTAGAAACTTTAAAGAATATAAAGATCCCTTTGAAATATTAATGGAGAAGAAAGATACTCCACCTTTTCAAATAAAAAAATTAGATGATCTTAGAAAAGATATACAATATTTATCTAAGTTATCTTTAAGTAGTGCAATACAGTTTATAATAAGTGACTTAGGATATTTAGATTATTTAAAAACTTATTGTGAAAAATTCAATCAAAGCTTAGATGATTTAGAGGAAATACTAGAAGAGTTTAAAATATCTGCAAGTGGATTTAAAACTATAATAGAATTTTTTACTCATATTGAAAATGTTAAAGAAGAGATTGAAATGTCAAAAAATAAAACTGATGAAGATAGGGTGTTATTAAGCACTATTCATAGAGTTAAGGGAATGGAATTTAAAAATGTATTTCTTGTAAATTGTAATGAAGATACTATTCCGCATATATCAGCTGGAGAGGACAATATAGAAGAGGAGAGAAGATTATTTTATGTTGGAATAACAAGGGCTATAGATAATCTTTATATAATTGCGCCTAAAACAAAGGGAGGAAAGTTTAAAGAAGTTTCTAGATTTATTAAAGAAACTGAATTTAAAAATGAAGAGGAAGAATCTCATGATTTAAAAAAGGGTACAGTTGTTTATCATAATGGAAGAAAAGAAGAAGGAATAGTTGATGATTGCAAAGGGGATAGGATTAATATATTATTTAAAGATGGAATAATTAGAAGTTTTTCAATAAAGGTTCTTTTAGAGAGAAATCTTCTTATGATAATAGAATAAAAAATGGTATACTTATATATGGTATAAATTAATGTGGAAATATAGTTTATTATGTAATAGATATAATGTATAGTTATTGGAGGGATAAGATGATTAATTTTAAAGATGAAGCAAATAAACTTAAGAGAGATTTAATAGATATAAGAAGAGATATTCATATGCACCCAGAAGTAGGTTTTGAAGAGTTTAGAACATCTACTTTAATAAAAGAGTTTTTAAAAAGAGAAGGGATAGAATATAGAGAAGTTGCTGGTACTGGGGTATGTGCTTTAATTAAAGGTACAAAGGAAGGAGCTAGTGATAAAACTATTGCTTTAAGAGCTGATATGGATGCGCTTCCAATTCAAGATAAAAAAGTATGTGAATATAGCTCAAAAATTCCAGGAAAGATGCATGCTTGTGGTCATGATGCTCACACAACAATTCTTTTAGGAGCATCTAGAATATTAAATGCTAATAAAGATTTATTTAGTGGAAATGTAAAGTTATTATTTGAACCAGCAGAGGAAACAACTGGAGGAGCAAGATTAATGATAGAAGAAGGAGTTCTTGAAAATCCAAAGGTTGATAGAGTAATTGGACTTCATGTATCAGAAGATACTGAATGTGGAACAATTAAAATTAAGAAGGGTGTTGTAAATGCAGCTTCAAATCCATATACAATAAAGGTAAAGGGTAGTGGAGGACATGGTGCAGCACCAAATACAACAGTAGACCCTATTGTTATTGGAGCTAATATAGTTTCAACTTTGCAAACAATAGTAAGTAGAGAAATTTCACCTGTAAATCCATCAGTTGTAACTGTTGGGAGCTTTCATGCAGGAACTGCTCAAAATATAATTCCAGAAGAGGCAGAAATTTCAGGTATAATAAGAACTATGACACCAGAGGATAGAAAATATGCTTGTAAAAGACTTTGCGAAATAGCAGAAGGAATTGCAGCTACTTCAAGGGGAAGTGCAAAGGTAACTATTGAGGAAAGCTATCCATGTCTTATAAATAATAATGAATGTGTAGATTTAGTTAAAGAAGCAGCTATAAAGGTTCTTGGAAGAGAAAATGTATTAGAACAAAAGGCTCCAAGTATGGGAGTTGAAAGTTTTGCATACTTTGCAATGGAAAGAGATGCTGCCTTTTACTTCTTAGGAACTTCAAATGCAGCTAAAGGAACAGGAAAAGCTGCACACAGTAGCTTATTTGACATAGATGAAGATGCAATACCTTTAGGGGTAGCAATTCAATGTCAATCAGCTTTTGATTATTTGACAATGGAGTAAATAAATATTAACCTATAAAAATGTAGAAAAAGATTCACGAAAGAAGTTTGATTATTAGGAGTGATTATAGAGTGAAAATAGAAATAGGAGCTAACGAAGCAGGACAAAGGCTTGATAAATTTCTAAGAAAATTATTAAAAGATGTTCCGCTAAGTGCTATATTTAAGGCCCTTAGAAAAGGTGATGTTAGAGTAAACGGGAAAAAACAAAAAGAAAAATATACATTAGAAATAAATGATGAAGTTGAAATAAGATATATACAAAGTCAAAAAATGACTGAAAAGAAGGAAACTTTTATAAAGGTTGATCCAAGATCACTAAAAGTTGCTTATGAAGATGAAAATTTATTAGTTGTTGAAAAATGGCCAGGAATTTTAGTTCATCCAGATAGCAACAAAAAGATACCTTCACTTACTGATTTTGTACTATCATATTTAAATGGAAAAGGTGATTATCTTCCAGAAAAAGAAATTACATTTACTCCAGCATCATGTAATAGACTTGATAGAAATACTTCAGGAGTAGTTATTTTTGGAAAGAATTTCGAAGGGTTAAGAGAACTTAACGAAATAATTAGAGAGGGTAAAGTAAAAAAATACTATAACACTTTAATTAAAGGAAAAATCAAAGATGGACTTTATAAAGGTTACATATTAAAAAATGAAGAAAATAATGTATCAAAAGTTTATGATAAAAAAGTTAAAGACTCAAAAGAAATTTCTATGGAAGTTAAAACTATACAAACAGATGGTGCTTTTTCATTTTTAGAAATTGACTTAATAACAGGAAGAAGCCATCAAATAAGAGCTCATTTAGCACATTTAGGTAATCCTATTATAGGGGATGAAAAATATGGTGATAGACAACTAAATTCATATTTTGTAAATAAATATGGTTTAGAATTTCAATACTTATATGCATATAAATTAAACTTTAAAAACATAGATGGAAAGCTTGCTTATTTAAAAGATAAAGTTATAACAGTAGCATTACCACCTATATTTAAAAAGATTAAGAAAGATATATTTAAAATCAGATTATAGGATAGGGGATTAAAAATGAGGGAAGAGTCATCATCCACTAGAGGGTTTATGATACTATCTTTTGCTGGTATATTTGCAAAGGTCCTATCAGCGTTTTATGTTCCGTTATTAAATAGAATTATTGGTGTAGAAGGCGTAGGAATGTATTCGAGAAGTTATGACATCTTCATGTTTGTTTATGCAATAACAAGTATGGGATGCCAACCGGCAGTAGCAAAGGTTGTAGCTGAACTTAAAGCTCTAGGAAATGAAAGAGATACCATTAAAGCTTTAAAGATTTCGAGAAAGGTTTATGGGTTAATTGGGGGAGCATTAACTATTTTACTTTTACTTTTTGCTTATCCAATTGCAAGAATAGGTGAAATACAAAATTCTACATTTGCAATAATGTTTTTGGCACCAAGCATACTATTAACAGCTGTATTGTCTGCTTATAGAGGTTATTTTCAAGGTAAGAATGAAATGACTGGAATAGCAATATCACAAATATTAGAACAATTATTAAATGTATTTGTTAGTTTGTTATTTGCCTTCCTTCTTTATCATATAAGTTTACCAATGGGGGCAGCAGGAGGAACAATAGGTACTTCTGTTGGAGCTGTTGTTGCAATATTTTATCTTGTATACATATATGATAAGAGAAAATTTGAAGAGGAAGCATTAAATGCTCCAAAAGTAGGTAGAAGAATTACTTCAAAGGCAATACTTAGAAAATTAGTTAGATATGCATTTCCAATAACATTAAGCGCAGGGATACAAAATTTTGGTGGTATGATTGATATGATGAATGTTAGCCGTAGATTAATACATGCAGGATTTACAAAGGCTCAATCAGATACACTTTATGGACTTTTGTATAATTATAAAGTATTAATAGGAGTTCCTCTTATTATTGTAACTGCCCTTACTACTATAGTATTACCAGCAGTTTCAAAAGCATCAGCCTTAAAGGATAGGAAATCAATAAGAAGAAGTGCTAATTTTGCATTTAGAATTACATTTGCAATAACTATTCCATCAGCTGTAGGACTTACAGTTTTAAATAATGATATATATACACTGCTTTATCAAAGTGATAGAGGAGCTTATATTATGGAATATGGTGCCTTTATATTAGTTCTTACTGCAATTGCACAACTTCAAAGTGTAATACTTCAAGGGATAAGTGAGTTTTATCCAATGATTATATCTTTTTCAATAGGAATTGTGCTTAAAATTGCTGCAAACTTTATTTTAGTTGGAATTCCATCAATAAATATACTAGGGGTTTTAATAGGTAACTTCTTATGTTACTTTGTACCTATATTAATAAATCATAGAATTCTAACAAGAAGTATAAGATACAAAGTTCCTATGCTAAAAAATTGTGTTAAGCCAATACTAGCATCAATATGTATGGCAGCTGTAATATTCATTTTAAAACAACCAATAATGATTTTAGGTGGATTCCTTGGAACTTCAAGAATAATTATGTACTTATACACAGCTATATATACATTAGCATTAGTGGCTATAGGTGGCTTTGTTTATTTATATATAATGATAGTATTAGGTGGAATAAGAAAGTTAGATATAGAATCTATATCACCAAGAGTATATACTATGCTTCCAAGATTTATGAGAAGAAAATTAATGTAAAAATATTAAAAGATGTAGGAAAATTTTCCTACATCTTTTTTAGTATTCCCCAAACCTAGAATAATATATAAAAATAAGAAAAGTAATTAATACTACAAATAATGTTTCAAAAGTACCAAGAGGATATAAAAATCTTTTTATAAATATGTTTAAAATTAAAAAAGTTAATATGGCTAAAAGTATAAATATTAAAACATTAGTTAATGAAATATTTATTTTAATCTCCTTTTTTACTTCATATAAATTTAAAATAATAGAAAAAGATGAAGTTATAAATAATGTTATGCTATAGCCATAAATATTTATATTAGGTATGGAAGTGAAAATAAATAAACATATTAATTCCATTAAAGCAATTATAAATGAATTTCTTACTATAATCCCTTGTTTATTTAATCCGTTTAAAACTCCAAACATTATAGAGGAAGTAAAAAATATTGGCGCTGATAAAGAAGCCATAAAAATAAAACTACCTAAGTCATTTCGACTATAAAATAAATTACCTAATTCATAAGGAATTAATGAGCAAATAACTGTTGTAGATAATCCTAGTAAAAAGGAAATTTTCATAACTTTCTTTATTCTTACAGAAGCCTCATAGCTATCTCCCCTACTTAAGGATTGAGATAAATCAGGTATTAAAAGAGAATTTATAGAATTAACAACTATTAGAGGAATCCCAATTAAAGTAACAGCCATTCCAGTATATTTACCAATTAAAGATAAAGCCTCTCCATAAGAAAATCCAGCAGCTAAAAGTCTTCTTGGAACAATTAATGTAGACAAAGTAGCAAAAATATTACTTAAAAATCCATTAATACATAATGGAAGGGAAATAATTAAAACATTAAAAAGAAGCTGGGCTCTCCCTTCTGGTTTAATATTAGATTTAGGTAATTTTCTAATACATTTTCTATAATAAAAGAATAATAGTATTAAACTCTGAAATTCTCCAATTGCAAGAGAAACATAGGCTAAAGTTACAAGAGTAGTTAAATTTTCTGTACTAAAAGCATATACCAAAATAGTAATTGTAATTATCCTCATACCTTTTTCAAATATATCTACAAGTGCTGGAACTTTTATTTTTGATACACCTAAAAAATATCCCTTTAAAATATTGCTAAGAGAAATAAAAATCATAGCAGGGCATGTAACCTTAATTGCATTAATGGTTCTAACATCATTTATTCCATACTTACTAATGAAAGGTGCAAGGAAGAACACTAAAATACCTATTAAAAGAGCCCAGATAATATTAAAAAGAGCAACAGAGTTTATTGTTTTAGTTAAATTATTAGTTTCATTTCTTTCAGAATAAACAGCAGACACTTTAGAAAGTGCAGCAACAATACCAGCTGTCATTAAACATATAAATAGATTGTAAATTGGCATAATTATGTTATAAAGTCCAATGCCTTCAGCTCCTAAAATTTTGGACAAGTATATAGAAAAGGCAAAGCCTAATAAACCTGTAGTTATATTTGAAGCTGTAAGTATAAATGAATTCTTAAAAAAATTATCTTTCTCCAAAATAAAGTCTCACCCCTTTAAACTACAGTAAATAATATTCAAGTTAAGGTTAAGTTATACAACTTATTTTACTTTATATAAAAGTAAATAAATGGTAATATAGAAATATATTATGTTAAAAGGGTGGGATTTATGAAAAAAACCTTAGTGTTAAATTTAGAAAATATAAAAATTAAAGGGAACATTTTAGATGTTACATGTGATAACTTAGAGGTTATTAATAATCTTTCTGATGATATAGAAGAGGAATTAGCAATAGATGACTTTAAAGATGAAGACCAAAAATTATTAGAAAAAAATAAATATGATGTTTGTACCTTTTTCTTTAATCTTAATTCTTTTTGGAATATAAATAAAAAGGAAAATTTAATAAGTGAAATGTCAAATTATATAAAAGAAAATGGAGAAGTTTATATATGGGATATAAATAAAAATATAGGTGAATTAATTAATGTTAAGCTTAAATGTATACTACCTAATAGAGAAATAAAAGAATATAAAATAAAGAATAACAATATATTTTCATCATCTAGTTTTGAAGAAACAAAAAAAATCCTTGAAAAAACTTTCAAAATAGAAGAAACTAAAGTTTGGGAAGATATTTATTTCATAAAAGGAATAAAAAAATAACTTTAGAGAGGAAGAATTTTATGAAGATATTACTTACAGCTATAAATTCAAAATTCATTCATAGTAATTTGGCTGTTAGATATTTAAAAGCATTTACAAAAGATATGCCTTTTGAATGTAAAATAAGAGAATTTTCAATTAATGATAGAGAAGAGAGAATTCTAGAGGAAATAATAAAGGAAAAGCCAGATGTAGTTGCCTTTTCAACTTATATATGGAATGTTGAAATGGTTGAAAGAATTTCTAATCTTATAAAAAAAGTAGACTCTAAAATAGAAATTTTATATGGTGGACCAGAAGTATCCTACGATAGTATTGTTTGTTTAAAGGAAACTGTTGGAGATTATGTAATAGAAGGAGAAGGAGAAAAAACCTTTAGAGAATTTGTAGAGTTTAAGTTAGGAAAAAGAGAAATAGATGATATAAGAGGATTAGTATATAAAAAAGATGGAGAAGTTAAATTTAATGGAAGCAGACCTCTTATGAATATGGATGATTTAGTATTTCCTTATGAAGAGGGAGAAAACTTAGATAATAAAATAGTATATTATGAAGCTTCAAGAGGTTGTCCATTTAATTGTAAATATTGTTTATCATCAACTATACATGGAGTTAGATTCCATAAAAGTGAAAGAGTAATTAAAGAACTTAAGTATTTTATTGATAAAAAAGTAAGGTTAGTTAAGTTTGTAGATAGAACTTTTAATTGTAATCATAAGTTTTCAATGGAAATATGGAAATTCTTAATAGAGTGTGATACAGATACGCAATTCCATTTTGAAATATCAGCAGATATTTTAAAAAATGAAGAAATAGAGCTTTTAAGAAATGCACCAGAGGGAAGATTCCAATTTGAAGTTGGAGTACAAACAACAAATGATGAAGTTCTTTCAAATATAAATAGATTTGTTAATTTTAGTGATATTAAAGAAAAGGTAGAGGAATTATTATCTATAAGAAATATAAAACAACATTTAGATCTAATTGCAGGCCTTCCAGGAGAGGATTATGATTCTTTCAAGAGGTCTTTTAATGCTGTCCATTTAATTAGACCTGAGGAGATACAATTAGGCTTTTTGAAATTGCTTAAAGGATCTTCTATGAGGGAAGAAAGTGAAAAATATGATATGAAATATTCTCCATATCCACCCTATGAAATATTAAGCACAAATAAGATAAGTTATTTGGAATTAATAGATTTAAAGAAGGTTGAACATATGGTAGATAAGTATTATAATAGTCAAAAGTTTAATAATATACTTAATTTTTTCTACCCTAAGTTTAAGGAACCTTTTGAATTATTTCATGAGTTATCAGTTTTTTATGATAATAAAGGATATTTTGATAGAAGTATAGGTAATAACGAATATTATAAAATTTTCTTAGATTTTAATAAAGAGATTTTAAATGGAGATAATAAAATTTTAAGGGAAGTAATAAGATATGATTATTTATTACATAATAAGAGAAGAGGAATTCCTGAGTATATAAAAAGTGATATCTCAAAAGAAGAGGAAAGAGAAATAAAAGAAGCTTTAAGGGAAACATATTCTTTCAGAGAATACACAATAGAAAAATTTAATATTGATATTATTACATTTATAGAAAAAAATGAGATTTTAATATGTGATAAATATGCACTTTTAAATAATGACAAAAAATTTATTTTTTTAGGAAGTAAGTAAACAAACAATTGCAAAATAAGTCATATATTTACTTGCAATTCAAAAAGTTTACCTTTTGTTAATTAGTTTATGGACAAAAATAAAGAAATTTATTGAAATTATCCATAAAAAGTGTATAATTAAAGTTGTAAATAAAAAAGTAATTAATACTATATTAAGTATTAATTTATATATTATTACACATTCAAGTGCAAAAGGTGGTGAGATTTTGGCATTAGAAGCAATTAAAGAAATTAAAAAAGCAGAATCTGAAGCAGATGAAATGATTAAATCTGCTAACGTTGAAGCAAAGGATATCCTTCAAAAGGCTACCATAGAAGCTACTGATAATTATAATAAAGTTTTAGCAGAAGCTAAGGATAAGTGCAATAGTATAATAAATGATGCTGTTGAAGCCGGGAATAAGGAAGCTGAACCTATTTTATTAAAGGGAAAGCAAGAAGCCCAAGATATCTACAACATTGAAGAAGACAGAAAAAATAATGCTGTAAAATTAGTGATTGAGAGGATTGTGAAGATTCATGGCAATAGTTAAGATGAATAAGTTCACTTTGCTTAGTTTTGAATCAAAAAAAGATGCTCTTTTAGAAAAGCTGCAAGGATTCTCAGAAGTAGAATTTATAAATCTTCAAAATGAAGATTTTCTTGAAGATCATGAAGAGCTTAAAGAATTAGTTAAAGATTCTGTTGACTCAGAATATGCAAAGTGTGAAGAAGACTTATCTAAAGTAAGATTTACTTTAGAGTTTTTAAAAGACTATGTACCTCAAAAATCCGGTTTGAAAGCAATGCGTGAAGGAAAGAGAACTTTAACCTTAGATGAGCTTAAAGAACAAGTAGATAAAAGTGCTTGGGAAGAGCTTTATTGTAAGGTTAAAGAAAAAGAAGTTCACCTTGCAAATCTAGATAGTGAAAAAACTAAGTTAGAAGGAGATATAAATACTCTTAGACCATTAGAAGGTTTAGATGTATCTTTTGATGAATTAGAGAGTATTAAAACACCATATTTCTTAGGTTCTGTTGCAAAGCAATATGAAGAAGACTTAGTTGAAGGATTATCTAATTGTTATTTAGAAATAATAACAAGAAGTAACCAAGATATTTTCTTTTTAGCTTTATGCAATAAAGAAGATAAGGAAGAGATTGAAGAGGTCCTAAGAGGATTAGGTTTTAGTTCTTTTAAAATTGAACATACTGAAACTCCAATAAAGATTATTCATAATAATATGGATAGAATTGAAAAGATTGAAAGTGAAAAATTCTTTATTAAAGAAGAATTAGCAACTTTAGAAGAAGAAGTTAAATATTTAGAACTTGCTTATGAATATTATCATAATATTTATACAAGAAAAACTGTAAAGAATAATTTCTTAAAGACAAATAAGGTATCTTTAATACAAGGTTGGATTCCAATATCAGAAAATGAAAAGTTTTCAAAAATAGTTAAAGATATATTGGGAGAAAACTATTACCTTAAATTTGATGATGTAAAAGAAGAAGAGTTAGATGATGTTCCAATAAAATTAAAAAATAATGATTTAAATGGAGCATTTGAAAATATTACAGAAATGTATAGTTTACCAAAATATAATGAAATTGACCCAACACCAATTTTAGTACCATTTTTCTTAATATTCTTTGGAATGATGGTTGCAGACGTTGGTTATGGAGTTTTACTTCTTATAGGTGCAACTTTAGCATTAAAAGTATTGAAGTTAGATGATGGACAAAGACAATTTGCTAAGTTTTTCTTCTACTTAAGTTTCCCAACAATAGTATTTGGATTTGTGTATGGAGCAGTATTTGGAGATTTAATAAAATTACCAGCTCTTATAGATACAAATAAAGATATTACAACCATACTTATTTTATCAATAGCCTTTGGTGTAGTTCAAATATTCTTTGGACTTGGCGTTAAAGCTTATGTATTAATAAGAAATGGAAGACCATTTGATGCTTTTTGTGACGTAGGATCATGGGTTATAACATTAGTTTCAATAGCTGCCTTTGGATATGGTGGATTTGCTGGAAATCCAATTGTTAAGACTATTGGTATGTGGTGTATGATAATCGGTATGGTACTTATTGTTTTAACACAAGGAAGACATATGAAATCTGTTGGTGGTAAGCTTGGAGAAGGATTATATGCTTTATATGGAATAACAGGATATATAGGAGATTTAGTTTCATATACAAGATTAATGGCCTTAGGTTTAGCTGGAGGAGCTATAGCTGGAGCAATTAACCTTATTATAAGTATGTTCCCAGGAGTAGCATTAATTATATTTGGACCAGTAGTATTCATTCTAGGCCAAATATTTAACTTTGGATTATCATTATTAGGAGCTTATGTTCACACATGTAGATTAGAATATGTTGAATATTTCTCAAAGTTTTATGAAGGTGGCGGAAAGCCATTTAAACCATTTAAGACATTAGATAAATATATAAAAATAAAAAGAGAAATTTAATTTAGTAAACAGGAGGAATTTAAAATGAATACTTGGATAGAGTTTTTTACACAAAATGGAGGATTTGTATTTGCAGCAATTGGTGTTGCATTAGCAGTTGGTTTATCAGGAATAGGTTCAGCTAAAGGGGTTGGATTAGTTGGTGAAGCAGCAGCAGGATTAATGACAGAACAACCAGAAAAATTTGGTAAAGCCTTAGTTCTTCAATTATTACCAGGTACACAAGGTTTATACGGATTCGTTATAGGATTATTAGTTTTCTTAAAAATTACACCAGATATGTCATTCCAAAGCGGATTATATTTATTATTTGCATGTTTACCAATTGCTATAGCTGGATTATGGTCAGGTATTGCTCAAGGTAAGACAGCAGCTGCTGGTATTCAAATCTTAGCTAAAAAACCAGAACAAACAACTAAAGGTATTATATTTGCAGCAATGGTTGAAACATACGCACTATTAGGATTCGTTGTATCAATTTTATTAGTATTTAAGTTTTAATATTGAGGATGTGAAGTTATGTCAGATATAAAAAATCTTACTTCTAAAATCATAAGTGATGCGGAAGAAAGAAAGGAAAGCATAATTAAGTCTGCAAATGAAGAAAAAGCTAAAATAATTGCAAAAAAAGAATCTATTGCTGAATCAGAAAAGTTAGCAATGATTGAAAAAGCAAATATTGAAGCTAAAACAAGACATGAAAGAATAGTTTCAAGTGCAGAATTAAAGGCAAGAAATGAAAAACTTGCAGCTAAGCAAGTTGTAATAGATTCAGTTTTTGAGAAGAGCGTAGATGAATTATGTTCAATGTCAGATGAAGAAATGAAGAATTTCATGAAAAATGTGATAGTTAACTCAGATATAACTGGAGATGAAAATATTATTTTAAATGAAAAAGGTAAATCAATACTTGATGGAAAATTACTTGAAGAAATAAATAGTGAATTAAAATCAAAGGGTAAAAAGAGTGATCTTACTATAAGCAATGAAGTAAGAAACTTTAAAGGTGGATTTATCTTAGAAAAGGATGGCATAGAAATAAATAATACTTTTGAAGACTTAGTTAACTCATTAAGAGATGATTTAGAATTCGAAGTAGCTAAAGTTTTATTTAATTAAGGAGGATAACAAATGAATTCAATGGAATTTACTCAAGTTATACCAAGACTTAGGGTATTAGAAACAAGACTCCTTGATAAAGCTAAAATCGATAGAATGATTGATGGAGATTCTTCAAATGAAGCAATTAAGGTGCTTCAAGAATCTGAGTATGCCAATGTAATGACAGGTGTTAAAAGACCAGAAGATTATGAAATGGTGCTTGCAAGAGAACTTAAAAGAATATATGAACTTATGTATGATGCATCACCATCAAAAACTTTAATAGATATAATGAGCATTAAATATGATTACCATAATGTAAAGGTGATTTTAAAAGGAATGTTCCTTAAAAAAGATTTTAGTGATATGTTAATTCCAGTAGGAAAAGAAGACACAGCACTATTAAAGCATAGTATTGAAAATAATAACCTTGGTGATTTACCTAAAATAATGAGATCTGGTATTGAAGAAGCTAAGGAAGATTTTGAGGCAACTAAAGATCCTCAAAAAATTGATATTATTTTAGATAATGCTATGTTTAAGGAAATGAAGGAAATAGCTAAGAAGCTAGATGATAGATTTGTTGATAAATATGTTAGAGTGTTAATTGATTCTACAAACATAAAGACTCTATTAAGAGTAAAGAAACAAAATAAAGATAGAGATTTCTTAGGAGAAGTTTTAATAAAAGGTGGAGCAATAGACGAGGATACGTTAATTTCTTTACTAAATGATGCTCCAGAGAATATATCTAACAAACTAGCTTTCACTGATTATGGAGAAATGATAAAGGTTGGAATTGAAAGTTATACTAAAACTGGATCAGCAAGCCTTTTAGAAAAGTTAATAGATAACTATTTAATGGATATGATGAAGGAAGCTAAATTTATTCCATTTGGAGTAGAACCAGTTTTAGCTTATATCTATGCTAAAGAAACAGAAATAAAAGTTATAAGAATCATAATGGTTGGTAAACTCAATAATATCTCAGGGGAAGTAATTAGAGAAAGGCTGCGTGATATTTATGTATAAGAAGATCGGTGTAGTTGGAGATAAGGATTCCGTTTTAGCATTTAAAGCTTTAGGAATAGATGTATTTCCAGTTGTAGAAGCTGATGAAGCTAAAAAAACTATAGATAGATTAGCAATGCAAGATTACGCAGTTATATTTGTTACTGAGCAAGTAGCAAAAGAAGTAGAAGAAACTATTGAAAGATACAATAGGGCAACACTTCCAGCTGTAATATTAATTCCAAGTAATCAAGGATCATTAAATATAGGAATGCAAAGAATCAGCGATAATGTTGAGAAAGCTGTTGGCGTTAATATCTTATAGGAAGGTAGGTTTTGTAAGGTGAAGACCGGAAAAATAATTAAAGTTTCAGGACCTTTAGTTGTTGCTGAAGGTATGGATGAAGCTAACATATTTGACGTATGTAAAGTTGGAGAAAAAGGTCTTATCGGTGAAATCATAGAAATGAGAGGCGATAAGGCATCAATACAAGTATATGAAGAAACTTCAGGAATAGGACCTGGGGACCCAGTTGTAACAACTGGAGAACCATTAAGTGTTGAACTTGGACCAGGACTTATTGAAGCAATGTTTGATGGTATACAAAGACCACTTGATGCTTTTATGAAAGCAGCAGGTTCAGACTTTTTAACAAAGGGTATATCAGTTAAATCATTAGATAGAGAAAAGATGTGGGAGTTTGTTCCTACTGTTAAAGTTGGAGATGAAGTTGCTGCAGGAGATGTTATTGGAACAGTTCAAGAAACACCAGTAGTACTTCACAAAATAATGGTACCTTATGGTGTTGAAGGTAAAGTAAAAGACATCAAAGAGGGAACATTTAATGTTGAAGAAGTAGTATGTATCATTGAAAGCAAAGATGGAGACAAAGAAGTTAAGATGATGCAAAAATGGCCTGTAAGAAAGGGAAGACATTATGCAAATAAGTTAAACCCAGTTGCACCATTAACTACAGGTCAAAGAGTTATAGATACTTTCTTCCCAGTTGTTAAAGGAGGAGCTGCTGCAGTTCCAGGACCATTCGGAGCTGGAAAAACAGTTGTTCAACACCAAATAGCTAAATGGGGAGATGCTGAAATAGTTGTTTATGTTGGTTGTGGAGAACGTGGAAATGAGATGACAGACGTTCTAAATGAGTTCCCAGAACTTAAAGACCCAAAGACTGGTCAAAGCTTAATGAAGAGAACAGTTCTTATAGCAAACACATCAAACATGCCAGTTGCAGCTAGAGAAGCATCTATCTATACTGGAATAACAATAGCTGAGTATTTTAGAGACATGGGATATTCAGTAGCTATTATGGCTGACTCAACATCAAGATGGGCTGAGGCCTTAAGAGAAATGTCAGGTAGACTTGAAGAGATGCCTGGTGATGAAGGTTACCCAGCATACTTAGGATCAAGACTTGCAGATTATTATGAAAGAGCTGGTAAAGTTGTTTGTCTTGGAAAAGATGGAAGAGAAGGAGCAGTTACAGCAATCGGTGCAGTATCACCTCCAGGAGGAGATATTTCAGAGCCAGTTACTCAATCAACTTTAAGAATAGTTAAAGTTTTCTGGGGACTAGATGCACAACTTGCATATCAAAGACACTTCCCATCAATTAACTGGTTAAACTCATATTCATTATATGCAGATAGAATTGGTAAGTGGATGGATGAAGAAGTAGCACCTGATTGGTCAGAACTTAGACAAGAGGCTATGTCTTTATTACAAGAAGAAGCAAACTTACAAGAAATAGTTAGACTTGTTGGTATAGATGCTCTTTCAGAAGGGGATAGATTAAAACTTGAAATTGCAAAGTCAATAAGAGAAGACTATCTTCAACAAAATGCTTTCCATGAAGTAGACACATATTCTTCATTAAATAAGCAACATAAAATGTTAAAAATTATACTTCAATTTAAACATGAAGCAGAAAAAGCTTTAGAAAGTGGAGTATATCTAGATAAGATTTTAGGTATGAGCGAAATAAGAGATAGAATAGCAAGAGCTAAGTATATCCATGAAGACGACCTAGCAAAAATCGATAAAATCGGAGTTGATTTAACATCTGAGATGAATAAATTAATCAGCGAAGGAGGGGTTCTAGATGCCTAAAGAATATAGAACAGTTACAGAAGTTGTAGGACCTTTAATGGCTGTTGAAGGTGTTGAAGGTGTTAAATATGATGAACTAGTTGAAATAGAATTACAAAATGGAGAAAAGAGAAGAGGTAAAGTACTAGAAGTTAATGGTTCAAAAGCTATGGTACAAATCTTTGAAGGTTCTTCAGGAATAAACTTAAAGGGAACTAAAGCAAAATTCTTAGGAAGACCACTTGAACTTGGTGTTTCAGAAGATATGCTTGGAAGAGTCTTTGATGGTATGGGAAAACCAATAGATAATGGTCCAAAGATAATACCAGAACAAAGACTTGATATAAATGGTGAAGCAATAAATCCAGTTGCTAGAGATTTCCCATCAGAATTCATTCAAACAGGAATATCAGCAATAGATGGACTTAACACTCTAGTTAGAGGACAAAAACTTCCAGTTTTCTCAGGAGCAGGACTTCCACATGCAGAACTTGCTGCACAAATAGCAAGACAAGCGAAAGTTTTAAATTCTGATTCAAAGTTCGCAGTTGTATTTGCGGCTATTGGTATTACATTCGAAGAAGCTCAATTCTTCGTTGATGAATTTAAAGAAACAGGAGCAATAGATAGATCAGTTCTATTTATGAACCTAGCTTCAGACCCTGCTATCGAGAGAATAGCTACTCCAAGAATGGCATTAACTACTGCTGAATATTTAGCATATGAAAAAGGAATGCACGTTCTTGTTATTATGACAGATATAACAAATTATGCAGAAGCATTAAGAGAAGTTTCAGCTGCAAGAAAAGAAGTTCCAGGTAGAAGAGGATATCCAGGATACCTATATACTGACCTTTCAACATTATATGAAAGAGCAGGAAGACTTAGAGGAAAAGAAGGTTCAATTACTCAAATTCCAATACTTACAATGCCTGAAGATGATAAGACACATCCAATTCCAGACTTAACTGGATATATAACAGAAGGACAAATAATTCTTTCAAGAGAACTTTACAAAAAAGGAATTATGCCTCCAATAGATGTTTTACCATCACTTTCAAGACTTAAAGATAAAGGTATAGGTAAAGGAAAAACTAGAGAAGACCATGCAGATACTATGAACCAATTATTCTCAGCATACGCTCAAGGTAAACAAGCAAAAGAATTATCAGCAATCTTAGGAGAGTCAGCTCTTTCAGAAACTGATAAGGCATTTGCTAAATTTGCAGAAGCTTTTGAAAATGAATATGTTTCACAAGGCTTTACTACAAATAGAACAATAATTGAAACTTTAGATTTAGGTTGGAAGTTATTAAGATTACTTCCAAGAACTGAACTTAAGAGAATTAGAGACGAATACCTTGAAAAATATATGCCAAGAGAGGAAGAATAGGCTATGGCTAAGTTAAATGTGAATCCTACTAGAATGGAACTCACAAAGCTAAAAAAGAGATTAACTACAGCTACTAGAGGTCATAAGCTTTTGAAAGATAAGCAAGATGAATTAATGAGACAATTCATAAACCTTGTAAAATATAATAACTCCATAAGAAAAGATGTTGAAGAGCAACTAGAAGGTTCTTTAAAAGATTTTGTTATGGCAAGAGCTGTTATGAGCTCAGAGTTTTTAGAGGAAGCAATTGCTTATCCAAAAGAAAGCATTTCAGTAGATGTTGGAAATAAAAACATAATGAGTGTTAACGTTCCTGTTATGAACTTTAAAAGACAGCTTGAAGGAGACGAAGGTAGTATCTTCCCATACGGATTTGCGAATACTTCATCAGAGCTTGATGATGCAATAACAAAGCTTTATGGAATATTACCAAAGCTTTTAGAGTTAGCAGAAGTAGAAAAGTCATGTCAACTTATGGCAGATGAAATAGAAAAAACTAGAAGAAGAGTTAACGCTCTTGAATATATGACAATTCCTCAACTTCAAGAAACAATAAAGTATATTAGAATGAAACTTGATGAAAATGAAAGAAGTGCTTTAACTAGACTTATGAAGGTTAAGAGCATGATTGAACAAAGAGGATAGTTATGGTATTTATTACACCTTAGAGTTTTTCTAAGGTGTAATTATTTTAGTATTAGACAGTATTAAAAATAAAAATTTAAGTGTTACCTATACTTGGTAAATACTTAAAAGTAAATTAAAATTGTATTAATATAATTGATAATAATATATATTAATAGTATAATTCATTGTAGGTTATAATTTCTTTAACATAGAATTTACAATCTAACGTGATTTAGGAGAAGGAACATATGTATTATTTTATAGAGTTTATGGTTTCTTTTTTATTGGTTGCATTACTTATGCCAATATTAATGAAATTATCAAATAAAATAGGTTTTACAGATAAACCTACCAAAAGAAAGAAACATAATAAAGTAACACCATTATGTGGTGGACTTGCAATGTTTATAGTATTTTTTATAGTATATTATTTTGTGGGAAAAGAAGATAAAAATGAAGCCATATGGATATTTATATCATCTATGCTAATATTACTTATAGGATTAATTGATGATTCTTATAAGGCAATTGGAAAGGAATTTCCTATATTACCAAGATTAATAATTCAAATATTAGCAGCAGTATTAGTATTTAATGCAGGAATTGCATTTAAAGGTTTTACTAACCCATTTACAGGTAATTATGTAGTCCTTAATTCCTTTTTACAGTTTGTTTTAAGCATAACTTGGATTTTTGGGGTTACTACAGTAATAAATTGGTCTGACGGAATGGATGGCCTTGCAGGAGGAATTTCATTAGTTTCCTCAATTACATTTTTTATAGCAGCAATAATTTTAGGACAAAATTATTCAGCAACTTCATCAATAATACTTGCTGGTGTAATAGCAGGATTCTTATTATACAACAAATATCCAGCTAAAGTTTTTATGGGAGATTCGGGAGCAAATTTCTTAGGATTTATTTTGAGTATAATTGCTTTAGATGGTGCATTTAAACAGGCTACGGTGCTTAGTTTGCTATTACCTATATTGGCACTTGCAGTACCTATATTTGATAATATATTTGTTATATTTAAAAGATTTAATGAAGGTAAGCCAGTATATCAAGCTGATAGAAGTCAAATGCATTTTAGATTAGAAGAAAAAGGCTTAAATAAGCCACAGGTTGTACATTTTATTGTTGGAATAAGTATAATATGCTCATTTTTATCAATAATATTATTATTTTATAATCATCCATAAAAAAATAAGCATCACCTTAAAATTTAAGGTGATGCTTATTTTTTTTATATAAATTGAGTATATTTAAATATAATAATGTAAATATTGACATATAAATATAATTTTGTTATTATGATTAGAAAATAAAAAGGGGGCTTTAAAATGTATAAAGGAAAAAAAGTAAGGCTTAGGGCTTATGGGGAAGAAGATATAAAAATAGTTCAAAATTTTATTAATGATTTTGAAGTAAAAAAGTTTATAGATCCTAATACACCATTTCCTATGACTTTTTGGCAAGAAGAAAATTGGGTTAAAAAAGATCGGAATTCAAATGATCAAACTTATGATTTTGCTATAGAAGAATTAGAAAGTGGAGAAATAATTGGTGGATGTAGTATTAATTCCACAAATATAAAAAATAGAAATTGTACTATAGGTATTATGATTGGAAATAAAAAGTATTGGGGCAAAGGATATGGTTATGATGCTTTATCAGTACTAATTAAATTTATATTTGAAGAATGTAATATGGAAAAGATAAAACTAGGGGTATACTCCTTAAATCCAAGAGCTTTGGCTTGTTACAAGAAGCTTGGCTTTAAAGAAGAAGGAAGACTTAAAAAGGAGATATTTAGAGAAGGAAAATATCATGACGAAATACTAATGGCTTTATTTAGAGAGGATTATTTAAATGATATAAATAGCTTATAATTTATATTTTAATGTATATAATATTTATAATTATACTTATAAATATAAGTTGCTAATTAACTAAATTTTACTTAAATTAATATAGAATTTGCTATTATACATTGATTGTCTTTATATAATTTTTAATTAATACTTATTTACACTTATGTAATATCAAAAGGTTGTACTTGAAAATATTTTTATATATTTATTACTATAAATTTTTATTATCTAGTTTAAATTTTGAAAAAGTGGGCATAATTAATAGTGAAAATGCTTTGTATAAATAAATAATAGAATTTTTATTCAAAATTTATGCATATATTTGATGAAGTTAGTATATAGATAGAATAATAAAATTAATTAAAAGTATAATAAAATGATTTATAGGAGGTAAAGGTATGAAAAAGATAGAAAGTTTTGATCTAGATATTACAAAGGCAAAGGCACCATTTATAAGAAAATCTTGTGTTTATGAAGGTGCAAATGGAGATAGAATAAGTAAGTTTGATATTAGATTTTTACAACCAAATGAAGAGTTTGATTTAGAGTCTATGAATGCTTTAGAGCATCATTTAAATTATTCTATTAGAGAAGAATTAGATGGAGTAATAGAAATTTCTCCTATGAATTCTAGAACTGGATTTTATTTAAGTGCTTGGGGAGATAAGGATTCTATAGAAATAAAAGCTGCTGTAGAAGCTGTATTAAGAAACTTATTAACTTTAGATAGTATACCAGAAGGAAATAAATTAGAGTGTAATCCTTGTGCAAACAACACTTTTTTAGGAGTGAAAGAGTGTGCAGAAAATGCAATAAGCAAGGGGTTTTCCCTAAATATATATGGAGAGTAATAGAAAGCCTTGTATTTTTAATAACTTTAAAAATAATTTATTTTTAAAATATTTAGGATACAGAGGAAATAGAATACGGCGAAAATATTATAAATTACAGGTGTAAAATATATTAAAGAAATTTACACCTGTTTTTTTTATTTTTCTATATTTTACCTAGTATTTGTGGGTAGATATTTTTTGAAGTATTTATTTTAAAATGTATTAGTTATTTTAAGTACTTAAAAATACTAATTAAAGATTAATGAAAATTTGTATTATATTATATAAACATATAAAATCAAGATATAGTTAAGTATAGAAATGAGTTGAAATATTTGAATATAAGAGAGTATATTAAAAATAATATTTTAATTTTTGATGGGGCTATGGGAACTATGCTTCAAAGGAAAGGATTAAATATAGGAGAAGGTACAGAAAAATTTAATATTACTCATAGTGAAATAGTAAAAAGTATACATAGGGAGTATATAGAGGCAGGAGCTAGGGTTATAACTACTAATACCTTTGGTGCAAATGAAATAAGACTTAAAAATACACCTTATTCTGTTGAAGAGATAATATGTAGTGCTATAAATATAGCTAAAGAAGCTATGAAAGGGAAAAGGGGCTTTATTGCTTTGGATATTGGGCCTATTGGAAGAAAAATAGGAGAAAATGAAGAAATAGATTTTAATAGAGCTAAAGATATTTTCAAAAGACAAATAAAAGAAGGAATAAAGTATGAAATTGATTTAGTCATTATTGAGACTATGACTGATTTATATGAAATGAAGTCAGCGATTTTAGGTGTAAAAGAAGTTTGTGATATTCCTATTTTTGCAACTATGGCCTTTTCAAAGGAAGGAAGAACTTACGGTGGATCCTTACCAGAGACTATGGCTTTACAATTAGAAAAGTTAGGTGTTGATGGAATAGGTGTAAATTGTACAGAAGAAGGTAAAAACCTTGAAGATATAGTGAGAAGAATAAGTGAAAATACAACTTTACCAGTAATAGTTATGCCAAATGCAGGAACTCCTAAAGTTATAAAGGGAAAATTAGAATATGATATTACTAAAGAAGAATTTAGTAAAGGTATAAAAAAGCTTATTAATAATGGAGTTTCAATAGTAGGAGGATGCTGTGGAACAACTCCTGAATTTATAAAAGAGCTTTCTAAAACATTATAAAAAATTAAGAGGTTTTTATGAATGCTTAAGAAATTCTTATAATTAACATATAAATTATAAATACTAACTAGGCTTACTTTACATTACTAAGTTTTTATGTTACTTTTAGTTATCAAAGCATAGGTTATATGAAAATTAATATAAGTATTTTAATAAGAGGAGTTTAAATGAGTAAAAGTAATAATATAAGTAAAATAAAGTTTTATATATTTCTAGTATTAGTAGTAGTTTGTTTATCTATATTAGTTAAAAATTTTGAGTTTATAAAGAGTTTAGATTTTGAAAAAGTATCAACGTTTATTAAAGAAAAAGGAGCCTTTTCTTCTTTAATATATGTAGGGATTTTTATATTAAAGCCATTTTTTGTAGTTATTCCAACAAATTTAATTGCAATAGTTGGAGGAACATTATTTGGTCCTATAAAGGGATTTTTACTTACAATGGTTGGATTTTTTATATCAGGTACAGTTGCCTTTTATACATCAAGGATTTTAGGAAGAGATTTTGTTGAAGGTATAATTGGAAACAGATTTATTAAATTAGATAAAAATATAGAGAAGAATGGATTTAGAATTTTATTTCTTTTAAGATTACCACCAATACTTCCTTTTGATCCATTAAGTTATGCCTGTGGATTTACTAAAATAAAATATAAAGATTTTATTTTAGCATCACTTTTGGGGGTTGTTCCAGAAACAATGTGTTATTCAATTCTTGGAAGAAGTTTTACTAATCCATTTTCAATTCAGTTTTTAATTCCAATAGGAATACTTATTATTGGAGTTATATCTTCAAAGTATTTAATAAAGTCAAAGAAAAATAGTAAAATAGAAAATTAATAGAAAGTGATCTTAAATTATACTTTAAGGTCACTTTCTAATTATAATGTTTTTTATTTTGCTATAGATAATTTAGTATTAAGGTTTTTCTCAGAATTAAAATCTTCTAATTTAGGAAATTCACAATAATAAATCTTAAGGTTTTTTAGAAATTCTAAGGATTCTTTAAGATTATTTTTTAAAGTTAAGCCCTTTTCTTCAAAGAGTTCTATAAGATTTTCATTTTCCCATTCATAATAATGATAATATTCTTTAGCTGCTAATTCATAAGTATGTATTAAATTATTGAAATTAGCTGTATGTTTAATTTCTTTGCAAAGAAAGAAGTTGCATACAGGAGTTCTAAACTTTGAAGGTATAGAACAACCTTTTCCATCTACTACAAAAGGGCAAGCTTTAAAGTATAGAGTTTTATCAAAGGGTTCAGATTTATCTAATTTAAAATTAGAACTTTTTAGATAGTTTTTATATCCTTCCTTATCAAAATATCCAACTTCTTGAATGTAATAATTAAATATTTTAGCTTTTTTATTATTTAGTATCTTATTAATAACAGGTTTACCTTCAGGGTCTTTCACCATTCTTTGTAAATCTACCAAATTAAACTTAGGATAATAAAAACAACATCCTCTATGTTTATATTTACACAAACTTACACCCATTTTGCTATGACACTTATAACACTCGTCACAATTAAATCTTGGAATATTATCATCAATTTTTACTGATAATTTCAAAGTAATCGCCACCTTTTTTATTAAATTAGTACTATAAGATACAAATAACTATATACATTTTATCAAAAATATATGTACTTAAATATTTCATTCATGTTAAATTTTATTAAAATATGAATATTATAGAATTTATTTAAAAATCTAATGTTTTTTTATTCTTACATAAATGAAAGAATAAAGTAATGAAGTTGAATATGAGTTTTTTTAGATATTTATATAATAAAGTCATAACGAAAGAAAAATTCAGTCTTAGGAGGAATTGTTATGAGAAACTTTATTATAAATGAACTAAGAAATTTTTTAAAATCAATGGTGGCAATAGAAGATCATAGATTTTATTCTCATGGAGCAATAGATGTAATTTCAGTTACTAGAGCTACTTTAAACAATTTAAAGGCTGGAAGAGTAGTACAAGGTGGTAGCACAATAACTCAACAATTAGCAAAAAATATTTGTTTATCAAATGAAAGAAGTTTTAAGAGAAAATTTAAAGAATTATTGTTAGCTATTGAATTAGAAAGAAAGTATTCTAAAGAAGAGATTTTAGAATTATATGTTAATGTAATATATTTTGGAGATGGACATACTGGTATAGGAGAAGCTGCTAAAGGTTATTTTGGTAAAAAGGCAAGTGATTTAACTTTTGATGAAGCAACTCTTTTAGCAGGACTTCCTCAAGCACCAAATTTATATGCATTAAGCAAAAATAATGGATTAGCAAAAATAAGGCAAAGGCAAGTGATAAATGCATTTGAAAAATATAGTGGAAGAAATTTAAATGGGGATTTAGTAAAAGGATATTTAATAAATTAATATTGACGAAGCTTTATAATAATAATATGATAAATTTAAAAAATAGTTAGTTTATGAGGTGGAGGATATGAGTAATATAAAATGGGCAATATTAGGACCTGGAACAGTAGCAGAAGAATTTGCAGAGGCTTTAAATGAGGCTAGTATAGGGGTTTATGCAGTAGGGTCAAGGAATATTTTAAAAGCTGAAAAGTTTGCCAAAATTCATAGTGTAAAAGTCTTATGGAAATTATGAGGAAATGTTAAAGGATGAGAATATAGATGTAGTTTATATATCAACTCCTCATTGTAATCACTATGAATATATAATGGAAAGTTTAAAAAATAATAAGCATGTACTTTGTGAAAAAGCAATAACTGTAAATAGTAAACAATTAAAAGAGATAGTAGATTTAGCAAAATCTAAAAATTTAATTGTTAGGGAGGCTATGACAATTTATCATATGCCACTATATAAAAAACTAAAGGAATTTGTTGAGTCTGGAAAAATTGGAAATCTTAAAATGATTCAAGTATCCTTTGGAAGCTGCAAAGAAAAGGATATTAATAATAGATTTTTTAATAAAGATTTAGCAGGTGGAGGACTTCTTGATATTGGAACATATGCTTTATCCTTTGCTAGATACTTTCTTTCAGAGAAACCAGAAGAAATTTTAACAACAGTTAAAAAATTTGAAACTGGAGTAGATGAGCAGTCTGGAATAATACTTAAAAATTCCTTGGATGAAATGGGTGTAATTTCTTTAACAATGAGAGCAAAGATGCCAAAGAGAGGAGTTGTAGCAGGAGAACTTGGATTTATAACAGTAGATAATTCTCCAAGAGCAGAGGTTGCAACTATAACTTATTTAGATGGTAGAGTTGAGGTTATAGAATCAGGAGAAACTTCAAAGGCATTAATGTATGAAGCTTTAGATATGAATGAGAGTATTTTAAAGAAAAATAACCTAAATACTCTAGAGTTATCTATGGATGTAATGGATATAATGGATGAAATTAGAAATCAATGGGGAATAAAATATCCTTTTGAATAGAGAATATAAAATATATTAAAGGCTAAAGAAATTTAATAGTTTCTTTAACTTTACTTTTTTATATAAAGAAAAAGAAAAAAATTATACCTAGTAATTTTACCCAAAGAATATATTGGAAAAACTATTGGGAGTAAGAAATACTGCCAACTTTCAAAAAAAATAAGGTTTTTAGAATAGGAATATAATTGAAATTAATCTTTACATAGGAATCAGTGGCACCAATTTACTGTGAATTTAAGGGGGAAACTGTGGTATAAATATACATGTTAGCATTAGAAAAAGTAAAAGAGTACTTTAACTAATAAGATATTAGTCCTATTTTATAGGACTGAAAAAATAAAAAGGAGTGGTACAAATGAAACACAAACTAATTGCTATATTAATAACTACTACATTATTAGGGGGAGTAGGTGCTACAGCTTATGCTTCTGCAAACTCAGATGATAATGTATCTAACTGCAAAACTTCTATTGAATATGATAAAGGACAAGCTCAAAATTGTAATACAAGCTGCGACAAAGTAAATGAAGGCTCATTACAAAAGGCAGAAAATATAAAAAGTGATTGTTTTTCATATCTTCAAGGAATTTCAAAGAATCTTAGTAAATTTATTTATGGCAAAATAGATTGTAATAGTTCAAATTGTTATGGAGAAGAAGAAAATTTAGTTCAAGATAATGGACAAAATCAAGATAATAAAAAGATAGAAGAGAAAAAGGAAATTTCAAATAACAAAAAAGTAGAGAAGGTTTCTAAAACTAATAAGGTTAATAAAACTGCTAAAAAAGCAGCAGATAAAAAGAATACATCAAAGGTAGCAGAAACTTCAAAAAATAATGCTGATACTAAAACAGTTGTAGCTAATAATGATAAATTTATGGAACAAGTACAAGCTATGATCTTTAAAAAAGTAAATGAAGAAAGAAGAAAGGCTGGAGTTTCACAATTATCATATAATAGCACTATGGAAAAGTACGCGAAAATAAAATCTCAGGATATGGGAGATAGAAAGTATTTTGACCATAAGGACCCAGAAGGAAATCTTATAACAGCTAAGATGAAAAAAGATGGAGTAAATTATAGAGCATGGGGAGAAAATATTGCATATATTGGTGGAGTATCTGATGCAAATGAATTAGCAAATCAATTTATGAGAAACTGGATGAATTCGCCAGGACATAGAGCAAATATTTTATCAAATAATTTTTCAAGTATTGGTGTAGGTGTTTATAAAACAGGAAATACAGTTTATGCAACTCAAGAGTTTTATAAATAGAGATTTACAATAAAAGTTTAATTAATAAACTAGTTTTGTATATAAATTAAGAAAATTATATATAGATTTTAAAATAAAGAGGCTGTGTGCATAAAATATGCACATGGCTTTTCCATTTTAAAAATTGACAAAATAATATAACATAGTTAAAATAATTTAAATAAATATTTATCTTTAAAACCTGTGTTAAAGGTATAGTGTTTTATAACTTATAAATAAAATATTTTAAAAACAATTAAAGGGGTGATATAAAGTGGAAATATTTACAATTGGACATTCTAATTACAGTATTGAAAGGCTAATAGATATGTTAAGGCATTTTAATATTAATTGTGTTGTAGATGTAAGAGGAACGCCTTATTCTAAATATAATGTACAATTTGATAAAGAAGCTATAAGATATTCCCTAAAAAAAGCTGGTTTTTCATATATTTATATGGGAGAAGAATTAGCTGCAAAAAGGAAAACAAAAGAATCCTACAATAAAGAAGGATATGCAGATTTTGAAAAAGTAATTAAAGAAGATAATTTTAAAATAGGTATTGAAAGATTAAAAAATGGCTTAAAAAAAGGATATAAAATAGCCTTACTTGGAGCTATGCAAAATCCAATAAGATGTCAGAGAGGTATTTTGCTTGGGAAATTTTTAAAGGAAAATGGAATTAAGGTAAATCATATACTTGATGATTACTCAATAGCCTCTCAAGAAGATATTGAAAAGGAGATTTTAGATAAATATTTTAAAACTAGAAATCAAATGACAATAGATTCTCTTCTTGGTAATGGATTAAGTGAAGAAGATATGATAAAAGAAAGTTATAAGCTAGCCAATAAGGATATTGGTTATAGAATAGAACACTTAAAATAAAAAATTAAATAAAGAACTCAGATTATTTTTTTGTAATCTGAGTTCTTTATTATTTCCTTATTTACCATTATTATTTATAGGAACAAATACTCTTGTTGCAAGTTCATCATCCATCATATATAAAGCTGCTGGATTTCCTTCAGATCTTCTAACTCTCTTTAAAAGGGAATTAAAATTATTTTCTTCTTCAACTTGCTCATCTATAAACCAATTAAGTAAGCTCATAGTAGCATGTTCTCTTTCCTCACTTGCAATATCAGCAAGTTCGTATATTTTCTTTGTAACAGTTTGCTCATGGTTGTATCCTTTTTGGAAAACATCAATTATGTTATCAAAAGTAAGATCAGGTTTTGGAATTGCTTCTAAAGTTACAACTCCATTTTTTTGGAATACATAATCATAGAATTTCATTGCATGAGCTAATTCTTCTTGTGCTTGAACTCTAAAGAAGTTAGCAAATCCACTTAAATCAACAGATTCAGCATAAGAAGCCATTGATAAATAAAGGTAAGATGAATAGAATTCAAAGTTAACTTGTTTGTTAAGGTTTTCTAGTAAATTTTTACTTAGCATTTATATCTCTCCTTTAAATTAAAATTAATTATTTATTATTAATTAAAATACCTATGAGGATATTTTATCTCTTTTAATAATAATTAGCAAACTTCTATGAAATTACAATAGTATATATTATTTAATTTAATTTGATGTATAGAGTAATCTATATATTGAAAATTAAAATATAGTATAAGTTATTGCTGTGAAATAAAAATTAAGATATAATTATTTTGAAAGGATTACAGGAATTGTTAAGGAAGATTTAAAATTACTGGAGGATAAGAATGAATAATTGTGATGATGAAATTATTAATAAATTAAAATATTTAAAGCTTTTAGCTAGACAATATCCAACTATAGCAGAAGCATCAACAGAAATTATTAATTTAAGTGCTATATTAAATTTACCAAAAGGGACAGAACATTTTTTAACAGATTTACATGGGGAATATGAACCTTTTGTACATGTTTTAAAGAATGGTTCAGGCGTTATAAAAAGAAAGATAGAAAGTGTTTTTGGAAATTCTCTTAGGGATAGTGAAAAGAAAAGTTTAGCAACATTAGTTTATTATCCAGAACAAAAATTAGAAATAGTTTTAAAGGAAGAAGATAATATAGATGATTGGTATAAAATTAATTTATATAGGTTGATAGAACTTTGCAGAAATGTATCATCTAAATATACAAGATCAAAGGTTAGGAAAGCCTTACCTAAAGATTTTAGCTATGTTATTGAAGAATTATTACATGAAGAATTTTATGGGGTTGATAAACATGAGTATTATGATGAAATAATAAGCACAATTATAGATATTGGAAGATCTAAAGAATTTATTATTGCATTATCTAAGGTTATACAAAGGTTAATTGTAGATAGACTTCATATTTTAGGAGATATATATGATAGAGGACCAAGGGCAGATATAATAATGGATAAATTAATGGATTATCATTCTGTAGATATACAATGGGGAAATCATGATATGTTATGGATGGGAGCAGCAGCAGGAGTAAAGACATCTATAGCAAATGTTTTAAGAATAGCAACAAGGTATGGAAATTTAGATACAATAGAAGATATATATGGTATAAATTTACTTCCTCTTGCAACCTTTGCTTTAGAACATTATAAAAAAGATCCATGTAAAGAATTTATTCCAAAATTAAATGACGATAAAAGATATGGGAAATTTGAAATAGATTTAATTTCTAAGATGCATAAGGCAATTGCAATTATACAGTTTAAATTAGAAAAAGAAATTATTCAAAGAAGACCAGAATTTAAATTAGACCATAGATTACTTTTAGATAAAATTAATTATGATGAAGGAACTATATATTTAAAGGGAAAAACTTATGAATTAAAGGATAAAGACTTTCCAACAATAGATCCTAAAGATCCTTATAAACTTACTGATGAAGAGGAAAAGTTAATAGAAAAATTAAGGGATTCATTTGTTAATAGTGAAAAGCTTCAAAAACATATTACATTTCTTTTTGCAAAGGGAAGTATATATTTAAAATATAATTCTAATTTACTATTACATGGATGTATACCATTAAATGAAGATGGTTCTTTTAAAAGTATGACTATTCAAGGTAAAGAATATAAAGGAAAGGCTTTATTAGAAAAATTTGATATTTTAGCAAGGGAAGGATATTTTAACAAAGTAGGAACTAAAGAAAAATTATATGGAATGGATATAATGTGGTATTTATGGACAGGACCTGCTTCATCTTTATTTGGTAAAAATGAAATGACAACCTTTGAAAGATATTTTATTGAAGATAAAAAAACTCATATAGAAAAGAAAAATCCATATTACGAACTTAGGGACAACGAAGATATGGTTAGAAGAATTTTAGAGGAATTTGATTTAGATATAAACGAATCAATAATAGTAAATGGACATGTTCCTGTTAAGAAAAAGTATGGAGAAAGTCCAATAAAATGTGGTGGAAAAATACTAGTTATAGATGGAGGTTTTGCAAAGGCATATAGAAGAGATACAGGTATTGCAGGATATACCCTTATATATAACTCTTATGGATTTCAACTAGTATCTCATCAGCCTTTTGAATCAATTGAAAATGCTATTATTGAAGAAAAGGATATCTTATCTACAAGTATTATTGTTGAAAGAAAGGTAACTAGAAAAAGAGTTGGAGATACTGATGTTGGAATAGAATTAAAAAATCAAATAAAGGATTTAAAATTACTGTTGATAGCTTATAGAAAAGGATTTATAAATGAAATGAGATAATATATACACATATATGTACTTATGGTAATATAAGTATATATTTTATAATAATATTTTTGTTAGGAGATAATTTTATGTTTAGACCAATTTAAATTTAATCTAAAGAAATTCATACAACTATAAAATTTAAGCCTTTTATAAGAAAGGTTTATTTGCTTTGGAATTTTGGAGGAATTTAAATTGGATAAGAGAAAAAACATATACATTATGTATATTATTATATTTATGCAGGGGCTAGTTTTTTATGGTCCTATAGCTACTCTTTATAGGGAAGCAAATGGAGTTTCTATTAATGCAATATTTTTAATAGAATCTTTAACATGTATACTTAGTATATTATTTGAAGTACCTTGTGGATATTTAGGAGATAGATTTGGATATAAAAATACACTTATAATATCTAATTTTGTATTTTTTTTTATCTAAAATTATATTTTTCAAAGCTACTTCAATTGAATTTTTTGTTATAGAGAGAATTTTACTTTCTTTTGCAATTGCAGGAATTTCAGGTTGTGATGTAGCAATTTTATATGAATCCATAGATAAAAATTGTAATAGTGAAAAAATATTTTCAAGATATAATTTATTTTCAACTAGTGGTTTTTTAGTAGCTGCATTAACATCAAGTATATTTATTAATATTTCAATGAAAATGGCAGCTTTTGCTACAATTATTCCATATGGAATAGCATTTTTGTTATCTTTATTTTTAATAGATGTAAAGAATAATAAAAGAGAAAAGCCAAATATTATAAATAGCTTTAAAAGAGTTCTTAAAAATAGAAGATTTATATTTTTTATTATATCTATTGCATTTGTTAGTGAAATTTTTCAAAGTGTAACTGTATTTTTAAACCAAGGACAGTATGTTAAATGTGGAATTCCATATAAATATTTTGGATTAATATTAGCATTTATGCAAATTATTAGTTTAATTACAGTTAAGTCTTATAAAATAAGTGAGAGATTTGGAAGAAAAAAATCTATTCTTAGTATGTATTTATTTATAAGCATAAGTTCATTAATATTAGCTTTTACAAAATCAGCGGTAATTAGTGTTTTTTGTGTAGGAATAATTTCTTTAAGTATGTCACTTATTACCCCTATGGCAACTGAATTAGAAAATAAATCCATAGTTAATGGGGATAGAGCTACTATTTTATCTATTTATTCAATGATAGAAGGAATTATAGCTACAGCTGTTAATCCAATAATAGGACTAGCTGCTAAAAAATCAATAAGTTGTGCTTTTGAATTTTGTTTTATTATAGGATTAATATCCATAATAATTTTTATAGGTTATTGTAATAAGAAAAAATAAGAAAAAAATAGATGAGCTTTTTTGCTCATCTATTTTTTATTTAAACTAATTCACCATAAGATAAAGTTTTCTTTTCTATTTTTATGTTAAATTCTCTTTCATAGATTCTAAGGGCTGGGAATTCTCTTTTTGTAACTAAAGATATAGTTGTTCCATGAGCATTTCCTCTAGCTGTTCTTCCAGCTCTATGAAGATATTCATTAGCATTTGCAGGGAAATCTAAATTTATAATATGTGATATTCCATCAATATCTAAACCTCTTGCTGAAATATCTGATGAAACTAATATGTTTATTTTCCCATTTCTAAAGTTTTCAAGAGCTTGTTGTCTTTGTTCCTTTGTTATTCTTTTATGCATAGCAAAGGCATTTTGATTATGATATTTTAATTTATCTGCAATCATTTCAACATCAAATCCACGATTTATAAATACAATTGCCTTTGAAGGGTTAACTGCAGCAATTAATTTTCTTAAAACTTCAGCTTTGTCTCTTTCTTCAACTTCAATGTACATATGTTCAATATTAGGATTTAAAGAAGCTTTCTTTTCATTTTTAAAGATTATAGGATCTTTCATTAATTCTTTTGCAATAGGCATTGCTTTTGCACTTACTGTTGCAGAAAAAATTAAAAGTTGTCTATCTCTCATTGTACTTTTTATTATATCTTTTATAGTTCTTAAATGAGTGTTGTCTAGTAAGTTATCACCCTCATCAAGAACAATTGTTTTTATTGTATGAGCTTTGATTTTTTTCTTTCTAATTAAATCTAAAACTCTTCCTGGAGTTCCAACTACAATTTGTGGTTTAATTTCTTTTAATTTTTTAATTTGCTTATCCATGTTAACATCACCAATAATTGATATTGAGTTAACTTGCATATTTGAGTTTTCTGATAATAATTTTGCTTGCTTTTCTATTTGCATAACAAGTTCACGAGTTGGAGCAAGAATTAAAGCTTGAAGGTCTTTTTTACTTGCATCTATCTTTTGGAAAAGAGGTGTTAAAAAGGCAAGAGTTTTTCCACTTCCTGTGTGAGCTTCACCTATAACATCCTTATTATTTAATATTTCAGGAATTGTTAAAGATTGTATTTCTGTTGGTACAGTAATTCCTTGCTTTTCTAAACCTAAAATTATTTTATCATCTAAATTTAATTCACTAAAGTTCTTCATAAATATATCCTCCTTTAAGAAGTTAGTCATAAATTATAGTATATACATAATATGAAGAAAAGTGTACTAATTTTATAAAATAAAGAAAATTATATTATATATTTAAGAGAAAATTTATGGATTGTTCCAAATATAGGATAAAAATAAATGAATTTTAAAAAAAAGACTATAAAAAATAAAAGTTTACTTTTTTGAAAAAAACTTTACATAGAAACTTTTTAGAATATTGATATAATTTTTATGACAAAATTAAAAATATATTAGTTTATTTTAGTATTATTTAAAAAATATTTATTGATTTTTATTAATGGAAGAGGTGATTTATTTGAGCATTTTTAGAACTCAGCAAATTGAAAAAGTATCTCAAAATGTTAAAGACAGTGAAAAAAATTTAAATACATTAGACCTAACATTAATGAGTATAGGTTCTGTTATAGGAACTGGAGTTATGGTTTTAACTGGAATAGTTGCAGCTAAAGAGGCAGGACCTGCAGTTGCAGTTTCTTTTGTAATTGGAGCTATTGCAGCTGCATTAATAGTTTTATGCTATGCTGAACTTAGTGCAAGTATACAAAGTCCTGGCGGTTCATATACTTTTACATATGTAACGTTAGGAGAGTTTATTGCATACATAGTAGGAATGTGTGTAGTAATTGCATATATTCTTTCAACAGCAACAGTAGCATCAGGGTGGGGAAGTTATCTTTTAAGTTTATTAGATGTTATTAACATACATTTACCTAAAGCAATTACATCAATACCATCTCAAGGTGGAATTGTTAATTTGCCAGCAATTTTTGCAATAATATTTATTACATTTGTTATTTCAGGTGGTACAAAATCAAGTAAAAAGGTAAATGATACAATGGTGATTATAAAGCTTTTCGTAATTGCTTTATTTTTAGTAGTTGGTTCAATGCATATGAAAACATCAAATTGGGTACCATTTACACCTTATGGAACATCAGGAGTTATGACTGGAGCTGCATCTGTATTTTTTGCTTATTGTGGATTTGATGCAACAGCATCAGCAGCACCTTATGTAAAAAATCCTAGAAAAGCATTACCAATTGGACTTTTAACATCATTATTTATATGTGCACTAGTTTATGTGGGTGTTTCATTAGTATTAACAGGAATAACTTCATATAGTAATTTAAATGTTCCAGATGCTCTTTCTTATACTTTGAAAGTTGCTGGTAAGCCAATGGTTGCCTTTGTTGTTTCATTAGGAACAATTATTGGAATACTTGCAGTAATATTTGCAGGAAATTTTGCAACTTCTCAAATATTATCAACAATGAGTGAAGATGGATTAGTTCCTAAAGTTTTTAGTAAGAAGGATAAAAATGATGTTCCATATATTTCACTTTGGGTTATAGGAATTATATCATCAATTCTTGCAGGATTTTTTAATTTAAAGGATTTAGCTAATTTTGCAAGTATAGCATTTTTACTTGTTTATACTTTTGTATGTTTTTCAATAATAATATTTAGAAAAAAATATCCTAATATAAAGAGAAGTTTTAAAACACCACTTGTACCTGTTATCCCTATACTAGGAAGTTTATGTTGCTTATTTTTAATGTTAAATTTAAAGAAAACAACATGGATTGTATTTTTAATTATATTATTTTTCATGCTTATAGGATATTTTGGCTATGGAAAGAAAAATTCTTTAGTTGGAAAAGAAATAGACAAATAGATATTATTAATAATAATATTTAATCTTAAAATTTAGTGTAGAATTTTATAAATTATGATTAATTAAAAAAGTTTATTATAATAGTAAATAGTAGATAATATTAATTGGAGGTATTATTATGTCAGTTACTCATGGAGCTAATCTTTTTGATTTAGCAAATAAACTTGGAATAGACAGAGGAGAAATTTTAGATTTTAGTTCAAACATAAATCCTTTTGGAGCTTCAAAGAAAGCAAAGGAAGCTGTTATAAATAATATAGATATGGTTTCAATATATCCAGATCCTGAATATAAAAATCTTAAAAGTTCAATATCAAAATATTGTAATTGTAAGAGTGAAAATATTTTACTTGGAGGTGGTGCAACAGAACTTATATCTTCATTTATAGAAACAGTTAATCCTAAAAGGGCATTACTTGTAGCACCTGCCTATTCAGAATATGAAAAAGAACTTAAAAAGATAGGATGTAAAATATCAAAGTATTTTGCCAAAAAGGAAAATGATTTTAAAATTAATGTTAAGGATCTTAAGAAAAGGATAGAAGAAGAGAGTTTTAATCTTGTTATTATTTGTAATCCTAACAATCCAACAGGATTTGCCTTTACAAAGGAAGAAATTAGAGAAATTGTAAAAGAAACAAAAGCCTTTGTTATGGTAGATGAAACTTATATAGAGTTTACTTATACAAAGGACTATTCAGCTACTACTTTAGTGGATGAATATGAAAATCTTTTTGTAATAAGGGGAACATCAAAGTTTTTTTCAACTCCAGGAATAAGACTTGGATATGGTTTAATATCCAGTAAGGCTGTTAAAGATAAGATTTTAGCTAATTTAGATTTATGGAATATAAATATTTTTGCAACCTTAATGGGAGAAGAAATGTTTAAGGATACTGAGTACATAAATAGTACAATAACTCATATGACAAATGAGAGAAAATATCTTAATGAGGAATTAGGCAGTATAGATTGGATTAAAAATTATGATAGCAAAGGTAATTTTATATTATGTGAAATTAAAAAAGAAGGCTTAACAGCAGATTATATATATGATAAATTAGTTAGTAAAAAAATTATAATAAGAAATTGTAAATCCTTTGAAGGATTAGATAATAAATTTTTCAGAGTTTGTGTTTTAAAACATAATGAAAATGAATTATTAATAAATGAACTTAAAAAAATAAATTAATATAAATTATAAAATGAAGCTACTACATTAAATAATTAATGTGTAGCTCATTTTTTTACTTTTAAAAATTTTCCTCGTAGTTTATAATGAATATATTAGTGTATATACACTAATATAAAAAAGGGGGAAGATTTTTATGAATAATAACAAAACAAGAGAAATGGTATACGCATCACTTTTAACAGCACTTGCAATAATAATTCCAATACAATTTAGTTTTTTAAGAATTTATATACCACCATTTAGTGCAACTTTAGCAGCTCATGTGCCAATGTTTATATCTATTATGATATCTCCAATGGTTGCAGTAGTTACAGGAATTGGATCTACTATAGGTTTTCTTATAGCAGGAATGCCACTTCCTGTAGTTTTTAGAGCAGCAACTCATATTATAGTTGGATATGTTGGAGCAAAGATTATACAAAAATATAAATCTTATAAAAAAATGACAGCAATAACATCAATTGTACATGCAGGACTTGAAACTTTAGTTGTTATACCTTTTGTTGGATTTGATTTATTTCAGCTTTTAATTGTAACTTTTGTAGGTGCATTTTTGCATCATATGGCAGATGCTTTTATAAGCTATGGCTTTTTAAATGCTTTTGCAAAGGTTAGAAATAAGAGAATATATACAATTTTTCAGAAAGAATAAAGAAAAAATAAATAGACTAGATACCTTGAACTGTTTAAGTATATAATAGATAATGTATGTTTTATAGATAATATTTTAAATTAAGAGGTATTTATTTTGAGTAATAGTGAATTAAATGAAGAAAGATTAATACTAGAAGAAAAGAGAAAACTTATAGATGAAGAGCTTTTAGAAAAGCAAAAATATGTTGAACAAGTAACTCATAAGTTTACAGAGTTAAGTAAGGAATTAAAGGGAAAATATAATTTTGAAAAAGAATCCATAGAAAAAGCTATGAATCTTGCAAAAAATGATATACAAAAATATGAAGAAGTATACAATAGTCCTTATTTTGGAAGAGTTGATTTTAGGGAGAAAAGGTCAGCAGAAATAGAAAATATTTATATTGGAAAACATGGAATAAATAGTTCTAAAAATGGAGAAGAAGTTGTAGTAGATTGGAGAGCACCAGTTGCAGATCTTTACTATAGTGGAACAGGGGGAGAAGCCTATTATAAGGCTCCAGTTGGAATTATAGATGGAGAACTTTCTTTAAAGAGAAAATTTTTATTTGATGAAGAAGGAATACTTGAAAGAATTTTTGATGAAAGTATAAATGAGCTTATGATAAATGGAGAAGAAGGCCAAGGATTAGTTGATGAATTTCTTAAGATTAATCTTGAAGAAAGTAGAGGTAAGAAACTTAAAGAAGTTGTTGCAACAATTCAGAAGGAACAAAATGATATTATAAGATGGCCAAGAAATTTACCTATAATAGTTCAAGGTTCAGCAGGATCTGGAAAGACAACAATAGCCCTTCATAGACTTGCATACCTTATATATAGATATAAAGAAAATATGAGTGGAGAAGATATTTTAGTTCTTGCACCTAATAAACTGTTTTTAGACTATATTTCAGAGATTTTACCAAGTCTTGGAGCTAATGAAGTAAAACAGAGTACTTTTGAAGAAATGGCAAAGTCTAAAGCTAAAATTAAAGGAAAAATATACAATAAAGATGAAAAACTTAAAAGTATAATGGAAGAGGAAGATGAATTAAAAAGAAAATTAATTATAAATTCAGCAAAAATAAGAGGTTCATTAACTTTTAAAATAATGATTGATAGATATATAACTTTAATTGAAGGAAGAGCTTTAGAAATTAAAGATATAGAAATAGAAAATCAAGTTCTATTTAAGAGAAAAGAAATAATGAGATTATATTTAAAAGATTTAAGGGCATATCCTATAAATAAAAGAAAAGATGAAATAAAAAGATATTTAACTTTAAAACTTAAAGAAAAAATTCAATTAGTTCTTGAAAAGGTAAATATAGAATGGGATAGTAAAATACGAGATATAAAACTTAATGAAGAGGATTCAGAGGATAGAAGAAAAAAACTTATAAATCTTTATGATGAAAGAGATAAAATTAAGAAGTCTATTAAAAATAATTCTAAAACTGTAATGAATGATTATTTTAAAGCTTGGAGGGGAATAAATCCAAGTGACATATATAGAGGATTTTATAATGATGATGAATTGTTTGAAATATCTACAGATGGTAAGATTCCAGAAGCTCTTGCAGAATTTATGAAAGATGAATTTAATAGAAGAGATAAAGAAGGAATAGTAGATGAAGATGATCTAGCAGCACTTTTATATATTCGAGTTTTACTTGAAGGAATAGAAGATAATGAAAAGTTTAAACATATAGTTGTAGATGAAGCACAAGATTATAGTCCTTTTCAAATATATTTAGTAAATGAAATGGCCAAGGGAAATTCTTTAACATTAGTTGGAGATTTAGCTCAAGGAATTTATTATTATAAAGGACTTAAAACTTGGGAAGATATAACTAAGGGGCTATTTAAGGATAAGGCAACATTTATAAGTTTAACTCAAAGTTACCGTTCAACTGTTGAAATTATAGATTTTGCAAAGGGTGCATTAGATGCTCAAAATCTTGGACTTAAAGATGCAAAACCTGTTTTAAGGCATGGAGCAAAACCAGAAATAATAAACTTAAAAGAGGAAAAAGAAGTAATACAGACAGTGGAAAATATAATTGATAAAGTCATTTCATCAGGTAAAAATAGTATAGCTTTAATAACAAAGGATTCTAAGGAAGCAGAAAAATTAGAAAAGCTATTAAGAAGAAAATGTAAATATAAATTCCAAAGAATAAAAGGAAAAGAAAAGGAAGCAAAGGGAGATAACATAATAATTCCATCATATTTAACAAAGGGATTAGAATTTGACTGTAGTATAATTTATAATCCAAGTAAAGAGGATTATAAGGAAGAGAGTATATTAGATCAAAGACTTTTATATGTATCTCTTACAAGAGCTCTTCACACTGAATATATTATAGCTTTAGATAAGATAACTTCTCTAATTAAAAATTAAATTTAAAATATTTATTAATATAGAATTATTTTATAGAGAGCTAATTATAAAAAAACAACATGCTTTTAAAGACTATTTAAAAATTTTATGGATTTTTAGGTAGTCTTTTTTTAAAATTACCTATATTAGGTTTGTATTTATAAGTAATTATAATTATAATAAGAACATAAAAATGTTAGGAGGAATTAAACACATGGAAGAAAAAGAGATAATGTCTTTTAAAGATGAAAATGGAAATAAAGTGGATTTTGAGGCTGTTGCAAGAATATTTCTTGAAAAGAAGGAATATTTATTATTAACACCTGTTGATGAGGATGCAGAAGACATATTTGTCTTTAGAATAGATAAAGTAGATGACAAAGAAGAGCTAAATCTTGTTGAAGATGACAAAGAATTTTTAGCAGTAAAAAAAGAATACAGTAAGCTTATATACTAAAAGGAGAGTAATGAGAAATGAAAGCTTTTGATATTATTGAAATGTTAGAAGAAAATGGATTAACAGAAATTGAAGAAATTTTAGTAGATGATGATAAAGTAGTACTAGAATTTTTCTATGATTTTGATAGAGATGAGCTTAAAGCTGCAGAATCTTATGCAAATGAAGAAAGTGATACAGAAAAAGAAAGTGAAGAATGGAAAAAGGACTGGTACATACCATATCTTTTAGATATAGCTAAAGATAATATTGAAAATATTATTGAAGATATAAGTGATGAACTTGAAATTGAAGGAATGGCTCATGAGTTAAATATAGATGGAAATAATACTGACTATATTAAATTTGTTGCAGCATTTTGTACAGAAGATTGCGATTTACCATTAGAAGATATGTTAAACGATTACTTATAGATAATTATTAGAGTTTCAGAGTTTTAAGAAAAACTTGAAATGATAAAAAAATGTGTTATAATAAAGTCATAGCATTCCTGAGATGTTCGCCAAGCTTATCATGTTCAACCTACATATGATAAACGGGATTTGCAACATTATTAGTAATGTCGGGCTTCAAGGCTTTTGCTTTCATTATGACGGAAGATGGCAGATATAATATGAGTGAAACCCACCTGCGAGGCGCAGGTCTTGAATATATAAGCAAACGGCATGTTGGGATGATATATTTTGTAGAATTAATACCTCTGTAGTAGAGGTATTTTTTTTTACAAAGATTAAATAAATTAAGCAGCTAAATTTAATAGAAGGATATTTGTTAAGTTAAATTGTATTATTAAAGTAAT
Organism: Eubacterium multiforme; assembly: GCF_030813415.1. Taxonomy (GTDB): domain Bacteria; phylum Bacillota; class Clostridia; order Clostridiales; family Clostridiaceae; genus Clostridium; species Clostridium multiforme. The sequence continues at coordinate 421,486 of NZ_JAUSUF010000001.1, read as the reverse complement.
AATTGTAAATAAGCTGTTTAAAAGTTAAAATCATTGGTGATAAAAGTTGATTATGTATAAAAATATTAGTAAAATAAATATAAAGACTAAAAAATATTGATTTTGTAAGGAGTATTATATGAATAACATAGATAAGATGAACATAGATGAAGTAACAGCTAAAATAAATGAATTATATAAAAAGAGTAAAGAAGAGGGATTAACAGAAGAAGAAAAAGAATTACAAAAAAAATTAAGACAAAGATATATAGATAGTGTAAAAAGAAATTTTAGAGCTCAACTTGAAGGAATAGAGCTTAAGAAAAAGAAATAAAGGGTGGATAGTGTATGGCAGTAACAGTTGAAAAATTAATTAAAGACTTCGACTTAGAAATATTAGTAGAAGGCGTTGAAGGTGAAAAAATAAATGTAAGCGATATCAATAGACCTGGACTGCAACTATCTGGATTTTATAATTACTTTACACCTGAAAGAATACAAGTTATAGGAAAGGCTGAATGGAGTTTCTTAGATGATATGCAAGTTGAACTAAGAAGAAAGAGACTTAAAAAATTCTTTAGCTTTAATATGAAGTGTGTAATAGTAACAAGAGATCTTGTACCTCATGAAGAACTAATAAAATATGCTGAAAAACAAAATATTTGGGTTTTAAGAAGTAACATGGTTACTACAAATTTTATTAGTAAATTAACTATTTACATGGCAGATAAATTAGCACCAGAAACTAGACTTCATGGAGTGCTAGTGGATGTTTATGGAATAGGTATATTAATAACAGGAGAAAGTGGAATCGGTAAAAGTGAAGTTGCCCTTGAACTTATAAAAAGAGGACATAGATTAGTAACTGATGATGCTGTTGATATAAAAGAAATAGATGGTGAACTTATTGGTTCATCACCTAGAATAACTATTGGAATGCTTGAAGTTAGAGGTATTGGAATAATCGATGTTTCTGCATTATATGGTTTAAGTTCAGTACTACAAGAAAAAGATATTAAACTTGTAATGCATTTCGAACATTGGAAAAGCGAAGGGGACTATGATAGGTTAGGAACAAACTATGAGTATATGGATGTTTTAGGCGTTCCAGTTAGAAAACTAACTGTTCCTATAAGACCTGGTAGAAATATTGCAGTAATTATTGAGGCGGCTGCAGTAAACTTTAGATATTCACTTATGTCTAAAGAAACACCAGTTGATATTATAGAAAACAGAATAAATCAAATAAGCGATAATTAAAAAAGTAATTATTATTATAACAAAAGATAATAATAATAATATAAATAACAAAAGGGAGGAATTTCATATGTCAAAAAATGCTTGGGAAAAGTATGATGAAAAAGGAATTCAAGAAATATTTAATTTCAACGAAGGCTATAAGAAATTTATTTCAGAATGTAAGACAGAAAGAGAATGTGTTGTAGAGTCAATTAAGATTGCAGAAAAACATGGATTCAAAAATTTAGAAGATGTAATAAATTCTAATGAAACTTTAAAGCCTGGTGATAAGGTTTATGCAAATAATATGGGAAAAGGACTAGCATTATTTGTAATTGGTAAAGAAAAAATGGAAAAAGGTCTTAAAATTTTAGGAGCTCACATTGATTCACCAAGACTAGATTTAAAACAAAATCCATTATATGAAGATACTGATTTAGCTTTTTTAGACACTCACTATTATGGTGGAATAAAGAAATATCAATGGGTTACTCTTCCACTTGCTTTACATGGTGTTGTAGTTAAAAAGGATGGAACAAAAGTAAATGTAGTTGTTGGAGAAGATGAAAGTGATCCAGTAGTTGGAATATCTGACCTTTTAATTCATCTTGCAGCAGATCAAATGGACAAAAAGGCTGGAAAAGTAGTTGAAGGAGAAGACTTAAATGTTCTAATTGGAAGCATACCTTTAAAGGATGAAGAAAAAGATGCTGTTAAGGCAAACATTCTTAGAATATTAAAGGAAAAATATGATTTCGAAGAAGATGACTTCTTATCAGCAGAAATAGAAGTTGTACCAGCAGGAAAAGCAAGAGATTATGGATTAGATAGAAGTATGATCATGGGATATGGTCAAGATGATAGAGTTTGTGCTTATACTTCATTACTAGCTTTAACAGAAATTAAGGAAGCAAAGGATAAAACTTGTGTATGCTTACTTGTTGATAAAGAAGAAGTTGGAAGTATAGGAGCTACTGGAATGCAGTCAAAATTCTTTGAAAATGTAGTAGCTGAAGTTATGGATAGAGCAGGAGATTATTCAGAAATAAAATTAAGAAGATGCTTAACTAACTCAAAGATGCTTTCATCTGATGTTAGTGCAGCCTTTGATCCAAATTATCCATCAGTAATGGAAAAGAAAAATACTGCTTTCTTTGGAAAAGGAATTGTATTTAATAAATATACTGGTGCTAGAGGAAAAGGTGGCTGTAATGATGCAAATGCTGAATACATTGCAGAACTTAGAGCTATGATGGAAAAACACGATGTATCCTTCCAAACAGCTGAACTTGGTAAAGTTGACCAAGGAGGCGGTGGAACAATCGCTTATATATTAGCACAATATAATATGGAAGTAATTGATTGTGGAGTTGCTCTTCAAAATATGCATGCTCCATGGGAAGTTGCATCAAAGGTTGATGTATTTGAAACTAAAAATGGATATGTTGCTTTCTTAAAAGAAGCATAAAAATAAAAAATAGTTTACCTTATTTTATAGGGTAGACTATTTTTTTTTTTGCCCTTTTGTAACTTAACAAATATATTTACATATATTAATAATACAAAGGGGGAAAGTATATGATTGATAAATCCCGTTTTAAAAATTATGGACTATGGGTATCTATTGCAGCATTAATTCCAATGATTTTACATGCATTTGGATTTGATGTTTTACCAGATAATTATCAAGAAATAACAAGTTCTATACTTTCCATTTTAGTAATGGCAGGTATATTAAGTAATCCAACAACTGATTGCAAATGGTATATTGATGATAAAAATAAATGCGATAAATAAAAGTGACACCTCTTTATTAAATAAAGGTGCCTATTCTACATTTATAATTAAAGTAGAATAGGCACTTATTTTATTTCATATTTAAATTTTCTAGTAGTTTACTTAAATATTCATCTTTTAAAGGCATATCTCCTATATCACCATGACGTTTATCATTTTTAAAATCACCATGACAATCAGAGCCAGCAGAAACTAAAAGATTATGTTTCTTTGCAAAATCTAATAGATATTTTTCATCTTCTTTTGAATTTAAAAAGTATACTGCTTCAATTCCATCTAAATTAAATTTTAAAAAATCTTCTAAAGAAGAATTTTTAATTAATACAGGATGAGCTAAAAATACAAGAGCATTAAATTTATGAAGAACTTCTATACCTTCTTCAATAGTTATTTTGTTAGTTGGTACATAAGCTGGTTTATCTTTACCAATGAAATTATCAAAAATATAATCATGAGTGTAAGAATAACCTGCATCTATTATTGCCTTTGCAATATGAGGTCTTGCAACTACATTTTTACCATGTTTTAAAACATCTTCAAAATTTATATTTATATTAAATTCATCAGATAATTTTTCTATCATTTTTTTTGCTCTTAATATTCTTTTTTCTTGTATATTATTTAATATTTCAATAAAATTTTCTGATTTATAACTGTCATCTTTGAAAAATCCTAATAAGTGGATACTTTCATTGTTATAGTTACATGAAAATTCTATTCCAGGAATTAATTTTATATTTTTAACTTTTGCTTCATCTATTGCTTCTGAAAGACCATTTATAGTGTCGTGGTCTGTTATTGCAAGTATTTCTACTCCATTTTTATATGCTCTGTCAACAACTTCTTTTGGACTAAGTAATCCATCAGATTTATTTGTGTGTACATGAAAATCAACTTTTGGCATATAATTTAAACTCCTTTCTTAAGCTTATTTATTTTTTTAAGATAAAAAGCTATGCTATAATTTAAATATTATAAGTATTTTAGCACAAGATAAGATAAATGAATAGAAGTGGGGGATATTATGTTAGTAATGATAGATAATTATGATTCATTTGTTTACAATTTAGTTAGATATTTTAATGAATTAGATGAAGAAGTAAAAGTTTTTAGAAATGATGAAGTAAATAGTGACATAATAAATAATATTAATCCAGATGGAATTGTTATATCACCAGGACCTAAAAGTCCTAAGGAAGCTGGAGAAGTTTTGAAAATAATAGAAGAATTTAAAGAAAAAACACCTATTTTAGGAATATGCCTTGGACATCAAAGTATAGGGGAATACTTTGGAGGTAATATAGTAAAGGGTATAAGACCTATGCATGGAAAAATATCTAAGGTTTTAAATAATGGAAAGGGAATATTCAAAGGTATTCCAAAGGAAATAAAGGTTACAAGATATCATTCTTTAATTATAGAAAAGGAAAACTTCCCTTCTGAATTAGAGATTACTGCAATAACAGAAGATGGAGTTATTATGGGAATTGAACATAAATCTTTACCTATATATGGTGTTCAATATCATCCAGAGGCAGTACTTACAGAAGAAGGACATACACTTCTTAATAATTTTATTAATATTTGCAAAGAAAAAGGAAGGGAGAGAAAAAATGAAATTTAGTATAGAAGAGATTAAAACAAATTTATCTCCTTTTGATATATATAATTTATTTAGTAAAGAAAAAGATAGTGTTTTTTTAGATAGTTCAAAGGAAGATGAAAGGTTATCAAAATATTCTTTTATAGGAATAAACCCAATTGAAACCTTTGAAGTTTTAAATGGAGAAGTTTATATAAATTCTAAAAAAATAGAAGGAAGAGATGGCTTTTTAGAGTTAGAAAAAAGAATAGAAAATTATAAATTACATATTGAAAGTGATATTCCCTTAATTGGAGGATATATAGGATATATATCCTATGATGCAGGAAGACTATTAGAAAAGCTACCTAATACAGCAAAAGAAGATTTTACTATTCCTGATATGAGGTTTATATTATATAATAATATAATAATTTTTGACTTAATAAAAAATAAAACTTTTATAACATCCTTAGGATTAAAAGAAGAAGAGGATATAGATTTAATTAAAGAAAAAATAAAATATGCATCTCCTAAAGGCGAGGAAACTATAAGAGAAGGAAAGAATGAATTTTATTCTAATTTTACAAAGGGAGAGTATATTAATGCAGTTAAGAAGATGAAGGAATATATAGTAAATGGTGATATATATATTGCCAATATGACTCAAAGATTTTATTGTAAATCCCTAGAGGATTCCTTTAAAATATATTCTAAATTAAGAAGTATTAATAAGGCACCTTTTTCAGCTTTTTTAAATTATGAGGACTTTCAAATTATAAGTTCTTCTCCTGAAAGATTTATTCAAATAAAGGATGGAAATGTAAATACTCGTCCAATAAAGGGTACTAGACCAAGGGGCAAAAATAAAGAAGAGGATGATATTTTTAGAAGAGAGCTACAAAATAGTGAGAAGGATAAGTCAGAACTACTTATGATTGTTGACTTAGAAAGAAATGATTTAAGTAAAGTATGTGAAAATAATTCTGTAAAGGTTAGTGAGCTTTTTAAAATAGAAGAATATGCAACTGTATTTCATTTAGTTTCTACAATAGAAGGAAAATTAAAAAAGGAAAATTCAGCAGTTAAATGTATGAAAGAAGCATTTCCAGGAGGATCTATAACAGGTGCACCTAAAATTCGTGCAATGGAAATTATAGAAGAACTTGAAGGGGTTAAAAGAAATCTTTATACAGGAAGTATAGGATATTTTGATTTAAGGGGAAATAGTGACTTTAATATAGTAATAAGAACTATACTAAAAAAGGATAACAAAGCTTACTTTGGAGTAGGTGGAGGAATAACCTTTGAATCAGATGAAGAAGATGAATATTATGAAACACTTCAAAAGGCAAAGGCATTAATGCAGGTGTTAAGATGAGAGAGATTATAATAGATCAAAATAAAATTAATTTAGATAATGGTGTTTTCTTTGGAGAAGGGGTTTTTGAAACAATTTTTTTTAATGAAAGCCCTTATTTTTTAGAATTTCATATAGAAAGATTGAAAAAAGCTTTAAAAATTTTAAATATGCCTCCTTTAATAGAAGAAGAAAAGGTAGTAGAATATATAAATAAATTAAAATTAGTAAATAAAGCATTAAAGATAACAGTTACAGAAAAAAATATTATATTAACTACAAGAGACAATAGTTATACTGATGAAATGTATGAAAAGGGATTTAACCTTAAAATTTCAAAAGTACTTAGAAATTCAACATCTATTATGCCTAGAATAAAGTCTACTAATTATATTGAAAATATATTAGAAAAAAGAAAGGCAGCAAAAGAAGGCTTTAATGATGCTATATTTTTTAATGAAAAGGGATATTTATGTGAAACTACAGTTTCTAATATATTTTGTATAAAAAATAAAAAAATATATACTCCAAAATGTTCTAATGGATTATTAAATGGAACAGTAAGAGATTGGATTATAAGAAATTTTAAAGTTTCTAAGTGTAATATTACATTAGATGAATTAAAAAATATGGATGAAGTATTTTTAACTAACAGTTTACTTGGTATAATGAAAGTTAAATTTATAGAAGATATAAGATTTGATAAAGAATATGTTACAAATATTATAAGCAATAAGTATAGAGAAGATTTACTAAAATTGGAGGGCAAAGGATAAATGATAAACAAAGAGAAGATAATTGAAGGGGCCAAATTAATAATAGAAGGAATTGGGGAAGATCCAAATAGAGAAGGGCTTATAGAAACACCTGAGAGAATAGCTAGAATGTATGAAGAGATTTTTGCAGGACTTAATAAAGATGCTAAGGAATATTTAAGTAAAGCCTTTACTGTTTCAAGAGATGATTTAGTTATAGAAAAGGATATAGTTTTTTATTCAATGTGTGAACATCATTTTGTACCTTTCTTTGGAAAGGCTCATATAGCATATATACCAAATGGAAAGGTAGCAGGGCTTTCTAAACTTGCAAGAACAGTTGAATTACATTCAAAGAAACCACAACTTCAAGAAAGATTAACTTGTGAAATTGCAGATGATATTATGAAATATTTAGATGCAAAGGGAGTTATTGTTGTTCTTGAAGGAGAGCATACTTGTATGACGATGAGAGGAGTTAAAAAGCCTGGAACAAAAACAATAACAACTACTTATAGAGGTGTATGTGAAGAGGATAGGGAACTTAGAGGAGAAATTCTTTCCCTTATGAGATAGGAGCCTATAATTTATGGATAAGGTAAATGAGATTTTAAAAAATAATATTTTTAAGGAAAATATGAAACTTTTAGAAGATCTAGAAATAGATAGAGAATTTTGTAGACATGGGTTAGATCACAGCTTAGATGTTGCAAGAATAGCATATATAAAAGCTTTAGAAGAAAACATTGATATTTCAAAAGAAGTTATATATGCAGTAGCTCTTTTACATGATATAGGTAGAGTTTTGCAATACAAAGAAAATATACCACATCATAAAGGAAGCGTAATATTAGCTGAAAAAATATTAAAGGAAACTTCCTTTAGTAATGAAGAACAAAACTTAATAATAAGTGGAATAGAAAATCATAGAGAAGATAATAATTCTAATTATTTTAATAAATTAATTAGAGAAAGTGATAAGCTATCTAGAAACTGCTTTACTTGTAAAAGTTATAATAAATGCTATTGGGATAAAAATAAGAAAAACAATATAATTAAGTATTAAATTAAGGAGTGAATTTAATGAAGATAGGAAATACTGAATTTAAATTAGGTGAAAGAACCTATGTAATGGGAATACTTAATGTAACTCCAGATTCTTTTTCAGATGGAGGAAAGTTTAATAATATAGAGGCTGCTTTAAAGAAAACAAAAGAACTTATAGATGATGGAGCTGATATTATAGATATTGGTGGGGAGTCAACTAGACCTAACTTTGAAGTTGTTAAGGCAGAGGAAGAAATAAAGAGAGTTGTACCTATAATAAAAGCAATAAAAGAAAATTTTGATATACCAATATCAATTGATACATATAAAAGTGAAACAGCAAAGGCAGCTATAGAAGCTGGTGCTGATTTAATAAATGATGTATGGGGATTTAAAAAGGATAAAAACATGGCAAAGGTTGCCTATGAATATGAAGTTCCTTGTATTTTAATGCATAATAGAGAAAAGGCTGAGTATAAAAACTTAATGGAAGATGTTATAAGTGATTTAGAAGAAAGTATAAATATAGCATTAGAAGCTGGGGTTAAAAAGGAAAATATTATATTAGATCCAGGTATAGGATTTGCAAAAACATTAGAAGAAAATTTAAAGGTTATGAATAACCTAGAAAAAATTAGAGATATGGGATATCCTGTTCTTTTAGGTACATCAAGAAAGTCAATGATAGGACTAACACTAGATCTTCCAGTAGACAAGCGTTTAGAAGGAACTATAGCAACAACAGTACTTGGAATAGTTAAAGGCTGTGAATTTATAAGGGTACATGATGTTCTAGAAAATAAGAGAGCTTGCGTTATGACAGATGCAATTTTAAAAGCTAAATAAGGTGGTATAACTTATGGATAAAATTTATTTAAAGGATGTTGAAATATTTGCAAATCATGGGGTATTTCAAGAAGAAAAAAGTTTAGGACAAAAATTTATATTTGATATAGAGTTAGAATTAGACCTTTCAAAGGCAGGGAAAACTGGTGATTTAAAATCTTCTGTTCATTATGGAGAACTTGTATATGGAATTGAGAAGGTTGTATGTGAAAAAAGTTATGATTTAATTGAAACTGTTGGAGAAAGAGTTTCAGAATATATACTTAATGAATATAGATTTATTAAAAATGTTAAAGTTAAAGTTAAAAAACCATGGGCACCTATAGGAAGACATTTAAAATATGCAGCTATTGAAATAAATAGAGGATGGCATGAAGCTTATCTTTCAATTGGAACTAATATTGGAGATAAAGAAAATAATTTAAGAGAAGCTATAAATTACTTAGAAGATATAAATGGAGTTACTATAGATAAAATATCATCATTTATAAAAACTAAACCTTGGGGATTAGAGAATCAGGAAGATTTCTTAAATGGAGCAATTAAATTAAAAACAATACTTTCTCCAAAGGAGCTTATGGATGAGCTTTTAAATATTGAAAAATTAATGAAGAGAGAAAGAATAATAAAGTGGGGACCTAGAATAATAGATTTAGATATTATATTTTATGACGATATTATAATGGATGATGATTATACTACTATTCCACATCCAAGAATGGAAGAGAGAGAATTTGTATTAAAACCTCTTTGTGAAATAGCACCTAATAAGGTTCACCCTCTATTAAAAAAGAGAGTATTTAGATTACTTGAAGAATTAAATTAAAGTTTAGGAGTGCAAATTAACTATTGCACTCCTATTTTTTATTTTTAATATAATTACAAAAATCATAAAGATTAAAATGAAGGGGAAGATTGCTCATGTCAATTATATCTTCACTATAATGACCATCCCAAGGATTAAGAGTAGCTATTTTATTATCATAAATTTTTATAATATAATTTTCTTCTGGAAATTTAATAATAAGTCTAAAAATTTCTTTGTTTTTAATTTCAAATTTATCTAAAAAGGCACTTTCATCTAAAGTATTTATAAAATTTTTTAAAATATCATTATCTTTCTCATCTACTGGAAAATATTTGTAAAGATTTGTGTCAAATACCTGAAGAGAATATGTTTTATTATCTATTAGATTATCTTTAATTTTATTAGAGTAATAATTTTTTGAAGGACTTTTTTCAAAGTGAACATATCTTGAACTATTTAAAGTACAACCTTGTAGAAATATTAAAGCTAATATTAAAGATAAAAACTTAATATGTTTCAACTATAAAACCTCCCATTTAAAATCTCTTTAATAATTTATTCTAGTTAATCTTTAATTAGAACATTTTGGAAAGTTATGAATATAATATAATAAAATTTAATCCTTGGAGGTATTATTATGAAAATTGGAATAGATATAAATTATTCTGATATTTCCAGGGCTGTAAGGACAGAGCTTAAGAAAAAGGGATATTATATTGTTGATATGTCCTTGGAAGAGAAAATAATTATTGGAGAGGAAGTATTTAAAAAGGCAATTCTTATTAATACTTCAAAATTAGATTTCTTTTTGCTTGTTCAAATTAATGAGGAAGAGGAAAATACAAAAATTTATTACAAAGATAAGATATCTAAAGATTTTTCCCTGAAACTACAAAGAAAATTAAGGGCTATTGGAATAAATAATATTAATTATAATAACGGAAATAAATTTTATTTAATGAAAAATACAGATGTTCCAACTGTAATTATAAAAATGAATTTAGAAGAAATTGAAGACAAAAAAGAGGATTTAATAAAAATATTAATTAGTTCTTTAGAGTCACTTAAGATTTCATAAATTAATTATATTTTTAGTTTTTTTATTTTATATCTTAAATAGAAAAAGTAATTACAAGTAATATTAAGGGATAAAAAGGGGTGAACAAAAGTAATATTATAGTAAGGGTAAAAAGGGGGATAGCATTATGAGGGTAATAGCAACTTTAGGACCTAGCATTAATGAAAAATTAGTTATTCAAGAATTGATTTCATCTGGAGTTAATACCTTCAGATTTAATTTTTCTCATGGAAGAATTGAGGATTTTGAAGAAAAATATAAATTAATAAAAGATATAAATAAAGATATACATATTATGGTGGACTTACCTGGAAGTAAAATAAGGATATCAGATAAGCTTCCATATATATATAAAATTTATAATGGAGAAGAACTTGTATTTTGTGGAGAAGATATTTATATAAATGAAGGGTATGCTGTTAAGAGAGGCAAAAATAGGGTGATTCCTTTAAATATAAAAAATAAATTTTTAAAGGATAAAAATATAAAAAGTATTTCAATGAAAGATAATACAATGAATTTTGAAATACTTTCTATAAGTAATAGTGGAATTAAAGTTAGAGTGAAAAAGGGAGGGATAGTAAGAGCTGAAAAAGGATGTAATATAAAAGGATTTTCAAGGGAAAACTTAGAACTTTCAGAAAGAGATAAGATTGCAATTTCCTGGGGAATTAAAAATAAAGTAGATATAATATGTCAATCTTTTGTTGAAGATGTATTTGATATAGAAAAGGTTAAAAACTTTATAAAATTAAAGAATATAGAAGAAAGTTATATACCTGATATATGGGGAAAGTTAGAAACTGAAAAGGGAATTAAAAATGTAAATATTATTTCTAAGAGTGTTAATGGAATTGTAATTGGACGGGGAGATTTAGTTCCAGAATGTAATATAATAGATGTTCCAATTTATCAAGATAAAATTTTTAATAATCTAAAAAAATATAATGGAGAGATAATAGTTGCAACTCATATTTTAAACAGTATGAAAAGAGGAAAGAGAGCAGATTTATCTGAAGTGGATAGTATATATAATTTAATTTTAAAAGGGTGTAGTGGATTTTTACTATCAGGAGAAACTTCAATAGGAAAGGCACCTATAAAGACAGTGAAATTTTTAGTGACTCTTATAAAAAGATATAAATAAAAAAAGAAGGGTTTGATTATATGGGAGATAAAGGTGGAGGGAAAAGTGTTTTATATACTAGAATTACTCAACTAGTTTGGATATGTATTGGTGTTTTAATGTTATTTTTAATTTATAAAGTTGTAACTGAGTTAATTTAGATTTTAAGGAATTATTTATTAATAAAAATGTAAGATTTAACCTAGAGTTAATAAAACGTTTACTGTAATTTGAATTAATTATGATAAAATTAAATAAATCTATAACTTAGGAAGAAGTGAAATGGATGAAAAAATTTGTAGCAATTTTAATTTTTATATTAACACTAAATACCATATTTGTTGGCTGTGGCAAATATGAACCAGAAGAACTAGGTAAGTATAATACAATTTATAAAGACAAAAGTGATAAAGAAGATGATGGTTCATATCCAGTAATAAATATTAAAAACATAAAAAAAGAAAATGGGGCCTTAGTTATAGAGATAGAAGCGCCTACAATAAAACAACTAGATTATGCATTTGATAATTTTTTATTTGTACAACTTATAGATAAAGATGGTAGTAGAATTCAGTATGAAAAGATGCAACTAGATCCAATTGAAGGAGATATTCAGGCAGAATTAAAACTTACTGGTGTAGATTTAAATGAGATTGCTTATGTAGAGATAGGTCCATATAAAACAAAAGATGATAGTCCATTAATTTTTAAAGTTAACTAAATAATTTATAATAAAGATAATTAAAAAATTATATAAATAAAAAACTAAGAGATTTATTTCTCTTAGTTTTTTATTTAATAGTATTATATTTAAAAAGTGATATATTAAAAGGTTTATATTCAATAAGTAGATTATATACCTAATATAGTATTTTAGTTATACATTTAACTTTGATTTTACATTAGAAGTTAATATTCTTTTAAAAGTTAACATATTTACAATAAATTTATTACATTAAAAATATCAAATAAAGGCAGTGAGCCAAGCACTCATTGCCTTTACCTGTAAATTTTATATTTTTATAAAGTTTGTAAAGAAAGCAATTAATTTCTTTTACATAATTAGTATAATTAAATTTATATTAGAAATCTACAGCCTTAACCTGATTTTTACATTGGATAACTTAGTTTTTACATTAAGTAATTCAAATTATTAAGAATTTAAAAGTTAAGTTTATTTACTAGAAAATACAAAATATTCTTGTCCTTCATTAGCCAAAACACTTTGTTTTAATAATATAAAGCCATCATTTTTAATATTATCAATTATAGTACCATCATATATGTAAAATTGATTATAACAGTGAGGGTCATAAACTTTAAAATAAGTTGAGTTATTTATTTTTTTATAACCAGATAAAACAATGTAATGGCCTCCTTTAGTAACATGGCCAGGACACATATTAGCAATTACTAAATGCTTTTTATCATTTAACAGTCTCTTTACCTCTCTTATACTTGAAGTATAAGTTAGATTCAAGTTATATTGTGGTTTAGATTTATCAGAAGAGGCAATTTTGAAGAATTTGCTATCTGTTCCTCTATTAGTTGTTCTTGTATTTTTTTCTATTGAATACTTACATAACTCAGGTGGAGATATATCAGTATTATTTAATGTTGAAGCAACTATTGCAAAAGCAGTTGGAGCACAGGCTGAATTTGCAATTATTTGTGATTTGTTATTTATAATACTATAAATATTATTACCATATCTAGGATCATCCTGTGCATAATATCTTATAAAATCTTCTTTAATAGTACTTGATAAATCAGAAGGATTAATTTTATTTGAATTGCATTTAGTCAAATAATCTTCCTTTAAATATCCTGTTTTGTTATTATACTTTACTTTGTAAAAATTTTTTTCTTTTTCTAATATATTTACTATTGAGCTATTTGGAATTTTACATGATATAGCTGAAGAATTATAAGGTTCCTCTAATAAATTTAAATTATCTATTTTGCTATTTAGATTTGCTATTCCAAAAGATAAATTTGAAGAATTTTTAACTTCTTTAGAATCATTAGAATCCTGTGGAACTATTTTTGTAGAATTAGTATTTATGACTTTTGAATTATGGTTTACCTTTTTAAAAATAATTATAGATAGTATAAGAATTATAATAAAAAGTATTGATGATATAATTATAATCTTATTACATAGGGAAAGTGTTTTTAACTTCATTTAATGTATCCTTTCTTTTGTGTATTAGAATATAAAGTTTACTATGTAAAGGAAGATATGTCCAATAAAATAATAAAAAAATAAGACCTCTTTAAAAAAGAGATCCTATTTTCATTATTTATAATTTACCATCTATGATGATTATAGCCACCACTTGGACCATTTGTTTTATCAAACCATGAATCTAAAAGTTCAAACCAGTTTCCTACTTTGTTTATTCTAGAGTCTAGTCCATCTTTACACCAAGATAATTTTCCATAACCACTTCTTAAGCCAGAAGCATTAGTATCAAGATAGTTATACCATCTTTGTATAGCCCAATGAGGAATAGAATATCCAGAGTATGAGTCAGAATAAATTCTATTTCCATCTGGAAGGAATATACTTATACCATTTTTACCTTCTTTAAAACCTGTGAATTTTTCTCCACCAAAGGAATATAAAATTAAAGAATTTACATTTTTCATAACATTTCTAGCTAACGCTTTAGTAGTTTTGCTAAATTTATTACTTGTACTTATTTTTTGACAAAAATCGTATAAATCAAAGTAAGGATATTCTATCCATTCTTGTTCAGAAGACTCTTTAAAATAATGAATTAATGAAGTATTAGTTCCAGAACCTCTTAAAGATTCAACAGCATTTTTCTTATTTTCAATACTTAAATTTCTAGATAATGTATCTACAGAATTTTTTACAGCTTCTACTTTTGAAAGATCATAACAGCTTAACTGTTGATCTGTTCTACGAGCAGCATTAACAGAGTCACGTTGTTCTTCAACAAATAATGCTCCTAATTCGTTGTTTGTAACAGTTGAAGGATCAAAGAATTTTTCCTTTCCACCTAATGTAGAATCAGTTTGTCCATTATCTCCTCCACCAGCTTTTAAACGTCCAAATATTTTATCATAAGGTAATCCATATCCCCACACTACAGGTGCAGAGGCAACAATTGTATTAGCTTCAAAACTTCCATTACCAGGTCTATATTGGTATGCAACTTCTGATGTTCCCATTAAACAAGCATCAAACACAAGAACATCTACAGATTCATTTTTAGTAAGAACATCTGAGATTTCTCCTGTATAAAGGCAGTCATTTTGATTACTATCATCCCAACAGATTGCTTTGTTTGGTGAATTTGAAGTTTTAGCTTTTGCACCACCACCGTGATTTGACATAATTAGCATATACTTATCTGCTTTATAATTAGATTTACAAAAGTTAATAAACTTCTTTAATGTATGAGCATCACCCATATTTGCTTCGTAATTACTTGTAGTAGTTATTTCAGGAAATTGAGTACTACCACTAATTCTTTTTGCAGAATTTTTACCTATTTTGTACAATCTAGTATCTGTGAAATTAGAACCTAGTATTGAGGAATTATTAGAATATCCTGGAGTTCTATCAACAAGTACTACAACATTTAAATTAGGATCTTCTGTAATGCCCCTTTTAATTTCTTCGATGTCATGAAGTATATAATCTTCAAGATTATTATCGCAATCAGCGTACATCATAACTGTTAGTTTTTTACCATTAGCCTCTCTTTTAGCTTTTTTAATTTTGTTTGCTATGGTAGTAGGTTTTGTTTTAGATTGCGATTTAGGAGCAGCATTAGCAGTTGTAAATCCTCCTAGAGAACAGGCCAAAACAGCAACAGTAGTAATTAGAGAAAGTTTCTTTTTACTAAACATAAATAACCTCCTTGAAATTTTATTATATTAACATAAATTTTAATTATGTTTCTTAATTTGCGGGTAGGTTTAATATAAAATTGTTTATATTTTACGAATAGAATTACTTTTTCTTATATGTAGTAAAACTAATATGTTAAATTGTAGAAAATACAATTTAATTAATATGTATAATTAGATTTTAATTATAATAAAAAATATGTAAAAAAATTCTTATATTTGTATTTTAATGTAAAAATATGAACTTGTAAAAAAAGTAAAATTAATAAATTGTAAAAAAATACAATTCAAATGTAATTGATAGGCATTATCTAAGAATATATAATTATAAATTAATAAAAATATAGCAGAAAGATAAATAAATTTATAAAATTTAATGGTTATTTGCATAAAAATGAATTTTTATATAAAGAATAAATTGTAAATGTGATAAAAGGTGATTTAGCCTAAGATAGAGGCAAATGATAGAAAAGATAATAAAAAATAGAGATAGGAGGTTTTTAGATTACCGTTTTAGTTTTTTTATAAAAAGTAAATAAATATATAAAAAGTTCCCACTTTAAATAATTGAAAAAAGTGGAAACTTTTAACTTTGATAAAGAATTAATTTAATTAAATTTTGATTGTACCAATGAAGATTCTTTTTGGATATAATCAATTGGTACATTGAATTTTTCAAGTAAATTTCCTAAAGAGTTTATTAAAGATTCTCTCTTATAAAAGAATTCATCGCCATTTTTATATTTTAAAAGTTTAAGACAGTCATAATAGTCATTTTTTAATCTTAGTGGTATATAATTTTCAGCATCTTTAAATACTTTTACACTTCTTGCAGAATTGTAATCACCTTGAGTAGGGTTACTTCTATAATCTATGGTAGCTAATTGGTCTATGGCCTCACAAAGTAATAAGTCTACATAAGCTTTTGTTGCATTAACCTTCATATAGTCATTAACTCCAATATATGCACCTGATACAATTGCAATTAATAATGCTAATAGAAAAATATTCTTTTTCATATGTAACCTTCTTTCTATGTTTTAGAATAATTAAAGTTTGTTTTTTATATATTGGAAATGTTGTATTTCTGTTACAATTTAGTCTTATAATTTTAATAAAAGAAGAAAAAACAACTTATAGTTGCACTACTGTTGTACTGCTTTTTACAAAAAGAAAACTCGTAAAACTTTGAATGTTAGTAAATTCAATGCTTTACGAGTTTCTATAAAATATTTGGTGCCACCAGTGGGAATCGAACCCACACGGTAAAACCGCATGATTTTGAGTCATGTGCGTCTGCCAGTTCCGCCATGGTGGCATAAAATACATTGTTAAATAATGTACGCCAATGAAAAATATTATATCAGAATTAATAAAAAAATTCAATTAAATAAATTGAATGAAATAAAAAATTATCAAAAATATAAAAAAATTTAATATTACAGTTGTTTGATTGGTGTACATTTGCTAAAATATAACTAGGATAAAACTAACCCAGTGGGATGGTTTTTGACCTAGCTAGAAATGTAAACTAAGTTTTTGTACATAAAAAAACAGTTTATAATCTAATAATTAGGGAGGAGAAATTAGAATATGATGTATTCAACAGAAGTTCAAGAAATGTGTGTAATTGCTAAAGGCCCTAACCATGGTCCAGCACCAATTCCTGAAGAAGGAAAATGGGTTTTAGCTAAAGAAGTAAAAGATATCTCAGGTCTTACTCATGGAGTAGGTTGGTGTGCACCTCAACAAGGAGCTTGTAAACTTACTTTAAATGTTAAGGATGGAATAATAGAAGAGGCATTAGTAGAAACAATAGGATGTTCAGGTATGACTCATTCAGCTGCTATGGCTTCAGAAATATTACCAGGAAAGACTATCTTAGAAGCATTAAATACAGACTTAGTTTGTGATGCTATAAACACTGCAATGAGAGAATTATTCTTACAAATTGTATATGGAAGAACTCAAACTGCATTCTCAGAAGGTGGACTTCCAATAGGAGCTGGACTTGAAGATTTAGGAAAAGGTCTTAGATCACAAGTTGGTACTATGTATGGAACAGTTGCTAAAGGACCAAGATACCTTGAAATGGCAGAAGGATATGTAACAGAAGTTGCTTTAGATGCAGATAATGAAATTATCGGATACAAATTCGTTCACTTAGGCAGAATGATGGAATTCGTTGCTAAGGGAATGAGTGCTAACGAAGCAATGGAAAAAGCAGCAGGACAATACGGAAGAGTTGCAGATGCTGTTAAATTAGTAGATCCAAGACATGCATAATTTAAATTAATTTGTAAGGAGGAATTTAATCATGGCATTATTTGAAAGTTATGAAAGAAGAATAGATCAAATCGTTCCAGTACTTAATAAATACGGAATGGAAAAAATAGAAGATGCTAAGGCTATATGTGATGCAGCAGGTATCGATCCATACACAATCGTAAAGGAAACTCAACCAATCGCATTCGAAAATGCTGGATGGGCTTACACTTTAGGAGCTGCTATAGCTATAAAGAAAGGTTGCGTTAAGGCTGCTGATGCTGCTGAAGCAATCGGAGAAGGATTACAAGCTTTCTGTATCCCAGGTTCAGTTGCTGATGACAGAAAAGTTGGTTTAGGACACGGAAACTTAGGAGCTATGCTTTTAAGAGAAGAAACTAAATGTTTCGCTTTCTTAGCAGGACATGAAAGTTTTGCAGCAGCAGAAGGTGCTATTAAAATAGCTGAAAAAGCTAACAAAGTAAGAAAAGAACCATTAAGAGTTATATTAAACGGTCTTGGAAAAGATGCTGCTATGATAATCTCAAGAATTAATGGATTCACTTATGTTCAAACTGATTTTGATTTCTATACTTCAGAATTAAAGATAGTAAGAGAAAAAGCTTATTCAAATGGAGATAGAGCAAAGGTTAGATGCTTTGGTTCTAATGACGTTAGAGAAGGTGTTGCTATAATGCATCACGAAGGAGTTGACGTATCAATTACTGGTAACTCAACTAACCCAACTAGATTCCAACATCCAGTTGCAGGAACATATAAGAAAGAATGCGTAAATGCAGGAAAGAAATACTTCTCAGTTGCATCAGGTGGTGGTACTGGAAGAACTCTTCACCCAGATAACATGGCTGCAGGTCCAGCTTCATACGGTATGACTGATACTATGGGAAGAATGCACTCAGATGCACAATTCGCAGGATCATCATCAGTTCCAGCTCACGTTGAAATGATGGGTCTTATCGGAATGGGTAACAACCCAATGGTAGGAGCTACTGTTGCTGTTGCAGTTGCTGTAGAAGAAGCTGCAAAGAGAAATAAGTAATATCAAGCCTTTAAGAAGATTTAAACTGTTTTGATATAAAGATTATGAGTATTCGTTATATAGGAATATATAACGGGTACTCATTTTTTTTATTTAAATTAATAAAGAAAAAGGAACAGAAGATTAATATCTGTTCCTTTGATTTATTGATAAAGAAGAGTAGGTATATTTGTGTAATAAACAAATTAATATTAAATTATTTTATTAAAAACTAATTTGTATATAAATTAAGTTCAGCTATTGAAGCAAAGCCAGAAACACCTTCAGTTACTTCAAATTTAACATATTTAGCCTTAGTTTTATTAAAAGTTACTGATTGTATAGCTTTATTATTATATTTCCATTCTCCACTAACAACTTTTGTGAAGTTAGTTCCATCTAGACTTGTGTATATATTATATTTTTTAACATTTCCATTAACTCCAGAATCTTGTCTTGGAAGATAAGTTAATTTTGAAATATCATATTCTTTATTAAGTTTTATAGTTACATAAGGAGTTTTGTCACTTCTATCCCATTTTGTGTGCCAGAAGGAATTACTATTACCATCAATAGAATTTCTTGAAGCTTGTCCTCCGTTATCTTGTTGACTTGAATATGAAATAACTTCCATATCAGAGTGTAGTATTAATCCTTCAGGTTTATTATTAGCAGTATAAATTACTTTTGCAGCATCACTTGGAAGTTTGTTTGAAGTTGCAGCTCTACGAACTAATATAGTTACATCTTTGCTTAAGTCAGGAAGATTTTCACCATTATATTTAGTCCATTTATTTCCTTTATCTGTTGAAAATTCCATAGTTTTATCTATACCGAAAATTAAGTTTTCATCATTATTTCCTGAAATATTTACCCTATTTCCTTTTGAAATAGAAAGTAAAATTGCTGTATCTGTATTTTTGACTTTTAATAGTATACCATTTTCAGATGTTATAGATTTTAATTCTTCTTCACTTAGTTTCATAGAATTTTCTGTTGGTGTTTTATAAGTTTTGCCACCATCTAAACTGTATTCAATATCCTTTGTAACTCCTTCTAATTTTCCAGCATTTTTACCATCAAAACTAAAGGTAGCTAAAAATAAACCATCTTTGACCATATCATTTAAAAGAAGATTAGCCACACCCTTTTGGTCATTATCTGATACATTTTTTAATGTGGTTTTATAAGATATTATATATTTTGCAAGTTCTTTTTTGTCATTTGCAATAACTTTATCTTTTATTTTCTTTAGAAGATCTGTCATTGGTTTTGGATAATTTTTAAATGTAGATAAAATTTCAGAATTAACGGTTCTATATTCTTCAGTAGATGTTTCTTTATTTTTTAGCATTTCATCTATTTTATCTTTCCATATACCATAATTTAGTGGTAAAGTTTTAATACCTATATTACGTATTTTTTGTGCCTTATCATAGGAAGTAGATGCATTTGCAAGCCATTTGAATTGTTCTGATTTTAATAAAAGTTTTTCATCTTTTGAAGCATCTTCAACTAATATATCATAGGAGGAATTATATCCTTTTGAGCCATTAGACCAAGGGTTTAGTGTGCCACCATTTGATTCTTTCCAACCTGATATATTATTTTTAATTTCCCATTTTCCTTTTGAATTTAAAAATATAAAAGCACAGTGACCAGGTTGACCAACTGGCATTGAAGGAACTCCAAAGGCTTTAGAAGTCATTGCACCAAAATGGGATATAGAACCGCAAACGCCGCCATAATCTAAAACTGTTTTAAAGGTAGGGTTAGTGCCATAAAATTCTGAACCAAAAATACTTTTTCCATAGGGGTTTTTGTCAGTATATTTTATAAGCCAAGCACTATCTGCAATTTTATCTTGACTTAATAAATTTTGTTTATTATTTTTTATATAATCTCTAATCCAAAGAATATCATTGTCTGTTATTTTAGCATTTATAACTTGTCTTAAATGAGTTACATCAAGGGTGTTAAATACCTCAAATAATTCTTTTTTGTCATTTAAATCTTTATAGAGACTGTATCTATGAACAGGGTCTATTTTTTGTTTTCCATCTAGCCAAAAGGTTAATTCTTTAGAATGTTCTAAAGAGGTTGCAATTGCAAGCTTTAAATTAAATCCATTTCTAGATGAAGGGTCTTTTTCCCATATTTTAAGCCATATATTAAGGGGATCAATTTGATTGTTTGAAATTGGATCTCCACTAGATAAATAAAGATTTAATGCATTAGTATTACTTATAAGCCAAGTTAAAAACTTTTTATGAGTTTCATCTGTATTATAAAATTTTTCTAAATTAGATGGACCTACTTTTGATATAAATTCTCTTAGTGGTAAATAGTTTTTTATTATAGGATTATAGAGTAAATTGGTTAATTCAGAATCAGGGGTGTTTGATAGAATTAGATTTATACTTTTATTTAAAGATTCTAGCTTTTTATAAAAGAAATCCTTTTCTTGAATGGTAGATGTACTTTGCTTTCCATTATTTGTTGCAGCAAAAGTAGTTTCTAACGGGAGAGTAGCAGTTACAATTGTAATTGCCATTAGTAATGCAAGTATTTTTTGTTTCTTCATAACAAAACCTCCAAAATATTACTTATTTTTTTATAAATATATGATATTATTATAAATATAATATTTTTATGGTAATATTATAAAATATTAGATAATATTTTGTCTATTATTTATCAAAAAGAAAATAGACAAAAAATGTTAATTTTTTCGTAATTGTATTACTAAAATGTAGACGAAAATATATTTTTTAGTATTTTAGGTTGGTGTTGATTTTAGATAATCATATAAATATGAGTTAATATTGTTAAATTAATAAAAGGATACAAATTATTAACTGATTATACATAAATTTTTGATAAAATTAATTTTAAATATATAATTACAAGGTAAAATAATAATATAAATAATTAATCGAAGGATGAGTAAAATGAGGAGAAACAATTATAACCAAAGGAGAAATAATATAAGAGATAATAAAATAAGGTCAGCTAAAAGTAGAAATAGGAGAAGAAATAAGAATAAAAGGATAATTGTACTTATTATGGCACTTATTTTAGTAATTTCAGGAGTTAGTATTTTTGTACATAGCAGAAGTAAGTCAAAGGGTATTAATGCAGCTGCAAAAGAAGAACAAATTAAAGAAGAAAATAATAATAATAATGAAAAGGCACAAGCAAATAAAGAAAAAGCAGCTAATGAAGAAAAAAAGGCACAAAATGAAGTAGCCAAAGGACAAAATATTATAAGTTCAGCAGAAAGTTATGCAGTTCCAGCTAATGAAGTAGCTCAAATGATAGCTGGAAATAGTAAAAATAATAATAAGGAAATTTTCTTAACATTTGATGATGGTCCAAGTCCAAATACTAGTAAAATATTAAAAATACTAAAAGAAAAAGGTGTTCATGCAACATTTTTTGTAATGGGAAACAATTTAAAGGACAATAAAAAAAATCAACAATTATTAAAGGATGAATTTGAATCAGGAAATGCTATTGCAAATCATACTTTAACTCATGATTATAAAAAATTATATCCTAACAATAGAGTTAATGTACCTTATTTTATGAAGGAAGTGAAAGACCTTAATAAAATGATGGAAAATATTTTAGGATCTAATTTTGATTGTAGAGTTCTTAGAATGCCTGGTGGATATATGTCAAGACGTTATTATAAAGATGAAGGACTTCCAAGCTTGAATAAAAATTTAGATGAAAATCATATAACATCAATAGATTGGAATGCATCAATTGGAGATGGGTCTTCAAAACATTATACAACAAAGGAAATAATAGCAAATTCAGCTAGATACATGAAAGAACAAAAACATATGATATTATTAATGCATGATTCTGGAGCAAAGGTTGAAACAGTAAAGGCATTACCAGAATTAATAGATTTTTATAAGGAAAAAGGGTATTCATTTAAAGTAATTAAAAATGCCCCAATAGATTCTTTTAAAGATTTAAATACAAATTCTACTAAAACAGATTCAAATCAAGGACAAAAGGATAAATAGAAAAATAGAGGCAATGGCCTCTATTTTTTTTATGCTTAAAACTATTCATAATTAATTAACTAAATGTTAATTGCAAAATACATTATATCAAAGTATTATTTGTACATAGTTAGTACGCTAATGAATTAAGTTTATATAAAAATATATTTTTTTATAATATTAATTTAAGTAAAATATTTTAAATGTAGTAACTAAAATTAGAATTTAGAGGTGAATTTTATGTCAGCACAATTATTAAAGGCAATTATATTTATATCATCAGCACTATTATTTTATACAATAGGTGTTTGGTCAGAAAAGAAACAAGGAGTACTTAAAAAATGGCATGTTATAATTTTTTATATAGGGTTAATGTGTGATGCTTTAGGTACACATTTTATGAGTGATATTGCAGGAGGATTTAAGGCTAATCTTCATGGTGTTACAGGACTTTTAGCAATTTTATTAATGTTTTTCCATGCAGTATGGGCAACAGTAGTACTTATAAAGAATAACCCAGAATCAAAGGCTAAATTCCATAAATTTAGTATAATTGTTTGGGCAATATGGTTAATTCCATATTTTACAGGTATGATTGTTGGTATGAATAATATACATTAATTAGACCCTTAATTGAGTTTTATAATAAAATGTGATAGTATTATATTATTATACATTTTTAGGAGGATAAAAAAATTATGGTAGAACCCGCCCCGGGGAGCATTATACCCCAGTTAATATTAGTATTTCTTTTAACAGCAATTAATGCATTTTTTTCATCAGCTGAAATGGCAATTGTATCAGTAAATAAAAACAAGATTAAAATGCTAGCAGAGGATGGAAATAAGAAGGCAAAATTATTGGAGAAAGTAATAGAAGACCAAAGTAATTTGTTAGCAACTATACAAGTTGGAATAACTCTTGCAGGATTTTTATCTAGTGCAGTAGCTGCAACAGGTATATCTGGAATGGTATTTGAAAAGTTAAAAAACTTTAATATACCATATATTCATCAAATTTCAATTATTACTGTAACAATAGTACTTTCTTATATAACTTTAGTTTTTGGAGAGCTTATTCCAAAAAGAGTAGCACTTCAAAGAAAAGAGAAAATAGCGTTAGCATCTGTTAAAGCAATTTATATAACTTCTATAATAGCAAAACCATTTATAAAAATTTTATCAATATCAGCCTCAGTAGTTTTAAAAGTTATAAGATTTAATGAAAATAATGATGAAGATAGTATATCTAAAGAAGAGATACAAGCTTTGATTTTAGAAGGAGAAGCTGAAGGTGCTATAGATGAAGATGAAAAGGACATGCTAAATGGTATTTTTGAATTTAATGATAGATTATCAAAGGAGATAATGACATCTAGAAAAGATACTTATTTAATAGATATATCAGATGATATAAATGAGTATTTAGATGATTTAATAAATTTCCAATATTCAAGAGTTCCAGTATATGAAGATGATATAGATAATGTAATTGGGATACTTTATATTAAAGATTTTTTTGTTGAAGCAAGAAAAGTAGGTTTTGAAAAAGTAGATATAAGAAAAATTCTTCATAAACCATATTTTGTTCCAGAAACTAAAAAAATAAAAGAATTATTTAAAGAGTTACAAGTTAATAGAAATCATATGGCTATATTAATTGATGAATATGGTGGATTTTCAGGTATTGTAACTATGGAAGACTTAATTGAAGAAGTTATGGGCGATATAGATGATGAATATGATCTTGATGGTCCAGATGTAAAACAAATAGATTCAAATAAATATTTAGTTAAGGGAACTATAAATATTTATGAATTTAATGAAGAGTTTGATTCAAATATAGAAGAGGGAGATTATGATACATTAAATGGGTACATAATAACCCAAATTGGAGAGATACCAAAGGAAGATATAGATGTGCAATTTACTATTGAAAATCTTATGTTAAAAGTAACTAAGGTTATGGACAGAAGAATTGAAGAAGTTGAAGTTGTACTTATGAGCTAATACAAATTTAAATTAATGAAGTTTTAGATTAATCTAGAATTATTTAGATTAATCTTTTTTTATTGAAAATATTTTAAAATAATGAAATTTTAATTTCTTAATTAATATGTACTTATAGTTTTATCTAAAATTAGCACTAACTAAAATGTAATATAAATTTAAAAACATAAAAATTATATTTGATAAATAAAACTATTTAATTTAAACACGTACAATAATAACTTTTAAAAGGGATTATAATACGTGTTTTTATATAAAAAACAGAAAAAAATTAAAAAAAATCAAAAAATATTCGTGGAAAGGGTAGAATTTTGGTGAGAAATATTATATTATAGTTTTCGGACGTAAAATATTAATGAGAGAGTGATTAAATGAAAAACTTCTTTAAAAAAGATGGATTACTTGATAATTATTTTGAAATAACAAAAAGTGGTTCTAATACTAAGACAGAATGCGTTGCAGGCCTTACAACATTTATGACAATGGCCTACATATTAATCGTTAACCCATCAATACTTGCAGCTGCAGGAATGAATCAAGGTGCAGTATTTACAGCAACAGCCCTATCAGCTTTAGTTGCAACATTACTTACAGGACTTTATGCTAAATTACCTTTTGCTCAAGCACCAGGAATGGGACTTAATGCTTTCTTTGCATTTACTGTAGTTGTTGGAATGGGATATTCATATCAATTTGCATTAACTGCTGTATTTTTAGAAGGAATCGTATTTATATTATTAACATTATTTAATGTTAGAGAAGCAATTGTAGATTCAATACCAGAATGTATAAAAAAAGGTATTTCAGTTGGAATAGGACTTTTAATAGCACTTATAGGTTTAGAAGGAGCTGGAATAGTTATTCATCCAAAGGATGGAGGAACTATAGTAGCACTTGGAAACATTACCCATGGTGCTGGACTTCTTGCTATAGTTGGACTTATAATAACAGGAATTTTACTTGCAAGAAATGTTAAGGGAGCACTTTTCTTTGGAATGATGATTACTGCAATTATTGGAATTCCATTTGGTTTAACACCAATGCCAAAGGCATTAATGAGTGCACCACCTTCAATAAGTTCAGTATTATTTGATTTTGAATGGCATAATATTTTTTCAATAGATATGTTAATAGTTTTATTTACATTATTATTTATGGATTTATTTGATACTATAGGAACTTTAGTTGGAGTTGCAACAAAGGCTAAAATGCTTGATGAAAATGGAAAAGTTCCAAATATCAAAAAAGCATTACTTTCAGATGCCATAGGTACAACTTTTGGAGCTTGTGTTGGAACAAGTACAGTAAGTACATTTGTTGAAAGTGCAGCAGGAGTTGCAGAAGGTGGAAGAACAGGACTTACAGCTGTAGTTACAGCACTTATGTTTGGACTATCATTATTCTTTGCACCAATATTTGCATCAATAACACCAGCTGTAACAGCATCAGCATTAATATTGGTTGGATTATTTATGATAGAACCAATAAGAGAAATAAATTTAGAAGATTATACAGAATCAATTCCAGCATTTTTAACAATGATTATGATGCCATTTTCATATAGTATTTCAGATGGTATTATATTTGGAGTAATTTCATACATAGTACTTAAATTATTTACAGGTAAGTGGAAAGAGATTAGTATAACAACAGTTGTTATAGGATTTATATTTATATTAAAATTCTTAGTTTAATGAAAAAGACAATTTAAAAATTAAATAAGATACATAAATTTTAACATATTTAAATAGCATTTATTATGATTTGCCTTCTATTAAGTAATATAGAAGGTAGGTCATTAAATTAAGTGCTATTTTTTGTATTGTTTATAAATAAGATTATTTTTAGTAATATATAATTTAAAAGGAGATAATAGTTAAAAGTATATATTAAAAACATTTTTAGTATAAATAAAATTTTATTTAATTAGAAAATAAATAAAATTTTAGGGTTAAATTTTTAACATTAATGAAAATACAGCATAAAACCCTTTATTACTTAGGGATTAAATTGTATAATAGTACAAATGATATATTTAAAAAGGACTGAGAATATGAATAGAAATTTTAAGATGGCAATGTACTTTTTAATTACTATTTTAGTTATTGGAGCAGTTGCTACTTTAATGATAACAATATTACCTTATGTAATAATTACTGGATTAATAATTTGGGCTATATTTAAAATTAGAAAGTATATTAATCAAAGAAAAAATAAATATAATAATTATGAAGAAACTACTACCTATACAAGTTCAAATGATAATCTACATAATGAAGAAAATGGTGATGAAGATTATGATACTTCAAAAGCAATAGATGTTGATTATGAAGATGTAGATAAAAAGTAGGCTATGGTATTTCCATAGCTTATTTAATTGAGGTGAAAATATGAATTTTAGAAAACTAAGAATATTTTATGAAACTGCTATAAACTTGAATATGACAAAGGTTGCTAAATCTTTATATATAAGTCAACCTTCTGTAAGTCAAGCAATACAGGAATTAGAAGAGGAACTTGGAGTAAAAGTTTTTGACAGAATAGGAAGAAGACTAACTCTTACATATGAAGGAGAGGTTTACTTTAATTATGTAAGAAGAATACTTAATTTATATGATGAAGGTATTGATACAATAAGACAAATAAATAATAAAGAGCAGGGAAAAATAGTTATTGGAGCAAGTACAACTATAGGTACATATATACTTCCAGCAATAATTAAAAACTTTGTTGAAAAGAATAAAGGAATAGACATATCTCTTATAATTGAAAATACTGAAAACATAGAAAAAATGATTCTTCAAAATAAGGTGGATTTTGCTTTTGTTGAAGGGAATATTCATTCTGAAGAAGTAAGGTATGAAAAGATATGGGAAGATGAACTTGTATTTATAGCACCTTATAATCATAGGTGGGCTAATAAAGAGTATTTAAATAAAGATGATATTAAAAATGAAAGATTTATTATGAGAGAACATGGAAGTGGAAGTAGGGAAATAGTTGAAATTTACTTAAAAGATAAGGGCATTAAATATCAGCCTTTTATGGAACTAGGTAGTACTGAGGCTATTAAAAAAAGTGTAGAGGCAGGACTTGGAATAGGATGTATTTCTAAGGAATGTATAAAAGATGAAGTAGAAAGAAACGAACTTATAAAAGTTACATTTAATAAGGGTAAGATTTCTAGAGATTTATTATTAATAGTACATAAGGATAAATTTATAAGTAACAATATGAGAGAATTCATAGAAGAAGCAAAATTAAAGGAATAAACTTTTTTGTAAAGTTACAACTAAGTTTTGCAGAATTTTAATTAAAATTAAAAAGTTATTATTTATTAAAATGAAAAGACTGGAGCAAAATTACTCCAGTCTTCTTTAATTAAAATGCGAAATTTCCATCCTTAAATACTTGAATTTCTTTTCCATCATGAGTTACACCGATTATATTAAGATCCTTTGATCCTACCATAAAGTCTACATGAGTTAATGAAACATTAGAAGAAGCTTTAATAAGTTCTTCATCACTCATTTCTTCTCCATTTTGTATACAAGAAGGATAAGCCTTACCTAGTGCAAGGTGGCAAGATGCATTTTCATCAAATAAAGTATTATAAAATAAAATATTTGAATTTGATATTGGAGAGTCATATGGAACAAGGGCAACTTCTCCTAAATATCTAGCTCCTTCATCTGTATCTAAAAGCTCCTTTAAAGCATCATAGCCTTCTTCTGCTGTAAAATCTATTATTTTACCATCTTTAAAAGTGAATGAAAAATTATCTATTAAATTACCACTATAATTTAATGGTTTAGTTGAATATACTACACCATTTATGCCATCTCTTTTTGGAGTTGTGAAAATTTCTTCTGTTGGCATATTTGCAATAAATTCAATTCCTTCTTTAGTATGGTCAGCACCTCCACACCATATATGATTTGGAGCAAGACCTATTTCTAAATTAGTTCCTAAACTATTTTTATATAATAATTTATCAAAGTTATAACTTTGAAGTTTTTCCATTCTTTCTTCTAAGTGATTACAATGTTTTTTCCAAGCTTCATTTGGATTAGCTTCTTTAAGTCTCATAACAGAGAAAATTGCATCCCATAGTTTATCTACGGCTTCATCTTCACTTACATCACTAAATACTTTAGTAGCCCAAGCTTTAGTTGGTAATGAGATAACACACCAAGCATTTTCATTATTCATTAATTTATCTGAATAATCTCTAAGGGCAATGCTTCTAGCTTTAGATGCAGAGGCAATTTTTTTTGAGTCTATTCCATTAAAAAGAGAAGGATTACTTGCAGAGATTGAAATGAAAGAAGCTCCATTATCAGTGAAATAATTATATTTATCAATTTCATATTGAGGAACATTTGATAAAGTATCACAACTTGCATTTTCAAATCTTAATCTTGTAAATAATTCATCAGAATAGTTTATATATACATCCTTTGCTTGAGCTTTATAAGCTTCCTTACATAAAAGTCTTGCAAAAGGTGCACATTCTATTGGTGAGTTAATAAATAATAATTTATCCTTTTGAATATTAACTCCTTTTGAAATGACCAAATTAGCATATTTTTCTAGTAAATTTTCGAATTTATCCATTTTAAAACACCTCCCAAATTTTACTTATAATTCTACCATATAAAGTAAGAGATTTGCAAAGATAATAGCAAATAATTAAAGAGTATATTTCTTGTAAGAAAAGTTAATAAGTAATATAATATATTTACTTGAATTTGTTTAATATACATAATGGAACGGAGTGCTTTAATATGTTTGATATATTACAAAGGTTAGTAGATAAAAATAAAATCTACGGAAAAGAAGGACAGTTAGCTTCATATATTCCAGCCCTATTAAAAGCGGATGTAAATGATTTAGGAATTGCGGTAGTAAATTTACAAGGGGAAGAATATTTTGCAGGTAACTTTGAAAAAGTTTTTACAATACAAAGTATTTCAAAGATTGTAAGTTTAATGATTGCATTAGCTGACAATGGAAAAGAAAATGTACTTAAAAAGGTTAACGTTGAACCAACTGGAGAAGGTTTTAATTCAATAGTAAAATTAGAAACTACTGATACAGGAAGACCTTATAATCCTATGATTAATGCAGGGGCTATAGTTACAACTTCTCTTATTAAAGGGAAAACAGAAGAAGAGAAGCTTAGAAGACTTATAGAATTTATAAAAAAAGCTACAAATAATGATAATATTACAATTAATGAAGAAGTTTATATATCGGAGAAATTAACAGGTGATAGAAATAGAGCATTAGCATATTTCATGAAAAGTAGTGGAATATTAGAAGGAAATGTAGAGGAAGTATTAGACCTTTACTTTAGACAGTGTTCAATAGAAGCCAATGCTAAAGATTTAGCTAGATTTGGGGCAGTTCTTGCAAATGATGGTATAATTCCTTGGAGCGGTGAGAGATTAATAGATAAGGAAATTTGCAAAATTGTTAAATCTATAATGGTTACCTGTGGTATGTATGATGCATCAGGAGAATTTGCAGTAAACATAGGGATACCTGCAAAAAGTGGTGTAGGTGGAGGAATACTTGCCTCTGTCCCTAAAAATATGGGAATAGGAGTATACGGACCTGCATTAGATAAAAAGGGAAATAGTATTGCAGGATTAAAAATATTACAGGATTTATCTAAAGAATTAGATCTTAGTATTTTTTAATTTACTTGTTACTTTTAATTTAATATGAAGTGTTATAATAAAGCATCGTGGGATATAATTATAAAAGAAATAGAGCTTAAGGCTTAAATAGGGAGGAAAGTATGAAAAAACTACTTATATTAGATTCAAACTCACTTATGAATAGAGCCTTTTATGCATTGCCACCTCTTACAAATAGTGAAGGTGTTCATACAAATGCTATATATGGTTTTACAAATATGTTGTTAAAAATGAAAGAGGATATTAAACCAGACTATATAGTTGCAGCTTTTGACAAAAAGGCCCCAACTTTTAGACATAAAGAATATGAAGATTATAAGGCAGGAAGAAAGAAAATGCCTGAAGAACTTAGAGAACAATTTCCATTAATAAAGGAAATGTTAACTCTTCTTGGAATAAAAATATATGAATTAGATGGATTTGAAGCTGATGATATAATTGGAACAACTGCAAAACTTGCAGAAAAAGAAGGAATGGAAGTTTATGTTGTTACTGGAGATAAAGATGCTCTTCAATTAGCAGATAATCATATAAATGTTGTTATAACAAAAAAGGGAGTATCAGAAACAGCTGAATATAACAAAGAATCATTTATTGAAGAATTTGGAGTAACTCCTACACAATTTATTGATGTTAAAGGACTTATGGGAGATAAATCAGATAATATCCCAGGAGTTCCAGGAGTTGGAGAAAAAACAGCTTATAAGTTAATAAAGGAATATGGTTCAGTTGAAGAAGTTTTAAGAAACATTGATAAAATCAGTGGTAAAAAATTAAAAGAAAATCTTGAAACTTATAGTGAACAAGCAATATTTAGTAAAAAACTTGCAACTATAATGACTGAAGTTCCAATAGAAAATATAATGGAAGACATATCAGTAGAAAATACAATTGATAAAGAAGGTTTAAAAAAATTACTTTTAAAACTTCAAATGAGATCTTCCCTTGTAAAATTTATTGGAGAAGAAGAAAAAGAAGAAGTAAAAACTAAGGAAATAAAGTCGTTAGATGAATTAAAAGACTTATTAAAGGAAGAAAAAAATTATTATATTACTTATTTAATAGAGGAAGCTCCTTTAAATTCAATGAGAAGACTTAGAAACTTATATTTTGGAGAAGAAAATATAAGTATTGTATTTAATTTTGAAGACTTTATAAAAAGTAATGAAGAAGAAACAATATCTATATTAAAAGATTTCTTTGAAGATAAAAATAAGAAGAAAATAATACATGATGGTAAAGCATTAATTAAGATATTAACTAGAATGGATATAAATATAGAAGGTTTTTGTTTTGATACAGCAATAGCTGCATATATTATAGACTCATCTAAAGGTCAATATCCATTAAGTAGTTTAGTAGAATCTTATATTGGAGATGAAGTTAAAAAAGGTGAAGAAGGTTTACTTCAAGGTGTAAGCTTTATGAGAAAGCTTTATGATATTCTTAATGACAAAATTAAAAAAGAAAATATGGAAGATCTTTATTATAATGTAGAACATCCGTTAATAACTGTTTTAGCTTACATGGAGGAAAATGGTTTTAAGGTAGATGAAGATGTATTAGATGAATTAGCAGTTAAATTTAAGAAGGAAATAGATATAGTTCAAAAGGAAATTTATGAATTAGCTGATGAGGAATTTAACATAAATTCACCAAAGCAACTTGGAAAAATTTTATTTGAAAAGTTAGACCTTCCTGTTATAAAGAAAACTAAAACTGGATATTCAACAAATGTTGATGTTTTAGATAAACTTAGGGATAAACACCCTATAATAGATAAGATTACTTATTATAGACAAATGACTAAAATAAATTCTACTTATGTAGAAGGAATGAAGTCATTAATAGATGTAGATGGGGCTATTCATACAACCTTTAATCAAACTGTAACTACAACAGGAAGATTATCAAGTACTGAGCCAAATCTTCAAAATATCCCAATAAGATATGAAATGGGAAGAGAAATAAGAAAAATATTTATAACTAGGGAAAAGACAGATAAACTTTTATCTGCTGACTACTCTCAAATAGAACTTAGAGTTTTAGCTCATATAAGTAAAGATGAAAACATGATAAATGCTTTTAAGCATCATAGTGATATTCATACAAAGACTGCATCAGAAGTATTTAATGTACCTATTGATGAGGTGACTCCTTTAATGCGTTCAAGAGCAAAGGCAGTTAATTTTGGAATTGTTTATGGCATAAGCGATTTTTCATTAGCTCAAGACTTAGGAATTACTAGAAAAGAAGCAGGGGAGTATATGGCTATATACTTTGATAGATATCCTAAAATAAAAGAATATTTAGAGAATATAGTTAAAGAATCAGAAGAAACTGGATATGTAACTACAATATTAAATAGAAAAAGGTTTATACCAGAAATTAAATCTTCTAATAAGATAGTTAAGGCATTAGGGGAAAGACTTGCTATGAATGCACCTATACAAGGAAGTGCAGCAGATATAATAAAGATAGCAATGATAAATGTTTTTAACAGACTTAAAAAAGAAAATTTAAAGAGTACACTTATACTTCAAGTTCACGATGAACTTATATTAAATGTTAAAGAAGATGAATTTAAAGAAGTAGAAAAGTTAGTTAAAGATGAAATGGAAAAAGTTTTTAAACTTAGTGTACCATTAGATGTAGATTTGAATTTTGGTGATACATGGTATAGCACTAAATAAAGGAGGCAAAGATTTACTATGATAAAAGTTGGCCTTACTGGTGGAATAAGCACAGGAAAAAGTACAGTCTCTTTAATGCTTAAAGAAGCAAAGTTTAATATAATTGATGCTGACGTAATATCAAGGGAAGTTTTAGTAAAATATCCTGAAATATTAGAAAAGGTTAGAGCTCAATTTGGAGAAGGCTTTTTTGACTGGCGAGGAGACTTTAGAAGAAAAGAGTTTGGTAATCACATATTTAGATTTCCAAAACAAAGGGTAAAGTATGAAGAGATTATAATGCCTTATATAAAAAAAGAAATATTTTCTGAAATAGATAGGTTAGAAAAAAAAGGGGAAAAAATAGTAATAGTAGATGCTCCAACACTAATAGAAACAAAACTTAATGAAGAAATGGATTTTGTAGTATTAGTATCAGTAGATCATTCAACTCAACTTCAAAGACTAAAAGCTAGAGATAAGTTAAGCAATAATGATGCACTAAATAGAATTAACTCACAAATGCCTTTAGATAAGAAGAAAGAAGTTTGTAATATAATAATAGAGAATAATAAAGATTTATTATATACTAAGGAGCAGGTAGACGACTTTATAGATTTTATAAATGAAGTAATTTGATAGGAGCATTAGAATGAAGTTAAAAAGAATAATAATCTGTTTGTTGGTTATAGTAATAGCAGCTCTAGGAATAAAGGTAGGATTAAAAAAATATGCTTTCCCATACAAACATAAAGATATTATTAATGAATATAGTAAGGAATACAATTTAGATCCATTATTTGTATTATCTATAATTAAAGCAGAAAGTAATTTTAATTCTAATGCACATTCACATAAAGATGCAGTTGGTCTTATGCAAATAACAGGAGAGACTGGTAAGTGGATTGCAGGACAAATGGGAATTAAAAATTATTCAACTAGTATGCTTTACAATGAAGAAACAAATATAAAAATGGGATGTTGGTATTTGAATAATTTATATAAAGAGTTTAAAGATAAGAACTTAGTAATATCGGCATATAATGCAGGAAGAGGAAATGTTAATAAGTGGCTTAATGACCAAAACTACTCAAAGGATGGTAAGGCTATTCATTATATACCATTTCCAGAAACCAAAAATTATGTAGAGAGAGTAAATGTATATTATAAAGTTTATAAATATTTATACAATTAAGATGTAGCTGATTATTTTTGTAATCAGCTATATTTTTGGATAGAAAGTAGGGGAAAATAATTTTGAAAAAGTTAAAAGGTACAACTTATGGAATAATATTTTTTATATTACTACTTGTCCTTATAGCTATGAAAATAGCTATGCCTTACATATTGCCAATTGATAGTGGAGTAACTTATAAAGATAATCCAGTTTCAGAAAGAGAAAATATATTATTAAACTTTGTAGATAATAAATTAACTCTTAAAGATGGAGGAATAAAAACAAATTATAAGGATGAAAAATCTAAAGGTGATATAACAAAAGGATATTCTGTTTTGTCTGAATCAGAGGGAATGATGCTTTTGTATTATTTAGAAAGAAATGATAGAGAAAAATTTGATAATACATTAAATTATATTAAGGATAATATGGTTCTTAAAAATCATTTAATTTCATGGAGAGTTACAGGAAAAGATAAGGAAGCTACATCAGCAACAATTGATGATTTAAGAATAGTAAAGGCACTTTTATTAGCAAATGAGAGATGGGGAAACTTTGAATATAGAAAAATGGCTGTTAAAACTTTTAAAGCTATAAGTAAAAATTTATTAGATAAGAATATATTAAGTGATTTTAATGATGGACATAATAAAAGTGATATAACAACCCTTTGTTATATTGACCTTCCTACATTAAAGTATTTAAGTAATATAGATTATGCATGGAAAAAGGTGTATGTATCTTCACTTAGTATTTTAGATGGAGGTTACATTAGTAATAATGTTCCTTTATATAGAAAATCTTATGATAGAAAAACTAAAAAGTATGATAACAATGATGTTGATACTTTGTTATCATTAATTTGTATATTAAATAAGGTAGAAGTTTCTGAAAGTACATCTAAAAGCGTTAACTGGCTAACAGAAAAATTTAAAAGTGATGGAGCAATTTATGCAAAATATAATTCTAATACTGGAGTTAAAGCATCTGATGTTCAATCAACATCAATTTATGCCCTATTAGTAAGGATAGGAGAAAAAACAGGAAATAAAGAATTATATAATATGGCTCTTAAAAAACTTAAAGACTTTCAAATAATTAATAAAAATAGTCCTATTTATGGAGCTTATGGAGATCCTAAAACTTTACAAGTATATTCTTTTGATAATTTAAATGCTTTATTAGCATATAGAGATGTAAATTAAAAAAAATACCTTAGAGAAGAAACTATTATTTTTCTCTAGGGTATTTTTTTATAAAAAAGCAAATAATAGTTGTAAAATATATAAATTAGTTAATGACTTATAGTCAGTATGTATGTTATAATCTTTACATTACTAATTTTTAAAGAAAGGAAGGCTTTATGAGAAATATTTTAAAGATTTTTAAGAGAGACATAAAAAAAGTAGTTACAAATTGGGTTGCCGTTGTAGTTCTACTTGGACTTATAATATTACCTTCATTATATGCATGGTTTAATATAAAATCATCATGGGATCCATATGGCAGTACAAAAGGTATTAAAATAGCAGTTGTTAATGAAGATAAAGGAGCATCTTTTGGGGGAAAAGATTTAAATGTTGGTAATAAAGTAACTGAAGAACTTTCAAAAAATGATAAAATTGGATGGCAGTTCGTAAGTAAAGAAAAGGCAGATAAGGGAATAAGAATGGGAGACTACTTTGCAAGTATTATTATTCCAGAAGATTTTTCTGAAGATTTAATTTCACCAGCTTCAAATAAAATAATAAAACCAAAACTTATTTATACAGTAAATGAATCTTCAAATGCAATAGCACCAAAAATTACTGATAAAGGAGTTAATACTTTAAAAGAAAATGTTGATAATACAGTTTCAGAAACAGTAAATGGTACAATATTTAAAGTTTTAAACAATGTTGGTATAGAGTATAAATCTTCTAGAGATAAAATAAGAGAAGTAGTTGACTTAATATATAAAGTAAATGATAATATGCCAGAAATTGAAAAGCTAATAAATAAGGCTTATGATGGAACAATTAC
Organism: Eubacterium multiforme; assembly: GCF_030813415.1. Classification (GTDB taxonomy): domain Bacteria; phylum Bacillota; class Clostridia; order Clostridiales; family Clostridiaceae; genus Clostridium; species Clostridium multiforme. The sequence goes on along the minus strand of NZ_JAUSUF010000001.1, from coordinate 385,076 downwards.
AATAGATCAAATGCTTACTAAAATAGATAAGATTATTCCTAATTTAGAGGGAACATTAAAGGATGCTAACAGTGCTTTAAATAAAGGGAAAACTTTTCTTGATAAATCAAAGGAAAGCTTTAATAGTCTTTCACCAATAATTAAAGAAGATTTAATATTTGGAAAAGATTTATTAAATGGAGCAAGTGAAATTTTAGGTAACGTATCACAAAAATATGATAAGGATACAATCCTTAAAGTATTAAATAATGCAAATAATAAATTAACTACAGTAAATAAAACATTAAATTCAGTTATAGACATATTAGAATCTATAAATAAAATAAGTAATAAAGATTTAATGGGAAATACAATAGCTAGACTAAAGGCAATTGAAGGCAAAATAACATCTGTAATAGGTGAAATAAATAATGATATAAATTTAGTAAATAACAATACAGTATTAAAGCCAGAGTCTATTAATAAATTAAAGGGTAAGATAGATTCAATATCATCAAATTTAGGAGAAATAATTTCAAAGTATGATAGTAATATTGTACCTTCTATAAATGGGTCATTAACTAAATTAGATGATATGTCTAAAAATGCTATTTCACTAATAGATAGTACTCAAAAAGTAATGCCAGATGTTAAAAATGTAGTATCATTACTTTCAAAGGGAACAAAGCTTACAAATGAACAATTAATAAAAGTTAAAAAGGATTTTCCTGCCTTTAAAAAGTCATTTAACAAAATGGCTAATCAAATAAAGAAAATAGATAATAAATCTGGAATAGATGAAATCCTTAAAATTATTACAGGAGACTGGAAAAAACAAACAGATTTTTTAGTTAGTCCTGTACAAATTGAAACTAATAGATTATTCCCTGTACCTAATTATGGTTCAGCAATGTCACCATTTTATACAACTTTAGCACTATGGGTTGGAGGATTAATACTTGTTTCAATTCTTACAGTTAAAGCAAAACCATTTGAAGATGGAGAAACTTTAAAACCTATTGAAGTTTTCTTTGGAAAGTATTTAACCTTTGTTACAATAGGAATACTTCAAGGGGCAGTTGTTACATTAGGAGATATATTTATATTAAAAACTTATGTAATACATCCAGTACTATTTGTACTATTTGGAATGTTTGCAAGTTTAATATTCATAACTATAATATACTCAACAGTTTCTGTATTTGGAAATGTTGGTAAAGCTATATGTATAATATTTTTAGTACTTCAAGTTGCAGCATCAGGAGGTACATTCCCAGTTGAAGTTATGTCAAACTTCTTTAGAGGAATAAATCCTGCATTACCTTTTAAGTATGCTATACAAGGTATGAGAGGCTTAGTAGGTGGAGTTGTACCAGAACTTATACAAAAAGATATAAGTGTATTAATTATTGTAGCTTTAATATTTATGATAATAGGAATATTATTAAAGAAACCAATGAATAAAGCAAGTGAAAAACTTGTTAATAAGCTTAAAGAAAGCGATATGGTAGAACATTAAAATTTAATTTAAAGAGGCTGTTATTTAATTTTTTTAACATTTAAATTAATTGACAGTCTCTTTGTTATTAATGCATAATTAAATAAATGTTATGAATTTATGGAGGAATAATATTATGGAAACTTTTAAATTTAAAGATAAATTAGGAAAAGAAATACATGTATATAAGTGGATTCCTAAAGATAAAACTAATATTAAAGGGGTAGTTCAAATAGCACATGGTATGGCTGAAACTGCATTAAGATATGATTATTTTGCAAATAAATTAGCTGATGAAGGCTATATAGTATATGCAAATGACCATAGGGGACATGGACAAACTTCTGAAAGTAAAGAAAAACTTGGATTTGTTGGAGATAGTGATGGATTTTTATTAATGATATCTAACATGAAAGAATTAAATGATATTGTAAGGAAAGAAAATGAAAATTTAAAAATAATATTATTTGGTCATAGTATGGGATCATTTTTAAGTCAAAGATATATGCAATTACATGGAGATACTATTGATGGACTAATACTTTCTGGAAGTAATGGTAAACCTAAATTTATAACTAAGGTTGGAAAAGTAATTGCAAAGATGGAAATGAAATTAAAGGGAAGAGAAGCTAAAAGTCCACTTATGGACAAGCTATCCTTTGGAGGTTTTAATAAAAGATTTCCTGATGCAAAAACAGATTATGATTGGATATGTGGCAATGAAGAGGAAGTTAAAAAGTATATTGATGATGACTACTGTGGATTTATAGAAACTACATCATTTTATTATGATTTAATAAATGGAATTTGGAGTATTCATGAAGGAGAAAACTTTAATAATATAAGAAAAGATTTACCAGTTTATATTTTCTCTGGTGAAGATGATCCAGTTGGAGATTTTGGTACAGGAGTAATGAACCTTTATGAATTATATAAAGATGCTGGAGTTAATGATTTAGAGTATAAACTTTATAAATCAGGAAGACATGAAATGTTAAATGAGAAGAATAGAGATGAAGTTATTGAAAATATAATATCTTGGATTAATAAAAGATATTTTGTTTAGAAATAAAATTTATATAAATAATGTTTAATTTTAGTGAGTAAGTAATAGTTTTGCTCACTATTTTTTTATGGAAATTTTATCTAGTGTAAATAAAGAAAATAAAGGGAAAAATAATATTGTTATAAATTAGAAAGGAGAATAGAGATGAGTAAAAAGATTTTTGGAGTTTTACAAAGAATAGGTAAAGCTTTAATGTTACCAGTGGCACTTCTTCCAGCAGCAGGATTATTATTAGCCTTTGGTAATTTATTTATGAATGAAGCATTTTTAGTTAATTTTCCATATTTAAGAGCGGACTGGATACAATTAGTTGCAAATGTAATGGAACAGTCAGGTAATGTTATTTTTACAAACTTACCATTAATTTTTTCTGTGGGAGTTGCAATTGGACTATCAGATGGAGATGGAGTTGCTGGTCTTGCAGCTATAGTTGGATTTTTAATAATGAACGTTTCTATGGGAACTTTCATAGGAGTTACTAGTGATATGTTAACAGATCCTATGTATACCACTGTAGTTGGAGTTCCAACCCTCCAGACTGGAGTATTTGGAGGAATAATAATGGGCCTCATAGCATCAGCTATGTACAATAAGTTTTATAAAATTGAACTGCCTCCTTACTTAGGCTTTTTTGCAGGAAAGAGATTTGTACCAATTGTTACAGCTGCAATTGGAGTTCTTTTAGGAATATTAATGACATTTATATGGCCTCCAATTCAACAAGGATTGTTTTATTTTTCAAGAAGTATGATTGATGCTAATCCTACTATAGCATCATTTTTATTTGGAGTTATTGAAAGGGCATTAATACCTTTTGGGTTACATCATATTTGGTATAATCCATTTTGGTATCAGTTTGGAGAATATATAAATAAGGCTGGACAATTAGTTATGGGAGATCAAAATATATTTTTTGCTCAATTAAAAGATGGAGTTCCCTTTACAGCTGGAACATTTATGACAGGAAAATTTCCTTTTATGATGTTTGGTCTTCCAGCAGCAGCCCTTGCAATATATCAAGAAGCTAAACCAGAAAATAAAAAGGCAGTGGCAGGAATTATGGGATCAGCTGCTCTTACATCATTTTTAACTGGTATTACAGAACCTTTAGAATTTGCTTTTCTTTTTGTTGCACCAGTTCTTTTTGGAGTTCACGCTTTAATGGCAGGTTTATCCTTCATGATTATGCAAATTTTAAATGTTAAAATTGGTATGACATTTTCAGGAGGAATAATAGATTTTATTTTATTTGGAATAATACCAAATAGAACGCCATGGTATTTAGTAATAGTAGTTGGAGCAGTTTATGCTTTAGTTTATTACAGCTTATTTAGAATATTAATAAGAAAGTTTAATTTAAAAACTCCTGGACGTGAAGATGATAATGAAAAGTTAAGCACTACAAATTCATCGGAAGCCTCCCTTGCAAGTGGAGTTTTAAAAGCACTTGGAGGAAAGGAAAATATAGAAAATTTAGATGCTTGTATAACTAGACTTAGAGTAATTGTAAAAGATGTATCAAAAGTTAATAAAGATGAATTAAAAGCTTTAGGGGCAGCTGGAGTTATGGAAGTTGGAAATAATATTCAAGCTATTTTTGGACCAAAATCTGATATATTAAAAGGTCAAATAAAGGACATAATAGCAGGAAATTTACCAATTGAAAGTAAATTAGAAGCAAAAGATGAAATAGGAGAGATAGATAAAAGATATCTTGAAGATATACCAGAGGATATTTTAGCACCTCTAACTGGAAATGTAATAAAATTAGAAGAGGTTCCAGATAAGGTTTTTGCAGAAAAGATGATGGGAGAAGGTTTTGCAATTGAACCTTTAGGTAATGTAGTAACTTCTCCTGTAAGTGGAGAGATAACTTCATTATTTGGAACAAAGCATGCCATAGGAATAACAAGTGATAATGGATTAGAAATTCTTATTCATGTTGGTATGGATACAGTTTCACTAAATGGAGAAGGCTTTACTGCATACATAAATCAAGGAGATAAAGTAAAGGTTGGAGATAAACTTTTATCAGTAGATTTTGATAAGATAAAAGAAAAGGTACCTTCTATTGTAACGCCAGTTGTATTTACTAATTTAACTGAAAATAGTAAATTAGAAATAAATTATGGAGAGGTAAAGTCTTCTAAGGATGTAGTTGCAATAATAATAAATAGATAATTATAAAACCTAGTCAAAATATTTTGACTAGGTTTTGTTCATAAAAACTTCACATAATAGGAAAAATAAAGTAAAATATTAAGGGTATGGAGGGGTTTATGGAATTTAATAGAAAAATGAGAGATATTATATATATCAATAAGAAAAATTATATTATTATGACTTTAATATTTTTTGCTATATATATTGTTTTATATTGTTTAACATCTATATTTTTTGAAAGAAATATAGATATGTTTGAATTTATTATAAGAATATTTGTATTGATATCAACATTTTCAATTTTGCTTTTAATATATTCTACTAAAAACGTATTTGATGTTAGAATATTTAAATTTTTATCAATACATTTTATTGTAATAATTTTAATAAATTTAAATTCATTATTATTTGAAGTAAGCAAATTAAATTTAAATTATTATGACAAAGTATTATATAGATATTTTGGAAATGTATTATTTATTTTATCAGCAGGATTAGTTTATAAATATTTAAGAGATCCTAAAATAAAACTATTAAAAAATATATTTATAATTTTTATAGTTATTTCAATAATGAATTTATTAAAGGTACAAGAATATTATTTAGCATTAGATATATTTAACTTAATAATAATTTTATTGATATGTTTAAGAAATATATTAATAATAAAAAAATATAAAATTTATTGGAAACACAAAATTAATTATATATATGTTTATACTATTTCAATTTTTATGATAGTAATTATAAATTGTATTTCACTTATTTTTAAAATAGTAATAATTAATGAAATGGTTAATTTAATATTTTTTATTTCTTTTTCTAGTATGGTTTCCTGTGCTATATATGTAATTATAAATATTCCATATAAGGTGTTATTTAAAGAGTTATATGAAAGAAATGAAAAATTAAATAATATAAATACTAATATTTCAATTAAAAATAGTGAACTTGAAGTATCTCATATTTTAATACGAAAAAAAGAAATGATATTTAAAGACTTTTTTAAAAGTATACCTGTTCCAATAATAATATTAAGTGATAATACAAGCAGAGTTATTTATTGCAATAAGTATTTTTTGAGTTTAATAGAAGAAGAGAATATTAGAAATGTTATAAATAAGAAAATTTCTAAATTAATTAAATTTAATGAAGATGATACTTTTGAAGTTAAATATATATGTGATAAAAAAATATATAGAGGCGAGATAGAGTGTAATGGACATGGGAAATATTTAAATATAGAGGTAATAGATTATAACAAGGAAAATGGGGAAATTATATTAAATATAACGGATATAACATCAAAAATAAAAATAAATACAATGAAAGAAAATATAGAAAGAAAACTTTTACAAGAAAAGATAAAGAGAGATTTTCTGTCTAACATAAGTCATGATTTAAAAACACCTATAAATGTTATTTATTCAGCTCTTCAATTAGAACATATATTTATAGAAAATAAAGATAGACAAGCCTTATTAAAATATAATGGTATATCTAAGAAAAATTGTTTGTCTCTTATGAAGCTTACTAACAATTTAATAGATAGTAGTAAAATTGAATCAGGTTATTTATATCCAAATTTAAAAAGAATAAATGTTGTGGAGTTTGTAGAGGATACTGTAAATAGTTTAATTTGTTATGCAAAGCAAAAGGAAATTGAATTGTTATTTGATACAAATAATGAAGAGATATATTTAAATTTAGATGAAAATTTCATGCATAGAATTTTATTAAATATTATATCAAACTCAATTAAATATATTTTAGAAGATGGGAAAATATTTGTAGGAGTATTTGAAAATGAGGAAGATATTAATATAGTTATTAAAGATAATGGGGTAGGAATGAGTAAGGAGTTTATAGATAAGATATTTATTAAATATTCAATGGGTAAAAATAACCATGCAGTAGAGGAAAAAGGAAGTGGCATTGGATTATTTGTAGTGAAAAAGTTAGTTGAACTTCAATATGGCAGTATAGATGTAAATAGCAATGAAGGAAATGGCACAAAAATTACAATAAGCTTTAAAAGGGAGAATAATTTAAATGAATATAAAGTATAAAAAGAATATGAAAAAAAATTCATTTAATATTGCAATATTATTGTTATTAGCATTTATTATATTTTATAAAGTATTTGGAATTAACATTTTATTTCACTATATTATTGGAATTTTTTGTGCAACTTTTGGAATATCCTTATCAATAGTTACATTACTTAGAAATACAAAAGGGTATTATAATTATGTTGGCATTGGTTTCTTATTTATAGGAATTATAGAATATATTAAAATATTAATGAGCAAAACAGTTGAAAGAGAATCTGATATTAGACATATATTCATATTTGTAGTATCAAATAATATTTTGTTATTTCTTGTAATATTAGTAGCATTTATACTTATGAAAAAAAAGGTTACTAATATTAAGTGTATAAAAATATATACAATATTAACTTTATCAATTGTATTTTTTAATTATTTTTTGGCTAATATATCAAAAAATGAAAAAGAGTTTTTACAATTATTCTTTTATGTATATATATTTAAAGTTATTTTAATAATTATTGATATAGTAGTAGTCCTTAAACTTAGAAAGGATAAAAATAAAGTAAAATACAGATATATATATAGTTATTTAATTTTTACTATTTTATATCAATGCTGTTATGACATTATATTAAGAAATAATTATAATAATATAATATTTAAGGCAGATATATTTAAATATATAGCTTACTTTTCTATATATGAAGGTATAAGAAATAATGTACTTAATCTTGCCTATTATGAAATGAAGAGTAATTTAGAAAAGTTAAGAATAAAGCAAAGTGAACTTAATATGAAACTTAAGCAAAGAAATACAATTTTAAATGAGCTAAAAGTTATAAAGAAAAAAAGTGAAAAAAGATATTATGATTTAATAGAGTCCTTTAAAGATGGGTTATTAATATTTAATGTTGGTAAATTAACATATATTAATGAGGAAGCTTTAAAAATTTTAGGATTTAATTATAAAGAAGAATTACTTGGAAAAGATATTGAATTTATAATAGGGATTATATGGGATGAAACTGAAATTAGAGATGAGAATTTAGTTCATCAAATTGATTTAATATCCTTTGTAAAAAGCTTATATAAATTTAAAAATAAAAGAAAAAGTATTAGGGAACTAGAATTACATTTAGTTAATAATAATGAAAAGAGACAAATTTTATATATTAGGGATATAGCAGAAATAAATAAGTATAATAAAATGAGAAAAGAGTATGAGGAATATTTAAGGGAGGAGGAAGTTAAAAATAAATTTTATTCAAATATATCTCATGAACTTAGAACTCCAATTAATGTTATAAGCTCAGCATTAACATTAAACGAAGTACATTTAAATAATTATAATATGGAAAGTATAAGTAAAAACAATGAGGTAATAAAACAAAATTGTTTAAGACTTATAAGAACTATAAATAATTTTATAGATGCAAATAAGATTTCAGAAGGATATTTAAGACCTAATAAAAAAGTATACAATTTAGTTGAAGTTATTGAGAATGTTACAATAGCTACTAATAAGTATGTAAAAAGGATAAATAACTCATTAATATTTGATTCTTCTCACGAAGAGGTATATCTTCCGGTAGATAAAAATATGATAGAGAGAATTATGCTTAATCTATTATCAAATAGTGTTAAGCATGGTGAAAATAATAAAAAAATAGAGGTAAATATAAATTTACAGGAATACAATGTAGTTATTACAGTTAGAAATAATGCAAGGCTTATAGAAAATGAAGAAAAAAAATATATGTTTGATGAATTTACAAAAATAAATAAAACTTTAAATAGAAATAAAGAGGGAAGTGGATTAGGTTTATTTTTAAGTAAAACCTTAATAGAACTTCACAATGGAACTATTAACTTTAAAGCAAGTAAGGAATGTGGAAATAAATTTACTATTAAGTTTCCCTTAGAAGATCTACTAGATTATGATATGGGAGAAAATAGTGAAATAGTTACGCTAAACAGAAAAGTTGATATTGAATTTTCAGATATTTATCTTTAAAGAATAATTTAATAATGAAAAAGTATAATAATATTATAAGTATACTTTGAGGTGATATATGAAAAATATTTTTAAGGTAAATGGTAAATTTAATATTATTAGTTTTATTATTTTAATGGCACTTCCAATTGCTGGAGGAGTTATAGTAGGAACTATTACAAAAGGCTCTAGGATAATATATGAAAGTCTTATAAAAGGCCCATTTTTCCCGCCACCATGGATTTTTGGAGTTGCATGGACTATTTTATATATTTTAATGGGATTTGCATCCTACAGAGTTTTTATGAGGCTAAAGGAAGAGAAAAAAAGTTACTTTGAATTAAGCCCCTATTTTATACAGCTTATATTAAACTTTTTATGGCCAATATTATTTTTTAATTTTAGATTATATGGATTGGCAGCTATAGAAATAATAATCCTTCTTATATTTATAGTTATAACAACTATAAAATTTTTTAAGATTGATAAATTCTCAGGAATATTATTTGTTCCATATTTAATATGGACTCTTTATGCAACATATTTAAACATAGTAATATGGATTCTAAATGAAATGTAAAAACATTAAATTTGGAAAAATAGAAGTTTCATAGTATAATTTTAATAAGCCCTCAGAGTGTTTGAGGGTTTATTTTCTTTAGAAAGGAAATAGATATGGGAAAATCTTTATTTATAGCAGAGAAACCTTCAGTAGCAATGGATTTTGTAAAGCTGTTAAAGGTAGATGGAAAAAGGAATAATGGATATATAGAAAGTGAGAAATCTGTATTTACTTGGTGTGTAGGGCATATGGTTACTATGTCTTATCCTGAGGTTTATAATGAAAAACTAAAATATTGGAACTTAAAAGATCTCCCTTTCTTGCCTGAAAAATATAAGTATGAAGTAATAAATTCAGCTAAAGGGCAATTTAATGTAGTAAGTAAATTATTAAATAGAGGGGACATTGACAAAATATATGTTTGTACAGACTCTGGACGAGAGGGAGAATATATATATAGACTTGTTGATGATTTATCAGGAAATCCTAAGAAGGAAAAGCTTCGTGTATGGATTGATTCTCAAACAGAAGAGGAGATTAAAAGAGGAATAAAGGAAGCAAAACCTTTAGATGAATATGATTCTTTAGCTCATTCAGCTTATTTAAGAGCAAAGGAAGATTACATAATTGGAATTAATTTTTCAAGATTATTAACACTTATTTATGGTAGACAATTATCAAACATATTAAAGAAGGATAGAAATTCCGTAGTTGCAGTTGGAAGAGTTATGAGCTGCGTTCTTGGAATGGTAGTTGATAGAGAAAGAGAAATTAGAGATTTTAAAAAGACTTCATTTTATAAGATTTCAGGAAGTTTTAAAAGAGAAGAAAAAGATGAAGAAATAATAGCTGAATGGAAAGGGCTAGAAAAATCTAAGTTTAAAGATTCACCTAAATTATACAATGAAGGTGGATTTAAAAATAAAAAAGACTGTGAAGAACTTATAAAAGAACTTGAGGTTTTAGAAGAGGGAGTAATAGCAAATATTAAAAAAACTAAAGAAAATAAAAATGCTCCATTACTTTTTAATTTAGCAGAACTTCAAAATGAGTGTTCTAGAAAGTTTAAAATAAGTCCAGATGAAACATTAAAGCATCTTCAAACTCTTTATGAAAAGAAGATGGTAACTTACCCAAGAACAGATGCTAGAGTACTATCTACAGCAGTTGCAAAGGTAATTAATAAAACATTATTTAAATTAACAAAATTAGATATTGGAGAAGAACTTTTAAATGCTTCAAAAACAATTTTAGATAATAAATGGTACACAAGTATTTTAAAGAGTAAATATGTTGATGATAAGAAAATAACAGATCACTACGCTATAATTCCAACAGGAGAGGGTAGTTCTATGATAAACTCTCTAAAAGAAATAGAAAGAAAAATGTACTTTTTAATTCTTAGAAGATTTATAGCAATATTTTATAAAAAAGCTCAGTTTAGTAAACAGGCAATTACAATTAATGTTGGTGATGAAAGTTTTTATACAACAAAAAAGGTTTGTATAGAAAGAGGATATTTAGATATATTAGAACAGAAAAAGGAAGAGGATAAGGATGACTTCCCTAAGGATTTGAAAAAAGGTCAAAAGGTATTAATTAATTCCTTAGAAATGAAAGAGGGAGAAACTAGTCCTCCTAAGAGATTTACAACAGGTTCAATAATAATAGCAATGGAAAATGCAGGTAAGCTTATAGAAGATGAAGAACTTAGAGAACATATAAAAGGAGCTGGTATTGGAACATCAGCAACAAGGGCAGAGATTTTAAAGAAACTTATAAATATTGAATATGTTAAATCTAACAATAAAACTCAAACGCTTACTCCAACAGAACTTGGAGAAATGATTTATGAAGTTATAAGTAATTCTATACCATCTCTTTTAAATCCAAAACTTACAGCTTCTTGGGAAAAGGGATTAAAGCTTGTGCAAGAAGAAAATATAAAACCAGAAGAATTTATGAGTAAACTTGAAAATTATACTAAGAAGTCAACATATATAGTTTTTAGAGATAGTAAAATGGGATTTTTAAATAGAAGATTATTAGAGGTTAAAAAAGTTTATAATGAAAATTAGTTAATTAAAAAAATCAGCTTATTAAAATTTTAATAAGCTGATTTTTATTACAATATGAAATTAATATTTAATGTATTATTAATTTATATATAAACATTGCAATATTAAAGGCAAGTGGAGCTACAAAAACTGTCATCATTCCAGCTATACCAATTGAAAGTGAACTCATTGCACCTTCTGTTTCTCCAAGTTCTAATGCCTTACTTGTTCCAACGGCATGAGAAGCTGTTCCAAGAGAAATTCCAATTGCAATTCTATTTGTAATTTTGCATATTCTACAAATAGTTGGTCCTATTATTGCTCCAATTATTCCAGATAAAATAATTGCAAGAACTGTAACAGGAACTATTCCATTAAATTCTTTACTTATAGCAATACCTATTGGTGTTGTTACGGACTTAGGCATTAATGATACTATCATTGAAACATTAAGACCTAGTGAATGTGATAAAAGTATTATTGAAAATATTCCAATTAAAGTTCCAAAGAAAATTCCAATAAAAATAGCTATAGCATTCTTTTTTAAAAGTTCAAATTGTTTATAAAGGGGAACTGCTAAAACTACAGTTGCAGGTCCTAAAAACATATTTATAAATTGTGCACCTGAATTATATGTTTTAAAATCAATATGAAATGCAGTTAAAAATGCAATTACAATTACTATTGCTATAAGTAAGGGATTAAAAAGTGGTAAATTAGTTTTTTTGTAAAAGAATAATCCAATCTCAAATGCAATAAGAGACAAAACTATACTAAAAAATATGTTACTAGTTATTACACTCATTTTTTTCGATTCCTTTCTTTTTTTTATTTAATAGATTTACGACAAATTGTACTATTAAACCAGTTGAGGCAATTGTAATAGCTGTTGTTATTACACAAACTATTATAATTTGAAGAATACTTGCTTTAATAATTCCAAGTGAATTCATTAAACTAACTCCTGCTGGTAAAAAGAAGAAGGCTAAATGATCCAAAAAGAAATTTGTTAAAGTTTCAACTTGACTAACCTTTATGATTTTAGTACAAAGACCTATAAAAAGTAAAAGAAGTCCAATAATATTACCTGGTATAGGTATATGAGTAAGAGCAACTATTACTTCTCCTATTAAATAAATTCCGAATACAATAAGTGCTTCTCTAAATAATTTCAAGTTAATCTCTCCTTAGTATCTTTTGTACCATATTAATGTATCACTTTAAGTTAATTAAGTAAACAAAAAATAAACAAATAAAAACAAAGGATTTACATTGTGTGAAGGCTTATAAATCCTCTGTTTTACTGGATGAAATGGTTATCTAATAAAAATTTTTTTGAAAAGTGAATATATTGTTAATTATGCTTGGTATATTTATCTTCTGCAATAGATACCAATTTATACATTATAAAGGCAATTAATGACAGTATAACAATACTCATCATTACCATATTTAATTGGGAAATTTGTCCGCCATAAACTATTAAAAATCCAAGACCTTCTCTAGCTACTAAAAATTCACCCATTATAACTCCAACCCAAGATAAACCAACATTTATTTTTAGGGCAGATATTAAAACTGGAATTGTATATGGGAATATTAAATATTTTAATATTTGAAATTTAGAGGCTTGAAAAGTTTTCATTAATAAAAGCTTATCTTTATCCACTTCATTAAATCCAGTTAATACACTTATTATTGTAGTAACCAAAGATATTAATAGAGCTATAACAATTATAGCTGTAGTTCCATTTCCAACCCAGAATATTATTATTGGAGCTAAGGCTACCTTTGGAAGTGCATTTAATACAACTAGATATGGATCTAATATTTTTGATGTTAAAGGACACCACCATAAAATAATTGCAACTATTGTACCTATAACAGTACCTAATACAAATCCTAATATTGTTTCATAGGAAGTAACCCATATATGTGTCCATATTGTTCCTTCTTTAATGAAATCTATAAGTGAATTAAACATTCTTGATGGAGATGAAGTTAAAAAAGGATCAATTAATTTTAAGTTAGCTAAAACTTCCCATAAACAAAGAAAGGCTATTAAAATAAAAATTCTAAAAAAGGTTATTTTTAATTTTTCTCTTTTTAATTTTTTTATATAAAGTTCATGTTCAGTACTAATCACTATTATCAAGCTCCTTCCAAAGTAAATCAAAATAAATTTTAAATTCTTCTTCTTTTCGTCTATTAAAAGGAGTTAATGGATCATTTTTAAAATTGATTTTAAATTCTTTTTTTATTAATGCAGGTCTTTTAGTTAAGACAATAATTCTATTTGAAGTAGAAATTGCTTCACTTATATCATGAGTTACCATAATGGCAGTTTTACCTTCTAGTTTTATTATTTCAAAAATTTCATCACATACATTAAGCCTTGTTTGATAATCTAGTGCAGAAAAAGGTTCATCTAAAAATAAAACTCTAGGATTTAATGCAAGAGTTCTAATTAAAGCAACTCTTTGACGCATACCACCTGATAATTCTGTAGGTTTGTGATCTTTAAATTTGCTTAAATCATAATTGTTTAATAGATTTAAAACTCTAGAAATATTTTCATCTGTAAGTAAGCCTTTAATTTTTAATCCAAGGGTTACATTGTTCCAAACAGAGGTCCATTCAAATAAATGATCCTTTTGAAACATATATCCTATTTTATCTAAATTATCCTTTATAGGTTCATTATTAAATAATATTTCGCCACTTGATTGAGGTAAAAGACCACTCATTATATTTAAAAGAGTTGATTTACCACAGCCAGAAGGTCCTAATATACTTAAAAAATCTTTATCATTTACATGAAAACTTACATCTTTTATAGCTTCAGTTTCTCCCTTTAAGGAATGATATTTCATTGTTATATTATTAATGTCTAATAGTGCCAATAGTTTCACCACCTTTAATTTAAAAGATATGTAAAAAGTTATATGGAAATTAAAATTAAAATCTAACACTAATAGAGTTTAAATTTATTAAAAAAGATTTTTAAAAGTATTATATATTTAATAAAGAGGCAAAATAATAAGCTTTAAAAATTGTTTATTATTTTGCCTTTTTAATTAGTATAATTTTCTCATATTATATTTTTAATAATTACTTTTCATTTGTAACTTTTTCTGCAAAACTATTATTCACTATATCATTAAAAGGAGGTCTAGATGGTATTAGTGATGAGTCATATTCAGTTATTATATCCATAAGGTGATTTAAGCCCTCTTCACTTAATTTAGGATCATTTGCAAGGGCACCAATTTCTTTATAGTTATTAATAACAGAAACCATTATATCTTTATCTGTTCCAGGGAAAAATGAAGATATAGAATCTGCAATTTCTTCTGAAGAATGTTTTTCAAACCAAAGTTGTCCTTTATAAATAGCTTTTGTAAAACTTTCTATTACATCAGGATTATTTTCCATATAAGATTTAGTTGAGAAGAAGCAAGTGTAAGGCATTTCTCCGGAAGATTCTCCAATTGATGCAACAATTTTTCCACTACCTTCTTTTTCAAGCATAGAAGCAGTTGGTTCAAATAATGCAACATAATCAGCAGTACCAGCTTTAAAAGCTCCAGCTGTTGCAGTAAAATCTAAATTTGTAACCATATGAACATCTTTTTTAGGTTTTATATTATTTTTGTTTAACACATATTCAAGAGACATTTCAGGAACACCACCAGGTCTTCCACCTATTATGTCTTTTCCCTTTAAATCTGACCATTTAAAATTATCTTCAGTTTTTCTTCCAACTAAGAAAGAACCATCCCTTTTAGTAAGCTGAGCAAATAAAACAGGGTAATCCTCTCTTCCTTGGTTATAAATGTACACTACTTGTTCAGGTCCACAAAAACCTATATCAGAATTTTTAGATAAAACATTTTGCATAACTTTGTCTGCTCCTTGACCAGTAGATAAATCAATATTTAGACCTTCATCTTCAAATAAACCTTCATTTATTGCAACATACATTGGAGCATAGAATATAGAACGAACAACTTCATTTAGTTTTATAGTTTTAAGTTTAGAAGGTTCCTCTTTTTTAGTGCAACCAATAAAGCATATTGAAAGGGAAAATAGCATTGATAAAACAAGAGCTATTTTGGAAAGTTTTTTCATAGGAAAATTCACCTCTAACAAAATAATTACTTATGATTTATAGTATGACAAAATACGCTATAGTGTTAAATGAAAAAAAGCAGCATTTAAATAATGCTACTTTTTTTATTAATTATTTTTTCTTTTAGTTTTAAAAATACATCAGTAATTATAATTGTTGCACAAACTATAATTATTTCTGATAATATAAGTTCGATTAAATTATTATATCTTGCAATACCAACACCGATAAGTATATTACATACAGCAGCATGGGACAAATATAAAATTAATGAATTTTTTCCTAAAGGAGAAAGAATAGTTTTGAAGTTTGGAACTAAAGTTAAAATAAAAGTTCCGATTACAAAGGCTCCTCCATAATGAAAAATTCTTGTTAAAAATGGTGGAAGTAATATATCTTCATTAGCAGCGGAATAACTAAATAGTTCAAATAAAAATTCTAATTTAATATCTTTAGAAAATACATATAATAAAATAAGAACTATTGCTGAAGAAATAAGAAGTTTTATTCGATGTCTTTTTAAAACTTCTACATATTTTTTGTCAAAGGCCATTCCTGCAATGAAAAATGGAAAATAAAAAAGTGTTCTTTCCATACTTCCAAGACTTCCTATGCTATTATCAAAACCTGCAATAAGAGATACTATAATTGCGCCAATTAACCATTTTTTCTTATCTTTAATGTAATCTCCTAGTATATACCAACAGGTTAAAGATAATAAATACCAGAGTGTCCATTGTGGATACATAAATTCAAATTTATATCCACTGCTTCTAAGTATATACTTATAAAAAATTATATAAAATAATTGAGCAAAGAAATATAATTTAAATGTTGATGTAACTTTTTGAACTGTAGTTCTTTTACTTAGTTTTGAGAAATATCCTGATACAAAGGTAAACATAGGCATATGAAACATATAAAGAAATAATAAAAAGTAGTGCGTATCTACATTTTGTGGGCTAGCAAGTTCAATTGAATTGCCTATAATAACAGATAATATAAGAAAACCTTTTAATGTATCAAAATAAAAATCTCTAGTACTTTTTTCTGATTTCATAATAAGCCTCCAAATTAAAGTCTATTAAAAATAATAGCATAAATAGTCAGAAAATACAAATAATTTAAAACTGTTAATTTAAGTTTAAAATTAGTAATGCAAATAGAATTTTGGTATAATAACCATTATATATTTATAGGGGGTATAACAAAATGATAAAAGCTATATTATTTGATTTAGATGGGACTTTATTAGACACAAATGAATTAATATATGAGTCCTTTAAATATACATTTAATAAATGTTTTAACTTAAAACCTTCTAAAGGAGAAATTACAAGTCTTTATGGTATGCCATTAGAAAATAGTCTTATAGATTATTGCAAAGATGAAGAAGAGTTAAAAAGAGCAATTCAAACATATAGAAATTATAACGAAAAAATTCATGATAATATGTGTTTCCCTTTTAAAGGTGTAGAGGAACTTTTAATTAATCTTAAAGAAAAAGATATAAAGATAGGTATTGTTACATCTAAAAGAGAAATATTAGCTAAAAAGGGTATGGATATTGCAGGAATTATAAAATATATGGATATAATAGTTACACCTGAGTGTACTAAAGAACATAAGCCAAAGGGAGAACCTGCATTATATGCTTTAAAAAATTTGAATGTAAAACCAGAAGAAGCTATTATGGTAGGAGATAGCCATTTTGATTTATTATGTGGTAAAAATGCTGGCTGTAAAACTTGTGGAGTTAAGTATACAGCATTAGATATTAAAAAATTAGAGGAAGTAAATCCAGATTATTTTGTGGAATCTCCAATGGAAATTTTAAATTTATTATAAAGGAGTAAAAAATGAATATACAAATATTTGGAACAAAAAAATGCTTTGATACAAAAAAGGCTGAAAGATATTTTAAAGAAAGAAAAATAAAATATGCATTTATTGATATGAAGGAAAAAGGTATTAGTAAAGGGGAATTAACTAGCGTTAGTAATTCAGTTTCTGTTAATGAATTAATAAATGAAAAAAGTAAGGATTATAAAAAATCAAATTTAGCTAAAATAAGAAGTAATGATATGAAATTAGAGATTTTACTTAAAAATCAAAGTGTAATAAAAACTCCAATAGTTAGAAATGGTAAAAAAGCAACTGTAGGATATAAACCAGAAGTATGGAAAGAATGGGAGTAATAAATATATGAAAAAAGAAAGTTTTAAAGGAAGTGTAGTTTTAAATCCAGTTCCTGTAGTTTTAATTTCTTCAAGAAATAATAAAGGGGAGGAAAATGTATTTACTGTTGCTTGGGCTGGAACTGTATGTACAAGACCACCTATGCTTTCAATATCAATAAGACCAGAAAGATTATCTTATGAGTATATAAAAGAGAGCATGGAATTTGTAGTTAATATTCCACATGGAAATATGGCAAAAAAAGTTGACTTTTGTGGAGTTAGAAGTGGAAGAAAAATTGATAAAATAAAAGAAATGAATTTTACTATGGTAGAATGTGATAATATTAATGCATCTTATATAGAGGAGTGTCCAATTAATATAGAATGTAAGGTTAAACAAGTAATTCCTCTTGGAAGTCATGATATGTTTGTAGCAGAAGTTTTAAGTTCTCATATAAATGAAGAATTAATAGATGAAAAGGGAAAGATACATTTTGAAAAGGGAGACTTATTAGCTTACTGTCATGGAGAGTATTATAAATTACCTAGAACTTCAATTGGTTCCTTTGGATATTCTGTTATGAAGAAAAAAACTATAAAAAATAAGACTTCAGAAAAAGAAGTAAGTGATAAAAAAATAGAAAATAAAAAATTAAAATCTTCAAAACCTAAGAAAAAGATTAACGTAAATAAGAAAAAAATAAATAAGAAAAATAAAAAAAGAGGAAAGTAATTCCTCTTTTTTTATTTAGTATCTTCTATAGTGACTATAAGATGATCTTCCATAACGTCTTTTTCTGTAACGTCTCTTATTAATCGTTCTTATTATAAATATTATTATAAGAATAACTATAACAATACCTAAAATTATTCCTAAATAAGCAAATATATTTGCTTTGAATAATTGTCCAAAGGATACTCCAATAGTACCTGCTAGGGCTGCTTTATATTCTTTAACTGAAAGAGTAAGATTAACATTATTACTTGCAGCTACAGACCATGCATCTTTAGTATCTGAATTAAATGTTATCTTAGCATTGTTTTCATTAAATGAATTTTTGTAAAGCATAGCATCTTGTGATAAAGTTACTGGAGCTTTTATTGTTTTTTCTGGACCAAAGAACTTAAACATTTTATATTTTAAAGTTACGTTATTTATTGAATCACCAGATTTTTTATAGATTGATGGTTTTACGGCATAACTATAATCCATTATTGCATTCATATCATTATATCTTGTTGTATCATTTGCACTTACACTTGAATCTAGAACTACACCTATAAGTTCTCTACCATTTCTGTTATAAACAGTAGCTAAACATTCACCAGCTTCATTAGTAGTTCCTGTTTTACCACCTATATTACCATATTTACCTAGAGTTCTATTTCTATTTTCTAATTTAACAGGTTTTCCTGCAATATTAATAGTTGCATCTTTAGTTTCCATTACTTCCTTAACCCATGGATTGCTAAAAGCAGCTTTAGTAAGTAATGCTAAATCATAAGCTGTTGTATAATGATTTGCTTTATGTAATCCGTTTGGTGTTACAAAGTGACTATCTTTCATTCCAATTTCTTGAGCTTTTTTATTCATAAGCTTTGAAAAATTATTAGCATTTCCAGAAACATAATCAGCTATCATATAAGCTGCATCATTTCCTGAGAACATTAATAATCCTTTCATAACATCATCAGCAGTCATTGTATCGCCGACTTTCATCTTAACTCCTGGCCAGTTTGAATGTAATGAATACTGAGGTTGAGCTTTTGCAGACTCAGTAAATTTAATTGTAGTATCTTTTTGTGCATTTTCTGCAAAAATTAGTGCTGTTAATAATTTTGTTATACTTGCAGGATATGCTTTTGCATCTGCATTTTTTGAATAAATAACTTCACCAGTTTTTAAATCCATAGTAATTGCATACTTTGCAGTTATATTTGGATCAGGTACTGCTGTATCAGCATATGATTTTATTACTCCTAAAGGAGATAGCAAATACATAGCAAAAACAAGTACCATTGTTTTTAGTAGTAATCCTTTCTTAGTTAAACTCATTTCTCCACCTCGTTTTTTATTTTGCTAATATTAATGGACGTGCCTATAAAAAAGTATAACATCTTACTTAAGTAATAACAACAAACAATAGAGATAAAAAACAACAGAATTTATTACAATATAATTAAATAAAAATTAAGATTGTAGGCAAACTATATATAAGGTGGTGATATTATAAAAAATTTTAAGAAGATAACTTTATTGTTAGCAATTATTTTAATTATTACTTTAAATTCAGCTTATATTCAAGTAAACTGTAGTACATTGGAAGGGAAAGTTGTTTATTTGACCTTTGATGATGGGCCATCTTATGCAAATACAGGTAAAATACTTAACATACTTAATAAAAATGGAGTGAAAGCAACTTTTTTTGTAGTTGGAAATAAAGTTGTAGAAAATAAAGAGCAAATTAAAAATTTAAAAAAGCATAATATGGCAATATATCCTCACTGTAATGTTCATGATTATAAAAAAATTTATAAAAATAAAGAAGAATATTTTAAAGATTTAAATATCTGTGAGAAAAGAATGAAAAGTGTATTAGGTGAAAATATAAAACTTAACTTTGTTAGATTACCAGGAGGCTCTACAAATACTGTAGGAAAGAGAACAGTTATAAATAGCATAAAGAAACAATTAAAAGAGAAAAGAAAAATGTATATTGACTGGAATATTGATTCAGGAGATGCAAAAGCTTCTAATGTATCTAGCAACATTATAAAAAATAATATTAAGAAAAATTCAGGGGCATACAAAGTTGAGGTTGTTTTAATGCATGATGCAGAAGGAAAGAAAAGTACTGTAAGTTCATTACAAAGTATTATAAATGAATATAAGGCTATGAATTATGAGTTTAAAACTTTAGACAACATATCAAAAGAAGAAATTCAATATTTAAAAAATGCTGGAGTAATAAATAGAAAATAAAAAATAAGCCTATATTGAATTATAAAATCATTTCAATATAGGCGCTTTTTTATTTATCTTTATTTTCAAATCTTTTTATTATAGTTTCTTTAGCTTTAAGTTCAAGTTCATCATTTAAAGGTTCTAAATTAACTTCACCATATTTATGACTTAAAGCAAGAGTTAAAAATCTATCTGCAAGTTCAGGATTTTTAGAAAGTAGGGAACCATGGAAATAAGAACCAAATGTATTTTTGTAAATACAACCTTCATAACCATCTTCACCATTATTTCCGTAACCTTCAATACATTTTCCAAGAGGTTTTAAATTATTTATATAAGTTCTTCCTGAATGATTTTCAAATCCAACATAAGTTTGAGATAATTCTTCATTTTTTATTATTGTATTACCAATAAAACGAGTATCTCCACCTTCAGTATATATATCTAATATGCCTAATCCTTCAAGTTTTTCTCCATTAGGAGCTCTATAATAGTTACCAAGAAGTTGGTATCCACCACATATAGCAATTAAAACTTTTGAATCTTCTACATATTTAGTTAATGCTTCTTTTTTTTCATTTTTTAAATCATCTGAAACTATTGATTGTTCGTAATCTTGACCACCACCAAAGAAGACAATATCATAATCTTCTCCTTTGAATTTATCATTTACAGATATATCAATAATATTAACTTTTATTCCTCTAGCTTCTGCTCTAGATTTTAAAATTAATATATTTCCTACATCACCATAAACATTTAATAGGTCAGGATAAAGATGACAAATATTTAATTCCATAACATTTCCTTCCTTTTACCAAAGTTTTTTGATATATCCTTTTGAATGTAAATATTTTCTATAATTAATCATTGCAGTATAAGTTGCAAGTACATAAATATTAGTATCTTTACATTCTTTAATTTTATTTGTTAAATTTTCATAATCAGCTTCAATTATAAAATTATCAGAATTAAGACCAGCAGTCTTAAGTCTAACAGCCATATCATACATTCTCATACCTGAAACAAAAACATTATTTATTGGAAGCTCTTTAAGACTTTCAAAATTAACATCCCATATCCAAGATACATCACGTCCATCTGCATAATTATCATTTAACATAAATAGTGCAGAGAATGGTTCTTTATTTAAGCATAATGTATCAATTGCTTGGTTATATCCAGCAGGGTTTTTTACAAGAATTATTTTTATATTCTTATCATCAATTTTTATTACTTCTTGTCTACCAAAACTTGAATCTTGCTTTCCTAAAGATTTAGCTATTACACTATCATCTACCCCAAGTTCCTTTGCAATAGAATAAGCACAAAGACCATTATATATATTATAAGCTCCAGATTGACTAATTGTAATTGGAGTATTATTAATAACAACCTTTGAATATTCAGGTGTAGCACTAGCTATTTCATCAACAGTATACTTTAAAGGAGCTCTTTTATATCCACAGCTAGGACAATAAAAATCTCCTAAATGATTATATGTAATGAAGTTATAGCTATAAGGAGCTTTGCAGAATTTACAAAACTTAGAATCAGAGTTTACATCAACCTTTGTATCCTTTTGAATTGGAACATTAAATCCATAAAATTCAGTAGGATTTTTAATATCCAATTTTCCAAGTAAAGATTCATCACCATTTAAAATAAGTTTAGTTTCTGGTGATTTTTTAACTCCCTCTAAAATTTTAGTAAGTGTTGTATACACTTCTCCATATCTGTCAAGTTGATCTCTAAATAAGTTAGTTATAGTAAGAAGTTCTGGAGTTATGTATTCTGTAATAAATTTAACGTTTGCCTCATCAACTTCTATAACTGCATACTTAGAGGAATTGTTGTCATTAAATTTAAAGTTATCTACAAAACAAGAAACAATTCCAGGAAAAAGATTTGCACCTGTATTATTTGTTATTACTTTAAATCCATTTTCTTTAAGTATATTTGTAATCATACTAGTAGTTGTTGTTTTACCGTTAGTACCTGTAACAAGAATAACTTTATAGCCTTTAGAAATAGTTTTTAAAATATTACTATCTATCTTTAAAGCAACTCTTCCAGGAAAAGTACTACCGCCTTTTAAAAAGTTTTTTGAAATGAAGAGTACCATTTTACTAGAAATAATACTCATAAATGATTTTATATTAATAGTATTCACCACCCTATCTTTAAGTATTGACAGTTATTGTTCAAATAATAATTAGTATAACATAAAATATATTATATCGAAATTTTAATTAATACAATATTTAATGTAATTATTACTAAAAAATTAATTATAAGGTTGAGAGAAGAAATTTTTTATCGTATTATTAATATATGTTAAAAATGTATGCAAAAGAGAAAAGGAGAGTATTTAAAATGTATCCAATTATATTTGAAAATTTATACTATGACAAGATTTGGGGAGGAAGAGACTTAGAAAATTTTAGAGACAACATGCCAGAGGGGTTAATAGGAGAAACATGGGATATAGCTTGCCATAGAAATGGTACAGGAGTTGTAAAAAATGGTGAATTTAAAGGAATTAAATTTGATGAACTTATAAAAAAATTACAACATAAGTTAGTTGGAGATAAAATAGGAGTGGAAAACTTTCCTTTACTAATAAAGCTTATAAATGCTAACGACAAGTTATCAGTTCAAGTTCACCCAGGAGATGAATATGCAAGAGTTAAAGATAATGATCTTGGAAAGACAGAAGCTTGGTATGTTGTAGATGCAAAAGAAGGAGCATCTCTTATAGTAGGTACTAAAAACTGTGACAAAGAAACTTTTGAAAAGGCAATAAAGGATGGAAACTTAAATCCATACTTAAACCAAATTCCAGTTAAAAAAGGTGATATGTTCTACGTTAAAAGTGGTTTAGTACACGCAATTTGTGAAGGTGTTGTAATTGCAGAAATACAACAAAATAGTGATACAACTTATAGAGTTTATGACTATAACAGAGGAAGAGAAATACATGTAGAAAAAGCTTTAGATGTTATAGATTTCTCATTAAAGGGAGAAAATATTAAAGGAATAACTATTCATGAAGATGGATATGATAAAACTATACTTTGTATAGGTGAGTACTTTGCAATAGAAAAGTATGAAATCAAAGAAAGTGCAAAGGAAGAAAGCGATAAAAATAGATTTTTCTTATTTACTTGTGTTGAAGGAAATGGAGAAATAGTATGGAAAGATGGTTCATTAGATATAAAGATGGGAGATAGCATACTTATTCCAGCATATCTTGGAGAATATGAACTAAAGGGAGAATTTACATTACTTAAAAGTTTTGTTCCAGATGTTTCAGAAGAAAAAGAAAAAATATTATCAGTAGTTTTAAAATAATATATAAAAATTTTTATAGTATATTTAAGAATAAGGGAGTTTAAACTAAGTTTAAACTCCCTTATTCTTAAAATTTGCTTAATTAAATTGATAATGTAGACAATATGTTAAAATATAATTTATAATTAATAAGTCGAAAATATTTTTGAAAGTGAGTGAGAATTAGTGGGAATAGATTTACTATTAATTTTTAAGGCAATTATTATTGCAATAGTAGAAGGCCTTACAGAATTTGTACCAGTGTCATCAACGGGACATATGATACTAGTAGGAAACTTAATTAACTTTACTGGCCCTTTTGCAAGTATGTTTGAAGTCGTTATACAGCTTGGAGCAATTCTTGCAGTAGTAGTTTTATATTGGAATAAAATTAGTACAAGCGTAGTAGACTTTTTTAAATTCATATTTACAAAAGGAGAAGAAGGGGAAACTGGTTTTAGATTTGGAATTAACGTAATTGTAGGTTCAATTCCAGCTCTTATAGTTGGATTAGCCCTTCATGACAAAATAAAGTCATTATTTACTCCAAGAGCTGTTATTTATGGCTTTATAGTTGGAGGTATTTTATTAATAGTTATTGAAAATATGTATAGAAAAAGAAGACCAAAGGCAACAAATATAGATAGAATTACTGCAAAAGAAGCTTTAGTTGTTGGTGTAGCACAATGTTTTGCAATGTGGCCTGGAATGTCAAGAAGTGCTTCAACTATCATGGGTGGTTGGATTGCAGGACTTTCAACTCCAGTTGCAGCAGAATTTTCATTCTTTTTAGCTATTCCTGCAATGGTAGGTTCAACTGGTCTTGATATGTTAAAGTTTGATTATTCACAAATGGATGGAACAAAGTGGATAGCATTAGCAATTGGTTTTGTAGTTGCATTTGTAGTTGCATTAGTAGTAATGGATGGATTCGTAAGTTACTTAAAGAAGAAACCAATGAGAATTTTTGCTATATACAGAATAGTAGTAGGTATAATACTTGCTGTACTTGTATTTGCAGGATTCATGACTTTACCACCTTTATAATTTTATAGAAGATTAATAAATTCAGCTAAATTTTATTTAGCTGAATTTTTTTATAAATAATAAGAATGAAATTACTTGAATATAAATAGATAAAATAAAATTTATTTATAATTTATATAATAGGAACCTATTATAAATAACTTTATAAATAAAAAAAAATATGATATTATTATGTTAAAAGTAAAATTTTTACAATTAAGTAAAATAAATAAATATTTTTATGTTATAAATTTTAAAATTAATAAAAATAATTAATTATTTTTTATTAATAAGGGTAGAGGGGGATTTGTGAAATGGTAAATAAAATTAAAAAAATAGGGTTATTAACAGGAGGGGGAGATTGTCCTGGATTAAATGCTGTAATTAGAGCAGTAACTAGGACTGCAATATTAAATTATGGATATGAAGTTATAGGATATAAATTTGGATATCGTGGATTATATAATAATGATTTTATCCCCTTAACTTTAGAATCTGTATCTGGAATACTTCATAAAGGAGGAACAATTCTTTATAGTTCTAATAAAGATAATCTTTTTGATTATAGAGTAGAAGAAGATGGAGTATTTATAAACAAGGATGTATCAGATGTTGCAGTTGAAAATCTTAAAAGGGAAGGTATTGATGTTTTAGTAGTAATAGGAGGAGATGGCACATTAACTTCTGCTAGAGATTTTGCAAGAAAAGGAGTAAAAGTTATAGGGGTACCAAAAACAATAGATAATGATTTAGCATCAACTGATGTAACCTTTGGATTTAATACTGCAATAGATGTAGCAACTGAAGCTTTAGATAGACTTCATACAACAGCAGAATCCCATCATAGAATTATGCTTTGTGAAGTTATGGGAAGAGGTGCTGGATGGATAGCATTAGAATCTGGAATAGCAGGTTCAGCTGATGTTATATTATTACCTGAAATTCCATATGACATAAATAAAATAGTAGAAAAGGTAAATGAAAGAAAAGCAGAAGGTAAATTATTTACTATTATAGTTGTTGCAGAAGGGGCTAGACCAAAGGATGGAGATGTAATAGTTTCTAAAATAGTTTCAGATAGTCCAGATCCAATAAGGCTTGGAGGAATAGGAAATAAATTAGCAGATGATTTAGAAAAAATAATAAAAGATCATGAAATAAGGTGTACAGTTCTTGGACATATTCAAAGAGGTGGAACAACTTCAACTTTTGATAGAATACTATCAACAAGATATGGGGTAGAAGCTGTTGAAATGATTAATGAAGGACTTTTTGGAAATATGGTTTGTTTAAGAGGGGATAAGTTAACTTATGATAGTCTAGAAAATGTAATAGGTCAAAAAACTAAACAAGTAAATCCAAATTGTGAATTAGTTACAATTGCAAAAAAAATAGGAATTTCATTTGGAGATTAATTAATACTATAGAATAAAATAGATTAAAAAATAGTAAACTAAAGATGATTATTTAAAATAAAGGTATATTTGCTATATACTTCAAAATTTTCTTAAAATATGCTATAATTCTATTAACAATTAGGACATATTTAAATTTGAAAGCTGGAGGATATTATGAGAGAGATTAAAAAATATTTAGAATCAAGAATTGGTACTTATAGTTTTTTCTTTGAAGATTTAGACAGTGGTTTTATTTATGGTTGTAATGAAAACGTTCAAATGATTGCGGCAGGATGTATCAAGCTTCCAATAGCTATTTCCTTAATAAAAGATGTTGAGAGAGAAAATGTATCTTTTATGGATAGAATAAAAATAGATGGTTCTGATAAAGTTTATGGTACAGGAATAATCCATGAATTTGATTCAAGGGACTATACTGTGTTTGAACTTTTAGTTGCTATGCTTATTCAAAGTGATAATACAGCAACTAATAAAATTATTGATATTATTGGAATGGATAGAATAAATGAAGATATAAGAGAAATGGATTTAAAAAATACTATACTAAATAGAAAGATAGCTGATAAAAGAAATAATAAATCTGAAAGTGATAATTTAACATCGGCTAAGGATTTATCAAAAATGTGGAAGCATTTATATAAGGGAACTTATCTAAATGAAGAAAATAGTATTATGTTAATAGATATATTAAGGAGACAGCAAATTAAAAATAAGTTAGCTCTTTATATACCTGATGATTTAAAATATGAAATATCAAGTAAGACAGGAGATAAAGCTGGAGTAGAAAATGATACTGCTCTTGTTCAGCTTTCAAAGGGAACATTTTCATTTACAGTTTTATCAATGGGAATACCAAATAGTGTATATGGAACAGTTACTCTTGCAAAAACTGGAAAAATGATGTGGGATAATGCAATGAATAACTGGAAATAGTACTTAAAGACTAGTATTTAAGCCATTCTTTAAAGTAATTATTGTATAAAAATGTAAAAGGGCAAAAAAAGGGCAAAAATTTAAAAAATTATAAATTTAGAACTATATCAAGATATAAGAAAACTTTAAAAATAATAATAACTATAAATTTATTTTTATAATTTTCTATAATAATTCTTTTGATATAGTTCTTTTAATATAATATTCTATTAATAGAAGATTTACAGAGTGTATATTTTTATACTATAAAATTATGATATAACTAATTTTAATAAGGAGAAAAATGCATGAATTTAATTAAGTGTATACAAGATAAAGAACTTAATAAAGGTGTAAAAGAAATAGAAACAATTGAGGAATTAGAAATAAAAACAATTAGGGATGAAATTGATGAATTAAGTGATGAAAAACAAAAACTTAAAATTCAAATTCAAACTATAGACAGTAAGATAGAAAAATTAAACTTAAAAATTAAAGAAAAAGAAGGAAAATAAAAGGGAATATAAAAGGTTATGAAGAATAACTTTAGGAGGAATTTAATATGGTAAACTTTTTAGATGTTTTTAGTGAGAAGGAATTATTTGATTTATGTTATTCTAATTTTTTAACTGGAATAATGGATTACAATGGATTTTATTCTGATGAATTATTAACTAAGTATGATAGTTTAGGAGTTGCATCAAGGGAAAAACTTGATAAAATACTTGATAAAATAGTTAAGAAAAATATTAATAAATTTAAAATGTTAGAAAAAATTGACACTACTGAAGATTCGGATTTATTAGATAGTCTACAAAAAGAATTGTTAGAAAAGATAATTCTTGATTTTAGAGTTCTTTCTAAAATAGATTGCTAGCATATAGTGTTTTTATTTTAAGTAATATAATATTTTTTTATTTTATTAAAATTTATTTTTTTAGCTTAAATTGGTGTTAGTTTAATAAAAATAACAATAGGTTAATACCTATTATTATAATAATAATATTATATTTTACTTATTATAATTATCAATATATAATTCATTTATAATTAATAAATGGAGGAGAAAAAGTGAATAAAAATAGAAAACTTTTAAATAAATTAGAAAATTATCCTATAGGAATATGTGGGACATCATTAGCTTTAATTACATTAGGATCAGCATGGCAATTAAATGGGATACTATTCTTTAAACCATTAGCAATAATATTTGCTATATTTGCACTGGCGTTAATGTTTTTAAGAATAGTGTTATTTCCTAAAAAGATATTAGAAGAATTAAAACATCCTGTATTAGGAAGTTTTTATCCAACTATAGATATGGCACTTATGCTTATAGCAGCTTACTTTTTAGATGTAGCACCTAAGATTGCAGAAATAGTATGGCTTTTATGTATAGCAGTGCATCTTGGATTATTTATTTTCTTTTCAGTAGTTAGGGCAAAGAATTTTAAATTAGAACATATGGTTCCAAGTTGGTTTGTAATATGGATAGGTGTTGTAGTTGCAACAGTTGCAAGTCCAGGAATGGGACATGATTCATTAGCTAGAATATTATTTTACTTTGGATTTGTGTTATATGTAATTACATGGCCAATAATGTTATATAGAGTATTTAATCATAAGGCCTTAGAAGCTCATACTTTACCTACAATAGGAATAATGGCAGCACCAGCTAGTCTTTGTTTAGTTGGATATCTTACAGCTTTTAAAGCTTTAAATCCAGTAATAGTAGGAATTTTAACTATAGTATCATTAATAAATTTAGCTATTGTATATAGTTATATAATTGGATTTATAAGAAAGGGATTTGCACCAACATATGCTTCATTAACATTCCCACTTGCAATAAGTATAATGGCAGCTTATAAACTTCGTGGATATTTTGGAACAGGATTTTTTGCAAGTACCTTTAAATTATTAGGAGATATTGAAATATTTATAGGAACTGGTGTAATTCTTTATGTAGCATTTAATTTTGTAATATTATTTGCAAAAGCTATAAATCCAGATTTTGAAAAGAATTTAGAAAAAGAAGAAAAATTATTTGGAGAGACAGCTAAAGAAGAAGCTCTTCCAGATGATGAAGTTGAAAAATTAATAAAATAAAATTATTGACATTAAATATTATAAGTGCTATTATCATAGCAAAGAAAAGATAACCTTTAATTTGATACAGAGAGATCAGTAAGGAAGTAATAGTAGTACAATTGTGTAATTAGGATAATTGCGTCTTCCTTAGAGTCTAAGGAAGACTTTTTTTATGGAATTATGCAGTCGTAGGAAAATATTTCCCTTTTAATTTAACACTGAGAGGTTAAGAAGGAGTGAAATTATGTTAAAAAACAAAGATTTAATTGAGCCTATGGATTTTACCATAGAAGAACTAGAGGAAATTTTTAAATTAGCACACCAAATTATTGAAAATCCAAAGGAATATTCACACATATGTGATGGAAAAATCCTAGCAACTCTATTTTATGAACCTAGTACTAGAACAAGATTTAGCTTTGAAGCAGCTATGATGAGACTAGGTGGAAATATCTTAGGTTTTTCAGAACCAAATTCAAGTTCAGCATCAAAAGGTGAAACACTTGCAGACACAATTAAGATGGTATCAATTTATTCAGATATCATAACAATGAGACATCCAAAAGAAGGATCATCAAAGGTAGCAAGTATGTATGCAGATGTACCAGTTATAAATGCAGGGGATGGTGGACATCAACATCCAACTCAAACATTAACAGATTTATTAACAATAAAAACATTAAAGGGCGGTCTTACAAATCATACAATTGGAATATGTGGAGACTTAAAGTATGGAAGAACAGTCCACTCACTAATAAAGGCAATGTCTAGATACGAAGGTAACAAATTCGTACTAATATCACCAAAAGAGCTTAGAGTTCCAGATTACATCATAGAAGATGTTTTAAAGAAAAATAATATAGAATTTAAAGAAGTAGAAAAATTAGATGATGTAATAGATGAATTGGACATACTTTATATGACAAGAATTCAAAGAGAAAGATTCTTTAATGAAGAAGAATATTTAAGATTAAAAGATTGTTATATATTAGATATGGACAAGATGAATCAAGCTAAAAAAGATATGATAGTTATGCATCCATTACCAAGAGTAAATGAAATAGCTGTAGAAGTTGATAGTGATAAGAGAGCAGCTTATTTTGAACAAGCTAAATATGGAATGTATGCAAGAATGGCATTAATTTGTAAACTTTTGGGGGTGTGCTAATATGTTAGAAATAACAAGTATTAAAAATGGATTAGTTATAGATCATATTAAAGCAGGAGTTGGAATTAAAATATTCAAACATTTAAATTTAGAAAAATCAGATTTAAGTGTAGCTTTAATAATGAATGTTCAAAGTGGTAGATTAGGAAGAAAAGATATTATAAAGGTTGAAGGTATAGAAGATATAGATTATAGCGTTCTTGCAATGCTTTCACCAAACATTACTATAAATGAAGTTAGAGATGAAAAAATTGTAAATAAGTTAACACCAGAATTACCACAAAGGGTTGAAAATGTTATAACTTGTGATAACGTAAGATGTATAACAAATGATGAGAAATATGTTCCTCAAATATTTAATCTAGTAGATAGAAAAGAAGCAACTTACAGATGCGAGTATTGCGATCATACAATGAAATTAGTATAAGAATAGTTTAAAGAGGTGCTTAATTTGAATATATTAATAAGAAATGCCAATATAATTGATTCTAGTCAAAATTTTTTTGGTGATGTTTATATAGAAAATGGAAAAATAAAAGAAATTGGAACTGAATTAAATAAAAATGGAGTAGAAACTATAGATGCAAAAGGCTTAGTATTAATGCCAGCTTTTGTAGATACACATGCCCATTTTAGAGATCCAGGGCTTACTTATAAAGAAGATTTAGAAACAGGATCTAAAGCAGCACTTAGAGGGGGATATACAGGAGTTTGCCTAATGGGAAATACAAGTCCTGTATGTTCATCTAAAGAAGTTTTAGATTATGTAAAAAATAAAGAAAAAGATTTAAATTTAATAGACATATGCCAATGTGTTACAATAACAAAAAATTTTGATGGGAAAACAATTTCTCACTTAGAAGATTTTAAAGATGATGATAGAGTAAAAGTAATATCAGATGATGGAGTTGGCGTTTCAGATTCAAGAGTTATGATGGAGGCTATGAAAGTAGCTAAAGAAAATCATTGGGTTATAATGTCTCACGCAGAGTCAAAGGAATTTTCAGATATAGACATGCGTCTTGCAGAAAATATGATGACATGGAGAGATATAACTTTAGCTAAAGTTACAGGAGCTAGACTTCATATGGCTCATGTTAGCACTAAGGAAGCTATGAGATATATAATAGATGGAAAATGTAATGGGGTAAATGTAACTTGTGAAGTTACACCCCACCATATTTCCTTAACTAATGATATTAATAATTATAGAGTTAACCCACCAATAAGGGAAAAAGAAGATGTAGATTTTCTAATAAAGGCTATAAAACATGGTGATGTAGATTGCATAGGCACAGATCATGCACCTCATACTTTAGAGGATAAGAAAAAGGGATCACCTGGAATGGTAGGACTTGAAACTGCATTTCCAATATGCTATACAACATTAGTTAAAAGTGGAATTATTACAATAAATAAACTTTCAGAGATGATGTCTAAAAATCCATCAGAAATATTAAAGATGAATAAAGGAAATGTTAGCATTTCATTAGATGGAGATTTAGTTTTATTAGACCTTAATAAAAAAATAAAAGTAGATTCTACTAAATTCCACTCAAAAGGTAAAAACACACCATTTGAAGGTATGGAGTTTTATGGTGAAGTAGTTATGACAATAAAAGGCGGAAAAGTACTTTATAAAAGATAGGTGGGGATTTAAATATGAGAAGTAAAATTATAGATAAACTATATAAAAGGGTTGAAGAGAGAGGTGTGGTGTGTGTTGGATTAGACACATCACTTGATTATATACCTGAATATATAAAAAATAACAATTCAGTTAAGGATGCAATAGTAAAGTTTAATAAAGAGATAATAGATAAAACCTTTGATGTTTGTGCCTGCTTTAAAGTTCAGATTGCTTATTATGAAGCTTTAGGAATTGAAGGATTAATAGCATATAAAGAAACTTTAAAATATCTTAGAGAAAAAGATTTAATTATAATTGCAGATATAAAAAGAGGAGATATTTCAGCAACTGCTAAAATGTATGCAAAGGCTCACTTTGAAGGAGATTTTGAAGCAGATTTTATAACTTTAAGCCCATACATGGGTATGGATAGTATAGAACCTTATATTCCGTATATAGAAAAAGGAGAAAAAGGAATCTTTAGCTTAGTTAGAACCTCAAATAAAGGAGCTTTTGATATAGAATATATTAAAAATGCAGAAGGCAAAAATGTATATGATATAGTTGGTGAAAAGGTCTTAAATATGGGAAAACCTTATATAGGTGAATGTGGTTATACTCCAATGGGTGGAGTCATAGGTTGTACTCACGTAGAAGAGGGAGCAAAGATTAGAGAAAATTTAAAAGAAATGTTTTTCTTAATACCAGGCTATGGAGCTCAAGGTGGAAAGGCCTCTGATATTGCACTTTATTTAAATAATGGTAATGGAGGAGTAGTTAATTCATCAAGAGGTATACTTTTAGCATATAAAAATAAAGGCGAAAAAGAAGAAAATTTCGGTAAATGTGCTAGAGAAGAAGCTATTAGAATGAGAGATGAAATAAGATCAGCATGGAATAAGTAGGAGGGTTTTTAACTATGAGTATTGTCTATGAAAAGGCTACTGTAATTAGTAATGAAGAGATAGAAAAGGGAATTTTTAAATTAGTTATTGAAAATGAGAATGATATAAACTGTGGTCAATTTTATATGATAAAAGTTTCCTCAGGAATACTTCCAAGACCTATAAGTATATGCGAAAAGGCAGAGAATAAATTAACCTTTCTTTATGCAGTAGTAGGAAAAGGAACAGAAGAGATAAGCAAGTTAAAAACGGGGGACGAGATAAGCATAACAGGACCACTTGGAAATGGGTTTAATGTAAAAGAACCTTTAGGAAAAGTGGCTTTAGTTGTAGGGGGAATTGGAATAGCACCAATGCTTCAAGTTGCAAAGGAACTTAAAAACAACAAAAATTCAAGTAAGATAGATTTGTATGCAGGTTTTAGAGATGATACATATTTAATACAAGATTTTGAAGGGTATGTTGATGATATAAAAATCACAACAAATACAGGGAAATATGGCAAAAAGGGTTTTGTAACAGAGCTTTTAAATCCAAAGGAATATGATGTAGTTTTATGTTGTGGACCTGAAATAATGATGAAAAAAGTTATAGATATGTGTAAAGAAAGTAATACAAAAATATTTGTATCCATGGAAAAACATATGGCATGCGGAGTTGGAGCTTGTTTAGTATGTACTTGTAAAACAAAAGATGGTCATAAAAGGACTTGTAAAGATGGACCAGTTTTTGATGGAAATTATGTAGAACTATAGGAGGAGAGTTTATATGTTAAAAGTTAATATAAATGGAGTGGAATTTAAAAATCCTGTTATAGCAGCTTCTGGTACATTTGGATTTGGAAAAGAGTACAATGATTTTTATGATGTTGGAATTTTAGGGGGAATATCTTCAAAGGGACTAACAATAAATAAAAAAGAAGGTAATGAAGGTTTAAGAGTATTTGAAACTCCAAGTGGAATGTTAAATTCTGTAGGTCTTCAAAATCCAGGAATTGATCATTTTATAAAATATGAGTTAGAAGATATGAAAAATTTAGGCACTAACATAATAGCAAATGTTGGAGGAGGATGCCTAGAAGATTACGAAATGGCAATAAGTAAATTAAATGATACAGATGTAGATATTATAGAGCTTAACATATCATGTCCAAATGTAAAATGTGGAGGAATGGCTTATGGAATAAAATCAGATGTAGCTTATGATTTTGTAAGTAAAATAAAGAAAATATCAAATAAGCCACTTATGGTTAAATTATCTCCAAATGCTGAAAATATAGTTGATATGGCAGTTAAGTGTAGAGAAGCTGGGGCAGATTCTTTATCTTTAATAAATACATTAAAGGGAATGGCAATTGATATAAATAAAAGAAAACCAGCATTTAATAATGTTTATGCAGGACTTTCAGGACCAGCTGTAAAACCAATTGCACTAAGAATGGTTCATGAAGTAGCAAAAAATGTTGATATACCAGTAATAGGACTTGGAGGAATATCTAATTGGCAAGATGCAATAGAATTTATTATGGCAGGTGCAACTGCAATTCAAATTGGAACTGTTAATTTTAGTAATCCTTTAGCTGGAAAAGAAATAATAGAAGGAATGGAAAATTTCTTAGTAAAAGAAGGAATAAAAGATATTAATGAAATTATTGGTATAGTATAAAAATTGAATTTTGGAGGTTCTCATATGAAAGATTATAAAAAAGAGTTTATTGAATTTATGGTTGAATGTGGAGTTCTAACTTTTGGAGATTTTGTAACTAAAAGTGGTAGAAAGACTCCTTTTTTTGTAAATACAGGAAATTACAAAAGTGGAAGTCAATTAAAAAGACTTGGTGAATTTTATGCAAAAGCAATAAAGGAAAATTTTGAAGATGAATATGATGTGTTATTTGGACCAGCATATAAGGGAATACCATTAACAGTTACAACATCAATTGCGCTATCAAATCTTTATAATATAGATGTAGAATACTGTTCTAATAGAAAAGAAATTAAAGACCACGGCGATAAAGGAATACTTCTTGGAGGAAACTTAAAGGATGGAGATAGGGTAATAATTGTTGAAGATGTTACAACAGCAGGAACATCTATATATGAAACTATGCCAATAATAAAAAGCCAAGGAGATGTTTCAGTTAATGGACTTATAATATCAGTAGATAGAATGGAAAAAGGTCAAGGAGAAAAATCTGCATTAAAAGAGATAAAAGAAAAATTTAACTTTAAAACTTGTGCCATTGTTACTATGAAAGAAGTAATTGATTATCTTTATAATAAAGAGATAAATGGAAAAGTTCTTATTGATGATAATATAATGGAAAGAATAAATAATTATTATAAACAATATGGAGCAATTTAAACAAAATTTATAAAGTTTAGAAAATGTTTTCAAAATATAAAAAAAAGACTAATTGTTAAAATAAAATTTACAATTGGTCTTTTTTCATTTAAAATATAAATGTATATAAAATTACAATATGATAATTTATTTCAAATGAAAATAATTATTGACTATGGAAAAATTATCATTTATAATTTTAGTGGAATTTTAAAAAAAAGAAAAGAGGCGACGTAAATTAATGTTTAAAGAATGGGAAGGCTTCAAAGAGGGAAGCTGGAAAAAAGAAATTAATGTAAGAGACTTTATTCAAAAGAACTATACACCATATGAAGGAGATGCTTCATTCTTAGCTGGTGCTACTGAGAACACTAAGAAATTATGGGATGATGTTAGTGAACTATTCAAAAAGGAAAGAGAAAATGGCGTTTTAGATGTTGATACTGAAACAGTATCAGGAATCGATGCTTATAGACCAGGATATATAGATGAGGCAATTGAGAAAATTGTTGGTGTACAAACAGACGCACCTCTTAAAAGAGCAGTTATGCCACAAGGTGGTATAAGAATGGCTGAAAATGCAGCTAAAGCTTATGGATATGAGGTAGATCCAAAAATATCAGAAATTTTTACAAAGTATAGAAAGACACATAATCAAGGTGTGTTTGATGTATATACAGATGAAATGAAATTAGCTAGAAAATATGGTATTGTAACTGGACTTCCAGATGCTTATGGTAGAGGAAGAATTATAGGAGACTATAGAAGAGTTGCATTATATGGTGTTGATAAGCTAATAGAAGATAAATTAGAACAAAAAAAGAGCTTAGAAGTTGGTACTATTGATGCTGATATAATACAATTAAGAGAAGAAATAACAGAACAAATAAATGCTTTAAAAGAACTTAAAAGAATGGCTTTAAGCTATGGATTAGATGTATCTGTTCCAGCAAGCAATGCAAGAGAAGCCGTTCAATGGTTATATTTTGGATACTTAGCTGCAATTAAGCAACAAAATGGTGCAGCAATGTCACTTGGAAGAACTTCAACATTTTTAGATATTTTCATAGAAAGAGATTTAAAATCTGGAGCTATAACAGAAGAAGAAGCTCAAGAAATAATGGATCACTTTGTAATGAAACTTAGATTAGTTAAGTTCTTAAGAACTCCAGAATACAACGATTTATTCTCAGGGGATCCAACTTGGGTAACAGAATCAATAGCAGGTATGGGACTTGATGGAAGAACTTTAGTTACTAAGAACTCATTTAGAGTACTTAATACACTTTATACTTTAGGACCATCACCAGAACCAAACTTAACAGTTTTATGGTCAAGTAGATTACCACAAAACTTTAAAGATTTCTGTTCAAAGGTTTCAATAGATACAAGTTCTGTTCAATATGAAAATGATGATTTAATGTTAGAATATTGGGGAGATGACTATGCTATAGCTTGTTGTGTATCAGCAATGAGAGTAGGAAAGCAAATGCAATTCTTTGGAGCTAGAGTTAACTTAGCTAAAACTTTACTTTACACTATAAATGGTGGGGTAGATGAAAAGTCAGGTGTACAAGTAGCACCAAAGATGGAACCAATAAATAGTGAGTATTTAAATTATGATGAAGTAATGGAAAAATTTGATGCAATGACAGATTGGCTTGCAAATCTTTATGTTAATACATTAAACTGTATCCACTACATGCATGATAAATATTCATATGAATCATTACAAATGGCATTACACGATAGAGATGTATTTAGAACAATGGCTTGTGGTATAGCTGGATTATCAGTATGTGCTGACTCATTATCAGCTATTAAATATGCTAAGGTAAAGCCAATTAGAAATGAAAATGGAATAGCAGTAGATTTTGAAGTTGAAGGTGATTTCCCTAAATACGGAAATGATGATGATAGAGTTGATGAAATAGCTGTATATCTAGTTAAGAATATGATGGATAAAATCAAAAAGAACAAGACTTACAGAAATGCATATCACACTCAATCAATATTAACTATAACTTCAAATGTAGTATATGGTAAGAAAACTGGAACTACTCCATGTGGAAGAAAGGTTGGAGAACCATTTGCACCAGGAGCTAACCCAATGCATGGAAGAGATTCAAGCGGATCACTTGCATCATTAAACTCAGTTGCTAAGCTTCCATATGAACATTCACAAGATGGTATTTCAAATACTTTCTCAATTATACCAGATGCATTAGGAAAGTCAGCAAAAGAGAGAATATCTAACTTAAGTAACTTAATGGATGGATATTTCGGTCAAAAGGCTCATCACCTAAATGTTAATGTATTTAATAGAGAAACATTATTAGATGCAATGGAAAGACCAGAAGAGTACCCACAATTAACTATAAGAGTTTCAGGATATGCTGTAAACTTCATTAAGTTAACAAGAGAACAACAATTAGATGTTATAAATAGAACATTCCATTCAAAAATGTAATTTAAATTTTAAAATATCCTCTGCTAAAGTTTATTTAGCAGAGGATATGTATTATAATTTTAAATAAATAATTTTCTAAAAGGTTGTTTATTTTAAGTTGTAAATTAGGAGGATATATACTATGACTACAGGGAGAATTCATTCAATGGAAACAATGGGACTTGTTGATGGACCAGGAATAAGGGTTGTTGTTTTCTTGCAGGGCTGTTCTTTAAGATGTAAGTATTGCCATAATCCAGATACGTGGGAATATGGTGAAGGAGAAGAGTATACACCAGAACAATTAGTGAATAAGTTAAAAAGATATAAAGCGTATTTTAATACTTCTAATGGCGGAGTAACCTTTTCTGGTGGAGAACCTTTAAGGCAGCCAGAATTTTTATTAGAGGCTTTAAAGTTATGTAAAAAAGAAGGTATTAATACTTGTATAGATACTTCAGGTTTTGGACTTGGAGATTATGATGAAATATTAAAATATACTGACTTAGTTCTTTTTGATATAAAAGATGTAACAAGGGAAGGTTATAAAAATGTTACATTAGTTAATATAGATGAATCTTTAATTTTTCTTGAAGCTATGAAAAGAAATAAAACTAAAATGTGGATAAGACATGTAGTTGTGCCAGGACTTACAGATGGAATAGAGCACATTAAAGAAGTAAAGAAGTTTATAGAAACTATAGATAATGTAGAGAAGGTTGAACTTTTGCCTTACCATCTTCTAGGTGTAAATAAATATGAAAAAATGGGAATTAAATATCCTTTAGAAGGAACTGAAGCTATGGATAAGGAAAAAATAAAAGAATACAAAAAAATAATCGATAAATAAAAATTACTTATAAAAAAGAGGCTGCTAAAAAAATATATTGTATTTTTTTAGCAGCCTCTTTTCATTTTGATATTAACATATTATAAAAATATAAATTATCTTTTTATAATGTTTGAAAAATATCCATGAGGAATGATTTTTCTTTTTAAGCCTTCAATAACTACTAAATAAGTTGCAGCAGTATCAAATCTAGCATCATGATAGTTGCCAGTGCCTCCAAATAAATCCTTAGCTTTAGATTCTATTTGTTCCTTTGTAATATTTAAGTAGTTTACAACTTCCTCAAGCTTAGGGTTTTTATAAGTACCATTAGGTTTTAGTATCTTGCATACGTCTCTATAATAATCCATAGTGCAGAAAGTTCTCTTAGGTTCATAATTAGCACCTAAAAATAAAAGTTCACTATGCATAAACTTAACATCAAAGTTAACATTATGTCCTATTACAAAGTCTGCATCTAAAAAGTCATCAACAAATTCAGAAACAGAATCTTCAAAATACATTCCATTTGATAATTCATATAATTTTTCTAATGAAAATCCATGAACTGCTTCAGCATTAGGATCCATTTCATCAACGGCAAAAAAGAAGTTTTTCCCAGTAGTTCTTTGAGGTTTAGTAGATGTATCAACAGTTATATAACTTAACTGGCATATGTGGCCAGGTCTTATACTTGTTGTTTCTGTATCGAAAAATAATAGTTTCATTAAGACATCCTCCTAAGTAATTTAAGTATACTAATAATTATATACTAAATTTATTCATAATAAAATAACAAAATATCCGATTATTTTACTAGGAATTAATTGAAATCAATTATCGATTATAGTATAATAATTTCCATAATAAAATTTTAAAAATATGGGTAAACTTAAATTAAATATTTAAGTGGGGAGGCACAGTATATATGTTAGTTGAAGGAAAAAGAAAAGTATCAATAATTGGAGCAGGGTTTGTAGGAGCAACAACAGCTTATGCTTTAATGAATAGTGGAATAGCAACAGAGATTTGTGTATATGATATAAATATGGATAAGGCTATGGGAGAAGTTATGGATTTAGTTCATGGAACATCCTTTGTAAAACCTGTAAATATATATGCAGGATCATTAGAAGAAACTAAAAATTCTGATATAGTAATAATTACAGCTGGAGTTGGACCTAAAGAAGGGGAAACTAGATTAGATGTAATAGGTAAAAATTATGAAATATTTAAAGGGTTTATTCCTGAAATAGCTAAATTAAGTCCAAAGGCAATACTATTGGTTGTTTCAAACCCAGTTGATGTATTAACTTATATAACTTATAAGTTATCTGGATTTCCTAAGGAAAAGGTTATTGGTTCAGGTACA
Source organism: Eubacterium multiforme (assembly GCF_030813415.1). Lineage (GTDB taxonomy): Bacteria > Bacillota > Clostridia > Clostridiales > Clostridiaceae > Clostridium > Clostridium multiforme. The sequence continues at coordinate 344,951 of NZ_JAUSUF010000001.1, read as the reverse complement.
GTTTTAGATACTTCAAGATTAAAATATGTTCTTGGAAAGTATTTTAATGTAAATAACAATAATATTCATTCATATGTTATTGGAGAACATGGAGATAGTGAAGTTGTTACTTGGAGTAATGGAAGAATAGGTGGAGAAAGTTTTGATCTTTATGCAGAGCAAACAGACCTTGCCTGGGATGGAGAAATAAAAAAGGTAATTGAAGAAGATGTAAAAAATGCTGCATATGAAATAATAAACAGAAAAAAAGCAACATATTTTGCAGTGGCACTTGCAGTTAATAGAATTGTAGAGGCTATATTTAGAGATGAAAATAGTATATTAACAGTAGGTTCTTTATTTGAAGGACAATATGGTATAGATGATATGTATTTAGCAATACCAACTATAGTTAATAGAACAGGTGCAAAAGAAATAATAGAAATACCATTATCAGAAGATGAAGAAACTAGATTGAAAAAATCAGCTGAAATATTGAAATTACATTTAAATCAGTGTCACATTTAAAAAATGACAAAAAAGTATTCTTTATTTTAAAAGAATACTTTATTTTTTTTGATTTTTTGTATATAATAATAATTAAATTTAAGGAGGGCTATTTATGAAATTAGACGGTATTATTATTCCAGAAGGATATAAAAGCAAATCAACATTAATTGAAACAGAAATTTATATTAAAGCTATAAAGGATTATTTTGAAAAGAATTTAGCTGAAAAATTAAATTTAGTAAGAGTATCAGCACCACTTTTTGTAGATTCTAAGTCAGGATTAAATGATAATTTAAATGGTGTTGAAAGACCAGTTAAGTTTGATGTTTTAGCATCTAAAGAAAATGTAGAGATTGTTCATTCTCTTGCAAAATGGAAAAGAATGAGTTTACATAGATATAAATTTCCAGTAGGAAAGGGTTTATATGCAGATATGAATGCAATTAGAAGGGATGAAGAACTTGATAATTTACATTCTATTTATGTTGACCAATGGGATTGGGAACTTATAATAAATAAAGCAGATAGAAACTTAGAATTCTTAAAAGGTATAGTTTCAAAAATATATAGTGTATTTAAAGATACAGAAAAATATGTTAAAGAAAATCTAATAAATATAGAAGAAGAATTACCAGAGGAAATATTCTTTATAACATCTCAAGAACTTGAGGATATGTATAAGGATTTAACTCCAAAGGAAAGAGAAAATGCAATATGTAAAGACAAAGGGGCAGTTTTCATAATGCAAATAGGAAAGACTTTAGCTTCTGGAGAAAAGCATGATGGAAGAGCACCAGATTATGATGATTGGGAATTAAATGGAGATATTTTATTCTGGAATCCAGTTTTAGATAGCGCAATAGAATTATCATCAATGGGTATAAGAGTTGATGAAGAATCTTTAGCAAAACAATTAGAAGAAGCTAATTGTGTAGAAAGAAAAGAATTAAAATTCCATAGTGAATTATTAAATGGAAAACTTCCATATACAGTTGGAGGAGGAATTGGACAATCAAGAATATGTATGTATTTCTTAAGAAAAGCTCATGTTGGAGAAGTTCAAGCATCTGTTTGGGATGAAAAGAATGAAAAAATCTGTGAAGAATATGGAATAGAATTATTATAAAAAAATACCCAGTAGCCTATAGGCTATTGGGTATTTTGTATTATTTATATATTAATTTTTAAAGGTTAATTCTCCACTTAAAACCTTTTTTATTTCTCCATTGGTATCTTCAATTATAAGTTCACCTTCATCATCTATACCAAGGCATATTACATCTTCTTCTCCCATTGGTGTTATTAGTTTTGCTTTTGTGTTTTTTAATAGAGAATTATCTCTACATATATTTATAACTTCTAATAAATTATTAGTTTGTAAAAAGTCATCATAAAGTTTTTCAAAGTGGTTTAAAAATAAAGCTAAGATTTCTCCACGATTATAGTTTTTCCCACTTTCTATTAATAGGGAAGTAGCATTATTTAAATCACTTGCAAATTCTTCTTTAGGAATATTTATATTCATACCAATTCCAACTATAATATAATTTATAGTATCCATATCACAATTCATAAGTGTTAGTATTCCACAAAGTTTTTTGTTATTAACGTAAATGTCATTTGGCCACTTGATTTTACTTTCTATGTTTAAATCCTTTAAAGTTTTAAATACTGAAGCTGCTGCAATTAATGTAATTTTATTTGCATAGTTTGGAGAAAGATTTGGCTTTAGTATTAAGGAAGTCCATATACCTCCCTTTGGAGAGTGCCAGATACGTTTAAATCTTCCAGTACCATTAGTTTGAACTTCTGCTGTTATAATGGCGCCATTTGAATTTTCTTCTTTAGCTATTTCTTTAGCTAATGTATTTGTTGAATTAATTTCTTTAAAGTAATAAAATTTTCTACCTAAAACTTTTGTTTTTAAAAATTCATTTACAGAAGGATAGTCTAGAAGGTCAGGACTTTTTATTAATTTATATCCTTTATTTCTAACTGCATCAATAATGTAGCCTTCCTCTTTTAACTTATTAATATGTTTCCAAATAGAATTTCTAGAAACTCCTAAATATTCACTTATGTCTTCTCCGGAGATATAACCAGTATTATTTTTTAATAGGGTTAATATCTTATTTTTCATGATTTTCCTCCAAAAAATAATATTTTATATAATTATATCATATACATAAAAAGATAAAAAATAACACAAAATAAAGAAATTTATTGAATAATATTAATAAAGTTTAATTAAAATGTAAGAATTTTAAGGCTAAATATACTGGTATAACTTTAAATTATTTATTATAATAGAATTGTTATACTAAAATTTACGTTAATTTATTTTGGAAGAGGGTGTTATTAGGGTTAGTTTCTTAATAACATTAGGGAGGTAAAAAATGCAAAATAAGGGAAATGATAAAAAGGGAAGAGAAATTAAAAAAAGAAAAATGTCAAAAAAGAAAAAAGCTTTAATTTCTGTGTTAACTTTACTCCTTCTTATTATAGTAGGAGCTGGGGGCACTTATATGTATATAAGAGGAAAAGTTTATAAGGATAGTCCAAGTACACAGAATGTAGATTATAAAGAACAACCGGGTATTACGAATATATTATTAATAGGAACAGATGCACGTAAAGTTGATGAAGCAGCTAGAGCAGATGCTATAATTATTGCTACAATAGATAGTAATCATAAAAAGCTAAAATTAACTTCAATAATGAGAGATACTTTAGTTAACATACCAGGTCATGGAGAGCAAAAGATTAATGCAGCTCTTGCTTTTGGTGGACCAGATTTATTAATGCAAACTATTAAAGATAATTTTGATTTAACATTAAATAAATATGTAATGGTTAATTTTAAGGGATTCCAGTCAATAATAGACCAAGTTGGTGGTATTGATGTTGATATTCATCAATATGAAATAAAAGAACTAAATAAATTTATTGGAGAGTATGAAAAAGATAAATCTCCAAAGATAACTAAACCAGGAATGCAACATTTAGATGGTCAACAAGCTTTAGCTTATGCAAGAATAAGAAAAACTGGTGATGGAGACTACGAAAGAACTGAAAGACAAAGAAGAGTTATAGATTTAGTTACACAAAAATTTAAAGATTTAAGTGTTCTTAAATATCCATCTGTTATGTCAGATTTATTACCATATGTAAAAACTAATATAGAACCAGCTATGATTTTAAATTATGCTTATACTGTTTCTAAATTTCCAAGTTTAAAATTTGAACAATTAAGAATTCCAGTAAGTGAGGATATTTCTTGGGGAGGTCTTTATAAGACTAAAGGATGGGTTCTTATTGTAGATAAAGAACAAAATTCTAAAATGATGAAAGATTTTATATTTGATGATATAAAACCTACAGCAAAGAGTTATAGCATTGCTAAGTGGAAAGATAAACTTGCAGGCTATATGAATCAAAATGAAGAGCATATTAAGGATAATGGTCCATTAAAGGCTGATAAAGATGATGAAGGTTATATTCCACCAGTTAGAAAGAAGAAAACTAATACTGGTGCAGGTGTAAATAAAACTGAATCAAATAGTTCAAATGGAGGAAATACCTCACATAGTTCAGGTAAAGAAAATACTAGTACAGGTTCAAATGATGATAAAGTAAATAAACCAAAACCTGTTAAACCAAAACCAGAAGTAAAACCTGAAAATCCAAAACCAGAGAATCCAAAGGAAGAAACTTCAAAAGAAGAAAATAATAAAGAAAATAAATAATATAATAAAACACAGTTTGTTTTTTCAAACTGTGTTTTGTGTTATAATACTTTAAAATAAATAAAAGGAGAATTTATAGATGAATTTTATACTTGGGAAATTACTTATGCTTCCTGCCATATTAATTGGATTTACTTTCCATGAATTTGCTCATGCAAAAATGGCAGACAAGTTAGGGGATAAAACACCAAGGTTTCAAGGTAGATTAAATTTAAATCCTATTAATCACTTAGACCCAATTGGAACCTTATTAATATTATTTTGTGGAATAGGATGGGCAAAGCCAGTACAGGTAAATCCAAGAGCTTTTAAAAACTATTATAAAGATGATTTAAAGGTAAGTCTTGCAGGACCATTAGCAAACTTAATTGTTGCCTTTGTAGGGATGATATTATATGTTGCTGTATATTTGTTAGGTGGATATGAAATTTTAAATGGAGCATTATTTTCAGTACTTTTAGTAATATCAAAATGGATAGTAATATTAAATATAAATTTATTTGTATTTAATTTATTACCACTTCCAGGATTAGATGGGTTTAGTATACTTAAAGATTTAAGTCCTAAACATTTTTATAAAATATCTGATTCAATTTATAAGTATCAATTTTTAATTTTTATTTTAATAATAGTAGTTGGTGGACCAATAATACAAATACCATCAAACTTTATATTTAGATTTTTCTTTAAAATAGTAGGATCATTTTTTGGAATGATATTTTAAAAAAAGCAGTTAGTTTTTTATTTAAACTAACTGCTTTAATATATCAATCTATTTTTTCTATAATTAAATTTTTATTAAAGGTTTCTTTAAAGGAGCAAGCACTTCTCATTGCTTGGCGTATTTCAAGTTCTAAAGTTAATGGAGATTTAAGATATATTCTAACATTATCTTCATCTATAACAGTCTCTATCTCTTTAACTGCACCTTCTAAACTTCTATCAAGTCCTTCTGCTATTTTTAGAATAGATCCAAGGTATTCTATTGACTTAGCATCAATTCTATTTAATATTGAACTATATTGAGGAAGAGGTATGTGATATCTATTATTTCTATGACAAGCTGCTACAGCTGCACTCAATATTAATTCTTTATGAGTTAATCCATTTATACATGAATTTAATATTACATAAAAACTATGTTTATGATGATTATAATAATCTATACTTATACCACAATCATGAAGTAGTGATGATGTTCTTATAATTCTTTTATAAGAATCATTTAACTTATGGAGAGGCTTTAAGTCTTCAAAAAGTATTTTTGAAATTTCATAAACATGTTTAGCATGTCCTTTATTAATGTTAAGTTTATTCATTATACCTTTAATACTAAAAATTAGCATATCTTTTTCATAATCATAATTTTCCTTAATATATTCATACATAATTCCATCTCTTAAACCACTTGAAGATGTAATTATATTTCTTATATTTGTAGTTTTAAGTAAGTTTTGAAAAATACAAAGGCCAGCTACAATTATATCTGCACGTTCATAAGGAAGTCCCCTAATTTGATGACGTTGCTTTAAGCTTTTACATTTTAATAAATTATATATCTCATGAACATCCATATCATTTAATGTATAATTATGTTCTATATCGAAGGGATAACGTTTTTTGATTCTATCAATTCTTCCAAGAGCTTTTATTGTTCCACCTACTCCTATAATTGAATCAAAATCTCCCTCTAAAAGCCAACTACATTCTGCTATTGCATTATTTATTTCAATGTTAGCATTTTCAATATCTTCTCTTAATATTCTATCTTGTAGATTAAATTCAGAAGTTAAATTTAATGTTCCTACAGGAAGAGAGTGAAGGGCTTTTATTTCTCCATCTTTAATCCAGGCTAAATTAGTTACAGTTCCTTCTATATCAACCATTAAAGAATTATCAAAATATAGTGTGTTTGATATACCTAGAAAATTATAATATATTTCCTTATCTACAGTTAATATATTAACATCTATACCTAATTCTTCTTTTATTAAATTTAAAAGGTATTGACTATTTGAAGCCCTCCTAAAAGTTTCTGTAGCAATTGCTATAATTTTTTTAGCACCAGATACTTGACACATTGATTTAAAAACTCTTAAAGTTGATAGTGCTATATTAAGTTTTTCACTTGATATTTCAGTTCCATCCACTAAATCTTGGCAAAGTCTTATAGATGTATTTAGTTCATCAATTGGCCTAAAATATCCATCTTCCTCTACTTCATTTAAGGTTAGAGTAACTGAGTTAGCACCTATTTCAATAACACCAATTCTTTTCATAACAAACTCCTTAAATAATAAATTAAATTTATATATGTATTGTTATTATTATACAACATTTTTAAGGCTTGTGTTAGAAATAAGAATATTTAACTATTTGTTGACATTCATGCAAAAAACTATGTATAATGTATGAAAGAAAGTAAAATATAAATTCTATGAAAAGGAGAGTAGAATAATTGATTCTTAGAGAGAGCAGGGGATTTTGGTGGAAGCCTTGTAGATAGATTATTTGAAGAGAACCTTGGAGAAGCACCTGAAATGAGTAGGGATCGCCGCAAATTTTAATCATTTGCGTTACCAAAAAAGAGTGGCATTTCTTTATGCAAGTAGAGTGGTACCGCGGAAAACTAATTGATAGTATTCCGTCTCTTATTTTTAAATAAGAGGCGGTTTTTTTATATTTTACGGAGAAAATTAAGGAGGAATAATTAATGGATTATAAACAAATCATTGCAGAATTAATAAAACAAAATGTTGATTTAAATGTAGAAGATATTAAAAAACTTATAGAAATACCACCAAAATCAGAAATGGGTGATTACGCTTTTCCTTGCTTTCAATTAGCAAAAGTTTTAAGAAAAGCTCCAAATATGATAGCTGAAGAGTTAGCATCAAAATTAAACAAAGATGGATTTGAAAAGATAACAAACTTAGGACCATATGTAAATTTCTTTGTAGATAAGACTACTTTTACAAAAAACACTATAGAAGATGTTCTTAAAGAAGGAGATAAATATGGTTCATCAAATATTGGTGAAGGTAAAACTGTATGTGTTGAGTATTCATCACCAAATATAGCTAAGCCTTTCCACGTTGGTCACCTTTGTACAACAGCTATAGGTAATTCTCTTTATAAACTATTCAAAGAGGAAGGATATAATGTAGTTGGTATAAATCACTTAGGAGACTGGGGTACTCAATTTGGTAAGCTTATAGCAGCTTATGATAGATGGGTAGATGAAGAAGCTTTAGAAAAGGATCCAATAGGAGAATTATTAAGAATATACGTTAAATTCCATGAGGAAGCTGAAAAAGATCCATCATTAATAGATGAAGGAAGATTACACTTTAAGAGACTTGAAGATGGTGAACCAGAAGAAACAGCATTATGGAAGAGATTTAGAGATTTAAGCTTAAAGGAATTTAATAGAGTTTATGATCTTTTAGGAATTAAATTTGATTCACTAGCTGGAGAAGCATTCTATAATGATAAAATGCAAGTTATTATTGATGAATTAAGAGATAAAAACTTACTTACAGAAAGTAATGGAGCTCAAGTTGTTATGCTTGATGAATATAATATGCCACCTTGTATTATATTAAAAGGTGATGGAGCTACTATATATGCAACAAGAGATTTAGCAGCTGCAAATTACAGAAAGAACACATATGATTTTGATAAGTCAATATATGTAGTTGGAACACCTCAAGCTCTACACTTTAAACAATTCTTTAAAGTATTAGAACTTGCAGGAAAAGATTGGGCAAAGAACTGTGTTCATGTAGGCTTTGGATTAGTTAAGTTCCCAGATGGTGGAATGTCAACAAGAAAAGGTAAAGTTATATTATTAGATGATTTATTACATGAAGCTATTGCTAAAACATTAGAAATTATAAATGAGAAGAATCCAGATTTAGAAAACAAAGAAGAAGTAGCTAAGAAGATTGGTATTGGTGCAGTAGTATTTACTTACCTTAAGAATTCAAGGGAAAAAGATATTATCTTTGATTGGAAGGAAATACTTTCATTTGAAGGAGAAACTGGACCATATGTTCAATATTCATATGCAAGAGGAAATAGTATATTAGAAAAAGCTAAGGATATTGAACTTACAAATATAGATTACAGTAAGTTAGATTCAAAGGAAGAATTTGAATTAATTAAAGCTATAGAAGGTTTTAGAAAGAGTATTCATTTAGCAACTGAAAAATATGAGCCATCAGTTGTAACTAGATATGTTGTAGAAGTTGCTAAGTTATTTAATAAGTTCTATAATGCACATTCAGTATTAAACTTAGAGGATGAAGAACTTAAGAAAGCAAGACTTAGCTTAGTTAAATCAAGCTTACAAGTAATTAAAAATGGCTTAGGCTTATTAGGAATAGATGTTGTAGAAAAAATGTAAAAATAATTATGAAAAATACTAGAAAGTTAACTTTCTAGTATTTTTTTGTGTCATCATAGAATATTGAAAAAATTAATGTATAATATAACTAAAAGTAAAATTTGAGGGTGGTGAAAAAATTGAAATTTGATAAGAATATAAAATATAAAGATATTTTAATTTGGGCTTTAATAGTTTTTATTGTTTATAAAGTTGTTGATAATTATCCAGTATATTTATCCATAATAAAGAAGTTTATGAATGTTCTTACACCATTTATATATGCTTTTGTTTTTGCTTACGTTTTAAATCCTATAATGAAATTATTTGAAAAAAGACTTAAATTAAAGCGTGGATTAGCAGTTGCTGCAACATATATAATTTTTCTTGGAATATTAGTTGTTATAGGTATATATGTGATTCCAAGTGTAATAGATAGTATAATATCAATTGCAAAGGAAATTCCAAATTATATTAGTACAGCACAAGGTTGGATTAACTCTGCACTACAAAATGATAAATTCTATGAAATAATGAAAGAAGCTGGTGTACTGCATACATTAACATCAGTATCAACAAAAGTAGGTGCTATTGCTGTAACATTATTAGAAGGGGCAGCAGGCTCTTTATTAACAATAACAACAGATATAATAATGACTGGTTTTGGTTTTTTAATATCAATATATATATTAGCTGATAAAGAAAGATTTATAAAACAAGTAAAGTTATTAATAGCTATGATAATAGGTGAGAAAAAAGGAAAATGGTTATTAAATTTAGGTAGAACATATAACCATATGATAGGAGCTTATATAGGTATTAAAGCCTTAGATTCATTGATAATTGGGCTTATAGCATTAGTTGGACTAATAATACTAAAGGTTCCTTATGCAGTATTACTTGCAATAGTAGTAGGCTTTACAAATATGATACCTTATTTTGGACCATTTGTTGGAGATGTTGTTTGTTGTACCGTTGCAATATTTGTATCTCCATGGAAAGCACTTGGAGTATTTATTTTCTTACTATTACTTCAACAATTTGATGCTTGGTACTTAGAACCTAAACTTGTAAGTGGAAAGGTTGGTATAGGACCATTTTGGGTTGTACTTGGAGTAACAATTGGAGGAGGATTCTTTGGAGCAATAGGAATGCTTCTTGCATCACCAACAATGGCAACAATAAAGATCTATTATGATAAGATTGTAGATAGATTTAAAGAAAACCATGAAGATATAGTAGATAAATTATAAAGCAAAATAAAAAATACCAGTAGATTTTAATCTACTGGTATTTTTTATTTTTTTATATTTAATTTTCTAGAAGGACAATTCTTGTTACAAGAACCACAATTGCATTGTCCACTAGAGGATTTCTTAACATTTTTATATATTATAAATGCAGCTAATACTACAATACCTGCTGTTATTATAATTTCCATATTATCACCTTCGTCTTTAAAATAATGAAGCCAAGTTATAGAATATAAAAGCAACAACCCAAGCAAGTACAAGTTGATAACAAACTGAAAAAACTGTTAATTTAGTTCCATATTCTTTCTTCATAGTACCTACAGCTGAAATACAAGGAACATAAAGTAAAGTAAATATTAAAAATGAATATGCTGAAATTGATGTAAAGAAGTGAGGTAAAATAACTTTTAAATCACCGCTAAATATTACTTCCATTGTAGAAACAACAGTTTCCTTTGCAAGTAAGCCACTTAATAAAGATACTGATGATTGCCAGTTACCAAAACCAAGTGGAGCAAAAATTGGAGCAATAAATGAACCAATTGAAGCTAATAAACTTTCATCAATATTTTCAACCATTCCTTGTAAATTAAAGTTTGATAAAAACCAAATTAGAACGCTCATAGCAAAAATAATTGTACCAGCTTTCTTTAAAAAGCCTTTACCTTTATCAAAAGTTTGTTTTAAAAGTGATTTTACTTGAGGTAATTTATAATTTGGAAGTTCTATTATAAAAGGTTCTTCATCCTTTTTGAAAATAGTATTCTTAAATAAAATACCAAGTAAAAATGCTACTACAACACCTAATAAATAAAGTGAAGCAACAACTAACCCTCTATGCTTAGTAAAAAATACTGAAGCAAATAATGCATAAACAGGAAGCCTAGCATTACAAGACATTAAAGGAACAAGTAGAGCCGTTAGCTTTCTGTCCTTTTCACTTTCAAGTGTTCTTGCAGACATAATTGCAGGAACTGTACATCCAAATCCTACAATCATTGGAATAAATGCTTTTCCTGAAAGTCCCATTTTTCTCATAAGTTTGTCCATTAAAAATGCAACTCTTGCCATATATCCACTATCTTCTAAGAAAGTTATGCAAATAAACAATGCAAGTATTACAGGTAAAAGAACTAATATACCACCTACACCACTTATGATACCGTCAATTAATAATGACTGGAACCAAGGTGAAGCACTACTTAAAACTGTGTGCATCCAAGGAATAAAATTATCATTTAATAAGCCATCTAGCAAATCTGATATAGGTTGTCCAACCCATGAAAATGTAAACTGAAACATAAATGCCATTATTAAAATAAATAATGGATAAGCTAAAAATGGATTTAAGAAAATTTTATCTAATTTTTCCGTTAAATTCTTCTTATTTGCATCTTTTATTTGCATACATTCATGAACTACTTTTTCAATATAAGTATAAGCTTCTTTTTCATCTTTAAAATCAAATTCTGAATTATCTTTAGTATTAGTAAAGTTTTTATTTTCTAATACATCTTTTATTAAATCAATACCCTTGCCCTTTGAAGCCATAATAGGAATAACAGTAACTCCAAATTCTTCTGAAAGCTTTTTATAATCAATTTCATAGCCTTTGCTATGAACAACATCAATCATATTAATAGCAAGAATTATTGGTTTATTAAAGTGTTTAAGTTGAGTAGTTAAATATAAATTTCTATCTAAATTAGAACCATCAACAATATTAAGTATAATGTCCACATCGCCATTTTCTAAGAAATTTTTTGCAACTTTTTCTTCATGAGAAAAAGTATCCATTGCATAAATTCCAGGTAAATCTACTATTTTTATATCTTTGTAGTAACCTTCTTTTTTTTCAACAGTAACACCAGGCCAATTACCAACATATTGTTTTGAACCAGTTAATGCATTAAAAAGAGTTGTTTTACCAACGTTTGGATTACCAAGTAAAGCAATTGTTGTCATTTATATTTCCTCCTAAGTTAGTAAAATATTTTTCGCATCTTTTTTTCTTATTGCTAAATCAAAGCCTCTAAAATTTACTATTAAGGGATCCCCTAGAGGAGCTACTCTTTTTAGTGTTATTTCAGTACCTTCAATGCAACCTAAAGCTAATAATCTTTTAGCTAATTTAGCATCACCGCAAATGGTATTTATAACACCATGTTCGCCAGGTTTTAATTTTACTAATTCCATTTATTTAACACCTCACAATGAAAATCATTATCATATTTATACAATTATAATAGCACTATATGAATTTAGAAGTCAATGTTTAATGTGAAAATAATATATATAAAATTTTTTAGAGTATATAAAGGAAGAATTAAATTTGAAGTAGAGAATTGTAGAATTGTTTTGCAAAAAAAATTTTTATGGTTATAATATAAAGAAAAGTTAATTACAAAAGAAGGTAGGGTGAATTTTTATGGAGAAAAATATTGCAGCATTTTTTGATATTGATGGAACTTTATATAGAGAAGGGTTAATTACTGAAGTTTTCAAAAAAATGATTAAATATGAAATAATTGAACCAGAAAAATGGTACAATGATGTTAGAAAAGATTTTGAAAAATGGGATAGACGACAAGGTGATTATGATACATATTTATTAAAAATGATTGATATATATATGGAGGCTATAAAAGGATTAAAGAACGATCAAATAGAATTTATAGCTAAGAGAGTCATAGAGCAAAAAGGTGATAGAGTATATACCTTTACAAGAGACAGAATAAAATGGCACAAAGAACAAGGTCATATTTTAATTACAGTTTCAGGTTCTCCAATAGAATTAGTAAAAGAGATGTCATCAAAATATGGATTTAATGATTTTAGAGGTGCAAAATATACTTTAGATGAAAATAATAAATATACTGGTGATGTAATACCTATGTGGGATAGTGAAAGCAAGGAAAAGGCAATTAAAGAATTACAAGAAAAGTATAATTTAGATTTAGAAGAAAGTTATGCATATGGAGATACTGCAGGAGATTATACAATGCTTAGTAAAGTAGGGAATCCATATTGTATGAATCCAACAAAGGAGCTTTTAAAACAAATAATAGCTGATAAAGAGTTGTCAGAAAGAATAAATGTTATTGTAGAAAGAAAAGATGTAACGTATAATCTTAATGTAGGTGATATACAATTTGAGTAAGAAAGAGTGATACTGTGATTATAAAAGAAAACATTATACCTGTAGATAGTTTAGAAGAAGAAGAATTTTTAGAAAATGAATATAAAGTTTTACCAGAAGATATAATATTTTTTGATTTAGAACATTATGTGTACAAAAAACCTAAGTGCATAGGTGTATTTGGGGCATGTATATATAATAAGGAAAGAAAAATACTTCATGTAACTCAATATATGATAGAAAACAAAAAAGAAAGTAAAGATATTTTAACTTTAGCTCTAAATTATTTTATAGATATGAAAAAACAAGGTAAAAAAGCTATATCAACATTTTCAGGTAATAATGATTTTACAGTAATAAACTACTTATTCAATAAAAATAATATAGTATATGACTTTAAAGAGGAATTTTTTTCAATAGATATTCAAAAGTCATATGAAAAGGAAATGAAAACTTCTATAGGTCTTAAAAAATTAGAAAAGATTTTTGATATTGATAGGCAAGGGGAGGTTATTAGCGGATCTAATTTGGCTAAAACTTTTCATAAGGTTATGAAGGATAATGATTATATAAAAAGAATGCCAAAGGAAAAGATAGAGAAAATCCTTCTTTATAATGAGCAAGATGTTGTTAACCTATATTATATATATACTAATTGGAAGAAATATATTAAATTAGAAGAAAAAGAAGAAGAGATAGATTCTAAAAATAATATAGAAGAAAATAATATAAATGATATATTAGAAGAAAAACACTTAGAAATGAAATAATCTTTCTAAGTGTTTTAATTTTTATTTTTTAGTAATATCAGTACCGTTACTTGAAAGAACTATAGTACCATCTTTATCTGTTCTATATATTTTAATGTTATATTTTTTTAGTTTCTTTAATGTTTCTTTATGAGGATGACCATATTTGTTATCTATTCCGCAGGAAATAATTCCAATGGAAGGATTCACTTCCTTTAAGAATTTATCAGTTGTAGAAGTAGAAGAACCATGGTGACCTAATTTTAAAACATCTGCTTTAAGGTTATAATTTTTACCTAATACATAACTTTCCTCAAGTTTTTCTGCATCTCCTGTAAATAAGAAAGAATTTTTACCATAAGTTATTTTCATTATTGGAGAGTAATTATTTAAATCACCTTTATCACCATAACCATTAGCTTTAGGAGAATATACTGTAACTTTAGTATTTTTACCTAAGTCAATAGAATCAGTTCCTTCCTTAATAACATTGATTTTTAAATTCTTCTTTTTAAGAGCTTTAATCATATTTTCAAAAGTTCTTGTATTATGTTCTATTTTAGGAGCATAAAATTTTCCTATTTCATATTTGTTAATTATTTCAGCCATATTACCTATATGATCCTCATGAGGATGAGTAGCAATAACATAATCTAATTTTTTAATTTTAAGTTTATTTAAATATGAGATTATATCTTTTTCATTTGATCTAGGTCCAGCATCAATAAGCATATTTTCCCCATTTACTTGTATTAGTTCTGCATCTCCTTGTCCAACATTTATATAATGAACTAGCATGTTAGATGAAGATGAAGAATTTAAGTTAGTTTTATCAGATGAATTAGTACATCCAAATAAAACAGTTGACAATAATAGCATTAAAATACATAATAAATTTCTAAACTTTTTATTCAAAGAATCCCTCCTTATATAATATATACTGTAATAGTTTATCATCATATTGTATAATAATAAAGATAAAGAAAAGTTTATTATATTAAGGACTTAAGAAAAATGCTAGGAGGCTAATAAAATGCAAATATTTAAGATGATTAAATATGGAATATATATGATTTTTGTAAGATTAAAAGGAATTAAATTTAATTATATATATAAAACTAAAGGACAAAAGGAAGCATTTAAGTATGGACAAGATGTTTTTGGTAAATGGAGTGAAGTTACAATAAAAACAGTTGGAATGGATATTGAAATAAAGGGCTATGAAAATATACCTAATGAAACATGTACATTTATAGGAAACCATATGAGTATATTAGATATTCCAGTATTAAGATATGCTTCAAAAAGAGGAATAGGATTTATAGCAAAAAAGGAAGTGCTTAAAGTTCCAGTATTAGGATTTTGGGTTAAACATATGAACTGTGTAGCTTTAGATAGAGATAATGTAAGAGAAGCAATTAAAGTTATTGCAAAGGGTGTAGAATTTTTAAAAAGTGGATATGATATGGCAATATTTCCAGAAGGAACTAGAGCTAAAGATGGAAAGGTTCATGAATTTAAAAAAGGTAGTATTAAACTTGCAACAAAAGCTAAAGTACCAATAGTTCCATTTTCAATAGATGGAACATCAAAATGTTTTGAAGACAATAGAAAATTTTCTAAAGGAAAAGTTACAATAGTTTTTGGAAAACCTATTTATACTGATAATTTAACTAAAGAGGAAGAAAAAACATTAACTGAAAGAGTACAAAAAGAGGTTATAAATAATATGATTTGGGTAAAATAAAAGTTGCTACATAGCAACTTTTTTTTAATACAAAAGTTTTCAAAAAAATTTAAGGAATAATTTGTATGTAAACGAATATATTCTAAAAATGAAAAATTTTTGTTCACAAAATTTCAAAAAGTGTGATATAATTGGTTTAAATTAATAAAATAATGATAAAAATGCAATTTTCGAAGTGTAAAAAATTCATGAGGGGGCAAAATTATGCAAAAAGAATTTTCAATGAGCAATGATAAAGTAATAATTAACTTCACAGCAAAGTACTGTGCAACATTTGAATCTTTACTAGAAAGTGATGGTCTTAGAAGAGTATTAGATTCATTTTTAAAAAATGCAAAGAAAAAGAATTCATTAAATTATAGATATTTACAAGAATCATTAAATTGTGATGATGTTATAAAATTAAGAAAAGAATTAATAAGAATTTTTAAGTTTTTAACAGTAATGAATGTAGAAGAAATAATTGAATTTAATGAACATTATAGAGGGCTATTAGAAAATAAAGAAGATTTTATAAGATTAATAGAAGGACTTTATTTATTCTGGAGAAGACTTGAAAGATATACATTAGTACATGGAGGTAAAGTTGATGGTGGATTAGCTCAAATGAGTTTTACAGAAGCTAATGATGGATTATCAAAATTAATTTTACGTCTTTATAGAAAAATTGAAAAAAATGTATTGGGAGTTCAACCAAAGGTATTTAGACAAATACCTGCTGGAGGAAATTCATGTCTTATGTTAAATAAAATAATATGGCCTGTTCCAGATGGATATGAAATATTAGAAAAGATACCGTTTATAGATAGTATACTTTTAGAAACTCCATTTATTACTTACCCAAAGAGAAATACAAGAACAGGAATGTTTAGTGAAATAAAGGAAAATCCATTAAAATATGCAAGTATGAATAAGGATCATTGGTTCTGTTATCCTGCAAAAGTTGGTGAACTTTTAGCATATATTTATTTCCATAGAGATTTTATGGAACATGGAATAACTTTATGTAACCTTTTTGAAATGGCTAGAAAAGAAGAGTGTAGAGGAAGAAAGCCAGATATGATTTTCATGTTTGGTGTTAGAGATGAAGAAAAGGATAGTGAATTAAAAACAGTATTCTATGAAGATAAGAAAAACGACATAATGGTTGGATATATAAATCATTCTGAAGAAATAGATTATTTTGGTTATATGAAAAAGATGACACTAACACTTCATAACTTAATAATGATAAAAAGAGGAAATCTTCCAATACATGGAGCTATGGTAAATATAGTTCTTAAGGACGGTAAAACTGCAAATGTAGCAATTATGGGAGATAGTGGAGCTGGAAAGTCAGAAAGCTTAGAAGCATTTAGAACATTAAGTGAAGAATATATTTCAGATATGACAATAATATTTGACGATATGGGTACATTTAAATTAAAGGATGGAAAAATATTTGGTTATGGTACAGAGATAGGTGCCTTTGTAAGATTAGATGATTTAGATCAAGGATATGCTTTTAAAGAAATGGATAGAAGTATATTTATGAATCCAGACAAAATTAATGCAAGACTTGTTATGCCAGTTGCACCATATAATGCAATTGTAAAAGGATATGAAGTAGATTTATTCTATTATGCAAACAATTATGATGAAGTTTTAGAAGGACAAAATTCAATAAGTTATTTTGATAATGCAAAGGATGCTATTAAAGTATTTAGATCAGGTGCTAGAATGGCAAAGGGAACTACATCAGAAACAGGACTTGTTGAATCATATTTTGCAAATCCATTTGGACCTGCACAAAAACAAGAGGAAACTGATATATTATTAGATAAATATTTTAATGCAATGTTTAAGGGTAGTGTTAAAGTTGGTCAGTTAAGAACTTGTCTTGGTGTTAAGGGAGAAGAAAAGAAAGGTCCAAGAGATGCTGCACTAGAATTATTTGAAGAAATTAAAAAGTTATAAAATATAAAAAATTAAGGAGCTAAGTTAACATTTTTGTTATCTTAGCTCCTTTTATTCAATGGAATAAATGAAAAATAATATCAATTGACAACGATAATTAAAGCTAGACTTATTAATAAAAAGAATCAATGAGTTAATTAATTTATACAAACATTGAAAAAGTTGACAAATAAGTGGAAAATGAATAGTATAGCAGTAGTGATAATCAATATCAATGAGGTGATTAGATGTTAAAACAAATTATAAGTTATATGTATAAAAGTCATGACTTTTCTGTAAAGGGAATAGCAAAGGCATTAGATATAAGTGAAGATATAGTAGCTCAATATAAAGAAAAATTAGAGCTTAGTGGATACATAAAAAGGGAGAGTTGCAGTACAACAAAATGTGAAAAATGCAGTTGTGGATGTAGTAGTAAATCATTAAATCCCATAGTTAAATGGGAATTTACAGATAAAGGCTTAGCTTTAGCTAAAAGAGATTAAAGTTAGCTAGAAAAATATTAAAAGAGGTGTTTTTATGAAAAAGATAGGTAATTATAATGTTGGAGACAAGCTGGTAGTTAAAGGTCTTAACAAGGAAAGTTTAGTAAAGAGGAAACTTATGGATATGGGAATAACTCCAGGAGTTTCAATAGAAATAACAGGTAAAGCTCCTTTAGGAGATCCAATTGAAGTTTTTGTTAGAGGGTACAAATTAACATTAAGAAAAGAAGAGGCTGATGCAATTTTAATATAAGGAGTGTTTTTTATGATACCAATATCATTTGTTTCAGAAGGAAAATCAGTAATGATTAAAGATATTCAAATGAATGAGAGAATGGGCAAAAAAATTAAAGAAATGGGCGTTAATAGAGGGACAAAAATTGAAATAATAAAAAATGATGGTTCTTCATTAATAATAGGGATAAGCGGTTCAAGGCTTGCAATTAGCAAAGGAATGGCACAGAAAATTTTAGCAGAATAAAAATGAAGTTTAAGGGGGAATCAAGAAGATGAAAATAGCTTTAGCAGGGAATCCAAACTGTGGAAAAAGTAGTATTTTTAATATTTTAACAAAATCAAGACAACATATAGGAAACTGGCCTGGAGTTACAGTAGAAAAAAAAGAAGGTATATTAAAGCATAAGAATAAGGAATACAGCATAATTGATTTACCAGGAACATATAGTTTAGGTGCATATTCAGAAGATGAAATTGTTGCAAGAGATTATATAATCAAAGACAAGCCTGATGTAGTTATAAATGTTATTGATGCAGCTAACTTAGAAAGAAATTTATATTTAACTGCTCAATTACTTGAACTTGGTGTAAATGTAGTTTTAGCTCTTAATATGATGGATAATGCAAAAAGTAAGGGAATAAATATAAATTCTGATGAGTTATCTAAAAGATTAGGAATTCCAGTTGTTGAAACTGTAGCAACAAAAAAAGATGGAATAGAGGATCTTATAGAAAAAGCAATTAATATTAGTGGTAAAAGTAATAAAAACTTTAATATTAATGATAAGCTAATGAAAAAAGTAGATATATTAAAAAGAGAACTTGAACTTAATAGTCAAAATTTAGATTATTCATCAGAATGGATAGCCTTAAAATTATTAGAAAATGATAGTTACATAAGAGGTTACATAAAGGAAAAAGGTTACGATAATATTATAAAAAATACAGATGAACTTATAGATGAATACATAGAGTCAGAAGGATTAGATCCAGAAATGGCAATAGTAGATGATAGATATAATTATATTAGTAATATAACTAAAGGAATACTTAAAAAACCTAAAAATTCTGTTAAAACAGTATCAGATAAAATAGATGCAGTTGTTACAAATAAATTTTTTGGAATACCAATATTTGCAATTATAATGTACGTATTATATGATATAACTTTTAAAATTGGTGGATCTGTACAAGAATGGGTTGGAGATTTAATAGGAGATGCTGGAGGATTTGTAGTTGATAAATTACAAGGAATGGGAGCGCCAGATTTCTTAACTGGATTTGTAGGAGATGGAATTTTTGCAGGTGTTGGAGCTGTACTTAGCTTCTTACCTTTAATTATGGTTATGTATTTCTTAATGGGATTATTAGAAGATAGTGGATACATGGCAAGAGCTGCTTATATTATGGATAGAATTATGAGAGCTTTAGGATTACATGGTAAAACATTTGTGTCAATGATAATCGGATTTGGTTGTAATGTTCCAGGTATTATGGCAACTAGAACTTTGGAAAGTAAAAAGGATAGAATGATAGCTATACTTATAAATCCTTTTGTATCTTGTGGAGCAAGACTTCCAATATACTTAGTATTTATTGATGCATTCTTCCAAACACATGCTTCACTTATTTTAGTAAGCCTTTATGCATTAGGAATTATAATAGCATTACTTTGTGGAAAACTTTTAAGTAAGACATTATTTAAAGGAGATACATCATATTTTGTAATGGAGCTTCCAAGTTATAGAGTTCCATCAATTAAAAATGTGTTAACTTTAACTTGGGAAAAGGGTGGAGCTTTCGTTAAAAAGGCTGGAGTTATAATCTTCCCAGCTGTTATAGTAATATGGCTATTATCAGTTTTACCATTTGGAGTAGAACAATATGGAGAAAACTCAATTCTTGGAATGGTTGGAAACTTTATAGCACCATTATATGCTTTAGCTGGATTTGCTACATGGCAAGCTTCGGTAGCACTATTCTCAGGAATAATTGCTAAAGAAACTGTTGTAGCTACTTTAGGTATGTTATATGCTGGAGTATCAGAAGGAGCTCAGCTTACTAGTGCAATAGCTGCTCATTTCACTCCTTTATCAGCTATGTCATATATGGTTATGACACTTTTATTCACTCCATGTCTTGCGGCACTTGGAGCAATTAAGAGAGAAACAAACTCAACTAAGTGGACAATATTTACAGCTGTTGGAACATTTGTTGTTGCGTTAATAGTTTCAACGATAGTATATCAAGTAGGATTACTTTTAGGTTTTAAATAGAATACAAATATTAAGTAAAAAAGGTTGAATTAAAAAATTCAACCTTTTTTTTATAATTTTAAATTATATTTATATAAAATATTTTATATAAATTCATTGGGATGAAAGTATATTCACCCCAAATTTAAAATTAATTAATCATTTACATATTTGCTTTTAGCAAAAAATGAAATTGAATAAAGACCCGCTATGCCAATAATTGAATATATAATTCTGCTTAAAGTTGACATATCGCCAAATAGGTTTTTAACTAAATCAAATTGGAAAAATCCAATAAGTCCCCAGTTTATTGCACCTATTATTACTAATAAAAGTGCTAAAGTATCAAGAAATTTCATAAAAAAACACTTCCTTAAAATATTTTTTTCATACTATAGTATTAACATTTTAAGAAAGTATTATTCATTTAGTTTATAAAGTTATATTTCTGTCTATTGATTGAGAAAGAGATATAAATGTATCTGTTCTTTGAATTCCAGAAATATTGTTTATTTTATTCATTAGTACATCTTGTAAGTCAGCAATATTTCTGCATATCAATTTTGCAAACATTGAGTAATCTCCTGTAGTTAAATGTAACTCTACAACTTCAGTAATGTTTTGTATTTCTTTAATTACATAATCAAATGAAGAAGTCTTATCTACGTAGATACCAACAAAGCAACAAACATCATAGCCTAATTTTGGAAGGTTAAGAATGATACGTGTTCCTTTGATTATACCCATATCTTCCATTTTTTTCATTCTAACATGAATAGTACCGCCACTTACATGACATATTCTAGCTATTTCTAAATATGGTGTTCTACAATCCTTTATTAATAAATCTAATATTTGAAGATCTAATTCATCTAATTGTAAATGTGTATTTATAGCCATTAAATCACCTCTTGGAATTAATAAATTTATAAATCAACATATATTTTATCAAAAAATCATCATTTCAGGAAGGTAAAATTGAAAAATGTTTAAAAAATTTAAGAAATATTATTATTTTAATAAAAACAACATAAAGTTTACTAAATGGTAATAAAATTTAAATAAAGTTAATTTTATAATTATTATACTTGAAAAGATTAGAAAATTAACTTATATTAATTATATAAAATAATTAGGAGGTAGGGTTAATTTATGGTTGGAATATTATTTACAATTTTACAATTTGTAGTAATGCTAGCAATTATATTTGGATTATATATGCTTTGTAAAAAATATGTATTTCCTAAAATACGTATAAATAAGTTTATACCACTTGCAATAGCTATCATATTACTTGTTATGCAAATGGTAGGACTAGTTAAAATACAATGGGTTTCTTTAGTTATGACACCTATTATTGTTGTTCTTTTCTTATGGTTTATGGATATACAACAAACTGGTGGACCAAAGGCAGAAAAGAAAATTGTTATAAAGTCAAAGGCTAAACCAAATAGAGCTAAACATATGAAAGATAAAAATCCAAAGTAAGAACTTTGGATTTTTTTATTGGACAAATATTGGAGAACTTATGGCAATTCTATCTTCCTTTTGATAGACTTTTATTAAAAACCAGCTTTCATCAGGTTCTAATGTATGTTCGTATAAATATTTTATTTTGTATAGGTTTATATTTTTTACAGTATGAATTATTTTTCCACCATTTTTTATTAGTTCTATTTTTTCTATTGGATAATTTTTATCTTCTAAAAGGATAGAAAATTTTATTTTTTCACAAGGAGAAGGTAGAATTCCTCCCATAAAAGTATCATTACCTAAAAAATAAAAGATTAGACTTTTTGATTCAGAAGAGAAGGTTCTACGTTTTCTAAAGGCTTCTATTAGATTGTATTTTGTAAGTTTTGGAAGGACTACCCCTGTAAGATTGTCGTAATCACCAAAATCTAATTTTTTATTATTTTGACTATTTACTGCTCCAAGTTTCCAACCTGCATCTAAAAGATTAAAATAATATTTTTCCCTTCTGCTGTAACGCATTCCAAATGCGCCATAGCATACCTCTATTGATGTAATCATACTATTTAGTATTTTACTATAAGGAAGGGATAAAGTTGCTTTAAGAGGCCTTTTTATGATTATAAAGGCATTTGGATTATTAAGCATCCAAAAAATTAATAAATTAATATCTGTAATTTCTCCAGTAAAAAATGTATTTGAATTTATTATATCAATATTGCCATAAGAAGCAGTTTTTCCTTCAAAACCTAGTAAGTAAATAAAATTATCTCTCTTTTTTAAAAATTTTTTTCCTATACTTTGAGATGATATCCACTTGGATTTATTATTTTTATCATGAGATGAATTTTGAGCTAAAAGATTATTTTGGTCTGTAGTTATTAAAAAATCTAAATTATTATGATATCCATAATTTAGAGCTTCATAAGGATTAGCTAACCCTAAAGAATAGGAGGTATAGCAGTTTGGTATACCATAAAATACATTAAATTCTTTTGAATTAAAAATGCTCATATCAGTTTTAGAATGTTTACTCATAAATAATATCCTTAAAATTGTTTATAATTATATATAGTTATATAACATATAAAATAATGACAATGATTTGTTTAGATGATAAAATAGTATAAGAATTTTACATGGAGATGAATTAAGATGATTAAAGATTTTAGAGGTAGAAAACCACAGATTAGTGAAAGTGCATATATATCAGAAAGTGTAGATATAATTGGAGATGTTGTAGTAGAAGAAAATTGCAGCATTTGGTTTGGAAGTAGATTAAGAGGAGATGTCAATAGAATATATATTGGACGAGGAACTAACATTCAGGAAAATTCAATTGTCCATGTAGAGGATAATTTTGAAGTAAATCTTGGAGAAAATGTAACGGTAGGGCATGGAGCTATTGTTCATGGATGTATTATTGGAGAAAATACATTAATAGGAATGGGTTCAATAATATTAAATGGTGTAAGGATAGGTAAAAATTCAATTGTGGGAGCTGGTTCATTAGTTCCTCAAAATAAAGAATTTGGGGAAGGCCTTTTAATACTTGGAAATCCTGCAAGAGTAGTTAGAAGATTAACAGAAGAAGAGATAGAAGGAATAAGAAATTCTGCAAAACATTATATTGAATTAAGCAGAGAATATGCTTAAATTAGGAGGAAAAATGATAAAAATAGGTGAATATAATAAACTAGAAGTTGTTAAAGAAAGAGATTTTGGGTTCTTTTTAGGTGATGATAAAAATAATGAAATATTATTACCTAAATCATTATTAGATGGACATAAATTAGAAGTTGGAGATGAAGTGGAAGTATTTGCATATACAGATTCTCAAGGAAGACCAGTTGCAACTATGAAAAAGTCATTAATTGAAGTTGGAAAGGTTGCATATTTAGAAGTTGTTGACGAAAACAAATTTGGAGCTTTTTGTAATATAGGATTAGAAAAAGATTTATTTGTACCATTTAAAGAGCAAAGATTTAAGCTTTTAGTAGGCAAAAAATATCTGTTTTATGCTTATTTAGATAAAACAGGAAGACTTGCAGCAACTACAGATGTTGATGATTATTTAGATCAAGGAGAAGACTTTAAAGTTGATGATATAGTTAAGGCGATATCTTATGGAAAAGGAACTTCAACAACAATTAAAGTTGCAATAGATGGTAAATATAGAGGTATAATACTTGGAAATGAGCATATTGAAACTATATATCCAGGAGAAGAAGTAGAAGCTAGAGTTAAAAGGATATATGAAGATGGAACTATTGGTTTATCAACAAGAAAGAAAAGATTAGATGCTAGATCAGAAGTTAAAGAAAGAATACTTAAGTATTTAAGAGAAAATGGCGGAGCAATGGCATATAATGATAAATCTAATCCAGAAGAAATCAGAGAAGTTTTTGAAACAAGTAAAAATTATTTTAAGATGGCTTTAGGTGGCTTAATGAAAGAAGGCCTAATTGAACAAAGTGAAGAAGGAACAAAATTAAAATAGTAATATATTAAAACTCTTTAACTAAAAACTAAACCTATATATAGTAGAAAATCTGAAAAGATAGTCTAACATATATAGGTTCTTTTTATATAATAAATTTAATATTTAATTTTCTTTGTAAATAGTTTACTTATCTCATTAAGGATAAGAGGAACTAATGATATTAAAAATACAAATCCAAAGTCTCCAAAGGAAAGTGGATATACTTTAAATATTGATGCTAAAAAAGGAACTGATATTATTATTAATTGAAGTGCTATTCCTCCTAAAATTGAAAAGATTAAATATTTATTTTTAAATAATCCAATTTTAAAAATAGATTTTTTAGCATTTCTTATAGAAAGGGATAGGAAAAGTTGAGAAACACTAAGAACTACAAAAGCCATAGTTTGAGCATGAGTAATTGAATTTGGATAGTATTTTAATCCAGTTAAAAATGCAATTAGCGTAACTATTCCAATTGTCAGTCCATTTAGTATTAAAGTAATAAGTGTTCCTTTAGTAAATAATCCCTCTGCATTAGTCCTTGGAGGTTCATTCATAACATCATCATCTAAAGGGTCAACACCTAAAGATAGGGCTGGAAAGCTATCTGTTATAAGATTTACCCACAAAATATGAATTGGCTTAAGAGGAGCTGCCCAGTTTAAAATTATAGCAATAAATAAGGCAATTATTTCTCCAAAATTACAGGAGAGTAAGAAGGTTATTGATTTTTTTATATTTGAATATATATTTCTGCCTTCCTCAACTGCATCAACAATAGTAGTAAAGTTATCATCAGTAAGTATCATATCAGCAGCACCCTTTGCAACATCAGTGCCTGTTATTCCCATGGCAACACCAATATCAGCAGATTTTAAAGAAGGTGCATCATTAACACCATCACCAGTCATAGAAACAATATTTCCGTGAGATTTAAAGGCTTTAACTATTTTTACTTTATGCTCTGGAGAAACACGAGCAAAAATTCTATATTTATTTATATTATTTTTAAGTTCATCCATAGAAAGTCTATCTAATTCATTTCCTTCTATACATTCACTAAAGTCATTACATATTCCAAGTTCTTTTCCAATTGCATAAGCAGTATTTTTATGATCACCAGTTATCATTATTGTTTTAATACCTGCTCTATCACAAAGTTTAATTGAATCTTTCACTTCCTTTCTTGGAGGGTCAATCATACCCATTAAACCAACAAATATTAAATCTTTTTCTATATCTGAAATTTTAATATCTTTAGAATCCAAATCTTTATAGGCTGCCCCAAGTACTCTTAAGGCTTCATCTGACATTGAGTTTGATTTTGATAGTAAATCTTTTTTTATATCATCAGTTAATGGTTTAATCTCACCATTAATTAAAATTTTAGTACAAATTTTAAAAAGAGAATCTATTGCACCTTTAGTGTGAATCCTAAATTTATTATCATATTTATTTAATGTACTCATAAGTTTTCTATCAGAATCAAAGGGGATTTCATCTAATCTTTCATATTTTTGATCTAAATCTTCTTTAAAATAATTAAAGGAAGTTCCAATATCTAATAGAGCAACTTCAGTTGGATCACCTGTACCACCTTTATCAGAAGAGGTTGCATCATTACAGAGAATCATTGTTTCTAATAATATATTTGTATTTTCATTAATATCTTTAATAGATGAAGTATCCATTAAATTAGTATTATCATAAATTTTTCTAACAGTCATTTTATTTAAAGTTAATGTACCAGTTTTATCTGAACATATTATATTTACAGAGCCTAAAGTTTCAACAGCAGGAAGTTTTTTTATAATTGCATTTTTGCTAATCATTCTTTGAACTCCAAGGGCTAAAACTATAGCAACTATAGCAGGAAGACCTTCAGGAATTGCAGCAACTGCTAAGCTTATAGAAGTTAATGCCATTTCAAATAAATCTCTTCCTTGAAACATTCCAATAATAAATATAAGAATACATATACAAAGGGCAGCTATACCTAAAATTTTTCCAAGGGAGGATAACTTTTTTTGAAGAGGAGTCATATCTTCCTTTTCTTCTTGAAGCATTTTTGCAATCTTTCCAATTTCAGTATCCATTCCTGTAGATATACATACTCCAATTCCACGACCATAGGTTGAAAGAGTAGACATATATGCCATATTAATTCTATCTCCAATTGGAGGTGCTTTTTCTTCTGATTTAAAAATTTTATTTGCATCTTTAGTTACAGGAAGGGATTCACCTGTAAAGGCAGATTCTTCTATTTGTAAATTAGCTGTTTCAATTAAACGAAGATCACAGGGGATATATCTTCCAGCATCAATAACAACAATATCTCCAAGGACAACTTCCTCTGAAGGAATTTCAATAATTTCTGAATCTCTTTTAACTAATGCTTTAGGAGTGGATAATTGTTTTAATGCAGCTAAAGCTTTTTCAGCCTTAGATTCTTGAACTACACCTATTACTGCATTTATTAAAATAACTATAAGTATTATTATTGCATCACTATATTCACCCATAATACTTGATATTATAGCGGCAGCAATTAATATATAAATCATTGCATCCTTTAATTGATCAAAAAATATACTAATAATAGTTTTTGGCTTTTTAGATTCTAATTTATTTAAGCCATTTTTTTCTAACCTTAATTTTGCTTCTTCCTTTGTTAAACCTGTTATCTTATCTGAAGAAAATTCCGTTAATACCTCATTTATACTTTTATTGTACATAGTAATTATCACCTCTTTATAAAATATGATGAAGGTTAAAAATATTTACTAAATATAGGGTAATCATATTGGGTAAAATAAATACATGGTAATTTTATAGAGAATTTTGCATTTTTTTGGTATAATTTAAGTTAAAGCAAAAATTACTTTATGAAATATGCTATAAAGGCATACTGATTATAGCTTAAAAATACAACTTAATAATATAAGGGGGATATAAGTTATGAAAAAAAAGATAGCAAGTATTTTGTTGATGATGGTAGCAGTCTTTACGTTAGTAGGCTGTGGTGAAGGTAATAAAAGTACTTCAGATGCTTCAAAACAAGCAAAGGAAATAAAGGTAATGGTACCAGATGGACTGCCAGCTATAAGTGCAGCTAAATTAATAAAAGACAATCCAAAGATTGAAGATGGATTTAATGTTAAATATACAATAGAAAAGACTCCAGATGCATTAGTAACTTCTGTAATGAAGGGCGAAGCTGACATTGCAATAGTTCCATCAAATGTAGCTGCAATACAATATAACAAAAAGATAGGTTATAAAATAGCAGCAACAACAGGCTGGGGATCATTTTATTTAGTATCAACAGAAAAAATAAAAAATATAAAAGATTTAAAAGGAAAAGAAATTTATAATATAGGTAAAGGTCTTACTCCAGATATAGTTACAAAAGATGTTTTAAGTAACTTAGGCTTAAATGTAAATAAGGATATTAAGTTTAGTTATTTAAATGGAATTACAGAACTTGCACCAACAATAATTTCAGGAAAAGCAAAATTTGCAGTTGTTCCAGAACCAGCTTTAAGTCAAGTATTAGCTAAGAAGCCAAATTTAAATGTAATAATGAATTTAAATGATGAGTGGAAAAAAGAAAATAATTCAAAATACGGTTTCCCTCAAGCTACTGTAATAGTTAAGGAAGACTTAATTAAAAATGATAATAAATTTGTTGAAAAGTTCTTAGATAAATTAGATGACAGTGTAAAATATGCAGTAGAAGATAAAAAGGACCTTGGAGATATTTGTGAAAGCATAGGCGTTTCAGCAAATAAAAACATAATAGGAAAAGCTATTAAAAAATCAAATCTTAAATATGTTCCAATAAAGGATTCAAAGACAGAATATAATACTTACTTTAAAAAATTAGATAAATTTGATAGTAAGTCAATAGGCGGAAAGGTTCCAAATGAAGGAATCTACATGGAAAAGTAAATTTGAAATATTAATAGGAGGATTTATATTATTATTACTTTGGCAGGTAATTGCATTAAAAATTAATAATGATATATATCTTCCAAAGCTTCAAGAGGTGTTAGCTTCAATAGCTCAAATAGTAAAAGAAAAGGATTTTTTGCTAATTGTATTTTCAAGCTTTTATAGAACAATAATCAGCTTTGTAGTGGCACTTGTATTTGCAATAATAATGGGGGTACTATCAAGTTTGTACCCTCTTATAAATAATCTATTAAAACCTTTGAATTCTATAGGAAAAACAATCCCAACTCTTGTATTAGTAGTTCTTGCCCTTATATGGGTTGATAAAGATAATGCTCCATTTATAGTGGGAATAGCAATTGTATTTCCAATTCTTTATGATGGCATTTTAAATACTTTAACTAAAAATGATAAAAAATTAGAAGAAATGATGAAAATATATGAAGTACCAACTTTAGAAAAAGTTAAAAAGGTATATGTGCCAAATATAATCTTTTATATACTAAAAATATTAGTTCCTACTATATCATTAGCCTTTAAGGTAGTAATTGCTGGAGAAGTCCACGGACAGCCTAAATATGGTATAGGGGCATCAGTACAGCTTGCAAAGATGAACTTTGATACTCCAACTATTTTTGCTTGGATAGTAATTATTGCTATAATATCTTTGCTTTTTGAATTAGTAAATAAAATTTTAACTAAAAAATATTATAGGTGGCAAAAAGATGAGTAAATTAATACTTAAAAATGTATGTAAAAGTTTTGGAGAAAAGAAAGTATTAGATAATTTTAATTTAGTGTTAGATAATAGCAAAATTAATTGTTTAATAGGAGAATCGGGAAAAGGGAAAAGTACAATATTAAATTTAATTTCAGGGCTACTTAAATTAGATTCTGGAACAATAGAAGGATGTAATTTAAATAATGTTAGTTACATTTTTCAAGAAGATAGATTAATACCATGGCTTACAGTGTCACAAAACCTAAAATTAGCTTTAAAAAATTATTATAAAGGGATAGACCTTGACAATAAGGTTTTAGAGGTATTAAAAAAGGTTTCAGGAGAAGACTGGGTAAATACTTATCCAGATAAGCTAAGTGGTGGAATGAAGCAAAGAATTAATATTGCAAGGGCTTTAGGTAAACCTTCAAAGGTAATACTTATGGATGAGCCATTTAAGTCTTTAGATTATAAAACAAAATATTCTATTATGGATGAATTTAAGAAGATTTTTAATGAAGATAAGAGAATAGTTATTTTTGTTACACATGATGTGGATGAATGTATATATTTCCAAGGGAAGGTAATTGTTGTTGGAGAATCACCTTTAAAGGTTAAAGGAGTTTTCATAGAAGAACTTCAAAAACACAAAGGAGATATTATAAATTTACTATAAGGAGAGAAAATGTTAAAAAAATTTATTACTTATTATAAACCATATAAAAAGTTGTTTTTATTAGATTTACTTGCCGCATTAATTGCAGCAGGTTGTGATTTAGTATATCCATATATGACAAAAGAACTTATAAACATATCTATACCAGATAAAGATTTAAGAATGATAAGTTACTTTGGAATAACACTTATTTTAATATTTATTGTTAAAGCTATTTGTGGTTACTTTATGCAGTATTGGGGACATGTGGTTGGAGTTAGAATGCAAGGAGATATGAGAAGAGATTTATATACTCACCTTCAAAGACTTCCTAATACATACTTTGATAATAATAAAACTGGAGATATAATGTCTAGAATAGTAAATGATTTAAATGATATTTCAGAACTTGCCCATCATGGACCGGAAGATTTATTCATTTCAATTATAATGCTATTTGGTTCATTTATTATACTTGTAAATATAAACTTAATATTAACTCTTATTATATTTGCTTTTATTCCTATAATAGTTATTTTCACTTTAATTCAAAGAAAGAGAATGCATAGAGCCTTTCTTAAAACAAGGGAAGAAACAGGTTTTGTAAATGCTACACTTCAAAATAGTATTTCTGGAATTAAAGTTTCAAAGGCTTTTGTAAGTGAAAAGTATGAAATAGAAAAGTTTGAAGTTGGTAATACAAGATTTAAAAGAGCAAGAGAAAGGGCATATAAAGTTATGGCCCAGTATTTTGCAGGAGCTAATTTTTATGTTGATTTATTAAATTATGTAGTATTAATTTTAGGTGGAATTTTTACTTTATATGATAAGATTAATATTGGTGATTTTATGGCTTATGTTCTTTATATAAAGTTATTTACAGATCCAATTAAAAAATTAATAAACTTTATGGAACAATATCAAAATGGAATGAGCGGATTTAATAGATTTACTGATATTTTAAAGTTACCTAAAGAAAAGGATAAAGAAAATGCTAAGGATTTAAAGAATATTAAAGGGGATATAAAGTTTGACAATGTTCACTTTAGTTATGAAGATAAAAAAATATTAGAAGGAATTTCACTAAATATTGAGGCTGGGAAGATGGTAGCATTAGTTGGACCTTCAGGTGGAGGAAAGACAACTTTTTGTAATTTGATTCCTAGATTTTATGAAATAGATAGTGGAGATATTTTAATTGATGGAGAAAGTATTTATAATATTAAAGCTGATTCTTTAAGGAAAAATATTGGTATGGTTCAACAAGAAGTATTTTTATTTACAGGTACAATAAAAGAAAATATTCTCTATGGTAATATGGAAGCTACCGATGAAGAGATAATAAAAGCTTGTAAAATGGCAAATATTCATGACTTTATAATGGAACAAAAGGATGGATATGAAACTTATATTGGAGAGCGTGGAGTAAAGCTATCTGGTGGTCAAAAACAAAGAATATCAATAGCTAGAGTATTTTTAAAGAATCCTAAAATTTTAATATTAGATGAAGCAACATCAGCACTTGATAATACAACTGAGGCTATGATACAAAAATCATTAGATAAACTTTGTTTTGGAAGAACAACAATAGTTGTTGCCCATAGATTATCAACTATAAGAAATGCAGATGAAATAGTTGTTTTAACTGATGATGGCATTGAAGAAAAGGGTAGTCATAAGGAACTTATGGATAAAAAGGGAATTTATTATGATCTTTATACTTCAGCAATGAGAATGGATTAAAAATAATTAAATTATAGGAAAATAGACTAATTAAACTTAGTCTATTTTTTTTTTGTAAAAGAAATTTATATTATGGATAATAGATTTTATAAAATAATTATTATATTTATTTAATAATATTAGATTAATATGAAAATAATTTTCTAAATTTAAAAAATATTAAGAAAATTTAAAAAAATATGTTGAAAAATGGAAAGAAAATGTTTACAATAAAACATATAAGAAAAAGATTTTCATGAAAAATGTTAATGTACAATTTATTTTCATAAATTCTTTAGCTAGATGTATTGTATTTCATTAACTATATAATTCAAAAATGTTCTATAAATAAATCAAAAGATAATATGATTTTTAACTTAATTAAATATGTTAAAAATTATAGTTAAAAAATTCTATAAATAAAAAGTTAAATAAAAAAATATTAAATAATTTATATTTTATAGGAGGAGATA
The DNA here is from genome assembly GCF_030813415.1 of Eubacterium multiforme. Classification (GTDB taxonomy): domain Bacteria; phylum Bacillota; class Clostridia; order Clostridiales; family Clostridiaceae; genus Clostridium; species Clostridium multiforme. The sequence goes on along the minus strand of NZ_JAUSUF010000001.1, from coordinate 313,025 downwards.
AAAATGATTTATAAAGGTGCAACATTATTAATAGCCACGTCTATGGCTATTAATGGAGGTAATTATTTTTTAACCCAAGGAAATTCTTTAAATTTAAATGACAAGGCTAGTTATAAGGAAAGTGTAGGTAGGACTGAAAAATTAAATTCTTTAGGAAATTATAAAAATGTAAATTTAGATGGTGTTAATCCTCTAAATATTACAAATGATCTAGGTAAATATAAGGATTTAGAGGAAGGTACAATTGTCGTAAGATTTAATTTAAAGGACTCGAAAATTCAAACTTTACTTGGAATAAGTAATAGTAAAACAAGAAATGGATATTTTAATTTTTACGTTACAAATTCAAAAGTTGGATTTGAAGTTAGAAATCAAAAAAATGAAGGAAATACACAAGTTGGTACAGAAAATTTAGCTCATATTTATAAAGATGCTATTTTAAATCCAGAAGAAAATACAGTTGCTTTAAAGGTTGAAAAAAATAAAGGATATAAACTTTACCTTAACGGAAAAATTATAAATGATGTTAAAGATAATAATACTAAGTTTATAAAAAATATAGCAAACTTAGATAGTGCATTTATTGGAAAAACTAAAAGGTATGGACAAGCTAATGAATATAATTTAAAAGGTAATATAGAGTTTTTAAATATTTATAAAGAGCCATTAAGTGATGAATATTTAATAAATAAAACAGGAGAAACAAAAGAAAAGGAAGAGGAACTTGTAGATGGGGCAGTTAAAACAAAGGCTGTAGATTTATTTTATAAAGGATATTTAAATTCAAATAATTATAGAATACCAGCATTATTTACTACAAAAAAAGGTACACTATTAGCTTCAATTGATGCAAGAATATCTAATGGAGCAGACTCACCTAACAATATAGATACGGCAATAAGAAGAAGTGAAGATGGAGGTAAAACTTGGAATACAGGAAAAATAATTATAGATTATCCTGATAAAGCATCTACTATAGATACAAGCTTAATTCAAGATGATGAAACAGGAAGAATATTTTTATTAGTAACTCATTTTCCTTCAGGATATGGTTTTGGAAATTCTAAAAAAGGAAATGGATTTAAAGATATTAATGGAAAGAAATATTTATGTCTTTATAATAGTTTAGGTAATGAATTTACTGTAAGGGATAATGTAGTATATGACAAAGATGGAAAGAAAACAGAGTATACAATAGATTCTAATAGTAATTTATATAAAAATAATAAAAAAATAAGTAATATAACAGCAAGTAATTCACCTTTAAAAATTTATGGAACAAGTTATATAGATATTATATATAGTGATGATGACGGAAAGACTTGGAGCTCACCTAAAAATATAAATTATGAAGTTAAGGAAAACTGGATGAAGTTTATGGGAGTAGCCCCTGGTAGAGGAATACAAATGAAGAAGGGAAAACATAAAGGAAGAATTGTATATCCTATTTACTATACTAATGAAAATAACAAACAATCTAGTGCTGTAATATATAGTGATGACCATGGAAAGACTTGGACTAGAGGAGAATCTCCAAATGATAATAGAAAAGTTAGTGGTGGAAGAGTTATAAATTCTAAAACATTAAATGATAATTCATACCAATTAACTGAGTGTCAAGCTGTTGAAATGCCAGATGGACAATTAAAATTATTTATGAGAAATTTAACTGGATATTTAAATGTTGCAACAAGTTTTGATGGAGGTGCAACTTGGGATGAAAATGTAGAAAAGGATACGGATGTTTTAGAACCATATTGTCAATTAACAGCTATAAATTATAGTGAAAAAATTGATGGAAAAGATGCTATAATTTTTGCCAATCCTGATGCCAGAGATAGATCAAATGGTACTGTTAGAATAGGGTTAATTGATAAAGTAGGAACTTATAATAATGGAGAACCTAAATATAAAATTAATTGGAAATATAAAAAACTAGTAAAGAGAGGTTATTATGCTTATTCTTGTTTATCAGAATTAAATAATGGTAATATAGGATTATTTTATGAAGGTACCCCTAATGAAGAAATGTCTTATATAGAAATGAATTTAAAATATTTAGATAGTAATTTAAATAATGTAAATAAAGAAACATTATCTAAATTATTAAGTGAAAATAAAGATACAACTGGAATGACACCAGAAAGTGTAACAAAATATAGAGAAGCAATTAATCATGGAGAAGAAATATTAAATAATGGAAGTGTTAGCAAAGAAACAATAACTAATGTAATTAAGGAAATTGAAAAGGCTAAGAATGGGTTAGAATACAGCAAATCTATATTATCAGCCAGTCCTCGAAATAATATTAAAAAAAAACTAGAAAATAAAAAAGAAATCCAGCCATTAAATTCAAAAGAATCAATAGATAAAAATGATAATGGAGATAAATTACCTAAAACAGGTATGGGAGGTAATTTATCATATTTAGGAGGTGTTTTAATTTCATTAGGTGCTTTTTTTAATATCAAAAGAAAATATACTAAGAAATAAACTTTGGAGGAATAGATAATATGAAAAAAATATTAAAATATAGTATTTTCTTAGCATTACCCCTTATTTTAGTTGGATGTGGGAATAAAGAAAAGAAAGATCAAGTTGAAAATAACAATAGTAAAATAGAGAAAATTCTTTGGACAAGTGATGGGCAGCTTTCACCTCAGAAAGGATCTGACAAAAATATAGGTACAGCTGGAATGCTTTTTGGTAAAACAAAAGATTTTATTGTTGTAGGTGGAGGAGCAAACTTCCCAGAAAAACCAGCATCAAAGGGTGGAAAGAAAAAATATTATCCTGATATATATGTATTAAAAGATGAAAATGGAAGTTTGAAGGAAGTAAACCATTCAACATTAGATTATGAAATTGGATATGGAAGTTCTATAACTGCTGACGAAGGTATATATTACATAGGAGGAAGTCCAAATAAAAAAGAAGGAGATAATGTATCTTTAATTACAACAGATAAAAATGGGAAGGTTAATTTAAAACATATTGGAGATTTACCATTTACTTTTAGTGATGGATTTGCAGTTAAAAAAGATAAGGATATTTATTTAGGACTTGGAAAGCAAAATGGAAAGGCAAGTAATAAAGTATATAAATTTAACATAGATACAAAGAAAACAGAGGAAGTAAAATCAATTCCAGGAGAAACTACTAGGAATCAACCAGTAGCTCAAATTTTAGGAGATAATATATACATATTTAGTGGTGGAGATAAAGTTGCATATACTGATGGGTATAAATATAGTATTAAGGATAATTTATGGAGTAAGGTAGCTGATGTTAAAGTTTCTAATGAAAAAATTTCTCTTTTAGGAGCAAATTCAGTAAAACTTAATAATGATGAAATTCTTGTAATTGGAGGTTTTAACAAAGAAGTATACGATAATGCAGTAAAAAATTTAACTTCATTAAAAGGCAAAAAATTATCAGATTTTAAAGAAAGTTATTTTGGAAAGGATCCTTACGAATTTAAATGGAACAATAAAATACTAATTTATAATTCAAAGGATAATACATGGAAATCAATAGGTGAAGTACCATTTAATGCTCCATGTGGAGAGGCTTTAATTTTAAATGGAAAGCATTTATATTCAATAAATGGTGAAATAAAACCTGGAACTAGAACAAATAAAATTTATTCTGGAACATTAATATACGATAAATAGATATTTAGATTAATATAATCTAAAGCTCAAATTTAAAAATGAGTATATGTTAAAAATAGTAGGAATGAAGATCTTATGAATAAAAAGAAAAATTATTATGACCTATATATATAAATAACTATAATTAATTATTAATACTATACTTAAATCCTTATTTTAACTAGAGTTTATAGAAGTTTTTTTATAAGAATAATTAAAAAATAATAGTTTAAAATAGTATTGACTAATAATATAAAAAGGTATATTATAAATAAAAAAGACATACCCCTTAGGGGTATAAAACAGGAGGAAGAAATTATGCCAAGACATATAGGAGATAATAGTTTTAATAAAGAAGTTATAGATGAAAAGGGAGTAGTTCTTGTTGACTTTTTTGCGACTTGGTGTGGACCATGTAAGATGATAGCTCCAGTTTTAGAACAATTAGAAACAGAAATGGAAGATATTAAGTTTGTAAAAATAGATGTTGATGAAAGCCCAAATGTAGCAAATAAGTATCAAATACAAAGTATACCAACATTAAAGATATTTAAAGATGGAAAAGAAGTTGATACTGTTGTAGGATTTTTACCAAAGGATCAAATAAAAGCATTAATTGAAAAGAATAAGTAAGAGGTTACTTTTATGGAAAAAAGATATGATATTGCAATAGTTGGAAGTGGACCTGCAGGTTTATCAGCAGCACTAAATGCAAAAATCAGAAATAAATCTTTTATAATTTTTGGAAGCAAAAATCTTAGTGATAAGTTAGAAAAAGCTCCAAAAGTTAATAATTACCTTGGTTTTACTTCAGGTACAGGTAAAGATCTTTTAAATGATTTTCAAAGCCATTTAGATAAAATGGGAATTGAAATTGTAAGTGAAAGAATAAATAACATATATTCTATGGGAGATTATTTCGCTTTAATGGTTAACCAAAAGATGTATGAAGCTAAATCAGTTATACTGGCAACAGGTACAGAGTACACTAAACCATTAAAGGGAGAGGAAGAATTCCTTGGAAGAGGGGTTGGATATTGTGCAACCTGTGATGCTCCACTTTATAAGGGCAAGAAAGTAACAATAATAAGTTATACAGAAGAAGGGGAAGAAGAAGCAAATTTTGTTAATGAATTAGCAGAAGAAGTTTTCTTTGTTCCAATGTATAAAGGTAATTATAAATTAGACAAAGGAATAAATATTATAGATGATAGACCTTTAGAGATTTTAGGGGATTCAAAAGTTTCTAAAATAATATTTAAAGGTGGAAAAGAGTTAGAAACAGATGGAGTATTTTTATTAAAAAATGCTGTTCCACCAACTCAATTAGTTCCAGGTCTTGAAATAGAAGATGGACACATTAAAGTAGATAGATTAATGCGTACAAATATTAAGGGATGTTTTGCAGCAGGAGATTGTGTAGGTAAGCCTTATCAATATATAAAATCTGCTGGAGAAGGCAATATTGCTGCACTTAGTGCAGTTTCATATTTGGGATAACAAGAGTGCCAGTGTATATATGTATATATCTGGCATTTTTGTAATTTATATTTGACAACTATAATATAAATAATTATAATAATAGATAAAATTAAAAAAAGGGGGGAGTTAAATGAATTATAGAGAAGTATTTATATCAAGAATAAGAAACAACTCATCTAAAAATAAATATACTAGAAAAAGTCTTTCATCATTAAATCTTAAAGATTTAAAAAGATTATCAGAAAAATTATCTTCAAAATAGAAAGGATATAAATTTTTATGTTTATAGAGGATAGGTAGGAAAGAGTAGTAATTAATTAAAAACTACTCTTTCCTTTTTTATTTTTAAATAAAATATTTATTTTAATTAAAAATAAAGAGCTGTTTTAAAGTAAATAAAATAAAAAAAGCAAGGTTTTGGTAAACCCTGCTTAAAATTTATCTTCTTTTTGTTGCTACTTCAACATTAACTCTTCTTCCGTTAAGTTTTAATCCTGAACATTTTTCAATAATTTTCTTTTGTATATCTGGTTCTACAGAAACAAAAGAGAAGTTTTCAAGTATGTCAATTTTATTTATTTTAGAACCATTTACTCTAGCTCTATCTACAATAAATTTAACAAAAGTCTTAGGTGAAAGTTTATCTCTCTTACCTATTGAGAAGAATAGTCTAACTTCTTCTGACTTTGGAGCTGTTAATGCATTTTCTTTGTAATCAAAAGACATTTCATTGTCAAATTGCATTTTTAATAATGCAGCAATGGCATCAACAGGATCAAAGTTTTCAGCTATGCTTTCAGCAAGTGGTAAATACTTTTTGTAAGCTTTCTTTTCAAGAGCACCTTCTATACTTGAATACTTATTTTGAAGTTTCTTTTCAAGTATTTCATCAACTGTAGGTATAGTTCCTTTTTCTATAATACCTTTAGTTACTTTTTTAATTTCTCTCATCATTCCATTTTCTCTTGGAGTAATGAATGAATAAGCAGTACCTTCTTTATTAGCTCTTCCTGTTCTTCCAATTCTATGAACATAACTTTCTACATCTTGAGTTAAGTCGTAGTTTATAACGTGTGTAACGCCTTCAACGTCTATTCCTCTTGCAGCAACATCAGTTGCAACTAAGAAGTTTAAAGAACCTTCTTTAAATCTTTTTAAAGTTTTCATTCTATGAACTTGAGACATATCTCCGTGCATTCCCTCAACAACATAGTTTTTGCTTTGCATTTCTTGAACTAATTCATCAACGCCTTTTTTAGTCTTACAGAATATTATAGCAATTTCTGGAGCATCAAAATCTAAAACTCTACATAATGCTTCAAATTTATTTTTATGATTAACTTCAAAATACTTTTGTTCTATCTTAGATACTGTCATAGCAACTCTTTTAATTTCTATATGCTTAGCATCTTTCTTCATGTATTTGTTAGCTAATTTCTTTATTTGAGGTGGCATTGTAGCAGAGAATAAAAGTGTTTGACGATCATCTGGAAGTTCTTCTATAACACTTTCAATATCATCTATAAATCCCATATTAAGCATTTCGTCAGCTTCATCTAATATTAGGTATTTAGCTTTGTTTAAAATAAGTTTCTTTCTTCTTATTAAATCAAGAACTCTACCAGGTGTTCCAACAACTATATCAACATGTTGGTTTAATGCCTTTATTTGCTTAGTTATTGAATCTCCACCATATACAGGTAGTACTTGTAACTTTTCATATTTAGTAAGTTTCTTAAACTCTTCATAAACTTGGATTGCAAGTTCTCTTGTAGGCGTAAGAATTAGTGCACCAACATTATTTGTTTTCTCAAAAGTATTAAGTATTGAGCAACCAAAAGCAGCAGTTTTTCCAGTTCCTGTTTGAGCTTGCCCGATTAGATCGTATCCTTCTGTAGCTAGAGGTATACTTTGAGCTTGTATTGGTGATGGTGCCTCATATCCTAAGTCAGTTATTGCCTTTAAGATACTTGGTCTTAAGTTTAAATCTTCAAATTTTATATTATTCATTAAAATTTCCCTTCATTTATATATATTTGTACCGTACATTCTATAATTAATTATTATCAACTTACTAAGTATATCTTATAGAATGGGTAATTGTAAAGGAGGATTGACATATTTAATTAAGTAATCTATTACATAATAAGTATATTTATAAATTTGAAAGAAATTTTTTCAAATAAAGAAAAATTTAATAAAAACTAAAAGTCTATTGACTAAAAAACATAAAATTTGTATTCTTATAAATAGGAAATTTTATAGAAATAGGTAAATAATCTGGAAATTTAATTTTTAAGGACAGGTGAGATATGTTGATAGTTGTTGGTGGAATGATAGGACTTGGAAAAAGTTCTGTAGCTAAAATTCTAGGAGAACATTTTAATTCAGAGGTTTTTTATGAAAGTGTAGATGACAATCCAATATTACCTCTATTTTATAGTGAATCTGAAGAAGAGATAAATAAGAAAAGGTATCCTTTTCTTTTACAATTATATTTTTTAAATACTAGATTTAAGAGCATAAAAGAAGCATTAGTGAAAAATGATAATATTTTAGATAGATCTATTTATGAAGATTGGTATTTTGCTAAAAAGAATATGGAACTTGGAAGAATTTCAGAATTAGAGATGTCAATATACGAAAATCTTTTAAATAATATGATGGAAGAATTAAAAGAATTACCAAAGAAGGCTCCAGATATAATGGTTTATTTAAAGGGATCCTTTGAAACAGTTTTAGATAGAATAAGACTAAGAGGAAGAGAATTTGAAATAGATGATGATTTAAAAGATTATTATAAGTTTTTATGGGAAGGTTATGATGAATGGGTAGAAAATTGTTATAATGCTTCTGAGGTATTAATAATAGATATGGATAAGATGGATGTAGTAAAAAATAAAGATGATAGAGAAGAGTTAGTTAAATTAGTACAAGCTAAGGTTAAAGAGGTTAGAGAAAAATAAATAAAAATTCAATAATCAAAAAAGGAGTAACTTATTTTTTAAGTTACTCCTTTTTTATTTAAATTTATTTAAAAGAATTTACTGATGCATCAGATGGCATTCTAAAGTCACCACGAGGGCTTAAAGAAATACTTCCAACTTTAGGACCATCAGGTAAGGCACTTCTCTTAAATTGTTGAGAGAAGAATCTCCAAAGGAATTTATCAAGCCATTTTTCTATTGTTTCCTTTGAGTAGTAACCTTTAAATGCATGTTCTGCTAAGAAAAGTATTCTTTCCTTTGATGAGCCATGCTTTATAAAATGATATAGGAAAAAGTCATGTAATTCATATGGCCCTACAATGTCTTCTGTTTTTTGAACTATTTCTCCAGTAGTTTTATCCTTTGGAAGAAGTTCTGGACTTACTGGAGTATCTAATATATCTAATAAAGTTTCGCATACTTTTTCAGTAGATTCATTTTCTGCAACATATTTTACTAAATATCTAACTAATGTTTTTGGAATTGATGGATTAACTGAGTACATAGACATATGGTCTCCATTATATGTACACCATCCAAGAGCTAATTCAGAAAGATCACCAGTACCAACTAATATTCCCCCTTCTTTATTAGCTATATCCATAAGAATTTGAGTTCTTTCTCTTGCTTGAACATTTTCATAAGTAACATCATGAATTTCTTTATCATGACCAATATCTTCAAAATGTCTAAGACAAGCTTTAACAATATTTATTTCTCTTAAATCACAGCCAAGTTCTTTACATAAAGTTAAAGCATTATTGTAAGTTCTATCAGTAGTTCCAAAGCCAGGCATTGTAATTGTAATTATATTTTTATTATCAATATTAAGTAATTTAAATGTTTTAACAATTACAAGAAGAGCTAAAGTTGAATCAAGACCTCCAGATATTCCAACAACAGCTTTTTTTAGATTAACATGTTCCAATCTCTTAGCTAAAGCAGAGGATTGAATGTTGAATATTTCTTTACATCTTTGTTCCATCTCTTCTTTTTTAGAAGGAACAAAGGGATGTTTGTCTATATATCTATCAAATTTATTTAAATTTACTGATTCAAAATTGAAGTTTATTATTCTTGGCATAAAAGGAGTTATTTTTGAAGAATCTCTAAAACTTACATTTTTAAGTCTTTCAGCTTTTAATCTAAATACATCAATATCTGCATATATAATTTCATTTTCCCTTTGGAATCTTTCATTTTCTTTTAATATTGTTCCATTTTCTCCTATTAATAAATGACCACTAAATAAAAGGTCTGTAGAGGATTCAAAAACACCAGCAGAAGAATATATATAAGCACAAATTGAACGAGCACTCTGATTAGCAATTAAATCTTTTCTATAATCTGCTTTAGAGACAAGCTCATTTGATGCTGACAAGTTAAAAATAATATTTGCTCCTAGTAGTGAAAGATAAGAACTTGGTGGAATTGTTACCCATAAATCTTCACATATTTCTACACCAAAATTAAAGGAATCTGATGAGAAAATTAAATCAGTTCCAAAAGGAATATTTTTTTGGAAAGGAAGATCAACTTTTTCATTAATTATTCCAATACCTTCAGAAAACCATCTTTTTTCATAAAACTCACTATAATTTGGAACAAAGGATTTTGGAACTATTCCAAGAATTTTTCCTTTAAATAAAATGTAGGCACAGTTATAAAGGGTATACCCCTTTAAAAGAGGAGCACCAACAGCTATTAACATATCTAATTTTGATGTTTCAACCATGATTTTAACTAAACCATTTAATGATTCTTTTATTAATGTATCTTGAAGGAAAAGGTCACTACAAGAATATGAAGTTATAGATAGTTCTGGAAAGACAATTGCCTTTACACCCTTTTCCTTTGCAGAATTTATACAATTTAAAATTTCAGTTACATTATATTCAATATCAGCAACTTTAGTTTTTGGACATGCTGATGCAATTTTTATAAAATCCATAAATTTATCATCTCCAATTTATATTTAGTAGTACTAATAGTCTTTACTATACATATAACAATAATAAGATGAAAATATTAGAAAATCAATGAAAACAAGAGAGAAGTTTATTAAGTCGTCTTTAAATAGTATCAAATACCTTTTAAAAGGTTAAAATAAAATTTGTAAAGGGATAATAAAGAATATATAATTAAATTACAAAATTCAATTACTGAAATTGTAAAATTCAAGGATAATTATACATTTAAATGATATAATTGAAATATCTAAAAAGGAGGGGGAAAAATGCATTTAATTTTAGTGTGGATTGGAATTGCTATTGCAATGGTTATCATTGATTTAGCTACTAGTGCTTTTCTATTTTCTTGGATTGGACTTGGAGCTATAGCTGCTGTTCTTTGTGATCTATTAAACTTTAGTCTTTTAGTACAAATTATAGTATTTACTGTAGTTAGTTTAATAGCTATAGGTATTGGTTATCCTTGGGCAAAGAAAAAATTTAAAACTGATATAAAAACAACTCCATTAATGGAGGAAACTTATATTGGTTTGATTTTGGACTCAGAGAAAATCATTAAAGAAACAGGATTAGTTAAGGTAGGAGGTGTATATTGGACTGTAATAAATGAAGGAGAGGAAATTAAAAAGGGGGATCAATTTATTATTACAGGTATTGAAGGAACAAAGTTAATGATTAAAAAATATAAAAAATAGGAGGAATAATAATGGCAGGACTAATTGTTTTAATAGTTATTATTGCATTAGTATTAATAACTATTTTATCATCAATAAAAATTGTAAATACAGGATATCTTTATGTAGTAGAGAGGTTTGGACAATTCCATAGAGTTTTAGAACCAGGATGGCATGTAACAATTCCTTTTGCTGATTTTGTAAGAAAGAAGGTTTCAACAAAACAACAAATAATAGACGTACCACCACAAACAGTTATTACAAAGGATAATGTTAATATATCAGTAGACAATGTTATATTCTATAAACTTTTAAATGCAAAGGATGCAGTATATAATATTGAAGATTATAGAGCAGGTATAGTGTATTCAGCAACAACGAACATAAGAAATATAATTGGTAATATGACTTTAGATGAAGTTTTATCAGGAAGAGATAAAATAAATCAAGAATTATTAATTATAATTGATGAAATTACAGATGCATATGGAATAAAAATATTATCAGTAGAAATAAAAAATATTATTCCACCAGCTGAAATACAAAATGCAATGGAAAAGCAAATGAAGGCAGAAAGAGATAAGAGAGCTATGATTCTTCAAGCAGAAGGAGGAAGACAATCTCAAATCGAAAAGGCAGAAGGAGAAAAGCAAGCTAGAATACTAGATGCAGAAGCTCAAAAAGAAGCTCAAATAAGAAAAGCTGAAGGATTAAAGGAATCTCAACTTTTAGAGGCAGAAGGTAAAGCAAAAGCTATAGAAGAAATAGCAAAGGCAGAGGCTGAAGCTGTAAGAATGGTAAATGCAGCAATTTTAGAGTCAGGAACTGATGAAAGAGTTATTGCATTAAAACAAATTGAAGCTTTAAAAGAAATGGCTGTAAATCCTGCGAATAAACTTATATTACCAAATGAAACATTATCTTCTTTAGGTAGTATAGCGGCAATTGCAGAAATGTTAAAAGATAATAAATAAATATAATAATTAATAAAAACTTCTAGAAGAATTTTCTTCTAGAAGTTTTTTATATTAACAATGTGTAAAAGTTTTGAAAAAACAGTTGAAAATTTGAATGAAAAAATCATAATATAAGTATATCTTGATAAAAGGAGGAGTGTATGAAGAAGAAATCATTTATAAGTTTATTCGTTGTAGTATTATTAGCAATAGCCTTAAGTGGTTGTACAAAAGATAACAAAGTTGAAGTAGATAACACTTCTAATCATGAGAGTAACGTAAAAGATCAAGATAAAAACATTTCATTAAATATTGATTTGTCTGATAGTGATATTCATAAAGATAAAAGTAATGTGGATAATTTAATTGGTGAATATAAACAAATAAAAAAAGGTTTAGATAAAAGTAAAAATAATATACAAAATGAATTAAAAGGTAATAATACAGTTACTGGACATGAAGATAAGGTAACAGGTACCTTAAAAGAGTTACTTAATAAGTAAAAAAAACTTCAAGAAGATTTCTTGAGGTTTTTTATTTAAATTATTGACTTTATTGATTTAGCGTGATAAAGTAATAAAGCAAGGAGGGGGAGTAATGAAGAAAACAGGAATTAATTTAATTGTATGGGTTTTAGTTGTACTAATAGGAGCAGCACTTATACATATTTTAAATAAAAATAATTATAAAAGAGATGAAAATACAATTGTAATAGGATATGATGATACTTTTGTTCCTATGGGTTTTATAAATAACAATGGGAAAGTAGTTGGCTTTGATATAGATTTAGCTAAAGAAGTAGGAAAAAAGATAAATAAAAAAATAGTATTCCAGCCAATTGATTGGACAATGAAAGAAACAGAACTTAGAAACAAAGAAATAGATTTAATATGGAATGGATATTCCATTACAAAAGACAGGGAAAAAGAAGTAGATTTTTCAACCCCTTATATAGCAGATAGACAAGTTATAATAGTTAGAGCAAATTCAAAGATAAAAGATAAAAAAGATTTTAAAAATAAAAAACTTGGAGTACAAGCAGCATCAAGTGCATCAGATGCTGTTATGAAGGATAAGAATTTTGTAAATAATCTAAGTGGAGGAAATTTTGTATCATACCAATCAAATAATGATGCATTAATGGATTTAGATGCAGGAAGAATAGATGGAGTTGTGGCAGATGAAGTTCTTGCAAGATATTATATGAATGCACGTGGAAATGAAAAATATAAAGTTTTAAAAGATGATTTTGGAAAGGAATATTTTGCTGTTGGTATGAGAAAGGGAGATACTTCTATGCAAAAGGAAATAAATAAAGGATTAAGAGCTGTAATAGAAGATAAGAGTGCAGAAAAAATATCAATTAAGTGGTTTGGAAAAGATATAGTGCTTAAGGAGGGACAAAAATGATAAATTTTGAAGTATTACTTCCTCAAATATTAGGAGGATTAAAAATTACTCTTGGGGTATTTGTTTTAACATTAATTATATCAATACCTTTAGGAATGATAACAGCAATAGGAAGAGTTAAAGGTAATAAATTATCTAAAACAATTATTGATTTATATATTTTAATTATGAGGGGAACACCATTACTTTTACAAATAATATTTATTTTCTTTGGACTTCCTTTAATAGGAATAAGATTTGGTAGATTTAATGCAGCTGTAATTGCTTTTGTATTAAATTATGGGGCATACTTTGCAGAAATATTTAGAGCTGGTATTGAGTCAATAGATAAGGGCCAATTTGAAGCTTGTGAGATGCTTGGATTATCAGAGTGGGATATTTATACTAGAATAGTTATTCCACAGGCATTTAAGGTTGTAATTCCTCCAATAGGTAATGAGGTAATAAACCTAATTAAAGATACAGCCCTTGTTTATATAGTTGGACTTCAAGATATTTTAATGGTTGGAAAAATAGCAACAAATAGAGAAGCTTCACTTTTTCCATTAGTAATTGTAGGAGCAATATATTTAATATTAGTAATTATATTAACTAATATATTTAAAAGTCTTGAGAAAAGAAATAATTATTATAGATAGGAGGTAATATTATGTTAGATATTAAAGGAATCAAAAAAAGTTTTGGAAATAATAATGTTTTTGAAAATTTAAATTTAAATATAGAAAAGGGGAAGACTGTTGTTGTAGTTGGAAGGTCAGGAGAAGGGAAAACAACTCTTTTAAGATGTATTACAGGCCTTGAAAAATGTGATGATGGAGAAATAAAAATAAATAATAAAGTATTTTGTAAAAATGGGGAATATGTTCAAGGAAAAGAATTAAAAGAAGTTAGAAAGGATATAGGAGTTGTATTTCAAAACTTTAATCTCTTTCCACATATGACAGTACTTGAAAATATTATTGAAGCTCCAATTAAAGTATTAAAGAAAAATAAAGAAGAGGCAATTATAATTGGAAAGTCTATATTAAAAAGCTTATCAATGGATGGAAAAGAAGATAGCTATCCTTGTGAACTTTCAGGTGGACAAATGCAAAGAGTTGCTATTGCAAGAGCTTTAGCTATGGAACCTAAAGTACTATGCTTTGATGAACCAACCTCAGCCTTAGACCCTAAAACTACTCTAGAAGTTAGTGAAATTATAAAAGATTTAAATAAAAAAGGAATAACAATAATGATTATTACCCATGATATTGCCTTTGCAAATATAGTTGCAAATAAGGTTTTAAAAATGGAAAATGGAGTACTTCAATAAAATTCTTATTGGAGTACTTTTTTTATAAAAATAATTCTGAGTAAAATGATAAGAATTTTTCGAAAAAGTATTGACTTAAAAAATAAAATGATATATATTATTAACAAATAACAATTATCATTTACAAAGAGGAGAGAAATTATGAAAATTAATATTATATATCATTCAAGTACAGGAAATACAGAAGAAATGGCAAACTTAATTGCAAGTGGAGCTAAAGAAAATGGAGCAGAAGTAAATTTAATTACAATGGATGGAGCATCAATTGATGATGTTAAAAATTGTGATATAGTTCTTTTAGGATCACCAGCAATGGGAGCTGAAAATTTAGAAGAAATGGAAGTTGAGCCATTTGTTGAGTCAATAGAAGGAGAAGTTTCAGGAAAGAAAATGATTTTATTTGGATCATTTGGATGGGGCGGTGGAGCCTTCATGACAGAATGGGAAGATAGAATGTTAGATGCAGGAGCTGATCTTTTAGAAAGAGAAGTTGTTGTAAAGGAACTTCCAGAAGGAGAAGATGCTGAAAAGTTAGTTGAACTTGGAAGAAGAATAGCAAAATAGAAATTATTAAACTTATAAATACTCTTACATATAATGTGTAAGAGTATTTTTATTTTTGCCTATTTTTTTATGATGGTTTTAAAATATACTCTTATTTTTAGATAATTTATTGACAAAATAAATAAAAGATAATATACTATCAATAAATAATGATAATCAATATCAATTAAGAAAGAAGATGATAGTATGAAAATTAATATTATTTATTGGACTGGTAGTGGAAATACAGAAGAGATGGCAAACTTAATTGCAAGTGGAGCAAAAGAAGAGGGAGCAGAAGTAAATTTAAAGCATGTAAGTGAAGCAACAGTGGATGATGTTGAAAATTGCGATATAGTTCTTTTAGGATCACCAGCAATGGGAGATGAAGTAATAGAAGAATGTGAAATGGAACCTTTTATTCAATCTATAGAAGGTAATGTTTCAGGAAAGAAAATGATTTTATTTGGATCTTATGGCTGGGGAAGCGGAGAATGGATGACAGCATGGGAAGATAGAATGTTAGATGCAGGAGCTGATCTTTTAGAGAGGGAAGTAATAGCAAATGAATTTCCAGAAGGTGAAGATAAGAATAAATTAATAGAACTTGGTAAAAATATAGTAAATAGATAATAAGTACATAGGAGTGTTGAGGATGGAAATAAAAATTAAGCAGTTTATGAATAAATTAAAATATATGGATGACATAGAACATTTTGACAAATATATGTTGTTTTTATTAGCCCCCGTTGTAAGTGGTCTTAAGCCATCTTCAACAATTACTCTAAGTAAAGAAAGTATTGAATATAATACTTGGAACTATTACAAAGATGACTTTTTAAAAAAATTTAGCTTAAAACATATATTACTTAGAGAGGATAACAAAGCAATAATATTATTAATATACGAAGAAAATAGATTAAAAGACTTTATAAATAATGAAAGCACTGTAAATTTTTTATCAAAGTTAGGATATAATCTTAAATTAGACTTAGATATTACATTACATAAATTAGTTGAGAGATATAACAAATTCCATTGTCCCCATGAACTTGGAGTATTTTTAGGTATTCCACTGGAAGATGTTATAGATTTTATGGAATGTACAACTAAGAAATGCTTGTTATGTGGATATTGGAAAGTATTTAACAACTCTAAAAATGCTGAAGAAATTTTTGAAAGTTATGATAGGTCAAAAGGTATTGTCTTAGACTATGTAATTACAGATAGTAAAGTAGAAGATATAATTTTACTATTAAAAAACCAATTTAAAAATGAATTTAAAATGGTATGTTAAAGGAGCCTTAAAGGCTCTTTTATAATATATAATTAAATATTATATTATAAGATTTTTTTATTATATCTTTGAACTTAAAATAGAATATATAGAAGGAATATGTAGTATTATGTACAAATTTAAGAGAATTTTAGAAGTAATAGGGTTAAATTGCAGTTAATAGTTAATATTTAGATGTTTTAGAAGATATAATTATTTTATAAAGAGGTTAATAAGTTATATAATAATAAGTAGACTGTAATTTAAGGGGGAAGTATGATGAAAAAGATAAAAGAAGGAGTCAGCGATATTTTTCCCAATAGGAATAATTTGAAAATTAGATTAATATGGGAATCAGCGCTTATAGGAATAATTACAGGGTTAATTATTGTTGCAAATAGATTGTTAGTTGAAAAACTATCTCCTGTATTAATTAAATTTTATACATATTCTAAGGGGCATCCATTGACGATAATATTAGCCTTTTTAATTTTAGGGGCTATGGGATTTTTTGTTGGATGTTTGGTAAAAAGAGATTCTATGATTTCAGGAAGTGGTATACCACAAGTTGAAGGCATACTTATGAAAAGACTTAAAGTTAACTGGCTTAGAGTTCTAGTTTATAAATTTATAGGTGGAACAATGGCATTAGTTGCAGGTTTATCTGTTGGACGTGAAGGACCATCAGTACAAATGGGTGCTTCTGTAGGTCAAGGTTTTTCAGAGGTATGTAAAAGGGTAAATATAGAAGATAAATTTTTAATTACAAGTGGTGCAAGTGCAGGTCTTGCAGGAGCATTTAATGCACCTTTATCAGGTGTTATTTTTGCCCTAGAAGAAGTTCATAAAAACTTTTCACCATTAGTATTATTATCAGCAATGTCAGCATCTATTGCTGCTGATTTTATGTGCAAAAACTTTTTAGGACTTAAACCATCACTTGGTTTTTCAAATGTAAGTGTATTTCCATTAAAATATTACTGGGCACTTATAATATTAGGAATAGTTGTTGGTTTTACTGGAGTGGCTTTTAGTAAGGGAATACTTAAAACTCAAGATATTTATGCATCATTTAAAAAGGTTCCTGTTCAAGTAAAGGTTATGGTACCATTTTTATGTGCAGGATTAATAGGTCTTACAGCACCAATTCTTTTAGGTGGTGGACATAAACTTATAATGAGTTTAGTTAATGGGGGATTCTCAATACAAATTCTACTTTTATTTTTATTAGTTAAATATTTATTTACATTTATAAGTTTTGGATCTAATGCTCCAGGAGGAATCTTCTTTCCTTTATTAGTATTAGGGGCAATAGTTGGAAATATTTTTGGAATAATTATTTGCAAATCTACTAGTATACCAGCAATGTACATAATAAATTTTATAATACTTGCAATGGCAGGTCATTTTGCCTCAATAGTAAAGGCGCCAATTACAGGAATAATATTAATTACAGAAATGTCAGGTTCCTTTGAGCATTTATTAGCACTTACTATTGTTGTAATAGTTTCATATGTAACATCAGATATATTAAAGTCAGAACCTATATATGAAAGTCTTTTAGAAAAAAGGCTTAAAAAGATGGATAATAATAAAGGGGAAGATAGTGAAACTACAGCCTATATTAAGAAAACATTACTTGAATTATCAGTATTTATGGGAAGTAAGGTTGAAGGCGAGCTTATAAAAAGTATAGAATGGCCAGAGGATTGCCTTTTAGTTGCTATAAAAAGAGGTGGAAAAGAAATTATACCAAATGGTAGTACAAGGATACTATCAGGAGATTTCTTAGTTGTTCTTGTAGATGAAGATAAATCAGCAGATGCATTAGAAAAGTTACAGGAACTTTCTTCTAAAGTACAAATTGAAGAATGGTTATAATATAATATTTTGGTAATACTAAGAAAGGGTTAGATTAAATTCTAACCCTTTAGTTGTAATTTAAGATAAAAGGTGTGATTAAATGGCCATTCTAGTTAAGATGAATGAAATTAAAAATAAACAAATAGGAAAATTTGAATTAAATAAATTTTCAACAGTAGTTACTTTTTTAATTAGTATGATTATTGTTAAATTTATTTTTGAATTAATAAATAAGGTATTTACTATTTATAATTTATTAGGAGATTTTGAAGATTTAGTTATTATAGTATTAGCATTAATTTTAACCTATTTTTACTCTAAAAAAAGATACTTAAAAAAGCATCATAATGATAATGGATTTATTAAGCTAAAAAGAGAAGAAGCTTCATATGAAAATGTTATTCCAAAGGTATTAACTAATTTAAATGATGATAACTACATATTAAAGAATTTAAGTTTTAAAGGAAAAAAAGGAATAAATAACATAGATACAGTTATAATAAACAAAATGGGAGCATTTATTATATACATTAAAAATGATAAAGGAATAATTTCAGGAAAGTTAGAGGAGAATAAATGGCAGTCAAATTTAAATGGAAAGATTAAAAAGATAAATAATCCCATATTATCAGTAATAAAGCAAAAGAATAGATTTGAAGAGTATCTAAAGGACAATGGATATGATATAGATGTTATACCTATAATATATTATGATAATAAAGAGGTTGAAATTAATGTAAAGTTTAATGTTGATGAAGTAGCTATTTTTAATGAATCTGGAGATGAAAATTTAATTGAGTATATAAATAGTTATAAATCAAAAATTAATATAAATTTTGAAGATGTATTAGAAATGATTTTAAACATAAAATAGAAATTTAAGTAACTAGTAATAAAAAATATTGCTAGTTATTTTCATATAAAAATAATTAAAAAATAAAAGCAATTAGAAAGGTGAGTGGAACTTAATGGCATTTAAGTAAAATAAATATTTTTAAATTAAATCTTGCAATTGTATCTTATAAAAAGCCATTTGTACTATAGAGGAATACAGCAAAAAAGCAATACATAAATAATTAAAAAAATAATATAATACCAATAATATTTTAAAATTAATAAAAAAGTAGCATTTATAATAATAAAATATTATTGAAAAGTGGAGAAAAAATTTAAAGGAATAATAAATAACTTGAATTTTAAGTGCTGAAATGATACAATTTCATAGTAACCAAAAAGAACAAAAAGAATTTTGGGATATCATTAATTGCAAAATAAGCAAAGACATAAACAAATGAAAAGGGGAATTTTTATGACAACATTAGACGTATCTGTTAAAAAGAGTAGGTTAAAACACCCACCAGGTCTTTATCTATTGTTCTTAACAGAAATGTGGGAGAGATTCAGTTATTATGGTTTAAGATCACTTTTAATGCTTTACTTAACAGTAAGCTTTGTACAAGGTGGTTTAGGATACAGTGTAAGTTCAGGTGCCTTTATATATGCAGTTTATACAGGCTTTACATATTTTACTCCTATAATTGGAGGATGGCTTGCAGATAATTTCTTGGGACAAAAAAAGGCTATAATAATTGGAGCAATTATTATGGCAATTGGAAATTTTGCTTTATTCGTAGATGGAAGTAGAATTGGTCTTTACATAGGATTAGCACTATTAATTGCAGGTAACGGATTCTTTAAACCTAACATATCAACAGTAGTAGGTCAGCTTTACGATAAAGAAGATAAGCGTAAAGATTCAGCCTTTACAATATTTTATATGGGAATTAACTTAGGATCATTAATAGCACCTTTAATATGCGGATTATTAGCAGAAGATATTTTTGCAAAAACTGCAAATGGTGCAATTATACATTACGGATTTAAATATGGATTCTTAGCAGCAGCTATAGGAATGGTACTTGGAGCAATTATATTTGTTACATTTGCACCTAAGTATTTAGCTCATGTTGGAGGACTTAATAAAGAAGTTAATAAGACAAATGAATGTAAAGAAGCTAATGCTAATAAACCTTTAACTAAACAAGAAAAGAGAAGAATTGGAGCTATATTAGTTCTTGCAGCATTTGTTATTTTCTTCTGGACAGGTTTTGAACAAGCAGGTAGCTCATTAACAATATTTACTCAAAAGTTAACTAATAGAGAACTATTTGGAATGACAATACCAGTTGCATGGTTCCAATCATGTAATCCAGTATTTGTTTTAATTCTTTCACCAATATTAGCTAAATTATGGATTAGATTAGCTAATAGAGATAAGGGAGATTTACCAGTACCAGTTAAGATGGCAATGGGTATGATCATATTAGGAATAGGATTCTTATTTATGGTTGGAGCTGTTCTTTCAATTGGAGGAGCTGAAAACCCAGTAGCAAAGGCAAGTATGTGGTGGATTGTATTAACATATTTCTGTAATACAGTTGGAGAATTATGTTTATCACCAATAGGTTTATCAATGGTATCAAAACTTGCTCCTATTAAATATGCATCATTATTAATGGGAATATGGATGGCTGCATCAGGTATAGCTAATCTTTCAGCTGGTCTTATAGCATCAAGATTAGAAACTTTTGGACCTTTAGAAATATTCGGAGGAATATCAGCTGTTTGTATAACTCTTGGATTAGTATTATTATTACTTAGCAAAAAAATTGCAAAATTAATGGAATAAGATATATATTAATAGAGCTATTTTCTAAAATTAGAAGATAGCTCTTTTTTTATGTAAAAGAATAAAAAATTAAGTTTTTGGAAAAGAGTAAAAATTTAAGCTTTTAAAGTAAGCTTTTCTTTTAAATGTAAAAAGTGTATGGGTACATTTGACAATGGAATAGGGCAAGAATAATATAAAGTAAGAAATAGTAATTGATAATTTGGAGGAGATAAAAATGAAAAAGATGGGAACGAACAAACTTGTAATGATGGCTATGTTTGCCGCATTAATTTTTTTAGGGACTTATATTCATATAGAAATTCCAATAGGTGGAGGAGTTTCTATGATTCATTTAGGAACAACTGTTATATTTATAGTTGCAGTATTAATTGGAGAGAAGGCGGCTCTTCCAGCAGCAATAGGAAGTGCACTTATGGATGCCTTAACTCCAGCTTTTGCATTATGGGTTATACCAACTTTTATAATTAAAGGAGCAACAGGGTATGTGGCAGGAAAAGTTGCATTTATGAATGGAAAAGAAGGAAGAAGTACAATACAAAATATAATTGGATTTATATTAGGTGGAATAGTATCTTTACTTGGATATTTTATTGTAAATTGGGCAATATTTAAGGGCTGGCAAGGTGCAGTAACTTCACTTTTAACTTCAATAACAACAACAGCAATAGGAGTTTTTATAGCAATTCCATTATCAATGGCTTTAAAGTCAGCAACTAAAGGTTTTGTAGAAAAATTAAACTAAGAAGGGAAGAAAAATTTTGAAGAAACCTATAAAAAGAGCTTTAGTAATACACAGTTTATGTAGCGTTGGAAAAGCATCCCTTACCAATATTATTCCTATAATGAGTATAAAGGGAATAGAAGTATGTCCTATACCTTCTGTTATATTATCAACTCATACAGGGGGATTTAGTAATATAGCCAAATTAGATAGCAAGGATTTTATTGAAAGAGGTATTAATAGTCTATTTTCTAATGAAATCAATTTTGATTTGTTTTTTATTGGATACTTAGGAGAAGTTAAGAAGATAGAAGAAGTTATTAACTTTTTAAAGGAAAGAAAAAATGGATTAGTTATATTAGATACTATATTTGGAGATAACGGAAATTTATATAATGGTTTTACTTTTGAATATGTAAAAAAGATAAGAGAACTTTTAAAGTTTAGTTATGTTATTACTCCAAACTTTACTGAAGCATTATATTTAACTGGTAGAGAAGGGCAATATAATAATAGTTTTAGTTATGATGATATAAAGGATATAGCCTATGATTTAAGAAAACTTGGAGCTAAGAATATAGTAATTACATCTGTTCCTTGTAAGGATAACTTAATTGGAATAGCAGTTTTTGATGAGAATGGATTTAATATTATTAAACATAAGAAATTAGAGAAATCTTATCCTGGTACAGGAGATATTTTTACAGCAGTTATGTCAGCAGAAATTCTTAATGGAAATTCAATAGAGGATAGTGTTAAGAAAGGATCAGATTTTGTAAAAGGTTGTATAGAGTATAGTATGAAATATGATTATAGTACAAAAGAAGGAGTACTATTAGAAAAGCAATTGTATAAATTAATTGAAAAATAATTAAAGGTGGTAAAAAATTACCACCTTTTTATTTTTTATGAAATTTTGATATATAGAAAGTTATTATTAATGTTAATGCATAATCAAAAATAATAAAAGCAAATTGTGCTGCAATTAAAAGTGCCCATAAAGGAAATTTAAAGTTAATATTTCCTACAAAAGATGTAAAAACATAATAACCTATAAATAACATAATATTTGAAAATACTAATTTTAATATTATTTCTAAGGGCAACTTATTAAGCTTTTCTATATAGTATTTAATAAGACCATATATTCCAAAGTAAAGTATAAAAGGAATCATTATTTTTAATGGAATAAAGAAAAAACCTATAATAGAGGAAGCTACATAAACAAAAATACCAGTTTTTATGTTACTTCTCATTATTGCAATAGGTACATAACAGGCTGAAATAGTAAGTATTGCAAATGTATTTATTGGTATTATTAAGTTTATATATAAGGTTATAACAGTTAGTGCAATAAGTATTCCACCAACACTTAAATCTTTAGCCTTTAAATCCTTCATATAAATTAGTACCTCCTAAAGTTTTACTAACAACAGCCTATTAAATCTCCTCCAAAGCATTCGCAAAGAGAATCTAAGCACCATAAGTTTAAGCAACAATTACAAGTATCCATACCATTTGTTCCAGCTGTTCTATATGGATTTCCATAATTTACAGTTCTTTGATTTACTTGATTAAGTGCTTGTCTGTACTCAAAATTATTAGGATCCATATTTACTGCTGTTTGAAGATTTTGAACTCCTGAGTCATACCATCCTTTTTGGATTTTACATATTCCCATTAAAAAGTTCCACTCAGCATTTTGGTTGGATATTGAATTTAATTTAGCCTCAGCAGCATTTATATTTCTCATTTGAATAAGTCTTCTTATTTCTTGAAAAGCATAAGCATCTCCTGAAGTTGAATTATTATAACTACTATTATTGTAGCTATTATTTGTATTATATGAATTATTTGAAGAGTTATTACCCTTTGTTAGGGTATCATAAGCTTGATTTATCTCAGCAAGTTTTTCCTGTGCTAGCTCCTTAAGAGGATTATCACCATATTGGTCTGGATGATATTTTTTTACTAATTTTCTATATGCACTTTTGATTTCTTCTTGGGAAGCTCCTTCTTTTACTCCAAGTATTTCGTATGGATTCATTTATATTTCCCTACCTTTCTTTTTTGTACAATCACATTTATTTGTTATTTTCATATATTTATCCATCATTCCAAGATTGATTATATTTTCTAAAATTTCTTTATTTCTTGTGATTGGAAGTATTTCTAATATTTCTTTGCAAGTATATGCACAATTAAAAATACTAAATTCTATTCTTTGTTTAATATTTTCTAAAAGTTCCTTATAACATAAATTATCCTTATTATATAAGAAATTAATAGGATTAAACTTATTATCTATAATATCCTCTTCTAAATCATCTAATGCATCTATTAGATATATCCATTTTCCAAGGGAATATCCAAAGTTATAAAGATTATTTCTAAGTTCATCAGAATCTTTATTAATTGAATAAGGATATTTTGATAATATTTCTCCAACTATTTTACTAAAGGGATCACATATTTCATCAATTGATGAAAAGTTCTTTTCTTTTTCAAATTTAGTTAAGAGATTTAAATTCTCTTTTATTATATCATTTATATTTAGTATTTCATTTTTAAATTTCTTTTTGTAGGGTGATAAAAAGAAAGCTTCTATTTTGCTTTTTACATTATTATCATCTTCTATATCATCTAATAATTTATAGTAAAAAAGAGATACATTCATACTAGCTGCATAAAAAAGAGCTTCATTATTTAAAACTATAGGTTTTTCTTTTATTGGATGAACTATACATTTTTTCATCTTAACTTCAAGTTCATTAGGATTTAATCCATCTAATAATAGAGCTAAAAAAGTCATATCATAATTTAATGTAATTCTAGGTATATTTCCAAAATATTTTTTTATATGAAAACAAACTCCACAATAATAACTTCTAAATTGATTAAATTCCCTAATTTTTAATTCTGGTTTTAATGGAGTAACATATCCAAACAATTATAAACAACACTCCTTATTTTAGTATAAAAACATTATACAATAGTTCCTTATAAATAAAAACACATTAAAAAACTAAAAAGTTAAGTTATAGGATATTTTCAAAATATTATAAAAAGTGGAATATATAATTGACTAATGGTCATAGAGTGATATAATAAAAATATAATAAATGACCAATAGTCATATGAGGAGGGGAGAACAGTGAAGAAAATTGGTGAATGGATTGCAAATCATACTAAATTGGTATTATTGATAACAGTTATATTAATAGTTCCAGCGGTATTTGGAATGATAAGCACAAGGATTAATTATGATATTTTAAGTTATTTACCACAAAATTTAGATTCTACAAAAGGACAGAAGATTTTAGATGATGTATATTCAGATGCCGCAACTTCAATGCTAATAATTGAAGGTATGCCAGAAAAAGATGTGGTAAACCTTAAAGATAAAATAAAGGAAGTTAAAGGGGTTCAAAATGCACTTTGGATTGATGATGCAGTAGACATATCTGTTCCAAAGGAGATATTACCAGATAAGGTTAAAAGTAAAGTCTTTAGTGGAGATGCCACAATGGTAATTATAAAGTATAAAGGATCAGCAGCATCAGAAAGTACATTAAATGCAATTGGTGAAATAAAAACTATGATGAACAAGCAATGTTTCTTAAGTGGAATGTCAGCTATTATTAAAGATACAAAAGATTTAGCTGATAAAGAAACTCCATTTTATGTAATATTAGCTGTAGTTATTTCATTAGGGGTTTTATTAATTTCAATGGAATCTACTTTTGTACCTATAATATTTTTAGTTTCTATTGGAATTGGAATATTATATAATCTTGGATCTAATATTATATTTGGAGAGATATCCTATATAACAAAAGCACTGGCGGCAGTACTGCAATTAGGAGTTACAATGGACTATTCCATATTCCTAATGCACAGATATGAAGAGGAACTTTTAAGGTTTGATGATAAAAAGGAAGCTATGGCAGAGGCTATATCAACCACAATGTTATCAATTTCAGGTTCATCTTTAACAACAATTGCAGGTTTCTTAGCTTTATGTGCAATGGATTTAACACTTGGAAAAGATATTGGAATTGTAATGGCAAAGGGAGTTGTCCTTGGAGTTATATGTTCTGTAACCGTATTACCAGCACTTATACTTACTTTTGATAAGTTAATACACAGATTTAAACATAAAACAATAATTCCTGAATTTAATAA
The DNA here is from genome assembly GCF_030813415.1 of Eubacterium multiforme. GTDB lineage: Bacteria > Bacillota > Clostridia > Clostridiales > Clostridiaceae > Clostridium > Clostridium multiforme. The sequence goes on along the minus strand of NZ_JAUSUF010000001.1, from coordinate 287,301 downwards.
ACTTTCAAAAGTAGTAACTACACATTACAAAGTATTTATTGGAATATTTTTAGTTATGTTATTACCAGCAATTTGGGGTTCAGAACATACAAAGGTTTATTATAACTTAGATGAAACATTACCAAAGGATATGCCATCTATAGTTGCAACTAATAAACTAAAAGATAAGTTTAATATGATGACAACACATTTTGTTCTTGTAAAAGATAACATTAAACCATATAAGATGAAGGAAATGACAAGTAAAATAGAAAAGATAGATGGAATAACTTCAGTACTTTCCTATGATAAGTTAATAGGACCAGCTATGCCGGAGACTTTTATTCCAAAGGATGTAAGGGAAACATTTAAAAAAGGTGGTTATAATCTTATATTAGTAAATTCAGAATATAAGGCAGCAAAAGATGAAGAGAATAAGCAAATTGATGAACTTACAACTATTGCTAAAGAGTATGATAAAGAAGCATTAGTTGCAGGAGAAGGACCTCTTACAAAGGATCTTATAACAACTTCAGATAGAGACTTTAAGATGGTTTCAATATATTCAATAATTGCAATATTTGCAATTATATTAATAGTATTTAAGTCTATATCTGTACCAGTTCTACTAGTTGCAGCTATAGAGTTTGCAATATTTATAAATATGGGAATACCTTATTATACAGGAACTACAATACCATTTGTTGCAAGTATAGTAATAGGAACAATACAACTTGGTGCAACAGTTGACTATGCAATACTTATGACATCTAGATTTAGAGAGGAACTTAGAAAAGGCTATAAAAAACAAGAAGCAATATTAATTGCAGTTAAAGGTTCAGCAAAATCTATAGTAACTTCTGGATTAACATTCTTTGGAGCAACAGGTGCTGTTGCAATAGTTTCTGATATGGCATTAATTAAAAGCCTTTGTTTCTTAATTTCAAGAGGAGCAATAATTAGTATGTTAGTAATTTTATTTATACTTCCATCATTATTATTAGTTTCAGAAGGCTTAATTAATAAAACATCAATTAAATGGCGTACAGAACCTGAAAATTTAAAAGAAGAAACAGTATAAAGGTAGGGTGATAGTATATGTATAAATCAATGTCTAAAAAAGTAATAGCATTAGTTATAATAGGAAGTATGTGTGCAACTACAGTTGCAAGTGCATCAGAAGTAAAAAAGGATGAAAGTGTTTATGTAAATTTAAAAGCTAGTGGTCAAGTTGAAAAGACAACAGTAACTGACTGGCTACATTCAGATAAAGGAAATATAGATGTAACTGATAAATCAAACCTTGAAAATATACAAAATATAAAGGGAGAGGAAGCTCCAATTAAGGATGGAGATACTCTTAAATGGAAAATAAATAGTAGTGACCTTTATTATAAAGGAGATACAAAAGCTTCACTACCTCTTGATGTAAGTATTAAGTATTACTTAAATGATGAGAAGGTAGATGAAAAAGATTTAGCAGGTAAATCAGGAAAGATAAAAATTGAAATAGAACTTAAAAATAATAGTTATAAAAATGTTAAGATTGGAGGAAAGGATAGGAAACTTTATACTCCACTTTTAGCAGCTACAGTAGTTACTCTTCCAGTAGATAAATTTAAAGATGTAACTATAAATGAAGGAACAATGGTATCAGAAGGAAATAATAATGTTGTAGCATTTCCAGCATGTCCAGGACTAAAGGAAAGTTTGGATTTAAATGATAAAGATTTAGATATAAATCTTGATAATAAACTTGTTATAGAAGGATATACAGATAATTTTGAACTTGGACCAATAATGATAACTGCAACTACAGAATTACCTAACTTAGATAAGATAGAAAAGGCAGATTCAATAGATGAGTTAAAGGATTCTTTAAATAAATTAAAGGATGCATCAGATAAATTATTAGAGGGTACTGGAGCTTTAAGTGATGGTATTATGACAGCTAAGAAAAAGTTAGATGAAGGTAAAGGCAAATTAAATGATAATACTTTAAAAGAAGCTATGGGTATATTACAATCTGATGAAAAGATAAATAAAGCTAATAAATTAATTGATGATGCTTATTTTGCAAAAAATATTAACACTGATAAAGGTAAACAAGCTTTAGGATTATTAACTGAAAATAATATAAATAATCTTAATACTTTAGCTTCTGATGGACAAGCAATCCTAGTTCATAAGGGACAAATAGAGGCAGCAGTTAATACATTTAAAGGACTTTCAAGAGATGATGGTTTTAATAAACTTTTAAATGATACTATGAAGGCTAAAAAAGCTTATGAAAACGTAAATCCAAATACTATTAAAAAGTTAAATAAAATGAGTGAATTAGCTACAAGTGGTAATTTAAATAAGAGCCAAAATTTATTAAAAGAAACAATAGGAATTCAAAAGGAATTAGCTGGAGTTCAAGGTCCATTAAATTCACTAATAAATAATGCACCAGGAAATAATACAGAAGAAAAGGCTAATAATTTTTTAAATGGTGTCAATGGACAAATTAAGAAAACAACATCAATGATAAATGGAATTGATCCTAGTAAAATGCAAGCTATGTCAAAGGATGTATCTAGTTATGGTGAAGGTTATTTAATCTTTAAAGGAATACTTGCAGGTGATGTTGCTACTGCTGCTAAACAAGGGGTAGATCCTTCAAAGGCTTTAGCAATGTCAAAGGCTAAGTTATGTAAGTATATAGATGGAGTTTATGGAGGCAATGGTGCTAAACTTAAAGTCTTAGTAAATAGTATGACATTAAAAGATATATCTAAAGAAGGTATAGGAAATGACTATACTAAAATGAACGCATATGGTAAAACAATGACTGGATTAATGAAAGATGTACAAGTAGTTAAAGGATTAACACCAGTTTTAGATAAAACAAGTGATTTTCTATCAAAGCCTGGACAAACAAAGAAATTTGCTAAATTCTATTCAGATATAAATAATAAAGAAAATCAAAAGCTTATGAATGCAGCAACAGAAGGTTTCTTAAGTTTAAATGAGGAAGATTTAAAGGCTATAAACTCACTTAAAGATAACCTAATGACAGTTTCAAAAGATGTGGAAGAAAATAAACAAAATATTGAAACTATAAATAAAATGGTTAAAGGCTTAAAGGATGATAAGAAGTTAGTATCTAAAATAGATAAATTCTCAAATGACTTAGATAAATCACAAGGAACAATAAAACAAATAGAAAATGTTTTAGGAAATGGAAGTAGTTATGATATTAAAGAAGCTAAAAAAATGGGAGAAAAGCTTTTAAGTATGCAACAAGACTTAAAAGATAGTAGTGATATTTTAAGAATAACTAAAACTTCATTAGATAAAAATAATGTTAATAGAGCTAGAGAGTTATTAAATAGCTTACCATCATTAGAAGATGGAGTTAATAAACTAGCAGATGGAAGTCAAAAACTTAATGAAGGAATGGAAAAATTCAATAAAGAAGGAATAGAAAAAATTTATGACAAAGGAAATGAGGGTGTAGAAAATATTGATAATGTCATTGAAGTTAAAGATGAATTAGTTAAGATGTCAAAGGATTATAATACATTTTCAGGAAAAGATAAAGATATGGATGGCTCTGTAAAATTTATTATGAAAACAAATGAAATAAAAGCACCAGAAAAGGAAAAGGCTCCTGTTGCTACAGAAGAGGATAAGGGTGGATTTATTAATTGGTTAAAAGGAATATTTGAAAAAATATTTGGATAGTATACAAAGAAAATGTTAATAATAATAGTGACCTTTCAAGGGTAGAAGGGTTACGTAGGTTTAAACAGAGAGGGCTGGTGATTTATTCACCAGCTTTTTTGTATTATTTTAAAGTTTGTTAAACATAAATAATTATATAATTAGACTAAAAATTGTATTTAAAATTGGAAATTGAAAATAAATAGCATTATCCAATAAAAGTAAAAAATATTCTAATAAAACGTAATAAATTAAAATGTTGAATAATAATATTCGTATATATACGAATATTAAAACATATATTATAAATAATATTGACATTATTTATATGCGGTGGTATGCTGAAATTACCAAAACGATTATTGAAAAATAAGTAATAATGTTAGTATTTTTAAATTGGTGGAGGGGAAGATATGGTTAATATAAGAACAATTTTTGTTGAGAAAAAAGATGGATTTAATGTAGAAGGAAAACTTTTATTAAAAGATTTTAAAGAGAATTTAGGAACTAATAATTTAGAAAAAGTAAGAGTTTTAAATAAGTATATAATTGGAGAACTTAATGAAGAGGATTATAATAAAGCAATACATAGAATTTTTATGGAACCACCAGTAGATAACATATATGAAGAAAGTATTGAACTAGGTAAGGATGAAACAGTTTTTGCAGTAGAGTATTTACCAGGTCAATACGATCAAAGGGCAGATTGGGCAAAAAAATGTATAATGTTATTAACAAAGGATAACAATGAAACAGAAGTAAAATCATCAAAGGTTATTATTTTAAAAGGTAACCTATCTAAAGAAGAAATAGCTAAAATAAAAAGCTATTATATCAATCCAGTAGATTCAAAGGAAGTTAATCTATATTCTAAAGAACTATCACAAGATTTCACAGTACCTAAAGATGTAAAAATATTAAATGGTTTTAGAGAAAAAAGCAGGGAAGAACTTAAAAATTTTCATAAAGAACAAGGTCTTGCAATGAGTATTGAAGATTTAATAATGATAAGGGATTACTTTAAAGAAGAAAAAAGAGACCCAACTATTACAGAAATAAAAGTAATAGATACTTATTGGTCAGATCATTGTAGGCATACTACCTTTGAAACATCAATTAAAAAGGTTGAAATAGAAGAAAATAAATATACAACTCCAATAAAAAAAGCTTATGAGGCTTATATAAAATCTAGAGATTTTGTATATGGAAAAGATACAAATAGAAAAATATCATTAATGGATATAGCTGTTATAACTATGAAGGAAATGAAAAAGAAAGGTCTTTTAGAAGATTTAGATCTTTCAGATGAAATAAATGCTTGTTCAATAAAAGTAAATTTAGAAACAACTAATGGAACAGAAGAATATCTTTTAATGTTTAAAAATGAAACTCATAACCATCCAACAGAAATAGAACCTTTTGGTGGTGCAGCTACTTGTTTAGGTGGTGCAATAAGAGATCCACTATCAGGAAGAACTTATGTATATCAAGCAATGAGAGTAACAGGGGCAGCAGATCCAACAGTTAATATTAATGAAACATTAAAGGGCAAACTTCCACAAAGAACAATTACTTTAGGAGCAGCAAGTGGTTATAGTTCTTATGGAAATCAGATAGGACTTGCAACTGGACAAGTTGATGAAGTTTATCATCCAAATTATGTAGCAAAGAGAATGGAAATTGGAGCAGTTTTAGGGGCAGCACCTAAAGAAAATGTAGTAAGGGAAGAACCAAAATTAGGTGATGTTGTAATTTTGCTTGGAGGAAGAACTGGAAGAGATGGAGTTGGTGGGGCAACAGGTTCATCTAAAGAACATACTGAAGATTCAATAAATGAATGTGGTGCAGAAGTTCAAAAGGGAAATCCAGTAACAGAGAGAAAGATTCAAAGATTATTTAGAAATAAAGATGTATCAACTATGATAAAGAGATGTAATGACTTTGGGGCAGGTGGTGTATCTGTAGCAATTGGTGAATTATGTAGGGGGCTTAATATAAATTTAGATAAGGTTTTAAAAAAGTATGAAGGTCTAGATGGAACTGAACTTGCAGTTTCAGAATCACAGGAGAGAATGGCAGTAGCTTTAGCTAAAGAAAATGCAGAAAAGTTTATTAAATTTGCAGAGGGAGAAAACTTAGAAGCAGTAATTGTGGCAGAAGTTACAGATGATGATAGATTAAAAATGACTTGGAGAGGAAAGACAATTGTTGATGTAAGTAGAAGTTTCTTAGATACAAATGGAGCTACAGCAGTTACTGATATAAAGGTTAAGGCACCTAAAGAATATCCATATGAAATTAAAGATGTAGATGTTAAAGAAAAATGGATAAATACATTAAAAGAATTAAATGTTTGTAGCAAGAAAGGTTTAATAGAAAGATTTGATTCAACAATAGGAGGAAACACAGTTTTATTACCTCTTGGAGGAAAGTATCAAAAGACACCAGCAGAAGGAATGGCTGCAAAAATTCCAGTATTAAATGGGGAAAGTAAGGATGCATCCCTTATGGCTTATGGATTTAATCCATACCTTGGAATGTGGAGTCCTTTCCATATGGCTTTTTATTCAGTTATAGAGTCAGTTACAAAAATAACTGCAATGGGGGGAGATTATAAAAAGGCTAGGTTAACCTTCCAAGAGTATTTTGAAAAACTTGGTGAAAATAAAGAGAGATGGGGAAAGCCATTTAGTGCATTACTTGGAGCATATAAGGCACAGGAAGATCTTAAAATTCCAGCAATAGGAGGAAAAGATTCAATGTCTGGAAGTTTTGGAGATATAGACGTACCACCAAGTCTTATATCCTTTGCAGTTACAGTGGAAAAGGCAGATAAAATTATTTCACCAGAATTTAAAAAGATAAATTCTAATATTGTTCTTATTAAAGCTGAAAAACTTGAAGATGGAACAATTGAAATGGAAAGCTTTAAGAAAAATTTAAATAAAGTTTATAAACTTATTTCAGAAGGAAAAATAATTTCAGCTTATTCCCTTAAATTTGGAGGAGTTGCTGAAGGAATTACAAAAATGGCAATAGGAAATAGAATAGGGGCTATATTAGATAAGCTTTCAAAGGATGAATTATTTGGATTTAATTATGGAAGCTTAATATTAGAAGTTAATGAAGAAGTTTATATAAAGGAATCTTTTGAAGGAACAAACTATAAATTAATAGGAAAAACATTAGAAGAGGAATATATTAAATGTCCAGAATATAATGTGGAATTTAATTTAGAAGAGTTAGAAAAGGCATATGAAGAAAAGCTAGAACCTGTATTTAAGTCAAAGATAAATGAAAATTGTAATAAAGTAGAGGCAGTTTTAAAAAGTGAAAAAGGAATTATTTCACCAAAGATAAAGGTAACTAAACCTAAAGTAGTTATTCCAGTATTTCCAGGTACAAACTGTGAATATGACTGTAAAAAAGCATTTTTAAAAGAGGGAGCAGAGGTATCAGAAGTTCTTTTAAGAAATCTAAATAGGGAAAGTCTTTTAGATTCTATAGAAAACTTGAAAAAAGAAATTGATAAATCACAAATTATAATGCTTCCAGGAGGTTTCTCAGCTGGAGATGAACCAGATGGTTCAGCTAAATTTATAGCAACAATATTTAGAAATGAAAAAATAAAAGAGTCAGTAATGGAATTACTAAACAATAGAGATGGACTTATTCTTGGAATTTGTAACGGCTTCCAAGGACTTATAAAACTTGGACTTTTACCATATGGAGAAATTTTAGATATAAAGGAAGATATGCCAACATTAACTTACAATAATATAAATAGGCATATGTCAACAATGGTTAGAACAAAGGTAGTTTCTAAAAAATCACCTTGGTTTAATGAGGTAGACCTTGGAAAAATTCATACAGTTCCAATATCCCATGGAGAGGGAAGATTTGTGGCATCAGAAAAGGTATTAAAGGAACTTTTAGAAAATGGTCAAATAGCAAAACAATATGTAGATTTAAATGGAGAAGTTGCTATGGATATGCCATATAATCCAAATGGTTCAATGCTTGGAATTGAAGGAATAACAAGTGCTGATGGAAGAATACTTGGAAAGATGGCTCACAGTGAAAGAATTGGAGACAATCTTTATAAAAATATAGAAGGAAATTTTGATGAAAAAATATTTAAATCAGGAGTAAATTATTTTAAATAATAAAGGAGTGTTTTAAATGAAAGTAGCAATATTTTTTGGAAGTAAATCGGATATTGAAATTATGAAGGGAGCTTCTAATGCTTTAAAAGAATTTAATATTGAGTATAAGGCATATGTACTTTCAGCCCATAGAGTTCCAGAAAAACTTGTGGAAACTATAAAGGAAGTTGAAAATGAAGGTTGTGAAGTAATTATTGCAGGAGCTGGACTTGCAGCACATCTTCCTGGAGTAATAGCAAGTCATACAACTATGCCAGTTATTGGAGTTCCTATAAGAGCAGCAGTTGAAGGTGTGGATGCATTACTTTCAATAGTGCAAATGCCAAAATCAATACCAGTTGCAACTGTTGGAATAAATAATAGTTATAATGCAGGAATTCTTGCAATTGAGATGCTTTCATTAAAATATCCAGAAATAAAGAAGGATTTAATTGATTTTAGAGAAAGAATGAAAAAAAGATTTATAGAAGAAAATAAAGAAGGAGTGGAATTATAATGACTAAAAAACTTGAAATGTTATATGAAGGAAAGGCAAAGCAAGTATTTGCTACAGATAATAAAAATGAGGTAATAGTTCATTATAAAGATGATGCAACAGCTTTTAATGGAGAAAAGAAGGCTCAAATAGATAATAAAGGAGTTTTAAATAACGCTATAACATCTATGATTTTTGAAATGCTAAACAAAGAAGGAATAAAAACACATTTTATTAAAAAGTTAAATGATAGAGATCAGCTTTGTAAAAAAGTTTCAATAGTTCCCCTTGAAGTTATAGTTAGAAATGTTGCAGCAGGAAGTATGGCAAAGAGACTTGGACTTAAAGAAGGAACAAAGTTAAATACTACAGTTTTTGAATTATCTTATAAAGATGATGAACTTGGAGATCCACTTATAAATGATTATCATGCAGTAGCAATTGGAGCTACAACTTTTGAAGAATTAAAAGAAATTTATTCTATGACAGATAAAATAAATAATTTACTAAAAGAATTTTTTAAGAAGCAAAACATTAATTTAATTGATTTTAAAATAGAGTTTGGAAAAGATGAAAATGGAGAAATATTACTTGCAGATGAAATATCTCCAGATACATGTAGATTTTGGGATGCCAAAACAGGAGAAAAGCTTGATAAAGATAGATTTAGAAGAGATATGGGAAATGTAGAAGAAGCTTATGAAGAAATATTAAAGAGAATTAAAGGGTAAAAGTAATTTTAAAGAGAGGTATGGCGTATGATTAATTCAAAAATTAATATTATAGATCCAGAAAATGATAAGTTTAAAGATGAATGTGGAGTATTTGGAGTATATTCAAAGAAAGAAATAAATGTTGCAGAGCTTACTTATTATGGATTATATGCTCTTCAACATAGAGGACAAGAAAGTACAGGTATTGCAGTAGCAAATGGAGAAGAAATAAAAGTTCATAAAGGTCTTGGAATTATAACTGAAGCATTTACAAAGGAAGACTTAAAGGCTTTGGAAAAAGCTAATGGTCATATTTCAATTGGACATGTTAGATATTCCACTGCTGGTTCTAAAACAATTGAAAATGCACAGCCTCTTTTAAGTAGAACAAAATTTGGTCCTATAGCAACAGCTCATAATGGCAATTTAGTAAATGGAGATGTTATAAGGGATTTATTAGAGGAAGGTGGGCATGTTTTCCACACAACTGTAGATTCAGAAGTTATAACTAGTCTTATTGCAAGGGGAGCAAAAAGAGGAATTGAAAGAGCAGTAATAGATGCTATATCAGCAGTTAGAGGTTCTTTTGCAATGGTAATAATGACAAATAATAAACTTATAGGAGTTAGAGATCCTCATGGAATAAGACCTCTTTGTATTGGAAAGTTTGAAGATGGTTATGTACTTTCTTCTGAAAGTTGTGCATTAGATACTATTGGAGTTGAACTTGTAAGGGACGTAAAGCCAGGAGAAATAGTTGTAATTGATGAAGAAGGAATTAAAAGCTATAGATATTCAGAAAATACAGTATGCCAAACCTGTTCCTTTGAGTATATATACTTTGCAAGACCAGATTCAGTAATTGATGGTTTAGATGTTCATAATACTAGAGTAAAGCAAGGAGAAGAATTATTTAAAGAACATCCTCTTAAAGCAGATGTAGTAATTGCAGTACCAGACTCTGGAATACCAGCAGCTATGGGATATGCAAGGGCATCTAAAATACCTTATGATACTGGATTTATAAAAAATAGATATGTTGGAAGAACTTTTATAACACCTTCTCAAGAAATGAGAGAAAGAGCAGTTGCTGTAAAACTTAATCCTTTAAAGAAAAATATAGAAGGTAAGAAAGTTATATTAATAGATGATTCAATAGTTAGAGGAACAACATCAAAACATTTAGTTGAATCTTTAAGAAGGGCTGGAGCATCAGAAGTTTACTTTTTAGTTGCATCACCTATGGTTAAATATCCATGTTACTTTGGAATAGATACACCTTATAGAAAAGATTTAATTGCTGCAAATAATACTTTAGAAGAAATAAAAGATATTATAGGATGTGATTACTTAGGTTACTTAACACTAGATGGTGTATATAAAAGTTGTAGCGGAAGAAAAAAATTATGTGTTGGATGCTTTAATGGAATATATCCAGTTTCAGCTCCAATGGAATCTTTAGATGATAATCTTGAAAGGTAGGGTTTTATAAATGATAACTTACAAAGATAGTGGAGTAAATATTGAAGAAGGATATAAATCAGTTAAGCTTATTAAAGAATATGCAAAAAAAACAATGGGAGAATATGTTTTAAACGGACTTGGATCCTTTGCTGGAATGGTTGAACTTCCATCAGGATATAAAACTCCAGTATTAGTATCTGGAACAGATGGAGTTGGAACAAAAATTGATATAGCTTGCAAAAAGAAAAAATATGATACAGTAGGAATTGATTGTGTTGCTATGTGTGTAAATGATATTTTATGTCATGGTGCAAAGCCTTTATTTTTTCTAGATTATATAGCTTGTGGTAAGTTAGAATCTAACGTTTCAGCAAATTTAGTTAAAGGTGTAGCAGATGGATGTATCCAGTCAAATTGTTCATTAATTGGTGGAGAAACAGCTGAAATGCCAGGGTTTTATAAAGAAGGAGACTATGACATAGCAGGATTTGCAGTAGGAATAGTTGATAAAGATAAAATTATAAATGGAAAAGATATAATGCCAGGAGATAAATTAATTGGAATTAAATCCTCAGGAATACACTCAAATGGATATTCTTTAGTTAGAAAATTATTTAAAGATTTAGATGAAGAATATTTTGGTAAACCTATATGGGAAACATTATTAATCCCAACAAAAATATATGTAAAACCTGTACTTAATTTATTAGAGAAATATGAGATAAAGGGTATGTCTCATATAACAGGTGGAGGATTTATAGAAAATGTTCCAAGAATGTTTAATAAAGAAGGTTTAACAGCAGTTATAAATAAAGATAGTTATCCACTTCCAGAAATATTTGAAAAAATGATAGAACTTGGAGTAGATAAAGATCATATGTATAACACTTTCAACATGGGAATAGGGTTTGTATTATGTGTTAAAGAAGAGGATGTAGAAAATATTTTAAGGGAACTCCTAGAAATGGGAGAGGTAGCATATGAAATAGGTTTTGTTACTTCTGGAGGTGAAGGAGTTTGTTTAAGATAGCAGTACTTGCATCAGGTGGTGGAAGTAATCTTCAATCAATAATAGATAATATAGAAAATAGATTTTTAAATTGCACTATAGAGATGATAATTGGAAGTAAAGAGGGAATTTATGCATTAGAGAGAGGCAAAGAAAAGGGGATAGAAACTTTTGTAGTTTCAAGAAAAGACTATGGAAATGATACCTCAAACAAAATTTTAAAACTTGCAAAAGAAAGAAATATAGATTTAATAGTTCTTGCTGGATATCTTTCTATATTAGAAGGAAAAATTTTAAAAGAATATAAAAATAGAATCATAAATATCCATCCATCTTTAATACCATCCTTTTGTGGAGAAAAAATGTATGGACTTAATGTACATAAGGCTGCAATAAAAAAAGGGGTTAAAGTATCAGGGTGTACAGTTCACTTTGTAAATGATGAAGTAGATGGTGGAGAAATAATTATTCAAAAAGCTGTTCCAGTATATTTTGAGGATACAGCAGAAGTTCTTCAAAAGAGAATATTAAAAGAAGAACATAAAATTCTTCCTCTTGCTATTAAATATATAAGCGAAGGAAAAATTGAAATTAAAAGTGGTAGAGTGAATATTTTAAAATAGGGAGGTACTTTTATGAAAAAGAGAGCTTTAATTAGTGTATTTGATAAAGAAGGAGTACTAGAATTTGCAAAATTTCTAAGTGATAGAGATGTTGAAATTATATCAACAGGAGGAACATATAGACATTTAAAAGAAAATGGAATACCTGTAATTGAAGTAAATGATGTAACTGATTTTCCTGAAATGTTAGATGGAAGAGTTAAAACTCTTCACCCAGCTATTCATGCTGGAATATTAGCAATTAGAGATAATGCAGAACATATGAGTACATTACAAGAAAGAAAAATTAATACAATTGATTATGTTGTAGTTAATTTATACCCATTCTTTCAAAAGGTTCATGAAGATATAAGTTTTGATGAAAAGATAGAATTTATTGATATAGGTGGACCTACAATGCTAAGAGCTGCAGCTAAAAACTTTAAGGATGTTGTAGTTATTTCAGATAAGGAAGATTATAAAACTGTAATGAAAGAAATAGAAGAAAATAATGAAGTTTCTTATAAATCTAGAAAAACATTAGCAAGAAAAGTATTTAATTTAATGAGTTCTTATGATGCTGCAATTTCAAACTTCTTATTAAATGAAGAATATCCAGAATATCTTTCATTATCTTATAGTAAGGTGCAGGATTTAAGATATGGAGAAAATCCAACTCAAAGTGCAGCTTATTATAGTTCAAATGAATTTAAAGGTGCAATGAATAGTTTTAAAATATTAAATGGAAAAGCTTTATCTTATAACAACATAAAAGATGTAGATATTGCATGGAAGGTTTGTAATGAATTTGAAGAAATAGCTTGCTGTGCATTAAAACACAATACTCCATGTGGAGTTGCAGTTGGAGAATCTGTTTTTGAAGTTTATAAAAAAGCCCATGATGCAGATCCAGTATCAATATTTGGAGGAATAGTTGCAATTAATAGAAAAATAGATAAAGAAACAGCAGAGGAAATGAAGAAAATCTTCTTAGAAGTTATAATTGCACCAGAATATGATGAAGATGCACTAGAAGTTTTAAAAACTAAAAAGAATTTAAGAGTATTAGAGTGTAAAGTAGCTCCAAAGGGAAAAATGTGCATGGTTTCAGTTGATGGAGGAATATTAGTTCAAGAAGAGGATAGAAAACTTCTAAAAGAAACTAAAGTTGTAACAGAAAAATCCCCAACTAATAAAGAAATGGAAGATTTAATATTTGCAATGAAGGTTTGTAAGTATGTAAAATCTAATGCAATAGTAGTTGCTAAAGATGGTGTTGCTCTTGGAATAGGTGGAGGACAAGTCAATAGAATATGGGCAACAACTGAAGCTTTAGAAAGAGGAAAAGGGGCAACAGTTCTAGCATCAGATGCCTTCTTCCCATTTAGAGACTGTGTTGATGAAGCTGCAAAATATGGTATAAAAGCTATAATACAGCCAGGTGGTTCCATAAGAGATGAAGAATCAATAGAAGCTTGTAATGAGCATGGAATAAGTATGGTATTTACAGGAGTTAGACATTTTAAACACTAATAAAAATTATAAATTCTAATTAATAATGGACAATTTATAGAGTATATTCTTAAATTGTCCATTGTAGGTTAAGGGAGATGGATAGTTTATGAAAATACTTTTAATAGGTTCAGGTGGAAGAGAACATGCTTTAGCATGGAAAATAGGAAAAAGTAATAAAGTTGATAAGATATATGTAGCTCCAGGAAATGGAGGAACTGCAACTTGTATTAAATGTGAAAATATAAACATTACTGATATAGAAGAATTAGTAAAGTTTTCAAAAGAGAAAGATATAGATTTAACAATAGTTGGACCAGAGGAACCTTTAATAAAAGGAATTGTAAATAGATTTCAAGAAGAAGGACTTAAAATATTTGGACCTTCAAAGGAAGGGGCAAAGTTAGAGGGAAGTAAAAGTTTTTCTAAAGACTTTATGAAAAAGTATGGAGTGAAAACTGCTGAATATGAAGTTTTTTATAATGAAAAAGAGGCTAAAGAATATTTAAAGGATTGTAAATATCCAATAGTTATAAAGGCAGATGGACTTGCAGCAGGTAAAGGTGTAGTAATATGTGAAAATAAAGAAGAAGCCTTTAAAGCAGTGGATTCCTTTATGGTAGAAGATATATTTAATGGTGCTGGTAAAAAGATTGTAATTGAAGAATTTTTAAAAGGTATTGAAGCTTCAATACTTTCAATTACAGATGGAAATACAATAATTCCATTTCTTTCAGCAAAGGATCATAAACAAATATTTGATGATAATAAAGGACCAAATACAGGTGGCATGGGAGTTGTATCTCCTAATCCTTATGTTACAGAGGAAGTTTTAGAGGATTTTAAAAATAATATAATGGATAAAACATTAGCTGGAATTAAAGAAGAAGGCTTTGATTTTAAAGGGATAATTTTCTTTGGAATAATGATAACTGAAGAAGGAACTAAACTTCTTGAATATAATGTAAGAATGGGGGACCCTGAAACTCAATCAGTATTATCCCTTATGAATAGTGATTTGTTAGAGCTTATATGTGGAGCTTTAAATGGAAATTTAAAGGATATGAAAGTAGAATTTGAAGATGGATTTTGCATAAATGTTGTAATGGCATCAAAGGGATATCCAAGTAGCTATGAAAAAGGATATAAGATAAATATTGAGGATGATATAAAGGATAATATATTTATAGCTGGTGCAACTTTAAAAGATGGAGAACTTATAACTAGTGGTGGAAGAGTTTTATCAGTTATAGGAAAGGGAAAAACTTTAGAAGAAGCTAGAGAGAAGGCTTATAAAAATATTTCTAAAGTTAACTTTGAAGGAGCTTATTATAGAAAAGATATTGGAATAGCTAAATAAAAGTATAAAAAATCTCAATAAATTTTGTTGGGATTTTTTATTTTATTTAAAAAACAAATATTTAATTTTGTTTAGTAATTCGACTTATGCTGCCTTTTAAAATAAGTGAAATATTTTCAACTATATCATTAGGATTTTCGTTCATTCCATTTTCTATCCATTGAATAAGTGTAGCAGTAAAACTAAGAGCATAAAAGTTGCATAAAAACTTTTTTTTAGATTCAGTCAAAGAAAATAGAGAACCCTCTTGATCTATAACAGGAATGATCATTTTATATATTTCATTATAGAGAAAAACATTAAGATATTGTTTGTTGGAAAATTTAATAATAGAATGACTAATTTCTTTATTTGTATAAAAATAGTCAAAAAGATCTAAAAGTCCCATACTCCAATGGGGAAAATCTATATATGTATTAATTTTATTTTCTATTTCAGTTTGATAGCTCCATTCTAAAAGATCATAAATATCTTTAAAATGTCTATAAAAAGTACGACGGTTAAGACCACATTCATTTGAAATTTCTTGAATTGTAATTTTATTTATAGGTTTTTTTCTCATATATTTTTTTAAAGCTGATGCAAATAGTTCTTTAGTCATTTTTGAAAGAACTGAATTTTTCATAATAAAATCACCATCCTATTGATGAATATATTCACATATTTAAAATAGTGTGACAATATGCCTCAAAATAAAATAATTGGTTATTTAAATGGTAGCATTTGAGATTTATAATGTCAATAAAGTAAGAACTTTAAACAATTTAGAGAGGATGATGAATTATGGGTAACTATCAAAGAAATAAAACTAATGTACCAAAAAATATTGATGATCGTAAAGCATATTTAGTAGGAGGAGGAATTGCCTCATTAGCAGCAGCCTTTTATTTAATTAGGGATGGACATATGCAAGGTGAAAATATTACTATTTTTGAAAAGTTAAACATTGAAGGTGGTTCAATGGATGGTAGTGGAGATTCAGAAAATGGATATGTAGTTCGTGGAGGAAGAGAAATGGAAGCCCATTATGAATGTACATGGGATCTTTTTGGAGATATTCCAGCACTAGAAAAAAAGGGTTACTCTGTGTTAGATGAATTTAAAGAACTTAATGAAAATGATCCAAATATATCTAAATGTAGACTTATAAATAATTGTGGAGAAAAGATTGATATTGAGAATTTTGGACTTAGTCCATTAAATGTTAAGGAAATTACAAAACTGTTTTTAGCAACTGAAGAGGAACTTGGTAACATAACAGTTGAACAATTTTTTGATCCTACTTTCTTAGAAACAAAATTCTGGTTTTTATGGAGATCTATGTTTGCCTTTGAAAACTGGCACAGTGTTGTGGAAATGAAACGTTATATGCATCGTTTTATTCATTTACTTCCAGGGTTTAGTGAAATGAAAGGACTTATATTCCCAAAATATAATCAATATGATTCATTTATTTTGCCACTTGCTAATTATTTGAAAGATAAAGGAGTAAAATTTGATTATAATACTAAAATAACAGATTTAGATATTGAAATTAGTGGAATAGAAAAAACTGTAACAGGCATTCATATGATAGAAGATAATAAGGAGAAAGTTATTAATATAAAACCAATAGATTTGGTTATGGTTACAAATGGTTCTATGACAGAGTGTTCTGAGTATGGAGATGGAGAATCTATACCTAAACTTAGGAGAGATTTAGGTGATGTGTGGAAATTATGGAGTAATATATCAAAGAAAGATTCTTCTTTTGGGAATCCTGAAGTTTTTTGTGGAAATGTTGATAAATCTAAATGGGAATCTTTTACTATAACTTGTAAAGATTCAAAACTTGTTGATAAAATACATGAATTAAGTGGAAATGATCCTCATTCAGGTAAAACTGTAACAGGTGGAATTATTACTATGACAGATTCTAACTGGTTACTTAGTGTTACATGTAATAGACAACCACATTTTCCAAAACAACCAGATGATGTTATAGTTTTATGGGCATATGGTTTATTATTAGACAAAGAAGGTAATTATATTAAAAAGCCAATGACAGAATGTACAGGAAATGAACTTCTTGAAGAACTACTTTATCATTTAGGACTTGAAGAAGATATTCCAGAAATACTTAAGACTGTTATAGTAATTCCTGTTATGATGCCATATATTACTGCTCAATTTATGCCAAGACATAAAGGAGATCGTCCATATGTTGTACCAGAGGGATCAAAAAATTTAGCTTTCTTAGGACAATTTGCAGAAATTGAAGGAGATTGTGTATTTACAGTTGAATATTCTGTTCGTTCAGCTATGATGGCAACATATAAATTACTTAACCTTAATAAAACAGTTCCAAATGTATATCCTTCACAATATGATATTAGGGTTATGGCAAGAGCTATAAAAGCTTTAAATAGTGGAAGACCATTACCAGGTGAAGATATTATTAAAAAATTACTTAAAGATACAACAATGGATGGGCTTGTATAGTTTAAATATGTATTATAAAAAATAATAAAAAGATTAAAGTTATTTTAATTAAAAAATTTAATAACTTTAATCTTTTTATTTTATTTAAATTTTAGAAAAATATATTTTATATAGTATAAAAATATTAAAATTTATATTTTAAATTGTAAAATTTCAGTTAACAAAAATATGACAAAAAAAACACAATGATTTATAGGAGATTAATTAAAATATCACAAATTAAATGAAATTTTATTAAAATAATATTTCATTATCAATATGATAATATATGTAAAATATTGATTGAAACAGCTTTGAAAAAAATAATTATCATTATTATAAACTTTGAATATACTAATATATGTTAAAAAAATAACGTATTTTAGTACTATGGTGTAATAAATAGAATATTTTGAAAAATGATAGATAACAAAAGTAAATCATGCAAATTAACAAAAATTCAAAAAGTGATATAATTTATTTATAGAAGTTAAAATTTAGTTTTCTTAGGGGGAATATTTATTACAAATTAATAAAATTTAAAAAAGATTTAAATTAATATTTACTTTAAAAGTTTGATTAAAAAATAATTAAGAAGGAAGGGAATGTATGTGTGTACAAACTGTAGTGATTGTGTAAAGTTTAAGGAATTAAATGAATTTATAGAAGCTCAAAATGAAGAATTTAAAGAATCATTATTAATTTCAGTTTTACATAAAGCTCAACAAATTTATGGATATTTAAGTGAAGATGTACAAAAATTTATTGCAAAAAAACTAGAAATACCCGAATCTAAAGTATATGGAGTTGTAACTTTTTATTCCTATTTTACAACAGAGCCAAAAGGAAAATATGTAATTAGTGTTTGTACAGGAACAGCATGTTTCGTAAGAGGATCTGGAGAAATTCTTGAAGAATTCAAAAATAAATTAGGAATAAAAGAAGGGGAAACAACTAAAGATAACCTTTATACCTTAGATATTTTAAGATGTGTAGGAGCTTGTTCAATAGCACCAGTAGTTTTAGTTAATGATAAAGTTTATGGTTATTTTAAAAAATCTCAAGTTGATGAAATCTTAAATGAATTTAAGGAGTGATAATTAGAGATGAATAAAATAAAGAATTATGAGGAATTATTAGAAATTAATAAAAAATATAAAGATATTATAGATTTAAGATATAGTGATGAAGATATTAAAGATTTAAATACAATAAAAGAAAGACAAATATTAATTTGTGGAGGACCAGGTTGTAAATCTGCTGATTCTTATGGAATAAAAGATGCATTAGAAGAAGAACTTAGAAAGAATCAAATAGCAGATAAAGTAAAGATTGTAATGACAGGATGTTTTGGATTTTGTTCAGAAGGTCCAGTTATTGAAATAGTGCCAGATAATGTATTTTATGTAAAGGTATCCAAAGATGATGCCAAAGAAATTGTAGATAAACATTTATTAAATGGAACAATTGTAGAAAGACTTTTATATGAAAATCCAAAAACAAATGAAAGAATTCAAAAGAAAAATGAAATTCCATTTTATAAAAAACAAGTAAAAATTGCTTTGAAAAACTGTGGAATTATTGATCCAGAAGATTTTACTGAAACATTAGGAGCTGGCGGATATAAAGCCATTGGAAAAGTATTAACAGAAATGACAAGAGAAGAAGTTGTAGAAGAAATTACAAAATCAGGACTAAGAGGAAGAGGCGGTGGAGGATTTCCAACAGGAAGAAAGTGGAATACAGCACTTCGAGCTAAAGGGGATATTAAATATGTTATATGTAATGCTGATGAAGGAGACCCTGGAGCTTTTATGGATAGAGCTATATTAGAAGGAGATCCACATAGCGTATTAGAGGCTATGGCAATTTGTGGTTATGCAACTGGTTCAAATCAAGGTTTTATTTATATAAGAGCTGAATATCCACTAGCAGTTAAAAGATTAAAAATAGCAATTGATCAAGCTAAAGAGGTTGGATTATTAGGTAAAAATATATTAAATACAGGTTTTGATTTTGATATAGAAATAAAATATGGAGCAGGAGCCTTTGTATGTGGTGAAGCAACAGCCCTTATTCATTCAATTGAAGGATTAAGGGGAGAGCCAACTATGAAACCACCACGTACTTCAGAAAAAGGATTATGGAAAAGACCAACTTGTGTAAATAATGTTGAAACCTTTGCTAATATTCCTTCAATTATTAATAATGGTGCTTCATGGTATAGTTCTATTGGAACAGAAAAATCTTCAGGTACTAAAGTATTTGCACTTGCAGGAAAAATTAATAATGTTGGATTAGTTGAAGTTCCTATGGGAATACCACTAACAGATATTATTTATGATGTAGGTGGAGGAATAAAGGATGATAAAAAATTAAAGGCTGTTCAAACAGGAGGACCATCTGGAGGATGTATACCAGAATCTCTTATAGATATTCCTATTGAATATGATACTTTAACAGAAATTGGTTCTATGATGGGTTCAGGAGGTATGATTGTACTAGATGAAAATAACTGTATGGTTGATGTTGCTAAGTTTTATTTAGGTTTTACAGTAGATGAATCCTGTGGAAAATGCACTCCTTGTAGAATAGGTAATAAAAGACTTTTAGAGTTATTAAATAAAATAACTGAAGGAAAAGCAAAGGAAGAAGACCTAATAAATATGGAAGAACTTTGTAATGTAATTAGAGATACATCTCTTTGTGGACTTGGAGTTTCAGCACCAAATCCTGTTTTAAGTACAATTCAATATTTTAGAGATGAATATGAAGCACATATAAAAGATAAAAAGTGTCCAGCAGGGGTTTGTAAGAATCTTTTAACTTACAAAATAACTGATAAATGTATAGGATGTACAAAATGTGCTAGAAATTGTCCAGTTAGTTGTATTACAGGAAAAGTTAAGGAAAAGCATGTTATAGATTTAGATAAGTGTATAAAATGTGGTACTTGCTATAACTCATGTCCAGTAAAAGCAATAGTAATTGAATAAAGAGGTGAGAGATATGAATACAATTAATTTAACTATAGATGGACAAATGGTTGAAGTAGAAAAAGGGACTTCTATATTAGATGCAGCTAAAAAAATAAATATAGAAATACCAACTTTATGTAATATGTATATGGGAACTGACAATACAAGAAATTGTAAGGGAACATGTAGAGTATGCTTAGTTGAACAGGAAGGAAAAGGCAAACTAATTCCATCTTGTGCAGTTAAGGCAAATGATGGAATGGTTATAAATACACATACAAGAAGAGTTATTGAAGCTAGAAGAACAATAGTTCAGCTTTTATTATCAGATCATCCAAAGGATTGCTTAAAATGTGATAGAAATGGTAATTGTGAACTTCAAGATTTAGCAGAACAGTTAGGAATTATAAGTAATAAATATGAAGGTGAAATGTCAGAATATGAAATTGATAATTCCTCAAATGTAATTGTAAGAGAAATGGATAAATGTATTTTATGTAGAAGATGCGTTACTATGTGTAATGAAGTTCAAAAGGTTAATGTATTAACACCTATTGATAGAGGTTTTAATACTGTAATATCTACATTTTTTAATAAACCTTTAGTAGAAACAGATTGTACTTACTGTGGACAGTGTGTAGCAGTTTGTCCAACAGGTGCTTTAAGAGAAGCTAGAAGTTATGATAAGTTATGGAGTATTTTAGAAGATAAAAATAAATATGTTATAGTCCAAACAGCTCCAGCAGTAAGAGTTGCATTAGGAGAAGCCTTTGGTTTTGAAGTTGGAGAAAGTATTACTAAAAAGATGGTAGCAGCTTTAAGATTATTAGGATTTGATGCTATTTACGATACAAATTTTGGGGCAGACTTAACTATTATGGAAGAAACTAATGAGTTTATAGAAAGACTTAAAGAAAAGAAAAATCTACCTATGTTAACAAGTTGTTGTGCAGCTTGGGTAAATTTTGTAGAAAGTAAATATCCAGAATTAATAAATCATTTATCTTCTTGTAAATCTCCACAGCAAATGTTTGGAAGTATAGCTAAAAGATATTTAAGTAAAAAATTAAATATTAAAGAAGAAGACATAGTTGTAGTTTCTATAATGCCATGCATTGCAAAAAAATATGAAGCAAACAGAGAAGAAATGACTAATGATGGAGTTAAAAATGTTGATGTAGTTATTACAACTAGAGAGTTTATAAAAATGATAAAAGAGGCTGGAATTAATATAAGAAATTTAAAAGATGATGAATTTGATAATCCTCTTGGAGAATCAAGTGGTGCTGGAGTTATATTTGGAGCTACAGGGGGAGTTATGGAAGCAGCCCTTAGAACAGCTTCTGAAATAATTACAGGTGAAACTTTAGAAAAGGTGGATTTTAAAGATGTAAGAGGCTTTAAAGGAATTAAGGAAAGTTCTATAAAAATAGATGGACAAGAAATAAATATTGCAACAGTTAGTTCCCTTGGAAATGCTAAAAAAATAATGGATGAAATAAAATCTGGGGAATCTAAATATGATTTTGTAGAAGTTATGGCATGTCCTGGGGGATGTATAAATGGTGGTGGTCAACCATTTAATAAGGCAAATGTTAATATGATTAAAAAAAGAATGGAGGGACTATATGCAGAAGATGAGAATAAAACTATTAGAAAATCCCATGAAAATCCTTCTATAAAAAAGGTTTATGAAGAATTATTAATAGAGCCAAATAGTGATATAGCCCATGAATTATTACACACTTATTATAAAGAAAAATAATGTATATGAGGTGTATTTATGGAAAAGAAACAATATATTTGTCCAAAGTGTGTATTGGACTTCTTATTAGGATAATATATTTAATTAATATTAATGCAGATTTTTTTAATATAAAATTTTAACAGAGAGAATTAATGAAAAATTTTCTTAGACTAGAAAAATAGTATAGATTTTAAGACCCTAAATAGATATTCGTTTTAAAGGAATTTATTTAGGGTCTTTTATTATATTATGGTAAATAATAAATATAATACTCTAGGCTTAAATTTATAGAAAAATATATATTGTTATATAGAGTTAAAATATTATATAGATATTTTAAATACTCTACTAAATTAAGCTTTTATAGTATTTAATAAGAGATTCTTTTGTGTTAATTCCTTTAGTTTGAGGTATTACAAGCTCAATTACATCTTTACCTTTTAATTTACCATTAATTAAATATTCTTTATTTAGTAAATTTTGTGCCCAGTATATTACTTTATCTACAGTTTTCGTTGGTATATTACAAATTTCTGCAAAAGCTTTTATTATACATAAGCCAAACTGAATGTCTTCTATAAAATATCTTGATTTTAAATCTGGAATATAAGAATCATTAATTTTTATCATTGGAGTTCTAATATCTTTAAAACCAGGTGCAGTTCTAATTTTGTTAGTTAGTTCATTAGGAGTTTCAATTTTGTATCTAGTTTTAATTTTCTCAAAATCCTCTGCTTCAAAATCATTAAATTCATTTAAAGATAAGAATATTTCCTTTAACTCTTCATCTAAATCTAATAAAGTTTTAGAGGCAAAATCTCCCCATTCCTCATAAAATAACGGGTTTTTATCATAAGTAATACCATCTTTATAATCTTTAAAAAGTTCGTATAGCCTTGATGGATGCATTGTAGGATTTGATGGTGACAATGTTATTGATAAATAGTTATCCAAAGGATAGCAATTAATATCTATTAAAGAAGTCATTGTATCACAAACAGTTTTTGAATATTTTTTTGGAATTACACTAAGTTTCATAAACTCATTTCTTTGCTTTAGTACAACACATTCACCATAAGATTCTAATCTTGTTATTGAAGGTACTCTTTGACTACCAAAGAATATACAATTTTTATTTAATAATTCATCAATGAAAAATTCCTTTCCACCAAAACCAGGAATAGCACCAATTATTGTATTACTATTTACATATTTTAAAATTTCATTTAAAGTTTTTTCCATCATAAAAGAAGGATGAGTTATTAAAATAAGTTCTGAATTTTTAACAACCTCTTCAATACTAGATGTAACACAATTTAATTTTACAGTGTGTTTTAAATTTTTTTCTTCTTCTATTAGTAATAAATTTTCCTTAAAAGATTGTGGCTTAGATGTGTGAATCCATACTTTATGATTACTTTTTGTTGATATATAGGTAGCTAAATAAGTTCCTATATTACCTGCTCCAATTATCCCAATGTTCATTTTCCCATTCCCCCAAATTTCAAATTTTATTAAATTAGAAAGATCATTTAAAAATATTTTATTCACATTTAATTCATCAAACATTAAAAGAATGTTCAAAATTAAAGGAATATAATTACGTATTATATCATAATTATTTAAAGTTTATAACCTTTTTATTTTAGAAATATAAACTTTATTGTAAAAATATAACTATTAATAAATAGTAAAGTATAATAATAAAATATTTCTTTTAAAGAATAATAATAAAGAATTAGGGAAAAAATTTATAACAAAATATAATATAAATTGAAAAAGTTTTTTCTAAGAGTATACTTGATAATTAAAGAGAACTTTCATTTAAATAGATTTAAATATTAAAATTAATATTTACTAGGAGGTAATTTGATGAAAAAGAAAGCTATATTAATAGTACTTAGTGTATTAATGGGAGCATCATTATTAGTTGGTTGCGGATCAAAGGATAATAAAGCTGCATCTAATACAGAGCAAACTGAACAAAAACAAGAAAATACTCAAAAAGAAGAATATAAAAGTGGATTTTATGAAGTTGGAAAAGATTTACCAGCTGGAGAATATGTAATAATTTCAGATAAGAACAATAAGCAAGCTGAAACTTCTATTGAAGTAACAAAAGATAGTAAAAAAGAGAATGAAATTTTTGATGAAAGTGTTTCAGGAAATATATATGTGACTTTATCAAAGGGTGAATACATAGATGTTAAGCATGGTGATATTTTTCCAATAGATAAAGCTCCATCAACAACACCTAAAGATAAGATTTATAAAGATGGTATGTTTAAAGTTGGAAGAGATATAAAGGCTGGAATTTATGAAGTAAAATCTACAGAAAAGGATAAAAATGATGATGCATATATAGAAATTTTTAAGGATAGTACTCATAGAAATGGTAGTGTAATTTCAAAGAAGGAATTTAAAAAGAGTACAAATGTAACATTAAAAGATGGTGAATATATTAAATTAGATGATGCTGAAATTGTTGTTAAGTAGTATAAATATAAAATAGAAAAGTTTAGATCCATTTGCAATTACTAATCATAAAGGTTTAACTAAGTTGATTAGTAATTGTTTTTTTATTAAATTATGTTTTACCAACCTAAGATTTTGTTGAAATGGATGTAACCCCTTGAAAATACTATGTTTATAAGGGATTTATTTTTATATTTTAAAAATTAGGGCGAGGTTGGTATAAAACTAGAGGATATATTGAATTTAGTGGGATTTGGATGTATTATAAAATATATGAATGGCTTAAATGCTATGGATTAACTTCAACAAGAGTTGTATTTAAATTCACATGGGACAATGGAATAGAGATTATAAAACAAAGATTAACTTCAACAAGAGTTGTATTTAAATTTTAGTGCTGTTTTATTTATAGTTACATATGGATTTGATTAACTTCAACAAGAGTTGTATTTAAATCAAATATAGTTTATAGCTTTATTTACAAATTGACTGATTAACTTCAACAAGAGTTGTATTTAAATGTCCTAGTGCCCCTGCCAAACAAACATAAAGGAAGATTAACTTCAACAAGAGTTGTATTTAAATAATGGAAAAGAAATGAAATTTGATAAATATAAACTAAGATTAACTTCAACAAGAGTTGTATTTAAATTAAGAACTTGATACAAATAAAATATACCTATTGCAAGATTAACTTCAACAAGAGTTGTATTTAAATTATTTTTAAATACTTCTTTTGTTGCAGATACTCCTAGATTAACTTCAACAAGAGTTGTATTTAAATTTTAAAATGACACAAAGCAACATATAATAAGAATTAGATTAACTTCAACAAGAGTTGTATTTAAATTTAAACACTTCATTTTCAGCTATTATTAATCTTTCATGATTAACTTCAACAAGAGTTGTATTTAAATAAATATAATTAGTGATATAGAAGATAGTGGATTAACTGATTAACTTCAACAAGAGTTGTATTTAAATAAATGTTTTACCAGTTTTAACAGGAGCTTTTGAAGATTAACTTCAACAAGAGTTGTATTTAAATAGTGAGGCTTATTGCAAAAGGTTTATATGATTTTATGATTAACTTCAACAAGAGTTGTATTTAAATTCTTTGTAATACAGTTAGCAAAGTGGCTAGCTGGGGATTAACTTCAACAAGAGTTGTATTTAAATAGCAGTTAAAGATTTAAGAGGGCCACAAGGACCTCAGATTAACTTCAACAAGAGTTGTATTTAAATAGGCTAAACAGAGGTGGAAACTTAGGACTATGGCAAGATTAACTTCAACAAGAGTTGTATTTAAATGATTGTTTTTTCTGGAACTTTGTTTAATTGTAAGGAGATTAACTTCAACAAGAGTTGTATTTAAATTTTGTATTAAATCCAGCACTTGCTAGATTTTCCATACCGATTAACTTCAACAAGAGTTGTATTTAAATTATCCTTCTTGATAATTGTAATAGAGTATATTATTAGATTAACTTCAACAAGAGTTGTATTTAAATACGGTGAAACGTCCCAACTTAACGTGCTGTGAAAAGATTAACTTCAACAAGAGTTGTATTTAAATCCAAACAAATTATAAGATGTAAACTGAATATAAACAGATTAACTTCAACAAGAGTTGTATTTAAATAATCTTAAAACGATATTAGCCAACTCCACAGTATCGATTAACTTCAACAAGAGTTGTATTTAAATTAGGCTGGATTTACAACTATACTACAATCGCTTATGATTAACTTCAACAAGAGTTGTATTTAAATCTAATTAAAGTTCCATCAACCTTATTACTTTCTTCTGATTAACTTCAACAAGAGTTGTATTTAAATTAGTTAGGTTCAACTCCACTGCTAGGGCACTTAACAGATTAACTTCAACAAGAGTTGTATTTAAATTTTTAAACACTCCTTAAAATTATTTTACTTGCTAAGGATTAACTTCAACAAGAGTTGTATTTAAATTTTAATCACCTTCTTAATTTTAGGCATAATAAAAGCGATTAACTTCAACAAGAGTTGTATTTAAATTTATTATAAGGACTATAAAAATTATTTGATAAAATAAGATTAACTTTAACAAGAGTTGTATTTAAATTCTGTTAGGTCTGTTATATTTATAGTTATATCTAGATTAACTTTAACAAGAGTTGTATTTAAATAAGAATATTAGTTTTAGCAAATGAGTATGCAAGGCAAGATTAACTTTAACAAGAGTTGTATTTAAATTTTTGTGCTGGATCCACTATGTCTGCTACATTAAGATTAACTTTAACAAGAGTTATGTTTAAATTTCTATAGTATAATATTAAAGCATTTAATTTATTAGTTAACAAATAATTAAAAAAATTAATCTAAAAAGCAATAACTTAATAAATAAAAGACAATGTTAAATAATAGTTTAAAATTAAAACGATTATTTAACTAAATATGTATTTACATTAAAATAAATTAGATTTACCATAAAAATGTAAACATTAACATAATTATGTTTTTAAATTTATTAATAAAAGAATGGTTTATTAATTAACAGTAACATGAGATGTTATTTATTTTATTATATATTATTACATAATCATTATTAATAAAAGAATAAGAATATGGAGGAATTATATGAAAAATAAATATAGTTTAAATCTAAAAAATTGTATAAAAAATGAATATAAAGATGGAAAAATGATAACTGAAATAAGTAATGAATACAACATACCAACATCAACCATAAATAATTGGGTTAAAAAAATAGAATTAGAAGAAGTTATTAACATTAAAAAAGAAAATGAAATATTAAAAAACTTATTACTAGTAATATTATTAAAAAATTAATTATAAATAGAATATTATAAAGGAGCTGGATTTATGCAAGTTTTTGAGTTGTCGGTAAAAGTTTATTTATTAAAAAATATATTAGAAAATGAAATATTATCTCAAGAAGGTTTTTTAATAGACTTGGTTTTAGGTAAAAGTGAAAACTTTTTAGAATTACACAAAAAAAATTGCTTTAAAAATTATTGCTTTAATGGATTTTATCCTTTAGAAAAGGACAAGGTTTATAAAGAAGATAATATTTATACATTTCAAATAAGAACCGTTAGTAAGGAATTAGCTATATATTTAGCAGAAGAACTTCCTAAAAATTATACAAAGTATTTAAAAGTTTTAAAGGTTGATGAAAAAATAATAAAGAAAAAGAATATATCTAAAATATATTCTATAACTCCATTAATTTTAAAGAATGAAGTAGGTTATTGGAAGGGTAATTATTCTTTAGAATACTTTGAAAATAGAGTTAAATCTAATTTAATTAAAAAATATAATAACTATACAGGAGAAAAAATAGAAGAAGACTTTCCATTATTTATAGCTATGGAATTTAAGAATAGAAAACCAGCAGCTATAAACTATAAAGGTAGAAAATTATTAGGAGATAAAGTTTCATATAATATAGCAGATGATGAGAAATCTCAAAATTTAGCTTATTTTGCATTAGGGGTTGGAGTTGGAGAATTTAATCCTAGAGGAGCAGGTTATATGAACTTTAGATACCTATAGAAAGGAGGGCAAAATATGATAAGTAAAGTTATGGACTCTATAAAATCTATTAAAAAAGATCATTTAGATGATGTAATATTAGATGGGTATGTACCAGCAGATGGAACATATATAATTATAGAGCCAGATGAAGCTGGTAATTTACATGAAACCTTTAGAACAGATATTTTAATAGATAAAAAGACAAAAACATTAGATAGAACAATAGATAAGTTTAGTCTTTTATGTAAATTAGATTATAATAGTAAGCTTATAGATATGAATAAACCAATAGATGGTAAAAAAATAATTCATAGTAATAATTATCTAAGTTTCTTCCTTAAAAAAGAAAGCTTAATTGAAGATAGTAAAACTAAGAAAAGAAAACTTACAGAAGAGATAATTGATAACTATTATAAAACATTAGAAAACCCATTAATTAAATATGAAAAGAAACCTAAAGCTAAAGCTTTATATTTAAATATAGAGGAAGAACTTGGAGAAGTTGATAAAGAAAAAATATTGCAAATAAAAAATTGGATTAAAGAAAATATATTTAATTTAAATATAGATTCAAGCAAAAATTATCTTAAGATATTTTTTCTTTATGATGAGGATAGTTTTGAAAATGAAAGTAAACGTTATCTAATACCTAATGTATATAATAATAATGATTTTAATATAGAAACTGAAGAGGGGATAATTGGACTTCCTAATGATAATATGGGATTAAATTCAAAAAAGCCTTATCTTGAAAATAAAACAAGAAAAGTTAAAGTACCTTATTTAATAAATCAAGAGGAAGTTTTATTACAAAAGAAGATTTTTGATTATTTATTTAATTTAGCATCTGAAGGTAAATATAACATTTATATAGGAGAGGACGATATAAAGGCTTTAAAGGATGGAGAAGCTTTAGAAAGAAACTTTAGTGGAATGTATTTAAGAATTAAAAAAGGTAAAGAAACTGAAATAATTGATTCTGATGTAATAGCAAATTATAGTCCATATTTAAAAACCTCCTTTGAATTTAAAAATGTTTTAGATATAGATACGGATACTTTATATAAGAACAAAAAAGAGGATGTTGAAGAATATGATAAGAAAATTAAATTAAGAGATATTGAAAGTCTTATTAATATATTTTTCTTTAATAGATTTTTAATTAAGAATTATTTTTCAGAGGATATTCCAATAAAGGAAGAGGCAATAAAAAGAGCATTACTAATGTCTAGAAATAAATTAGGTGAATGGTTTTATAAAGGAAACAATAATAATCTTTGGAATGTATTAAATAAATCAGCAGATTTAGTTATAAAATCAAATTTAGAAAATGGATATTTTATAAAAGCAATGAATGAATTTAATTTAAAGTATTCATTAAAAGAATACTTAGTGAAAGGTGATGAAAATATGGCAGATATTTTAAGTTCTATAAAGGATAATTTAAGAATTAAGATATTTGAAAAGGGTGATTCAAAAATAGATAATGACAATGAGTACTTTTTTGCAGTAGGTCAATTAACAGGATTTTTATTAGGTAAAAGTAAGGGTAAAAATAAACCTTTATCATTAGCCAATCCAATAATAAATGCTAAAAATAATGAACTTATAAAAAGAAAACTTCAACAATTATATATGAAATATAATTATGATTTAGAATTAGATAAAGACGTTAGATTTAAAAATTTATATTCAATGATTATTGGGTATGAAATTGAAGGAAACATTAATAAGGATTTAATTATTGCAGGATATTTAAGTAACAATATAATTTATGAAAAGAAGGAGAGTTAGGTAATTATGAATAAGAGAGTTTATGGAATAATTGGAATTTCATCAATAATGGCAAACTGGAATGCTGATTTTACAGGATATCCAAAGACTACTTCTGACGGGAATATATTTGGAAGTGATAAAGCACTAAAATATCCTATGAAAAAATCTTGGGATAATGCTGGAGAAAAGGTTCTTTATATAAAATCAATGAGATTTTCAGAAAATAAAAATGGAGAGGTTTCCTTAGTTCCAAGATCATTAAAAGAAAGATATGAGCAAATTTTTGAAGTGGAAAACTTGAAAGATGAAAAAGATGGAACAAAGGTTTTAAAAAATCTTTTTAATGCAATAGATGTTAAAAACTTTGGTGCAACATTTGCAGAGGAAGGAAATAATATTTCTATAACAGGTGCAGTGCAAATAGGACAAGGATATAACATATATGAAGATGCTGAAGCTGAAGAACAAAAAATTCTTTCACCTTTTAGAGATGCAAGTGAAAAACTTGATAAAAAGATTAAAAAAGAAGATAAAGAAGATGCAAAAAATTCAACTTTAGGTAGTAAAATTGTAACACCAGAAGCTCACTATTGCTATCCATTTGTTATAAATCCTTTAGCATATAAGGAATTTGTAGCTTTAGATTTAACTGATGGATACACAGAAGAGGATTATGAGAAATTTAAAGATGCAGCAATTTCATCAGCAACAGCTTTTGCAACAAATTCTAAGGTTGGTTGTGAAAATGAAATATCTATATTTATTGAAACTGATGAAACATTATATTTACCAAACTTAGATAAATACATTGAATTTATAAAGGGTGAAAATAAAAATATTTTTAAACTTAATTTTAAAGAAGTATTAGATGGTGTAGAAGATAGAATTAAAAGTATAGAAATTTATTATAATCCATTAACAGTAGAGGTTGAAGCTGATTTTGAAGGAGCTAAATACTACAATATTTTTAGCAAAAAAGAGGTGTAGTTAAATGCAGGCTTTAAAATTTACATTAAGGGGAAGTACAGCATTTTTCAAAAAGCCTGATGTTAATAGTTACCTTTATTTTACTTATGGGCATATTCATAAGGTTGCCCTTACAGGACTTTTTGGAGCAATACTTGGATATAAAGGTTATAACAGTATGAACTCATATTGTAAAAGGGGTAAAAAAGATAAAAAGGATAAAAACAATATAGATTTTCCAGAGTTTTATGAGAAACTTAAAGATTTAAAAATATCTATTGTCCCAAATAATGAAAATGGAATAGTAGATAAAAAAGTTAATATCTTTAATAACTCTGTTGGATATGCTTCAAAGGAGCAGGGTGGAAATCTTATTATAAAAGAACAATGGCTTGAAAACCCATCTTGGGATATATATGTGCTTTTAGATAATGAAGAAGCTATAAATGTTTCAGAATCTATATTAAATAACAATTATATATATATACCTTATTTAGGGAAAAATGATCATATGGCAGAAATAATACATCCAAGTTTAGAAGAATGCGAAAAGATAACTCATGCTAATTATATTCATAGTTTTTTTATAAAGGGAACGTATAAATTAGCAATAAATGATGAAGATGACGAAGAAGATGATGATGAGAAGAATATAAGGAATGTATTTAAATATGAAGAGAGGCTTCCTTTAAAACTTGATGCTGAAACTAATAAATATATATTAGAAGATTTAATATATACAAATAATTATTTAGAAGAGATAGATGGTAGTTTAAGCTATAAAGTTTTAAATAAAAATATTCAATTTATATAATTAATTTAAAGGAGGGTGAATATCCCTCCTTTAAATTTAAGTAAATATAAAAAAGGAGAAGGATATGTATATAGATTTAATTGATAAATTTAATATAGAAGATTTAATAAAAGAAGATTATAAAATTTTGGCACATATAAATGAAGAAAAAAATGATGAAACTTTAAGTTGTCATATTAATTTATGTAAAAAATATTTTAAAAAGATATTTGGGGATAAAGATCTAAAAAATATTTTTTCTAATTTTGAAGATATATTTTTAAAAGAATGTAGTAATGTTGAAAAAGATTTTTTTAAAGAAATGCTAATTTCAATAATAACAATGCATGATATAGGCAAAATAAATCCTATATTCCAAAAGAAAAAAATGAATAATAAATTGGATGTTGAAATTTCAAAAAATATTGATGATTCAAAGCATTCTATTTATTCTTCAATAATTTATATAGACCATTATTTTAAAAGAGCCTTAGAACTTAAAAAAGAAGGTTTAATTAAGAAAGAAAATTATTATAAGTTTTTAGCATTAATACTTTTAAATTCTTATATTATATCAAGACATCATTCAGGATTAGATTCTATGAAAGAATTTATTAATAAACTTTTAGAGAATTTTAATAAAGATAAAATTGATAAAATTAATTCTATAATAAATCCAGTTTATTTTGAAAATTTAAATCTAAGTGAAGTAAAAATAGATAAATTATATAGAAGATATAATAAATTTAAAAATACTTTAAGTGAAAATGATAGTAAATTTATAGCTGAAATAACTATATATACTTATGTAAGATTTATGCTTTCAATACTTATAGCCTGTGATTATTATGGAACAAGTGAATATATGAGTGGAACTAAAATAAAGAATATAGGGAAAATAGATAATATAAATACCTTTTATGATGATTTTAAAAATGGTGAAATATACAAATCAATAAGAAAATATGAAAAAGAAGAATATTCAAAAGATAAAGATTTATCAAATGTAAGTAACATAAATATTCTTAGAACAGAAATGTTTTTAGATGCAGAAAAAGAATTAGAAAAAAATTTAGATAAAAATATTTTTTACTTAGAAGCACCAACAGGAAGTGGTAAAAGTAATGTAGCAAATAATTTAGCTTTTAAACTTCTTGAAAAAGATAAAAAGTTAAACAAAATATATTATGTATATCCCTTTAATACATTAGTTGAACAAAATATAAGTATTTTAGAAGAAATTTATAAAAATAATGAGGAAGTGCTTAATAATATATCAGTTATAAACTCATTATTTCCTATTAAAATTCAAAACAATAAAAAGGTAAAAGAGAATGAAGAACAATCCTTTGAAAGTTTTGAAAAAGCTCTTTTAAATAGAGAATTCTTAAATTATCCAATGATTTTAACAACCCATGTATCTTTATTTTCTTATATGTTTGGAAGGAGAAAAGAAGATATATTCCCATTTCATCAACTTGCAAATAGTGTAATTATTCTAGACGAAATTCAAAGTTATAAAAATAAAATTTGGAGAGAAATTATAGAGTTTTTAAATGGATTTTCTAAAATATTAAATATAAAAATAATAATAATGTCTGCAACTCTTCCAAATTTAAATGATCTTATTATGGGAGAGAGTATATCACATTCATTAATAAATAATAGAGAAAAATATTTCAATAATAAGTTATTTAAAGATAGGGTAAAAATTAATTATGACTTAATAAGAGATAAGGAAGATATTAATGAAGAAAATGTATTTAATGATTTAGTAGAAAAAATAAAAGAGTATAAAGGTAAAAGAATATTAGTTGAATTTATTAAAAAATCTAGTGCTTATAAATTTTTTGATAGACTTAAAGAAGAAAAAGAATTTGGTGAAATTAATAGTGAAGTTAGACTTTTAACAGGAGATGATAATTCTGTTGAAAGAGAAAAAATAATAAATGAAATAAAGGGAAATAAAAAAAGGAAAGTAGATGGACTAAAAGATGTTATATTAGTGGCAACTCAAGTTATTGAAGCTGGAGTGGACATTGATATGGATATAGGATTTAAAGATTATTCTATATTTGATAGTGAAGAGCAATTTTTAGGAAGAATAAATAGATCCTGTCTAAAAGAAGATTCAATTGTATATTTCTTTAATTTAGATGTAGCAACTGCTATTTATAAAGAAGATGTTAGAAATAATGATGATGTAACACTTAAAAATAAGGAAATAAGAGAAATATTAGTAACTAAGGATTTTCCTAAATATTTTAAAAAAATAAATGTAAAGTTACTTAATAATACATCAAGGTATAACGAATTAAATACAGAAAGTTTTTTTAAAGAAGAGGTAGGAAATTTAAATTTTAAAAAAATTGAAGAGAAAATGAAACTAATAGATGATGATAAAAATGATATTCAAGTATTTTTAAATTATAAATTAGAAAAAGAAAGTAATGATGAAATAATAGGTAAAGAGGTTTGGGACGAATATAAAGATTTACTTATGAATAATTCAATAGGTTTTGCAGAGAAAAAGGTTAAGCTATCAGAAGTTAAAGCAAAAATGAATTATTTTATATACAGAATAAGAACAAAGGAATCATTTAATTATAATGATAGAATTGGAGAACTTCTTTATATAGAAGATGGAAATGAATATTTTGATGAGGATGGAAAGCTTAATAAAGAAAAATTTGAAAGTAAAATAGGAGAATTTATTTAATATTAAAGCAAAGGGTGAAAAAATATGAAGGTTAATGGTACATTAATAAATTATTATTTCCATTGTAAAAGGCAATGTTATCTTCATGGAAATAGACTTAACTTAGAGGATAATAGTGAAATAGTTAGTATTGGAAGAGCATTACATGAAGAGAGGCAAAATAATAAAAATACAGAAATTGAAATAGACAATGTTAAGATAGATAAACTTACAAAAGAATACTTAACAGAGGTGAAAAAATCTGATGCTGATGTAGAGGCTGCAAAGTGGCAATTACTATTTTATCTTAAGGTACTTAAGGGGAAGGGTATTATTAGAAAGGGAAAACTTGAGTTTATAGAAAAAAATAAAACAAAGAAAAAAACGGTAATAATAGAATTAAATGAGGAAGAAGAAAATATATAACTTCAATGGGAGAGCTTACAAGAAAAGATAATTCTTTATGTTTTAGAAAAAATGGAAAAAATGTTTATATTCCAGTTGAGGGAACTAAAGAAATTTACTGCTTAAATGAAATTAGTATAAATACAAAACTTTTAGATTTTATATCAAGAAATAATATAATAATACATTTCTTTAACTATTATGAGGGGTATAGTGGAACCTTTTATCCTAAAAATAAATACAATAGTGGGAAACTTATTGTAAAACAAGTAAAAGCTTTTGAAAATAATAGGCTCACAATAGCTAAAAAAATAGTAAATGGAATTGGAGAAAATATTTATGAAGTTTTATACCATTACTATAAACATAATAAAAAAGAAGTAAAGGGAACTTTGGATTTTATAAAACTTGAGTTTTATAAACGAGTTACAGAAGCAACTGATATAAATAGCTTAATGTCTATAGAAGGAGAGGTTTGGCAAAGATTTTACTCTGAGTTTAAAGTTATACTTCCAGAAGATTTTGTTATGAATAAAAGGTGTAAAAGACCACCAGATAATCCTATAAATGCATTAATATCCTTTGGTAATTCATTATTATATACAAAGACCATATCATCAATATATAGAACTCATTTAGATCAAAGAATAAGTTTTTTGCATGAACCATCTGAAGGAAGATTTTCATTAAGTTTAGATATAAGCGAAGTTTTTAAACCAGTTATTGTTTATAGAACTATTTTTGATTTAGTAAATAGGAAGATGCTTAAGGTGGATAAGCATTTTGATAGAAAAGTTAATTATTGTCTGCTTAATGAAGAGGGGAGAAATATTTTTATAAAAGCTTTTGAAGAAAGACTAGAATCAGTATTTTCTCATCCTAAATTAAAAAGAAAAATTAGTTATAAAACAGCTATAAAATTAGATTGTTATAAACTTATTAAATTTATAATGGAGGACAAAGAATTTAAACCTTTTAGTCTTAAGGAGGGATATTAATGGCTAATAAGAAAATTAATTATAATTATGCCTTTGTTTTTTATGATGTAAATGAGAAACGAGTAAATAAAGTTTTTAAGGTTTGCAAAAAATATCTTTCTCATTTTCAAAAATCTGTTTTTAGAGGAGAAATAACTCCATCAAAATTAATATCTTTAAGAAAAGATTTAAATAAGGTTATAGATAAAAATGAAGATTTTATATGTATAGTTAAGTTATTAAATGGAGATGTTTTTGGGGAAGAAGTACTTGGAATAGAAGAAATTGTTAATGGGGAAAGCTTGATAATTTAGTTAAAGTTAATATGAAATTTTACCAACCTATAATTTGTTAAGTTATATTCGAATCGTTGGTATTGCTATAATTACAAGTAAATTTGAAAAATAATTTTAAATTTATACTTAGGTTGGTAAATTTATATTGTAGGTATTGAAAGTAAAGAGATTTAGGATTATTCTTATTTTAAGGAATGGCTTGATTTCAATGGATTAACTTTAACAAGAGTTGTATTTAAATTATAAGCCAGTAAAAGGATTATATTGCTCTCCCAAAGATTAACTTTAACAAGAGTTGTATTTAAATATTTCAATTATTAACCATATTTCCCACATAGTTAATGATTAACTTTAACAAGAGTTGTATTTAAATATTGTTTTTCCAATTATTAAAGTATCATTTGGATATGATTAACTTTAACAAGAGTTGTATTTAAATAATAACTTTAACCTTTCTTGCGCTTTTATAAATAAGGATTAACTTTAACAAGAGTTGTATTTAAATAAAATATTTTTTTGGAAATCATTTAATAATATTTTGATTAACTTTAACAAGAGTTGTATTTAAATATTACCAGAAATACCTGATGAATATAAAGGAATTAAGATTAACTTTAACAAGAGTTGTATTTAAATTTCGTGAAGCCTCCTTATGTTTTTTTAGATTTAGCGATTAACTTTAACAAGAGTTGTATTTAAATCTATAGCTCTTTGCAATTCTGCAAGTTCCTCTATTGGATTAACTTTAACAAGAGTTGTATTTAAATCAGTAACCTCTATCTCCTGGTACTCCGTTAACTCTTGATTAACTTTAACAAGAGTTGTATTTAAATATATTTCTCTTTTCGGAAAGTTACTTGCAGTTCCTAGATTAACTTTAACAAGAGTTGTATTTAAATAAAGGATAAGCAAGACGGATATTACTTTAACTTTAAGATTAACTTTAACAAGAGTTGTATTTAAATTTAACCCATCCTTCTTTAGCACTTCTATCCAATAAAGATTAACTTTAACAAGAGTTGTATTTAAATCTTAGTATTTTGGCAAATTCAGATACTTTTATACAGGATTAACTTTAACAAGAGTTGTATTTAAATAGGGTGATGGAGATACAAGAGCTTATATTGATTTTGGATTAACTTTAACAAGAGTTGTATTTAAATCCTGTTAAACCAGTAAAACCAATGCTCTACATTTCTGATTAACTTTAACAAGAGTTGTATTTAAATAAAACCAACAATAATTAACGAAAGTGGACTTTATAGGATTAACTTTAACAAGAGTTGTATTTAAATTAAGTTTTTCCATTACCACCATGAAAATTATTATTTGATTAACTTTAACAAGAGTTGTATTTAAATTGCAGCAACAACCGCAGCAAGTAAAACAATAGAATGATTAACTTTAACAAGAGTTGTATTTAAATTCTTCTTGCTCTTTTTCTAATATTAAAGCTCTTGATGATTAACTTTAACAAGAGTTGTATTTAAATATATATGGAATCTCTGGATTATTAGCATGCAGGAAAGATTAACTTTAACAAGAGTTGTATTTAAATTTGAAAATGTAGATAAAGTAAAAGAAATATTAAATTAGATTAACTTTAACAAGAGTTGTATTTAAATCGCAAAGCCTTATAGTTATATTGGTTTTTGTTGTGTGATTAACTTTAACAAGAGTTGTATTTAAATAAAAATAAAATTAAAGTAGAAGAACAAAGTATTAAAGATTAACTTTAACAAGAGTTGTATTTAAATCATTCTTCTATACTATTAAAGTATTTAGGTATTAGATTAACTTTAACAAGAGTTGTATTTAAATAAGAATATTTTGCAGAATGTTATGCAATGTTCTTAAGATTAACTTTAACAAGAGTTGTATTTAAATATGGAAGATATTTGGTGCGGTTATAATTCCAGGAGCGATTAACTTTAACAAGAGTTGTATTTAAATTCTAATCCTATGCTAGATACATTTTCAGAACCAACTAGATTAACTTTAACAAGAGTTGTATTTAAATTAAAAAATCTATAAGCATTTTCTCCTAATAAGTTAGATTAACTTTAACAAGAGTTGTATTTAAATTCATTCGTCCTGCTGGTGTTCGAGGATCATAGTTATGATTAACTTTAACAAGAGTTGTATTTAAATCAAAGTAAAATGCATAGAATTACAAAAATGAATATCGATTAACTTTAACAAGAGTTGTATTTAAATAAAATCTGGTATGCAAAAGATACAATAGAAAGAAGAGATTAACTTTAACAAGAGTTGTATTTAAATATTATTTGAGGGGGTTAATTTCGATGTTGATAAATGATTAACTTTAACAAGAGTTGTATTTAAATCAACGGCAATAGTAATAGGTCCTATTGTTTTCTCTTTGATTAACTTTAACAAGAGTTGTATTTAAATTTAGCTAAGTCTTTAGCTAAAATTTTTTTATTCTTGATTAACTTTAACAAGAGTTGTATTTAAATAATTGATGAAGTTAGATACGATAGCAAGCGTTTTGGGATTAACTTTAACAAGAGTTGTATTTAAATTCTAGTGCAGTTTTGGGGACTTCCGTATAAATAAAAAGATTAACTTTAACAAGAGTTGTATTTAAATATGATAAAATCTTTAGAAAATAAAATACAAGATATGATTAACTTTAACAAGAGTTGTATTTAAATTATAGTCAATTAACTTACTTACAGCTTCTGTTGAACTGATTAACTTTAACAAGAGTTGTATTTAAATTTTCTATAAATTCAAATTCATTTGCAATATTTTTTTGATTAACTTTAACAAAAGTTGTATTTAAATCCAAATGACAAAAACTACTTTAAAGGTCTATAAAAGATTAACTTTAACAAGAGTTGTATTTAAATTATTTACAAAGAAGGAGACATTGAAATTGAAGGAGGATTAACTTTAACAAGAGTTGTATTTAAATGCACAAAATGTTGTAGATATGACTGCTCCACAGATGATTAACTTTAACAAGAGTTGTATCTAAATTACACAGTACAGGAAATACAGGTGATACGGCTAAAAGATTAACTTTAAGTAGAGTATATTTTTATATTTAACATTTTTTCTTAATTAATTTAAATAAAAATTTATACAATAAATTAAAAAAATTTACAAAGTTTACATGTATGATATTTACAATAAAAAGGCATAGTAGTATGTTATAAATGTACCAAAGATTTAGAAAATTCAACAAATTAAATGGGAATTTTAATGTGAAAATATTGTTAATATTTAAAATAAAAAACCATTAAACTATAGTCAAAAATAAAATGTAAAAAGATATATCAAAGTAATTTCATTATATATTAAAAGCATAGTTTGATATATTTTTTATTGCATTTAATTAATATAAATTTAAAAGGAGGGATAAATTTAAATAATATATATTTTTATTTATTTTTGTAACTTAAGGGAAATAAATTTTTTTGTATGTCATTGTAATGGTTTTCATAAAGTGAAAAATAAATTTAAAATATATATTTAGGTTAGTAATAATTAATTTAACAAAAGATGATTGGAGGCAGTATAATGGATTTTGAAAAAAGAGCTAAGCTTAATAGTTGGATGTTTATTATTGCATACATATTTATGGGTGTTTTAGGTGGAGTTGCCATGGATACAATGGTTACTTTCCTTGATGCTTCAACAGCAACTAAAGGAATAGCAGCTAGTATGTCAATTATAATGGGAGTTGGATTTTATGGTGGCGCACTTATATTATTAGTAATTCCTAAAATAGGATATAAAAAGACTCTTATTACTTCACCAATAGCTTTTATAATAGGAATGGTACTTATAACTAAATTTAAATCAGTTCCTGTAGTTGCTATATCAGCTTCAATTGTTATGATTGGAGTTTGTATGTTTGATGCTATTTTATCACCATTTTTAACATGTTTTACTACAGAGGAAAACAGAGAAAAGGTTTTCTCAACTACATTATGGACTAATACAGCAGGTATGATTGTTGGAACATGGACAGGAGGAAAATTAATAGCTTATAGATTTGCCCAAAGATTAGGAATTAGCTATGATCAAGCAAGAGTATTAACAGAAAAAATAAAAAGTTTTGATCCAGTTCAATTACAAGCATATATAGCAGCACATAGAGATGCGTTACTTATGTATATTGTAGTAGCTGTTTTATGTTTAATACCAATTTTATTTATTAAAGAAATACCAACAGATTATAGAAGTGCTAAAACTAAGAAGAAGAAAGAAAAACTTAATTGGAATGCTTTCTTAAATAAATATATAGTTTTATTTGTAGTTTTTGCTTTCTTAATAAGATTAGGAGCATCACTAATAACTCCATATTTCTCAGTATTCTTAAGTAGAATGGGAATTGATAGAGCAACAACCTCATCACTTATTTCTTATCAATATTTTGCTATGGTTATATTTATGATTATATCTCCTTGGATTGTTAAGAAGATAGGAAGAGTTACATCTCTAGGTGGACTAGCTCTAGTATCTATACCATTTATGTTAATAATTGCAAATGGTGCAGCTTTTGGAGCTCATATGGTATTAGCTGTTGGTCTTGGATTATTCTTTAGATCAGGATTTATGAATGCAGCTTTACCAGTACAACAATCACTTCCAATGGAATTTGTAACAAAGGATGCAAGACCAGCTTATAATGCAGTAATATATATAGTTCAAGGATTTGCTCAAGTTATAGCTGGAATTATAGGAGAAAGATTTATATTTGGTTTACCAAATGGATATGGAAAAGCTTATTATATTACAGCAGTTATATATACAATAGCTTCAGTAATGTTGTTAATTGTTTATACTAAGAAATATAATAGAGTTCCTAAAGCTCAAGAAAATCAAGTTGCTGTAGAAGCTGACTTAGAATAATTTTATAAAAATAAATTAGAAAAAAATGTTTTAAAACAATAATATATTATGAAAAGCACAATAATAAACTTAAAAGAAATTATGAAATTTCTAGTTGTTTATTACTGTGCTTTTTTTATAATATATTAAAACTTTGACATAATATAAAAAGTATAAGAGAAAGCTTTTTAGACAAACTATTATAGAAGGTATTTGATTATGAAATTTATATTTTTTAATAAAATATCTTGAATTTCTAAATAGTATAAGGGAGGAATAAGATTATGAAAAGTAAACCAGATGATAGAAGAGATAATGTAGATAGAATTCAGTGTAACATAAGTAATACTATAGAAAATATTCATCTTGCAAATGAGATGATTGAAAAAACAGATGATGAAAATATGAAAGAAGAATTAAGTGAAAAAAATGAAAGAAGAGAAAGAGCACTTAAGGGAATGAGAGAAGAAATTAAAGATGAAGCAACAGCTAAAAGAAATGATTATAATTAAAAATTAAATATATAATATAAAAGTAATTTAAATTAAAATAATCCCTACTAAGTTATAGTGTTTTTTTACTTAGTGGGGATTTTTCTTTTAGATTTAATCTTCCATATAGGAGGAAACTCGTCCATTTTTCATATAAAAATAAATTGTAATAAATATTGTAAGGAGTTCAGCAACTGGAATAGCAAGCCAAATTCCATCTACTCCTATAAATTTTGGAAGAATCATTATTGTAGCTGCTACGAAAATAAGTGAACGTGAAATGGAAATAATGGCAGATATTTTTCCATTACCAATAGCTGTAAAATAACCAGATACAAATATATTTATTCCTATTATTAAGAAGGCAAAGGAGAATAATTTAATTCCATAGGTTGCAATATTATAAACAGCTATATCAGTTGTAAATATTCCAATTATATATTTTCCAAAAAACATTGAAAGTAAAAATATTAATATTGAACTCCAAGCTATAGTTAGAAAACTATGCTTTAAGCTTTCTATTATTTTATTTTTATTTTTTGCACCATAATTAAAACTAATAATAGGAGATATTCCAACAGATACTCCAAAGTAAATTGCTATAAAGAAATAATATATATAAATTATTATAGACATTGCAGAAATACCATTTTCACCATGGAAGGCTAAAATACTTATATTGAAAAGATAGGTACTTATTCCAGTGGATAATTCTGTAAACATTTCTGAACTTCCGTTATAACAAGAATCCCATAGTAATTTTCCATAAAATTTTGTTTTGCAAAAATTTAAAAGGGAGCCTTTACCAAGGAAATAAAAAAATCCAAGTAGTGCTGAAATTGTTATAGAAAAGAATGTTCCTAAAGCAGCACCTAATATTCCCATTTTAAATACAACTATAAATAAGAAATCTAAAATTATATTTAAAATTAATCCTAACGTGGACATTAGAAGGGAAAGCTTAGGGGCACCATCTACACGAGCATAGTATTCAAAATATAATTTAAACATCATAGGAACAGTCATTAGTACAGTAATAAATCCATAAGACATAGTATAAGGAAGTAACCTTTCAGTTGCTCCTAAAAAAATAAGAATAGGTTTTAAAAATATTAATCCTAGTATTGTAAGTATTATAGCAATAACCCCTAAAGTAATAGTAATAAAAGAGAAAAGTTTATCTGCCTCTTTTTTATTACCTTCTCCAAGTTTCATTCCAACTAATGCACCAGATCCCGTGGCTAGCATTACAGATATTCCAAAGACTATACAAGTTATAGGAATTACTATATTTATAGCTGCTAATGCATCTGAATTAACATATCTTGAAACAAAGAATCCATCTATTGTAGTATAAAAAGATAAAAATACCATTGTAACAATAGAAGGAGCTACATATTTTAAAAATTCACCATAGTTTTGTTTTTTTGTAAAAGCTTTTTTCATTTTATCGACCTCATTCCTTTTATTGACAATATCTATTTTAAAGGATATAGTAACTATATTGTCAATGATAAATTAAAAATTAAATATAAAGTTGAAAATTATATTAATATTAAATTTAAAGTAGGTGATTAAATGGATATTAAGTTTACAGTTGGTGAATTTGCTAAGCTACACAATATGAAAAAGCAAACATTAATTTTTTACGATAAAATTGATTTGTTTAAGCCAGAAATTATAGATGAGCATAATGGATATAGATACTATACACCTAGGCAATTGGAGATATTAGATAGTATTCTTATATTAAAGGAAATAGGAGTTCCTTTAAAAGAAATAAAACAATTTTTAGAAGATAGAGATGATGAAAAAGCATTAAAACTTATGAAACAACAAAAGGAAGAATTAGATAAGCAAGTTGAAAAGCTTAGTATTATAAGTGAGAGGCTAGAAGAAAAAATTAAAACCTTTGAGCAATTAAAATTTTTAGGGAAAAGAGTTTCTTTTAAGGAAGTTAATGAGGATTATTTGGCAATAAGAAAGGTTAATAAACCTTATAATCTTATACAGACAGATATTGCATTAAAAAATTTATTAAAGGATGTAACAGATAAAAATTATCCATATAATTATCAATTAGGAGTAATGATACCAGTTGATAATATTGAAAATAAGTTATATACATCAGCAGATTTTGTTTTTACTCCAGTAGATAAAAGATTAAAAAAGGATGATATAATAATAAAACCTAAGGGAATGTATGCAATATCTTATCATAAAGGTGGCTATGATAAAGTAGGAGAAACTTATGAGGAGATATTAGAGGAAATAGAAA
The DNA here is from genome assembly GCF_030813415.1 of Eubacterium multiforme. GTDB lineage: Bacteria > Bacillota > Clostridia > Clostridiales > Clostridiaceae > Clostridium > Clostridium multiforme. The sequence continues at coordinate 243,568 of NZ_JAUSUF010000001.1, read as the reverse complement.
AGAGTAATTTAACTCCTTATGGACATTCTTATGAATATTGTATTTTAGATAGTTTAACCTGTCGTACACCTAAGGAGTATATAACTAGAATTGAAATACCAATTAGATAGTTTTTATATTATAAAAGCTTTAGGTGTAAAGAGTTTTTTGGTAATATGAATATATGTATAATTTAATATAAATAATATATTTATTATATTATTATGTATAAAATTAATTTTAAATAAATGATAAGGTGAGTATGAATATATGGAAGATTTAAATAAGGTAATTAATGAAATTATTAGTGAAGATATTATAAAGTTAGTTATTAGTAATAAAGTAAATAAGGATGTTAAATATAATAAAATAACATTTGCATTAAAGGGAGATAGTAAAAAAGAATATTATCAAATAGAAAAATATACTGATAAGCAAGTTTTTCATGAAAATATTAATAAAGAAATTTTAGAAGAAAAAGTTTTAGAGTATTTATTAGAAAATTACAAGCAACTTTCAGCTTGGTCAAAGGATTCTATTTTTGATTTGAAAATATCTAAAAAGGGGAAAATATTTTTAAGTAAGAAAAAAAGTGATAATAAAAATATTATAAAAAAGAGTCATAACAAAGAGAAGAATTATATACTTAAAGAAGGTATGATTATAGAACCGCTGATAGACTTAGGGGTTTTTACAAAGGAAGGTAAGGTTGTTAATTCAAAATATGATAAATACAAACAAATAAATAGATTTGTAGAAATTATTGATGACGAAATCAAAAAAAATGATTATAAAGATCTTACTATTTTAGATTTTGGTTGTGGAAAATCTTATTTAACTTTTGTACTATACTATTATTTTGTAAAAATTAAAAAAATTAATGTAAAAATGATAGGACTAGATCTTAAAGAAGATGTTATTAAAAAGTGTAATGATATAGCTAAAAGATATAATTATGAAAATTTACATTTTGAACTTGGAGATATTAATGGATTTAAATATAACAATAAAGTTGATATGGTAATTACACTACATGCTTGTGATACAGCTACTGATTATGCCTTATATAATGCAATAAAGTGGAATACTAAAATGATTTTTTCAGTTCCTTGCTGTCAACATGAATTAAATCATCAAATGAAGGCAGAATCTTTAAATATACTTACAAGATATGGAATAATACAAGAGAGAGTTGCAGCTCTTATGACAGATTCAGTTAGAGCAAATCTTTTAGAATGTGTTGGATATAAAACTCAACTTCTAGAATTTATAGATATAGCTCACTCTCCTAAAAATATATTAATTAGAGGAGCAAAGGGTAAGGTATCTAAGGAAAAAAGAGAAAAGTCTTTAAAGGAAGTAAAAGATTTAATGAAGGAATTTAATTTTAAACCAACATTATATAATTTATTAAAGGAAGATAATTTAATTTAAAACATAAAGCAAATTGTATTATTATAAAGCAAATTGTATTATTATTTTAATGTTGTAGAATGATGAAATTAATTATGATATAATAATCATTATTAGTTAGAAAAGAGGTAAGAGTTATGGGTGATAAAGTAACTTTAGTATATGAAAATGGTGAATATACAGTATCTATAAATGATAAAGTAGTAAATGTAAATAAATATATGGATAATGCAATTGAAAGATTTACTCAAGTAATAACTGATAATGCAGTTGTTAAGGGGATATCTTGGGATAATATATTAAAAGATTTAGAAGATATTAAAGATGATAGATTAGAAATAAATAATGATTATAATACATTAACTTTTGGAGCTATAAAATATTTTTATAGAACAGATAAAGTTTTTGATACTAGAAATGGAGAAATGTATCAGTTACTTGGAGGATATCATTTATTTTCATTTATAGTTAAGATGACTTGTGCAGGTTTTATAAAAAACTATGAGGAAGTATTAGATTTCCTAAAGGAAGTATTAGAGAAAAAGGTAGTTTATAGAACTTCAGAAACAAGTATTATAGTAACAAGTCCTGCATTTAATTATGGATCAGCAGAATATAATTTTATAAGCGGAAAAATTAATAGAGGTGCAACTATAGAAAAGATGAGTTTTGACCTTTATAAAAAATATGTTTTAAATACAATAAAATAATTAAATTATAGTTATATTTGTAACTATTAAAAAATGATACTTATAATTTTTATGTTCTATCACTTAGGTGGTAGAACATTTTTTATGCATTAAGTAACCAAAAATGATAATATAGAGTGTAGAATTACTAAAGACAAAAATTTAGGGGGAATAAAGGAATGAATGCAATTAATCACTTTAAAACAATTACTAATCATAAACTTCTTGTAATGAAATATTGCTTTAAGGTAGGTTTATATAAACAAGGACTGCTGCATGATTTATCAAAGTATTCCTTTGAGGAATTTAAGGCTGGAATAAAGTATTATAGAGGAAATAAAAGTCCAAATGGAGTCCAAAAGGAAGTTGAGGGACTATCAACTGCATGGTTACATCACAAAGGCAGAAACAAACATCATTTTGAATATTGGATTGATTATGGAGTTAATCCTAAGGATGGATTAAAGGGAATGAAAATGCCAGTTAATTATGTTGTTGAAATGTTTATAGATAGAATGTCAGCATCAAAAAATTATGAAAAAGAAAAATATAAAGATAAAAGTCCTTTAGAATATTATAATGCAAGGCGTGAGTATTGTATTTTACATGAGGAAACAAGGAGTCTTTTAGAGCTTTTACTTAATATGCTTGCAAGGGATGGAGAAGAGAAAACTTTAAAGTATATTAAAAAGGAAATTTTAAATAAATAGAAATATAATAAAGTATTGTAACTTGACATATTTTCTTATACAATTTAAAATTTAATGACGTTTATATAAGGAGAAATTTAAATATGCTAATAGGTAGAGAACATTTAGATGAAGAAAATTATTTGAAATTAACACAGAATACAATAAAAGAATTACTAAGTAAATATATTGACTTAAGGGATATACAAGATAAGGAAATAGTAAAACATAGAAAATTTCTTTGGGACAATAGAAGTGAATTAGATGAGATTGAAATAAATGAAAATTGTAGTCAAGTGGCATTACAAGAAAAGATGCATTCAAGAAAGGTAAATAGAATTAGAACTCTTGAAAGGCAGCTTAACTCACCATATTTTGCAAGAATTGATTTTAAAGAAAATGGGGAAGAGGCTGAAAGTTTTTATATAGGTTTATCTACTGTTGAAGATGAAGAAAATTTTGAATTTCTAGTTTTTGATTGGCGTTCACCAGTTGCAACAATGTTTTATGACTTTGAAATAGGAGATGCCTTTTATGAAGCACCAAATAGAATGGTAACTGGAACAATTGAATTTAATAGACAGTTTAACATAAAAAATGGTGAAATAGTTTTTATGCATAACTCAAATGAATCTTTATGTGATGAGGCTTTAGGGCAAATGCTTGGAGGAAATGCTACAGATAAAATGAAAAATATAGTAGCAACTATTCAAAAAGAGCAAAATGACATTATTAGAAATGATGATAGTAAAGTATTATTTATTCAAGGTGCAGCAGGTTCTGGAAAAACATCAATAGCTCTTCATAGAGCAGCTTATATTTTGTATAAACATAGAAAGGATCTTAAGGCTGATAATATTTTAATATTTAGTCCAAATGAAGTTTTTGCAGAATATATTTCAGATGTATTACCTGAACTTGGAGAAACTAATATACTTCAAACTACTTTTGAGCTATATTCAAAGCCATTTTTACCAGCTAATTATTTATATGAAAATAAAAATGATCATTTAGATTATATTTATTCAAAACACCATAATGAAAAAGAGTTTAAATTAAGAACTAAGGGTATGGAATATAAAAATACTACTGAATTTATGGAAATATTAAATAAGTTTACTAGGGATATTCCAAATCTTTTAACTAAAGTTAAGCCAATTATAATTGATGATAAGCAAATATTAAGTAAAAAGGCTGTTGAAAATACTTTTTTAAAGAGATTTAACAATATACCATTTTTAAATAGAATAAAGGTAATTAAAGAAAGTTTATTTTCTCAGGTAGAAACTAAATATTTATCAAATAATGATGATTTTGAATATGTGGAAGATAAAAAACAGTTTTATGATTACTGCAAAGAGCAAGTTGATATACAAGTAGATGAAATGATTAAAACTTTAAATAATGTAGAAATTTATAAAATGTTATGGGAAAACATAAAAAAATATACAAATAAAGATTTAGAAGATATAAAAGAGCTTACATTAAATCATTTAAATTATGGTGAAGTTAACTATGAAGATATAACTCCTATAATTTATATAAGAGCTTCTATGGAGGGTTTTAGAAATTATACTAGAGTTAAGCATATTCTTATTGATGAAGCTCAAGATTATAGTCCATTATTTTATGAAATAATAAAGAGATCTTTTAAGGATGCTTCAATTACAATTATGGGAGATCTTAACCAAAGAATTGATAAACATTCAAATGTTAAAGATAAGGATAGTATAATAAATATTTTCCAAAATGTAAGGAAGGCTGTATTAACTAAGAGTTATCGTTCAACCTTTAATATAACTAGTTTCACTAAGGAAATATTAGATACTCATGAACCTATAGAAGCAGTTGAGAGAAGAGGAAATAATCCAGAAATTCATATAGTAAATAATGACTTAGAAGAAAAAATAGCTAAAATTATTTCTAGTATGGAGGAAAAAGAATACAAATCAATAGCTGTAATTTGTAAAAATAAAAGTATTTCTGAAATGGTTTATGAAAAGTTAAAAGGATTAATTCCTAATATAAATTTAATTGATAATGATAAGGCAGAATTTAAAGTTGGAGTTAATGTTATACCTTCTTATTTAGCTAAGGGCCTAGAATTTGATGGAGTAATTATAGCTGATGGAGAAAATTACTTAGGAGAAAATGATAAGAATTTATTCTATACAGTTTGTACAAGAGCATTACATGAACTTTATATATTATCAAATAGGGATATAAGTGAAATATTACCTAAGGATAGTAGTTTATATAAAATAGTAAAATAATTTATTAGAAAATAGAAATAGGCAAAATAATAATGTTGTAAGTTTATTATTTTGCCTTTTATATATAGAATAATGTTTTATATTTTGTAAATAGAAGTATTAATTAAAAGATATATTAATAAGATTTTATAGCTTAATTAATAATTTACTCTAACTAACCAAAATTTTATATTTTTATTACTCCATCCTAAATCCCAAGGAACATCATTTCTATCTGTATTATGGCAAGTTACTAAAGGATATCCCTTTGAATCAGCACCAGTAACAACAGAAATATGAGTTATATCGCCTTTTTTTTCGTAGGCTATAAAATCTCCAGGAAGAAGTTTAAAGGAGGTTTTATACACCTTTTCATAGTTTCCTCTAGAAAGAACATAAGCTCTACCACTATAAATCATATAATTATTAAATTTATCAGCATTTATCCAAGGAGCTGTTGCACTTCCTTTTGAGTAATTCCATGTAATATTTTTTCTAAAGCCTCCACCTTCATGAAGTATTTGTGAGGCAAAATTTGCACAATCTCCACCTTCACAATTAAAATTTTTATATTTTTTATTATATTTAAAATCATTTTTATTATTACTTGCAGAGCCACAATATTCCTTTGCATATTCTATAGCTTTTTTTCTTTTGTCACTAATATTAGAAAAGTCTCTAGTAGGCTGTGCTTTAATATACTCTTTAATAGCATCTACTTTTATATTTTCAAGTTTTAAAGAGTCAGCAAAGGGGTCAGTGTACCATTCCTTTGTTATTATCCATTCATCATTATTTTTTGTTAACTGAAGGGAATGATAAGTGCCAATTATTGAAGTATTAATTTTTTTAGGTTCATCCTCATATATATATTTGTATTCTGTATTGCATAATACATAAAAGGAGGATACTTTATCTGAAATTTTTGAACTTTTAATTACTGTCTTTGGAGTAATATCTATAAATTTAACTCCCTGCTTTTTTGCCCAATTATTAATATATTTTACTTTTCTTTCTTCATATTCATAAGCCCACTGACCATATTTACTATTAGTATTATATAGGGAATGAATAGAATCTAAATCTTCTGTTAATATAGATTTACTTTTTTTAATGAATATATTTTCCACAAAGGTTTTTAATTTAGTATCATCTTTATTATCATAAGAAAAAGCCTTTAATGGAAAGAGATTATTAATACATAAAAATATTAATGAAATTACAGTGATTTTAAAATAAATTGAAGAATTTTTTTTAGGTTTAGATATTAACATAGTGTGTTATCATCCCCTTTTTATAAAATGTTATTTTAAACTATTTTCTATTATATCTATATATTTTTTTGTATCTTCATTTAAAGGAGCACCTTCATACCATTTTTTGCTTTGATTCCAAGTAGAAAAATACTTAGCCTTTAATATTATTTCAGGTCTATATTCAAAATGGAGTATATCAAAGTGTTCCCATTTACCTCCCCAGATAAAATTATTTTTTTCAAAGGCAGAAACTAGCTCCTCTGGATATTTAGAAAGTCTTTCTTCTCCTTTTTCCTTTGAGGACCACTTCCAGTAATCATTTGGATTACTTCTTAAGTCTATTGCTATTCCATAGGAATGGGGACTTAGTCTTCCAGTGCCTGATATTACTCTATAATTATAAGTTCCACTAGCTGGATATAGTATATTTCCTATATCAGGTCTATTTTTTGATAGAGGAATAAGTTCCCTTAAAGTATTTTCTAAAGAAATGTTAGCATTATTTTTACTATTAAATTGATAGTTTGTATAACCATATTTTAAGGGCTTTAAATTTTTCTCAATAATATTTCTAGAATTTCCATATACCTCATTTAAAAGGTCATAATGCCTAGCTCTTCCTGGATCAAAGTCTTTATCCATAATTTTAGTATTTTTATTAAGAGGATAGGGCTGCTTTAGCATATCTTGTATATCTGGATTTATTAGTTTTTCATTATGACTTTTCTCTTTTTTATCATCGTAAATAATTTTTTTATTAGATTTCATAATTAAATAAACTTTATCATCAATTTGTTCTATACTTGATATGTAATTAGGATATGCTATCATTATAGTTAGAATATCTTGTTTCATTTCTGATATATAATCTTTAGTTTCCATTGATTTTACTTTAATAGGTATATTAATTAATAAAAGAGACACTATAAAAATGTTAAAAAATTTTTTCATAATATTCACTACCTTTTAAAAGCTATATTAAGAATAGTTTATCCTAGAAATTATTCTAATATGTACTTTTAAAGTCTAGTTACTAATTAGATATTTTAGTAAATAAATGAAAATAGTATATTAGCTTTTTTTGATAGGATTAAAATGTTAATATAAAAGTATAAACTAAAAAAGGAGATGTTGTATATGAGTTTACTTTTGATATATGAGGAATATAATAACTTAAATAAACAATATTTAGATTTTATAAATAATATAATTAATGAAAATTTAGAAGAATATAGTGATTCTATATTAAAAGCTCTCAAAGAATATAAGGTTAAATTTGAAGAAATACTTGGTAAGACTACCTTAGAAGATGAAACATCAGAAAATGAAGATAACTTAAATGATTTAAAATATTTAGTTTTAGATAGCTTATTTCTTGCAGCAGACCTTGCTAACTTTTATAGTTATAAAGAGAAGGAAAGGTTTAAAATGAGAGTAGTAAACTATATTAATAAGAAAAGAAGAGCAGAATTTGGATTTTAAAAATATTAAAATGAAAATTTATTATAGTACATATTTTAATAAAAAGAGCAGAATAGAAAAACTTTTATAAGTTTGATATTCTGCTCTTTTTAATATATTTTTTTATTTAACTTGGTAGGGATAAATCACAAACTGTTAGCATGTTAATTGTATCCTCAACTTCTTGTGGAATTCCAGCTAATATTATTAAATCATTTTCTTTAAGAACTGTATCTGCAGTTGGCATTATTTCCTCATCATTTCTAATTATTAAGAAAATTTTACAGCCTTTAGGGAAATGACATTCTTTTAATGACTTCCCAATATAAAATGTATTTGAAATTAAAAATTCTCGTATAATTATCTTTTCTTTTTCATCTACTTCTTTAATAGTATTTTTATCTATAACAAGTAGTTTTTCAAACAATAGTGGAAAAACAACACAAGATATTATTGCTGTTACTACAAAAGCTGAATAATCTGCTATATTTATGTATTTTAAATTTAAAGCCATTTGAGCACCTACAATTAGTAAACTTAATTGAGTAGTTAATATCATAGATGAGGCTAAAGCATTTTTTATTCCATATTTTTTCTTTAATAATAAAGATGGTATTAGTTTTATTAAGAAAAACATAATTAAAAAAACTGGTATTTTAGCAATAGAGCTAGGATTTTTAACTATAGAAGTTAAATCTATATTTACTCCAATCATTATAAAAAATATTGGGATTAAAAATCCATATCCTATAACATCAAGTTGATGGGATATTTCTTCTTTTGCTCGTCCAACCACTAATGAAAATATTATTCCAGCTAAAAATGAGCCTAAAACTATTTCAGAGCCTACTTTTTCTGTTATTGCAACTAATATTAAAACTAAAACGAAAGCACCTCTAACGCTTAAATGAAGATTTTTAAAGGCTAATGTAGAAAAATCCTCTTTTTTAAATATAATCTTAGATAAGAAATATATAATTATAGCTGCAAAAAATATTATTAAAAATGTAAAACTTTTAAGTGAGAACCCATATTGTGTTACAGATGAAATAAATGTTATACCAATTAAACTTACTAATTCACATATAAGTCCAAATATTAATACAGTTTGCCCAAAGTCACTATTTAATATATTCTTTCCCTTTAATATAGGAACAAGTAGTGCTGGAGTAGTAGCAGTAAAAAGCATAACAAAAAATAATCTACCATTAGTTATACCAATTCCTTTTAAAGCAAAGGATAAAATAAATGAAACAAACAATGAAATCAAAAACATTTTTATACTAAGAAATATTTTTGAATTTAGTATAGACTCTCCTTTTTTTAGTTTTAAATCTTCAAAGTTTATTTCAAGTCCGCTTAAGAACATTAAATAAGCAAGACCTAAGTTTGAAAGGAAAATAATCCATATATCTGGTTTTAGTATGTTTAAAAAACTTTTTCCAATTATTATTCCAATAAATATTTCTCCAACTTGATAGGGGATTCTTAATTTTTTTAATTTTGCTACTAAAAATGGAGTAAAAAAAGCAACAATAGATAAAAGCAATAAAGAATCATAATTTAAACTTTCTTCCATTTAAGATTTCCTCTTTTCTTAAGTTATTAAGATACATTTTAAAACAAATTTCTCTAAATTAGCAATAGCAAATAGTAATAAAAATAAAATTTATCATTAAAAGTTTAATTTTATTACTATTTTTGTAAATGTAATTTGTTAAATTTTTTAATAAAATATTCTAAAAATGTATTAGATGTAAATTTTAACTTATTTAAATAAAACTTAAGTAATGAGTAAATACAAATATGATATATTAAATTATAATAAGACTAAAGATAATAAAATAAAAAAAGAAGTGGAGTGAGTTTTATGAGAAATATGAGAAAAAAATTAAATAGGAAATGTAATAAAAAAAGTAATGATAATAAAAACCTATTAATTACATTAGGTGCAATAGCAGGAGCTGCAACTGTTGCAACTATAGCTGCAAAAAAGATTAAAAATAAATGTGAAGCAGAAAAAACACAGCTACCACAAATAAATAATGATGAAAGAGAAGTTTATTTTATTGGTGGTGGATTAGCTTCTTTAGCAGGAGCAGCTTATCTTGTAAGAGACTTAAACTTTAAGGGCGAAAATATTCACATTTTTGAAGGAATGAAAATTCTTGGAGGTAGTAATGATGGAATAGGAGATCCAGTTAATGGATTTGTATGCCGTGGTGGTAGAATGCTTAATGAAGAAACTTATGAAAACTTCTGGGAATTATTCTCTAGCATACCTTCTTTAGAAATGCCTAATATGAGTGTTACAGAAGAAATTCTTAATTTTGATCATTTACATCCAACTCATGCACAAGCACGTTTAGTTAATAAAGATGGTGTTATTCAAAATGTAAAGAGTATGGGATTTGATAATGCTGAACGTATGGCTCTTGGTAAATTATTAATTACTCCAGAGGACAAGTTAGATGATATGACTATTGAAGAATGGTTTAAAGATAATCCACACTTTTTTGAAACTAATTTCTGGTATATGTGGCAAACTACCTTTGCTTTCCAAAAGTGGTCTAGTTTATTTGAATTTAGACGTTATATGCAACGTATGATTTTAGAATTTTCTCGTATTGATACTTTAGAAGGAGTTACACGTACTCAATATAATCAATATGATTCAATTATACGTCCAATAAAATCATATTTATGTAAAGCTGGAGTTGATTTTAATATTAATTCTACAGTAACAGATTTAGATTTTAAGCCAGGAGATGGAATTACAGTAACTGAAATACATTTAAATCAAAATGGTGAAGAAAAAGTAATTACATTAGATTCAAAGGATGTATGTATAATGACAGCTGGTTGTATGACTGATTGTGCAACTCTTGGAGATATGAATACTGCACCAGTTTATGATCCAAGTAATCCAATTTCAGCAGATCTTTGGAGAAAGATAACAGATAAAAAACCTGGACTTGGAAATCCAGAACCATTTTTTGGACATCCAGAACAAACTAATTGGGAAAGTTTCACTGTAACTTGTAAAGGAAATAAGTTATTAAAATTAATAGAAGAATTTTCTGGAAACATTCCAGGAAGTGGAGCATTAATGACTTTTAAGGATTCTAATTGGTTAATGAGCATAGTTGTTGCAGCACAACCACACTTTAAGAACCAACCTCTTGATGAAACTATTTTCTGGGGATATGGATTACACACAGATAGATTAGGTGATTATGTAAAGAAACCAATGCGTGAATGTACAGGAAAAGAATTATTAACAGAATTCTTATATCAATTACATTTAGAAAAAGATATGGATGAAATTATGGAAACAGTAGTAAATGTTATACCATGTATGATGCCTTATATAGATTCACAATTTGAACCACGTAAAATGAGTGATCGTCCAAAAGTTGTTCCAGATGGTTCAACAAACTTTGCTATGTTAGGTCAATTTGTTGAAATACCTGAGGATATGGTATTTACTGAAGAATATTCAGTTCGTTCAGCTAGAATTGCTATATATACTTTATTTGGAGTAAAGGATAAAAAGATTTGCCCAGTAACTCCTTATAGAAAAAATCCTAAAGTTTTAAAGAAAGCTTTAAAAACTTCTTTTAGATAAAATATAGATATATAGGTGGCTTGAGTTTTTTTCAAGTCACCTTTTGTATTTATAAAATTTTATATTATTTGAATATATAGTTATCTTAAGGGGAAAATATTTTTGAGGTGATTATATGTCAAAAAATAATTTTAAAAATAAAATAAGTCCTAAGGCTATGGGAAACTATACAAAGGGAGCAGTAAAGGATTTTGAAGAAAATATAGTAAGCCAAACAGATTATTTAGAGAAGGTTGATAGGGAACTTAAAAATAATAAAAAATAAAGATAGAATTGTAAGTAAAAAAACATCCAAGAGAAGGGATGTTTTTTATTTTTCATAGATTCAAAGTATTTAATTATGTATAATATAATAATCAAACTTAGGAGGACAGATATGAAATTATTTTTAAAATCATTAGCAGGAATAATAGGAGTTATAATAGTTGTAGTATTAGGTTATGTTGGATTTATGATTATATCAGATTATAAACCAGCTAAAGAGGAAACAGTTCAAATTGAAAATAATCAAAAGAAAAAAATAGAATTAAATAAAGAATATACAATTACTTCATTTAATGTTGGATATGCTGGTATGGATAAAAATGTAGATTTCTTCATGGATGGAGGAACTATGTCAAGGGCTATAAGTAAAGAGGCCGTTTTAGAAAATTTAAAAGGTATAGAAAACATAATTAAAAATTTAAATTCAGATTTTTATTATGTACAGGAATTAGATAAAAAATCAACAAGAAGTTATAAGGTAAATGAATATGAAAGTATAAAAAATAATTTTAATAATTATAGTACATCCTTTGCAAAGAACTTTGATGTTCCTTGGGTGCCTATACCACTTACGCATCCTCATGGACAAGTTTTAAGTGGAATAATGACAATGTCTAAATATAATTTAAATTCAGGTATAAGATATGATTTACCAGGGAAAGAGGACTTTTTTAGACAATTAGGAGACCTTGATAGATGTATGCTAGTTAATAGAGTTAAACTTTCTAATAATAAAGAATTAATTTTAATAAATGTTCACCTTTCAGCCTATGATGAAGGTGGAAAGGTTAGAAAAGTCCAACTTGGATTTATTGAAAATTTTCTTCAAAATGAGTATAAAAAAGGAAATTATATATTACTTGGAGGAGATTGGAATCATGAACTTCCAGGTACTGGTTCATCTAATTTTAAAACAATAGAAACACATCCTAATTGGTTACAAAGAATACCAGATGATTTTGCAAAAAAAGGATTTAAAATATATGCAGATAAAAGTGTACCAAGTAATAGAACTGTTATGAAACCATATGTTGAAGGAGAAAATTTAAGATGTGTAATAGATGGTTTTATGGTATCAGATAATATAAAGGTTAAAAAAATTCATGGGAGTGAATATAATTTTAGATATAGTGATCATAATCCAACAACTCTTACTTTTAGTTTGAAAGAATAAAAATAAATTGAAAAATATATTTAAATAGGGATGTATTTTAGATAACCTTAAATAAAGATATTAGTAAATTTCCTAAATAAGTTGAAAAGTTTTAAAAATTATTATATAATAATTATTATTAATAAAATGAAAGCTTGGAAGGTGATATAATGGAAAACAAAAGTTTAGAAAAAGGTATGATGGCTCCAGATTTTACTTTAATGGGATCAGATAATAAAGAACATAAATTAAGTGATTATAGAGGAAAGAGAGTAGTACTATATTTTTATCCAAAGGATAATACTCCAGGATGTTCTCTAGAAGCTCAAGATTTTAAAAATTATAATCAAAAGTTTATAGATAATAATACAGTAATTTTAGGAGTAAGTAGAGATTCATTAAAATCTCATGATAAGTTTATTACAAAATATGATTTACCATTTATTTTATTATCAGATGAAAATGAAGAAGTTTGTAAGTTATATGGTGTATTAAAAGAAAAGAACATGTTTGGTAAAAAAGTATTTGGCATAGAGAGAAGTACTTTTGTTATAGACAAAGATGGAAAAATAGAAGATGTTTATAGAAAAGTAAAAGTAAAAGGTCATGTGGAAAGCTTAATAAAATAAATTTAACATAGTAAAATAGTATAACAAGAATAAAACGGTACTTAATTTAAGTACCGTTTTATTTTTAAGTTTTTATACGAAATTCATGAGAACATCTTCTGCAAGTTACAATTATATGTTTTTTACCTCTAGGTAATCTTAATTTTTGTCCACAATTTGGACATTTAACTATTTTAAATTTAATTTTTTGATCTATTTTATATTTTAGCCTATTAAATAACATTGGTATGCTATCTAAACCTATTCTAGGAAGGTTATAAGGCATTCTTTTTCCAAATTTACTTAAAAGCTTGTTTATAATATCAATAAATTTATTTAGTTCAGCTGTTCTTTTATAAATATTTTTAGAGAAAGTTCTATAAATAACTAATATTAATAAAACCATTCCTAAAATTCTAGTATAACTATTAAATCCTAAAAGACTAATTATTAACAGCATAAAAATTGATAGTATATCAAAGCCGTAAGCACCATAAAATATGTTCATATATTCACCTCTCAAAAATCTATAAAGATATTTTAACATAATATAGTACAATTAGTAAGATTAATGTTACTAATGGAAATTAAAGATATAGTATTATAATAATTAAAGATAATGTATATAATAAAATTTATAGATTTAAAGGGATTATTTTTATATAAGGAGAAAAAATATGAGGTATGTAATAGTTTCTGTAGTAAAGGGTAGTGCTGGAGAATTCAATAATAATTTAAGAAAAGATGTATTTTCTAAATTTAATCTAAAATCTTCTAAGCTTCCAGCTCATTTTACAATTAAAGGACCTTTTGAATATGATAAAGATATTAAAGAATTAGAAAAGATAATTGAAAATGTCTGTAAAAATGAAAAGGCACATTCTTTTAAAATAGATGGATATAATCATTTTGACAATAGAGTAATTTACATGGAAGTAAAAATGTCTAAAGAAGGAAAGTCTGTCCACGATAAATTAATAGACGAAATGGATAAGTTATCTTATATAAATTTTGATAAAAAAGATGGTAAAGATAAGATTTTTCATGTAACTATAGCATCAAAAAAGTTAAAACCTTTATATAATGAAGTGTGGTCTTATGTTAATAAATTTCCTTGTAAGTTTCATTGCTTATTTGATAATATTAGCATTTATAAATGGGAAGAAAATACTTGGAAGTTATATAAAGAATTTAGATTTAATGAATGTATTAAAGGGTTAGACAAATAAAAAGGCAAAATAAAAATTTAATATTTTGCCTTTTAGAGTTTGCAATTTAAAATTATATAGTGTAAGAGTTTAAATGAATTATAGAATTTACAAATTTAATACTCAATGTGATGTCCTGTATTTTCAATACATTCCTCAATTTGTGATTGGTTTGCAGGTTCATTATAAATTACTTCAACACTGCCTCTTCCTAGGTCAATACAAACTTGATTTACTCCGTCAATTTTTTCAAGAGAATTTTTAACTTGAGTTTTAATAGTTTCGCTAGATAATCCATTAACAATATAATGTTCCCTTTTCATATAGCCATCTCCTTTTATAAAAAGTTATAATCATAGTATGTACAAAAGTATAAAAATATATATTTAAATAACCTTGGATATTTAATCATAATTATGTAAAATTATATATGTATTAAAAATAGATTTTAAACTTATAATATGCTTATTTAAAAGGATATGTTTTATGGGAGTATTGATTTTAGATAGCCATTAAAAAAGTAATAATATATATTATATTTAATTCATATTAAATTTATAAAAGTAGGAGAGAGTATACATCTATTTTTATAAGTTTTACTATGGTTTATTGATTAATATATTTTTACATAGGAGGAATAGAAATGAAAAGTAATTATCATACACATAATTATAGGTGTAAACATGCAAAAGGAAAGATTGAAGATTATGTAAAAATGGCAATAGAAGAGGGATTTGATGAAATTGGTATTTCAGATCATCTTCCTCATCCAGGAATGGATATTGATAATGGAAGTAGAATGAATTATGAGGACTTACCAGGATATTTTAAGGAGATAGATGAAGTTATTAAAAAATATGGTGATAAAATATCAATTAAAAAATCTATGGAATGTGAGTATTTCCCTCATTTTGAATGGTTATATAAAGAACTTATAGAAGAGTATAAAGTAGATTATCTTTTATTAGGAGCACATTTTTTTCCTTATAATGGAGAGTGGCTTTATGTAGGAAGAGCCAATTTAACTCCAGAAAAGTTAGATTGCTATGTAGATTTTGTAGTAAAATCTATGAAGACAGGATTATTTAAATGCCTTGCTCATCCTGATCTTTTTGGACTTGATTACATAAATTGGGATGAACATGCAATTAAATCATCTAGAAAAATACTTAAGGCAGCAGAAGAGTTAGACATGCCTATAGAAATAAATGTTAATGGATTTAGAAAACCTAAAGTTAAATATAATAATGGAGAAAGATACAGCTATCCAATAAAGGATTTTTGGCAGCTTGCAAAGGAGTATAATGTAAAGATAATTGTTGGAATTGATGCACATAACCCTTGTGAAATGGCAGATTTAGATATGGGTCTAAACTTTGCAAAGGAACTTGGCTTAAAGGTAATAGATAGATTATACATATAGTAATAAAAGGTAATTAAGTAAATTTTATATTATAAAAAAAGAAATTTAAAATCTAAAGGTAAAAATGTGGTAAAATATATCAAGAAGAAGTTTATAATTTTAGGTATATAAAAGAGGATTACTTTGGAGGAATAATATGTATGTAGTAGATATATTTCTGGATAGAAAGGCATCGAGATATGTTGAATCTATTTGGAAAGCTTTAAGTGATAATGGAATTGATTCAAGTTTAAGCAATATGGAGGGACTTTCTCCACATATTACTTTAGCAATTTATGATGATATAGATAAAGATAAATTTATAGCCAAAATGAAAGAATTTAAATCAAAGATTAATGTTATAGATACAAAATTTGATGTTTTAGGTGTTTTTCCAACTACAGGAGCTTGCATAACAACACCAGTAGTTACTGAGGAACTACTTGCTCTTCATAGAAAATATTATGATTATTTCAAAGAGTTTAATAGTAATGCAAGAGCTTATTATTTACCAGATAATTGGAATCCGCATTGTAGTTTAGCAATGGGATTAGATAAGGAAAAGCTTATGGATGCTTTTAAGTTTATTTTAAATATGTATGAACCTTTTGAGGCAAGTTTAGAGGGAATTGCTTTATATGAAATAGAAATGGAAAATGGTAAGTTTACAGATAGTATAAGATTATTTTAAATATATAAAAAAGAGTTATTTTACTTATTAATTTATGAGTAAAGTAACTCTTTTTTTGTTTAATAAATTAAAAAAGTAACCTTTAATTTTAAAACAGAAAAAATTATTTGAAATTAATTTATATACAAGTAATAACATAAGTAAACTTTGAATAAAATTAGATATCAAAGGAAGTTACAATAAAAAAATAAAGTAGAGGAAAATTTAATTGAATGGTATTTAAATGGAGTTTTAATATGCAAAACATATTTAAAATAAAAATTATATAGGGGGAATTATTTTATGAGAAAAATAAAATTATTATCAACTATACTTGCAGCTACTTTGAGTATATCATTGTTAGCTGGGTGTGGTGGAAAAAAGGCAGAGGAGAAGGTTTCATCTAATCAAGTAGAAATAACTTGGTGGGCTTTTCCAAACTTTGAAACTAAAGATGGGGTAGTTGGTAAGTACGAAGAAGAGATAGCAGAAGATTTTATGAAAAAGAATCCAGATATAAAAGTTAATGTAGAAATGTTATCTTTTAATGGCGGTGGTGAAAAAATAAATTCAGCAATAGCTTCAAAATCTGCACCAGATGTTTTATATGATGCACCAGGAAGAATAATTGATTATGCAAGAATTGGGGCATTAGCACCAGTAGATGATATGATAAAGGATTTAAAAGGTGATGTATCAGAATCCATTCTTCAAGGTTGTAAATTAGATGACAAGTACTATATGTATCCATTTAATACAACTAATTTTATGATGTCTGCAAATAAGCAAATGTTTGAAGAAGCTGGATTATTAGATATGCTTCCTTTAGATAAAAAAGATAGACAATGGACAGTAGAAGAATTTGAAAAAGTATTAAAAGCTATTAAGAAAGCAAAACCAGAAGTAATGCCATTAACATTCTTTAGTAAAAGTACAGCAGGGGATCAAGGTACAAGAGCATTTGTTGCAAACCTTTACGGAGGAAGTGTAATGAATAAAGACCAAACAGCTTATACTTTTGATAAACCTGAAGCTATAAAATCAATGGAATGGGTTAAAAAAGCAATTGATGAGGGACTTATTGGAAAGGGAACTGAAGCTTTAGCTTCAAATGATGCAATTGATTTATACTTACAACAAAAAGCTGCTATAAGCATATTATCTTCAACTGGTTTAATAAAGAGCAATCAATCAAAAAAATCAACTCAATTTGATGATATTTTATTACCAATACCTGCACCAAAGGGAAAACTTGCTTTAGAATCTCTTATTGGTGGATTATGTGTATTTGATAATGGTGATGAAGGAAAAATAGAGGCTTCAAAAAAATTCATAGATTTCTTATGTAATGATGAAGCATGGCAAAAGAAAAATTTAAAAGCTACTGGAACATTTTCAGTTAGAGATTCTGTAAAAGGATTATATGATGATAAAGAAATGAAATTTGCAGAAGGTATGGGAGCTTATACTGCTAAATATTATAATACAGTAAATGGATTTGCTGAAATGAGAACTCATTGGTTCCCAGCACTTCAAGAAATTACTTTAGGAAAAACTTCTCCTAAAGAAGCTTTAAAAACTTTTAATGACAAGGCAAATGAAACTCTTAATAAAAAATAATAGAAAATAGTTTATGAAGGGGAGTATAAAAAATACTCCCTTCATAGTAACAGAGAGAGAATAAAGAGAGGATGGTTTCATATGAGCACTGTATTAAAAGATAATAAAAAAAGTAAAAAGCGTCATAATAAATTGGCAAGAAAAGAATGGATAGCAGCCTATTTATTTTTATTACCAGCAGCTATATTTTTCTTTGGATTTGTAATACTACCAATGATTGGTGGAGCTGTTATGAGCTTTTTCGATTACAATCCAAAAACTTCAGAATTTATAGGTTTGCAAAATTACATTAATATATTTCAAGATGAAGTATTTAGAAAATCCTTATGGAATACTTTGTTTTTAGTTATTGGAAATGTTCCTGTAGTAGTAGTTTTTTCTATGTTTGTTGCTTTAACTATCTTTAAAAAATCTTCAAAGGTTAGATCATTTTTTAGATCAATTTTCTATCTTCCAGCAATAGCATCTGTAGTAAGTATTACAGTTGTATGGGGCTGGATATTCCACCCTAATTATGGAATATTAAATTATGTTCTAAGTTTTTTTGGAGTAGACCCACAGGTATGGCTTGGAGATCCTAGTATTGCAAAATGGGCAATATTAATGGTTCTTGTTACATTATCTGTTGGACAACCAATAGTTCTTTATATGGCATCCCTTGGAAATATACCAAAGGATTATTTAGAGGCAGCAGAAATAGATGGAGCTAACTCAAGGCAAGTATTTAGACATATAACATGGCCATTATTAAAGCCAACTACATTATATATAGTTATTATAACTACAATAAATTCTTTCCAATGTTTTTCACTTATTCAATTATTAACAGCAGGTGGACCAAACTATGCAACTACTACAATTATGTATCAAGTTTATGAAAGATCCTTTACTTTAGGACAATATGGACTTGCTTCATCTATGGGAGTTGTTCTTGCAATTATAGTTATGGCAATATCAGTAATTCAATATAAGTATTTAGGTACTGATGTGGAATATTAAAGAAAGGAGAAAAAAGAAATGTTATTTAAAAAGAAAAAAGAAAAAGAAGAATTATATGATTGGAGAAATCAATGGACTCCAAAACATATTATGTCCTTTATGGTATTATGCTTATTTACTGTAATATTTATTTTTCCTTTCTATTGGATTATAACAGGTGCCTTTAAAGATCAAGGAGCAGCAATAGCTATGCCACCACAGTGGTTTCCAGCAGAACCTATAATGCAAAATTGGTTAAGCTTAGCTAAGCAGCCTTTAGCAAGATGGACATTTAATAGTTTCTTTATAGCAATTTCTACAACTTTTTTAGTTTGCTTAACATCAGCTTTAGCAGGATATGTTTTAGCTAAAAAAAGATTCCCAGGAAGGAAGATAGCTTTTTGGTTACTTATAGTAGCAATGGCACTTCCAAAGCAAGTAATAATGGTTCCATTATTTAATATATTAACTAGTTTAAATTGGATAGATACTTATAAATCATTAATACTACCAGCTGTAGGATGGCCTTTTGGAATATTTTTAATGAAACAATTTAGTGAAACAATACCAACTGAATTAATAGAAGCTGCTAAAATTGATGGCTGTTCAGAACTTAGTATATTTAAAAATATAGTAATTCCTATAGTTAAACCAGGTATAGCAGCCCTTGGAATATTTACTTTCATAAGTTCTTGGAACGACTATTTTATGCAATTAATATTAATAAGAAGTAAAACAATGCAAACTCTTCCTTTAGGAATAGCTACAATGCAATTAGAGTTTGCAACAGATTATGGACTTATGATGGCAGGTGCTGCTTTAGCATCAATACCTATGATAATAATATTTTTAATGTTCCAAAAATCCTTTACTCAAGGAATAACAATTGGAGCTGTAAAGGGTTAATAAATTAGGAGGTAATATTATGTCAGGAGTAGTATTAAAAAATATTGAAAAAGTTTATGAAAATGGATTTAAAGCGGTAAAAGATTTTAATTTAGAAATTAAAGATAGAGAATTTATTGTTTTTGTTGGACCTTCAGGTTGTGGAAAATCAACAACTCTTAGAATGATTGCAGGACTTGAAGAAATATCAGAGGGAGAATTATATATAGATGGCAATATTGTAAATGATGTAGCACCTAAAGATAGGGACATTGCAATGGTTTTTCAAAATTATGCACTTTATCCTCACATGACAGTAGAGGAAAATATGGCATTTTCCTTAAAGCTTAAAAAAATACCTAAAGAAGAAATAAAAAGAAAAGTAAGGGAAGCAGCTAAGGTTTTAGATATAGTACACTTACTTGACAGAAAACCTAAAGCATTATCTGGAGGTCAAAGACAGAGAGTTGCTATGGGAAGAGCTATAGTTAGAAATCCTAAAGTTTTCTTAATGGATGAGCCTCTTTCAAATTTAGATGCAAAATTAAGAGTTCAAATGAGAACAGAAATAGCAAAATTATATAACGAATTAAATACCACATTTATATATGTTACTCATGATCAAACGGAAGCTATGACTCTTGGCACAAGAATTGTAGTTATGAAAGATGGAGTAGTTCAACAAATTGCTGCGCCAAAGGAAATATATGAAAAACCTAAAAATTTATTTGTAGCAGGATTTATAGGAAGTCCTCAAATGAATATATTAAATGGGGAGTCATATGAAAAGGAAGGTAAAGTATATTTAAAACTTTTAAATACAGAAATAGAATTACCAAAGGAAAAGGGAGAAATTCTTAAGAAAACAAATAATTTAAATGCAAATTTATTTGTTGGAATAAGACCAGAAAATATTAGCTGCAAAAAAGAAGATATAGAAAATAAAGAAAACTCTGTATTTAAACTTAATATAGAAGTATCAGAAAATTTAGGGGCAGAAACTTACCTTCACCTTAAGAGCGAAGATAAAACAATAATAATAAAAACTGCAACAGCTGATAATATAAATACAAAGGGTTTAGTAGAATTTGTAATGGATTTAAATAAACTTCACATATTTGATAAAAATAGTGAAGAAACAATATTTTAATAAACTAAATAATATATTATGAAAAGTAACATCATTTGTTAAATTTACAGGTGATGTTATTTTTATGGAATAAATTGAATTTAAATAATAAAAAATGGAATACTAACTAAGAGGTGATTTTATGAAATCAGTATGGAGTGAAAGTTTAAAGTTAAGAAAGAGAGAAACTTTAAGTAAGGATATAGAAAGAGATGTAGTAGTAATAGGTGGAGGTATTGCAGGATTATTAATAGCATATTTTTTAAAGAAAAAAGGAAAAGATGTAGTAGTTATTGAAGCTAAAGAAATTTTAAGTGGTAATACAAAAAATACTACTGCTAAAATAACATCACAGCATGACATAATTTATAGTAAATTAATAAAAGATTTTGGTAAAGATAAAGCAAAAGAGTATGCATATGCAAATGAACTAGCAATAAAAAAATATAAAGAAATAATTAAAGAAGAAAATATTAATTGTGATTTTGAAGAGATGCCAGCTTATTTATATTCATTAGATAATATTGATTTACTTAAAGAGGAGTTAGAGGCAGCGAAAGCTTTAGGAATAGATGCTGAATTAGTATATGATTTAAAACTTCCTTTAAAGATTAAAGGAGCATTAAAGTTTAACAATCAAGGACAGTTTAATCCCCTTAAGTTTTTAAATGAAATAGCGAAAGAGTTAGTTATTTATGAAAATACAATGGCAGTAAATATTGAAGAAAATTTAGTTGTAACAAATAAGGGAAAAATAAAAGCAAATAATATAGTAGTTGCTACCCATTTCCCATTTTTAAATGTTCCTGGTTATTATTTTATGAGAATGCATCAAGAAAGATCCTATGTAATAGCTTTAGAAAATGCAGATGACGTTTGTGGAATGCATATTGATGTTAATAAAAATGGATATTCCTTTAGAAATTATAAGGATTTATTGTTATTAGGTGGAATTCCAAAAAGAACTGGTCAAAATGAAAAGGGTGGAAGTTATGATGCTTTAAGGAAAATAGCGAAGGAACTTTATCCAAAATCCAAGGAAAAATATTGTTGGTCTGCTCAGGATTGTATGCCTTTAGATGGGATACCATATATTGGACAGTATTCAGAGAAAACACCTAATTTATATGTAGCCACTGGATTTAATAAGTGGGGAATGACTAGTGCTATGGTATCTGCAATGATATTAAGTGATATGATAACTGGAAAAGAAAATAATTTTTCAGAAATTTTTTCTCCAAAAAGATTTGACATGTCCTTATCAATTAATAATTTAATAGAAGATGGATTAGAAACAGCAAAAAATTATATAGCACAAAAGATATATATTCCAGATAGTGAATTAAAGGATATTAAAAATGGTCATGGAGGAGTTATTGAATATAAAGGAGATAAAGTTGGTGTATATAAGGATAAGGAAGGAAAAGGATTTTTTGTAACAACTAAGTGTCCTCATTTAGGCTGTGAACTTCACTGGAATAGTGATGAATTAAGTTGGGATTGTCCATGTCATGGTTCAAGATTTGATTATAAAGGAAATTGGTTAGGGGGACCAGCAACTAAAGGTCTTAAGGATGATTAATTTTCATGGGAATCATAAAAAAAAGAAATTTTTTGAAGGATGGTATTTTAAGCATCAAAGAAAAGATAATACAATAGCCTTTATTCCAGGAATAAATATAGATAGTAGGGGTTACAAATATGCTTTTATTCAAGTTATAACAAGTAAGCTATCTTATAATATTAAATATTCATTTTTAGATTTTAAGGTAAGTAAAAATGAATTTAAAATAAAAATAGGAAATAATATTTTTTCAAAAGATGGTATTTATATAGATATAAAGGATGAAAATTTAATAATAAAGGGAGAGGTAAAATATGGAGAATTAACACCGATAAAATATGATATTATGGGACCTTTTAAATATGTACCATTTATGGAATGTAACCATGGAGTTTTAAGTATGTATCATAAATTAAAGGGAAAATTTATTATTAATAATGAAGAAATAAATTTAAATAATGGAATAGGATATATTGAAAAAGATTTTGGAACTTCCTTTCCAAAGGAATATTTATGGGCTCAATGTAACTTATTTGAAAATACCACAGAAGATTATAAATGTTCAATAATGGCATCCGTTGCAAATATACCTTTTATGGGAGGAAATTTTAGAGGTTGTATATGTATTGTTTATTATAAAGATAAGGAATATAGATTAGCTACATATAATGGAGTTAGAGTTTTAAAATATAGTAATGATTCATTAGTATTAAAAAGAGGAAAATATAAATTAGAAATTAAAGTAATGAGCCAAAAACCACAAAAACTTTTAGCACCTTTAAAGGGGAATATGGAAAAAATAATACATGAAAATTCAGCCTGTAGGGCAACTTTTAAGTTTTATATAAATAAGAAATTAGTTTTTAATCTTTATAGTAATAATTGTAGTTTTGAATATGTCTAATAATGTATAATTATAATACAATAAATAGATATTTAGGAGATGAAATTCACTTAAACCTATTATTTTGAATACACTAATATTAAGTAGGGATATCTTAAAATTTTTTAAGATAGCCCTTTAAATGCTTATAAGGAAGTAGGTGTATTTTAAAATATGGAAAGATTAGAAAGAATTTTTAAAGAAGCTTCCCTTAGAGCCGTAATTTTCTCAAAAAATAATTTGGGAATAAAATTAGATTTTTCAGAGGAAAGTTTAAATTTCCTTGATGATATATTAGAGGTATTTCATAAAGAAATTGAAATGGATACTATTGATAATGATAAAGTAATAGATTTATCAATGGCATTTGGAGGATACCTTGGAGAAGTAATAAGTAAAAATATTGGAGGCGTATGGGAAGAAAACAATGGAAAAACAATATTTTTAGAAGTTTATGATAATAAAGTATTACCCCTTAATATAGTTTATAAAAGAATAAATATTGGAGAAAGAGCCTCTGTAAAAAGATGGTATACTAAGTTTAAGGAAAAGGTATGTTATATTTGAAAAGAGTGAAAAAACTAAGCTAGTAATTTTTGATATTACTAGCTTAGTTTAATTATTTTATTAATATATGATTTTATTTAAATTATTAACTAATAAAGTTATAAAATAGGTTATAATAAAAGAATTAATAAAAATTATAGGAGAATGAAAATGAAAAGATTTAAAAAGGTATATATTGAGACAACTAACATATGTAATTTAAGTTGTAATTTTTGTCCAAAAACAAAAAGAAAATTACAATTTATGAATAGGGAGTCTTTTGAAAAAGTAATAGAAAGTATAAAACCTTATACTGATTATGTCTATTTTCATTTAATGGGGGAACCATTTTTAAATAAAAATTTAGAAAGTTTTTTAGATATAAGCAATAGATATGGATTAAAAGTAAATATAACTACAAATGGAACTTTAATAAATAATGTCAAGGATATTTTATTAAAAGCTAAGTCATTAAGACAAGTAAATATATCCCTTCATAGCTTTGAGGCAAATGATAATAATATATCTTTAGAAGAATATTTAGATAATGTTACAAAATTTATGTTAGAAGCAAATGAAAATACTAATATAATCACATCTATAAGACTTTGGAATATGGATAGTGAGGAAATAAAGGGAAGTAATAAATATAATGAATATATTATTAGTTCCATAGAAAAGAAATTAAACCTTTCAATAAATTTAAAAGAAGCCATTTCAAAAAGTAGAGGCATAAAATTAAAAGATAGAATGTATTTAAATATGGCAGAAAAATTTGAGTGGCCAGATATTAATAAATTTGATATTGATGATGAGGTATTTTGTTATGGGTTAAGAGATCAAATGGGTGTGTTAGTTGATGGAACTGTAGTGCCTTGTTGTTTAGATAGTGAAGGAAATATTCCGCTTGGAAATATATTTAAGGAAGACTTAAAGGATATTCTAGAATCAGAGAGAGCAAAAAACTTATATGATGGATTTTCAAAAAGATGTGCAGTGGAAGATTTATGTAAAAAATGTGGTTATGCAAAAAGATATAAGAAATAGTTGCAAATATTATTAAAAGATGATATATTTAATGAGCAGTTGGTACGTAAAGTGCTAATTTTGGAGCTTAGTGGACTTTCGCCGGTGACTAAGCTCCATTTATTTTACAATAATTCACAATAAAGCTTTAGATTCTATAATCTATGGCTTTTTTTATTTTAAAATCCTTCTCTTTTAGCTTCAATTCCGCTTTCATTTATTCCAGGTTCCTTTGTTGTTGTAGTAAATGTATTCTTTGACCAATGCTGCTTATGCTTAAAACCATTAGCATTATAGTTTTCTTTAGAATAAACCCTTTTATGTTTGCTTTTCATAATATCACTCCTTTAAAAATTTTATTCATTTATAGTATGGTGAGTAACTGCAGTTTTTATATTATATTAATAATTCATTTTTTAATAAAAAAAGGTTATTTAAATATAATTTATATTAAGTAAATTTATTGGAATAAAAATGACATAAGAAGAATATAAATTTATTATAAGGAAATAATAATGGTCAGTATTAAATAAAAGGAGGAATATAAAATTATGGATATTAATTCTATACCAAATATAGATAGTTATGTAGCAAAATACATGGATGAGAATGGATGTAGCTTTGAAGATGCTTGTAATGATCTAGGATTAGACAAGGAACTTGTATTCAATCAAAAATATAATAAGGAATTTGAATAAGAAAGGGCTACTATAAAATTAATATATTTAATAAAATAAGCAAAATAGTAAATTAATAAGAATAATACAATTTTAATTATATTATTTCTTAAGGGTTTATTATTTTGCTTTTTTATTTATAATTATATTTTAGGTAAAGTATTTTTAATAAAAAATATAATATTATTTTTTCATAATTATAGTGATTGTAAGGTTAAGGAAATTTATTGGATTTTTAATTAAATATTATTATTTTTGAAAAAAGTTTAGGTAATGGATATAATATAAATTAAGATATTATTTTGAAATGAAGGAAAGAGGTAAAAAATATGAAAATAAATAGAAATGACAGCTGTTGGTGCGGTAGTGGAAAAAAGTATAAAAAGTGCCATGCTGATTTTGATGAAAAATACGAAGCATTAAAAAGACAAGGGTTTCTTATGCCTTCAAGAGAAATTATAAAAAATGAAGAACAAATAGAAGGAATAAGAAGAAGTGCTAAAATAAATAATGAAATTCTTGATTTAGTTGGAGAAAAAATAAAGGAAGGAATGAGTACTGAAGAAATTAATAAGATAGTATATGATTATACAATTAAAAATGGTGCTATACCTGCCCCTTTAAATTATGGAGGTTTTCCTAAGAGCGTTTGTACTTCAATAAATGAAGAAGTTTGTCATGGTATACCAGATGAAAATATTATTTTAAAAGAAGGAGATATAATAAACGTAGATGTTTCAACAATAAAAGATGGATATTATTCAGATGCTTCAAGAATGTATATGATTGGTAATGTTTCAGAAGAAGCTAAAAGATTAGTTGAAGTTTCAAGAGAATGTCTTAGAAGAGGAATTGAAGCAGTTAAACCTTGGGGATTCTTAGGTGATGTTGGAGCTGCAATTCAAGAATATGCTGAAGAAAATGGATATTCTGTTGTAAGAGATTTTGGAGGACATGGAGTTGGAATTAAGTTCCACGAAGATCCTTTTGTTGCCCATGTAGGAACTAGAGGAGAAGGAATGGTCCTTGCACCTGGTATGATATTTACAATAGAGCCTATGATAAATCAAGGTGAATATGAAGTTTTTGTTGATGAAGATAATGATTGGACAGCAATAACAGAAGATGGTTCTCTTTCATCTCAATGGGAACATACAATTTTAGTAACAGAAGATGGTATAGAAATAATAGCTCATTAGATGTATGCAAAAATGTAGGAAAGTTTATTTTCTACATTTTTTTCTTATAATTATTTAAATATTTAATTTAAATTGTAAATTAAATAATAAAATATGGAAAATAAATGGAGTTGTATTAGAAGTACATATGAAAATATTGTATAATTATTATAAAGTTAAGGTGATTATATGAATACTAAAAAAAGATTAGGAGATCTTTTAGTTGAGCTTGGATATATAACAGAAGATCAAGTAAAGGATGCAATAAAGATTCAAAAATCTACAGGGAAAAGACTTGGAAGAATTTTTGTAGAACAAGGACTTATAACAGAGGAGAGTTTATTAAACTTATTAGAACTTCAACTTGGAATTCCTAGAATAGATTTAGAGTTAATTGATGTTGATATGAAGGCAGTTTCAACAATATCAGAGGCTCTAGCAAAAAAATATAATTTAATACCAGTAAAATTTAGAGAAGGGCATCTTGTTGTTGCAATGTCTGACCCTTTAAATATATTTGCAGAGGAAGATGTTACATTATCTTCTGGATATAAAATAGAAGTTGGAATTGCTATGGAAAAAGAAATTAATGAAGCAATTGCAAAATATTATTCTAAAAATTATATGGAAAAGACAGAGGCTAAGCTTAATGAAAGGGAAGAGTTAGAGGAAAAGGAAGAAGATTTAATAAGTAATGATAAAAATGAATCTCCAGCAGTAAAGCTTATAGATAGGATTATAGAAAATGCTATTAGAAATAAAGCAAGTGATATACATATTGAACCACAAAAGGATAAAGTAATAATAAGATATAGAATAGATGGAAAACTTAGAAAACAATTTGAAGCACCAAAGGAACCATTAAATTCAATGGTAACTAGAATAAAATTGTTAAGTGGTATGGATATTTCAGAGAGAAGAGCTCCTCAAGATGGTAAAATTTTAGTTAATATAGATAATAGAGAAATTGATTTAAGAGTATCTATTTTGCCTTCTATAAATGGAGAAAATTTAGTTATAAGAATATTAGATAAATCTTCCTTTGAATTTACAAAGGAAAATTTAGGTTTTACAAAAAAAGATATAGAGCTTTTAAATAAAATAATAGATAAGCCCTATGGAATGCTTCTTGTTACAGGACCAACTGGAAGTGGTAAAACTTCAACACTTTATTCAGTACTTAAAGATTTAAAAACAGAGGAGAATAATGTAATAACATTAGAGGATCCAGTTGAATACAGTATGGAAGGAATAGTACAGGTAAATGTTAATACAAAGGCTGGATTAACATTTAAATCAGGACTTAAATCTATGCTAAGACAAGATCCGGATGTAATAATGATAGGTGAAATAAGAGATGAAGAAACAGCATCTATGGCAATAAGAGCTGCTATAACAGGACATAATGTTTTAAGCACATTACATACAAATGATGCACCTTCAGCCATAATAAGATTAATGGATATGGAAATTCCACCTTATTTAATTTCTACATCAATTGTTGGGATAGTAGCACAAAGATTAATTAGAAAACTTTGTAATAATTGTAAAGAAGCATACTCTGCAACTGAATATGAAAAAAAATTATTAGGAGTAGACACTAATAAAGAACTTACTTTATATAAACCTGTTGGTTGTCCTAAGTGTTCTGGGACAGGCTATAAAGGAAGAACTGGAATATTTGAAATTATGGAAATAAATCATAATATTAGAGAGCTTATTTTAAATAGGGAGTCCTTTGATAAAATAAAGAATGAAGCAATTAAAAATGGTATGAAAACATTATTTGAAGGTGGAAGTGAAGTTGTAAAAGGTGGAGTAAGTAGTATTAATGAACTTATGAGAATAACCTTAATAAGTGAATAAAGGAGATATAGAAAAATATGCCTTTATATAAGTATGAAGCAAAAAATCTTAATGGAAAAGTGCTTAAAGGAAAAATAGATATAGATGATTGTAATGAACTTAGAAAGTTATTACGAGAAAAGGGATTTTTTTTAATAAATTATGAGGAATTTGGAACATCCCTTAATTTAGATTTAGGAATGTTTAGAAAAATACCTAAAAAGGATATATCAATATTTTGTAGAGAAATGTACTTTTCATTAAGTTCAGGAATTAGTATTATTAAAAGCTTAGAAATTGTAAAAGAGCAGGTTGAAAATAAAAAACTTAAAAGTATTTTATACAATGTTTTTGATGACATAGAAAAGGGAAAAATGATATCAGATGCATTTAAAAAATATGATGATCTTCCAAACCTTTTTATATACATGCTTCAAGTAGGAGAAGAAACTGGAAGATTAGATGAAATAATGGGAAGTTTAGCTGATTATTATGACAATCAATATAAGCAAGAAAAAAAGATAAAAAATGCTTTGATTTATCCTAAATTTTTATTGGGATTTTCATTAATTGTTGTAAGTATATTGGTTGCTTTTGTAGTGCCAATATTTGTTCAAAATTTATTATCAGCAAATCAAGTGTTACCAATTCCAACTCAAATTGTAATTTGGATAAGTAACTTTATAAAAAGTAAATGGGCTTACATAATAATATTTTTAATAATAATTAGTATATTAAAAATATTTGTTTTAAATAAAAATAAAAAATATATTTATTTTAAAGATAAATTTATAGTAAACACTAAATTTATTAGAACAATTTCAATGCAAATATTTACTGCTAGATTTGCAAGAACTTTTTCAATTTTATTTGGAGGAGGAGTAAGTGTTATAAGATGCATTGAAATATCAGCAGATGTTATAGGAAATGAATTTATAAAAGATAGACTTTTACAAAGTAAAGAATTTATAAATAATGGTTCAAGTATTTCGGAAGGGTTAGAAATGGAAAGTACTTTTCCAAAAATGCTTATACAATCAATAAAGGTTGGAGAGGAATCAGGAACTGTAGAAGAAATTTTAAAAAAAGCATCAGATTTTTATGATTCTGAAGCTAATTTTGCATTGGAAAAGTTAGCTAATTTAGTTGAGCCAATAATGATTATATTATTAGCATTTTTAGTTGGATTTGTTGTAATATCTTTAGTTTTACCAATATTTTCAATGTATGACGCTGTTAAATAGGCCAAAAGCTTATATATAAATAAAAACTCAAGGAGGAAAATAATATGAATAAACTTATGAAGAAGAAAAAGAAAGGTTTTACTTTAATAGAACTTATAGCAGTAATAGCAATACTTGCAATATTAGCTGCAATTGCAGTTCCAAGAGTAATACAATATGTGGATAAATCAAAGAGAGTTGCAGTTCAAACTGAAGCAACAACAATATATAATGCTGCAGAAGCTGCCTATAATGATGGAAGATTAACAGGAGTAACTAGTGAAACTCAATTTAATGCTATGACAGCAAAAGATGCAGTTACTGCACTTACAACAGGTGGAAATAATTTATTAAGTAATGCTGATTATACAAAAGTTGGAGGAGGCACTACATTAGCTAAGTTAAAGGACATAATGAATACTAATGAAACAAATATAGTATTAGATGATAGTGGAAACTTTTCATCTTTAAAAACTACTAATTCAGGTAGTCACTAAAATATGTTATTAATATAAATTTAAAAGGTTGTCCTAGGGCAGCCTTTTAATGAATTATATCCTAAGGGGGAGAGGATTTAATGAAGAAAAAAGGGTTTACGTTAATAGAGCTTATAGCAGTAATAGCAATACTTGCAATATTGGCTGCAATTGCAGTTCCAAGAGTAATACAATATGTGGATAAGTCAAAAAAAGTAGCTATTCAATCAGAAGCAAAGGTAATATATAATGCAGCAGAAGCTGCTTACAATGATGGATTATTAGTTCCTAATAGCAACAATGTATATGTTAAGAGAAATGAAGATGGGAAACCTGTATCAAATGAAACTGTTAAATTTGATAATATGGTTCTTTTTTCAAGTCTATGTCAAGATGGAAAAGGTGGAGTAGTGGAGATTTTAATTAAGAATAATCGTTTAAATGCTAATGAAGTTAAAGATGATAAAATGTTTGGACCGGCTTATACATTAGGAATGTTAAAAAATATAATTAATACAGATCCTTCTAAATTAGTGTTAGATAGTGATGGAAGTTTAAAAAATTGGTAATAGGATAATAATTAAACTTATAAGATTAAAAAGTTTATTATAAAGAACTTTTAGAGGAGTAATAAATGATAGGATTAATATTTTTTATATTTGGATTGGTATTTGGAAGCTTTTTTAATGTATGTATTTATAGAATACCAAGGAAAGAAAATATAGCATTTCCTCCATCACATTGTGCAAATTGTGGGAGAGAACTTAAAGCATATGAACTAATACCTGTAATAAGCTGGATTATATTAAGGGGAAGATGCAGAAGCTGCAAGGAGAAAATAAGTTTTATTTACCCTTTAGTAGAATTAATAACAGCATTTATATTTTTAGTTACGTATATTAAATTTGGTATTTCAATAGAAACATTTAAATATATAGTTTTATTTTCAATACTTATAATAACAACATTTATAGATATTAAAACAAAGGAAGTTTATTTTAGTGTATCTTTAGTTGGATTTATATTTGGAATAATATTTGGAACAATAGAGATATTTAATGGGAAACCTATAAAAGAAGGGATACTTAGTATATTAATACCTCTTATTATTGTTGGAATAATTTATTTAATAGCAAAAAAAATTAATGGGTTTGGTGGAGGAGATTTAGAAGTATATCTTTTTATAGCATTATATTTAACTCCTAAATTAATGGGACTTACAATATTTTTTTCAATAGTACTTGGAGGAATTTTTTCAATAGTACTTTTATGTATGGGAAAAAGAAAAGTTCAAATAGCATTTGTCCCTTTTATTTTCTTAGGAGCAATAATTTCAGTATTATGGGGAAGCAATATACTTAATGTATATTTATCCTTATTTTTATAAGGAGGAAATTGATGTTTGGATTAAAAGAAAAAAACAGTATAGTTTTAGAAGTTAAAGATGATTTTGTTGATATATTAGTTGGAAATATAAAGAAAATTAAAATGTATGATTCAATTCCTATTCCAAAAGGTTTATGTAAAGAAGGATTTATTAAAGATACAAGAACTTTATCTGAAATTCTTTTAAAATATTTTTTGGAAAATAATATAGAGGAAGATAAAATTTCTTTTGTTATATTTGGAAGTGATGTTATAACAAGATATATTCAAGTTCCTTATATGAAAAAAGAAAATTTAAGGGAAACTGTTCAATTTGAAATAAAAGAACTTATACCAAATGGAGAAGATTATTATTTAGATTATGAAGTAGTCAATAAAGATAATAATAAAAATAATCCTAAACTAGACGTTTTAGTTGCAGCATGTATAAAGAAAAAAATAGATGCTTATGTTGATTTAAGCAAGGCATTAAATAAAAAATTAGATGTTATTGATGTTTTAACAAATACTATAAATAAAATTTTAGTAAATAGTTCTTTAATATATGAAGGTAAAACTATTGCTATGTTTTATTTAGGATATAGTTTTAGTAATATATCTATTTCAACAAATGGAATTATGAAGCTTGAAAGAAATATACCTTTTGGTTTTCAAAATTTAATTAATGAATATCAAAAAGAAGTTCAAGATGATAAGGATAAAAATTTATCATTAGAAAAAATTTTAAGGGATATAAGTTTAGAAGGATATGATATAAAAGAAATAATTAATAAGCACCCTAAAATAAAAGAATTAATGGACAATCTTTTGGCTATTGTAGAAAAAACAATAAAATTTTATGAATCAGGAAAGAGAGAAACTTCAGTTGATAAAATAGAAATATTATCAACATTAACTATTAATAAAGCTATAAGAAATTATATAGAAGATTATTTTACAATAAAAAGTAATATTATAAGAAATACAGAAGAATTAGGTCTAGAAATTAAAAATAGCAATAAGGAGTTTATACGATTTCTACCCCTTTATGGCTTGTTTTTAAGGAGAAATTAATATGAAAAAATATTTAAATCTTAATCCAAGTAGTATTGAAAAAAATAAAAAGAAAGACATAGGGAAAAGTTTAATAATTATATATATATTGCTTACTTTATTATTATTTATAAATTGTGGTGTTATATATTTAAATAATAAATCTTTAGAAAAAGGAAATGGAACTTTAAAAGAACAAATAAAAAATTATAAATTTATTGCTTCTGATTATAAGAACATAAAAACAGATATAAAAAACAAAGAGAAGTTTATAAATAAATTAAAACAAATAAATAGAGATGTATCAGCTTATGATTATTTAGATACATTAAAAAAATATTTTCCAAATAATGTGGCATTAGAGGAAATTAAATTTACAACTAAAGGAATATCTATGGAAGGAACAGCAGATAATGAAAAAGATGTTGCGGTATTTTTAGCAAATCTTCAAATGAGCAAATTGTATAAAAATGCAAGAGTTATATCAATGAAGGATGTTAAGATAAACTTAGATAATACTTTAGGAAATGAAGATAATACAAGTGATAATAAAGTGGACAAGGAAAATTTAGAAAAACAACCTGATAATAAAGAACAAAAAGCAATAAATAAAGTTGAATTTACTATTTCAGTAGAGGGAGTAAAAGACAATGGGTAAAGTTAAAAAAGAAAGTAAATTTTTAAAATATTTAAAAGAGTTAAAGAGAAAAGAAAAATTACTTTTATTTATAAGTATATTGATTTTTACATTTATTGCTATAGAGTTATTTATAGTAAAGCCTCTGAAAAATAAGGGGAATTTATTGCAAGAAGAATCTAATACATTAAATGGAGAAAAAATAGATCTTTTAAATGAGATTAATAGAGAAGATGAATTAGAAACAAAATTAAATACTATTACATATGATTATAATAAAATTTTAAGTACACTTCCAAAAACTGAAAGACAAGCTGATGTGATAAAAAATTTAGTGGAAATTTCAAAGAATTCAAATATAAAACTAATGGATATAACCTTTGAAAATAAAAGTCAAGTTTTAGGTGATAAGGTAGCTAATGAAAGTTTAAATAATAATACAAAAAATACAAACATAACTGAAGAAAATAAAAATTTAAATAAAAATTCTGTAATGGCAAATAATGCCTTAGTTGTAGTAAATGGAAAATTTAAAGATATAATTAACTTTGTAAAAAAGATAGAAAATCAAAAAAGAAAAATAAATATAAATGAGATAAAAATAGAAAAAAATAATATGGATCTAAGTGGAAATAATGATATGAATAACATACTCCAAGCTAGTATTAAAATAGAGTATTATAATTTAAACTACAAGGAGAATGAGAAGTATGATTTTAACAAAGGAACTTATGGTAAGGAAAATTACTTCAAATAAAAAAGGGATATCTTTAGTAGAAGTTGTTGCTGCAATGGCTATCTTTTTAGTACTTTTTGTTAGTGTAAGTAGTCTTATAATGAGTGGAATTAAAAGTGAAAATATAACAAACAATGCAATAAAAGAAGTAAGTGTAAGCCAAAGTATAAGAGATATACTATATAATGAAGATAATGAAATCTTTAAAAATTACTTAAACAACAAAAGCATTAGATGTGAAATTAGTAACATATATGAATTTCAGAATATGCTCATATTAAATATAAAAAATGATTCTATAAAAAATAATAAATATATATCAAAAAATGATAAAAATAATCCTATAAAATATATAGTATACATTACTACAACATCTAAAAAAGAAGGACTATATAATGTGGTTTTATCAGTAATAGTATTAAACAAATCACAATATTATTACTATGTAAATGGAATACAAACTCCAAATATTGGAGAAATAAATTTAAATACTAAAAATATAAATATTCTAAATGAAGAAATGGTTATAAGACCAATAGAAAATA
The DNA here is from genome assembly GCF_030813415.1 of Eubacterium multiforme. Classification (GTDB taxonomy): domain Bacteria; phylum Bacillota; class Clostridia; order Clostridiales; family Clostridiaceae; genus Clostridium; species Clostridium multiforme. Next base: position 208,530 of record NZ_JAUSUF010000001.1, on the reverse strand, counting down.
AGTTTAAAGAGAGTGAAAATACAAATTAGGATAAAAGCTAGGGTTATAAGTATCTTCTTAAATTCTAGCTTTTATTAAGGTTCTTTATAAAGGTTAGATTTTTTAGAAAAGGAGGGATAATTTGAAGAAGAAAGGATTTACCTTAATTGAGCTAATAGCAGTTTTATCAATTTTATCTATTATTTTAGTTGCTATAGGTGGTATATATTTAGCTGGAGTTAAGAGGATTAATAACACTAAGATTAAAGCTGATATTGAAAATAATTATAGAAATTTTTATCAAATAGTTAAGACTGATATAGATAAAAATAAGGGAGATATTCAGCTGTTTTATAATAGTCAGTTTGATAGATGGTGGAATGTTTATTTCCAAAATGAATCAAATAACAATATTATAAATGAAAATAAAGGAAAAGATTTTTCTATAAAAAAAGCTTATTTAGCAATAAAAGGACTTTCAAAGGATACAGATAAAATATTAATTTCCTTTGGAAATGGAGAAAATAGAAGTTTTTATATGATAGAAGTAAACAAAAAAGATATTGAATATAATGCTGGTTCAAATAGTGAAGAAGAAGGTAAAGTTGATATTAAAGGGCCTATTATATCTTATAGAAAACTATGTGATAATGTAAAAAAATTCAAAGTATATAATAAAAATAATGTTTATTATTTTTATCTACAATTTGCTGAAGGTGATGTAAACAGGGAATATAATTTTTCTATAGATAATGGAGGAGAAAGAATAGTTATTGGAGAAGGAGATAGTAATTCTAATAATGAACCACCAAAAGAGGATAATGAAGAAGAAAATATTTTAAATGACTTTTATAATTCTATTTCTGGAATTACTCTTTTAAATGATGGTTCTAATAGCATAAAAGTAGAAGGGTCTCTTACAATTCATAATTCTTCTTATTATTTAAATGGACATAAATCTAACAATAATGATATAAGGGTTTTTAAAAATTTTATTTTAAAAAATGATGATTTTCATGGAATTGTAGACTGCTATAATATAAAAAATAATAACGAAAAAAACATAAAGGTAAAAAATTTAGATTTAAAGTTTAATAATAGAGGCTTTAAAATATATAAATTTAATGTAGGAGTAAATGTTAATGGAAGATTATATTATGATAATTTAAATGCAATAATAAGCAGATTAAATAAAAATGATATTGCCTTATTAAAAAGTAATAATAATTGGGATACTATATCAAGTTTAGATCAGCTAAAAAGAATAGATTTATCTAGATATTGTGGAGCTATAGTTAAAGAAAGTAATGGAAGAGCAATGCTTTTAACAAATGGAAATATAACAATAGATGATGGTGGGCATTCTTTTGATAAAATATTATTTTATACAAATAATAATATAATTATAAAAAGAGTTGGACTTTCTTTTTATAATTCAAGTATAGTTTCATGTAATGATATTGATATAGATGGTGGTTCTATTTATATTAGTGGACAATATGATAAATCTTTAGATATTAAAAAAGTATTTAGTTATTTTATAAAATAATATATTAAGAAAAGGGTGGAGACTGTGAAAAAGAAGGGTTCTGCTTTAGTAATAGTTTTAGTAATATTAACGGCGTTATTAGTAACTGGAACAGCTGTTTACTCATATATAGTTAGTACAAGCAAAACAAACAATATGGAAATGCAAAAAGAAGCTGTTAAAACAGCTTCAATGTCAGCTCTTAACATTGGAGAGTATTATCTTATAAATGATAAAAACTATAAAAATATAATGGATTCTAGCAGTGTAACTGTTCCAAAGGAGTATGTAAAAGAAATTGTTAATAGTACAAATTTTAACAACAACGTGAAGAATGGATATGAATTAGATGACTATAACTATGATATAGTTATAAAAAATAAAGGAAATGGAAATTATGATATAGTTGCAACTGCATATAAAGGAAAAAATAAATCAGAAAATAAAAGTACTGTAAAAATAGATAGTATTAAAAATAAAGGGGAAGACTTTTTTAAAGCATTAGGAAATAATGAAATTGGTATGTTTAATATTTTAAATAATAGTGATTTTTCTATTTCAAATTCAGTTAAAGATCTAAGTGGAATATCTTATAATTTTTATAATTTTAAAGGAGAAGTTCCAGAGGTTTTAGAAGATGGATATAATTTGAATTTAGATAATAAAAAAATAGCTTCTTTAAACTTAAATTTAAAAAAAGAAGATATAGCATTAAATAATCTAGATGATTTAATAAATGATTTAGAGTATTTTTCAAATGGATATAAAGTTATACTTTTTGATAATAACAATAATTATAAATATTTAAATAGTTATGATATAGATAGCAATATTTTAAATAATTACTCAGGTGCATTAGTTAAACTTAATGATGATTGGTTAAATGCTAGCTGGAATGATTCATATTTATTAATATATAATGGAAATTTAAATATAGAGGATAATATATTTGATTTAGAAGGAGACGAGTTATTTATATATGGAAATGGTAAGGTAAATTTAAATAGAGTATATTTAGGTGATGAAGCTTCTTCTATTATAAGAAATAATAGAACTTATATAAGTATTGTTTCCTCTGATGGAATTAATATAAAGAATTCTGTTATGCATATAAATGGAAGTTTTAAAGACAAAAATAATAATCTTAGTAGTATTTTAAAAAAGTTCGTAAAGTAAATTTTATATTATAAAAATAAAAACAAAATTAAAAAATGTTAAAAAAATTTGCAAAATAGATTTAATTTTACTAATTAAATCTATTTTTTTATTGTTTTTTAAGACAAATTACAACAAATATATGCAGAAATTATTGCTAAATTGTAAACTTTATGATAATATTTTAAATAAAAGAAGAGGAGGAATGTTTTTTGAAAAAAATTGCATTAATAACTGATAGTAGTTGTGATTTAAAATTAGAAACAATGAAAGAATATAATATAGAAATGCTACCACTTAGAATTATATATAAGGATAAAGAATTTCTAGATAAAATTACATTAACTCCAAAAGAAATGTATGCTAATTTAGAAGAGGAAGTACCAACTACATCCCTTCCAGATTTAAAATATACTGAAGACGTAATAGAAAAAATTAAAAGTGAAGGTTTTACTGATGTAATAGTAATGACTGTTTCAAGTAAATTATCAGGAACATACAATAGTGTAAGATTAGTTTGTGAAGCTCATAATGAATTGAATTTTCATTTTTTTGATACAAAAACATTAGGATATCCACAAGGTGCAATTGTTTTAGAAACTGCTAGAATGATAAAAGAAGACAAGTCTCTTGAAGAGATATTAGATAAATTAGAAGATATTAGGAAGAGAACACATGGTTATATAACTTTTAAAACTTTAGAATATCTAAAAAGAGGCGGCAGAATAGGAAAAGTTGCAGGAACTATTGGAGACATGTTACATTTAAAACCAATAGTGTCATCTAATGATGAAGGTGTACTATATAATTATGCTAAAGCTAGAGGAAGAAAAAAAGCTATATCAAAGATGAAAGACATATTAAACGAATATTTAAATAAATGTAAATGTAAAGTTTGGGTTCTTTCAGGAGATTGTGATGATGAAGCAAAGGAATTTTTCGATTTAGTAAAAAATCATCCTAATATAAGCGAAATATCATTACAAGAAATTGGAGCAGCTATGGGGATTCATACAGGACCTGGAGCACTTGGACTAGCTATATTAGAAGAAGTATAAAATATTAAGCTGGAGTTTTTTTACTTACATTAATTTTAATAAATAAATTTAATTATAGATAATATAATTTAAATTTTAGTTTTAAGAATATATTATTGTAAGAAGGGAAAAATAGTAAAAAGGAGTATGAAATTACTCCTTTTTTAATTGGTTTAAATGGTTAAATTTGAAATTAAGGCTTAAAAAGTGTATTATTAATTATAATTACATATTAAAAGAAAGTTAACAAAATTTATAATGATACAAAGAAAATAAAGGAGGACTTTAAAAATAGGTATGGAGTATTGGATTTTATATTTTACTATCTATAGTATATTAGGATGGATATGTGAATGTATATATTGTGCTGCCATAGATAAAGTATGGGTAAATAGAGGATTTTTAAATGGACCAGTATGCCCTGTCTATGGATTTGGATCAATGCTAGTAATAGGGTTATTAAATGGATTTAAAGATAATATAGTATTGCTATTTATAATGGCAGTAATTATAACTACTTTTATAGAATATTTAACAGCAGTTATATTAGAAAGGGCTTTTAATTTAAAATGGTGGGATTATTCAAATTATAAGTTAAATTATAAGGGACGTATATGCGTATTAAATTCAGTGATATTTGGAGTTTTATCATTATTTTTAATAGAAATTTTAAATCCTTATATTATATCAAAGGTTAGTCTTATACCATCAAAGTATGTGCTTATATTAGTTATAATTATAATAATTATATTTATTGTAGATATTATTGAAACAGTAACATCATTAGTTGATATGAATGAAATGCTTAAAAAGATTACTCAAGCTAATTTAGAATTAAAAAGTATAGGTGTTTCAATGGAAAAATTTAATGATATTGAATTTAATAAGGTCTTTAATATTATTAAAAAGAAAGGTGATATTAAAGGAGTAAAAGAAAAAATAGAAGATACTTATAATTATTTTAAGAGAATACAAATAAAATCTAGTATTCAAAATAGACTTATGAAGGCATTCCCAGATATGAAATCTAAAATATATGGAGATCAATTTAAAAAATTTAAAGACAGTATTTCAGATTATTGGAATAAGAAGTAAAAATATTAATACTAAAAATGGTATATAAAAGATAAATTTAACAGTTAATTAAATATATGGACACCTCTATAGGTATATAATATATATACAAATGGAGGTGTTTTAATTTTGAGGGAATTAATTATATATTTTACTATATATAGTTTTTTAGGATGGCTTAGTGAAACAATCTATTGTTTCATAATAGATAAGAAATTCACATATAGAGGTTTCTTATATGGGCCAGTTTGTCCAATTTATGGTTTTGGAGGCGTATTAGTAACTATATTATTAAAAGGCTCAGGGTCAAATCCAATTAAAGTATTTTTTGAGGGAATGATTTTAGCAAGTATCTTAGAATACATAACATCATATGTACTTGAAAAGTTATTTCATATGAAATGGTGGGATTATTCAACATATAAATTCAATATAAATGGAAGAGTATGTCTTTTAAATTCAGTATTATTTGGAGTTTTGGCTGTTGTAATAGTTGAAGTAATAGAGCCAATGCTTGGAGGATTAGTAAGGTCAATACCAAATAAAATAATATATCCACTTTCAGCAATAATAACTACTATTTTTATAGTAGATTTTGTCTTTACAGTTGCTCATTTACTTCATTTAAAAGATCATTTAGCAAGAATTAAAAATATTAAGAATGACTTAAGAAAAGTAGGTATAGAATTAGAAGAGTTTACTGAAAATGAGTTAGAAAAATTAAGAATGGAAAATAATAATGAAGCAAATAAAGATAGGATAGGAATGTTAATAGAAAAGTTAAATTTACTTAAGAAAGAAGCAATGGAAAATAAGAGAATTTTAAATGCATTCCCAAATGCAAAGCATATAGAAGAGCATAAACATTTAAATGATCTTAAAAAGCTTATAAAGAGTAAGTAATAATAAATTTTATTGTTAATAACATTTAAAATATGTATAATAATAATGAAACTTATGAAGACGGAGTGAACAAAAATATGAGAATGAGAAGAAAGCCTTGGGCTAGACCTGAACTAGAGGCATGTGATTTTTTTGTAGTTAATCCAAAGGAATTAAAGGGTAAGTGGAATAAATCATATGAGAATAATGGACCTGTTTATTTAGAATTAGGGTGTGGAAAAGGTACATTTATGGCAGTACATGCATCAGAAAACAAAAATATTAATTATATTGCCATAGATATTAAAGATGAAGTTTTAGTTCTTGCAAAAAGAAATATAGAAAAGGCTTTTAATGAAAAAGGTGAAACTATAAATAATGTTAAACTTATGGCTCAAGAAATTGCTTTAATTGATGAAATTCTTGGAGAAGATGATAAAATAGAGAGAATTTACATTAACTTTTGTAATCCATGGCCTAAAGAAAGGCATAAAAAAAGAAGACTTACTCATCCTAGACAATTAGAAAACTATAAAAAGTTTTTAAATGAGAATGGAGAAATATGGTTTAAGACTGATGATGATGAGTTGTTTGAAGAATCATTAGAGTATTTTAAAGAATGTAATTTTAATATAAAATATATAACCTATGATTTACACAATAGTGGATTTGAAGGAAATGTTACTACAGAACATGAAGAAATGTTTACAGCTAAAGGTATTAAAACTAAATTTTTAATAGCAACAATATAAATTAAAGGCCTACCTTATTATAAGAGGGAGGCCATTTTACTCTATTTATATACTCTTTATGTAGAAATTGTTAAAAAAGTAAAGTATTGATTAAAAATACAATATTTTAGAAAAAAACAAATAATATTATAGTATATTAAATTAAGAATATAAACAAAAGAAAAGGAAACAAATGGAGGTAAGTTTGTGGATTTTATGAGGATTCTTTTAGAGCATATACCTTTTGCTATTTGGGAAACAGATAGTAGAGGTAAGTTGGTAGTAGTTAACAATAAATTTTGCAGTATATTTAATGTTAATGAGAAAGAGGTTATAAATAAGTCTTTAATTGATGTTTTAAAAAAACAAAAAATAAAAATTGGTTCAGAAATAAATTTAACTAAGGAAAGTGTATTTAAATATACTTTTAAAGATAAGATTTTTGATGTACATATAGTTCCTATTAAAGAAGGTAATAATAGTATAGCCACAATTGGAGTAATTATTGATATAACTAAAAAATTAGAATCGGATAGAAAAATTTTAAATGAAAGAAACATGTTAAAGCTAATTATTGATTCCATACCAGAAGCTATATCCTACAAAGATAAAAATGGTAATTTTTTAGGGTGTAATAAAACCTTTGAAAACATTTTAGAAATAGGCTGTGAAAATATTATTGGAAAAGGTCCAGAAGTATTACCATATACAGAAGTAAAGAAAGATAATATTCGACAGAGAGATAGGTTGTTAATGGAGTTTGGTAAAATTGATATAGTAGAAAATGAGTATATAAATAAAATAGGAGACAAAAAGATATTAGAAGATATGAAGGCTCCAGTAAGAGATGAAAATAATGAGATAATAGGTTTAGTTTCAGTTTCTAGGGAAATAACAGAAAGAAAAAGTTTTGAGGAAGAACTTAAACATTTAAGTTATATAGATAAATTAACAGGTCTTTATAATAGAGCTTTTCTTGATAAGAAAGTTAATGAATTAAAGAAAGAAGGCTGTAATTGTATTAGTATAATTATGGGGGACTTAAATGGACTAAAAATAATAAATGATTCATTAGGTCATTTTGAGGGAGACAGATTTTTAGTAGGAATATCTAATATTATTAAGACTGTGGTTAAAGAAAAAGGTTTTTCTGTAAGATGGGGCGGAGATGAAATTGTCATAATATTACCAAATGTAGATAAAAAAGAAGCTATAAGAATGACAAATTTAATTTACAAAAAATGTGAAGAAGCAGATTATAAACCGGTTCCACTCAGTATTTCTCTTGGAGTTTCCACTACATATAAAAATAATGAAACAATTGATGATTTAATATTAATAGCTGAAAAACAATTATATAAAAGAAAGTTATTAGGTAATTCAAAAATTAGAGAGGCTATATTATCTTCAATAAAAAAGAATCTAGATGATAAGGAAAGCGGAATAAAAGAACAAAATAAAAGAATTATTAAATTAGCAAAAAAATTAGGCAAAAGAATAAAATTATCACAAAGTGAAATGGAAGATTTAATTTTAGTTGTAATGTTTCATGATGTAGGTAAAATTGGCGTACCAGGTAAATTGCTTTCTAAAGAAGATGATTTAACAGAAGAAGAAATTGAATTAATTAATGATCATACAGAAAAAGGCTATAGAATTGCATTATCAGACCCTACTATTTCTCATATTGCAAATAGTATATTATCCCACCATGAAAGATGGGATGGAAAGGGATATCCTTTAGGACTTAAAAAAGAAAAGATACCACTAGAATCTCGAATAGTATATTTGTTAGATTCTTATGACTATATGCATAATAACAAAGATAAAAAGAAAAGAAGGACAAAAGAAGAGTGTATAGAAGAATTAAAAAGGCAGTCAGGTAAAAAATTTGATCCTTTTTTAACTAAGGAGTTAATTAATATTTTGGAAAAGTAAAATGTAAACAAAATAAAAATAAATTAATAACCCTATTGAATATTTGTATTTTTTATAACATAATAAAAAAAGAAAAAGACATCATAAGAACGAAATAATTGAGGTAGAGGAGCAAGTTTAAATAGTACTATTAATGAGGTAAGCACTGTGAGTTAATAGGAAAGGTAAATTTGCCGAAGTATATAGCTGATGCTTTAAGGTTATATTGCTGGTTTTATATAGAATATATATAAGATTGTCACAAGTATTTGTGGAGGGCTATCATTCATAGGACTAATTAGTTTAATTGTATTACATATAATAGAAGTAGCTTATTACCCTGAGTGATATTTTCCTCAGGGTTTTGTTTTTTATGCGTTTAAACTAAGGAGGAAGAAAATGAGTGAGACAGAAAGTAGAAGTAATGAGTTAAAGAGGGGACTTAAAGCAAGACATTTAAATATGATTGCATTAGGTGGTTCTATAGGAACTGGTATTTTCCTTGCAATGGGAGATAGTATTCATGAGGCAGGAATTGGAGGTTCAATAGTTGCCTATGGTGTAATTGGAATAATGGTTTATTTTCTTATAACAAGTCTTGGGGAAATGGCTACATATATGCCAGTATCAGGTTCCTTTGGGGTTTATGCTACTAAGTTTGTTGATCCAGCATTAGGATTTGCACTTGGATGGAATTATTGGTATAACTGGGCTATAACTATTGCAACAGAAATGGTTGCAGGATCTTTAGTAATGAAATATTGGTTTCCTAATGTTCCAGGATTAGTTTGGAGTAGTATATTTTTAGTATTAATAGTTGGATTAAATCTTTTATCTGCAAAGGCTTATGGAGAATCAGAATTTTGGTTTGCAAGTATTAAGGTTATTACAGTATTAATATTTATAGCAGTAGGTGTACTTATGATTTTAGGAATTATGGGAGGAAATACTATTGGCTTTAAAAATTTACATGCAAATGGTGGACCTTTTGTTGGAGGAATAAAATCAATATTTTCAATATTCTTAATAGCAGGTTTCTCATTTCAAGGAACTGAGCTTATTGGAATTGCAGCAGGAGAATCTGAAAATCCAGAAAAAACAATACCAAAGGCTGTACATACAGTTTTTTGGAGAATATTATTATTTTATATTGGTACAATAATTGTTATTGGATTAATAATACCTTCAACACAAGCCGGAGTAAACACAAGTCCATTTACAATGGTATTTGAAAAGGCAGGTATTGCAGGTGCAGCATCTCTTATGAATGCAGTAATTTTAACATCAGTATTATCAGCTGGTAATTCAGGAATGTATGCATCAAGTAGAATGTTATATTCAATGGCAAAAGATAATATGGCACCAAAAGTTTTTGGAAAGCTAAATAAAAGAGGAGTTCCTGTTAATGCAATAATATTAACAACAGTTGTTGCATCAGCTTGCTTTTTAACTGGAATTTATGCAGAAACATCAGTTTACGTTTGGCTTGTTGCAGCATCAGGACTTGCAGGATTTATAGCTTGGCTTGGAATTGCATTTTGTCATTATAGATTTAGAAAAGCATATGTTTATCAAGGAAGAGATATAAAGGATTTACCATATAAGGCAAAAATGTTTCCAATAGGTCCAATAATAGCATTAGCACTTTGTGCTGTAGTTATTGTAGGTCAAGGATTTTCTTATATTAAACCTGAAGGAATAGAATGGATGGGAATAATTTCATCATATATAGGTATACCACTATTCTTTATTCTATGGATTTTTTATAAAATAAAAAATAAAACTAAACTTGTAAAATTAGAAGATGTTGATTTAGATAGATGTATACAAAATAAAGAAAATTATGAAAAAGAAGTTGAAGATATGGTTCTTGAAGAAAATTAAAATATCAATAAAAAATTCTCACAAAACTTGTGAGAATTTTTTATTTATAAGGAGCTGTTTTAGATGAATGCTTATTTTAAAAATAACAGTTTAAAAGCAAAGAAAAGGTTTTCTAAGGCGAAAATATATGATATAATTATATCATAGCAGTAAAGGAGGAATTATTTATGACACAAAAAGTACCAACACCACATAATAATGCAAAACTAGGAGATATAGCAGAAACTGTGCTTTTACCAGGGGATCCATTAAGAGCTAAATACATAGCAGAAACATTTTTAGAAAACCCTGTTCAATATAATACAGTAAGAGGAATGTATGGATATACAGGAACTTATAAAGGAAAAAGAATATCAGTTCAAGGAAGTGGTATGGGAATACCATCAATTGGAATTTATTCATATGAATTAATACATTTTTATGGAGTTAAAAATCTTATAAGAATTGGTTCAGCAGGAGCAATTCAAGAGGACTTAAAACTTCATGATGTTGTAATAGGAATGGGAGCATGTACAGATTCAAATTTTGCAAGCCAATATGGTTTACCAGGAACTTTTTCACCAATTGCAAATTATGATTTAGTAGAAAAGGCTGTTAATGCTGCAAGAGATTTAAATGTAAATGTAAAAGTAGGAAATATTTTATCAAGTGATATATTCTATCATGAAGATGGATTAGAAGCATTAAGAAAGTGGCAAAAGATGGGAGTACTTGCTGTTGAGATGGAATCAGCAGGACTTTACATGAATGCAGCTAGAGCTGGAGTTAATGCATTATGTATATTAACTATATCAGATTGTCCATTTACTGGAGAACTAACAACTTCAGAAGAAAGACAATTAGCATTTACTAATATGATGAAAATTGCATTAGAATTAGCATAGAAGTTAATTTATTAAGCTTGTATCATTTTTGATACAAGCTTTTTTCATATTAAATAAATTAATTATAATAATATAATAGATTATAATATTTATATAGTTATTTAAAACATAGCTAAAAAAGAAAGGTTAAATTAAAATTTAAGGAGGATATATATGAAAGTTGATAAAGGATTAGATTATAAAGAATTTTTAAAGGATGCAACTTTAGAAGAGATAAATATGATTAAAACTCAAGAAGAAGTTTCAAAATTATGTGATAATAGATTAGAGGATATAAAAAACTTAAATGAAAAAGCTAATATATTAGTTTTTTCTGAAACAAGGTGTGGGGATGCAGCAACAGCAATGCCTATATTGTTAGCTTTAAGAAACCTTAATAAAAATATAAATATTAAATTTTTTAATACAGAAAAATATAAGGAAGTTTTAGAAAAAAATTTTGGAGAAAGTAGAATTCCAACTATAGTTAAAATAGATGATAAAGGAAATATTTTAGGAGAATATATAGAATTTCCTAAATGTATAAAAAATAGACTAGAAAATGAAGAGAGAGAAGTTGTTGTTAAAGATTTTAGAAGTGGCAAATATTCTAGTGAAATTCAAGAAGAGCTTGTAGATTTAATATTAAAGTAATTAAATTTAGAAATTGTAGCAAAATACAAATGGTTAAAATATATTATAGTGAGAATTAATATATAAAGGATAAAATATATGAATGGTATGAATCCATTACTAAATATGTTATTAGGCGGAATGGGTCAACAAAACTTTATGGGAAATAATTCTTTTATGGGGAATCCACTAATGAATATGCTTTTTGGAGGAATGTTTCCAATGGGAAATAGGATGCCGCAACAAATGAATAGAATGAATAATATGCAAGGACAAAATAATCCACTAATGAATATGTTGATGGGTAATATGGGAAACATGAATAATATGGGTAATATGAATAACATGAACAACATGAACAATATGGGTAACCCAGGTGGAAATATGGGCAGAAATATGAATGATAATTTTGAAAATAATAGTGGTATGAATCAAAATGATATGAATAGACTTATGGAAATGCTTATGCAAAATATGAATAATAATGGTTATAATAATTCAAAATCTCATAAAAGGAATAGAAGATAAAATAAGTGGATAAAGCCATTTTAGAATAAAATCTAAAATGGCTTAATTTATTAAGCCTATGTCTTACAGTTCTATCTAAAATCAACATCAGTTTAAAATATAAGCATTATTAAAAATATTATAAAGGATAAATTAAAATATTAAAATTAACAAAAGTTAATTAAAAATTCATTAAAATTTAACAAAAGTCACAAAAAAGATTGAATTTAATAATTTGCTATTGTATAATTGTGGTGTAAATTGCATTATTATTAGATAATGAGAGGATTTTGGGAGGGGAAAAAATGAAAAGAAAGTTTATAGCGTTAGCGCTTACATTAGTTATGGCCACGGGATTAGTTGCTTGTGGAGGTGGAGAAGAAAAAGGTGGAGATGGAACAACATCTGCATCTAAATCAGATTTAAAGGTTGGTATGATAACAGATTCAGGTACAATTGATGATAAATCATTTAACCAAGGTACATGGGAAGGTATTGAACAAGCTGAAAAGGAGCTTGGAATTGCAAAACCTAAATACTTACAACCTAAAGGAGAAAAAGAAGCTGATTATTTAAAAGAAATAAGTAATCAATATGAAGCTGGAAATAAATTTATGGTTACACCAGGATTTAAATTTGAAACAGCTATATATAAAGCACAAGAAAAATATGAGGATGCTAAATTTGTAATATTAGATGGAAATCCACATAGTGGAAACCGTAAACCTGTAGTTGCAAAAAATACTGTATCAATATTTTTTGCAGAACATGAATCAGGATTTTTAGCAGGAGTTGCTTCAGCAGTTGAAATGCAAAAGGGTAATTTTGGATTTATTGGTGGAATGGAAATACCAGCAGTTCAAAAGTTTAACTGGGGATTCCAACAAGGAGTTAAATATGCTAACGAAAAGTTAGGAACTAAGATAACTATTAAAAAGGAAAATGTTATATATGAGGGAACTTTCAATAACACACCAGGTGGACAACAAATAGCAGCTTCAATGTACGATAGAGGTGTAGATGTAATATTTACAGCCGCAGGTGGTACAGGAGTTGGAGCTATAACAGAAGCTAAAGCTAGAGCTAAAAAAGGCAAAAAAGCTTGGGTAGTTGGTGTTGATGTTGATCAATATTCAGAAGGTATATATAAAGATAAAGATGGAAATGAAAAATCTGTTATCTTAACTTCAGCTACAAAAAATATTAAAAAATCTACTTTTGACATGATTAAAGATGAAACTGAAGGAAAGTTCCAAGGTGGAAAAACTTTAATGTATGATGCAAAAAATGATGGTATTGGATTACCAGAGAAAAATCCAAATTTAAGTGAAAAAGCTACAAAAGCAGCAAATGATGCTTTTGAAAAAATGAAATCAGAAGAAATTAAAGTTTCTGATAAAAAGGGAGATTTACTTAAATAATTCAATATATTAGGGGCGATAAACGCCCCTTTTTTATACATCACTTGTGGGGGAGGATTTAAATGGAATATGCAGTAGAAATGCTTAATATTCGAAAGGAATTTCCAGGCATTGTTGCAAATGACAATGTTACTCTTCAGTTAAAAAAAGGTGAGGTTCATGCACTATTAGGAGAAAATGGTGCTGGTAAATCCACTTTAATGGGGATGCTTTTCGGAATGTACCAGCCAGAGAGAGGAACAATTAAGATAAATGGTAAAAAAGTAAAGATTACAAATCCAAATGTTGCAAATGAATTAGGTATAGGGATGGTTCATCAACACTTTAAATTGGTAGAAAATTTTACTGTTACAGAAAATATAATTTTAGGATGTGAGCCTAAAAAAGGGTTAGTAGTAGATATAAAAAGTGCTGCTAAAAAAATAGAAGAATTATCAAAAAAGTATGGGTTAAATGTTGAACCTTATGCAAAGATAGAAGACATTTCAGTTGGTATGCAACAAAGAGTTGAAATACTTAAAATGCTTTATAAAAATGCGGATATTTTAATATTAGATGAACCAACAGCTGTTTTAACACCTCAAGAAATAACTGACTTAATGAAAATAATTAGAAATCTTGTTAAAATTGGAAAATCAATTATACTTATAACTCATAAACTTAAAGAAATTAAGGAAGTTGCAGATGAGTGTACAGTAATTAGAAGAGGAAAATGTATTGGTACTGTTAATGTAAAAGAAACATCAGAAGAAAAAATGGCAAAAATGATGGTTGGAAGAGAAGTAACTTTTAAAGTAAAAAAAGAAGAAAAGCTTCCAGGAGAAACAGTACTAGAAATTAAAAATTTATTTGTAAAAAATAATAAAAAAGTTTTAGGATTAAAAGATTTTACATTAGATGTAAAGTCTGGAGAAATACTTGGAGTTGCAGGAGTTGAAGGAAATGGTCAAAGTGAGCTTGTTGAAGCTATAACTGGACTTAGAAAGGTAGAAAGAGGAAGCATAATTTATAAGGGTGAAGATATAACTAAGGAAAAAATTAAAACTAGAATAAATAAGGGTATAGCCCATATACCAGAGGATAGACATAAGAGAGGTCTAGTATTAGATTATTCTTTAGAAGAAAATATGATAATAGAAGTTTATGATAAGGAACCTTTTTCAAAGAGGGGAATATTAAATAAAGAATCAATTAGAAATTATGCAAAAAAGATAATAAAGGAATTTGATGTAAGGTCAGGAGAAGGGCCAATTTCAAAATCAAGAACATTATCAGGTGGAAATCAACAAAAAGCTATTATCGGAAGAGAAGTTGAATTAAATCCAGAACTTTTAATAGCAGTGCAACCAACTAGAGGTCTTGATGTTGGTTCTATTGAATATATTCATAAAAGACTTGTTGAACAAAGAGATAAAGGGAAGGCTGTACTTCTTATATCTTTAGAACTTGATGAAGTATTAAATGTTTCAGATAGAATTGCAATTGTAAATGGTGGAGAACTTATTGGAATTGTAAATGCTAATGAAACAAATGAAAATGAAATAGGATTAATGATGGCTGGAGTAAAAGGAGGATCAAAAAATGAAAATTAATAAAGGGTTAATATCTGTATTAGCTGTTATCCTAGGATTACTTACAGGGTCATTATTAATGATTGCTATGGGACATAATCCTATAGAAGGCTTTATCTACTTATTTCAAGGCGGATTAAAAAGTGTTGAAAGAATAGGAAATACTATTGCAACAGCAACACCTTTAATTTTAACAGGTCTTTCAGTTACCTTTGCTTTTAGAACAGGATTATTTAATATTGGTGCAGCAGGTCAAATGTTATTTGGAGCTTTTTGTGCAACAGGAGTTGGATTAACAGTTAATGCTCCAAGACCAATCCTTTTAATACTAATGATAGCTGCTGGAATAGCAGGGGGAGCATTAGTTGCAGTAATTCCTGGAATACTTAAGGCAAAATTTAATGTTCATGAGGTTGTATCTACAATAATGATGAATTGGACAGCCTATTGGTTTGTTTATTATATGATACCAACTTATTTTAAGGGGGAATATGATACAGAATCAAAACCTCTTAGTGCCTTTGCAACTTTAAATATGGACTGGCTTACAGATTTATTTAAGGGATCATACATAAATCTTGGAATAATTTTAGCTATTATAGCAATAATTATTGTTGGGTTTATTTTAAATAAGACAACTTTAGGGTATGAGCTTAAGGCTGTAGGATTAAATAGGGATGCAGCAGAGTATGCAGGAATATCTGTAAATAAAAATATTGTACTTTCAATGATGATATCAGGAGCACTTGCAGGACTTGCAGGAGTAGTTGAGTATGCTGGTAATGCTAACATAATGCAAATTGGGGTTTTACCACCTCAAGGATTTGATGGAATAGCAGTATCACTTCTTGGAGCAAATACTCCAATTGGAGTATTATTTGCAGCACTTTTCTTTGGCGTACTTTATACAGGAAGTGGATTTATGAGTGCTATGACAGATATTCCACCGGAGATAGCAGATACAATTATGGCTACAATAATTTATTTTGCAGCAACAAGTATTGTAATTGAAAGAGTTATCAATAAAATAAAACTTAAGAAAAAACAGAAAAAACTTATGATGCCAGTTAATGGTGCGGAAATAGAAAGGGAGGGAAAATAATATGTTAGATACATTACAGCAAATATTTCCTTATGCTATTTCATTTACAATACCATTATTAATTACAGCCTTAGGGGCTCTTTATAGTGAGAGAAGTGGAGTTACAAATATTGGACTTGATGGACTTATGATAGTAGGTTCCTTTGTTGGGGCATTTACTATTGTTGAACTTCAAGATAAATTAGGAGGAAATCTTCCTTTATGGATAGGTTTATTGGTGGCTGTTATTGCAGGAGTTATATTTTCACTCTTACATGCTTTTGCAAGTATTAATTTAAATGCAGATCAAATAATAAGTGGTACTGCAATAAATATGATAGCAGGAGCACTTACTATATTTTTAGCTAGAAATATAACTGGAAGTGGAAATATAAGAATAATGCAAGGTTTTATACCAAAAGATATTCCAATTTTAAGTAGCATACCTATAATAGGAGATCTTTTCTTTAAAAATACTTATGCTTCAACTTGGCTTGCATTAGTAATTTTTCTTATTTTAACATTTGTTCTTTATAAAACACCCTTTGGTATGAGATTAAGAGCTTGTGGTGAACATCCACAAGCAGCAGATGCAGCAGGAATAAATGTTTATAAAATGAGATATATTGGAGTTATGATATCAGGTGGACTTTCAGCACTTGGAGGTGCCATAATGATAGTAACTTATTCAGGTGAATTTAATGGAAATGTTGGAGGACTTGGATTCTTAGCTCTTGCAGCTTTAATATTTGGGCAGTGGAAGCCCCTTGGAATATTAGGAGCAACATTATTCTTTGGATTTGCAAGTACAGTAGCTAATATTTCACAGGTTATACCAGAACTTGCATCCTTTCCACCAATAGTATTAAAAATATTCCCATATGTAATGACATTAATTGCATTAATTATTTTCTCAAAGAGTTCAAGAGCACCAAAGGCTGTTGGAGAACCTTTTGATAAAGGAAAGAGATAGATAAAGTTAGGGAGAAATTATTTGTTTTAAAAAGGAATATTAAAGAAAACATTGAAAATATTCCGGTTACAGGAAAAGTAGAGGGTATATTCTTTTTAGTTTTAGGAACAATAATAACAATTATAGGATTAGTTATATTAAATAAAAAGAGAAAATCAGCTTAGTTAAGTTTATATTTTAATGTTTAATATAATTTAAGTGAAGTGATATTAATTTGTGATATTTTAATAAATATTGTAAATTAATATCCTTCACTTTTTATTTTGATATAATTATAAGTATTAAGAATTTTAAGGAGTAGTAATATGAAGAAGACGGTAGGAATATTTGCTCATGTAGATGCTGGAAAAACAACATTTTCAGAGCAATTACTTTATCATACAAAAAGTATTAGAAATAGGGGAAGAGTTGATCATAAAGATGCTTATTTAGATAGTAATAAAATAGAGAGGGAGAGAGGAATAACAATATTTTCAGATATAGGATTATTTAGATATAAAGAGTCTGAATATTATTTAATTGATACTCCAGGACATGTAGATTTTTCTCAGGAGATGGAAAGAGCATTAAGTATATTAGATTATGGAATTCTTATAATTAGTGCTGATTCTGGTATTCAAGGACATACAGAAACTATATGGAATTTGCTAAGGAAGCATAAGATACCAACATTTATTTTTGTAAATAAAATTGATAGAACAGGAATAGACTTTAATAAAGTTTTTAGGGATTTAAAAAATAATTTAAGTGAAGATATAGTATATTTAGAAAAAGTTAATGATGAATTAAAGGAAGATAATATAGAGTTTATAGCTGAAAGAGATGATGAGCTATTAAATATTTATTTAGAGGAAGGCTATAATAGAGAATTATGGATTGAAAAATTAAAAGAACTTATAAGAGAAAATAAAATATTCCCATTATTTAAAGGTTCAGCATTGTTAGATGAAGGAATAGAGGATTTTTTAGAGAGTTTTAATTTATTAACCTATACAAAATTTAATAGCAATAAAGACTTTAAAGGAAGGGTATTTAAAATAAAATATGATGAAAAAGGAAATAGAATTACTTTTATAAAATGTTTAAGTGGAAGTTTGAAGGTAAAGGATGAAATTAAATTTAATATAAATGGAGAAGAAATAAAAGAAAAGATAAATGGAATACGAATATATAATGGAGCAAAATTTAAAGTTATAGATGAAGTTTATTCTGGAGATGTATTTGGGATAGTTGGAATTGAAAGTTTAAAGTCTGGAATGGGTGTTGGAATAGATGATGAGTTTTTATATGAAATGACTCCTACATTAAAGGCTAAAGTTATTTATAATGAAAAACTTAATCCAAAGGATGTTTTAAAGATTTTTAGAATTTTAGAAAGTGAAGATGGAAGTTTAAATGTTTCATGGAATGAATCTTTAAAAGAGATAAATATAAGTATAATGGGACAGATCCAACTTGAAGTATTAAAAGAAACCATAGAAGATAGATTTAATTTAAAAGTAGAATTTGGCTCGCCAGAAATTTTATATAAAGAAACAATTGAAGGTGAAACTTTATGTGGTGGGCATTTTGAACCATTAGGTCATTATGCAGAAGTTTATTTAAAGTTAGAAGAAAATAATAGAAACTGTGGAATAGAGTTTATTAACAAATGTAGCAAGGATGATTTAACTTCTGGAAATCAAAATCTTATAAAAACACATATTTTTGAAAAAGAGCATAGTGGAATACTTACAGGAAGTCCAGTTACTGACTTAAAAATAACATTAATTACAGGAAGAGCACATAATAAACATACTAGCGGTGGTGATTTTAGAGAAGCTATAAAGAGAGCATTAAGACAGGGATTAGAAAAAGGAAAAAGTAGGCTGCTTGAGCCTTATTATAGATTTAGGATAAATGTTAAAACTGATCTAATTGGAAGGGTTTTATCAGATATACAAAAAATGAATGGAAGTTTTTATGAACCTATAAATAATGGAGATAATGTTGTAATAAAAGGAAGAGGACCAGTATCTGAATTTATGAATTATGGATTAGAGTTTGTTAGTTTTACAAAGGGGAAGGGATCTTTAAGTTTTAGTTTTGATGGCTATGATTTTTGTCATAATGAAGAGGAAGTAATTGAAAGAAAGAAATATAATAAAGATTCTGATATTGAATATACAAGTACTTCTATTTTTTGTTCAAAGGGACAATCCTATTTAGTAAAAGGAAAAGATGTTATGGAATACTTACATTGTTTGAAGTAATAAAAAGTTTACATGTAATTTGACATATAAAGTTACAAAATTAGGATAAAGGCTACTTTATAATTTTAATTGTTGTATAATATAAGTATAAATCAATTTTGAAGGGAGTTTATGTTATGAAAAAAGTTGAAGACAGATTTTTAGAATATGTGAAAGTTGACACAAAGTCAGATGAAACTACAAGAGTTACTCCAAGTACAGAAGGTCAATTAAAATTAGGAAAGATTTTAGAAAGTGAACTTAAAGAAATTGGACTAAAAGATGTTCACGTAGATAAATTTGGATACGTTTATGCTACACTTCCAAGTAACTCAGAAAATAAAGATGTTCCTACAATTGGATTTATATCTCATATGGATACAGCGCCAGATATAAGTGGTAAAGATGTAAAACCTCAAATTGTAAAAAATTATGATGGTAGTGTAATTGTTTTAAATAAAGAATTAGATATAAAATTAGATCCAAAAGAATTACCAGAACTTAAAGATTACATAGGAAAAACACTTATAACTACAGATGGAACTACTCTTTTAGGTGCAGATGATAAGGCTGGAGTTTCAGAAATAATAACAGCTATGGAATATTTAATAAATCATCCTGAAATTAAACATGGAGAAATAAAAATTGGATTTACTCCTGATGAAGAAATTGGAGAAGGTGCAGACCACTTTAATGTAGAAGGATTTGGAGCAAAATTTGCTTATACTGTTGATGGTGGAGCCCTTGGAGAATTAGAATATGAAAACTTTAATGCAGCAGGAGCTACAGTTACAATAACAGGAAAAAATGTTCATCCAGGCAGTGCAAAAGGAAAGATGATTAATTCAATATTAGTAGCTCATGAATTTTTAGAGTTACTTCCATTAGATGAAGTTCCAGAAAAAACAGAAAACTATGAAGGTTTCTCATTCCTTTTAGATATAAATGGAGAAGTTGAAAAGACAGAAATGTCATTTATAATAAGAGATTTCTTTGAAGATGAATTTAATAGAAGAAAAGAAGAGTTCTTAAAGGCAGCAGAAACATTAAATAAAAAATATGGAAAAGAAATTGTTAAAGTAGAAATAAAAGAACAATATAGAAATATGAAGGAAAAAATTGAGCCTGTAATGTTTGTAGTTGATATAGCTAAAAAAGCAATGGAAATGGCAGATGTTACTCCAAAGATTCAACCAATAAGAGGGGGAACTGATGGAGCTAGATTATCATTTATGGGACTACCAACACCAAATATGTTTACAGGTGGAGAAAACTTCCATGGAAGATATGAATATGTAGCAATAGAGTCAATGGAAAAAGCTGTTGAAACTATAATAAATATTGTTAAATTATATAATGAAAAATAAATTATAATAGAAAATACTCTAGGAATAATTTCCTAGAGTATTTTTATATAAATATATGTTAGTCTTGCATACTTCCAATAAATAAACAGAAAGTTCCACTTAATATAGTAGCAATAGCTAATCCACCATGAGTATTTATTACAGACATAAAATCGAAAATAAAGGATGTAATACCACATAATATACAGATAGTTCCTAAATTAATAATTATTGATTTTGGAGAAACAATTGGGTTTTTATTTTTTAATTTAGTCATAAAAAACATCCCCTTTTATAATATATTTATAAGTTTAACTTATATAATATAGAATATTTAATATATTCTATATTAATATTATACTATATTTTCAAATTTATGTAAAGGCTTACTAAGGCTTCTTATAAGGTGATTAAAAGAATAGTGGTATAATTATTTTATAAATTAATAAAGGAGAGATTAGTTATGAAAAAATGTTTGTATTGTAAAAAAGATATAGAAGGAGATGGATATGAAAATAAAATAGGAACATTTTGTTCTGAGGATCATTATGATAAATATTATGCTTCTCTTTCAAAGGAAGAAATAATAGAAATAATGAATTCAATGTGTGTATGTAGTGATGATTAATTATAAATATAGACTTAAGTTATTAAGGAGTTAATTTAAATAAAATTTATTTAAATTAACTCCTCTTTTATATTACAATGAAAAATTAACTAATGAGTTTAACCTGGTATAGTTATAGCTCTGTTTTGAAGTTGGAAAATAGAAATATTTAAATTTAAATTTAATTTTTCAACTATTGTGTCAAATAAATTAGTATCATCTTCATCACAAGTTACTTTAGATATAAATGCTTCATTTATAGAATAACTATTTAATTCACAAGTAAAAGGTTCTTGTAATTGAACATTTTGAGAATAAATTTTTTCACAATCTGATTCACTTATAGTTCCACTATCACATTGTTTATGACAATCTTTAAATATTGCTCTTTGATCAACTGTAGCTGGAGTTGCTAGAATAACTCTTGAAAGTGTTACTGGAACTGCAAAGTCAAATTTAATTTTTGCTGTTAAATCATTATAGTCATTTCTAAATGCTAAACATTCCTCTGCTTCCTCACAACATGGAGGTGTAGGAGTAGGTGTTGTAACTATTGGAGTTGCATATTGAACATTTTTTAAAATATATCCTTCTACATATAGAGTACCAGTAATAGGTGTTGTAACTGGAGTGTTTACAACAACATAACATTGAGTTAATATAGGTCTTCTTGAAACTGCCTTTATACTATAAAATCTTTCTGGAATGCAAATTGAATCTCTTATTGGTTGATTAACAATTGCAGTTGCAACTAATACAGGAACTTTAGCTTGGAAAGTAGCAGGTGCTGCAGTAACTGTATTAACAGCATTAAAAGATTGAGAATTAACAATTATATCTTCTGCACAAGCATTATCTGGAAATCTTTCTTTACATACTGAGCTCATTTTATCACCTCATAATAATCTTTTGTTTAATTAAAACTTATAATATATATTATTAAATAGAAAATAAAAAGTTACAAAATACAACATATATTTACCAAAAATTATATTTTAAATATTCTCTTTGAAAAGTTCCAAATCATAATTTACATTTATAGTTATATGAAATTCTTTGTGTAGATTTATAAGTTCCTCTAGGGGTTTAGTATCTAAATAGATATTTCTCATATTAAAAGATATATTAGAAAGAGAAAAATCTAAATTAGAAAAAGCATTTTTTATATCTGTAATTTTATATTCTAAATTAATGGGTTTTGATATTTTAAAGGGAGTTCGTACTACATAATTACTAATTTTACATTTTAGTGGAACATTAAAGGATAGGGGAATTGAGTAATCAATACTAGTTTCTAAATAACCATCTAAAAATAAAGTTCCTTTATTTTCCTCATTAATATGAAGAAGAAGGAGGTTTTCTGTTAGTATTAATTTATTTTCTATATTAGTTATTTCGTGTATATAATTAGAAAACTTTATAGTTCCTTTAAAGGAATCATTAATATGACATTTAACTAATAATTTTAAAATCTTTATTTTTTGTTTATTCACTGCATTACTTGAAGGTATATTGTTATAGGTATCTAATTCATTATTAGTTATAATTGTAGCATTACTAAGATGATGAATATCATTAATAATGTTTTTAATAAAATGTATACTATTATTAAGATTTGTATTTTTATATGTATCTGAAAATAAGGTAGTCTTATCTTTTATATCATAGTTACTTTTAGTTTCTGATTTTTTAGTTTTGTTTATAAAATTATGATTAAATTGTACTTCTTTTGTTTTTTTTATAGGAGTGCCATTATTTTTTGTTTTGCAATAAATAGTATCAGTATTTAAATTAGATGAAGTATCTTTAAAATTAGCTTTATTTTGATTATTTTTGTAGATTAAAAGTAATAATAAAATAGATAAAATATTATTGTTATAGTTTAATTTATTAAGCCTATAAAGTTTAGATAGGTACATTAAATTCATTAAAACATCCTCTAAAAATTGTTCTTTATATAAAATATTAAAAATTATAAAGATTTATTAGTGATATAATAAAATTAAAATTTAATACAATAGGAGTACAAATATATGAAAAATAAATTTAATAGTGATGAATTTTTAAGTAAATATTCAGATTGTAAGGAACTTATAAAAGAAAATAAAATTAAAATGGAAAACTTAGAAGAAATATACAATGATTATATAAAATATATAGAATCTTATGAAAATCAGGCAAATTTTATAGCTAATATTTTACGTTCTAATGATAGTGTCCATTCTGTTAAATCAAGAATAAAAATGCCTTATAGATTAATTGAAAAAGTTATAAGAAAAACAAAGGATAGAAAAGAAAAGTATGGAGAAGAATTTTCTTTTACAGTTAACAATTATAAAAATGAAATTAATGATTTAATAGGAATAAGGGTTATACATATATTTAAAGAGCAGTGGGAAGAAATCCATGATTTTATAATTAATACATGGAAGGTTATAGAGATAACAGCAAATGTTAGAGATGGGGATAATACAAAAATATTTGATGATTTAGGGATAGAAGTTAGATCAAGACAGTCAGGGTATAGGTCAGTTCATTATTTAGTGGAATTTTATCCAACAAATCAAAAAGTAATTGCAGAGATACAAGTTAGAACTATTTTTGAAGAAGGTTATGGTGAAATAGATCATAGACTAAGATATTCCCATAATGAAATACCTGAATTATTAAAATCAAATTTACTCCTATTTAATAGAATAATTGGAAGTGCAGATGAGATGGCATCTTTAATAAATACTCTTAATAAAGAATGGGATAAAAAAGAAGTTGATTATAAAAATTTAATTGAGTCAAAGGAAGAGGAAATTAAAGAACTTAGACGTCAGTTAGAGATTATAGAAAAATAGTAAATATTACAGTAAAATAATGAATTAATTATAAAAAACCTTTTAATTAATTATAAAAGGTTTTTTGGCTATTTTATATATTAAAATGATTAAAATTCTATAATTAAATAGAAAAGTAACTTAGGTTAATAGTTTTTTTACCTTAGAATAATATGGTATAATTTATACAATTACATAAAACTTAAGGAGGAAAATATGAGAATTTCTAAGAAGTTAATTTTAGCAATATTAATGATTTTTGGAATGTCAGCATTTTTAATAGGATGTACAAGCACTAATAAAGCTAATGAAGCATTCAATACTTATAAGCAAAAGTGGACTGAAAAGGATTTTAAAGGTATGTACCAAATCCTTAGCAGTGATTCTAAAAGTAAAATTACTGAAGAACAATTTGTAAGTAGATATACAAATATTTATGGAGCAATTGGAGCCAGTAATATATCAATAACTCCAGGAGAAGCTAAGAAAAATGATGGGAAAGTAGATATACCATTTACATTAACTATGAATACTGTAGCTGGAAAGGTTGATTTAAAGGACTTTAAAGCTGTTGTAGTAAAAGGTGATGATGGGTATAAAGTTCAGTGGAATGATGATTTAATATTCCCTAAAATGGTTAATGGAGATAAGGTTAAAGTTGAAACTTATAAAGGAACTAGAGGAAAAATATTAGACAGAAATGGAAAAGTATTAGCAGAGGATGGAAAGGTTAGTGTTATAGGAATACATCCAGCTGTATTTAATCAAAAAAATAAAGAAGCAAAAATAAAAGATATGGCAAAAACCCTTGATATAAGTGAAGATACAATAAATAAAAAACTTGAGGCAAATAAAAATCCAGGACAATTTGTAGAAATAGTTAAAATACCTTCATCAGATGATAAAGTTAAAAAGTTTGAAAATCGTGAAGGAGATGGAATTTTAGTTCAAAATACAATTTCTAGAATATATAATGGTGGAGAAGCCTTTGGTAGATTAGTAGGATATATAGGACCAATTACAGCAGAAGAACTTGGAAAAATGAAGGATAAAGGATATACACAAGGTAGCTATATAGGTAAAAGTGGATTAGAACAAGTTTATGAAGATACATTAAGAAAAGAAAATGGTGGAGAAATATATATAGAAAGAGGAAATGAAAAAATATCAGTATTTAAGCAGGATGCAAAAAATGGTAAAGATATAAAACTTTCTATAGATTCAAAACTTCAAAAGAAAGCATATGATGAAATGAATGGACAAAAGGGTGCAGCTACAGCTGTTAACCCAAAGAATGGAGAAATATTAGCAATGGTAAGTGCTCCTTCTTATGATTCAAATATGTTTACAACATACATTACAAAAACTGAAAAGAAGAATTTAGAAGATACAAAATATGCAGCAGAACAAAATAGATTTAGTAAAGCATATTCACCAGGTTCTACATTTAAACTTATAACTGCTGCAACTGGTTTAGAAGACGGAAAGATTAAACCAGATGAAGGAAAAGATATTAAAGGAACTACTTGGCAAAAGGATAGTACATGGGGAGATTATAAAGTTACAAGAGTTGATGATCCAGGAAAACCAGTAAATTTACTTGATGCAGTTAAGTATTCAGATAATATTTATTTTGCTCAAGTTGCCTTAGATATTGGAAGTGAAAATCTTATAAATGGTGCTAAAAAATTTGGAATAGGAGAAAAACTTGATTGTGGATATCCAATGGAAAATTCTCAAATTTCAAATGATGGTAAAATAAAAGATAATATAGCTTTAGCAGATACAGGATATGGACAAGGTCAAGTTTTAGTAACACCTTTAAATATGGCATTAGCTTATAGTGCACTTGGAAATAATGGTGACATTATGAAGGCAAGATTAGTTACAAGTATTGATGGGGAAGCTAAGGTTTGGAAAAAATCTGCAATTGATAAAAAATATTTAGATGAGCTTGTAAAAGTTTTTGAAGCTCCAATAAATGGTGCAGGAGGAACAGCTACAGATGCAAAAATACCAGGAATTAGTTTAGCTGGTAAAACTGGAACTGCTGAAATTAAAAGTAGTCAAAATGATAAAAATGGAAAAGAAAATGGATGGTTTGTAGCAGTTGATACAAAGGATTCAAAAATTGCAATTTCAATGATTTTAGAAGATGTTAAAAATCAAGGTGGATCTCATGCAGTTACGCCAAGAGTAAAAAGAATTTTAGAATCTTATTTAAAATAATAGTTTCAAAGGAGGCAATATATTTGTCTCCTTTTTTTATACAAAAAATATAAAAAGCTAATTAGGTAAAATATAACTTTGAAAATTTATAATAAATTGGTATTATAAAGGTATGTTTATTAAAAAATATTTAATTTAAATGAAAAAATGTATAAAATGTTGTTGATAACGTTTAAATAATAATATATAATTTTTTTTGTAATAAATATTTAAAGGGGGAGAATATTTGTGAAATTAAAAATGAATACATATAAAAGAAAAATTGCTGAGTTGTTATCTTTTGTATTTTTATTTAATTTGTTTATGCCAGGTAAATTAGCATTAGCAGATGTAAATACAAATAACTTAGTAAAAAATCATACATATTTAGATGGAAATTCAGATAGTAAACCGGATTACTGGAATGTTTATGGGAAAGGTAATAATTATGATATTTCAGTATCAAATAAAGATTATAAAAAAGATCCAAACTCCTTAGTTGTTAATTTAAATAATAACAATTCTAACCCTGTAATAGTTTATCAAAC
Source organism: Eubacterium multiforme (assembly GCF_030813415.1). GTDB lineage: Bacteria > Bacillota > Clostridia > Clostridiales > Clostridiaceae > Clostridium > Clostridium multiforme. The sequence continues at coordinate 181,529 of NZ_JAUSUF010000001.1, read as the reverse complement.
AGTTAATTTATCTAAAAATGAATTAAACAAAAAATATAGCTTTACAGAATGGGTAAAAACTGAAAATTTTAAAGGAACTGGAGCACATATTAGATTACAAATAGTAAACAGTAGCAATCAGAAAATTGATATGTTTGAATTGTCTCCTAAAGTTACTGGTACATCAGATTGGAAAGAACTTAAATATGAATTAGATATACCAGAAAAAATAGGTGGAGTAGATGTTTGCGGATTAAAAATAGAAAATTATATTTCAAATAATAGTACAGGAAAAGTATATTTTAATAAGCCAACATTAACTGCTATTAAAAATATGAATGTTTCTAAAAATAATAATATAAATAATATTTTAGAAAATAATAATTTTGAAAAAGCAAAAACTGATGGTACTCCTGATAAATGGGGTAAATGGGAAAGTGGAAGTAGTAAACTTTCAATGACTATTGATAAGGCAGTTTTCAAGGAAGGAAAATCTTCTGTTAAGATTGAAAATGCTGTAAGTGGAAAAACAGGCAGAGGAACACTTAATCAAACAATTAAAGATATTCCAGATGATGTACAAGGAAAATCAATTAAAGTAAGCCAATTTATTAAAACTGAAAACTTTAAAGGAAAAGGACTTACATTAAGACTTCAATATAAAGATACAAAAGGAAATAAAGTAGAACCTATGGGCATGATTCCTATAAAGGTTAAAGAATCAATGGATTGGGAAAACTTTGATTATATTATAGACCTTCCAAAAGAAAAGTTAGGAAGCATTATTTTCGAATATTTATATGATGATGCAGAAGGTAAGGTTTGGATTGATAATATAAATATTGATAAATATATTAAAACAGAGAAGATAGAAGTTAATCCTACTTTAGTTAAAATAAATAAAGGTGAAACTAAAAAATTATCATTAACATATAATCCTAGTGATTCAACAGATAAGGATGTTACTTTTGAAAGTTCAAATACTAATGTTGCAACTGTTGATAAAGATGGAGTTATAAAAGGAATTAATAATGGAACAAGCAATATAGTTGTAAAACATAAAAATAGTAATATTAAAATTGAAGTGCCAACAGTAGTTGGAGAATCAGATAAAATAAAGATAAATGATATAGGAACTTTAAAAGGAAAAGAAAATAAAACTATAGAAGGTAAAATTCAAGGTAAATCATTAATAGGATTAGAATTAAAATATTCAGTGCTAAGTAAGCCTTCTTTTGGAAATGTAGATTTTAAAGAAGATGGAAGTTTTAAATATTATCCTAATAAAGATTATAGTGGAAAAGATAGTTTTACAGTAGTTGTAAAGGATAAAGATGAAAATTTTGCAGTTTATAAGGTTGATTTAGAAATAGAAAAGATAAATAAAGCACCTGAATTTAAAAATTTTAATATTAAATTAAATGAAAATGAATTAGTAAATGATAAAGAATTTAATGCAAAGGATCCAGAGGGAGATAAATTAACTTTTGAAATAGTATCTATGCCTCAAAATGGAACATTTGTAATTAATAAAGATAAATATACATATAAACCAAATAAAGATTTTAATGGATATGATTCTGTTAAGGTTAAAGTTAAAGATAATTATGGAAATGAAACTATAGCAGAGGGAAGAATATTTGTTGCTCCTTCTTTAAATGAAATTAAGTCATTAGTTAAAAATGAACATCCAAGACTTTTAGCATCAAAAGATGATTTTGATTCACTAAAAAATCTTGTTAATACAGATAAAAATGCTAAAGAGTGGTTTAATACTTTAAAGAAAAGAATAGATAATATAGTTACTTCAAAAGTAGTACCATATAATAAACCAGATGGATTAAGATTAGATACTACTGCATCAAAAAATATTGTTGATTTATCTTTTATGTACAGAATAACAGGCGATAAAAAGTATGCAGATAGAGCTATTTTAGAACTTGAAAATGTATGTGTAAAATATCCTGATTGGAGTTATCAGCATTTTCTAGATGCAACTATGACATCTTTTGGTGTATCTATAGGTTTTGATTGGCTTTATGATTATATGAATAATAATCAAAGAGAAATAATTGAAAATGCTTTAGTTAAAAACTCCTTAAGTATAGGACTTCAATATTATAAGAATAATTCACATTTCTTTGTTGAGGACGGATATAATTGGAACTTTGTTTGTAATACTGGTTTAACAGCTGGAGCCCTTGCAATTATGGGTGAAAAACATGACAATATGGCAGAAGAAATTCTTCAAGAGTCATTTAAATCTATTCAAAATGGATTAACTCAATATTATCCAGAGGGAGATTCAATAGAAGGAATTTCTTATTGGGATTATGGAACAAGATATTTAGTGTATTTTCTATCATCTGTAAGTTCTGCAATGAAGGGTGATAATCTATTTATAAATGCACCAGGAATTAAAGAAACACCAGATTATCCAATATTTATGACAGGAAAAGATGGTGAATATAACTATTCAGATAATGATAAAGATTTATTACCAGCTGGATATTTAAGTCTTTGGTTTGCAAAGGAATTAAATAAACCTAGTTTAACATGGTACCACAAATATTATATGTCAAAAAAGGATCCTGTATTAAATGTATATGATTTATTATGGTATAAGCCTTCTTTATATAAAGGAGAAGCCCCTAAAGAATTAGATAAATCATATCCTAGCAGACAAGCTGTTATAACAATGAGAAAAGACTATAAAGATCCTAATTCAAGCTTTGTTGGATTTAAAGGCGGCTTAAATGGAGCACCTCATGGGGATTTAGATATAGGTTCCTTTGTTTATGATTCTTTAGGAGTTAGATGGGCCCTTGATTTAGGAAAAGGAAATTATAATTTACCAGGATATTGGGAAAAAGAAAAAGGCGGAAGACGATGGAATTATTATAGAAAGAGAGCAGAAGGTCATAATACTTTAATAATAAATCCAGGTTCAGGTTATGACCAAGAAGTTGGTGCTTTTTCTCCTATAATTGATAGTAAATTAAATAATACAAATAATCCTTATGGAATAATTGATATGACTAAGGCTTATGAAAAAGAAGCTTTAGATATAAAAAGAGGAGTTAAATTTATAAATAGAAAAGAACTTCTTATAAGAGATGAATATAAATTAAAGCGATCTGGAGAAATTGCTTGGCAAATGCATATTGATAAAGATATTGAATTAGTTGAAGGTGGAAAGGCTGCCATACTAAAAGATGGTAAGAAGAGACTTTATGTAAAACTTTTAACTAAAGGAAATTCAGTTTTTCAAGTACTTGATGCTAAATCTTATAAATTAACTAAAAAGCCTGAAGAAAAATCTAATGCAGGAATAAAGAAGTTAGTAGTAAAGGTTAAAGGAAAAGAAGGTAACATTGATGTATGGATGGCTCCATTTATGGAAGGAGAAAAAATCCCATCTAATGAACCTATGCTATTTGCACTAAAGGACTGGAAGGATATAAAAACTAATGAAGATAATCCTTTAGACAAAGTAGAAAATGGAAATATAATTAATAATAAAAGTGATGTAGATAATAAAAAAGCTAATAAAGATAGTTTAGAAGTAGATAAAGAAAATAAAAGGGAAGAAAATAAAGAAATACAAAATAAAGTTTCTGAAAATTCAAAAGGTGAAAATAAATCAAAAAATGATTTGGAAAATATTAAAAGTGAAAAAGTTTCTGTAAAAAACAAAGAAAAACTATCACAAACAGGAAGTAACCCAATTGAATTTTTAGCATTTGGAATTTTTGCAGCACTATTAGGAGTACTATTTAAGAAAATGTAATAATTTTAAAAATAACCTAGATTTGTCTAGGTTATTTTTTTTATGCCATCATTGTACGGATACATTTAAAATATATTTTTGAATATGTTAAAATTAAAAAAGGAAAACTAAAGAGAATAATTTAATAAAAGATTATAGATTATTTTTTTAGAATTCATATATTATAGATATTATTTATCTTATAATTAAGGAGGAAATAATGTATGGAACATTTACAAGATAATAAAATAAAAAAATTAACTTTAACTGGACTTATGATTGCCATTGTTTTTGTTTCGGGAAGCATAATAAGAATACCTACCTTAAATGGTTTTATGCAGCCAGGAGATTGTATGGTTTTATTATCAGCAGTTTTACTTGGAAAGAAGTATGGAACAGCAGCTGGGGCATTTGGAATGGCTTTAGTTGATATATTAAGTGGTTATTTGATATGGGCACCATTTACTTTTGTAATAAAGGGAGCTATGGCATTTATAACTGCAGTAATTATAGAAAAATATAAAGATGAAAGATTCAAAACCTATTTAATAGCATTTATAGTTGCAGGAATAGTAGATGTTGTTGGATATTTTATAGGAAATGCAATTATGGGTGGATTAATACTTGGTGCATCTAATGGATTTGTAGGAAGCATTATATATGCAGCATTACATGTTCCAGGGGATGCTATGCAGGCTATACTTGGAATAGTATTAGCTCTTATATTAGCACCATTTATTCGTAAAATAAAAAATAGTTTAAATTAAGTATTAAAGTATAAGCAAATAAAATATAAATCTTAAAAATTTAAAGCTCTATTAATTATCTAATTTTAGATAATTAATAGAGCTTTTTGTATTTAGTATTTGTATGAGTTTAATAGATTATCTATAGATTTATTAATACCTTTTATATCTACAGAATCTATTTTATTATTATTTAATTTGTATTTTCTTTTTAGAGAAAGTATTCTATATAAGCTTTCATCTATTCTTTTTTCAGAAATAATATCATTTTTAACTGCGTTTTTAATTGCATTAATAACTATATTTACATTTTCATATTTATGACAAACTAATATTATATCAGAACCTGCATTTATTGCCTTAACAGCAGCATCTCCAATATTATAGTTATTAACTATAGCACCCATTGTCATGTCATCAGTTATAACTACACCATTAAAGTTAAGTTTTTCTCTAAGTAAATTTGTTATTATATTTTTTGAAAGGGTAGCTGGATTATTTTTATCTAGTTTATTTAAAAGTATATGGGAGACCATTATTGCATCAGCACCATTTTTTATAGCATATTTAAATGGTACAAGCTCTAAATTATTAAGTCTATTTAAATCATGGTTTATAATAGGCAAAGCTAAATGAGAATCGACTGAAGTATCTCCATGGCCAGGAAAATGTTTTATAACAGATATTACATTACTAGATTGTATACCTTTCATAGTTTTTACTCCAAGCCTACTTACTATTTCTTTATTATTCCCAAAGGATCTATTACCTATAACTGGATTATTAGGATTGCTATTTATATCAAGAACAGGAGCGTAATCCATATTAAAGCCAAAGGAACCTAATTCTTTGCCTAATATCTTTCCAATATTATAGCTGAAATTTTCATTATTTATTTTACCTATATCATAATTAGAAGGAAGACTTTTTATTTCTTTAGGCATTCTAGTTACTATAGAACCTTCTTCATCAGTTGAAATAAATAGTGGAGATATATTAGTTTTATTTATTTCTTTAAGAGAATTTGTTAGTTCTAATAATTGTTTTGAATCTTTTATATTTCTTTCAAATAAGATTACTCCTCCAAGATTATTATTTTTTATAAGATTTTCAAGACTTTTATCTACTTTATATCCATAAAAACCACTTATTATTAGCTGCCCAATTTTTTCATCTAAATTCATGTTATTTATTAAATTCTTTATACTATCTTCTTTAGTAGTTGTTTTTATATATTGTAATCCATTATTTTTTGATGTAAAGACAATAATACTCAAAAAAATTATTACAAAAATAGATAATAAAAATACATATAATTTTCTCATAATAATCATCCTTAAAATTTTATATTTTTAGTATTGACAATAAAATTATATTTTAAATATTTGTTCATTAAAAGTTTAAAAAATAAAATTAGTTATATAAATACCTGAAAATATCAGGTATATAACTATTTACCTATATAAATTAAAAGATAAAAGTATTTAACATATAAGTAATGGGGTGCTAGTATTTAACAGGTAATTTAAAGAAGAAAACTTAAATAGAAGAGGAGTTATTATGGACTGTGTAATTATTAATGGAAAAAAAGTTCTAGCCGAAAAAGGAGAGACTATATTAAGTGTAGCTAAGAAAAACGGAATAGATATACCAACATTATGTTTTTTAGAAGACTGTAATAATATGGGTAACTGTGGAGTATGTCTTGTTGAAGTTGAAGGTGAAAAAGATTTAGTTAAAGCTTGCTCTTATAAAGTTAAGGAAGGAGATATAATAAATACAGCTAATGAAAGAGTACAAAAAGCTGTAAAAGAAAGAGTTTCTGAAATACTTAATGATCATAATTTAAAATGTGGTAAATGTAAAAGATTAAAAGATTGTGAGTTACTAAAATTAGTAATAAAAGTTAATGGAAAGAAAAGTGAAAATTTTAATATAGATGAAGAAAAATACATAGATGATAGAAGTAAATCTATTGTTATAGATAGATCAAAATGTATAAAATGCGGAAGATGTGTAGCAGCTTGTAGGGAAAAAATAGGAACTAAAATAATGGATTTTAGAACTAATAATAATGAAGTTGTAGTTGGACCTGAAAAATTAGCCTGCTTTGATGATACTAATTGTTTATTATGTGGTCAATGTGTAGCTGCTTGTCCAGTTGGAGCTTTATCTGAAAAATCACATATAGAAATAGTAGAAGATGCATTAAAGGACAAAGATAAACATGTAATTGTTGGAATTGCTCCATCTGTTAGAACAGCAGTGGGAGAAGCCTTCGGAATGGGTTATGGAAAAGATGTAACTGGTAAAATATATGCAGCTCTTAGAGGTTTAGGCTTTAAGAAAGTATTTGATGTAAATTTTGCAGCTGATGTTACTATTATGGAAGAAGGTACTGAATTAATAGGAAGAATTAAAAATAATGGACCATTTCCAATGTTTACTTCATGTTGTCCTGGTTGGATTAGATTAGTTGAAAATTATTATCCACAATTATTAAATAATATTTCATCAGCAAAATCACCACAACAAATATTTGGAGCAGCTAGTAAAAGTTATTATCCACATATTGAAGATATTGATCCAAAGAAAGTATTTACTGTTTCAATAATGCCTTGCACTGCTAAAAAATTTGAGGCTAGTAGAGAAGAAATGGTAAATAAAGATGGTATTAGAGATATTGATGCAGTACTTACAACTAGAGAGTTAGCTCAATTAATAAAGAAAAATAATATAGATTTTATAAATTTAGAAGATGAAGATGCAGATCCAGCTATGGGAGAGTATACAGGAGCTGGAACTATATTTGGTGCAACTGGTGGAGTTATGGAAGCTGCTTTAAGAACTGCCAAAGATTTAATGGAAGGTGCAGCATTAGAAGATGTTGATTATAAAGAAGTAAGAGGATTAGAAGGAATAAAGGATGCTACTATAAAAATTTCTGGAGCTGATTATAAAGTTGCTGTAATTCATGGTGGAGAAAATTTATTTAAATTTATAAATAGTGGAATGATGGATAAAGGAAATTATCATTTTATTGAGGTTATGGCATGTCCAGGTGGTTGTGTAAATGGTGGTGGACAACCTCACGTAAGTTCAATAGATAGAGAAAATATTGACATAAAAAAGATAAGAGCATCTGTTTTATATAATCAAGATGAAAATTTATCTAAGAGAAAGTCTCATAAAAATAAATCTGTATTAAAAATGTATGAAACATATATTGGAGAACCAAATACAGGAAAAGCACATGAGTTATTTCACGTTAAGTATAGAAAATAAATATGGAGGAAATTATTGATATGGATTATAAATTATCAACAATTCAAGGTGATGAATTAATAAAGAGATTACAAAAAGAATATAGAATTTATGCACCAACAAATTTTGAAGGTGAAGGAAGACATAGTTATACAAATAATATTAGATATGGAGAAATTAATTCATTTAGTGAAGTTATTTATAAAGAAAAGTCTCAGTATTCTCCTAAAGAATTATTAATACCTATAAATCATACTTTATCATTAAAATATGGAAATAAAGAAATTGATGCAGTTAATGATGAAGATGAAAGAGGAATGATTATATTACTTCGTTCTTGTGATTTACATGGAATAAAAAGAATAGATAATTCACTTAAAAATGATAAATTTTATAGAAATAGAAGAGATAAGGCAAAGTTTATGATTATGGAATGCCCTAAATCTTTTGACACATGTTTTTGTGTTTCTATGGGAACAAATGAATCAGAAAATTATTCTCTTGGAATAAGATTTAATGAAGATGGAGTTTCTATAAAAGTTAAAGATGATAGTTTTAATAAATATTTTAAGGATTTAGAAGAAACTAATTTTGATATAAGATTTGCAAAGGAAAATGAAATTAAAGTAAGAATACCTAATATTGATACATGGGATAAGATTGTTTTAGATAGAGTTAAAAATTTAGATCTTTGGAATACTTATAAAGATCGTTGTATAGGTTGTGGAAGCTGTAATATGAGCTGTATTACTTGTTCATGTATGCTTAAGCAAGAAGTTACTCACACAGATAATTCAAATTTAAAAGAAGTAAGAAGAACATGGAATGGATGTCAACTTATAAAATCATCTGCTCTTGAGAAAAAGAGTTTAAGTGAAATAGTGCCTATAAGAATAAGACAAAGAGTACTAGATAAATTTTATAGACCTAAACTTGATGTATCAAGGGAACAAATATGTGTAGGTTGTGGTAGATGTACAGACATTTGTCCAAGATATATAAATTTTGCAGTTACAGTAAATAAGCTAAGTGATGAACTAGACAAAATTTATGAAGATTTAGGAAGGACAATAAAATAATAAAGAGGTAGGATAATATGAATAAAGATATTGATATTAATAAATTACGTACGAATTGTTTTCGTGAGTCTAAAGTTCCAGGAGAATTCATGTTCCAAATGAGAGTTCCAGGAGGAACTATTAGTGCTAAACATTTAGGATTAGTTCAAAAGTTAGCAGAAGATTATGGTAATGGAAGCTTTCACTTTGGTACTAGACAAACCTTTAATATACCAGGAATAAAGTATGAATATATTGAGGAAGTAAATAAATTAGTTAAAGATTATATTGATGAAGTTGAAAGAAAAGAATGTGATGTAAATATAGAGGCAGATGAATATGGATATCCAACTTTAGGTGCTAGAAATATATCAGCTTGTATTGGAGCAGACCATTGTATAAAAGCTAATGCTAAAACATCCTCTTTAGCTAAAAATTTAGAAAAAATAATATTTCCAAGTAATTATCATATAAAAATATGTGTAGCAGGATGTCCAAACGACTGTATAAAGGCTCATATGACTGATTTTGGAATAATAGGAGTTACAATTCCACAATATGACTACGATAGATGTGTTGGATGTGGAGCTTGTGCAAGAGCTTGTGCTAGTCATTCTACATCAGCAATAAAAGAAGTAAATGGAAAAATAATAAGAAATGAAGAATTATGTATAGGATGTGGAGAATGTGTTGAAGCATGTCCTACAAGAGCATTTACTCGTTCAAAAGAAACTTATTATAGAGTATTAATTGGAGGAAGAACAAGTAAAAAGACTCCAAGATTAGGAGAAGTTTTCTTAGATTTTATAACAGAGGATGTATTATATGAAGTAATAAAAAATTGGGAAACATTCTCTAAGGAAGTTTTAAATGGATCTCCTAAATATCTTCATGGTGGACACTTAATGGATATGGCAGGATATAATAAATTCAAGGAAATTATGCTTAAAGGTGTAAATTTAAATAAAGAAGCTAAAGTGGCATCAAGACTTAACTGGAAAGAACGTGAATGTAAAGCTAATATAAATGTTAAAGCTGTATGTAAATAAATTAAAATTATTTTATATGAATATAAAAATAAAATAAGGTTAAAATAAATTTGTAGTCAATGAAGAATCTATGGTTCCAATATTTTGACTATGGGACACTACCTAAAATAGGTAGTGTCTTTTTAATTTTGCTATAATTTTTGAACATTTATAGCCATTGGACCTTTTTCTCCTTCACTTATAGAAAATGTTACACTTTCTCCTTCGTGAAGTTCTTTATTGTTTCCTGATTCTTTTATTTGTGAATGATGTACAAATACATCATCTCCATTATTACAAGATATAAATCCATATCCCTTTTCTTGATTAAACCATTTCACAATTCCAGTTATACTAGACATAAATATCTCTCCTTAAAATAATTTTCTATAATAGTATTAACATAGTTTATGAATTTTACCCATGAATTTTATTTCTAAATTTATAACCTGAAAGTTAAAAAAATACAAATTTTTGATATAAAATTTTATTAAATAATATTTATTTTAATAAAGTTATTAAAATTAGTAACAAAATATTAAAAAGTATATAAGCATATTGTGTAAAATGCAAACAAATAATATAATCTAATCATATTATGTAAGAATATTCTAAAATTTGATGGGGAAAATACTATAAAAGGGAGTAATTTAATGGGAAATAAGAGTAGGGAGATATTAGATACAGTATCAATGGCTTATTTTTATTGTAAAGTGATAAGGAATAATGGTAATGAAATTAAAGATTTAATTATTGAAGAAAGTAATTACAATAATTTTAAAATTACTGGATTTAATGAATTAATATATAGTGAGAATGGAATTTTAAAATTTAATATAGACTTTTTTAGTTATTTAATTAATCTTATAAGTGACAAAAAAGAAATTACTTTAGATTGTTTAGAAATAAAAAGTTTAAGTGATGATTATATTATTGTATGGTGTAAGAAAGATTCAATAAATGAAATTAAAAAATTAAAAGATGAACTTACTGAGCAAAGAAAGTTATTAGATTTATTTATAGATTCTATGCCAGATTTTATTTTTTGTAAGGATATAAACGGTAGGTATACAAATTGTAATAGGAAGTTTGCTGAATGCTTAGAAATGAAAAAAGAAGATATTATAGGTAAGTATGATTATGATATATATGATTTAGCTAAGGCTGAAAGATTTAGAAAAATAGATAAGGATGTTATAAGTAATAATTCAAAAAAAACATATATAGATACTATAAAAATGCCAGATGGCACAACCAGTATAGAAAAAACTATGAAAGTACCTTATTTTGATAAAGATAATAATATTGCAGGGGTTATAGGGATTTCAAAGGATATATCCTATGAAAAGGCAGTTGAAAATAGATTAATAAAAAATGAAAATATATTGTTTAATATTCTTAATCATTTAGAAGATGTAGTTATAATCAAAGATAAAAATAAAACTATATTTGTAAATGATGCTTTTGAAAAACTTTATGGAATAAGTGCTAATGAAGTTTATGAATCTAATGAATTTATAGTAGCTTATGATAGTATACATCCAGAGGATAAAAAATTATTTGAAAATATAAATTATGATGAACCATTAGACAAGATTGCGAGAATAGTTAGAAAAGATAATGAAATTAGATGGGGATGGTTTAGAAGTAATCCATTAAAGGATGAAAATAATAATACTTTAAGACGGATTATTATTATAAATGATATTACTAATAAAAAGAATGAAGAAAGACAATTAGATAAGCTTAGAATGGATTTTTTTGCAAATCTGTCTCATGAATTTAAAACACCAATAAATTTAATTTTTACTTCGCTACAACTTTTAAATTTTAAAATAAAAAATTCAAAAATAGAAGATAGATATGATTACCTAACTTATATAGATGCCTGTCAAGAAAATACCTTTAGAATGATAAAATTAATAAATAATTTAATAGATAGTATAGAAATAGAAGAGGGATTTTTCAGATATAATCCCCAAAATTCAGAAATAGTAAGTTTTGTGGAGAAAATATGCACAAAAGCATCAGATATTGCCATTAAAAAGTCCATAGAAATAATATTTGATACAGAAATTGAAGAGAAAATAGTTTTATTTGATTTAGAGCATGTAGAACGGATAATTCTTAATATTTTATCTAATGCTATAAAATTTAGCAAAGATTTAGGGAAAATAGAAGTATATATGTGTTCTAAAAATAGTATGATAGAAATAAAAATTAAAGATAATGGTATTGGAATATCAAAGGATAAGTTAGAAGTTTTATTTGATAGATTTAAAATGATAAACAATAGGATGACTAAGATAAGTGAAGGGTGTGGAATAGGACTTTATATAGCAAAGGAATTAGCAAAACTTCATGGAGGAGATATAGAAATTAATAGTGAACTTGGAGTAGGAACTGAAGTAATTATTAAATTATTAGATAATTTAGGTGAACAGGCTGATTTAGAGTGTGCAGCAACAGCTATTAATAATATAGACTATTCAGGAACAGATAGGATGAAAATAGAATTTTCAGATATATATTTATATTAAACTTTAATATAATTAGAAATAAATCTTTAAATTTTTACAGTTATGAAACTAAAAATATACTAAATTTTAGTTATAACAATATAAATTATAGGGTAAAATAAAACTATAAGATTTAATTAAAAATTTAAAGAGGGATGATTATGAAAAAGTATAAGAAATTAAGTAAAAAACAATTAAAGGAAGAACTCTCAAACTTACAATATAAAATTACACAAGAAAATGGAACAGAGCCTCCTTTTGGTAATGATTATTGGGATAACTTTAAGGAAGGAATTTACGTTGATATAACAAGCGGAGAGCCATTATTTGTGTCTAGTGACAAATTTGATTCTGGATGTGGATGGCCAGCTTTTTCTAAGCCAATTGATAGAAATTTATTAAAGGAAAAGAGAGACACAAGTTTTAATATGGATAGAATAGAGGTAAGAAGTAAAAATTCTGATTCCCATCTTGGACATGTATTTACAGATGGTCCAAAAGAACTTGGAGGATTAAGATATTGTATAAATTCTGCATCTTTAAAATTTATAAGAAAAGAAGATATGGAAAGTGAAGGATATGAAGAGTATATAGATTTAATAAAGTAGAAAGGAAAACTTTCTAAAAAATCTATCTAAAATCAACAGTCACTTAAAATATAGAGAAATATAAAAGCAAAATAATAAACTCAAGGAAATCTTATAATATTTCTTGAATGTGTATTATTTTGCTTTTTATTTATATTTATAAATTTTATTCAAATAAAGATTTTATATCATCTAATTTTTCTACTGCAAGGTCATAACCATTTTTGTAAGCTTCTTTTAATTTAGTTACATCTTTTTCAAAACTATTAATTGCTTGTTCTTCTGAGGGCCTTAAAATAATTGCCTTACCTTCTCTTTCTAGCTCTTCACAGTACCTTACTGTTTTATTATACATTTCATGACGAGTAAGAAATGCATTCTTTAAATTAGAATATTTTCTACCTACTAGTTTTGAGGCTAAAATATTTCCACGACCTAACTTTTTTCTATAACTTTTAGGTCTTGTAAGTATTATTAGATGTTTATCATTACCATCTTCAATAGCCTTTCTTATTGGAATAGGATCACATAATCCTCCATCATAATAAAAATTATTATTTATTTTAATAGGTGGAAAGAAAAGTGGTATAGCACATGTTGCTCTAAGCATAGTATTTTTATTATCAATTTTTTTACCATCTAAATATTCTGTTTTACCATTTTTAGCATTAGTTACACCAACTAAAATTTTACCTTTATAATTACAAAGAGCTTTGTTATCATAAGGGAGTAATTTATTAGGTATCTCATCAAAAACAAAGTCTAATCCAAAAATACTTTTACATTTTAAAAAGTTTCTTAAACTTAAATATCTACTATCATTCCTATAATTTTCTAAAATATTAATATTCCTTCCCTTTTGATTGGAAAAGTAAGAAAAGGCATTTGCAATACCTGCTGAAACACCAATACAATATGGGAACATTATATTATTATCTAATAGAGCATCCATTATACCAGCACTAAATATTGGTCTAAAGGTACCTCCTTCTAATATTAAACTAGGCATAAATCCTCCTTATAAAGTTAGTTATTTTAATATAACAAAAAGTATATAACTAACCTTAAAAAATAGCAAATCATATATTTAAATATTATTTTTTAAGAGGTAATAAAAACTTTCTATAAAATTAAGTAAGTTTTAAGGGATATATATAAATGAACACTTATCTTATAACATAGGCTGAAACTTTAGAAAGTTATATTATTTAAATAAACAATATTAATATTTTTTTAAAAATTACATAATAGAGTGGCTTTTTTTTTATTAAAAGATAATAATTAAATATGAGTAATTTAAAGTTATATATAATTAAATAATTATTATTAACATATAAAAATGATATTTTACTTATAATTATTCAAAGTTTATTATATTAATGTAAAGGAAAATGAATTTTATAGGAATTAATTTATTATGAAAAATTATATTTTAACAATAAAAATAGTTTATATATATTTTTAGGGAGGAACTAAAATGAAAGATGTAATTATTATAGGTGGCGGAGTTATTGGTACTTCAATAGCTAGAGAGTTATCAAAATATGAATTAGATACTATTCTAATTGAAAAAGGAGATGATTTAGCTAGTGGAATATCAAAGGCAAACAGTGGAATTGTACATTCTGGATATAATGAAACTGTAGGTACTTTAAAAGGAAAGCTTAATGTTATTGGAAATAAAATGTTTGATGAATTATCAAAAGATTTAGATTTTCCATTTAAGAGAAACGGAGCACTTATATTAGCATTCAATGATGATGAGATGAGAAAGCTTAGAGAGCTTAAAGAAAATGGACAAAGTCTTGGAATTGAAGGACTTGAAATTTTAAACAAAGAGGAAGCACTATCTTTAGAAGAAAATATTTCAAATAAAATAGTAGGTGCTTTATATGCTAAAACTTCAGGAATTGTAAGTCCATATGAAATGACTGTTGCTTTAGGAGAAAATGCAAATGTTAATGGAGTAGAATTTAAATTTGAAGCAGAAGTTAAAAATATAGAAAAAGTTGAAGATAGCTATAAAGTTGTATTAGATAACGGAGAAGTTATTGAAGGAAAAATAATTATAAATGCGGCTGGTATTAATGGAGATTATATAAATAATATGATTAACGATTACCAATATAAAATAAGAGAAGTTAAAGGTGAATATATTTTATTTGATAAGGTAGCAGGAAAGTTAATTAATAAAACATTATTCCAAGTTCCTAGTGAAATAAGTAAGGGAGTTTTAGTTACTCCTACTGTTGACGGAAACTTATTAATAGGACCTAATGCTCATAAAATAAGTAGTAAGGAAGATTTTAAAACTACAAAAGAAGGCTTAGGAGAAATAATTGATTCAGCTAAGAAAACAGCACCGCAATTACCTTTAAAGAGAGTTATAACAACATTTGTAGGAGTTAGACCAAAACTTAAAGATGATTTTGTTATAGAAGAAGTTAAAAATTCTAAAAACTTTATAAATGTTATTGGAATAGATTCTCCAGGACTAACAGCTGCACCTGCAATTGGAGTATATGTTAAAGAATTAATAGAGAAAAATAATAAGTTAGTTTTAAAAGATAACTTTATTAAAGAAAGAAAAGGAATTATTAAATTTGATAAATTAGGATTAAAAGAAAAAAATGAATTAATTAAGGTTAATCCAAATTACGGAAAAATAGTCTGTAAGTGTGAACTTATTACAGAGGGAGAAATAATAGATGCAATAAATAGACCACTTGGAGCAAAAAGTGTAGATGGTGTTAAGAGAAGAACTAGAGCTACTATGGGTGGATGCCAAGGAGTAGGATGTTTAATTCCAATTTCTAAAATAATAGCAAGAGAGCTTAATATTGACTTAAGTGAAGTTATGAAAAATAAAAAAGGTTCAAATGCAGTAGGTTATAAGGAGGTATAAAATCATGAAATGCTATGATTTAGTTATAATAGGTGGAGGAGTATCTGGAATAAATTGTGCACTATTTGCAAAAGCTTCAGGAATAAAAGACATTCTTCTAATTGAAAAAGATGATATATTAATGGGATCACTAATTGGAAGTGATTATAATATAAGTGAAGGTGGAATGGTAACAGGCGCACAATATAGAGAAAAAAAGATAAATGAATTTAATGGTGCTTGTATTGATACATACTTAAACACAATGGTATTAAAAATTGATTACGATAGAGAAATAGTTTGCACTAGTAAAAAAGGTGGAATAGAGAAAATAAAAGCAGAGGCTATAATAATGGCTACTGGAGGAAAAGAAAAAGGTAGAGATGTTTTAAATGTTACAGGAGATAGATGTTCAGGAATTATTACTGTAGGTATGGCAGAAAAAATATTAAATATGGATGGAATGGTTCCAGGAAAAGATGTTGTGTTATATGGGGTACACAATATTAATAAAATATATAACAAAATAAAAAATAAAAATATAAATGTAAAAGGTGCTGTTTGTAACAAAGTAAGTGATGAAGTTTTAGGACTAACAAAAAATCTTTACTTAGGGTATGAATTACAAGATATAATAGGAAAAGATAGAATAGAAATGATTAAAATAACTAAAAATGGAGAAGAAATGCTTTTAAAATGTGATACTTTAATAATAGCAAAACCTATGGTATCAGATGGAATATTAGCAATGAGAAGTGGATTAGAGTTAAATCCAGATACAACAGGTCCTTTAGTAGATGAAAATTTTATGACTTCAAAAAGAGGTATTTTTGCCTGTGGTGATGGAATATATATACATGCTTCAGTAGAAGAAATTGTAGAAGAAGCAAAAAAAGTTGTAGAAAATATTATTGAATTTTTAAAATAAACTTAATGAAAGTAGTAGAAATAAATATTTAATCTTTAGAAGTTTAATTATTATTTCTACTACTTTTTTTATAATAATTATTGTGTATACTTATATATATAATATTTTATAAATGTTAGGAGCTTAAGGATATGATAAGAAGAGGAAACTTAGAGGATTTTGATATACTTTTTAAATGGATTAATGATGAGGATGTAATAAAATTTTCACGCTATGGCAAAGAAATGAATTTAGAAGAATTTAATAGTTACTTTGATGATAGAATAGATAAATTATTTATTTTAGAAGAAGATTTATTTCCCATTGGTCAGATTTGTTATGATCTTATAGACAATGAAGGTATAATTAATTATTGTGTTGATAAGGAAGAGAGAGGAAAAGGTTATGGTAAAGAATTAGTAAAGTATTTAGTAGCCTTTGTTAAAGAAAACATAGAAGAGATAGATAAATTAAGTGCCTTTGTTCATAAAAATAATATACCATCAATTAAAATATTTGAATCTTTAGGGTTTATTAGAGAAGTAGAAAAGGATGATTATATAAAGTTCGCTATTAATATAAGATAAAAGATAATTTAAAATATAGCTAAATAAAAAATGTTCATTAAAAAATTTATTTTTTTAATGAACATTTTTTTTGCTTTAAAAACTTATACAAAAATTTTAGAACCTACTTTAATTAAATTCTATAAGACTATAAATTCACATAAAATACAATAAAGTTAATTATAATATATTAAAAAATAATTAATATTACTAAAAAGGTTAATTAATACTTTATTATAAGGTTAATATATTGTATAATTAAAACATATTATAAATAAAAAATATTAATTGGAGGAGATAAATATGAGTAGTACAGGGGAATTAAAAAGTCGTGCAAGAATGCAGTTAAGAGGAAAGTGGGGAATATCAATTGTAGCATTTCTAATTTATAGTGTAATAATTGGAATGGGTGCTTCTAAAGAAATTGGAGATTATTTTGATATTAATAAAGTAGTATTTTTTACAAATGCAGTAGGTTTTTTACTTGGCGGACTTATTACAGTTGGAATAAGTAAATTTTCATTAAATCTTGTAAGAGGAAAAGAAATAAGTATAAATGATTTATTTTCTAATTTTGATATTTATTTAAAAACTTTAGGATTAAATATATTATCAGGAATTTGTATATTTATAGGAACATTATTTTTTGTAATTCCTGGAGTTATAATAGCTATTATGTTTTCACAAGCTTATTATATTTTAAGTGAGGATAAAGAAAAATCAATAACTCAATGTTTAAGAGAAAGCAGTGAGTTAATTAGAGGATATAAATGGGATTATTTTGTATTAGAATTAAGTTTTATTGGATGGTGGATAGTATCAATTTTAACTTTAGGAATAGGTTCATTATGGGTAATACCATATCAAGGGATAACAGAAACAAACTTTTATTTAGAATTAAAAGAAAATCAAAATATTTATTAAAAATATTTAAGTGCATATATAATATATGGAAATAGAGTACTGGAACACTTTATTTCTAATAAATATATTATTTATGAGAGGTGTTTTTAATGAAAAGTAGAAATAAAAGAAATATTAAAGGTGTAGACATTAGTAATTGGCAAAAAAATATAGATTTTTCTAAGGTTAAGAAAGATGGTATAGAAGTTGTTATTATAAAAGCTACAGAAGGAATAGATTTTGTAGATAAAAGATTAGAAGAACATTATAATGGTGCAAGAAATGAAAATATAAGTATAGGCTTCTATCATTTTATGAGTGACAAAACAGATCCAAAAGAGCAGGCAAGAGATTTTTGGAATTCAATTAAAAATAAAAAATTTCAGGTTATTCCAGTATTAGATATAGAAAAAGAAAATGGAGGAAGAAGTGCAAAGGAAGTTACAAATAGGTGTATTGAATTTTTAAATGAGTTTAAGAATTTAAGTGGTTATGAATGTATAATTTACACTTATACTAATTTTGCAAAAACTAAACTTGATTATAGACTTAATAAGTATAAACTTTGGATAGCTCATTATGGAGTTAACATTCCAGGAGAAAATGGTATATGGAAGGAATGGGTTGGATTTCAATACACTGATAAGGGAAAGGTAAGTGGAATAGAAGGTTTTTGTGATATGAATGAATTTACTAATAAAATATTTATAAATAGAAGTTCTCATTCTTCTAATAATACAAATACATCTTCAAAAAATGAACTATGGAAAGTTAGTATAAGTGGAGATATTGTTAAAGAGCTACAAAGAGAACTTAACAAACAGTTTATAGCTAATTTAATTGTTGATGGTTATTTTGGAGAAAAAACATTAAATAAATGTGTTAATGTTTCAGTAGGTGCAAGAGGTAATATTACAAAGATAATACAAAAAAGATTAATTAATAAAGGGTTTTTAGTTGGAAAATTTGGATCAGATGGAATCTTTGGAAAAGATACTTTAGAAGGAGTAAAAAGATTTCAAAAAGCAAATAAAATAACTATAGATGGAGTTGTAGGTAAAAATACTTGGAAAAAGTTATTTGAAAAATAATTTTAAAGGATAATAAAAAAATATTTTAAGGGGCTAGAAAGGTTTTAAAAACTTTTCTAGCTTTTTTGTATTTAGAAAATCTCCTGTTAGAGGTTTGGGCTTAAAGGAGTTTATATCTATAGTTTGTAATGAAAATTTATTCTTATATTAATAGGTTTTGTTAACTACATTAATATAAGAATAACATTGAAAGTGAAGGATTTATATAGCTTATCCAATAAAAAATGAAACTATAAATATTAACAAGCTGTTAACTTGTTAACGTTTTCAGAATAATTTTTTAAATAATGTAATAAAAAACAAAAATAAATTTTATTATTCTATAATAGTATATAGAAGGCATTTTTGCTTTTGGCTATAATTTATTTTACTTTTTAGAAAAGAGGGATTGTATTATGAGAAAAATGAAGACTATGGATGGTAATACTGCCGCAGCTCATATATCTTATGAATTCACTGAAGTTGCAGCAATATATCCTATAACACCATCATCACCAATGGCTGAACATGTTGACGAATGGGCTGCTAAAGGAAGAAAAAATATTTTTGGACAACCTGTTAAGATTGTAGAATTACAATCAGAAGGAGGAGCTGCTGGAGCTACTCATGGATCATTACAAGGAGGAGCATTAACAACAACCTATACTGCATCACAAGGTTTATTGTTAATGATTCCTAATATGTACAAAATTGCTGGTGAATTGCTTCCAGGAGTATTTCATGTAGCTGCTAGAGCAATTGCAACATCATCAATTTGTATATTTGGAGATCATCAAGATGTTATGTCAACAAGAAATACTGGATTTGCAATGATTGCAGAAGGATCAGTTCAAGAAGTAATGGACTTATCAGCAGTAGCACACTTAGCATCTATTAAATCAAGAGTTCCTTTCTTAAGTTTCTTTGATGGATTTAGAACTTCTCATGAAGTACAAAAAGTTGAAGTGTTAGAACAAGAGGACTTAAAACCATTATTAGATATGGAAGCTGTTAAAGAATTTAGAGAAAGAGCATTAAGCCCAAATCATCCTGTAACTAGAGGAACAGCACTAAACTCAGATACTTACTTCCAATCAAGAGAAGCTGTAAATAAATTCTATAATGCAGTTCCTGATATTGTTGAAGGATATATGGCTGAAATTACAAAAATAACAGGAAGAGAATATCACTGTTTTGATTATTATGGTGCAAAAGATGCTGATAGAATCGTTGTTACAATGGGTTCAAGTACAGATGTATGTGAAGAAACAGTTGACTATTTAATTAAACATGGAGAAAAGGTTGGAGTTATAAAGGTTAGACTTTATAGACCTTTTGATGTAGAAAAATTAAAGAAAGCTATACCAGCAACTGTTAAGAAGATAGCTGTTTTAGATAAAGTAAAAGAAGTAGGTAGTAATGGAGAACCATTATACTTAGACGTTTTAAGTGCATATGCAAATGAAAAGGATGCACCATTAATTATTGGTGGTAGATATGGATTAGGATCAAAAGATCCAACTCCAAGTCATATAGCTACAATTTTTGATAATTTAGCTAAAGATGAACCAAAGGATAAATTTACAATTGGAATAGTTGATGATGTAACTAATACTTCATTAGAAGTAACTAAAGATATTGATGCAACTAAAGAAGGAACCGTTGCTTGTAAATTCTGGGGACTTGGTTCTGATGGTACTGTTGGTGCAAATAAGAGTGCTATCAAGATTATTGGAGACCATACAGATATG
The DNA here is from genome assembly GCF_030813415.1 of Eubacterium multiforme. Taxonomy (GTDB): domain Bacteria; phylum Bacillota; class Clostridia; order Clostridiales; family Clostridiaceae; genus Clostridium; species Clostridium multiforme. The sequence goes on along the minus strand of NZ_JAUSUF010000001.1, from coordinate 160,498 downwards.
TATGCTCAAGGATATTTCTCATATGATTCTAAGAAATCAGGTGGAGTTACAGTATCTCACTTAAGATTTGGTAAAACTCCAATTAAATCACCTTATTTAATAGATAAAGCTGATTTTGTAGCTTGCCATAATCAAGCATATGTTCATAAATATAATGTTTTAGATGGATTAAAGAAGAATGGAACATTCTTATTAAATACTATTTGGACTCCAGAAGAAATAGAAGAACATTTACCAGCTTCATATAAGAGATATATAGCTAAAAATAATATTAAATTCTACACTTTAAATGCTGTTAAGATAGCACAAGAAATTGGTCTTGGTGGAAGAATTAATATGATAATGCAATCAGCATTCTTTAAATTAGCTAATATTATTCCAATAGACGATGCTGTTAAATATTTAAAAGATGCAGTTGTAACTTCTTATGGTAAGAAGGGACAAAAAGTTGTTGATATGAACAATGCTGCAATTGATAAAGGAATAGAATCAATAGTTAAAATAAATATTCCAGAATCTTGGGCAAATGCTGAAGATAAAGAAACAAAGAAACCAGAAGAAGTAAATGAATTCATTAAGAGAATAGTTGAACCTATTAATAAATTAGAAGGATTCGATTTACCAGTATCAGCATTTAATGGAATGGAAGATGGTACTTTTGAACCAGGAACAGCTGCATATGAAAAGAGAGGAATTGCTATAAATGTTCCAGAATGGGATAAGGATAAATGTATACAATGTAACCAATGTTCATATGTATGTCCACATGCTGCAATTAGACCATTCTTATTAAATGAAAAGGAAAAGGAAAATGCACCAGAAAAGTTTAAATCAGTAGCTGCTAAGGGATTAAAAACAGCTGAACCAATGAACTTTACAATTCAAGTAGATCCACTTGATTGTACTGGTTGCGGAAACTGTGCTCAAGTTTGTCCAGCACCTGAAAAAGCTTTAGTTATGAAACCACTTCATACACAAGAAGTAGAAATAGAAAATTGGGATTATGTTATAAAACATGTTTTACCAAAGGAAAATCCAATGAATAAAACTACTGTAAAGGGTAGTCAATTTGAACAACCTTTAATGGAATTCTCAGGAGCTTGTGCAGGATGTGGAGAAACTCCATATGCTAAACTTATAACTCAATTATTTGGAGATAGAATGATAATAGCTAATGCTACTGGATGTTCATCAATATGGGGAGCATCTGCACCTTCAACTCCATACACAATTAATCATAAAGGATTTGGACCAGCATGGGCAAATTCATTATTTGAAGATAATGCAGAATATGGACTTGGAATGTTCTGTGGAGCAAAAGCTGTAAGAGAAAGATTAGTTGAAGAAGCTAATGCACTTATTATAGAACTTGAAGAAGGGGAAGCTAAGGAAGCTCTTAAGGACTTTGTAGAACATGTAGAAGATGGAGCTGGAACTAGAGAAAGAGCAAATAGAGTTATAAATGCTTTAGAAAAATTAGATAATTGTATGGCAAAGAAAATTTTAGAAGAAAAAGACTTCTTAATAAAACCATCACAATGGATATTTGGTGGAGATGGATGGTCTTACGACATTGGTTATGGTGGAGTAGATCATGTACTTGCATCAGGAGAAAATGTAAATATATTTGTATTTGATACAGAAGTTTACTCAAATACTGGTGGTCAAGCTTCAAAGGCAACACCAACAGCAGCAGTTGCTAAGTTTACTGCATCAGGTAAGAAGACTAAGAAGAAAGACCTTGGAATGATGGCAATGAGTTACGGATATGTATATGTTGCACAAGTTTCAATGGGAGCTGATAAAAATCAAACTCTTAAAGCTATAGCAGAAGCTGAAAATTATGATGGACCATCATTAATTATAGGTTATGCTCCATGTATTAATCATGGAATTAAACTTGGAATGGGTAATAGCCAATTAGAAGCTAAGAGAGCTGTTGATTGTGGATACTGGAGTATGTATAGATACAATCCTGAATTAAAGGGAACTGGAAAGAATCCATTTACTTTAGATTCAAAGGAACCAAAGGGAGATTTTAAGGAATTCTTAATGGGAGAAGTTAGATATGCATCCCTTGCTAAGGCATTCCCAGAAGCTGCAGAAGCATTATTTGAAAAGACATATAATGATGCTATGGAAAGATTAGAAAACTATAAAAAGTTAGCTGCAAAATAATAATTTTATAAAAAAATCGCGTGATCCTAAAAATACAACAATAAAAGAGGTAGAATTTTTAATTTATTCTACCTCTTTTATTATTGTATTTTTATAAAGTTTTTATGGAGAGAAGATTAATATCCTTTGATAAATAAGCATTTTTAATAGGTTCCTTTTTCATAAGATCAGTAGTTAAATATTTTTTATTATCATCTGGGAAGACTGTAACTACAGTAGAATCAGCATCCTTTTTAGATAAAAGAATTTTTAATGCACCTATAAAGTTTGCTCCAGAAGAAATTCCAACTCCAAGGCCAAGTTCCTTTGATAGTTTTTGAGCCATTATTATAGCATCACCATCATTTACATTAACTATATTATCAAGTTCATATAGTTTCAAAATTTCTGGAACAAACTCATCAGATATTCCTTCTATTCTATGAGAAGAACCATCATAACCAAAGGAAAGAGTTTTAGAATTTTCAGGTTCTAATGGATGAACAGTAATTTTCCTATACATTTTCTTTAAATATCTTGAAACTCCCATAATTGTCCCACCAGTGCCAACTCCTGCAATAAAAGCAGATGGGATTAATCCATTATTTACAAGAGTACTCCAAATTTCAGGGCCTGTTGATAAGTAATGAGCCATAATATTGTCAGTATTAGAAAATTGAGATGGTAAAAATACATTGCTATTTTCAGATTTAGCTTTTTTTGCAAGCTCTATGCATTTTAAGAATCCACCATCCTTTTTTGAAACTAAATGAATATCTGCTCCAAAACTTTTTATTAAAGAAATTCTTTCCATGCTCATAAAATCTGGCATATAAATAGATACTGGATGATTTAAGTAACTTCCAATAGAGGCAAAAGAAATTCCAGTGTTTCCACTAGTTGTTTCTATTATTCTATCATTAGGTTTAATTTTATTTTGATTATAAGCATTTTTTAGTATATAAAGAGCCATTCTATCTTTTATACTGCCGCTAAAATTATAATATTCTAATTTAGAATAAATTTTCAGTGCTTGTCCTTTATAAGTAAAAGAAATTTCTAATAAAGGGGTATTTCCAATAAGTTTTTCTAATGATTCAAATTTATTTTTTATAAGATTCATAAAACATCTCCTTTATATAAATAAGCTAAAGGGTCTCTTATAATAATATATTTTATAAGTATAGAAAATGATTAAAAATAATATAAAGTAAAATAGTTAATAAAACATATTTAAACATTAATAATAGATAGTAAAAATATTTGGTAAAAAAGTAGTAAAAAATGTTGAAAAAATTTTCCTAAAGTATTATTATTTAAATATAGACATTAATTTTAAAAAAGATAACTCATCTTACTATTTTTTATTAAATAGTAATTAAATAAATAGCTAAGCGATTATTTGCTTAGCTATTTTTAAAATAAAAGGGGGAAGGGATTGTATGATTAAAATATCAGAACAAAAAGTTTTTGACTATAAAGGAAAAGACATAATTGAATATACATTAAGTAATGGAGATGTTGATATTAAGGTTCTTAATTTAGGTGGAGCTATAACAGGAATTTTTACTAAAGATAAAAATGGTAAAAAGGAAAACATAGTTGTAGCATATGAAGATTTAGAAACTTATATTGAAAGTCCATCATACTATGGAGGAATTATTGGAAGAACAGCTGGTAGAATTAATAAAGGGGAAGTAACCATAAATGGAGAAAAGATAAAATTTAATAAAAATTATGAGGTGTGTCAGTGTCATGGTGGAAATATAGGATTTAATAAAAAGGTTTGGGATGCCAAAACAGAAATAGAAAAAGAAAAAGTAAGCCTTATATTGTCCTATAAATCAGCTGATGGAGAGGAAGGGTATCCAGGAAATTTAGATGTTAATGTAATTTACTCTCTAAATAAAGAAAACGAATTCATAATTGAATTTAAAGGAATAAGTGATAAAGATACCTTAGTAAATATGACAAATCATTCTTATTTTAATTTAAGTGGTGACTATAAAGAATCAGTTTTAGATCATAAATTAATGGTTACATCAAATGAAATTTTAGCTATAGATAATAATAGTGTTCCAACAGGAGAAGTATTAAATACCTTTAACACTGCCTTTGATTTTAGAGAAGAAAAAAGAATAGGAAAAGATATAGATAATAATGAAGAACAAATAGAATTAGGTTCAGGTTATGACCATACATTTTTATTTAATGATAAAAGAAATATTGTTTATAAAGATGATGAAAGTGGAAGAGAAATGCAAATTGAAACAAATAATGAAGGGGTAGTTATTTATTCAATGAACTTTATAGATGGTAAAAAAGTATATGGAAATAAGGATATAAAGAGAAGATATGGAATATGTTTTGAATGTCAAAATCCTCCTATAGGATATGAAGATGCTTTTAAAGAAAGTTCTATTTTAAGAGCAGGAGAGGAATATGATAAGTATATAAAATATAAATTTATATAAAAGTGGTTAATAAGTGAAAATAAGAAAATAGTTAGGAAAAATATTAGTAAAAATTAAGTAAAATTATTGAAAATGTTTTCCTGAAATGATATTATTTAAATATACAATAATTTGAAAGAGGGTAGGGTAATATTATGAAAAATCAAATAAAGGATACTTTTATTAAAATATTTGGAGATAAAGAAGATTTAAAAATATTTTTTTCACCAGGAAGAGTTAATTTAATTGGAGAACATACAGATTATAACGGAGGAAATGTTTTTCCATGTGCACTTAGCTTTGGTACTTATGGAGCAATATCATTAAGAGATGATAAAAAAGTTAGAATGTATTCAAGTAACTTTGAAGATATTGGTGTAATTGAATTTGATTTAGATTATATAAAATATGAAAAAGCACATGATTGGGTAAACTATCCAAAGGGTGTTATAGATGTTATGAAGAAAAATGGATATAACATAGATAAAGGATTTGATGTAGCTATATATGGAAACATTCCAAATGGAGCAGGACTTTCATCATCAGCATCTTTAGAATTGCTTATTGCAGTTATGATGGACAAGTTATTTAATTTTAATATAGATAGAGTAGATTTAGTAAAATTCTCTCAAAAAGCAGAAAATGCTTTTGTTGGAGTAAATTGTGGAATAATGGATCAGTTTGCAATAGGAATGGGAAAGAAAGATAGTGCAATACTTCTTGATTGTAATACTTTGAAATATAGTTATTCAAAAGTTGATTTAAAGGATGAAGTGTTAGTTATTTCAAACACAAATAAAAGAAGAGGTCTTGCAGATTCTAAATATAATGAAAGAAGAAGTGAATGTGAAACTGCATTAGAGGAATTAAAGAGTAAATTAAATATTAATGCATTAGGAGAATTATCTATTGAAGAATTTGAAAATAATAAGGATCTTATAAAGGATGAAGTAAGAAGAAAGAGAGCTAAACATGCTGTTTATGAAAATATAAGAACTTTAAAGGCTAAAGAAGCCCTTGAAAAAAATGATTTAACTACTTTTGGAGAACTTATGAATGCATCTCATATTTCTTTAAGAGATGACTATGAAGTAACAGGAACTGAACTTGATACTTTAGTTGAACTTGCATGGAATGAAGATGGTGTATTAGGAAGTAGAATGACAGGAGCTGGATTTGGAGGATGTACAGTTTCTTTAGTTAAAAAAGATAAAGTTGAAGATTTTATAGAAAATGTAGGTAAAGGATATAAAGAGAAAATAGGATATGATGCTAGTTTTTATATAGCTAATATAGGTGAGGGAACTAAAGAAATATAGGAGGATAATATGAATATTTATAAAAATATTGAAAGGTTAATTCAATATGGAATTAAACAAAACTTAATAAAAGAAGAAGATAGAATATTCATAAGAAATAGTTTGCTTGATGTTTTTAATCTTGATGACTATGAGTATGTTGAAGTTTTAGAGGAAAATCTTGAAACTCCAACTCCTATTTTAAATGATCTTTTAGATTATGCTTATGATAAAGGACTTATTGAACACAATACTCCAATATATAGAGATCTTTTTGATACTAAAATTATGGGGATACTAGTTGGTAGACCATCAGAAATTATTAGAGAGTTTAATATTAATTATAATGAGGATCCTAAAAAGGCAACAACTTATTTTCATAATATGAGCAAGGCCTGTGATTATATAAGAACAGATAGAATAGCTCAAAATCTTGTATGGAAATCAAAAAGTGAATATGGAGAAATGGATGTAACAATTAATTTATCAAAGCCAGAGAAAGATCCAAAAGCAATTGCAGCAGCAAAAAATCTTCCATCTGCAAAGTATCCAAAATGTCTTCTTTGTAAGGAAAATGAAGGGTATAGAGGAAGAATTAATCACCCTGCAAGACAAAATTTAAGAGTTATACCATTAAATTTATGTAATGAAAATTGGTTCCTTCAATATTCACCTTACGCATATTACAATGAACATTGTATAGTGTTTAAAGGTGAGCATGTTCCAATGAGTATAAATAAGAAAACCTTTGATAGAATATTAGAGTTTGTAGAAAAGTTTCCACATTATTTTATAGGTTCAAATGCAGATTTGCCTATAGTTGGAGGATCAATATTAACTCATGACCATTATCAAGGTGGTAATTATACTTTTGCTATGAATAAGGCAAAGGATGTTTATAAATTTAAAATTCCAAACTATGAAAACATAGATTTATCAATAGTTAAATGGCCTTTAACTGTTTTAAGATTAAGGGGGGAAAATAGAGAAGAATTAAGTGCCCTTTCAGAAAAAATACTAAAACATTGGAGAGAATATAGTGATTCTGATGCTGACGTATTAGCTTATAGTGAAGGAATACCTCATAATACAATAACTCCAATTGCAAGATTTGAAGAAAATAAATATGTTTTAGACCTTGTTCTTAGAAATAATAGAACAAGCAATGAACATCCAGATGGAATATTTCATCCTCACAAAGAATTACATCACATAAAGAAAGAAAATATAGGACTTATTGAAGTTTTAGGACTTGCAGTTCTTCCATCTAGATTAAAGGATGAACTTGAAGTTATAAAGGAAAATCTTCTTAAAAAGGATGATAGTTTAATAGATATAGAGAAAATGAAAATCCATTTAGATTGGTTTTATGAAATAAAAAAGAGAAATCCTAATATAAATAAAGAAAATGTACAAATTATAATTGAAAAAGAAGTTTCAGATGTATTTGTAAAAGTTTTAGAGGATTGTGGAGTATTTAAGTGGAATGAACAAGGTAAAAAATCTATGGAAAAATATATTAATACTTTAAAAAATGAAATAAAGTAAAGATTTATTCAGATAGAGTTTTTAACTCTATCTGAATTTTAGTTAAAAGGATTTATTATAAATAATATTTTATAAGTATTAATATTTTAAAAAGTAGTTATATTAATATATAATGTTTTTATAAAAGGAGGTTATTTTAAGTGGTTACAATAAAAGATATAGCAAATGAAGCTGGAGTTTCAATTTCAACAATATCAAGAATACTTAATTTAGATAAAACATTAAATGTATCGGAAGAAACAAGGAAAAGGGTACTAAAAATAGCAGAAGAAATGAACTACGTTACAATGAAAAATAGAAAAAATAAGAAAAAAAATTATAAAATAGGAATTGTAAGTAGTTACGTTGAATTAAAGGAATTAAATGACCCATATTTTTTATCAATAAGAATAGCAATAGAAAAAAAATGTAGTGAAAAAAATATAGATTTTAAATCATTATATATGGCTAATATTATTGATGAAAAATCTTCAAGATACAATGATTTAGATGGAATAATAGCAATAGGCATTTTTAAGGATGAAGAGGTAAAAAAATTAGATGATATAACAAAAAATATTATATTTGTAGATTCTTCACCAGATGAATGGAAATATGATTCTGTAGTTATTGATTTTAAAAATGGAGTTAAAAGTGCATTAAATTATCTTTATGATTTAGGACATAGAGATATAGGATATATAGGTGCAAAAGTTGTTCCTCATAGTGATTCTAACGGAAAAGAATTACTTAATTATAGAGAAAAGACGTATAAAGAATTTATGGATGAAATTAATAATTATAAGGAAGAATGGGTTTATAAAGGAGATTTTACTTTAGAGGATGGATATAACCTTATGAAAAATATGGTATCTTTAAAAAATATTCCATCAGCAGTATTTGTAGCAAGTGATCCAATGGCTATAGGAGCATATAAAGCTATAACAGAAAAAGGATTAAAAATTCCAGAGGATATAAGTATAATTGGATTTGATGACATTATGACAGCAAAATTTTTAACACCAGCCCTTACAACGGTTAAAGTATATACTGATTTTATGGGAGAAACAGCACTTGATACATTAATAGATAGAATAGTTAATAATAGAGAACTTAGTAAAAAAACAGTTCTTCCAGTTAAACTTATAATTAGAGAAAGTTGCAAAAAAATATAAATTTTAAATGTTAATAAAATTAAATAAATAGGTGTTTTTTTATATCTATTTACATAAAAAGTAAAAATTTTTTACAAAATTAATATTAATTTATAAATATTATATAAAAAGTTTCAAAAATGAAAACAATATAGAAAAAATTTGAAAAATATAGTATAATGAAAAAAGAATGATTTGAATTATCACTTAAAATTAAATGCAAAAAAAGAGAGGACAGCCAATGTTAGAAACTATAATAATTGCTTTAATAATTTGCAAAATAAAAGGATATAAGATTATACCATTATTTAAAAATTGGACAATATATCCCGTCGTGATAATGGAGGTTATAAATATAACCTTACAAGCTAATGTGTTTATGAGAAATTATGAATTAATAAGATATGCAGGAATATTAAAAACTGTATATTTATGTTCTTATTTACCATTGGTATTTAAATATAAAGAATATATTAGTGCTATTGTAGGATCAATAGCTATTGTTTTTGGAGGCATTTTAAATGATATTGCAATAAAAGCTAATAATGGATTTATGCCAGTATTCCCTAGTTTATCATATTTAACTGGATATGCAACTACGGAATCTTTTTCTAAAGTAAACGATATACATATTTTAGGGGGAGATCATACAAATTTAAAATTCTTAACAGACATATTTGATTTAGGATATAGCATTTTAAGTGTTGGAGATATATTTATACGGCTGTATGTTTTTCTTATTATATATAATGCAGTGAAAAATATAAATATATTACAATCATATAAAAAAGTGTAAAGGAGAAATCAATATTTTAGCAGTATCATTCTTGGAATTAATTGCAAGGGGAGTTCCAGAGAGCTTTTTATTTGTATATGCAGTTTGTATATTAACCAATACAAAAATTGATAAGAAAAGATTTTTTATGTCTAGTATTCTTTTGGCTTTGATAGGTTTTTTTATTAGATTGTTTCCTATAAGTTATGGAATACATACTATATTAAATATAGTTGTATTAGTTATATTAAGCACATATATAGTTAAAATTAATATATTAGAATCAATAAAAGCTAGCATTATTATATGTATTATAATGTTTGTATGCGAAGGAATAAATATGTTATTGATTCAAGTATTACATGGAAATGATATAGCACAAATACTTACAAATCCAGCCTTAAAAACAATATATGGTATTCCTTCTTTAATAATGACTATGATATTAGTTTTAATTATTAAATTTATAATGAATAAAAAAGAGGAATAATTATGAGCAATATAGAACGAATATCAAATAAAATTGCAGATAAAATTGCAATTGAAATAAAAGTTAATGATGAAAAAAAAGAAGTTATAGCTTATGGAATATTTGGAATAATACAAACATTACTGTCTATTTTGCTTGTTATTATATTTGGAATTATATTTAATGTTCTTATAGAAGCACTTATAGTATCATTTACAACAAGCATTTTAAGGAAGTATTCTGGTGGAGTTCATGCAAGTAGTCCTAATATTTGTATGATGATAGGTACTTTTAATTGTACTGTTATTCCAATAATAATTAAAAATTTAAGATTAACTTGGACTTTAGTCTCTTTAATAGGAATTATGATTTTTATTTTATCATATATCATTATAATTAGGTTAGCACCAGTAGATAGTGCTAATAAACCTATAAAAAATGATAAAAAAAGAAAAATATTAAAGAAGAAATCTATAATAAATTTAACTATTTATTTGTTTATAGTGTTTATGCTTTTAATATTTTATAATATTTTATTTAATAAAAATTTACTTTTATATTGTGTTTGTATATATGCGGGTATTTTATGGCAAGTATTTACACTTACTAATATTGGAGATATTGTTTTGAGAAGTGTAGATTCTTTTTTTAATAAATTTATCAAATAGGAGGAACATACATATGAAAAAATTAAACAGTAAATTATTAATGGGAATTGCAACACTTGCAACTGTGTTTGCAAGTGTATTATCTACTTCAGCTTGTTTTTGGTATCTTTATCAACCTAAAGAACCAAAATGCTTAAGAGAAAAATAGATAATAAAAGAAAAGAGACCGGGTTTCTGCCGGTCTTTTGAGTTATGCGAGGGCAATTATGAATACAGTAGAAAAAAATAAATATAAACAAATAAGTGATATTGTTTCAGTTGTAAAAATATCAACATTACTTTTTATAGGTATGATATTTTTACAATACTTTTTTAAAAAGAATATATTGAAAGGGGACATATTATATACTCAATATGGAATATTTATAATATTTTTTATAACATTTTTACTTTTGTTTGTTTATGCCTTATGGATGTTTTATAAACCTAAAAAAGTTAAAAGAGATGATTCTTTAATGCTTCAATTAATAGAAAATATAATTTTTATAATAATATTTTCAATAGCTATAATTATATCGGGAGCAAATGAAAGTCAATATAAGATTATATTTTTGTTTATAATTATAACAACTACAATTCAGTCAGGAATGAAGCAGGGTATGATAATGGCTTGTATTTCATCAGCTATTATATTGACTATGGATTTAATATGTGTGCCGGGAAGTAGTGTTAATTCATATTTTGAAAATGATTTAGTTTTATCTGGAGTATTTATATTAACAGCATGGCCTCTTGGATTTTATGTTAAAATTGAAGATGAACATATAAATAGATTAATAAGCCTAGCAAATGAAGATGGATTAACAGGAGTGTATAATCATAGGTATTTTTATGAAGCATTAGACAGAAAAATAAAATACGCTAAAGAAAACAATGAAAAAGTATCTATGATATTTTTAGATATAGATTATTTCAAACATTACAATGATTTATATGGTCATCAAGAAGGAGATAAAGTTTTAAAGAAAATAGGTAAAATACTTAAGGACACAACAAGGAGTAAAGATGTTGTAGCTAGGTATGGTGGAGAAGAATTTTCAATAATTTTATCTAATACTGATGAAAAGGGTGCAACTGAAATAGCAGAAAAAATTAGATATAATATAGAAAATACATATTTTTATGGTCAACAAAATCAACCTAATAAGAATTTAACAGTATCTATTGGAATTTCAGTTTATCCAGATAAAGTAAGCAATGAGTTTGAATTAATTAAAAGTGCTGATGATGCTTTATATAGAGCAAAGTTTTTTAATAAAAATAGGGTGGAGGCTTATACATCAATATTAGATGAACTAAAAAATGATATAGATGAAAGCGAAATTGAGTTAGTTACATCTATTAAAACATTAGTTAGTGTAATTAATGCTAAAGATAGATATACATATGGACACTGTGAAAGATTAGTGTTTTATAGTAGACTTTTAGCTGATAAGTTAAATTTAAAAGAAGAGGATAAAATGACTTTAGTTTATGGTGCCTATATGCATGATATAGGTAAAATAAATATAGCTAAAGAGGTTTTAATAAAGAAAATGCCATTAACTAATGAAGAATGGAATATATTAAAGCAACATCCTCAAAATGGAGTTGACATAATAAAACCAGTGTTATCACTTCAAAGAATAACTCCATTAATATTACATCATCATGAGAAATATGATGGTACAGGATATCCTTGTGGATTAAAAGGAAAAGATATACCATATCTTGCAAGGGTTTTAACTGTTGTAGATTGTTTTGATGCAATGACATCAAATAGACCTTACAATAAGAGAAAGACTTATGATGAAGGAATGGAAGAACTTAAAGCTTGTAGTGGAACTCAATTTGATCCTGAAATAGCCAAAGTATTTATTGATTTAATAAATGAGAATAAAGATAAATTAGGTGAATTATATTAATAAGATTATTATATGAAGTCATACATTTTTATAGTGTATGATTTTTTTTATTTATTTAAAAATAGTAAGTTATAAAATATTAAAGGAATAATAAGGTAAATTATAGAAATATATTAAGGAAGTATCATAAAATGGAGGATTGTATGGGAAAAATATATCCAAGTATTGAAATTATTAAAGAATTCATACCATTTACTAATGAAGAGATACATTTAATAAAATATTTAAGGGATAATTTAGATGATAGTTTTAATATATTTTTTAAGCCCAATTTAAATGGAGATATTCCGCAAATTATAATACTAAAAAAAGGGGCAGGTATATTAGTTATAGAAGTTGAAACTTCAAATTTTCATGAGTATGAATATATTCCTAAAAGTAATGTAAGTAAATATGGAGATATTGTTTTAAAAGATAAAAATATTTCTTTTATAACACCATTTGAGAAGGTTAGATATTATAAAAATAATATTTCTATTTATCATGTTGAAGATATTTTAAGGAAGAGTATATTAAATGAAGAATATAATGAGATAATAAAAACCTGTGTTTATTTTTATGGAGAAAAAGAAAAGGATATAAAATTTAAGTTTAGAAATAATTCAAATATAATAAATGATATGGTTATTTTGGGGAGTGATTCTAACATTATAGATAGCATATATGCAATTTTAAAGGATAATAAATTATTTAGTGAAGATTTATATGAAAAATGTTTTAATAAATTTAAATTTAAATATCATGAAAAAGAAAAAGGAAAATTTATAATATTAGAAAAAAAGAAAAGAAATTTAATGAAAAGTAAGGGAAATACAGCTGTTAAGATAAAAGGAATGGCTGGAAGCGGTAAAACTGTATTACTAGCCAATAGAGCAGTTGGAGCTTTTAAAAGAACCAATGGGAAAGGCAAAATTTTAATATTAAGTTATAATAGCACATTAAAAAATTATATAGAAGAAAAGATTAATGATATTAATGAAGATTTTTATTTTAGAAATTTTCATATAACAAATTTTAATATGTTTATTAATGAAAAGGCTATGGAATATGGGAAGAAGATTAAAAATGATTTTCATAATTTTATAAATCATGAAAGCTATAGTTTTTTTAAAGAGATGGTTATAGATGAAAATAAGTATGATGGAATATTTATAGATGAGGTGCAAGATTTTAAAAGAGAGTGGCTTGATTTACTAAAGGATATATTTTTAAAGGAAAATGGAGAATATGTGCTTTTTGGTGATGAAAAGCAAAATGTTTATAATAGAGCTTTAGATAATAAAAAGATGGTTAAGACAAATATAAAGGGAAGATGGAATGAGTTAACAAAATCTTATAGAATATCAACTAACATAGCAAAACTTTTAAGGGAGTTTCAAAAAGAATTTTTCTTAAATAAATATGAACTTGATAATATTTATATTGAAGAGCAAATAGGATTAGAAATAAATGAGGATAAAATAAAATATTGTTATAATCCAAATATAAGCTTTTCTGAAATATTTGATATAAGTGAGAATTATTTTGAAAAAAATAATATAGATTACAATAATACATGTATTGTAGGAGAGAATATAGATGATTTAAGGAATATGGAGTATTATGCAAGAAAATTATATAATATAAAAGTTGAAAGAATGTTTGAGACAAAAGAAGAATATTCTATGCTTTATTCTGACATAGAAAATCAAGAAAAGATAGAGCTTTTAAGAAAATCAAGAAAGTATAATTTCCTTGTTTGTGGAAATGGTATAAAAATGTGTGAAAGTAAATATTTTAAGGGATGGGAAATAGAGAATTTAGTTTTAATATTAGATAGGGAAAGTAATAAAAATAATGAACTTATATATACTTCAATAGCAAGGTGTAAAAGAAATTTATTTATAATAAATAGAGGTAATAGGGAGTTTAATACTTTCTTTAATAATATAAAAGAAAAAATGGGTTGCTTGTAAGGTATATAATATACCTTACGGGCACCCCATTTTTATTATACTAAGCATTAACAACAGCTAAAATTGTGTCAGGATTAGTTATAAGTTCTACTCCTTCAGGAACACAAATATCTTTAGCTAAAACCTTGTCTTCAAATTTCATATCTGAAACATCAACTTCGATTTCTTCAGGTATTTTTTCTACATTTCCATGGAATTCAAGAGTTGGATTACAGATTTCAAAAACTAGATTTCTACTTTCTATATTTGATTCACCTATAAATTTAACTGGGATTTTCATTTTAATAACTTCATTTTGTTTTACAAATTGAAAATCAAGGTGAATAACTTTTCCTAAGTTATCTTTTTGAATTTCTTTAATTACACAATTCATAACCTTTCCATCAACATCTAATGGGATTATTGAACCTGGAGTATTTTCTTTAAATAACTTTAAAAGTTCAGAATTCTCAATCTTTGCTGAAATTGGATCTTCTAAAAATTCTCCATAGATAATACAAGGAGTTTGTCCATCTCTTCTTATCTTGTGTGTATGTTCATCTAAATTTCTTTTACATATCTTAAATGCTTTTTCTGCCATAATAAATTCCTCTTTTCTCTTAAATGATAAGTAGCTTTATCAAGTTCTAAGCAGCTTAAGATTTCTTTAAAATATTTTATATTAATACTTTAGTTAACTGCTATAGCACTTGGTTTCTTAAATCCACCATTTGCATACGCCTCCTTCAATATAATATATTTCCATTATACCACAATAAATAATAAATACTAATGTATATAGTGATACATATTAATAGATTAATAAAAAGTTATTTTTACATATAATATTAATTGTAATAAGTACTATATTAAATTATACTTAATATAGAAAAGGAATACATACTTAAGGTATAAGGGGGATAAATATGAAACTTACAGCAGTTGGCATGAATGACAAAATTGAGTTAGAGGATAATATTTTAAAAATAAAAGGAGCATCAACCTTTAAAGAAAAAGAATATTCACTTGAAAATTCAAAATTTAATATAGTGAAATTTAAAGATGCAAAAAATAGATTCTTAGGTGGATATTTTGTTTTAGAAATAGAAACAGAAGGAAAAGTTAAAGTATTTAATATTAGTTTTAATTATAATGAAAGAAATAATTTTAAAAGAATATTAAATATATTAAAAGATGGATATAAAGAAGATTAATGATATAAATACATAAAAAAAGATGCACTTAAAATTAATAAGTGCATCTCTTTTATATATTATTTAGCTAATTCACTAGTAGCTATTTTTTCTTCTAATTCTTCAATATCGTATATTACTTTATGAACAACTTTTTCTAATCTAGGCATAAAGAATTGTATTAATGGACCTGTAAGTAGGGCAGCTATTATAGTACCTACACCAACTACTCCTCCAAGCAAGAATCCAACAACAACAAAAGTTACATCTAATCCTATACGAACAAAACGATATTCTACCTTTATCTTATCTGATAAAATAAATGGAATAACATCATTTGGAGCAACTCCTAAATCAGTAGCTTTAAGTAATGAGAAACCAATAGCAACTATTACGCAACTAAGAGCTAAAAATAGCATTTTGATTACAATGTTATAGCTATCAAAATGAAAGTTTTCAAAAACTTTAAGCATTAAATCAATAAAAGGTCCAGCAGATATCATTGCAAGAACTGTACCTATATTTATAGATTTTCTTGAGAATATTAATATAATTACTAAGAAAGTAAAAGTGATAATCATATTTCCTATGCCAGGAGTTATATTTATAACCTTAGCTAGTCCTTGAGTAAATACTGTAAAAGGATCTGATCCTATTTTAGTTCCTATAAATATTGCAACACCTATTTGAATTATCCATACACCAAGAAAAAAGAATACAAGCTTCTTAGTTAATTGTTTACAATCGAGCTTCTTCATTAGTTACCTCCAAATATAAAAAAATATAAGTGCTTAAATTTAATTAAACAACGAGGTAAGAATATCATAAAAAAACTTAGAAATGAAATGTTTAAAATTCAAAATGTGCATGTTTACATATAATGTTTACAAAAAATATAATAATATTATAATGTTTTCATATAAATAATTAATAAAAATACATAAAATACATTAGTATATTAATAAAAATTTAATGAAAAATCATCTGTCACAATGTAAAGAAAAAAATAGAATAAATGCATAAAAATACTGTGACAGAAAAATAAAGTGTCACAAAGTATTGAAAGAATATATATTTTTGTATTTAAATGGAAAATGATTAAAAATTATGATATATTAAAATTAATTTTAATTATTGGGGGGAATGTATGGGAAATAAATTTAAAGAAATAGTATTCTCAATATATATTTTTTTATTTTCACTTATAACTGGAGTTATAGTTGTATTAAATACAACTATAATATATAAATTTTGTATACCTAAATATTCTATAGAAAGTGTTAGTGGAGTAAAAGGAGAAATTTTAATTAATGAGTATACTAAAATAATTAAATATTTAAGGAATCCATTTATTAAAGAACTTAATTTTGAAAATTTTCCTATGAGTTATGAAGGAAAATATCATTTCTTTGAGGTTAAAAATATAATATTTACTATTGAAATATTATTTTGTATTTTTTTAACAATTGGAATTATTCTATTTATATTATATAAAAGAAAGAAATTTAAATTTCCAATTAAGAGTTTAAGTTATATGTTTAATTTTGTAATTGTAGGTTTCCTTTCACTTTTGGCTGCTTTTTATTTTGACTTTACCTATGTATTTAATAAATTTCATGAAATTCTTTTTAATAATGATTATTGGATTTTTGATGAAAGGAAAGATCCAATAATTAAAGCATTACCAGAGGAGTTTTTTATGGTTTGTGGAGTAGTTTGTATAGTAATTGTTATAATAATTTCAATAATTTCAAAACTAATATACTTATATTATAAGAAAAAAATAAAGTAGAAATTATAATGAATTAATTATAATAAAATTAATATTATAGCAATAGGAGAATATTTATAAGAACATCTTAAAGTTATTGGAGGAAGGTATATGAATGAAGGAAAGAAACTTATAAGTACTAGTTTCATTGCTTTTATTACAATATTTTTTATAAATGAAATTATATTTATGCATAATATATCAGCATTACAAGTAAATTTCATAGTTTATATTAGCTATTGCTTTTTATGTACAGTATTTATTGGAATTAATGTTATAAAGGTTTCAAGGCATAGAGATAGGAGAGGAAACTTTGGAAAGTTATATGAGTATAAGGAAGAAAAATATAACAAGTGGATTGGAGTTTCAGCATCCATAGCAGCTTTAACAATACTTGAATTAATAATAAATTATGATATAAAAGGTTATTCATATAAATATTTAAATGGTGCAATGTTAAATTTATATATAATAGTAATAATAGTTTCAATAATAACTTTAGTATTTTATTTTACTTTAAGTGTAAAATTTAAAAACAAAATATATAATGACGGAATAGAACTATCAAATGGTGAATTTAAAAGTTTTAATGATGTTTTACAAATAGACTGTGTAGGAATAATGTTTGATACAGCACATACTTATGTAATTAAATTTAATAATAAAAAAAATATAAAAATTAATTTTGATGAATTAGATTTTAAATATATAACTAAAATATTAGAAGAAAATTGTTTAGTTAAAATAAATAATAAATCTTAATATTTTAGAAACAATAAAAGAAAGTTTTGTTCTTATAATAGGTTATAATGATAGTTAGTTTAAAGAGGAGGAATTAAAACATGATTGAAATATTTAAACTAAGTATATTATTTACAGTAGGAACAATTGCTTCTTTAATAGTTTTTGGATTATTAATAGGACATATTGAGGGGAAGAGTAATAGTTTAATATATAGAAGCCTTGGGAAAGGCGGAATAATTTTTACAGGTATTATAGGAACTACAGTTCATGAATTTAGTCATTTTATTATGTGTAAGTTATTTTTACACAAGGTTATAGATGTTAAATGGTTTTCCTTAAATATAGACAATAGTGGAGAACTTGGATATGTTAGACATTCTTATAATTTAAAAAGTATTTATCAAAGAATAGGGAATTTCTTTATAGGAGTTGCACCAGTTTTAATTGGAACTTTTATTTTAATTATTGCTTATAAGTTTTTAATGAAAGATAGTTTTAATGAATTTATGAAAACTATTCATTTTAATAACTATTTGAGCCTTAGTAAAGATTTTAGTATTTTAGACTTTTTAAATTATATTATTTTAGAATTTAAAAATATTCTAGGGTCTTTATTTACGTTATCAAACATTAAAACATTAGGCTTTTGGATATTTATGATTATAGCCATTTCAGTAAGTTCTCATATGTCATTAAGTAAAGCAGATTTAAAAAATTCTTTAGATGGAATAGGTTTTATATTTTTAGTTAGCCTTATAATTGGAATTTTCTTTTTTATATTTAAAGTTTCCTTTAATAAGGCAGTAACTATAGTTTTAATTTTTAATATTATAATTATATCCTTTTTATCTGTTGGATTATTATTTTCACTTATAACATTTTTTATAGCAAAGATTATATCTTTTTTCTTATAATTAAATCACGAATTTCTTTTTCTTTTTTTGTCATGTAATGATCTTTTTTTAATGCTAAAGATATATAAAATGGCACAGGTTCTTTAAGAGGAATTACTTTTATTCCAGGCATTTTTTTTACAGCCATATTAATCATAATTCCAATGCCAAGACCTGAGGCAATTAAAGATTTTGCTGTTTGTATTTCTTCAGTATGATATATATTTTTAGGAATTATATTATTCTTTTTTAAAAGATCATTAAGAACTTTACCATGTATATAAGAGTTTCCTAAGACTATAAATTGTTCATTACTAAGTGATTTAAAATCCACCACTAAATTTTTAGATAAAGGATGATTTTCACTTACACATAGCATAAAGGAATCTTTCTTTAAAATAGTTGAATCTATATTATTATCATTAAGAGGAGTAAGGGAACCTATAAATGATATGTCAACTTTACCTGAATTTAAAAGATTTTTCATTGCAAGGGAACCAGTTTCTACAAATTCAATATATTTTACAAAATCATATTTAACTAAATCATCAATAAATAAAGGAAAAAAATAGGCACCTATAATAGGTGGAATTCCAAGCTTTATTTTATCATTATGTATTTTAGCTATTTCAAGTTTTGCTTCATTCATTTGATATAAAATATTTTTAACACGTTTTTCAAATACAATTCCAGCTTCTGTAAGAGTAAAAAGTTTTTTTGAGTGATCTCTTATTATAAGCTTTGAATTTAATTCTTTTTCAAGTCTACGAAGAGACATGGTAATAGATGGTTGTGATACGTAAAGTTCCTTTGCAGCCCTTGTAAAACTTTTTGTTTTACATAAATGATTAAAATATTCTAAATCTCTTATATTCATACATACAACTCCTTTCATATTAGGATACACTATTATAGTTATAAAATAATGAACAAAAAGTAAAATTTGGGCTATAGCTTAAATGAAAGTTGACTTTATTAGATAAATTTTAAAATAAATATTATTCTAAAAGATAGAAAATTAAAAGGAGATAAGTAATATGAAAATTTTCATATTACTTATCTCCTTTAATAAGATTTATTTAAAAATTAGTATTTTGCTTCCCAAATTTCTTTAATTACTGCTTCTTCTGGATCGTTAATTTCTGCTCTATTTATACCTTCTTTAACAGCTTCACGTACAACTGATGTAGCTACTAATTTTGAAGCTTCCTTAAGATTTGCAACTGGAGGTAAAATTGGTGCTCCAAGTTCTGAAAGATCTTGAAGTGATGCAATTCCATGTGCTGCTTGTGATAACATATCATCTGTAACAGTTTTTGATTTTGCAACAATTATTCCAAGACCAAGTCCAGGATAAAGCAAAGCATTATTAGCTTGACCTATTGTATAAGTAACTCCGTTATATACAACTGGAGCAGAAGGGCTTCCAGTTACAACTAAAGCTTTACCTTTACTCCATGTTATAATATCTGAAGCTTTTGCTTCGCAAAGTTTAGTTGGATTTGAAATAGGCATAATAGCAGGTCTTTCATTAATTTCAGACATTGCTTTAACAACTCCTTCTGTAAAGGCACCAGGTACACCAGAAGTACCTATTATAACAGTTGGTTTAACTTCTCTAACTATTTCTTCAAGATCAGTTAAAGGTTTTTTTATTTCTCCTATTTCTCTTGCATATCTTTTTTGTCCTTCTGTAAGATCCTTCATATCCTTAGTAAGAAGTCCTTGTCTATCTACTAAATAGAAGTCCTTTTTAGCTTCTTCTTCAGTTAATCCACTTATCATCTTTTCAAATAATATTTGATCAGATACCCCAACACCTGCAGTACCACCACCAAATACTAAAATTTTATGATCTTTTACTGGAATTCCTGTAACTTTAGCTACAGCATTTAAAGCAGAAACCATCATAACTCCAGTTCCTTGAATATCATCATTAAATGTACAGATTTTATCTCTGTACTTTTCTAGTATAGTTCTAGCGTTAGAACGTCCAAAATCTTCCCAGTGAATAAGAACTTCAGGGAAAAGTTTTAGTGATATATTAACAAATTTATCTATGAAGTCATAATATTTTTCTCCTGTAATTCTTTTATGTTTATTGCCTAAATAGAAAGGATCATTTAGAAGTTTTTCATTATTAGTACCAGCATCTATAACTATAGGTAATACGCTTTTTGGATTAACTCCAGCAGCTACAGTATAAACTGCAAGTTTACCAATTGAAATATCAACTCCTTGAACACCCCAGTCACCAATACCAAGAACACCTTCACCATCTGTAACAACTATTAATTTTATTTCTTCAAGATCTTTTAGAGCAGATTTTATTGAAGATTCAATAAGTTCAGGATGGTCTACAGATAAAAATACTGCATCTTTAGGTGTATCAAAAGTTTTTGAATAATTTATTACTGCATCTCCTATAGTTGGTGTATATATTATTGGAAGGAATTCTGTTATATGTCTTCCAATAGTATAGTAAAATAATGTTCTATTTGTATTATAAAGATTCATAAGAAATAAATGTTTATCTAAATTATTATCAAAAGTTTTTGTTTTTTCATAAACTAATACTTCTTGTTCCTCTATCATTTGTACAGCACTTGGTAAAAGACCATTTAAATTATATTTTTCTCTTTCTTCTTCTGTAAATGCTGTTCCCTTATTTAAAAATGGGTTTCTTAAAATGTCTTGTTCTTTTAAATTGCTCATAAATAATACACTCCTTTTATAATTAATACATTCCAATTAGTTTCCACCATAATGAACCAATACCTAACCAAATTATAAAATAGAATATTCCTAATATAAAGTTTAGGCCCCACCATTTATTTTGAGGTACATATCCTGAACTATAAAGTATGGTAGCAGGTCCATTTGCATAGTGAGTTGTTGATGCAAAAAGATTTGCAAATAAAGCAAGTGAAATAGCTGCAAGCATTGGAGGAACTCCTTCAGCTAAAGCTATACCAAGAAATGCTGAATACATAGCACTTACATGGGCAGTAGCACTTGCAAATAGATAATGACTGTAGAAAAATACTACAAGTAAAGCTATTAGTATTACAGGCCATGGAAAACCTGTTAAATGTGCTTTAACTATATCCCTAAGGTAAGAGATTAGTCCAAGCTTATTTAATTGATCTGCCATCATAACAAGTATGGAGAACCAAATAAGAACATCCCAAGCACCTTTTTCTGATTTAACATCATCCCAATTTAACACATCAAATATTAAAAGTAATGAAAATCCAATTAAAGCTGTAAGAGTTGTATTTATATGTAAGAATCCTCCGAATATCCATAAAACTAATACAAGAATAAAAATTAAAGCCATTATCTTTTCAGAATTCTTAAGTTTCCCCATTTTTTTAAGAGATTCTTCTGCAAGCTTTGGAGCATCTGGAGTACTCTTAATTTCTGGTGGAAATAATTTATATATTATAAATGGTATAACTATTAATGAAATAACACCTGGAACTAAAGCGGCTAAAAACCAACTAAACCAAGTTATCTGTATACCAAAACTTGCAGCTAAGCTTTTAGCTAATGGATTTGCAGCCATCGCTGTCATAAACATTGCTGAAGTTATAATATTTCCATGGAATTCTGAAAACATAAGGAAAGATCCAATCTTTCTTTCTGTTCCATTTTCAGGGTCAGATCCAAAACTTTTAGCAAGGGAAGTAACAATTGGTGAAATAATTCCACCAGCTCTAGCTGTATTACTAGGAGTTGCAGGTGCTAAAATCAAATCACAAAAAACAATTGAATAGCAAAGACCTAAAGTTTTCTTACCAAAGTGTTCTATGAATTTATACGCGATTCTTGAACCTAAACCAGTTTTTGAAAGCCCTCTTGATATAAAGAATGCCATAACTACAAGCCAAATTATATTTTTACTAAAACCACTAAAGGCAGTTTTCATTGTAATTGTATGTGTTATTATGGCTAAAGTTACACCTATTATTGCAACAGCACCGATTGGAAATGGTCTTAAGATAAATCCAATTATTGTTGCTATAAATATGGCAAGCATATGCCATGCTATAGCTGATACTCCAATTGGATGTGGAATAAGCCAAAGTATGATACCGATTGCAATACATACTGAAAATTTTATATATTTGTTTGAGGGCAGAGAAATAGTATTATTTTTTTCCATAATTTAAGCTCCTTTCATATTGTCTACATAATCATTATAAATCTATAATGAAAATAAATAAAATATTGTTTATTTATTTACTTATAAACAAATTTTATAACTATAAAATTTATTAGGATAAAAGTTTTTAAATTATTAACTTAATGTATACATATTGTAAAAATTATTATTTAGATTTATTGTATAATTAAAAACATTGTTAGTAATAATTTACTAATAAACAAATTTTTTAATTTAAGGAGAGATTATGGACTTTATAAAGATTTATAGTGATATTTTAAAGAAAAATATTGATAATCCAGAAAAAATTAAAAAGATGCTTAAATTAGGGTATAATTTTGAATATTTTAATTTGAAATTTATAGGAGATAAAGAATTACCAAAGTCTTTAAGATATTTATCTAAACTTTGCATGGAATTTACGTTAGCTCCTATGAATAATCCAGATAATTCAGCCTTTGTAAATGTATTTACACCAACTGAATTTTTGCATGCTTTTGATATTAATCCACAGCTTATAGAAGCATTTTCTTCATATATATCAGGAACTCAATGTGAAGATGTTTTAATAGATAAGGCAGAAAGCTTTGGAATATCAGATAGCTTATGCTCTTATCATAAAACCTTTATAGGAGGTGCATTAACTGGAATAATAAATAAACCAAAATTTGCTATTACAACATCTACAGCTTGTGATGGAAATATAAATACATTTAGGTGTTTGTCAGATATATATAATATAGATAAATTCGTAATTGATATTCCTTATGAGTATTCAAAAGATGGAGAAGAATATGTGAAGGCACAATTAAAGGAAATGGTAACTTTTATTGAAGATCATGTACATAAAAAATTAGATGAAAATAAGTTAAAAGAAATTATAAAAAATGAAAATAAATCTATTGACTATTATTTAAAATATTTAGATATTTTAAAAGATAGATATTTTACAAATACATTAACCTGTGAAATGTTTAAAGTCTTTGCAACTCATATGGGAATGGGCAGGAAAGACACTTTAGAATTTTTTAAATTACTTTTAGAAGATGTAAAAAATGCTCCTAAAAATAATTGTGGAAAAAGGCTTCTATGGGTTCATTTACTTCCATTTTATAGTGAATCAATAAAAGGATTTTTAAATAAAAATGAAAAATATCAACTTATAATGTCAGATATGAATGGAGACTATCTTCATAAGTTAGATGTAGATAACCCTTATGAATCAATAGCTAAAAAGCTTATTTTAAACTCTTTTAATGGACCTTATGAAAGGCGTGCTGAAAATATACTAAATCTCTCAAAAAATCTTAATGCAGATGGGGTTATTAACTTTTGCCATTTTGGATGTAAACAATCAAGTGGAGGAGCTTTAATATTGAAGGAACTTCTTAAAGAAAATAATATTCCAGTTCTTAATTTAGATGGAGATGCAGTTGATAGAAGAAATAGTCAAGAGGGACAAAATAAAACAAGGCTAGAAGCCTTTTTTGAAATGATTGATAATGACAATAAGGGGGATAAATAAATTGATAGCTTGTATTTGCAAATATAGTCCATTTGCAGTGTTTGATGGATTTTCAGAAGAGGGAATAATTATAGAAAGTGAAATTGATGGGTTTAAAGATTCAGAAATTTTACTTCATCCTAATATGTGTTCCTATAGCAAAGTCTTATTAGATATTGTAGTTAAAAAGAAAATAGATAAGATTTTTTTAGTAAATTGTTGTGATTCAATAAGAAGACTTAAAGATACTTTAGAAAAAATACCTTCAATAAAATTTGTATATATGATGGATTTACCTAGAAAAAATAATTGCTGTGCAAAAGAAATTTTAAAAAATGAAATACTAAAATTTATAGATGAATATGAAAAATTTTCATTAAAAAAGTTTGATTTAGATAAATTCAATAAAAGTTTATATAAATATTTAGATTCAAATAATTTACCTGAAAATAAATATGTTTCTATACTAGGGGCAAGAGCTTCAAAGGATTTAATTCAAAAGATAGAAGATTCTTTAAGCTATCCATTAGTAAATAATACTTGCTCAAGAAATCATTACTTAACTAATATAGAAAATTTTAACAATAAAGATGAAGCAATAAGTTGGTATGCAAGTGAAATATTAAATTATACTCCTTGTATGAGAATGGAAGATGTTACAAATAGAAGGGCTTTATTAGAAGATCCTAATTTAAAAGGAATTATTTATAATACAATTAAGTTTTGTGATCATTATTCTTATGAATATATGAGTCTTCAAAGAGGCAATTTACCTATACTAAAAATAGAAACAGACCTTACAAATCAAAGTAATGGGCAAATAAAAACACGTATAGAAGCCTTTAATGAGCAATTAGGTGGAGGAAACATAAAAATGAAAGATATAAAAAATAAAGATAAAATATATGTTATGGGAATAGATAGTGGTTCAACATCTACAAATGCTGTTATATTAGATAAAGATAAAAATATATTAAGTAGTATAATAGTAAAAACTGGTGCTAAAAGTATGAATTCAGCAGTTAAAGCTTTTGATTTAGCATTAGAAGAAGCAAATCTTAAAAAAGAAGATATTTCTTTTATAGTTGGTACAGGGTATGGTAGATATAATATTCCTTTTGTAGATGAAAATATAACAGAAATAACTTGTCATGGAAAGGGAGCCCATTTTTTGAATTCTGAAGTTAGAACTATAATAGATATAGGTGGTCAAGATAGCAAAGCAATAGGAATAGATGAAAATGGAAATGTAAAAAGTTTTGTTATGAATGATAAATGTGCAGCAGGAACTGGAAGATTTTTAGAAATGATAGCTAAAACATTAGAAATTGATTTAGAACAAATGTCAGAGGAAGGACTTTCTTATAAAGAAGATTTAACAATAACAAGTGTATGTTCAGTTTTTGCAGAATCAGAAGTTGTTTCTTTAATTGCAGATAATAAAGAAAGAAAAGATATAATTCATGGAATAAATAAATCAATAGCAACAAAAACAGTTGGTCTTGTAGAGAGAGTTTCAAGAAGGGAAAAGTATATGATGACAGGTGGAGTTGCAAAAAATAAAGGTGTTATAAAAGCTTTAGAGGAAAGATTAAATAGCAAAATATTTATAGCAAAGGAGCCACAAATATGTGGAGCCCTTGGAGCTGCTATTATAGGAATTGAAAAAATATTGGAAAACTAGATTAAAATTTAGTATATTATAATTGGGAATAAATTTGATTTATTCCCAATTATAAGTTATAAATAAGTTGAATTTAATTAATTTTAGCAATATAATAGTTAATATTGTGACAAGTATAGAAAAGGAGATGAGGCTATGTTTAATATAGATGATTGCATTGGTTTTATAACGAATAAGGGAGCAAAAAAGTTGGCAGATGAATTTAATAAAAGAGTGCAAGAATACGGTATGACAAGAGTCCAGTGGATAGCCTTATTTTATATAGGAAAATCAGATGGAATTTTTCAAAAGGAACTTTCTGATCTTATGAATGTAAAAGAATCGTCAATGGTTAGATTAATTGACCGTATGGAAAAAGAAGATTTAGTTATAAGAAAGAAGCAGGCTAATGATAGAAGAGTTACAAGTATATTTTTAACCCATAAAGGAAAAGAGCTTAGAGAGAAAGTATTACCGTTAGGACAAGAGTTTCAAGATGATGCTACAAAAGAAATTTCCTCTGAAGAATTGGATAATTTTAAAAAAGTTTTAGAAAAAATGATAAAAAATATTTGTTAATAAGTTGACAATGCCACCAAATGGTGGTATTTTTATATTAAATAATACTTGCAATGCTAAGAATTAATACTGCAAGTGTTAATATTGCAAGTATTTAAATTAAAAATATTTTAGGAGGTTTTTAATATGAAAAAAGATGTAAGATCAATGTTAAACGATTTTATGGGTGGATTAAAGGATTTAGGAGAAACAAATGGTGAAAGTGTTAATGCTTTTATGAATCTTTTAGGTACAAACTATGCAGAAGGTGCTGTAAGTACTAAAACAAAAGAATTAATAAGTGTTGCTATAGCTGTTTATAACAGATGTGAATATTGTATAGTATTCCACACATATAAAGCATTAGAAGCTGGAGCAACTAGAGAAGAAATATTAGAATCAGCAATGGTATCTGTTGCCTTTGGTGGTGGACCAACTATGGCATATTCTGTTACTTTATTAAAGGATTCACTTGATGAATTTGAAAAGGATTTTAAATAAAAATAAATTTATTTAATCCAAAAAAAGTATGGTTGCTCTAAAGGTTATATGTAATTTGATTTTTTTAAGATTTTTAGGGGATTTTAAAAAATTTAAATTTAAATAACTTTTAAAGTAACCTTTTTTCATTGTAAATATTTAAAAATAGAGATTTTAAGAATAGAGGTAGACATATGGATATAAAATTAGAGACTATAAGTGGACACAGTAAAACATCAAAAATTGGAAAAATAAATGTTAAAGTAGGAGATGAAGTTAAACTTAATGATGTATTACTTCAACTTGAAACTAATAAGGGAAACAGTCCTTTTAAAGCAAAAGGTAATTTTAAGATAGAAGAAATCAAAGTTTCAGAAGGTGATGAAGTAAAGGTTAATGATATTTTATTTGTAGTAAGTGGAGATGATAAAATAGATAACAAACCTAAAGTTGATTACTTTGGAAATATGATTAAAGGTAAGAAAGAAGATATAAAGACAGACCTTTTAATTATTGGTGGAGGACCTGGCGGATATGTTGCAGCTATTTATGCAGCAAAGAAAGGTTTAAACACAGTAGTAATAGAAAAGGGAGAACTTGGAGGAACATGCTTAAATGTAGGATGTATTCCAACAAAGGCTTTAGTAAAATCTTCTGAAGTATATAAAGATGCACTTTTAGGTGAAGAGTTTGGTTTTGAAGTTGAAAATATAAAAGTTAAAATGGATAAGGTTATAGATAGAAAAGATAAAATAAAAGGAAATTTAGTTTCAGGAATTGATTATTTATTAAGTAAAAATAATGTAAGAGTAATTAAGGGAAGTGCATCATTTTTAGATGATAAAATAGTAGTTGCAAAAAAGGGAAAAGATGAATATAAAATAGAAGCTAAAAATATTATTGTTGCCACAGGTTCTAAAATTTCTAAAATAAATATTAAAGGTATAGATTTACCATTTGTATTAAATAGTACATCTGCATTAGATAATAAAAATTTACCAAAATCTATTACAATAATTGGTGGAGGAGTTATTGGAATGGAATTTGCGTTTATATATTCAAACTTTGGTGTAAAGGTAAATGTAGTTGAATATATGGATAGACTTCTTACAATGGTTGATGATGATATATCAGAAGAAATTAAAAATATAGCAAAGGATAATGGAATAAATATATATACATCTTCAAAGGTTACTAAAATTGGAGAATCAGAAAATAAAGATGCAATTGTATTTTTTGAAAATGAAGGAAAGGAAAAATATTTAATTTCAGAAAATGTTTTAGTTGCAATTGGAAGAGAACCAAATATGGATGGATTAGATATTGAAAAAACTTCTATAGAATTAAATGATAGGGGAAGAGGTATAAAGGTAGATGATACATTAAAGACTAATGTTCCTAATATTTACGCAATAGGTGATGTTAATAATAAAATGCAACTTGCACATGTTGCCTCTAATCAAGGAATTGTTGCAGTAGACAATATACTTTCAAAGGATAAGAAAATGAAATATGACTGTGTTCCTAATGTAATATTTACAGCACCAGAAATTGCATCTGTTGGATTAACAGAAAGAGAATGTATAGAAAATAAAATTAATACAAAGATAAGTAAATTCCCATTTTCAGCTAATGGTAAAGCACTTACAATGGGTGAAAGTAGAGGCTTTATAAAAATAATTAAAGATATGGACAATAATAAAATAGTAGGGGCTTCATTAATAGGTGTTGATGCATCTTCACTTATAAGTACATTAACAGTAATAATAAAAAATAATATAAAAGATGAGGATATAGTAGATACAATATTTGCCCACCCAACAACTGGTGAAGTAATTCATGAAGCAGCTCTTGGACTTTCAATTGGAGCTATACATTATCATGAATAGACTTGTTATATCAGAGGAAACTAATCCATATTATAATTTAGCATTAGAAGAGGAGCTTTTAAAAACTGTAAGAAATAATGAAACTATATTATATCTTTGGCAAAATGATAAAACTGTAGTTATAGGTAGAAATCAAAATCCATATTTAGAATGTAATATTGATTACATGAATGAAAATAATATATTTTTAGCTAGGAGAATTTCAGGTGGTGGAGCAGTATTTCATGATTTAGCCAATTTAAACTTTACATTTGTAACAAAGGAAGAAAATGTAGATTTAGAAAAACAAATGAAGGTTTTAAAATTAGCAGTAGAAGGTTTTGGGTTAAAGGTTGAATTTTCAGGGAGAAATGACCTTTTAGCAAATGGAAGAAAATTTTCAGGTCATGCCTTTTATAATGAAGATGGAAACTATTTTCATCATGGAACATTAATGGTTAATGTAAATGTTAATATATTAGGAGATGTTCTTAATCCTTCTAAATTAAAACTTAAGTCAAAAGGAATAAAATCTGTAAAGAGCAGAGTTATTAATTTAAATGAATTAAATAATGAAATTACAATTGAAAGTTTAAAAATTTCTTTAGAAAAAGCCTTTGAAAAGATATATGGGAAAATATCAGAAAAAGATATTTACAATGTTAATTTAAAAACCCCTAAATTTTATGATAAATATAAAAATCCATTATGGAACTTTGGAGAAAGCCCTAAATATGATGTTATATTAGAAGAAAAATTACCAATAGGAAATATTCAAGTAAATTTAAATATAGAAAATGGAATAGTAAAAGAAGGAAGAATACATTCAGATACATTAAAAAATATAGATTTTAAAAATATAGAAGAAAAATTAACTGGAAAAATATTTTTAAAAGATAATATTTTAAATATAATAAGAGAAGATTTAATGTAGAAAATTATTAAATTTAGCTATGGTTTAAAGTAGTGTTAATTTTAGATACTCCCTTATGCTTATTTAATTTTTTTAGAGTGGATTTTTACTATCCATTTCATAATAATAAAAGGACAAGTTATCTTGTTCTTTTATTATTTTATGCAAAAATTTATATAAAATAATAAATAAATTAAAAAAATATCTTTTTTTCTTAAATTAAAGTATTATAATAGAGAAATATGCTTTATAATATTAAATTGGACTAAAATTTGAATATAGATGTTAATAATATAGATAGAAGGTGATAATATGACAGAAAATAGATTTTTACCAATATGTAAAAAAGATATGGAAGATAGAGGTTGGGAACAATGTGACTTTATTATTGTTACAGGAGATGCCTATATAGATCATCATAGCTTTGGTACTGCAATTATTTCTAGAGTATTAGAAGATGCAGGATATAAGGTTGGTATAATTCCTCAACCAGATTGGCACAGTACAAAAGATTTTATGAAACTTGGAAAACCAAGACTTGGATTTTTAGTTAATGGTGGAAACATGGACTCTATGGTTAACCATTATACTGTAAGTAAGAGAAGAAGAGACAAAGATCTTTATACTCCAGGTGGAAAGATGGGAGCTAGACCAGATAGAGCTACTATTGTTTATTGTAATAAAATTAGGGAAGCTTATAAGCACGTTAATTTGATTATTGGAGGAATTGAAGCAAGTCTTAGAAGATTTGCTCATTATGATTACTGGGGAGACAATGTAAGAAATTCAATTCTTATAGATAGTGGAGCAGACCTTTTAGTATATGGTATGAGTGAAAGACAAATAGTTGAAGTAGCTAATTGTTTAAATGATGGATTTGAAGCTAAATACATAAGACATGTAAATGGTACTTGCTATGCAGTGGAATCCTTAGATGAAGTTTATAATGATTATATTGAAATTCCATCCTGTGAGGAAGTTTCATCTAACAAAAGAAAATATGCAGAAGCTTTTAAAATTCAATATGAAGAACAGGATCCAGTTAGAGGAAAACAAATTATTCAAAAACATGGAAATAGATATGTTGTTGTAAATAAACCAGAAATGCCATTAACTAGAGAAGAACTTGATAAAGTTTATGCCCTTCCATATGCAAAAAACTATCATCCTATATATGAAAAGGATGGAGGAATTGCAGCAATAGAGGAAGTTAAATTTTCAATAGTAAGTTCAAGAGGTTGCTTTGGTAATTGTAATTTCTGTGCTATAACATTCCATCAAGGAAGAGCAGTTCAAAGTAGAAGTGAAGAATCAATTATTAATGAAGCAGTTGAAATAACAAATCTTAAAGATTTTAAAGGATATATTCATGATGTAGGTGGTCCTACTGCAAACTTTAGAAGACCAGCATGTAAAACTCAGCTTACATTAGGTGCATGTAAACACAAACAATGTTTAACTCCAAAGCCATGTAAAAATATGATTGTAGATCATTCAGAATATTTACATTTACTTAGAAAAATAAGAAAACTTCCAAAGATTAAAAAAGTATTTGTACGTTCAGGACTTAGATATGATTATATAATGGCTGATAAAGATGATACTTTCTTTAGAGAATTAATAGAACATCATGTAAGTGGACAATTAAAGGTTGCACCAGAACATGTAGCTCCTCAAGCTTTAAAATATATGAATAAGCCAGCTGGAAAAACTTATGATAGGTTTAGAGAAAAATTCTTTAAAATAAATAAGCAACTTGGAAAAGAGCAATATTTAATTCCATATTTAATGTCAAGTCATCCAGGATGCGGATTAAAAGAAGCAGTAGAGCTTGCTGAATATTTAAGAGATACAAAGTATCAACCAGAGCAAGTTCAAGATTTCTATCCAACACCAGGAACAATGTCAACAACAATGTTTTATACAGGACTTGATCCTTTAACAATGGAAGAAGTTTATATTCCAAAAACTAGAGAAGAAAAAGCTATGCAAAGAGCACTTCTTCAATTTAAAAATCCTAAAAATTATAATTTAGTTCATAAAGCATTAGAACTTGCAGGAAGAGAAGATTTAATTGGAAATGGACCAAAATGTTTAATTCAATCAAAGGAAACTCGTTATATTGCAAGTATGCATGGTAAGAAGAAATCTTCTTCTGGATACAAAGGAAAGAAAAAAGGTTATGGAGAAAGAGACAATAAATCTTCCCATAATAAAGGTAATAAAGAAAGATATTCAAAGGATAATAATTCTAGAAATAATAAAAATTCTAGAACTGAAGATTCACCAAAATATAAAGGCAAAAAAAGTAGAGGTCCTGTAAGACTTAGAAATAAAAAGAAAAGATAAAAAATAAAAGCATACTTACCCCTAAATACAAGGGATAAGTATGCTTTTAAATATATTAATTATTAAATTGAAAAGGCATCAACAGCTTTGTTCTCATAAGGACAAACTTTTGTAGAGTGTTTAATTAAATTCTTTTTTGAAAGATAAGAACAAATTGAATCAATATACGCCGAAGGGTCATTTGAATCTATACTATTATTTAGCATTAATGTAGCTTTTAAATGGCTATAGGATACTGAATTTAACATTGCATCAATTTCATGGGAAGTAAAGTACTTACCAGGGTTTTTAGCAAGAAATAAATTAACATCATTTGCTAATGAGTATAGTATTTTATCTTGATTGTTATTTGTTGTGGTATTCATTAAAATCACTCCTTAAATTAAAATTTATTTCAATATAATATTAGTAATATGCTATAAAAATAATATTATGTAAATGTTTACTATAATATAAGTATATCAAATTTTAAAAGAAAATCAAAGTGTAATACAAAATAGATTAACAAATTGATATAATATATTTAGGGATAAATAGGGAGTGAATTTTAAGGAGGTTTTTTTATGGAAGTAATAGATTTTAATGAAATACATAAGAAAAAAATTGAGGAAAAAGCCTATGAAAACTTTGATATTATAAAAATTGAAGAGGATAGTTATTTAATAAATGATAATAATGCATTTTCAGATGAAATAGAATATGATTTCATAAAAGATAATAGATTTACAGATGAGCTTGCAAGAAAAATTAAAGAGATGAAATGTAGTGAAGGGGATTGTATTACTGTAACAATACGATACTATGAAAGTGAAGAAAATAATGTATTAGAGATGATTAATTTATCAAATGAAGATATTGTAGAACTTAATACAAATATGAGTTTAGATTATGATACAAGAAGAAAAATTGTTAATTTTATAGTGTATAATCTTGAAGAAGATGATTTAAATGTTTCTTTTTATCTTCACTATAATTTTGAATTATTACGTGATTTAGTAGAGTCTATTTCTGAATAATTTAAGATTTATATAAATATTATGAATAAAAATAAATGTTAAAATAATAGATAATATATTACTTTAGTATTTGTATAAAAGGTTTTTCTAAGTTTTTAGGAAAACCTTTTTGCTGTAGTAAATTAATTGCATTGTCAACTTTGATATAAAATTAAGTTGACAATAGAAAAACAAAAAGGTATTATTTTAATATATTTTGATTATAAAATTAAATGACAATCAAAATAAAATTTTAATTATTTGGAGGAGAAGTTATGAAGTTAAAAACTAGAGACTTAACACTTATTGCAATGTTTGCAGCACTTACAGCTATAGGAGCATTTATTAGGATTCCTATACCAATTGTACCTTTTACACTTCAATATTTCTTTTGTGCTTTAGGAGCAATAATTTTAGGGAGTAAAAAAGGCGCTTTAGCTCAAGTTTTATATGTTGGAATTGGTCTTATTGGAATTCCTGTATTTACACAAGGAGGGGGACCTCAATATATACTTAAACCTACCTTTGGATATTTGATAGGATTTATAGTTGGAGCTTTTATAATTGGAAAGATAACAGAAAAAATTAAAGAGCTAAATATATTTAAAATTTTTATAGCCTGTATTTCAGGATTAGCAGTAATTTATTTATTTGGAATTATTCATATGCTTATAATTTATAATTTTTATTTAGGAGAAGGAATGAGTCTTTGGACTGCTGTTAGTGTTGGAATCATTGCTTGCCTCCCAAGTGATTTATTATTAAGTTTTATAATTTCTATAGTTTCTGTAAGAGTTGTACCACAATTAAGAAAATTAGGTTATGTAAATTAAATTTTATAATTTTAGTTTATATAAATTATAAATTAACACTTAATTAAAAGATCATCAAAGTAAAATATTATAAAGGAAGTAAAAGGATGAATTTAGTTGATAAAGATTTAAAATATATTTGGCATCCATGTTCTCAGATGAAAGATTATGAAACTTTAAAACCAATAGTAATCGAAAGAGGAGAAGGAGTTTACTTATATGATATAAATGGCAAGAAGTATTTAGATGCAATAAGTTCATGGTGGTGTAATCTTTTTGGTCATTCTAATAAGAGAATTAATAAGGCTATAAGTAACCAAATTAATAAAATTGAACATGTTATATTTGCTAATTTTTCCAATATACCAGCTATTGAACTTTCAGAGAGATTAGTAAAGATTACTCCTTATAGGTTAGAAAAAGTATTTTTTGCAGATAGTGGTTCATCGGCAGTTGAAGTTGCACTTAAAATGAGCTTTCATTATCATCAGCAAAGGGGAAATGTTAAAAAGAAAAGATTTGTAGCAATAACAGATGCCTATCATGGAGAAACTTTAGGTGCGTTATCAATGGGGGATTTAGATATATACAGCAAGGTTTATAAACCTATAATGTTAGATACAATTAGAGTTAATGGTCCAGATTGTTTTAGATGTAAATTTAATAAAGAAAGAAACAATTGTAATGCAGAATGTTTTATAGATATGGAAAATACATTAAAGGATAAAAATGAACAAATTTCAGCAGTTATAATTGAACCTATTGTTCAAGGGGCTGCTGGAATGAAAATTTATTCTCCTGTATATTTGAAAAAATTAAGGGAAGTTTGTGATATTTATAATATAAATTTAATTGCAGATGAAATTGCTGTAGGCTATGGACGAACTGGCAAAATGTTTGCCTGTGAGAATGCAAATATTAGTCCAGATATTATGTGTATATCAAAGGGGCTTACAGCTGGATATTTACCAATGGCTATAGTTATGACATCTAAAAAAATATATGATGAGTTTTATGGAGATTACAATGAAAATAAAGCTTTTCTTCATTCACATACTTATTCAGGAAATGCTTTAGGATGTTCTGTTGCTCTTGAAGTATTGAAAATTTTTGAAGAAGAAAATACTTTAGAAACTGTTAATGAAAAAGGGAAATTTTTAAATGAATTATTAGTTAAAGAATTAAAAGATCATCCTTTAGTTGGAGAAATAAGAAATATTGGAATGATAAATGCAATAGAACTTGTTAAGGATAAGGAAACAAAAGAAGGATTCCATAGCAAATTAAGAGTTGGATATGAAATATTTAAAATAGCTTTAAGTAAGGGTGTATTATTAAGACCTCTTGGGAATGTTATATATTTTAATCCACCTTATGTAATAAGGAAAGAAGAGATGATAGAAATGGTAAGAGTATGTAAAGAAAGCCTTAATTTGTGGTGGGAAAATAAAAATTAATTTAGAAGTTTAAAAGGTAATTTAAAATTAAAGATTGAAGGTGGAAAAATGGGAGAAGGTATATTTATAACAGGAACAGATACAGAAGTAGGGAAAACCTTTGTATCTTCATTATTAGTTAGAGGACTTAGAAATTCAAAAATTAATGCTGGATATTTTAAGGGAGTATTAAGTGGAGGGATTAAAGAGAAGGATAGAGTAATTCCAGGTGATGCCAAGGAAGTTTGTGAAATTTCAGGGTTAGATGAAAAGTATGAAAATATGGTATCTTACTCATTAAAAAATACTTATTCACCACATTTAGCAGCCAATGTTGAAAATATTGATATAAATATAAATAAAATTATTAAAGATTATAAAAATATGAAAGAAAAATACGAATTCTTAGTTGTAGAGGGTAGTGGGGGAATAGTTTGTCCAATAAAAATAAATGAAGGTGAAACTATTTTATTAGAAGATATTATAAAAGCTTTAGGATTATCAACTATATTAGTTACTAGAGCTGGTCTTGGAACAATAAATCATACGACACTAACAGTAAGGTATCTAAAAAGTGTTGGAATAGAGGTTAAAGGGATAATTATAAATGGGTTTAATAAAAATGATTTAATGCATAGAGATAATAAAGATATTATAGAAAAATTAACAGGAATAAAAAATATAGCAACTATTTCTAAAATGAAAAAGGGTAAAATTTTAGATGAAGAGGTAATGGATTTAATTAAAGTAATATCTATTAAGGAGTAAAATATATGAGTTTTTGTAGTGATTTAAAATTAAAAGTTTTAAGTGGGTATAAAGTAAAAAAAGAAGAAGGAATAAAATTATATTCAGCATCTTCTGAAGAATTATATAAATGTGCAGATGAAATAAGGAAATTTTTTTGTGGGAATAAAGTAGATTTTTGTTCTATTATTAATGGAAAAAGTGGAAAGTGTAGTGAAGATTGTAAATATTGTGCTCAATCCATACACTTTAAAACAGGAGTAAAGGAATATGAATTACTTTCTTATGAAAAGATAAAAAATGCAGCAATGGAAAATGAAAGATTTTCTGTTGATAGATTTTCTATAGTT
Source organism: Eubacterium multiforme (assembly GCF_030813415.1). Classification (GTDB taxonomy): domain Bacteria; phylum Bacillota; class Clostridia; order Clostridiales; family Clostridiaceae; genus Clostridium; species Clostridium multiforme. Next base: position 123,715 of record NZ_JAUSUF010000001.1, on the reverse strand, counting down.
ACCTCAGGTAAAGGATTAAAAGGTGAAAGTTTTGAAAAAATAGTAGACTATTATAAAAAACTAAGAAAAGAATGTAATATTAAACTTTGTGCATCCCATGGAATATTAAATAAAGAATCTTTATTAAAGCTTAAAAAAGCTGGAGTAACAAGATACCATCATAACATAGAAACATCAAGAAATTATTATGAAAATATATGCACAACCCATAGTTTTCAAGATAGAATAGATACAATAAAATATGCCAAAGATATAGGACTTGAAGTATGTTCAGGAGGGATAATTGGTCTTGGAGAAAATTTAGAAGATAGAATAGATATGGCAATTGAACTTAGAGATTTAAATATACTATCAATTCCAATTAATGTACTTATGCCAATTAAAGGTACACCTTTTGAGAATAATAAAGCCTTAAAAGAAGAGGAAATATTAAAAACAATAGCAATCTTTAGATTTATTAATCCTAAAAGTAATATATGGCTTGCAGCAGGAAGAAATCTTTTGGAAGATTGCGGTAAAAAAGCTTTTATGTCAGGAGCAAACGCTACTATAACAGGCAATTTACTTACTACCTGTGGTAACAATATATCAGATGATAGGAATATGATTAAAAGTTTAGATTTAAAGGTTAAAGAATAAACTTTTTATTAGAATTTATGAGAAATATATTATAAATTTGTAACTATGTGTAAAATAATAATAATATTATGGAAATTTTATTAAAATGATGATAAAATATTTTAAAAGGTAAAATAGGGAATTAATTTTGTAAAATATTAAAATTATAAAGAAAATTAGTAGTATAGAAGTTTTAGTTTTAATATTTTAAGAGAGGCATAAAAATAAAATATTGTGGGCTTAACTAAAAATAGTAGTACGGAAGGTGAAGGTAGTGAGAAGTGGTGTATTCATAACAGGAACAGACACTGAAGTAGGAAAAACATTTATCTCTTCATTATTAGTTAAAGGATTAAGAGATTATGGAGTTGATGCTGGCTATTTTAAAAGTGTATTAAGTGGTGGATTCTATGAAAATGGGAAGTTAGTACCAAAGGATGCAAAAGAGGTTTGTGAGATATCAGGCTTAAAGGAAGATTATGAAAATATGGTTTCATATGTATTAAAAAACCCATATTCTCCACATTTAGCAGCACATGTAGAAGATGTAGACATAAATATTGAAAAAATAATTAACGATTACAGAAATATGATGGATAAGTATGAGTTTTTAATTGTAGAAGGAAGTGGAGGAGTTTTTTGTCCTATAAAGATAGAGGGGGATGAAATACTTTTTTCAGATGATGTTATAAAAAACTTAGGTTTATCAACTATATTAGTTACAAGGGCAGGGATTGGAACATTAAATCATACTGCTTTAACAGTTGAGCATTTAAGAGATATAGGTGTAGACATTAGAGGAATTATTATAAATGGATATAATGAAAATGATATTATGCATAGGAGCAATAAAGAAGTAATAGAAAAACTAACTGGCATAAAAAACATATGTACAGTTCCAGATATGGATAAATCAAATATAAATGATGGCGTTATGATGAATCTTGTAAGCGTATTAAATAAAGCAAGCTTGCAATAAAAATATAGTTTTATAAAAGTAACATAAAATGAGTGCTATAAGTAAGATTAAAAATTACTTATAGCACTTATTTTATTTATTAACTATTTAATATTGTATTTAAATCATCAATTAAAATTTTTAAATCATAGGCATCTTTAGGTATTAGTATTCTATATTTGCCTTTTTCTTTTCCTTCATATTTTGATTTCATTCCAGCAAAGTAATTTTTTATTTCTTGAGATTTAGTTTCACCTAATTCCTTTTCTTTTTCTAAAGTAATTTTATGAAAGGTAGTTGAAGATTTTTCACCATCTTTACCCTCTTGCTTTTCTATTTTTATGTAATCTTTTATATTTTTCATAATTATCACCTCTATTATATTTTATCACTTAAAATTTAACTTATGGTAAAAATTTATATTATTTTACCATAAATTAATAGTATGTATTTATGATAAATTAATATTACATAAATAGAGATTAATAATAAAAATATTTTATTTATTATGTGATAATTTAGAACGTTTAGTATATTTTTTGCCATTACTGTGGCTTCCAAGTTTTATACCATTTTCTATTCCAATTTCTGATCCTTGTTCAGAATACATTTTTCTAAGTTCTGCATTTGATTTTGGGTGATCCTTTAATCTGTTTTTATTATTATCCATTTAAAAATCCTCCTATATAAAAATAATATAGAATTAGTTTTAACTAAATAATAAAAAATTATTTAGTTAAAAATTATATTTCAAAAAATTCCTTTAAAATGTAACTTTAAACTTTTAAGTTTAAGAAAAAAGGATGATAACTAAAAATTAGTTATCATCCTTTAAATTAATCTTCGTATAAATATTTTCTAGTTAATGGAAGATCATTGTTTATGCCCTTTGAATATAATGTTTGATGTATATCTATAGTCCAATAATGGAAAGCAGCAGCACAAGAGCATAAGTATATATGCCACATTCTTAAAAATCTTTCGTCAAACATTTCTCTTTCTTCAGCAATATGTTCTTCAAAGTTTTTAACCCATTCTTGTAATGTTCTCATATAGTGAAGTCTTAAACTTTCTACATCAATAACGTGGAAGTTATGATCAGCAGAAATAGAAATTTCTTCTCTTAAAGTAGGTAAGTATCCACCTGGGAATATATAAGTAGTAATCCACTTATTACCCTCAGTTTCAACTAAATTTGTAATATTGTGAAGTAGGAATAATCCACCTTCCTTTAAAACAGCATCTACATTATCATAAAATAAAGGAATATTTGTATGACCTACATGTTCAACCATACCAACACTTACAACTCTATCAAAGGTTAAGCCAGATTTTTTTAAGTCTCTATAATCCATTAATTTTACAGTAACTAAATCTTCTAAACCTTCTTCTTTAATTCTTTCATTTGCTTTTGCAAACTGCTCTTCACTTAAAGTTATTCCCATAGCTTTAACTTTATAAAGTTTAGCAGCTTCAATAATTAGGTAACCCCATCCACATCCAATATCAAGAAGAGATTGACCTTCCTTTAAATTTAATTTCTTTAAAATATGTTTTATTTTATTCATTTGAGCATCATAAAGGGTATCATCTTCATGCTCAAAATATCCGCAAGAATAACTCATAGTTTTATCTAACCAAAGGCTATAAAAGTCATTTCCTATGTCATAATGATGAGCTATATCTTTTTTTGATTTTAAAAGTGAAGGAGCTTTAATTTTTCCAGCAAGTTTTAATAATGTACTATGATTTAAGAAACTATCTTTATTTCTCATCATACTTTCAAATATTTCTTGTGGATCTCCTTCAAAATCTATGTATCCATCCATGTAAGCTTCGCCTAAAGCCATACTTGCATCAGAAAGCAATTCTTTTTTACTTGGGAATTTATTTATTATTATAGTAAATTTAGAATCTCCTTCTCCAAATTTAACTATTTCGCCATCCCATAATTTTAAATTGAAAGTTTCATCAGATAAATGTTTACCGAATGCTTTAACTATACTTTTATTCATTTCCATATTTTACACCTCATTTATTTAACGGTTCTCCTAGATTATAGCTATTATTAATTTGTTATTTAATTCTTAAAATTATTCGTATAATGATGTTTTATGAAATGTAATATAAATATTTCATAAAATACTAGTAATATCTTAAGAATTCTAATGATTACTAAATTTTTAACAATATTTGAATGAGATGAACCTAAGTATTATAAAGGCTTTACAGGGTTTATGATTTTATTGTTCAAAAAAAATATATATAATAACTTTCAATGAAGTTTATGTTATATTGTTTAAGAATTTTAAAAAAAGTTCATATGTAATTGGTTTAAATTTCAATTGTTAAATAAATAATAAATAAATATGATAATCGGTTAACAAATTTATAGACAGTATAGTTATTTAATATATAAGTAGTAAATAAAATGTAAAACTAACAACAAATTAAGTAGTTCTAAAGGATTATTTAAAATTAATACTAATATAAAATATAATTTATTATTAAAAAAGTAATGATAAAAATAAATATTTAATTATGATAAACCACTATAGATTAAAATTTACTTCTTAGTGGTCCTTTATTTATAATTAAAAAAACTTATAATAAATATTAGGATTAAGGTTTGAGGTGATATTAATGAAAGAACTTATAAGGCCAGTATGGGCTGAAATAGATTTAGATGCACTAGCATATAATATGAGAAATATTAAAAAAATAGTTAAAGAAAAAGAAGTAATAGGAGTAGTAAAGGCAGACGCCTATGGACATGGAGCAGTAGAAGTATCAAAAGTATTAATAGAAAATGGAGCTTCAAGACTTGCAGTTGCAGTTATAACAGAGGCAGTAGAACTTAGAAAAAATGATATTAAAGCGCCAATTATGATATTAGGATATACTCCTTTAGAATTTGGAGAAATATTAATAAATAATGATATAGAACAGACTGTATATGATTTAGAATATGCAAAAAAATTATCAGATACAGCTTTAAATATAGGTAAAAAAGCAAAGATTCATATTGCATTAGACACTGGTATGGGTAGAATTGGATTTTTACCTAATGAAGATAGTTTAAAGGAAGTTTTAGAAATTGCTTCATTAAAAGGTATAGAAATTGTAGGAATATTTACCCATTTTTCTACAGCAGATGAAGAAGATAAAGAGTATACTTATGAACAATTTTCTAAAATAAAAAAATTTAATAATATGCTTTTAGAAAAGGGAGTAGATATACCACTAAAGCATGCATCAAATAGTGGAGCTATTATAGATTTACCTGAAACTTATTTAGATTGTGTAAGAGCTGGAATAATATTATATGGATATTATCCATCTGATGAAGTTAAAAAGGAAAGTCTTCCTTTAAAGCCAGTTTTAACATTAAAAACTAAAATTGTTCATGTTAAAAATTTAGATAAGGATATGTATATAAGTTATGGAAGAACTTTTAAAACAGAAAGAGATAGTATAATTGCAACTATTCCAATAGGTTATGCAGATGGCTATTCAAGACTTTTAAGTGGAAAAGCTAAAGTTATTATAAATGGAAAGTTTGCAAAGGTTGTAGGAAGAATATGCATGGACCAATGTATGATTGATGTTACAGATATTGGAGATGTGAAAGTAGGAGACGAGGTTATTTTACTTGGAGAAGATAATAATTTAAAGTTTAATGCAGATGATATGGCTGAAATTATAGGAACTATAAATTACGATATTCTTTGTATGATAAAGCATAGAATACCTAGAGTATATATTAAAGATAATAAAATATTTAAAATAATAAATTATATTTAAAATAAAATCAAGTTAAAAATAATTATTTAAGATATAATAAAGGAAGACAAAATTAGAAAAGAAGGTGATTTTTTTGATTTTTTCCTCCTTTAAAATAAATGAAGAAGAAAAAATACATGTTCAGATAGAAAATCATATTAAAGAAAATATAGAAAATGGAATACTTCAAAAGGGAAGTAAGCTTCCATCCACTAGAGAAGTAAGTAAATTTCTTTCAATAAGTAGAAATTCAGTTATTACTGCTTACGAAGTACTAGAAAGTGAAGGAATTATTAAAAGTTTAAAAGGTAAAGGAACTTTTGTTGCAGTTGAAAAGAAAAGTAATAAAGGTGATTTAAATATAAATTGGGAAGATATGATAACTGATTATGGAAGAATATGTGAAAATTTAGATATAGTAAAGAATGAATTACCTTGGAAGAAGGGAATGATTTCTTTTAAAAGTATTGCACCTGATGAAAGCCTTTTTGATTTAGAAGAATTTAAGAGAGCTTTTTTAAGTGTATTTTCATTAGAGGGAGATAAACTTTTAAATTATGGATATGCTAAGGGTTATAAACCACTAATTGAATATTTAAAAGGCTATATGAAGAAAAAAGGTGTAAATACAGAAAAAAAAGATATTTTAATTACAAATGGTTTTACAGAAGGTTTTGATATTTTAATAAGTTCTCTTACAAATAAAGGAGACACAATAATTTGTGAAGAGCCAACTCATAATACAACTTTAAAAATTATGAAAGCAAATGGAATTAATATAAAATCTGTAGAAATGGATAAAGATGGAATAAATATTGAACTTTTAGAAAAGGCATTAAAAGAGGAAAAGCCAAAGCTTGTTTATTTGATTCCTTCTTATCATAATCCAACTGGGATAGTTATGAAAGGTGAAAAAAGACAGAAGGTATATAATCTTTGTGAAAAATATAAAGTACCAATATTAGAAGATGGCTTTAATGAAGAACTTTTATATTCTAGTTCTCATGTAGCACCAATAGCTTCTCTTTGTGCTAATGGTAATGGAGTAGTTTATATAGGTAGCTTTTCAAAAATACTTTTTCCAGGTATAAGAATTGGATGGATTTTTGGAGATGAAAAATTAATATCTAAATTAGAAAGTGTAAAAAGGGCAAGAAATATACATTCTTCATTTTTAGATCAAGCAATTTTCTATAAATATATGGAGAGTGGAGCCTTTACAAGATATATGAAAAAAATAAGAAAACATTATAAAGAAAAGTATAACTTTACTCTTCTTCAAGTAAAAAAATATATTCCATATGAATATATTTTAGGAGAGGGAGGATTACATATATTTATAAAGTTAAAGGGGGTTAAAGGAAGAGATGTCCTAGAAGAATGTTATAAAAGAGGGGTAGTATTTATGCCAGGAGATATTTTTTATAATGAGTCTGATGGTTCAGAGAGAATAAGAATTGGATTTTCTAGGGTAAGTGAAGAGGATATAGAAAAAGGAATAAAAATAATTGGAGATGTTGTTTCTAAATTAACTAAATAAAAACTTATTATAACCATTAATTTAACCAAAACTAACTAGAAATAATATTTTCAAAAAACTTTATTACATTAAATTAAAAAAAGGGACTTTTCATTTTGAAAAGTCCTCTTTAAATTCTAAATATTATTTATTTCTATATTTTTCTAATTCTTCATCTAAATTAGTTTTTTCAAGTTCTTTAAATTCATCATCTAAAGAAGGAGTTTTTAAATCTCCTAAACCTTCAGCATAGCTTTCTTCTTTACTAATTTTTCTTTCAATATCATCTAAATTAATTGAATTTTTCTTAGTTTGAACATTTGCCATTATTTCATTAACTTGTTTAGTTGCATTTGCAGTATTAAGTCTAGCAGAAGCTTCATCCCTATAACTTCTTGTTTTATCTATTTCTTCTTGAAGTTTAATTAAGTTTTCTTTTAAAGTTTTTGCTTTAATGCTTAACTCTTCATAAGCTTTCTTTAAAGTTTCATACTTGTTATCTGCATCAAGTTTTAACTTAAGAGCTTTTTTAGCAAGTTCTTCATTTCCTTTGCTCATGGCAAGTCTTACTTTTTCATCATATTCATTAGATAATTCTTTAGTTTTATCCATTTCCTTTTGCGTATCTTTTAAATTACCAAAGATTTGAGCTGAAGATATTTTAGCTTTATTTAAGCTTTCCTCCATATCCCTTATCTTTTGATCTAATAATTCTATTGGATTTTCCATATCATCTAAAGCTGCATTTGTTTTTGCCTTAACCATATTTGATATTCTATTAAATATACCCATAATAAATAAGCCTCCTTTTTTTCTTATAATTATAATACCTAATTTAATTAAAATAATATTTATAATATATAATTCATAAATTATTAATTAAAGAAGAAATAATATATAGCTATTAATATAACAGCAATAATGCAAATTATTACTATTGCCTTAAATATAAAGCCCATTCCCATTGAATGTCCAAATAAAGAAAAGCCTGGAATAATGCTGTGTCTTCTTCCTCCATAATTATAATCATCAGTATACTGTTTAGAATTATTATTTGAATTACTATTATTTTGCTGATTGTTAGTTTTATTATCATTTTTGTTTGTAGAACCATTATTATTGTATTTATCTGATGTTTTGAACTTTGAATTTACTTTATCCTTTGAGTTATTAGAATTTTTGGGATTACTATATTTATCAGAAGTATTAAATCTTGAATTCCATTTGCTACTTGAGGAACTACTTGGACTTTTACTTTGACTATAACTTGAACTATTATAGCTTGATGAACTTTTAAATCCAACTGCATAAACTGGTATAACTGAAGATAAAAGGTTCGTTAAAAATATAGTAAGTATAATAAGAAATTTAATAATAGATTTTTTCTTATTTTTCATTAATATTAAAGCTCCTTCCTAAATATAGTCCTATATTTAATTTACTATAAAAAATATACAATTTTAAAAACAAATCATTAACAATTTGTATTATTTTATTAAATTAATATTTATTTAGCTAAAAAAGTATTAAAATTAATAAGAGGTGAAAATTAATGAACATATATAAAGCTAAAGATCTTATACAAAAAGAAAAAGATTATTGGGTTGAAGATTATACTAATTTAACATTTTCTATAAATGATATAATGGAGTTTGAAGAAGGAACAGATATTAAAACAAGATACTTTGTAAAAAATATAAAAGTTCTTGATAAATATATGGAAATTCTTGATAAGGGTGAAAGCATATTAAATAAAAAGAAAAAAGTATTATTTTTTACTGTAAATGATGCTGATTCTAATGAGATAAACAAGGCTATTAATGAATTTATGGATTATAAAAATAATTATAAAGATATATTAGATAAACTTAAATGTTGTTCTAAATGTGAATGCTTAAAATGTTTAAGAGATTGTAAGTTTCATAGCTGCTTATCCTGTGGGAAAACTGGAAGGGTAACTGAATGTGATAAAGAAAAATATAATATAACAATGTTTAAGGATTTTTATACTGAATTATATAATTCAGAAACTAATTCAAATGATAGAGTAAAGGTTCTTTGTCAAGTAGATATACTTTCAGAAGAAACTTCCTTTAGAGTTATTGAATCTTCTGGAGATTTCTTAATACTTACATATACAAATAGTATAGATGGTAAGGATAACTACGGTGCAGTGAAGGATAAAGAAATATTTAATTTTATAGCTGATTTATATGAAAGAAATACTGAAAATTTAGTATAAAAAAGTCAAAATAATAAACTTTTAAGAAGTAAAACAATTTTTTTATTGTAATACTTTTATTAGTTTATTATTTTGACTTTTTATTAATGTTAGATTTTAAAATAAATATTTACGTAAAATAGTATTTGTTAAATATTTTATATATTATCATTTAGAACAGAGAGTGTTTCTTCTTCACTATCTGTAACTTTAGCTTTATTTTTTTCAAAATTCTTATAAAGTAAATAAGCAATTACTCCAAATAGTAGAGGTCCACCACCTACCCAAAGGCTCTTTTGAACATTACCCTCTAAAGCTGGTTCTATAATTGAAAATATATTAGTAAATGTAACAACTACAAAACATATAACTCCAACTATTAGTCCCTTTTTCTTAGAGAAGAATTGATATTCTTTTACTATACTATCATTTTTCTTAAACTTTATATATGAGTAGATTATAAAAGAAAGAGGAACAGTTCCTGATACGAAAGTCATAAGAGTCATTTTATTAAATATAGCAGATACACTTCCACCACCAAAACCTAAAAGTAATATAAAAAATACAATTATACAAGTTTGAAGAATTATTGCATTTTGAGGCATACCATGTTTATTATCTTTTAAAAGTTTATTAGGTAAAATTCCTTTTGGAAGACCTTCAAACATATGCTTTATTGGAGTATAAATTCTAAGTGGAACAGAAGTTAATGCAATAAGAGATAAAATTTTCATAAGTCTATTTACCCATTGTCCAAGTAAAATAGAATCAGCATTATTCAATCCTAGTATTACACCTAATCTATAAAATTCTTGTTGGTATATATATACTGAAAAGTTAGCTAAGTTTACTTTATCAGATCCAAAAGTATCATTCCAATTACAAACCATACCAAGTATTAAAACTCCTAATATATAAAGAATTGTAATTACAATAGTTGATAGAATAATTGCTTTAGGAACATTTGTTTTTGCATTTTCAACTTTATCAACTAAACCGCCACTATTTTCCATTCCTGCAAAGGTGAATATAGAAAAGACTAAAAATGCAAGAGCTGGTAAGAAACTAGAATAACTAGGGTTTGGCCCGTAGAAATAAGAGCTAACATTTGAAAAATCAAAGCCTTGTGCAAAGTGACATCCTTGAAGAACAAATATTACTAAACCGCCACCTAAAATAAGTATATGTGATAGAATTACTGTTATCATTGATATATTAGAAAGAAAAGTTAATTTTTTTAATCCTTTTGTAGCAATAAAAGCAACAATTATCATATAAAGAGCACCAACTAAGGCTAATGTTTCAGGAGAGTTAAATCCTAAGAAGTGCCAATCTGAAGTGGTATCAACACCATAAACTGCAACTGATAGAGAGATACATATTGTTGAAGCACCAAACCATAGTATAACAAAACCGCCATACCAAATAAATGTACCTATAAGTGCAAATTTTTCATTTACACTTTCACGCATCCAAGAAAATATTCCGCCAGATTTATCTTTAAAAGCAGAACTCATCTCTGCAACTATAAATGAATAGGGAATAAAAAAGAATACTGCAGCTATTAAGAAATAAGTAATTGAAGCATAGCCCATTTGATAATAAACTTGAAGGCTATTACCAAGACCATATACAGTTAAAAATATCATTGAAACGAAACTCCAAAAAGAAATGGAATATTCTGTTTCCTCTTTAGTTTTTTCTAAATTTTTTTCTTTAGTTTTGCTCATGTCTTCGCATCTTTGATTTTAAGATAAGTTAAAAGTTATGATTAATCAAAAATGCTACCTCCTCCCAAATGTGTATATTTATACATTTTTACAATCTAAACATGTTTTTTCATGAAATACAAATGTTTTTATCACTTAAATTAATCTAATTCTACTCCATATTTTTTAATAAAAAATATATAAAATATAGATAAAGTATAAACTTTCCATTTTTATTTGTATAAAAAATGTATAATTAAACCTAAATATTGTAAATCTTAAATTTTGTATCAAGAAATTATTTCCATAAAATTTCCGTCATTAAATTGATTAAAAAATTTTCATATGATATTATTGAAAACAAAAGTCAGTAATAGAAAGGGTGTTTTTTTTGATAAATAAAAATTCTATTAAAGAAGTTGAAAGTAGTAGTTATGGAGAACTTAGAGTTCCTCTTTATGATAGTTATTGCTTTTCAAATATATTAGGTACAATAAAGAGTTTATTTAATATAGATACAATAAATTCATTACCAATAGATGTTCTTGGAAAGAAAAATATTTCTTCAAATAAAGTAGTATTTTTTTTAATAGATGCTTTTGGATGGAGTTTTTATGAAAAGTATAAACAATACTCAAAGTTTTTATTAGATATAGAGAAGGAAGGTGTTGTTTCAAAGTTAACATCTCAATTTCCTTCTACAACAACTGCCCATGTAACAACTGCCCTATCAGGAATTCCTGTTTATGAGCATGGTCTTTATGAATGGTTTTATTATGAAAAAGAGGCAGACGATATAATAACAGCATTCCTTTTTAAAGAAGCTAGAAATAATAAAAATCAAAGTTTAAAGGATAGAAATATAAATCCAAAAAGTTTTCTTCCAGATAGTATATTTAAAGAATTTAATAAATTTAAAATAAAAAGTACTGTTTATCAGCCTTCATATATAAATAATGGTGAATATACAAAAACTATGTGTGAAGGAGCCCGATTAAAAGGATATGAAAAATATGATGACCTATTTAGTAATTTAGCTAAAGATTTATATAAAAATAATAATAAAGAATATTATTATGTATATTTACCTGAAATAGATTCTGTGGCTCATGAGTTTGGGTGGAAATCAAAAGAATTTAATGATGAATTAATTAAGTTACTAAATTCTTTTGATAACTTTTATGAAAATATTAAAAAGGTTAATGATATTTCAATAATAATATCAGCAGATCATGGTCAAATAGAAACAGATTTAAATAATAAAAATTATTTAAATGAAATTTTACCAGAAATAAAAAATTATCTTAAGAAAAATAAAAATGGTGATTTTATGTCACCAGGAGGTTATTGTAGAGACTTATTTTTAATGGTTGAAGATAAGTATTTAGATAAGGCAAAAAATATAATTAAAGAAAAATTAAAAGATTCAGTTTATATTTTTACTTATGATGAATTAATAAATATAGGATTTTTTAAGGAAGATAGTAAAAGATTAAAGGATCGATGTGGAAATCTTATTATTATTCCAAAAGGAAATGATAATATTTGGTGGTATGAAAAGAATGTATTTGAAGTATTTCTTAAAGGAGTTCATGGAGGTTTAAGTCCTTTTGAAATGGAAATACCATTTTTATATTATAGAAAAGAAAAGTAATACAAAAAGAATAGGTAGCAATCTAACTAAGTTGTTGCCTATTATTTTTTTGTATAGGAATTGCTATTTTTTAGTACAATTTATTTGTTAACTTTTAGTTCATAAAGTTAACCAATTGACAATAAATATGGATTATGTAAAAATAAATATATATTTGGATTAAAATGTCGAAAAGTAAGGGGCTGGAAGTTATAAATAAGAAAAGATTATTAAGTTTAATATTATTGAGTATATTTTTATTAAGCAATTTTTTATGTATAAAAACATCAGCACAAGAAAATGATAAATATTTAAAATTTATTAATATGTCAACAAATGATGGATTATCTCAAGGCTCTGTTTATGCTATACATAGAGATGAAGATGGATATATGTGGTTTGGAACAAATGATGGTTTAAATAGATTTAATGGTTATGATTATGATGTTATTAAAGCAAATGATAAGGATGAAAATACATTATATCCTGGAATTATAGGTTCTATAGTTGAAGATAAAAATGGTTTTTTATGGATTGGTACAAGCTCTGGACTTTGTAAGTTAGACAAAAAGACGTTAAATGTTGAAAGAATTGGATCTGATGTTAATGATGCAAAAAAAACATCAAATAAACATATTTGGGATTTATATATTGATTCAAAAAATAATCTTTGGGTTGGAACTGAATGTGGATTAAATAAATATAATTTTGAAACTAAAGAATTTAAAAAGTATTTTAATGATAAAAGTAATAATGAATCTTTAAGCAATAATTTTATAACTAGTATTGTAGAAGGCAATAATGGAGAAATGTATATTGCAACTAAAGATGGACTTAATATTTTAGATACTAATACAGATAAAATTACAAGAGTTCCTAAAGAAAATTTACCAAGTGGTTATATAATAAAACTTTATAAAGACTCAAGAAATAATCTTTGGATAAGCACTCAAAACAAGGGTATAGTTAAATTAAATTTAAATACAAAAAAGTTTAATAAATTAGAGAAGATTAATAAACTATATGGTTTTGAAAAATTTGCAATAAATGATATGTATGAAGATTTTCAAAACAATATATGGCTTGGTAGTAAAGGTGGATTAATAAAATATTCTTTAAATGAGGATAAAGTGGAGAGGTATGTAAATAATCCATATGATAATGAAAGTTTAATAAATAATAGTATACAAAGTGTTTATAGAGATAAAGATGGCCTTATGTGGATTGGAACATATAATGGAATAAGTATAGCAAATCCAAATGAAAGATTTATTCATTATAAAAAGTTACCAGGACAAAAGGATACTTTAAGTGGTAACAGTATAGGTGGAATATATGAAGATAAAGATGGAGATATGTGGATTGGAACCACTAATGATGGATTAAATTACTTGGATAGAAAGACTAATAAAATAACCCATTATGAATACGATGATAAGAATAAAAACAGTATAAGTAGCAATACAATTTTCCAGGTAACTGGAGATAACTACGGGAATATTTGGGTTGGAACTAAAAATGGACTTTGTAGAATAGATAAAAAAACTGGAAATGTAAAAAGATATAAACATACAAATAATAAAAATTCATTAACTAATAATGATGTAAAAGAAGTATTTGTTGATGATAAAGGTTTTTTATGGATTGGAACTAGAGATGGGTTAGATGTATTTGATATTAAAAAGGAAAAATTTAAAAATTTAAATCATTTATTAAAAGAAAATAATATTGGGGAAACATTCATAAGAAGAATATATGAAGACTCAAAGGGAAATTACTGGTTAGGTACAGGTTGGAATGGTGGACTTATAAAATTTGATGTAAAGAAGCAAAAGGTAATAAACTATAAGTCAATTAAAGGTAATGAGAAATCTATAAGTGATAATGCTGTAAAAGGTATAGTTGAGGATAAAGATGGAAACATATGGGTTACAACATCCTTTGGACTTAATAGATTAAATCCAGAAACAGAAGAATTTAAAGTATTTACGGAAGAGGATGGACTTGCAAATAATTATGCTTATGGAGTTTTAACGGATAAAGAGGATAATATATGGGTAAGTACAAATGGTGGATTATCTAAATACGATAAAAAAAATAATATCTTTAATAATTTTACCTTTGTAGATGGAATACAAAATAATGAGTTTAATGGAACAGCAGAATATAAATGTAAAGATGGAGAAATGTTTTTTGGTGGAATTAATGGAGTTACAGCATTTAATCCAGAAAATATAAAAAATAATATAACAAGCTCACAAGTTACAATAGGAAATTTTAAAGTCTATAATAATAAAAATATAAAATTAAATGGAGATAGTGTAACTCTTAAAAACAATGAAAATACCTTTTCTTTTGAGTTTTTCCTTCCAGATTATAGAAGACTTAAAACTATAAATTATGAATATATGCTTGAAGGTTTTGATAAAGATTGGAATTTCTTAGATAAAAGAAATTATGTAAGATATACAAATATTGCTCCAGGAAATTATGTATTTAAAGTTAGAGCTAGAGATAAAAATGGGAATATAGGAGAAACTAAAAAAGTAAATATAAAAATTAATAAACCTTGGTATAATTCTAATTTAGCTTATATTATTTATTTTTCAATATTAATAGCAATAGTATACTTTGTATTAAACTATTTTAAAATATTAAATGGGCTAGTTAAGGAGAGAACTGAGGAGTTAAATAAGGAGCTTTTAGAAAATGAAAAAATATATAATAAGCTTTTAAAGTATGAAAAATTTAGAAATACTTATTTAGTTAATTTATCCCATGAACTTAGAACGCCTCTTAATGTAATACTTTCAAGTGAACAATTAATTTCCACATTAAATAATAGTGAATCTGGAATAGCTAAAAAGGATTTAGATAAATATATGAAAATAATTAAGAAAAATTCTAAAACCCTTTTAAAAGTTATTAATGATTTAATTGATAGTTCAAAAATTAGTTCAGGAACTTACAAACTTAATATGGAAGAAACTGATATTGTTTATTTAGTTGAAGAAGTTGCACTATCAATGAAAAGCTATATAGAAAGTAATGGACTTGAACTTATAATAGACCCTGAAGTTGAAGAAAAAGTTATTGAATGTGACAAAACAAATATAGAAAGATGTGTTATAAATCTTATTTCAAATGCTGTAAAATTTACAGAAGAAAAGGGAACTATATTTGTTGGAATTGAAGACCATGGTGATACAGTAGATATAATAATAAAAGATACTGGAATTGGAATACCAAAAGAACACCAAAATATAATATTTAATAGATTTTCTCAAGTAGAAACACAGGTTTCAAGCAAACATTGCAGTAGTGGAATAGGACTTACTTTAGTTAAAAGTTTAGTTGAACTTCATAATGGTAAAATAACTTTAGTAAGTGAAGTTGGAGTAGGTAGTGAATTTAGAATAACTCTTAAAGTAAAACAAGATAAAGAAAAATAAACAAAAAAAGCTTTACATTTTGTAGGGCTTTTTTGTTATTAATAGAAAGTTTATAATAAAGCCCTTTAAAGAAAATAATAAAGAGTTATTATGTAAGTATAAATAGTTTTTAAGGGGTGAATGAGAATGATTTTAAGAGCAAGGACCAAAACTTTAGAAGCAAAGTTAAAACAAGAATATAAAAAATTATCTAATAATGAAGCAACTATAGAAGAGATGGAAAAGGCTGTTACTGATCATTATTCAAGTGATGGAAAAATTATTGATGATTTATATGAATTTTTAGAGCAAAATTGCTAAGGGTATTTAAAAAGTTAGTTGATTATAAAATATAAATAAATTTTTAATCATCTAACTTTTTATTTTAAAGGTGTTTTGTACAATTTAATACAATTTTAATCTATAACTTAAAGGAAAAATGTTATCATATAATATGTAATATTAAAAGAAAAAACTTTACTATATAACTATATTCCTATATAGTTATATAGTGGAGGTGAAAGAATGGAAAAAATTGATTTAACAAAAGGAGATATTACTAAATCTCTTTTAAAACTATCATTACCTATAATAGCTACAAACTTTATACAAATGGCTTATGGAATGATAGATATGATTTGGATTGGAAGAGTTGGAAGTGGTGCAGTTGCAGCTATTGGTACAGCAAGTTTTTTTATAAATCTTGCAATGGCTTTATTTACATTAATAGTAATAGGAACTGGGGTTAAAATATCTCATGCAATTGGAAGAGGAGAAGAAAAAGAAGGTCAAGATTACATAGCAAATGGATTTATTCTATCTATTACATTAGCTATTTTATATACAATATTTATATTTATTTTTAAAGATAAATTAATAGGGTTTTATGAACTTTCTGATATTACTGTTGAAAAGATGGCAGAAAATTATTTAGTTATATCTGCTGTTGGAATTATATTTATGTATTTTAATTCTTTATTAACTACTATATTTAATAGTTATGGAGAAAGTAAAATGCCCTTTAGAGCAAATACTGTAGGTTTTATATTTAATATAATATTAGATCCAGTATTAATTTTTGGATTAGGACCAATTAAACCTTTAGGTGTATTTGGAGCAGCACTTGCAACTTTAATTGCAAGAATTATAGTATTTACAATGTTTTTGAGAATTTCAAAGGGCAGATTATCATTTTTAAGAAAAGGAATTAAATTAAATATAAAAAAAGCAAAAGAAGTTATGCAAATGGGATTACCAATAACAGCACAAAGGGTTATATTTACTCTTATAGCTATAACTATAGCAAAAATTGTTGCAAATTGGGGTGCAACTGCAATAGCAGTTCAAAAGGTAGGAGTTCAAATAGAATCAATTTCTTACATTACAATTGGAGGTCTTCAAGGTGCTATAGCTGCCTTTGTTGGTCAAAATTATGGAGCAAAAAAAGAAGAGAGAATAAAACGTGGATATTATAAAGCTTTAAAATTAACAGTTATATTTGGACTTTTAGTAACACTTACTTTCTTTATTTTTTCAAGACAGATATTTGGAATATTTTTATCCGAAAATGAAGCTTTAAATATGGGAAGTATATATATGAAAATACTTGGACTTTCACAAGTTTTTATGTGTATGGAACTTTTAACTGTTGGAGCTTTTAATGGACTTGGAAAAACCTATGCTCCACCTATTGTAAGTATAATTTTTAGTGGGCTTAGAATTCCAATGGCAATATTTTTATCAAGTGGAAATCTTTTTGGATTAAATGGTGTTTGGATGAGTATAAGTGTTAGTAGTTTATTTAAAGGAACAATACTTGTTACTTGGTTTTTAATAGAACTTAAAAGGTTAAAATTAGATATTTAAGAAAGGTAGAGGAGAATATGTATAGTGATTTATTAAATTTAGTAAAAGATAATAATTTAAGTAGAAATCTTTTAAAAAGTGGATTTGGTCTTGAAAAGGAAAATTTAAGGGTATCTGGTGATGGAAAGCTTGCAATGACAAAACATCCTAAAACTTTTAAAGAAGATAACCCTTATATAAAGAGGGACTTTTCTGAAAGCCAAGTTGAGATGGTTACTCCAATATGTAATTCAATAAATGAAGTTTATGATTTTATGGAAAATCTACATAATATAGTTTCAACAACATTAAAGGGAGAATATTTGTGGCCACAAAGTAATCCTCCAATAATACCAAAGGATGAAGAAATACCAGTTGCAATACTTCATAATGAAGATGAAATTAAATATAGAGAAGGACTTGTAAAAAAATATGGTGCAAAAAGACAATTAGTAAGTGGAGTTCACTTTAATTTTTCATTTAATGAGGATTTAATAAAAGAACTTTATAAACTTACAAACTGCAAAGAAGATTATAAAGATTTTAAAAATGGTATTTATTTTAAAGTAGGAAGAAATTTAATAAAATATAAATGGTTTTTAATATATTTAACAGGAGCAAGTCCAGTTTTTCATAGAAGTTATAAAGGAACTTGTAACAAACAATCTAGAAAAATAGGAAAAGATGATTATTATTTTAAAGGAGTAAATTCTTTAAGAAATAGTGAGTGCGGATATAAAAATGCAAAGGATTTTTATGTTTCATATAACAATGTAGAGGAATATGTAGAAGATATTAGAAGACTAATAGATGATAAATGTATTCAAGGTGCAAGGGAATATTATAGTCCAATTAGATTTAAAACTAAAGAGCAGGGAGATATGCTCCAAAATCTTATAAATGATGGAGTTAAGTATATAGAAATTAGATTACTTGATTTAGATCCTTTAAGTCCAATTGGTATAAGTAAGGATACATTAAATTTAATTTTCTTATTTATATTATTTACAGTATTTACTAAGGATGAAAAATATACAATTCAATTACATGAAGAGTATGTTGAAAATGAAAATAGTGCTATTGAAAATCATGAATATAAATTAATTAAACTTAATGGCAAAAAAGTAGGATTAAGAAAAGAAGGACTTAAATTATTAGACCAAATACAAGATATTTGCGATAAATTATTTAAAGGAAATGAAGAATTACAAAGAGCCATTAATATTTCAAGAGAAAGATTTAATAATTATAAAGAAACTATAGCAAGTAAACTTATTAATGGAATGAAGGAAACAAATTATATTGATTACTTTATGAATTTAAGCAAGGAATACTTAAAATATAGTGAAAAGAATGTATTTAAATTAAAAGGATATGAAGATTTAGAACTATCTACTCAAATTTTAATTATAGATAGTATAAAAAGAGGAATAGAATTTAATGTTTTAGATAGAAAAGATAATTTTATATCTTTAGAAAAGGATCATCATATAGAATATGTAAAACAAGCTACAAAAACTTCAAAGGATAGTTATATAACAGCTTTAATAATGGAAAATAAACTTGTTACAAAAAAAGTATTAGAAAAAAATAATATAAGAGTTCCTAAAGGTGGATATTATGATAATATTTCTGATGCTTTAGTAGATTTTTATAAGTATAAAAATAATAAAATTGTTATAAAACCAAAGTCTACAAATTTTGGAATAGGAATAACAATATTTAAGGGAGATTTTTCAGAAAAAGAATATAAAAGAGCTTGTGAAATAGCCTTTGAAAGTGATAATGAAATATTAATTGAAGAATTTATTGAAGGAAAAGAATATAGATTTTTAATTATAGATAATGAAGTTGTAGGTATACTTCATAGGGTTCCAGCTAATGTATTAGGTGATGGAATAAGTACAATAAGAGATTTAGTTAATGAAAAAAATAAAAATCCTCTAAGAGGAAAAGGGTATAAGACTCCCCTTGAAAAGATTTCATTAGGAGAGGCTGAAGAAATGTTTTTAAAGGAACAAAATAAAAACTTTGATTATATTCCAAAGAGTGGAGAAATAGTATACTTAAGAGAAAATTCTAATATAAGTACAGGTGGCGATAGTATAGATTATACTGATGATATTCACATAAGCTATAAGGAAATAGCCATAGAATCTGCTAAAAGTGTAAAAGCTAAAATAACTGGTGTTGATATGATGATTAAAGATATAAAAGAAGAGGCAAATGACAATAATTATGGAATTATTGAAATAAACTTTAATCCAGCTATTCACATACACTGTTATCCATATAAAGGACTTAACAGAAAGGTTGGAGATAAAGTATTAGATTTACTTTTTAAGGAGAAAAATTAAAATGGATGAAAAGACAAGTGAAATATTTAAAGCTTTAGCTCATCCAGTTAGAATAAAAATAATCAAACAGCTTTATGATGGACCTATATGCGTTTGTCATATTAATAGAAATATTGATTACTCTCAAGCTAATATTTCTAAACATTTAAAGATTTTAAAAAATGCAAAAATAGTAAAATCAACTAAAGAGGGAATGTATCAATATTATAAATTAACAGATGATAATATTAAAAAAATAATAACTTTAGCAGAAGAAATAATATTAAAATAAAAATAAATAGGAGTAATAGACGCAGCATGAAAATTAGAAATCCATATAACTACAAGGGAGAATTTTTAAAGGGAAATCTTCACACTCACAGTAAAAATAGTCCTTGTGGATATTATAGAGTAGATAAAGTAATAGAGATGTACACTTCATACAAAATGGAATATGATTTTTTATCAATTACAGATCATTTTTCCTTAACAGATGTTTCAAAGTTTAAAGATAGGGAAGATATTATAGTTATTCCAGGAGTTGAATATAAAAGAAAGAATCATCAAACTTTAGGAATTAATATAAAAGAATATGATGATGACTTAGATAATGATAATAATCATCAACAATTATTTAATAAAGTTACTTCAATGGGAGGAATAAATATAATATGCCATCCCCATGTGGAAAGAGATGATTACTGGACATTAGAAGAATTATTAAAGTTAGATAATTATACAGGAATTGAAATATTTAATAATAATGTTAGGATGGACTGCAAAGGAAGAGCAGTTGCAACAGATTTATGGGATGAACTTTTAAGTTCTGGAAAATATGTTTTTGGCTTTGCAAATGATGATATGCATATTTTTTCGAGAGTTGGGGGAGCCTATAATATGGTTCTATGTCAGGAGAAAACAACAGAATCAATAATAAATTCAATTAAAAGAGGAAGCTTTTATGCAAGTTTTGGAATGATATTAAAGGATATAAAATTAAATAATAATACAATATCATTAAAAAATGGAGATGAAAGAGTGCCTTATATATACTTTAAATTTATTGGTAAAAATGGGGTTACTCTAAAGGAAGAAAAGGGAAATGTTGGAACTTACGAAATCCAAGGTAATGAAGGTTATGTAAGAGTAGAAACCTACAGAGAGGATGGGGCAAGGGCTTGGCTACAACCTTTTATAATTGAATGTTAAAATTGAGAATATTTTGAAAATTATATTGAAATGATAAAAATAGTATGATATACTAAAATTGTAAATTAAATAAAGTTTCAAGTAGTTAAAGATTTTCTGGTTTTAGAGTTTTCTCCAAAGGTATAGAAAAGATTAATTATTTAGAACACTTTATATGTTTTGGAGGAATGAAAAATGGAAGATAAGACTATTGTATGTAAAGATTGCGGAAAAGAATTTGTTTTCACAGTAGGAGAACAAGAATTCTACAAAGAAAAAGGATTCGATAACGAACCAGTTAGATGTCCTGAATGTAGAAAAGCTAGAAAACAAAGATTTAACAATAGATAGTATTTGTTAATTACAAGTCATAGAACTTTTGTTCTATGACTTTTTTTGTGGCAAATTTTATATAAGATTATGTTAAAAATAATTAAAATAATAATTTATTTGATATAATTATTTCATAAATAAACTAAGGAGAGAAAATTTAAATGAACAGTTATTTATTTAATAATCATATAAATTTGGCTAGAAGTTTTAAAGAAGAAGGAAATAAACTTAAGGCACTTCAATTTTATAAAAAGGCTTATAATCTAGAAGAAGGAAAAAAGGATGTTGAACTTCTTTTAGATATGGCACTTTTATATCATGAGTTAGAACAAATTGATTTAGCAGAGGAAAAGTATAGGGAAGTTTTAGATATAGATAAGGAAGATGAGAGAGCCATTTATGGAATTGGAACACTTTATGATGAAGATGGTTTTTTTGAAGAAGCAAAGGAATATTATAAAAAGGCTATAGAACTTAATAAAAATTATGATAAAGCATATTTTTTTCTAGCAAATATTTATGATGAAGAAGGAGAAAAAGAAAAGGCAATAAGTCTTTATAAAAAGGTACTTGAAATTAATCCTATGGATCTTTGGGCAAATGCAAATCTTGCTTGTATAATGGAGGAACTAGGTAGACTTAAAGAGGGAGAAGAATATAATAAAAAAGCATTAGAAATAGAACCTAATCAATTTAGAATATTATTTAATATGGGAGTTATACAAAAAAGATTAGGAAATATTGAAATAGCTAAAGAATATTATATAAAGTCTATAAATAGTAACCCTAAATATCCTTTTAGTTATTTAAATTTAGGAGTTATTTATAGAGAAGATAAAAATTATACTAAAGCTATAGATATAATTTCAAAGGGAATAGAAGAAAATCCAGAGGTTGGATTTTTATATTATAATAGAGCCTGCTTTTATGCATTAATTGGTGAAAAGTATAAAGCACTAGAAGGTGTACTTAAATCTATAGAATTAGATGATTTTTTTGTAGATTATATGAAAAAAGATAAGGAATTAGATTGTATAAGAGAATTAAAAGAATATAAAGAAAAATTTTTATAAAATAATAAATATTAAATAAAATTAAGAAAAAAGACTAAGTAATAACCTTTAAAGGAGATTATTTAGTCTTTTTTATAGTATAAGATTTAGAATATAAATACATATAGGAATATGTATATAATATTGATAATCATTATCGTATATGGTATATTATTGTAGTAATTGTTAGAAAGGAGTAAGTTATTATGATGATAAATAAAAGACTAATAAATTTATGTAGTGAATCGAAAAAGTACATAGGACTTACTGTGCTGTCAAGTTGGATTACTACAATATGCAATTTAGTTATGATACTTTTAATAGGTAAAATAATAAATATTGTGTTTTATAATTTTAATTCATTAGAAGGATTAAGTTTTAAAGAATTTTTGGGAAAAGAAATAAGCTTATATTTAGGAATATTTATTATTTTATTAATAGTAAGGTTTTCTTCTAATATACTTTATGGATATTTTTCTAATAAATCTTCAGAAGTTGTAAAGGTGAAGCTTAGAGATAAAATATATGAAAAGTTATTAAAACTTGGATTAGATTACAACAAAGAGCTTTCAACTTCCTCAATTGTTCAAAGTGCAATAGAAGGTGTGGAGGCCTTGGAAATATATTTTGGAAAATATCTGTCACAGTTATTTTATTCACTATTAGCTCCAATAACTTTATTTTTTGTAATTTCATTTATTTCCTTAAAGGCTGCTATTATTTTTATATTATGTGTGCCTTTAATTCCATTATCAATTATTGCAATAATGAAATTTGCAAAAAAACTTCTAAAAAATTATTGGAATAATTATTCAAATCTTGGAGAAACATTTTTAGATAATCTTCAAGGATTAACAACTTTAAAGGTTTTTAATATTGATGAAGAAAGACATAAAAAAATGAATGAAGAAGCAGAAGGCTTTAGAAAAATAACAATGAAAGTTCTTAGTATGCAGTTAAATTCAATTACTGTTATGGACCTTATTGCCTTTGGAGGAGCAGCTTTTGGATCTATAGTAGCTCTTTATGCCTTTAAAAATGGGGAAATAAATTTAGGACAAACTATAGTTATAATATTACTATCTTCTGAATTCTTTATACCACTTAGATTATTAGGTTCATTTTTCCATGTAGCTATGAATGGGGTAGCTGCATCAGATAGAATTTTTAAACTTTTAGATAGTGAAGAAAGAATAAAAAATATTAATGATGATTCTAAGAATTTAGATAATATTAATATAGAAATAGATAATGTAACATTTTCCTATAATGGAGAAAGGGATATTTTAAAAAATGTTTCATTAAATATTAAAAATAAAGGATTTACTGCTATAGTCGGAAAGAGTGGAAGCGGAAAAAGTACTATTGCAAGCCTTTTATTAAATACATATGAAGTAAATAAAGGGAAAATTCTTTTTAATAATGTAGATATAAATAATATAGCTTTTGATGACATATATGAAAAGATAATTCTTATAAGTACTAATAGTTATATTTTTAATGGAAGTATATTAGATAATTTAAAGGTTGCAAAAGAAGATTTAAGTGATAATGAAATTCAATATGCTTTAGAAATATCAAATTTAAAAGGATTTGTACAGGGGTTAAAGGACGGAATTAATACTAAAGTTGGTGAAGGGGGATCACTACTTTCAGGAGGACAAAAACAAAGATTAGCTCTTGCAAGGGCAGTTCTTGCAAATAGAGAAATTTATATATTTGATGAGGCAACATCAAATGTAGATGTTGAATCAGAAGAAATAATTTGGAATGCAATAAATAAATTAGCTAAAGAAAAAACTGTAATTGTAATATCTCATAGATTAGCTAATGTTAAAAATGCTGATATTATTTATCTTTTAGAAGAGGGAGAAGTTTTAGAAAAGGGAAATCATAAAGAGCTTATAAATAAAAAGGATAAATATTATAAGATGATAAAAGAACAGGAATTATTAAAAAGAAGAGAGGTGATATAATGGAGAGAAAATCTGGATTTTATATTATGAAAAGATTAATTTTAGAATTAAAACCATTAATACCAGTTATGATAATTACTGTAACTATGGGAGTTTTAGGATTTTTATCATCAATTGCAATTACTTCCTTTGGAGCAGTTGCTATATTGTCTGTAATTAATAGCGGATTTAAAATATCTTTTATGGTATCTATTATAATAATGATAGTTTGTGCTCTTTTAAGAGGGCCTTTAAGATATGGAGAGCAGCTTTCAGGACATTATATTGCCTTTAAAATATTAGTTATTTTAAGGGATAAAGTATTTACTGCCCTTAGAAGACTTGCACCTGCTAAACTTGAAAATAAAGAAAAGGGAAATTTAGTATCATTAATAACTTCAGATATTGAACTTTTAGAAGTTTTTTATGCTCATACTATTGCACCAATTTCTATAGCTATAATTACAAATACAATAATAGCTATGATTCTTTATAATATTAATCCTTATTATGGGTTAGTATCATTAATTTTATATATTATAATTGGTTTTTGTATTCCTTATTTCACTTCAAGAATTGGTAAAAAAGCAGGAATGGAATATAGAAATAAATTTGGAAAAACAAACTCCTATCTTCTTGATTCTTTAAGAGGTCTTAAGGAAGTTTTAGTATTTAAAAATGGAGAAAAAAGAAAAGAAAATATACATAAATATTCAATGGAGTTAAATGAAAAACAAAAGAAAATAAAATTTCATGAGGGAGTTATAAGGGCAACAACTGATTTTACTATAATGATAGGAATGATTGGATTTTTATTATTAGGTATTTATCTTTACTTAAATGGAAGTATAGATTTTGGAAAGATGATATTAGCTATTGTTATTTTATCCTCATCCTTTGGACCTGTAGTTGCTTTAAGTAATTTATCCAATAATTTATTACAAACCTTTGCTTCAGCAGAAAGAATATTTAATCTTTTAGATGAAAAGCCAGAAGTTTATGAAAATGATGGAGATAGAGCTTTAAATAATACTGATATATCTTATGAAAATGTTACTTTTGGATATAAGGGAAGAGAAGAAATATTAAAGGATTTAAATATAGAAATTAAAAGAGGAGATAGTATTTCTATAGTTGGAGAAAGTGGAAGTGGTAAAAGTACCTTTGTTAAATTACTTATGAGATTTTGGGATGTAAATTCAGGAAGTATAAGATTTGGAGGAGAAAACTTAAAAACGTTAGAAACAAAAGCTTTAAGAGAGCATCAAGTATTAATGAGTCAGGAAACTTATCTTTTTAATGAAACAATTGAAGATAATATTAAAATAAGTAAGTTAGATGCAACTTATGAGGAAGTTAAAGAAGCTGCAAAAAAAGCAGCAATAGATGATTTTATTGAAAGTCTTCCAAAGGGATATAAAACGAAGGTTTTAGAACTTGGTGGAAACTTATCTTCAGGAGAAAAACAAAGAATTGGACTTGCAAGAGCCTTTTTAAGTAAGGGTGAAGTTTTAATACTAGATGAACCAACAAGTAATTTAGATACATTAAATGAAGGAGAAATATTAAAATCTATTAATGAAAATAGAAAAGATAAAACTATAATTTTAATAACTCATAGAAAATCAACTTCTTCAATATGTGAAAAAGTATATAGGCTTCAAAATAAAAATTTAGTTAAAGAATAAAATAAGGGGTGTTTTGATTTATGAATAAGATAAAAAAATGTTTTTATATTATTATAGGTTTTATTGCACTAGCGCTAGGAGCTATAGGAGTAGTCATTCCAGTTCTTCCAACTACCCCTTTTCTTTTATTGGCATCCTTTTGTTTTGTTAAAGGATCAGATAAGTTTGACAGATGGTTTAAAGGAACAAAACTGTATAAGAAGCATTTAGATGGCTTTGTTAAAAATAGAGAGATGACCTTAAAACAAAAGATAGTTATATTAGTATTTGCAGATACTATGATGATGATTCCAGTTATATTAATAGATTCTACAATTATGAGAGTGTCAATTTTACTAGTTATAGTAGTAAAACTATGGTATTTTATATTTAGGATTAAAACTGTAAAAAAAGAAGAATTATCAAAGGATGTAATGTAAATGAAAAAGAAAAATAGGATAGAAAAAGAAAAAGAGATAGTTAAACTTATGATAGAAATTTATTGTCATAAAAAGCATGGAAGAAAATCTGGAGAATTATGTGATGATTGTAAAGAACTTTTAGAATATGCTCAAAAAAGACTTACTCTTTGTAAATTTGGAAATGAAAAAAGTTCCTGTAGCAAATGTCCTATTCATTGTTATAAAAAAGATATGAAATTAAAAATAAAGGAAGTTATGAAGTTTTCAGGATGGAGACTTATAATTTATAAGCCTAATGAATTTATAAGACATATATTCAAATAGGTTAAATTTTTATATTATTTTAAAACCAAATTTTAGTTAAGTGGTTTTAAATATATTCTATTTTGAAAAAGGTGTTAATTATATTATAAACTGTATAATTAATGCCTTTTTTGAGGTAAACTTATATATAAGCTAGATTATATATTTTTTTTATTAGTATATGATATATATAATTAAAGGTGAAAATAAAGTAAGGTGACTTAAAGATGAAGCAAATAAAGAAAATTGTTTTTGTGATTTTAGGTATTGTATGTTTAATTTTAGCATTATTAGGTGGAATGCTTCCAATAATGCCAGGTGCAATATTTTTAGTTATTGCAGGAGTTTTTTTTGCTAAAGGATCTACTAGGTTTAACAATTGGTTAAAGAAAACAAAAATATATAAAAAATATTTAAAAAAATATATAGGAAAACATATTGGTGATAGCCACAATAAAAAAGAAGATAATAAAAGTTAAAGGAGTTAAGAGAATACTATATCTCATTAACTCTTTTTAAATGTTTATAAACTTTAAGTATTAGTGTAGTATAATAAAAGAAATAAGTTAAAGAAGAGGAAGGAAATAAAGATTTATGAAATCATTAGTTTTAGCAGAAAAACCTTCAGTAGGAAGAGAACTTGCAAGAGTTTTAAAGTGTAATAAAAAGGGAAATGGATTTTTAGAAGGTGATAAATATATAGTAACTTGGGCACTAGGACATTTAGTAACATTAGATGCACCAGAAGGATATAATCCAGAATGGAAGAAATGGAGCATGGAAACTCTTCCAATGTTACCTAAAAATATGAAACTTACAGTTATTAAAGGAAGTTTTAAACAATATAAGATTGTAAAAGATCAAATGTATAGAAAAGATGTAAATGAAATAATTATTGCAACAGATGCAGGAAGAGAAGGAGAGCTTGTTGCAAGATGGATTATAGATAAAGCACATGTTAAAAAGCCAATTAAGAGACTTTGGATATCATCTCAAACAGATAAGGCAATAAGAGATGGATTTAAAAATTTAAAGGATGGAAGAGCTTATGATAATCTTTATCATGCAGCACAGTGTAGAGCAGAGGCAGACTGGATTGTTGGACTTAATGTAACAAGGGCATTAACTTGTAAGCATAATGCACAACTTTCAGCAGGTAGAGTACAATCACCAACTCTTGCTATGATAGTTAATAGAGAAGAAGAAATTAAAAATTTTAAACCAAAGGAATATTACACAATAGATGTAAAAAGTGATAAGTGTAAATTTACTTGGGTAAATAAGGATAATAATTCAAGAATATTTAATAAGGAATTTGCAGAAAAGGTAGAAGGAAAAATTAGAAATTCTGAAGGAAAAATTGTAAGTATTACAGAAAGCAATAAAAAGACTTTTTCTCCAAAACTTTATGATTTAACAGAACTTCAAAGAGACTGTAACAAAATATGGGGATATTCTGCAAAGCAAACTTTAAATATAATGCAAAGACTTTATGAAAATCATAAGCTTTTAACATATCCAAGAACAGATTCAAGATATATTTCAAAGGATATTGTAGCTACAATTCCTGAAAGACTTAAAGGAATAGCAATAGGAGAATATAGAGCCATTGCAACAGAATTACTTAAAGGAAAAATAAATGGGAATAAAAGCTTTGTAGATGATACAAAGGTTTCAGACCACCATGCTATAATTCCAACAGAAGAGAGAGGTAACTTAGCAAATCTTAGCTTAGAAGAAAGACATGTTTATGATTTAGTAGTAAAAAGATTTTTATCAGTTTTAATGCCTCCATTTGAATATATTCAAACTACACTAGAGGGAGATGTAAATGGGGAGAGACTTATAGCTAAAGGAAAAGTCGTTAAAGCTAAAGGTTGGAAGAGAGTGTTTGATAGAGATGAAGAGGATGATGATTCAGATATTAAAGAGCAAAATCTTCCTAAATTTAACAAAGGAGATACCTTTAAAATAAAAGAAGTAAATCTTAAAAGAGGAGAAACAAAGGCACCTTCAAGATTTAATGAAGGAACACTTTTATCTGCAATGGAAAATCCTCAAAAGTATGTAAATATAGATAAAAATTCAGCTAAAACTTTAGGCGAAACAGGTGGACTTGGAACAGTTGCAACTAGAGCAGATATAATAGAAAAATTATTTAATTCCTTTGTTATTGAAAAGAAAGGAAAAGAGATTTTCCCAACATCAAAGGGAAAACAACTTATAGAGTTAGTTCCAAATGAGCTTAAATCACCACTTCTTACTGCAAAATGGGAAGGGGAACTTGAAAGAATTTCAAAGGGAAAAGAAGATCCAAATAATTTTATAAAAAATATGAAAAATTATTCAACTGCATTAGTGGAAGCTGTAAAGGAAGAACGTGTTAAGTTCCACCATGATAATTTAACAGGAAAGAAATGTCCAGAGTGTGGAAAGTATATGCTTGAAGTTAAAGGGAAAAATGGAACTATGTATGTATGCCAAGATAGAGAATGTGGTCATAGAGAAAATCTATCAAGAGTTACAAATGCAAGATGTCCTGAATGTAAAAAGAGATTAGAACTTAGAGGTAGTGGAGAGGGTAAAATATATGTTTGTCCAAACACTAATTGTAACTTTAGAGAAAAGGAATCTCAATTTAAGAAAAGATTTAGTAAAAATGATAAAGTAAATAAAAGAGAAGTAAATAAAATAATGCAAAAGATGAAAAAGGAAGCAAATGAAGATATAAATAATCCATTTGCAGATCTTTTAAAGGGATTTAATAAATAAAACTTAAAATATAAAGAAAGCAGTACAATATTTTTTGAACTGCTTTCTTTAATTTAGGTTTTATTTTTATGATCAATTTTATTATAACAGAATTAATGGATAATGTATATTACTTAATAATTATTTAATTAAGATGCAAGATGAAACTTATACTTATTTAGCTATTAAATGTTTAAATAATAATTCTATAATGTCTAATTTTCTAGTAAGCATAAAACTTATCTTGACAGTTTTTTATGAAATGATATGCTTTAAAAGTACATAGATATAAGTTTTGGAGTGGTAAGCTATGGAAAAGATTTTAAAAAACGAAATTTTTTTAAGGACTGTAATATATATAATTGGACTTTTAGTATTTTTTTCTTACTGGTATCTTCTTGGAACTATTAATGCCTTTGTTGGTGTTACTGTAGTTAAGGGATCATTAACATTATTAAATAAGGATTTAACAGCAAACCCAGTTAAAAATACTGTAGTATTTTTATTTGCATTTTTATATATAGGTATATTTTCCTTTTTAGGTTCACTTAATATATATGTAGGCTTTTTTATAAATTTTTTTGCCTTATTTTTTTTAACATATAATTTTGTATCAGATTTAAATATATCAATTTGGATACCCTTTGTTTTAGGATATTTATATCTTTTAGTTAAGCCAGTACCTTATTATGATATGCCAAAAAGATTACTAGCACTAGGTGCTGGATCTTTATTTATGATATTTAGTCAACTTATTTTAAATAAGAATAAATCAAAGGCAAAACTACAAAGTAATTTTTCTAAGCTTTTAGATAATATTTTAAATAAAATAGAAATACTAAAGGGTGGAAAAGTAAATGATAATAAAAAATTTAAATCACAGGATTGTTTAGAGAATATAACATCAACTATATATAACAGAAGAACTTCTTTTTTCTATATTGATGATAAAGATAGTATACTTTTAAATTTAATGGTATGTTTGGAACGTCTTGAATTTTCAATTAAAGAAATAAAAATTAATTCTAAAGATAAATGTGTAATGGAATTTTTAAAAGATTTATCAGATTTAATCAATAAGATGAAAACATATATAAAAGAGGATAATCCTACATTAGATTTAATTAGTGAAATTGAAAAGTTTTCAAGTAAATATAGTAAGTATTTAAAGGATGAGTATTCCTTTTATGATATTATACAAAATTTAGATATGCTTAAATTTTCTCTTACTAATTTAATGAAATATACTAATAAAAAGGAACATAAGTTAAAAACTATGTTTAGTTCTTTTAATAAATTTAAAATTAAAAATTTACTTAAATATAATTTTAAAAAATCAATAAAATTTACATATGCTTTTAGGCTATCATTCCTTTTAGCCCTTTCATATTTTTTAGTTGAAGCACTTAACATTCCAGAAGGAAAGTGGATAACTTTTACTATATTTACTGTAGTACAACCTTATATGGAGGATACTAAAAAAAGATTTGGTAAAAGATTTAAAGGAACTGTAGTTGGTATAATATTATTTAGTTTAATAGATATTTTTATTAAAGATGCTTATTTAAAGATAGCTATATTTGCTCTTTTATATTATATTTATGCTTTAGGAGTTAACTATACTTTAAAGAGCGTGTGTACAACTACTGTTGGAATAGGTGTATTTTCTATGATAACAGGAGCTCCAATTAGTGGTGGATTTTATAGATTTATATTTATGGGAGCTGGAATTGTTATAGGATATTTAGGAACAATATATATATTCCCTTATAGTTTAAAAGATTCAATAATTAATTTAAGTAAAGAATATTATAATATTAGTTTTAATATGTTTTACAAAGGACTTAAGGAAAAAATAAATTTATATTTTATAGATTATATAAATAGACAGTTACTATTATCAAAATTATTTGAAAGCAAAATAGTAGTAAATAATAGTACTTGCAAATTAAAAGATGTTAATGATTTTATTTATAATGAGAGATTTTTAAATAACGATATATATTTCTTGTTTTTTATTATTTTTGAAAGCAATGGAGAAAGTGATATATTTTTGAAAATAAAAAATATAATAATTAGTTCATTTAACATAAATAATGAATCTGTATCTATAGATTTAGCTTCTTTAGTAAAATTTAAAAATAATATGAAACCTCAATTTAATTCTATATTAGAGGAAGAGGATAAATTGATTTTTATTACTATATATAGAATAATATGCAAACTAGAAAAAGCTGATAGATTAGCTTCTACCATTGAAAGAAATTTAGTAAGAAAATAAAATTTTTAATATATTTATAAAAAGGCAAAATGATAAGTGGTTTATCATTTTGCCTTTTTATTTATATTATTTTAAATCCATTACATTTATTCCAGTTTCATCGTCTACATATCTTGAAACTTCACCATCAAATACAGTTAAGAAAATTTCAGAAGTTCCACTTATAGTACCTTCTACAAAGTGTCCACCATAAGTTGTACAATTTTCATCTGAAAAAGTTATATGAAGATGAAGATAAGGTTCACCATCTTTTGTAGTTATATTTCCTAAAAGACTTGTTACTTCATATTTATCATCAAATACTTTTTCGTTGTAAACCTTTGTATTTAGGTTAAAGTAACCTATTTTTATATCTGTTGCAGCACCTATTCCAGAGATTGAAGCAAGTTTTATATTATTTTCTTTGCAGAAATTTTTTATAGAACTTGCTATTTGTTCTCCTTTATTAATTTTTAAAATCCAGTCTTTGTTTACTTTTTTATAATCCATTACATTCCCTCCATTAACAAATTTTCTTTAGTTATACAATTTAATTATATACCTAGAAAATTTACTTTAAAAGAG
This sequence comes from Eubacterium multiforme, assembly GCF_030813415.1. GTDB lineage: Bacteria > Bacillota > Clostridia > Clostridiales > Clostridiaceae > Clostridium > Clostridium multiforme. Next base: position 91,146 of record NZ_JAUSUF010000001.1, on the reverse strand, counting down.
AATTACATAGTTTATTTCTTAATCCATTCTATTACAGCTGGTGTTAAAGATGCAACAGAGTTTTCATTAACTTCTGTAACAAAAAGTAAATCAACCTTTTCTAAATAATTTTTAAGTTTATCTAAAATTTCATTTGCAGATAAATCTGATTTAAGTAAGAAACTAGTAGGCATAAAGTGAGCCCATGTTCCTAATTCCTTTATATGTCCTGTGATTTCATAGTCATCACGAATATCATGATGATGGTGATGATTTTCATCATTACAGTCACAAGAATGAGTTTCTTCCTTTAAATAATAAGTAATTGCAAAAATTTTCATAAGTCTATACCTCGTTAAATTCTTATTTTACATATATCATAATATATATATTATAAAAAATCTATAAATTTAGAAAAATAATTGAAAAAGATTTTCAATTGATAGAAATTAAAAATAAAATTATATATATGGTATAATAATATATAAAAAATTAGTTTTGGAGGAACAAAATGATAAATCCTAAAAGAGAATGGATAGAATTTAAATCAGAAGAAGAAAAGTTAGAAAAATTAAAAGAATTAAAAATAATATCTTCAAAATCAAAGGAAGTTAAAGAATTATATTATAAAGGTGTTTATACAGAAGATGCTACATTATGTGATGTTGTAGGTTTTGTAGATGATAATGAAATAATTTTAAATATAAATGGAGAATTTCATAGTATACATCCAGAATATTTTATAGACATGCAAAAAAAGGAAAGATTTATAATTGTTGATATAGAAACTCCAATGAGTTTTAAAAAAGAAGATGGAATAAGAGAAATAGCAGCAGTTGTAGTTGAGGATTATAGAGTTATAGAAACTCTTCATTTAGCAAAAGTAATTGATGAAGAAGAGTATAAAAAAGGTTATGGAAATGGCTTAGAGGCAATAGAAGAAAATGAAGAGTATAAAGAAAAGTTTAAAAAATTAGTAAAAAAATATAAGTGCCCATTAGTAGCTCATAATGCAAGGTTTGATAGGAAATTTTTATTACATTGGGGTTTTGTAGATAAAGACCAAAAGTTTTATTGTAGCTTAAATACAATAAAAGCTATGGTTAAATTAGAGAGCTATAAACTTGTTAATTTACTATCCTATTATGGAATAAAAGATGGACAAGACCATAATGCTATACAAGATGTATTAGATTTATTAGAACTTTTAAAGAAATTAAAGCCAGAAAAATGGAGTACTATAGAAAGAAGTAGTAATTACGGTTCATATAAGAGTAATGATACAAAAGAAATAAAGGAAAAGGCACCAGCAAAATTTGCAAGAAAGAGTAAGGCTGATAGGGAAGAAGAAAAAAGAAGATTAGAAAAAGCAAAAGAAAATATAATTAAAAATATATTTGATGGTAAAAAGATAGTTTTTACTGGAGATACAAAAAAGGATAGAATAGAGCTTCAAGAATTAGCAATAATGTATGGTGGAGCAGTTACTCAAAGTGTTAGCGGAAAAACTTACATGGTAGTTATAGGTGAAAATCCAGGAAGTAGCAAAATTTCTAAAGCTAAGGATCTTAATGTGAATATAGTTAAAGAAGAAGACTTTTTAGAACTTCTAAAATAATATATAAATTTAAAAAGCTATTGTAATATATTTTATTGTAATAGCTTTTATTTTGTATTAATTTTAGTTATTAAAAGATAATTGCATTTAAAATTTATTTAATTTTAAATTATAAAATAGAGGAACTAATTCTAAAAATAGTTAAATTTGTGATAAAATAAATAATAAAAGGAGGATGTTAATTATGTCTTTATTAGTTAAAAATGGAATTATAGTAACAGCAAGTGATACATATAAAGGAGATATTTATATTGAAAAGGGAATTATAAAAGAAATAGGAATTAATTTAAATAAGGAAGCAGATGAAATAATAGATGCAAAAGGAAAATATGTAATTCCTGGAGGGGTAGATGTACATACACATTTTAATTTAGATGTTGGAATTGCAGTTTCAAATGATGATTTTTACACAGGTACAGTTGCAGCAGCATGTGGTGGAACAACTACAATAGTAGATCATATGGGATTTGGACCTAAAGGATGTAATTTAAAACATCAAGTTGATGTTTATCATGGATATGCAGATAACACTTCTGTAATCGACTACAGCTTTCATGGAGTAATTCAACATATAAATGATGATATTTTAAAGGAAATGGAAAGTATAGTTAATGAAGAAGGAATACCAAGTTTTAAAATTTATTTAACTTATGACTATATGATTGATGATGAAGGAGCCTTAAAAGTATTAAAAAGGTTAAAAGAATTAAATGGTGTTATGACTGTACATTGTGAAAATCATGGAAGTATAAAATATTTAAGAGAAAAATTTGTTGAAGAAAATTTAAAGTCACCAAAATATCATCCATTAAGTAGACCTGTAGAAAGTGAAGGAGAAGCAGTAAATAGAATGATAAATATTGCAAAAATTGCAGGAGAAGGACCTCTTTATGTTGTACATTTATCATCAAGTTTAGGATTAGATTATATAAAACTTGCAAGAGAAAGAGGACAAAAGGTATATGCAGAAACATGTCCACAATATTTAGTATTAGAAGATAGCTTATATGAATTACCAAATAATGAAGGATTAAAATATATAATGAGTCCTCCACTTAGAAAAAATAGTGATAATGAAAATTTATGGGAAGGATTAAGAGATGGATATATTCAGACAATAGCAACAGATCATTGTCCATTTGCATTTAATAAGGACAAACAACTTGGAAAAGATGATTTTACAAAATGTCCAAATGGAGCACCAGGAGTAGAGGAAAGAATTCCTTTAATATTCTCAGAAGGAGTTATGAAAAATAGAATAAGTATAAATAAATTTGTTGATGCATGTTGTACAAAGCCTGCAAAAATATTTGGACTATATCCTAAAAAAGGAACAATACAAGTTGGATCAGATGGAGATTTAGTAATTATAGATAAAGAAAAAGAAGTAGTATTAAGTAATAAAAATCTTCATTCAAATGTAGATTATTCAGCATATGAAGGAATAAAGGTTAAAGGATATCCTGTATATACAATTTTAAGAGGAAAAGTAATAGCTAAAGACGGTGAGTTTGTTGGAAATAAAGGTTATGGAAATTTTATAAGAAGAGGAAAATCAGATTTTAATAAATAATTTAAAAGAAAGATTCTATCTAAATTTTTTTTATAGAATCTTTCTTTTTTTGCCTCTATAAATGAGACTAATAGTCAGTTGTGAACATTTTTTTAAAGTTATAATTTTGTGATTGATTTAACATACTTTTGTCAAGTATAATTAATTAACAAATTTATTAATATTTTAAAATACAAGGAAAATATTAATAAAATTTAAGTTAAAAGGGGGATTTGAAAATGAAAAAAATATTTAAATGCTTATTACTTTACATATTTATAATTAGTATTTCTTTTATTAGACCAATGCCAATAGCATTTGGAGATGAATTGGTAAATCAAACTGGATCAAAGATAAATGAAAGACAAGCTAATAGTACTGATATTAACAATGGAATTTATAATTTAAAATATAATCCTAATGAAGTATTAGCAACAAATGGGGAGAAAATAGAAAGCTTTGTAAAAAAGGAAGGAATAAAATCTGGAGGGAATTTTATAGTAGTTAATCATGAAAAGAAAAATATTTCATCAAAAACATCAGATATTTCTTTAATTGATGCTGTAAATGATAGAACTTATCCAGGAGCAATACAACTTGCAAACAGAGATTTAGTTGATAATAGACCAGATATAATAATAGCAAAAAGAAGACCTTTAACTGTAAGTGTAGATTTGCCAGGAATGGGATATGAAAATAGAGCAGTAGTAAAAAATCCTACATACTCTAATGTTTCAGCAGCTGTAGATACTTTAGTATCTAAATGGAACTCTAAATATTCAAAAACAAATACACTTCCTGCAAGAACACAATATTCAGAGTCTATGGTATATAGTGAATCACAGCTTTTAGCAGCACTTAAAGTTAATTCTAAAACAGTTGGAAGTTCACTTGGAATAGACTTTAATGCAATATCAAAAGGTAAAAAAACAGTTATGGTTTTAGCTTACAAACAAATATTTTATACAGCAAGTGTAGATTTACCAGATAAACCATCAGATTTATTTGGCAAAAATGTTACATTTAAAGAATTAACAGAAAAGGGTATAAATAATAATAACCCACCTGCTATAGTTTCAAATGTTGCTTATGGAAGAACAATTTTTGTAAAATTAGAATCTACATCAAAAAGCAAAAATGTAAAAGCTGCCTTTAAAGCATTAATTAAAAATGCAGATGTAGAAAGCAATGCAGAATATAAAGATATACTTAAAGAAAGTTCCTTTACAGCAGTTGTTTTAGGGGGAGATGCTAAGGAACATAATAAGATTATAACTAATAATTTTGATGAAATTAGAAATGTTATAAAAGCTAATTCTGAAATGAGTGCAAAAAATCCAGGATATCCAATATCTTATACTAGTGTACTTTTAAAGGATAATAAGATAGCTGCAATTAACAATAAAACAGATTATATAGAAACTACATCAACAGAATACTCAAATGGAAAAATAGTTTTAGATCATAGTGGTGGATATGTAGCTAGATTTGAAGTTAAGTGGGATGAAGTTTCCTATGATAAAAAAGGAAATGAAATTATAACACATAAAGAATGGGATGGAAACAATTGGAGTAGGACAGCACATTTTTACACTGAGATACCACTTGATGGTAATTGTAGAAATATAAGTGTTAAAGCTAAAGAGTGTACAGGTCTTGCTTGGGAATGGTGGAGAACAGTAATTGATGAAAGAAATGTTCCTTTAGTTAAGGAGAGAGTATTCTCTATTTGGGGAACAACTTTATACCCAGCAAAAAGTATAGAAGTTAAGGCTTAAATATTAGACTTAGAAGATATAGAAATATATTTTCTAAGTCTTTTTACTTTGTATAGAAATTTTTTTGTTTTAATATGTTTAAAAAGCTATTAATAGGTAGAAACTTGAAGTTATTAATTTATAATACTATAGTTAAATTATAGAAATAAATTAATAAATATTTTGGAGGTGTCCTATGTTATTACTATCTAGAAAAGATATTGAAAAGGTTTTTACTATGAGAGATTCCATTGAAGGAGTAAAAGATGCATTTAAAATTTTTTCAGAAGGAAAATCAGTTGTACCTCTTAGAACAAAAATTCAATGTCCAAAATATAATGGAGTATTTTTATTTATGCCAGCTTATGTTGAAGATATTGATTATTCTTCAATGAAAATAGTTAATATTTTCCCAAAAAATTTTGAAAATGGAAAACCTACTGCACCTGCACAGGTGTTTTTAATTGATGGAACTAATGGAATAGTTAAAGCAGTGTTAGATGGGACTTATATAACAAAACTTAGAACAGGAGCAGCATCAGGGGCAGCTTTTGATTTATTTGCAAAAAAGGATTGTAAAATTGGAGCCTTAATTGGAACAGGAGGACAAGCATCTTCTCAATTAGCAGGAATGCTTACAGCAAGAAACCTTCATGAAGTTAGAATATTTGATTTAAATTCTAAAAAATTAAAAGAATTTGTCTCAGACATGAATAAAAAATTTTCTAAGTTAAATACTAAAATAATTGCTGCAAAAAGTTCAGATGAAGCTATTTTAAATGCAGATTTAATAATAACTGTTACCCCATCAACAAAACCAGTATTTGATGGGAATAATGTAAAAAAGGGTGCAACAATAAGTTGTGTAGGCTCATATCAACCTAATATGCAGGAAATGGATCCTATAATTTTAAAAAGAGCAAGTAAAATTTATTTTGATTCAATGGATGCAGTTCTAGCTGAATCAGGAGATATAATAATACCTTTAAATAATAAAACTATTACAAAAGAGGATTTTACAGGTGAAATAGGAGATTATATTTTAGGTAAAATTCTTGGACGTGAAAATGATGATGAGATAATTGTATTTAAAACAGTTGGAATAGGAACTCAAGATTTAATTACTGCTAAGTATATATATGAGAAAGCCTTAGAAAAAGGCATTGGATTAAGTTGGGAAAGCTAAAAATAAGATTTCTAGTTCCTTTAAGGTTTACTAGTAAATGTAATTCATAAAGTTATTAGCTGAAAAATTAGACTGAAAAGGAGTTTTCATTATGAAATATTTAATTATTTTATTTGGGTTAATTATAATTTTAAAAGTATTAACTTCAAAAAAATCTTTAACAAAAATAAAAGGAGATTTAGGAGAAAAGAAAACAAAAAAAGTTTTGCTTTCATTAAAAGGATATAAGGTTTTAGACGATATTCTTTTAGAAGCAAAAAATGGAACGACTCAAATAGATCATATTTGTGTTGGACCTAAAGGAGTATTTGTAATAGAAGATAAAAATTATAGTGGTTGGATATTTGGTGATGAAAACTCAAAATATTGGACTCAAACTATTTATAAAGAGAAAAATAGATTTTTTAATCCAATTAGACAAAACTATGGGCACATAAAAGCTACAGAAAATGTAATAAAGGATGTAGTTGATATAGTTCCAACATCTATAATTGTTTTTTCAGATAGTTGTGAATTTAAAAGGGTAAATACAATTACTGAAGTTTTACATAGGGAGGATTTAAAAAGGTATTTAATTAGGTATAACTCAGAATATAATTTAAGTGAAGATGAAGTTAATAAGATATATGATGCTTTAAATAATGCTAATATAACTGATAGGAATCTTAGAAGGGAACATTTAGAGAGGGTTAAGAGTATTAAAGCTTCATAGTAAAAAGGTGCTAATAATTTTATTGGCACCTTTTTTAGGTGGCAAATAGATTTTTAAAATTAAACTTTTAAATTTTTTTGCTGTATAATATTTAGCGTGAATTATGGTATTAATAGAAATTTATACAAGGTGAATAATTAATTAGAATATAAATAATTTAAGTGAAAATAGGATATATATTATTAATAATTGGTAAATTATAAATAATATATATAAAATGTGGAATTAGATAATATACAATAGGAAATAAGTAGAATAAAATTATTAAATATTATTTATTTTAAACTTATATTTTATAAAAATATATCAATTTTAAAGTAATATATAATAAATTAAGGAGGTATTTATGTGTAATAATATTGAAACAATATTTAAAGCTAATGAAAAAAATACTAGTAGAATTCATTATGAAGATCATAAAGAACCTAGAAATGATTTTGATAGAGATAGAGATCGAATATTATATTCAAAAGCATTTAGAAGGTTAAGTGGAAAGACGCAGGTTTTTTTAAGTGGCAAAGACGATCATATCAGAAATAGATTATCTCATACTTTGGAGGTTTCGCAAATTGCAAGAACTATAGCAAAATCTTTGGGATTAAATGAATCTTTAACGGAAGCAATTGCTTTTGGACATGATATAGGACACACTCCATTTGGACATATAGGAGAAAGAACTCTAAATTATATTATGAGTGGTTGTGATAAATTAAGAGATTTTGATGATTGTTTGGAAAATGGCAAGGGCTTTAAACACAATTGGCAGAGTATTAGGGTAGTTACAAAGCTAGAAAGCAAAAATAAAAATTATAGAGGTTTAAATCTTACAAAATACACATTATGGGGAATATTAAATCATAGTAGTTTAGAAAATAATGAATGTAAGTCATATTACCGTTATAATGGAAAGAAAATGTGTACATTAAGAAGAAATAAAAAAGAATGTTGTAATAATACAGAAAAATTAGAATTAGATTTTTATGATAATTATAGAAAAGAAGTATTAGAGAATGAATCAGTTACTATTGAAGGATTAATTGTTTCAATTGCAGATGAAATAGCTCAAAGACATCATGATGTTGAGGATGCTCTAGAAATGGATATAATAAGTTTTGAGGAATTAATTGAAAAAATTAGTGAAAGTTATGGTGAATTTTCTAAAAATAGTAAAGGTAAAATAAATAAAATAAAAGAAGAATACAACAAAGATTTGCAAAAAATAATGTTAACCTCATTTATTGTTGATACATTAACAGAGACAGTAATAGAAAATTTAAAGGATAAGTTAGAATCATATAAAGACTTATATAATATAAATTCGATTGAAGATTTTAACGATAAAAAACAAAATGATAAATTTATTGAAATTTTAAAAAATGATATGAATTTTAATAAAGAATTAAAGAAAAAAGATGAGGAATTTCAAAATTTTATATGGAATAGAATACTTCACTCTCATAAAGTTCAGTGCATGGATGGAAAGGGTAATTTTATAATAAGAGAATTATTTAAGGCATATCTTACAAACCCACAACAGTTACCCGATAAAACTATTATAAGATTATTTGATAATTTTAGAGATGGAGAACATACATATGAAATTAAAGATATAGGTAAGTTAAGGAATGATTTGCAAAAGATTCACAATGATAATAATAAAAATTTAAAAGGCATTTTAATGAGAACCATATGTGATTATATTGCAGGTATGACAGATAATTATGCTTTAAATAGTTATTCTAATTTATACGAAAATAGATGATAATTAATAAAATTTTTAAGTATAAGAAGAATGTTAATAAAATAAATGAGATTTTAAATAATGATAATATAACTGATAAAAATATTAGAAAGAAATATTTAGATAGAGTTAAAAGTATTAAAGATTTATAGTAAAAAGGTATTAATTAAGAAACTTAATTAATACCTTTTTTAATGTTTAAATTTATACTTTATTCTAATATATGTTAAAATACTTACATAAAAACAAATAAGGAGAAAATTATGGATTGTTTATTTTGTAATTACAAAAAAGAAGACTACATAGCAGAAAATAATTTATGTTTTGCTATATATGATAAATTTCCAGTAAATGAAGGACATGTTCTTATAATACCAAAAAGACACTTTCAAAATTATTTTGATGCCACAGAAGAAGAAATAAAAGCAATGTATAGCTTATCAAAAGATATAAAAGAAATTTTAGATAAAAAATACAATCCAGATGGATATAATATTGGAGTAAATGTTGGCTTCTATGGTGGACAAACTATAATGCATCTTCATATGCACATTATTCCAAGATATAAGGGAGATATAGAAAATCCAAGAGGTGGAATAAGAAGAATAAAAGAGCAATTAGTTTTTTATAATGGTTAGGAGAAGTTATGAAAAATAAAGTAATAGAAAAAGAGATTAGTATAACAGAAATAAAAGAAAAGGGAATAGAAGAAAATATTAATTGTATAACAGGTGGAGATAGTAATTTTCTTATAAATAAATTAAGAGCTTCTTTTAAAAGAGCAAAAAGGGTTGATATAATTGTTGCTTTTTTAAGAGAAACAGGAGTTAAGCTTCTAAAGAATGATTTAAAGGTTGCCTTAGAAAATGGATGTAAAATAAGAATACTTACAGGTAATTATCTTGGTATAACAGAGCCATCTGCTTTATATTTAATGAAGGATATATTAGAAGATAAAGCTGATATGAGATTTTATAAGGACTCTAAAAGGTCTTTTCATCCTAAAGCATACATATTCCATTATGAAAATGGAAAGGGAGATATATTTATAGGTTCATCAAATATTTCAAAATCTGCTTTAACATCAGGGCTAGAATGGAATTATAGACTTAAAAAATCTCAAAACGAAGAAGATTTTAATTATTTTTGCAAAGAGTTTGAAAATTTATTTTTAAATGAGTCAATAATATTAAATGATCAGGAACTTAAAAAATATTCTAAATCATGGAAAAAACCTAAAATATATAAAACAGGGAATATAGAGGATAATAATTCTTGTGATAATAATATTATTATTCCATTATTTTCTCCAAGAGGTGCTCAAATTGAAGCTTTAGTAGAACTTAAAAGATTAAGAGAAGATGGAATGGATAAGGGGATTGTTGTAGCTTCAACTGGTATAGGCAAAACTTATCTTGCAGCTTTTGATTCTTTAGAATTTAATAGAGTATTATTTATAGCTCACAGAGAGGAAATATTAAATCAAGCTGAAGAAAGTTTTAAAAATGTACGAAATAACTTAAAAACAGGATTTTTTAGAGGGGAATCAAAGGATAAAGATGCAGATGCTCTTTTTGCTTCTGTACAAAGTCTTGGTAAGGAAGAATATTTAAATGAAAATTGGTTTTCTAAAGATTATTTTGATTATATTGTAATAGATGAATTTCACCATTCAGTTACAAAAAATTATCAAAACATAATAAACTATTTTAATCCTAAATTTTTACTTGGCATAACAGCAACTCCAGAGAGAATGGACAATAGAGATGTATTCTCAATATGTGATTACAACATAGCCTATGAGATAAGGCTTCCAGAGGCTATTAACAAAGGGTATCTTTGTCCCTTTAGATATTATGGTATTTATGATGAAACAGTAGATTATAACAATATAAATATTAAAAATGGTAAATACAATGTTTTAGAACTTGAAAAAGCTTTAATGCTTGATAGGAGAGCTAATTTAATACTTAAACATTATAGGAAATTTAACTCAAAGCAAGCTTTAGGATTTTGTTCTTCAAAGGCTCATGCTGAATATATGGCAAGATATTTTAGTGAAAATGGAGTGAAATCCTGTGCTGTATATAGTGATTCAAAGGGTGAATATTCTTTAAATAGAGAAGAAGCTCTTAATAGGTTAAAAAATAATGAAATAAATATAATTTTTTCAGTTGATATGTTTAATGAAGGTGTAGATATAAAATCTTTAGATATGGTTATGTTTTTAAGACCTACAGAATCTCAAACTGTATTTATGCAACAGCTTGGAAGAGGTTTAAGATTAGATAAAAATAAAGAGTATGTAAATGTACTTGATTTTATAGGTAACTATAAAAAGGCAGATATGATTCCAAAGCTTATTGGAGGAATTAAGCCAAAGGATAGAAGCATTTCTAATAATCCTAATTATTTTGAATATCCAGAGGATTGTTATATAGATTTTGATTTTGAACTTGTGGATTTATACAAGAAACTTTTAAGTAAGGAAATGAAGTTTGAAGAAAAATTAAAGGAAGAATTTTATAGAGTTAAAGAATATATAAATAAAATTCCAAACAGAGAAGAATTTATAACTTTAATGGATGGAGAAATTTATGGAGAAGTTAAAAAGAAGGGTAAAAAAAGTCCTTTTAAAAACTATTTATCCTTTTTAGATTCTATTGATGAATTAAATATTTACGAAAAAGCTTTAAAAGGTACAATTGCAGAAGAATTTATTAATTATATAGAATCAACTAATATGAGTAAAACTTATAAAATGCCAATACTTTTAGCCTTTTATAATAATGGAAATATGAAACTTTCAATTAGTGAGGATGATATATATAAATCTATGAAAGAATTTTATAGTAAACCTTCTAATAAGCAGGACATTATAGGTAAAAATAATAAAGACTTTTTAGAAAAATGGGAGAAAAAAGACTATATTAAAAAGGCTAAAGAAATGCCTCTTAAATTTTTATTAAAATCTGGTAGTAAATTCTTTTCTTTTGAAGGAAAAGATTTTACAATAACAAAAGAATTAGAAGAATTTTTAAGTAATGATATATTTAAAGAAAATGTTATTGATTCAATTAATATGAGAGTAATTGAATATTACAAAAATAGAGGAATAAACAATGCTAATGAGGAGGACTAACATATGAAAAAATATAATAAATTAGTTAGAGATAATATACCAAAAATAATAGAAGATTCAAATAAAACTTGCGTAATAGAGGTTGTAACTGGAAAAGAAAAAGAAGAATATTTAGAGGAAAAATTAAAAGAAGAAGTAAATGAATATTTAGAAGATAAAAATTTAGAAGAACTTGCAGATGTAATGGAAGTTTTATTTGCCCTTGCTGATAATTTGGGATATAAGGAAGAAGATCTTTTAAATAAAAGAAAAGAAAAAAAGTTAGAGCGTGGAGGCTTTAAAAAAGGAATAATACTTAAAGAAGTTAAGTAAGTTATAAAAATATTTTATAACTATATAAGTTAAAATAATTATAAAAAATGGCTATGTTTTAAATTAGTATTGTTTTTAGATAGATATTAAAATCATCTAAAATTAACTCAAAACATAGCCATTTTATTTAGTTATAGATTTAAATATGAAAAATATAATTTTTATAAATTAAAATAAACTAAAACAAACATAGATTTTCATTACACTTTGAACATCCTAAAGTTTCCTTAAGATAATTTAGATCCTTAATAGTTAAATAACCTCTATTAAAATCAATTAAATTTTCAGATTTCAATTTAGAAATCAATCTACTTATAGTTTCAGGGGTAGTTCCTATGTATTCAGATAAAATTATATTAGAAAGTTTTGTATTTATTTTAAAGCCAGCCTTTGTTTCTATTCCATATGTATTGTACAAACGTATAAGTATAGAAAATAAAGATATCTTTTTATCATATATACTAATATCCCTAAGCTGCAAAAATATTTTTTGGCATAGATAATCATGATATAAACATAGGTTTCTAAGAATATTAATGTCTTTATCTATTATATTTTTTAATGTATTTATTGATATAGTTCCAATAGTACATTCTGTTAAAGTACTTATTTTAAAAAGGGATGAAAAATTATTTTCCATATTAAAAATAGCTGGAAATATAATTACTTCAGATTTATAAATTCCAAGCAAAAGTTCCTTAGAGTTTGGAAGCATATGAGAAGCTTTTACTGTACCATCTAAAACAATAATTAATTTATCTCTTTCAGATTCCTGTTCCCATATAGACATTTTATCTTTTAATTTAATTTTATTTTCTATAAATGGTTTAAGCTCTTTTATTAAATCATGTCTTAAATTTATTAAATTCATACTTTACCTCAATTACTATATTTAATATTAATGATTATAACATAAAAATATAAAAAAGATGACAACCGTCATTTTTATAGTAGGCATTATGTTATAAAATGTATAAGTCATATAATAATCATTATTAAATGAAAATAATAAGTGAAATTTAAAATTAGTTATTAGAAAGGGAGGAAAAGTATGAAGGAAAGAAATTCTGAAATTTTATCAGCATGGCAAAAAATAAATGAAGAGAAAAATATGTGGCAATATTTATCAATAGAGGACTCTGCATTTTATTTTAATAAAGATAATAAGAAAGTTTTTTTAAGTAGTTTTAAGGATAAGGATCTTCCAAAGTCACCATATTCATTAACTTTAATGGGTAAAATCTTAACGAAATTAAGTGTTTTCGCTAATGTTATGTCTAAAAGACCTGGAACTGAAGAGGTTACTTTTTATTCAATTTTAAATAAGCCACAAAAGGGGATTTTTGGTTCTAACTTTGATAGCAAGATATTAAATGTAGTAGCACCACCTATAACTTGGAGAAGAAGAGAAATAGAAAATTCAATTAAAAATATAATAAAGAAGTACATATTTGAATATAAAGATTCATTTGCTTTCATTGATATTGGTTGTGGTGGGGGATTTGACAGCTTAGAGATAGAAAGAATAATTTTAGGAATGAATAATATTTTAGGAGAAAATGTTTTACATAAAGAATATGATATTTTAAATATAGATATTGATTTAAAGTGGTTAAGTAACAATGAAAAACTAAGTAAAAATATTTTTGGTGATAAATCAAGAATAAAAAGATGTAATATGTCTATATTTGATTATTTAAATAAAGAATCTTATATAAAAGAATTTGAAAATCAAAATAATTTAATAGTTTCTTGTAATGGATTTGCAGAATTTTTAAGTGATGAAGATTTAAAGAAATTATATATTGGAATACATAAGATGGCAGCTACATTTTCAGGAAGAGTACATATTATATTACCTTTTGCTAATAAAAATAAAAAGCAGGAGGAACTTGGAGATAAAATTGGCTTTAAGTTTAGAGCAAAAGAAAAGAATTATATGATAAATTTAATTAAAGACATATTTAGTGATTTTAAAATTTCATTTAGAGAAAAACATAGCCAAATAGTCCTTATTGTAGAGAAATAAAAAAATGCTGTTTAATTATAGGAGACAAGTTAATTTATGAATATAGATTTATTTTTTATTGATTCAATTAGAAGTATAAGGGGGAACTTTTTAGATACATTATTTACTAATTATTTTATTGAGAAGTCATTGTATATATGGATTATTTTAATAATAGTATTACTATGTATAAAAAAGACTAGAAAACTTGGAATAGTTGTAGGAATTTCATTTTTAATAACACTTATATTAGGAGAAGGAATACTTAAACATTTAGTTGGGAGAGAAAGACCTTTTGTAACCTATGGATATGAAATTATAGGCAAGATACCAACTTCTTTTTCTTTTCCATCAGGAAATGCAGCTTTAGCTTTTGCAGTATTTGGAGCTTTTTTATTTAGTAAAAATAAGTATAGTATTTTTATTGGGATATTTGCTTTAATTGCAGCATTTTCTAGAATTTATATAGGGGTCCATTATTTTACGGATGTTTTAGGAGGAATGACTTTAGGACTTTTATCAGCTTATTTTAGTGTTAAAATTAGTCCTAAAGTTTTCAAAAAACTTAATATTTAAATAAAAGAAAGTACTGATTTTAACTAAACAGTACTTTTAAATTTATAAGTAATTACTTAGGACTTATTTAAAGCTAGTTTATATATGAAATAATAATAATGGCAAGTATTATTATACAAAATGTAGCATACAAAGCTATAGATGTGTTAGCATTTATTTGTTTAAATTCTTTATTTTCAAAAACATCTACATTATCTAAATTTCTAATTACATCTAAATAATCATTTGAAAATGGTTTGTATTGTATTTCATATTCTCCCTTAATTTTTAATTCTAGTATAGCTTTCTCATTATGCATCATTATATTTATAAATTCTATATCTTCTAAAGGAATTGCATTTAAAGAAACTTTAGAGAAGTCTTCTCTTGTATTAATTAAATATAATTTTTTATTAGTTAGTACAAAGATAGTATTCCATATCCATTCATCAACAAATAAATATTTAAAGGTATTTGGCCCAGAAATAGGACTTTTTCTTTCTTTTTCAGCACTATAATTTAATGACTCAAAATATCCTTTTATTATCTCTCCATCATTTAAAGAGTTTTCTAATTCTAGTAGATTTTTTTGTATATTGTCATCTTTTATATTATTCAAAATTATAGTCCTCCTTTTAAAATTTTATATATAAATTATTTATATGAAGTTAGTATAATTAATAACATTTTAAATATTTTATATAGTAAGTATATTTAAAGAAAATATTAAATATAAGTAAAATATTTTAAAACAAAAATAAATTTAAATTTATTTAGAATTTTAAGGAGTAAAGAAGAAATATCAACTATTATGAAGGAATATAGAAATTTAATTAAAGATAGATAAGAAGAGAATTGTTAATTAATAGAAAACTAATTTAAATATTACAATAAAATTATGAAAATTATGGTATTATCTATGTGAATACGTTAACATTATTATATGAATTAATATATTTAAAATAATTTGTAAAGGGGAGTTTAGAAATTATGGATTTACAAAAAAATTTACCAGAAGTATTTAAGGAATTTGGAGAAGGAAGAAGAAATGCTTTTATAAAAGCAAAGGAATTAAAGGATAAAGATATTCCGTTAATAGGTGTATTTTGTACATATTTTCCACAGGAGTTAGCTTTAGCTATGGGTGCTGCTTCAGTGTCTCTTTGTGCAAGTTCAGATGAAACAATACCAGATGCAGAAAAGGATTTACCACGTAATTTATGTCCTTTAATTAAGTCAAGTTATGGCTTTGGAAAAACTGATAAATGTCCTTTCTTTTATTTTTCAGATTTAGTAATAGGAGAAACAACTTGTGATGGAAAGAAAAAAATGTATGAGTATCTTTCAGAATTTAAGCCTGTACATGTTATGCAACTTCCAAATTCTCAAACAGAAGATGGATTAAAGCTTTGGAAAAATGAAATTATAAGACTTAAAGAAGCTCTTGAAGAAATGTTTGGTGTAAAAATAACAGAAGAAGATATTAAAAAGGCAATTAAAATAAAAAATAATGAGAGAAAAGCATTAAAGAGATTTTATGAGCTTGCAAAAAAGGAGCCAGTTCCAGTACTTGGACAAGATATATTTAATGTTTTAACTGGAACAACCTTTAGCTTTGAAAGAGATAAAATTCCAGCTCAAATGGATGAATTAATCGAAAAGATTAATGCTGAATATGAAAAGGAAAAGAAATATGATAAAAAGCCACGTATACTAATTACAGGATGTCCAATAGGTGCTGCAACAGCTAAGGTTATTAAAGCAATTGAAGATAATGGGGGACATGTTGTTGCTTTTGAAAATTGTAGTGGAGCAAAGGCTGTTGAAGATTTAGTTGATGAAGATAATCCTGATGTTTATGATGCATTAGCTCGTAAATATTTAAATATTGGATGTTCTTGTATGACACCAAATCCAAATAGAATAAAACTTTTAGATAGAATGATTGATGAATATAAAGTTGATGCAGTTGTTGATGTTATATTAACAGCTTGCCACACATATAATGTTGAAACTTTATCAATTAAGAGATTTGTAAATGATGAAAAGAATAAACCTTATATGAGTGTTGAAACTGATTTCTCAGAAGCTGATATTGGTCAATTAAATACTAGAATGGCTGCATTTATTGAAATGCTATAGGAATTTTTATGAATACTTATACTTTAGGGATTGATTCAGGATCAACAACAACAAAAGGTGTTTTATATGATGGCAAGGATATAGTAAAGACTTTAATTATAAAAACAGCAGCAAAACCAAAGGAGAGTATTTATAAAGTTTTTAATGAACTTTATAGTGATTCTGTAAAATATGTAGTAAGTACAGGCTATGGAAGAAATCTTTTAAAAGAAGCAGATAAAAAGATAACAGAAATAACTTGTCATGCTCAGGGAGCAGCTTTTTTAAATCCAGATATTAGAGCTGTTATTGATATTGGAGGACAAGACTCAAAGGCTATTTTATTAGATAGGTCTTTAAATGTTGTAGATTTTTTAATGAATGATAAATGTGCAGCAGGTACAGGTAGATTTATTGATGTTATGATGAGAATTTTAGAAGAGGATATTAATAATATTGATGAATTTGTACAGGGTAAAACTCCAGTTAGTATATCAAGTATGTGTACTGTTTTTGCAGAAAGTGAAATAATAAGCCTTCTTGCAAATGATGTAGACAGAGGAGATATAGCCCTTGGAGTAGTTCATTCTATAAGTAAGAGAACTTCAAATTTTGCACAAAGGCTAAATATAGAAGGAGATGTATTTTTTAGTGGTGGACTTGCAACTTCAAAGGTTTTTAAGGAAACATTAGAAAGCTACTTAAATAAAAAAGTGCATACTCATAAATTAAGTCAATTTGCAGGTGCAATTGGAGCTGCAGTTATAGGATTTAGAAAAATAAAATAATTTAAAAGAGACTGTATTAAAAATAAAGAAAAAGTTTAAAATAAAATTTGTTAAAGATTTAAATTTTTGTATACTTTTTCATTGTTGTTTTTAAACAGTCTCTTTATTTTTAATAGGTTTTTACCTATTTATAAAATAAATAAACTGATATTTTACTTATATAAAATATGATTATAATATAAATGTAGAGAAAGACAGAAGAAAGAAGGTATTTATATGGCTATTAAATTAATTTGTATAGATATGGATGGTACCCTTTTAAAGGATCAACAAATAGTATCAGAGGAAAATAAAAAGGCTATAGAAGAAGCAGTAGCAAAAGGAGTAAAAGTTGCAATAACTACTGGAAGAATTTATGATTGTGCAAAACTTTACTCAAAGGAAATTGGATTAGATACTCCAATAATAGCATCAAATGGAGCATTTATTGGATATAATGATGAAGTTATATATAATAATCCACTAGATATAGATGATATAAAATTATTTTTTGATGTAACTAAAAAGTATGGTTTAAAGGCATATCTTACAGCAAATTTTGGAATAATTTCAGAGGAAGAACTTCCAGAAAATCATGTTTATAAAATATTAAATAAAACATTAAAAGAAGATGAAAAAGTTAAACTTATAGTTTCTAAGGACATAAATAAAGAAATAGAAAAATATAATGGAGAAATTCTTAAAGGCGTTTGTTCAAGTGAATTAGAAAAGGATAAACTTATTAAAGCAAGAAAAGAATTAGAAAGTTTAGATAGGAATATAGAAATTGTTTCATCATGGAATGATAATTTTGAAATTATGAAAAAGGGAAGTAGTAAGGGGGAAGCTGCAAAGGCTCTTGCAAAATATTTTGGAATTAATAGAGAAGATGTAATGTGTATTGGTGATAGTGAAAATGATTTATCTATGATTAAATATGCAGGAGTTGGAGTTGCTATGGGAAATGGAACAGAAGATGTAAAAAAGGCAGCAAGTTATATTACAGATACAAATGTAAATGATGGGGTAGCAAAGGCAATTAGAAAGTTTGTATTATAAATTTTAAGGAGAGATTTAAAATGAGGTATATGGTTAATTCTTTTAAAATAAAAGTTGTATGAAAAATTTATTTCATACAACTTTTATTTTTTAGAAAGAAGAATTTAAATATTTATTTAGTAAAATAATTTATACCTATTGCATCACGAACTTCAGTAAGAGTTTTTGAAGAAGTTTCACGAGCTCTATTGCTGCCATCTAAAAGTATTTTATATAAAAGTTCTTTATCCTTTGCAAATTCTTTTCTTCTATTTCTAATTGGTTCAAGTTCAGCTTGTAAAACATCATTTAAATATCTTTTTACTTTAACATCCCCAAGACCACCTTGTGCATATTGAAGTTTAAGTTCTTCTATATACTTTTTATCCTTTCCAAAGGCATCTAGATACATAAATACTGGATTGTTTTTAACTTCTCCAGGATCTGAAACTTTTATATGATTTGGATCTGTATACATACTCATAACTTTTTCTTTTATTACATCAGCCTCATCTGAAAGATATATTGCATTTCCAAGGGATTTACTCATTTTAGCCTTTCCATCAATACCAGGTAATCTTGCACAGCTAGTTTGTGGAATTAAAGCTTCAGGTTCTACTAATACATCACCATAAATTGCATTAAAGCTTCTAACAATTTCTCTAGTTTGTTCAATCATAGGTAATTGATCTTCTCCAACTGGAATTTTAGTTGCTTTAAAGGCTGTAATATCAGCAGTTTGGCTTACTGGATATACTAAAAATCCAGCTGGAATGCTTGTATTAAATCCTCTTAATTTTATTTCCTCTTTTATAGTAGGGTTACGTTCAAGTCTTGAAAGAGTAACTAAATTTAAATAGTGCATTGTTAATTCATTTAATTCAGGTATTTGAGATTGTACAAAAATTGTTGTTTTAGCTGGATCTATTCCAACAGCTAAGTAATCTAAAGTTACCTCTAATAGGCTATTTCTTATTTTTTCTGGGTTTCTAGCGTTATCAGTTAAAGCTTGTTGGTCTGCAATCATAATAAAATTTTCATAATTTCCTGTTTCTTGTAATTCATATCTAGTTCTAAGAGAACCTACATAGTGTCCTAAATGTAATTTGCCAGTTGGTCTATCTCCTGTAAGCATTATTTCTTTTTTCATATTAAAAACTCCTCTCATAATTAAAAAATAATAAAAAAAAACTCCGTCCTAAATAAATAGGACGGAGATAATATCCGCGGTACCACCTAATTTGCATAATAAATTAAATATTTTAGTTTATTATACCTCTTAATTTCAAGTACTGACATACTCTAACCTTTATAACGTAAGGTAAACGATATAAGATACTCTCTTTTTTTAAAGATTTCCCCTTATTCCTCTAAGGTCCATTCATTAAATTCTTTCTTGCTAAGTTCTCACCAAAATACTTAAAGCTCTCTTTACTGAACCTAAATTTAATTACTTCTCCTTATCAATGGATTTATATATCTGTGATTTAAATAAATCTTAACTCTTATGATTTTTTTTGTCAATAGGATACATTTAAGAAATTAAAAAACAAATTATAAAGTATTTATGTTATTATTTTATTTAAGAAAGTAAGCAATAGGAGGAAAATATGATAGTAATTTTATCACCAGCAAAAAAAATAGAAATAAAAAAATTAAATTATAATATAGATTTAACAGAAGTAAGATTTAAAAGGGAAGCAAAGAAATTAAATAAAAGATTAAAAGAGTTTAATCCAGATGAATTAGCTTCTTTAATGAAAATTTCAGAAAAATTAAGAGATGATACTTTTTTTAATATTCATAAATGGACTATAGAAAAGGAGGAGAACTCATTTCCTGCTATTTTAGGATTTAATGGTGAAGCCTTTAGAGGACTTAATATAGAATCCTATTCTAAAGAAGATTTAGAATATGCAAATAATCATTTAAGAATTTTATCAGGTCTTTATGGAGTTTTAAGACCTTTAGATATAATATCTAGTTATAGATTAGAAATGGGAACTAAATTAACTATTGGAGAGGATAAAGACTTATATTCTTTTTGGAAAGATAAAATAAACAAGCTATTATTAAAGGATATAAAAGAAAGTGAAAGTGATATTTTAGTAAACTTAGCATCTAATGAATATTCAAAATCTGCAAAACTTTCTAAGATGAATAAAGTTATAGTAATAAATCCTGTATTTAAAGAGTTTAAAAATGGGAAGTATAAAGTTGTAACTGTACATGCAAAGAGAGCTAGAGGATTAATGGCAACATTTATTATGAAAAATAAAATAAATGATGTTTCAGGATTGAAGAAATTTAATGAAGAGGGTTATGTATATAGAGAAGATTTAAGTAACAATACTGATATGGTATTTACTTTAGGATAATTCTCATTAAGTTAACAAATTAAATATAAATAAATATGTTAATATATTAAAGTAAGATTTTTTAAACTGAGGAGGAGTATATTTATGGTATACCTAGTAATTGCAAATATAATTATAGTTATTATAATGTTAATATTATTCTTTATAGCATCAAGTATTTTTAGAAAAGTTGCTGAAGGCAAAGGTGATATGGAGGTTGAAGGTAAAAAAGCAAAGAAGTATATGATCGCCTCTGTTATATTAGTTCCTATCAGTTTATTGTTAACTTTATATATGATATTTGTGGCATTAAAATAAAAATGAAACCCTATTAATAATAAATTTAGTAGGGTTTCATTTTTTATTTTATATTATTTTTCTTATTTAAAGCTTCATCTCTAGATTTTTTTATTTTAATAACATTATGGGTAATTAAAATAATTACAAATATTAAAGGTAGTCCAACTACTAAATATAATAATGGTTTCATAAGATACCTCCTAGTTTATTAAATTAATATATTATACATTCTACAACATATGAAAAAAATACTCTAGATTTAAATATAAGATTTAAAATTTAAGTGAAAATATGATAATATGTAGGTATAGGTTAGGAGGGATTATATTATGCTAACATTAGTTTTATTAGCAATTATTATTATAGTTATGATTACATTTTTTATAATGTCTATAGTTACATTTAAAAAGGCAAAAAGAGAAAATTGTGATGAAGATAAATTAAGAGAAATAAATAAAAAAGCAAGCAGATACATGATTTTATCTGTTATACTTGTTCCAATTGTTATACTTCTTTCATTTAAAATGATTATTGAATATTTCTTATTTTAAAAAGCAGCTCAAATATTTTGAGTTGCTTTTTATATAAGTTACTTTGTTAATTGGATAATATATTTACATATGTTATCATATAATTAAGCAAGATATGAGATTTTTATTATTATATTAATTTGAAAGGATTTTTGCTATGAGTAGAGTGTTGGTATTTGGTGGGACGAGGTTTTTTGGAAAGGAGCTTGTAAAAGAGCTTTTAATTAATGGACATGAGGTAACAATAGCAACAAGGGGAAGAAGAAAGGATGATTTTAAAGATAAAGTTAAGCGTATAATTGTAGATAAAAGAGATGAAAACGCTTTAATAAACTCCTTAAAAGGTAAAAAATATGATGTAGTTTATGATACTATTTCATATAGTCCAAATGATGGAATGAGAATGTGCAAAGTTTTAGAAGGAAAGACTAATAAATATATAGTTGTTTCTTCAATAGCTGTATATAATTATGGAAATAATATAAGTGAAAAATGTTTTAATCCAAATAAATATAATATAGTTATGGGAGAAAGAGAAGATTTTTCATATGGAGAAGGCAAAAGATTAATGGAAGCTGTAACATATAAAAATGCTAAGTTTAAAGTAATAGCTGTTAGATTTCCTGTAGTTATAGGAAAAGATGATTATACAGAAAGGCTTTTAACATATATTAAAGAAGTAAAAAATGGAGAAACTATCTATTCTACTAAATTAAGTTCTTATATGAATATGATAACCCAAAATGAAGCAGGAGTATTTTTAGCTTGGCTTTTAGATAAAGATATACATTCTCCAATAAATGCAGCCTGTTTTGGCAAGATAAGTTTAAAAGAAATTTTAAATTCTATTGAAGATGAATTTAAAACTGAAGCAATTGTAGATAAAAAGGAAGATAGGGAAGAAACTTCCCCTTATAATAAGTGGATGAATCTAACAATGAATATAAAAAATATAATAGGAATTGGTGGATATAGATTTAAAGAAGTTCATTCAGAAGTTAGAGAAATTATAAAGTATTATAAAAGTAATTTAAATATATAAAATTTTATATTTAAATTAGTGTTTGTTTTAGATAGAACTGTAAGATCAGCTTAATACAAAATTTTTTTGTAATTAAGTAAGTCTTTGTAGGGCTATCTAAAAACAACACCATTTAAAACATGGCTTTAATTATATTTTTCACATTATGCAAAATAACAACATATGATGTATTAAATATTATTTTGCTATAATGGAGGGAGAAAAATGGAAGCTCATGTTTTATTAATTATAGGTATTTTATTACTTGTGATTTCAGTAGTTTTATTTTTTATTAAATATAAAGTTTATAAAAATGGAATAAGGGTATTAGGAAAGGTAATAGATATTAAAGAATGTAATGAAGCTATATTAGATGAGTTTAATCAAGCTACATTTATAACTTTGTATAGACCTGTAATTGAATTTACTACTTTAGATGGAGAGAAGATAACCTTTGTTCATAACGATATTAAAGGTGAAAAAGCTTTAGCGATTGGAGATAAAATTAAAATCGTTTACAATAGAAAGAAGACTAAGGATTTTTATGTAGATGAAAAAATGGAATTTTTCAGGCTTCCTATAATTTTAGTTGTATTAGCAATATTATTTTTCGCATTTGCACTTACATTATATTTGCTTTAGGAAAATAATTACATTGAAAAATCCTATAGCATTATAGTATAATAGTTGGAAAAGAATATAGCCCCATATAAGTCTGATAATAAGGTTCAGATGTTTCTATGAGAAAACCATTAATTTTTTCACTATGGGTAAAAAACAAAGTGAATTTTAAAACTAGTATTGGTTTATCTAAAACCTACTAGTTTTTTTGTTTTAAAATAAAAAATGGAGGACAGTAATGAAAAACATTATAGAAAAAGTATTTAAACTTAAAGAAAACAAAACAAATGTGAAGACAGAAATAATTGGAGGATTAACAACCTTTGTTACTTTTGCATATGCACTTTTAGTAATTCCAAACATATTAAAGATGGGAGGAATGAATTCAGCAGGACTTAAAGGGGATGCAGCAGCAAATCTTACAATGGCTCATGATCCAATTATTGCATCTGCTTTTGCATCTGTTTGTATAGCAGCAGCTGTTGGAACATTAATAATGGCATTTCATGCTAATTTACCCTTTGTGTTAGCACCAGGATTAGGTCTAGTATCTTTTTTTGCTTATAACATATGTTTAAAATTAAATTTCTCATGGCAACAGGGATTAGCAGCAGTATTTATTTCAGGAATTTTATTTATAATTATTACTTTAACGTCTATTAGAGAAAAGATAGTACAGGCAATTCCTAAAAATTTAAAGTTTGCAATAACAGCAGGTATAGGGCTTTTTATTGCTTTAATAGGATTAAAAAGTGGTGGAATAGTTGTTGCAAATGAAGGAACTTTAGTAGCCTTTGGAGATTTTACTAACAAAGCAGTTATTTTAACTATAATAGGATTAATAATTGGAGTTATTCTTATGGCTAAAAGAGTTACAGGTGCAATGCTTATTGGAATAATTGTTACAACATTAATAGGGATTCCAATGGGTGTTACAAATCTTCAAGGAATGAAGATTTTTTCAATGCCGACTATAGGAAGCACATTTTTTGCAATGGATTTAAAGGGATTATTAACAAGTAACGGTGGTGGAGTTTTAGGAGCTTTACTTACTGTATTTATGGTTGTAATTACATTAAGTTTAGTAGATCTTTTTGATACAATTGGCACATTACTTGGAACAGCTCAAAGTTCTGGTATGATTGAAGCTGATGGAGAAGTTAAAAATTTAAGAAAGGCTCTTACTTCTGATGCAGTTGGAACAACTTGTGGTGCTATACTTGGAACAACAACTCTTGCAACAGTAGTTGAATCAGCATCTGGAATAGCAGCAGGAGCAAGAACAGGGCTTTCAAATGTTGTAGTAAGCATAATGCTTATATTATCATTATTTTTTAGTGGATTAGTTGGAATAGTGCCTCAAAGTGCAACAGCACCAGCTTTAATTATTGTTGGTATACTTATGATGAGTGCAGTTACTCAAATTGATTTTTCAGATTTTACTGAAGCAGTTCCAGCATTCTTTACTATAGCAATGATGCCTTTTACTTATTCAATAGCTAATGGAATTGCAATAGGAATGATTTTCTATCCAATAGGAAAGATAGCTACAGGAAAAGGTAAAGAAGTACATAAACTTTTATACATATTTGCAGTATTATTTATTTTAAGATTTGTTCTTATGCCAGATTAATAAAAATAACCTATGTATTTTAAATGCATAGGTTATTTTTATGTTAAATTATATTTTTTGTCAAATTTTTTGATATAATATAATTGGAGGAGATAATATGGAAAAAAGAAGGAGAATATTAACAATATCCACAATAACTGCAGTATCTTTAATTATTATTTTAGGAAGAGCTAAAGGAGTAAAGTTTTTTGCCACTCCTAAAAAGTATGAATTCAAAAAAAATACTATTAATCAATGTAGTAAATTAAAAGATGAAGAAAAAATAAAAAAAGACAAGGAAATAAAAGTAGTTTATGATAAAGAATTTACAGAGGTTAAGGATACAATAAATGAATATGTAAAGGATTCAAAGGATTATGGAATTTATTATAAAGATTTAGTTTCAAATAATACATATGAACATAATGGAGACAAGTCCTTTCTTGCAGCTAGCACAATAAAAGTTTCATTAGTTATGGATATAGCAGATAAGATTCATGAAGGAAAGCTTTCTAAAAATGGAAGTGTAAGATATATAAGTAGTGATTATGAAGAGGGTTGTGGAGTTTTGCAAGGAAATACTTCTAAACTTAGAAAACCTATTAAGTATACAGAACTAATGAAACTAGCAATTGTTTATTCAGATAATATTGCAACACATATGTTACTTAGGTCAGCTGGAAATCTTGATAAATACATAGAAAATATATGTGGTGAAAAGAAAAAACATGGAGGAAATTATATAACAGCAAAGCAACAAGGACTTATTTTAGAAAGGTTATATAATAATCCTAAAAAGAATCCAATGTATGATGATATAATTAAAAACATGAAAAATACAGTATTTCATGATAGATTAGATAAAAATATACCACATGAAGTATGTGCTCACAAAATAGGAGATTATAAATCCTGTGTTCATGATACTGGAATAATATTTACTAAAAGGCCTTACATACTAACTATATATACAGAAAATAAATTGTTAAGTGCAGATAAAACAATATCAGAATTATCTAAAAAAATATATGACATACATAGAGAAAGCGAAAAGAAAGTTTGTAATATAGAAAGTAACCATAAAGAAAAGATTAAAGAAATAGAAGATAAATATAAAAATAAATAGAAGTAATAAATAAGAAGGCAGGTGATAAAATATTATATAAGTGTATCATTTTGCCTTTAATTTTTAGTATAGGAGGATTAAATTTATGAAAATAACAACTGTTATTGAAAATAATAAAAAAGAAAATAGCAATTTAAATAATGAACATGGTTTGTGTTATTTTATTGAAGAGGAAGGATTTAATATATTATTTGATACTGGACAAACAGAAAAGGCATTATCAAATTTTAATAAATTAAACTTACCCCTTGAAAAAATAGATTATATAATTTTAAGTCATCCTCATTATGACCATGCTGGAGGCTTTAAAGAGTTTATTAATAATATGGAAAATAAACCAAAGGTTATAATTGGAGCTAATTTTTTTAATAGATCAAATAAATATCATTTAAAAAATGGTTATGAAAAATATATAGGAATTAATTTTGATGAAAAATTTTTTAAAAAAAATAAAATAAATTATAAAGAAATAAATAATATTTTTAAAATTGGAAATAATATGTATGTAATTTCTAATTTGCAAAATTTTAAAGAAGAAGAAATAAACCTTAACGATTATGATGATATATTATATAGAAAAGACAATGGTATACCTACAAGTGATAATTTTAGAGAAGAAATAGTTTTTATAATAGCAAAAGAAGAGGGAGTAGTACTTATAACTGGCTGTGCTCATACAGGTATTATTAATATTATTTTAAAAGTTCAAAAAATTATAGGAAAGAAAGTAATTGAAGTAATAGGAGGAATTCATCTTTCAAAGAATTCTTTAGAGGAAAATATGAAAGTTTTAGAGGATTTTAAAAAATTAAACATTAAAAAATTTTCTCTATGTCACTGTAGTGGAGAGAAGATTATTAACATTTTAAAAAATGAAGGAAATGAAGTTATAGAAGGATTTAGTGGAAGTATAATTAAATAAATTAATACATAAATTTAATATTACTTAATAAAAAATTAACTAATAATACCATAGTTTTTTCTAAAAATAAGCAAATGTTTTATTGACAAAGTACTTTGTTTATATTATAGTTTGATTATCAAATAATTTGAAATATAAAATATTTGACACCATTGATTTATTCATTAAAAATATTTATAGTATATATAGAATATACAAAGTGTGGAGGATTTATTAATGGATAAAAATAAAAAAGTATTAAATGAGTTATTGGTACAAATTTTTAATGATATACTTCAAATTGAAGAGCGAGCATTAAAACAAGGAGTTATTAATGATTTATCCGTAACAGAAATACATACAATAGAAGCAATTGGAATGTATACAGAAAGAACAATGTCTGAAGTAGCGGGAGATTTAAAAATTACTGTTGGAACATTAACAACAGCAATTAATAAATTAATTAAAAAAGAATATGTAGAGAGAAAAAGAATTGAAGAAGATAGAAGAGTTGTTTTAATTAAATTAACTAAAAAAGGAAAGCTTGCGTATAGATTACATGAGAAATTCCATAGCGATATGATTAATGCAACTATTAAAGGATTATCAGAAGATGAGGAAAAAGTTCTTATGTCCTCATTAGAAAGATTAAATGAGTTCTTCAAAGTGGAGTATAACTTAAGTAATTAAGGAGAAAATCATGAAGAAAGTAAAAATTAAAGGTGTAGGTTCTTATATTCCTTCAAGAATAGTTACTAATGATGATTTAAGTGAATTAGTAGAAACAAATCATCAGTGGATAATTGAAAGAACAGGAATTTGTGAAAGAAGGATTTCAGAAGGTGAAGATACATCAAGTATTGCTTATAAATCAGCAATTGCTGCACTATCATCATCAAATATTGAAGGTAATGAATTGGATTTAATAATAGTTGCAACTATTACTCCAGATTCATTTACTCCATCAGTTGCATGTATTCTTCAAAAGAAATTAGGAGCTATAAATGCAACAGCCTTTGATATTAATGCAGCATGTACAGGATTTATTTATGCATTAGAAGTTGGGGAAAGTTTACTTAAAACAGGTAGATATAAAAATGCCCTTATAGTTGGAGCTGAAACTCTTTCTAAAATTGTTGACTGGAAAGATAGAAGTACTTGCGTACTTTTTGGAGATGGCGGAGGAGCTGCTGTCATAAAAGCATCTGAAGATGATGCAAGTGGAATCATAAATACCTATTCAATTTCAGAAGGAGATAAAGGAGATGCATTAACTGCAGAAGCAAATAGTGTAATAAATCCTTTTGTAAAGGAAGAAAAAATTAAAGATCAATATATTAAAATGAATGGAAGAGAAGTATTTAAATTTGCTACTAAGGCAATGGTTACTTCTATAAATAAAGTATTAGAAAATACAGGCTACATATTAGATGATGTAGATTATATTATTCCTCATCAAGCTAATTTAAGAATAATAGATTATGCTGCAAGAAAGCTTAATCTTGAAAGTGAAAAGTTTTATACAAACTTAAATAAAGTTGGAAATACATCATCAGCATCTGTTCCAATAGCACTAGCAGATTTAAATAAGGAAGGAAAATTAAAGGCTGGAGATTTAATTGTGTTAGTTGCTTTTGGTGGAGGATTAACTTGTGGTGCTACATTAATTAAGTGGTAATTATAAATTAAAATATATAGATTTTTGTAAATTATGGAGGTAAGAAATATGATATTTGAAGAAATTAGAGAAGTTGTTTGTGAACAATTAGGAGTAGATGAAAGTGAAGTAACAATGGATACTACATTTGAAGATTTAGGAGCAGATTCACTTGATTTATTTCAAGTTGTAATTGAAATTGAAGAAAAGTTTGGAATTCAATTAGAGGATGCAGAAAGCATTAAGAGCATAAAAGATGCAGTAGACTATGTTGAAAAAAAGAAGAATAACTAATTATTTTTAAGGCTACAATCTGTTACTCATAGTAGTTTTAATCAGAGTTAACAGAATATTCTGAAAATAAAATCGGGTCTTAATTTAAAGCCCGATTTTATTTATTATGGATAAATTAAGTTTTATAAGTAATTTTAGGAGGAACTTTAATGAGTAATAGAGTTTGCAAAATATTAAATATTAAATATCCAGTACTTCAAGGTGGAATGGCTTGGATTGCAGATGCATCTTTAGCAGCGGCTGTAAGTGAGGCTGGTGGTCTTGGATTAATTACTGGAACAGCACCAATTGAATGGATAAGAGAAGAAATAAGAAAAGCTAAAAAAATTACAAATAAACCTTTTGGAGTAAATATAATGCTTATGTCTGAACATGCAGATGAAGTAGCAAAACTTGTTTGCGAAGAAGGGGTTTCAGTAGTTACAACAGGAGCAGGAAGTCCAGGAAAGTATATGGAAATGTGGAAATCTCATGGAATAAAGGTTATTCCAGTTGTTGCATCAGTTGCTTTAGCAAAGAGAATGGAAAAGATGGGAGCAGATGCAATTATTGCAGAAGGTAATGAATCAGGAGGTCATGTTGGTCAACTTACAACTATGACTTTAATTCCACAAGTTGCAGATGCTGTAAAAATACCAGTAATAGCTGCTGGTGGAATAGCAGATGGAAGAGGAACTGCTGCTGCCTTCATGCTTGGAGGAGAAGGAATTCAAGTTGGTACTAGATTTTTAGTTGCTAAAGAATGTACAGTACATCAAAATTATAAAAATAAAGTTTTAGGGGCAAAAGATATTGATACAGATGTAACTGGAAGATCAACTGGTCATCCTGTTAGAGTAATAAAAAATAAATTATCTAGAGAATTTCAAAAATTAGAAAAAAATAATGGAACAATTGAAGAATTAGAAAGTCTTGGAAAAGGATCTCTTCCAAAAGCAGCAATAGAAGGAGATGTTATTAATGGTTCTGTTATGGCAGGTCAAATATCTGGACTAATTAATAAAGAAGAAAGCTGTAAGGAAATAATAGAAGATTTAATTAATGGAGCTAAAGATACAATCTCAAAATTTGGAGGTTTATATGAGTAGTGAAAATATTGCTATATTATTTGCAGGTCAAGGATCTCAATATATAGGAATGGGAAAGGATTTATACGAAAATATTAAAGAGTGCAGGGAAGTTTTTGATAAAGGTGAAGAAATATTAAATATGAATATTAAAGATTTAATATTTAGTGGAAATGAAGATGATTTAAAGCTCACTGAAAATGCACAACCTGCTATATTATTAACCTCTTTAGCTATTGTAAAAGCATTAGAAAAAAATGGAATAATTGGAGATTATACAGCTGGACTTTCTCTTGGAGAGTATGGGGCTTTAATTTATGGAGGAGCATTAGATTTTTCAGATGGATTAAAGCTTATAAAGGAAAGAGGAAGGATTATGGGAAGCTCCCTTCCAAAGGGCCTTGGGAAAATGGCAGCTATATTAAAATTAAATAATGAAAAAATAGAAGAACTTTTAAATAGAGCTTCAAAGTTTGGAATAATTGAAGGTGCAAATTATAATTGTCCAGGTCAAGTTGTTGTATCTGGAGAAAATAAAGCAATAGAAGAATCTATAAAAATAGCAAAGGAACTTGGAGGACTTGGAGTACCACTTAAGGTAAGTGGACCATTTCATAGTTCATTACTTAAAGATGCAAGTTTTGAATTTTTAAAGGAACTTGAAAAAGTTAAATTTAATAAATTTAATAAAATAGTTTATTCAAATATTTCAGGACTTCCATATAAAGATGAAGATAATTTAAAAGATATTTTAAGAAAACACATAATGTCATCAGTATTATTTGAAAAAACTATAAGGGATATGTTAGACAAAGGTGTTGATACATTTATAGAAGTAGGTCCTGGAAAATCTCTTAGTGGATTTGTTAAAAAGATTAATAGAAAAGTAAAAATTTATAATGTAGAAAATTTGGAATCATTAAATAAAATTATAAAAGAAATGAAGGAACAATAGGAGGGTTATATGTTAAAGGATAAATGTGCAATAGTGACGGGAGCTTCAAGGGGAATAGGAAAGGCAATAGCAAAAAAGTTAGCTTCTCTTGGAGCAAATATTGTTTTAAATTATAGAAGTAATGAAGAAGAGGCAGAAAAGGTAAAAGAAGAACTTCTAAGTATGGGAATAGATGTACTTTTATATAAATGCGATATAAGCAATAGTAAAGATGTAGAAGAGATGATTAAGGCAGCTAAAGAAAAATTTGGTAAAATAGATATAATGATTAATAATGCAGGTATAACAAAAGATACTTTAATTTTAAGAATGAAAGAAGAAGATTTTGATAATGTTATAGATGTAAACTTAAAAGGAGTATTTAACTGCTTAAAAGGTATAACACCAGTAATGGTTAGACAAAAATATGGGAAAATAGTTAATTTATCATCTGTTGTTGGATTAGTTGGAAATGCAGGTCAAGTAAATTATGCAGCATCAAAAGCTGGTGTAATTGGAATGACTAAGTCATTAGCTAAAGAAGTTGGTAGTAGAGGAGTTACAGTTAATGCTATAGCACCAGGATTTATTGATACTGACATGACAGATATTCTTGGAGAAAAATACAAAGAAGAAATAAAAAAGAGTATACCACTTAAAAGACTTGGTAACCCTGAAGATGTTGCAAATATGGTAGCATTTTTAGTATCAGATGAAGCATCATATGTAACAGGTCAAGTTATGAATGTAGATGGTGGAATGGTAATGTAATTTTTTTTGGAGGAATTTTTATGAATAGAAGAGTTGTAATTACTGGAATGGGAGCATTAACTCCAATTGGAAATAATGTAGAAGAGTTTTGGAATAATGCAAAAATTGGAAAGCTTGGAATAGACTATGTAACATTAGTTAATAAAGACGAGGTTAGTGTTAAGGTTGCTGGAGAAGTTAAAAATTTTGATGGAGCAGCACTTTTAGGTAAAAAAGAAAGTAAAAGATTAGATAGATTTTCTCAATTTGCACTAGTTGCAACAGAAGAAGCAATTAAATCATCAGGATTAGATTTAGAAAATATGGATAAGAATAGAATAGGAGTTCTTGTTGGTTCTGGTATTGGAGGATTCCAAACTATTGAAACTGAAATAACTAAAATGGTTGAAGGATCAAAAAGGGTATCTCCATTTTTTATACCAATGGCAATAATAAATATGGCAGCTGGTAATATATCTATAAAATATGGATTTAAAGGACCTTCAACTTCTATTGTAACAGCTTGTGCTACAGGAACTAATAGTATAGGTGAAGCTTTTAGACAAATAAAACATGGTTATGCAGATGTTATGATAGCAGGTGGTGTTGAAGCACCTGTTACTAAGATAGGAATAGAAGGTTTTGCAAGTCTTAAGGCTCTTAATACATCAAATGATCCAAAGAAGGCATCAATTCCTTTTGATAAAGATAGAAGTGGATTTGTAATGGGTGAAGGAGCTGGAATATTAGTTCTTGAAAGTTTAGAATCAGCTAAAAATAGAGGAGCTAAAATTTTAGCAGAAGTTGTTGGATATGGAAGTACTTGTGATGGATATCATATAACATCACCAGATCCAGAAGGAGAAGGTGCTGCTAGAGCAATGCTTGATGCAATAAATGAGGCTTCAATTAAAAAAGAAGAAATTTCATATATAAATGCTCATGGAACTTCTACACCTTTAAATGATAAATTTGAAACAAGAGCTATTAAAAAAGCTTTTGGAGAAGAGGCTTATAAAATACCTGTTTCTTCAACTAAATCAATGACAGGACATCTTTTAGGAGCAGCAGGTGCTATTGAATCAATAATTTGCGTTGAAGCTTTATTAGATGATTTTGTGCCACCAACAATTGGCTATGAAACAGCTGATGAAGAATGTGATTTAGATTATGTACCTAATGTTGGAAGAGAAAAAGAAGTTAATTATGCTTTAACAAATTCATTAGGATTTGGTGGTCATAATGCAACACTATTATTTAAGAAGTGGAATGAAAAATAGGAGGTTATTTATATGGATATTAGTGAAATTAAAGAACTTATTGAACTTATAAATAATTCAGATCTTGCTTACTTTGAATATAAAGATAAGGATTCAAATATAAAAATGGATAAATCCTTAACAAGAGAAATTAGTAATTTAAACAAAAAAGATAATGATAAAAAAATAAATACAGAAGATATAGTTTTAGATAAAAATATTTTAGAGAAAAAAGTAAGTGATGAAGTAAAAGAAGATAAAACAAATAACCTTAAAGAAAACATTAATGAAAAGGAAGAAATTTCAGGAAGTATAGTTACATCACCTATGGTTGGAACTTTTTATGGGTCGCCTTCACCAGATAGTGAAAGCTTTGTAAAGGTTGGAGATCCTGTTAAAAAAGGTGATGTCCTTTGTATAATTGAAGCAATGAAACTTATGAATGAAATAGAAAGCGAATTTTCAGGAACTGTTGCTGAGGTTTTAGTAAAGGATGGGGATATGGTTGAATATGGTACTCCATTATTTAAAATAAAGGAGGGTATTTAATATGATGGGAATAAAAGAAATTAAAGAGATACTACCCCATAGATATCCATTTTTACTTGTGGATAGAATTACAGAAATGGAAGAAGGGAAATTAGTTAAAGGATATAAAAATATAACTTTTAATGAAAACTTTTTTCAAGGACATTTTCCACAAGAACCAGTAATGCCAGGAGTTTTAATACTTGAAGCTATAGCACAAGTTGGAGCAGTTGCAATACTTACAAAGGAAGAATTTAAAGGGAAGATTCCACTTTTTGCTGGAGCAGACAAGGTTAGATTTAGACAAAAGGTAGTCCCTGGAGATAAGTTAGAATTAAGCTGTGAAATAATAAAACTTAGAGGACCAGTTGGAATAGGAAAAGGAATAGCTACAGTAGATGGAAAGAAAGTATGTGAAGCAGAAATAATGTTTGCTATAGGATAGGTGAAATATATGTTTAAGAAAGTATTGATTGCAAATAGAGGAGAAATAGCAGTTAGAATAATAAGAGCTTGCAAAGAGCTTGGCATTTTAACAGTTGCAGTATACTCTGAGATAGATAAAGAAGCACTTCATACACAAATAGCTGATGAAGCTATTTGTATTGGAGCTTATCCTGCAAAGGATAGTTACTTAAATATAAAAAATATATTAAGTGCTTGTGTTTTAACAGGAGCAGATGCTATTCATCCAGGATTTGGTTTCCTATCAGAAAATTCTAAGTTTGCTAAGATGTGCAAAGAATGTAATATAAAATTTATAGGACCTGATTATACTTCTATAGAACTTATGGGAAATAAAGCTAAAGCAAGAGAGTTAATGAAAAAAGCACAGGTCCCAGTTGTTCCAGGTTTTGAAGGAATAATTAGGGATGAAAAACATGCATTAACTATTGCAAAGGAAATAGGCTATCCTATTATGATAAAAGCCTCAGCTGGTGGTGGAGGTAAAGGTATTAGAATAGCAAAAAATGATGAAGAATTTAAAAAGGGATATAATACAGCAAAGGCTGAATCATTAGCTTGCTTTGGTGATGATACTTTATATATTGAAAAATTTATTGAAAAACCAAGACATATAGAATTTCAAATATTAGCAGATGAATATGGAAATGTAGTTCATTTAGGAGAAAGGGAATGTTCTCTTCAGAGAAAAAATCAAAAGGTTTTAGAGGAAGCTCCATCTTCAGTTTTAAATGAAAAACTTAGAAGAGAAATGGGAGAAGTAGCTAAAAGAGCTGCTAAAGCTTGTAATTATAAAAATGCAGGCACTATAGAATTCTTACTTGACAAAGATAATAATTACTATTTTATGGAGATGAACACTAGAATTCAGGTTGAGCATCCTATAACAGAAATGGTAACAGGAGTAGATCTTTTAAAGGAACAACTTAAAATTGCAAGTGGTGAACCTTTAAGTTTTATTCAAGAGGATGTTAGAATTAAAGGGCATGCCATTGAATGTAGAATAAATGCAGAGGATCCAGAAAATGATTTTAGACCTTGTCCTGGATTAATAAATGAGCTTTATATACCAGGAGGATTAGGAATTAGATTAGATTCAGCAATTTATTGTGGTTATAAAATTCCTCATTGTTATGATTCAATGCTTGCAAAACTTATATCATATGGAAAAGATAGAGAAGAAGCTATAACAAGAATGAAAAGAGCTTTAAGTGAATTTGGTGTAGGTGGAGTTAAAACAAATATAGAATTCCAATATTCAATTTTAGAAATGGAAGAGTTTTTAAAAGGGGAATATGATACCTCATTTTTAGGAAATAAGATGGTGAAGAGAAATGCTTAAGGATTTATTTAGTAAAAAACAAAAATATGCCACAGTAAAAAAAATAAATATAGAAGAAAATGAAAAACCTAACATACCTTCAGGAATGTGGACTAAATGTGATAGCTGTCACTCAATAGTGTATCATGAGGATTTAGTAAATAATAAATATGTATGTACAAATTGTAATCATCATTTTAGACTTAAGGCTAATGAGAGAATAGAAATATTTTTTGACAAAAATTCTTTTAAAGAATTTGATAAAAACTTAAAAACTAAAAATCCATTAGATTTTAATGATTATGATAAAAAATTAGAATCTGCTAAAGAAAAAACTAAAAGTAATGAAGCAGTTGTTACAGGAACTGGTTTAGTTAATGGAATAAAAGTTTGTTCAGGTATTATGGATAGTTTTTTTATGATGGGAAGTATGGGAACTGTTGTAGGAGAAAAATTAACTAGAATGATAGAATTTGCAACAGAAAATAAACTTCCAATTATAATATTTACTACTTCAGGAGGGGCTAGGATGCAAGAGGGGATATTTTCTCTTATGCAAATGGCAAAGGTAAGTGCAGCTTTAGCTAAACACAGTGATGAAGGACTCCTTTATATAACAGTAATTACTGATCCTACAACTGGAGGAGTTACTGCAAGTTTTGCAATGGAAGGGGATATAATTTTAAGTGAACCTAATGCATTAATTGGATTTGCAGGAAGAAGGGTAATTGAAAATACAATAAAGGAAACTCTTCCAGAGGATTTTCAAAGGGCAGAATTTCTTTTAAAAAAAGGCTTTGTTGATAAAATAGTAAATAGAAAAGATTTAAGAACCTGTGTATATAAGTTATTAAAGTTACATGAGGTGAATATATATGAATAGAATAATGCCAAAAACAATGAAAGCATGGAATAAAGTGCTTATTGCAAGGGATAAAGATAGACCAACTGGAAAATTTTATTTAGAAAATATCTTAGATGAATTTATAGAACTTCATGGAGATAGAAACTTTGGTGACGATGAAGCTATAATTGGTGGAGTTGGTGAAATAAATGGAATTCCAGTAACAGCTATTGCTATTACTAAAGGTGAAAATACAAAAGAAAATATAAAAAGAAATTTTGGAATGCCAAGACCAGAAGGATATAGAAAAGCTTTAAGGCTTATGAAACAAGCAGAAAAATTTAAAAGACCTGTAATTTGTTTAATAGATACCCCAGGAGCTTTTTGTGGTATAGATGCAGAAGAAAGAGGTCAAGGCTCAGCCATAGCTGTAAATTTATTTGAAATGAGTAAATTAAAAACTCCTATAATATCAGTTATAACAGGTGAAGGAGGCAGCGGTGGTGCTTTAGCCCTTGCAGTTGGAGATAGAGTAGGAATGCTTGAACATTCAATATATTCTATACTTTCTCCAGAAGGGTTTGCTTCAATTCTTTGGAAAGATAGTGATAGAGTTTCAGAGGCAGCAGAAGTTATGAAAATTACTGCTGAAGATTTAAGAAAGTTTAAGGTTGTTGATTTTGTAGTTAAAGAACCTAATGGAGGAGCACATAAAAATCCATTACGTATGGCAAAAAGTTTAAAAAAATCTATTTTATCAGAAATTATTTCTTTAAAAGATTTAAAAATAGAAGAACTTTTAGAAAAGAGATATGATAAATTTAGAAATTATGGAAAAGATATATAAATAACTTTAAAAAAAGAATTAGAATAATGATTTATTCTAATTCTTTTTTTAAAATTTATTGACAGTTATGTTATATTAGAAATAATATATAAATATATAAATTTAATGTAATAATTTTATGAGGATGATGAAATGGATATTGAGCTGAAAGAGAAAGTAAAAATTTTTATTGAACTTAATGATGAATTTAAAAGAAATTTAAGGTGGGATGGAAAAGAGATTAATTGTTTAGCTTCTTTAATAGCAAATGTTTCTGAAAAAGGTATTAATGAGAAACGTATGAAGACTATAAGGAAGTATATTAGAAGGAACACTAGATTTAATTCAAAATTCAGAGGAGAGTTTAAGAATATTTTCTCTATTCTTATGAATGGTAGAAAAGACTATGAAGAAGTCTTTGAGAATACCAAATATATAAATTCTTCTTTAATAGATAGAGGATTTAAAGATAATAAAGAAGCACTTTATGCTTCATTTTTATTGTCAAAAAGATTTAAAGGAGAAGAATTAGAAGAAAAGTTAAGTAAATTATTTAATATAAAGTATGAGTTAGAAAAGAATAAATATGATTTTTTATTAAATGAAGACTATATAGTTTATGTGTACCTGACGACAATAGATAAAAACTTTGAGGAAATAATAGAAGAAATAAAAAATATTGATTTAAAAGTAAAAAGTTTAGATTTAAATACTAATGGAAACTTAGAAACCCTTTATGTATCATTATTAGTTACAAATTTAGATTTAGAAAACAAAACTGAAAGAGCAATTAAAATTAGAAAAACTTTAATGGAAAATTATAATTTTATTGATGATGATATATGTCCATTAATAGGACTTGCATCTAGTTTTGTTAAAAATGATGAAGTTTTTTCTAAGGGAGTTTGTAACATATACGAAATGTTAAGTGAAAAGAATAATTTTAATAGTAATGGATTATCAAGAAAATTTATATTTAAAATTTCTTTATGCATTGTATTAATGAGATACTTAGAATATATAAAAGGTGATATAATTGATGTAGATACAGAAGAAGAGGAAGATCTTATATATATTATTGAAGAATATATAGCTTTTTCAGTTATCTTATAAATTAAGGTTTAGAGGATGGAGAGAAGATAAAATGAAAAATACTAGTACTGAGGTAGCTAAGATAGCTACAAAAATGGCAATTTCAAGTAGAGAAGAAGAGGAAGCTTTAAAATTAGAGTATAAGGAAAAGGATTATTTAGTTACTGCTGTAAATATTGGAGGAAACATTAATGATTCAATACACAAAATTTTAGAGAGAGCACTTGTTGCATCAAAGAGAAATGGACTTATAAGAGATGAACATCTTCATGAAGGAGCTGTAATTGGAGCTACTAGAGATGCATTAATGCAAGTAGAAAGTAGAGCTAATGGTCAAAATGTAGGGGGAAAAGTTGGAATTGCAAGGAAAGGTGAACACCTATCAGTTTGTATTTTTTTAAGTATAGGATTACTTCATTTAGATGAAGTGGTAATTGGAATAGGTCATAGAGCAATTTCATTATAGAAATAAAAATAATTTATTCTTAAAAGGAAGAGGTAATATTTATGTACATTGTATTTGGTAGTAAGATTATGGACACAAAGGAAATCGGAGAAAACATTCAAGCAAATACAGAATTTAAAATTCTTAAGGATATGACTAATGGAATAAAAAGAGAAGATGTTTGTGCTTATAATTTAAGTATTCCAGTAGATATACTTAATGAGGAAATAGAAGAATCATATAATATAAATGATATTGATGAAGATACATTATTTGAAGAATATGTGGCAACAGCTGAAGAAATGGCTATGGAAATTGAAGAATATTTGCCAGAGGAAAGTAAAGTTAGATTTGTAACATATAAATGGGATCTATCAGATAATGATATTAAAGGAATAATTGTAGTTGGTAATGAAGAAATAAAAGAAAATAAAATGATGGATGTATTAAAAAGACTTTTAACACAAGTAGAATAATACAATAAAAAATTTGCTCTATGTTTTAGAGCAAATTTTTTTTATTGAGATAATTTATAGTATCTTTCAATATCTCTAATAAGTTTTTCAACACTAAAATACCTAGCTTCCCTTATATATTCTTTTCCATCTATATATAAAAGAACTGCTGGAAATGTAAAAATACTAAAGTCTGCTAATATTTTTTCAGTATTAAAAGGTGGAATTTCATAAGCTGATATATTAGGAAATTTAACTAATTCTGCTTCAAGTTTTGATTTTATTGCAGGACAAGCACTGCAGGTTGGTGAAGCAAAATATAATAAAGTTATACCTTTATTTTTTAATAAGTCTTCTATAGTCTTTTCATCATTTACAATAACCATAGTAACATCTCCTTTATTTAATTTTAGCACATGTGTCAATTTTATTTCCTGGAAAATATTTGAAATAAAAATTATTTATTTGATTAAATATATATAGAAGAATAATATTTTTATTTGGTGATATATGATTATAAAAGCTATAATTTTGCCTACTCCAAAAAGAATTATGAAAGCTATTAAAAGCTATTGTACTAAAGATAGAATATTAATATACTTTTTTATAGGGAGTGGAATTTTAGTAATATCATTAACTGACACAAAATTAAAAGGACTTTCAATTGGGGGATTATTGTATTGTGGTTTTACTTATGAAGTTATTGAAAGAACTGATCCTAAAATTTTAAGTATGATATATAAAAATTCTAATAATATAATCTCTAGAAATTATTGAGGTGTTTTATGAAGAGTGAAAAAGAAAAAATGATAAGTGGAGAATTTTATATGCCATGGAAGGAAGATTTACCAAAGGAAAGAATGCATGCTAAAGAAGTTGTATTTGAATACAATAATCTTAATCCAAAAGAAAGGGAGAAAAGAAAGGAATTATTAAGAGAACTTTTTTTAAATTCTCCAAAGGAGTTTTTAATTGAGCCACCTTTTAGATGTGATTATGGATACAATATTTCATGGGGAGAAAATTCATATGCTAATTATAATTTAACTATATTAGATTGTGCAAAAGTTACTATAGGAGAAAATGTTTTAATTGGACCTAATGTAGGAATTTTTACAGCAAGCCATCCAATAAATCCAGTTGATAGAAAAAGTGGATTAGAATCTGCACATCCAATTATTATTTGTGATAATGTTTGGATTGGTGGTGGAAGTATTATAAATCCTGGTGTAACTATAGGGGAAAATTCTATTATAGGTTCTGGAAGTGTAGTTACTAAAGATATACCTAAAAACGTAATTGCAGTAGGAAATCCATGTAAGATAATAAAAGAAATAGAAAAATAGATTATTTTGAATTTATATAAAGTTTTAATGATTTGTGTAAAAGTGATAAAATAAACCATGTGTGTTATCTTTTAAAAGATAGGAGATGGTTATTATGAAAATATTTAAAAAGACATTAGTATTTTTAATAATATTAATTCTTTGGGAATTAGTTACTTATTTTAAAGTTTGGAGTGGATATATATTACCATCACTTATGACTGTTTTAAAATGTTTTTTTACTATGCTTAATAATGGAGAAATATTTACTAATATAGGAGCTAGTCTTTATAGAATAATAATTGGATTTTTTATAAGTGCTTTATTTGCTGTTCCATTAGGATTTATTTTTGGACTAAAGCCTAAAATATATGAGTATTTTAAACCATTATTTGAGTTTATGAGAAATACTCCACCATTAGCTCTTATACCAATGCTTATATTATGGTTTGGAATAGGAGAGAAATCAAAGATTATAGTTATAATTCTTGCATCATTTTTCCCTATATTTTTAAATACTTTAAATGGTGTTCTTTCAACAGATAATAAACTTTTAGAAGTTGGTATAAGTTTTAATTTAAATAAAAAGGATCTTATAAAGAAAATTATAATGCCAAGTGCTATGCCAAATATTTTAGTAGGTTTAAAACTAGGAATTGGCTATAGCTGGCGTGCAATAATTGGGGCTGAAATGATTGCAGCCTCATCAGGTCTTGGATATTTAATACTTGATGCCAAGGAAATGTCTAGAAGTGATGAAGTTATAGTTGGAATAATTTTAATTGGAACCTTAGGGATTTTAACTGATAAATTATTTGGTATGATTATAACTAAATCTAAGTATGGAAGGAGAAGCAAAGCTTTTGAGTAAGTATTTAATAAAAAATTTAAGTAAGACATACAAAAAAGATAACAAAGAAATTATGGTACTTAAAAATATTAATTTAGAAATAGACTCTAAGGATATTACAGTTATTATAGGAAAAAGTGGATGTGGGAAAACTACATTTATAAGATTGCTTAAAGGATTAGAAGAATATCAAAGTGGAGAAATTCTTTTTAAAGATGATAATGGAAGCTATTGTAAGCCTAAAGTTTCTATGGTATTTCAAGAAAGCAGACTTATGCCATGGCTTAATGTTAAGGAAAATATATTAATACATGGTGAGAATAAAGAAAATTTAGATAAAGTATTAAAGTTAATTAAATTATCAGGTTTAGAAAATGCATATCCATATGAACTATCAGGAGGTATGGCAAATAGAGTTTCTATTGGACGAGCTTTGATATATAATCCAGACATATTAATTATGGATGAACCCTTTGCTGCACTAGATTATTTTACAAGAATGGACATGCAAAAGGAAGTTATTAAAATTTATGAGGAAACTAAAAAAGGAGTTATTTTTGTTACTCATAATATAGAAGAGGCAATGCTTATTGCTACACGGATAATTGTTTTATCAAAGAAAAAAGGAGTCTATGAGTTTAGTATTAATAAAGGGTTTAATAGAGATATTCATGAGAAATACTTTATAGAATTAAAAAAAGAAATTCTAAATATTTTAAAGGAGTAGATACATATGAGAAAAAAGAAATTTTTAGCTTTAATTTTAACAGTTGCAATGGGATTATTCCTTTTTGCAGGATGTGGTAATAATAGTGATAAAAATGATAAAAAAGAAGCTAAAAACCCTAGAGAAATTAATGTTACTTATGTAAAGGCACCACTTAATGTACCATCAATACTTGAAAAGAATGATAAGCTATTTGAAAAGGAATTTAGTAAAGATGGAATAGGTGTAAAATTCCATGAAATAACATCAGGACCAGATCAAACAGCAGCTTTAGCTGCAGGAGAATTAGATTTTCTTCATGCCCTTGGAGGAACATCAGCTATTTTAGCTGCATCAAATGGTGTTGACTTAAAAATATTAAATGTATATAGTAGAGCACCAAAGGGCTTTATGATATTAACTAAAGATAAAAAGATAAAGAATGTAAAAGACCTAAAGGGTAAGAAAATAGCAGGACCTAAAGGAACAGTTTTACATCAATTATTAGTATCAGCTTTAGATAAAAATGGTATGAGTATAAAAGACGTTAAGTTTGTAAATATGGGAATACCAGAAGCTAGTGCAGCTTTAAGTAATGGAAGTGTTGATGCAGCATTACTTGCAGGACCAGCAGCTCTTAAAGCAGAAAATAATGGTGCGAAATTAGTTGTAAATGGTGAAGGTTTAGTAGATGGAACAATAGTTACAGCAGTTAGTGGAAAATTCTTAAATGAACATCCAGACCTTGTAAAGAGATTTGAAAAAGTCCACAATGAAACTATAGAGTACATGAAAAATAATAAAGACAAAGTAATAAAAGAAACTGCAAAGGAAGTTGGATTAACAGATAAGGAAACAAGAGAAATGTATTCTTGGTATAACTTTGATCCACAAATAACTAAAGCAGACATTAAAGATCTAGAAAAAACACAAGATTTCTTAATTAAAAATGGTATGCAAAAAAAGAAGATAGATATAAATAGTATAAT
The DNA here is from genome assembly GCF_030813415.1 of Eubacterium multiforme. Classification (GTDB taxonomy): domain Bacteria; phylum Bacillota; class Clostridia; order Clostridiales; family Clostridiaceae; genus Clostridium; species Clostridium multiforme. The sequence continues at coordinate 48,383 of NZ_JAUSUF010000001.1, read as the reverse complement.
ATTTAAATAATGTAAGTGTTGATTTTAAATAGCTCTTTAGATTTACTTATTAAGATGGTCTTACAGTTCTATCTAAAATCCACACTAGTATAAAGTGTAAATAAAAGTTAAAGTGAAAAACACAATAACAAATCTTTAAATTAGATTTGTTATTGTGTTTTTTTTGTGCATTAGTTTAAGTGAGTATTTTATTTAATTATAACTATAATCTGATATAATTATTTTTGATAAATAAAATTATAAATGAGGGATTTTGATGTTTAAACCTTTAGCAGATAAAATAAGACCTGAAACTTTAGAAGAAGTATTTGGTCAAAAGCATATATTAGGAGAAAATAAAATTTTAAATAGAATAATAAAAAGTGGAACTATAAATAATATGATTTTTTATGGACCACCTGGAGTTGGTAAAACTACAGTTGCAAATATTATTTCAAAGAGAATAAATAAAAAGTTTTATAAACTAAATGCTACAACAGCTTCATTAAAGGATATTCAAGAAATAGGAAAAGAGTTAGATACCTTTATGGGAAGGGATGGAGTAGTTTTATATTTAGATGAAATTCAAAACTTTAATAAAAAGCAGCAGCAATCTCTTCTTGAATATATTGAAGATGGAAGAATTACTTTAATTGCATCAACAACAGAAAATCCATATCATTATATATTTAAAGCTTTATTAAGTAGGTCAACTATATTTGAATTTAAGCCATTAACTGAAGAAGATGTAATCTGTGCTTTAAAAAGAGCTGTTGAAATTGAAGAAAAGGAATATGAAAATTTAAAAATAAGTATTGATGATGATGCTTATAAATATTTTGCAGCATCTTCAAATGGAGATGTTAGAAAAGCTTTAAATGGATTAGAGGTTGCAATAAATTCTACAAATCCTAATGAAGATGGAGAAATAATAATAGATTTAGAAGTTGCAAAGGAAAGCACACAAACAAAGGTTGTAGCTTATGATATGAATGGGGATAGTCATTATGATATTTTAAGTGCATTTCAAAAATCTATTAGAGGTAGTGATCCAGATGCTGCAATTCATTATTTAGCAAGACTTATTAAAGCAGAGGATTTAATTTCAATATGCAGAAGACTACAAGTTATTGCAAGTGAAGATATAGGGCTTGCTTATCCACAGGCAGCTATGATAGTAAAATCATTAGTTGATTCAGCAAGGGAACTTGGTTTTCCAGAGTGCAGGATACCTTTAGCAGAAGCGACAATACTTTTAGCAACAAGCCCAAAGTCTAATAAAGCATATCTTGCAATAGATGCTGCTTTAAGTGATTTAGATAACATGAAAATAGATGATATTCCAAATTATTTAAAGGATGCTCATTATAGTGGAGCAGCAAAACTTGGAAGAGGACTTGAATATAAATATCCTCATAATTATGAAAATTCATATATTAAGCAACAATATTTACCTAACAATATAAAAAATAAAAAATATTATAATCCGGGAAACAATAAATTTGAAAAAGCTATAGAAGAATACTGGGATAAAATAAAAAAATAAACAAATGAAAAATTTTGTTCATAATTAATTAATATATGATTATTGACAATAGCAGAGTGATTTGGTAAGATATAAACAGAAATCGTAGTAAGTTACTCTACTTTAAGGGGTGATAAAATGAAACTTTCCACAAAGGGAAGATATGGTGTTAAGGCTATGGTTGATTTAGCAATGAATTATGGAGATGCACCAGTATCAATAAAAACAATTTCAAAAAGACAAAATATATCTGAATATTATTTAGAACAACTTTTTAGTCCCCTTAGAAAGGCAAAGCTTATTAAAAGTATAAGAGGAGCTCAAGGAGGATATGTACTTAATAGAGAACCTAAGGATATAAAGGTATCTGATATTATGTATGTTTTAGAAGGTCCTATTGAAATTGCAGATTGCATAGAAGGCGCAAAGTGCGATAATATAGATTGCTGTGCAACAAGGATTCTTTGGAAAAAGATTAAAGACAGTATAGAAAGTGTTATGGAATCAATAACACTTGAAGATATAGTAAATGATTCTAAAAAAATAAAACAAAAGAATGAAGAATTAAATCTTATAAATAGAGGTGAATAGAAATGAAACCAGTATATATGGATTATGCTGCAACAACATATGTTAAACCAGAAGTATTAGAAGAAATGCTTCCATACTTCACAAATAATTTTGGAAACCCATCATCATTCTATGAAATATCAAGAAGGACAAAGATGGCGGTAGATAAAGGAAGAGCACAAGTTGCAAAGGCTTTAAATGCTGATGAAAGCGAAGTGTATTTTACAGGTGGTGGATCAGAAGCTGATAACTGGGCAATAAAAGGTATTGCTTCTGCTTACAAAAATAAAGGAAATCATATAATAACAACTAAAATAGAACATCATGCAGTATTACATACTTGTCAATACTTAGAAAAATTAGGCTTTGATGTTACTTATTTAGATGTTGATGAAGAAGGATTTATAAATTTAGAAGATTTAAAAAATGCAATTACAGATAAAACTATATTAGTTTCTATTATGTTTGCTAATAATGAAATTGGTACAATAGAACCAATTAAAGAAATTGGTAAGATTTGTAGAGAAAGAAAAGTATTATTCCATACAGATGCTGTTCAAGCAATTGGAAATGTAAAAATAGATGTTAAAGATATGAATATTGATCTTTTATCTCTTGCAGGTCATAAAATTTATGGACCAAAGGGAATTGGTGTTCTTTATATAAGAAAAGGTGTTAGAATCCATAACCTTATCCATGGAGGCGGACAAGAAAGAAATAGAAGAGCTGGAACAGAAAATATTGCAGGAATAGTTGGACTTGGAAAAGCTATAGAACTTGCAACAGATAATTTAGAAAATCATATTAAAAATATGACAGTTTTAAGAGATAGATTAATAGATGGTCTATTAAAGATTCCTTACTCAAGATTAAATGGACCAACAGGAGATAAGAGACTTCCTGCTAATGTCAATGTATCATTTGAGTTTATAGAAGGAGAATCAATATTACTTTCATTAGACTTTGAAGGTGTATGTGCATCTAGTGGTAGTGCTTGTACATCAGGTTCATTAGATCCTTCACATGTGTTACTAGCAATAGGTTTACCACATGAAAAGGCTCATGGATCATTAAGATTAACTTTGGGTGATGGTTCAACAGAAGAGGATGTTGATTATTTACTAGAAGTTTTACCACCAATTATTGAAAGACTTAGAAGTATGTCCCCACTTTGGACTGACTTCATTAAGAAGGGAGAAAATTAATTATGATATATAGTGAAAAAGTTATGGAGCACTTTAGAAATCCAAAAAATGTAGGAATTATAGAAGATGCAAATGGTGTAGGAGAAGTTGGAAACGCTAAATGCGGAGATATCATGAGAGTATACCTAAAGATAGAGGATAATATTATAAAGGATGCTAAATTTGAAACATTTGGTTGTGGATCAGCTATAGCTTCATCATCAATGGCAACAGAATTAATAAAGGGAAAGCCAATTGAAGAAGCTTGGCACTTATCAAATCAAGCAGTTGCAGAAGCATTAGATGGACTTCCACCAGTAAAGATGCATTGCTCAGTATTAGCTGAAGAAGCAATTCATAAGGCTATAAATGACTACAGAAAGAGACAAGGATTAGAACCTTGGGATTTCAAAGAACATGGAGATGACCTACATGACCATGTTCATGGCCAAGAATAGGTGATGGAATGGAAAAGAAAAAAGTAGTTGTAGGTATGAGCGGCGGAGTTGATAGCTCCGTCGCTGCTTACCTTTTAAAGAAACAAGGATATGATGTAATAGGAATTACTATGCAAATTTGGCAAGAGGATAAGGAATATGAAGAAAGAGAAGGTGGATGCTGTTCTCTATCTGCTGTAGAAGACGCTAGACGTGTTTGCGAAAAATTAGATATTCCTTTTTATGTTTTAAACTTTAGAGATTCATTTAAAAATAAAGTTATTAAATATTTTGTTCAAGAATATATAGATGGAAAAACTCCAAACCCATGTATTGCATGTAATAAGCATTTAAAATTTGATGAGCTTTTAAGAAAAGCTAGAGGAATTGGAGCTGAATATGTAGCAACTGGTCATTATGCTAAAATAGAAGAAAGAGATGGAAGATATCTTTTAATTAGATCTGATGATGATAAAAAAGATCAAACTTATGCTCTTTATAATTTTACTCAAGATCAATTAGCTCATACATTAATGCCTTGTGGAGAGTACACTAAGGATAAAATAAGAGAAATTGCAAAGGAAATAGGTCTTGCAGTTCATAATAAAAAAGATAGTGAAGAAATATGTTTTATACCAGACAACAATCATGGAAGATTCATAAAGGAAGAACGTCCAAATGAAGTTAAACCAGGAAACTTTGTTGATAGTAAAGGAAATATACTAGGAAGACATAAAGGAATAGTTTATTATACTATAGGTCAAAGAAAAGGTCTTGGATTAGCTCTTGGAAAGCCAGTTTTTGTAATAGGCATAAATCCTAAGAAAAATGAAGTTGTTATAGGATCAGAAGAAAATATATTTAAAACAGATTTAGTAGCTAAGGATGTTAATTTCATTCCTTTTGATGAGTTAAAGGAAGATATGGAAGTTCAAGCTAAGGTTAGATATGCAGCAAGGCCTGCAGATGCTATAATTTCACCACTTAAAGATGGAAAGGTTAAAGTTTCATTTAAAGATAAACAAAGAGCAATAACAAAGGGTCAATCAGTAGTTTTTTATGATGGAAATGTTGTTGTTGGCGGTGGAATAATAGAAGGATTAGCATAAAATATAGTTAAAGAAAAAGTATATAAATTTAAAGTGCCAATTTTATTGGCACTTTTTTTATAGAAAATAATTTCTGTCTGTATATAATTAATAATTGAATATTATTATTTTAGAATTAGATAAAGAGAACCGTACCATAAATAGGTATATTTTTTTTAGATATATTTAAGGCTATTTTTACAGGTAGAAATATTATATCGCAATTAAGATTCAAAATATTTTTATTAAGGAAATTAAAGTAACTAATAGTTAATTTTTATAAATAAAAGATGAAAATGCTTCAATTGTTTAAATTATATAGCTCTGATATCATTTAATTAATGAAGTCCTAAGTTAGTTAAATGTATAAATAAATGGAGGAGTTAATTTTATGAAAATAAGTGAAGTTATTAGAAATTATAGAAAAAAAGAAAATCTTACCCAAGAGCAAGTTGCTAACCATTTAAATATAAGTGCACCAGCAGTAAATAAGTGGGAAAATGGAATATCATATCCAGATATAACATTGCTAGCACCTCTTGCACGTATTTTGAAAATTGATGTTAATACTTTATTGGCATTTAATGAGGATTTAACAGATGCAGAAGTGAAAAAATTTACAAAAGAGATAGGTGAAATGGCATCAAAAGATGGATTCCAAAAGGCTTTTGAAAAGGCTAGTGATTTAATTAAAAAATATCCAAGTTGTGATGAATTGGTATATTGGATATCAGTAGTATTAAGAATACATTTATTGTCGGATCAAATTGAGGAAAAAGATAAATATGAAAGGAAAATAATTGACTGGCTTGAACTTGTATCAGGAAGCAGTAAAGAAAAGACAGCTTCTATGGCAAATTTAGAATTATCAGTAATGTATAGGATGAAAAAAGAGTATAAAAAAGCTCAAGAAGTATTAGATAAAATTCCAGAATTAGAGGTAGATAAAAAAATTCAACAGGCATTGTTATTTGAAAGTAGCGGGAATTTTGATGAGGCTTATGGTATTTATGAAGAAAAATTAAGAAATAATGCTCATGAAACATTCGCTGCTTTATCTTTTATAATAAATCTGTCATACAAAGAAAATAAATTTATTGAAGCAGAAGAATACATAGAGCGTGCTAAAAAGGTTGCTGAAGTATTTGATCTTGGAGCATACCATAAATATCAATTAGAGTTATCTTTAGCAAAAGAAAAACAGGATAAAGAAAAAGCCATAGAAATGATTATAAATATGGTGAATGAAGCAAGTAGCATGAACGATTCTCTGAAATCAAAACTATATAGACATATAAAAATTAATGTGCCCAACAGTTGGGATAGCGATAAATATAAACGATTAGTAAAAGGGATAATTAAAGAAGATAAAACTCTTGATTTTATCAAAAATGATTCTAGGATAAAATTTCTGTTAGAATAGTGCTGAAATTTAAAAAAGTAGTTAAACATATCCTTTTTTGATGAATAATAATATATATTTTAAAAATTTACTTAAAGTCCCTACAAATTTTAAATAAAAAATATATAGGTTTATTTTTTATAAAAATTTGATATAATATAAATAAGAAAATCTTAGTTCGCTAATACTAAGATAAATCTTGGAACATTTATTTTGTTTTAGGGCTATTGGACTAGAGTAATTGAAAATTAATTTGAAGGAAAAGTGCTAATCTTTGCGGGATGGAGCACTTTTTTATTTACTTTTAACTTCTATATCCATATCAAGGTACTTAATTTTAATATTTAAGTGGTATATGAAAAGATTATGTTTTAAAATTAATTTAATTATAAATTTTAATTTAAAGAGGTGATATGAGATGAATACAAGAACTATTATGATTTTTCCTGAATTTAAAAATATTGATGTTATTAATAATATCCGTAAGAAATATGATCCTTTAGCAGATTTAGTATTACCACATATTACTTTGGTTTTTCCTTTTGATAGTGAAATTACTAATGAAGAACTTAGTTTATATTTAAAAGAGTGTTTAAGTGATATACACCAATTTGAAGTTCAATTAGAAGGTTTTAGTAAGCAAGAAAATAAATATGGAAATTATTTGTTTTTAAATGTAGTACAAGGTATGGGTATAATTAAAAACATTCATGATATGTTATATAAAGATAAACTAAAGGAATTTGATTTAGGTTATGAGTATATTCCACATATGACAGTTGGAAAATTATCCTCTGCTGAATTACTTGATAAAGCATTTGATGATGTAAGTAAATGTAATGATAAATTTAGCACTGTGATTAAAAAAATATCAGTTGAAATGATTGGTGAGCATGAAGAATCAATTATTATAATAGAGCAGGAATTAAATTAATAAATTTCAAAGGAAGAAGGGCTTTATTATGCAGGTAAATAGATTATTTGAGATTATATATATTCTTTTAGAGAAGAATATTGTAACTGCAAAAGAATTAGCAGAAAGATTTGAAGTGTCACAAAGAACTATTTATAGAGATATTGAAACACTGTCGGCAGCAGGAATTCCAGTATATATGAGTAAAGGAAAAGGTGGAGGTATATCTATATTATCAGGCTTTGTATTAAATAAAGCTATATTAACAGAAGAAGAAAGATTAGAAATACTATCATCTATAAGAGCCGTTAATGCTATAAGTTTTAATGATGAAAAGATTGAAAAGGTTTTTAGAAAATTAAATAATATATTAGGTAAAAATGATACTGATTGGATAGAAGTTGATTTTTCAAATTGGGGAAATGCAGAAAGAGAAAAAGAAACTTTTAATAATCTTAAATCTTCAATATTAAGTAAAAAAGTAGTGAATTTTAATTATAGTAGTGGCAAAGGTGAAAATATTAGCAGGGAAGTATGTCCATTAAAATTATATTTTAAAGGGCAAAGTTGGTATATGTACGGATATTGTAGGGTGCGAAATGATTATAGATTTTTTAAATTAAGAAGGATAAAGGATTTATATATTTCTGAAGAAAGCTTTAATATTAAAACACCAAAAAAAATAGTGAGGGAAGATAAGATTTTTAATGGTGAATTTATTACTTTAAAAATGAAAATTTCCTCTAAAATGGCATATAGAGTCTATGATGAATTTGAAAATTTTAAGAAACTAGATGATGGTAGTTTTCTAGTTAATATTGAATATCCAAAAGGAGAATGGCTTTTTAGCTATATATTTTCATTTGGAGAAGAATGTGAAATTTTAGAACCACAAGAAATAAGAATGGAAATAAAGAATAAAATTGAAAAAATGCTTTTAAATTATTTTTAATATGACATGTAGTTGTCATATTAACTTAAGTATAATAGCCTTATCAAATATATATGGAGGTTATTAATATGAATTATGAAATTGTTAATTTAGAAGAAAAAATAGTGGTAGGAATTAGTGCGATTACAAGTAATGATGATCCTAATATGGGGAAAATTATCGGAGGTCTTTGGGAAAAAATGTATCAAGATGGGATTAACGAAACAATAAAAAATAAGGTGAATGAATACGCCATAGGACTTTATTCAGATTATGAAGATAATAAGTATACAGTTACAGTAGGCAATGAGGTATGTAAGGCTGAAAATGAAGGGATTACAATAAAGAAAATTCCTTCAGGAAAATATGCTAAGTTTTTTATTGAAGGAAATATGCAAAAAGCAGTTGCAGAAGCTTGGAATGAAATTTGTAAAATGGATTTAGATAGAAGTTATGAAGCAGATTTTGAAGAATATTTAAATGCAGATTTTGATAATGCTAAAATTAATATCTATATTTCATTGAAGTAATTATTAAAAGATACAATGTGTTAGAAGGGGGTTATGATTATATGCATGATGTTATAGTAAAGAGTATTCTATCTAGTAATAATGGAATAAATATTTATAGGGGATGTACTCATGGATGTATATATTGTGACTCCCGAAGTATTTGTTATGGAATGAATCATATTTTTGAAGATATAGAGGTTAAGACTAATGGACCAAAGTTACTAGAAAATACACTTATGAGAAAAAAGAAAAAGTGTATGATTGGAACAGGTGCAATGAGCGATCCGTATATTCATTTAGAAGAAAAACTTCAAAACACCAGAAAATGTTTAGAAATAATTGATAAGTATGGGTTTGGGTTATCAATACAAACTAAATCAAATAGAATATTAAGGGATTTAGATTTGCTAAGAAGTATAAATAATAAAGCAAAGTGTGTCGTACAGATGACATTAACAACTTATGATGAAGAATTATGCAAGATTATTGAGCCAAATGTTTCTACAACAAAAGAACGATTTGAAGCTTTAAAGATATTTAGGGATAATAAAATTCCTACAGTAGTTTGGATAACTCCTATTTTACCTTATATAAATGATACAGAAGAAAATATAAGAGGGATTTTAGATTATTGTATAGAGGCTAAAGTTAAAGGAATTATAGTATTTGGTATTGGGTTAACATTAAGAAATGGAAATAGAGAATATTATTATAAGAATTTAGATAAGCATTTTAAAGGTTTAAAAGAAATGTACATAAGACAATATGGGAATAGCTATGAAGTAATAAGTAAAAATCATGAAAATTTGATGGGAATTATTAAAGAAACATGTCAGAAAAATAATATTATTTGTGACATAAAAGAGGTTTTTAATTATATTAGAGCTTTTGAAGAAAAAAATAATGAAGTTCAAATAGGATTTGATATATAGGAGGTAAAATGGAAAATATTAAAGATATATGGAGTCAAAAGCAACCATATGAAAAAGCGTTATCTATAATTGGTATTATTTGCTCGCTAAGTATAATAGTATTGGCTGGTATACAGATTTTAGCTGCTTGGGAAACTGCAATAAATGTACTTGAACCATTATTAGGTGTATTGATGTTTATTCAAGCAATTCAAAATTGGAAGAAGAATAAAGTAGTTGCAATATTTAGTTTATGTGGTGCAATATTTATTTCAGTAGTTACAATTTTTATATTTGTAATTAGATAAAGTCAAATTTGAAGAATTATTTTCTTATTAAGATTAATAAAGTAGAGTGGGCAAAATTTTGTCCACTTATTTTTATGTTTAAAATTTGATTATCAAGTATATAAGTATATAATAAATGTTAAAGAGAATTGATGAATAATTACTTAAGAGGAATTTTTTTGTAGATAAAAACCTTAATTTAAATGTAATCAATAGTTTACGTTGCAAAAATTTAATAAAAACACTTAATGCAACTAGTAGTTTATAGAAAAAAATAAATTTTTAATCTATATTATTTATAAAATAAATAGATTGGAGGAATTAAAAATGAAATTAAGTGAATATCTAAAAATGTATAGAGAAGCATTTAATTTTACACAAGAACAATTAGCAGAAAAACTAAATGTTTCTAGACAAGCTATTTCAAAATGGGAAAATAATATTTGTATTCCTGATATTGATAATTTAATTAAATTAAGTGATCTATATGATATTTCTTTAGATGAACTTATTCGAGGTGCTGTTTATTTTCCTAAACCTTTTACTGTGGGAAAAAAGGTAGATAAAAAAATATTAATATTTAGTATAATATTTTGTATTTTTACAAGCTTACTTTTTACCGGATTTGGTACTCAACCGCTATGGATATTTTTATTGATTTTAAGTATAGAAATATTATTAGTGTTACCTGTTTGTTTTTCTGAAACTTGGACAATCAGCAGAAAGGGTATTTACTTTCAAGAATTTTCAAATTCATTGCAAAAACTGAGATATTTACTATATATTTTAATTGGCAAAAAACATATGGTAAATAAACTAATTCATTATAATGATATTAATACTATAGATTTTATTTACAAAAAAAGAATTAGAATTAGTCCCCTTGATTTTTCTGCAGATTCTATTTATATAGATATTAATTTAAAAGATGGAGATAGTATTAAATTAGAATTATATAATAATATAATTAGTTATATTCCACAGGTTATGTCTTATTTTGAAAAAAAGGGGATCAAGGTACATGATGAAAATAATATAAGTAAAGCAGTAATTGAGCATAAATGCTTATATGAATTTATCCGTGATAATGATGAAAAAATAATATTAAAAAGTCATTAAAGAATAAAATATATGATTAGAATATAAAGTTAATATAAGTAATAAAGAAAATTCATAGAGTAGAAAGTATTTTAAGAGAGCCATTTTTAAATATATTAAGGGGGAATTAAATATGAAAAAAATAGCAGTAATTATTTATCCATATTTTTCCTTGCAAGAAATTACTACTTTAACTTCTTGTTTAAAATATGGTTTGGCAGAGAGATAGATTATTTAGGAAGTGAAATGAAAATTTATAAAAGTGAAGAAGGCTTTCAAGTCACTCCTACAAAAATTTTTAATGAGGTTAATTTAGATGAGTATAACTGTGTTATATTACCTGGAATAATTAATCCCTTACCTGCTTTGTATGATGATAAACTTATTAATTTTCTTTCTGGACTTAAAAATAGAGATATTTTAATAGGAGCAATATCAAGTTCTCCTATTTTGTTAGCTAAAGCAGGAATATTAGATGAAGTTAAATTTACAGCTGGTCTTTTTATGCAAATGGCTGATATTTTTAAATACATTAATAAGAATAATTTTATTCATAAGCCTGTTGTAAAGGATAAGAATGTCATTACAGCAATTGGCTTTGCTTTTAGAGAATTTGCACAGTTAGTTTTAAATGAATTAGGATTAGATTTAGGTGAAAAATTTATGTATCCTGTTACTAGAGAGTATACAGAAGATGAGCTTACTTTTTATTGGGAAGATGATGATTATAAACAATTTTTAAAAGAACTACATAAATATCAAAATTAATAATATTTAGCTAAACCCAATTGCTTTTATGGTAATATCTGTATCAGACCTTGAAGGTATATCTGCTGTATTTAGAACTTCAAAAACTTTATATGTTGTAAATTTATATAATTGGCAAATTGCAGATGCAAATACAGGAGAGATTTATGTACCTGCAGGTACATAAAAAAATATAACTGAATCTATATGGATTCAGTTATATTTTTTTATTAAATAAGTATTTAAAGTATAGTCCAATAAATAAAGTGACATAAATGTACAATGATTAATAAAAAATTGTATTAACAAAAATTATATGGTAAAATTTTGCTTGTAATACAAAATATGAAAAATATTTAAGAGGAGAATAAGATGAGCAAGATTAAGCTAAATGCAATAAATATTTTTTTAGTAGTAGGATTTACACTATCAATTTTTTGCCTTAGTTTTATAATTAGTTCTAATTATAAAAATTATAAATACGTTATAGAAGAAAACGAATTTTATGATAATTTCAATAATTTTTCTATTTATTCTAATAAAGAAGTAAAATTAAGCAATATAACAAAAACTCTTGAAGATAATAATATACATATATATTCAACTCCACAAATGATTGAACAGACTAAAATTGGAGAAGATATTTATGCAAATAAAGTAATGGGGGTATCTAAATATTTTGATATAAATAAATATACTAAAATTAAAGGAAGAAATTTTATAGAAAAAGATTTCATAGAAAATAGAAAGGTTGCAATTATTGGAAACACACTCAATAAAGCTCTAGAGAAAGAAGGAAATAATGAATATATAGAATTATATGGGGAGCAATATAAAATTATAGGTGTTATATATGATTCAGATTATTTAGCTTTTTCGTCTTTTATACCTATTAATACTATGTCATATTACAACAATTCATATGATAATTTTTTTTATTGGATAGATAAAGAAGACTCTAAAAATTTTAATTATACTGCTAACAATGAAATAAACTATGATATATCTAGTATACCTAGTAAGAATATACTTGAGTTTGTTATGAATAATTCACTAATTATTGAAGAAAGTATTATTGATTTAATTTTATCTATATTAACATTAAATTTATTTTGTATATTTTATGTATATAGTATTAGAAAAGAATTTTCTATTATGCGTATATTAGGAGCAAAGCCCATAGATATTTTGCTCGAGAATATAAAAAAATTAATTCCTATGTACCTAATATCATTATTATTAGGATTAATAACCTCCTATGTAGTTGTATACATATCAAATAAATATATAAATGATATGTTTGCATCTGTTGATATAAATAATATTTTAATTACTATAGTAGTATCATTTTTAATAGTAATTATTGTTTCTTTTATTTGTCTTTATAGAGTAATGAGGTTTAAGATATTAGAGGATATTAGGTGATGATTATGAGAGACACTATTTTTTTTAAGTTTAGTAAAGAAAAAATGATAAATATATTAATTACTCTACAATTAGTATTATGTATTTATTATATATATTCATTTATATCAATAATAAGTTTTAAAGATGATTATATAAAATTATATGAAAAAAGTTATCCTGTTGAGAATGGATTTTTAGTGAATTTTGCTCCAGCTCAATTAAATAATGGAGCCGTAGATATAGAAAAGGTGCTAGGTACATTAGATAACAATAATATTAGTTATGGAATTATGTTAAGTAATTCAGATGAAAAATATAAGGTACCAGTAGAAGAATTAAATATATCATCTAGAGATTTAATTAGTAAGTGTGAATATGCTCCTATGCAGCCACCATCTGTAATAAATCCATGGAAAGTTAATTTTGAAGCATTAAAATATAATGAAAATAAAATTAAAGGAAATATTAATAAAGAAATTTGGAATAGAAATAATGATGATATTCCTATAGTCATTGGAAAGAATTTCGATAAAAAGCTTAATATTGGTGAAAGATTTTATTATAATAAGCAAAATTATATTATAGTTGGAATGTTTGATGATGAGATATTATATTCATCATATTATGATACTGTATTTGATGCGATTGAAATAAGTGGTAGTTTTATGATTCCTACTTCACCTGAAGACTTTAAAATAAATAATGAATTAGCAACTTACAATTATGAGCCTATAACTATATATGGGTATAACGACGGGACAACTATTAAAATAGAGGAACTGAAACAAATTCTTAAAGGTTATATAAGTTTAATAGAAATTTCAGATTATAAAAAGGATTTAAATTGGTTTATGGATGAAATTCATTTTGAAATTTTAAGAAAAATAATTAAAACAAGTATAATAACTATATTAACCATAGCATCACTTATAATATCTATGACATTTAAATTATTAATGAATAAAGAAAAAATAGGTGTAATGTATTCAATTGGACTAAGTAAGAAGGATATATTTAAAACGTATCTTAAGGAATTTATATTATTCATAATAATATCTATAATTTTAAGCTTTATTGTAGTAAGTAAATTTGGGAGGTTTTCTTTTAGATATTTTATGATATATAATAAATTATTTTACTGGTGTGTAGCATTAACAATATTAATTTTATTAGTCATAATATGTTTAATTGTAGTCTTTAATAAATTAAATAAAATGACACCAAAGGATATGATGGGAGGTTTTATTGAATGAGTATAATAAAGCTTGTGGGTATAGAAAAAATTTATGGAAAAGGAAATAATGAAGTTAAGGCATTAAAAGGAATAAATCTTAAAATAGAAAAAGGAGATTTTATTTCTATTATGGGATCATCTGGATGTGGAAAAAGTACATTATTAAATATAATTGGATGTATAGATACTCCTACACAGGGAGAATATGTTTTATATAATGAAAAGATAGATTTTAAGAAAATAAATGATTTATCAGATATAAGAAATAAAAAAATATCTTTTATTTTTCAAAATTTTGCTTTAATAAAAGATATGACAGTTTTAAATAATTGTATATTACCATTAAGATTTAGAAAAGTTAAAATGAAGAAAAAACATGAACTTGCTGAAAAATATTTAAATGAATTAAATATTAGTGATTTAAAATATAAAAAGGTAAGTGAACTATCAGGAGGACAACAACAGAGAGTTGCAATAGCAAGGGCTTTAGTACAGGAGAGTAATATTATTTTAGCAGATGAACCTACTGGGGCATTAGATGAGTCTAATAGTATTAATATATTAAATATATTAAAAGAATTAAATGATAAGTATAATAAAACTATAGTGTTAGTTACTCATGATAATTTGGTATCAAAATATTCAAAAAGGAAGCTTTTTATGAAAGATGGTATTTTAAATGAGATTAGTTAGATAAATTTTATAAGGAGAATTATTTATGAGTATTTGGTCAACAACATGTTTAGTTCTTGCAATGATAAATATTGCCTTTGCATTTCCTTCAATAACAAGGTTATTATCAGCATTACATTTTACTAATACTAGATTATATGGAATGTATACTATTATAACTTCTTTAGTTTTTGCTTTATGTTATGGAGTAGTATATTTAATAACAGCTAAGATTTATTATAAAATTGTAAAATAGGAAATAATCTATGAAAGCTTATATTTGAAAAAAGTTATATGTTTTTATTTAGATTTTTATAAAATGTTTTACTAATATAGAATAAATTATAATAAATTAGAAAAATGGTATTATTTATATAAGTTTGATAATAAAACTTTGCATAAATAATAAAAAATCTTTAGTTAACAAAATAAAAGAAATATAACAAAAGGTGATTATGAAATTGTGGATCTAAATTTAAAAAAGGGAAAAGAAAAAGATAAATTCAATTATATGCTTTCATATTACGGTATAATAATTATATTGACTTTAATGCAAATAATGGTTATAGGTGAATTTTTTGAATATGATTTTAAAGTTAATATGTTTTTAGGAGTATTTTATACAATGATAATTTGTTTTATTACTCAATATTTTTATATAAGTAAAAATAAAGTTGGAACTCTATTTAATTAATAGAGAAAATATTGATTTTATTGAAATTAAATCAAGTAAAAAAATTGTGAAATTAGGTTTTGGTGTATAGAATTTTAAAAGTGGATAGATTGATATGCTTTCATTAAAGAACAGGTTAATTATTTTAACTGTCTACTATAATGGGAACATATTAGAATGTCCACTTTTTCTTTTTGCAGTATTAAACTAGAATTTTTTTTGTATAATTTAGTTATAATTGGTTTTAAAAGTAGCTTTTTTATCTTTATAGATTAATCATAAAATTTGGAAAAATGTAATTATGATGCTAAAATTATTAATGCTTTGCAAAATACATGATTATTTTCTTTGCATTTTAGTTATATAATTTAGATTTAATTAAAATTATTATAAATAAGTTTAGAAAATATTTGTGTAACTTAATATATATAAACTTTACATAGGGGGATAAAATATTGAAAAAACACAAAAGAATAAAAATTTATACAGCTATAACAGGTATAGTAATATTAGGGGTTATAGGATACTTTTTTTGTTATAAAGATTATAAAGTAAATAAAATAATGAATGAAATTATACAATGTATAAATCGAAAGCAGTATGATAAAGCAATAGTAGGAATTGATTCAGCTTTAAGTACAAAGCCAGATTATGAAAAGGCTAAAGGCTTAAAAGATTCAGTAAGTAAATATTTAACTGCTAAAAATTTATATAGTAATAATCAATTTGATGAGGCAAATTCAAAAGCAAATGAAATAAGTGATTATTACGATATTAATGGATTTAAAGAAGATGTAGATAGTTTAAAAAAACAAATAAATACATCTATTGAAAGGCTTAAGGAACAAATAGAAAAACAAAAAGCTTTAGAAAAGAAGCAATTAGCTGAAAAAGAAGAAAATAATAAAAAAGAGAAAATTTTAAATTCAAAAAATAAAACTACTACAAATAATAAACAAGTAAAATCAAAATCAGAAGGAAAATCTGATTATAAAAAAGTTGTTTCAGAAAGTAAAAAGAAAAAAGTAGAGAAAAATAATAATGAAGATAGTAATGATGTAAGATTTAAAAAGATTTTAACAAATGATGAGGCTCTTGCATTAATTAAAGAGAAGTTAGGTACAAAAAAGAAATATAAATTTGAAGGGATAGCTGCATCAGACCTTGAAGGTATATCTGCTGTATTTAGAACTTCAAAAACTTTATATGTTGTAAATTTATATAATGGGCAAATTGCAGATGCAAATACAGGAGAGATTTATGTGCCTGCAGGTAGATAAAAAGATATAAATATTAAGACTTTTAGAATTCTCTATGATGAAACAGAAAAATTATTTAAATTTGTTCTAATAAATCATTAACAATTTAGTTTAAAAAAGGAAATTTAGGAAAAGATAAAGTTAATGAGTTTAGGAGGACATTTATGCTTAGAAGTAAAGATTTTTATATGAAAAGTGTATATGATGTTAGAGGAAAAAAGATTGGAATAGTAGAGGATTTATTTATTGATTTTTTTAAGGAAAGAGTTAAAGGATTAAAGGTATCAAACTATAGTTTATTTTCTAAAAAAAACTTTATTGAATTTCAAAGTATAATTTCTATAAATAAAGATATAGTTGTAGAAAAAAGTATTCAAGGAAAAGGGCTAGAACTTAAAAATATTAAAGGGATGGATATAATAGATTTAAATGGAAATATTAAAGGTGTAGTGGAGGATATAATAATTGGAGAAGAAGACTTTTCTATTAAAGGTATTGTAATAAGTACAGGAATTATAGAAAGACTTTTAAAAGGAAAGGATATTTTACTTTTAAGTGAATGTATTTTAGGAGAAGAGTACATATTATATATAGGTAAAGAAGGTGTTACTTTAAAATCTATGCCTAGAAAGGTAGATAAAAATGAAGCTACCAATTAAAAACAAAACATTAATTATAAGGTTTATTTTAATATTTGTTATAATTT
The DNA here is from genome assembly GCF_030813415.1 of Eubacterium multiforme. Classification (GTDB taxonomy): domain Bacteria; phylum Bacillota; class Clostridia; order Clostridiales; family Clostridiaceae; genus Clostridium; species Clostridium multiforme. Next base: position 30,848 of record NZ_JAUSUF010000001.1, on the reverse strand, counting down.
TATTCTTAGTTTTATATTTAAATTGGAAGGTATTTAGAGAAGTTATAAATATTATAATTATTTCAGCTCTTTTAGCCTACATATTAAGGCCTTTAAGAAATTTAATCATAGGAAAAGAAAGAATATCTAGGAGAAAAGCAACTCTCATAGTTATGTTTGGAATAACTTTAATAATTATATTAATTCTTTATATATTAATCCCAAAACTTATGAAAGAAATGGGTAATACCGCTTCTATTATAGATAAAATTTCAATTTATATAAATAATATTATAGAAAGTTTAAAGATAAATAACTCATCTATTGGATTAACTATTTATGAGGAAGTAGAAGAAAAGTTGTGGGGATATATTATGAATTTATCACAAAATACAATAACATGGGCTATTAATTTTACAAGCAATATAGCTTCAATTGCTATAATACCTATTGTCACATATTATTTTTTATCAGATGGAGAAATAATTTCTAATAAGATGTATTTATTAATACCTGTTAAAAAGAGAAAGATAGCCAAGAAAATTATTGAAGATGTTAATTTACTTTTAGAAAGATACATAGTAAGTCAAGTTATCTTGTCTATTGCAACAGGAATTATGTGTTTAATATTATTTTTGATTTTAGATATAAAATTTGCTCTTTTACTTTCAATTATAAATGGAATATTTAATATAGTTCCTTATTTTGGGGCTTTCTTTGGAGGTATACCTGCAGTTTTAATTGCATTTTTTGATTCTGAAGCAAAGGGACTTTGGGCAATAATTGGAATATTAGTAATTCAGCAAATAGAAGGAAACATATTAGCACCTAAAGTTACAGCAGATAGTACAAATATACACCCTCTTTTAATTATAATATTACTTCTTATAGGAGAAAAGTTAGGGGGAATTACAGGTATGGTTCTTGCTGTTCCAATTGGAGTTATTTTAAAGGTTATATATGATGATTTAAATTATTATCTTTTTTAATCATTATATATTTTAGAAAAATAACAAAAAATTATGAAAAATATTGACATATTTAAGTATATAAAATATAATTTCTTTAGTTAATTGAATATTTAGCTATGATTAGGATGAGTAAATTTGATTTTATTTTTTTAGAGAAGAAGTGGTTGGTGAAAACTTCTAAATAATTCATTTTGAAGCTACCTAGGAGCTATAACCATTTAAAGTGATGTAAATTTAATTTACATAATTAGGGTGGTACCGCGGAAGAGTTAGCTTTCGTCCCTTAAGTCTTTTGGGATGAAGGCTTTTTTATATTGCAATGGAGGTAAAATATATGAAGTATATGGGAACAAATGAGCTTAGAGAAGCTTATTTACAATTTTTTGAAGGAAAAGGACACTTAAGATTAAAGAGTTTTCCTTTAGTACCAAAAAATGATAAGAGTTTATTATTAATTAATGCAGGTATGGCGCCACTTAAGCCATATTTTACAGGAATACAAAAACCACCAAGAACTAGAATTACAACATGTCAAAAGTGTATTAGAACAGGGGATATCGAAAATGTTGGTAAGACTTCAAGACATGGTACTTTCTTTGAAATGCTTGGAAACTTTTCTTTTGGAGATTACTTTAAAGAAGAAGTAATTCCATGGGCATGGGAGTTTATAACAGAAGTTCTTAAAATGCCAAAGGATAAGTTATATGTAACAATTTATTTAGATGATGATGAAGCTTTTGAAATTTGGAAAAATAAAACTGATATAGATACAAACAGAATATTTAGACTTGGAAAAGAAGATAACTTCTGGGAACATGGTGCAGGTCCATGTGGTCCATGTACAGAAATTCATTTTGAAAGAGGAATAGGAGTAGAACCAGTTAAGACAGCAGAAGAGTTTGTTAAGGCTAGTGATGAAGATAGAATAATTGAATTCTGGAACTTAGTATTCACTCAATTTGATGGAGATGGAAAAGGAAATTACGAAAGACTAAAGCATCCAAACATTGATACAGGAATGGGACTTGAAAGACTTGCTACATTAATGCAAGGTGTTGAAAATATATTTGAGATAGATACTGTTAAAAATATATTAGGAAAAGTTTCAGAACTTTCAGGTGTTAAATATGGGGAAGATCCTCAAAATGATGTTTCTCTTAGAATAATAACAGACCATGTTAAATCAGTTACTATGATGATTTCAGATGGTGTTCAACCAAGTAATGAAGGAAGAGGCTATGTACTTAGAAGACTTTTAAGAAGAGCTGCAAGACATGGAAGAGTTCTTGGAATAAAGGGATTATTCTTAAAGGATATAGTAGAATCAGTTGTTGAAAATTATGGCGTTGAATATGATGAACTTATATCTAAAAAAGATTACATTAAAAAGATAGTTACCTTAGAAGAAGAAAGATTCAACGAAACAATAGATTCAGGAATGGGAATACTTTTAGGATACATTGAAGAACTAGAAAAAGAAAATAAGAGTGTATTAGATGGAGAAAAAGCATTTAAGCTTTACGACACTTATGGATTCCCATATGAATTAACAGAAGAAATATTAGAAGAAAAAAATATGACAATTGATAAAGAAGCTTTCAATAAGGAAATGCAAGAACAAAGAGAAAGAGCTAGAAGTGCTAGAGGTGAATTTACTTACATGGGAAGTGAAGAATCACCAATTAACTCAATTGGCAATGAAATAAATTGTGAATTTGTTGGATATGATAATGATGAAATAGTAGGAAAAATATTATTTTTAGCAACAGATGAAGAAGCTGTTTCAGAATTAAAAGAAGGCCAAAAGGGATATATTGTAACTGACAAAACTCCTTTTTATGCAGAAATGGGAGGTCAAGTAGGTGACAAGGGAATAATAAAGGGACATAGCTTTGAAGCTTATGTTTATGATACTAAAAATAATGTTTCAGGAAAAACTATTCATTATGTAAAAGTTAATAGTGGAATAGTTAAATTAAATGAAGAGGCTGACTTAAAAATTGATGTAAAGAGAAGAAACAATATACGTAAAAATCATACAGCAACTCATATGTTACATGAAGCATTAAAGGAAGTTTTAGGAGAACATGTAAATCAAGCAGGTTCATATGTTGATGATGAAAGATTAAGATTTGACTTTACTCATTTCCAAGGATTAACTAAAGAAGAAATTCAAAAGGTAGAAGACTTAGTTAATGAAAATGTAATGGAAACTTACAAAGTAGATACAAATCTTATGACATTAGAAGAAGCAAAGGCTAAAGGTGCTATGGCTTTATTTGATGATAAGTATGGCAATAAAGTTAGAGTTGTAGAAGTTGGGGATTACTCAATGGAATTATGTGGTGGTACTCACGTATTAAACTCAGGAGAAATTGGACTATTTAAGATAGTTAATGAATCAGGAGTTGCAGCAGGTGTTAGAAGAATAGAAGCATTAACAGGATTTGCAGCTATTAAATATGTTGAGCAAAAACAAAATATGCTTATGGAAGCTTGCGCAGCATTAAAATGTAATGAAAAAGATATAATAAATAAAATTTCAATTCAAAATTCAGAAATAAAAGAAAAAGAAAAAGAAATATCAGAATTAAAAGCAAAACTTACAAGTGGAGCAGAGGATGATATATTAAATACAGCAAAAGATATTAATGGGGTTAAGGTAATATCTTATGCTTTAGAAGATGTTGATGGTAATGCTCTAAGAGATCTTGGTGATAAGATTAGAAATAAGGATAAAAAATCAGTAGTTGTATTAATAAGTAATGTAAATGGAAAAGTTAATTTAGTTGCAATGGCAACAAAGGATGCAGTAGCATCAGGAATTCATTGTGGAAAAATAATTAAGGAAGTAGCACAAGTTGTAGGCGGCGGTGGTGGTGGAAGACCAGACATGGCTCAAGCTGGCGGAAAGCTACCAGAAAAAATTAATGAAGCAATAGAGAAATCATATTCTATAATTGAAAGTTTAGTAAAATAGTGTACTTTTAAAAAGATATGGGTTATAATTAGCTTATAAGTTTTGTATATAATAGAATGTGTATGGATAATACTATTAATATATATAGATTTCCTTTAACAATAAGGTAAGGGGGTGAGCTGCTATAAAAGCAGCGTGAATATGAGTAACAATTTAGAACATACAATGCAATTTGATTTATCAAAAAATAAAGAAGTGTTAACAAAATCAATCTTAACAGAGGTTTATAATTCACTTCAAGAGAAAGGGTATAATCCTATTAATCAACTTGTTGGTTATCTAATATCAGGAGACCCTACTTACATTACAAATTACAACGGAGCAAGAGCTTTAGTAAGAAAACTTGAAAGAGATGAAATTCTTGAAGAAGTTATAAAATCTTATTTAGAGATAAAATAAAAAAGGTGCCCTGTTGAGGGGCGCTTTTTGTTTTCAAGGAGATAATATGAGAATATTAGGATTAGATGTTGGACAAAAAACAATAGGAGTTGCTATATCAGATCCACTAGGATATACAGCCCAAGGAATAACAACTATAAGAAGAACAAAAAAAGTTTCCGATGTAGAAGAAGTAAAGAGAATATGTAATGAATATTCTGTAGAAACTATAGTTGTTGGGTTACCTAAAAATATGGATGGCTCAATTGGATTTGCAGGAGAAAAAATACAAGAATTTAGTGAGCTTTTAAAGGGATCAATTGATTTAGAAATAGTTTTTTGGGATGAAAGGCTTACAACAGTAGCAGCTCATAGAGCTATGCTTGAAGCTGATTTATCAAGAGGAAAAAGAAAAAAGATAGTTGATAAAGTTGCAGCTACTTATATTCTACAAGGTTATTTAGATAGAATAGCAAATAAATAAATGATTATTAATTGAAAATAGTTATTGACAATACTTGATTATAGTAATTAAAATATATAAAAAGGAGAATGATTATGGAAAAAGATATAGAATACATTGATTTATTAGATGAGGAAGGAAATGAGTTATCATTTAAAGTGGTAAGCTTTTTTAAGATAGATGATTTAAATAGTGAGTATGTAGTTTTAACTCCAGCTGATGAAGAGAGTGAAGAAGCTGTTGTACTTAAAGTAGTAAGTGACGAAGATGGAAATGACAATCTTATAAATATAGAAGATGAAGCTGAATTCGCAATGGTAGAGGAAGCTTATAATTTATTAATGCAAGAAGATTAGAACATGGAAAGAGGTGTTGTAAATGGAAAGCTTAATTTCAGTTGACATGCAAGAACTTAAAGAAGATTTAAAGAAAAAAGGATATAAATTAACTCCTCAAAGAAGAGCTATAGTTGATACTATAATAAAAAACGAAGGTAGACACTTAACTGCGGAAGAAATATATGATGAAGTAAAAAAAGACTGCCCTGAGATAGGATTAGCTACTGTATATAGAACAGTATTATTACTTGAGGAAGTAAAATTATTATCTAGATTAGATTTAAGCGATGGATGTAGCAGATATGAAATTATTCATAAAGATGAAGAACATAGACATCACCATTTAATATGTAATCAATGTAATAAAGTTATAGAAGTTGAAGAAGATTTATTAGAAGAATTAGAAAAAAGAATTGAAACAAAGTATGGATTTGAAATTCAAGACCATAGTGTGAAATTCTTTGGAATATGTAATGAATGTAGAAAGAAAGAAAAGGAATAATTAAAGGAGAATCCTCTCAAAATAAAAAAGAGATGACATCCTTTGTTTATACATATCTTAAATAAGGAGGGGAAATATGAAAAATGAAAGAGCTAAGGTTAAAATAATTCCTTTAGGCGGAATAGATGAAATTGGGAAAAATCTTACAGTTGTAGAATATAAAGATGATATTGTTATTATAGATTGCGGCTTAAAGTTTCCAGATGTAGACATGTATGGAATTGATATAGTAATACCAGATGTTTCATATCTACTAAAAAACAAAGATAAAATTAAAGGAATATTTTTAACTCACGGACATGAAGACCATATTGGTGCATTACCATATGTTTTAAAACAGTTAGATGTACCTATATATGGAACAAAGCTTACTCTAGGTATTGTAGAAACAAAGTTAAGAGAACACGGTCTTTTAGCAACTACAAAACTATTTAGAGTAAAACCTAAAGATAAAATAAAATTGCAAAATGTAACAGTTGAATTTATTAAAACAAACCATTCAATAGCGGATTCTGTTGCAATAGCTATTCACACACCACTTGGAGTTGTTCTTCATACAGGAGACTTCAAAATTGACTATACTCCTATAGATGGAGGAAAAACAGATTTTGCAAGATTTGCAGAACTTGGTAAAAAAGGTGTTCTTGTAATGATGGCAGATTCTACAAATGTAGAACGTCCAGGATACACAAAATCAGAGAAGGTAGTTGGAGAAAATTTAGAAAGATTATTTAGTAAGGCAAAAGGAAGAATACTTGTAGCAACTTTTGCATCAAATATTCATAGAATTCAACAAATAATAACAGCAGCTGAAATGTATGATAAAAAGGTTGCTGTATCTGGAAGAAGTATGGAAAATATTGTTCAAGTAGCAATAGATCTTGGATATTTAAAAATGCAAAAGGATACATTAATAACAATTGATGCAACTCAAAAGTACAAGAATGAAGAAATTGTTGTTATAACAACTGGAAGCCAAGGAGAACCAATGTCAGCACTTGCTAGAATGGCAGCTTCTGAACATAGAAAAATAACAATTGTTGAAGGGGATACTGTTATAATATCAGCAACACCAATACCTGGTAATGAAAAATTAGTATCTAAAGTTATAAATCAGTTGTTTAAAAAAGGTGCAGAAGTAATATATGGAGCTAATGAGAATGTCCACGTTTCAGGTCATGCATGTCAAGAAGAATTAAAGCTTATGCAAACTATTATAAGACCTAGATTTTTTGTGCCAGTTCATGGTGAGTTTAGACATTTAAAGCAACATGCAGAATTAGCTGTAAGTGTTGGATTAAATCCAAGAAATTACGTATTACCTGAAACAGGAGATGTAATTGAAATTACTCGTAATTCAATTAAGAAAAATGGTTCTGTGACATCAGGTCAAGTTCTTGTAGATGGTTTAGGAGTTGGAGATGTTGGTCATATTGTATTAAGAGATAGAAAACATCTTTCACAAGACGGTATTTTAACTGTAGTTGTAACTCTTGATAGAGAAAGTGCATCAGTTATTGCAGGTCCTGATATAATTTCTAGAGGATTCGTTTATGTTAGAGAATCAGAAGGTCTTATGGATGAAGCTAGAGAAATAGTTAAAGCTGTATTAAGTGAATGTGAAAAATCAAAAATTACAGATTGGGCCACTATTAAAAGTAGAATTAGGGATGAACTTAGAAATTTCTTATATGAAAAAACTAAGAGAAAACCTATGATACTTCCAATAATAATGGAGATTTAACAGAATAAGTACTTTGTTAAATTATCATTTATATTGACTTTTTAAAAAGTAAAGATTAGAATATAAAATGGTGCGAGAATTGGGTACACAAAAGTATCCAATTTTCTTTTTGAAAAAAAATATTATAGGTTTACATAGAAAAATACAAAAGTAAAGCTAAAAACATGGAGGAAAATAATGGAATTATTTAAAAGAGAAGATATTAGAAACATTGCAATCATTGCCCACGTTGACCATGGTAAGACTACATTAGTTGATGCCCTATTAAAAGATAGCCATACTTTTAGATCAAATGAAAAAGTAGAAGAAAGAGTAATGGATTCAAATGACTTAGAAAAAGAAAGAGGTATTACAATTCTTTCAAAGAATACTGCTGTACATTATAATGGAGTAAAAATAAATATAGTTGATACTCCAGGACATGCTGATTTCGGTGGAGAAGTTGAACGTGTACTTAAAATGGTAGACTCAGTATTATTAGTTGTTGATTCATATGAAGGACCAATGCCTCAAACTAAGTTCGTTCTTAAAAAGGCATTAGAATTAGGATTAAATCCAATAGTTGTTATAAATAAGATAGATAAACCAGATGCTAGACCAGAAGCAGTTATTGATGAAGTATTTGAATTATTCTTAGAACTTGGAGCTAATGATGAACAATTAGATTTCCCAATAATATATGCTTCAGCTAGAGAAGGATTTGCAAGAGTAAATGTTGAAGATACAAATACAAATATGATACCTTTATTTGATACAATAATTGAACATGTTCCATGTCCAGAAGGATATGTTGATGGACCTTTCCAAATGCTTGTTACAACATTAGATTCAAATGAATATGTTGGTAGAATAGCAATTGGTAAAATCCATAGAGGAACTATTAAAAAGAACCAACCTGTAGTTTTAGTAAGACAAGATGGAACTACATCAAATTACAAAGCAACAGCATTATTTGGATATAATGGTCTTAAGAGAGAAGAAGTTCAAGAAGCTAGTATGGGAGATATAATAGCTTTAAGTGGTGTAACTGATGCAAACATTGGAGAAACAATAGCTGATTCACAATGTCCAGAAGCTCTTCCATTTGTAGAAATTGATGAGCCAACACTTAATATGAACTTTATGGTAAATGATTCACCATTTGCAGGTCAAGAAGGAGACTTTATTACTTCAAGACACTTAAGAGATAGATTAATGAAGGAATTAGAAACAAATGTTAGTTTAAGAGTTAGAGAAATAACTCCAGATTGTTTTGAAGTATCAGGTAGAGGAGAACTTCATCTTTCAGTATTAATCGAAACAATGAGAAGAGAAGGATATGAATTACAAGTATCAAAGGCTAATGTTATCTTTAAAGAAGAAGATGGTAAGAAGTTAGAGCCAATGGAATACTTAACTATAGATGTACCTGAAGAGTTCATGGGACCTGTAATGGAAAAACTTGGACCAAGAAAAGGTGAAATGGTTAATATGACTTCAGCTGTAAATGGATATACAAGATTAGAATTCATAATACCAGCTAGAGGACTTATAGGATTCAGAAATGAATTTATGACAGATACTAAGGGTAACGGTATAATGAACCATGTATTTAATGGATATGCACCATACAAGGGAGAAATTCCAGGTAGAAGTAGAGGATCAATAGTATCATTTGAACAAGGAGATGCTATTGCATATGGATTATTTAATGCTCAAGAAAGAGGATCTTTATTTATAGATGCTGGTGTTCCAGTATACCAAGGAATGATCGTTGGAGTATGTGGAAGAGCAGAAGATATAGATATAAATGTATGTAAAGGTAAGAAACTTACTAATACAAGATCATCAGGAGCAGATGATGCTGTTAAGTTAGTTCCACCAATAAAGATAACTTTAGAAAAAGCACTAGAATTCATTAATGGTGATGAATTAGTTGAAGTTACTCCAAAGAGTATAAGAATGAGAAAGACTATATTAGACAGTGCTGAAAGAAGAAAGAAGATTAGTAGAAGCAAAAAATAATTTGTCAAAAAGTATCTTTATAAAATGAAAAAAAAGTATTATAATAAAGTGAATAGCCGAAATTTAGGCTATTTACTTTTATATATAGGGGGATTTTATGAGAAATTTTAAAAAGAAGTTTTTAGGACTTTGTATAGTACTAATTATTATATTAGGTGGAACTATATTTATGTACAGTAGAACTGTAAATCATCCCTTAAAATCTAATGAAGAAAGTATTGAAGTTCAAGTTAATCAAGGAGAAGGTTTTTATACATTACTTAGTGAATTAAAAGCGAAGAACTTAATAAAAAATGAGTTTTTTATTAAACTTTATATAAAACTAAATAATGTTGTACCTAAAATAGAATCAGGAACATATACAGTAAAAACAGATGTAACATTAAGTGAATTTCTAAAAACTTTAGAAACTAAAGATGTAACTAATGTTGTAATACCTGAAGGTTATACTGTGGTACAAATAGCAGACGTTCTTCAAAAGGATGGATTATTTTCTAAAGAAGAATTTTTAAAGGCAGTTAAAAATTATAAGCTTCCAAGTTACATAAAGGAATCAAATAAAAGAAAATATCCATTAGAAGGATTTTTATTCCCAGATACCTATTCATTTGAAAAAGGAGTTACTCCAGATAAGGTTATAAAGACAATGCTTGATAAATTCCAAGAAACTATGAAGCAGGTTCAAACTGAAACAGGGGTAACTATACCTAATAGTGAAATTGATGAAATAGTAACAAAGGCATCTTTAATAGAAAAAGAAGCAAGAACAGAAGCAGATAGACCTCTTATATCATCTGTTATTGATAATAGATTAAAAAAGGGTATGCCTCTTCAAATAGATGCAACTGTCATATATGCTTTAGGCACACACGTAGATCAGGTGCTATATAAGCATTTAAAAATTGATTCACCTTATAATACTTACAAATTTAAAGGATTGCCAGTTGGACCAATTGCAAATCCAGGTAAACCATCATTAATTGCTGCAGTTAAACCAGCAAAAACAAATTATTTATATTATTTATTAATCCCTAATTCAGATGAACATAAATTTACAGCAAGTGGTGCTGAATTTAATAAACTAAGAGAAGAATACGGATATAATAAATAATATTGGAGGAATATATGAGCGGAATTACTTATGACTACATGGAAGAATATTTAAGAAATTTAATTGGAGAAAATAATGGCAGACTTAAGGAAATGGAAGACTTTGCAAAAGAAAATGGAGTGCCTATAGTTCAAAAAGAAACAGGTAAATTTTTAGAATTTATGGTTAGTATGAAAAAACCACTTAAAATTTTAGAACTTGGTACTGCAATAGGCTATTCTTCTATACTTATGTATGAAGCCTCAAAAACAAATCCTGATATTGTTACAATAGAAAGAAGTGAAGAAATGATTAAACTTGCAAAAGCTAATTTTGAAAAGTTTAATCTTCAAGATAAAATTAAAATAAAAGAGGGAGATTGTCTTGAAATTTTAGAAGACCTTAATGAAGAATTTGATTTAATATTTATTGATGCAGGTAAAGGCCATTATAATCATTTTCTACCACATTGTTTAAGATTATTAAAAGAAGATGGAATTATAATTGCAGACAATGTTTTATTTAGAGGTATGGTTCCTTCACAGGATTTAGTTAAAAGAAGAAAAATTACCATAGTAAAAAGAATGAGAACCTATTTAGAAATGGTTTCAAATGATGAAAACTTAATAACCTCTGTCATTCCAATGGGAGATGGTATTGCAATTACAAAAAGGAGGTAAAATTTATGAGAAAACCAGAAATACTTGCACCAGCAGGGAATTTAGAAAAGTTAAAAATAGCAATAGATTTTGGAGCTGATGCTGTATATATAGGTGGAAGTAAATTGAATTTAAGAGCCTTTGCAGGAAACTTCACAAATGAAGATATAGTAGAAGGTGTTAAATACTGTCATGAAAGAGGAAGAAAACTTTATGTAACAATGAATGTTTTCCCACGTAATTTTGACTTAAATGGAATAGAAAGTTATATAAAAGAAATTGAAAGTTTAGGAGTTGACGCTATTATAGTTTCAGACCCTGGAATAATAGCAACAGCTAGAGAAGTAGCTCCTAATTTAGAAATACATTTAAGCACTCAAGCAAATACTGTAAACTGGAAAGCGGCTAAGTTTTGGTATGATTTTGGAGTTAAGAGAATAGTTCTTGCTAGAGAATTATCTTTTAATGAAATACATGGATTTAGAGATAATTTACCAGAAGGTTGTGAACTTGAAGGATTTGTTCATGGTTCAATGTGTATGGCTTATTCAGGAAGATGTTTAATTTCTAATTACATGTTAGGAAGAGACTCTAATAAGGGTACATGTGCTAATGTTTGTAGATATAAATACTTTTTAGTTGAAGAAACAAGACCAGATATATACTTCCCTGTAGTAGAAGATGATAAGGGAACATATATAATGAACTCAAAGGATTTATGTATGATACATCATATACCAGAATTAGTTAATAGTGGTATATATTCTTTTAAAATTGAAGGCAGAATGAAAAGTGAATTTTATGTTGCATCAGTTGTAAAAGCTTATAGAGAAGCTGTAGATAGTTATTTTGAAGATCCAGAAAACTATGAGTTTAAACAAGAGTGGATGGATATATTATTAAAAGTTAGCCATAGACCATATCATACAGGATTCTTCTTTGGAAAAACTGGAGAACAAAACTATGAAGATTCATCATATATAAGAGAATTTGATATAGTTGGTATGGTTAAGGAATATGATGAAGAAACAAAAACAGCTACTATAATGCAAAAGAATAGAGTATTTGAAGGTGATAAAGTTGATGTATTAAGACCTTATACACCTAATTTTTCAATAAATATGAATTCAATGTATGATGTTGAAAAGGATGTTGAAACTAATGTTGCCAATAGAGCACAAATGATTTTTAAAATGAAGGTTGATACTCCATTAAAGAAAAATGATATGCTTATTAAAGGAAAACAAACTTTAGAAATTGGAGATAAATAGGAGGAGAACTAATGAAAAAACCTATACTTATTGGAATAACTGGAGGAACAGGTTCAGGAAAGAGTACAATTGCAGATGAGATATATAATAGTTTTGATGAAGATTGTATAGCTATGATACAACAGGATGCCTACTATAAGGATCAAAGCCATCTTACAATGGATGAAAGAGTAAAGACTAACTACGATCATCCAAGAGCTTTTGATAATGATTTATTAATTGAAAATTTAAAATCTCTAATAAATGGTGAAGCTATAGAAAAACCTATATACGATTTTACAGTTCATACAAGAGCTGAGGAAAAGATAAAGGTTAATCCTAGAGATATTATAATAGTTGAAGGTATACTTATTTTAGAAGATGAAAGATTAAGAGATTTATTAGATATAAAAGTATATGTTGATACTGATGCAGATATAAGAATATTAAGAAGAATGATTAGAGATATAAATGAAAGAGGAAGAACTGTTGATTCAGTTGTTGAACAATATCTTTCAGTAGTTAGACCAATGCATATGCAATTTATTGAACCAACAAAAAAATATGCAGATATAATTGTTCCAGAAGGTGGACACAATAAAGTAGCCATTGATATATTAGTTTCAAAAATTAAAGATATATTAAAATAGAATATATTATAAATTTACTGTATAAAACATCTTTTCTTAGTCAAGAATTGCCTAAGAGGAGGTGTTTTTCCTTTTTATGAAGAAAATAAATTTATATAGGTGTAAGGTTTTATTAGGAATATTAATTAGTATATTTTTTGCTTTGTCAGTAAGGTTATATTTTTTAAATATACATCCAACAGAAAGAGTTGAAGCAAATTATAAAAATCATCAAACAGAAAGTATAAGTGATAATAAATATATGCTTTTAGATACAAATGGTAAGGATTTAATAAATTATAAGAAAAACTATGTTCTTGTAATAGATTCTAAACCCTTTAGTTTAAATAATTATGGAGAAACCCTAGAGGATTTAATGGCCTTAAATTTCATTATGAAGGGTGAGGATAATACATTTAATTATGTAGATGTAATGAAGAGTCAAGGAAAACTTTATTATACAATATCTGAAGAAACTTATAATAAAATAAAAAAATTAAAAAATTTAAAAGGAGTATACACTTTTATTAGAGATAACGTTGATAAGAAAGAAGCGTGGTCTGTTAATGGAATGTTATCAAATATAAATAGTGAAAATATTGTTAAAGGTTCTTTAGAAGAAGAAATATATAACAATATAAAATATAATGAAATTCCTAAGAAGAATTTTTATTTAGATGAGAAAAATATTTATTCAACAAGTGAACTTGATATTAATAAGAATAATAAAAACTTAAGGTTAACAGTAGATAAAAATTTTGAAAACAAAATCAGAAAAGTTTTATCTAAAGAAGAATATTTAAAATATGATAATATTGGCGTAATAATTATGGAAAAAGAAAGTGGTAAAATTAAATCATTAGTACAAAAGGATGAGAGTAAGGCAAACATTAATTTAGGAATAGAAGGAATTGGTTATGAACCAGGTTCAATATATAAATTAATAACTTATGGAGTAGCTCTTGAAGAAGGAATTATAACACCTTATAATACTGTAAGCTGCAACGGAAAGATGTGTAATGGGAAGGTGCATGGAAATATTACTGTCAGTGATGGACTTACAAAATCATGTAATGATGTTTTTGGAGCAATAGGACGTAAAATTGGATATGATAAACTTATGGAATATAGTGAAAGACTAGGGTTATTTAAAAAAGTTATAGGAATAGAAGGACAAGGGAGAAATGAAACTAAGGGAGTTAAGCCTTTAAATGAAGATCCTACTAATAACAACAAAATGGCTCTTATTCCAATTGGTCAATCAATTAATGTATCACCAATGCAAATGTTAGGTGCTATTAATACTTTTGTTAATAATGGAGTATATGTAAAACCGTATATACTTGAAGGCATACTAGATACGGAAGATAAGGTTATTAAAGAATATAGCACTAAAAAAGAAAAATTATTTACGGAAACAACTAGTAAAATCGTAAAAAATGGAATGCAGCAAGTAGTCTTAAAGGGAACAGGAATAAGTGCTTTTGTTGATGGAGTAAATATGGGAGGAAAAACTGGATCATCATCAAGTAGCAACAATACAACTCATGGGTGGTTTGTTGGATATTTTACAATAGAGAATAAAGAATATACAATGATGGTTTTTATTCCTGATTTAGTTGAAAAAGAGAATGAAAATATAGGAGGAGGAAATACTTCAGCACCTATATTTAAAGATATTGTACTAGAATTAAAATCAAAATAACAAATTACTATAATTAAAATATAATTTTTTATAAAAATTTATATTTTTTATAAGTTGAAGCAAGTTTCTTATAAAAAAATCATATGATAATACTAAGCACTATAAGGAGGATGAAAGTGTTAGTACTATCGAATTTTATTGATTTATTGTGTAATACTTTATTTTTAACAGGATATATATCTAACAATAACACTTTCCCAACACCCCTTGATGAAAAAGAAGAGGAAAAATATTTGAGAAAGTTAAAGGCTGGAGATAAGAAAGCTAAAAGTATTTTAATCGAAAGAAATTTACGGCTAGTAGCTCATATTGTAAAGAAGTATTCTTTTCCAAATAAGGATGTTGATGAATTAATATCTATTGGAACAGTTGGGCTTATTAAAGCAATAGACTCTTTTGATGTGGATAAAGGAACAAGGCTTGCAACATATGCTTCTAGATGTATAGAAAATGAAATACTAATGTTATTTAGAAATAATAAAAAACAAAAGGGAGAAGTGTACTTACAAGATCCTATAGGAATCGACAAAGAGGGAAACGAAATCTGTTTAATTGACGTTTTAAGTAGCGAAAAAGATTCTGTTCTTGAAAAAGTAGAAAATAATCTTCAGATAAAGGTATTATATAAAAAAATGGAGGAAATACTTACAGATAGGGAACATGATATAATCATTATGAGATATGGACTTAGGGATGGAAAAAGTAAAACACAAAGAGAAATTGCTGCAAAGCTTAATATTTCAAGGTCTTATGTTTCTAGAATAGAAAAAAAGGCTTTAAAGAAATTGCAAAAAGTTTTATATGGAAAGTGTATGTAAACTTATTCTAAATTCCTCTATATAAAAATAGAGGAATTTATTTATGTTTATAGAAAATAAATCATAATAATAAGACGGAGGAAAACTGATGATTACATTAGAGGAATTATTAAATAAAACTATAGAATTAGATGCTTCAGATTTACATCTTACACCTGATATTCCACCAATAGTAAGAGTAAATGGGGATTTGATACCTTTAGGTAATGAAAATTTAAGTAAAGATTCATTGAGAGAATTTGCAAAGGAAATTTTAAAGGATGAATATGAAAAATATATTGAGTTAGGAGAAATGGATACTGCATATTCATTAAATGAAAAAGGAAGATTTAGAGTAAATGTATTTAAACAAAGAAGTGGAGATGCAATAGCATTAAGATCAATAAAGCTAAAGGTACCAACATTAGATGAATTAGGTCATCCTAATATTATTAAAGAGCTAACTAAGAAACAAAGGGGATTAGTTTTAGTTACTGGACCTACAGGTAGTGGTAAAAGTACAACCTTAGCAGCGATGATAAATGAAATTAATTTAACAAGAAGTGAGAATATAATTACAGTAGAAGATCCAATAGAATATGTTCATAAACATAATAAATCTATAATAAATCAAAGGGAAATAGGAAGAGATACTAAAAGTTATCAAAATGCATTAAGAGGGATTTTAAGGGAAGATCCAGATGTTATACTTATAGGAGAAATGAGGGACCTTGAAACTATAAAAATAGCAATAACTGCAGCTGAAACTGGACATTTAGTTTTTTCAACTTTGCATACAATAGGAGCTGCAAAAACAATAGATAGAATTATTGATGTTTTTCCACCTCATCAACAACAGCAAATAAAAATTCAACTTTCAGCTGTTATGCAAGGGGTAATATCACAGCAGCTTATTAAAACAGAAGATGGAAAAGGAAGAGTTGCAGCTTTAGAGATAATGACAATGACTTCTGGTATACAAAATCAAATTAGGGAAGGAAAAACATATCAAATTGAATCTGCAATGCAAACTGGTGCTAAATACGGCATGAAGACCATGGATATGGCACTTGCAGAGCTTGTAAAAGAAGGAACTATATCAGCTGAAAATGCAATGGCATATTCAATTGATAAGGAAATATTAGAAAGAATGATAATGACAATTTAATGAATAATAAAATAAAGATTTTATTAAGATGTTAATAATAAAAAAATTTAAAAAGGAATTTACAAATATGTGTTGAATATATAAATTGTATGAAGAAACTAATATGACAGGAGGGAGGACTAAAAGATGCAAGAATTTTTAGTTACAGCTGTAGATATAGGAACTAAAAAGATTTCAGCTTCATGTGGAATATCAGCAATTGGGCAAGAAGTTGAAATATTAGGAAGTTCTTGTGTTTATTCAGAAGGTGTTGAAAATGGACAAATAGTTGATATTGATAGGTGTCGAGAAAGATTTCTTGAAGTTTTAGATAAATTAGAAAAAAATATAAATAGAGAAATTAAAGAAATTTACATAGGTATATCATCTTCAAATGTTGAACTTAAGGAAGAAAATTGTGAAGTGGATATAGATGGTGAAGTAACACCTAAACATATAAATGAAGTTAAAAGAAAATTAAAACAAGAAATTTCTTTAAATGAAGATGAGGAAATATGTGATATTGTAATAAACTATTATAAAGTAGATGATAAAAAATCATTTGATCTATCTGAAAAATTAAGTGGAAATAAACTTATAGTTAATGCTACAGTTATTGTTTGTAAAAAAGATATAATTAAAAGGTATATAGACTTATGTATAGGTACAAGATATGAAATCAAAGGTTTTGTAGTTAACATAATGTCACTTAAAAAGATATTCTTATTTAAAGAACAATTAGGAAATAGAGTATTAATAGAAAGTGGAGCTTCTTCCACAGAAGTTGCAGTTTTAGAAGATGGAATAGTTAAAGAATTATTTTTTATACCATTAGGTGGAAATAATATAACAAATGACCTTACTATTTGTGCAGATATTTCTAATGAAATCGCTGAAAAGATTAAATGCAATTATAGTGAAACTTATAAAAGTATTTGTAACCAAACAGATGGAGAAAGTATTTCTTTTGAGGGAAATAAGATTAATAAAGAACTTTTTTATAAAGTTTGTGAAGCAAGAATTGAAGAAATACTTAAATATGTAAAGAATAAGTTAAAAAATACTAGTAATTACAAGGATTTTTGTAGTATAATTTTATGTAGTGATTCTTTAACTAATTTTGAAAATATAGAGGAATTATCAAATAGAATTATAGGCGAAAATATGCATATAATTACAAAAAATGAGTTTAATATGCAAAATTTTTCAAATATTACTTCATTAGCTATTGTTAAAGAGGTGCACGATAGGGTAGAATTAATATATGAAGATTTTACAAAAGAAGTTAAAGATAATACTTTAAGATTTGAAAATTTAAATGATATAAATAGAAAGCATGAGTGTAAGCTAGATAATACTAGCCACGAAATAGAAAAAAAGAATAAAGGCATTATAGGAAAATTAAGAAGTTTACTAGAGGATATTTTCTAAAGGAGGAATTGTTTTGTTAGATTTTGAAGTGGATATGCAAGAATTAACTAATATAAAGGTAATAGGTTGTGGAGGCGGAGGAAGTAACGCTGTAAACAGAATGATAGTTGAAGGATTAAAAAATGTAGAATTTATAGCTATAAATACTGATAAACAAGCACTTATGTTGTCACATGCTAATCAAAAGATTCAAATCGGAGAAAAGCTTACTAAAGGTCTAGGAGCTGGAGCAAATCCAGAAATTGGACAAAAAGCAGCTGAAGAGAGTAGAGAAGAAATAACAGCAGCAATTAAAGGTGCTAACATGGTATTTATAACTGCTGGTATGGGTGGTGGAACTGGAACTGGTGCAGCACCAGTTGTAGCTGAAATCGCTAAATCATTAGAAATACTTACAGTAGGTGTTGTAACTAAACCTTTCCCATTTGAAGGAAAGAGAAGAATGAGACATGCTGAAATGGGTATTGCTAAATTAAAAGAAAAGGTTGATACATTAGTAATAATACCTAATGAAAGACTATTATTTATGGCTGATAAGAAGACAACTCTTTTAGATTCCTTTAGATTAGCTGATGATGTATTAAGACAAGGTGTTCAAGCTATTTCAGACTTAATAACTATTCCAGGGGTAGTTAATGCTGACTTTGCTGATATAAAAGCAGTTATGTTAGATAAAGGATTAGCTCATATGGGTGTTGGACATGGTAAAGGGGATAATAGAGCCTCTGATGCTGTTAAAGAAGCAATTGCATCACCATTACTTGAAACTTCAATTGAAGGAGCTACAGGAGTTATTCTTAACTTTACAGGTGGTTCAGATCTTGGAGCATTAGAAGTATATGAAGCAGCAGATGTTGTAAGAGAAGCAGCAGATGCAGATGCAAACATAATATTTGGTGCTGTTATAGATGAAACTTTACAAGATGAAATAAGAATAACAGTTATTGCTACAGGATTTGAAGAGGACGGAATTGGAGCTCCATCAAAAGAAAGTACTAAAATTGATGTTAAGCCTCAAATAAAACAAAGAGTTGAAGAAAATGCAGAAACACCTAAAGAAGAGGTAGCTGCAACTACTGAAGAAGAAACAGTAAGTTCAACAATTACTTATACAGAAGAAGATTTATCAATTCCTACTTTCTTAAGAAGACCAAGAAGATCAAATTAAATATGTGTATTAAGTTTTAACCTTGGAAATTAATTTCCAAGGTTTTATTTTTTGTTCATTTAGGTTACAAAAAAATTAAGAAAAAGTGAAAAAAGAAATAATGAAGCTGTTTAATAGAATAAGAAAATATGGTAAAATTAAAGAGAATATTAATAAAATAGAAAAATAATGTAGTATATGGGGAGATATGTATGAATAGGAAAAAAATTACAACAATGTTGTTAGTTGTAGCAGCAGCTACTAGTTCATTACTCTTAGATAGTACAAAAGCATTTGCAGATACTCATAGTCATAATAATAAAAACAACGTCAGGTCTTTTGCATCAGAAAGCAATTCACATAAAGGGAAAGTAATAAATGTAGATACTAATTTAAGAGTAAGAAAAGGACCAAGTACAAGTGACGGTGTTATAGGATATCTTAGAAATGGGCAAACTTTTGATATAATCGGTAGAGATGGTTCATGGTATAAAATAAAATATGAAGGAAGAAATGGATACATTCATAAAGATTATGTAAAAGAGTTAGATAATGATAATGATGTAGAAAAAGGAAAAGTAATAAATATTACTTCAGTTTTAACATTAAGAAAAGAAGGATCAACTAAAAGCAAATCTTTAGGATACCTTAGAAATGGACAAACTTTTGATATATTAGCTAAGGAAGGTTCTTGGTATAAAATAAAAGTTGATGGAAAAGTTGGTTATGTTTACGGAGAATATGTAAAAGTAACTAGCAAAGGTAATGAAAATACTTCTAGTAAGGATAATTCTAAAAAAGATAATAAATCAAATGAGAAGAAGTCTTCAGAAAGTATAAAAGAAGGAAAGGTAGTAAATATAACTACTAGTTTAACAGTAAGAAAAGATTCAAGTACAAGTTCAAAATCAATAGGATACTTAAAAAATGGAGAAAAGTTACAAATAGTTTCAAAATCAGGATCATGGTACAAGATAAAATATAAAGGTAGCTATGGTTATGTATACGGTGAGTATGTAAAGGTAACTAATGAAAGCAGTAGTAAACCAGAAAATAAACCAAGCAGTAAGCCAGAAAATAAACCTTCAGAAAGTATAAAAGAAGGAAAGGTAGTAAATATAACTACTAGTTTAACAGTAAGAAAAGATTCAAGTACAAGTTCAAAATCAATAGGATACTTGAAAAATGGAGAGAAACTAGAAATAGTTTCAAAATCAGGATCATGGTACAAGATAAAATATAAAGGTAGCTATGGTTATGTATATGGTGAATATGTAAAAATAACTAATGAAAGTAGTAGTAAACCAGAAAATAAACCAAGCAGTAAGCCAGAAAATAAACCTTCAGAAAGTATAAAAGAAGGAAAGGTAGTAAATATAACTACTAGTTTAACAGTAAGAAAAGATTCAAGTACAAATTCAAAATCATTAGGATACTTAAAAAATGGAGAGAAACTAGAAATAGTTTCAAAATCAGGATCATGGTACAAGATAAAATATAAAGGTAGCTATGGTTATGTATATGGTGAATATGTAAAAATAACTAATGAAAATAGTGGAAGTAGTAAGCCAGAAAATAAACCAAACAATAAGCCAGAAAACAAACCAAGTGAAAAACCTTCAAATAAATTTGAAGGAACAGGCAAGGTTATAAATATCACAAGTAACTTAAGAGTAAGAAAAGGACCAGGTACAAATCATGGAATAGTTGGATATTTGGTAAATGGAGATACTTTTGATGTTTTAGGAAAAGAAGGATCATGGTATAAAATAAAAAAAGGAAGTTTACAAGGTTATATAAGTGGAGAATATGTAAAATTCTATTCAAAAGATGAAAAACCTGATAACAAGCCTGATAATAAACCAAATGTAAAACCAGAATCAACAAAAAAATATGGAAGAGTTAATGTTGGTAGTGAGCTTAGAATTAGAGAAAAACCAAATACAAATTGTAAGATAATAGGAAACTTAAGAAATGGCGAAGTAGTTGAAATACTAGGAGAAGAAAATGGTTTCTATAAAATAAAAGATGCTGGAATAACTGGATATTCATCAAAAGAATATATAAAAGAAATTTCAGAAGGTGACATAAATAATAATATTACTCCTGATAATGGAACTGGTATCCATACAAATTATCATATGTCAATGAGTTCTTATATAAAATTACAACAAAGAAGAGTTTCTTCATATAGTTATGATTACTTTGAAAAATATATTAATCCTAATAAGGCAAGTAATGTAGAACAATTTTTAAGATTAGATGAATTTAGAAATGTTAGTATAAGCAAATTAAATAGTTATTTAAGTAATTCAGGAGTTTTAGCTGGACATGCTCAAGGATTTGTTAATGCTTGTAAAAAGTTTGGCATGGATCCAATATATTTTGTTGCACAATCAGTTCATGAAACAGGACATGGTAAGAGTAAATTAGCTAAAGGCGTTAGAATAACTGAAATAGCTAATCCAAATAAAGAAATAAGAAATAGTAAAGGTGAACTAATTGGTTATGAAATGATAAAATTAGATAAACCTGTAACAGTATATAATTTATTTGGAATAGGTGCTTATGATAATTCAAAAGCCTTCCCTAATAGAGCATTAATACTTGGAACAACATATGCTTATACTCATGGTTGGACAAGCGTTGATAAAGCAATAGAAGGAGCTGCAAAATTTGTATCAGATAATTATGTAAATAGCTCAACTTATAAACAAAATACACTTTATAAAATGAGATTTATTCCTAATGTTGATTTAATTTGGCATCAATATGCTACAACACCATGGTATGCTAAAGAAATAGGAGATTTAATCCACGAAATGAGACATATATATTCAGGAAATAATGATTTTGTTTATGATAAACCTGCATTTAATTAGAAAATAAAAATTTTAATATTAAAGACTCATATTAATAAACTAAAATAGTTTATTAAATATGTGTCTTTTTTTTATGTAAAAATATAAAAAAATAGATGAATTATAAATTTAAATATCAATAAAAAGTAATAAAAAAAATAAAAAATATTTTGGTGTAATTAAATGTAAAAAAAATTAGTTGAAAACTATAATTTATAACAATTAATATGACAAAATTTTAAAGAATATAGTTATATAATTTTCTTAGGGGGTATGCTAGTGGATATATATGTAGACGTATTAATAATTGAAAATTTAGTAGTTAATTTATTTTTATTAATAATATCATATAAAGTAATTAGAGAAAGGTATTCTTTTAAAAAATGTGTATTATCAGCGTTTATAGGAGCTCTGTATACTTTAACTATGGTTTTTAATGAATTAAATTTTTTATCTAATAATGTATTTCAAATTATAGTTTCATTAATTTTAGTTTATATTCCAATTTACAATAAAAAAATAAGTAATGTTTTAAAATGTGGTCTCACATTTGTAGCATCATCTTTTTTGTTAAGTGGAATTTGTTTTAAATTTGCTATAGCAACTAAGGAATATTCAATTAAAAATGGAATTGTTATAAATGATTTTAATATTAAATATTTAATTTTATCAGTGGGAATTATTTTTATTTTTTTAGAAAGAATTACAAGTTATATTAGAGAAAAAAATATTATAAGAGATTTCTTTTATGATATTGAAATAAGCTTCAAAGATACAGAGATATTAGTAAAAGGATTTTTAGATTCTGGTAATGAGTTAAGAGAACCAATTACTAATTTGCCTTGTATTTTAGTGGAAGAGGATTATTTAAAGGAGCTAGATATTAATAATGAAGGTGTACTTTATATTCCATATAGTGCTATTGGATACAATGGTAGTTTAAAGGGATTTAAAGTTAATAATATTAAACTTAGAAAAAGTGGAGAATTATTTAGAGAAATAGATGCAATATTATGTCCTTGTAAGGATACTTTAAGCAGAGATAATGAATTTAATGCATTACTATCAAGAGGGGTAATATAAGGAGGATTTTATGATAAATATACAGGTTTTATTAAATAGGGTATTAGAAAAATTAGGATTGTTTAGAAAAAAACTTCACTATGTAGGAGGAAATGATGCACTTCCACCACCACTATCTAAGGATGAGGAAGAGGAATTAGTAAATAAATTAAAAGATAGAGATGAAAGTGTAAGAAGTACACTTATAGAAAGAAATTTAAGATTAGTTGTTTATATAGCAAGAAAATTTGAGAATACTGGAGTATATGTTGAAGATTTAATTTCAGTTGGAACAATAGGGTTAATAAAGGCTGTAAACACATTTAATCCTGAAAAAAAAATAAAACTTGCAACTTATGCATCAAGATGTATTGAAAATGAAATACTTATGTATTTAAGGAGAAATAATAAAATTAAAGCTGAAATATCATTTTATGAACCTTTAAATATAGACTGGGATGGAAATGAGCTACTTCTATCAGATATATTAGGAACAGAAAATGATACAGTTTATAATTTAATTGAAGATGAAGTAGATAAGCAGTTATTATTTATTGCATTAAAAAATTTAAATGAAAGGGAAAAAGAGATAGTAAGATTAAGATTTGGATTAAATGGAACTAATGAGAAGACACAAAAAGAGGTAGCTGACATATTAGGAATATCCCAATCTTATATATCTAGACTAGAGAAAAAAATAATAAATAGATTAAAGAAAGAAATAAGCAAAATGGTTTAGGTTGTCTTTAGTATAAAACTTTTCTCATAAGGAAATACTCTTTATTGTGATGACATTACTTCTAAGGAGCTGATGACTTTGATCATTAATAAAGTTGAAATATGTGGAGTAAATACTGCAAAACTTCCTATACTTAAGGAAAAAGAGAAAAGAGAACTTTTATTAAAGATGCAATCTGGAGATGGCAGTGCAAGGGAAACCTTTATAAAAGGTAATTTAAGGTTAGTTTTAAGTGTAATTCAAAGATTTAATAATAGAGGCGAAAATGTAGATGATTTATTTCAAGTTGGATGTATTGGACTTATGAAAGCTATAGATAATTTTGATTTATCTCAAAATGTTAAGTTTTCAACCTATGCAGTTCCAATGATAATTGGAGAAATCAGAAGATATTTAAGAGATAATAATTCTATAAGGGTTAGTAGATCCTTAAGAGATATAGCCTATAAAGCTTTGTTAGTAAGAGATAGATTAGTTAAAAACAATAATAAAGAGCCAAATATTTCTCAAATAGCGAAGGAATTAGAACTTCCTAGGGAAGATGTTGTTTTTGCATTAGATGCAATTCAAGATCCAGTATCTCTATTTGAGCCTATATATCATGATGGTGGCGATGCAATATATGTTATGGATCAGATTAGTGATTCAAAGAATACTGATGAAAATTGGCTAGAAAATATATCAATAAATGAGGCTATGAAAAGATTAACAGATAGAGAAAAATTAATATTAAATCTTAGGTTCTTTAAGGGAAGGACACAAATGGAAGTAGCAGATGAAATTGGAATATCACAGGCACAAGTATCTAGATTAGAAAAGACAGCACTTAAACACATGAGAAAATATGTATAGGAGAAGAACTCGTAAAGAGTTCTTTTTCTATATATAAATATAATAAATAAAGAGTTTTCAGAATATAAATTAAGGTATAGAAGGGAGAGGTATATATGGAAGAAAACTTACATTCAATTAATTCAATGAGAAGTATGGAAATAATAGAGGTAAATACAGGAAGAAAATTAGGCTTTATAAGTGATATAAAACTTGATTGTGAAGAGGATAAAGTTCAATCATTAATTATTCCAGGAGAAGTTAAAAGTTGGTTTGGAAAAGGGGAAGAAATAGAGATTCCATGGGAAAATATAGAGAAAATTGGCGTAGATGTTATATTAGTTTCTTTAGATGAAGTTAATATAATTAGTGGAAAGTAGAATATTTCTATATAATAACTAGTCAGGAATGTAAAAAATATGTATAATAACCATATAGGCTAAGGAATTAATGTACAGAAAGGTGGGAATTACTTATGAAATGCCCTTTTTGTTCTTTTCAAGAAAGTAAAGTAGTTGATTCAAGATCAACAGATGATAATACTACAATAAGAAGAAGAAGAGAATGTTTAAGATGTAATAAGAGATATACAACATATGAAAAGGTAGAAGATATTCCAATATTAGTTATAAAAAAGGATTTAACTAGAGAAAATTTTAACAAAGAAAAGATTGTAAATGGATTAATTATAGCTTGTCAAAAGAGACCTATTTCCAGAAAGCAAATAGAAGATATTGCAGAGGATATAGAAAAAACTATATCCAATAAGATGATGACAGAAGTTCAATCTAACTATATAGGGGAAATGGTAATGGAAAGACTTAAGGAAATTGATGAAGTTTCATATGTAAGATTTGCATCTGTTTACAGACAATTTAAAGATATTAATACCTTTATGGAAGAAATAAATAGATTAATGAAATAACAAAAGGCATTTTAATTCTTATTATAGAATTAAAGTGCTTTTTTAGGTTAAAGTTAAGTAAAAATATAAATTGTTCAATAGATAATATATGCAGTAAATGTTAAAATAATATTAAAAGATAGGGAGGATATTATGAATATTATAAATATAGAAGATTTTAATGAAAAAAGAGATTTTTTAGTTTTAGATAATAATAAATCAAAAATCGTCTTTTCAACAGCAAAAGAAAATAGAAGTTTCAATAGATACACTGAAGATGGAATTAAAGCATTAAATAGTATAAAAGAAGATTTTTTAGTAGATGAAGTAATTTATTTAAATCAAATTCATTCTGATAAAGTTTTAAAATATAATGGAGAAGAAAACTTTATTGAAAATGATGGTGATGGGATAATTACAAACAAAAGAAATATTGCAATAGGAATATTTACTGCTGACTGTGTTCCAGTAATTATTTTAAATGAAGAAAGTGGAGTAATTGGTGCAGTTCATAGTGGATGGAAAGGTACATTTAATTCAATTACAAAAAAAGCTTTAGAAAAAATGAGAGATTTATATGGAGTTAATCATAAAAATACAAAAATTTATATAGGTGCTCATATAAGAAAATGTTGTTATGAAGTATCAGAGGAACTTAAAGAAAAGTTTTTAAAGGAAAAAGATATAGATGAAAATATATTATTTGAAGGTAGAAATTTAAATTTAGAAAGTTGTATTGAAAAAGATGCAATTGATAGTGGACTTTTAGATGAAAATATTTATAAGTTAAACTTATGCACTTATTGTGAAGAGAAAATAAAACTTCATTCATATAGAAAATCAGAAGGGTCATATGGAAGGTTATTTTCATTTGTAATATTAAAATAAAGGAGGTAATATTGTGGCACAAGATAAGATTTTAATAGTTGATGATGAGGAACATATATTAGAATTACTAAAATTTAATGTTAAAAATGCAGGATATGAAGTTATTACAGCTAATAATGGAGTAGATGCTTTAAAAATTGCAAAGGAAGAAAAACCAACACTAGTCCTATTAGATTTAATGATTCCAGGAATGGATGGGTTTGATGTATGCAAAGAAATTAAAAAAAATAGAGAAACTAGTAACACTGCTATAATAATGCTTACAGCAAAGGGAGAGGAACTTGATAAAATATTAGGTTTAGAACTTGGAGCAGATGATTATATAACAAAGCCTTTCTCAATTAGAGAACTTTTAGCAAGAATTAAGGCAGTTCTTAGAAGAAGTTCAATTGCAACAGTAGATAAAGAAGAATTATTCTATGAAAATGGTAGATTTAAAATAGATTTTGAAAGACATGAAGTTTCTATTAATGATGAAAAAATTGATGTTACTTTAAAGGAATTTGAACTTTTAGAAATACTTATTAAAAATAGAGGAAAAATATTAAGAAGAGAAGTTTTACTAGATAAAATTTGGGGATATGAATATATTGGAGAGACTAGAACTGTAGATGTTCATATCAGATACTTAAGAAAGAAAATAGAAGAGGATGATAAGAATCCAAAACTTATTGAAACTATAAGAGGGGTAGGATATAGATTTAACGGGTAAGTGTTATGAAAAAGAAAATTATAACTTCAGTAATAATTACAGTAATATTTGCTCTTGTAGTAATAACAGCCTCTTTTGTAGCTTTATCAAGTATGCAGGAAATTCAAAATACAAGAAACATATTAAAAAATTATAATGAAATAGTTTCAAATTGGAAGAATGTAGACAAAGAAGATTTAAACATATTTAAAATAAATAAAACAAATATAAGATTTACTATAATAAACAAAGATGGAAAAGTAACTTTTGATTCTTTTGAAGATAATGATTATAAAAATTATAGTGAAAGAGAAGAGGTACAAAAGGCTAAAGTTAAAGGTGTTGGATATTCAGATAGATATAGTGACACCTTAAAAACAGATATGATTTATTGTGCAACTAAATTTAAGGATGGAACAATAATAAGAAGTGGCGTACCAGAATCTACAATAAAGATATTTTATAAAGGAAATATGAAATATTATATAGCAGTAAGTATTATGGTTTTAATTTTTTCAATAGCATTAGCATTTAAACTTGTAAGAATAATAGTTGATCCAGTTAAACATTTAGAATGTGTTACATCAAAAATAGCTAATGGAAATCTTCAAACTAGGGTAAACATTTCATCTAATGATGAGCTTGGACAACTTGGTAAAACCTTTAATAATATGGCAGATCAACTTCAAAGTAAAATAAATGAGGTTTTAGATAAACAAAGTAGCTTAGAATCTATTTTAAATTGTATGCAAAGTGGAGTAATTGCTTTAGATAATGATAATAAAATAATTACAATTAATCCTTATGCACAAATTATATTTGGAATAAATTTTGATGTAACAGGAAAATTTTTAACTGATTGCATTGAAGAGAAGAATATAAAAAATATTTTAGAGGATGAAAGTGATAATGAAGTTGAAATTAAAATTAAAAAGCCAGTTGAAAGATTTTTAAAGATAAAAAGAGCAAATATAATCAAAGGATATAAAAGAATTGGACGCGTTATTGCAATTCAAGATATAACAGAAATGAAAAGACTTGAAAATATAAGAACTCAATTTGTTGCTAATGTTTCCCATGAACTTAAAACACCACTTACATCAATTAAAGGCTTTGCAGAAACTTTAAGATATGTTGATGATGAAAAAACTAAATTAAAGTTTTTAGATATAATTGATAAAGAATCAGTTAGACTTACAAGACTTATAAATGACATATTAGTTCTTTCAAATTTAGAAAGTGCTGTAGTTGAAGAAATGGAAGAATTTTTACCTGATGACATAATTGATGATGTAGTTAACATTTTAAGTGATCAGGCAATGAAGAAAAATATTAAATTAAATTTTAATAGGGAAAATGTTAATTATATATTAGGACAGAAGGATAAGTTTTTCCAAGTTGCTATTAATATAATAGAAAATGCAATAAAGTATTCAAATGAAGGTGCAACTGTTAATGTTAGAAGCTATTCTTCTCATGGATATTACACATTTGAAGTTGAAGATAATGGAATTGGTATACCAGATGAGGATATACCAAGAATATTTGAAAGATTTTATAGGGTAGATAAAGCAAGAAAAAGTGGAGGAACAGGTCTTGGACTTGCTATAGTTAAGCATATAGTTAAAAGTTTTGCAGGAACAATAGAGGTTTATTCTAAATTAAATGAGGGAACAAAATTTGTTCTTAAAATAAAATATATATGATTTATTTAATTTAATTAAAAGTGTTAGTAAAAATATAATGTTTTGCTAACACTTTTTACATTAAATTTAGAAAAAAATTGTATTATAATAAAAGAGATGGCATAAGAATATACTGAAAAAAGGGGGATATTATGAAAAAATATATTAGATTTGAAATTGTGACAGAAGATAGACTTGGTATAACTTTAGATATATTAAAACAATTTTATAAGTTTGATATAAATATTATTGCATTAGAAGTATTTTCAAAAAAGGTTTTTGTAAAAATGCAGGATGCATATACAAGCAAAATAAATTTTTTAATTAATGGATTATATAAAGTAAAAGGTATAGAAAAAGTAAATACTATTGAGTTATTAGAATATGAAAAAAATGAAAAGAAACTTCTTGCAATTATTGATGCAGTAGATGATGGGATAATGTATATTAATAGAAATTCAGAAATTGAAATATTTAATCGTTATTGTGAGGATGCATTTAAATGTAAAAAGGAACAAGTATTGGGGAAGAAAATTAATAATATTGTAAAAAATGAATCAATGATACAACTTCTTAATAATGGTGGTAGGTATGATAATATAGAAATGAATTTAAAAAATGATAAAGAAAATAATAAGTATTTAATTACTGGAATACCAATAAAAAATGATAATAATACAACTATTGGAGTAGTAGCTTCAATAAGAGATGTAAAAAAGGCAATGGAAATTGTAAATGTTGTTTCAAATTCAGATGATGGGGTTTTTAAAGACATTATTGGAAGTAGTCCTAGTATGGAAAGGGTAAAGGAGATAATTAAGTCTGTATCTAAAAATAATTCCACAATAATGTTAAGAGGTGAAAGTGGAACTGGAAAGGAACTATTTGCAAAAGCAATTCATAAATTTAGTGATAGAAAAGATAAAAGTTTTGTTCCTATAAACTGTGCAGCTATTCCAAGTAATTTAATTGAAAGTGAACTTTTTGGATATGAAAAGGGAAGTTTTACTGGAGCTATTAAAAGTAAAGATGGTCTTTTTAAAGAAGCTAATGGTGGTACTTTGTTTTTAGATGAAATTGGGGAACTCCCATTACTTATGCAGGCTAAAATTTTAAGGGTTTTACAAGAGAGTGTTGTACGAAGAATAGGAAGTAATGTAGAGGAAAGAGTAGATGTTAGAATAGTTTGTGCAACTAATAGAAATTTAGAGGACATGGTTAAAAAAGGTCAGTTTAGAGAGGATTTATATTATAGATTAAATGTAATACCTATATTTATTCCACCTTTAAGAAAGCATATAGAAGACATTCCTAACTTAGTTACATTTTTTATAAATAAATTAAATAAAAAATTAAATAAACATATTTTAGGTGCAGATATTCAATTTATAAATAAACTTTTAGAATATAATTGGCCAGGCAATATTAGAGAATTAGAAAACATAATAGAAAGAAGTATGAATTTATGTAATGAGGATTTTTTAAAGGAAGAACATTTTATAATTCATTTTAATAAAGATTCAAAATTGGAAGAGGATAAAGATAATGATTTAATTAACTTTAAATCCTGTGATGATAATTTAAAATTAAAAAATATAATTGAAATTTATGAAAAGGAGGCAATAATAAAAGCCTTAAAGAAAAATAAAACTTTTAGAAAAACAGCAATTGCCCTTGGAGTATCACATACTACTGTAATTAATAAAGTTAAAAAATATGGAATAGAGTGGAAAGAATAATTTACACTTGTAAATAAAGTTTCCATAAAACTTAGCATAATGGATAAAATTTTTACATATCAAAAATATATTAAAGCAAAAGTAGACTAAAAGCCCTTTATAGATAACGTTTTCATAAATTAAAAATAATTGGCACAATAAATGCTAAGTATATAAGTGAGAGGTTAAATTAAAAAAGTTTTTAATTAAAATAAAAAAATCTAAGGGGGATTAAGTTTATGAGTAAAGATTGTA